>JACNMN010000011.1 GCA_020622165.1 Boseongicola sp. H5
AATACATCAACGGCTTCTACAATCCGCGCCGACGGCATTCAGCCCTCGGCTGGAAAAGCCCCTTGGCCTTCGAAGCTCAGGCCGCGTAAATGAGAACTTGGAGCGGCACAAAAACGTGACAGGTCCATTCCTCACCACAGGGGAGCCGCGTAATGCCGCGGCTGAGATGGGGGCGCAAGCCCACGGACCCTCGAAGCTGATCTGGATAATGCCAGCGTAGCAAGGAGGACAGAAATGTTTGCAGGCGCACAAGTATCCCTTTACCCGATGACCGACGGTTTCGTTGACGTGATCTTGTCATCGCTCGACGCTCTTGATCCGTGGCGCGACAGGCTGCGGATTGAAACCGACGATATTTCAACGCTTATCCTCGGCCCGCCAGAGGTGCTTTTCCCCGCGCTGCGTGATCTTTACGCGGCGGCTGCATCGTCCGGCCAGCATGTTGTCTTGCGCGCCACGCTGTCACGGGGGTGTCCGGGGGAACCGGATGATCCGATCTGCCAGACCAGGGCATTGGCCAACCCGTCAGAGCCGCTGGCCCTGCGCCAGAAGAACGCGCTGGCAGCTATCGCTGCAACCCCCGAAAAGGGGCAACAGGCGGATGCGCAATTCTCGCTTTATGTGATGGGGGCGGGCGATCATATGGCCGAGATCATGGGCTGTATCGACTTCCTGCGACAAAGCGGAACCTTTGACCGTTCCAAGAATTTCTGCACGCGCCTGATGGGTGATGCAGGGCCGGTCTTTGCCACGCTCCAGCAGGCGTTTTGCAAGTTCGGGCCACCGAATGGCCATGTCACGATCGATTTGACCGTTTCTGCCAACAGTCCCAGCAAACGCTGATCTGATGCAGTTTGATGTGCCTCGCCGTCCCGGCAGAGGTCTGACCCGCGGCATTCCTGCCGTCCTGAGTGTGGTCAGCGCCTTTTTGATCTGGGAACTTTATGTTCGCCTGTCGGGAATTTCCCCGCTGATGCTGCCAGCACCCTCGCGGGTGCTAGACCAAATCGTATTGAACCGCGCTCTGCTGTGGGACAACACGGTGCCGACACTGAAAGCCACCTTTGCAGGGTTTGCCTTGTCGCTTACCGTAGCCTTCGGCTTGTCGGTGGTGCTGGATTTCATGCCCCGTGTCCGTCGCGCGCTGTTCCCGATCTTTGTGGTCAGCCAGACATTACCGCTTGTCGCCATCGCGCCCTTGGTCGTGCTGTGGTTCGGGTTCGATCTGACGCCCAAGGTTCTCTTGGTGGCGCTTGTTACCTTCTTTCCCATGCTGGTCGCCCTTGTGGACGGATACGCGGCGACCGACCCCGAAATCGAGGATCTGATGCGGTCGATGGGCGCCACGCGCGGCCAGATATTCCGCAGCGCACGGTTTCCGTCCGCGATGCCCTATTTCTTTGCCGGTCTGCGCATCTCGATCACCTATGCGGTCGTCGCGGCCATTTTCGCAGAATATGTGGGCGCGCGTGCCGGTCTGGGCATCGTGATCTTGAACGCCAAGAACAGTTTTCGCCCCGATCTTGTGCTGGCGGCTGTGGTGATCAGTTCAGCGCTGACCCTGGTGCTCTTTGCGGTCACCGCTCTGTTGCAACGTGTCGTGCTGCGCTGGCGCGATGTGGAGGGGAATAGATGAGTGTTCTGGACATGCGAAATGTCGGCCTCACGATTGGCGGTACAGCCATACTGGATGATATTTCATTACATCTCGCAGAGGGCGAGTTCCTATCAATCCTCGGGCCGTCGGGTGCGGGAAAATCGACCATATTCCGCCTGCTGACCGGCGCTGCGCAACATGACAGCGGCACGATCACCTGCAACGGTCAGCCATTGGCGACAAATCAACACGGCTTTGGTTTTATGCCGCAGCGCGATGCGTTGATGCCGTGGCGGCGGATTATCGACAATCTGACCTTGGGCCTGGAGGTACAGGGCATACGCCGTAAAGATGCGCGCGCCCATGTTACGCCGCTCTTGGCCGATTTCGGTCTGGATGGGTTCACCGACCATTATCCCGCCCAACTGTCCGGCGGGATGCGCCAGCGCGCGGCCCTCTTGCGGACCATCGCGCAGAACCGGCCTGTGCAGCTTTTGGATGAACCTTTCGGCGCGTTGGATGCGCTGACGCGGACCCAAATGCAGGCATGGTTCGAAAAGCGCTGGCGCACGGCGCGCTGGACAACCCTGCTGGTGACACATGACGTCCGGGAGGCTGTGGCGCTGTCGGATCGTATCTATGTCCTGTCGCGCCGACCGGCCCGCGTGATCGCGGAAGTGCATGTGCCCGCCCCGCGCCCGCGGCTGGGACGCCCCGTCAGCGCTGACGCCCATGCAATCGAGGCGCAGTTGCTTGAAATTCTACTTAACCAAACCGGAGAGACCCTATGAAACATTTGATCACCGCTGCTTTGCTGATGCTGGCCCTGCCTGTCTCTGCACAGGAAAAACTCAGCGTTGCACTGGACTGGACACCCAACACAAACCACGTGGGCCTCTATGTGGCGCAGTCGCAAGGCTGGTTCGAGGACGCAGGGCTTGATGTGGATATCCTGCCGTATACCGACACTTCGTCGGGCACATTGGTGGCGGCAGGTGTCGCGGAGTTCGGCATTCTGAGTGCGGTCGGGTTCCACAGCCAGCGCGCGACGGGGGCCGATATGACAGCCGTCTTGGCAGTCGTGCAGCATGAAACCGGACGCGTGGTTTTCAACGGTGAGCGGGATGATATCCAGCGTCCCGCCGATCTGGACGGCAAGATCTATGCAGGGTTCGGCAGTGCGTGGGAAAACGCGTTGATTTCAACGATCATCCGCAATGACGGCGGCGAGGGTGTTTTTGATACCGTCACGCTTGGCACATCCGCCTACGAAGCGCTGGCCAACGGCAGCGTTGATTTCACGCTCGAGGTCAGCACATGGGAAGGCGTAAACTCTGTTCTGTTGAACCGCCCGCAACGTGCGTTCCGCTATGCTGATTACGGTGTTCCAGACCAGCATACGACGTTTTTGGGCGGCAATGGTACGTGGCTTGCGCAAAACCCCGACATCGCCCGCGCCTTTGTGCAGGCCGCGCAACGGGGCTATGAATTTGCAGCCAACAACCCGCAAGAGGCCGCAGAGATGCTGATCGCGGAAACCTCGGGCATGTTGACGAACCCCGATCTTGTGCGCGCTTCGATGGCAGCGCTGGTGGATGGCGGCTATCTGCAAGACCCCGGTGAACCTGTCGGCCTGATAGATGGTGCGATGTTCGCGAATATTACCAGCTTTCTTTTTGAGGCCGGTATCATGCGCGGCGAAGACGGCAGGCCGCTTGATGTGATGCCCGATGTGTCGAGCTGGTTTACAAATGAATATTTGTCGCAGGCGGATTAAGAATTTTGCGGGGCATAATAGGTGGCATTTGCGTACCATCTATCATGTCTCTCTGGTCCTGCCTTTCGCTACACATAGTACCAATTTCAGTGCGCGGGGCTACGCAAAGGCTTTGTGGCAGGCACCTTCCTTACGAGGCACCGGGCTTTAGTGGCAATGCATTGGGAATGCATTGGGAATGCATTGGGAATGCTATTTAATTGCTCGACCGGCGGCTACCAATAATTGAATGCCGCAAAAAACTGCCTTTGACACCTCGAGACGTAGGCCTTTCCATATCCTAAGTCGTATCTGCCGTCACGTCCCATTAGGGTCGGCGCGGGTGCGTGATGGCCCAGGGCGCGCCCTGGGCGGTATTTGGGCGCAATCAGCCATTCAAAAGAAGCTGTCAAATCCAAGATCGCTCTGCCGCAAGGCTTCGCGCAACCGTTGGAAGCCCCGTTCGCGTAGCTGGCGCACCCTCTCCTTAGAAATTCCATATCGCGTGCCGAGCCCTTCCAACGTGGCCGGAGGATCGCTCACTTGCGTTGCGACGACAATGTCACGTTCGCGATCGGGCAGAGTGCTGAGCACGTCTACGAGTACGCGGCGTAGTCCGGCAATCTTCAGGCTTAGCAACGCGGCTGACTCTTCAAGACTGCTTGGGTCGATCAAGAGCGCAAGGCGGTCCACGCCATCCTCTCCCCGAACAGGCACATTCAGTGAGCTATCGCTACCAGTAACCTGATCGCGCAAATCTGCCGCCCGGTGGGTGTCCACGCCCAGTGCGTCGGCGAGTCTCTTGTCCGCATCCGCCCGATTCATGTCCGGATTGGTCTCCATCTCGGCATCAAGAGCGGCGATCTGCACGGCTGCTGCCCGCGACTGCGCGGAATTGGGGCGCCGAACGACGGAAATGTTCGCCCGCAAATAGTCCTGAACTTCGGCCCGCATCCACCACACTGCGTAGGTCGAAAAGCGAAAGCCGCGATCCGGCTCGAAGCGGTCGACCGCCTTCATCAGCCCGATCTGGGCCTGCTGCAGCAGGTCTGGGTCGACCTCACCGCCCCTGCGCTTGAAGCGTTTTACGATCGAGCCAGACAAGGGTGCAAAAGCATGGATCAGACGATCCCGCGCATGCCGGTCCCCATGCGCTTGCCAAGCGTCGATCAATGCCCGCTCCTCTCCAGCGGATAGCATCCCTGCGGTGCGGACGCGTCGGGCACCTTGGATCAAGTTCGTAACGGGTTTGTTCATTGGTTCCGCTCTTTAATATCGTATCGATACTAATCTGCAGATTTGACGATTGTCAAAGTAGTTTCGTTTCGCTATCAAATTGGCATGAATGACAACCTGCAAACACCAGACCAGATCGCGGAACTGCTCGTCCATGTAGGCCGTACGGCACGGCGCGAAGACGCACGCTCCGCACTGACAGCCGCTCAATGGACCGGTCTGCGCTTTTTCGCCCGCGCCAACGGCAGCACGCGCACCCCTTCGGGCTTAGCCAGCTTCCAGGCAACGACGCGGGGCACGGCGTCGCAGACCATAAAGTCGCTCGAACGCATGGGGCTGGTTACAGGGACCCGCTCTGACCGCGACCGGCGCAGCGTGTCTTTCGATCTGACCGATCGCGGGCGCGAAACGCTGGCACAGGATCCGCTTCGGGATCTGATCGACGTAATCGATACCCTTGGTACCGTTGAGCGCGACCGCTTCCTTGCGACGCTGTCCCAACTGGCATCCACGCTGGCCATCCGGCGGGACCTCCCCGCTTTCGGAACCTGCCAGGATTGCAGCCATTACGCTCAATCGGGTGACACGGCCTATTGCGCCTGCATGGTGGCGGAACTGGCCATCGAAGACATTCCCAAGCTCTGCGCGAGCTACAGACCGGCCCCGGCCGCCGGAAAACCCAAGGAGACCCGAAATGGCACAGCCTGAGACCCCTGCAATGCCGCGCATGATCGCCATCAGCAGCGGCAAGGGGGGCGTGGGAAAATCCACGGTCACCGCAAATATCGCCGTGGCCATGGCCGATGCCGGTCTTCGTGTTGGTGTGGTGGACGCCGACATCTACGGGCCGTCCATCCCGCGCATGTTGGGCATCGCGGCCGGCAAGCCGGCAATGTCGCCAGACCAAAAGGTGATCCCGGCCGAGGCGTATGGGGTGAAGGTCATGTCCATGGCCATGTTGTCCGACGATGACAGCCCGGCGATCCTGCGCGGGCCGATGGTGACGAAATACCTGCAGATGTTCGTGCGACAGGTGGAGTGGGGCGCGCTGGATGTCTTGCTGCTGGACCTCCCGCCGGGCACGGGTGACATCCAGCTGACCTTGGCGCAGGCCTTTCCCCTAACGGGTGCGGTAGTCGTCAGCACGCCGCAGGATGTCAGCCTCAAGATCGCGCGGCGCGGCCTGCGCATGATGGAGCAGGTCAATGTCCCGATCATTGGCGTAATCGAGAATATGAGCGGCTTCACCTGCCCGGACTGCGGAACGGTGACGCATATCTTCCATCAAGGTGGCGGAGAGGCGATCGCGCAGGAGTTGGACGTAGATTTCCTTGGCAAGGTGCCTCTTGACCCGACTGTGGTCGACTGCGGTGACGACGGCCGCCCACTGGTGCGCGCCGCGCCGCACAGTCCGGCGACTGCGGCCTACCGGAGTATCGCTGCTACGTTGGCCTGGACCGGCGGTGACGTCGCGGGAATCGCAACGCCCTTTGCCTGGACGGTTGCCGAGGGCGTAGGAAAACCGTCCCCTGCGCCTATCGCCGAGGGTGGACCGCCCGACCGGCTTGCGGCGCTCGACCACGCCGATGGCGCGCTGCTCTTGCGGTGGTCCGACGGGACGGATCAAAGGTTGAGCGAGCGCGACCTGCGGCTGGCCTGCCAATGCGCGCAATGCCGCGACGAGATGAGTGGCAAACGGCTGCTGAACCCGGACACCGTGCCGCTGGATATCCGCCTCACCCGTGTCTGGAGCGTCGGCAACTACGCGCTCGGTATGGCCTTCAGCGACGGCCACGACACCGGCATCTATGTCTTCAAGGCGCTCCAAGCCATGGAGGGGACGGAGCTTGAAGATGTCTGACGCCGCCACCCGCCGCCGCATCCGGGCCGAATCCTCGACCCACGATCCCGATGTTGTGGGATTCATCCTGGACGCGCCGATCCAGGGGCGCCCGTCCGTCCGGTTCGAGGCCGCAGGTGATGCCCCGCTGGCGCGCGCGCTTTTCGCGCTGGATGGTGTTGTCCGAGTCGAAGTGGGCGGTGCAACGATTTGGGTTAAAAAGAATGCCGAAGCGGACTGGGCAACGCTGAAACCCGCGATCGCCGATGCGATCCGAAAGCTGCTCGACGAAACCGACGCACCGCTCGGGCAGGATGGGCGGGATGAGACCACGCCCGACCAGGCTCTGCTCGAGGCGGTTGAGACTCTGCTGAACCAGCAGGTCAATCCGGCCGTGGCCGCCCATGGCGGGCATATCTCGGTAGACAAGGTCGAGGGCAGCGCCGTCTATCTGCGCATGTCCGGCGGCTGCCAGGGCTGCGCGGCCTCTGCGGCCACACTTCGCGAAGGGGTGGAACGCATGCTGCGCGCCGCCCTGCCTCAAATCGGCAAGATCGTCGATGTCACCGATCATGCGGCGGGGGACAATCCGTTCTACGCGCGCGACGATGGACCATCGCCTATCCTGAACCGAACCGTTCCCGAAGGCGTCATCGGATGGGAGGACGGGCAGATCATCGTCGATCCGGATTACCTGGCACCAAAGCTCGGCATCACGCCAGAAGCGCTACGCGCGGGTTTGCAGAGGGGCGATGTCGTCGGCGTGACCGAGACCGGCGAAGGAAAGGACAGCGGCAAGACCCGGATCGTCCTGCGCACGACGACCCGCGCCTGGGCCGCGGAAATCGACGCAAGCGGCGCGGCCCGCGAGATCCCGCCGCCGCGTGTAATCGAGGCAGCCGCGGGCAGGGAGAAAGAGCTTGCCAACCGCGTCCGCGCCCATCTGCAAGGTCTCACCGAAGACGAGGTGCCGATCACCTACGGCGCATTGGCGCGCGCGCTCGGTCTGTGGACCCCGGGCTCGATCGCCAAGGTCACCAGGGCCCTGGAAGCCACAATGCGGGAGGACGCCGCAGCAGACCGTGCCTTTATCGCCGCCCGCGCCGTCAATCGCGGACGCGACAAGCGTCCCGGCAAAGGCTATTTCGATCTCGCCCGCGCCCTGTCCCGCGGACCGCGGGCCGGCGAAAGCGAGGCGGATTCTCACGCACTGGAGCTCCGTCGCCTGAAAGAGACGATGGCCAAATAAACAACTTCTGGCGTAATCCCTCGGATTTCGAGCATCTAACCACAGCAGATGTTTCGCATTGCGAATGCTTCGAGGCTGACAGCCGTCCGTGGCATCAGACCGAGCAAAGACGGCAAAGTCCCGCAGACTGTGAGTTCGCCGATCCTCAAAAATTGCGGGCGCAGCGAATGACAGGAACGATGGGCCGCACCGCAGCATCCATGACCATTGGTGGAGGTCGGCCTTGAGCCGATTCTGTTCTCTAATCTGTCAATGCACGTTTTCTGAACTTCTATCGTCTTGGGCCTGAGGTTGCCTTTGTTCTCTTCGAACTCGTTGGTTCATGATGGGGTTGGCTGGGTGTGTGTCGGCAAGGTGGAAACCGCAATCGGCCGGTTTAGGCTGTTGCTACAGAATCGTCGCCGTGTCTCACGCCCTCCCTCGGACATCCCGGATGGGAGCTCTGACTTAGGTATCCTCGTCTTTTTGCGGCGTAGTTATGCCGCCTGGAATTCAGTTTCGTCGCGCATCATCGCGTGCATGATGATGGCGAGACGTCTTGCCAGTGCTACTCTGGCTTTCCTCATTGTAGACCGTGCACCGATTGCCTTGGCCCAGTCTTTGAGATCAAGTGGCGCTGCACATCTTGTCAGTAGCACGTTGGCAGCTTCATAGAGCAGCGTGCGAACCCTGACATCCCCACGTTTTGAGATGCTGCCCGTGTAGTCGATCTCTCCGGATTGGTATCGTCGCGGCACCAGCCCAAGATATGCGCCGACATCGCGCGATCGTTTGAAGCGTGATGGATCATCGATTGCCGCCGCAAACGCCAGGGATGTAATCGGGCCGACGCCAGGAACCGTCATCAGACGCGAACATACCTTTGACGCCCGTGCCATCCTTTTCATATCGGCATCGATTGCAGCAATTGCGCTGAGCATGGCTTCGCGCGCCGCAAACAGGCCGGACAAAGCGGCATGCAGACCTGGTACGCCATCACTGACCTTCAAAGCCGCGTCTTTGAACGCTGGCGACAAAGCCCGAGGCAACCGTACCCCGAACACAACCACCAAACCTCGGATCTGATTGTCGATGGTCACGCGCTGCCCAACCAGCTTCTTGCGTGCCGCGATCAACGACCGAATGGCATGGGCGGACAGGGATTTGACATGTGTTGGTTTATAGAACCCCGTACGTGCAAGATGCGCCAAACCGCGGGCGTCGTTTCGGTCTGTTTTATGCCCGGCAAGCGACTTCAGCGCTTGATATGCCTGTCTACTTTCAATGCACACAACCCGGACCCCGTGCTCGACAAGTCCATGATAGAGCATCGGTGCCATTCGGCCCGTCTCGAAGACGACCTGTTCACATGGCGGGCCATCAGCGAGAAAGGCGGCAATCGGGGCCGGTGATGAGCGTGTTTTCCCTTCTCGTATCAGTGCGCCCTCACGATCAAGGACACAAATATGCGTCTCTTCCATTGAGACGCCCAAGCCAGCAAAATATTCCATCTGTCAGTTCCTCTCTGAATGTTGCCCGACCAGTGTACCGGGCGATGAACAGAGACAGATCGCGATTACTCCATGTGGAAAAACAACGTGTTGCGAGCGCAGAAAGTGACGCGCTGAACCGAGCGCAAACGCTTTCTGATCAAGCTTTGCGCGTTTGCTGCGGTGCGGGAAAGATCTTGGCGAGTTTGCGGAGGTTCTGGGCTGTGGCGGCGAGGAGGAATTCGTCGTTTGCGCCGCATGGCCCACGTAATCGGAGGCGTCCCAGGCCGAGACTGCGTTTGAGGTGGGCAAAGAGCATCTCGACCTTCTTCCGCAACTTCATAGAGATGTCGTACTGGCGGGTCTTGGCGATGTCGCGCGCGACCTGGCGGGCGTCTTCGTGTTCCTCGCGGGTGATCTTGCGTGCATCGGCGTTCGGGCAGCACTTGGCTTTGGACGGGCAAGCTTGGCAGACGTCTTTCAGGGCGCGATATCGAGCCGTGCCTTTGCCGGTGGGTCCCCGGTTCGGATCTGAGTAGTTGCGACGGAACTGCTTGAGGGCGTGACCTTCGGGACAGATGTATTGGTCGTTCTCGGCATCCCACTCAAAGTCAGCGCGAGACCATGTACCATCGGATCGACCTGCCTTGTCGAAGACCGGAATGTGCGGCGCGATCTTGCGGTCGACCAACCGACCCAGAAGCGGCCCGGTGCCGTAGGCGGTATCTGCGATCAGCCGCTCTGGATGCAGATCGAACTTAGCCTTCACCCGGTTGAGCATGGTTTTGGTCGATCCAACTTCGGCCTGGCGGATTGAGCGGGTGGCTTCCACGTCGACAATGACGCCGTGATCCGTGTCGATCAGGTAATTGTCGGAATAGCTAAAGAACGCAGGGCCTTTGCGTGCTGCTGTCCATTGGCTGGCCGGATCGGAATGCGAGGTGAACTTGGGCTGCACCTCGCTCGCCGCACCAAATGCGGCCTCGTCCAGCGTGTCTAGATACTCGCGCACAGCACGGGGAGCATTGGCCGGATCGATGCCCGCAGCATTCCATTCTTCCTTCGGAGTGGAGTTCTGTTTGTTGGCATCAGCTTCGATAAGGCTGGCATCAATCGCCATCCGCTGGCCGCTGACGAGGCCTTCGGCGATGCACCGCGCCACCGTCGTCTCGAACAGATGGCGGAGCAGTTCGCTGTCGCGGAAACGCCCATGCCGGTTCTTCGAGAATGTGGAATGATCCGGCACGCGGTCGCTCAGATCGAGGCTGCAGAACCAGCGATAGACGAGGTTCAGATGGACCTCTTCACAGAGCCGCCGTTCGGATCGGATGCCGAAGCAATACCCAACCAGCAGCATCCGGATCAGCAGTTCAGGATCGACGGATGGCCGACCGGTATGGCTGTAGAACTCCGACAGATGTCCCCGGATGCTGCCCAGATCAACAAACCGATCAATCGAGCGCAGCAGGTGATCTTGGGGAACATGATCCTCCAGCGAGAACTCGTAAAACAACGCCGCCTGCGCTTCCTGCTTAGGTCCCATCATCGCCAATCCTCCCTACAGAAAGAATTGAATCAGCTACTTAGGTCTCGATCAAGGAAGAGTTTTTCAACGAAATACGCCCATGAGCGCCTATCATCGAGACCATTAACCGATCACTATCGTAAGTGCGGACCAAAGTACTTATGGCTCAACCGACCTGTCGAAGAACGTAAAAACAGGCTTCGGCTGGGGGATGCATTGGGGGATATGCCTTCAGGAAATACACGTAAGTTACTGTAATATATGTATTTATACTTAAAAAATGGTGCCCCCACACGGACTCGAACCGCGGACCCTCTGATTACAAATCAGATGCTCTACCAGCTGAGCTATAGGGGCAAACCGTCTCTTAGTCTCTTCTTAGTCTCTTTTCCGAGAATATGCAGCGGATATAGCAACCAATATCGAGCGGATGCAACGCAGAAAAAGCCGCAACCGTGCAGTCGCGGCTTTTCCACTTCATTAAAGAACCACCCCATCGCCCGCGCCACTACCGGGGCGAGATCTGCGAACATGAGCTTGGCGAGGGCCACCGCCTTAAACAGAATGGTTCTGGAGACTCCGTGGCCCATATCGGGCCTGGCTGGGAGAGGGTCGGCGTCTGCATCGTGTGGAAGACCTGTTTCGGGTGACTGGGCTGGAGCCTGTGCCGGGAGCCAATCTTCGCGACATCGCAATCGTCTATTCGGGCCGATCCGGGATTGCCCCGGACGTCGCACCATTGGTGGTCTTGCAAGCAGCCCTGCACAGCGACGGTCAGGACCTAGACGCGTTGATACGATCCTTCCCGGCTGAATGGTATCGGTGCCGACGGGAGAGGCATTTCCAGTTCTGGTTCGATTTCAGCCTGACGCAGAAAGCGCGATCGGAACAGTGTTCGTGGCACCGCAAGGTGGAGTAATATGGTTCCTAGGGGCAGAATGAGGCGGTCGGAACACCTGAGAAAGCCGGTCCGAGGACGCGGGCGCATGTACCTGACGCACAGTATGTCCAGCCGGTTTGTCTGTGTAGAGTTACGGCATCTCTGGCCGAACATCCCCAATTCCGGGTCGTAGTACCGCGCGTTGAGATATTGCAGCCCGGCATCGCTGTCATAGCGCTCGCCCGTTGCCCGGCAGGGGTTTGCCCGTCAAACCCCGAGGGGGGATGAATCCGAAACTCTCATCCGCCGCACCGCACACTGAGTTCGCCAGCCGCAAGGCGGGGTATTCCAAAAAGATATCGCAGTAACTTTTTTGCACCTGCCCTGCCCGCGCCGGATGCACTAGGCTTCCTGCGACAGGGGTGGGACACCGCCCCGGGGGGGAGAGCAGTCAGGGGGAGGACCTGCATGTGAACATTCTGTTCATCATGTACGACCAGTTGCGTTTCGACTATCTGAGCTGCGCGGGCCATCCGCATCTGCACACGCCGAATTTCGATCGTGTCGCGGCGCGCGGCGTCCGGTTCACCAATGCCTATTGCCAGTCGCCCATTTGCGGCTCCTCCCGGATGAGTTTCTACACCGGGCGCTATGCCTCGTCCCACGGGGCGCAGTGGAACGGCTACCCGCTCCGCGTCGGCGAGATGACGATGGGCGACCATCTGCGCAAACTTGGCATGGCGTGCTGGCTGATCGGCAAGACCCATATGCGCGCAGACAAGGAGGGGATGGCACGGCTGGGGCTGGACCCGGACAGCATGATCGGCGCGCGCCAGTCGGAATGCGGGTTCGACGCCTGGACCCGTGACGACGGGCTTTGGGGACAGGGGCCCGACGGGTTCTATGACGAAAACCGCTCCCCCTATAACGAATATCTGAAATCCAAGGGCTATGCGGGCGAAAACCCATGGGCCGACTATGCGAATGCCGGGGTCGAGAATGGCGAGATCGCATCGGGCTGGATGTTCCGGAACGCCGACAAGCCGGCCAATATCCGCGAACAGGACAGCGAGACACCGTGGCTGACGCGGCAGGCGATCGGCTTCATCGATCAGGCCAGCGGGCCATGGTGCGCACATGTCAGCTATATCAAGCCGCATTGGCCCTACATCGTGCCGGCCCCCTACCACGACATGTTCGGGCCCAATCACGTACCCGCCCCGACACGGCACGACTGCGAGCTGGACGACACGCACCCGGTTTTCAAGGCATTCCTGGAGGGCAAGATCTCCACCGCCTTCCAGCGCGACGATGTCCGCGCGAAAGTGATCCCCGCCTATATGGGTCTGATCAAGCAATGCGATGATCAGCTCGGCGTTCTGCTGGACCATCTGGAGGCCACCGGCCGGATGGCGGACACGATGATCGTGCTGACCTCGGATCACGGTGATTATCTGGGCGACCACTGGATGGGCGAAAAGGACCTGTTCCACGACCCGTCGGTGAAAATTCCGCTGATCGTCAGTGACCCGCGCGCCGGGGCAGATGCCACGCGCGGCACGACATGCGACGCACTGGTCGAGGCGATCGATCTGGCGGCCACATTCGTCGAGGCGGCGGGCGGCGAGGTGCCGCGGCACATCATCGAGGGCCGCTCGCTGATGCCGTGGCTCCGGGGCGAAACGCCGGACTGGCGGGAATATGTGATCAGCGAATACGACTACGCGGTGCGGCCCTTCGCGGCGGATCTGGTCACATCCACGAAGGACGCGCGGTTGTTCATGGCCTTCGACGGCCGCTGGAAGATGATCCATGCCGAGGGCGGATTCCGGCCGATGCTGTTCGACCTGCAAACCGACCCCGAGGAGTTTCACGATCTGGCGAAGACCGGGGGCCACGAGGACCGGATCGCGCAGATGTACGGCCATCTGAGGGACTGGGGCCTGCGCATGTCGCAGCGCGTCACCCGATCGGATGCGGATCTGGAGGCGATGCGCGGCAAAAGCCTGCGCCGGGGTATCCTGCCCTTCCTGTTCGACGGATCGGAAGTGCCGCCCGAACTCACCGAGACCTATCGCGGCCCGGCCCGGCAGATCCATCTGCCGCCGGATGCGGACACCGGGTCTCATGACTGATCCGACCGCAGGGGGTATCGCGCGGCCCCGGCCCGACGACCGGATCGCCGATCTGCTTGCAGTGGGTTTCGTTCTGGTGATCCTGACCTATGCGGCCAGCGGCCCGATCTCGGATTTCGTGCGCTGGTTCGTGGAGAGCACCACCGAGGGCTGGGCCGATATGAGCCGCCGCGATCAGCGGGTTCTGCTGCGCGAGCACTGGCTGGGCGGCGGCTATCGCGCGTTCGAGCGGGCATTTCTGCAACCCACCGGCCTGATCCTTGGCCTGCCCATCGTCTTCGCCTTCGCAATCTCGCTTCTGGCGATGCGCGACCCGGGCCGCCGGCGCTGGATGCACCGGCTGATGGCGATCGTGGCGACGGGCTGTTTCGGGGCGTGGATCGTCAAGATCTATGCCACCGATGCCGGGCTGCTGCCCTCGGCGGAGCCGATCGATTTCGTCGTTTTCCCGGTGATCATCGCGGTCACGCTGTACCTGACCTGGCGGCTCTTCGGGGCGTTCATCGCGATTTTCTGCATCTTGTGGGTGATCTATTTCTTCACCCGGGGCCTGCTGCCCGACTGGACGGGTATCCTCGCCGGGTCCGAGGCGACAGTCGCCCAGAACCTCAGGGCCATGGTGCAGAATTTCTGGGCGCAGACCGGGGGGCTGTTCGGCCAGCCTTTGCAGGTCGTCTCCGGCAGTGTGCTGATCTTCATCGTCTTCGGATCCGTTCTCATGGCATCGGGCGCGGGCGATCTGCTGATGAAAATCGCCAACCGGCTGACCGGCGGGTTTGTCGGCGGCGCCGCGCATTCCGCGGTGGCCAGTTCGGCCCTGTTCGGAACGCTTTCGGGGGCTGCGGTCTCCAACGTGGTCTCCACCGGCACGATGACCATCCCGGTCATCAAACGGGCGGGCTTCAAGCCTCATTTCGCGGGCGCGGTGGAGGCCGCGGCCTCCACGGGCGGCCAGGTCATGCCGCCGGTGATGGGGGTCGTGGCCTTCTTCGTGGCCGGCCAGATCGGGCTTGAATACCGCTATATCGTGGTCGCCGCGATCCTGCCGGCGCTATTCTACTATCTCGGTACCTTTCTGACCGTCTATTTCGAGGCGCGGCGTCAGGGCATCGGCGCGCTGCCCGCCGAGGCGCGCCCGCGGCTGGACCCCGGCGAACGCTGGCAATGTCTGGTGTTCATCATCCCGCTTGCCGTCCTGTCGACCTTTCTCTTCATCCAGCCTTCGGTGCCGAAGGCCGGGTTCTTCGGCTTTGCCGCGGCGCTGATCTCGGCGCTGGTGCTGTTCCCCGGTTTCCGCTCCCGCCGACAGATCTGGCGCGCCTTTGTCGCCGCAGGGCGGATGGCGGCCTCGATCGTGACGATCGTCGCCGCGATCGGGCTGATCGTGGGGCTGATCCAGCTGTCGGGCTTTGCCGGGCGCCTTTCGCTTCTGCTGGCGCAACTGGCATCGGGGCCGCTCTTCGTGGTGCTGATCGTGGTGGCGCTCGGCTCCATCGTGCTGGGAATGGGCCTGCCGCCGGGCGCCACCTATTTCATCATCGTCATCGCGCTCAGTTCGGGGATCGAGGCTGTGGGAATCCCACCCCTGTCTCTGCATCTTTTCGTGGTCTTTTTCGCGGTCATGTCGACGGTCACGCCGCCTGTCGCGCTGGCCGCCTTTGCCGCCGCACCCATCGCCGGCGCCGATCCGATCAGGACCGGGTTCGCCGCGGCGCGGATCGGGATCGCGGGGTTCCTGATCCCGTTCGTCTTCGTCTACCACCCGGCATTGCTCTACAAGTTGCAGGTGCTGTTCGAATGGTTCGGCGGGGAGCCCGCCAATTCCCGTGCGATGATGGATGCCGCCGAGATTTCCTGGGCGGCGCTTGCCTGGATCATTGCCGCCTTCACCCTGTCGCTCTGGCTTCTTGCCTCGGCGCTGGCCGGGCAGGAGGCGGCGCGGCTGACCCCGGTCGAACGGCTCTGTCGTGTCGCCGCCGGATTTGCGGTGCTTGTGCCCCACGCGGCCATCGCGGCGCCCGCCGCGGCCATTGGCGCGGCACTTGTCGCCATCCACCGCATCAGAAACTCACAAATCCGAACCACGGATCATCAGGAGAAGACGACATGACCCATTTCATCAAGGCCACCGTTCTGGCGGCGGCGCTGGCCGGCGGGCCGGCACTGGCCGAGGATCAGACGCTGCGCATGGCAACCATCGCCCCCAGCCTTGGTCAGGCGATCACGATGGCCACGTTCGCCAATATCGTGAATGACAATCTTGACGGGATCACGATCGAAGTTGCGGCGGGCGGGGCCGCCACGTTGCACCAGTTAGAGGTCGGGCGCGGCAATCTTGATTTCGCCATGACCTCGCCCACGATCTATGCCCTGCTGCAAGGCGGGCGGGCCATGTACCAGAACGAGGCCGACGCGCCCCAGGCGGCGGAAAACCTGCGCCTGCTGATGTGGTATCCTTACGGCAACTACCACTTCGCGGTCCGCGGCGACAGCGACATCCAGACGCTTGACGATATCGAGGGTGCCACCGTCTTTCTGGGCCCCCAGGGCGGCGGTGCGTATAACGCCGCCAGCCGCTGGATCGAAGCCACGACCGGCCTTGTGGTGGGCGAGGATTACGAGGCGATCAGCGCCAACTGGCAGACCGGGTTCCAGTCCTTCCTCGATGGCAATATCGAGATGTATGTGAATGGCTGCCTCGACCCATGCCAGCAGTTCATCCAGTTCACCGAAACCGAAACCGTCCGCTTCATCGGCCCCGAAAGCGCCGAGGGCGAGGCGGTCACCGATTTTCTCGGCACCTTCCGCTGGATCGAAATGGTGGAGCCGGGCCTCTATGAAAACCAACTGAACGAAACATCGGTGATTTCCATGAACACGTCCGTCGGCATCGGCGTGCGCGGCGATCTGGACGAGGAGACCGTGTATCAGATCACCCGCGCCTTCTGGGAAAACCTGGACCAGATCAGCAGCGATGCCCCTTGGGTGGACGGCATCGATATCGACTTTGCCGTGCAGCAGCTGGGAGCGGGGCAACTGCATCCCGGCGCCGCGCGCTACTACCGCGAGGTCGGCGCGATCGAGTGATCTGTCGCAGGCCGTGGCCAGCCCGAGGTCGCGGCCTGCCTTCCATAGGCCTGGCGCGCGCCTCCCCTTGCCCGGCCCGTAGACAGCCCTTCGGCGCGGCCCGTCAGCATCGCCTGTCAGCAAGGGGGTTTGCGTCACGTCCGGCGCGTGTATAGGTTTGGCCACAACGGAAAAACGCGGTTTGGGTTTGTCAGTAATGCAGGTTGTCTATCACCTCGGCGCGCCATGCACCGATGAAGATCAACTGATCCAATCGCTATTGAAAAATCGCGTCGAACTGGCCCGGAGCGGCATCGTCGTGCCGCCGCCCGGGCGCTATCGCGCCGTGATCCGCGATGCGTCGCGCGCGCTGAAGGGCGCGCCCGCCTCCAAGGACGTTCAGGATGCGCTGCTGGATGCCATCACGGAGAGCGACCGGTGCGACCGGCTGGTCCTGTCGGATCCGCGCTTCATCTGCATCAACCGGCTGGTCGTTCAGGGGGCACAGATCTGGCCGATGATCGAACGGGAGACGACCAAGCTGCGCAATCTCTTTCCCGATGCGCAGGTGGAGTTCTTCATCGCCATGCGCGATCCCGCCACGCTGATCCCGGCGATGTTCAACGCCTCGCGCTTCAACGATTTCGACGAGTTCACCGAAGGGGTGCAGCCCAGGGGCGTCGCCTGGTCCGAGATGCTGCAACGGCTGAACCGCGCACATCCCGATTGCCCGATCACGGTCTGGAACAATGAGGATACGCCGCTGATCTGGGGGGAGATCCTGCGCGAGATGGCGGGGCTTGGCCCGGGGGAGGTTCTCGACGGCGTCGACGACCTGCTGGAAAAGATCATGGAACCGGCCGGGTTCAAACGGATGCAGGCCTATCTGGCGCAGCATCCGCCCCAGACAGAGATGCAGAAGCGGCGGATCGCGGCGGCATTTCTCGACAAGTTCGTTCTGGAAGAGGCCTTGGAGGAGGAACTCGACGCACCCGGCTGGACGGAGGATCTGATCGAGGAGATCACCGCGCATTACGAGGCGGATATGGATCACATCGCGGCCATGCCCAACCTGACCTATATCACCCCGTAAACGCGACCTGCCCGCGACCGGCCCCGCGCCGTCAGACACCGGACAGTGCCCCGCAAAGCCCGCTGGCGCGCCTTCAGGTCTGGTCGGGAGGCCAGTCCGCCCGGATATGTCCGGCGACGATTTCCGCCCATTTCGCGTAGACATCCGGGCCCGGATGAAACCCGTCCGGCGCCATCAGGGCCGCGTCCATCTCGAAGCTGAGCGGGATGTAGCGGGTCCGCATATCCGCCGAGGCGAGGCGCCGGATGTGGACATCGAAACGTTCCGCCCGCCGGCCCAGCACCCATCTGAGCGGCTGCGGCAACAGCGGAAAGTACCGCACCGGCGGCAGACCGGAGAGATAGATCAGCCGCGCCCCGAAGCGTGTTTCCAGCAGGTCGACCAACGCGGCCTGCCGCGCAAGCCATCTGCGAAGCGGCACGAGCTTTGTCACGTCATTCACGCCAAGCGCCACGATCGCGATATCGAAGGGGCGCGGGGCCGGGTCCTGCCGCGCCAGCCGGTCCAGCGTATCCTGCGTGGTCGCGCCCGTTTTCGCGATCAGATGCCAGTGAACCTGATACTCGCGGGAAAGCGCCGCGGCCAGTTGCCCGGACAGCGCCTGATCCTGCGTCGCGACGCCGACACCGGCGGCTGAACTGTCCCCCGCGATCAGGATCCGCAGTACCGGCCCCTGCCCCACCCGCGCGCGGCGCGGACCGTCGGGTTCCGGCAGGTTCAACGCCTTTTTCCGGGTCCAGATCGCCTGCCCCGCCAGAAGCGGGAACAGGGCCACGCGAGCGAAGAGATCAAGCGCCATTCATCCCCCGGAGCAGGCCTTGCCTAGCGCATGCCAAGCGCTTCCTTGTACATTTCCAGAACCGCCTCTTCCTCGGCGATATCGTCGGGCTCGCGTTTGCGCAGCGCCACGACCTTGCGCAGGATCTTGGTGTCATAGCCACGCCCCTTGGCCTCGGCCATGACCTCCTTCTGCTGATCGGCGATATCCTTTTTCTCCGCCTCCAGCCGCTCGATGCGTTCGATGAACTGCCGCAGCTCGTCGGCGGTCACACGGTAGCTGTCGGATTGGGGGGCGCTGTCGTCCATCATGTCATGGGCCTTTGCGTTTGGAGGATCGGGCAAAAGCTCTACCCTTCTGTCCGTGGGCCCGCAAGAGAGGCTGGACCTGTGCCTGGAAATTGCGCAAACTGAATGCCCGCAGCGAATAGGAAATACGCCTCATGGAAGTGTTGATCTGGATTGGAACCGGTCTTGCGGCTCTGGGGCTTTTGGCCATCGTCTATTGCATCGTCGCGGCGATCTCCGCAAAGCGGGCCAACCTTTCCGATGACGAACTGCGCGCGCGCCTGCAGCGGGTCGTGCCGATCAATATGGGTGCGGTTCTGGCATCCGCGCTGGGCCTGATGACGGTCGTGATCGGCGTTTTTCTCACCTAGGCCGCGCACTGTCCGGCCCGGGCTTTGCGCGCCATCGCATCCTTCACAACGCCGCGAAGATCCGGGCCGGCTGACAGGCCATAGTGCCGGCAACGCGGACCTGTCACGCTCCGCAGGCATAGCGACCCGGCGATCGCCCGCAGGCGGCCTGTGCCGCGCCCTATTTTCAGCCTGTCACGGAAAGGCCTGCCGGTCAGTCTCTGGCGCGGTCTTGAGCCGCGTCACTACCGGCCCGCGCGGGTCCGCCGCCAGCGCACCATTGCCTTGCGGGGCGGTTTGACGCAGGCTCTCCCCACATCATCCCAGAATGAAAGGTGCCGCCCATGCCTCGCCTCCTCCCTTCCGCCACAGCGCTTGGCCTGATCCTCTTTACGGCCTCCGCGCTTGCCCAGCAGGCGGCCGATGCCGTCGCACCGGAGATCGCGACCGAAGCGGGGGCCATGGCGCTCTCGGAGGCGGCCCTTGCCGCGATGGCCGCACGCGATGCGGGCCAGCCTGTAACGGCCGAAAACTGGATGCTTGCCGCTGCCAACCCGCTGGCGGTGGAGGCCGGGGCCGACGTGCTGCGCGCCGGGGGCACCGCCGCCGATGCGATGGTTGCCGTACAGGCCGTTCTGGGGCTGGTGGAGCCGCAATCCTCGGGGCTCGGCGGCGGGGCGTTTCTGGTCTGGTACGACGCGGCCACCGGCGAGATCACAACCCTCGACGGGCGCGAAACAGCACCACTGGCCGTGACACCCACCCTGTTTCAGGACGAAAACGGCGAACCGCTGGGCTTTTTCGACGCGGTGGTGGGCGGCCTCTCGGTGGGAACGCCCGGCACACCCGCCCTGATGGAGGAGGCACACCGGCGCTGGGGCCGCGCCAACTGGGGCGGGCTCTTCGACGCCGCAATCGGCCATGCCGAAGACGGGTTCGCCGTCTCCCCACGGCTGGCCGGGGCCATCGCCAATGATGCGGAGCGGCTCTCCACCTTCCCGGCGACGGCGGCCTATTTCCTGCCGGATGGCGCCCCGCTGGCCGAGGGCGCGCTTCTGAGGAACCCCGCCTATGCCACGACGCTTCGCGCGATGGCCGCGGGCGGGGCGGATGTCATCTATTCCGGTCCGATCGCGGAAGGCATCGTCGACACCGTCCGCAGCGCCGAGGGCAATCCGGGTCTTCTGTCCTTGCGCGATCTGGAGATTTACGAGGTGGTCGAACGCGCCCCGGTCTGCGTGACGTACCGCGCGCATGAGGTGTGCGGCATGGGTCCGCCGTCCTCCGGCGCGCTGACCGTGGGGCAGATCCTGGGCATGGCCAGCGCCTTCGATCTGGCCGCGCTCGGCCCCGACAGCGTCGAGGCATGGCGGATCATCGGCGACGCCTCCCGGCTCGCCTTCGCGGACCGGGGCCGCTACATGGCCGACAGCGACTTCGTGCCGATGCCGACGCAGGGGCTGGTGGACCCGAACTATCTGGCCGAGCGCGCCACGCTTCTTGAGGGCGATGACGCCCTGCCCGAGGTGGCCCCGGGAGAGCCCGCCTGGGATCACGCGTTTCTCTGGGCCGATGACCAGTCGCTCGAACTGCCGTCGACCAGCCACATCTCGATCGTCGATGGCGACGGCAATGTGCTGTCGATGACGACGACCATCGAAAACGGCTTCGGCGCGCGCCTGATGGCGCCGGGCGGGTTTCTCCTGAACAACGAGCTGACCGATTTCTCGTTCCGGACCCATGCCGATGGCCGCCCCATCGCCAACCGGATCGAGCCGGGCAAGCGCCCCCGCTCCTCGATGGCGCCGACGATCGTGCTGCGCGACGGCGCACCGGTTCTGGCCGTGGGCTCCCCCGGGGGCAGCCGCATCATCGGCTATGTGGCGCAGACCATCATCGCCCATCTGGATTGGGGCATGGATGTGCAGCAGGCCGCCGCGATGCCCCATCTGGTCAACCGGTTTGGCACCTATGATCTCGAAGAAGGCACCAGCGCCGTCGAGATGGAAGGCCCGCTGACCGATCTGGGATACGAGGTGAGTATCCGCGGCCTGAACTCCGGCATCCATGTGATCGCCATCGGCGAGACCGGGTTGCAGGGCGGTGCCGATCCGCGCCGCGAGGGCATCGCCCTGGGCGAATAACCCCGTCAGCGCTTCCCCCGCGTCTGCCGCGCAGGCATGGGGGAAGTCGCTCCCTGCGGGGCTCAATCCAGGCGCGCGCCGGTCTCCGCATGAAACGGGTGGCAAATGTCGGACGGCACCGAAATGCCGACCTGATCGCCGATTTCCGCGCGATAGTCTTTCGACGCCTTCACCGCGACCAGCGCGTTGCCCGCGCGCACCGTGACCATGGTCGCATCGCCCAGAAGCTCCATCGTGTAGACCGGTGCGTTGATCTGCCCCTGCCCCGCGGCGGTCACCGCCGCATCCTCGGCCCGGAACCCGAGCGAAACCTTGCCCGCGCCGGCGCTCAGACCGCCGATTTCGACATTTCTGCCGCGGAAGGTTCCGCCGTCGATCTGCCCCTCCATCAGGTTCATCGCGGGGTTGCCGATGAAACCCGCCACGAAGGTGTTCGCGGGCCGGTCATAGATATCCGTCGGCGTGCCCACCTGCTGCACCACCCCGGCCTTCATCACCACCACCCGGTCCGCCAGTGTCATCGCCTCGATCTGGTCATGGGTGACGTAGATCGTCGTGACCTTCAGTTCGTGGCTGAGATTCTTGATCTGCGCGCGGGTCGATACCCGCAGCTTCGCGTCGAGATTGGACAACGGCTCGTCCATCAGGAAGACCTGCGGCTCGCGTACGATGGCCCGGGCAAGCGCCACGCGCTGGCGTTGCCCGCCCGACAACGCCGCCGGTTTGCGGTGCAGGAACTCGGTCAGTTCGACCATCCCGGCGGCTTTCCTCACCCGTGCGTCATGCTCCGCCTCGGGCACCTTGCGCACTTTCAGCGGGAAGCGGATGTTCTGATAGACATCCATATTCGGATAAAGCCCGTAGGACTGGAACACCATGGCCACGTCGCGATCCTTGGGGTCGAGCGTCGTGACCTCCCGGTCGCCGATCCAGATCTCGCCTTCGGTCGGGTCCTCTAGGCCCGCGATCATCCGCATCGTCGTGGTCTTGCCGCAGCCGGAGGGACCAAGCAGAACCAGGAATTCCCGATCCGGGATCACGAGATCGAAATTGTCGACACCGATGAAACTGCCCCAGCGCTTGCAGACATTCTTGAGCCGGATTTCCGCCATGGTCCCGCACCTCCAAGGGTCGCAGATCATCTAGACAGGCGCAGCCGGATCCGGCAACCATTTTTGCATAGGAATGCAACGGGCCTGGGCACGAAAAAAGACTCATCAGGCAACCTGAAATCCGGTCGCCCTATCCGAAGACAGGAAAACATCCCCGCCAAGGGCGGTGTCAGACAGGCATGTCGTTGAACAGATCGTCCAGTCTGTCATCTTCGTTGGATTGGGTCTTTTTCGCCTGCTCCGCCAGCTTGGAGCGTTTGGCAACCGTCGTATCGGGCTTTTGCTCCCCGTCTCTCTTTTGCTTGCGCAATTCCGTATGTGCGCCCTCTTTGCGGTCGTCCTTGGATGTCTCTGCCATGGCAGGTTTTCCTTTCTCTGGGGCCCGTCCCTCGCCGTCGGTCGTTCAGATGGGCAAGGAGTTGATCGCCGCGCGATAGGTCACGCGACGGATCTGTCGGGCGTTTTCCGGATCGGTGTTCCGCTCCGGCGTCAGTTCGGCCATTCGCAATTGTGCATCCGCCGCCAGAACCTCCCGCTGCCAGTCCACATAATTACGGATAAGCCGTTTCTGGACCGCCGTGCCGGCATTGCGGCTGGTCAGAAAATCGAAAAGAGCAGCCTCCATTTCGGTATCGGGTCGTTTCGGTGCCATTGAATTTCCCCCCTTGCAGGCACCTCCCCCGTGCCTGCATCGAATTGCGTTCCGCTTTTCCTACACCGCGCATTTCCTGCAGAATGGCGTGAAAGGCAAAAGATCCAACCGCTCTTCCGAGATCGCCTCATCGCATTTGGTGCACAAACCGTATTCGCCCGCCTCGATTCGTGCCAGCGCGGCCTTTATCTGGCGGATTTCCGCCTGACCGCTGACGCCCATCTGCTCCAAAACCTCGTCGTCTTCGCGCTCGGTCGCCAGCTCCTCCCAATCCTTCGATTGATGGCTGTCGAGCTCGTCCTCGATTTCGTGCAGCCGCTCTTCGAGATCGGCCAACCGGTCGAGGAGCTGTTGTTTACGCCTTGCCAGATCGGTCATGGAATTCCCCCAATTGAAGGGGCTGCGCCCGTTCGCAGCGCTGGCCCGACTCCGATCCTAGCGCCGCCCGACGGGGCCAGCTTTGACCTCGATCAAGCCGATCTGCAGAGCGGCCTTGACCTTCGCGGAAGAAACCCAACATAATTGACAATGCCAACTTATACGATGGAGAGACCGATGCACCCAGAGATCACACCGTTTTTTGACGATGCGACCAATACCGTGTCCTATGTGGTGCGTGACCCGGGCGGCAAGGCTGCCGCGATCATCGACAGCGTGCTGGATTTCGACCAGCCGTCCGGCCGGACGACAACCGACAGCGCCGACGAAATCGTGGCCTTCGTCAAGGCCGAGGGGCTGGACGTGCAATGGGTTCTGGAAACCCATGTTCATGCCGATCACCTGAGCGCGGCCCCCTATCTGCAGGAGCAGGTGGGCGGCAAGATCGGGATCGGCAAGAACATCACCATCGTGCAGGACACCTTCGGCAAGATCTTCAACGAGGGCACCGAATTCCAGCGGGACGGCAGCCAGTTCGACGCGCTTTTCGCCGATGGCGACAGCTTCCATGTAGGCCAGATGCGCGGCGATGTGATGCATACACCCGGGCATACGCCCGCCTGCATGACCTATGTGATCGGCGATGCGGCCTTTGTGGGCGACACGCTGTTCATGCCCGATTTCGGCACCGCGCGCTGCGATTTCCCGGGCGGATCGGCCAAGGATCTCTACAACTCGATCCAGCGCATTCTGGCCCTGCCCGATGAAACGCGGGTCTTCGTCGGCCATGACTACAAGGCGCCCGGGCGGGACCAATACGCCTGGGAAACCACGGTGGGCGAGCAAAAGGCGCTGAACGTGCATATCGGCGAAGGCCGCCCGATCGAGGAGTTCGTCCAGATGCGCGAGGAACGCGATGCCACCCTGGGCATGCCGCGCCTGATCCTGCCGTCGTTGCAGATCAACATGCGCGCAGGCCAGATGCCCGAGCCGGAAGACAACGGAACCTCGTATCTGAAGCTGCCGCTCAACACGCTCTGAACCGAAAGTGCCATCATGGAAATCCAGTATCTTTACGGCCTGCTTGGCGGGCTGATCATCGGTGCGGCAGGGGCGCTTTACCTGCTGGTCAACGGCCGGATCATGGGCGCGAGCGGGATCCTGGGCTCGGTCGTCGACGGGTCGGCCGCGGGCGATGACCGAACCGAAAAGCTGGCCTTCATCGGTGGGTTGGTGGGCGCCCCGGCCCTTGTGGCGCTGGTCTTCGGCGCAAACCCCACCAATCTGTCCTCCAACATTGCGGTGATCATCGCGGCAGGGCTTCTGGTGGGGATCGGCACGCGGATCGCCAATGGCTGCACATCCGGCCATGGCGTCTGCGGCATCTCCCGGCTGTCGCTGCGCGGGATCGTGGCGACCGTGTTCTACCTGCTGGCCGGCGGTATCAGCATGGTGCTGTTCCGCCATATCCTGGGGGTGATCTGAGATGCGCAGTGTTGTGGCCGCGCTTGCGGGCGCTCTCTTCGGTCTGGGCCTGATGCTGTCGGGCATGACCGACACCAACCGGGTTCAGGGCTGGCTGGATATCTTCGGCGCCTGGGATCCGACACTGGCCTTCGTTCTGGGCGGGGCGATCCTGCCGATGGCGGTGGCCTGGCGATTGACCCGGGCCACCGCGACGCCGGCGCTTGGCACGGCCTTTCCGCCGCCGCCGGAGCCGAAACTCGGCCGAAATCTGGTGATCGGCTCCACGCTTTTCGGCGCGGGCTGGGGCCTTGCGGGTCTCTGCCCCGGCCCGGCCATGGCGTCGCTTGCCTGGGGCGGATGGGGCGGTGCCCTCTTCCTTCTGGCCATGGTAGCGGGCATGGTGGCGACACCGCCGCTGCGTCGGCGGTTTTCCAGTTTGGCCTGACAGAAAGGATGACCTTGCAGATGGACCTGCGACCGATCACCGAAACCTACTCCGTTGCTCCGCAACTGGAACCGTCCGACATGCCGGCACTGGCCCAGGCAGGCGTCAGCACCGTGATCTGCAACCGCCCGGACGCGGAAAACCCGCCCGCCCTTCAGGCCGCCCAGATGCAGGCCGCGGCCGAAGCGGCTGGGATCGCCTTCGTCTTCAACCCGATCATCGGCGGCGGGATGACCATGGACAATGTGGAGGAACAGGCCGACGCGATCGCCGGCGCGGACGGGCCCGTGGTGGCCTATTGCGCCAGCGGCAACCGCAGCAGCATCGCCTGGGCCCTGACCAAAGCGGGCCAGATGCCGACCGACGAGATTCTCGCCGCGGCCCGCGCCGCGGGATACAATCTCGACGGCGTCCGGCCCCAGATCGAAGCCCTGGCGGAACAGTCGAAGGGGTGAACCGCTTCACGCCGACGGCGCAAGGCATTCTCTACATGCTGGCCGCGATCTTCCTGTTCTCGGCCATGGACGCGCTGGCCAAGCTGCTGACCGGCCGCTTCGACGTGTTGCAGGTGGTCTGGGCCCGTTATGCGGGCCAGACGCTGGTGGTGATGGCCGTCCTCGCCCCGCGGCTGCGTCTGCTCATCCGCACCCGGCATCTGGGGCTTCAACTGCTCCGCTCGGGCTTCCTCTTCGCGGCGACGGTCTGTTTCTTCACCTCGCTCAGCTTCATGGAAATCGCCTCGGCCACGGCGGTGATGAACATCCATCCGGTCCTTCTGACCCTGGGGGCCGCCCTGATCCTGCGCGAAGCCCTCGGCCCGCGCCGGATTTTCGGGATCGCGGCGGCGATGACCGGGGCGCTGATCATCATCCGGCCCGGATCGGACGTGTTCACGCTTGCGGCCACCCTGCCCCTGCTCGGCGGCGTGTTCTATGCAAGCTATGCGCTCAGCACCCGGTTTCTGGGCCGCGACGAGGGCATTCTGACCTCGTTTCTCTATACCGCGCTGATCGGCACGGTGGTGGCCAGCGCCATCGTGCCCTTCGTCTGGACACCGCCCGATCTGGCCGATCTGGGGCTGTTCCTGCTGTTGGGTATGGTCGGCGCGGGCGGGCAGTTTCTGCTGATCAAATCGCTTACCGTCGCCGAAGCGGGCGCCGTGGCGCCGTTCGGCTATGCCGGGGTGATCTTCGCCACGTTGTGGGGGCTTTTCGCCTTCGGGGAAAGACCCGACGCCATGACGATTCTGGGTGCGCTTGTGATCATCGGAGCCGGCGTCTATGTCTGGCACCGCGAAACCCGGGCCCGGCGCGCGCCTCTGGCCGCGCCATCGGCCCGCTGAGCCCGCCTTGAGAGGATCCCGAGAGATATGGGCGTGTCCAATGCGCAAAGCTTCACCCCACGGGACTGGCTGACCGACCGCGCCGCGCGCGGGCTGATCGGGCTGGCCCGCGCCCTGCCCTATCGCTGGCGGGTGCCGATGATGGGCTGGCTGATGCGGCGGGTGGTCGGCCCGGCGACCGGCGCGCGCGGGCGCGCGCTGGCCAATCTGGCCCATATCTGGCCCGACATGCCCGACGACCGCGCGGCGCGGATCGCCACCGCCGTTCTGGACAATACCGGCCGCACCCTGATCGAGAATTATTCGACCGCGGGCCTTCTGTCGCGCGCCAAGAGCTGGGAGCCGTCGGGCCCCGGTCTGGCGGCCCTGGCCGACGCGCGCGCGGCGGGGCGCTCGGTGCTGCTCATCACCGGGCATTTCGGCAATTACGAGGCGGCGCGCGCCGCGCTGACGGTGCGGGGCTATTCCATCGGCGGGCTCTACCGCCCGATGAACAACGGATACTTCAACCAGCACTACATTGCGACGATGAAGGGGTTCGGCGGTCCGGTCTTTCCCCGTGGTCCCAAAGGGGTCGGCGGGTTCGTCAAGCATCTGAGATCGGGCGGTCAGGGCGTCCTGCTGATCGACCAGTATTTCGCCGCCGGGGAACTTCTGGACTATCTTGGACAACCCGCGCCGACATCGCTGTCTGCCGCCGAGATGGCGCTGAAATACGACGCGCTGCTGATCCCGTTCTATGCCCGGCGGCAGGCGAATGGCCTGGATTTCGACGTGACGCTGGAGGCCCCCGTCGCCCATGGCGACCCGCGCGCCATGACGCAGGTGCTGAACGACAGCCTGTCGGCCCGGGTGCGCGAGACGCCGGAGCAATGGTTCTGGGTTCACCGCCGATGGAAACCCGGGCGGCAGGCCCGCTACTTCCCGAAAACAACCGACGCCTAATCCAGCCGGGCCGCGCCCAGTATCGCGCCATAGCCGCTTGTCTGCACGATCACCGCCAGCGGGGCTTCATCCTGCGGCCGGACGCGCGACTGGAAAACGCCCGCCCCGTCCCATTCGCCGATCACCTGCCAGGAGGTGACCACATTGTGATACTCGGCGACCTGGCCCGCATTCTCACCGCGGCTGATATTCACCTCTTCGTGGGGAGAGTATCCGACAAGCTGGACAACCATCATCGGGCGCGGCGGGGGCATGCCGGTTTCCGCCCGCACGACATACTCCGCCCCCTGCCGGGTCACGACGATCTCGACCGGGTTCGGTTGCGCACGGTGCAGGTTGATCAGATCGGCCACATTCATCGGCCGGTATCCCACCACATGATCGACGCCGCCGATAACCATCTGCGGCGTGTAGACCACGGTGGAACCGGCGGCATGCCCATAGCCGTGCTGGCGGGCGGTGTATTCCGGGGTCGCGAAGGTGTCCGCCCAACCGATGTAGTCCCAGTAATCCACGTGCAGGCTGAGCGCGAGGATGTCCTCCCGTTGGGCCAGTTCGCCCAGAAGCGCATCGGCAGGCGGGCAGGACGAACAGCCCTGCGAGGTGAACAATTCGACCACCACAAGTTCATCTGCCTGTGCAGCTGCCGCAGGCATCAGCCCGGCGCAGGCCATCAGGAAGGACAGTATCAGCCGCATGGGTCGCCTTTCGTCTTGGTGTTGCCCGACATAGCTAGCCGTCTGCGTCGCCGGTTGCCAATCAAGGATTTGCGAGACGGCGTTACAACCAGCGCCGCGTCTTCTGCAGATAGCCGCGGGCCTCCAGCCCAAACGCCGCGATCAGGCGCTCCTCTTCGGGCTCGATGAAGCGTCGGGTCAGGACGGCCATGAACAGAACCGGCAGCAATACCGGGCTGAGAACGCCCAGCCAAAGCACGAATCCGGTCAGGATCATCAGCATGCCCAGATAGATCGGGTTGCGGGAATAGGTGTAGGGGCCCTCCACAATCAGGACCTGCGGATCGTGATGAGGCTCGATCGTGGTTTTCTTGCGCGCGAACCAGATCGCCGACCACACGATCAGCGCCAGCCCCGCAAGCGCCAAGACACCGCCCGCACCCCGGAACACCGGCCCGAACGCCGTGACCAGAGGCAACGCGCGCGCCAGAAACCACGCGAGGAAAAGAAACACCGCCAGCCAGACCGGCGGAAGATCGGGAAAGCCTTTCATGGCTGACGGGCCGTATTGCGATAGATCGCCGTCACCCGCCGAAACTGCGCTTCGACAAGACGGAAGCCACGTTCGGCAAGAAAGCTGTTGACCTCGACGAAGGTGTGCTGCTGCGCGCGGCCGCGCTCATATCCGCAATCGACGGCGACATAGTCGATGTTCTGCAGGCTTGCTTCGGCGCCGGCAAGGACTTCCGGCTCGGCTCCTTCGGCCTCAAGCTTGAAGATGTTCGGGCCGGCTGCATCATCGATATGAACGGCATCATCCAGTCTCACGCCCTGAACCTGCGTCGCGCCGGTGCTGGCATCCATTTCGAAGATCGAGCCATCGCCCGTGTCCGGCTTGCTATGGAATGTCAGCATCGCGGGCTCTTTCCAGAGCGCGGCACGATGTGTGTCAGCGCGGCCGTCAAAATTGTTCAGATCGCAGCATCGCGCCTCGGCAGGTTCGGGTTCGAACGCCACATAACGCATTCCGCGGCTCCGCGCCCAGAATCCCATTTCTCCGACATTTGCGCCGCAATCGATGAATGTGCCGCCTCCGGGGATGTCCAGCCGGTCGATCTGATACTGTCTGACCAGATCGGTGATGCCTGCCTGCACCCCGCGCCGGTAGCGACGATGTCGGCCCCGGCGACAGATATGGATAGCCGCGTCGGCATCGCTGACAAGCAGCGTTCCGTCAGTTCCGTGCAGCCTGACCCGGTGTTTGTATCCGCGCAGGGCGGAAACCAGGTTTACCCCCGCGCAATACGCCGGGAGCGGAACGGAATTGAGCAGCGAAATCAACTTGTCTTCCGGCGCCAACTGCATATCCCGTCCCTGGTTTTGCGCGCTCATAACACGGTCGACCAAGGGTTGAAACCGGCGCGCTACAGGCATCGCACTGAAATCCGCCCACCGCAACCCGAGCCGCCGCATGGGGTCGGAACGCCCGACCGGGAAGCGGGGCAAGGTTAATCCGCACCCTTCGCATCCAATGTGTCGCCTGGTGTTCCGATACGGATCTCCGGCCAGTCCTCTGCCGAAGCAATATGCCGGCGGCTGGCCGTGAATACCCTTGGAACCTGTCGCAGGCCCATCCGTATCTGCGCCATGATCCGTCGCCCTCGGAACCCGTATCTCCGGAGCGTCGAATACCCCTCCATGGCGGCCGGCTTGCGCACCGCGTCGATGAGAGAGGTCGTGGGGATCGCCTGCGGCACATCATAGGCCGCGCACTGGTCCAGCTGGATCGCCTGCGCCGGATCCGCCTGATAGCTGGCCATGTCGTAGGTCGCGCTGATGATCGCGTCGGAGGGTCCGCCGACCTTGGCGGCGTGGCGCAGGAGTTTCCGCGCGCCGGCCGGTGTCACCACATAGGCCGCGGATCCGGTCCGGTCCTGCCAGAGCCGCCGGATCGGGGCCGCCGGATGCGGCACGCGGGCCACCAGTTTCTTTCGTCCGCGGGTTTCCAGACTGATATGCTCCACACCGTCCAGCCCGTCGACCGCCTGCAGAAATCCGGGCAGGCCACTGGCCAGAACCGCGTCATCCTCCAGCACCAGACAGGGTGCATCCAGCGCCAGAACCCTTCGCCAGGCCGCCATATGGGACGCGCAAAGCGCCATTTCCGTCACCCGCAACGGGCGCTGCCAGCGATGCCAGACCGGATCCGCCGCCGGCGGGCTCAGCGTGGCCGGGGTGACCGCCTCGATCCGCTCCCAGTCGAACCCGAAATGCCGCATCTGGGCGGCCATGAACGCCATTCGGTCCGTGGCGGCGGCCATGTTGATGATCAGCACGCGCATCGGCTCAGTACCGCCCGCCGAAAATCTCGAAATACTGATCCAGCACCCGATCCTTGGTGAATTTCGCCTCCAGCGTGGCGGTGCCCGCGGCCACCAGATGCGCCGCCAGGCCCGGCTCCTCCTTCACCCGCGAAATCGCCGCCTTCATACCCGCCACATCGTCGATCTCGACAAGCAGGCAATCCTGCCCGTCCGTCGCGAACCAGCTTGGCCCTTCGCAGCGTGTGGATATGGTCGGCACCTGCGCCTTCCAGCTTTCCAGAATGACGTTGCCGAGCGGTTCATGGCGCGATGGCATCACGAAAACATCGCAGGCGGCGACATGATGCATCGGTTCATCCACCCAGCCCAGAAACCGGGCCCGCTCGGCCAGGCCCACTTCCGAGACAAGCGCCTCAAGCTCCGCGCGCCGTTCGCCCTCGCCCACCAGCCACAGCCAGACATCCGGGATCTGCGCGGCCGCGCGGATCAGAACATCGAACCCCTTGCGATGCACGAACCGGCCCGAGCCGCAGATCACGAAGGCATCGTCGGGCGTGTTCACCGAAGCCCGGTCGACCGGCACCGGCGTCACCTCGCGGGCGAAGTTGGAAACCACGAGCGCCGGTTTCCGCCAGCCCAGATCGCGGCAGGCCTGCGCGATGCCCGGCGTGTTGCCGACGATCAGGTCATTGTGCCGGAAATGCCGCAAATGGCGCGGGTAGTCGCCCAGACGGGTCAGCTTGACCGCGCCGGGATAGTTCGGGATCAGCCGGGAGGAGCGCGACATCCACGCCATGATCACGTCCGGCCGCCAATCGCGGATCATCCGATGCACCCGCCAGGTCAGCAGGGCCGAGCCGGGCGAGATGCGGCGATAATGGCTCTCGATGATCGGCCCAAGCGGGGCGATCTCCTGCTTCCAGATCCGGTCTGGCCGTGTGACGAACCGCTGCTCCGCGCCGCGCTCGCCGAAGCCTTGCACCAGGTTGACGAAAAACCGCTCCGCCCCGCCGTCCTTGCCGAAATGCATGTGCAGGATTTTCTTGCTCATTTCGCCCGCCCTCGCGTTCGGCGCAACTGCCATTCATACCGCATCTGATAGCGCAGGTTATGCCACGCCTGCCCAAGACGCGATCGGTCTGAGCGCATCGCCCGGCGGGTTTGCCCGATCGTTCCGGTCTCCGCCTCCTGATCGCCCACTTCAATCGGCGGCGGCGTGATGAGTGCGACGCGCAGACCCGTTTCCCAGAAGAACTTCTGGTCCTCGTCGACAGGCCGGAAGACTGGCAGCGCGCGGGCCACGAGCCGCTCAGCACCGGCTTTCGTCACGCCATAGCCGATGAGGCAGGTCGGTACGCGGTAAGGCGTGCCGATGGTGAAGGGCCCAAGGGGCGCCGTGTCCAGCATCTTCGGTTCCGCGTCGAAGGAGAACAATTTGACCATGTCCCAGCGCTCCTGAGGCATGCTCAACAGGCGCAGGGCTTCCCCCAACCGTTCATTGGCCGCGAAATCATCCTCGAAGATGAACCCGCCCCCGGCACTGCCCTCGGCAATTCCGCGCCACGCTTCGATATGGCTCAGATAGCACCCGATTTCGGGGGGCACCAAAGGGTGCTTGGCGTCGCGCCGATTTCGTTCAGCGTCGTAAACCTCCGCCAGCTCCGCCTCGCTCAAGGTCCAGCCATTCACGCCCTCGATCCGCAGCCATGGCAGATCCTGAGCCTCCAGCTGGCGGGTGCTGTTCTCCATCCGCCGGGTGTTGGCGGCCAGATTAATCACATAGGAGGGCCAGGGGTCCATGGGCAAACGGGCCTTATCTCGCGGAAAGACCCGCCCATTTATGCGCGGTACGGCGTGAAAACAACCCAAGCCCGCCGGGCTTGCCCCGCCGCCCCGGTTCATGACAGAAGGCGCGAGCAAAATCGGCCGGACCCATGCCCCAGACGCTGCCAGCTTTCGTGATCAACCTCGACCGCCGCCCTGACCGGCTGGAGCGGATCGGCGAGCATCTGGCGGAACGCGGGGTGTCCTTTCAGCGGGTTCCGGCCTGCGATGCCAGATCCGTCGCCGAGGAGCGGATCGCGCGCGTCGTCGCCCCCCATGGCCCGCTTGGGCAACTGGGTCAGGGCGATCGCGCCTGTACCGTCAGCCACACGCTCGCCTGGGAGCAGTTTCTGGAAAGCCCCGCCAGCCACGGGATGTTTCTTGAGGACGACATCTACCTCGCGGGGGATCTGATGCAGATCCTGGCGCATGCTGACTGGATCCCGCCCGAAACCCATGCCGTGAAGCTTGAGAAATACGGCGACGGCGCCTCCCGGCTTTTGCTTGGGCGCAAGATCGGGCAAACACCCTCTGGACGGGCCTTGCATCCGATGTGTTCACGCCATGTGGGCGGCGGCGCCTATATTCTTTCGCGCGCCGGCGCCCGGGCCGCGCTGGACTGGCGCGGCCGGATCCGCGTACCGGTGGACCATTTTCTCTTCAACGACACGGTATCCCCTTTGCGCCGGGTGCTCAGACCCGCGATGGTGGTGCCCGCCATGGCGACGCAGCGCGCCTATGACTACAATTCCGACATCGCCGCTATGGGCAAGGCGGTCCGGCCAAAGGGCTGGCGCAAGACGCTGCGAACGCTCCGCCGGGGCGGCAACGAGATCAACCAGTCGCCGCGCCAGATCCTGCAATATCTGACCGGCCGGGCCCGGCTGATGGATGTGGAGTTTGCCGAAACACCGCCCGCTACAACTGATAGCCGCCGCTGACGCCCAAGATCTCGCCGGTGATGAACCCGGCCTCCTGCGACAGCAGGAAGGCCACTGCCGCGGCAATATCCTCGGGCCTGCCGACCCGCCCGAGGGGCGTTTCCGCAATGACCTTGTCCACAATCTCCTGCGGGCGCGGCCTCTCCTCCAACTCGATCAGGCCCGGTGCGACGGCATTCACCCTGATGCCGAGCTGCCCGAGGTCGCGGGCATAGGCGCGCACCGCTCCGTCCAGCCCCGATTTGCTGGCCGCATAGGCGGCGGCGCCGGCGGGCGGGCGCGTCGCATTGATCGAGGAGATCGCGACAATCGCGCCGCCCTCGGGCAGAACCGCCCGCGCCGCATCCATCATGGCAATCGGTGCTGTCAGGTTGATCTCGATCAGCGCCCGGTGCGCGGCCGTCACCCCGGCGACGGGCCCCTCGGCCTTGCCCGCCGCATTGCAGACGATCTCGTCCAGCCGGCCCATGCGTTCGGCCACATCGCGGACCAGCGCCTCCGCCGCACCGGGCTGGCTCAGATCGCAGGGCAAGGCCTCGACCCGCTCCCCCAGCTCCGCCACCAGCGCACGCGCCTCGGCTTCGCGGCTGAGATAGGTGAACACCACCCGCCGCCCGTCCCGCGCCATGCGCCTGACGATCGCGCGGCCGATGCCGCCCGCTGCGCCGGTAACCAAACAAACCCGATCAGACATTGCCACCTCCTTCATTAGCAGAGCATCGCTGCTCTAGAGTTTCACCGGCAGGGAATACCTGAGCGACAGACAGGACAATCCCCCATCGAGCAGGGCCGCCTGCGACATCGGCAACTGCCGGATCTCGTATCCCGCCCGGTCCAGCCGCTCCGCCGTCTGCGGGAACCCGTCCGACAGGAACACCGGCGCATTGAACCGGATCGCATTGGCCGCGCCCTCTTCGCCCGGCGCGGTCTCGATCACGCGGTAGCCGCCGAAACAGCCCGTCGCGGCCAGACGCGGCGACGCGAGGATCGTCTCCGGATCCAGAAGGCTGCTTTCCGTCTTGAAATGCAATATCTCTGCAGGCGTCTCGACCACCCGCATCCGATAGCCGAAATCTTCGACGATCGAGCGAAGCGCGGCGACACCGGCCGCATCCGTGCGGGCCGAAAGACCGACCATCACCTCCGTATCCGAACACAGAATGTCGCCGCCATCGACGTGGCCGTGGCCGCCTAGGTCGCGGATCTCGGGGAACAGGCGCGACAGATCGGGGCGAAGTGCCGCCACCTCTCCGCGACGGGTCGGGGCTTGCGGTCGCAGAAGGATCGCGACACCCCCAAGGCAGAGCGCCGGATCTTCGATGAACACACCGTCGGGAAAGGCCTCCTGCGGCTCCAGCACGGTGACCTCTGCGCCGGTCCGGCGCAACGCGGCGACATAAGCCGCATGCTCCCGCGCGAAGAGATCCGCATCGGGCGAACCCCGGTCTTCGGCGCGCAGCCCCGCGGTCACCGACCGCGATGGCGCGCGGCACAGCGCATGGGTGAAGGTGATCGAATGCCCGCTCATCATGGGCCATCCTGCCCGCCACAGCCCCGGTGGCAAGCCCAAAACGAAAACAGCCCCGGCGCGGCGGCCGGGGCTGTTTCCCGTAATCTTATATCAGAACCTCAGGCCACGCGGGCCAGGTCGCGCAAGACGTAATGCAGCACGCCGCCATGCTCCACATATTCCTTCTCGATCGCCGTATCGATCCGGCATTTGAGCTGGATTTCCCTGGTGGAGCCATCCGCGTAGGTGATCGTGCAGGGCACGATATCCTGTGGTTTCAGATCGCCCGCCAGCCCGGTGATCGACACGGTCTCGTCGCCTTTCAGGCCAAGGCTCTTGCGGGTGTCGCCGCCCGTGAACTCGAACGGAATCACCCCCATGCCGACAAGATTGGAGCGGTGAATACGCTCGAAGCTTTCGGCGATCACAGCCTTGACGCCCAGAAGGTTGGTGCCCTTCGCGGCCCAGTCGCGGGACGATCCGGCCCCGTATTGCTCCCCGCCGAAGATCACCAGCGGGGTGTCGGTCTCCGCATAGGCCATGGCCGCGTCGAAGATCGAGGTCTGCTGCCCGTCGGGCCCGAGCGTATAGCCGCCTTCGACACCGTCCAGCATCTCGTTCTTGATCCGGATATTGGCGAAGGTGCCGCGCATCATCACCTCGTGATTGCCGCGCCGCGCACCGTAGGAGTTGAACTCCCGCACCGGAACCTGACGTTCCACCAGATACTTGCCCGCCGGTGTCGTGTCCTTGAACGACCCCGCGGGGCTGATGTGGTCGGTGGTGATCATATCGCCCAGAATGGCCAGGATCTTGGCGCCCTCGATATCCGAGATCACGCCGGGCTCCATCCCCATGCCCTGGAAATAGGGCGGGTTCTGCACATAGGTCGATTGCGGCGGCCAGTCATAGGTCTGGCTGTCAGTCGTTTCCACGCCCTGCCACTTCTCGTCCCCCTTGAAGACATCGGCATATTTCGACTGGAACGCCTCCCGGGTCACGGTCTTCTCGACCAGTTCGGCGATCTCGGCCTGGCTCGGCCAGATGTCCTTCAGATAGACATCGTTGCCGTCCTTGTCCTGACCAAGCGGCTCGCGGGTGATATCCACATTCATGTCGCCCACCAGAGCATAGGCCACCACCAACGGCGGGGAGGCCAGATAGTTGGCGCGCACATCCGGGCTGATCCGGCCTTCGAAATTGCGGTTGCCCGACAGCACCGAAACCCCGATCAGGTCGTGGTCGTTGATGGCCTTGGAGATCTCCGGCGCAAGCGGACCGGAATTGCCGATGCAGGTGGTGCAGCCATAGCCCACGAGGTTGAAGCCGATCGCGTCCAGATCTTCCTGAAGCTCGGCGGCCTCCAGATAGGCGGAGACGACCTGGCTGCCCGGCGCAAGCGAGGTCTTCACCCAGGGCTTGCGGTTCAGGCCCAGTTGCCGTGCCTTGCGCGCCACCAGCCCCGCGCCGATCATCACATACGGGTTCGACGTGTTCGTGCAGGAGGTGATCGACGCGATGACGATGGAGCCGTCATGCATCTGATAGGCGCCGCCCTCGGCATCGACATAGCCGCGCCTGTGATGGCCCTCGTCGCCGGGGATCGCGACGGGTTCCGGCGCGCCGCCCTCGCCTTCCCAGCGGATCTCCTCCTTCGGGCCGGCATCCTTGCCTTCGCGCTCGCCCTTCACATAGGCCGTGAAGGCTTTCGCGGCGGCATCAAGGGCAATGTGATCCTGCGGGCGCTTCGGGCCGGAAATCGCGGGCACGACCGTGCCCATGTCCAGTTCCAGCGTGTCGGTATAGACCGGCGCATAGCCCGGGTTCCGCCACATGCCGTTTTCCTTGGCATAGGCCTCCACCAGCGCGAGCGTGTCTTCGTCCCGCCCGGTCTGGCGCAGATAGCGGAGCGTCTCGTCGTCGATCGGGAAGAAGCCGCAGGTCGCGCCATATTCGGGCGCCATGTTGCCGATCGTCGCCCGGTCGGCCAACGGCACGTTGTCCAGCCCGTCGCCATAGAACTCGACGAACTTGCCGACAACGCCCTTTTCGCGCAGCAACTGGACGACCTTCAGAACCAGATCGGTCGCGGTGGTGCCTTCGACCATCTTGCCGGTCAGCTTGAAGCCCACGACCTCGGGGATGAGCATCGAAATCGGCTGGCCCAGCATCGCGGCCTCTGCCTCGATGCCGCCCACGCCCCAGCCCAGAACGGCAGCGCCATTGACCATCGTGGTGTGGCTGTCGGTGCCGACGAGCGTATCGGGGTAGGCGACCATCTCGCCGTTCTGATCCTCGTCGGACCAAACTGTCTTGGCCAGATATTCCAGGTTGACCTGATGGCAGATGCCGGTGCCCGGCGGCACCACGCGGAAATTGTTGAACGCGGACTGGCCCCACTTCAGGAAGGTGTAACGCTCCATGTTGCGCTCGTATTCGCGGTCCACATTCATCTGGAAGGCGCGCGGGTTGCCGAACTCGTCGATCATGACCGAGTGATCGATGACCAGATCGACGGGGTTCAGCGGATTGATCTTTTCAGGATCGCCGCCAAGCGCCACCAGCCCGTCGCGCATCGCGGCCAGATCGACCACCGCCGGGACCCCGGTGAAATCCTGCATCAGCACGCGGGCGGGGCGATAGGCGATCTCGCGGGGGTTCTTGCCGCCCTGGGCCGCCCATTCCGCGAAGGCTTTGATGTCATCCACGCTGACCGTCTTGCCATCCTCGAAGCGCAGCATGTTCTCCAGAACCACCTTCAGCGCGGCGGGCAATTTGGAGAAATCGCCCAAACCCGCGGCTTCGGCGGCGGGGATCGAATAATAGGCGTAGGACTTGTCGCCGACTTTCAGCGTTTTGCGTGTGCCGGATGAATCGTGTCCAACGGTGATGGGCATGGGCTAAGGCCTCCCTATAATCCAGTGGAATTCGGTTGGTGCTGCCCCGGGCTATGCCACCAAGACCGGAGCCGATCAAGACCGGACAGACGGGGTGCGACACTTTTTGTATGCCATTGCATACCGTTTATCAACCCCCTGCCCGCCAGAGGGCCGCGGCGCAACGTCCTGCAACGCCGATCTGGGCCTTCCCTCGCCCCGGTGTTTCGGATACGCCTCGACCGATGCATATGACGGTCACCGATCTGGCCTGCGCGCGCGGGTCGCTGCAAGTGCTTGCGGGCGTGTCTTTTCCCCTTTCGCCGGGCCAGGCTCTGATCCTGCGCGGACCGAACGGATCGGGGAAAACCACGCTTTTGCGCACCCTTGCGGGTTTGACGCCGCCCCTCGCGGGACGGATCGAGGCCGAACCGGATGCCATTGCCTATGCCGGCCATGCCGACGGGTTGAAGGCGCAGCTGTCCGTGGCCGAAAACCTGCGGTTCTGGGCCGGGATATTCGGCGGCGGCGGGATCGATGACGCGGTATCCGCCTTCGATCTGGCCGAGTTGCTGGACCGGCCGGCAGGCGAGCTTTCCGCAGGTCAGAAACGGCGCCTGAGCCTGGCGCGGCTGTTGGTCACGGGGCGGGCGATCTGGTGCCTCGATGAACCGACGGTGTCACTGGATGCGTCCAATGTGGCGCGGTTCGCCGCCGCGATCGGCACGCATCTGGCCGGCGGCGGCAGTGCGATCATCGCAACCCATATCGATCTCGGCCTGCCGCAGGCCGACATCCTCGACATCTCGCCCTTCGTGGCCAAATCGCTGCCCGAAAGCGACCCGTTCAGCGACGAGGCCTTTGCATGATCGGGCTTTTCAAACGGGATCTGGCGCTGGCGGTGCGCGCAGGCGGCGGGTTCGGCCTCGGCCTCGCCTTCTTTCTGATCGTCACCGTGCTGGTCCCGTTCGGCGTCGGGCCGAACACCGGCATTCTGTCGACCATCGCGCCCGGGATCCTCTGGCTGGGCGCGCTTCTGGCCTGCCTTCTGTCGCTCGACCGGGTCTTTCAGCTCGATTGGGAGGATGGCTCGCTCGATCTGCTGGCCACATCCCCGCTGCCGCTGGAAAATGTCGCGGCAGTCAAGGCGCTGGCGCATTGGGTGACCACCGGTCTGCCGCTGGTCGTGGCGGCGCCGATCCTGGGCGTTCTGCTGAACCTGCCCGGCCCGGGCTATGGCTGGCTGATGGCATCTCTGGCCCTTGGAACGCCCGCGCTGTCTGCCATCGGAACCTTCGGCGCGGCCCTGACCGTGGGGCTGAAACGCGGCGGGCTGCTGCTCTCTCTGCTGGTGTTGCCGCTTTATGTGCCGACCCTCATTTTCGGCGCGCTGGTCGTGACCCGGGGCGCGGCCGGTCTTGACGCAACCACCCCGCTGGCGCTGCTCGCAGGCATTACGCTGGCCACCATCGCAACGTTGCCCTTCGCCGCCGCCGCCGCCCTCCGCGTCAATCTGCGCTAGACCTGCGCCCGCTTGACGTATTGTGGGCGCGCGCGGCCCCGCCTAAGTTCGCGGTCATGTCATTCTGGGAATACGCAAATCCGCGCAAATTCATGGCCACCTCGGCCATGCTGCTGCCATGGGTCGCGACGCTTGCCGCGCTCTGCCTGATCACCGGGCTGATCTGGGGCTTCTTCTTCACACCTGACGATTTCCGCCAAGGCTCGACCGTCAAGATCATCTATCTTCACGTTCCCGCCGCGCTGATGGCGATCAACGCATGGCTGATGATGCTGGTCACCTCGCTGATCTGGGTGATCCGGCGGCACCATGTCAGCGCGCTGGCGGCCAAGGCGGCCGCACCGGTGGGCATGGTCTTCACCCTCATCGCGCTGTTCACAGGCGCGGTCTGGGGCCAGCCCATGTGGGGCACGTGGTGGGAATGGGATCCGCGGCTGACCTCGTTTCTGATCCTGTTTCTGTTCTATCTGGGCTACATGGCGCTGTGGGAGGCGATCGAGAACCCGGATTCCGCGGCCGATCTCACCTCGGTGCTGTGTCTCGTCGGCTCCGTCTTCGCGATCATCTCGCGCTATGCCCTGGTGTTCTGGAACCAGGGCCTGCATCAGGGGGCGACCCTGTCGCTGGATGCGGAGCAGAACATCTCCGATGTGTTCTGGTATCCGCTTCTGGTCTGCATCGCGGGCTTCGTGTTGCTGTTTGTGGCGCTTGTCCTCTACCGGACGCAGACAGAGATACGCGTGCGGCGCCTGAAGGCGTTGATCGCGCAGGAAAGGATGGCCTGATGCCGGATCTGGGACAATATGCCACCGAAGTGCTGATGGCCTATGCCGGATCTCTGGCGCTTCTGATCGCCGTGGTTGTCATGTCGGTCTGGAAAGCCCGGCGGGTTCAGCGACGGCTGATGTCGGTCGAACAGCGGCGCGAGAAGTCGTCATGAAGCTCAATTGGCTGATGGTGCTCCCGGTACTGCTGACGCTGGGGTTTTTCGCGATTGCGGGCACGCAGCTGATGACCAATCGCGACAACCTGCAGCAAGGCGTGGACAGTACGTCCCTCCCCTCCACGCAGGAGGGGCGCACGGCCCCCGATCTGGCGCTTGAGCAACTGGCCGACACGCCGCTTCTGACGCGGGCCGATTTGCAGGGCAATGGCCTCGTCATCCTGAATTTCTGGGCCAGCTGGTGCCCCCCCTGCCGGGCCGAACACCCCACCCTGACCGATCTGGCGGAGGCCGGAAACCCGCTGTTCGGCGTGAATTACCGCGACCGGGTCGATCAGGCGCTGAGCTTTCTCGATGAACTGGGCAACCCTTACGACCGGATCGGGCGGGACGACGCCGCGCGCAATGGCCGGGACTGGGGCGTGATCGCGATGCCCGAGACGTTTTTCATCAACAATGACGGCGTGGTGGTGCATCACTTCCGTGGCCCCGTCACCCGGCGCGCGTTGGACAGCCAGATCATCCCCGCGCTTGCCGCTGCGGGCTATGAGTTGATCCCGATCCCGGACTCCGGCGCGCCGGGCGGGTAGAAAACGCCTGGCCGGCTGACCATCCCACGCATCAAACGCCCCAGATAGCCGCCTCCACGGCATCGAGACATGCGCTCTGCTGGCACCATCATGTCCGGGCAGCACGGTACACCTTCCAGCCCACCTGCGCCGCCCCGATCTGCGCGCGCCGGGCTTGTATCTGATGCAACCGGCAGACTGCGGGCGTGACTTCGAAACGTCAGGAGACAAGGGTCCTGCGGCCACGAAGGAAGGGCCTTCGCTCACGCTTCGGCAAAGATCTCAGTGCCCTCCGCTTGCGAAGAGGCAAATGCCGACCCCATGCGCACGGTCGCGTGACCGCAAGGGGTGATCGCTCCGGAAGCTGGATGGCGGCCCGTCAGTAGATGTAGCGGATCTGATCGGCCCAATACCGCTCCACTCGTTTCAGCGAGTGGTTGATCTGGTCGATGCCATCGGGGCCGAGAACGCCATGGGCCTGCAACCCGTCGGCATGGCGGGAGAACAGGTCGGCCACGACATCGCGCACATGGCGGCCCTTCTCGGTCAGCCGAACGCGGACCGAACGGCGGTCGATCTCGCAACGCTGATGGTGCATATACCCCATCTCGACCAGTTTCTTGAGGTTGTAGGAGACATTGGAGCCCTGGTAATAGCCGCGGGTCTTCAACTCCCCCGCGGTGACCTCGTTATCGCCGATATTGAACAGCAGGAGCGCCTGCACGGCGTTGATGTCCAGAAGGCCCAAACGCTCGAACTCGTCCTTGATCACGTCAAGCAGCAGACGATGCAGCCGCTCCACCAAAGACAACGATTCCAGATACCCGGCGATGAAGCCATGGTGGGTCGTCTCCGCAAGGGGGGCGTGCATACTCATTTGTAACTCCGCATATCTGCTCGGACCCAGACTTGCGGGAAAAAAACCAACAATGGGTTAAGAGCCGGGCAGATTTGTAGAAGACGGCGAAAATTTGCACATATGACCGGCGAAATCCTGCCGCCGTCTTCGGCACGGGCGAAAACTCCCGCGCCATCCAACGTCAGAACTCAAGTTCGAACCCCGCCTCGATCCCGATGCTGAGACGGCCATCCGCGCTGCCGATGCCGTCGAGATAGGCACGCGCCCGAGAGGTCAGCCCGTGCCCGTTGTCGAACGCATAGCCCAGATCGATCCTGCCCCGCGCCGTTTCCCCCTCCCGCACGAACGCCTGCGCCGCGCCCTGCCCCTCCGCCCGGGACCAGATCCCGGACATACCCCAGTTGATCGTCAGATCACCCGCATCCCACGCCACCGGCATTTCGAAATCCACTCCGAGCGCCAGTTCGCTCAACCGCACCTCCTGCCGGGGGATGCGCGCGCCGAAGCCGTCCCGGTAGGTCTCCTGCGTGTCGCGGACATGGCTGAAGGTGAGACTGGGCAGGGTGCTCACGCGCGCCCCGTGATAGGCGCCCGTGATGCCCAGCATGGCCAGCCAGCGTTCGCCGTCGAACCGGTCGGCCCCCCCGCCCGCAGGGCGGATCTCGTTCCGCGTCCGTCCGTAAAGCAGGCGACCTTCCACATAAAGCGGCTGGCTGCGGACCTGCGCGGCGAAATACGGGCCGATCAACCAGCCCGTCCCGGAAAGGCTCATCCCGCCAGCAGTGGTCATTTCGGCCTGATCGAATTGCAGCATCGCGCCCAGAATGGCCGTCTCACCCAGATCCCAATGGCTGCCGAACACCGCCAGCGCATAGGTGGTTCCCCACCCGGCATCGTCTTCGCTGCGCGCGCCTTGAAGCGACATCCAGACCGGCCCGCGCCCTGCGGTCCGAAGCGCGAAATCGGCGTGCCCCCGGGTGACCGACGCGGCCATGCGCCCGCCCTCCCGCCCGGTGAGAAAGCCGGTCAGCCCCGGTTGATTGGCGATCAGGTCGCGCGATCTTGCGGCCAGAAACGCCGCGATATCCTCGCGCGGGTCCGGCCCCTCCACCACCTCCACGCTCAGGGCCATGGGCATGGAGGGCTCGCCCGAGCCGTCCCGGGCCGCGCCATCCGCCACCGAGAGCGTCACTGCCCCCTGCCCGTCCGGCGTGATCGTCACACTGAAGACCCTCGGGCCGCCGGAAAACTGGCTGGCAACCGCGTGGTCCAGCACGATATCGGCGGGCTCGAAGCCGTAGACCTCTTCCGAAAAGGTGAAGATCAGAGGCACCGGCTGCCCGCGGCGCAGCGGATCGGGCAGCCCGGTGATCTGCAAGGAGGGCCGGGTGCCGTCAGGCCGCATCTGAAAGAGCGGGGACGCAAGGCTGGCATGGCCCGCCGCGTCCATCGCCGCGCTCGCAGGCAGAAAGACGGAGTGGTCTGCCATCCGCGCGGTGACCTGCACGGAATAGGCGGCCCCGCCGCCCGCAAGCCCCGCCAGATCGGCGCCGGATGTCTGAAAATCGCCAAGCGTCAGCCCCGTGACCGGTTCGGAGAATGTCACCGCCAGACTATAGGGCGTACCCGGCGCCGCCGGTATCCCCGACAGCGTGACACCTGGCGCCGTCAGATCGGCCAGCAGCTCGACCGATACGGCCCCGTTTCCGAGCCCGGCCAGATCCACCCCCCCACCGGCCGCCACGGCAAGCCGGACAGGGCCGTCCGCGTCGGGCGTCACCGTCACCTCGTAGCGGTCATCGCTGCCGGAAAAGCCCGACAGTTGCGCATTGTCGGTGGACAGGTCGGCCAGGGTGAAGCCTAAAACGGGCTCGCTGAAGCGGATGGTCGCCCGTGCGGCCCCGGTGATCGGGTCCGGCAGCCCGTCAATCGTGACGACAGGGGCATTCAGATCGGCATATGTGTTCAGACTTGCCGCATCGGTGCCGTTCCCGGCCGCATCCAGCGCGGCATCGGCAGCAAGACCGATCACCACCGGCCCTTCCGACCGGGGCGTGATACGGACGGTATAGCTGGCTCCGGCACCGGCAAAATCCGAGATATCCGCATTCGTCGCCGCGATATCGGCAGGCTCGAACCCGTTGACCGGCTCCGAGAAGCCGAAGGTCGCCGTGAAGGGCCCTGCCACCACGGGCCCCGCACCGCTTATGACCACGACCGGGCGGCTGACATCGGCCATGGCGCTGAGATCGGCGGAGGGTCTGTTGGCATGTCCGGCGGCATCTACCGCGGCGGCGGCCCGCACGCGGAGCTTGACCGGCCCATCCCCCTGCGGCGTCAGTGTCACGCTATAAGACGAGGCCCCTCCCTCCAGAGCGCTGAGTTCGGCATTGCTGACGGCCAGCCCCGCCAGATCGAAGCCGGTCACCTGCTCGTCAAAGCGGATCTGCACGGTAACCGGCCCCGTGATCAGATCGGGCAGGCCCGTCAGAACCGCGCCGGGCCCGGAGAGATCGGCCACCGCGCGCATCTCCGCCGACGCAAGCGAGCCGTTGCCCGCGCCGTCGACAGCCGCCCCGGCGGGAAGCCCGATCGCAACCGGGCCGTCCGCGTCCGGTGTGACGGTTGCGCTGTAGCTGGCACCGCTGCCCGCAAACCCGGACAGCCGCGCATTGCTCAAGGCGATGTCGCCCGCGTCGAAGCCCGTCACCGGTTCCGAAAACGCGATGTCCACGACCGCAGGGCCTGTGAGGGTCGGCGGCAGCCCGGTGATGGTTCCATTCGGCGCGGTCCTGTCGGAGCGGCGTGAAAACCCGGCTGCGGCGAAAGAGAGGTTGCCGGCGCCGTCAAGTGCCGCACCCGCGCCGATTTCCAGACGGATCGGACCGTCACCCGTCGGTGCAAGTGTCACGCCATAAAGCGCACCGCTGCCGGAAAACCCGGACAGGGTCGCGCCGCTCACCTCAAGATCGCCGATATCGAACCCGCCGACCGGTTCATCGAACCGGATCGCAACCGGGATCGAGGCCGCATTGGTGGGCTCGGGCGCGGTGCTGTCGATCTCCACGCCGGGGCGGGTGTTGTCGAGCACGATCTCGCGTTCATCCGCGCCGCGGACGGCAAGCTCGCCCAACGGGTTGCCCGCCAGATCGGCAATATCGCGCGAAGCGGCAAAGCCGAGGGTCACGGCCCCGGTCAGATCCGGAATATCGCCGCCGGAGATATCGACCTCGTAGATCCGTGCCGACACGCGCAGCACATCGACCGTCGTCGGGGTTGCCCCCTGAAAGCTCAGATCGCCCGCATCGACGCCGGTCACATCCTCGTCAAAGGTCACGCGCCAGCGCAGTTGATCGGCATTGCCGGGCAGGCTTGGCGGGGTCAGCCGGACGATGGCCTCGATCCTGGGTCCGCTCAGATCGGGCGCATAGACCCGCGAGAGGCTGCGCGCCGCCGACGGATTGCCCGCCTGATCCCGAAACGCGCCCTCGGGCAGCGTCACCGTCACCGGGCCGGGCGCGGCGGGCGTGATCGTGATCTCCTGCGTCAATGCATCGGTCCGGCTTTGGCCGGTGACCGTCCCGTTGGACAGATCAAGCACCGAGGCGTCGAACCCCGTCAGCGGCTCATCGCTTTGCATCACGACGCGCAGATCCCCGGTCGCAAACGGCTCCGGCGTGGTGGAGCCGAGGCCGATCACCGGCGGGCTGTGATCTAGGTCGGCCCAGTTGTCGGGTGCGGGCAGATGATCGGCCATCCCACCCAGCAACAGGCTGTTCCCGGCGGCATCGACGATGCGGCGCCCGGGGGCGAAATCCAGCGTCACACGGCCCGTCAGCGTGGCCAGATCGCCACCGGAGGCTTCGATCCGGTAGAGGCTCTCTCCCAGCGCCGTGACGGCCAGCCCGGCGGTACTGCCCGACAGGACGAAATCGGCCGCATCCACGCCGCTGACCGGCTCGCTGAAGACAAGCTGCCAGCTCAGCCGGTCGGCGTTGCTGGGATGGGTGGTGGGGAAGACCCGCGTGATCCCCGCCAGCCTCGGTGTTTCCGGGTCGAAGCGCCGCGACAGGCTGACCGGTCCGGCATTGCCCAGCCCGATTTCGTCGCGGAAGGCCCCCGCAGGGACGCGCACCTCCACCTGCCCCGGCCCCCCCGGCGCGATCCGGATCACGGCGCTCTGCACGTCGGGATAGCTGATATCGCGGAGCGACCCGTTTGCGATCTGGAGCGCGGGCGTGGTGCCCGGATCGAAGACCATAGGTTTGCTGAAGGCCAGGTGCACCAGCATCTCCCCGGTGGCGAAGGGGCTTGTGGTCGGCGAACTGGCGACGATGACGGGTGCGGTGTTGTCCACCCGCCATGCAGCTCCGCCGGGTGCCGCCCCTAGGTGGTGCAGGGTCCCGACCGGCATCGCATTGCCGGCCCCGTCACGGATATCTGCCCCGGCGGCAAAGCCAAGCGTCACCGTGCCCGTCAGCCCTGCCAGATCCCCGCCCGAAACGCGAACCCGCGCCAGATCGGGGCGCACCGGATCGACCGAGCTGATCACGGCGGTCGTACCCGACATGGTAAAATCCGCCGCGCCGAGACCGGTGACATCCTCGTCGAACACGATCTCCCATGTCAGAACATCCGCGCTCGTGACCGGCTCTGCGGGGCTGAGATAGCGGGCCTCGATCTGGGACGGGGCCGTGTTGTCAATCCGGACCTCATAGCTGCCCGATGGCCGCGCCGGGTCGAGCGGGTTGCCCGCCACATCCGTGATCGCACCAAGATCGGTCAGATCCAGCGCCACCGTGCCATCCGGCAGATCGGCCAGATCGCCGCCCGAAAACGTCAGGTGATAGACCCGCGGCTGCACCCGTTGCGTCGCCGTCCGGAGCGCCGTGGTCCCGGTCAGCCCGATCACGGCCCCGGCGACACCGATCATGTCCTCGGAAAAGGTCAGCGACCATGTCAGGCTGTCTGCATTGGTGAGCGCGGGGCCCAGGCGGTCGACCGATATCAGGCGGGGCGCGGTCATGTCGATCGTCCCGGTCGCGGGGTCCGAGGAGAAATTGCCATTGCCGGTCCCGTCGCGAACCGCGTCCCCGTCGACCGACACACTCACCAGACCCGCGCCCACCGGCGTCGCGGTCGCGGAATAGACCGAGCCCGACAGGGCCGAGACCGCGCCCAGCGTCAGTGCGGGCGATGCGGTGATATCCTCCCGCGTGAAGCCGCTCACCGGCTCGGAGAATGTGAAGGTCAGCGTCACCGGTCCGCGCAGATACTCGGGCATGCCGGCGATCGTCACGGTTGGAGGGGTCCGGTCGACCGGCAGGCTGACCTCGCTCAGCGCCGCGCTCGGGTTTCCGGCGGCATCCATGGCGACGCCCCCAGCCACGGAGAGGCGCACGTCGCCGCCCGGCCCCGCCGTCACCCGGAACTCATAGCGCGCGCCGGCACCGCTGAACGCCGACAGGGTTGCGTTGACGGCTGTGATATCGCCGATGTCGAAACCTGTCACCGGCTCGTCGAAATCTATGGTCGCGGTGAAGGCATCGGTTATCTCGCCCGGCAGGCCCGACAGGGTCAGGACCGGGCCGGTATTATCGATGAGATATCCCTCATCCGCCCCGATGGGCGCAAGATCGACAATCGGTGTCCCGGGCAGATCGGTGATATCGCTCGCCGCCGACAGGCGCAGGCTGACCGGCCCGTCCAATGTCGCCAGATCCCCGCCCGACAGGGTGATGTCATAGCGCCGCGCATCGAGCGGTGTGACCGAAACCGCGGCAGTCGTGCCCTCCGCCACGAAATCCGCCGCATCCAGATTTGCGATATCCTCGTCGAACACCACCCGCCATGTCAGACGGTCCGCATTCGTCTGCGCCTCGGCCGGAGTGGCCCGGGTGATCGAGGCCAGCCGCGGCGCCCGACGGTCCGAGGTGATCTGCACCGCCGCAGACGCATTTCCGTTTCCCGCCGCATCGCGGACAGCGCCCGCCGCGATCTCCGCGCGGATCGGGCCATCTGCCAGCGGAACCAGATCGAAGCCGTAACTCGTGCCCGCCCCCTGAAACCCTTCGAGCATTGCGCCGGTGACGGAGATATCGCCACCGGTCAGCTCGGCAAAGCCCGGCTCGCTCAGGCTGACGGTGACGGGGATCCGTGCCGCATTGCTCGGGTCGCTGACCGGGCTTGCAAGCGTGACGCCCGGGGCCGTCCGATCGGAGATCACCGAGAATTCCGGCGCGGGCAGGTTGCCCAGACCGGCCGCGTCCGTCGCGCGCCCCGCCGGCAGGGTCACGCGCAGCACCCCGTCGCCCGCGGGCAGCAAATTGGCGGCGTAACGGTCGGCACTGCCGGTGAGGTTGGCAATCGTGCCGCCGCTGACCACCAGATCGCCGGCTTCGAAACCCGTGACCGGCTCGGTAAAGCGGATCTCCAGCGGGATGGCGGCAAGTGCGCTCGCATCGCCCGCGTCGCTCAGGATCGTGACGCCGGGCCGGGTCGTGTCGAGCATGTAGCCGGGTTCGTTCGCTCCGGTGGGCGTGAGGTCCGCGAGCGGATTGCCCGCCGCATCCGCGATATCCTGGGTCGGGACGAATTGCAGTGCAACCGGGCCATTTACAGCATCCAGATCGCCGCCCGCGGCGGTGACCCGGTAGATCCGGTCAGAAATCGCGCTGACCGAAAGGCCCGCCGAACTGCCACTCAGGCTGAAATCGCCCGCATCCAGGTTGCGCACATCCTCGTCAAAGCCGATCTGCCATGTCAGCGGCCCCGAGGAGACCAGCGCGTCGACCGGATCGTGGCGTTCGAGCGAGAGAACCCGGGGGGCTGTGATGTCGGCCGTGCCGGCGGAGGGCTCGAAACTCGTGGCCTGAAGCGTCGCGCTCTTGCTCTGGCCCGCGCCCGCCACAAGGCTTTCCACCGGGATCGTGATCTCCACCGTACCACGGGTGTAGCGGGCCATGCAGCGATGGGCGTCCCCGTTCAAGGGCATGTCATAGGCCAGAAGATAGAAACTGCCTCTGGAACTGCTGATCTGGACCGGCATGACCCCGGCGCAGGTGAAGCTGGCGGCGGTTACGTCGGCGGGCCTGATCCGCAAGGTGATCCGGTAGATGTCGTCGCGGGCGGCGAAGGTCTCAAGACTGATCAGGATCCCGTCGGAAGGGAGGGAAAAGCTGGTGTCGCAGACCCCGGCACCCAGATCGACGCGCTGCGCAACCGCGCTCCCCGCCGTGCCGGCCGAGGTGGACGGGCATGCCAGGGTTTGCGCCTGCGCCCGGGCAAAGGGCGCCAGACAGGCCAGAACCAGAAGCAACAGAAACCCCGCGCGGGCCCGGCTGCACACCTCAGGAATAGCCCGGTGCCGCAGCCGCCACGAAAGGTTCGGTTCACTCGTTACTTTATGAGGGCACGGGTCCGACAGCCCGTTTCTTCTCCCCATCCTGTCCCCAAGACGCTTAACCAACCGTTAAACAATCGTAAGAAACTGTTAATAAAGGATTAAAAGCGCCTGTTTTTCGGGCAGGAAAAATGCGGCGCTTGAGGAGAGGATCGGCGGGCTCGCCTCTTCCGGCACGCGGGGCGGCGGCGCGGGTGGCCGTCCGTCCCGGTCAGCGCGGCGGAGAGGGGCCCGGCATCGCGGTCTCAGGCGCCGCCGTTGCGCACGGTGCCGGCCAATGTGCCGATGAAAGCGGCATAGGCCTCCGGCGCGGGGGATTGGCCCGTAACCCATTGATAAAGATCGTGATCTGCCTCAGCCAGAACCGCTTCGAACAGGTCCAGCTCCGCGTCCGGGGCCGTTGCCAGATGCGCCGCGGCCCATCCGCCAAGGATCAGATCCATCTCCTTGATGCCCCGGTGCTCGGCACGTATTTTCAGGCGCTTGATGCGGATATCGCGCGGTTCGGTCGTCACATCCGCCCCTCCGACAGAGCGAGCCTCAGGCGCTTCTCCAGCCGCCCGAGCTTCTCCGCGACCTGGGATTGCTGGCTGCGCAGGGTGCGCATCTCGCTCAGCATCTCTTCGACGCCGGTCGGCAGAACCTCTTCGCGGTCGGGACCGTCCAGACCTTCGCCCTGCCCGGTCAGAAGCCACATGATCGACACGTTCAGAAGGCCCGCCACCATCTGCAACCTGTTGGCGCGTGGCTCGCTCTGGTCGTTTTCCCAGGCCTTGACGGTCTTGGGCTTGATACCCAGACGCCGCGCCAACTCCTCCTGGCCCAGTCCTGCCGCCTCGCGCGCGCCTGCAAGGCGGTCGCCGAAGGTTGCGGTGTCTTCGTCAAACCAGCTTGATCCGAGTATGGCCTCTTGGGTCATGGGGTCTCCTGTTACGGTGTTGCAATCGGGATTTCGCGCCGGACATGCGCGCGGCTGCGCCGATCAAGACTTGATCGAGACGCGGCGCGACCCTAAGCATGGCCCTGCCCGTTGTAAACCGGATCGCCTGACGCAGGCGCGGTCCACGCTCCCCGGAGACCAGATATGCCCCTACTTTCCGACACCCTGTCTCGTGTGAAACCGTCACCGACCATCGCGGTGTCGAACCTTGCCGCCGAGCTGAAGGCTGCCGGAAAGGACGTGATCGGTCTGGGCGCAGGCGAGCCGGATTTCGACACGCCGGAAAACATCAAGGCCGCCGCCAAGGCCGCCATCGACGCGGGCAAGACCAAATACACCGCCGTCGACGGCATCGCGGAGTTGAAACAGGCGATCTGCGCCAAGTTCAAGCGCGACAACGGGCTGGATTACACGCCCGCGCAGGTCACCGTCGGGACCGGCGGCAAGCAGATCCTCTACAACGCGCTGATGGCAACGCTGAACCCCGGCGACGAGGTGGTGATCCCGGCCCCCTATTGGGTCAGCTACCCCGATATGGTGCTGCTGGCCGGCGGCGAACCGGTGATCGCCGAAGCGCAGGCGCAGACCGCATATAAACTGACGCCCGAGCAGCTTGAGGCCGCGATCACGCCAAAGACCAAGTGGTTCATCTTCAACTCCCCCTCGAACCCCACCGGCGCGGGTTACAGTGCGGAGGAGCTGAGGGGCCTGACCGACGTTCTGATGCGTCATCCCCATGTCTGGGTGATGACCGACGACATGTATGAACATCTGGTCTATGACGATTTCGAATTCGCGACACCGGCGCAGGTGGAACCCGGCCTCTACGACCGCACGCTCACCTGCAACGGCGTGTCCAAGGCCTATGCGATGACCGGCTGGCGCATCGGGTATGCCGCAGGTCCGGAAGAGCTGATCAAGGCGATGCGCAAGATCCAGTCGCAAAGCACCTCCAACCCGTGTTCGATCAGCCAATGGGCCGCGGTCGAGGCATTGAACGGGACGCAGGATTACATACCCGCGAACAACGCCATCTTCAAACGCCGTCGCGATCTGGTGGTGGAGATGCTGAACGGCGCGGACGGGATAGACTGCGCCGTGCCGGAAGGTGCGTTCTACGTCTATCCGTCGATTGCGGGCTGCATGGGCAAGACCACGCCTGCCGGAACGGTGATCGACAGCGACGAGACCTTTGCCAAGGCCCTGCTGGAGGAAAGGGGCGTGGCGGTCGTCTTTGGCGGCGCATTCGGTCTCAGCCCGAATTTCCGCGTGTCCTATGCCACGTCTGACGAGAACCTGAAGGCCGCCTGCACCCGGATTCAGGAGTTCTGCGCCAGTCTGGAGTGAAATCCACCCGGGGGGGGGTCGCGACCGCGTGAGCGGGTTTCACGGGCCCCCGTCTGCGCAGATTTCCATATCGTCGCCCCGAACCACGACATCCTGAAACGGGTGCTCCCGCAAAAGGCGGATGGCCGGGCAGGCGATCGGCTGCGACAGCCCGTCCCGGCACGCCATGACGTCGAGCGTCAGGGTCAGCCGCGCGCAACTGCTCTCCGCCTCGGGCGGCAAGGCGACAGCCCCGCGAAACTGCCCTCCGGTGGGGCCCGTCACCGTCACCACCACATCATGGGCATCGGAGGTCTGGCCATCCGCCCCCACAAAGCGGACCTGCCCGTCAATGACGCGGAGGTCGGTGGTTTGCGCGATATAGAAGACGAGTTGCGACCGACATGGCGGAACAAGGCCAAAGGCATCGCCCTGCCCCAGGATGTTCAGCCGGGCAGGATCGGTGGTGCGGCGGGGCTCGCAGGCGGGGTATGGCGGCGGGTCGTCCTGAGCCAGCGCCTGCACTCCCGCCACGCAGCAGAGCGCGGCGGCAACCGAAACCAGCCTCCAACGGGTTCTTGCACCTGACCGTGTTCCCATCGCATCCCGGCCTGAAACGGCCGCCTGCCCGAAATCGGAGTATCCGCGGCCCGCAGCGGAGCTCGCGACCAGCGCGGGCCCGTGGAAATCCGATCCTATCGCGGATCTAGCAATAGCCCAATACCGGAAGCCGCATCATGGAGCCTGCGGATTTGCCGGAGCCTTCGGCCTCCATCGCCGCCACGATATGGCGGATGTCCCGGTCGAGAGGGATCGTCATGAGCGCCAGCAGCACCCATCCCAGACGGCGCCGCGTGGGGCGCACGGACCACCAGATATCGACGGTGGAGGTGCCGTTTGCGGCGGGCGTGACGGTCCAGCCGCCGATCATCTCGTCCAGCGGAAAGGGAAAGTCTTCGGCTTCGGCCCGGAAGCGAAGCACCACGGTGCGCGACGGGTCGTCCATCGAGACGACTTCTTCAGCCCAGCTCTGGCCTTGCTGATTGGTGCAGACCCGCACTGCGCCCGGTTCCGCAACGGATCCGCCCTCCAGCCGGGAGGCTTTCAGGCCCGTGCTGTAACGCGAGATCGACCCGAGGTCGCGAATAACCGCCCACAAGGCGTCGGGTTTCGCGCGGCTGTAAAGCCTGACGCAATGGCGATAGATACCCTCTTCGTCCTGTCCCTCGGCAAGTATGGTCCTGATCCCGCGCATCTGAAAAAACCCCAGCACGGCCACGACGGCGGCGACAAGCAGAACGATGAGCCGGCCATCGGCCGTCAGCAGGCCCGGGACCGCCAGCAGCGGCAAGGTGGAGGCCACCCACAGCAGATCGAGGCCCGAGATGATCAGCGCCCAGCCGATGCGGAGCCGGGCCAGAACGAAGGCGATCAATGCCCCAAAGCCCAGCAAGCCGACCCCGAGCACGGTCATGAACCAGCCCGGCAATGCGCCCATCGCCACCCCGATCTCTCGGCCCGAGACGATCAGTGCAACACCGCAAAGCGTTGAGAAAACGAGATTTGCCGTAAGAGCTGTACGTAAAGGTCGTGTGGTCATCGGGGTCTCCTGCTTCGGCTGGCGGGCCCTGCGACACGGCGGAGCCCTATCTGAGTCTTTATTTTGAACTCAGCGAAACATGCGCTATCTGGGTTCACATGTCAAACTCAGTTTTTACAGATCCCGTGCGCCGACGCGCCCCCGTTGCGAAAGCCGACTGCGCCCTTGCGCAAGGCGTGGAAGAGATCGGGGACCGGTGGGCGTTGCTTATCCTCCGCGAAGCCTTCTTCGATGTGATGCGCTACGACGACATCCGGAAAGATCTCGGCATTCCGCGGTCCGTCCTCACGGACAGGCTGGCCAGGCTCGTGGCGCGCGGCCTGCTGGAAAAACGCCCCTACCGGGAAGCCGGGGACCGGCTGCGGTTCGGCTACACGCTCACCGGCAAGGGGCGCGATCTTGCCGTAACGCTGATCGCCCTCACCCAGTGGAGCGAGGCGAATATCCTCAAGCGGTCAGGCCCCGTGGAGGTGGTCGATGCAGAGAACGGGCGGGCGCTGCGGGTGGCGCTGGTCGATGACGAGGGCAAGATCGTGGCACCGGAGCGCGCGATCCCGAAGCTGCGCGACGGATACGAGGACCAGACAGGCGCGTGAGGCCCGGCGCTGCACCAGATGGCACGCAGCGCCCGCGGCACGCGGCGGTCACTGCGGTCACTGCGGGGCGTCCTTGCCGCCGATCATCTCCGCCAGCAGATCGAAGACCAGCCTGATCCGCCTGCTGGTGTGCAATTCGCGATGCGTGGTCAGCCAGTTCGGCACCGGGATCGGCAGGAAACCGGGCGGGTCGATCATCTCGATCCCGGGGCTCAGCTCGGCCACCCGATTCGACATGATGCCGATCCCAAGCCCCTGCTTCACCAGTTCCCAGCAGGTGAGCGTGTTGGCCGACAGCAGCGGAAAATTCCCCGGCGTCAGCGTCAGGCCGTGCTGTTGCAGGATCTCGATCATCAGATCCACCCGGTCCACGCCGATAAAGGCCGCGTCGCCGAGATCGGCCAGCGTTCGCGGCCGCCCGTAGCGCGCCAGATAGGCGGGTGCGGCGTAAAGATGCGCGGAGGCGTCCGGCAGTTTCCGGGCGACCAGATCGGGTTCCGTCGGGCGGACATGACGGATCGCGATATCCGCCTCGCGGCGGCGCAGATCGCTCAGCGCATTGGAGGTGACGATTTCCACCGTGATGTCCGGCGCCCGAATACGCAGTTCGGCCAGAACCCGGGGCAGAAGATAGGCCGCTGTCGCATCGCTCGCCGAAATCTTCACCTTTCCCGCGATTTGCTGGCTATGGCCGGTCGCAGCCAGCGAAATCCGCGTGGCGGCCTCCCCCATCTCGCGGACATGTTCAAGCAGATCCACGCCCGAGGGGGTCAGGGTCAGGCTCTTGCCCACCCGGTCGAACAGGGTCACACCCAAAGCGGCCTCCAGCGCGCTGACCTGCCGGCCAAGGGTCGGCTGCGCCTGGCCCAAGGCGCGCGCCGCCGCAGAAAGAGAGCCTTCCTCCACGGTGGCCAGAAACGCCCGAACCTGGTTCCAGTCGAAAGAGACAGATCGCCAATCCATGCAAAAATGCATATATCGAATGTCAAAATATGCAATTTCTTTTATTGACCCGGTTCGCTAGCTGCAGGCCCAAGCAAGGAGACCCGCACATGATACCTCAATCGACCTTCTGGGATCGCACCGCGGCCCGCTATGCCAAGTCGCCCATCCGGAACATGGACGCCTATGAACAGACCACGGCCCGCACCCGCAGCTACTTGAGCGCCGATGACCGGGTGTTCGAGATGGGCGCCGGCACGTCCTCCACCGCCATCCTTCTCGCCCCGCTGGTGCGCCATTACACATCAAGCGATATCTCCGCCGAAATGGTGGCGATCGGCCGGGACAAGGCGCGGGATGCCGAGATTGGAAACCTTGACGTGGTGCAGGCGGACGTCGGCGGAATTGGCGCGGGGACGGATCCCTACGACGTGGTTCTGGCCTATAACCTGCTGCATCTGCTGCCCGACCCCGGCGCCGCCGCCCGGCAGGCCCATGCGATGCTCAAACCCGGCGGGCTGTTCATCTCGAAAACCACCTGTCTGGCAGGTCAGGTCTATCTGCGCCCCGTGATTGCCGTGATGCAGTTTTTCGGCAAGGCACCTTATGTCAATTTGCTCGGCGCCGATACACTGGAGGCGGCCGTCACGGACGCCGGGTTCGACATCATCGAGGCCGACAATCATCCCGCCGGCAAGCGCAACCGGTTTCTCGTGGCCCGCAAAACTTAGGCAGATCGCCGTATTGGACTTTGACATTGCCCCCACTCTGGCTAATTAAGGCAAAACGAGGGCACGACAGGGACGATGTCAGATTTACCGGAGTTCTACTTCCGCATCCGTGAGAATGGCGCAGCAGTGTTTCGGATTGACACCGAAAACCGCCAGCGCCGGATCGAGATGCAGGAAATCGCCATGGCGAATATTCGCAATGGCGTGGTGAAGCCCCATGGCGATCACGTGCTCACCGAAGAGGAGCAGGCCGTGATCGCCGAATGGATGGCCGAACGGCAGGAGGTGCTTGCCGATCGCGATGTCGAAGATCTCCACCGCGCCATCGATTATCTCAATCTCACGACCCACTGGGTGCAGTCCCGCGCCTCGGACGAGGATCTGGAGGAGGTCACCGACCGGCTGTTGCTGGCGATGCACGATCTGCGAAACGTGCTGGTGCGCAAGAAGGCCGACCGCCTGATGAAAGCCGACGACGCCGAGGAGCGCACGGGCTGAGTATCGGCTTGAGCGGCGCCACCGGCCGGGGCCGGACCTGACAGAGCCTTTCGACGCCTTAGCCAAAATGAAAGCCCGGGTCGTTGCCGCGTGCCGTTCAGCCCGCAGATCTATCGACATGACCCCGCTGATCACCGATGCAGCACTGGTCGACATTCGGGCGATCTGCCAGTGTCCGGTCAGACGATTGATGGCTGGAGTCGAGGTTGTGCTTTGAAAATCATGTGCCTGAACGGATGGGGCGGCAAGCTTTACGAGGAGCTGCTGCCCTACCTACACGAAACATCTCCCGAGATCCTTTGCCTTCAGGAAGTGGTGCACAGCCCCGCGTCAGACAAAGACTGGCTGACGTACCGGGACGGCGACCACGTGTTGCCGCAACGTGCGAACTTCTTCCGGGATGTCTGCCATGCCCTTCCGGATCACGTGGCGGTCTTCTGCCCGGCGGCGCAGGGCGTTCTTTGGGACGGGGATCAGCCGATACCCTCGCAGTGGGGGCTGGCAACCTTCGTTCATCGCTCGCGTCCGGTCATCGGTCAGGTGCAGGGCTTCGTGCACAAGGACTACTCCCCTGAGGGTTACGGGGATCATCCCCGCTCCCGCGTTGCGCATGGCGTTCGGGTCTACGACGACGCGGCGGGGAGGTCGATCAGCGTGACGCATATGCACGGGCTCCGCGATCTGAACGGCAAGATGGACACGCCCGAACGTGCGGAACAGGCGCGCAGGTTGCTCGCCCTGTCCCGTCAGGTGTCGGAGGCGGGCGACCTGAGGGTGATTTGCGGCGATTTCAATGTCGAGCCGGACAGCGAAACGCTTCGGATCCTGAACGACGCGGGCTTTTCGGAACTCGTGACGGGGCGGGGTTTCGAAAGCACCCGAAACTCGCACTACACGAAACCCGGGAAATTCGCGGATTACATGCTGATCGACCGCGAAGAGGCGGTGCGCGCCTTCGACGTGATCCACGACCCCGAAGTGTCGGATCACTGTCCACTCCTGCTCGATCTCTGACCGGACATCGAAAGCCGTCGTTCAGCCAAGGCCGGCAGACGGCATCGTGACACCGTAAAGCGCTGCGCCTCGTGTCGGCGCGTCTCATCCCGGCACGGCAAGCCGTGGTGCCCGACCACGGTGAAGAAACTGCGCCAACTCGGCCCCCTGAGGCTCAGCGCGGAGCGGTGGTACGGTCGGTCCGGCGGATCGCGGCAAGCGTGACGGGCGGGCCGATGATCTCGAAGATAACGGTCGCGGCAATCGTCAGCGTCATGATCGTCGCCCCCCACTCCGGCACGGTCTCGGCTGCGAGAAGCGCCATGCCGACGGCCACGCCCGCCTGCGGCAGCAGGGCCGGCCCGTAAAGATGGACCTCCGGCTTCGGAACCCGGCCCAGCCGCGCGCCGATTTCCCCGCTGATCAGGCGCGCGACGATCCGCAGGCCCACATAGGCGGCGGTGATCCAGCCGAGCGACAAGAGCGCCTCCAGCTCAAGCGAGGCCCCCGCCAGCAGAAAGAACAACAGCATGAAGGGCAGCTCGATCCGTTCGATCTCGTTGAAGGCGTAGTCATGATGCCGGGCAAGATTGGCGATCATCGCGCCAGCGGTCATGCCGGCGATGAGAAACGACACATCCAGCCAGAGCGCCAGCCCCGCGGTCAGGAAAACGACGCCGAACGCCTCGATCTGAAGGGGCTCACCGGGCTTCAGCCGACCGGAAAGAAAGGCCGCAGGCGCGCCGATGACAAGGCCCAGCAGCACGGCGCCGCCGATATCGTGAACCGCAATCGCCAGCGGGGCGGACCAGCCGTCGGATTGGTGGATGAACGCAAGGCAGACGCTGAAGACGATCAGCCCCCAGATATCGTCGATGGCCACGATACCGCCGATGGTCTCGGTGAAGTCGTTGCGCACGCCGGACTGATGGATCACGTCGGTGATGGCCGCGGGCGCGGTGGCGGTGGCGATTGCGCCCAGGAGCAGGGCAAGACCCGGTTCGAGGCCAAGGGCCACAAGCCCCGCCCAGACGATCGCGGTCGTGCCGAAAACGATCAGCACCGATATCGCGAAGATCGCACGGCCATGGCGCGCCATGTTATCGCGGGTCAGATCCGCGCCAAGCAGGAACGCGACCATGGTCAGGGCCACGACCGAAATCGGTTCGAACCAGTTTTCGATGCCGTCGGGCAGAAACCCGAGCCCCGAAGGCCCCACCAGAAGCCCGAGCAACAGAAGCAGCGTCACCCTGGGCAGGGGCGTCTTCCCGCCCAGATGATCGGCGGCAAGCCCGCAGAGGAAGAGCGCCCCGAGTGTCGCCAGGAATAATGACTGCTCCATGCCGCGGGGCCCGCTTCTGGCTTCTGCGCTCGCCGGCGCCTTCGAACCCTAGCGCAGGAGCTGGAGATCTTCCATGTCGATACCCAGCGGCGCGCTCAGATCCATGATCGAATCGTAGAGAAGCTCCAGCGAATACTGCGGATTGTGGGCATAGTTGCCTGGATCGGCGGTCACGAGCTTCCAGTTGAAGGCCGTGCGCAGGCTTCTGGGCGTCCATGACTGATAGGCAACCGGACTGCCCTCGGCCGTGTCGATGACACCGTCCCCGTTCGCATCGGAAAAGAAGTACGGAAAGCGCGTGCCGTCATAGATCACCGGCGCCCCGACGACCTCATCGCTGTAATCCCGGATCATCCCCAGCAGGGTGTCGGCATTTCTTTCGATATCCGAAGAGATCCCCACCGATGTATTGCCGCTGCCGTCATAGCTTTGCCGGGCGATGCGGATGTCTTCCGGGCGGTCGGCCAGGTGGCAGGTCAGACAGGGCTCGAATTCGACTTCGAGCGTGTGCGGTTCATGGCAGGAATTGCAGCTGGCCACGGGACGGGCGTGAAAGAACCGGCCGGAATAATCCTGTCCGTCATAGTGATACCCCGCCGCCCCATAGCCGCCAAGCCATGTGGCCGCCGCCGTGGCGTAGTGCGGATTGATGAAACGAAGCTCACTGTTGGGTTCGTCATCGGCCAGGCCCGAGGTCGCTTCGGCCACGTCGATGCCGGCGTTGCGCCCCTGATGGCATGTCAGGCAGGACGCCTCGACACCGGTCACCGGATGGACAAGCCCGCTCGGAAAGGTGATTTCGGTGATGTCGGCCAGCCCGGCATTGTGACACGTCCCGCAATCGACGACGCCGCCGACATTGATCGTCCCGTCGACAACTCCCGCCGGCGTCCCGTCGAGGCCGTGGAAATCCCGGAACCCCTCCCCGGAGTGGCAGGTGGCGCAGGCGGCCCGGATCTCGCCATCGTCATCCCAATGGCTGAACGCGTCGGATGCCGCATTGGCGTGGGAGGATCTGAACCAGTCCGAAATCGCCTGATCGTTGTCGATCTCGATTTCGGCGGGCGTGAAGGGGCCGGACTGCGGCAGGGCGAAGGGGATGGCCTCCTCCTCCTCGCCGCTTGGGGTGCCCGGGTCCGTCTGGGTCAGGACCGGGCCGGCAAGGAAGATTGCGGTGAGCCCCGCCATCAGGACCATCGGGATCGATGAAGCAGAGGACGGCAATGGCATGATCAATCTCCTGTGAGTGGATCTGGCTGAGTTCCGGCCACTATATTGCGCGCGCCGCGCCGACGACATTGATCTAGCTCATGTTTGGCGCCAGACGCTCTTGCTAACCTCGGCGCCTAGATCGTCACGGCACGTCCAGAATACGCTGCCGGGCGAAAGCGCAATCAATCGGGGGCAGGATGACCATTCTGGGATCCGGAGCAGGGCTCAGTCCAGATCTCTTCTCTCCATCGTTTCTTCCGGAGACCGACACCGTGGTCACCGAAGAGGCGGCGGTGCGTGCGCCCTCCGGGCGTTCCCTTCATGTCACACCGCTGGTCAGGGAAGGCGACATGGTCGCGAAGGGCGAGGCCGTGGCCTGCATGCGCCACGCGCCGGATGTCTGTTTCGTGGCGCCGATCGCCGGACAGGTGGCGAGGCTCTCGCTGCTGCCGGGCCGGAAGCTGTCGGAGATCGTTCTTTTCCGCGAGCCTGACGGTGCGGTCCGGCAGCACGATCCCGATCAGGCGGACACCACGGCGGGCCTCAGGCGGCTGATGCAGGGCGCAGGCCTCTGGCCATGGCTGCGGCGGCGGCCCTTCGGCGGCATGCCGGCCCATGACGAAAAACCCTCTGCCATCTTCGTGATGGCCGCCGACACGCGCCCCTTCGCCCCCGATCCCCGCCAGGCGATTGCGGGGCGGGAGGAGGATTTCTCACGTGGCCTTGCCGCTCTTCTGAGGCTGACGGAGGGGCCTGTTATCGTATGCCAGCAGGCCGGTGCCCCCCTCTTCGACCGCGGCGCGGATGAGGGCCGGATCCGCACCATCACCCGCGGCGCGCGCCACCCGCAGGCCTCCGCCGGAATATGCATCCACCAGTTTTTCCCCGCCGGTCTCGACGCACCGGTCTGGGATATCCATGCCGAAGACACCGCGGCACTGGGCACCTTGCTGGACAACGGCGAACTGCCGATGCAGCGGCTGGTGCACATCGCCGGTGCCGGGCTGCGCGACGCCCGGACGGTTCGGACCCATCCGGGCGCCGACCTGCGCCAGCTGACGCAACGGATCGTTCTCCCCGGGCCGCATGAGCTGATCTCCGGCTCGCCCCTCGACGGTCATCTGTCGCGCTGGCTGGCACCGCGCCACCGCCAGATCACCGTCCTGCCGCGCGAGACCGCCCGCCGCCGCCCGCACTGGCTGGTCTCGGCGCTCACCCAATCGGCCGGCGCGAAACCGGCGATCCCGACCGCGGCCCTGAGCAAGGCGTTCGGAGGCGCGCTTCCGGCGGCACCGTTCATCCGCGCGCTCAGCGCCGGCGATGACGAGACCGCGATGAAGCTCGGCGTGCTGTCGCTTCTGGAGGAAGACCTGGCCCTGGCGGATTACGTGCTGAGCGAGACCGGCCAGCTGACGGCGCAGCTTCGCGGCATGCTGGGCCGCATCCGGACGGAGTTCGACGCATGATCCGGGGTCTCTGGAACCGCGAAACCGTCGCGCTCATGCTTCTGGCGGCCTATCTGCCGCTGGCGCTGTTCTGGCTCTGGCTGGGCGGAACCGGCGCGCTGGCGCAGCTTGCCCTCGCGGTGCTCGTGATCGGCATATGGCATCTGGTCTTCATGCTGCTGCGCGCGCAGGCCCCGTCGCTTGCCGCGCTGACCACGGCGCTCGCCATTGCCATGCTGGCCCCTGAAGATCTTGGCACATTCCGCCTTGTGCTGGGCGTCAGCTTCGGCGTGGTGATGGGAGAGCTCGTCTTCGGCGGCTGGGGGCGCAACGTGGTGAACCCGGCGATCGTCGCGCTGTCATTCCTGGGTTTTGGCTTTCCGGCCTTTCCCTGGCCGGTCTTCGACGCCCCCATCGCCTGGGCCGCGATCCCCGCCGCGCTGATCGGCGTGGCAAGCGGGGCCATGCCGGCGGCGGTGCTTGCGGGGGCCGCGTTGGTGGCGACGGGCGCCGTGCTGACCGGTCTTCTGCCGGAACAGGTGCTGCTGGCCGCGGGCATCGTCCTCGTGCTGCTGGTGGCCGACCCTGTGACCAGCGCGGCGACGACACTCGGCCGCTGGATCAACGGCGCCCTATACGCGGGGCTCGTGACCTTTTTCGCAATCGGCTGGGCCGGGGCCGCGCCGGTGCAGATCGCCGTGGCCGCGGCGCTGCTCACGTCGCTTGCCGCGCCGCTTCTGGACGAGGCCGCGCTGGCGCTCTGGGTTGCTCAACGCAGGAGGCGTCATGGCCGCACGTAACTGGAACCCCTGGCTCAGGCTGCTGGCGCTGCCGAACGAAAGCCGCACCAAGACGGTTCTCGTGGCGTTTCTCGTCTCGGCTGTCTGTGCCGCGCTGGTCAGCGGGGCCACGGTGGCCCTGCGCCCGATCCAGACCGCCAACCGCGCGGCCGAAGAACAGGCGCGGATCGCGGCGCTGGTGGAGGGCATTCCCGGCATGGCCACGCTTCTGGAGCAATCGGGCGGCGCGCTTTCGACCGTCGTGATCAATCTCCGCGATGGCCGCGCCGCGGCGGATGTGACCCCGGCCACGCTTGACGCGGCGCTGAGCGACCCCGGCAACTGGACGGCGCTTGATGCCGGGCAGGATCTCGCCGGGCTTGGCCAGCGCCCCGATTACGCTCAGGTCTTCCTTCTGCGCGACGGGGACAGCGTGTCGCTCGTGCTGCTGCCGCTCAGCGGTCAGGGGTATGGCGGGCGCATGGATGCGATCCTCGCGCTCAGGGGCGACATGAACACGATCGCGGGCATCGCCGTCACCCAGCATTCGGAGACCCCGGGCCTCGGCGCCCGGATCGAGGAAACCTCCTGGCAGGCGAGCTTTCCGGGTACCGAACTGCGCGACGATGGCGGAGAGATGCGCTTTCGCGTGGCGCGCGGTCCGGCCTCGGGCGTGCATGAGGTCGATGGCATCACCGGGGCCACGCGAACCGGGCGGGGTGTCACGCAGATGGTCCGCTTCTGGCTGGGGCCCGACGGGTACGGGCCGCTCCTCGATGCCATCGAACGGGGAGAATTCTGAGCGATGGAAAAACGCACGGATCTCTGGGGCACCCTGACCGATCCGCTGATCCGGCAAAATCCGGTGACGCTCCAGATCCTCGGGATCTGCTCGGCGCTCGCGGTCACCACCACGCTGGCGACCGCCGTCACCATGTCGATCTCCCTGACCGTGGTGCTTACCCTCGCCGCGGGCTTCGTCAGCGTGATCCGCCGGCATATCCCGGACACGATCCGCCTGATCGTGCAGATCGTCATCGTGGCCTCGCTGGTGATCGTGATCGACCAGATCCTGCAAGCCTATTTCGCCGAGATCAGCCGGGCCCTGTCCGTCTATGTCGGGCTGATCACCACGAACTGCCTCGTGCTGGGCCGGACCGAGGCCTTCGCCCGCCATCACAGGCCCCTGCCCGCAATGGTCGACGCGTTCGGCAACGGGCTTGGCTATTCGCTCATCCTGATCGTGATCGGCGGGTTGCGCGAACTGTTCGGCAAGGGGGAACTTTTCGGCATCCAGGTGCTTCCGCTGGCCGATGCCGGGGGCTGGTTCACGCCGCTCAGCCTGATGCTGCTGGCACCATCGGCCTTCTTCCTTCTGGGGCTTCTCGTCTGGGCGATACGGAGCCTGCTGCCGCAACAGGTCGAAGCCCGCGAGCACACACCCCCGCTCAGAACGGAGCCTGCGGAATGAACGATCTTTGGGGTCTCTTTGTTACCGCGGCCTTCGTCGACAACATGCCGCTGACGCTGTTTCTGGGGCTCTGCACCTTTCTGGCCCTGTCGAAACGGCCCGAGGCCGCCCTGGGCCTCGGCGTCGCCATGACCGGCGTTCTTGGGGTGACGGTGCCGCTTAACCATCTGATCTATCAGGGGCTTCTGGCGCCGGGCGCCTGGGCCTGGGCGGGCCTGCCCGAGCTTGACCTGTCTTATCTGTCGCTCATTGCCTTCATCGGCGTGATCGCGGCCTCGGTGCAGTTTCTCGAAATGGTGCTGGATCGGTTCTTCCCTGCGATCCACGCCGCGTTCGGGGTGTTCCTGCCGCTGCTGACCGTGCAATGCGCGATCCTCGCCGGCAGCCTGTTCATGGTCGAACGCAGCTATACGCTGGCGCAATCCGCGGTGTTCGGGCTGGGCAGCGGTGTGGGCTTTGCCGTAGCCGTGGCCATGCTGGGCGCGATCCGCACGCGGCTGGCCTATGCCGATCTGCCGGACGGGTTGCGCGGTCTAGGTATCGCCTTCGTGCTTGCCGGGCTCATGTCGCTTGGTTTTGCCTCCTTTGCACAAATGGCAGCGGCGCAATGACGGAGGTTCTGCTTGGCAGTCTGGTCATCGTGGCGCTCACCGTGGGCCTGTCTGCCGCGCTCATCGCCGTCCGGCGGCGGCTTGTTCCCGATACCGGGCTCGATGTCGCGGTGAACGGCGCGGTGCATGTGGTGGCCCGCCGCGGCGACAAGCTGCTGGGCGTGCTGCATGACGCGGGCATCGCGATCCCCGCGGCCTGCGGCGGCACCGGCACCTGCGGTCTTTGCCGCGTCACCGTCACCGGCGTGGGCGCCGGCGAACCCCAGGCGACCGAGCGCGGCGTCCTGTCGGCCCGCGATCGCCGGGCCCATATCCGTCTTGCCTGCCAGACCAGCCTGCGCGGCGATTGCGCGGTGCAGGTGCCCGACGACATCCTGAGCGCCGGCGGTGGGTTCGTCTGTCAGGTCACCTCGACCCGGATGCTCGCCCCGCTCATCCGCGAGATCGTGGTGGATCTGCCCGCAGATCGCCCGTCGGAGTTCCGCGCGGGCGATTTCATGCAGATCACCGCCCCGCCCTATCAGCTCGACTTCGCCACACTCGACCTGCCGCCCGCCTTCCGGGACGCGTGGGACATCGCCGGATGGCGGTCGATGCGGGTGGGTTCCGAAGCCGAGGTGACGCGCGCCTATTCGCTGGCCAGCCGCCCCGAAGACAAGGGGCAGGCCGTGTTCAACATCCGCCTCGCCGTGCCGCCCGCCGGCCGCGAGACGGAGGTGCCGCCCGGCATCGTGTCCTCCTGGCTGTTTTCGGTGGAGCCCGGCGACGACATCACGCTGTCCGGTCCGTTCGGCGATTTCCACGTCCAGCCGACCGGACGCGAGATGATCTATGTCGGCGGCGGCGTCGGGATGGCGCCGCTGCGCGCGATGATCCATCAGGAACTGGCGCGCGGCACCGAGCGTCGCATCCGCTATTTCTACGGCGCGCGGTCTGCGGCCGATCTGTTCTATTCCGAGGAGTTCGCCGCACTCGCCGCAAGGCACGAGAATTTCAGCTGGACGCCCGCCCTGTCGGACCCCGCGCCGGGCGACCGCTGGACCGGCGCGACCGGCTTCATCCACGACACGCTGAGGGCCGAGATGAGCGGCCACCCCACCCCCGAGGACTGCGAGTACTATCTCTGCGGGCCGCCCGTGATGATCTCGGCGGTTCTGGCCACGCTGGAACGGCTCGGCGTCGAAGCGTCCTCGATCTTTTACGACGATTTCGGAGCCTGACGGACATGACGTGCCTACACACCCCCTCCAGACGCATGGCCCTCGGGCTGATCGGCGCGACGCTGGTCTTGCCGAGGGCCGCCGGTGCGGGCGGCCTCGACACGATTTCGGGAACCGCCTTCGGGACCCATTGGCGCATCGCCGCGCCGGCGGGCAGCGGCATTGCCCGGCTGGCACCCGCCATCGACACGCTGTTCGCGGAGGTCGACCGGCAATTCTCGCCCTGGCGCAGCGACAGCGCCATCAGCCGGTTCAATGCCGGCCCGGCCGGTCTGCACGCGGCGGAACCGGCCCTGATCGAGGTGACCGCCGCGGCGCTCGACATTGCCGGACGGAGCGCGGGCGCCTTCGATCCGACCGTCGGGCCGCTTGTTGCACGATGGGGGTTCGGACCGATTGACCGGGGCGGCGCGCCGGACTGGCGCGGGCTGTCCGCCGGACCGGCGGGGCTCGCCAAGGCGCGGGCCGGGCTGACGCTCGATCTCTGCGGCATCGCGAAGGGCTGGGCGCTGGACCGCGCCGCCGATCTTGCCCGTGCCGCCGGTTTCGAAGACCTCCTTCTCGATCTGGGGGGCGAATTCATCGCACTTGGCCGCCACCCCGACGGGCGGGACTGGCGCCTTGCGGTGGAGGCGCCGCTGATATCCGGGCCGCCGCCTGCGGCGTTGCGTTTGCCCGACGGGGCCGCCGCCGCCACATCGGGCATGCGGGCGCAAAGCTACAGTCTGAACGGGCGTCTCTACAGCCACATCATCGACCCCGGCACCCGGTCTCCGGCGGCGGGCGGGCTGCGTTCGGTGACGGTTGTCGCGCGGGACGCATTGACGGCCGATGGCTGGGCCACGGCGCTTTGTGCGGCGGGCGAAGGGGCGGGGTCCGCCCTCGCCGAACGCCACGACATCGCGGCCCTGTTTCTGATCGAGGATCAGGGCGCGGTGCGCGAGATCCGGACCGGGCCGATCGCCGAGGTGATCCTGTGACCGAAAGGGCGCGCTGATGGAAATCCTCTTCGCCATCGCCGTTGTCTCGCTGGCGGCCGGCGGGATCGGCCTCGGCCTCGTGTTCGGGCGGGGTCCGGCGCGGACAAGCTGCGGCGCGGCGGATCACCTTGCGGTCGGGCGCTGCGCCGACTGCCCGCTGCGACGGCGCGCGCAACGAAAGGACGGACAATGACGGAATACCGCATCGGTACGATCATGCGTAAGGACAGCCCGATCCTGACTGCCGAGACACCGATCCGGCGCGCGGTCGCGGTACTGGTCGATGCACGGGCCGCCGCGGCGGCGGTGCTTGGTGATGACGGGCAACTGGTGGGCATCCTCACGCAGAAAGACTGCTTCCGGCCCGCGCTTCATGCCAGCTATCACCGCGAATGGACCGGACAGGTAGGCGATCACATGTCACGCACGGTGATCTCGGTCGACGTGGACGACGAGGTGATCCGCGTGGCCGAGATGTTTCTGGCGCACCCCCACCGCGTCTTCCCGGTTCTGGACGGCGCGCGTGTGGCGGGCATGTTGCATCGCTCGGATGTGCTGGCCCTTCTGACGCGCTTCGGCTGAGAGGTCGCTGGCCGTGACCAAGGCCGGCGTTGCTCCGTGTGTGAAGGCCATGCAGTTCGAACATAATGGTAAGAGAGGTGTCACTCGCGACATTCTCTCGCAGGCCTCTCGCCCGCGGATGTTTCAGAAGGCGCCGGCTCATGTGCAGGGAAAGCGGGGCCTCTGCGGCCGCGCCCTACCGTTTGCAGCCCTGATGATCTCGTGCCAGGAGGCCCATGATGATGTCGTCGTGCCAACGCCCGGCGACAAAGGCGCTCTCGCGCTCACGCCCCTCCTCGACAAAGCCGCAGGCGCGGTAGCATCGGATCGCCCGTTCGTTCGTCGCGATGACGCGCAGGCCCAGACGATGGAGCTTCAACACGTCGAATGCGTGGGATGCCAGCAGGCTGATGGCCTCGCGGCCCAGCCTCCGACCAAGCTGTCCGACATCGTAAAGGCCGATCGCCAGCAGCGCACGACGGTCGCGCCGGTTAAGATGGTCCAACCGGGCCTCCCCAAGAAGCCGGTCTTCAACTTCAATTGCCCAGGCAAGCGGATGCGCCATGTTATGTTCCACCCATTGGCGGGCGTCATCCTCCCTGTAGGGAGGCATTGCATCCGGATCACCACCAAACGCCAGCACAATCTCCGGCGACCGTCCGAGCGCCAGCCGGGCGGCAATGTCCGAGCACCGAAACGGCCGCAGACGCACGCGCGCGCCGCAAAGTAGTGGAACATCATCGGTCATTGCACAAATCTGCCATGACGACGGTCAGCTGAACAGATCAGATCACACCGGCGCGGACAGCAGATCAACCGGCTCCCCGAACGGAAACCGCCCCCGTCCTGCGCCGATACCGGCTTGTAATCACCGCTTCCTTGCGCGGGCCCGTGACATGCCAGCGGGCGCTCCAATCGGGCCAGCCCGTCAGATCGTACCGCACGTCATATATGTCAGGCGGGCAGACATGGCGGGCCTCGGGCGCAGCGACGGTTAGCTCATGGAACGGGCGGCCATCGTCGAAATACACCCGCAGCAGCCCCGCCTCCTCCCGCCAGAGATAGCGTCGTGTCGCCTGCATGGGTGCGGCGTCGCCATAGCGCAGCAGCCCGGTTTCGATCTGGGTCAGGCCGGTGCCGTCCGGCTGCCAGACGGCCTCTCCCTCCAGCAGGCCGGAAAGCCCTGCGCGCCGGTCCTCGATCTGCCTGTCCAACCGCCAGACACCTTCCAGATCGGCCAGTGCGATCACTCCGCAAACACTCCGGTGGAGACATTCCCCCAATCGTCGGTGAACCGCACCGCGTTGCCGCCATCATGGTGGAGGTCATAGCAATCCCACGCATCGCCGGGGGGCCATTGGCTGCAATAGCGCCCGCCTTCGGCCCGCCAATAGCCCCAGCTTGTCTCCGCCGCGCGGTAAAGCGTGCGCCCTGACGGCAGGAAGCGCTGGAAATCACCGTTTTCGTAAACCAGATCATGGGCGGTCAAAAGCGCGGTGATGCCGCTATCGTCCAGCCGCTCCCACACCGGGCCCGCGGCTCCGAGCGTTCGGATACCGGCGCAATCGTCGCGGAACGCAGTGGCCATGGCGCCGATCCCGCCCAGCGGCAGGATCTCGGCCATATCCGCCGACAGCGCGAACTGCATCTCCCGGCCATCGCGCAACGCCTCCCACAACGGCGCGGTCATGCCGACGGAAAACGCGACCCCGCCGATCCCGGCCCCGCTGCCGCCGCCCGTCACGAGGCCCTGTCCCGGCATGGTGAACCCGGGGGCGATATCCAGCGTATAGGCGACGGGGGTGCCGGTCTCGTAGCCGGCGGTTTCAACGCGGATCCGTATCTCGGCAAAGGACTCCTCCACCCCGATCGCGCAGGTTGCGAGGAACACCGCCGCATCCGCGTGCGGGCCACCGAAGGTCAATGTCAGGTGGGTGTCTGCGGGGTTCGGATCGACAAGCCGGTCATAGCGCCACGTCATCGCCTCCTCGGCGGCGCCCGGCATGCCCGTCAGCGCCAGAAGCGCGGCCAGCATCAGGTGGCGATGAAAGGGCATGACGTGGCTCCGCTGCCGAGAGACTGGCCACAGGCTAAGGCCAACCGCCCCCGGCGGACAACGGTATTCGCCCGGCCGCCCCTGCGACACACCCGTTGCTTGTCCTTCGGGCGCGGGCTTCGTAAGACGGCGGCGCGCGCTTACGAGAAGGACCACCCATGATCCCCCGATACTCCCGCCCCGAAATGGTTGCCATCTGGGAGCCTGCCACCAAGTTCCGCATCTGGTACGAGATCGAGGCCCATGCCTGCGACGCGATGGCCGATCTGGGGGTGATCCCGCGCGAGAACGCCGAGGCCGTGTGGAAAGCCCGCGATGTCGAGTTCGACGTAGCGCGGATCGACGAGATCGAGGCGGTCACCAAACATGACGTCATCGCCTTTCTGACCCATCTGGCCGAGATCATAGGCCATGACGAAGCGCGGTTCGTCCATCAGGGGATGACCTCGTCGGACGTGCTCGACACCACCCTCAACGTCCAGCTGGTGCGGGCGGCCGATATTCTGCTGGCCGACATGGACGCGCTGCTGGAGGCCCTGAAACGCCGCGCCCACGAACACAAGATGGATGTGCGGATCGGCCGCTCCCACGGGATCCATGCCGAACCTGTGACCATGGGTCTGACCTTCGCCCGGTTCTATGCGGAAATGGACCGGAACCGCGACCGCCTGCGCGCCGCCCGTGCCGAGATCGCCACCGGCGCCATCTCGGGCGCGGTCGGAACCTTCGCCAATATCGACCCGGCGGTGGAGGCCCATGTCTGCGACCGGATGGGGCTGACGCCCGAGCCGATTTCCACACAAGTCATCCCGCGCGACCGGCACGCGATGTTCTTTGCCACGCTCGGCGTCATCGCCAGCAGCATCGAAAACATCGCCATCGAGATCCGCCACATGCAGCGCACCGAGGTGCTGGAGGCCGAGGAGTTCTTCTCCAAGGGGCAGAAGGGCTCCTCCGCGATGCCGCATAAACGCAATCCTGTCCTGACCGAGAACCTGACCGGTCTGGCGCGCCTTGTGCGGATGGCGGTGATCCCGGCGATGGAGAACGTGGCCCTCTGGCACGAGCGCGACATCAGCCATTCGAGCGTGGAGCGGATGATCGGGCCGGATGCCACGGTGACGCTCGATTTCGCGCTGGCCCGGCTGACGGGCGTGATCGACAAGCTGGTGATCTACCCCGACAACATGCTGGCCAACATGAACAAGTTCCGCGGATTGGTGCATTCCCAGCGGGTTCTTCTGGCCCTGACGCAGGCCGGTGTCAGCCGTGAGGATGCCTATCGGCTGGTCCAGCGCAACGCGATGAAGGTCTGGGAAGATGGCAAGGATTTCCGCGAGGAACTGCTGGCCGATGCAGATGTCACCGCCGCGCTTTCGCCCGCCGAGATCGAGGAGAAATTCGATCTGGGCTACCACACCAAACACGTGGACACGATCTTTTCCCGAGTGTTCGGCGACTGATCGGCCAAGGGCTCCCCTCGGGGGCGGCAGAACAGCGACCCGGGGGTGCCCTGCCCCCCCCCCCCGCGCGCCCCCGAAAGCTCAAGCCTATCGCCGCGATAGGGCATGCTGCATTGCCTTTGGTCGGCCCCATGCTACCCTTCTCCTTGCAAGTGACGACACCCAGGATCCGCACCATCAGGGAGACGCGCCATGCGCATCAGAACTCTACTGGCCGGCCTCGTGCTTATGGCCACACCCGGTCTGGCGATCGCCGAATGCAATTGGGGCGCCGGCATGAACGAAGCTTCGATCAGCTGCGCCCAAGGCACGACCTGGGATGACACGACGCAGCGTTGTGTCACCAGCGTCAGCAGTTAACCACTCCGTCCCGGACTCCCTCGTATCCGGAACGACCCTTAACACGCGTCCCCGTAGCCACGAGGGCGCGTGTTTTGGTACTCACTCCGCGCGGGCCTTCCCCGCCCCGCGCCTCGGTCAGGATCCCGCATGTTCCGCATCGTCGCCACCCTTGGTCTGATCTGCCTGCCCATCGGCGCGCTTGCCGTGGGCCCGGAGGATGACCCGCCCCTTCCCACCCAAAGCACCACGACCTGCAGCGCAGGAATGATCTGGGATCCGGGCCTTGGCCGCTGCGCCGTGATCCGCGACAGCCGTCTGGGCGATGACGCGCTCTATCGCACCGCGCGGGAACTGGCCTATGCCGGGCGCTACGAGGATGCGATCACCACGCTCGGGCAGATGTCCGACCCCACCGAAAGCCGGGTTCTGACCACGCTTGGATATGCCCACAGACGGGCGGGGCGGGTCGATCTGGGCATGGCGTATTACGACCGGGCGCTTGCCGCCGATCCCGACAATCTGCTGGCGCGCGCCTATCTGGGTCAGGCCCATCTTCTTGCCGGGCGCTACAACATGGCGCGCAGGGAGCTTGATGAAATCCGCGCGCGCGGCGGGGCGGGCAGCTGGCCGGAAACGGCACTTGTCCAGGCCATCGCCGGGGGTGCGGCGTTCAGCGACTACTGACGCACGGGGGGGCGTGTGATCCGCCCGCGCCGTCCCCTGCCCGATCCTGCCTGCGCGACGGCCATGCGCCACGCCGATCCTGACCCAAAAACAACCCCTCCGGGTGATCATTGCACCCGGAGGGGTCTCCATGTAGGGGGGTGAACTGCCCCCGGGGTACCGGGGACATACATGGCCCCGACCTGCTCGACTGCGTGTGACCGAATGAAAACCGCAGACAGGCCGGGCGTACACGACTACTGGTTACTGGTCACGAGTTACGAAAATCATGAGTGCAGAGGATAATCAGCCCCCGAGACGCGAAACGCATTTTTATGACGTGCTTGGCGCCCCGGTGCGGATCACGTATCGCGAATTGCTTCAGGTGCTGCCCCATCGCCAGACGGTTCTTTTCCTGGTTGTCGCGCTGGCGCTCTACATCACAACCGACCGGGATGTGTTCTACCATCTGACCGGTCTGGCAGGGCATCAGGATCACGACCTGATCCCGCTCACCACCCTGATCCCGGCGGGGCTCTGGCTGGTGGAGGCGGCGGTGTATCTTGGTGTCTATCTGGCCTGTCTCAACCTCGCGGAGCGGGCCGGGTTCACCACCGTCTACCTGCCGGTCGTGTCTCTGGTTGCAACCAGCACCGCCAGTCTTCTGCGCATGCTGATCGGCCTGCTGGTCCTGCCCGGCCCGCTTCATGACTTCGCCTACCGGCTGCTGGTCACCGAATTGTGGCTCTACATCTCCACCCAGGCCGTGGAACTGCTCTATTTCCGGTTCATTCTGCCGGTGTGCAAGGCGCATCTGAACATCGCCGCCGCTCAGCCGCGTGCCGCAAGGGTCGTCGTCGGCAGACAGTCATTCGCGGCCGAGGAGATCGCCTATATGCGGTCCGAGGATCACTATGTCGAAATCCAGGCGCAGGGCGCGTCGCATTTCGTGCGCGCCCGCCTGACCGACCTGATCGCGATGACGGGCGAAGTGGGCGGGTTTCAGCCCCATCGCAGCTGGTGGGTCTCGCGCAATGCCGTGGCCGATATGGTCCGCAAGAACAAGCGCTACATCCTGCGCCTGAAAAGCGGCGAGGAGGTGCCTATCGCCCGCGGAAAAACGCAGGAGGCGCGCAACTGGCTGGATCGTCCATGACGACTCGGCCCACGGCAGGCACCGATGCCGCGCGGCATCCCGTGAAATTCGCCGAAAATCCGCGCCATTTAGCCGGGCGGTCGAAACCCCGGCTTAACCTCCCACCGCGATGTTGCCTCGCAGGTGGGACTATTGGGTAACGGGGCGATGCGATGACGCAGGATGCTGAGATATTGGACCATGCGGTGCCCGACGCCGCGAACAGCCATGCGGCGGTGCAGCCGCTGACATCCGGCCAGAAGGCGGCCGTCATCGTGCGCCTTCTGTTGTCCGAGGAGGTGCCGCTTGCCCTTGACCGGCTGACCCCCTCTCAGCAGGAGCGGCTGGCCCGCTACATGGCGACGCTCAGCCATGTGAACCGCGCGACGCTGGCCCGTGTGGTGCAGGATTTCACCACCGCGCTCGACAGTCTCGCGCTGACCTTCCCGGGCGGCCTGCCCGATGCGCTGACCCTGCTGGAGCCGCATCTGTCCGCCCCCGCGCGGGAGGGGCTGATGGCCGAGGCAAAGGCCAACGTGCCCGCCGATCCGTGGGCGCGGCTGGCGGAGCTTGACGATGAGGAGCTTGGCGCCCTGATCGCCAGCGAAAGCGCAGAGGTCTGCGCGATCCTTCTGTCGAAGCTGAGCGTCGCGCGGGCCGCGGCCGTTCTGGGCAAGATGCCCGAAGACCGGGCGGAGGTGATCGCCCATGCGGTATCGCTCACCAGCACGGTCTCGCCCGATGTGGTCGAACGCATCGGCATGACCCTGCTGGGCCAGATGACCGACAAGCCGAAAGCCGCCTTCAACGTCAGTGCGGTGGACCGGGTCGGCGCGATCCTGAACGCGGCCTCGGGCTCGATCCGCGAGGCGATCCTCGACGGTCTGGACAAGCGCAACGCAGATTTCGCGCAGGAGGTGCGCCGTGCGATCTTCACCTTCGAACACATCCCCAAACGGATCAAACCGACCGATGTGCCCAAGATCCTGCGGATGGTGGACCCTGAAAAGATGATCGTCGCCCTGTCCTCGGGCATGGTGGAGGCCCCGATCGCCACCGAGTTCCTGTTCGAGAACATGTCCAAACGCATGGCCGAGCAGATGCGCGAAGAGGCCGAGGCGCGCGGCACCCCCCGCCTGCACGAGGGGGAGGCCGCGATGGCCGAGGTCGTGACCGCTATTCGCGAACTGACCGATGCCGGCGAGATCCTGTTGATCCCGCAGGAGGAGGAAGAGGTGTAGCCGCCCCGCCGCCCGCGCCCTATCATCAGGGGGACATGGCGGAGGTGCGCGGATGGTTCTGCAATTCACGGATCGCGGCATTTATTGCCCGGCGGGAGATTTCCATATCGACCCGTGGAGACCCGTGCCGCGCGCGCTGATCACGCATGGCCATGCGGACCATGCGCGCCCGGGCCACGGGGCCTATCTCGCCACGCGCACGGCGGCCCCCGTGATCCGCCATCGTCTGGGCGATATCCCGCTGGACACCATCGCCTATGGCGAAACGCGCCGCATCGGCGATGCGCAGGTCAGCTTTCACCCCGCGGGGCATGTGCCCGGCTCGGCGCAGATCCGGGTCGAGGTCGGCGGCGAGATCTGGGTCGCCTCGGGCGATTACAAGACCGTCGACGATGGCCTGTCGGAACCGTTCGAGCCCGTGCGCTGCCATGCCTTCATCACCGAAAGCACCTTCGGCCTGCCGATCTACAGTTGGCCCGATCAGGCGGTGCTGGCCGCCGATATCAATGGCTGGTGGGCGGAAAACGCCACCGCGGGCCGCACCAGCGTGCTTGGCGTCTATTCCCTTGGCAAGGCGCAACGGGTTCTGCGCCTCCTCGACCCGTCGCTTGGCCCGATCCTGACCCATGGCGCGGTGGAGGCGACCAACCGGGTGATCCGTGGCCAGGGTCTGGCCCTGCCCGATACGATACAAGTCACCCCCGATCTGGACGCGAAAACCCATCCCGGCGCCATGGTTCTGGCGCCGCCCTCGGCGCTCGGATCGGCCTGGATGCGGCGGTTCGGGGCTGTCTCCACCGGCTTTGCCTCGGGCTGGATGCGGCTTCGGGGGGTGCGCCGCCGCCGGGCCGCCGACCGGGGCTTCGTCATCTCCGACCACGCGGATTGGGACGGGCTGAACAGCGCCATCCGCGCCACCGGCGCGGACCGGATTTTCGTAACCCACGGCTACACCGCGCAGTTTTCCCGCTGGCTTACGACCCAGGGCTATGACGCGGGCATCGTCGAAACCGATTATGGCGGCGAAACCCTCGACGAGGTGACGGAGGAAGACCCGGCATGATCCGCCTACTCCTCCTTTTCGCGCTGACCGCCACGCCGGCCTTTGCGCAGGATTTCTGCTTCTGCCTGCGCTGCACCATCGGCACCCATCGCAGCTTCGCCCCCCAGACCGAGGCGATGACGCCCACCGTTCCCCGCGGGCTTTGCACCGTGTCCGAACGCCTTTTCCCCGGCACCGCAAGCCCGGTTCCAGGCGACGTGGTGCTCTACATGAACCAGACACGGGGCGACGTGGACATGGGCCGCGTGGTGGCCCTTGCGGGGGCGCGCGTGCAGATGATCGGCGGGCAGCTTCACCTTGACGGCGAAGCGGTCGCCACCGCCCCGCTCCCGCCGCTCACCCTTCAGCGGCGCACGGATGCGACCGGGGCGCGCCCCACCTGCCCCGCCGACACGCCCGTCGACGCGGCCAGCTGCACCATCGCGCAAATCCGCGAAACGCTGCCGAACGGCACCAGCTATGCCGTACTGGATCTCGCCGAGGGCACGGATCTCGATGACACCGCCCCATTCACCGTGCCGCCCGATCATGTCTTCATTCTCGGCGATCACCGCGATCTGGCGCGCGACAGCCGGGTCGACCAAACCGCGGGCGGCCCCGGCTTTGTGGCGCTTGGCGATATCCTGGGCGTTCTGGAAAGCCCCGCACCCTATCTGGAGCGTCCGGAATGAAGCGCTTCGCCGATCTTTTCACCGCGCTGGACCAGACCACCAAGACCAGCGTCAAGACCGCGGCGCTTGCGGCCTATTTCCGCGATGCACCGGACGATGACAAGCTCTGGACCATCGCCCTTCTGTCCGGGCGGCGCCCAAGGCGCACGGTGACCACCACCAAGCTCCGCGAATGGGCGGCCGAGGTTGCGGGCATCCCGCTCTGGCTGTTCGAGGAGTGCTACCCGGTGGTGGGCGACCTGTCGGAAACCATCGCGCTTGTCCTGCCGCCCGCGACACGGGAGAGCGCACATTCCCTGAGCCACTGGATCGCGAGCCTGCGCGCCCTCGACAAGGCGGAGGATGCGGAGAAGAAGGCCGCGATCCTGTCCGCATGGGATCAGCTTCCGCCGACGGAACGGTTCGTGTTCAACAAGCTGATCACCGGCGGCTGGCGCATGGGCGTCAGCCAGAAGCTGATGACCCGCGCCCTGTCTCAGGCGACCGGTATCGACGAGCCCGACCTCACCCATCGCCTGATGGGCGACTGGAGCCCCGAGACGACCAGCTTTCACACCCTGGTGGAGAGGCCGGACCCGGGCGCCAGCCTCTCGCGCCCCTACCCGTTCTACCTTGCCTACCAGATAGATGGCCCGCCCGAGGATCTCGGGACCGTGACCGACTGGCTGGCGGAGCGGAAATGGGATGGCATCCGCGGCCAGTTCATTCTGCGCGAAGGTCAGCATTTCCTGTGGTCGCGCGGCGAAGACCTGATGACCGACCGCTTTCCCGAACTGGCGCAGCTGGCCGATTTCCTGCCCGATGGCACCGTGCTCGATGCCGAGGTGCTGGCCTTTGCCGACGAAAAACCGCTGTCCTTTGCCCGGCTGCAACCCCGGATCGGGCGCAAGACCGTGCCAAAAAAGCTGCTGGCCGAAGCGCCGGTGATCCTGATGGCCTACGATCTGCTGGAATGGGAGGGCGCGGATATTCGCGCGCGGCCCCTGTCGGAACGCCGCGCCCTGCTTGAAGGGCTGATCGCGGGCCTTCCGGGCGGCGTGCCGCTTCGCCTGTCCGAAGCGGTGCCCGCGACCGGCTGGCCCGATCTGGCCGCCGCGCGCGCGGCCAGCCGGGAGATCGGGGCCGAAGGTCTGATGCTCAAGCGCCTGTCGGCGCCTTATCTCGCCGGTCGCAAGAAGGGCGACTGGTGGAAATGGAAGGTCGAGCCGCTGACGATCGACGCGGTGATGATCTATGCGCAGGCGGGCTCCGGCCGGCGCGCGACGCTTTACACCGATTTCACCTTCGCGGTCTGGAAGGGCGAGACACTCGTGCCCTTCACCAAGGCCTATTCCGGTCTGACCGATGCTGAGTTCCGCGAAATCACCAACTGGGTCCGCAAGAACACGAAGGAACGTTTCGGCCCGGTCCGGTCGGTTGCGCCGGAGCATGTGTTCGAGATCGCGTTCGAGGGTATTCAGGCCTCTCCCCGTCACAAATCAGGGGTCGCGCTGCGGTTTCCGCGCATGCTCCGCTGGCGCAGGGACAAACCCGCCACGGAGGCCAACACGTTCGAGGATCTGCAACAGATGCTGGCGCAATATGGCTGAGCCGCCCGAGACCCCGCCCCTGCGCGCACAGTACCATATCCGGCGCGGCAAGACCGGCACGAAAATCTGGGACGTCCGAAAGCTGGTCCGCCTTGACGACGCCCTCCCGGTGGCCGAGGTCCCGCTGGCCGAAATTCAAGAACTGGACGAGACCTATTGGTACGACACCGGAGATCTGCCGACCGTACGCACCATCGCGGAGCATGCGCGGCTGATCGCGGAGGCCGATCTCGCCTGGCCGATTATTCTCTGCGCCCGGGGCCGGGTCATGGATGGCATGCACCGGGTCGCCCGGGCCGCGATGGCGGGCCACAAGACGATCCGCGCGCAACACTTTCCGGTCACGCCGCAGCCCGGCCATCGCAACCGCGATCCGGATGATCTGCCTTATGACTGATCTGCACTGGGCCCGGATCGACGCCGACGGCACCCTGACCACGGGCGGCGACCCGGGCGCGATTTTCCCGTTCTGGAGTTTCACCAAAACGGCGATCGCGGCCACGGCACTAAGCCTTGCGGAAACCGGGCGCATCGCGCTTGACGCACCGCTGTCCGGCGCGCCCTACACGCTTCGCCAGCTTCTCCGCCATACTTCCGGTCTGCCGGACTATGGCGCATTGCCGAGTTATCATGACGCGGTGGCGCGGGGCGACACCCCATGGGCGTTCAGCGATGTTCTCGCGCGCAGCCTTGCCCATACCCCGGTGCGGGACCCGCTCAGCCAGTGGCGTTACTCCAATATCGGCTACCGGCTTGCCCTTGCCCATATGGAAACCGAAACCGGGCAGCGGCTTGGCTATCTGATCAAGACGATGTTCTCCACGCCACTGGACAGCACCACCCTGCGCTTTGCGCGCTCTCCCGACGGGTTCGCGGGCATTCACTGGCCAGAGGGGCGCGGCTATGATCCGGGCTGGGTCTATCATCGCTGCCTGATCGGCACATCTGCGGACGCGGCCCGGCTCCTCCGCCTGATCCTTGCCGCCCATCCTGACATGGGGTCAGACGCGGTGCAGCTTGGCGACGGCCCTGCGGGACGGCCTTGGACGCATATCGCCTATGGCACCGGGGTCATGTGCGGCCGGATGGGCCCGGCAGGCACCGCAACCGGGCATTCCGGCCTCGGCCCGTTCTCCGCCAACGCGGTCTATCACTTCCCCGATCTGGCGGGCGCGCCCACCGTCGCCACCTTCACCCCCGGGGCGTATGAGGGCCCTGCCGAACAGGCGGCTGTCGATATCGCACGCGGTCACGTGACCTGAGCAGCGCGCCGCCCGTTTCGGCGCCCGGCCCCGTGTACCCGAGACATGGGCGCGCAAATCTGCTATGCATAGCATCTCGTCGAGGGCCGTAGCCGCCCGGGACCGGATGGCGCCGCGCCCTCTCACATGATCTGGGGAGGACCTTGAAGATGACCGCAGCCGACATCATCAGATATGCCCGCGCCCTCTACCGCGCGCATGGCGACCGGGCCGAAGCCGAAGCCGCCCAACGGGTACGTGTGGAAACCGATGCCGGGAATACCGCTGAAGCCGAGACATGGCGCCGCATCCGGCGCTCGATCCATGAAATGCGCGGCCCAAGAGCGACCTGACCGGCAAAAGGCGGGCTGAACCCCATCGGAGCAGCGCGGCAAAGCCTTGCCGCCCGTATGGCGACTGTGTGCAGCCCTACATGGCCCAGACATGCGTCTGGCGTGGGCCTTGGGCAGGACGGCGCATACCGTAAACGGGCGCGTCTGCCCTTCCAGAGAGTGCGTCAGCAGATGAGGTTGTTGTCCGCCTCTTCCTCGCGGGTTTCGTCATGCGCAGCGACCGCGATGCCGAAGGTCAGAATGCCCACACGCCCGGCGATCATCAGAACGATGACCACCAGCTTGCCCAGGGGAGACAGATCGCCGGTGATGCCCATGCTGAGCCCCACCGTGCCCATGGCCGAAATCGCCTCGAACATCAGCACCTCGAACTCCGCCCCCGCTTCGGTCAGCCCCAGCAGGAACAGCGCGACGAACAGAAGGGCGACGTAATAGGCCAGCGCGGCCGTGGCGCTTTGCAGCCTTTCGGCAGGCACCCTGCGCTTGGCCAGCCGCACCTCGTCCCGCCCCTTCAGCGTCGAGCGGACCAGCCCGAACAGCGCCGCCAGCGTGGTGGTCTTCAACCCCCCGCCGGTGCCCGCGGGCGACGCGCCGATCACCATCAGCCCCATCAACACCACCAGCCCCGCCATGGAGATCTCCCCGATCGGCCAGGTGTTGAACCCCACCGTGGTCGTGGCTGTCATCACCTGAAAAAACGCGGTCAGCAGGCGGTCCCACGGGCTCAGTTCGGCAATCGAGGCGTCGGCCACGTAGAAGAGCACGGTGCCGCCCGCCAGCAACCAGAAGGTCACCCGCAGGATCACTTTGGAGGTGAAGCCAAGATGCCGGGCGCCCCCGGTCAGGTTGCGCCAGGCATCGACAACGATCAGAAAGCCCACCGCGCCAAGGATCGACAGCGCGGACAGGGTCAGCACGACGGTCGTATTTGTCTGCATCATCTCGAAACTGGAGGAATTGAGGCTGAACCCCGCCGTACAAAATGCGGATATCGCGTGAAAAATCGCGGACCAGAGCGGATTTTCCACACCTTCGGCCAGAAACGCCAGATAGAGGATGATCGCCCCCACGCTTTGCACCACGAAGGTGAAGATCACCACCGCGCTCAAAAAGCCGCGCACGCTGAAATCCTCCGGCAGGCTGAACTCCGCCTTGATGGTCCGCGATCGGACCCGGCTCAGCCGGTCCTGAAACGCCAGCAGGGCGAAGGAGCCGATCGTCATGTAGCCCAGCCCGCCCACCTGAATCAGAAGGATGATCACGCCCTCTCCGAACCAGGAAAAACTGCTGCCCGGATCGACGGTCACGAGGCCGGTCGTGGACACTGCGGAACTGGCGATGAACAACGCATCCAGCGCCGATACCGGCACCTCATGCGCAAGCGGCAGGCTCAGCAGGAACCAGCCGAATGCGGTGTAAAGCAGATATCCCAGCAGCAGAAGCTTGGCCGGATGCGTACGCCTCAGCGTCAGGTGCAGACCCGCCCAGATCCGTCGCAGCCGGTTGGTCCGATGCCCGGATCGGGCCGCGTCCTTGTCCATCGCAGATCCTTCGCCAATCGCTGGATAACGCGGCCGGGCCGGTTCGGTTCCCTCGGTTCAGGCCAGTGCGGCCCGTATCTTGGCGGCATTGGCCGCCAGAACGTCGCGGTCTTCCATGGTGCCGGGCGGGCGCAGGCTGATGCCTGCATGGCGCGGCAGCACGTGGAAATGGAGATGAAACACCTCCTGCCCGCCTGCCGCCTCGTTGAATTGCTGCAAGGTCACGCCGTCGGCCTCGAACGCAGCCATGACCGCGTGGGAAAGCTTCTGCACCGAGGCCATGCAGGCCGCCAGTTGCTGCGGCGTTGCATCCAGAATGTTGCGCGCGCGGCTGCGCGGAATAATCAGCACATGGCCATCGGCCCGCGGCATGATATCCATGAAGGCGACGGTCTCGTCATCTTCATAGACCCGCTCGGACGGCAGGTCGCCGTTCAGGATCTTCGCGAAAATATTGTCGGGGTCATATCTGGTCACGTGCCTGTCCTCGCTGGCTTTCTTCCGCAGACATAGCGTGTCCCCGCGGCTCAGGCCACATCCGCAACCGAGACCGGTCGGCGGCCCTCCGCCCATTCCCGCGCCGCCGCCCCGAAGGCCGCGAAAAGCGGGCGGGAGACGGGATCTTCCGCGGCGCGATACTCGGGATGCCACTGCACCGACAGGGTGAAACCCGGCGCATCGGCGATATAGATCGCCTCGGGTGTTCCGTCCGCGGCATGGCCGTCGATCACCACCCGCGCCCCGGCCTGTTTGATCCCCTGCCCGTGCAAAGTGTTGGTCATCACCTCGCGCGCGCCCATCAGCCGGTGAAACGGGCCACCCTCGCTGAATGTCACCGTGTGGCGCAGCGCGAATTTCTCCTCAAGCGTGCCATCGGGCGGCATCCGGTGGTTCATCCGGCCCGGCAGGTCGCGGATCTCGGGGTAGAGCGTACCGCCCATGGCGACATTGACCTCCTGAAAGCCACGGCAGACCCCCAGAAACGGTTGCCCCCGCTCCACGCAGGCGCGGATCAGGGGCAAGGCAACCGCATCGCGGGCCCGGTCAAAGGCGCCATGGGCCTCCGTCTCGGCCTCGCCATATTCCTCCGGATGCACATTCGGCCGCCCGCCGGTGAAGAGAAATCCGGCGCAGGTCTCCAGCAATTCCCCGGTGGAGACAAACCGCGGATCCGCCGGGATCAGCATCGGCATGCCGCCGGACACCTCCGCCACCGCTTCGGAATTCATGGTTCCGCCCGCATGGGTCGGGTATTGGTCGTTGACCAGATGATGGTTGCCGATGATGCCGATTACAGGTCGCGCCATATGCTCTCCGCGTCGCATGATCCGCTTTCTATACCTGCCCGGCCTGCCTCTGCAAACCCGCAGCGGGGCGAAACCGGCTGTGCATCCGCGCACGCCCCCACCGGCCCGGCGCTCAGGGCAGGCGCGCGGTCACCTCGATCTCGATCTTCATGCGCGGGTCCTGCAACGCCGCCACGATCATCGTCGCGGCGGGCCGCACCTCGCCCAGCCAGGCGCGGGTGACGGGCCAGCACGGCTCCCAATCCGCCCGGTCGGGCAGGATGTAGCGCACCCGCACCACATCCCGCATCCCGGCCCCTGCCTCGCGCAGGGCCATGTCGATATTGCGAAACGTCTGCTCCGCCTGCGTCGCTACATCCGCGCCGATCTCCATCGTGGCATAGTCGAACCCGGTCGTGCCGGCCACGAAGACCCAGCCGTCACACACCACCGCCCTCGAATACCCGATCTCCGCCTCGAAGGCGGAGCCTGAGGTAATCAGCCGCCGGCTCACGCGGCCCCCTCGAACCCCGCGGCCGCGATCCCGGCAAGCGCCGCCTCTGCATCGTTCTCGGAACTGTCGCCGGTCACGCCCACGGCGCCGACCACCTCGCCCGCCGCATCCTTGACCAGAACGCCGCCCGGCACCGGGATCACCTTGCCACCATAGGCCCCGTTCACCGCGGCCATGAAATAGGCCTGCGCCTCGGCCCGCGCCATCTGCGCCGAGCCGGGCATGCCCAGCATCACCGCGCCATAGGCCTTGCCCCGCGCGATCTCGAACCGGCCCGGGCTGGCCCCGTCTTCCCGTTCGAAGGCCAGAACGTGACCGCCCGCGTCCAGCACGACCACCGACAAGGGCTTCAGCCCCATGGTCCGGGCCTTGGCCCGCGTTTCGGCCACCATCTGCCGGGCCTTCTCCAGTGATATCGTCATCCGTTATCCTCCATTAAGGTTCATGCGCCGCGCGGCAGCACCGCACGGCATCCCCGCCGCGCTATCTCCTACGCGGCTTTCCATTCCAGCCTCCGGGCATGGAGGATCGGCTCGGTGTATCCGCTTGGCTGCACGCGGCCCTTGAACACGAGATCGCAGGCCGCCGCGAAGGCGATCCCGTTGAAACCGGGCGCCATGGGCACATAGGCGGGATCGTCCGCATTCTGGCGGTCCACGACCTCCGCCATCTTGCGCATCACCTCCATCACCTGGGCCTCGCTGACCACCTGATGATGCAGCCAGTTGGCGATATGCTGCGCGGAGATCCGGCAGGTCGCCCGATCCTCCATCAGCCCCACATCATTGATATCGGGCACTTTCGAGCAGCCCACGCCCTGATCGATCCAGCGCACCACATAACCAAGGATGCCCTGGGCGTTGTTCTCCACCTCGCGCAATATCTGCGCCTCGCTCCAGCGCCGATAGGCCGCCAGCGGGATATCCAGAAGCGCCGTGACATAGGCCCGCCGCCCGCCCGCGGCCAGGCTTTCCTGCACCGCGGCCACATCCACCTGATGATAATGCAGCGCATGAAGCGTGGCCGCCGTGGGCGACGGCACCCAGGCGCAATTCGCACCGGCCCGCGGATGTTCGATCTTGGCCTCCAGCATGGCGGCCATCTTGTCGGGCATCGCCCACATGCCCTTGCCGATCTGCGCCCGCCCCTTCAGGCCGCATTCCAGCCCGATATCCACATTCTGGTTCTCGTAGGCGGTGATCCAGGATTTCCGCTTGATGAAATCCTTGCGGCTGAACGGCCCGGCCTCCATCGAGGTGTGGATCTCGTCCCCGGTCCGGTCCAGAAACCCGGTATTGATGAATGCCACCCGATGTTTGGCGGCACGGATACATTCCTTGAGGTTGACGCTCGTGCGGCGTTCCTCATCCATGATCCCGAGCTTGACCGTGTAGCGCTCCAGCCCCAGCACCGCCTCGATCTTCGTGAAACTGGCATCCGCGAAGGCCACTTCCTCCGGCCCGTGCATCTTCGGCTTCACCACATAGACCGACCCGGCAACCGAATTGCGCGTGCCTTCGGTCTTGCGCAGGTCATGGCAGGCGATCAGCGTGGTGATCATCCCGTCCATCAGCCCCTCGAACGCCTCGGAGCCGTCCTTGAGCAGAATTGCCGGATTGGTCATCAGGTGACCCACATTCCGGACCAGCATCAAGGCCCGCGCCCGGACCTCCATCGGGCTGCCATCGGGTGCGCAATACGGCAGATCGCCGACCAGTTTCCGGGTGATCGTCCGGCCGCCCTTTTCGAAGCTCTCCTCCAGATCGCCCTTCATCAGGCCCAGCCAGTTGCCATAGGCCAGAACCTTGTCCTCGGCATCGACGCAGGCCACGCTGTCCTCGCAATCCATGATTGCCGACACCGCCGCCTCCATGCGCACATCGGCCAGAAGCGCCTGATCCCGGCTTCCGATCGGATGGGCGCGATCGAACACCAGTTCAACATGCAACCCGTTATTGACCAGCAGGATCCGGTCGGGCGCCCGCCGGTCGCCCACATAGCCCGCGAATTTTCCGGGCTCGACCAGCGGCTTGTCGTCGACCAGCAGGGCGTCCTTTTCCACGTGGTAGCGCCGCACATCCGCATGGCTCGCCCCCACGATCGGAAACGCCTCGTCCAGAAACACGCGCGCCCGCGCCACAACCCGCGCGCCCCGGCCCCGGTCATACCCGCCGGAAGGTGGCAGGCTGCCCATCGCATCGGTGCCGTAGAACGCATCGTAAAGGCTGCCCCAGCGCGCATTGGCGGCGTTGAGCGCAAAACGCGCATTGGTGATCGGCACCACAAGCTGCGGCCCGGCCACGGTGGCGATCTCGGGGTCGATCCGCGAGGTGTCGATCTGGAAATCATCCCCCTCGGGCGCCAGATAGCCGATCTCCTGCAGAAACAGGTGATAGCTGCTGGGGTCATGCACCTGCCCGCGCCGCGTCACGTGCCAGTCGTCGATCTGGCGCTGCAGCACCTCGCGCTTTGCCAGAAGGGCGCGGTTTTTCGGCGCCCCGTCATGCAACAGGTCCGAAAACCCTTCCCAGAAGGCCGCTTCGTCCACACCAGTGCCCGGCAGCGCCCGCGTTTCTATGAAATCCGCCAGTTCCCGCGCCACCTGCAAGCCCGCCCGCGCCACCCGATCTGTCATCGTTGTCCAACCCTTTGCTGCCCGCTGCGGGGCCTTTCGCCATACAATGGTATGCAGTTAGAAAAAATCGGGCCGGGAGGCAAGGAAGCTGCGCGCCACGACGCAAGAGATCAGCGCCGGCGCGCCCGTTCCGCACGACACCGCACCGAGCAGTACTGCACCTCGTCCCAGACATCCGCCCATTTCCGGCGCCAGACGAACGGGCGCCCGCAGGTCTTGCACAGCTTTGTGGGTAAGTCTCTTTTCTTTTTCATGATCAGATGCCTGAACGCCATACTTGATGTGGAAGATCCAGTACATGACGCTTCCCCGCCCGAACCTAGCGCCGGTGTGTCCCGGGTCAAAACATGCGCCCGCTTGCCCGCCGCCGCGCGCTGGCCTACCGTGCCCGCAATCCGCAACAGCCCTGTGAGCCGTTCCCCCGTGAAAGACGCCGCCCCTACGGCCATTCATCTGGCCGATTACCGCCCCCCGAATTATCTGATCGATGAGGTGCACCTGCGCTTTCGGCTTGACCCGTGCGCGACGCGGGTGATCTCCCGCATCCGCTTTCGGGCCAATCCCGATGGGCTGGACGATGGCAATCTGATCCTGGATGGCGAGAATCTGCGCCTGATCGAGCTCCGCATCGATGGCATCCCCCTGACGGCGCTCGATTATCTGCTGACCGACACGCATCTGACCGTGCCTGCCGCGCGCCTGCCCGGCGACAGTTTCCTCTGGGAGGCCGAGGTCGAAATCGCGCCCAAGGACAACACAGCGCTGGAGGGTCTCTACATGTCCAACGGCATGTATTGCAGCCAGTGCGAGGCGGAAGGCTTCCGCAAGATCACCTTCTACCCCGACCGGCCCGACGTCATGGCGCCTTTCACCGTGCGGATCGACAGTGAACTGCCAGTGCTGCTGTCGAACGGGAACCAGACCGCCCAGGGCCCCGGATTCGCCGAATGGCACGACCCATGGCCCAAACCCGCCTATCTGTTCGCGCTGGTCGCGGGCGATCTCAGGCCCGTGTCGGACAGCTTCACCACGATGGAGGGCAAGGAGGTGGCGCTCAACATCTGGGTCCGCCCCGGGGATGAAGACCGCTGCGGTTACGCGATGGATGCCCTCAAACGCTCCATGATCTGGGAGGAGAAGGTATATCGCCGCGCCTACGACTTGGATATTTTCAACATCGTTGCCGTTGACGATTTCAATATGGGGGCAATGGAGAACAAGGGGTTGAACATATTCAACTCCAAATATGTTCTCGCCAGTCCCGAGACCGCCACCGACCGCGATTTCGATTTCATCGAGCGGATCATCGCCCATGAATACTTCCACAACTGGACGGGCAACCGCATCACATGCCGCGACTGGTTCCAGCTTTGCCTGAAGGAGGGTCTGACCGTCTTCCGCGACCAGCAGTTCACCGAGGACATGCGCAGCGCGCCGGTCAAACGGATCGAGGATGTGCTGCAATTGCGCACCCGTCAGTTCCGGGAGGACGCGGGCCCGCTGGCCCATAATGTCCGCCCCGACAGCTATATAGAGATCAACAACTTCTACACCGCGACCGTCTACGAGAAGGGCGCGGAAGTGATCCGCATGCTGCGGCTGCTTGTCGGCGCGGAAGCCTATGATCAGGCCCTTCAGCTCTATTTCGACCGCCATGACGGTCAGGCCTGCACGATCGAGGATTGGCTGGCCGTGTTCGAGGATGTCACCGCCCGCGATCTGAGCCAGTTCAAACGCTGGTACACGCAGGCCGGCACGCCCCATGTCACTGTCCGCGAGCATTTCGAGGACGGGACCTATCGGCTCACCCTGCGCCAGACGGTGCCGCCGACCCCCGATCAGCCGTTGAAGGAGCCCGCCGTGATCCCGGTTGCTTTCGGATTGCTGTCGCCCGCGGGGATCGAAACCCATCCGACGCGCATTATCGAGCTGGTGGACCCCGAAACCACTATCGAGATCGATGGGCTGGCCGAAAAACCGGTTCCGTCGCTGCTCCGCGGCTTCTCCGCCCCGGTCATTGTGGATCACGCCCCGAGTTTCGGGGACCGCGCGCTGCTTCTGGCCCATGACACCGACCCGTTCAACCGGTGGGAGGCCGGGCGCAGTCTCGCGCGGGAGACGCTGCTGGCCATGCTTGCGGACGGTGCGGCGCCCGCGCCCGCCTTTCTGGACGGGCTGGCGCGACTGGCCGCCGACGAGACGCTGGATGCGGATTTCCGGGCGCTGACGCTGGCGCTTCCGTCGGAAGATGACATCGCCCAGGGCGCGGTCGATGCCGGTCTGGTGCCCGATCCCACGGCGATCCATGCCACGCGCAAGGCCCTGAAGGAGACGATAGGCCGTCACCTGAAACCCACGCTCGACGCGCTTTACGACGCGATGGATCCGGGCCCCGTCTACAGCCCGGATGCCGCGCAGGCCGGCAAGCGCGCGCTGCGCAACGCGGCGCTTGGCCTTACCGCGCATCTCGATGCCGGGGCGCGGGCGCGGGCGCATTACGACGCGGCCGGCAACATGACCGATCAGCTTGCCGGGTTCGGCTGCCTGCTCGATATCGGCGATCCCGACATCGCCGCCCGGTTCTACGACCAGTGGCAGGATGACCGGCTGGTGATGGACAAATGGTTCCTGCTCCAGGTCGCCCATGCGGCGCCGGAAAAGGCGGTCGCGCTGGCCGAAACCCTTGCCGGGCACCCGTTGTTCGACTGGAAGAACCCCAACCGCTTCCGGTCGCTGGTTTCCGGCCTGACGGTGGGCAACCCTGCGGGGTTCCACGATCCGTCCGGGGCGGGCTACGCCTTTCTGGCGGATTGGCTGATCCGGCTCGACCGGCTGAACCCGCAGACCGCGGCGCGGATGTCCACCGCCTTCGACACCTGGAAACGCTATGACGCCGACCGTCAGGCGCTGATCGCGGCGGAGCTTACGCGGATCGCCGGAACCGACGGGCTCAGCCCCGATCTGGGCGAGATGATCGACCGGATGCGCGCCTAGCGGATCGCCTGCGTCACCAGCCACAGGCCTGCGATCAGCACCGGCTGGTGCACCAGATAGATGATCAGGGAATGCCGGCCCGGCCAGGCCAGACGCCGCGCCACCGGGCCCGGCACCCTCGGGCGGGGCAGCCGGCCGGAAAGATCCAGACCGCGCGCCAGCGCCAGACCCGCCAGAAACGGCGCCAGCCAGGGGAAAACGGGCTCGTAATCCAGCGTCGGCGCCCAATAGGTGCCCAACCCCGTCCACCAGAACCACGGCGCATTCAGGGCGTCGAACCGGACATATTGCGGCAGCAGGAACACAGCCACCGCCACCGCCAGCGTGACCGGCGCGGGCAGCCGCAGAAACGCAAGCCCGATCAGGCTGCATGCGGCGATCGAGTGCAGAATGCCGAAATAGATGAAACTCTGCGGCATCGCCACATAGGTCGCCGCGGTGATCAGAACGGCCGCGCCCGCCACCATGCCAAGCCGTCGCCAGAATGCGGGCCAGCGCATACCGCGCCCATGGGCCAGCCACAGGCTGACACCGGCCAGAAACAGGAAACTGCCCGCCACCAGCTTGGCAAACAGCGCCCAGCCCCCGGTGATCGCCGTTGCGGGCGGCACATAGCCGAACAGCGCCAGATCGAAGGTGAAATGATAGATCACCATCCCCGCGAGCGCCGCTGTCCTCGCCAGATCCAGCGCGACGATCCGCGCCACGCCTTCGGGTTCCGCCTCTGTCACGCTTGCCACGGTTCTGCCTCTGCCAGTTTCCCGGCAGAGTAGCGTCTCCCGCCGCCGCCGCCACCCCCGATCCGCAAAGACCCGCCTATCATCGTCCCGTCATCTTCGTTTCATCGGGGCGTTACGGAGATCGTGTTTCTGCCTGCCATGGATATCGCGGCCCGCACCGACCCGTTGATCGCCGAACGCGCGCCATGGCTGTTTTCGGACGGCCCGGGCATTGCTCAGGCGCGGGCGCTCCTGAACCTGCTTCTGGGCTACCGGCGCACGCTTGCCCTTGGCGCGGCGCTGCAACCGCTGCCTCCGCAGGAGATCATGGCCCATCTCGCCCGTCTGATCGCGCGCGACGTCACCGCCCGCGGGCTGGCCCATATCCCCGCGTCGGGCCCCGCACTGATCGTCGCCAACCATCCCACCGGCATTGCCGACGGGATCATCCTGCATCATCTGATCCTCCAGCGCCGGAGCGATGTCTTCATCATGGCCAATGCCGATATTCTGCGGGTCCTGCCGCAGATGGAGGAGCTTATCCTGCCGGTGGAATGGCGCGTGGAAAAACGCGGGCACGCCAAGACGCGGGCGACGATGCTGGCGCTGCAGCGCGCCATTGGCGATGGCAGGCTCGGGGTGATCTTCCCCTCGGGTCGTCTGGCAAAACGCCGGGGTCTGCGGCTTGAGGAACGCCCCTGGATGGCGTCGGCCGCGATGATCGCCCGGAAATTCGGGCTGCCGGTGATCCCGGTGCATATCCGCGCGCGAAACTCGGCGCTCTTCTATGCGTTCGACGCCCTCCACCCCAGCCTGCGCGACATCACCTTGTTTCACGAGACGCTGAACAAGGCGCGCCAGCCGTTCCGCGTGACCATCGGCCGGCCCGTGCCGCCCGCGTCCCTGCCCGCCGACGGAACCGAAGCGATCGATGTCCTGCGCCGCCGGACCTTGTCGCTTGCCGGACGCGATCAGCACCCCGGGGTTTCGCTCCTCGCCGCCGGCCGCCCGGTCTTCGGCCAGCCGCTGGCCTAAGCTTTCCCAATCCGTGCCATAATGCGGGCGCAATACCGACCTATCCAGATTCCATGACCGGCGACTTCGAATATCGCGCCCGCCATGGCGGGCTTGCCCTCAGCATCGTGGCGTTTGCGGGCCTCGCCCTGCTTTCGGCGTTCCTGTGGCAATCGATGCCCGGTTTCGTGCTGCTTCTGATGATCCCGGCGCTTGCGGTCTGCCTCTGGCAGATGATCGTGACGCCGGTTTACGGGCTGCATCTGTCCCGCGATGTCTGGCATATTCTCGAAGGCCCGAACGACCGGCACCTGCCCACGGCCTCTATCGCCCATCTGCGGGTCAGCGACCGCGACGGCACCGCCCGCTGCACGATCGTGATGACCGATGGCGCGGAAATCGAGTTGCCCGATCTGGCCGTTCCCTCGCCCCTCGTGCTGATCCGCGAGGCCACGAATCGCGGCATTCCGGTGCGCGAGATCTGATCTAATCCGCCGATGTCATGCGCTCGGGCCGCGGCTGCGGCAGAACCGGCGCGGGCACCAGCCCGGCAGGGCGCAGAACCGGCCGGGTCGGCGGCCGGCAATACTCCTGCCGGCGAACCCAGTTCCGCATCTCCTCGCGCTTGCGGCGCGAATGAAACGGCCCCCAATCGGCGGCCACACCGCGCATCCCTTCGGCCACGACCCCGTCGCGCGGCACCGTGGCGGCCATGATCCGGATCCCGCAGCGCAGATTGGCCGCCCCGTCCAGCAGGCCCTGCCCGGTGCGGACCTCGCAATTGCGCCAGCGCGCGGTGCCGGGCGCGATCTGCACCAGTCCGAACCAGCGGCCACCGCCGCCCACGGCGCGGGGCCGGTGGCTGCTTTCATGCCAGGCCAGCGTGGAAACCAGCCCCGCCCAGAACGCCGCGCGCTGTGCCCGGTCGGCCGTTTCATAGGCCGGGCACCAGGCCTCGATATCGCCTGGCACCACATCCAGCAGGTCCGATCCATGCCCGCGCAGGGCCGCCATCACCGCAAGGCTCCAGCGCGTGGCCCGCGGATGGCGGCCGTCCCACTGCATCGCGGGCACCGACCATTCGGGCCGCTGAACCGGCATGGGGCTCAGCCACGGGGCCATGGCGGAGCCCTCGAAATCCTCGGGCAGACTCATCTGCGGGCTTACCGTCATCGTGCCGGCCGTCACGCCACCATTGGCGCGGTCCACCTCCTGCGCGCCAAGCAATCCGGGCCAGAGCCCGATCAAAATTCCATAACAGGCCAGTCGCAAGTTCATGCGTAGCCCCCTCCCAGATATAGCGCTGCTTAGCCTGACGAGTCGTTAACCATACGGCAAGCCCGCCCGGGGCCAGATTCGGGAAACAATCCACAAGCCTGTGGAAAACGTGGGTTTAGCCCCTCCCGCCACCCCCTCACGGCGGCTCCGTCAGGGCGCTGTTTTCCACATCGCCTCTGCCGCGCATCCACCCTCTTTCGGGGCATGAATCCAGTCATCAACAGGGCCTTCAGACCGGGCCGACCGGGCAGCGCCGGAGCTTATGCCCGGCAGTAGCCTTGCTGGCTGATCCAGGCCCGCATTTCTTCGCGCTTGTTCCGCATCACCATCGGGCCCCAATCGGCCGCGATCCCGTCGCCACCGGCCGAGATGACCCCGTCCCGCGGCACCGTATTGGCCCAGATCCGCAGCGCGCAGCGCAGATTGGCCTCGCCATCCTGAAGGGCCGTGCCGCTGCGCGCCGCGCAGCCGTAACCCCTTGCCGTCGCAGGGGCAATCTGGACCAGACCGAACCAGAGCCCGCCGCCGCCGACCGCCTCGGGCCGCCAGGTGCTTTCGTGTTTCGCAAGCGCCGACAACAGCCCCGTCCAGAACGCCGCGCGCTCCTGCACGCTGGCCTCGGGATAGGCCGGGCACCACGCCCTGATATCGTTCGGAACGATCTCTGTCAGCACGGCCGCATCTCCCTCCAGCATCGCCAGCGACGCTTCGGTCCATAGCGCGCCGTCGGGCCGGAAATCCCAACGCATCGGCGGTGTCATGTTGCTGGTGGACATGTCCGGCGTGGCGGACACACATCCGCCAAGGCCCAGAAGCCCCACACATAAAACGATCCGACCCCAGAACTGGCTCATAACTGACCTCAAACAGGAAACAATCTTGCAGGCACGGCTATCTGCCCTGCCGGGTGGCGGCATGCAACCTGTCCGAAAGTCCATAGGCCGAACCTTGCCGAAACCCGGCCGATCCGGGCGATATCCCACTTGCCGCGGCGCGATTTCGCGCCCCCCGCACATGCCGCGGCTCTGCCCGACAGACGGCCGCCGCCTCTTGCCCCACCCCGGCACCTCGCCTAAACCGCGACTGACAGCCTCGTGGAGACCGACATGCTCGACCTGACCTATGACACGCCCAAGCCCAAAGTGATCCCCGGCGCCAAGCAGGACTGGGAACTTGTCATCGGCATGGAGGTGCACGCGCAGGTCTCCTCCAACGCCAAGCTCTTCTCGGGCGCCTCCACCAGTTTCGGGGCCGAGCCCAATTCCAATGTCGCCTTCGTGGATGCCGGCATGCCCGGCATGCTGCCGGTGATCAACGAATTCTGCGTCGAACAGGCGGTGCGCACCGGCCTTGGCCTGAAGGCGCAGATCCACCTGCGCTCCGCCTTCGACAGGAAGAACTACTTCTATCCCGACCTGCCGCAGGGCTACCAGATCAGCCAGTTGTACCACCCGATCGTGGGCGAAGGCGAAGTGCTGGTGGAAATGGGTGACGGCACCGCGCGCATGGTGCGGATCGAGCGTATCCACCTGGAACAGGACGCGGGCAAATCCATCCATGACATGGACCCGGCCATGTCCTTCGTCGATCTCAACCGCACCGGTGTCGCGCTGATGGAGATCGTCTCCCGCCCCGACATACGCGGGCCGGAGGAGGCCGCCGCCTATGTCACCAAGCTGCGCCAGATCCTGCGCTATCTGGGCACCTGCGACGGCAACATGCAAAACGGCAATCTGCGCGCCGATGTGAACGTGTCGGTCTGCGCGCCCGGCCAGTACGAAAAGTATCAGGCCACGCAGGATTTCTCCCATCTGGGCACGCGGTGCGAGATCAAGAACATGAACTCCCTGCGGTTCATCCAGCAAGCCATCGATTTCGAGGCGAAGCGCCAGATCGCCATTCTGGAATCCGGCGGCTCGGTTCATCAGGAAACCCGGCTCTACGACCCCGACAAGGGCGAAACCCGGTCCATGCGGTCCAAGGAGGAGGCGCATGATTACCGGTATTTCCCCTGCCCCGATCTTCTGCCGCTGGAGATCGAACAGGATTGGGTCGATCGTATCGAGGCCACCCTGCCCGAGCTGCCGGACGCCAAGAAGGCCCGGTTCATGGGTGAGTTCGGACTGTCGGATTATGACGCCAGCGTGCTGACCGCCGACACCGCATCGGCGGCCTATTTCGAAGCCGTGGCCGCCGGCAGCGACGGCAAGCTGGCCGCGAACTGGGTCATCAACGAGTTGTTCGGGCGTCTCAAGAAGGAAGATCACGACATCACCGAAAGCCCGGTCTCGCCTGTGCAGCTTTCCGGCATCATCACGCTGATCAAGGCCGGTGACATCTCCGGCAAGATCGCCAAGGAGCTGTTCGAGATCGTCTATACCGAGGGTGGCGACCCCGCCGAAATCGTCGCGGCGCGGGGCATGAAACAGGTCACCGATACCGGCGCGATCGAGACCGCGGTGGACGAGATCATCGCCGCCAATCCCGATCAGGTGGAAAAGGCCAAGCAGAACCCCAAGCTTGCGGGCTGGTTCGTGGGTCAGGTGATGAAGGCCACGGGCGGCAAGGCCAACCCGAAAGCCGTGAACGAGATCGTTTCCAGGAAACTGGCGGGCGGCTGACGGGATCGGGGGCGGCCTTGACCTTGCCTCAGGCCCCTTTTCGCTTATGATCCCGCCCGTCACGGGCGCGAGGGGCCAATGCAGAGATACGAGTACAAGGTCGTTCCGGCCCCGGAAAAGGGGTTGAAAACCAAAGGTGTAAAACCCGGTGCGCCGCGGTTCGCCCATACTCTGGAAAACCTGATGAACGGGCTGGGCGCCGAGGGCTGGGAATACATCCGCGCCGATACGCTGCCCTGCACCGAACGGGCGGGGCTGACCGGCAGCCAGACCATCTACCGCAATGTGCTGATTTTCCGCCGCGGGCTGGAGAGCGACACCGGCGAGACGGCCGAGACCGCGCCCGACCCCATCCTGATAGAGGCGATGCCCGATCTGGAACCCGACCATGCCGGGGAGACCGCCGAACCCGACGCCACGCCTGACACCCCGCGCGAGGACAGCATCGCCGCGCAATAGCCCCTAGCTGCGGATATCCAGCGACAGGGCGTGGATTTCGCCCATGAGATCCCGGCCCAGGGCCTCATGCACCGCGCGGTGTCGCGCGATCCGGCTCAAACCATCAAAGCCATCGCTTTGAATAGTCACGCGAAAATGACTCTCTCCGCCCTCCTGATATCCCGCATGCCCGCGGTGGCTCTCACTTTCGTCGATCACCTCCAGCAGCACCGGATCGAATGCCTGCGCCAGCCGTGACTGGATTTTCTCGGTTCGCGTCATTATTTTCGCCTGCCCCCTCTTCACCTCGCCGCCCAAAACTCTAAACTGGCTGCTCCGAGTCGAAAAGGCACTCTGATGACCGAAAAAGACCCGTTCAATTTCGACCTCCGCGTCTCCACCGACAAAAAGAAGCGCCGGGGCGGTCGTCGCGGCATGTCCGGGGCGTTCGAAACCTCACAACGGGTCTGCGAACATCCCGGCTGCGAGGAGGCGGGCCAGTATCGCGCCCCGAAATCCCCCGATGTGCTGGATGACTATCTCTGGTTCTGCCGCGAGCATGTGCGCGAGTACAATCTGAAGTGGAATTTCTTCGACGGCACGACCGAAGCCGAGATGGAGGCGCAGCTGGACCGCGATCGCGTCTGGGACCGCCCCACCAAGCCCTTCCGGCAATCGGCGGAGGAACGGGCCTGGGCCCGGCTTGGCATTGATGACGCGCATCAGGTGCTTGGCGGCAACGCCACGCGCAACCCCGGCAAAAGCATCACCGGAACCCGCAAGCTGCCTCCGACCGAGCGTCGCGCGCTGGACATTCTGGAGGCCAAGGACCACTGGGCCAAGGCCGAGATCCGAAAATCATACAAGGCCCTGATCAAGGTGCTGCACCCGGATATGAACGGCGGCGACCGCACCGATGAAGATCGCCTGCAAGAGGTCGTCTGGGCCTGGGACCAGATCAAGGAAAGCCGCAATTTCAAGGACTAAGCTCGTAGCGGGCCCTTCGAACCCCGCCTCTTCCGGTCTCCGGTCGGGGCGACGGATGCCGATCCCGGCATGACCGGCCATCGCGTCGCGACCCTGATCCTGGGTGCCGGTGCGGCAGGCCTGATGTGTGCGGTCCATGCCGGGCCGGACACGCTTGTGATCGACCATGCCAAGGCGCCGGGAGAGAAGATCCGCATCTCCGGTGGCGGGCGCTGCAACTTCACCAATCTGGGCACGGCGCCCGAGAACTTCCTTTCCGAAAACCCCCATTTCGCGAAATCCGCGCTCAGCCGGTACACGCAGTGGGATTTTCTGGATCTGCTCGCCCGGCACCGGATCCCGTGGCACGAGAAGGCCCTGGGGCAGCTTTTCTGCGACCGTTCGGCCAAGGACATCATCCAGATGCTGCTGGCCGAGATGCAGCCCGCCGATCTGTGGCTGAACAGTTCGGTCGAGGAAATCCGCCATGATGGCACGGAGTTCGTCCTCCGCCTGATCCGCGAGGGCAGGCCCGTCACCGTTATCGCACACAATCTGGTGGTGGCGACGGGCGGGAAATCGATCCCGAAAATGGGGGCCAGCGCGCTTGGCTATCAGATCGCGGAGCAGTTCGGCCACCGCCTGACCGACACGCGCCCCGCCCTCGTCCCACTCACGTTCAATGAAGAGGTCAAGGCCGGTTTCGCGGCATTGTCCGGCACCGCCGTGGACACACGGATCACCTGCAACGGAGCCAGCTTCGAGGAGGCGATGCTGTTCACCCATCGCGGCCTGTCCGGGCCGGCTGTCCTGCAAATCTCCTCCTATTGGCGGGAGGGAGACCGGCTTTCCGTCCATCTTCGCCCGGATCAGGATATCTTCGGCTGGCTGCGCGACCGGCGCATCACGGAGGGGGGCAAGGCGATCGGAACCCATCTGGCGGAGATCCTGCCGCGAAAACTTGCCCGGCATCTGGCCGCCGAACTTGGCTTGTCGGGCAATCTTGCCGATCTGTCCGACACCGCGCTTCGCAGCTTGGCCGATGCCCTGACCGCATGGGAGCTGACCCCGACCTCGTCGGAAGGCTACCGCACCGCGGAGGTGACGCTCGGCGGAGTGGCGACTGATCAGGTCAGTTCGAAAACCATGGAATCGCAACGGGTTCCGGGGCTCTACCTGATCGGCGAGGTGATGGATGTCACCGGCTGGCTGGGCGGCTACAATTTCCAATGGGCCTGGGCGTCGGGCGCAGCGGCCGGACGCGCCATCGCCGGGCAGGCGCGCGCTCCCCTTACGTCCGCCAGAACGCCGCGGTGAACAGAACGAAAACCGCCATCAGTTCCAGACGGCCGATCAGCATGGCCGCCGACAAGATCCATTTCGCCGTGTCGTTCAGCTCCGCGAATGTGCCCGCGGGGCCGATCACCGGGCCAAGCCCCGGGCCGATATTACCCAGCGCGGTTGCCGCACCGGACACGGCGGTGATGAAATCAAGCCCGGTCAGCCCAAGCAAGATGGCGACCACCCCAAGGGTGACGAAGAACAGAACGAAAAACGCCATCACCGAGTTCAGCACGTCCTCCGCCACCGGGCGGCCCTGATAGCGTGGCTCGAAAATGCCATGGGGGGCGTAGAGCCGTTTCACCTGGGTGGAGATCGACGCCATCAGAAGCTGGTAGCGGAACACCTTGATCGAGCAGGAGGTCGATCCGGCGCAGCCGCCGATCAGCCCCGCAAAGAAGAAGACCACGACCGCGAAAGCCCCCCACTGCATGTAGTCGGCGCTGGCGTACCCGGTGCCGGTAACGATCGAAACCGTGTTGAACAGCGCCTTGCGCAGGGCAAACTCCCCGCCCGCCGCGTCGCCGAGAACCAGCCAGAGCGTCATGACCGAGACAAGCGCAAGAACGGTCAGGAAAAACGCCCGGATCTGGCTGTCGATCCAGAGTGGCCGGGCCGAGCCCGCCACCAGCTGAACATAGCGCACGAACGGCAGGGCCGCGAGCAGCATGAAGACCACGGCGGCGTATTCCACCCCCGGGCCGAAGGCCCCGAAAGACGCATCGGAGTTGGCAAATCCGCCGGTCGCCACCGTCGTCATGGCATGCACGATGGCATCGAAGACATCCATGCCGAGGCTTGCGTAGGCCGCCGCGCAAAACAGCGTCAGGGTCAGGTAGATCACCCAGATCCGGCTGGCGATTTCCGTGGCGCGCGGAAGGATCTTTCCGAAGGTATCGAATCCTTCGGAGCGGAAGATCTGCATGCCGCCGACTCGCAATTCGGGCAGGAACACCATCGCCACGATGATGATGCCGATCCCGCCGAACCATTGCAGAAGACCCCGCCAGAGCAGGATCCCCTCGGGCAGCTGGTCCAGCCCGGTCAGAACGGTGGAGCCTGTGGTGGTCAGCCCCGACATCGCTTCGAAAAAGGCATCGACATACGCCGCCTCTGTCGCGCCGAAGACGAAGGGCAGCGCCCCGAAAACCGGCAACACGAGCCAGACCCCTGTGGTCAGCAGGAAGGTCTGCTGAAGGCTCAGGCCCCGGGTCACCGCATTGGCGCAGGCCAGTGTCAGGAACACGCCGATCACAATGGTGATCAGGGCGGCCTCGGCAAAGCTCTGCCAGTGACCGTTCCGCATGTAGAGATCTACACCCAAAGGCAGCAGCATCGTTGCCCCCAGCACCGATACCAAAAGTCCCAGAACGTAGCCCACCGGCCGCAGGTCAAACATGGCGCCGAGCGTTGGCGCGACGGCGCTTTGGTGTCAAGCGATAGAGCCTGCCGGGACCCCGCTGACGCCGGACGAACCGCCAGGGAAAACATGCCACTTTCTATTGAGTTGATAGGATAAGCACGTTACCCTCACGTTAAGTCTCCAGATTTTGGTTTCTTTTCATGCGGCCAACACCCGCGACATATCCCAGCCCCCCGTAGCCGCGACGGCCACGAGCAAGCCAGAGGAGTTCATTGTGAACGACAAGCAAGACGGCAAAAAACCCCTTTCAGACAGCGAGATTTCCACATCCGTCAACCGCCGCGGGATGCTGCGCGGCGCCGGCACCGCAGCACTGGGCGTGACGATTGCGGGCGTCGGGACGAGCCGCGCCGAAGCCGGGACCGACAATGACAATGGGGCAATCACCGATCCCGGCGGGCGCGGGCGCGGCTATTGCCGGGCCTACGGGTCCGGCGTGACCGATCAGGACAACGGCACCTGGCGCGATCCGGGCGGAAACGGGCGCGGCGACGCCCGTCAGCAACGCGCCGGTTACACCGACCGTGACAATGGCACCTGGACCGATCCGGGTTCCGCGGGCCGTGGCGTACCGCGCAATGCGGCCAGCGGCGTGACCGATGCGGATGGCGGCAATTGCTCCGACCCGGGCGGCAACGGTCGCGGATGATGCGAGCCTGACCATATGACGGCGGGGCGGGCCCTCCGGACCATCCGGGGGGCCGGTTCGCCGGATGATGCGCGTTTTAGTAGCTTCCAAAGCCGATGAAAGGCCAGTTTCATGAGTGATGAAGAAAAGCCGAAATCCCCCGGCAAGTCCGATCTCGCCGACAGCAGCATCAAGACATCCCGCGGGTTGAACAGGCGGCGGTTGCTGCGCGGCATGGGTCTGGGCACCATTGGCCTTGGGCTGAGCGGCTGCGTTGCGACCCCGACCACGGTTGGCGGCGGGGTCACGGATGCCGATAACGGTCCGATCACCGATCCGGGCGGGCGCGGACGCGGCGGCCTGCGCAGCAGCCGCACCGGGATCACCGATGCCGATAACGGCCCGATTACCGATCCGGGCGGCTTCGGCCGTGGCGGCGGCGGGTTCACCCAAGTGCGAAGCGGCATAACCGACCGGGATACCGGCGCCTTCGCCGATCCGGTCGGCAACGGGCGCGGCACCCGCCGAACGGGGCTTACGGATTCCGATCTGGGGATGAACGCGGACCCGGCCGGGTTTGGCCGACGCGGGTTCTGAACCGGTGGCGGTTCCGGCATCCGTTGCAGTGACTGCCGGTTCGCCATCCGCGCCATAGCGCGCCAAAGAAACACGCCCGCCCCTGATCTGACGGGCTCAGCCCACGTGGAACAGCGTGGCGAACAGCTTCGGGTCCAGACTGTCGGCGGCGAACGTCTCCCCTTCCGTCAGAACGCTGACCGCATCATGGCTGTGCAGGCTTTCCTGATGGCTGGCCACGACGCGGAAATCAGCGATGCGCGGATCGGCCTGCATCTGTTCGGCAAACAGGCGCGCGGCATCTTCCACGAAAATGGGATTGGCGGCGTTCAGCTCGGCGAACGCCTGTTCGTCTTCGCGTTTTACCATCACCTGGGTTTCCGTGGGCACCGCGGCGCGGGCCATTTCGACCAGATCCTCGAACCACAGGCACCCGGCCTCCCCGTTCACCTCCACCGACAGCCGGGCGACGGATCGCTGCGAATGGGGCGTGGCGAGTTGCGCCCGTGTCGCGCGCGCGTGCTCGCTCAACTCCAGCGAACAGGGACAGGTGGAGGAATAGACGTAATCCAGATGCACGATCTTCTTGCGCACACCGGCCTGCTCGACCAGTTCCAGCGCGATATCGTAATACTGATACCCGCTCAGGCCCGAGCGCAGGCTCTCCACCCGCATCGGAAAGCTCAGCCGCATCTGGATGCGGGCATCGAAGCTTTCCAGATCGGTCTTGTAATCCTCCAATGCCGCCTCGATCACCTCGAAGCTGAAGGCCCGGTCCGCATGCCGGTAGAAAGACCGCATGATCCGGGACATGTTGATGCCCTTTTTCTCCGCATCCAGGCTCACCGTCCCGGTAACCGAGGTTTCCAGAACCAGGTCGCCATTGTCGCGGGTCTGATAGCGGATCGGCAGCCGGAAATTGGAGATGCCCACATGCTGGATCTGCCGGTTTGCCCCCCGGATCAGGGAGGCCGGCCCGTTCTGCAGGTCGGGCAGCGTTGCCTTGTAGCCCGGATCCACCGCGAAATCGGCCGGGTAGTCACGGGCAAATTCGGGGTAGGCCACGGCGGTCAGCAGCCCGGCCGCGGCCGGATCCAGCGCGTCGATCGCGCCCGCGCCCGCCCTCTCCGCCCAGGCTTTCAACAGGGTCAGCGCCCTTGCCGCCTCTTCCGTGCTTGGGGTTTCCACCGTCGGTGTCACATGCAAATTCACGGGCAACCCCTCCTGTTCCTTCTCCGAGCTTTCGAATATGGGGCAAATGCCCGCGCATTCAAATCCTTGACCTGCCTTATTTATACGCAAGTGCAGACGGCGCAGATCACATCTCGGGCAAATTGCGACGCCGCCGCGGTGCGATCAGCCCCGGTAGCGGCCCACGAAGGCGCGCAGCATGCGTTCGGGCACGGTCACCTCCTCGGCCTGCACATTGGCCTTAAGCGCGTCGGCCTCTTCGGGCGCGAAATAGCCGCGATGCTTGTAGATATCGATCCGCATCACAAAGCTGGCGCTGTCGGCTTCGGGGTGGAACTGCGTGGCGTAGAGATTTTTGCCCGCGCGGATCATCTGGTACGGGCAAAGGTCGGATCTGGCCAGATGCACCGCGCCGGGCGGCAGCGCCTGAACCGCCTCCTTATGGCCGACGAAAGCCTTGAAATCGCGGGGCAATCCGGCCATGAGCGGGTCGGCCGCGCCATCCTCGGTCAACCGGCATTCCACGGCGCCGATGGGTTCGCCATAGCGCGCCTTGCTGACCTCGCCGCCAAGATGCTTGGCCAGAATGCCAAGCCCATAGCAACAGCCCATATAGGGCATGTCGCGCCGCGTGATCTCGGGCATCAGCGACAGGATATCGGCCTCGATCCGCGCCTCCAGCGGGTCCTTGTCCTCGGGCGCGTCGCTCACGCATCCGGGCCCGCCGCCGACGATCACGCCGGAATAGGCCTCAAGACTCAGCGCGGGCAGCGGCTGCTGATCGAGACGGATGCGCCGGGTTTCCGCCGCAGTCAGGCCCGAGCGGGCCAGAAGTGCTGCATATTCCTCGTCCGCCGCCTCGTCTTCCGGCCGCAACTGGATGATCAGGAACGGTTTCAATGGGATGCCTCCGCCGGCAGGTCGAGCCGCTTTTCCATCCGGTAGCGGTGGATCACGACCCCGTGGCGGTGGATCTCCTCGCGCTCCATGACCCGCCATCCATGGCGCTCGAACAACCGGCGGGCCAAGGCGCTCGCCTCGGTCGTCATGCGCCCGTGGCCATCGGCCCGCGCGCGGGTCTCGGCCACCAGATAAAGCGCATCGCCCACCCCCTGCCCCATGGCGGCGGCGGCAACGAAGGCCAGATCGATATAGCCGCCCTTGCGCGTCATGAACCCCACGGGCGCACCGTCGCGTTCGGCGACAATTGTATCGGCATCGGCCAACCGCTTGGCCCAACCCGCATCCGTCGGCGGCGCGGGCGACCATGCGGCCACCTGTTCGGCGGAATAATGCGCAATCGCCCCGTTCCGCACAGCGTCGTGATAGATCTCCCCGAGCGCTTCGGCCTCTCCGGGCAGCATATCGCGAATGGTCAGGTCCACGGTCATCTGGCCGCCGCCAGGGCCTGGCGCAGATCCGCCAGAAGATCGTCCGCATCCTCCAGCCCGACACTCAGGCGCAACACCCCGTCGCTGATGCCGAGCACGGCGCGCTGATCGTCGCTCAGCCGCTGATGGGTCGTGGTGGCGGGATGGGTGATGATCGATTTCGCATCGCCCAGATTGTTGGAAATCGTGATGATCTCCAAGGCGTTCAGCATGCGAAATGCGGCGTCGCGCCCGCCCTGCATCTCCAGCGCCAGAACCGTTCCGCCCAGCTCCATCTGCCGCATCGCCAGCGCGTGCTGCGGATGACTGGGCAGGCCCGGATAGACCACCCGGCGCAGGCCCGAGGCCCCTTCGAGCCCCCGGGCCAGCGTCAGCGCGGTCGCCGCCTGCGCCCGGCATCGCAGATCGACCGTTTCCAGCGATTTCAACAGCACCCAGGCGTTGAAGGGCGACATCGACCCGCCGGTATGCTTCAGATAGGGCTCCACCGTGTCCCGGATAAACGCCCGGCTTCCACAGATGACACCGCCCAGAACCCGGCCCTGCCCGTCGATATGCTTGGTGGCGGAATAGACCACCACGTCGGCGCCAAGCCCGATCGTGTCCTGAAAAACCGGGGTGGCGAAAACGTTGTCCACGATCACCAGCGCGCCCGCCGCATGGGCCAGCTTGGACACGGAGGCAATGTCGATCACCTCCAGCACCGGGTTCGAGATCGACTCGAAGAAAACCGCCCTGGTGTCCGGCCGGATGGCGGCTTTCCACTGGTCCAGATCGGTGCCATCGACGAATGTCACCTCCACCCCGAAGCGCGCCAGCACCTCTTCAAGGATATACAGGCAGGAGCCGAACAGCGCCTTGGCGCTCACCACATGGTCGCCCGCACGCAGCATGGAGGTCAGCGCGCCATTGACCGCCGCCATCCCGGATGCGGTGGCAAAGGCATCTTCGGTGCCTTCCAGCGCGGCGATCCGGTCTTCGAACATCCGGACGGTCGGATTGCCGTAGCGGGCATAGATGAACTCATCCTCGCCCGCCTCGACGAACCGGGCCTCGGCCTGTTCGGCGGTGTCGTAGACAAAGCCCTGGGTCAGGAACAGCGCCTCGCTGACCTCGCCATACTGGCTGCGTCTCGTGCCCGCATGCACGGCGCGGGTGCGCGGCTTCCACGGTCTGGCGGTGGTGTCCTTCATCGTTTCATCTCCATGCGCGTCCGGGCACAAAAAAAACCCCGGACCTGGGGTGGCCGGGGCGCGCATATATCAAAGCACCTTCGACCTCTTTAGCGGAATGTTTTACGTGGCCCGCAATCCGGTAAACAAATCGCCACGCGGAAGGGATTAGGCCGCTGCCGTCTGCGGGTCAAGCGGCAAAAACGGCCGCGTCATCGCTGCGACATGGCCACGTCACAGGGATGTTGCGCAGACGTCACCTAAATGTTGCGGAAAGAACTTATCCACACCCCATAGCTTGTGGGGTTCATGCAATGCCGGTTTTGCCCGTCACAGCCAGATCCAGCCAGATCGTCGCGCCGGAGCGGCTGCGCGACGCGCTGGCCGCGCTGCCGTCCGGCGCGACGGCGACGGTGATGGTTCACGGCTACCGGTTCTGCCCGCTGTCCGGGCCCACCGACCCGCACCGGCATATCCTGTCGCCCGCCCCGCAAAGCGCCTGCTGGAAGGCGATCAGCTGGCCCCGGCATCTGCATCTGAACCGGCCCGGCGCGGGGTTGGGCATCGGCTTTGGATGGCCCGCCACCGGGCCCCTGCGCGAGGTTGCGGCGCGCGCCTTTGTCGCGGGGCATGCGCTGGCCCGAACCGTTCGGATCCTGCGCGACACCCGGCCCGATCTGCAGGTCAACATCATCGCCCATTCGCTTGGCGCGCGGGTGGCGCTGGCGGCGCTCGACGATCTGGGGGCCCATGACGTGGCCCGGATGATCCTTCTGTCCGGCGCGGAGTATCGGGGCACGGCCGACCGCGCGCTGGCCGGCCGCAGCACCCGGGTGCTGAATGTCACCAGCGGCGAAAACGCGCTCTTCGACATGCTGTTCCGGGCCCTCGTGCCAGCGCCCCGCTGGCGCGACCGGCCCCTGTCGGCGGGTTTGGGGCACCCGCATCCGCGCTGGATCGATCTGGCCATCGACGCGCCCGCGCATCGCATGGCGCTGGCCCGGCTCGGCTACCCGATCCGGCCCCCGGCGACCCGCATCTGCCACTGGTCGGGATATCTGCGGCCCGGTCTCTTCCCGCTTTACCGCGCTGTCTTCGACCCTGCCCATGCCGCGCTTTTCGATCGGCTCGGGGCGGCACTGCCGGTGGGCCCGGCGCCGCAAAAGGTTACAAAAATGGCCGAATTCGGGAATTTTCGTAACCTGTTCACCGGCGCCGCGAGATCCTGAGGCCACTTGCCCCGCCCCCCGATCTGCCCGATGCTGGGCCAGAGCTGCCCGGAGACCGCCGCGATGATCCATCTGTATTACTGGCCCACACCCAATGGCTGGAAAATCACCATCGCGCTTGAGGAGATGGGGCTACCCTATACCGTTCATCTGGTCGATATTGGCGCGGGCGATCAGTTCGACCCCGATTTCCTGAAAATCGCCCCCAACAACCGCATGCCCGCGATCACCGATGCCGACGGCCCCGACGGTCAGCCGGTCTCGATCTTCGAATCCGGGGCGATCCTGCAATATCTCGCGCGCAAGACCGGGCGGTTCGGCGGCCCGACGGAACGTGACCGGATCGCCGTCGATCAATGGCTGATGTGGCAGATGGGCGGGGTCGGGCCGATGGCGGGGCAAGCGCATCATTTCCTGAAATACGCGCCTGATATGGACCCGCCGCAGGACCTTCCCTATGCGAAGGACCGATATCGCCGCGAGACCGGGCGGCTTTACCGGGTACTGGACACCCAACTGGCCGAAAACGAGTTTGTCGCGGGCGATTTCTACTCCATCGCGGACATGGCGATCTGGCCCTGGGCGAGCCTCTGGGAAGGTCAGCAGCAAACGCTGGAGGACAAACCGCATCTGACCCGCTGGCTGGATCGGATCGCGGCGCGCCCGGCGGTCCGGGCAGGCCGGGCCGTCGCCGCGGAAAAACGCGGCGAAACCCGGGACAAGGCCGCCCAGGACCGGCTTTTCAGACAGAGCTGAGGGGAAAATCGCCGACGCTTTCCCCCTTGCGTCACCCCAATTCGCCGGATTTCTGAGCGGCAGGCAGGCGGCGCCCGGATCAATTCGGGCAAAAACCCTGCGATGTCTGGTTTTTGCATGCAAGACTGCCTATTCTAGTGGCTGAAACGAACCGGAGCTGAAATGACCTCCAACACCCTACGCGGCGTCGCTTTTGCAGCGCTTCTCGTGATCATCATGATGTCCGTTTTCGGCGGGTTCGGAGTGCTGTAAATGGCCAAACGGTACGGCGGAGAATTCAGCCCCGAGGGCCGGCGGGATACCCGCGAAACGGTCACAGCGACTCCGGCGCGCCCGCTGGAGGCGAGTTTCAAGGGCCGTTCGCCCGCCCGGCACGGGGCCAAGATCAACCTTCTGTTCATCGCGCCGCTCGCCGTCTTCTTCACGGCGTTCTTCCAGTCGACGGTGGCCATGGCCACGGATCTGGCCGGCGCCGCGGTGTTGCTGCTCGCGGCCTGGTTGCTGCGCGACGGGATTCGCGCCGAGGATGCCTATAACGAACGCAAGGTCGCGCGGCGCCCGGCGATCCCGCGCAAGATATTCGCCTCCGTTCTGACGGCGGCGGGCGTCGGGTTGCTGGTGTTCGGCGGGCAGTGGAACCTGTTGACGGCCGTGATCGCGGGCGCCGTTGCCGGTGCGCTGCATCTGTTCGTATTCCAGCCCGATCCGATGAAGGATAAGGGCCTGGAGGGCGTGGACAATTTCCAGACCGAGCGTGTGGCCCGCAAGGTCGAAGAGGCCGAAACCCTGCTTGACGGGATGAAAGACGCCATCAAGCGCGCGCGGGACCGGCAGCTGGAGGCGCGGGTGGAAGGGTTTCAGCACACCGTGCGCCAGATGTTCCGCACCATCGAACAGGACCCCCGCGATCTGACCGGTGCGCGCAAGTATCTGGGCGTTTATCTGCAGGGCGCGCGCGACGCGACCGTGAAATTCGCCGATCTTTACGGCCGGGGCCGCGACCCGGAGGTCCGGGCCGATTATGTGCGGCTTCTGGACGATCTCGAACGCAATTTTTCAACCCGCACCCAACGGATGCTGATCGACGATCGCAGCGATCTGGATGTGGAGATCGAGGTCCTGCGGGACCGGCTGAACCGAGACAATCTGCATATCACGAGCGAGGAAACACGACATGACTGAAACTGTCCGGCAGCAAGCCGAAGCCGCCGCGAAAATGGTGGATGAGATCAACGCGATTGTGTTGCCCGAGCCCTCGACCGAACTGGTGCCGCTGGCCGAGGCGGAGCCGCCCACGGCGCAGGAAATCCGCAGCCGGATGGCCGAGATCGACATGACGGACACGAACTCCATCGTCAGTTTCGGCTCCAACGCGCAGGCGGAGCTGCAGGTCATTTCGCAGGCCATGCTGCAGGGCGTGAAAAACAAGGATGTGGGGCCCGCAGGCAACTCGCTGCGCGAAATCGTGGGCACGATCCGCGGGTTTTCGGTGGACGAACTGGACCCCAACCGCAAGCAAAGCTGGTGGGAACGCCTCTTCGGCAAGGCCAAGCCGTTCCATGATTTCATGGCGAAATACGAAGACGTGCAGAGCCAGATCGACAAGATCACCGACGAGCTTCTGGCCCATGAACACACACTGATGAAGGACATCAAGTCGCTGGACCAGCTCTATGACAAGACGCTGAATTTCTACGACGAACTGGCGCTTTACATCGCCGCCGGGGAGGAGAAGCTGAAAACCCTGGACGAGACGGATATTCCCGCGAAAGAGGCCGAGGTGCAGGCCGCGCCGGAAAACGACCAGGTGATGAAGGCGCAGGAACTGCGCGATCTGCGCGCCGCGCGCGACGATCTGGAACGCCGGGTCCATGACCTCAAGCTGACCCGCCAGGTCACGATGCAATCGCTCCCCTCGATCCGGCTGGTGCAGGAAAACGACAAATCGCTGGTGACCAAGATCAACTCCACCCTCGTCAACACCGTGCCGCTTTGGGAAACCCAGCTCGCGCAGGCGGTGACGATCCAGCGCTCGACGGAGGCCGCCAAGGCGGTGCGGGAGGCCAATGATCTGACGAACGAGTTGCTGACCTCAAACGCCGCCAACCTGCGCGAAAGCAACCGCATGGTGCGCGAGGAGATGGAGCGCGGCGTCTTCGACATCGAAGCGGTGAAACAGGCCAATGCCGAACTGATCGCCACGATCGAGGAGAGCCTGGCCATCGCCGATGAAGGCAAGGCGCGCCGCGCTGCCGCCGAGATCGAGATGCAGAAGATGGAGGCGGAATTGCGCGACACGCTTGCATCGGCCAGCGCCCGCGGCGACGGGTCCGGGGCCAATGTGGGCGGGTCGGTGAACCCGGCCGGCTGACTGGTCCGGCGCGTAGGGGAACGAAACATGATGCAGGGCAAGGGTCGGAACTGGGCCGGGCTGGCGGCGGTGGCCTTCGTCGCCGCCGGGTGCGAATTGGTCGTGCCGCCGGACCCGCCCGCATCACCCGCTCCGCGCGTGGCCCCGCAGGTTGCGCCAATCCCGGAGCCCTCGGCCGAAAGCCTCGCCTTTGCCCGCTACTACGCCGCCGTGCAGCAACGGCTGGTGGCCGATGGCCTGCTGCGCACCGATGGCGGCGGGCCCGACACGCCGATCTCGGTGCGCAATCTGGTGGCGAATTTCGAGCGCATCGCGCTGTTTGACGAATACGCGCTGACCAATGGCCGGTTCGTGCAGCAGCAGACGCCGTCGCGCCTGCGCCGCTGGCAGGCGCCGGTGCGGTTGCAGGCCCATTTCGGCGCCTCCGTCCCCACTGCGGACCGAAATCGCGACCGCTCGATCCTGGGAACCTATGCAACCCGGCTGGCGCGGGTCACGGGGCATCCGATCCGCCAGGTCAACAGCGGCGGCAATTTCCACGTGCTCTATCTCAACCGGGACGAGCAACGCGCGGCGGGCCCGCTGCTGCGCCGGCTTGTGCCCAGCATCGGCGACGAGACGATCGACGAGATCACCCGGCTGCCGCGCTTCACCTTCTGCTCGGTCTATGCGTTTTCCGAAGCCGGCGAGACCCCGAATTACGTAACCGCGATCGCGATCATCCGCACCGAACACCCCGATCTTCTGCGCCGATCCTGCGTCCACGAAGAGGTGGCGCAGGGTCTTGGCCTGCCGAATGACAGCCCCACGGCGCGGCCGTCCATCTTCAACGATGACGAGGAATTCGCACTGTTGACGCGGCATGACGAATTGCTGCTGGAAATCCTCTACGACGAGCGTCTGCGCCCGGGCATGTTGCCCGACGAGGCCCGCCCCGTGGTGGAGATCATCGCCAGCGAGCTACTTGGCGGGCAAAGCTGAGCCGCCTACATCCGTGTTCAAAGGAGACTTCACCCATGCCCATTTTCGATTTCCTCTCCGGCCAGTTCATCGACGTCATCGAATGGACCGATGACACCCGCGACACCATGGTCTGGCGGTTCGAACGCCACGGTCACGAAATCAAGTACGGCGCCAAGCTGACCGTGCGCGAGGGGCAGACGGCGGTGTTCATCCACGAAGGGCAGCTGGCCGATGTGTTCACCCCCGGCCTCTACATGCTGGAAACCAACAACATGCCGATCATGACCAGTCTTCAACACTGGGATCACGGCTTCAAATCCCCCTTCAAATCGGAGATCTATTTCGTCTCCACCAACCGGTTCACCGATCTGAAATGGGGCACGAAAAACCCGATCATGCTGCGCGATCCGGAATTCGGGCCGACCCGCATCCGCGCGTTCGGCACCTACACCGTCAAGGTCAAGGACGCCGCCCGGTTCATGGCCGAGATCGTGGGCACCGATGGCGAATTCACCAAGGACGAGGTGACGTTCCAGATCCGCAACATCATCGTTCAGGCCTTTTCCCGCGTGGTCGCGGGCTCGGGCATTCCGGTTCTGGACATGGCGGCCAATGCCGGCGAGATGGGCGGGCTTCTGGCCGCGAAAATCTCGGAAACCATCGACCAGTACGGGCTGGTCCTGCCCGAGCTCTACATCGAGAACATCTCCCTGCCACAGGCGGTGGAACAGGCGCTGGACAAGCGCACTTCGATGGGGGTAGTCGGCGATCTGACCAAGTACCAGCAGTTCCAGACCGCCGAGGCGATGCGCGCGGCGGCCGAAAACCCGGGCGGCGATGGCGGCATGGGCGCGGGCCTGGGCATGGGGATGGGCATGGCGATGGCCAACCAGATGGCGCAGACCGGACCCTGGGGCGCCACGCAGGCGCGATCGGGCGACCCCGCGCCCGCCGCCGCCCCGCCGCCCCCGCCGGTCGAGCATGTCTGGCATATCGCCGAGAACGGCCAGACCAAGGGCCCGTTTTCGCGCGCCGATCTGGGCCGCATGGCCGGAGATGGCAGCCTGACCCGGGAAACCCATGTCTGGACGCAAGGCCAGGACGGCTGGAAAACCGCCGATGAGGTGGACGAGCTGGCGCAGCTCTTCACGGTCATGCCGCCGCCCCCGCCCCCGCCTGCAAGCTGACGAGACCGGGTCTCATCCCGCGCTCGGAAATACCCACGGCAAAGGCATAGAATTCATGGCAGACGGCCTGTCCGCAAACCCCGGTGAAGAACATCGCTTTCCATGCGACAACTGCGGGTCCGATTTCCGCTTCGACCCCAATCAGGGCAAGCTGGTCTGCGATCATTGCGGCAATGAACGCGACATCGAAGGCCACGGCCCGTGGGCGGGCAGCGCCATCCGGGAACTGGATTTCGTCTCGGCCATCCGCGACCAGCTTCCGGCTCAGGAGATGGAGGAAACCCGCGTCCTGACCTGCCCCAATTGCGGCGCGCAGGTGGAGTTCTCCGCGGATATCCATGCGAAGGAATGCCCGTTCTGCGCGACGCCGGTGGTCACCGACACCGGCACCCATCGCCATATCAAACCCAAGGCCGTTCTGCCCTTTCAACTGGATGAGGCCGCCGCCCGGGCGGCGATGGTCAGATGGCTGGGCCGGCTGTGGTTCGCGCCGAACGGTTTGCAGGAGTATGCCCGCAAGGGCCGCAGGCTGGACGGGATCTACACGCCCTACTGGACCTTCGATGCGGACACCCGCAGCGCCTATCGCGGCCAGCGCGGCACGGTCTATTACGAAACGCGGCGCGACAGCAAAGGCAACGTCAAGCAGGTGCCCAAGATCCGCTGGCGGCGCGTCTCGGGCCGCGTGGCGCGGTTTTTCGACGATGTGCTCGTTCTGGCCTCCCGGTCGCTGCCCAAAGGCTATACCGACCGTCTGGCCCCCTGGGATCTGACCGCGCTCGACCCCTATACGCCGGAGTATCTGGCGGGCTTCCGGGCCGAAGGCTACACCGTGGATCTGGAGGACGGCATGGTCGAGGCGCGCCAGATCATGGACGCGCAGATCGCGCGGGATATCCGTCGCGATATCGGCGGCGACCGGCAAAGGATCGACGCCGTGGACACCATGGTTTCCGACGTGACCTTCAAGCACATCCTGCTGCCGGTCTGGCTGGCGGCCTATAAGTACCGTGGCAAAAGCTACCGCTTCGTCGTCAACGGGCAATCCGGCAAGGTGCAGGGCGAGCGCCCGTATTCCGCGTGGAAAATCGCCTTCGCCGTTCTGGGCGCGCTGATCCTTGCAGGGATCGGGGGCTATCTCTACTCCATGTACGGCTAGATCGGCGGCACGGCCCAAAACCCCGCGCGCACGCGACTGTCGCCCTCTGCCGGGACCGGGCCGGCGCGCCGCCGGAACCGGCCTCTCCGCGCCGCGCCCGCATGTTCGGTCTCGCCCTGCCCCCGGGCGGAGGCGGTGCCGGGGTCAGCCGCGGTTGATCGGCACCGATTTCGCGGCCTCATCGCGGGCCGGGGCCTTCTTCGACACCGTGATCGTCAGCACGCCGTCCTTCAGATCCGCCGCCACCTGGTTCGGGTCCGCATCGGGCGGCAGGCGAAAACTGCGCGAAAACGCCCCGTATTCGCGTTCACTGAAGTACCAGGTGTCGCCACTGTCTTCACGGCTCGATCTTTTCTCGCCCTTCACCGTGACCACGCCTTCGGCAACGGTCAGATCGATATCCTTGTCGTCGACACCCGGCAGTTCCATGACGATTTTATAGGCGGTCTCGTTCGTCGCCGCCTCGGACGCGGGCGCGAACCAGTCGGCGACGCGGGCGCCCATGCTGCGGAACGGATCGTATAGCGAGGGCCAGAAGCCGCTGGTGTGGGATTTCTCGACCATGAAAACCTCCTTTTGCAGATCAGATTCCTTGCATGTGAAAGTATCCCGCCCCGCGGGCGGTCGCGCCTTGAGATGGGTCAAATCCGGCTGGTCTAACGCGCCCATCGGGGCTAGTCACAACCGGTGACGGAGCGAAGGAGACGCGGATGATCCTGTGTTGTGGCGAAGCGTTGATCGACATGCTGCCCCGCAAGACCGAAGACGGCGCGGCGGGGTTTGCGCCCTACCCCGGCGGGGCGGTGTTCAACACCGCCGTGGCGCTGGCGCGTCTGGGTGTGGATGGGGGGCTGTTCACCGGCCTGTCCACCGACCTGTTCGGCCAGCGGCTTGAAGATGTTCTGCGCCTGAACGGGGTCGGCTTCGGGCTGGCGGCGCGATCCGCCCGGCCCACCACGCTGGCCTTCGTCACCTTGACCGACGGGCAGGCGGAGTATGCGTTCTACGATGAAAATACCGCCGGGCGGATGCTCGCGGACCGGGATCTCCCCAAGGATCTGGACGATGCGGAGGCCCTGTTTTTCGGCGGGATCAGCCTTGCGGTGGAGCCCTGCGCAGAGGCCTATAAGGCCTTGTGCCTGCGCGAGCCGGAGATGCGGGTGATCATGATCGACCCCAATATCCGCCCCGATTTCATCGTCGATCCCGATCGTTACCGCGCCCGTCTGGCCGCGATGCTGGCGGTGGCCGATGTGGTCAAACTGTCCAACGAAGACCTGAAATGGCTGGAAGGCAATGGCGAGATCCCGGAACTGGCCACCGGGCTTCTGGCGAAGGGCCCCAAGCTGGTGCTGATCACCGAAGGCAAGGACGGGGTAACCGCCTATTGGGCGGGTGAGAGGCTGCACGTGCCCGCGCCGGTCGTCGAGGTGGTCGACACCGTCGGCGCGGGCGACACGTTCAATGCGGGGTTTCTGGCCGGGCTGGCGGACGCGGACCGGCTGGACAAATCCGCCATCGCCAAGGGCCTGGAGCGGGACATTCTGGAAGCCGCGCTGCGCCTTGGAACCGCCGCTGCGGCGGTGACCGTCAGCCGGGCGGGCGCCAATCCGCCCCGCCGGGAGGATCTTGCGTGAGGGCGCTGATCCAGCGGGTGAGCGAGGCCAGCGTGTCTGTCGATGGCCGCATGATCGGACGGACCGGCCCCGGGCTTCTGGTGCTGGTCTGCGCGATGGAGGGCGACACGGAACATCAGGCCCGGAACCTGGCGGCCAAGACCGCGAAGCTGCGGATTTTCCGGGATGACGCCGGCAAGATGAACCGCAGCCTTTTGGATTGCGCCGGCAGCGCGCTGGTCATCAGCCAGTTCACGCTGGCCGCGGACACATCGCGCGGCAACCGACCCGGCTTTTCCGGCGCCGCGGCGCCGGCGGAGGGTGAGCGGCTCTATCTGGATTTCGCCAGGGCGCTTTCCGGGTTCGGCATCCCGGTGGAAACCGGCGCGTTCGGCGCGGATATGGCCGTCAGCCTGGTCAATGACGGGCCGGTCACGATCTGGCTGGAGAGCGCCTTTGACGCCTAGAATTTAGGCAAACGCTTGAAAATACCGCGAAAACAAGGGGCCAACGCCCAAGCTTTCGCCAATTGGTTGCAGTCATTCCTTAACCCTATAGGTTGTAGGCATGACAAAAAGACCAACGTTTTTTGATGAAATGACCGGTAGCGCGGACGGAGCGCGCCACCCCTACCAACCCTATGAAGCGTGGTTCCGGTCGGAAGATCTGCGCGAGTTACGCAAGAAATCGATCGAGGCGGAACGCTTTTTTCGCCGGACCGGCATCACGTTCAACGTCTATGGACAGGACGAGGCCGATGAGCGGCTGATCCCCTTCGACATCGTGCCCCGGATCATATCGGGCCGCGAATGGGCCCGGCTGACAAAGGGCATCGAACAGCGCGTGCGCGCGATCAACGCGTTTCTTTACGATATCTATCACCGGCAGGAAATCCTGCGGGCGGGCCGGGTGCCTGCCGAACTGATTTCCCGCAACGACGCCTTCCTGCCGCAGATGATCGGCATGCCGCCGCCCGGAAACGTCTACACCCATATCGTCGGCGTCGATCTGGTGCGCACGGATGAAGACGAGTTCTACGTTCTGGAGGACAATGCGCGCACACCTTCGGGCGTGTCCTACATGCTGGAAAACCGGGAGACGATGCTTCAGATGTTCCCGGAGCTTTTCAGCCGGATCAAGGTGCGCGAGGTGAAGGATTACCCGGTGCAGCTGCGCCGGTCGCTGGCCGCCTGCGCCCCGCCGGCGGCGAACGGGGGCTGCACCGTCGCCGTTCTGACCCCGGGCATTCACAACTCCGCCTATTTCGAACACGCCTTTCTGGCCGATCACATGGGCGTCCAGCTTGTCGAGGGTAGCGATCTGCGCGTGATCGACGGGCGCATCGCGATGCGGACCACGCGGGGCTATCAGCCGATCGACGTGCTCTATCGCCGAGTCGACGATGATTTCCTGGACCCGCTGAATTTCAATCCGGACTCGATGCTGGGCGTGCCCGGGATCATGGACGTGTACCGCGCGGGCGGCATCACCATCGCCAATGCACCGGGCACAGGCATCGCCGATGACAAGGCGATTTACAGCTACATGCCCGATATCGTGGAGTTTTATACCGGCGAAAAGGCGATCCTGAAAAACGTGCCCACCTGGCGCTGTTCGGAGCCGGACGCGCTGGCCTATGTGCTCGACAACCTGTCCGATCTGGTTGTGAAGGAGGTCCACGGGTCGGGCGGATACGGCATGCTGGTGGGGCCCGCCGCGTCGAAGAAGGAACTGGCCGCCTTCCGTGCCAAGCTGGAATCGAAACCGGGCAATTACATCGCCCAGCCCACGCTGGCGCTGTCGACCGTGCCGATCCTGACACAGAAGGGGCTGGCGCCGCGCCACGTGGATTTGCGGCCCTTCGTCCTCGTCTCGCCCGACCGGATCAACATCACGCCCGGCGGGCTGACCCGCGTGGCGCTGAAAAAGGGCTCGCTGGTGGTGAATTCAAGCCAGGGCGGCGGGACCAAAGACACCTGGGTTCTGGAGGAATAGGCGCGATGCTGGGCAAAACCGCAGGTGGCCTGTTCTGGATGTTTCGCTATCTGGAAAGGTCCGAAAATACCGCAAGGCTGATCGATGCCGGGTTTCGGATCGCGCTGACGCGGCCCGACGGGGCCGATGACGAATGGGCGAGCGTGCTGCAGACCGCGGGCGTTGCCGATCTCTACCGGTCGCGCCATGACGAGCTGGACGCGGCAAGGGTGATCGATTTCCTGCTGCGCGACACGAGCAACCCCTCCTCCGTCATGTCGGCCATCGCGGCGGCGCGGCAGAATGCGCGGCTGGTCCGCACCGCGATCACCCGCGAGGTGTGGGAGGCGGTGAACGACACCTACATGATCCTGAAACAGGCGCTGGCGCGCCCGGTGGCACCCCGCAACCTGCCGGGATCCCTGGCCATGATCCGCCAGCAATCGGCGCTGGTGCGCGGCGCGCTGCATGGCACGATGCTCAGAAACGACGTGTTCGATTTCTGCCGGATCGGAACCTATCTGGAACGGGCCGACAACACGGCGCGGATTCTGGATGTGAAATACTATGTCCTGCTGCCGTCGATCAGCCAGATCGGGTCGAGCCTGGACAATGTGCAATGGGAAACGATCCTGCGGTCGGTCGCGGGCCAGCGCGCCTATCGCTGGATCAGCGGTGGGGAGTCGAGCCCCATCGGGATTGCCGATTTCCTGCTCTTCGACGGGCGGATGCCGCGCAGTCTGAGGTTTTCGGTGGGCAAGATCGCGACCAATCTGAGCTATCTGGAACGCGAATACGATCACCGCCATCACTGCCACGATCTGGTGGAGGCCCTGTCGGGGCGTCTGAACCAGACCACGATCGAACATGTCTTCGAGGAAGGTCTTCACGAATTCATCGTCGATTTCCTGGCCGATCTGGGACAACTGGGCGCACAGATCGACCGCGATTACAGGTTTCAGGGGTGACGACATGCGGCTGAAGGTTCTTCATACGACCACCTATCATTTCGACAAGCCCGTGTCCTACGGGCTGCAACAGTTGCGCGTGGTGCCGAAAAGCAGCGCCGGGCAACAGGTGCTGAACTGGCAGATGGAGATCGAAGGCGGCAGCGCGCAGACCTCCTTCACCGACCACCATCAAAATCAGGTCTCGCTGATCTCCTTCGATCCGCAAGCGACCTCGATCGTCGTGCATTGCGCCGGAGAGGTGGAAACCAATGACGAGGCCGGTGTGATCGGCAAGCATGGTGGCTTCGCGCCGGTCTGGCTGTTCCAGCGGCCCACTGATCTGACCCGCGCGGGCCCGAATGTGCGCCGCCTTGCGCGGGGCCTGAAAGACGAGATCGAGGACGATATCCCGCGCCTGCACGCACTTTCGACCCGCATCATCGAGGCCGTGGCCTACAGGACCGGCACGACCGGCGCGGAAACCACCGCCGAGGACGCGATCGAGATCGGCTCGGGCGTTTGCCAGGATCACGCGCATATCTTCATCGCCGCCGCGCGCGCCATGGGATATCCCGCGCGCTATGTCTCGGGCTACCTGATGATGGACGACCGGGTGCATCAGGATGCCAGCCACGCCTGGGCCGAGGTGCATATCCCCCCGCTCGGCTGGGTGGGCTTCGACATCTCGAACGGCATTTCCCCCGACCCGCGCTATGTCCGCGTCGCCACCGGGCTGGACTATACCGAAGCGGCCCCCATTTCCGGGTTACGCTTTGGTAACGCTGGCGAGGCGATGATGGTCGATATACAGGTACAGCAGCAGTAGCGGCGCGATCGGGCGTCTGCGGCGAAGGGACAAGACGGGTATGACCTATTGCGTGGGGCTTCGGCTCAACCGTGGGCTGGTTATGATGTCGGACACACGGACCAATGCCGGTGTCGATAATATCAGCATTTTCAAGAAGATGTTTACGTGGGAAACCGTGGGGGAACGCTCTGTCACCCTGATGACGGCGGGCAATCTGGCCACGACGCAGGCTTTGATCAGCCTGCTGAACGAACGGGCCAAGCCCGCCGACGAACGCGGCGCACCATCGATTCTCGAAGCGCCGTCGATGTTTCAGGTGGCGCGTCTGGTGGGCGCCACCCTGCGGGAGGTGATCGCCGATCAGGCCGGGGAAACCGGGCAGGAGGCGGACAGCCCGTTTTCCGCCACACTGATACTGGGCGGGCAGATCCGCGGCAGCGACCCCCGGCTTTTCATGATCTATCCGGAGGGCAATTTCGTCGAGGCCAGCGAGGACACGCCGTTTTTCCAGATCGGGGAGGCGAAGTACGGCAAGCCCATTCTGGTGCGCGCCTATGATCCGACGATGAGTTTCGAGGATGCGGTGAAACTGCTGATGGTCAGTTTCGACAGCACGATCAAGGCGAACCTGTCGGTCGGGCCGCCGCTGGATCTGCATCTTTACGAGGCCGACAGTTTCCGCAACGGGCGGGTGCAGCGGATCGAGAAGGATGACCCGTTTTTCGAGATGATCTCCTCAAGCTGGGGCGAGGCGCTGCGCGAGGCGTTTCAGCGTCTGCCCGCCTATTCACTGGACGACTGAGGCGGGACGGATCGGGCGGGCGGCGCTCAGCCGCGCGTGACGTCATGGCCGTAAAGCCATTCGAACTGATTGGCGGCGATCTGCGGCGCAAACCGGCTGGCCAGGCGCAGGGCGCTGTGCGCGGCAAACCGGTAGGGGCCGGGGCGAAGATGGTAGTTTTCCGCATTGCGCGAGGCGGCATCGACGATCCGGGCGCAGCGTGCGCGGCGGCGCGCGGTGTAACGGGCAAAGCCGGTGGCCTGATCCTCCTCCGCCGCGAGGCTGTCGGCCAGAACCCAGGCATCCTCGAGCGCCATGTTGGCGCCCTGGGCCAGAAAGGGCAGCGTGGGATGGGCCGCATCACCCAGAAGCACCGCGTGGTCATTGTGCCAGTGCTTGGCCAGCGGATGGCGGAACAGGCCCCACAGGAACACCTCCTCCGCCCCGTCCAGCATCTGCCGGATGCCGGGGGCGAAATCGCGGAAGGCCCGGCGAAGATTTTGCGGATCGTCCCGGTGGTTCCAGCCTTCGGCGGCCCAGCCATCGCGTTCCTCGACCGCGACCACATTCATCAGGGCCCCGTGGCGCAGCGGATAACGCACCAGATGCCGGCCCGGCCCCATGAAAACCTGCGCTTCCGCCGGGGCGGCGGCGTCTTCCAGCGGGATCGTGCAGCGCCAGGCGACCTGCCCGGTGAAGAACGGCCGGGTGCTGGGGTTGAGCGCGGCGCGCGTGGGCGAATGCAGGCCGTCGGCGGCGACCAGACAGGCGGCGGTTTCGGTCTCCCCGGTTGCGAAATGAAGCGCGATGCCCCCTGCCCCGTCGCGCAGCTCACGGACGGCACGGCCAAGCTCGACGGTCACGCCCGCCTCCACCGCGCCGCGCCGCAATATCCCGATGAGATCGGCCCGGTGCATCAGGTGATAGGGCCGGTCGCTGCGGGTCAGCGGCAGCCGGAAAACCTCCGCGCCACGCCGGAAATCGCACAACCGCACCGCCCGCGCCAGAGGAGCCGCCTCGGCCAACGCTTCGCCCAGACCAAGGGCGCGCAGAACCACCGCGCCATTGGGGCTGATCTGCAGGCCGGCCCCCAGTTCGGCGATCCGATCGCTTTGCTCCAGCACGCGCACCCGCGCGCCCCGTTGTGCCAGGGCCGTGGCCGCAGCCAGCCCCGCGATGCCGCCACCCAGCACCGTAATCTCGCGTCCGATCAGCATCTTGTCCCCTATTTGGTCGCACCGCCCAATGAAGAAAGGGCACCCGTCATGGATGCCCCTTCCTAATCGGTTCCGTCGCCCCAGGGGCTTGGATCAATCGTCGCGGTGGACCTTTTCGCGCCGCTCGTGACGTTCCTGCGCCTCAAGGCTCAGCGTTGCGATCGGCCGCGCGTCGAGACGTTTCAGCGAGATCGGCTCGCCGGTATCTTCGCAATATCCGTACTCACCCTCTTCGATCCGGCGAAGTGCGGCATCGATCTTGGCAATCAGCTTGCGCTGCCGGTCACGGGTCCGCAATTCCAGCGCGCGGTCGGTCTCTTCGGAGGCCCGATCCGCGACATCGGGAATGTTCCGCGTTCCATCCTGCAGGCCGGCAACGGTGTCCCGGCTGCCAGCCAGAAGGTCTTCTTTCCAGGAAATCAGCTTGCGGCGGAAATACTCCACCTGACGTTCGTTCATAAACGGCTCGTCCTCCGCGGGACGATAGTCTTCAGGCAGAAAGACTTCGACTTTCATGTCACTCCCCTTATCGGGGCCGGAACGGTTTTCCATGTCTGGTTTTGCGCCCATCCGGCCACTCCCGCGCTTCGATTATCTGAATGCCACTTGCTTGTCACGTCCCTAATGTGCCGCTATGGCCAAAGCAAGGCGGCAGCCGCTCAGATTGCCGTGAAGCGCCATTTTCCCAAGGGGGTAGCATGAGATTCAGCGGTACGGACGATTATGTGGCAACCGAGGATCTGACGGTTGCCGTCAATGCCGCCGTGATGCTGGAACGGCCCCTTCTGGTCAAGGGCGAACCCGGCACGGGCAAGACCGAACTGGCCCGTCAGGTGGCCGGCGCGCTTGGCCTGCCGATCATCGAATGGCACATCAAATCGACCACCCGCGCGCAGCAGGGCCTCTATGAATACGATGCGGTCAGCCGCCTGCGCGACAGCCAGTTGGGCGACGAGCGCGTGAACGATGTGGCCAATTACATCAAACGCGGCAAGCTCTGGCAGGCCTTCGCGGCAGAGGAGCGGGTCGTTCTGCTGATCGACGAGATCGACAAGGCCGATATCGAGTTTCCCAATGACCTGTTGCAGGAACTCGACCGGATGGAGTTCTTCGTCTACGAAACCGGCGAGACGATCAGGGCCCGCCACCGGCCCATCGTGATCATCACATCGAACAACGAAAAAGAACTGCCGGATGCGTTTCTGCGCCGCTGTTTCTTCCACTACATCCGCTTTCCGGAGATGGAGGTGATGAAACGGATCGTCGAGGTGCATCACCCCGGCATCAAACAGGCGCTTCTGACCACCGCGCTGACCCAGTTCTACGAGATCCGCGATCAGCAGGGGCTGAAGAAGAAACCCTCCACCTCCGAGGTTCTGGATTGGCTGAAGCTGCTTCTGGCCGAAGACCTCGCGCCGGAGGATCTGCGCCGGGACGGGGCCAGCGCGCTGCCGAAACTTCACGGCGCGCTGTTGAAGAACGAACAGGATGTGGCCTTGTTCGAGCGGCTGGCCTTCATGGCGCGCGGACAGCGATAGTGCTGCAAACCCTGGCCGACCCGATCCTGCCGGTCTTTCTGGCGCTGGTCACCGGGTATGCGTTGCGATTGGGCGGGGTGATGGATGACAGCCACGCGGCCGCGATCAACAGATTCGCCTTCTATCTCGCGGTCCCCGCCCTCATCGTCTCGGTGGTGGGCAAGGCCCCGGTCAACGATGTCGAATGGCCCGCCGTCGGGGTCTATTTCACCGTGCAGATGATGCTTTATCTGGGCATGTTCGCGTTTCTCAGGACGGTGTTGCGCCTGCCCGTGGCGGAGGCGCTGCTCCTTGGGATGGCGACCAGCTTCGTCAACCACATCTTCTTTGTCCTGCCGATTGCCGAGCGCCTTGTCGGGCCGGATGCGGGCGTGCCGATGGCGGGTCTGGTGATGCTGGATGCGGGCGTGATCTTTCCCGCCACCGTTCTGGCGACGGCCATCCTGACGGCCGGCAGCGAGGCCACAAGCGGGGTGGTCGGGTTGGTTCTGAAAAATCCGTTTGTCTATGCCTCCCCCATCGGCATTGCGGTGGGCCTGTCGGGCGATGCCGCACCATCCGGCATCATGACCTTCGCGGAATTTGCCGGGGCCGCCGCGGCGCCGGTGCTGCTCTTCACGCTCGGGCTGACGCTGGCGGGATCTTCCCTTGCCCGGATCGGGCCCGAGGTCTGGAGCGTCGTGGCGGTGAAGCTTCTGGTCCATCCCGCGCTGGTCGGCGGGCTGCTCGGCATCGTCGGGGTCAGCCGGTTCACATCCGACATCACGCTTCTGGTCGCCGCCGGGCCCTGCGGCGCCATGCCTTTCGTGATCGCCACCCAATACGGTGTCAGGACCGAAGCGATCGCAAAGGCGGTGCTGATCTCGACCCTTCTGTCGATCCTGTCGCTGGCGATATTGACGGCCTGAAAACAAACTGGTTTTTGGCAAAGGATCAAATTTGTGCCACATTTTCTCCCTAGCGACCAATGCCAATACCGGACTGGACAAGGCAGCAGTTCCAGTGACATCTGAGATTTCCATCCGCCCGCTCACGCCCGGCGACAGATCCGCCTGGCGACCGCTCTGGCGCGATTATCTTGCCTTCTATGACACCAACCTGCCCGACGAGATCTACGAGCTGACATTTGCGCGCTATACCGATCCGGCGCGGACCGATATGCTTGGCTGGATTGCATGGCAGGGCGGTAACGCCGTCGGCCTTGTCCATGCGATCGTTCACGCCCATGGCTGGAAGGTGGCGCCGGTGACCTATCTGCAGGATCTTTTCACGACGCCCGCCGCCCGGGGCAAGGGCGTGGCGCGCGCGCTCATCGAAACGGTCTATGCCGACGCGGATGCCGCCGGGCGGGGCGCGGTCTACTGGCTGACCCAGACCGACAATACCGCGGCGCGCGCCCTTTATGACCGTGTCGCCGTCGCCACCGATTTCATGAAGTATAGCCGGAGTTGATGGTGCTGCGCCTTACGCTGTTTGCCGGCCTCATGGCCCTGTCCGCCTGCACCGCCGTGCCGCGGATGGATGTTCCCGAACGGCGCGATGCCGCGCTGCCCGCCACATTGCCGCCGATGGCGCAGTTTGCCCTGCGCAGCGCCCCCGCGCCCGAGCGGTCCAACGCCGCGATTGCGCGCGACATCCTCGATCTCAGCTTTCAGATGGAAAGCGGGCGCGAGATCACCCGGCTCAGCCGGTTCGAAGGACCGATCACGGTTGCCGTGGTCCCGGGCGCGCCGGCCTCGCTCGGCGCGGATCTGGACCGGCTGCTGGCTCGGCTCCGCCGCGAGGCGCGGATCGACATTTCGCGGGTATCGCGTGACAGCGGCCCGGCCTCGATCGTCATCGAAACCCTGCCCCGCAGCCGGATGCAGCGCGTGGTGCCACAAGCCGCCTGCTTCGTCGTGCCCCGCGTATCAAGCTGGAACGACTTCCGGCGCATGCGCAATGGCCGCGATCTGGACTGGACCACGCTGGAAACCCGACAGCAGATCGCGGTGTTCATCCCGTCCGACGTACCGCCCCAGGAGATTCGCGACTGCCTGCACGAGGAGGTAAGTCAGGCCATCGGGCCGCTCAACGATCTCTATCGCCTGTCCGACAGCGTCTTCAACGACGATAATTTCAACGCCGTGCTGACCGGGTTCGATATGCTTGTCCTGCGGGCCTATAACGACCCCGCCCTGAGATCGGGCATGACAAGGGCGGAGGCGGAGGCGGCCCTGCCCGGCATCCTTGCCCGGCTGAACCCGCGGGGCAATGGCGGCGGCCTCGGCCCGTCGGGGGCCAGCCCGCGGGCCTGGATCGACGCCATCGAAACCGCGCTTGGGCGCGGCAGCACCAACGACCCGCGCCGCATCGCCGCCGCCCGGCAAGCGGTGGCCATCGCCCGGTCGCAGGGGTGGCAGGACAACCGGCTTGCCTTCTCCTATTTCGCGCTTGGCCGGTTGAGCCTCACGCGGGATCCAGACCTGTCGCTTGCGTCCTTTCTGGCCGCCGGGCAGATCTACCGGCAGATCGCGCCGGGCGGCATTCACATGGCGCATGTGAACATGCAGCTCGCCGCCTTCGCGCTTTCCTCGGGGCAGGCCGAGCGGGCGCTTGAGCTGACCGGCGCGGCCCTGCCCGCCGCCACGCAGGCCGAAAACGCCAGCCTTCTGGCGACGCTTCTGATGATCCGGGCCGAGGCGCTGGATCTGACAGGTCGCCCGTCCGAGGCGCGCGCGGTCAGGCTCGACAGTCTGGGATGGGGCCGCTATGGCTTCGGCCGGACCGATGCCGTGGAGGCCCGGCTGAACGAGATCGCGGGGCTGGTGCCCCGAACCTGAACGACATTGCGATAGGGGGCAAAATGCTGAATCTGGTCGGGTTTGGTCTGGGCATTCTTCTGGGGCTCTGGACCGCCTATAAACGCGGCGGCAGCGCGCTCGATCTGTTGCACTACGCCACGATTTTCGGACTGATCGGCTTTGTCGTCGGGGCCTTCGCCATGCTTGTGATCCCCGCACCGGCGTGAGAGGCTGCGCCTCATGTTCCTGCCGTTCTTCGAAACCCTGCGCATGGCCCGCATACCTGTGTCCTTGCGGGAATATCTCGGCTTTCTCGAAGGGGTTTCCGCCGGTCTGGTAACCTATGACGTGGATGGGTTCTACTACCTTGCCCGCACCGCAATGGTGAAGGACGAACGCCATCTGGACCGGTTCGACCGTGCCTTTGCCCATGCGTTCGGCGGGCTGGAACAGATCACCCCGGAGCAGGTACTGGAGGCCGCCGAGATCCCGCCCGAATGGCTTGAGAAGCTTGCCGAGAAGCACCTGAGCGAGGAGGAGCGCGCCGAGATCGAGGCGCTTGGCGGGTTCGACAAGCTCATGGAAACGCTCCGCGAGCGGCTGAAGGAACAGAAGGACCGCCATCAGGGCGGCAGCAAATGGATCGGAACCGCGGGCACCTCCCCCTTCGGGGCCTATGGCTACAACCCCGAGGGGGTGCGGATCGGGCAGGACCGCTCCCGCCACCGCCGCGCGGTCAAGGTCTGGGACAAGCGCGAGTTCAGAAACCTCGATGGCGATGTGGAACTGGGCACGCGCAACATCAAGGTTGCCCTCAAGCGGCTGCGCCAATGGGCCCGCACCGGCGCGGCGGAGGAGCTTGATCTCGACGGGACGATCCGCGCCACTGCCGAGCATGGCTATCTGGACGTCAAGACCCGCCCCGAACGCCGCAATGCGGTGAAGGTGCTGCTGTTTCTCGATATCGGCGGCTCCATGGATGACCATGTGCAGGTTGTCGAAGAGCTGTTTTCTGCCGCGAAATCGGAATTCAAGCACTTGGAACACTATTACTTTCACAATTGCCTGTACGAGGGCGTCTGGCGCGACAATCGCAGGCGGTGGACCGATCAGACGCCAACCTGGGACGTGCTCAACACCTACGGGTCCGATTACAAATGCATTTTCGTCGGCGATGCCGCGATGAGCCCCTATGAGATCGCCTTTGCCGGCGGCGCGAATGAGCATTGGAACGCGGAGGCCGGCCAGGTCTGGCTGGAACGCGCCTGTGCCCAGTGGCCCGATTTCCTGTGGATCAATCCCACGCCGGAGCGGCACTGGCGCTACACCCAGTCGACGCAGATGATCGCGGAGATCTTTCAGGGACGCATGGTGCCGATGACACTGGAAGGGCTGGACCGGGGCATGCGGGACCTCAGCCGCTAGAACCGCGTGGCCCCCGGCCCGCCATCCGGCACATCCGGATGGGGCTGCTCCGCGTCCCGCGCCCGGGCTGCAGGCTTTGCAAGCCGCGCCCGGTAACCCCGAACTGCCTAGCGCGCGGAGTGCGGGTGCCAGACGGGCAGCGCCATCTCCTCCGCCGGGACCCGGCGCAGGCAGAAATCGCAGACGTCGCAGCCCTGGGCCAGGGTGCCCGAGCGGCTGACCGAGACCGGGCGGTCGGAGGCGTTCACGATCTCCATCCATTGCGCATCCCAGGCGCACAGGATCGGGGTCAGATCGCTGCGCCCGGCATCCCAGAAGTAATCCGCGAAGGCGCATTCCGTGACCTTGAGCGTGGCGTGATCAGGCCCGTTTTCCTGGTGAAACCGCATGCCTGCGCCCCAGATCAGCCTTGCGCGCGCGCTCAGCCTGTCACCGTCCTGCGCCTGCCCCACGGGGTCCGACGCGGTCCAGAGCCAGGCCCGTGTCAGCCAGTGCGCGAGCCCCTTCCCGCTTTGCAGAAAGGCGGCCCCGGCCCGGTCGCGGGCGGCCCGCCGGTCCAGCCCGGCCTCCTCCAGCAACTCCGCCGCGGCATGAAGCCCGGTGGCCAGCGCCTCGTTGAAGGCGGTCTGAGCGCCACCGCCGGGGAAACCGCGGCGCGCGCCAAGCTGCGCCGCGCGGATCCTGAGCGCCTGATCGTCGATCTGCACGTCCCCGCCACGGTTCAGCGCCCGCAGGAACCCGCGCCGCCAAAGGGTGATGATCGCGTCGGTCATCTCGGTCTCCTCTTCGCATCTCAATCCATTGCCGCCAGCACGCGAAAGATCTTCACGGGCTACACGGGCGGGGAACAATCTTCCGTCGAAATTCGGGCTCGGCAAACCGGGCCTGAAGCATGTCATCAAAAATGGTGTAAAGCCGGATGCGGTCTTCCAGCGAGATATCGGGCCTCAGCATCACGATCCCGCTGAAGGCCCCGTAATCGAGCAGCGCGATATCCTGCGCCATCGCCGGATCGACGCCAAAGCGCATCTCGTAGATCCGCGCGGTGAAGTTCAGCCGCGCCGCATCCGCCGCCGCGACCTTTGCGGCCAAGGCCGGGTCCCGCGCGGCAAGCTTCCGGATGTTGAGTTCCAGATGCATGTCAAGCGCGATCATCTCCTGCACGATCCGCTCGAACGCCTCCGCATCGAAGTGCTCCAGATCGAAATCGGCGATCGGGTTGTCCGTCTGGACCGCGCGCCAGTGATCCACCAGCGCCTCCAGAAACGTCGCCTGATCGGCGAAATGATGGTAGAAGGAGCCCTTGGTCAGGCCGGCCTCGGCGCAGACCCTGTCGATACGCAGCGCATCGGGCCCTTCGGCGCTCAGCAGATCAAGGCCAAGGGTCAACCAATCGTCGCGGTCAAATCTCTTGCGCGGGGCGGTCATGGGGCCAGCCCCCAGAGGCCAAGGCCGATCACCGGCAGAAACAGCCAGCCCTGCGGCAATTGCCCATAGCCCGCCCCGATCATGAGCGGCAGGATCAGACCAAGCGCCGCGAACCCCGCCGCGAGGGCGACGCCCGCAATGGCAAGCCCGGTCGCGCCGCCGGCGCCAAGACCCGCAGCCAGAAACAGCCCCGCCATCGCCACCAGCGTAACCGAAACCAGATGCCAGCACAGATAGGCCGTATCGCGGGCCAGATCGGGCAGATCCCGGCTGGCCCTGAGCGGTGCCGCCACTTGGCTGCCGCCGACGAACAGATGAATGCCGGCCCAAAGACCCGACATGGCAGCAGCGGCAAGAAAGGGTGTGGAGATCATCGGACCGACTCAATGTTGTTCGAATTTACATACCAGATGGTATGGTTCATGCAAGTCCCTATTGCCGCCTGCCCGCCGATGCCCCATATCCTGCCTATGCTCAAGTTTACGCCCATCTTGCTGGCCATCATCTATGCCCTTGTGATGTATCAGTTTTCCGCCTGGCGCACCCGGCGGGAGCTGGATCAGCGCTCCACCGAACTGGCCGATCCGCGCCTGAAGGCGCTGACCGACCGGATGGCGGAGGCGCTTGGGGTGGAGCGGATCAAGGTGAATCTCTACGAGATCGATCCGGTCAACGGGCTGGCGGCGCCGGACGGGCGCATTTTCCTGACCCGGGGATTTTTCAACAAGTACCGTCTGGGCGAGGTCAGCGCCGAGGAGATGGCCAGCGTCATCGCCCATGAACTGGGCCATGTCGCCCTTGGCCATGCGCGCCGCCGGATGATCGATTTTTCCGGGCAGAATGCGGTGCGCGTGGCGCTGGCCACGGTTCTGGGGCGGATCATCCCGGGCGTCGGTGTCTGGATCGCGAATATGCTCGCCTCTCTTCTGATGGCGCGGCTGAGCCGTCAGGACGAATACGAGGCGGACGCCTATGCCTCCGCGCTGCTGGTCAAATCAGGGATCGGGACCGGACCGCAGAAAAGCCTGTTCACCAAGCTTGAGGGACTGACCGGGATGGGCGGGCGCGGCATTCCCGCCTGGCTGATGAGCCATCCGAAAACCCACGACCGGATTGCAGCGATCGAGGCGCTGGAGGCCCGCTGGGCCCGCGAATTGCCACAGGAATAGGCGGTGGTCCGCGCCGCTAGACGGCAAGGGCCTTTCCCAGCCTGGGCAGGCGCGCGCGCTTCATCAACTTGCGCAGATCAAGATCTTCGCCCGACAGGGTTTCGGCCTGCCGATGCACGCGGCGCACCACCTGTTCGATCACCTCGGGCGCCTCGGCCCACAACGCGCGCAGAAGCGCATCGGGATGCAGGGCGCTGAGCCCCGGCCCCTCCAGTTCACGGGCCGGAAAGTCCTTCAGGTTCAGCGTGACGATGGCCTCCGCCCGGCCGGAAAGCGCGGTGGCCAGTACATGCACATCGGCAGCATCGGGCAGCCAAAGGCGCGCCTCAAGCGCCGGATCGGGCGCAATCTCCGCATCGGGCCAGAGGGCGCGCAGGCGGGCGATTTCGCCCCGCGCAATCACTTCGTCCGCCGGGTCGCGGCGGGCGGCGACCCGGGCCCATTCCTCAAGAATGCGCGCCGACCAGACCGGCGTGATCATCCCGGTCCCGGCAACGCCCATCAGGATCTCCCGCAGAACGGTGGGGTAGAGCACGCAGGCGTCGAGGCAGGTCCTCATGGCAGCAGCCGGAACGCCAATACCTTCAGATAACCGGTTTCGCTCAGATCGGGATGTTGCGGGTGATCGGGCCCGGCAAATCCGGTGTGGATCAGCCGCGGCACCCGCCCGGCCCGCCCGATCCCGCGCAGGCACGCCGCGCGGAACTTGCCAAGATCGGCGGCATGGGAGCAGGAACACAGGATCAGCACGCCCCCGGGCGCGACCAGCGGCGCGGCCAGCCGCGCCACGCGTTCATAGGCGCGCAGGCCCTTTTCCAGCGCGGGTTTCGACGGCGCGAAGGCAGGCGGGTCGGCAATCACGAGATCGAAGCTCTCGCCCTCCTGCTCCAGCGCCTCCATCACCGCGAATGCGTCGCCCCTGCGCGTGGCAAGATCGGCGGCCCGCCCCATGGCGCGGGCCCCGGCAAGGGCCAGATCCAGCGCGGGTTCCGAGGCGTCGACGGCCAATGCGCCCGTCGCGCCACCTGCCAGACAGGCCAGTGCGAAACCGCCGACATGGGAAAAGACATCCAGCACACGAGCTTCCCGCGCCAGTCGCGCCGCGACCCCATGATTGAACCGCTGATCGTAGAACAGCCCGGTTTTCTGGCCCGCCATCACATCGGCCATGTAGATCGCCCCGTTCATCGGAACCGGGATCGGCCCCTCGGGCGCGGCACCCCGCAAGACCGCGGTTTCCTCGGCAAGCCCTTCGGCCGCCCGCGCCCGCCCGCTGCCGTTCTTGATGAGGGTCGTGCACCCGGTCAGATCGGCGAGGATTTCGCTCAGCATGCCCAGCCGCTCCTCCAGCCAGATCGCATTGGGCTGGATCACCAGTGTCTCGCCGAACCGGTCCACGATCAGGCCGGGCAGCGCGTCGCCTTCGGCATGGACCAACCGATAATAGGGCGCGTCGAACAGCTTCTGCCGCAGATCGAGGGCGGCCCCGATCCGCGCGCGGAGCCAGTCCGCGTCGATCAGGGCGGTGGCATCGCGATCCAGCATCCGAAAGGCGATTTTCGCCTCGACCGTGGCGACGCCCACCCCGACAGGCCGCCGGTCCGCATCTTCGAGGATCGCCAGCGCGCCGGCGGGAATGGCGCGGGATCGGCGGTCCAGCACCAGTTCATCGGCCCAGGCCCAGGGCGCGCCGTGGCGCAATCTGCGGGCTTCGGCCTTGGGTTTCAGACGCAGGGTGGGCAAAGAAGAAGGGGGCGCAATCATGCGCCCCCTCTATCTTGGATCGATCCGGTCCGAAAGGGATCAGTTGAGCCCGGCCACAAGCACCGGGTCGCCGCCAAACGCCTCGCCCGCCCAGGAACGCAGGCGCGCCTGGATACGGTCGCGCTGGAAAATACCATCGCGCTCGGCAGCCACCGCATCGGGGCCCACAAGGGCGGGGAAGGTCACGTCCACATGGGTCGGCCCGTAAAGAACGGCACCGGTTTCGGCATGGCGGACCACCAGATCGAACTCGATTTCATGTTCGCCGCGGAGATTGCTGTAGCGGGTGCGGTCGGTCAGCGCGTGGAACCGGGTCATCACAAGGCGGACCTGCACCGGCACATCGCCGTCCAGCCGGGCAAGGGCCTGCCGCAGGGGCGGGGTCATGAGATCGGCCACCTGCTGGTGGCGATTGCCAATCGGGTCTTCGCGCCAGACGATATCGGCGCGCGGCTTGATCGTGTTGGCCTCTGACACGGTCAGCGAGGTCGGGACATCGACGATCACCTCCTCCACCCGCCAGTCCTGCGCCGAAGAGGCGACGGATGACGGCGCGGTTTGAGCGGAGCCGAACTCCAGCGGCGCGTTGCGGGTAACCGTACCGGGGGCGGAACAGGCCGAAACCGCCAGTACCGTACCCAGGATCGCAAATGAGATCAGACGTTTCATGCTTTTCCTCCTGCCCCCGAAAGACGGGCAATTCAGATGTTCTTCGGGCAAGGCTGCCGCTCAAAAGAGGCCGCAATGCGAAAACCCCGGCGCGCTGCCGGGGTCTTTTAGTGATTAAATCTTGTCTCAAATACGGCGTGATGCCGGTGAAACGGCCTGCCCGCGCCGTGGCAGACACGGTGACAAAGCCTGCCGCAGCCTAGCCCTGCGCGACCTGCATCCGCTGCTGGCCAAGCCCGTCGATCTCCAGAACCACCTCGTCGCCGGGGGCCAGAAACCGCGGCGGAGACATGCCCGCCCCGACACCGGGCGGCGTGCCGGTCGCGATGATGTCACCGGGATGAAGTGTGAAGAACCCGCTGAGATAGGAGATCAGCCTTGCCACCCCGAAAATCATGTGCCGGGTCGAACCGTCCTGCCGCAACTGGCCGTTCACCGACAGGCGCAAGCCAAGCGCGTGGGGGTCGCCGATCTCGTCGGGGGTCACCAGCCAGGGGCCGATCGGGGCGAAGCTGTCGCAGCTTTTGCCCTTGGTCCACTGGCCCGCGCGATGTTTCTGGTAGTCCCGCTCGGACACATCGTTGACGGCCACATAGCCCGCCACATGGGCCAGTGCATCCGCCTCCTCCACATGTTTGGCGGGCCGGCCGATGACCACGCCCAGCTCGACTTCCCAATCGGTCTTGGCGGAACCGCGGGGGATGTAGATCGTATCGGTCGGTCCGGTTATGGCCGACGTCGCCTTCATGAAGATCAGCGGCTCGGGCGGCGGCGTCGCGCCGGTTTCCGCGGCGTGATCGGCATAGTTCAGACCGATGCAGACGATCTTGCCTGTCCCGGCCACGGGCGGGCCAAGCCGCGGATTGCCCCCCACCACCGGCCCGTCCGCCGTGAACCCGTCCAGCCGGGTCAGCGCGTCGCCGCCCAGATCCGCCACCTGCCCGGACAAATCGCGGATCCGTCCCTCGGCATCCAGAACGCCCGGTTTTTCCGCCCCCGCTTCGCCATAGCGCACGAATTTCATAAGCTCACTCCCCTTCCTGCATGTCCTTGAGTCCCGCCATCGCGGCCCGTGCGCCCGCCAGAATCCAGGCGTGTTCCGAGGCGATGAAAAACCCGCTGACCCCGTCGGCGCGCAGGCGCGCGGCCTGCGCCGCATCCGCCACGAAGGTCATGTATCCCTTGCCCGCGGCTCGCGCCGCCCGGCCCACCGTTTCGAATGCGGCCCGCAACTCGGCGCTGTCCTGATCGGTCTTTCCGTAAGCGACGCTCAGATCGGCGGGCCCGAGGAACACCGCGTCGATCCCCTCGGTCGCGGCGATGTCATCCGCGCAGTCGACCGCTTCGGGGTCTTCGATCTGGGCGATCACGACCGTCTCGGCGGCGCTTCGGGACAGAAGCCCGGCCATGCTGCCGGTGCCATAGCCCGCCCATCTGCTGGAGCCCGCATAGCCCCGCCCGCCATGGCCGAAGCGGGCGGCCTTGGCAATCTTCGCCGCGCCCGTCCCGGTCATCACATGCGGCACCACGACACCCACGGCGCCCGCATCGAGCGCCTGCAGAATGTGCTCCGGCGCGGATGAGGCGACCCGCACCAGCACCGGAAAGCCGCCCGCGCGTGCCACGGCCAGGCAATTGCCGAGACTGCCGCGATCGAAGGGCGCATGTTCCTGATCGATGCATACGAAATCGAGACCGGAGAGCATCAGCACCTCCATCACGTCGACGGCCGGTGTCTTCATGAATGTCCCGGCCAGGATTTCCCCCGAGACGAGCCTTGATTTGAACGATGCCGGTGCCACGGGCCTGCCTCCCCCCACGGGTAATTCTGCCGCGACCCTGCCGGGATCGCCGGGGGAATGCAATTGCCGATGGCCGGGCCGGTGTCAGGCGATGGGGCGGGCTGCCGGGTCGGAGCCGTCGGGGCCGGGGATTTGCCGGCCCGCAGCTTTGGGCGCGCCCGGATCCTGCCCGGCCCCGGGCGGGGCGGGCGCGGGGGCCGGCGCTGGCGCGGCCTCAACGGAAGGCCCGGGAGACCCGGTGGCCGGCCCGGTTGTCAGGCGCACCGCCCGCCGGCCGCCTTGCTGGCCCAGACGGCCCCGCAACACGATCCGGCCATTGCGGTCTTCAAGAGAGATGTTGGCCAGATCCGCGGCCTCGAACGGGATCAGATCTCCGGGCGCGAGACGCTCCAGCTCGGCCAGGCTGCGCACCCGGCGCATCAGGGTCACGTCAAGATCCACCTCCGCTCCGACGATCGTCTGACGAAAGGCGGCCTGCCACGCCGGGTCCAGCGCGGGGCGCGCCGCCTGCTGCGCCGCCGCCGACCCCGACCCGGCGGGCACGATCAGCAAGACCTTGCCGGTCTTCGCACCCTCGCCAAGGCTCAGCTCCACCTCGAACTGGTGATAGGCGGCATCGGGCATCAGAAGCGGCAATTGCCGCCGGTCGGCCAGCGGGCCGCCAAAGCTCATCCGGCGGGGCCAATCGACGCCCTGAACCCCATCCAGCTCCGCCGCAAAGGCCGAAAGCAGCAATTCGATGAAATCCTTGGTCAGGGCGATGTCGATCTTGGTGAAGGGCCGGTCGGGCCCCTGCACCGGATCGACCCGGCCCGTCGTCTGCACCTCGATCAGCGCATCGACGACCGGCTGCTGCAACAGGCACAGACCGCGCGCGCCGTGAGGCGCATCCAGACCGGTCAGCAAGCCGCCATCGGGCAACCCGGTCAGCAGATCGCCGATCAGAAGCGACCAGCTTACATCGTCCCTGCCCGGTTCGGGCACAAGGCCGGCAAAGGGCGCGCCCGCCCGGCGAAGGGCCCGCTGAAAGGCGCGCCGCGCGCCCGCCCCCCTGTCCGCGGCCGGGGTGGCGCGCGCCCGTTTGGTCATGCGCTGCAGAACGGATAAGCTGGCGGTATCCGCCATGAATGTCGGCCCTTCAATCTGGAAAATCCCGCGGGCTTTATGCCCCATGCAGGGTTAAGAAACCCTTAGGCCGCGCGCAGGGCGCGCCCCGGCAGCCGCACCCGGAACCGCGCGCCCCCCTGCCCCGGCACATAGATCAGCCCGCCGCCCAGACGGCCCATGATCTCCCGGCTGATCGCAAGGCCAAGACCCGCCCCGGGGGCCTCGCCCGCGGTATCGCCCCGGGCGAATTTCTCGAAGATCAGCGATTGCTGGCGGGGGGCCACACCGGCGCCGTTATCGGCAAACTCCACCTCGACCCGTCCGGGCAGCCGCAGAACCTCTATCCGCAGTTCCGGCTCAGCCGCGTCGCAGTATTTCTGCGCGTTCGAGATCAGATTGATGAACACCTGCGCCAGACGGTCCGCATCGGTCCAGAGCGGCACCTCTTCATCGGCCCGGGTGCGCAGGATGCTGAGCCGCGTGCCGCCGACCAGCGCGCTGGTGGCATTCACGGCCCGGTCCAGCACATCGCCAAGCATCGTGTTGCCCTCGTTCAGCGTCACCCGGCCGTCTTCCAGCACGGCCAGATCCAGCAGATCGTCCAACAGCCGCGTCAGCCGCAGGCTTTCGTCATGGATGATCCGGCTGAAGCGCGTCCGTCCCTCCGCATCCAGATCCTCGCTTTTCATCAGGATCTCGGAAAACGCCCGGATCGAGGTCATGGGCGTGCGCAGCTCATGGCTGATCTGGCTGAGAAAAGCGTCTTTCTGCACCGACAGTTCGGTCAGTTTCTGGTTCGCCTCGCGCAGGCGCGCGGCGGTCTGGGCCAGTTCCGCCGATTTCGCCTCCAACTGGCTGGAATACTCCATCATCTGCGCCGTTTCATCGGCCACGGCCAGCAGATCGCGCACCGACACGCTGGCGCCGCCGGTGATCTGGCCCACCATCGCATTCGCCGTCGCCGCGCCGACGGAGCCTGCAAGTTCGCGCTCCAGCCTTTCGAGAAAATCGGGCGTCGGTTCGGGCAGGCGCGCCTCGCGGCCCTGCGCGGCGGCGGCGTCGCGGAACAGGCGCGCGGCCCGGCCGGCGCCCAGGATCCGCTGCGCCATGATCAACAGGTCATCCGCCGTCCCGGCGCTGCCCTTCCATGCCAGCGGCGTCCGCGAATGCTCGTAGACATTCACGAACTGCGCGCCCATCAGACGTTCCATCGGGCTGGGGAACGTGAACAGCGAGACCAGCACGAAGGCAAAACTGTTCACCCCGAGCGACAGGACCATCGCGGTCAGAAGCGGGTCCGCCCCGTCCAGCCCCAGGGGCGTGGCCGGTCTGAGCCATGTCAGGCCGAAGGGCCCGTTTTCCAGAACACCCTGCATCAGGCCCGCGGTCGCCGCATTCGGAACCAGCAACACCCAGCCCCATATCAGGAAGCCCAGCCCGATCCCGGCGGCGGCCCCGGCCCGTGTTGCCCCGCGCCAGAAAATGCCGCCCAGGAGAGCCGGCAGAACCTGCGCCACCCCCAGAAAGGCGATCAACCCGATCGAGGCGAGCGCCTCCGTCCCGCCGGACATGCGGTAATAGACCAGCCCCAGCGTCAGAACACCGGCGATGCTCAGACGGCGGGCCATCAGCGCCACCCGGCGCATGTCGCCGGTCATCGGGTTTTCGCCCTTCGTGGCGCGCATCCAGAGCGGCACGATGATATGGTTCGACACCATCGTGCTGAGCGCCAGCGCGGCGATGATCACCATCGATGTCGCGGCGGAGAAGCCGCCCAGAAACGCAAACAGCGCAAGCCCGTCCTGCCCCGCGGCCAAGGGCAAGGTCAGCATGAAAAGATCGGGGTTCGCGCCCTCGGGCATCATTTGCAGACCGACCACCGCGATCGGGATCACGAAGATGCTCATCAGCAGCAGATAGAGCGGAAAGGCCCAGCTGGCGGTGGCCAGATGCCGCTCATCGGCGTTTTCGACGACCATCACCTGAAACATCCGCGGCAGGCACAGGATCGCCGCGCCGCTCAGCACCGTCAGCCCGACCCACCGCGCGCCGTTCGATGTCCAGGTGGCGATCGGGCTCTCCTCGATCCGCAGCAGAACGTCTCGCGGCCCGTCCGCCAGCCCCCAGACGACGAAGCCGCCCACCGCCAGCAACGCGAACAGCTTGACGATCGATTCCAGAGCGATGGCGGAGACCAGACCGGGGTGGCGCTCGTTCACATCCAGCGAGCGGGTGCCGAAGACGATGGTGAAAAGCGCAAGCCCCCCCGCCACCCAGACGGCCGTGCTTTCCGTATCCGGCGCGCCAAGCGCGCCGGGACGCGCAAAGACCGAAAAGGACAGCGTGACCGATTGCAGTTGCAGCGCGATGTAGGGCGTCGTCCCGATCACGGCCAGGATCGTGACCATCGCCGCCAGACCGCCGGATTTTCCGTAGCGGCTGGAAATCATGTCCGCGATCGAGGTGATCCGCTGCGCGCGGCCGATCCGCACCATTTTCCGCAGCAGCCAGAACCAGCCGATGAAGACCAGCGTCGGGCCGAGATAGATCGTCATGAACTCCAGACCCGACCGCGCCGCCGAGCCGACGGCGCCGTAAAACGTCCATGCGGTGGTGTAGATCGACAAGCTGAGCGTGTAGACAAGCGGGGAGCTGAGCCAGCGGGCCTTGCCCTCGGCGGCCCGTTTTTCGGCCAGAAACGCCACCCAGAAAAGGCCCGCCACATAAAGCACGCAGACCGCGACCAGCCCGTCGAAGGATAGCATTCTAGCGCTCGCCCGGCTGATCCGGGTCGCGCGGCGTGATCCGGTCAAGCGCCCGGGACAGCGCCGCGGCCACCACGATCAGGGCCAGCCAGACACCCAGGAAATACACCAGCCAGCCCGCCGTCGCCCCCTCGACACCGGCATCGGTCGTCAGGATGAACACCGGCCCGAAGAACAGGAACGCCCCCAGCACGGGCAAAAGCTTGGCCGCGTCCTGCAACCGGTTCCGCCGATAGGTCCGACGCTCAAGAAACACACGTTTGGCCATCGTATCGCGGGTCCCTTTCGGGGTGGATTTGCCATGGCGGGTCATGATCCCTGATCGGGCAGCCCGGCACCGTTCAGACTGACGCCATGGGCGACATCGCGCAAGGTCTCCACCATCTCCGCGTTCGAAAAGGGCTTGGTCAGATAGGCATTCGCGCCGAGCGACAAAGCCAGATCGCGATCCTTCGCCTGCCCCTTGGCGGTCAGCATCAGGACCGGCAGATTCCGCGTCTCCGAGGCGTTCCGCAGATCGCGCAGGATGTCGAGACCGGAGCGGCCGGGCAACATCACGTCCAGCACCACCACGTCCGGCGTCAGCCGCGCCACTGCGTCCAGCGCGGTTGCGCCATTGCCATGGCCATGCACCTCCCACCCGTCGCGGGACAGGATAAAGCTTATGGCTTCCAGAATATTGGCCTCATCCTCGACCAGCAAAACCCGCGTGCCCAAACCGTTCTCCTCCGATGGTCAGGCGTCATGGGTTCAACACTGCCCGTTTTCTGTGCGAAGTCAAACGCCTGTTGGCCGAGATCATCCGACAAGGCTGTCCATCCGCCGGGCCGTGCAGCCCTCGCGCGGGCAAACGGCGCAGCCCGGTCCGACGGGCTGCGCCCCGGACCCGGCCCGCTCTTCCTCCACCGGGCGCAGCAGCATCGTCGCCCGCATCACGGGCTCCGCCCCGAACCCCGCCGCACGGGCCGGCTGGCAGATGGACCAGGCGCGGAAGGTGGTGCCGTTCGGCAGATCCAGCACGCTTGCTTCGGGCACCATCGGTTTGCTCAAGGCCCGGTAGAGCGGCCAGAGCGGACATCCCGCCCCGAAGCGCGGGATCGAAAAGGCCCCGATCCGGCGGCGGAAGATCAGCGCGCCCGCCGCGTCGCAGACCGCCAGCCCGAACGGCGGCGCACCCTTGGCACGCGGCAGGCTTGCCAGACGCCGCAGAACCAGCGCCACGTCCCCGCCGGCCATCGGCAAAAGCGGCTCGGGCTCGAAACCGCTGTCCAGTGCTGCGGCAAGAAACGGTTTCAGCGGCAGGCGCGCGGCATCCTCCGCGTAATGGCGCAGCAGGCGTTCGGCCAGCGTCCGCGTCGCGGGATCCTCCATTCCCGCCACGCCCACAAGGATCGCGCCGATCGTCCCCGCGCCGGCCTCCTCGATCATCGGGAAGTGATGATCCATCGCGTCGAAAAACGCCTCCACCGTTTCTTGCGGCGTGGATGGCGCGCCCTGCCGCCCGCCCTGGCTTTCGAAATGCGACAGCATCGCCGTGGCCCGCGCCGACAGTCTTTCCGCCTCTTCATGCAGGTTGCGGTGAAAACGTCCGCGCCATTGCGGCTCGATATCCGGCTCACGCACCAGAATATCCGCGGTCGAGCGGATCGCCGCGACGGTCGACAACAGCTCGTGCATCGCCTCGGCCAGAACCGGGTCATGGGCCAGCCGGTCATGCAGCCCGTCGACCAGCCCCTCAAGGCCCGCGATACGTTTGTGCTGCGATGCGATCAGCCCGGCCCATCCCGGGAAGCGGCCCGCCAGTTCGTCGATCCGGCCGGTTTCGGGCGCCGGGCCGAAGGCGGGCGGGCTTTCCCCCGCCGCCGCCTGCAACGCATCGAACAGCGAGGCATCCGCCCCCTCGCTCAGCGCGGTCGGCTCCACCTCCAGCTTCCGGGCCAGATCGACCAGAAGCTTGCCTCCAATCCGGCGTCGGTTGTGCTCGATCAGGTTCAGGTAGCTGGCCGAGATGCCCACCGCGCGCGCCAGATCGCTTTGCTTGATCCCCATCACCGTGCGCCGTTCCCGGATGCGGCTTCCGGTAAGCGCGTGGCGACGCTGGGGCGCGGAGCGTTGGGTCATGACGTGCCTCGGAACTGGGCGTTGTCAAAAGTTTTACAGAAACGGTGCCGCGTCTCAACACACATGGCGTCGCAGGGCGGCAAAGCCCGTCCCGCCGGAAAATATCTAGAATTTGACCGGTCTGTTTCGCCGCGCATGTATAAGGTGTATGTTGTCCGGTGGGGGCGATAATGGTGTGGAGTACATCCCATGACCACATTCTCTCCGGTGTCCGGTCCTCCGGTTCCGGCACCCACGGCCCAAAGTCAGGCCCCGGTCAGTTCAAGCTCGGAACGGGCCTCTCCTCCCGCAGGCGGCATTCCCGCCCTGGGGCGCGAAGCGGTCACACCCGCGCGCGACAGCAGCCGCTCTGACAGGCCAACGAACCCGACCCCTCAGGATCCGCCGAAGAACCCGCCGGTTCTGAAAGGGTTGAATGTGGAACCGCTGGACACCCGGCTGGTGGGCGATCAGGACAAAATCCCCAATCCGCCGCCGCCCCCAGGGTCCGACATTCCGACAAGGCTGGCCGAGATGACGCCAACCGCACGACAGGTGGATCTGCGCCGCTGATCCTGCGCGCGCAGCCACCTGCCGCATCGCATCTGCAGACACCCCCGGCCCTGCAGGGCGGGGCGTGCCTGTACTGCACGCCCGCCGCGGATCAAACGCGCCGTTCGGCCAGCATCAGCTGTGTCCGTTTCAATTCGCGCAGGATCCGGTCCGCCTGAATCTGCGGCATCAGGCTCAGCTTCATCTGCAACGCCATCAGCAGCAATACGGCCCCCGGCAGGCCCCATCTCAACGCGCCAAGCGCGTCGGCGGCCCCGAAGAACCGGATCGCGCAATAGGTGCCCAGGGCGAACAGGATGATCTGGATCACCATGACCACCCAGGTGACCCAGCCCAGTTTGCCCCGGAATTGCGCCAGCCCAAGCTGGAACCAGCCCTGTTCTTCGGTGGCGTGGAGAATCGCGCGATCCTCGGCTCTCAGGGCCTCTTCGATCAGTTGGTCAAGCTTGCTCATCGCAGTCTCCTTTCAACGCCTCTCTCAGTTTCAAGCGCGCATGCATCAGCCGGGATTTGACCGTGCCATGCGGGATATCCAGCGCCACGGCCACCTCGGCCACGCTCATGTCTTCCAGATAGAACAGCGCCACCGTGGCGGCATGATCCGGCGGCAAGGCGGCAACCGCCCCGCGCACCGCCCTTGCATCCGCCGCATCGGGGCCGGCCTCGGGCGTTGCAGCCGGCAGTTCGGCCGCGGCGGCGCGCAATATCTCGCGGGAGGCGATCTGGCGCCTGATCTGCCGGGCCACCCTGCGCGTCACGATCCGCGTGGCCCAGGCCGGGAACGCCACCGGGTCGCGCAGCCGCGGCAGGCCGCGCAGGATCTCGACCCAGGCCTCCTGCACCACGTCGCGCGCCATTTCCCGGTCGCCCAGCAACCGCACCGCATGGGCCAGCAGGCGCGGGCCGCGCAGATCGGCGATCTGCGCAAGGGCCGCCCGGTCACCGGCCTGCGCGCGGGCAACCAGCATCTCCTCCACTATCCGACCTGCCTGTCGCATCCGCCGTCTTTCTCGTTCTGTCGGGACTAAGGTGGCCGCCGGTACCGAACCGGTTCACGCGCAGGCGCCGCAAATCGGCGACTGCGCATGAAAAAGGGCGCGGCCCAAAGGCCGCGCCCGCGTGTCACCCTGCGAAAGATCTACTCGCTCAGTGCCTGATCGGTGATCATGTGGGTCCATGCGCCCTCGGGCTCGGCCGTGATGACCGGGTCGGATCCGCCGGCAAGCAGGGTCGCCACCGTCCGCTCATAGGCGGCCACGTCCAGCGCGCCGTTGGAGCCCGCGGTCAGCAACGCCACCTCCCCCATCATCCGGGTCTGGTGCTCTTCGGTCTGGGCGCCGGTCTCGTCGTAGTCCAGCACGATCAACGCGGCCTCATCGGGGTTTTCCTCGGCCCATTTCCACCCCTCCATGGAGGCGCGCACGAAACGCACCATGCGGTCCACGAACTCCGGGTCCTCAAGGTTCTCTTCCAGAACCCACATCCCGTCTTCCAGCGTCGCGACGCCCTGATCCTCGTATTTGAACGTGATCAGATCATCCGGGGAAACGCCCGCGTCGATCACCTGCCAGTACTCGTTATAGGTCATCGTGGAAATGCAATCGGCCTGCCGCTGCAACAGCGGGTCGACGTTGAACCCCTGCTGCAGCACCGTCACACCGTTCTCTCCGCCATCGGTCGGGATGCCCAGTTGGCTCATCCAGCTGAGAAACGGATACTCGTTGCCGAAGAACCAGACGCCGATTGTCCGCCCGGCCAGATCCGCGGGTTCGGTGATGCCGGTATCGGCCCAGCAGGTCAGCATCAGGCCGGAGGAGGCGAAAGGCTGCGCGATGTTCACCACCGGCAGGCCCCGCTCCCGCGCGGCCAGCGCCGAGGGCATCCAGTTCAGCATCACATCGGCCCCGCCCCCGGCCAGAACCTGCGGCGGCGCGATATCGGGACCACCGGGCTGGATCGTCACGTCCAGGCCCTCGGCCTCGTAATAGCCGTTCTCAAGCGCCACGTAATAGCCTGCGAACTGCGCCTGGGTGACCCATTGCAACTGCAACGTCACCTCATCGGCGACGGCTGCCCCGGTCGCCAGCCCCAGTGCCAGCGCGGATGTCATCAGATGTTTCATTTTCTTCCCTCCAAGTTGGTTCGTTTGTTGTTTCGTTACCGCTGCGACGGATGCCAGAATGTCAGCTTTCTCTCCAGCAGGGCCATCAGCCCGTAAAGCCCGGTGCCCGCCAGGGCCGCAACCACGATCGATGACCAGACCATATCCATGGCCAGCCGGCCCACCTCAATCTTTATCCGAAAGCCCATCCCGACCGTCGGGGAGCCGAAAAATTCCGCCACAATCGCCCCGATCAGCGCAAGGGTTGTGCAGATTTTCAACCCGTTGAAGATGAACGGCAAAGCGGCGGGCAGGCGCAGTTTGAACAGGGTCTGCCAATAGCTGGCCGCATAGGTCCGCATCAGATCGCGCTGCATCACCTCGGACGCCTTCAACCCCTGCACCGTGTTGACCAGCATCGGAAAGAACACCATCACCACCACCACGGCGGCCTTCGATTGCCAGCCGAAGCCGTACCACATCACCAGGATCGGCGCGGTCCCCACAATCGGCAGGGCGGCGATGAAATTGCCCACCGGCAGCAGGCCCCGTTGCAGAAAGGGCGAACGATCCACCGCCAGCGCCACCGCGAAGGCCGCGGCGCAGCCCGTCACATATCCCGACATCGCGCCCTTCACGATGGTCTGCACGAAATCCGCCCAAAGCGTATCGGTGGAGGTGATCAGCCGCGCCCAGATCGCCGATGGCGCAGGCAGGATGACCGGCGAAACCTCGTAAAGCCGGACGGCCAGTTCCCAGAGCACCAGCAATGTCGCGCCGAAGAGGATCGGCACCGCAAAGCCGCCGATCGTGCGGCCCGAGTTGGACAGCCAGATGTTGATCCCCCATGCCGCCAGCCAGACCGCGAGGATCAGGCCAAGGCCCTGATCGGCGGCGAAACCCGCCAGAACCACCAGAAGCGCGACAGAGGGGCCGAGCCATGGGCTGCGCCAGAACGCGGTCATCGTGCCAATCCCATGCGTTTCAGCGTCACACGCTCCGCAAGGCCGATCAGCGCCACCAGCGCCGCCGCACAGATCGCCGCCATGAACAGCGCCGACCAGATCTGGATGGTCTGCCCGTAATAGCTTCCCGTGAGCAGCCGTGCGCCCAGCCCGAACCGCGCGCCCGTCGGCAATTCGGCGACAATCGCGCCCACAAGCGCCGCGGCAATGGCAACCTTCAACGAGGTGAAGAGATAGGGCACCGAGGCCGGCAGCCGCAGTTTCAGCAATGTGGCCAACGTGCCCGCCGAATAGGTTTTCAGCAGATCCATGTCCATCGCGCCGGGGCTGCGCAGCCCCTTGACCATGCCCACCACCACGGGGAAGAAACTCAGATAGGCCGAGATCAGCGATTTCGGCAGCAGCCCCTCGATGCCGATGGAGTTCAGGACCACGATCACCATCGGCGCGATCGCAAGGATCGGGATGGTCTGGGAGGCGATGGCCCACGGCATCACGCTCATATCCATCGCCCGGTTGTGAACGATCCCGATCGCCAGCAGAATGCCCAATGTCGTGCCGAACAGGAAGCCAAGCAGCGTCGGCGCAAGCGTCTGATAGGCGTGGAAAAACAACGATCGCGGGTTGCCGCGCAGCTCGCCACGCCGTTCGCGCATCACCGGCTCCCCCGCCGTCGTCTCCCACAACTCGGCAAAGACCTGATGCGGCGTCGGCAGCACGGGCCGCTCCTGGTTCATCGCGTCGGCAATCACCTCGCCGGCGCTCAGTTCCTCGCCCGCGCGCTCTGCCTGATCCAGCGTCCACGCCCGGTTCATCCCCACGCTCGCCGCGTACCAGAGCGCCACGATCACCCCGAGAACCGCAAGGATCGGCATGACGTGATGAACGGTCCCGGCCATGCCGCGCGTCAGACCCCCGCCCAGGCCTGCGCGCATCACGCCGGTCCGGGACATGTCGGTCATTGGCCGGCCCTTTCCCATCTGAGCAGAACGTCCGGAAGACCTTCTTCATTACTGCCGTCGGTCTGGCGGATCTCGCGAAATCCCTCGCGACGGTAGAAATCGCGGGCTCCGCGATTGGCCACGAAGGTCCACAGCTCCAGCCTGTCCCGCCGCGCCTTCGCGACGTTCAGCAGCCGCCGGCCGATACCCTGCCCCGGCGTGGCGACATAGAGCGCGGTCACAAGTTCCGCGTCCTCGTCCATGGCCAGAAACCCGCGGATCGGGTCGCCGGTTACCCAGACCGTCCGCCGCTCAAAGACGACGTCGCGATAGAAATCGCGCACCTCATCGGGCGTGTGCACCCGGGGCATCCAGTCCCGGTCGTCGATCCAGCCATTCACCATATCGGCGCAAGCCACCGCATCCTCGCGTCGGCTAGGCCGAATGTCCTGCCTGATCACCGTGTCAGTCATCATAGGCATGCCCCGCCCGCAGCCCCTCGCGCACCCGGTGCGCGATCTCCAGAAACTCGGGCGTGTCGCGGATGTCGAGCGGGCGCTCCTTCGGCAGATCGTTTTCGATCACATCGGTGATCCGACCCGGGCGCGGCGACATCACGACGATCCTGGTGGAGAGATACACCGCCTCCGGGATCGAATGGGTGACGAAACCGATGGTCTTTTCCGTCCGCGCCCAAAGCTTCAGCAATTGCTCGTTCAAATGGTCGCGCACGATCTCGTCCAGCGCCCCGAAGGGTTCGTCCATCAGCAGCAGGTCGGCATCGAAGGCCAGCGCCCGCGCGATGGAGGCCCGCTGCTGCATGCCGCCTGACAACTGCCAGGGGTACTTCTTCCCAAACCCTTCCAGATCAACCAGTTGCAGGACGTTCCTGACCCGCTCTTCCTGCTCTGCGCGGCTGAACCCCATGATTTCCAGCGGCAGCTTGACGTTCTTCTCGATGGTCCGCCACGGGTAGAGGCCGGCAGCCTGAAACACATAGCCATAGGCCCGGTTCTGCCGCGCCTCGTCCGGGGTCATGCCATTGACGGTGATTTCGCCGCCCGTGGGATGCTCCAGCGCCGCGATAACCCGCAGAAAGGTGGTCTTGCCGCAGCCGGAGGGGCCGATGAAGCTGACGAAATCGCCCTTGTCGATCTGAAGATTGACGTCTTTCAGCGCATGGACCGGGCCATCGTTCGTCTGAAACGTCAGATCGAGGTTTTTCGCTTCGATGACAGGGGGTTGGGTGGCGGGATCCGCCATCCGATATGCCGGATCTCCCGCCATCATACCCCGCTCGGAATGTTCAGCGGATTGCGCTCGATCTTGCGGGGCGTGTTCAGCGATTTCCACTTCGACAGCGCCTTCGACGCGCTGGCATAGGGCTTGCGCTTCACGAACCTTCCGCGCCCCGGTTGCGGCTGGCTGTTCTGCCCATAGGCCCAGACCACATCGCCGCGGGAGAGCGTGTAGCGCGGCTGCGCCGTCACCTCCATACCCTCGAACACATTGTAATCAATGATAGATTTCTGGGTGCTGACATGGATTTCCTTGCTGATGCCCGGATCCCAGACAACCACATCCGCATCCGCGCCGGGCACCAGCGCGCCCTTCATCGGATAGATGTTCAGGATTTTGGCGATGTTCGAGGACGTCACCGCCACGAACTCCTCCGGCGTCAGCCGGCCCGTCTCGACCCCCTTGGTCCAGAGCATCGCCATCCGCTCTTCCAGCCCGCCGGTCCCGTTCGGGATGGTGGTGAAGTTATCCAGCCCCATTCGCTTTTGCTCATCGGTGAAGGCCGCGTGATCGGTGGCCACCACCTGCAAGGAGCCCGCCGCCAGCCCGTTCCAAAGCCCGTCCTGATGCTCTTTCGAGCGGAAGGGCGGCGACATCACGCGGCGCGCGGCATATTGCCAATCCTTGTTGAAATACTCGCTTTCATCGAGGGTCAGGTGCTGGATCAGCGGCTCGCCATAGACCCGCATCCCCTTCTGTCGCGCCCGCCGGATCGCTTCATGCGCCTGTTCGCAGGACACATGGACGATGTAAAGGGGCGTGCCCGCCGCGTCGGCGATCATGATCGCCCGGTTGGCCGCCTCGCCCTCCACCTCGGGCGGGCGGGAATAGGCATGGCCCTCCGGCCCGGTGATCCCTTCGGCCAGATACTTCTGCTGCAACTCCTGAACGATATCGCCGTTTTCCGCATGGACCAGCGGCAGCGCCCCCAATTCGGCGCAGCGCTTGAAGGAGGCGTACATCTCGTCATCTTCCACCATCAACGCGCCCTTGTAGGCCATGAAATGCTTGAACGTGTTCACGCCGCGTTCGTTAACGACGGTTTCCATCTCGTTGAAAATACGCTCGTTCCAGTCGGTGATCGCCATGTGATAGGAAATGTCGACGCAGATCTGGTCCTTCGATTTGCGGTCCCAGTCATCCAGCGCCGACAGCAGGCTGCCATCCTCCCCCGGCAGGCAGAAATCGACCAGCATCGTGGTCCCGCCCGCTGCCGCCGCGAAGGTGCCGCTTTCGAAGGTCTCCGCCGCCGTCGTGCCCATGAAGGGCATTTCCAGATGGGTATGCGGGTCGATGCCGCCCGGAATGACATAGGCGCCTTCGGCGTCGATCACCTCATCGGCGGACAGGTTCTCGCCGATCTCGGCGATCTTCTCTCCCTCGATCCGCACATCCGCCTTGAACTGGCGGTCGGCGGTCACGACGGTTCCGCCCTTGATCACCTTGCCCATGTCGTCTCTCCCCTCATGTCGGCCTCACCCTTGCGTGCAGATCCCGCGCCCCTGGCGTGTCAGCAGGGGAATATACGTGTCCTCCACCGGTCCGCGATGCAGATACCAATAGCAATTGTCGTCCTGCAAAATCACATTGGTCAGATCCTGCCCGGGCGGCAGCAACGCCAGCGTCTGTTCGGAAAACTGGACGGACGGGGCGTTCGGATCCGCGGGCGGGGCCGGTTCGCAGGCGGCCAGCGCAAGAAACCCGCCAAGGACAAGCAATTTCTTCAATCTCTTCACTCCACTATCTCCATGAATTCACTTCGGCCTGTAGCTCTACAAGTTCCCGGTGATTGTTTCTAGTTTGCCGGTATGCGGCCACGGACAATACAGCGCCGACGAGCGCGATAAATGCAACAAACACATTCAGATAGTATCCGCGCTTGGTGTGTCGTTCTGCTTCGAGATGCCTTCGATAATCCACGAACCTCTGCAACACCGTGTCGGCTTCACTCTCAGTCAGAGCGCCGCATGGATTGTTTTCGCACAATAACCCAAGCGCTTGTTCGTTCATTATTTCCTCAAAAGGGCGCGAAAAAACATGTTCCCGAAAAGCTCTACTGTCTTCTGCCAAATCACCTGGAAGCTCATAGTATTCCGGCACGAAGCACCCGCCGCAGCCGTCACCACCTACGCTACCACTACTTCCAGTCGAACTGCCTCCGCCGCCCCACCCTTCAGAAGCGTCAAATGCTTGCAGCTGTGACGGTAAGAACGCCAAGAAAAGCAAAGTAACTAGTCGCAGCATCGCTATTCCACTATCTCCGCCGTTTCCACGACCGCATGGAACAGCACATTCGCCCCGGCCGCGGCCCATTCCGGGCTGATCTCTTCTGCCTCGTTATGGCTAAGCCCGTCAACGCAGGGGCACATCACCATCGCCGTGGGGGCCACCTTGTTGATCCAGCAGGCATCATGGCCCGCGCCGGAGATCAGATCCCGGTGGGAATAGCCCAACCGCTCCGCCGCGCCCCGCACGGCGGCCACGCAATCCTCGTCGAACTTGACCGGATCGAACCCGCCAACCTTCTCGAACGCGATCTCAAGGCCCATATCCTTGCATATTTCCGACCCGCCTTCCTTCAGGCGGTTTTCCATATCCTCGATCACCGCCAGCTCCGGGGATCGAAAATCCACCGTGAACACGACCTTGCCGGGGATCACGTTGCGGGAATTGGGATAGACGTCGATATGTCCCGCCGCGCCTACCGCATGGGGCGCATGGCTCCAGGCGATTTCGTCCACCAGTTCCAGCACACGGGCCATGCCGAGGCCCGCGTTCTTGCGCATCGGCATCGGCGTTGAGCCGGTATGGCTGTCCTTTCCGGTGATCGTCACCTGTGTCCAGCTCAAGCCCTGCCCGTGGGTCACGACACCGATTTGCTTGCCTTCGGCCTCAAGGATCGGCCCCTGTTCGATATGCAGCTCGAAAAAGGCGTGCATTTTCCGGGCGCCCACCTCCTCCTCGCCCTTCCAGCCGATCCGCTCCAGCTCGGAGCCGAATTTCAGACCCTTCGCATCCTCGCGCTCATAGGCCCAGTCCTGGCTATGCACCCCCGCGAACACACCCGAAGAGAGCATGGCGGGCGCATAGCGCGTGCCTTCCTCGTTGGTCCAGTTCGTCACCACGATCGGGTGCCTGGTCCTGATGCCCAGATCGTTGAGCGACCGGATGATCTCCAGCCCGCCAAGCACACCCAGAACCCCGTCATACTTCCCGCCGGTCGGCTGTGTGTCGAGATGGGAGCCCACATAGACGGGCAGCGCGTCGGGGTCCGTGCCTTCGCGCATGGCGAACATATTGCCCATCTGGTCCAGCCCCATGGCGCAGCCCGCCTGCTCGCACCAGCTCTGGAACAGGGCCCGCCCCTCGGCATCCTCGTCGGTCAGGGTCTGACGGTTGTTGCCCCCCGCGACACCCGGGCCGATCCGGGCCATCTCCATCAGCGACTCCCACAGCCGCTCGCCATTGATCTTCATGTTCTCGCCGGGTGCCGGCATAAGATTTCCCCCGATAGTCCAAATTCTTCCGTGGCGATCTTAATCCAGATGCATCAGCACGTCGCGCAGCGTGCCGAACAACTGGTCGATATGCGCTTTCTCGATGATCAAGGGCGGGCTCATCGCGATGATGTCGCCCGTGGTGCGGATCAGCACGCCTTTCTCATAGCACTCCAGAAACGCCTGGAAGGCGCGTTTCGTCGGCTCCCCCGCGATCGGCTCCAGTTCCACCGCCCCGATCAGGCCCATGTTGCGGATGTCGATAACATGGGGGCAATCGGCCAGCGAATGCAGCCCCTCCTCCCAATAGCCGGCCATGTCCGCGGCCCGCTGGAAAAGCCCCTCCTCACGGTAGGTCTCCAGCGTGGCAAGACCCGCCGCCGAGGCGATCGGGTTGCCCGAATAGGTGTAGCCATGGAACAGCTCGATCATGTGTTCCGGGCCCTGCATGAACGCATCATGGATCGCGCCCGTCGCCAGCACCGCGCCCATCGGGATCACCCCGTTGGTCAGGCCCTTGGCGGTTGTGATCATGTCCGGCATCACGCCGAAATGCTCCGCCGCGAAGGAGGATCCCAGCCGTCCGAACCCGGTGATCACCTCGTCGAAGATCAGCAGGATGCCATGTTTCGTGCAGATCTCGCGTAGTTTCTCCAGATAGCCCTTGGGCGGCATCAATACCCCGGTCGATCCCGCCATCGGCTCCACGATCACCGCCGCCACCGTTTCCGGCCCGTGCAGCGCGACGATCCGTTCCAGATCTTCGGCCAGATAGGCGCCATGCTCGGGCTGGCCGCGGGTGAAGGCGTTCCGATCCGGCAGATGCGTATGGGGCAGATGATCCACCCCGGTCAGCAGCGCGCCGAAATACTTGCGGTTGTTGACGATGCCGCCCACCGAGATGCCGCCGAAATTGACCCCGTGATAGCCGCGTTCGCGCCCGATCAGCCGGGTCCGCGTGCCCTGCCCGATGGCGCGCTGATAGGCGATGGCGATCTTCAGCGCGGTTTCGACGGATTCTGAGCCGGAATTGGTGAAGAACACGTGATCGAACTGCTCCGGCGCCAGATCGCGCAGCCGCGTGGCCAGCTCGAAGGCCTTCGGGTGGCCCATCTGGAAGGCGGGCGCGTAATCCAGCTCCGCCGCCTGCGCCTGTATCGCCTCGACGATCCGCGGGCGTTTGTGCCCGGCATTGCAGCACCACAGACCGGCGGTGCCATCCAGCACCTCGCGCCCGTCCGCAGTTTTGTAAAACATCCCCTCGGCGGCCACGAACATGCGCGGGTTCTGCTTGAATTGGCGGTTCGCGGTGAACGGCATCCAGAAGGCCGACAGATCATTTGGATTGGAGCGGTCAAGCGCCATGGTGCTCACCCTATCTGGCAGAACCGGCGCGCCACCGGTCGGCTGAAATTATTGTTTTGACCATCTGGTCAAGATCACGCTAGCAGAGGCGCATGGTCAGTCAAGAAATTGAACGCCGGAAAACGCCCAATCGCAAGGCAAATGATCGTCAAGCGGGCGCATCTGCCCGGGGCTTGGGCGATGCGGGCATGACCCTTGCCGCAGTGCCGCCCCAAGTGGCAGAGTAGGAACATGAACATTCAGCCGCCGCGCACCCGTATTCAGCGCAAGAACACGCAGGCCATTCTGGAGGCCGCCCTTCTGGTCTTTTCCCGACATGGGTTCAGGGGCGCGACGCTGGATCAGATCGCGGCGGCGGCCGGGCTGTCCAAGCCCAATCTTCTATATTATTTCCCTTCGAAAGAGGCGGTTCACGTCACCCTGCTCAGCCAGTTGATGGACACATGGCTGGACCCCCTTCGCGAGATGGACCCCGACGGCGAACCGGTCGAGGAGTTGCTGGGCTATGTCCGCAGGAAGCTGCAGATGAGCCGTGATTTCCCGCGCGAAAGTCGCCTTTTCGCCAATGAGATCCTGCAGGGCGCACCGCGCATGCAGGAGGTTCTGGCAACCGATCTGAGGAAGCTGGTGGATGAGAAGGTCACGATCATCCGCGGCTGGGCCGCCGCCGGCAAGATCGCCGATATCGACCCGCATCACCTGATCTTCTCGATCTGGGCGCTGACCCAGCATTACGCGGATTTCGACGTGCAGGTGCGCGCGGTTCTGGGGGAGGATCGCGACCCGTTCGCGGAAGCCGAAACATTTCTGCGGACGCTGTTCACCAAACTGCTCCGGCCCTGAGCCGGGGCAGGAACCTGGCCCACGCTGCCGCGTTGTCTTCCTGAAAAGGAGACATCATGAGCTATAGCCTGACCCTGCAAGACATGTCGACCGTCACCCATGACACCAGATGCCTGCGCTTCGACCGCCCCGAGGACTTCGCCTTCGAACCCGGTCAGGCCACCGAGATCGCGCTCGACCGCGACGGCTGGCGTGACGAAGGCCGCCCTTTCACCATGACCTCCCAGCCCGAGGATCCGTTTCTGGAATTCGTCATCAAGATCTACCCCGATCATGACGGCGTGACGGAACAGATCGCCACCATGACGCCGGGGGAAAAGGTGCAGGCGGGCGACCCGTTCGGCGTGATCACCGATCACGGGGCCGGAACCTTCATCGCGGGCGGGGCCGGCGTCACGCCCTTCATCTGCCTTCTGCGCCGCCGCGCCGCGCAGGCCCAGACGGACGGATGTCATCTGATCTTTTCCAACAAAACCGAAGCCGACATCATCCTGCGCGACGAGTGGGAGCGGACGGACGGCTTGAAGACGACCTTCGTCGTGACGGAGGACGACGCAGGAGGCCTGCCCGGCGGACCCATCGACAGGGATTTCCTTGACCGGCACGTGAGCTCCACATCCGGCCCGTTCTACATTTGCGGTCCGGGCGGGATGGTCGATGACATCCGCGATCACCTCAAGGCGATGGGCGTCGATGGCGCGGACATCATAACCGAAGACGGCTGGTGATCCTTCCGCCTAGGAACGCGCCGGCCAACGCCCGGGGGGCCCGGGTCAGCCCGCGCGTTCCGGCCTTACTCCGCGGCGCAGGCGCCCGGATTGTTCGGATGCGTGGTCCAGTTGGCGTAATCGGGCTCCACGACCTTGCCGGTTCTTGTGTCGATCGTGCCCGGCTCCAGCACCTCCATGGTGATGCAGTTCTCCACCGGGCAGACATTGACGCAGAGGTTGCAGGCCACGCATTCCTCGTCGATCACCTCGAACACCCGATCCTCGGACATGGAAATCGCCTGATGCGAGGTATCCTCGCAGGCCGCGTAGCAGCGCCCGCACTTGATGCAGGCATCCTGATCGATCCGCGCCTTGGTCACGTAGTTCAGGTTCAGATACTGCCAGTCGGTCACGTTCGGCACGGCCCGTCCGACGACCTCGTCTATCGAGCGATGGCCCTTTTCATCCATCCACTGGCTGAGACCGGATTTCATCTCCTCGACCACTTTGAAACCATAGGTCATCGCGGCGGTGCAGACCTGCACCGTGCCGCAGCCCAGCGCCAGAAACTCCGCCGCATCGCGCCATGTGGTCACCCCGCCGATGCCCGAAATCGGCAGGCCCGCCGTTTCAGGGTCGCGCGCGATTTCGGCCACCATGTTCAGCGCGATGGGCTTGACCGCCGGGCCGCAATATCCGCCATGGGACCCCTTGCCATCGATCGACGGCTCCGGGCTCATGGTATCGAGATTGACCGAGGTGATCGAACTGATTGTGTTGATCAGCGAGACCGCATCCGCACCGCCCGCTTTCGCCGCGCGGGCGGGATACCGGATATCGGTGATATTGGGCGTCAGTTTCACGATCACCGGCATCCGCGTGTTGGCCTTGCACCAGCGCGCCACCATCTCGATGTATTCCGGCACCTGCCCCACCGCAGAGCCCATGCCCCGCTCGCTCATCCCGTGGGGGCAGCCGAAATTCAGCTCGATCCCGTCCGCGCCGGTGTCTTCCACCAGCGGCAGGATGCGCTTCCAGGCGGCTTCCTCGCACGGAACCATCAGCGACACGATCATCGCCCGATCCGGCCAGGCGCGTTTGACCGCCTTGATCTCGCGCAGGTTCACCTCCAGCGGACGGTCGGTGATCAACTCGATATTGTTCAGCCCCAGCAGCCGCCGGTCCGCGCCGTAGATCGCCCCGTATCGCGGCCCGTTTACATTCACCACATGGGGGTCTTCGCCCAGCGTCTTCCAGACGACGCCGCCCCAGCCCGCCTTGAAGGCGCGCACCACGTTGTATTCCTTGTCCGTCGGCGGGGCCGAGGCCAGCCAGAACGGGTTGGGGGATTTTATGCCCAGAAAATTCGTCGAAAGATCAGCCATGTCTGGTCCTTTCTTGAGGCGTTATTCGCAGCGATGATAGATCGCCGGGGGCGCCGCCGAGCCCAGATCGACCGCGATCTGATCGGGCGCGACCGGGCGCAATGTGATGGTGGAGGGCCGGTGCATCGGCGTTTCAAGCCGCTCCATGGATCCGTCCGGGTTGATCCCCCGGATATAGACGTGGCGACAGGTGATGGGGCTTGTCCAATCCGCGTTCGGCTCCGGCGTGACCGTGTTTTCGATGGAACAGATGGTGTGATCGTTGAACCCGAGTTGTTGGGCCTCCAGGAACATGATCGCGCCCACGGGGTGGCACCACTCTCCCTCGAACGGGTTGGCCAGCACCGGTGCCCCCGCACAGATCGCCGCGGCAAAACCTCCCGCGACCCAGCTCATCCCACAAGGGCCTTGTGGATGTCTTCCGCCGCATCGCGCCCCTCGGCCACCGCCGTCACGGTCAGGTCTTCGCCTCCGCTGGCGCAATCGCCACCCGCCCAGACGCCCGCAACGCCGGTCCGGCCCGCACCTGTCACCGCGATCTTTCCATCGCTCAGCGACAGGCCGTCGGGCGTGCCGTCGAGCGTCTGGCCGATGGCCTTGAGCACCTGATCGGCGGGCAGATCGAATGTCTCGCCCGTGCCGATCAGGCTCTTGCCCTCGGCGCGTGTGTATTCCGCCCGCACGCCCGTGACCGCCCCGTTGCCCAGAACCGCCACCGGCATCGCGTTGAACACGATCCGCACCCCCTTGGAGGCCGCCAGATCCTGCTCATATCGGCTGGCGGGCATCGCATCGCGGCCCCGGCGATAAAGGATCGTCACGGTTTCGGCGCCCAGAAGCTTCGACTGGACCGCCGCATCGATCGCCGTCATGCCGCCGCCGATCACCACGACATTGCGGCCCACCGGCAGAGCCGACAGATCCCCGGCCTGCCGCAGATCGGAAATGAAGCCGACCGCATCCATCACGCCCGCCTTGTCCTCCCCGTCCGCGCGCAGGGCGTTCACACCGGCCAGCCCCATACCCAGAAACACCGCGTCGAACTCCGCTTTCAGGCTGTCGAGCGTCATGTCGACACCCAGCGCCTTGCCGGTCTCAAGGGTGATCCCGCCGATCTTCATCAGCCAGTCCAGTTCGGCCTCCGCGAAATTCTCCACGGTCTTGTAGGCCGCGATCCCGTATTCGTTCAGGCCGCCGCCTTTCGGCCTTGCATCGTAGATCGTCACCTCGTGGCCATGCATCGCAAGACGGTGCGCACAGGCCAGCCCGGCGGGCCCGGCCCCCACGACGGCCACGGATTTGCCCGTTGGCGCCGCCCGCGTGAACGGATGGACGCCCGCCGCCATCAGCGTGTCCGTCGCGTAGCGCTGCAATTGCCCGATCAGAACCGGCTTGCCCTCGGCGATCTCGCGCACGCAGGCCTCCTCGCACAGCGTCTCCGTCGGGCAAACCCGCGCGCACATCCCGCCAAGGATGTTCTGCTGGAAAATCGTGCGCGCCGCCGCCTCCGGCGTGCCGGTCGCAATCTGCCGGATGAAAAGCGGAATCTCGATTTCCGTGGGACAGGCCGTGATGCAGGGCGCATCGTGGCAGAAGTAGCAGCGGTCCGCGGCCACCAGCGCCTCATGGCTGTCGAGGGGCTCGTGCAGATCGGCGAAATTCGCCTCATAGGCCTCGGGATGAAGCCGGCCCGGAACAATTCCGGGGGTGAAGGGGCTGTTCGTCATGGGGTATCGTCCCTCCCTGATCGAATGGCTGTCGTCCCCGGAACGCTGGCACAGGTCCAAAATTTTATCAAATGGTAAATTATTCGGCGCACCGGGTTTGCCGCCTTTCAGCCGCGCAATGCGGCAAAAACCGGCGCGAATGCCTGTAAAACAGCCGAAACCGGGCGCATACCGCAGGGGAAGCCGGATCGGCCTTTCCCGCGCGCAAGCGCTTTAATCCCCGCGTCTTGTGCAGTATATGGGCGATAAATCAGGCGCGGGCACACGGTCTGGCCCGTATAAGAACAGCCAATACATACGGCGAGGACAAAAACACCATGGCAAACAAAACGCATGACGGGGATGTGGCGTTCATCCGGGCGCTGGCCGAGTTGCTGCGAGAGAACGACCTGACGGAGTTGCAGGTCAAGCGCGATTACGGCGCCGATGACAGCCTGAATGTCCGCGTCTCGCGGCAGATGCAGATGGTGCAATCCGCGCCCGCCCCGGCCATGCACGCCGCGCCGGCGCCGATCTCCGGCCCCGCCGCCGCCGATGCGGCGCCCGCCCCGGCCCCGTCGGTCGATCCCGCGCAGGACCCCAATGCGGTCACATCGCCCATGGTCGGCACCGCCTATCTGCAACCGGAGCCCGGCACCCCGTCCTTCGTCGCGGTGGGCGACAAGGTCGCCGAGGGCCAGACCCTGATGATCATCGAAGCGATGAAAACGATGAACCAGATCCCGTCACCCAAATCCGGCACTGTCAAACGCATTCTTGTCGAAGATGGCGCGCCCGTCGAATTCGGCGCACCGCTCATGATCATCGAATAGGGCGGCGCGCGCATGTTCTCCAAGATCCTTGTCGCCAATCGCGGCGAAATCGCGCTCCGCGTCATCCGCGCTGCGCGTGAGATGGGCGTGGGCACGGTCGCCGTCCATTCCACCGCAGACAGCGATGCGATGCATGTCCGCATGGCGGACGAGGCGATCTGCATCGGCCCCCCGTCAAGCACGCTCAGCTATCTCAGCGTGCCCGCGATCATTTCCGCCTGCGAGATCACCGGGGCGGAGGCGATCCATCCGGGCTATGGCTTCCTGTCGGAAAACGCTCAATTCGTGCAGATCGTCGAAGATCACGGGATCAAGTTCATCGGCCCGTCGGCCGAACATATCCGCATGATGGGCGACAAGATCACCGCCAAGGACACGATGAGGGCGCTCGGCGTGCCCTGCGTGCCCGGCTCCGATGGCGGCGTGCCCGATTTCGAGGCGGCGCAGGCCGTGGCACGGGAAACCGGCTTCCCGCTGATCATCAAGGCGACCGCGGGCGGCGGCGGCAAGGGCATGAAGCTGGCCCGCTCCGCCGAAGAGCTGGAAACCGCCTTCCGCACCGCGCGCAGCGAGGGTAAATCCAATTTCGGCAATGACGAGGTGTATATCGAGAAATATCTCGGTGCGCCCCGCCATATCGAGGTGCAGGTGTTCGGCGACGGGCGCGGCAACGCGGTCCATCTGGGGGAGCGCGACTGCTCGCTGCAGCGGCGGCACCAGAAAGTGCTGGAAGAGGCCCCCGGCCCCGCGATCAGCCCCGAGATCCGGGCCCGGATCGGCGCGACCTGCGCCAAGGCCGTGGCCGAGATCGGCTATGAAGGCGCCGGCACGATCGAGTTTCTCTACGAAAACGACGAGTTCTTTTTCATCGAGATGAACACGCGGCTGCAGGTGGAACACCCGGTGACCGAGGCGATTTTCGGCGTCGATCTGGTGCGTGAGCAGATCCGTGTCGCGGCGGGCGAGGAGATGTCCTTCCGTCAAGAGGATCTGGTCGTGAACGGCCACTCCATCGAGGTCCGGATCAATGCGGAAAAGCTGCCGAATTTCTCGCCCTGCCCGGGCAAGATCACCCAGTATCACGCGCCCGGCGGTCTGGGCGTCCGGATGGATTCGGCGCTTTACGACGGCTATTCGATCCCGCCCTATTACGACAGCCTGATCGCCAAGCTGATCGTGCATGGCCGCGACCGGCCCGAGGCGCTGGCGCGTCTTCACCGGGCCCTTGGCGAGCTGATCGTCGATGGCGTGGACACCACGATCCCGCTTTTCCGCGCCCTGATGGAGGAAGAGGCGGTCCAGACCGGGGAGTACAACATCCACTGGCTGGAAAAGTGGCTGGAAACGAACCTGGGCTGAAACCATCCTCCGGGCGGCCCTACAACGCCGCCCTCCCGCGCCGGATCGCCACAAGCGCCAGAAGCGCCACGATGGCACAGGCCACCAGCCCCAGCAGGCGCTCTACCAGCCCGTCGACGCCCGTGGGCGTGAACAGGAAAAGCGGCGCGCAGAGACCCCAGAGCAGCCCGAGCGCGATCAGCGCCTTTCGCGCCCGGCCGTGATCCTGCCGCAGGCCCGGAGCAAGGCACAGGGGCGCCAGCAGGAACAGCGCGCCCAGCCCGTAGACCAGATAGATATGGATCACGATCCCCTCGCTGTCCCCGTCGCCATATTCGTTGCGCGCGCCCACGATCACCACCAGCGACGCGAGAATCGCCAGAGAGATCAGGCCGATCGACCATCTGACCCCGCCCAGATGCATATGCGCCGCCGCGAGGGAGACGGCGAAAAGCCCGGCCGCGAACCCGTAAAGGGCGACATCCATGATGATCTCGGACCGGCCCGCAGCCAGATCGCTGATCGTATCGGCGACCCAGTCATGGTCGGGCACGAAGAACGGGGCGACCGCGGTGCCGACAATCAGCGACAGGCACCCGAAACAGCCGATAAATCCAAGCAAGATAAGCAGATAGGGCCGCTCCGTCCCTGTCGGGTGGCCGGTGACGTCACGGGTCATCGGGTCTGCCTTTCCGGGGGTGGTCTGCCAGTGCGGTCAAGAGGGCAACGCCGCCCGACCGGCACGGGTTCCCCCGTCGCTGCGCAGGCGATCCCGCCGGGGCCGCCAGAAGCCACCCCCACGTCAAAAAACGCGGATGGAGTTTCTTCACCGCAAGCGGTTATGCTGCCGGACGATGGCCCATGATCTCTACCAGCGCCCCACCCTGACCGCGGATCTTCTGCTGCGGGCCTATGCGGCCGGCATCTTTCCGATGTCCGAAAGCCGCAACGATCCCGATCTCTTCTGGGTCGATCCCCAGCGCCGCGGCATCATCCCGCTGAACGGGTTCCACATCTCGCGCAGTCTCGCCCGCAGGATCCGGGCCGCGCCGTTCGACATCCGCGTCAATACGGATTTCAAGGGCACGGTCGCAGGCTGCGCCGACCGCGATGAAACCTGGATCAATGCCGAGATCTTCGAGCTGTATCAGCAGCTTCACGCCGCAGGCTACGCCCATTCCATGGAGGTCTGGGATGGCCCCGTGCTTGTGGGCGGCGTCTATGGGGTCACGCTTGGCGCGGCGTTTTTCGGGGAAAGCATGTTCTCGCGCCGCACGGATGCCTCGAAGATCGCGCTGGCCTATCTGGTCAGCCGTCTGCGCTATGGCGGCTTTCAGCTGTTCGATACACAGTTCGTCACCGATCACCTGATCCGGCTTGGCGCGGTGGAAATCCCCCGGGCCGAGTATCACCGCCGGCTGGAACGCGCGCTCGACTGGGAGGCGGATTTTCTGGCGCAGCCCCAGCCTGTCACGCCTCAGGAAATCCTGCACCTCAGAACCCAGACATCGTAGCGCGGGTGTTCCATCGCCACCAGCGCCGGGCTGGAGGCGACCATCCAGCCGTTGAACACCTCGTCCCCGTCCAGATCCATCACCTGGATATGGGCGAACCCGTCCGAGGCGGGGTTGTCGATCGGATAGCGGCATTCGAACATGCGGATCGCGATGCTGCCGAACACGACGGTCTGCCCGTTCGACATCTCGATATCCGTCGGCCGGCCGAGGGTCTTGTCCAGCGCGCGCAGAACCGCGCCATCGGCGGGGGCCACATTGGGCGCGCTCACCGATGTGACGGCGCCGGGGTTCCGCCGCTCCTCCAGCCGGACCCCGTCGCCGCGATCCTGCACGAAGAGGCTGCCATCGTTGTTTTGCACGAAAGGGCTCACCGCCGGGTCCTGCGCGACCGAAACGCCGGGGGTCATGGCAAGCGAAATCACCGCCGCAAGCATCAGGGGGCGGCGCGTCATTCGCCTTCCCCGTCGCCGGTGACGAAGCGCAGCAGAAGCGTGATCAGGCTGACCGAGCTTTGCGTGTCGATGATCTCTCCGCCGGGTTCCAGCGCGAACGGCGACCCGCCCGGCAGGATCTCGACGAAGGAGCCGCCAAGCAACCCTTCGGAGGCGACCGCAATCGCGCTGTCATCGGGGATCTCGATCTCATCGCGGATGCTGATGGTCGTGTCGGCGCGATAGGTCGTGGGGTTCAGCTCCAGACCGGTCACCGATCCGACGCGCACACCGGCAAGGCGCACATCGGTGCCCAGCCCGATCCCCTCCACCGAGCGGAACGAGGCCACCAGTTCGTAACTGCCGGTATCCCGCTCGAACCCGGTGGCCTGCGCGGCATAGATGAAAAACCCCACCGCGGCCGCCAGCACGACGCCGCCCACGACGATCTCGGCAGTGGTGTTCTCGGACATCGACAGTACTCCCTGCCGCTCTCTGCCTAATCCGGGCTCCAGGCCTCGTAATCGCGGCGCTCTTCGGGGTCGCGCCGCCGGATCGAGCCTGCGGGCGCATAGGCCTGCGCCGTGCCGGTCAGGTTCGGCAGATGCGGCTTCTCCCACGTCTTGCGGGGCAGCGGGCGCTCGCTCGGCGGATCATTCCAGGTGTGGTGCAGCCACCCGTGCCAGTCGGGGCTGACCCGGCTGGCCTCCGCCTCGCCGTTGAAGATCACCCAGCGGCGCAAGCCGTCACGGGTCTGGTAGAAGACGTTGCCCGCCTCGTCCTCGCCCACGCGCTCACCCCTGCGCCAGGTCATCAGCTGGGTGCCGAGGGTCTGGCCGTTCCACCAGGTCACGAGACGTTTCAGAAAGCTCAGCATGGGGCGCCTCCGGGTCAGGCAAAAGCATATTGGACAGGTAATGCCGCAAGCACGGGCCAAGGTCTAGGGCCAATGGTCGGCGGCGATGTCGCGGGCGGTGCGGCGCCGTCAGGCAATCAGGCGCGTCTCGGCCCCCGCGGAGACCCCGGGTTTCGCCGCGCGCCGCGGCAGGAAAACGCCGGTCGCGGATGCGCCGGGCTTTCCAAACCCCTGTTCCCGGGGAACCGGCCCCGCCGCGCCGCCCGTTCTTTCTGCGTCACGCCACATTGTCGCCCTGTCCCGCTTGCCCTAAAGCTTCTCCCAAACACGGCATTTCAAGGGAGAGACACCAATGACCGACGGACCCAGCTACGGCTTCGACACGCTGCAAATCCATGCAGGCGCCCGCCCCGACCCCGCCACCGGCGCGCGGCAGACCCCGATCTACCAGACCACGGCCTATGTGTTCCGCGATGCCGATCACGCCGCGGCGCTGTTCAACCTGCAGGAGGTGGGCTTCATCTATTCCCGCCTGACCAACCCGACCGTGGCCGTGCTGCAGGAGCGGCTTGCCACGCTAGAGGGCGGCGTGGGCGCGGTCTGCTGCTCCTCCGGCCATGCGGCACAGATCATGGCGCTTTTCCCGCTGATGAGCCCCGGCAAGAACGTGGTCGTGTCCACCCGTCTTTACGGCGGCACGGTCACCCAGTTCAGCCAGACGATCAAGCGTTTCGGCTGGTCCGCGAAATTCGTCGACATGGACGATCTCGATGCCGTGAAGGCCGCCATCGACGATGACACCCGCGCCGTCTTCGGCGAGGCCATCGCCAACCCCGGCGGCTACATCATGGATGTGCGCGCAATCGCCGATATCGCCGATGCCGCCGGTATCCCGCTGATCATCGACAACACCACCGCCACCCCCTATCTCTGCCGGCCCATCGAACATGGCGCGACGCTGGTGGTCCATTCCACGACGAAATACCTCACCGGCAACGGCACCGTCACCGGCGGCTGCGTGATCGATTCCGGCACATTCGACTGGTCGGCCTCCGACAAGTTTCCCTCCCTCTCGGCGCCCGAGCCTGCCTATCACGGGCTGAAGTTCCACGAGACCTTCGGCAATCTGGCCTATACCTTCCACGGCATCGCCATCGGGTTGCGCGATCTGGGCATGACGATGAACCCGCAGGCCGCCCATTACACCCTGATGGGGGTCGAAACCCTGTCGCTCCGGATGGAGCGCCATGTGGAAAACGCGGTGGAGATCGCCAAATGGCTGGAGGCCGATGACCGCGTCGATTTCGTCACCTATGCGGGTCTTGAAAGCTCGCCCTATTTCGACCGGGTGAAAACCGTCTGCCCCAAGGGCGCGGGCGCGCTCTTCACCTTCGCGGTCAAGGGCGGGTACGAGGCCTGCATCAAGCTGGTCGACAGTCTGGAGATCTTCAGCCACGTAGCCAATCTCGGCGATACCCGCTCGCTCGTCATCCACTCGGCCTCCACGACGCACCGGCAACTGACCCCGGAACAGCAGGAGGCCGCGGGCGCGGCCCCCAATGTTGTCCGGCTGTCGATCGGGATCGAGGATGCCGACGACCTGATCGCCGACCTGGATCAGGCGCTGGCCAAGGCCGCGGGCTAGTCAGCCGTCGATTTCGTAGACGACGGTCACCGTGGCCGACACGGTGATCTCCCCTTCGGCAATCGGCACCGCCTGCTGCATCGCCATCTCAAGCCTGCCAGCGGCGGGGAACGGCCGCTCGTCCCCGCCCTCGGTGATGCTGCGAATACCGGTGATCTCCACCCCGGCGGCGTTCGCCAGCAGGTCGGCGCGGGCGCGGGCATCGGCCATCGCGGCCAGCCGCGCCTCGTCGGCGACCGGGTCGGGATCGGCCAGACCGAAGGACAGACCCCGAATCAGATTGGCCCCATCCTGCGTCACCGCATCCAGAACTTCCCCCAGCTTGCCCAGATCGCGCAGCCGGACCGACACTTCATTGGTCACGGTGAACCCGGTGATCCCGGGCGTCCGCTCGCTCTGGCCGCTGTAGTCGGACCAGACCGGCTGCACCGAAAACTGCGATGTCTGGATGTCCCGCCCGTCGATCCCGGTGATCGCCAGAACCGCCAGCACCGCCTCCAGATCGGCGCTGTTTTCCGCCAGCGCCTGCCCCGCGGTTTCGGCCTGCGACAGGACGCCAAGCTGGATCGTGGCCATATCGGGCGCCACGTCGATCTGGCCCGTGCCCCGGATCGTCAGCGTCGCCATGTCTTCGGCAAGGGCGCCCAGAGGAACGCATGCGAGCGCGGCGGCAAGGATAAGCTGTTTCATGATCGGAATGCCTCTTTTGTCAGGGTCGAAATCACCGTAGGATGATGTTTGCCGCTTCGCACCGGGCAGGAGTGTCGCGTGGTTTTCACCAGCGATTTCCTGCTATAAGGATCAAGCCGTGGGAGGGGCCTGCCCGGGGGCTCCGTGGATAGAGGTCATCCGTGACTGTCGAGTTTGCGTTATTCCTGTCGCCGGAAGGCATCGCGCTGGCCCATCGCCAGGCGTCCGACCATTGGGCGCTGATCGGCGATACCGCGCTGGACGTGCCCGATCTGGGCGGGGCGCTGGCAGGTCTGCGCGCGATGGGCGAGGAACGCGGGGGCCCGAATTTCCCCACCCTCTTGATCCTGCCCGACGACCAGATCCTCTATACCGAGCTGGAAGGATTGGGCGGATCGGCGGCAATCCCCGGCCGTCTGGAAGGTCTGACGCCCTACGCGGTCGAGGATCTGGCCTATGACTGGCGCGATCTGGGCGGTGGGCGCGCGGCTCTGGCGGTGGTCGCCCGCGACACGCTGGACGAGGCCGAAGGCTTCGCCCGCGACAACGGGTTCAACGGCGTCGGCTTCGCCGCCTCTCCGCCGGTGGAGAAGTATCCCGGCGTGCCGCTTTTCCAGCTTGCCGACGAGGCCCGCGGGCTGAACCTGCCCGATAGCGGGCTGGCCTTCGGCCCCGACACATGGACCAGACCGGACCCCGAGGAACCCCCGGAGCCCGCGGCCGAGATCCCGGTCACCCCGGCCCCGGCCCCGGAACCCGAACCCGGGCCCGCAATTCAGGCCGAGCCCCTGGACCAGACAGCGCAGACCGCCGCCCCCGAGGGTCCGGAGGAGACCGGCGGCGATCTGGCCCCGGTCGTCAAATCCCGGCAACCCCGAAACGGTCGGCCGGCCGGCAAACCCTCCCCACAGGACACCCGGGACGAGACGCCGGATGACGGCGCCGACGATGACAGGTCCGGGCGAGCATCCGACGATGAAAAACCCGTGCTCCAGATGCCCACCGGGTTCGGCGCGCGGCGCGGCAAGGTTTCGGCCCCCGGCGATCAGCCCGGCAGCCTGATCAGCACCCGCAGCAGCCGCTTCGGTCTTGCGCCGCAGCCGGCCGAACCCGACCCGGCAGAGACCGGGCCGGAGACGGCGCCAGCCATATCCGACGCCGGCGCGCGCGCACCGTCCCCCAAGACCGCGCCCCCGAGAGACAGCGGGCTGGCCGCGCCCACCGATCCCCCCGCCGACAGCAGCACCGGCGTCTCCGCCCCGACCCGGTCGCCCGCCGCCCATGCCAGCAGTGTGCCGGGCCGCCGCCTGACCCCGGACAGCGATCTGCGCCTGGGCGATCGTCCGACGGGCGGTGTGCCGGTACCGCCGGGCCGGTCCACGGGCAGATCCATGGCCCGCCCGACAAATGCGCCATCTGCCGAGAGCGGGGCCGCCATCGGCCGCGTCACCGCGCGCATCCTGCGCCGCAAGGATCTGACCGCCACCTCCGGCGACGCGGCCCCGCCCGCCGGCGCGGACATCGCCGAACCCGATGCCCCGATCACCGGCGGTCTGCTGGCGCGCCGCGCCGCCAGCGGGGCCGGGCCGTCGCTCAAGACCGGCCTGCTGCTCACGCTTATCCTGCTTCTGATCCTGGCGCTGGTCGCGGTCTGGTCGGCCCTGTTCCTGCCGGACAGCAGCGTCGCCCGATGGCTGGGCCGGGAGGCGCCGGATGTGGAAATCGCAACCGCGCCCGCACCCGCGCGCCCGGCACCCTCGGCCACGGTCAGCGCACCGGCCGCACCCGACCGCGCCGAAGAACTGGCCCGGCTTGAGCCCCCCGCCACCGCCGCGCCCGAGCCCGAGACGGCCTCCGAACCGTCGCCCGCAGCCGCGCCGCCGGACACCGCCGGGCTCGACATGACCCTGCCGGATATCGACGCCGATCTGGATCTGGGCCCCGCCCCGACGGACCCCGAAACGCTCCTGCCCTCCCCCGAGGAGACCGAGGCGCTCTATGCCGCCAGCGGTATCTGGCAACGCCCGCCCGAACAGCCCAGCCTCGTCGATCCAAGCCTGCAGGACGAGATCTACATGGCCTCCATCGACCCGGTGGTGGTGACCCATGATGCCTTCGCCATTCCCGCGCCCGATCTGGAAGACTGGATCGGCGTGACCCGGCGCTATGCCTCGCCGCCGCCCTTCGGAACCACCTTCACTCTGGGCCCGGACGGTCTGGTCGTCCCCGCGCCCGACGGCGCGCTGACGGCCGATGGCATCCGGATCTTCGCCGGAACGCCGCCGATCCTGCCGGTTCCCCGTGACGGCGGCGCCGCCCCCGAACCGGATGCCGAAGCAACCGATGGCGGCCCGGATGGCGATGCCGTCGAAACCGCCATTCTGGCCAGTTTCCAGCCCACGCCTCGGCCCGACGATCTGGCCGAGCGCCGGGAGCGTCTGCGCCTCGGAGGCTTCACCGCCAACGAACTGGCCAACCGCCGCCCGACCGCGCGCCCCCCTTCGGTTCAGCAGGTGGCCATGGCCGTCCGCGCCGCAACCGCCGCCACCACCCCCGATCCGCAAACCGGCACACCGGGTTCGACCTTCGATGCCGAGGCCCTGACCGCCGAGCGCACGCCCGAGATCCGGGTGATCGAAGCCAGCGCGCTGGCCGTCGCCTCCTCCCGCATGCCGCGCCTGCGCCCCAGCGATTTCAACGAGATCGTAGCCCGCGCCACCCAGGGCTCCACCGGTCAGAGCAGCAGCGGGGCCGCAACGGTGGTCCAGACCGCCAGCGCGCCCGCGCCCGTTCAGCCCGCGATCCCGTCCAGCGCAACGGTCACGCGGGCCGCCACCACCAGCAACGCGATCAATCTGCGCAACGTCAATCTGATCGGTGTCAGCGGCACACCGTCGAACCGCCGCGCGCTTGTGCGCCTGCCCTCGGGCCGCTTCGTGCGCGTCAGCGTCGGCGACCGCGTCGATGGGGGCCGCGTCGCCGCAATCGGCGAGGACACGCTGCAATATGTGAAGAACGGGCGGAACATCACGCTGGAAATCCCCGGCTAGCCCCCGCCCCCGGTCCCGCCCGGGCGGTCCCCCTGGCAAGGCGCCCGCAGATCCGGCGGGTCGAGACCGGCCGGATGATGACGATCCGGGGCCTTGCCGCCCCTGGCCTTAAAGCCGCTGTATCGCAGCTTTCACTTGGAGCCGGCATGCAACTCGAACACTCCGCCCGACCCTCCAATCGGGCGTTGCCGATGGCCCATCGCGCTCCATGGGGGCGCAGGATTTGCGGCGACGGGACGTCAAAGACCGGAGAAGAAGGTTCGCAGATCCTCCGCAACGATCTGAGGCTGCTCCCATTCCATGAAATGCCCGCCTTGATCGGTTTCGGTCCAATGCGCCACCGGTCCCTGCCGCTCGATCCAGCTTCGCGGTGTTGGAAAGAAGTCGTTGGACGGCATCAGATAGCCGACGGGGATCTCCGGCACGCCCCAGCCGCCTTCGGCGCGCGCGGCCTCGTAGTAAAGCCGCATCGACGAGTTGATCGTTTCCGTCGCCCAGTAGATCGTCAGGTTCGTCAGCAGATCATCCCGCGGGATCACGCCGTAAAGGTCGCCGTCATGGTCGACCCACCGCTGGAACTTCTCCAGAAACCACGAGGCCAGCCCGGCGGGAGAATCGTTCAGCGCATATGCAACCGTCTGCGGCTTGGAGGAATGCAGGAAGGCATAGGCCATTTCGGTGAAGGTCCACATCTGCGCATTCTGTACGAAGGTCTGCTCCTCTTCCGTCAGATCTTCGGGCAGCGGCTGTTGCAGATAGGGGTTGGTGCCCCCGCTATGCGAACCGATGATCGCCCCCGGATAGGCCAGCGCCATGGCCGATGCGACGCCGGCGCCCAGGTCGCTGGAGCGGATCCCGTATCGGTCATAGCCCAGCGCTTCCGTCATCAACCCATGCATCAGCGGCGCCATGGCGGCCGGGCTCATGCCGCGTTCGGACGACCGTTCGGAAAACCCGAAGCCCGGCAGGGACGGCACGACGACATGGAAGGCCGGCCCGCTTTCGGGCTCGGTCAGCAGCGGTATGGACCTGTCACGGATTTGTGCCGCTCCTTTGACTACGTATCGTGTCGCAAAGGAGAACACAGATGGCATCACGACCAACCGAGGAATTTCGTTCAGAAGCAGTGCGGGTGGCTTTAACCAGCGGGT
>JACNMN010000012.1 GCA_020622165.1 Boseongicola sp. H5
AAACTTGGTCGAGCGCTGCTTCAACAAGCTCAAGAACGCCCGTCGCGTCGCCACTCGCTATGACAAAACGGCACAGAGTTTCCTGGGCTTCATTGACATCACCTCAATCCGCCTCTGGCTCAACCATCTGTCAACATGACCTAGACAGTTTTCAAAAATAGAAAAGTCAGAATCCGTAATCTGGCCAATCACTACGCAGTCGGCAATTGGTCGATCCCGGTATTAGGCGGACCGGGTTCATGACGAGTGATCTGACCGCCCCCAGCGCAGCAATCATAGTTCCGCGAGCCCTGATGGTTTGCAATACGACATATCCCCGCCTGCGCGATGGGTGACCGAACCCTGATTTACCTGATTGATCGCGCCGCTGGGACAGCATTTCCTACCGCCTGACCGTGCCGTCGGCCGGTCCGCAGCAGGCCGGGCACATGCGTCCCGCTCTTGGGCTATCGCGCGATGCTTTCGGCGATCCGGGTCGACAGGGCGGTCAAGGCACGGCCCAGGGCGTCGGCGACCGATTGCGGGTCGGGCCCGGCATAGGGTTCGACAATCTCGAAACGGCGGAGGAATTCGCGCGCAGCACCGCTGCGCGAGATCACCGCGAATTGGCCGCCCAGTTCGAACTGGCCGTCTGCACGGGCGACCATGCGATCGATGGTCACCTGTACGCTCCTGTCCGGCCCGTCGAATAGCGGCCAGGGCTCGGCCGCGACCGTGGCCGTGGTGCCGAGATCGAGCCGCCGCGCAAGCGCCTGGGTGATGCCGGTTCGCGGATCATCGGCCCAAAGCGCGCCCCCGACCGGGCGCAGCGCGCCATCGGCTTCCTGCACCAGAATGTCGGCCTCCGCCACATAGGCCGGCAGGATCACGTCACGCACCTCTAGGCTCTGCGCGCCAACCGCAACCGGCGCCGCGGGGGTGTTGGCGGGCGGCACCAGAAACAGGTCTCCGTTGCCGCCGCAGGCCGCAAGCGAGAGCGCCAGAAGGAATATCGAAATCCGGGTCAACATGAGTCAGCGTCCAGTGATCAGGGAACTTGGGTTGCGTTCGATGGCCCGGGCCAGTTGCGCGATGGACCGGGCCGCGGTGGTAATCTCGCGCAGGACATCCATCGTTTCTCCCATGAATGCTGAGCGCGCGCCATAAGCCCCGACAAGGGTGTTGATCCGTGTCAGAACCGCATCGGTCCGCTCGACGAGCGCCGGCAACTCCTCGGCGGCGGCGCTTGTGGAGGCCAAGGTCGTGTTCAGGCTGCCCACCACATCTGCCGCGCGCAGTTCTGCGACAAGCGCTTCGAGTTCGACGAGCGAGGCCGAAAGATTTGCCGGAACCTCCGCCATACCCTCGCTGCTGATGAAGGCATCGGCACTGGCCAGGACGGTATTTGCCGTGGTGATCAACGCCTCGATTTCAAGCTCCGCGGCGGTTTCCGAGAGGGCGCGGAGATTGGCCATCACCTCCGGCAACACGGCGGAGGCCTCGGTGATCGGGCCCATAGCCTCGTCCGCCTGCGCGATGACCGAGGTCAGCGCGGCGATGGTGCCGGCTTCGCGCAGTTCCGCAAGGATCCCGCGCAACTCGGCGACGGCGGCGCGCGCCTCCCCCGGGATCGCCTGCGTTTCGTCGCCGCCGACCAGTTCGCGCGCCTCGGTCAGCAGGGCCACGACCTCCTCCGGCACGTCCCTCAGCGCCGGATCGCCCGCCAGCCCCTCGATGCTGGCCAGCGTGTCGATGGCCTGGCTCAGCAGTTCCTCGAACGGCAGCGCCGCCACGCGTTCCAGCACACCCTCGGCGGTGGTGTTCACATTGGTCTGCTCCACCATAACCGAGGGCATGACCGGGTAGGGATCGGCCGCCACCTCGAACCGCGCGGGCCGGGCATCGTAATCAATCGCGAACTCGATCCGGGTTTCCGAGGAGATCAGACCCGCGGTTGCAAGCCGGGCCCGCAGACCATCGGCCACTTGTTCGGCCAGGTATTCGTAGACCTCTTCGGCCCCTGTCCCGACGGGGAAGCCCATGCGGCCCGGGTCCAGCACCAGATCGACGACCAGCCGCTGCTTTGACCCGTCCGCAATCTCGACCGACTGCACGGTCACGGCGGTCACTTCGCCGATCTGGTCGTTGGCCATCACCACCTGCGTGCCGGGAACGAGGCCCCGTATGTAATTGCTGAACTCCACCGCGACAGGCACTTCCCCGATCGAGGCCACGTCGAATGCGCTCGCCCGGGCGGCCTCCTCGGACTCGTACACCTCGAACACCGCGTCACCCTCAACCGGCTGACCGTTGGAATACACCTCGTCAAACTCGATCCCGCCGGTCACGAGCGAGGCAAGGCTTTCCACGTCCAGCGTCAGGCCATCCGCCCCGAAACTGACGGAAAACCCCGAACTGTCCCAGAACCGCGTTGCCTGTGTGATCCGCTGGTCGTGAGGGGCGTCGATGAATGCATCGACCGTGATGGAAAGCCCATCCTCGGTGAGATCCGGCTGTTCCAGGCGCCCGACCTGGATGCCCCGGAAGGTCACGGGCGCCCCACCCTGAAGCTGAATGCCGGGGCTGACATTCAGCGTGATCCGGCGCCCCTCGTCACCGGGCAGGACGAAGAGCGGGCTCTCGCGGCCGTCGAAACTGCGCGTCGCGATCTCGGGCCGGCTATCCCAGGCGCCCTCGATAAAGACGCCGGAGACGACCGTGGACAGGCCACTGACCCCTTGGGTGGATATCTCGGGGCGCACCACCCAGAAGGTCGCATCCTCGTCGAGAAAGGGCAGCACTTCGTTTTCGACCCGGGCCTCCACGATGACCGTTTGCAGATCGGGGCTGAACCTGACGTCTTCCACCGTTCCGATCACCACGTCACGGTAGCGGACCGTGGTTTCGCCGGCCGTGACCCCGGCGCCGTTCTCGAAGCGGATCTCGATCAGCGTACCCCGATCCGAATAGGCCTGCCATGCGATGCCAAGGGCCACCGCAAGCGCCAGAACCGGCACCAGCCAGACGACCGACAGGTTCCGAAGGGCCGAGCGGTTCGGCTGATCGATCTCCGGCAAGGGCGGTGTCTGATCCGTCATCTGGGCCGCATGTCCCCGTCAAGCCAAATGGTCTTGGGGTCGAAGCTCTGCGCCGAAAGCATGGTGAATGCAACAGAAAGCGCGAAGCTGATGGCCGCGATGCCCGGGTTGATCGTGGCCGCAAAGTCAAGCTGGACAAGCGCGGCCAGGATCGCGACCACGAAAACGTCGATCATCGACCAGCGCCCGATGAATTCCACAACCTCGAACAGCCGGTGACGCGCATGAACCTGCATCATCTCGCGCCGTTCCACACTGATGGCGAGATAGGCGATGGCGAAAAACTTGCCGATGGGGATCACGATGCTGGCCACGAAAACCACCAGCGCCACCCCGTAAGAGCCATGATGGAGCAGGTCCACCACTCCTTCGAGGATCGTGCTTTCGGTCGTCCGGCCGAAGGTGTTGGTGCGCAGCATCGGATAGATGTTTGCCGGAATGTAGACGACCAGCCCGGCAAACAGCCATGCCCAGACCCGTTGCAGGCTTCGATCCGGCGCATGGCCCGGCAGGCGCCAGCCGCAACGCTGGCAGCGCCCGGGCGCGGGGACATCGTGGACCCGGCCGCAATTCGGGCAGCCGACCAGACCCGCCGAGCGCGCGGTCATCATTGGCTGCGCTGTTCGAGCGTTTTCCATATCGTCAACCGGCACATGAACGTGTCCTTCACCGCAGTAATCAGAACCAGCGCCACAAAGGCCCAGAAGGCAGGGCCGAGGGACAGATGTGCAAGCCCCGCCACCTTGATCAGCGCCACGGCCACCCCGACGATGAATATCTCCGCCATCGACCAGGGCTTCATACGCTCCGCCAGCCGGAAAACCGGCACCGCCTCGCGGGCGGGCCGCCAGCCGAAAGCCATGGGCGCAAGCACATAGATCAGCGCCAGAAAGCGCGCGAGCGGCAGGATCACGATGAGCGCGCCCACGGCAATCGCAAGGCCCACGAAGGGCCCGTCTGCAAAGACCAGAACCACGTCCATGATCGAACTGCGCTGCGTGATGCCCGCCGCCGTCAGCTCCAGGAACGGAAAGAAGATCGCCGCCAGCATCAGAATGACGGATGTACCCGCCAGCATCACGATCCGCGTCATCGCCCCGTCGCGGGGCGCGGTCAGCACCGTATGGCAGCGCAGGCACCGCGCACGCGAGCCTTTCGGCACGTCCGGAAGCTGATAAAGCGCGTCGCAGGTCGGGCAGGCAACCAGATCCTCGACTGGCGGAAGGTGGCCGGGGCGCGGCGCGGCGGACCGGCTGGTTTCGGAGGTGTGAACCTGATCGGACTGGGACATGTGACCTGCATTTCTTGCACTATATGGCAGAAGCCGGGGCCGCTCTGCGCGGAACGCATGGCAAGATGCGAACCTGCCATTTCGAAAAATCTCAAGATGCAGGTCAGCATTGCCCGCCCCATCGAAGAGTGCAAGGGCGCTTGGCTCTAACGGCACTTCGGGCTGGGCACATCGCGGCCGTGCAGCGATCCGCGCAGTCCGGCATGGGTCCGCCCGCCCGGGCGCGGGCAAGGGTAACGTCACCGAGGTTTGCAAGCGTCTCCGGCGTGACATAGGCCACGATCTCCATATCGCCGAGATCCGCACGTTGCCGATGCAGCGACGCCACCAGCAACAGCGACATCGCCTCCAGGCCCGGCCCGTCCACCACGACTATCAGGGAGGTTTTCTTCACGCGCCCATACCAGCGCTTGCCTCGTCAAACCCGACCATCGACAGGATCTTTCCCGAGCGAAACGCCGATTAACCGGCAATACCGCAAGCGGCTCGGCCCCGGAGGCTTGAGATATCCCTGCAGGACAGGTTCACTGCAAGGGACAGCGCAGAGGGAGCGGGAAGATGAGCGACGGGTTCGAAGATATGGTCGATGCGGCGCAGGCTTTCTTTGCCGATCTCTCCCGCAACAATCGCAAGGACTGGTTCTAGCCGCGCAAGACGCATTACGTCACCCAAATCAGGAAACCTGCGGAATTGTTCGCCGAGTTGCTGGCCGAAGATCTGAGCCGGCAGACCGGGGTTGCCCATGCCCCGAAACTGTTCCGCATTTATCGGGACGTACGCTTCGCCAAGGATAAATCGCCCTACAACCCGTGGCTGCACATCCTCTGGCGGCCCGCCAGTGCCGACGATCTTGCGCCCGGCTGGTTCTTTTCCTGCGCGCCGGGGGAGCTGGTTCTGGGCCTGGGCGTCGTGTCTCTGAAAGGACCGGCGCTGACCCGGTACAGGGAATGGATCGATACGCGCGGCGATCTGGTCTCAGACGCGATGACGGAGGTTGCCCGCGCGTCCGGCGCGCAACTCTCCGATTTCGGGGCCGCGCCGCTCACGCGGGTGCCGAAGCCCTATGCCGCCGATCACCCTCATGCCGATCTGTTGAAGCGCAAGGGCATCGCAATGATGGCGCCGCTCCCCGCGACATGGCGCGAACGCGGTCTTGTCGTCTCCGCCCGTGATCAGGCCAGCGCCATGCTGCCGCTCTGGCGGGCCTTTCACGACCATCTGTAAGGCGGCCCGTCACGGCAGGCGCGCGATCCGGACGAGACACCGGCGCAACACCGCCTCTTCCTGATCCGTGAACTGCGCCGTCATGGCGCTGTCGAAACGTTGGGCCGCGCCAAGCAGATCGGCAAAGACACGCTCCCCCATCTGGGTCAGGCCAAGACGTTCCAGGCGTCGGTCAGTCTCCAGCACTTCGCGCGACAGGTAGCGCTTGCGCTCCAGCGCGGCGACAGCGCGGCTGACCTTGGTCTTGTGAATGCCCGAGCGCGCGCAGATCTCCTTCGCGGTCATTGCGCCGAAACGGCCCAGATGAAACAGAACCCGCCATTCCGTCCGCAACATCCCGTAGCGGCCCTTGTAGTGCTGCTGAAACTCCAGGCTTGATGCCTCGGCCGCCTGCGTCAGCAGATAGGGCAGAAAGTCTTCCAGATCGAAGGGGGCTTTTTGGGTCATTCGGGCAGGCTAGGCCTTGTTAGTTACAAAACCAACTAATATCCAACCCGCGTTGGGGAGGGAGGACCCGCAACTGTCCGTCGCGGACACCGGTCCGCTGGTCATCTGCCGGGCGGACCGTATACGCTCTTTCCCATGTCAGATTGATCTTGTGCCAACCGCACCGAAGGAACGCCGCACCATGCCATTGATGAAAAGCTGGGTCGCCTCGGCCAATGATGCCGATACCCCGTTTCCGTTGAACAATCTGCCCTATGGTGTCTTTTCCACCGGTGACGAGCCCCCGCGCTGCGGCGTGGCCATCGGCGACATGATCCTGGACATGGCCGCCGCCGAAGAGGCCGGGCTCATCGATCTGGGGGAGCCCGATCTCTTTTCAATGCCGTTCTGGAACGACGTCATGGAACTGGGCCCCGAGGCGTGGGCGGCGCTTCGCGCACGGCTGATTCAGATGCTGGCCGAAGGGTCCGCCGATCGGGGCGCAGTCGAACCGATGCTGATACCAATGGAGCGGGCCACGCTGCACATGCCGCTGGTCGTCGCCGAGTACACCGATTTCTACGCAGGCCGGCATCACGCCACCAATGTCGGTACGATGTTCCGGGGCGCCGAAAACGCCCTTCCGCCGAACTGGCTGCATATCCCCATCGGATATAACGGCCGGGCGTCCTCGGTCGTAGTGTCGGGCACCGAGATCCGCCGGCCCTGGGGCCAATTGAAGGGACCGAATGACGATCTGCCGCGCTTCGCGCCATCGGCCCGGTTCGACATCGAGCTTGAGATGGGCGCCATCGTCGGCACCCCGTCGGAAGGGCCCATCACGGTTCAGGAGGCGGACGATGCGATCTTCGGCTATGTCCTGCTGAACGACTGGTCGGCACGCGACATCCAGGCCTGGGAGTATCAGCCGCTCGGCCCGTTTCAGGCCAAGGCGACCGCGACCACGATCAGCCCCTGGATCGTTACCAAGGCGGCACTGGATCCGTTCCGCGTGGACACCCCGCCACGCGAGGTCGAGTTGCTCGATCATCTGAAGGATTGCGGGCCGATGCTCTACGATATCGAGCTTTCGGTGACGCTGGCGCCCGCCGGCAAAGCCGCCACCACAATCGCGCGCACCAATTACAGGGAAATGTACTACTCCGCCGCGCAGCAACTGGCGCATCACACCACATCCGGTTGCCCGATGAATGCCGGCGACCTGCTTGGATCGGGCACCATTTCAGGTGCGGAACCATCCGCGCGCGGCTCTCTGCTTGAGCTTAGCTGGGGCGGCAAGGAGCCCATCACGCTTGAGACCGGCGAAGAGCGGTCCTTCATCGAGGACGGCGACACGCTGACGCTGACAGGCGCGGCAAGGGGCGACGGTTACAAGATCGGGTTCGGCGATTGCGTGGGCACGGTTCTGCCCGCCGCCGAAGACCCTTACGCGCGCTGATCCGTGATCGCGCTCGACCATATCCAGATCGCCATTCCACAGGGCGGAGAGGCGAAAGCCCGCGCCTTCTGGTGCGGGGGTCTGGGCCTTGCGAAGATCGACAAACCCGAACCGCTGAAGGCGCGTGGCGGTCTGTGGGTGGCGCTTGCGGGATCCGAGCTGCATCTGGGCGTGGACGAGCGCTTCACCCCGGCACGCAAGGCCCATCCGGGCTTTGCGGTCGACGATATCGACAGGATTGCAGCGCGGATCTCGGCCTCCGGCCAGTCGCCGCACTGGGACACAACCATCAAGAACCGCCGCCGGTTCTTTGCCGAAGACCCCTTCGGTAACCGGCTTGAGTTTCTGCAGAAGGACTGAACACATGGCCAAGGCATTCGCATCGCAAGGCGACATGACGGAAAAGAAGATCAGCTTCACCGAGGTGGGCGAAGGGCTTTACGCCTTCACCGCCGAGGGCGATCCGAATTCCGGCGTCATCATCGGCGACGAGTCCGTGATGATCATCGAGGCGCAGGCGACGCCGCGGCTGGCGAAGAAGGTCATCGAATGCGTTCGCTCGGTCACCGACAAGCCGATCAGCCATGTGGTGCTGACCCATTATCACGCCGTGCGCGTGCTGGGCGCGTCGGCCTATGGCGCCGATCAGATCATCATGTCCGACACCGCCCGCGCGATGGTGGTGGAACGCGGGCAGGAGGACTGGGACAGCGAGTTTCAGCGCTTCCCGCGTCTGTTCGAAGGGCATGAGAGCATCCCCGGCCTGACCTGGCCCACCACCACCTTTTCCGAAAGCATGACCGTCTATCTGGGCAACCGCCGGGTCGATATCATGCATCTGGGCCGCGCCCACACGGCGGGCGACGCGGTGATCTGGGTCCCGGATCAGGAGGTGATGTTCACCGGCGATATCGTGGAGTACCACTCGGCCTGCTACTGCGGCGACGGGCATTTCAGCGACTGGGGCGAGACGCTCGGCAACATCGCGTCCTTCCAGCCGCGCAGCATCGCGCCGGGGCGCGGTGACGCGCTGGTCGGCCCCGAAATGGTGGAGGCCGCCATTCGAAACACGTCCGATTTTGTCATGTCGACCTATGCGCCCGCCGCCAGGGTTGCGGCGCGCGGCGGCACCCTGAAGGAAGCCTGGGACGCGGTCCGCGCCGCATGCGATCCGAAATTCGCCGATTACGCGATCTACGAGCACTGCCTGCCCTTCAATGTCGCCCGCGCCTATGACGAAGCGCGCGGGCTGGATACGCCGCGCATCTGGACGGCGGAGCGGGACCTGAAGATGTGGGAGGAATTGCAGGGATGAGCGTTGCCTATTTCCGGTCGCTGGCCCGGAACAACGCCTGGGCCAACGCGACGCTTTTCGAAACGGTCTGCGCCCTGCCGAAGGGGGTCTACCACAGGGAATTCCCAAGCTTCTTCGGCACGCTCGCGCGGACGCTGAACCATATCTACGAGGTCGATCTGTACTATATCGACGCCCTTCTCGGCGGCGGGAAGGGACGCGCGGTCTTCCGGCGCGAGGATATCGACGAACCCTTCGCCCTTGCGGCGGCGCAGAGAGAGGCCGACGCCGCGCTGATCGCGGCCTGCGATGGCCTTGCCGATGCCGATCTGCCGCGCAGCGTGACCGTCGAACGCCCCGACGGCCCGTCGCAGGAGCGCACCGATCACCTTCTTCTGCATCTGTTTCAGCATCAGATCCACCATCGCGGGCAGGTCCATGCGCTGTTGAGCCAGGCAGGGGTCGCCCCGCCGCAGCTTGATGAGTTCTTCCTCGTCTGGGACCGCGCGGAAACCGCGAAACCCTATTGGAAGGACGGCACAGAATGACCCAGTCCCGATACCGCCTCGCCTTCGAGCTTTACCCGTATCGGAAGGTCGCGGCGCAGGATGCGCCGGTGCCTGAACGCCACCCGATCGTCGTTGTCGGCGCGGGCCCGATCGGCATTGCGACCGCGCTGGATCTTGCGCAGCGGGGTCAGCCGGTGCTGGTGCTCGACGATCACGAAGGCATCGGCGAAGGCTCCCGCGCGATCTGTTTCTCGCAACGCTGTCTTGAAATCGCGGACAGGCTCGGCTGCGGTGCCGCAATGGTGGAAAAGGGCGTTGTCTGGAGCGTGGGAAAGGTGTTCCACGGAGATGACCGCGTGTTCGAGTTCAATCTGCAACCCGAGGCCGGCCACAAGAACCCCGCGTTCATCAACCTGCAGCAGCCCTATTTCGAGAAGTTCCTGATCGATCAGGTCCGCGCCGAGCAGGACAGGGGGCTGGAAATCGAGATCCGCGGCCGGAACCGGGTCACGGCGCTGGAGGACCGGGGCGATTGCATCGCGCTGTCGGTCGACACGCCGGACGGCCCCTATAGTCTTCATGCCGACTGGCTGATTGCCTGCGACGGCGCACGGTCTCCGCTGCGCGAGATGATGGGGCTGGGTTTCGAGGGCCGCGTGTTTGAAGACAACTTCCTCATCGCCGACGTGAAGATGACCGCCGATTTCCCGACCGAACGCTGGTTCTGGTTCGAACCGCCCTTCAAGGATGCCGGGCAGTCCGCGCTGCTGCACAAGCAGCCCGACGATATCTGGCGGATCGACTTCCAGCTTGGCTGGGATATCGACCGCGAAAAGGAACTGGACGAGGCGAATATCCGCGCCCGCGTCGATGCGATGCTGGGGCCGGAGGCGCAATACGAGCTGGAATGGACCTCCATCTACACGTTCCAGTGCCGCCGGATGGAACGGTTCCGCCATGGTCGCGTGATGTTTGCCGGCGATGCGGCGCATCAGGTCTCGCCATTCGGCGCACGCGGCGCGAATTCGGGGATGCAGGATGCCGAGAACCTTGCCTGGAAGCTGGATCTCGTGATCCGCGGGCTGGCCCCCGAGCATCTGCTAGACACCTATTCCGAAGAGCGGGTTTTCGGGGCCGACGAGAACATCCTGAACTCGACCCGGGCGACCGATTTCATAACCCCCAAAACCGAGATCAGCACGCTGTTCCGCAATGCGGTCCTGACACTGGCGCACATGCACGCTTTTGCAAGGCCTCTGGTCAATTCCGGCCGCCTGTCCGTACCTTGCGTCTATGACGGTCTGTCCCTGACGGGGGAGGATCGGCTGGCCGGCGCCCCCGCCCGCACCCGCCCGGGCGCGCCGTGTGTGGACGCGCCCTTGCGCGACGGGTTTCTGCTGGACGCGCTCGGCTCGGGCTTCACCCTTCTGGCGCTCAACACCGACGCGCCGCAAACATTTTCCGAAGCCGGTCTCGACGTTGCCCAGCTGGCGCTTGGGGCCGACGACGACCCGACCGGCGCGCTGTCCGCGCGCTATCTGGGCCAGGCCGGCGCGGCCGTATACCTCATCCGGCCCGATCAGCATGTGGTCGCCCGCTGGCCTGCCTTCGACGAGACCGCCACCCGCGCGGCGCTGCGCCGCGCCACAGGACAGGAGTAACCGGATGGCCCTGACTCTTCAGCCCAACATCCCCGATCAGGACGGGTTCTATCAGGAATTGCTGGCCGTCCATGACGGCCTCGACAAGGCCGAAAGCGATGCGCTGAATGCGCGGCTGATCCTGATCCTGTGCAACCATATCGGTGACCGCGAGGTGATCGCCGCGGCGCTCAGGGCCGCGAAATGAGCGAGACGCTGCTGTATGATTACCCGCGTTCCTCGGCCAGCTACCGGGTCCGGATCGCGCTCAACCTTGCGGGCATCACGTATCGCACCGTCCGCGTCGATCTGCTGGCAAAGCAGCACAAGTCCGACGAGCATCTGGCGCGCAACCCGCAAGGCCTGGTCCCTGTCCTCCAGATTGACGGCCACCGGCTGACCCAGTCGCTTGCGATCTTCGACTATCTCGATCAGACACGCGATCTGGGCTTCTTGCCGAAAGAGCCCGCGGCGCGCGCCAAGGCGCAGGCGCTGGCCCATGTGCTCGCCGTCGATGTGCACCCGGTTTGCAACCTGTCGGTAGTGACACATGCCACCGGCGGTCAGGACCCCGCGCGCAGCGATTGGATGCGCCATTTCATCCGGCCCGGGCTGCTGGCGTTCGAAGCCTTGCTTGGCGACTTCACCCAGGCGCCCTTCACCATCGGTCCCCGGCCTTCCCTGCCCGATCTGTGCCTGATTCCGCAGCTTTACAACGCGGATCGATGGGGTGTGGATTATGCCGATTGCGCCCGTATCCGCGCGGTCAGGGCGGCCTGTGCGGCACATCCCGCCTTTACCGCCGCTGCGCCGGACACGACCGGACCCTGAAGAAACGGCACCGGCGCCCCGTCGCGTTCAAGCGTGGGGCTGGTGGCGACCATCCCCTCCACGGGGCTTTACGCTAAGGCAAGCGGGCGGCATACTTTCAACGCCTGTGACCGGCATCAAGACCGGCGCGGGCCTCAGGGAGGACGCGCCCGATGATCCGGGAAACACCATTCGAAAAATGGTATGATGACCTGCATGCGATCTGCGGGGCCTATGACGGCGTGCCGCAGCGTGGCCAGCGGGCCGTCAAGGGCCGGATCGGGGTGCATGCGTTCGATCATCTGGACGTGGCGGATGTCTGGGGCGATGTCGCCAAGATCGAGCGGGACCGCGCCGGGATCAGACGCGATGACAACGAATACATCTTCTTCGTGATCGAAATGTCGGGCACGCTTGCGGTCGATCACAACGAAACCCAATCGCGCCTTGCGCCTGGGGATGCCGTGCTGCTCGACAGCACCAAGGAGGGTGTGCTCCATCTGGCCGAGAACAGCAGCCGTCTGATGTCGGTCCACCTGCCCCGGCAGAGCTTTCTGAGCGAGCGTCGGCCGGGTGTGCACATCGGCAGGAAACTCGCTGCCACGACCCCCGTCGCCAGAACGCTGACCCGCCATTTCTTCCGCTTCTTCAACGAAAACGGCGCGGGCGAGCGTCAGGGCAACGCGTCGCTGCTCTATGACATGATCCATCTGGCCTTTTCGCGCCCGGAGGACGGGCTGGCGGGCATCACGCTGAGCGATGCGGCAAGCCGTTATGATCTGGCCCTTGATCTGATCGACACCCACCTGACCGCCGATTACCTGTCGCTTCCCTGGCTTGCCGGCCAGCTTGGCGTCTCGGAACGCCAGCTTCAGCGGCTGTTTCACGCCCATGAGACCAGCTTCATCGATCTGGTCCGGTCAAAACGCTATCGGTTCGTGACCGAACATCTGAACCACCTGCCTCATGTTCATGGCCGGATTTCCGACATTGCCTATCGGGCCGGGTTTCAGGACCTGTCGAATTTCAACCGGGGCTTCCGGGCCCGCTTCGGGATGAGCCCGCGCGACTATCACCGGGGCCGCCGGACGGCCCCGCCCCACATGGCGTAAAATGCCGAGACTCCGGATTTCCTTCGCGGCACGATGGATATCCAACGGAGATCTGGCCCGGCGCGCCGCCCCGACAGATCAAGGAGAGTGACATGCACGAAGGCATTGCGCCTGCCCGGCAGGCCGAATTGGGTGTCGTGCCCGTGGGAAAGGCCCATGTGACGGGCCGGACGGACGAACCGCTGATCGAACGGACCATCCCGGCACTTCTGGCCGACACGGTGGCGCGGTTCCGCGACCGCGAGGCGGTGGTGTTCCGCGCCCAGGGCATTCGCTGGACCTGGGGGGAGTTCGCGGCCCGCGTCGATGCGCTGGCCGGCGGGATGATGCGTCTGGGTCTTGCAAGGGGGGACCGCTGCGGGGTCTGGGCGCCCAACCGCTATGAATGGCTGTTGGCGCAATTCGCCACGGCGCGGATCGGCGTTATCCTGGTCAATATCAACCCGGCCTACCGCCTGCATGAGCTGGAATTCGCGCTGGCCAAGACCGGGTGCCGCGCGTTGATCCTGCCGGAACGGTTCAAGTCGTCGGAATATCTCGCCATGCTGCGCGTCGTGGCCCCCGAACTGGCCGAGGACGCGCCGGGCGAACTGGATGCCGCCAGCCTGCCCGATCTCCGCCACGTGATCGTGATGAGCGACACCCGCCATCCGGGGTGTTTCGGCTTCGCCGACGTCGAGGCGATGGGCGCGGAGGTGCCCGTTTGCGATCTGGACGCGCTCACCGCGACGCTCGACCGCCACGATCCGGTGAACATCCAGTTCACCTCGGGAACCACGGGCATGCCCAAGGGCGCCACGCTGACACATCGCAACATCGTCAACAATGCCCATTTCGTCACCGCCGCCATGAAGCTTTCCGAGGCCGACAGGCTGTGCATCCCGGTTCCGTTCTACCATTGTTTCGGCATGGTCATGGGCACGCTTGGCTGCGTGACGAAGGGCGCCGCGATGGTCGTTCCGGGTGAAGGGTTCGATCCGGTCGACACGCTTACCGCGGTGGCCGAAGAGGGCTGCACCGCGCTTTATGGCGTGCCCACGATGTTCGTCGGAATGCTGGAGCATCCGCGCTTTGCGGAGTTCGATCTGTCCAGCCTGCGCACCGGTATCATGGCCGGTGCCCCCTGCCCCATCGAGGTGATGAAACAGGTCCAGCGCGACATGCACATGCACGAGGTGACCATCGCCTATGGCATGACCGAAACCAGCCCTGTGTCGTTCCAGTCCGACACCGATACCCCGCTCGACAAACGCGTCGGCTCGGTCGGGCGCATCCAGCCGCATCTGGAAGTGAAAATCGCCCGCGAGGACGGCTCCGTCGCGGATATCGGCGAACAGGGCGAGTTGATGACTCGCGGCTATTCGGTGATGCAGGGCTATTGGGACGAACCCGGCCGCACCGCCGAGGCCATCGACGAAGAAGGCTGGATGCATACCGGCGATCTGGCGACGATCGACGGGGAGGGGTATTGCAACATCACCGGGCGGGTGAAGGACATGATCCTGCGTGGCGGCGAAAACGTCTACCCGCGCGAGATCGAGGAGTTTCTCTATACGCACCCGGATGTCAGCCAGGTGCAGGTCTTCGGGGTGCCCGATCACAAATACGGTGAAATCGTCGCTGCCTGGATTGTGCCGAAACCCGGCGCGACCCCGACCGAAGAGGGCATCCGCCAGTTCTGCCGCGATCAGATCGCCCATTTCAAGGTGCCCGCGCTGGTGCGCTTCAAACCCGAACTGCCGATGACCGTAACCGGCAAACCGCAGAAATTCGTCATGCGCGACGCCATGGTCGAGGAACTGGGGATCGATATCGAAAAGACCGCGTGAAGCGGCAGGCAAGACAAGGGGACTGACGGCACAGACATTCGAAACAGACCCGTAGGGAGGACCAAGATGAGACATCTGTTGGGGGCGGCCTGCGCCCTGATGACGGCTGCGACCGTCCAGGCACAAACCATCGACACGGAAAGCATCCGCGCCGCGGTTGGCGCGATCGACACGCAAGCCATCATCGACAATGATGCGCATGACAGGAACTGGCTGAATTACGGGCTGAACTATGCGGAAACGCGGTTTTCCCAGCTCGACGGCATCAACACTGAAAACGTGGGTCAACTCGGTCTTGAATGGTCCTACAACCTGAACTCCACGCGCGGCGTGCAATCGACGCCGATCGTGGTGGATGGCGTGATGTATGTCACCGGGTCATGGTCCATCGTTCACGCGCTGGACGCGCTGACCGGAGAGCCGATTTGGGTCTACGACCCGCAGGTGCCGGGCGATTTCGGCGAACGGGGCTGTTGCGATGTGGTGAACCGGGGTGTCGCCGTCTATGACGGCATGGTGTTCGTCGGCGCGTTCGATGGCTATCTGCACGCCATCGATGCCGCGACGGGCGAACGCGTCTGGGTCACCGACACGATCGAAAACCGCGAGATGTCCTACACCATCACCGGCGCCCCAAGGGTGATCAACGGCAATGTGCTGATCGGCAATGGCGGCGCGGAATTCGGCGTGCGCGGCTATATCTCGGCCTATGACGCCGCAAGCGGGGAGATGTCCTGGCGCTGGTATTCGGTGCCCGGAGATCCGAGCGAGCCGTTCGAGAACGCCTCGATGGAGATGGCCGCGGAAACATGGGATCCGTCCGCCGAATACTGGCTGGCCGGCGGTGGCGGAACGATCTGGGACGCCATGGCCTACGACCCGGATCTGAACCTGCTCTATGTGGGCACCGGCAACGGCTCACCCTGGAACCAGCATCTGCGCAGCCCGGCCGGCGGCGACAACCTGTTCCTCGCCTCGATCGTCGCGCTGAACCCGGATACGGGCGAATATGTCTGGCACTACCAGAACACACCGGGCGACACCTGGGACTATACCTCGACCCAGCACATCATCCTCGCCGATCTGGAGATCGACGGAGAGATGCGCCAGATCCTGATGCAGGCCCCGAAAAACGGGTTCTTCTATGTGATCGACCGGGTCACGGGGGAGTTCATCTCAGCCGAACCGTTCGTGGAGGTCACCTGGGCCACCGGCTATGACGAAACCGGCCGCCCGATCGAGGCGGAGGGCGCACGCTCCCGCACAGAGCCGTGGGAAACGATCCCCTCCGCCTACGGCGCCCATAACTGGCACCCGATGAGCTTCAACCCCGAAACGGGTCTGGTCTACATCCCGGCCCAGGGCGTCCCCCTGGTCCAGTCGACCGACCCGGCGTGGCAGCTCAACAGCCATCAACCGATGTCCACCATGTCCGGCGTCGGCTGGAACCTCGGCTATCTGTTCAACGTGGTCGCACCGGAAGCCACGCCCTTTGGCCATCTTCTGGCCTGGGACCCGGTCGAACAGCGGGAGGTCTGGCGGGCGGAATACGTTTCCCCGTGGAATGGCGGCACCCTGACCACGGCGGGAAATCTGGTTTTCCAGGGCACCGCGGATGGCCGCTTCATGGCCTATGACGCCACGACCGGTCAGGCGCTCTGGCAAACACCGGTCACGTCGGGCGTGGTTGCGGCCCCTGCCACATGGGAACAAGACGGCCAGCAATATGTCACCATCGCGGTGGGCTGGGGCGGGGTCTATGGGCTGATGCAGAGAGCCACAGACCGCGTGGGTCCGGGCCGGGTCTTCACCTTCCGCGTCGGGGGCGAGACCCCGATGCCGGAGGCCGAAATCAGCGACCGGCTCGACCTTGTCGAGGGTGTGCCCTACGACCCCGAACATGTGGGGGAGGGGCTGGCGATCTATGTCTCCAACTGCCTGTTCTGCCACGGCGTTCCGGGCGTGAACAACGGCGGCGCGATCCCCAATCTGGGCTACTCCACCGCCCATACCCTGATCAACGCGCGCGCCTGGATCCTTGACGGCGCAGGCGTGGACAACGGCATGCCCAGCTTTGCGGACCGCCTGTCCGAAGAGGATGTTACGCGTCTTGTGGCGTTCATTCAGGGCACGGCCGACGCGGTGCGCCCGCAATAGGCCCGCGCCGACCGCGATCCGGCCCCGCCCGGCACCTGCCCGGCGGGGCTTCCTCTCTGGCCAATCCGCGGCAGTTCGGCCAGTCTGGGATCAGGCGTTCAGAAGTGGAGTTGAAAGATGACAGACAGATGGGAACAGGGCATGGCAACCCGGCGCCGCGTTCTGGGCAATGCCCATGTGGACGCGGCCGAGGCCAGACGCACCGCTTTCGACACGCCCTTTCAGGAGTTGATCACCGAAGCCGCCTGGGGTCACCTGTGGTCCCGGCCCGACTGGCCGTTTCGCGAACGCTCCATCGTGACCATCGCGATCCTTGCCGCGCTCGGTCAGGATGAGGAACTGGCGATGCATATTCGCGCCACCGCCAATACCGGCGCGACGGAGGCCGATATCCGCGAGGCCTTGCTGCATGTCGCGATTTATGCCGGTGTCCCCGCCGCCAATCGCGCGATCCGCATCGCAAAGGAAACCCTCGACGGGATGCAAGAGGCGTCCTGACACACAAGGACGCTTTGCGGAGCCATGTCCGCGCTGTAGCCTTCCCCAAGGGAACGGGAGGCGCATAGATGAAAGACAAGATCATCCCTGCCAGCGACGCCGCGGCGCTGGTCTCCGCCGGGGACACCGTCACCACCTCGGGCTTTGTCGGGATCGGCGTGCCCGACGCGCTGCTCGCCGCGATCGAAACGCAGTTTCTCGAAACCGGCGCCCCGCGGGACCTGACCCTTTTCTTCGCGGCGGGTCAGGGCGACGGCAAGGATCGCGGCCTCAACCGGCTGGGCCATGAGGGCCTTCTGAAACGCGTGATCGGCGGGCATTGGGGTCTGATCCCCAAGGTCGCTCAACTGGCCACCAATGGGCTGATCGAAGCCTATAATCTGCCCCAGGGCGTGATCAGCCAGCTTTATCGGGATATCGCCGCCGGCAAGCCCGGCACACTGACCCATGTGGGGCTTGGCACCTTCGTCGACCCGCGCCTGGAGGGTGGCCGCATCAACCCGCAGACGACCGAGGAACTGATCGAGGTGATGCGGATCGGCGACCGCGATCTTCTTTTCTACAAGGCCCAACCGATCCAGGTCGCCCTGCTGCGCGGCACCACGGCGGATCCGGCGGGCAACATCACGATGGAGCGCGAGGCGCTGGTGATCGACAACCTTGCGCAGGCCATGGCAACGCGCAACTCGGGCGGCATGGTCATCGTGCAGGTGGAGCGCATCGCCGCCAGGGGCGCGCTCAACCCCCGCGATGTGATCCTGCCCGCCACCCTTGTCGATGCGGTCGTCATCGCCGAGCCGGAACTCCATATGCAGACCTACGCCACGCCCTATTCCCATCTTTTTGCGGGCCAGTTTCGGGCGCCGGCGGGCAGCACCGCCCCGATGCCCCTTGACGCCCGCAAGATCATCGCCCGGCGCGCGGCCTTCGAACTGCCGGTCAACGGCGTCGTCAATCTGGGGATCGGCATGCCCGAAGGCGTCGCTGCCGTGGCGGAGGAGGAGGGGCTGCTGGAGCATGTCACACTCACCGCCGAACCCGGTGTGATCGGCGGCCAGCCCGCTTCGGGCCTCGATTTCGGGGCCGCAGTGAATACCGACGCCATCATCCCGCAAAACGCGCAGTTCGATTTCTACGATGGCGGCGGGCTGGACCTTGCCGTTCTGGGCATGGCGGAGGCCGATCGGGCCGGCAACGTCAATGTCTCCCGGTTCGGCCCCCGGCTGGCCGGAGCCGGCGGGTTCATCAATATCAGCCAGAATGCCGCGCGCGTGGTCTTCGCCGGCACGTTCACCGCAGGCGGTCTCCACCTTTCCATATCGGACGGTGCAATCGCCATTCGCGGGGAGGGACGCGCCCGGAAATTCCTTGACGACGTGCAGCAGATCACCTTTTCGGGCCGACACGCACAGGGCAAATCCATCCTCTATGTCACTGAACGCTGCGTTTTCGATCTTTGCGCCGACGGGCTCCGCCTGATCGAGATCGCACCGGGGATCGAACTTGAGCGGGATATCCTCTCCCACATGGCCTTTCGCCCCGTGATCGGAGAGATCACGCAGATGGATCCGCGGATCTTCACCGCCGCGCCGATGGAGCTGAAACGCGACCTCCTCCATCTCGATCTGGATGACCGTATCGCCCTGAACCCCGAGGCCACGCGCCTTTTCATCAATTTCGAGAAGCTGCGCATTCGCACCGAGCAGGACATCGCCCGCATCGCGGCCCGGGTCGAAACGCTCTGCGCCCCGCTTGAAACCCGCGTCGACGTGATCGTCAACTATGACGGGGCGCGGATCGACGAGGATGTGGAAGACGCATACGCCGCCATGGTTGCCGATCTGGAAGACCGCTACTATCGCACCGTGTCACGCTATTCGTCTTCCGCATTCATGCGGATGAAACTCGGTCAGGCGCTTGGCCGTGCCAACGCACCTCACATCTTCGAAACCGCCGAAGACGCGCGGCGTTATCTGGACCGGCGATAGCATCTGCGATCCGGACTCAGGCCGGTCCGGGTTCGCGGCTCAAGGTGCGCGCAACCGCATCCTTCCAGCCCGCGTACCGCGCCTCGCGCCGCCCGGCATCCATTCCGGGCGTGAACTGCCGGTCCAGCGCCCACATGGCCGCGAACCCGTCCTGATCGGGATAGAGACCCGCCCGCATTCCCGCCACCCAGGCCACGCCCAATGCCGTCGTCTCCAGCACTTTCGGGCGATCCACCGGGGCGCCCAGAATATCGGCCAGAAACTGCATCGTCCAATCGGACACGCTCATCCCGCCATCGACCCGCAGGATGTTCTCCCCACCCGAGGCCTGCCAGTCGGCGCGCATCGCCTCCCACAGATCACGGGTCTGAAACCCGACGCTTTCCAATGCGGCGCGGGCAAATTCCGCCGGGCCCGATCCCCGCGTCAACCCATAGATCGCCCCCCGGCAATCCGGGTCCCAATAGGGCGCGCCAAGTCCGACAAAGGCTGGTACGAGATAAAGCTCCTGTGTCTTGTCGGCGGCTTCGGCCAGCGTCTGGCTCTCGCCTGCCTCGCGGATGATCCGCAACCCGTCGCGCAGCCACTGAACCACGGCGCCCGCAATGAAGATCGACCCTTCCAGCGCATAGCTGGGCTTTCCGTCAAACTGATAGGCAATCGTTCCCAGCATCCTGTTCTGGCTTTCCACCAGCGTATCACCGGTGTTGAGAAGCGCGAAACACCCCGTGCCATAAGTCGATTTCATCATGCCCGGCTGGAAACAGGCCTGCCCGAGGGTGGCGGCCTGCTGGTCCCCGGCGACGCCCAGAACGGGCAGCGGCTTGCCGAACAGATCGGCGCGGGTCATCCCGAAATCGGCGCCGCAATCCTTTACTTCGGGCAGCATCTCCATCGGAATGTTCAACAGCGCGCAGATCTCCGCGTCCCATTCGCCCTTGCGGATGTTATACAACAATGTCCGCGCGGCATTCGTGGCGTCGGTGACATGCGATGCCCCGCCCGTCAGCTTCCAGATCAGATAGCAATCGACCGTCCCGAAGATCAGCCGCCCGGCCTCAGCCTTGGCGCGCGCGCCTTCCACGTTCGACAGCAGCCAGGCCAGCTTCGTGCCCGAGAAGTACGGATCCAGCAGCAGCCCGGTGCGGGACCGGATCATCGGCTCGTGCCCGTCGGCCTTCAGCCGGGCACAGAGCTCCGCCGTGCGCCGATCCTGCCAGACAATCGCGTTGTGAATGGGCTGGCCGGTTTCCCGGTCCCAGACCACGACGGTCTCGCGCTGATTGGTGATACCGATCGCGGCGATGTCCTCCGGGCCCAGCCCCGCCCGCTCGATCGCTTCACGGCAGGTGCCGGCCGTGGTCACCCAGATATCCGCCGGATCATGTTCCACCCAGCCGGAGGCCGGAAAATGCTGGGTGAACTCCTCCTGCGCCGAGGCAATCGGCGTCAGCGCCTTGTCGAAGATGATCGCCCGGCTGGATGTGGTGCCCTGATCGATGGCCAGAATATGGGTCATCGCGCCCTCCCTTGATTGCCCGATGATCGTATCGCCCCGAACCGGAGCCGCAAGCCCATCGCCGCCTCAGGAGCGAGGGACGCGGGCGATCAGCGCCTCGACCTCGGGGCCGAGCGCCTCGACGATGCGGGCCACGCCTTCGGCATTGGGATGGATACCGTCGGCCTGCATGTACCGTGCAATCGCGCCCGTCCGGTCCCCCTCGGCGGCCGTTTCAAGCCCGCCAAGAAAGCTTTCGGCATGTAATGCGCCATAAGCCCGGGCAAGGTCCGGGTACATCGCGTCGAATGCGGCCTTGTAGTCGGGGCCGTAATTGCCCGGCGCCTGCAAGCCCACAAGCAGCACCTCCACCGATCCGGCATCTGCGGCTTGCAGGATGCCTTCCAGATTGGCGCGGCTGGCCTCCGGCGCGATGCCACGCAACAGGTCGTTGCCCCCCAAAGCCACGATCATCGCGTCTACCTCGGGCGTCAGCGTCCAGCCCACCCGTGCCAGCCCGCCCGCCGTCGTATCACCCGAAACGCCGGCATTGATCACCGTGACCTCGTGGCCCCGCGCCCGCAGCCATGCCTGCAATTGGGGCACGAACCCATCCTCCTGCACCAGCCCGTATCCTTGCGTCAGGCTGTCGCCCAAGGCCGCGATGGTGATCTCTTCCGCCACCGCCGCACCCGCGAGGCTTGTAAAAAACCCAGCCAAAACAACCTTGCTCAACCGCCTGCGCGCCCCATATGCCAAGGAACGAAGTGAACCGAGGCGTTCAGACATGGCCGAGCCGATCCTCTCCCTGACCGACACCAGACTGGCGCTTGACGGTAATGCCGGCCGGGTGGAGATCCTGCATGGCATCACCTTGCGGATCGCGCGCGGGGAAACCGTGGGGCTGGTGGGGCCATCTGGGTCGGGCAAATCCTCACTCCTCATGCTGATGGGCGGTCTGGACCGCGCCACCGCGGGCCGGGTCATGGCGCTTGGCCATGATCTCACCGCGATGAACGAAGACCAGCTGGCCCGCTTCCGTCGGGAACATATGGGCGTCGTGTTCCAATCCTTCCACCTCATTCCGACGATGACGGCCCTTGAAAACGTCGCGACGCCCCTGGAACTTGCCGGTCACGCCGACGCGTTCGAGCGGGCCGAAGCCGAACTGGCGGCCATGGGCCTTGCCGACCGCCTTCACCATTATCCCTCCCAGATGTCGGGCGGCGAGCAACAGCGCGTGGCGCTGGCGCGCGCCGCGGCGCCGCGCCCCGATATCCTTCTGGCAGACGAACCCACCGGCAATCTGGACGAAACCAACGGCGCCGCGATCATGGATCTGCTGTTTGGCCTGCGCGACCGCCACGGCGCCACGCTGGTTCTGGTCACACATGCGTCCGATCTGGCCGCCCGCTGCGACCGTGTGATCCGCCTGCGCGATGGCCGGATTGACGACAGCGCCGCCCGCGCCGCCGCGGAATGAGCGTCGCCTTTCGCATTGCCCGGCGCGAGCTGCGCGGCGGTCTCCGTGGCTTTCGCATCTTTCTCGCCTGCCTCGCCCTGGGTGTGGCGGCCATCGCCGCGGTCGGCTCGGTCCGCGTCTCGATCCAGGAGGGGCTGGCCCGCGAGGGGGCGACGATCCTCGGCGGCGATGCCGAGATGTCCTTCACCTACCGTTTCGCCACCGAGGCGGAGCGCGCCTGGATGGACGCCAATGCCATCGCCATTTCCGAAACCGTCGATTTTCGGTCCATGGCGGTGGTCGACGGGGAAAACGGCCCCGAACGCGGGCTCACGCAGGTGCGCGGCGTCGACGCGCTTTACCCGCTTTACGGCGACGTCGTTCTGTCGCCCGACATTCCCATCACCGACGCGCTCGCCATCCGTCAGGGGCTTCCCGGCGGCGTGATGCAACAGGTGCTGGCCGACCGTCTCGGGCTCGGCCCCGGCGATGTGTTCCGGCTAGGCACGCAGGAATTTCGCCTGACCGCCCTTCTTGAGGTCGAACCGGACGGGGCTGCCGGCGGTTTCGCCCTCGGGCCGCGCACATTGGTCAGTCTCGATGGCCTCGCCACCTCCGGTCTGCTGGAGCCGGGTACGCTCTACGACAGCCAATATCGTCTGCGCCTGCCGGACACGGCCAATCTTCAAAGCCTTGAAGAAAACGCATTGTCCCGGTTCCGCGACACCGGCCTTCGCTGGCGCGACAGCCGCAATGGCGCGCCCGGCATTCAGGAATTTGTCGACCGGATCGGGGCGTTTCTGGTGCTTGTGGGGCTTGCGGGGCTTGCCGTTGGCGGCGTCGGCGTCTCTTCGGCCATCCGTGCCTATCTCGACGGAAAGATCGCCACCATCGCGACCCTGAAAACCCTCGGCGCGGAAAGCCGGACCATCTTCGCCGCCTATTTCCTGCAAATCGGGCTTCTGACCGCACTTGGCATCATGATCGGGCTGACCCTTGGCGCGGTGGCGCCCCTGGCACTTTCGCCGCTGATCGAAGCCCAACTGCCCATTCCCGCCGCGTTCGGCCTGCATCCTGCCCCTCTGGCCGAGGCGGCGCTTTACGGCCTGCTCACCGCGCTGATCTTCACACTCTGGCCACTCGCCCGCACCGAACAGGTGCGCGCCGCGGCGCTCTATCGCGATGCGACGGGGCCGGCGCGGTCGTGGCCGCGCCCGGTCTTTCTGGCCCTGACGGCGGCGCTGGTCGCCCTTCTGGTCGGGCTGGCCGCATGGCTCTCCGGCATCCCGGTTCTGGCGCTCTACACGGCCGCGGCAATCCTGGCCTCCCTCCTCCTGCTCAGCCTGTCGGCCCTTGGCGTCCGGGCGCTGTCGCGCAGACTGTCGCGCGCCCGCATCTTCCGGGGGCGCACCGCCCTGCGCCTCGCGCTCGGTTCGGTCGGCGGCCCGGGGTCGGAGGCGACATCGGTGGTCCTGTCCCTCGGCCTCGGCCTGACGGTGCTGGCCGCGGTTGGCCAGATCGACAGCAACCTGCGCAGCGCCATCGAACAGGATCTGCCCGAAGTCGCGCCCTCCTACTTCTTCGTCGACATCCAGAACGATCAGCTTCCGGATTTCCTGGACCGGGTGAGCAACGATCCTCAGGTCAGCCGGGTCGACACCGCGCCGATGCTGCGCGGGATCATCACCCGCATCAACGGCGTGCCCGCACAGGAGGTCGCCGCCGATCACTGGGTGCTGCAGGGCGACCGGGGGGTCACCTATCTGACCACGGCGCCGCCTGCCGATCAGGTGGTGGCGGGCGAATGGTGGCCCGATGACTATGCCGGGCCGCCCCTTGTGGCCTTCGCCGCCGAAGAAGCCGCCGAGATCGGCCTGACCCTTGGCGACGAGATCACCGTGAACATCCTCGGCCGCGACATCACCGCCCGGATCGCGGCACTGCGGGAGGTCGATTTCTCCAATGCCGGGATCGGGTTCATCCTGACCATGTCGCAAAACGCGCTGGCGGGCGCGCCCCATACCCATATCGCCACGGTCTACGCGGAAGAGGCGGCCGAGGCGCAGATCCTGCGCGACGTCGCCGCGGCGGCCCCGAACATCACCGCGATCCGGATGCGCGATGCGCTGCAACGGGTGGCCGATGCACTGTCGGACCTTGCCGCCGCCACCTCCTACGGCGCGGCCGCCACGCTTCTGACCGGGTTCGTCGTGCTGATCGGGGCCGCTGCAGCGGGCGAACGGGGCCGGGTCTTCGAAGCGGCGGTGCTGAAGACCGTAGGCGCTTCAAGGAGCAGAATCCTGACAAGCTTTGCCTTGCGCTCGGCGTTCCTGGGGGCCGCCGCGGGCATCGTGGCGATCCTTGCCGGCGCAATCGGCGCATGGGCCGTGATGATATTCGTGATGGACGCCTCGTTCCGCTTCGAACCGGTCTCGGCCACCGCCATCGTTCTGGGCGGTGCGCTGGCGACGCTTCTGGCCGGGCTGGCTTTTGCGCTGCGCCCGCTGGCCGCCCGGCCCGCCCACGTGCTTCGCGCACGCGAATAACACGCGCAGAGCCCTTGCCAATTCCGGGCCAAAGGCGCACCTCCTAGCCCATGATGCGCAGTCTCAAATCCCTTCTCCAGCGTCCCGCGCCAACCGTCGCGCCCAAGGCCGCCGCGCCCGACCGCCCCGCGCCGGGCCGCGCGGTCTATGTGGTGGGCGATCTGCATGGGCGGGCCGATCTGCTGGAGCAGATGCTGGAGCTGATCGACGCCGATGTCGGCAGGACGCGCGCCCGGAACCCGCATCTGGTCTTTGTCGGCGACTATGTCGATCGCGGCCCCGACAGCGCCGGCGTACTGGACCGGCTTCACGAACTGGCAAGCGAACTGCCGGAGAATGTCACCTGTCTGATGGGCAATCACGACCGGATGATGCTGGATTTTCTGGCCGATCCGGTGATCCGCGGGGCGCGGTGGCTGCGGTCCGGGGCCTTGCCGACGCTGCAAAGCTTCGAATTGCCGTCCGAGACCCTGCCGAAGACGCCGACGCCGACGCCGGAGATCCTGATCGAACTGGCGACGCTTCTGAAATCGAACCTGACGGCCGAGAAGTACGGCTGGCTCTCCGATCTGCCACTGAGTTGGTCCTCGGGCAATCTCTGGGTCGTGCATGCCGCGGCGGACCCGCAGCACCGTATGGAGCAGCAGAACCCGCGCACCCTGCTATGGGGCCATCCGGAGTTCGAAACCCGCCCCCGCGCCGACGGGGTCTGGGTGGCCCATGGCCATTACCAGGTCGACACCCCGGTCTTCGATCAGGGCCGCATCGCGACCGATACCGGGGCCTGGCACAGCGGGCGGCTGACCGCCTGCGCGATCAGGCCCGATGGGAGCCACAGGTTCCTGCAGACGTGAACGCAGCGCGACTTTCGCCATGTGCGCCCAGAACGGCAGGCGCCGCCTCTGCCCCACACGTTCGTCGATCCACACCTTTCTGCGCGGCTCAGCGTCGTTTGAGCGCCTCCTGCGCCCCATCCTCGATCTTCGTCTTCCACATCGGCACACCGGACCGGAAGGCCGCGCGCCCGATCATATGGGCCGCCACCGGCGCAGTGATCAAAAGGAACACGATCGTCGCCACCGCGCGTGTCACGGTCGCCAGATCGGCAAACAACACCGCAACTGCTGCCAGTATCAAACCGCTGCCCAGGGTGCCCGCCTTGGTGGAGGCATGCATGCGGATCAGCACATCCGGCAGGCGCAAAACACCCAGACCCGCCACGAAGCAGAAGAACCCGCCCAGAAGGACCAGCCCCACCAGAATGAACTCGACGATCATGGGCCTGTCTCCTCGTCTTGCGGCAGATCCGGCGTCAGGGCCCGGTCGTCGTTCCCCGCCTCGCGCCGTTCCACGAAACGGGCCAAAGCGACCGTGGCAAGAAACCCGACCAAAGCCAGCACGATCGCCACGTCCAGAAAGGCCGTTTCGCCGGAGCTGATCGCGAACAGCGCGCAGATCGCGACGATCTGCACCGTCATCATGTCGAGTGCCACGATCCGATCCGGCAGGCTTGGCCCTTTTATCAGCCGGATGAAGGCGAAGAGGACGCCCAGCATGACGATCACGAAGGCGATATCGACGGCTGTCTGCAAAATCTCCATGGCCTTACTCCATCGCCTCGATCACCCATCGTTCCATGCCCTGTTTCAACTGCTTGCGGATCGCATCGGGATCGTCCGCGAACATCGCATGGATATAGAGCGTCTTGCCGTCATCGGTCACGTCGAGGCTCAACGTGCCCGGGGTGAGGGAGATGAGGTTGGTGACCAGCAGCACCTCCATCTCGCCCTTGGCATCGAGTGGCATCGAGATGATACCGGGCTTGGATTTCTGGGTCGGTGTCAGCACGTCCCAAACCACCTCGATCGAGCTGACCACCAGTTCGTAGAGAAAGAGCGTGATCAGCTTGATCCAGCGCCACGCGCGCAGGAAGTATCGCTCGGACCCCGGAAAAAGCGGGCGCGTGACGTAAAGCGCGGCCGAGCCGAACGCAAACCCCACAACCAGCCCGGTCAGGGTGAAATTCCCGGTCAGCGCAGCCCAGGAGATCGCCAGAACGATGTTGAGGGTGAAGATGTTCATTCGATCCCCTCCAGCTGCGCAAGTCCGGTGGCGCCTTCCACCTCCGTCCCCAGCACGGTTGCCACATAATCCACCGGATCCAGCAATTGCGCGGCGGCGCGCTCGGCGAATTGCACGAACGGTTCGGGGAACAATCCGATCACGCAGGTCAGGATCGCAAGCGACGCGATCGGCAGGATCAGCGACGCGCGATCCCGTCCCGACAGGCTGCCGAGTTTCGGCTGCATCCCCGCCGGGTGCGGCTTCCAGAAGGCGTTGCCCCAGATTTTCGTCATCGAATAGATGGTCAGCAGCCCGACCACCAGCGCCACGCCCGCGACAAGCCAGAGTTCCAGATCAAGGCTGGCCTTGACCAGAATGTACTTCGCCCAGAAGCCGCTTAGTGGCGGGAAGCCCGCCAGCGAGAACGCCGGGATCAGGAACAGAAGACCAAGGACCGGTGCCGTCTTGTAGAGCCCGCCGATGGCGCTGAGTTCCGTCGAGCCCGCAATCCGGCGGGCCACGCCCGCGACGAGGAACAGGTTTGCCTTCACGATGATATGATGCACCAGATAGAAGACCGCGCCAACCAGCGCCAGCGGCGTGTAAAGCGCGAGCCCGAGGATCATGTAACCGATCTGGCTGACGATGTGGAACGACAGGATGCGCCGGAAATCGTTCATCGCCGCGGCGCCCAAGACGCCCGTGACCATGGTAAAGCCTGCCACCCACAGCAGGATCGTGTGGGTGTAGTCGACGTCTTCGGTGAAGACGAGCGTGAACATCCGGATCAGGGCATAGACACCCACCTTGGTCAGCAGGCCCGCAAAGATCGCGGAGACCGCGACGGATGGCGTGTGGTAGGAGGCGGGGAGCCAGAAGAACAGCGGGAAGACCGCAGCCTTGACCCCGAACGCCACCATGAACATCACCGCAACCACGGTCAGCAGGCCCTTGTTCTCCACCTCCTGCACCGCCAGATGGAGATCGGCCAGGTTGAGCGTGCCGGTCATCCCGTAGAGCAGACCGATCCCCGCCAGGAACAGGATCGTCGAAACCAGATTGATGGTCACGTATTTGATGCCCGCATCCAGTTGCTGACGCCGCCCGCCAAGGATCAGCAATCCGAACGAGGCGATCAGCATCACCTCGAACCAGACATACAGGTTGAAGAGATCCCCGGTCAGGAACGCGCCGCAGACACCGGCCAGAAGCACCTGAAAGAGCGCGTGATATCCGAGCTTCTCAAGCCGTTCCTCGATATCGGCCAGCGCATAGACAGCCACCGCCAGCCCGGTAATCCCGGTGATGACGACCATCACCGCGCTCAACAGGTCGGCAACCAGCGTGATGCCGAAGGGCGCGGGCCAGTTTCCCATCTGCCCCGCCACGACACCTTCGGCCAGCACGGCCTGCATCAACAGACCCGACGCAATCAGAAGCGCGGCCGAGCCCATCACCGAAATCCACCGCCCCTCGGGGCCGTTGCGGAACAGGAACGCCAGAACCGCCGTGGCAAAGGGAATGATCAGCGGTGCCGCCAGAAGCCAGCTCATTGCCTGTCCTCCTCCGGCTCGGCCAGCCGCATCTCGTCACTCATCAGCGTTCCCATGGACTGATAGCCCCGGTAAACCAACGTCAATGCAAAGGCGAACAGACCGAAACCGATCACGATGGCCGTCAGAACCAGGGCCTGCGGCAGCGCATTGGCAACGATATCGGGCGGAACGTCTGCGCCATCGGGGATCAGCGGCGGGCTTTCCGGGGTCAACCGGCCCGCCACGAAGATCATCAGATTTGCCGCGTTGGAGATCAGGATCAGCCCGAAGATGAACCGCAGCACATTGCGCGCCAGCATCAGATAGGTGCCCGTGGCGATCATCACACCGACCATGACCGAAATGAGAAGTTCCATATCTCAGACCTCCTCTTCCAGCGCCAGAACAATGGTCAGGATCGACCCGAAGACCACGAGATAGACCCCGATATCGAACACAAGGACCGAGCTGAGAGGCAGGCCGTAATCGTCCTCCGTCGCGCCGAGGAACAGCCATTGCCCGGTGAAAAGCGCGTCGCCGAAAAACACGGCGAAGACGCCCGCCGCCAATGCAATGCCAAGCCCCACCATCGCGATGCTTTGCGGTTCCACCCGGAGTGCGGCACGCGTCGCCGAACAGCCGTGGGCAATTGCGTAAAGCACAAAGCCCGTGGCCCCGATCAGCCCGCCGATGAAGCCCCCGCCCGGCAGGTTATGGCCCCTCAGCAGCATATAGATCGAAAACAGAAGCAGGAGCGCCACCAGCAACCGCGTGGCCGCGTTCAGGATCAGCGAATTCATCATGCCTCATCCTCCTTCGCGGCGACGGGTTTCTTGTAATGCGTGCCGCGCAGAAGCGCGTAGGCGGCAAGGGCCGCAACCACGACCACGGCGATCTCGCCGAATGTATCCAGCGCGCGGAAATCCACGAGGATCACGTTGACGATGTTCCGCCCATAGGCCTCGGGCCAACTGGTGATCTCGAAATAGTCGGTCAGACGGCGGTCGATATCGCCCTGCATGACGGCAATCAGCACGGCGCTTGAAACCACGCCCACGCCAATCGACAACACCCCGTGCCAGGGGCGTTTGTCGCGCCTGCCCGGCAGGTCGAGATGGGGGAGCTTCAGCATCGCCACCGCCACCAGCACCACGACAAGCGTTTCCACCAGAAGCTGCGTAATGGCGACATCCGGGGCGCTGAACATGATGAAGATCAGCGCCACACCGATACCGACCACGCCAAGACATACGATCGCGGTCATCCGGCTGGAGGTCAGTGCCGTCAGGATCGCCCCGGCGGCGACGAAGATCAGTACCGCCCAATGCTTGAAAAGCAGCCCGTCGAGTTCGGAAGACAGGTCCAGATCGAAGGCAAGCGCATCCCGCGCCCAGATCGTCAGCCCGACCGCCACGCCGAGCGTTGCGAAGACGGTGAACAGATAGCGCTGCAACACACCGGATTGCAGATGCCGCGTCTGCCATGCGGCCAGCGCCTTCAACCCGTCGAGCACCCGGTCCCAACCCGGATCGAACTTGATCGGATTGGCCTCGAAGATGCGCCCGAGCCAGTTCCTCAGCGGCCGGTGGATGGCATAGATCACGGCGCCCGTGGCGAAGGTCACAAGCGACAGGATAAAGGCCGCATTCACCTCCCGGAACAGATAGAGATCCACGCTGACCGTCGGGTCGCCATAGACGGCCCATGTGCCGGGCGCCACCAGCCAGGCCTCGATCGTGTCGGGGAACAGCCCGAAATAGAGGCTGAGACCGGCCAGAACCAGCGGCCCCGTCAGCATCATCACCGGACCTTCATGAGCCGGTTTGGGCGTCTCCGCCAGCTTGCCGAAGAAGGGGCGCAAGGCGACGATTCCGGCCACCGCGAACATCAGCGCGCTGGCGGCAAAGGCCGCGCCGGTGACCCAGAACATGCCCTGATCCAGCTCCAGCCCGGCCTTGTAGAGGAATTCCTTGCCGATGAAGCCGACAAGCGGCGGGATACCCGCCATCGACACCGCGGCGACCACCGCCGCCACGGCGGTGACGGGCATCTTGCGGCCAAGCCCCCGCAGTACCTCGGCCTCGCGCGTGCCGGTGGCGTGATCGACGATCCCGATCATCAGGAAGAGCGCGGCCTTGTAGAGCGAGTGGACCACGAGGAAGAGCATCATCGCCTTGATCGCATCGCTGGTGCCCGCACCGATGAAGAGCGTCAACGTGCCAAGCGCCATCAGGGTCGTGTAGGCCAGCACCTGCTTGATGTCGGTCTGGCGCATGGCAAGAATGCTTGCGAAAACCGCCGTGAACCCGCCCGCGATGGTCAGCGTCCAGAACCACAGATCCGTGCCGCCGATGGCCGGGTTCATCCGCGCCATCAGAAAGACGCCGGCCTTCACCATCGTGGCCGAGTGCAGATACGCCGAAACCGGTGTGGGGGCCGCCATCGCATTCGGCAGCCAGAAATGGAACGGGAACTGCGCCGATTTGGTGAACGCCCCGGCGAGGAACAGGATCACGATCGGCACATAGAGCGGATGCGCGCGGATCATGTCGCCCTGGCTGAGGATCACGCTCAGCTCGAACGATCCCGCCACATTGCCCAGCATGATGATACCGGCCAGAAGGGCCAGGCCGCCAGTCCCGGTGACCAGAAGAGCCTGCAGGGCCGAGCGGCGCGATTTCGCCTCGTCGGAATTGAAGCCGATCAGCAGGTAGGAGGAAATCGTCGTGACCTCCCAGAAAACGAACAACGCAATCAGATTGTCCGCCAGAACCAACCCCAGCATGCCGAACATGAACGCCATCAGGTAGAGCACGAAGCGCGGATATTCGGGATGATTGCCCAGGTATTTCGCGGAATAGAGCGTCACCAGTGCCCCGATCCCGCTGATCAGAAGTGCAAAGGTCAGGCTGAGCCCGTCGAGAATGACCGACAGGCGGATATCCAGCGACGGCACCCAGTCATAGGCCCACAGGATCACCTCGCCCAAAGAGATCGCGGGAACGAGCTGCACCAGCCAGACAAAAATCGCCGCCGGGATCAGGATTGAAATCCATCCCGCCGGCCCGCCCGCCACACGCGGCACCTCGCCTGCTGCCTCTGCCACCTTAATCTACCCTTCTCGTTCCGGGTTTGCCCGCACTGACGCATGCACGTCGCGGCCCCGATCAAATATCTGCGCCCCGCGGTCGGGGCGTTTCCGTCACGATCTAGCTTGTCGCTTCCAATGTCACGGGCGACACGAACCCTTCGGGTTTCACCGCGATCACCGCGCAATCGACGCGGTGCAGGATCGTCTCGGCCGTGTTGCCCATGATGAACCCGCTGATGCCGGTCCGGCCCACCGTTCCCATCACGATCAGATCCGGTTTGTGCGTCTCGGCAAACTCCGCAATCGCATCTCCGGGCAAACCCTTCAGCATATGGACATGGACCCGTTTCACTTGCGGATAATTCGCCAAGAGCGCGTTCAACCGGGTCTTGGCGGCCTCTTTCTCCCGCTCGACCATCCGGTCCACCTCGCCCTGATACTTCGAGGTATAGCGCCCGTGGCGCAAGGCATATTCCTCCTGCAGACGCCAGGCATGGGCCACGTGGCAGGTGGCATTGTCCCGCTCCGCAAGCGAGGTCGCAAGATCCAGGACAAGACGATCAAGCCTGTCGCGGGCCTCATCGCCATGCGGCTCCGGATCGACGGTGGCAAGGATGGTGTCGAAAACGCCATCGCCGGGACCTTTCAGCATCCAGACCGGGCAAGGGCATTTGCGCAGCAGATGCATGTCAGGGCCCTTCAGCACGCCCTTGCCATGAGCTGCGGCGGTCGCACCCTTGATCACGATGTCATGGCCTTCGCGCAGGACCATCCGGATCACTTCGACGAATGCGCTGCCCTGCAGCACCGCCTCCGTCACCTCGACCCCCTCGGCGCGGGCGGTATCGGCCAGCCGCGTCAGCCGGTCACGGTGATAGGCGATCACATCCTCTTCGATTTCGGTGCCGCGCCGCCCCTGCAACGCAGACAAAAGCCGCCCAAGTTCGCCCGGCGCCGCATCGATCACGTCAACCAGTGTCAGCGCCGCACCGTTCAGCTTGGCCAGATGCACGGCACGCGCCAGCGCGACCTCGTGCAGGCTGTCTTCGGTCAAAACCGCAAGAATACTCTTGAATCTCTGCATGCCAGCTCTCCCAGACCTGTTGTGGATCAAATAACGCCCGCTTGCTGATTGATCCAATCGAAACTAAAGTCGGTTTTGATAGATATTCCCGATCAAATAACCCTGCCCGGAGTGCCCGATGCCCACCCTGCAACAGCTTCGCTATCTCGTGGCCATCGCCGATACGCTGCATTTCCACCGCGCCGCGGAGCGTGCCCATGTAACCCAGCCGACCCTGTCGGGCCAGCTGAAGGAGCTTGAGGCGAAGCTTGGGGTGCAACTGGTCGAACGGTCCCGCGCGCGCGTGGTGCTGACGCCCACGGGCGCCCAGATCGCGGCCCGCGCACGCTCCGTCCTGCGTGACGTGGCGGACATATCTGAGATCGCGAAACAGGGGCAGCACCGTTTCAGCGGCACAATCCGCGTCGGCGTGGTGCAATCGCTCGGCTCCTATCTTCTGCCGCTGGTGATCCCCGAACTGCACGCCAGCCACCCGAAGCTGAAACTCTATGTGCGCGAAGGACTAGCCGCCGATCTTCTGGGCCGGATCGACGATGGCGCGCTGGATCTGCTGTTTTTCCCGCTGCCGGTTGCCGGGCCCGATCTCAGAACCGTCCGCCTGTTCCGGGAACCGCTGCTGGTGGTGACCGCCACGGATCATCCGCTGGCCGCAAGAACACAAGTCGCGCGTGACGATCTGCGCGGCGAGTCCATTCTGACGCTGGAGCCCGGTCACCGGCTGCATGCGCAGGTCAAGCAGATCTGCGCCGATACCGGTGCGCGGCTCAGCCTCGATTACGAGGCGACATCGCTTGATACGATCCGGCAGATGGTGGCCATGGGGCTGGGCATTTCGCTGCTGCCGGCGCTCTATGTCCGTTCCGAGGTGACCCAGAACACGCTTGTCACCTCCCGGCCGCTGGCCGGGCCGGTGCCGTTCCGCTCCATCGGCATGGTCTGGCGCAAGACCGCGCCACGCAATGACGAGCTTGTCGAACTGGCGCAGATCCTGCGGCGCATTCTGCGCGCAAACGCACCCGAGGTGACGGTGATTGACTGACGGGGATGTAATAGTCCGGGCGGTCCCGACCCAGCTGACGGCAGGGGCCAAATCGGAACCACCCGGATGATGACGCTGCGTGTCCGTGAATGCTGGAAGGGACTAAACGACCAGCAAGAGCAGTGTCATCGACAACAGACATGCGCGTGCCCACATGCCTGTCATGTCCAACTTCTTAGACACTCTCTTTTTGACACAACCCTTGCAAATGGAAAAGTCAATCGTATATGAATATTCAATAGAAAAAAGCTAACGAATGCCGCATGCCCGTCTCTGTTCCTCCGCTCACGCTTCGGCAAATGCGCTACCTCGTGGCGCTGGAAGAAACCGCGCATTTTCGCGAGGCCGCGGAATCGTGCGGCATCTCCCAACCCTCCCTTTCCGTCCAGATCAAAACCCTGGAAGAGGCCCTTGGCCTGACCCTGGTGGAGCGCGGGCGCGGGCCTGTCCGGCTTACGCTGGCCGGGCGCGAGGTCTCCGCGCGCTCGCGTGACATTCTGGATGCAACCCAGGGCATCCTCGATCTGTCGGTCACGCTGAAATCGGGGCTCGGCGGCACGATCAGGCTTGGCACCTCGGCCACCTTGGGGCCCTATCTGATGCCCCATGTGGTCGGCGATCTTCACAAGTCTCACCCGGATCTGCGCCTGTATATCCGCGAAGCCGCCCCAAGGGAGTTGCTGCGCGAGCTGAATGATGGCGTCCATGACCTGATCCTGACGCAATTGCCCGTCTCGGGCGCGGCGCTGACAACCTCGCGTCTTTTCCGCGAGCCCTTGTCCGTCGCGCTGCCTGCGGATCATCCGCTGACCGAAAAGGCCATGCTGGACGGGCCCGACCTGACCGATCAGACGATCCTGTCCCTGTCGCCATCCTACACGCTGCACGACCAGATCTCGGCACTTTGCGTCGAAACCGGCGCGACGCTTTCACGGGATTACGAAGGCACATCGCTGGATGCGCTCCGCCAGATGGTGGCGATGGGCATGGGCGCGACATTCCTGCCGGCGCTTTACGTGAAATCCGAAATCGAAGGCCGGGCGCAGGACGTGATCGTCCGCCCGTTCCGGGGCCGCCGCTTCTCCCGCTCCATCGGGCTGGTCTGGCGCTCGACCACCGGCGCCTCCGCGGCTTATGGCCGGCTGGCGCAGCTGATCCGTGAAACGGCCGGGCGGTTCCCCGATCTGGTCATCGAAGGGTGAGATTGCCCTTTGACGCCCGCGAGCCGCCGAGCGCGCGGGCCGTCTGCCCCGATCTGTCATTCGCCACGGGAGACCTTCGCGGGCGATAGGTTACAAAAACTTCAAAATCGATCTTTTTTCGTAACCTGTTTTGCGGTCGCAACAGCCTGCACAGGGGCATTTGGGCTTGCGCGACCCCGTGACTATTTGCTCAAGTCCGTCAACTTGACACAAGCCAGGCGGCACCCATGATCTGCATCGATGCGCTGCAATATGCCAACTGGTCCGAAAAGGTGTTTCGCCAGATGCGCGACGGCGGGCTGGACTGCGTGCATGTGACCATCGCCTATCACGAGACATTTCGCGAAACCGTTCTCAGGATTGAGGAATGGAACCGCCGGTTCGAAGCATTCCCCGACCTGATCCTGCTGGCCTATACCACCGCCGATATCCGCGCCGCAAAGGCAGAGGGCCGGACGGCAATCCTCTACGGTGCGCAAAACCCCTCCCCCATCGAAGACGATATCGGGCTGGTCGAGATCCTGCACCGCCTTGGCCTGCGGATCATGCAGCTTTCCTACAACAACCAAAGCCTCCTTGCGACGGGCACCTATGAGGCCGAGGATCCGGGCCTGACCCGCATGGGCCGGGAGGTGGTGGCCGAGATGAACCGGGTGGGCATGGCCGTCGACATGTCCCATTCGGCCGAACGTTCCACCCTTGAGGCGATCGAGCGCTCGACCCGCCCCATCGCGATCACCCATGCCAACCCCCATGCATGGCATCCTGCCCTGCGCAACAAGTCCGACACGGTCCTGCGAGCGCTGACCGGCAGTGGCGGAATGCTGGGATTTTCCCTTTACCCCCACCATCTGAAAGACGGCAGTGCCTGCAGTCTGGAGAGCTTTTGCAGGATGATCGCCGACACGGCCGACCGATACGGCGCGGCGCATCTGGGGATCGGCTCCGATCTGTGTCAGGATCAGCCGGACAGCGTGGTGGAGTGGATGCGCACCGGCCGCTGGAGCAAACGGATCGACTTCGGCGAAGGCTCCGCCGAGGCGCCCGGCTTTCCGCCGCAGCCTGCGTTTTTCCGCGACAACCGCGACTTTCCGCGACTGGCCGAGGGCCTTGCGGCTGTCGGATTCGACAAATCCGAAATCGCTGGCATCATGGGCGGCAATTGGCTGGCTTATTTTGACCGGGTATTTGACGGTACCGATGGATGATCTGATCCAAAACTCTGCCCAGACGGAAGGCCTGCGTCCGCCCGCTCTGGTCATGCGGCTTGCCCGGATGGGCGCCAGCTTTTCCACCCGGTTGAGCTTTCTCAGGGTCCTGATGCGGCGGCTGAGCAAAGAGCAGGTCAGGGTCACGCGGCGGTTATGGGAGATGACGCCCGAAGGGTATGGACGCGCGGTCTATACGCTCACACTGGGCGGCCACAGCTATGCCCTTGTGGCGTTTTCCCATCATCTGCCGCCCGAGGACCGGACCGACCGGGTCATCGCCGAGCGGTGGGACACGACCTATGCCCTGTTTGACGGGCTGCCCACGCCCGACGATCTCGACAGGCTGGCCGAAAACGTACCCCTGCAGGAGGCAGGCCGCATGTCGCAGCGCGAACTCGTGCTCAGCCGGGCCAACAGGAGCGTGCGCCTCTTCGAACATGTGGTCTCGGCCCTGGCGCGGGGGAACCAGCCGGAGCCGGAGATACTGGACCAGACCGGCTATCTGATGCGCACCACGGCCGTTTACGGCAACGGCAAGTTCGGGCTGGCCGACCGCGCGGTGATTGCCGGGCGCCCCGGTTTGCGAGGGGCGTTTCAGGTCGAGATGCTGACCGTCTGGCTGATCCGGCATTTCACCCATGATCTGGCCGATCATATCGCCCATGCCCGCGCGCCCGGAACCGCCGTTTCGCTTTCCGCGGACACCCGCCGCCGACTGGGGATCGGCAACGCGACCGGCCTTGGCATGGCGCCGTTTCTGGTAACGCACCCGGAACTGATCCATTCCTGGGTCCATGCCCGCGAAACCGCGCTGGCGCGGGTCCGCGCCCTGCCGCGCGCCCGCGCGCAGGAACGCGCCATATTCGCCGATGTCCTGAACCGCGCGATTGCCCATGCCGCAAGCTGGTCGGTGCCCGACCCGGTGCAGATGGAGCGCATCAGGGAGCTGCGCACCGATCTTGCCGGCATCCGGGCGCTGACCGATAGTGGCAGCCTGCACGCACCCTACCCGTGGGAGGGGCTGCTGATCGCCGCGTCGGCCTGCGGGCTTGAAGCGCAGGAATGCCTGAACGCCCTTGTCATGGAGCCGTACGGCGCGTTGGTCGACGATCTGGCCGATGAGATGCAGTGCGGCCTGCCGATGCGGCTGGACCCGTCGATGCGGCTGTCCGATCTGGCCGGGATCATCCGGCATGACTATGCATGGGCGCTGAAGATCGATTTCGACCAGCCGGACGAGACCTATCAGTTCTGGTATGTGTCCGAGGACAAATCCGAACCCCGCCTTGGCGTGCGCTCCCGGGAACCGGGCGCGGAACTGGAAACCCGTCTGGATGTCGCCCGACAGGTTCAGGAGCTGTCCCACGCCGTTCACAGGGCACAACCCGCCGACAGTGTCGCGGCCTTTCTGATGCGCCACCCGGATCAGCGCCATATCGTCGAGCGGGTGCAGACCATCGCCGCGCACCCCTATGGTGAAATCCGCGACAACCTGATCGGGCGGGCCTGCCTGCCGATCGATCTGCTCCGCTTCAAACTGGCGTTTTTCGGGGCCACCCGGTTCGATCCGAAATCGGACCGCTGGACCCGGATCACCCTCTGCCAGGGCGCGCCGCTGGCCGGGGAGATCGCACAGGCGGACCCCGATGGCTGGGCGTTCTGGGCGCCGCCCGACGCAGGTGCGGCATGATCACACCATCGCTGAATGAAACCGCCAGACGGATGCGGGATGCCGCGCGCGGAGCGGGTTGGCCCGATGGGATCGCAACCGAGATCGGTCACGCCGCCGCATGGCTTGCCGCGCAGGGTGCCGACGGGGTTGGTGCCGCGCTGGCGGCCATCAAGGAGCCGTCGGGCCCGGTCGATGCGCGCCAGAACGGCGATGCGCTCTGGTATATCGGCCCGGCGCCGGTCGCCGTGGCCGGGCCCGCCGCGCTGGATCTGCTCTTCGCAGGCGAAGGCCCCGTTCATGTCACCTTCACCCATCACCGGACGCTTTTTCTGGGCCTGGCCGGATGGGCCTCGGCCCAGACAGGATACCGGATCGGGCTTGAAGGTGCGATCACCGTGCAGATCGAGGCAGGCCACCTGCTGGATGCGCCCCATACCGACCCGACCCGCCGCGATCTGGTATTGACGGCAAGACCCGGCCTTCCCGGCGCGCCCCTGTCCTGCGGCCGCCACGCGCCGTCTTCAGACGACTGGGAGGACGCGCTGCAACTTGCCGGCCGGACACTGGTGCCGGACACCGCCGCATCGCGTGCCTTTGGCGCCGGGGCCGGCACCGGCGATGGCGATGGCGATGGCGATTGACCCCAAGATGAAAGAATGGCCCATGAATGAAATCCTCGGCCTTGACGATCTGGAGGCGCTGGCCTGCGATGTACTCAGGCGCGCCGGTGCCAGCGAAATGGCCGCCGCATCCGTGGCGCGCTCGACCCGCGCGGCGGAGCGCGACGGCATTCGCAGCCACGGGCTGATGTATATCCCGATCTACGCCGAACATTTGCGCTGCGGCAAGGTGGACGGGCAGGCGGTCCCGCAAGTCACCGCGCCCAGGCCGGGGGCCGTGCGCGTGGATGCCGGCGCGGGATTTGCCCACCCGGCGATAGACGCAGGTTTCGACCGGCTGATCGGCGCGGCGCGCAGTCAGGGCATCGCGGCGATGACCATCTTCAACAGCTACAATTGCGGCGTGCTCGGCCATCATGCGGAACGGATCGCCGAGGCCGGCCTGCTGGGATTGTGTTTCACGAATGCGCCCGCCTCCATCGCGCCCTGGGGCGGCAGGACCCCGGTGATTGGCACCAACCCTTTCGCGCTTGGCGTTCCCGATGGCGCGGGCGGCGCGAAAATGGTCATCGACCAATCCGCCAGCGCAATTGCCAAATCCGAGATCATGCTGCGGGCCCGCGAAGGCCGCAGCATCGACGCGGGTTGGGCCTTCGACGAAACCGGCGCGCCCACCACCGATGCGGGTGCCGCGCTGAAGGGATCGATGGCGCCCGCGGGAGGGTACAAGGGCTTCGGCGCAGGGCTGATGGTGGAAATCTTCGCCGCCTGTCTCGCGGGTGCGACCCTGGGCAAGGATGCCGCCCCGTTCTCGGGCCCCCTCGGCGGACCGCCCCGCACCGGGCAGTGCTTCATCGCCGTTGAGACCGATGCCCTGTCCGGCGGGCAGTTCGGCGCGCGCCTGACCGATCTGGCCGAGGCGATTGCCGCGCAGGAGGGTGCGCGCCTGCCCGGCGCCAGACGCGCCGACGCACGAGCACGGATCGAGGCCGACGGGGTGGCCGTGCCGCAGGACCTGCTGGAACGGATCATCAATTCATGACCGGGGCTTTCTAGAGATGCCCGGCAGCGCCCTCAAAGGTGTCTCCATCCGCGGGCTTGAGGTGTTCGAAGCCCTGGCCCGTACCGGATCCGTCGCAGGCGCCGCGGAACGGCTGGCGATGAGTGCGCCCGCGGTATCGCAGCAACTCAAGAACCTCGATGCGGCTCTGGGCGTGGAACTAATCGACCATTCCCGCCGGCCGATGACGCTGACCCCGGCGGGGCGCTTGTTTCTCCGGCGGGCGGAGGCGGCCCTGTCCGCCCTGCGCATGGGGCAGCGGGACGTGGTGGCGCTGGATCTGTCCGATCTCTCCTCGCTGAGGATGGGCGTGATCGAGGATTTCGAGAATGAGGTGACACCGAACCTTGCGTCGCATCTTGCGGAAACGATGCAGAATTGCGCGTTCCGGCTGCAAACCGGGGCCAGCCACGCGATGCAGGCGCTGATCGCCGCGCGGGAGCTGGACATTGCGATCTGCGCCGCAGGGCCGAGTGTGCCGCCAAACACGGTCACCCATCCGCTTCTGAGAGACCCCTACATTCTGGCGGCCCCTCGCGGTATGGATGTTTCCGGCGGGCTGACAACCTTGTCGGACCTCCCGTTTCTGCGGCGCGACATGAACCAGATCATGGGCAAGCAGATCGAGGAGTATCTGGCCACCCATGGCTGGACCCCTCCGCAGCGCTTCGAAATGGACAGCAATCAATCGATCAGCGCACTGGTTGCCGGCGGCAAGGGGTGGACGATCACGACGCCGCTGAGCCTTCTGCGGGCGGGACGGTTCGCAGACGGGATCGACGCGTTTCCCCTGCCGCAGGACGGGATCGCAAGGCAGATCGTGCTTTATGCAAGCGACGACTGGAGCGGCGACATTCCCGCCCAGATCGCAAGCATCGCGCGGGAACTGATTGCCACCCATTTCACCACCCCCGGACTGGACGCGATGCCCTGGCTGGCAAGCGAATTCGTGCTGCTGGACTGAGCGCGGCCGGGCGGGCATTGCGGAGGACGGCCCGGCATACCGGCAAGCCATGGCTTGAGCCCACCATCGGCCCGCATGGCCACGCGCTATCCCTTGACCGCGCCGGCCGTCAGGCCCGATACGATCTGACGCTGAAAGATTATCACCAGAAGAAAGAGCGGGGCAGTGATCGACACGGCGGCGGCCACGGCCTCTACCTGATCGGTGGTGGTCGTTTCACGGTTGAAATACCCCGCGATGGCGGGAACCATCGTCTGGTTGGTCGCATCGAGCAACAGCGACGTGACGAGAAAATCATTGTAGGCCAGAAGGAAGCTGAACAGGCCCGTGGTGATCACACCCGGCCACATCACCGGCATGATCACCCAGCGGAACGCCTGAAAATGGGTGCAGCCGTCGACGCGTGCCGCCTCGTCCAGTTCGGCGGGGATGTTCTGGAAGAAGCTGCGCAGCATCCAGATGGTGAAGGGCTGATTGATCGACACAAGAACCGCGATGACCGCCAGCGGCTGACCGTAGAGGGTGGGCGCATTATCCCCCAGGATCGGGCGCAGCCATTCGGCGGAGTTGATGAACACCGGCAGATAACCGGCCACCAGAACCGAATGCGGCAGCGCGCGGAACACCAGTGCGACGATCAGAAGCCAGAAGGCAAGGTTGGAGCCGGACCGCGCGAGCCCGTAGCCCGCAAGAGTGCCCACGGTCAACGACACGGTTACGACCCCGGTCGTGACCAGCAGTGAATTCAGGAAATTCCGGTAGAACTCGTTTTCGACCCAGACGGAGTGATAATGGACCGTGGTCAGGCCGAGAACCGGGTTGCCAAGCGGCCCGAGAACCGGGTTCAGCGCGCCCAGCACCACCGGCAGCACCCCGAGGAACACCACGACGAAGGCCAGGCCATAGGCCAACCCGCCGATGATCCACCCGGCCCAGACCTGACCGCCCGGTGACCACGCCGCGACCCGATCGGGCAGCCAGCGCATGGCGAACCGCACTGTCAGATACAGCACCGCCAGACCGGCCGCGATATCGAGGATCGAGAGGCCCTGCCCCGCCGCCCGGGTGGCCGGGCCAAGGATCACGTCAAGCGGGTTGGCGGCGAAGGCATCGACTGGCGCCTTGAAGCTCATCACCGCGATCCAGAAGATCGGGAAAGAGGCGATCAGGCACCAAAATGCAAGAAAGGCGGCCGAGCCCAGGCGGAGCGGAACGGGTTGGCGCATCGCGCGCGGCGTGTCGGGCATCAGTGGGGCGCCCCCTTGTGATCGCGCCATGTGCGCCGCAGCAGCGGGATCAGCAGAATGACGATCCCGACCATCGTCAACATGGCCGATGCCGAGGCCCGGCTATAGGCCCGGTTGCCCGCATCGTCGGGTTGCAGGAAATCATAGGTCAGCCATTGCAGGCTGATCACATGGGCCTGACTGGAAAAGCCCACGATCTCTTCGAACACGCGGTAGCTGTCCATCAGGTGGATAAGTGCGACGAATACGATCAGCGGCATGAGATGGGGGATGATCACATAACGCAGACGATCCCATCTTGAGGCCCCGTCGATGATAGCGCTTTCCAGCGTGTCCTGATTCACCGTCTGCAGGCCCGCATAGAAGATAACGAAGGCGAAGGGCGCCACGTGCCAGACCCGGTAGAAGAGCATCATCAGCTCGATCGTCCAGGCCTGGGCGAACAGGGCGAGATCGCGGTCCAGCCACATCTCGAGCGCCGATGTCAGGATACCGTCGCCTATGAAAAGCCAGCGGATCGAAAGCGCGCCGATCACCGGCGTGATGATGAAGGGCAGAAGCGAGACGAAGATAACGGGCCCCCTGATCGACCGGGCGGCGTTGTTCACCGCAAGCGCGATGGCCAGGCCAAAGCCGAGGACAAGCGGCAACGTGACCAGCGTGAACATCAGCGTGAACCGCAAAGCCGCCCAGAAATCGATCTGCATCAGGGCGTTGTAGTCAAGATCCCTGATCGCATCCCAGGCACGTCCGGGCTCCAGAACACGGATATAGGATGTCAGACCGATCCATTCGGTGGTGGTGGTGATGTTGCCGTTTTCGTCGAGGATCGGGCGGGTCACGAGTTCGGTCGTGCAGGTCTGCGTCAGAAAGCCGGGGGTGCAGGTTTCAACCTCCACCTGTTCCACCACGGGCTGCGTGATCTGGAAGCTGCCCAGAAACACGCCGACCAGCGGAGCGGCGATAAACAGCAGCATCAGGAAGACCGACGGCCCGACAAAGCCTGCAAATGTCCTGAATCGCAAAGATCCGCCCCCCTTCTGAGAGACATTGGCGGCGGGGCCGGGCCGTATCGCCGGCCCCCCGCCTTCGGCATGTCCTAGTCCAGCAGCCCGGCTTCCTGAGCGGCGGTGATATAGGCCGCCTCCGCCGCGGCGAGCGCTTCCTCGGCCGTGACGTCGCCGGTGAAATAGGCGGGCAGTTCGTTGCCAAGCGCCGTATGCATCAGCCCCATCTGGGAGGTCGACGGATAGGACAGCGGCGCGGGTTCGGCCGTGGCTGTCGCAATCGCTCCCTCGGCAAGCGGTGTCGGCTGATAGCCCGGAACCAGCCATATGGCGTCGTCGTTATTGGCCCTCACCATCTCCTCGTCGAGCCCCTCCATCGCGACGCGAAAGGCGTTTTCGGCATTTTCGTCGCTGATATTGGCGGCGATCACGATCCCGTCCCACCACAATGTGGTGGCGGGTGCGCCGCCGGGCATCGCCGTTGGCGCGGCTGCGGTGGCGACCAGACCGACGACCTGGCTTTCCTCCTCGATATTCATGGCGGCGGCACGGCTGGCCCAGAGATTTGCCATGGCGATCCGGCCCTGCTGGAACTGCTGCTGGACATAGGTGCTGTCGGAGACGAGGTATTCCGGATCCATGTATTCCGTCATCCGCATCATCATCTCCAGCGCCCGCACCCCGGCCTCGGTGTTGACATTCGGGGTGCTGTCATCGTTCACGAACGTGCCTCCGAACCCGAGGAACATGTTGTTGAAATCCTGCGCGATGTTCCAGCCGGCCCGCATCGTCGCGCCAAGCGGATAGTCGACGACGCCGGCCTCCCGGATCACTTCGGCGGCGGCCAGAACCTCCTCCCATGTCGCGGGAACGGGGATCCCGAGATCTTCGAGAATGTCGGCGCGATACATCAGATGCTGGGTATTCACCATCATCGCGACGGCAAGGATTTCGCCGTTTATACGGATCAGCTGATTGGGGCTCAGATGCTGGCCGTATTCCGCGACCAGATCGTCAAGCGGTCGGATCGTGCCTTCGTTCATCAAGGGCGTGATCGTGCCGTTCGACACACCGCCGACATGGTAGAGCGACGGGTTCGCGGCAAAGGCGGACGGTTGTTTGGTTCGGAATTCCTGATCAAGCTCGGCGCTGACATTGCCACATTCCGCCATCGCTTCGGTGACCGCATTCCAGGCTTCGAAGGCGGCGCTGAGAATGCGCACTTCGGTTTCGTTCTCAAAGGCGCAATCGGCCGTTGCGGTGCCAGCTATCAGGCTGAGTGCCCCGGCCAGCGCAAGTCTCCTGATCATCATCAGATCTCTCCCGGTTGGTTTTCTCAAGTCCCCGCGCCTTGCAGAGATATCCTCCCATCTGCTTTGGCATCGGCGTTTCGCACTTGCAGGCCAGCGTCTTTCCGTTTGCATAGGTTTGCAAGAAAACGCTAGTTTCCCCCGCGGCAATTTGGCAAGCGTTTTCTCATGGATTTGCCGGAGGCGCCCAAAATGACCGATCCCAGATCAGAGATCCACGATTTTCTTGGCGGCCTGTTGCGATGCCGCGAGCCGGATCTCGAAGGCTACGCCGCCACCCGTCTGGCGGAGGACGCGGTTTTCCACATAAGTGCGCCGGTCGAACGGTTGCAGGGCCGTCGCGCCATTCTGTCGGGTTTCATCCGTCCCTTGCGCGCGGCATTGACCCATTTGAACAGACGGGACGGGCTGTTTTTCGGCGGGCGCAACACGCGCGCAAATGGGGGAGACTGGATCGCCAGCCTGACCCATTATGTGGGCCGTTTTTCCGCGCCGCTTTTCGGCATTCTGCCGGGCGACCGGTTGGTATTCCTGCGCGCCGGTGAGTTTTACCGGATCGAGGAAGGGCGGATCGTCGAGGCGCGGATCATCCTCGACCTGCTGGACCTGATGCGACAGACCGGGCGCTTCCCGCTGCCGTTTTCCTACGGGACGGAGATAACGTTTCCGGGCCCTGCGACCCACGACGGTGTGATCCCGCCGGACCGGGAGACCGGCGCCCGCAGCCTGGCCATCGTGGAGACGATGCTCGGCGCCCTGCATGATTATGACCCGACCACATTCGGGTCGCAGTCGCAGATCGGCAGCGACGGGTTATGGGATGATGACCTGATGTGGTACGGGCCGGGCGGCATCGGCTCCACGACCGGCTGGGACGGCTTCGTGGACCATCACCGCGCGTCTTTTCTGGGGGCTTTTCCCGACCGGAAGGGCGGCAATCACTACTGCCGGATCGGTGACGGGAGCTATGCAGCCGTCTCGGGCTGGCCGTCGATGACGATGACCCATCTGGGCCCCTATCTGGGCGTGGCACCGACCGGGCGCGCAATGACCCTGCGAGTGATGGATTTCTATCGCTGCACCGACCGGAAGATCGCCGAAAACTGGGTCCTTCTGGACTATATCGACCTTCTCAACCAGATGGGACGTGATCCGATCTCGGACTCAAACAGACTTGGCGGGCTTCCCGGCGAGTGAGCCGGCCCCGGAGACCATCGGGCTCGTGCCGCAGCGCGCGGAGGCCGCCAAAGCCTCATGACACTTCGCCGCACCGCCTGTCCGCATTGCGAAGTGGCCGCCCCGAAGGCTGAGTGCTGTCGAAAACCCCGAAAGGGGAAGCCCTTGATCCAACATCACAATTTCGGCATTAGTCAAGTAATTTACAATACCCGGGCCGAAGTATGAAAATCTGTTACAGAAAAATCTTTTCCCGTCAGGAACATGTTCTGAATTTGCCGGTTTCCTGTAATGTCCGAGCACCGGTTCCGCAGCGTAATGATCAAGTCCTTAGGTGGTTCGGAGCCGGGCGGAAATACCCGATCTGAGATGAGTAGGGCGGGGACGAACAGCCCCGAAAACATCGCCAGAACGGATTCCGTGATACGGTTGGGGAGGCTAACCATTTCATTCGGCCCGGCATGCCCGGGCTCCGGCCAAGGGGGGCGCCTCGCTGCGCTGATCCGGCCGGGATTGCGCCACGCGTGGGGCCCGCCCGGACCCCGAAGGCTCAGCGCGTTGTGCCGATGGGAACCGAGCCGAGACTCGTTAAGGGAGAGAGACCTTGCCCAAAGATACGCCCGATTTGCTGCCCGACGCCCATATCGATGCGGCCCGCTATGAGGAGATGTACGCCGCCTCCGTCAACGACCCCGAAGGGTTCTGGGGCGAGCATGGCAAGCGGATCGACTGGATCAAGCCCTATACCAAGGTCAAGGATACCTCCTTCGCCCATGACGACGTGCATGTGAAATGGTTCGAGGATGGCACGCTGAACGTGTCGGCCAACTGCATCGACCGGCATCTGGACAGCAGGGGCGACAAGACCGCGATCATCTTCGAGCCCGACGATCCGAATGACGAAGCCAGACACATCACCTACAAACAGCTCGCCAGGGAGGTCGGCACATTCGCCAATGTGCTGAAGGAATGCGGCGTGCGGAAGGGCGACCGCGTGGTGCTCTATCTGCCAATGATCCCCGAGGCCGCCTATGCGATGCTGGCCTGCGCCCGGATCGGGGCGATCCATTCCATCGTGTTCGCGGGGTTCTCGCCGGATGCGCTTGCCGCCCGGGTCAACGGTTCCGGCGCCAAGCTGGTGATCACCGCGGACGGCGCGCCGCGCGGCGGGCGCGTGACCGAGCTCAAGGACAACGTCAACAAGGCGCTGTTGCACAATGTGCTGGGCACAAGATGTCTCGTGGTCAAACGCACCGGCGATCAGGTTGCCTGGGTCGGCGGGCGCGACATCTGGTATGACGATCTTGCCGAGCGGGTCAGCAGCGACTGCCCGCCCGAAGAGATGAACGCCGAGGATCCGCTTTTCATCCTCTACACCTCTGGCTCCACCGGACAGCCGAAGGGTGTGGTGCACACCACCGGCGGCTACCTCGTCTATGCCTCCATGACCCACGAATACACGTTCGACTACAAGGACGGCGATGTCTTCTGGTGCACGGCCGATGTGGGCTGGGTGACCGGGCACAGCTATATCGTCTACGGCCCGCTGGCCAATGGCGCCACGACCCTGATGTTCGAGGGCGTGCCGACCTACCCCGATGCGGGCCGTTTCTGGCAGGTGTGCGAAAAGCACAAGGTCAACCAGTTCTACACCGCCCCCACCGCGATCCGCGCATTGATGGGCAAGGGCACCGGCTTTGTCGAGAAGTACGACCTGAGCAGTCTGAAACTGCTTGGCACCGTGGGCGAGCCGATCAACCCCGAGGCCTGGAACTGGTACAACGAGAATGTCGGCAAGGGCACCTGCCCCATCGTCGACACCTGGTGGCAGACCGAAACGGGCGGCCACATGATGACCCCCCTGCCCGGCGCCCATACCTTGAAACCGGGGGCCGCGCAGAAGCCGTTTTTCGGGGTGCAGCCCCTGGTGCTGGACCCGACCTCGGGCGAGGTCGTCGAAGGAAACGGGGTCGAAGGCGTTCTGGTGATCGCCGATAGCTGGCCGGGCCAGATGCGCACGGTCTATGGCGACCACGATCGTTTCGTGCAGACCTATTTCAGCGATTACAAGGGCTACTACTTCTCGGGCGATGGCTGTCGCCGGGATGCCGATGGCGATTACTGGATCACGGGCCGTGTCGACGACGTGATCAACGTGTCCGGCCACCGTATGGGCACCGCCGAGGTCGAAAGCGCGCTGGTCGCCCATGAGACCGTTTCGGAGGCCGCCGTCGTCGGCTATCCGCATCCGGTGAAGGGACAGGGCATCTATTGCTACGTGACCCTGATGAATGACGAAACGCCGTCGGACGAGTTGAAGAAAACGCTGTCGGACTGGGTGCGCCGCGAGATCGGCCCGATTGCGAAACCGGATGTCATTCAATGGGCGCCGGGGCTGCCCAAGACCCGCTCGGGCAAGATCATGCGCCGCATCCTGCGCAAGATTGCGGAGAACGATTTCGACAGCCTTGGCGATACATCGACGCTGGCCGACCCGTCCGTGGTCGACGAGCTGATCGAAAACCGTGAGAAGAGCTGAGGGGGTGGAAATGATGGCAGAGACCACAACCCGCCCGGTAAACCTGATTTTGCTGGGGCCCCCGGGTGCCGGCAAGGGCACGCAGGCCCGAATGCTGGAGGAGGCATTCGGGTTGGTGCAACTGTCCACCGGCGATCTGCTGCGCGGGGCCGTGGCGTCCGGCACACCCGCCGGGCTTGCCGCGAAAACCGTGATGGATGCGGGCGAGCTTGTCTCCGACGAGATCGTTCTGGCGGTGCTGAAAGAGCGGCTTGACGGCCCCGATCTGGCCAGGGGAACCATACTGGACGGCTTTCCCCGGACCGAGGCACAGGCCCGGGCCCTCGATACGCTTCTTGCTGCAAAAGGGCAGAAGATCGACGCGGCGATCAGCCTGAAGGTCGAGGACGAAGCGATGATCGCGCGTGTTGCGGGCCGCTATACCTGCGCCGCCTGCGGCGAAGGGTATCACGACGATTTCAAACAGCCCCGGGCAGAGGGCATGTGCGACAAATGCGGCGGCACGGAGATGAAACGCCGTGCCGATGACAATGCCGAAACGGTCCGCACCCGGCTGCAGGCCTATCACGCACAGACCGCACCGCTGATCGACTACTACAACGCACGCGGCACGCTGACGGAGGTGTCCGCCATGGGCGACATCACCGTCATTGCCGCTGATCTTGATGCCATCGTCGGCAAGCTGACGCAGGTGTCTTAACCGGAATTCGCCGAGGCCCGGACCCAACATCGGGTGGCGGCGAGTACAATGCCCGTCGGATCAAGGAGGGTCCGGCAGGCGATCACTCGAAGGGAGTAAGCAATGGCAGAACAGCCAAATAACAACGCGTACTGGGCCGCGAATATCCGTCTGGTCACCATCTGCTTGGTGATCTGGGCAATTGCGTCCTACGGATTCGCGATTCTGCTTCGCCCGATGCTTTCTGGCATCGCGGTGGGCGGCACGGACCTGGGCTTCTGGTTTGCCCAGCAGGGATCCATCCTCGTCTTCCTCGTCCTGATCTTCTTCTATGCATGGCGCATGAACAAGATCGACAAGGAACATGGCGTGGACGAAGAGTAAGGGACGGACCAGACCATGGATCAGACAACACTCAATATCATCGTTGTGGGGCTGTCGTTCGCGCTCTACTTCGGGATCGCGATCTGGGCCCGAGCGGGCTCCACGTCGGAATTCTATGCCGCCGGACGGGGTGTGAACCCGGTCGTCAACGGCATGGCCACCGCGGCCGACTGGATGTCGGCGGCTTCCTTCATCTCTATGGCGGGCCTCATCGCCTTTGTCGGCTACCAGAACTCCACCTTCCTGATGGGCTGGACCGGCGGCTACGTGCTGATGGCGATGCTCCTTGCACCCTACCTCCGCAAGTTCGGCAAGTTCACCGTCCCGGAGTTCATCGGCGACCGCTACTACTCGAACACGGCGCGCGTCGTGGCCGTTGTCGCGTTGATCGTCATCTCGGTGACCTACGTGATCGGGCAGATGACCGGCGCGGGCGTGGCCTTCTCGCGCTTCCTTGAAGTCAGCTCGACCAACGGTCTGCTGATCGCTTCGGCCGTCGTCTTCGTCTACGCCGTTCTCGGCGGGATGAAGGGCATCACCTACACCCAGGTGGCGCAGTATTGCGTTCTGATCATCGCCTATACGATCCCGGCGATCTTCATCTCGCTGCAGCTGACGGGTAATCCGATCCCGGGCCTCGGCCTGTTCTCGGATATGTCCGCGGGCAATACGGGCCAGGGCACGCCGCTTCTGGTCACGCTGGACGGCCTTCTGACCGACCTCGGCTTCAGCGCCTACACCACGGGCTCCTCGCCCTGGCTGATGGCCCTCTTCACCCTGTCGCTGATGATCGGTACCGCGGGTCTGCCGCATGTGATCATCCGCTTCTTCACGGTGCCGAAGGTCGCCGACGCACGCTGGTCCGCCGGCTGGGCGCTGGTGTTCATCGCGCTGCTGTACCTGACGGCTCCGGCCGTGGGCGCAATGGCACGCCTGAACATCACGACCACCATGTGGCCCGAAGGTGTGCAAGGCGAAGCCGTGGCGGTCGAGGACCTGCCGAACTGGTTCGAAACGTGGCAGGTCACCGGCCTGCTCGGCGTCGAGGACAAGAACGGTGACGGCCGCATCCAGTACTACAACGACAGTTCCGAAGAGATGCAGGCACTGGCGGCAGAACGTGGCTGGGAAGGCAACGAGCTCGTCACCTTCAACCGTGACATCCTCGTGCTCGCCAACCCGGAGATCGCGCAGCTTCCGGGCTGGGTTATCGCGCTGATCGCCGCCGGCGGCATCGCGGCGGCCCTCTCGACGGCGGCGGGTCTGCTACTGGCCATCTCCTCGGCCATCAGCCACGACCTCATCAAGTCGGTGATCAACCCGGGTATCTCTGAGAAAGGCGAACTTGTGGCCGCCCGAATCTCGATGGCCGGTGCGATCGTACTGGCGACATGGCTCGGGCTCAATCCACCGGGCTTCGCGGCGCAGACCGTGGCTCTGGCCTTCGGTCTGGCGGCGGCATCGCTCTTCCCGACGCTGATGATGGGGATTTTCTCCAAGCGGATGAACTCCGCCGGGGCGACAGCAGGGATGCTGGCCGGTCTGATCCTGACCTGCCTGTATCTGTTCACCTATCTGGGCTGGTTCTTCATCCCCGGTACGAACATGCTGGAAAACACCGCATCGAACTACCTGTTCGGCATCCCGCCGACCCATTTCGGGCCGATCGGTGCAGTGGCGAACTTCCTGGTTGCCTATCTGGTGAGCCGTGTCACGGCAGAACCGCCGCAGCACATCCAGGAACTGGTGGAATCTGTCCGTATCCCCCGCGGGGCGGGTGCGGCGACAGACCACTAGGGGATTGCGCCTTTCCAGGGCCTGCGTCACCGTGGGCCCTGCTACATCATGGGCGCATCCCGCCTGATCGGGATGCGCCCTTTCCAGTTCAGCGGGCGTTTGGACACATGACCTTCGATCTTGCCACGATCCTGACCCAGACCCATCCCTATGACAGCCTGCCCGCGGAGGATCAGGCGCTGCTGGCCGGAGAACTCTCCGAAGTCACGTTCGACACCAACGAGGTGATCTACCGCATCGGCGCACCGCAGACGGCGCTCTTCCTCATCCTGAGCGGCCGCGTGAACATCACCGATGAGACGGGCGAGCTGGTCTCGATCCTCGGTCCGAAGAACTCCTTCGGGGAACGCGGCCTGATGAAGGACGGCATGGCCGCCGTCACCGCCACCGCGGCGGAGCCCACCACGCTTGTCGCCATACCGGCCGAAATTTTTCACCGGCTGATCGGCGAACATCCGGCGGTCCGCCGGTTTTTCGACCGGACCCGGCCCGCCATGGCCCGCAAGCAGGACCTGACGACCATGGCCCTGTCGGACATCATGACGCCCGGGCCTTTGACCTGCCCTCCCGGCACGTCGCTGATCGAGGCCGCACGGATGATGCGCGACCGGCGCGTGTCCTGCGTGATCGTCTCCGAAAAGGGTGAAGCGAGCGGTATTCTGACCACCCGCGACCTGACCAACAAGGCGCTGGCGGAGGGGCTGGCGTATGACACCCCCGTCAGGCAGATCATGACGCCCGATCCGATTACGCTGCCGCCCACGGCGCTGGTTTCGGACGTTCTTCATGCCATGGTGGAACGCGGCATCACCCATATGCCCGTGACCGACGGCGGGCGGCTTGTCGGCATTCTGACGCAGACCGATCTGACCCGGTTTCAGGCCACATCCTCGGCCGCGCTGATCGAAGAGATCACCTATGCGCAAAGCACATCCGCGCTGGCCCAGATCGTGGGCCGCATCCCGCAGCTGCTGGTGCAACTCGTGGGGGCCCACAACGCCCATCAGGTCGTGACGCGGCTGATCACCGATATCGGCGATGCGACCACGCGGCGGCTGCTTGCGATGGCCGAGGAAAAACTCGGCCCCCCGCCCATGCGCTATCTTTGGCTTGCCTGCGGATCGCAGGGCCGGCAGGAGCAGACCGGCATTTCGGATCAGGACAACTGCCTGATCCTGGACGATGCCACGACCGAGGCGGATGACGCCTATTTCGCAGCGCTGGCCAAATTCGTCTCCGACGGCCTTGACGAGGCGGGGTATTTCTATTGTCCGGGCGACATGATGGCGACCAACCCGAAATGGCGCCAGCCGCTGAGCACATGGCGGAAGTATTTCCGGGGCTGGATCGCCAAGCCGGACCCGGAGGCACAGATGCTGGCCTCTGTCATGTATGATCTGCGCGCGATCGGCGGCGACGCGGAGCTGTTTTCGGGATTGCAGGAAGAAACCCTCGCGCAATCGGCCAAGAACAGCATCTTCGTGGCCCACATGATTTCCAACTCCCTCAAGCATACGCCGCCGCTTGGCCTGTTTCGCGGCTTCGCCACCGCCCGTACGGGCGAACACAAGAACATGATCGACCTGAAGCACAGCGGTGTCGTGCCGGTCGTCGATCTGGGGCGGATCTATGCGCTGCGGGGTCAGCTGACCCAGGCCAATACCCGGGCGCGTCTGGTTTCGGCGGTGGAGACGGGCATCATCTCCGCCACCGGCGGGCGTGACCTGATCGACGCCTATGACATGATTGCCGATACCCGGCTGGCCCATCAGGCCGCACAGATCAAGCGCGGCGAAAAGCCGGACAATTTCATGCCGCCATCCGATCTGAGCGATTTCGAACGCAGTCATCTGCGCGACGCCTTCGTCGTCGTCAAAACCATGCAATCCGCCGCCGGCTCCCGCGGCGGTCATCTGAGCTGACAGGAAAACCGCCCATGTTCTTCACCCTTATCGCCACTCTTTTCGCCGGGCTTGCCGGTGCCGGCATGGTGATGCTGCTCAGAACCATACTGAAGGACCGGGTTCCGAAATGGGCGACACCGATTGCCGCCGGTGCCGCCATGATCGCCGCGACCATCGGCAGCGAATATGCCTGGTATGATGGCACGTTGCAGACCCTGCCCGCGGGAATGGAGGTGGTCGCGACGCGCGAAAACCAATCCTGGTGGCGTCCGTGGACCTTTGTCGTTCCCTATACCGACGGGTTCGTGGCCGTCGATCAGAGTTCGGTTCGCACCAATGACGCCGTGCCGGGCGTGCATTTGCTGAATGTCTATGTCTTCGCGCGCTGGCAGGCGGCAACGCAAATCCCGTCGCTCGTGGATTGCATCGGCAACCGCCGCGCCGACGTCATCGACGGGATCGAGTTCGACGAAAACGGCACTCCGGTCGATGCCGACTGGCGCGAGGTCGCGCCCGACGACGCCTTGCTTGCCGCCGTCTGCGTGGAGGCCGTCAGCTGAACCACCGGCCGGGAGGGGCCGACACCCGCGGGTAGGAGGAGGCCCGCAGCCATGTTTACCCATCTCAGTCTGCGTTTGCGCATATTCCTGTTCTTCGCCCTTCTGGCCGTCGGCGGCTCCGCCCTGATGATCGCGGGGCTGACGCTCGGATACATCCGTCTGGGCGAAGACCATGCCCTGCCGAGCTTCGTGATCGCGGGTGCCATCGGCGTCTTGGCGATTTTCGGGCTGACCGCTTGGGTCTGGATTCTGTTCGATGAAAACGTGGCCCGCCCGGTGGAAAGACTGGCCGCCGACATGCGGGCGAGGGCCCATGCCGATGTCGATCTGGATATCGACCACGCACCGGCGCGTTATCTGGGCGATCTGGCCCCTGCGGCGGCGGCGGTGGCCTCGAACCTCACCAAGACGCGCAACGCCATGGCGCAGGCGATCGGTCGCGAGACCGCACGGCTCGGCCTTGAGAAATCGCGGCTGGAAACGCTTCTGGCCGAGGTGCCGGATGGTGTTCTTTTCTGCACCCCGGATCACTGCGTGGCGCTATACAACGGCCAGGCCCGGACGGTTCTGGACAACAGCCCGGCCCTGGGGCTCAACCGGTCTCTGGCCGATGTGATCCTGCCGGGCCCGGTGCATCAGGCCTATGAGCGGCTGCTGGCCGCCGAAGCGCAGGAGGGCGCGGATATTCTGTGTGCCACCAAGGCAGGCGCAAAGCTGCTTGAGGCGCGCATGCGGCTGATGTGGCTCGACGCGCAGGAAACCAAACAGCCGGGCTATATTCTGAGCTTGCGGGATGTGACGACCGATCTGAAGATCCACGCAGAGCGCGCCCATCTGCTGAACTCCCTTCTTGATGCGGCGAAAGGGGCCGTCACCAGCAAGGACCCGAGCGCGATGGAGTACCTTGTCAGCACCACGGCCGAGGTGGCCGCCCGCAAACCCCTCACGGATACCGCATGGTGGCCGATGGAAGCCCTTGCCGCGACAGATCTGGGCGCGGCGCTGTCATCACGGCTGAAACGCAAGGGCGTGCCCATTTCCACCGATCTGCCCGCCCTGAAACTGCGCTGCGACGGGTTCGCGGTGACCCGGCTTCTGGAACGTCTGGCGCTGGAATGGGTGGCGGCGGGCGCCAGCGCATTGAAACTCGGCTTTGCGGATGACACGCAGAGCACGGGCCGGCTTGTGTTATCAGCCACGGGCGCCCCGCCCGACAGCGAAACGCTGACGCGCTGGCTGGCCACGCCGCTCAGTCCGGGTCTGGCGCAGTTTGCCGGCCGGGACGTGCTGGTGACGCATGCCACGAGGCTGGTTCCCGACCCCTCCGGCGCGCTCCATCTGACCCTGCCGCTCGCGGATCCGCGGCCCCGCGGCACCGCACGGGTGATCCAGTATGATTTTGAGCTTTTGCATGCGGATATCCCAAAGGAGATCGCGGAGGCCGCGCTCAGGCAGTTGAATTACGTGGTGTTCGATACCGAAACCACGGGGCTGAACCCGCAAGTGGACGAGATCTGCCAGATCGCCGCCGTGCGGATCGTGAATGGCAAGATTGTCGACAGCGAGCGGTTCGACATGCTGGTTGACCCGGGGCGGCGCATTCCGCAGGGCTCGATCGAGGTGCATGGCGTGACCAACGAAATGGTGAAGGGCGCGCCATCGGTCGCAGAGGCGTTGAAACGGTTTCACGCCTATGCGGATGGCGCGGTTCTTGTGGCCCATAACGCCCCCTTCGACATGAGTTTCCTTCAGCGCCGCGAGACCGAGATAGGCGCGCGCTTCGATCAGCCCATTCTGGATACGGTCCTGTGTTCGGCGATCCTGTTCGGGCAATCGGCCGATCACACGCTGGATGCGCTTTGCCAGCGGCTTGGCATCACGATCCCCGAGGCCGACAGGCATACGGCAATCGGCGACGCCATCGGCACCGCGGCGGCCTTTCGCAAGATGATCCCGATGCTGGAAGCGGCAGATCTGCCCAGTTTGGGGGCAACAATCAAGGCTTTCGACAAACATGCCCGCCTGATCGAGCATCTCAATTGACGTGAGGCTGCAGGTGCAGCATTTTCTTTTAGAAGAATCGCGAAAGGATCTCAGATGGCGCGTATACCGCTTTACCGCAAGGCCGAAACGGAAATGCTGCGGCGCATCAAGACCGGCGAATGGCTCGTCGGCCAGCGGCTTGGAAACGAGTTTCAGCTGGCCGAGGAGTTCGGCGTAAGCCAGGGCACCATGCGCCGCGCGCTCATCACGCTGGAAGACCAGGGCTTTCTGGCGCGAAAACCGGGCCGCGGCACCATCGTGGCAAACCCTGGCGATACCGGCGATGACGCGACGGCCCGGACCGGTTTCGACCGTTTGGCCACGCCCGGCGGCGAGCCGCCCGACCTTGCGGTGTTTCGAAGCCGCACGACCGGCCGCCGCGCCGAGGCCGCGGAGGCAGAGACGCTGGGCGAGGCAAGGGCCCTTGTGGTGGAACGGATGCTCAAACGCGGCTCTCGCCGGTTCGCGCAGGATGAGATCAGCCTGCCGGAGAGCCTGCTTGAGGATCTGGATGGCGAGGCGGCGGTGACCCTGCCGGACCTGTTATCCGCGCATGGTCTGGGCGTCGCACAGATCGAGGACCGGATTACCGCCGAGCTCAGCTCGATGAGCGAGGCGGTCGCCCTGGAGGTCGACCGCAACACGGCGCTTCTGGTACTCAGACGGGTCGCGAAGGATGCGTCGGGCAGAGTTCTGGCCATTCAGGTCATGAAAATGGCCAGCGACGATGTGGGCTATACAGTCGGTCTTGTCGGATGATCCAGCCGGTCACCCGATAGCCCATCACAGCCCAAGGAGGCCGCCCACCCGATTTGCGTATTTGACGGAATCCGTCAGAGCCCGTCGATGCAGACGTATTTCGTATCGAGATAATCATCGAGACCCTGGCTGCCGCCCTCCTTGCCCATGCCGGATTCCTTAACCCCGCCGAACGGCGCCTCGACCGTCGTGATCAGGCCGGAATTGATGCCGATCATGCCATATTGCAGCCCGTCGTTCAGACGGAAGGCGCGCGCGAGATCGGTCGTGTAGGCGTAGGATGCGAGGCCGAACACCGTATCATTGGCCATGGCAATCGCCTCCTCCTCCGTTTCGAAGCGGAAGACCGGCGCAAGCGGTCCAAAAATCTCCTCCTGCGCGAAGGCCATGTCCTGGGTGGCCCCGGTCAGCACGGTTGGCTCGAAGAACTGCCCGCCCAGGGCATGGCGATTGCCGCCAACCGCGACCTCCGCCCCCTTGGATGTGGCATCGGCAAGTAGGCTTTCGACCTTTTCCACCGCCTCCATGTCGATCATCGGGCCCTGCTCGACACCATCCTCGCGCCCGTCGCCGACTTTCATCGCGCGGGTCTTCTCCACCAGTTTCTCGACGAAGGCGTCATGGATGCCGGACTGCACATAGATGCGGTTCGCGCAGACGCAGGTCTGCCCCATATTGCGATACTTGGACATCATGACGCCCTCCACCGCGGCGTCCAGATCGGCATCGTCGAACACCAGAAACGGTGCGTTGCCGCCCAGTTCCATGGAGACTTTCTTGACCGTGTCCGCGCTGCCCCGGATCAGCTCCTTGCCGACCGCGGTGGAGCCGGTGAAGGTAATCTTGCGCACCTCGTCGCGTGCCATCATCGCGCCCGCGATTTCCTTGGCGGACCCGGTGAGGACGTTCACGGTGCCGGACGGAAAGCCGACCTCCTCGGCCAGCGCGGCCCATGCAAGACCGGAATAGGGGGTGGCTGTGGCAGGTTTGGCCACGACGGTGCAGCCGACAGCCAGCGCAGGCGCCAGTTTGCGGGCAAGCATGGAGGACGGGAAATTCCACGGCGTGATCATTCCCACCACGCCAACCGGATGCCGCGTCACGAGAATGCGGCGGCCGTTGACGCCTGCGGGCACGATCTCCCCCTTGGCGCGGCGCGCTTCCTCGGCGAACCAGCGGACATACTGGGCGCCGATGGCGATCTCGCCCGTCGCCTCCGCAAGCGGCTTGCCCATCTCCACGGTCAGCAACTCCGCCAGATCGGCCTGATTGTCCATCAGCGCGTCATGCAGCTTCCAGAGCAGATCGAGCCGATCCATGAGCGCCATGCCCGAGAACGCCGGGAACGTCGATTGCGCGGCGTCGATGGCGCGCAGCGTCTCGGCCTTCCCGGCCTTGGGAACCGTGCCGATGACCTCGCCGCTGGCGGGGTTCGTCACATCGATGGCCGCGCCGTCATCCGCGCCGACCCATTGGCCTGAAATGAAATTCTTCTCGCGCAGCCAGGTCCGGTATCCGCTCATGCCAACTCTCCCATTCTCACGGCTACATCCAGCATCCGGCAGGAGAAGCCCCATTCATTGTCGTACCACCCGAAAACGCGCAGCATCCCCCCTTTGGACCGCTTGATCTCCGGCCCGGCAATCACGAGGGATTCCGGACGGGCGCGCAGATCGGACGACACAAGGGGCTGGTCGGTGAACCCCAGAATCGGGCCCGCGGTTCCGCGCAACATTTCCCGCGCCTCTTCGGCGGTGGGGGCGTCTTCCGTGATGAGCGCCAGATCGATCGCGGACACACTGGCCGTGGGCACCCGCACCGCCGAGCCCGTGATGCGCCCCGCAAGATGCGGCAGGACCAGATCGACCAACGCTTCGGCACTGGTGGAGGTCGGCACCATCGACAGGGCCGCGGCGCGGGATCGCGCCAGATCGCCGGTTGGCGCATCCACGGTGGGCTGGCTGCCGGTATAGCAATGAATCGTCGTCATCAACGCGGTTTGCAGACCATAGGCCTCGTCCAGCACCTGAACCAGCGGCGCGACGGCATTGGTGGTGCATGATGCGTTGGAAACGATGCGATGGGCGGGCGCCAACAGATCGTCATTCGCCCCCAGAACCACGGTCAGATCCGCCTGCGGCGACGGGCCGGAGATCAACACGCGGCCAGCACCCGCCGCAAGCCCGGCCTCCGCCACTGCGCGATCCTTGGCGCGACCCGTGCATTCCATCAGGATATCCACATCCGCCAGCGGCACCGCGCCCAGATCGGACACATGCGAAAGAGGAATGCGGCGCCCGTCTATCACCAAAGCTCCCGGCGCCGTCTCGACCGTGCCCGGATAGGGGCCGAAAACGCTGTCATACTGAAACAAATAGGCGCAGGTTTCGGGCGGCGCGATATCGTTGATCGCAACGATCTCCACCCCGGGCCAGTCCGCCCGCGTCAGAGCTGCACGCAGAACCGAGCGCCCGATACGCCCGAACCCGTTGATCGCAACCCGAACCGTTCTGGTCATCTTGCCGTCTCCTTGCCCCCTGCCTACTCATGCACCCACGGCGCAGGGGACGCAACGGTTGGCACACCGAACCGGGCCTCCCCGACCGAGAAGCGTTTTACAAAGCATCGGCAACACGCCAATATTCGCACCAAGGAGAGAGGGACTTTCATGCGAACACAGGTTGCCATCATCGGCGGCGGACCATCGGGCCTGCTGCTGTCTCAGTTGTTACATCTCCGCGGCATCAGTTCCGTCGTTCTGGAACGCAAGACGAAGGACTACGTTCTGGGCCGCATCCGCGCCGGTGTGCTTGAACAGGGGCTTGTCCGGCTGATGGAAGAGGCCAATGTCGCCGGGCGAATGCACCGCGAGGGCTTTGTCCATGACGGCACGTTGGTGGCCTATGGCGACGAGATGTTCCATGTGGATTTCAAGGCCCATACCGGGTCGGGCGTCATGCTCTACGGACAGACCGAGCTGACGCGCGATCTCTACGAGGCGCGCGAGAAGGCCGGCGGAGAGTTGATTTTCAATGTCGAGGATGTGGAGATTGCGGGCGCCAATACCGATTGCCCGCAGGTGCATTACCGCGTCGGCGATAGGATCCATCAGCTGAATTGCGATTTCGTGGCCGGCTGCGATGGCTTCCACGGGGTCAGCCGCCGGACGATTCCCACGGATCAGAAGCGCGAATACGAGAAGGTCTATCCCTTCGGCTGGCTTGGCATCCTGTCGGAAACGCCGCCTGTGAACGACGAACTGATCTACTCCAACTCCGAGAGGGGCTTTGCGCTGTGCTCCATGCGCAACGCGAATCTGAGCCGCTACTATATCCAGTGTTCCCTGTCGGACCGGCCCGAGGATTGGACCGATCACGCCTTCTGGGACGAGTTGAAGCGCCGCATCCCGGCCGAGCAGGCCGAAGCGATTGTGATGGGGCCGTCGATCGAGAAATCCATCGCGCCCTTGCGGTCCTTCGTCTGCGAGCCGATGCGATGGGGGCGGCTGTTCCTGTGCGGCGATGCGGCCCATATCGTGCCGCCCACCGGGGCCAAGGGGCTCAACACCGCCGCGTCCGATGTGCAGTATCTCTACACCGGGCTTCGCAGATTTTATGAAGACGGCGACATGGAGGGGCTGGACAGCTACTCCGCCAAGGCGCTGGCACGGGTCTGGAAGGCCGAGCGGTTCAGCTGGTGGTTCTCCTCGCTCATGCATCGCTATCCGGATCAGTCGATGTTCGATCACAAAATGCAGATTGCCGAACTTGAATTCCTGCGCAGCAGCGATGCCGCGCAAAAGGCCATGGCCGAGAATTATGTCGGCCTGCCCTACTAGACGAGGCGCAAGGAAACATCATGTCAAACGCAGACAAGGCCCGTGCGGGCGGCTACATACCCCGGGACCGCGGCTGGCACCCGGCCCCTTTTCATCCGCCCTACAAAACAAGCGTGAAACGCGCGCCACAGGCGGCACTTCTTTCCTTTCCCAGCACCTTGAGCGAGGAAACGGGCCCGGTTTTCGGCCACACCATGCTGGGGCCACTCGACAATGATCTCATCCTGAATTTCGCAGCCCCCGGAGAGGCCGCGATCGGGCCGCGCATCATCGTTCATGGGCGGGTGCGCGACGAGGCCGGGCGGGGTGTGGCCGGTGCCCTGCTGGAGGTCTGGCAGGCAAATGCGGGTGGCCGCTATCGCCACAAGAAGGAAAGCTATCTTGCCGCGCTTGACCCGAATTTCGGTGGCTGCGGCCGGGTGATCACCGATGCGGACGGGCGCTACGAATTCCGGACCGTGATGCCCGGCCCCTATCCCTGGCCCAACGGGATGAATGACTGGCGCCCCGCGCATATCCATTTCTCGCTGTTCGGGGCCGGATTCGCGCAGCGGCTGATCACGCAGATGTATTTCGAGGGCGATCCGCTGATTGCGCATTGCCCGATCATCGGCAGCATCAGCGACCCCGCCGCCGTCGGCGCGCTGGTCGCACCCTTGGACATGGCGCGCACGGTGCCGATGGATGCCCGCGCCTACAAGTTCGATATCACGCTGCGCGGTCGCCGCCAGACCGCGTTCGAAAACCGGCCGGAGGGACTGTGATATGGTTCAACCTCTTGATATACTGAAGGAAACATCGTCGCAAACGGCTGGCCCCTATGTGCATATCGGCTGCACCCCGAATATCACGGGCATTCACGGGATCTACGACGCCGATCTTGGCGCGTCGATGAAAACGGGGCCGGTCAAGGGGCAGGAGATCACCCTGACCGGCACGGTTTACGACGGGATGGGCGCAGCGCTGAAAGATGCAATGGTCGAGATCTGGCAAGCGGATGCGGCAGGGATTTATCCATCCGCGCAGGACCCGCGCGGATCGGCGGACCCCAACTTCACCGGCTGGGGGCGCTCCGCCGGTGACATGCAGACCGGGGCTTACCGCTTCGAGACGGTCAAGCCCGGGCGCGTGCCGTTCCCCGATGGGCGCATGCAGGCACCCCACGTCACGTTCTGGATCGTCGCGCGCGGCATCAATATCGGGTTGCACACCCGGGCCTATTTTGCCGACGAGCCGGAGGCGAATGCCGAAGACCCGATCCTGACGCGGATCGAGCATCAGTCCCGGATTCCGACCCTTCTGGCCGAACCGGACGGATCGGGCGGCTACAGGTTCGACATCCATTTGCAGGGCCCGAACGAAACCGTCTTCTTCGATATCTGAAGAACCTAGCTCCCCGGCAGATTGACGATCTCGCCCTTCTGCTGTGCACGGCTGGCCGCATCGGCCAGGATCTGTGCCTGCAACCCGTCCTTGATGCCGGGTTCCGGCGCATGCCCGTCAAGCACGGCAGACACGAACTCGGTCATCTCCGCGACATAGGCGAGGGCGTAGCGTTCCAGAAAGAAGTGCTGCGCGGGCGCGCGCCGGAAACCGGCCTCGGTGGCGATCTCCACCGTGTCCTCCAACTGGTTTTCGGCACGCAACAGCCCCTTGGAGCCATGTACCTCGATCCGCTGGTCATATCCGTAGGCTGCGCGGCGCGAGTTGGATATCTGACAGATCCGGCCCGACGCCGTAGTCAGGATCGCCGCCGCCGTATCCACATCGCCCGCGCGACCGATCTCTGCATCGACCAAGGCGGACCCGACAGCCTGCACGCTGACCGGGTCTTCACCAAGCAGGAACCGCGCCATATCGAAATCGTGGATCATCATGTCGCGGAACAGGCCGCCGGAGCCCGATATGTAGGATATGGGCGGGGGCGACGGGTCACGGGAAAGGATTGTGACCAGTTCGACATCTCCGATCTCCCCGGCCTGCAAACGCGCGTGCAGATTGGCGAAATTCGGATCGAAACGACGATTGAAGCCGGTCATGAACGGGACGCCTGCCGCCTCCACCGCGCCGACACAGGTGCGGATATTGGCGACATCCATGTCGACGGGCTTCTCGCAGAAAATCGCCTTGCCATTGGCGGCGGCGGCCTGGATCAGGTCGAAATGGGTATCGGTCGGCGTTCCGATGACGACCGCATCTATATCGGCCGCCGTCAGGATTTCCTCTGCGCTCCGTGGCAGGACACCGGCCTTGTTGGCCAGCGCCTCGGCGGCGGCGGGCACCGCATCGGCCACGGCGACGAGCCTTGCCCGCTCCACCTGACCGATGGACCGGGCATGCACCTGCCCGATACGGCCGCAACCCAGAATTCCGATATTGAGCATCACGTCACGCCTTTCCGCTCGCACCCATGGCGCGGATGGCCGCGCGCGCGGCCTCCATCACCGGATCATGGGTCTCTTTCAGGATCTGAACCCGGTCGAACCGCGCCGGGTCCCTGTTGACCGCCGCGCGCAACGCCGCCCCGAACGCCATGCGCAGTTCGGTTCCGATGTTGAACTTGCAGATGGCGGAACAGGTGGCCAAAGCCGTCCGCTCGGCCAGTGGCACGCCGGAGCCGCCATGGATCACCAGCGGCACATCGGTTACGGCCTCGATCGCGCGGATGCGCGGCTCGTCCAGCCCGCCCTCATGGTCCTGTTGCAGATGCACGTTTCCGACCGAAATCGCCATCGCGTCGACGCCCGTTTCCCGGGCAAATCGGGCCGCCTCCGCCGGGTCCGTACCGGCCGACGCCTCGCCGCCGGAATAGCCCACGAAGCCGATCTCCCCCTCGCAGGAGACGCCGGCGTTATGGGCCAGCTCCACGATGGCGGCGGTTTCGGCGATGTTCTCGGCCAGCGGCTTGCGCGAGCCGTCGAACATCACGGAGGAGAAACCCGCCCGTATGGCGTCATGGCAGTCTTCGACCGTGTAGCCATGATCCAAATGCACCACGACCGGCACCGAAACGCTGTCTGCCAGATGGCGGAACATTGCGCCCAGAACCGGCAGTGGCGTGTGCGCCCGGCAACTGGGGCCCGCCTGCAGGATGACAGGTGCGCGTTCGGCCTCCGCAGCAAGCGCATAGGCCCGCGCATCCTCCCAGCCGAGGCAGACCAGACCGGCCACGGCATACCCGCCCCGAAGCGCGGGCTGAAGGACCTCGGACAGGGTCGCAAGCGTCATTTGAACTTGGCCACCATATCCATGATGCCGGGGATCGTATGAAGCTGCGCCGCATGGGTCGGCTGGAAATACTGCTTCAGACTGCGCTGGCTGAGGCCGCCGAGGATGGTGAAGTAATACATCTCGTAGCCCGGCAGCACGGCGCAGGGATGGTACCCCTTGTCGATCAGGATCGTGGAGCCATCGACGATGTGATAGGCATCGCCGGGTTCGTTATCCTTCCGTTGCAGCATCTGCATGCCGGAGCCGTAATTCGGACGAAACCGGAAATTGTAGGTTTCGTCATGGCGCGTTTCTTCCGGCAGGCGGTCCGTGTCATGCTTGTGGCTCGGGAAGCCGGACCAGCCGCCCTGACCCACGGTGTAGAGTTCCGAAACCAGTAGCCGGCCCACACGGTCGTGATATCCGGCACCCAGGATATGCTTGATCTTTCGGTGCGTTTTCGTTTCGTCAGAGCCGTACTGGACCAGATCCAGCTCCGCCTCCCGCACGGCGAAAGGTTTCAGGACCTCGGCGTATTTCGCCCCCGCGATGAACACCTCCGCCGCGTCGCTCTGGCAGGTGATCCGGGTGCCCGCGGCCGTCGGCACATAGACGCCTTCGGGCTCGCCATCCCAGACATCCACGATACGGTTGCCAATATCGCGATAGGTTTCGCCCGCCACCTCGACCGTCACGGTGCCCGTGGCCGGAACCACGCAGGTCTCGTAGCCGGGAACAGCATAGTCGAAATGCTCCCCCGCTTTCAGCTTCACGATGTTGAAGTAGTTCAGCGGCACCAGATCGTGGCCGGCGTCCACGATCGGCTCGTTGCGGTTGTCATAGGGCGGAATATGCATTTTTTTCAATCCTTTCAGGCGGCGGTTGGCCCGGCATGGGAGGCGAGAAACGCGTCAAGCTCTTCGGTGGTGGGCATGGCGGGCGCGCAGCCGACGCGGGCAACCACGATCGCGGCCGAGGCCGAGCCGCGCAACACCGCCTCCTCCACATCTCGGCCCGCGGCCAGCGCCGCGACGAACCCGCCCATGAAACTGTCGCCCGCGCCGGTGGGTTTGAGCGCCTTCGTGGGATAGATGCCGGTGCGGATTTCGCGGGTGGGCGTGGAGGTGACGGCACCTTTTTCACCCATCTTGTAAACGGCGATCTGCGCCCCGTGGGCCACGAGAGATCGGGCCTTTTCCAGACCCTTGTCATAATCGCCGGCCATGAAGCCGAACTCCACATCATTGCCAATGATGACGTCGCAAAGCGCGCCGGCACGGGAATAGACATCCGCCGCGACCTCCGCCGAGGGCCAGGAATAAGGGCGATAATCGATGTCGAAGATCAGTGGCAGACCGGCGGCCCTAGCGCGGTCGAAGGCGTGAAACGCGGCGCTGCGGGACGGTTCGGCGGCAAGGACGGTGCCAGTGGTGATAAGGGCGGAATATCGCGTGTAATCGACGGCGTCGACGTCTTCTCTGGTCATCTCGAAATCGGCGGCGCCGTTGCGGTAGATCACCGACTGGTGATCCTCGATCCGGGTTTCCACCACCGCCAGAGAGGTCCGGGCCTCACCCCCCGTGGCGGTGACATGGGTGTGGTCGATCCCGTACTTTTCCAGCTCGTTGATCGCGAAACGTCCAATCGCATCGTCCGAAACACGCGTGACCAGGGCGACGCTGCCCCCCTGCCTCGTGATCGCCACGGCGATATTGGCCGAGGAGCCGCCAAGGCAGGCGACGAAACGCCCCGCCTCTTCGGTGCGCGTGCCGGGGGGGTCGGGATAGAAATCCATCCCCGCCCGCCCGATGATGACAAACCTGTTGCCGGAAAGGTCCATCAGACGCCCTTACGTTGCTTGGACCGGGTGGCTTCCCAAGCCTCGTGGGCCGCACGCACCTTGGCGCTCTCGGAGACTTCGGGCGTTCCGACTTCCCACCATGCATGGCCCTGCGCCGTCCAGCCTTCATAGGCATCCACCGTCATGACGATGACATGGGTCTTGTCGCCCGCCTTGGCCCGCTTGAACGCCTCGGCCAGTTCGCCCGGGTTCGCGACCGTCTCGGCGGTGGCGCCCATGGATGCGGCATGGGCTTCGAAATCCACCGCGAAGGGCGCAGGCACGGTGGGGCAGTCGGCGATGAGATTGTTGAAACTCTCGTTGCCGGTGTTGTTCTGCAACTTGTTGATGACGGCAAACCCGCCATTGTCGAGCACCAGAACGATCAGCTTCCGGTCGGTCAGAACCGAAGAATAGATGTCCGAATTCATCAGCAGGTAGGAGCCGTCCCCGGTGAAGACGATGGTGTCCCGGTCGGGCTCCTTTTCGGCCTGTGCAATGCGCGCGCCCCAGCCCCCGGCAATCTCGTAGCCCATGCAGGAAAAGCCGAATTCCACATCGACCGTGCCGATATCGAGCGTGCGCCAGTTGGCCGTCACCTCTGCGGGCAACCCGCCTGCCGCCGCCACCACGCGGTCGCGTGTATCGCAAAGGTCATTCACCACGCCGATCGCCTGCGCATAGGAGTTTGGCCGGTTCCCGGGCGCGACATTTGCGGCCACATAGGCATCCCATTTGGCCCGCTCCTCCCGCGCCGCGGCTGTCCAGGTATCCGGGGCGGTGTAGCCCCCCAGCGCCTGGCCCAGGGCCAGCAATCCAAGCTTGGCGTCGCCGACAACGGGCAGGGACATATGCTTGCCCGCGTCGTGGCGCGCGGCGTTGAGCGAGATAAGCGTGGCGTCCCGGGCAAAGGCCGTCCAGGAGCCGGTGGTGAAATCCTGCATTCGGCAGCCGACCGACAGTATCACATCCGCCTGCTCCGCAATGGTATTGGCACTGTCCGATCCCGTCACGCCTATGGGGCCGATGTTCAGCTCGTGGGTCGCCAGCATGTTTGCCCGGCCCGCAATGGATTCCACGACCGGGATCCGGTGCGCCTCGGCAAAGGCCGTCAGCTCGGCTACGGCGCAGGAATACTGCACGCCCCCGCCGGCAATGATCATCGGGCGCCTGGCCGAGCCAAGCGCGGCGGCGGCATCCGCGACTTCACCGGCGTCAGGGCTCACGCGGCGGATACGGTGGTATTTCTTCTGAAAGAACTCGACCGGATAATCATAAGCCCAGCCCTGCACGTCCTGTGGCAGACCCAGAAACGCCGGCCCGCAATCGGCCGGGTCCAGCATCGTCGCCAGTGCGGCAGGCAGCGACTGGATGATCTGGGCCGGGTGGGTGATCCGGTCCCAGTAGCGCACCACCGCCTTGAACGCATCGTTCACGCCAAGGGTCGGGTTTCCGAAATGCTCCAGTTGCTGCAACACCGGGTCCGGCAGGCGGGTGAGAAACGTATCGCCGCAAAGCATCAGCAAAGGCAGCCGGTTCGCATGAGCCAGCGCCGCCGCCGTCAGCAGATTGGCCGTGCCCGGCCCGGCGCTTGCGGTGCAGAACATGAACCGCCGCCGCAAGTGGTACTTGGCATATCCCGCCGCCGCGAAGCCCATGCTCTGCTCGTTCTGGCCACGATAAAGCGGCAGGTCCTCCTGCACGGTGTAAAGCGCCTCACCCAGACAGGGCACATTGCCGTGGCCGAAGATACCGAACCCGCCACCACAGATGCGCGTCTCGACACCATCGATCTCGATAAACTGGTTCTGCAGATAGCGGATGATGGCCTGTGCGACTGTCAGGCGAAGCGTCTGTGGCATTCCGCGCCCCCAAGTGGATTTTGTCTTTTGTCGGGATGGCGCCGATTCAGACTTGCCTGTCCCCCGGGGCAACGATAGTTGTTTTGCAACCGGTTGCAACAGGAATCTCGGAGAGGGCGCGCGATGACCGAAATCGGCATCGGAATCATCGGCGGCGGATACATGGGCAAAGCTCATGCCGTCGCCATGTCGTCGGTCGGTGCAGTTTTCGATACCGGCCTGCGCCCCCGGCTGGAGATGGTCTGTGCAACAACGGCGGATCGGGCCGACCGGTATCGCCGGGCCTATGGTTTTGCGCGCAGTACGGATGACTGGCATGCCCTCGTCGCGGACCCCGCGGTGGAGGCGATCGTCATTGCCGCACCGCAAGAGATGCATTGCGAAATCGCGCTTGCCGCCTTTGCGCTTGGCAAGCCCGTCCTGTGCGAAAAGCCGCTTGGCGCATCTTTGCAGGACAGCCGCAGAATGGTGGAGGCCGCAGAGACCAGCGGCGCCGCCAACATGGTCGCCTTCAACTATATCCGCACGCCCGCCAGCCAGTTCGCCCGCCAGCTGATCGCCGACGGAGAAATCGGTGATCTGACCTGGTTTCGGGGGGAACATACGGAGGATTTCTATGCCGATCCCGACGCGCCCGCGACATGGCGCACGCAAGGGATGAGCAATGGGACCATGGGCGATCTGGCGCCCCATATGATCAATGCGGCGCTGGCGCTGGTTGGGCCGATCGACGAGGTCATGGGGGTGGTCGAGACCGTTCACAAGACCCGCCCCGGTCCGGACGGCACCCGGGACGTCACCAATGATGACCACGCGCAGATCATGTGCCGGTTCGAAAACGGGGTGATGGGGCATATGTATTTCAGCCGCATCGCGACGGGCCGCAAGATGGGCTACGCCTATGAAATCACGGGTACAAAGGGCGCGATCCGATTTGATCAGGAAGATCAGAACGCGCTGTGGCTCTATCGCGCGGCGGGTCCCGAGGCGACACGGGGGTTCACGAGGATCCTCACCGGCCCCGCCCACCCGGATTATCTGCCCTTTTGCCAAGGGCCGGGTCACGGGACGGGCTATCAGGATCAGATCATTATCGAGGCCAGGGATTTCCTGACCGCCATCGAGACCGGCCGACCGGTCTGGCCGTGCTTCCGGGACGGGATGCATGTGAACCAGATTGTCGCCGCCGCCATCGCGTCGTCAGCCGAGAGACGCTGGCGGTCGGTTTCCTCCGTCTGAAAGGGTAACAGAAATGACCATCCGTATCGGCAATGCCCCCTGTTCCTGGGGCGTGGAATTTGCAGATGACCCCCGCAATCCGCCCTGGATGTCGGTGTTGAAGGACTGCGCCGACGCCGGCTACGCAGGGATCGAGCTTGGGCCGGTTGGCTTCATGCCCGAAGATCCGGCGATTCTGGCCGACGCTTTGGCCGCACATGATCTGCAGTTGATCGGCGGTGTGGTGTTCCGCCCGTTTCATGACCCGGATCAGTGGGACGATGTGCTGGACGGAGCCGTGCGCACCTGCAAGGCGCTTGTGGCCCATGGCGCGGAACATCTGGTTCTGATCGACTCGATCTCACCCCGCCGCGCGCCCACGGCCGGTCGGGCGGACGAGGCCGAACAGCTTTCGCCTGATGAATGGGCGGGCTTCCGGGACCGGATTGCGACGGTTGCCCGGATGGGGGCGGAGGAGTACGGGCTGACCGTGGGCATCCACGCCCATGCCGCCGGGTTCATGGATTTCGAGCCGGAGCTGGAGCAGCTACTGGAAGAGGTGGATGAAGATATTCTGAAAATCTGTTTCGATACCGGTCACCACTCCTATGCCGGTTTCGACCCCGTATCTTTCATGAAACGGTATATGGGGCGAATTTCCTACATGCATTTCAAAGACATAGATCCGGCCATCAAATCCGATGTGATTGCAAGCCGCACCGGTTTCTATGAGGCCTGCGGGCAGGGTGTCTTCTGCAATCTGGGCAAGGGCGATGTGGATTTCCGCGCCGTCCGGCAACTGCTTCTGGATGCCGGGTTCGAGGGCTGGTGCACCGTCGAGCAGGATTGCGATCCGACGCTGGACCCCGATCCCGTTGGCGATGCGCGGTCCAATCGCGCGTATCTTGAATCCATCGGCTTCAGGTGACGGGGTGCGCGCGATGACAAAACTGACCTGGGGTATGATCGGCGGTGGCGAAGGCAGCCAGATCGGCCCGGCACATCGACTTGGCGCGGGGCTAGATGGCGAATTCTCCTTCGTGGCCGGCGCTTTGGACCACCGGCCCGATGCAGGGCGTGCATATGGACAGGCCCTGGGACTGGATGCGGATCGGTCCTATGGCGACTGGCGCGAAATGTTGGAGGGCGAACGCGCGCGCGCCGACAGGGTCGATCTGGTCACCGTCGCAACACCGAATGCCACGCATTTCGAAATCACCAAAGCGTTTCTCGAAGGCGGGTTTCACGTGCTTTGCGAAAAGCCGATGACGATGACCGTGGCGGAAGGTGAAGAGATCGTAAGTATTGCGAAGGAAACGGGAAAGATCTCTGCCGTCAACTACGGCTATTCCGGGTATTCGCTGGTCAGGCACATGAAAGCCATGGTCGCCCGCGGCGAAATCGGAAAAATCCGCGTTGTGGTGGCGGAGTTTGCACACGGGCACCATGCGGATGCCGCGGATGCCGATAATCCGCGGGTGCGGTGGCGCTACGACCCGGCGCAGGCGGGCGTCTCGGCCCAGTTTGCAGATTGCGGGATTCACGCGATGCATATGGCATCTTTCGTGACCGGCCAGGAGGTTGAACGCCTCAGCGCCGATACGATTTCCGCGATCGGCAGCAGGGTGCTGGAAGATGACGCCATGGTGAATTTCCGTATGAGCGGCGGCGCAACAGGCCGGCTCTGGACCAGTTCCGTGGCGATCGGGCGGCAGCACGGTCTGACTTTGCAGGTTTTCGGCGAGACGGGCGGGCTCAGATGGGCGCAGGAGCAGCCGAACCAGTTGTACTACATGCCCCTGGGCCAGCGCCTGCAGGTGATCGAGCGCGGCGAGGCAGGTCTCAGCCCGGAAGCAGACCGCGCCAGCCGGGTGACCATCGGCCATTCGGAAGGTATGCCGCTTGCTTTTGCGAATATCTACAAGGATTTGGCCGAAGCGATCCGGGCACGAAAAGAAGGCCGGACAATGGATCCAGCAGCCAATCTCTACCCCCGGGCGGAGGACGGGCTGCGATCCATGGCGGCTGTATTCGCGGTGGCCGAAAGCGGCAAGGCCGAGGGCAAATGGGTGGATGCGCGGCCGCCCATGTTTCGCTGACAGGCCCGTATCCGCCCGCGCGCATTTGGCGAAACCCGCGTGGCAGCCGTCCCGGCCGGATCGTCCGGTCGCGCATACCGAGGGGAGGCCGCCGCCCTCCGGCTCGATCAGGGCGGAAAGCTCATGGCGAGACCGGATAGGCTGGCGGGCGCAGCGTTCCCCGCTCCACGATCCGGCAGGGGAACAGCCGCGCCTCCGGCGTGCGGTCGGGCTTGTCGACGGTGGCCACGACCAGTTCGATGGAGGAATTGATGATCTCGCCAATGGGCTGACGGATGGTGGTGAGGTTGATATTTTCCCACCCTGCCATCTCCATGTCGTTCAATCCGATGATCCCGATATCGCCGGGCACCGAAAGTCCGGCATCCTTCACCGCGCTTAGCGCGCCGATGGACAACACGTCGTCACCGCAGAAATAGGCCTCTGCCGGGTCGGAGGTCAGCAGCCTGATCATTTCCGCACGGCCTGCATCGAACGAATACTCGGATGCGAAACTGTGGCTGACCGTCATGCCGGGGTTGCCTTGCATCACATCCATGAAGCCGATCAGGCGATCCTGTGTCGAGGTGGCCCGTTCCGGCCCGCCCAGAAATGAAACGCGGGTGTAGCCGCGATCGATCAGGGTCTGCGCGGCCATCCGGCCACATTCCTGGTTGTCGATGCCGACCACATGCACCTCGGGCATGGACGCGCGGCGGCCGAAGGAATGAACCACCGGAACGCCTGCATCGCGGAACGCCTTGGCGAAGCTGGGCGGCAACGTGGAGGAGGCGACGATCACCCCGTCGACGGAGTACTGGCGCAGCATCCGCACCGAATTGGCCGGATCGACCTCGTGACTGAGATTGACCAGAAGCGGGCGCAGGCCACGGTCCTGAAGGCCACGGGTGAAGAGATCGAACACCTCCAGAAAGATCGGGTTGTGGAAGTTGTTCGACACAAGCCCGATCAGCTTGGTCCGGCCCGTTGTGAGGCTGGAGGCCAGCGCATTGGGGCTGTAGCCCAGTTCATCGGCGGCCTTTTCCACCTTGCGGCGGGTCTTGTCGGAGACCGAGGCGCCTTCGGTGAACGTGCGCGACACCGCCGAGCGCGACACGCCGGCGCGTTCGGCGACATCTTTCAGAGTTACGGCCATGCGTCCCCGTGATCCGATTGCAAAGCTTCCCATCCCTCTTTTCATACAAAAAGACCGAAATCACCATGCCTTGCTTCACCCGTTTTTGCAACCGGTTGCAAAGTGGCGCGATTCGTGGTTACGATTTCGCCAAGGCGGAGAAAACCGCGAATGCCCGTGTCCGCCGGCGGGGAAACTCTTGGGAGGAACCAATGACATCATTTCTGAAAACGGCCGCGATGACCGCACTTGTCGCCGCAGCGCCGCTTCTGGCAGCCGGTCAGGCCGCCGCCGAAGGAGAACGCTATGTTCTGGTCAGCCATGCGCCCGACAGCGACAGCTGGTGGAACACGATCCGCAACGCACTGGCGCTGGCGGGTGAGCAGATGGGCGTCGAGGTGGAGTACCGCAACCCGCCCACCGGCGACATCGCCGATATGGCGCGCATCATCGAACAGGCCACCGCGTCGGGCCCCGACGGCATCATCACCACGCTGGCGGATTTCGATGTGCTCTCCGGCCCGATCCGGGCCGCCGTGGACAGCGGGGTGGATGTGATCATCATGAATTCCGGCACCCCGGAACAGGCCGCCGAAGTGGGCGCGCTGATGTATGTGGGACAGCCCGAATACGATGCGGGACTGGCCGCGGGCCAGCGGGCCGCGCGGGACGGGGTGACCTCCTTCCTTTGCGTGAACCACGTTATCTCCAACCCGGTCGTCGCGGAGCGTTGCCAGGGCTTTGCCGACGGTCTGGGCGTGGATCTGGGCGACTCGATGATCGACAGCGGCACCGACCCGTCGGAAATCCAGAACCGGGTTTTGGCCTATCTGAACGCCAATCCCGACACCGACGCGATCCTGACACTCGGGCCGACCTCGGCAGACCCGACCATTCTGGCGCTGGAAAGCAACGGCATGGCCGGCGACATCTATTTCGGCACCTTCGATCTGGGCGATAACATCGTTGAGGCGATCCGCGATGGCGTCATCGAATGGGGTATCGACCAGCAGCCCTTCCTGCAGGCCTATCTGCCGGTTGTCGTGCTGACGAACTACCACCGTTACGGCGTGCTGCCGGGCAACAACATCAACTCCGGCCCCGGCTTCATCACCGCAGACGGTCTGGAACTGGTTGAAGAGTTCGCCGGCGAGTTCCGCTGAGCGGCCAAGGGCCTGATGGCGCGGCGACGGGTGGGTTGTCGCGCCATTTCTGACACGGGAAGGGGGAGGAAGAGATGTCCGACACGGCAACAGGAGACGAACGCGTCAAGGAAATGTCGGGGTTCAGAAAGGCCCTGATCCGTCCCGAACTGGGCGGGATCGTCGGCACCGTCGCGGTATTCACCTTCTTTCTGCTCTTTGCCGCCGACAGCGGCATGTTCAATGCGCAGGGCATCATGAACTGGTCCACGGTTTCGGCGCAGTTCATGATCATCGCGGTCGGTGCCTGCATGTTGATGATCGCCGGCGAGTTCGACCTCTCCGTCGGCTCGATGATCGGGTTCGCGGGCATGTCCATCGCGATTTTCTCGGTCACGCTGGGCTGGCCCGTCTGGATCGCGATCCTCACTACCTTCGCGCTCTGCATCTCGATCGGGGCGCTGAACGGCTACATCGTGATCAAGACCGGCCTGCCCAGTTTCATCGTGACGCTCGCGGCGCTGTTCATCCTGCGCGGGTTCACCATCTTCTTTCCGCAGACCATCGAGCGGCGCACCATCATCGGCGGGATCGACGACGCCGCCGAAGGGGATTGGCTTGCGCCGTTTTTCGGAGGCGAGATCGGACAGCCGATTTTCGTCTGGCTCGCCGATCTAGGCCTGATCGACGTGTTCGAAAGGGGCAATCGGGCGGGCGAGCCGGTGATCGACGGCATTCCAATGCTGATCGTATGGGCCATCGCGCTGGTGATTTTCGGGCATATCGTGCTGACCCGCACCCGGTTCGGCAACTGGATCTTTGCCGCGGGCGGCGATGCGCAGGCGGCGCGCTATGTCGGCGTACCGGTGAACCGCGTGAAGATCTTGATGTTCATGTTCACGGCCTTTTGCGCAACCGTCTTCGCCACTTGCCAAGTGATGGAGTTCGGGTCCGCCGGGGCCGATCGGGGCGTTCTGAAAGAGTTCGAGGCGATCATCGCGGTGGTGATCGGCGGCGCGCTTCTGACTGGCGGCTACGGTTCGGTCGTGGGCGCCGCTCTGGGCGCGCTGATCTTCGGCGTGGTGCAGCAGGGGCTGTTCTTTGCCGGCGTCGAATCGAGCCTGTTCCGGGTCTTTCTGGGCGTCATCCTGCTCTTCGCGGTGATCCTGAACACCTATATTCGCCGCATCATCACGGGGGAGCGTTGAGATGGCTACCGGACACGCACCCATCGTCGAAATGAAGAACATCGAGAAGCATTTCGGCTCGGTCATTGCGCTGAACGGCGTCACGGTGGAGGTCTATCCCGGCGAATGCCATTGCCTGTTGGGCGATAACGGCGCGGGGAAATCGACCTTCATCAAGACCATGTCGGGCGTTCACAAACCCACAAGAGGCGAGATCTTCTTCGAAGGCAAACCGATGCAGTTCGACGACCCCCGCGACGCGATCGCGGCGGGGATTGCAACGGTCTACCAGGATCTCGCGATGATCCCGCTGATGAGCGTCAGCCGCAATTTCTTCATGGGAAACGAACCGCTGCGCAGGATCGGGCCGATCAAGCTGTTCGATCATGAGCATGCGAACCGCGTGACCATGGACGAAATGAAGAAGATGGGCATCAACCTGCGGGGGCCGGATCAGGCGGTCGGCACGCTGTCCGGCGGCGAACGCCAGACGGTCGCGATTGCCCGGGCGGTCCATTTCGGGGCCAAGGTGCTGATCCTTGACGAACCGACAAGCGCGCTTGGCGTGCGGCAGACCGCCAATGTGCTGGCCACCGTGGACAAGGTGCGCAAGAAGGGCATCGCGGTGGTGTTCATCACCCATAATGTCCGCCATGCGATGGCGGTGGGCGACAGGTTCACGGTGTTGAACCGGGGCACCACGCTCGGCACCGCGCAACGCGGGCAGATCACGCCCGAAGAGCTGCAGGACATGATGGCCGGAGGACAGGAACTGGTCGCGCTGGAAGGCTCTCTCGGCGGAACGGTCTGACCCGGGACGCAGGACCGGCGCGGGCGTATCACCAAGACCCGCGCATCTGAAGCCGGTACGCCCAAACCCCTGAAAACAGACATTTAGGGCGGTTTTTTTGTAGGAACCTTCTGGACCTGAAGGAGCCATCGGGCGATGCTTCCCCAAGGGACGGGGAGATCGGCAATGACGGGACTGGCGCAGCATTACATCGCGGGGCTTTGGCGCGACGATGGCGCACCCCCGCGCCCAAGCGTGAACCCCGCCGATGACACTCCGCTTGGCAGATACATCCCCGGCAACGCCGCGCTGGCCGATGAGGCGGCAACTGCGGCGCGGGCTGCGTTTGACGACGGCCTATGGGCGGCCTCCCCCCGGTTGCGGGCGCAGCTGCTGCATGAATTCGCGGACCGGCTTGCCGAGGCAAAGGATGACATCGCGGATCTGGTCGTGGCCGAGAATGGCAAGCTCCGGTCCGAGGCGATGGGTGAAACCATGGCTGGCATCTCCGAGAGTCGGTACTATGCCGGGCTTGCGCGCAATATCCGGGGCTCGATGCAGGAAATGGCGCCGGGACAGATATCCCTGTTTCACCGGGAAGCGGCCGGAGTTGCCGGCATCATCGTGCCATGGAACGCGCCGGTCACGCTGTTGGTGCGATCGCTGGCCCCTGCACTGGCGGCGGGCTGTACGGCGGTAATCAAGCCCGCGGCGCAGACGCCTCTGGTGCATGCGCGGGTCATGCAATGCCTGGCCGAATGCCCCTCCCTGCCTGCGGGCGTGATCAATTCGGTCAATGAAAACGGGATCGAGGTTGGGCAGGCCATGGTCGCCTCGCCCCTGATCGACGTGATCAGTTTCACCGGGTCGAGCCGTACGGGGCGCAAGATCATGGAAGGTGCTGCGGCCACGTTGAAACGCGTCGGGCTGGAACTGGGGGGCAAGGCGCCGTCGGTGATCTTCGAAGATGCCGATCTGGACCTGGCGGTGCGGCAATTGACCCACGGTTCGCTGGCGATTGCCGGTCAGATGTGTGCCGCCGCCGCGCGGTTTCTAGTCCACGACAGCGTCGCCGCGGATTTCGCGGAGCGGATGACGGCCGGATTGAAGGCGGTGCGCGTCGGCCCCGGCGCCGACCCGGCAAGCGGGATGGGTGCGCTGATCGACACGGCCAATCAGGTGCGCCTGATGCGACTGATCGAGCAGGCCGGCGACGAAGGACGGATGATGCTGAAAGGCGGGCCGCTGGAAACAGGCGCGTTCCTGACACCCACTCTCTTCGGGATCGACGATGTGCGCTCCCCGCTCGTGCAGGAGGAACTGTTCGGCCCGATCATCTCTTTCGAGACGTTCGGGGACGAGGCCGAAGCGGTCGCCAAGGCCAATGCAACGGTCTACGGGCTGGCGGCCTCGGTCTTCACCCGCGACCATGCCCGCGCGATGCGGATGTCGCGGGCGATCCGGGCGGGCACGGTCTGGATCAACGCGCATCTGCGACTGTTCGCGGAGGCCGAAACGGGCGGCTACGGACAGTCGGGACTGGGCCGGTTGCATGGGCCCGAAGGCCTCCACGATTTTCTGGAAACCAAGCATATCTTCATGGAGCCCGGTGTCGCATGACCCGGCATGATGTGATCATCGTCGGGGGCGGCCCGGTGGGCATGGGGCTGGCCATCGATCTGGGTCAGCGCGGACTGCGTGTCGCGGTGGTGGAGCGCCATGTTGCGCCGCAGCCGATCCCGAAAGGCCAGAACCTGACGCAGCGAACGCTGGAAAACATCGATGCGTGGGGCTGCGAGCCCGAGTTGCGCGCGGCCCGCGTGGTGCCCCGCGGCGTGGCCAATGGCGGCTTGGTGACCTATGGCGCGCTGTTGAGCGATTACCATTACGACTGGTTCCCGCGGGAAAAGGTGCAGCCCTTCTACGGGCAGGCGCTGGACCGGTTGCCGCAATACGAGACCGAGCGGGTTCTGCGGGCCCGCGCCGCGCGTATCGGCGCCATCGACACGTTCTATGGCTGGTCTTTCGACGGGCTGTCGCAGGATGCCGACGGTGTGACGATCGGGATCGCCGAGCACAAGGGGGACGGCCGGCAGGTTCTGCGGGCCGCATTTGCGGTGGGCTGCGACGGCAGCCGATCGGCCACGCGCGATGCGGCGGAGATCACGCAGAGCCTGTCGGATCATGACCGGCGAATGGCGCTGCTGGTGTTCCGCTCCCCCGAATTGCATCGGCTATTGGGTGAGCGCTATGCGGAACGGTCGTTCTACAATGCGATCAGCCCGGAGCTGGATGGCTATTGGCTTTTTCTTGGGCGGGTGGATCTGGGCCGGGACTGGTTCTTTCACGCGCCGGTGCCCGACGGCACGACGGAGGAGACATTCGACGCGGCCGGGTTCCTGCACAAGGCCGTGGGCCGCCCGTTCGATCTGGAGATCACGCATACCGGGTTCTGGGATCTGCGCGTGGCGCTGGCCGATACCTATCGCAAGGGCCGCGTGTTCATCGCCGGCGATGCGGCCCATAGCCACCCGCCCTATGGCGGCTACGGGATCAATACCGGGTTCGAGGATGCGCGAAACCTGGGCTGGAAGCTGGCCGCGGCGTTGCAGGGCTGGGCCGGTGAACGGCTGCTGGACAGCTTTGATGCGGAACGCCGCCCGGTCTTTGCCTCCACCGCGCGCGATTTCATCGAACGGTTCATCAAGGAGGATCGGGCGTTTCTGGCGCGCTACAGCCCCGAAAAGGACGAGGAGGCGTTCAGAAAAGCCTGGTTTGCCCGGCCCGAAGGCGCATCCGAGATCGTGGCGTTCGAGCCGCATTACGAAGGTTCCCCCATCGTGGCGGGGCCGGGCCATCCGGGTGCGCGGGGCGATCATCGGTTCGAGGCGCGCGCGGGGCATCATCTGGCCCCCCGCGGGCTGAGCGACGGGCGCACCACCTATGACGCCCTGGGAACGGGTTTCACCCTTCTGGCCTTTGATCGGCCGGGACTGGCAGGCGAAATGGCGACGGCCGCCGCCGAGCTCTCCGTGCCGCTGACGGTGGTGACCGACAGCTATGCGGATGAACGGCTGGATTATGCCGCGCGCGCCATTCTGGTCAGGCCAGACGGGTTCGTGGCCTGGGCCGGCGACGACGTCGAAGATCCCGGAGCGATGCTGGCGATGGCGGTCGGACGCGCGGTCTAGACCCGGGTGATCTTCAGCTTGGTCTTCAGATCGGTGCGGCAGAACGCATGCAGGAAACAGGTCCGCTCGGACACGTCCAGCATGTCGCGAGCGACCTCGTCGGCTTCGCTGGTTACAAGATGCACATGGGTTTCGACCGGATCGGCCGTACCCGCCTTGCCGGTGCCGCCCGACGCCCCGCCAAGGGAAAAATGCGTATCCTGCACGATGGAATAGCTTGGCAGATCGAGGTTCTCCATCGAAGCCATACGCCCGAACTGGGTCATGAAGCAAAAGCCGATCCCGGCGGAAATGAAGCTGACCGCATCGGGCGCCCGCCCCTGTCCGCCGGCCACCGGCGCCTCTTCGCTCAGAAAGCGGAAGACGCTGCCATGGGGGCTGTAGAGCCGTTGTTCGATCTCCTTGATCCCGTCGTCGCGCAGCGTGCAGATCGCACCGGGGTTCAACGTGCGGTCCTGTTCGTCGGTCAGGCTGGTTGCGGCGCCCGAGGTCCCGCCACGGACCTTCTTCGCCGGCGTCATGCCAAGCCGCTCGATCAGGGTCAGGTCGGTGGGCGCGGGCACCGGGTCGGCACCCGCCGGGCCGGGGACGGGCGCGCCATTGAGCTGTTTCGCCTCGGCGGTGGGGATCTGCACGCCGTTTCGTGTCAGCGTGAACAGGCTGTCGAGCTTGCCCCGCATCAGCCCGTTCAGCGGCGAGGCATGCACTGCATTGCTCAACAACTCGGCCAGCGCGCCGTCCTGCAGATCGCAATCGACCTGCACTTCCAGCTCCACGGGAAGCGCGCCGCCGGTCATCGTGCGTTGCCGCATGGAGCCCTTCATGGTGTAGAAATTGTCCTGGATCAGCCGCAGCTTGCGCAACGCGACCCCCTCCCGCGTCGCCAGTGCGGTAATCTCGTTCATGTAACTCGCGATCATGCCGGTGGTGAGAAAGGCCAACGGGCACGGGGCGGCGTCGTGGCCGTTCAGATAGGCCCCCTCATCCGAGACCAGCCGCCACATGAGCCCGGAACGCGCCGAGATCACCAGCGCCTCCTTCTGAAACCCGGACAGCGACCGGACCCAGCATCGCACCGCGTCGCCCAGACGCAAGGCGGGCGGTGCGAGACCCACATCGCCGGGATTGGCAACGCCGAAGAACGGCGCGGTGTCGCTTGCGGCGATGATGTTTTCACCCAGTTTCATATCTCAACTCCCTGATGGAACGCCGAGGCCCTAGCCGAACATGGTTTGCGGCAGGAGCAGCGCGATTTGCGGAAAGACCACGATCAGGATCACGGCCAGCAGCATGGCAAACCAGAACGGCCAGATGCCACGGAATATGGTGTTCAGCGGAACCCCCGGCGCGATGCCCTTGACGACGAAGACATTCACACCCACCGGTGGCGAGATCAGGCCCATCTCCAGGCAGATCACCATCAGTACGCCGAACCAGATCATGTCCACGCCCAGCGGCTCGATGATCGGCTGCACAAGCGGCACGGTCAGCACGAGGATTGCGAAGCCGTCCATGAACATGCCCAGAATGATGAAGATCAGCAGGAACATCAGCACCACCTGCATGCCTGTGAAGCCCTGCGCCTCGACCCAGAGGGACAGATCGTAGGTGACGCCGGAAAAACCGATGAAGCTCTTGAACACGAATGCGCCGAAAAGGATCAAGAAGACCGTGCCGGTGGATTTGAGCGTGCTGGTGAAGACCTCGACCAGATTGGCGCGCGTCAACTGGCCCCGGAAGGCGGTGATCACGAAGGCCAGCGCGGCGCCCACTCCGGCCGCCTCCACCGCCGAGAAGACGCCCAGATAGATGCCGCCGATGGTGATGACGATGATGCTGACAATGGCAGACGCGCGGCGCATCGCCTGAAACCGTTCCCTCAGCGGCACGATCGCGGCGCCGCGGGGTGCCTTTTCGGGATTGCGCAGCACGACCAGCCAGATCGCGACGACAAAAAGCGCGGTCAGCATCAGGCCCGGGATCACCCCGGCCATGAAAAGCTGTCCGATGCTTTCTTCTGTCAGGATGGCGTAGATCACGAACCCCGCCGAGGGCGGGATGAGGATACCAAGGGTGCCGCCCGCGGCGATGGAGCCTGTGGCCAGACCATTGTCGTAATTGTAGCGCTGCATTTCCGGCAGGCTGACGCGACCCATGGTAAGTGCGGCGGCCAGAGACGACCCAGACAGCGCCGAAAACCCCGCACAACCCACCACCGTGGCCGAGGCCAGCCCGCCCTTCAGATGGCCAAGCCAGCTATGGGCCGCCGAATAAAGATCCCGACTCATGCCCGAGACGCCGGCAAGGTTGCCCATCAACACGAAAAGCGGAATGATCGTGAGCGGGTAGTTCGATGCCTCGTTGAAGATTTCGCCCGCAAGTTTCGGGATCGCCGCGCGTTCGCGGATCGCATAAATGCCGATTGTGCCGACCAGCATCATCGAGATGCCCACCGGCATACGGATCACCAGACAGGCGAACAGGGCGATGAAGCCGACAAGCGCGATCAGGCTTCCGTCCATCAGTCAGCAATCTCGTTCGGGTCGTCGCCATCCAGATGGTAAAGACCGACAACAAGCTGGAGAAGCACATTCAGGGCGAAAAGGCCCATCGTGGCGGACAGGAAATAGTAGAACGGGCGATGCACGATGGACATGTTGTTGGTGAGACAGGCACGTTCCGCGCCGCAGGCCTTGTCTGCCAGTGCATAGCTTGCCAGGGCCAGAATGCCAAAGGCCATCAGCCGCATCAGCGCGTCGGTGAACCGGGTCAGCCGACGACCCGCGACCATTCCGATCACGTTGACGGACACATGCGCCCCGTGACGCGCACCGTAACAGACCGACGCGCCGGCCACGATGATCAGCGTCATGGTCGAGATGTCGCTGATCCCGAAAATCGGATCATTCAGGGCATAGCGCCAGAGCACCGCCGTCAGCGTGACGAACATCAGCCCCAGAACGGCGAGCGCGCCCAGGATCGCCACCAGCCCGGACAGGCGCCCGAGCTGGCGATCGACCCATAGCAGGGTGGATGGTGTCTGGCGCGGCACGGGGGGATCAGCCGTCCGGCTGCATCATCAGGTCCATGACCTCACCCACGGTCATCGGTCCCGCGTTCTGGGCGCGCACCTCGGACAGGGTATCGGCGATGGCCGCGTTCCATCGGGCGCGCTCCTCTTCCGGGATCTCGATCATCTCGACCCCGGCCTCCGCGGCCATCTGGAGCCCGCGGGCGGCGGCCCGGTCGTAGAACTCGCCCCCGGCGATCGACAGCGCATCATCGGCAGCGGCGTCGATCCAGCCGCGCTGCTCATCGCTCAACCCGTCATAGACCTCGCGGTTCATCAGCAACACGAAGGCCGAGCCGGAGCCGGGAAACCATGTGGTGATGTAATTCGCCGGCTCATGCAGATTGAAGGACGGGATGCCCGACGGCCCGATGGCGATTCCATCGATGACACCGTTGGTCAGGTTCTGGTTGATGACATTCACCGGCTGCGCCACGGCGGAGGCGCCAAGCGCCTCCACGAACGGCGCGTCCTGGCTCGCGGTGACACGGATCAGCATCCCGTCGAGATCCTCCAGCCTGCGCACCGGCCTGTCACGGGTGATCAGAACCGGCGGCGCATTGGCCCAAATCGCCAGCACCTCGGCCTCATATTCCTGTTCCAGCACCTCGCGCGCGCGCAGCAAGGCCTGCGTGCATTCGGACGCGCTGCCGCAAACGCCCGGGGTCGTGACGGCATTGGTCATCGGGAACACCTCGCCGGTGTATCCCGGCAGGGCAAACACGATATCGGCCACACCATCCAGCAGAATTCCGTATTGGCGGGGTGGCGCCGAGTTCAGCGCCCCGCCGGGGTATTGCTGCACGGTCATCTCTCCGCCCGAAACCTCGGCCAGCGCCTCGGCGAACGGCGTGAAGACGGCGGCGTTCATCGGATGACCGGGCCCCATGAAATAGGCCAGGCTCAACTCCTCGGCCTGAGGTGCGGCGGTCGACAAGGCCAACGCGGCAGCGGCACAGATACCCAATCTTTGCATTCTCTTCCTCCCTCTGGTGGCGACACAGGCTTATCCCGATTTCGATGAGAGAAGCTTAACGGTGTCGGCGGGGCAGATCCGGCCTCTCCTCCCAAAGCGGCCTTGCGATGTCCCTCCCCCACTAGAGTCAAATTCGTATCCAAAAGAAAGCAAAAAAATGCCATAGGGCTCCAGATTAGCTCGACAGAGGCGATTTCGTATCCGATAATCGGGCATGGCATCCAGCGTGGAACATGTGCTTGCGGTCATCCGCCGGCAAATCCTCAACGGCGATCGACCGCCAGGGGAGAAGATTTCGGAGGCCGCGATTGCCGCCGAGCTTGGCGTGTCCCGCACGCCCGCCCGCACGGCCCTTGCCGCGCTCCAGGCCGAGGGGCTGATCGAAAAGCGGAAGGGTCGCGGGTTCACGATCCGCTCGATCTCGACCGCGGATGTGGAAAAATCCATCGCCGTGCGCGCGGCGCTTGAGGCGCTTGCCGCCGCCACCATGGCCCAAACCGGGATGAGCCCCGAGGTGGAAGCCGACCTCTCGCGCTCCATCAAGATGTCCGAAGACATGCTGGCCGGCGATGGCCCCGTCGCATCGCAGCTGGAGCTTTATCAGGAGGCCAATATCCTGTTTCACGAAACGATCATGAAACGGTGCGGCAACGAGTTGATCGCGCATACATTCGAGCGGATCGCGATGCTGCCCCTCACCTCGCTCGGCTCGCTCATGTTCAAGGCGACCGAGCCCAGACGGGAACGCATGCGTTTGACCGTGGGCCACTCGCAACATGTCATCATCTTCGACGCGCTGAAGAAACGCGATGCCGCGCGCGCCGAGGCGATGATGCGCGAACACAGCCATGCCGCCCTCAATTACAGCGATCTGTTCGTACGCGAAATGGTCGCGGACGGCCCCGGAAAAACGCCGGAACTGGCATGGGACGACTGACCGGCAAGGCCGCCGTCATCACGGGCGGGGCCAAAGGTCTGGGCCTGGAGTTCACCCGCGCGCTGATTGCGGAGGGGGCCGGGGTCCTGGTCGCCGACATTGCCGATGGCGCCGATGCGGAACAGGCGGGCGCGTGTTTCGTGCATGCCGATATCACCGGGGAGGGTATGGCCAAGCGGGTCGCGGACGCGGCGATGGAGGCCTTCGGACAGGTCGATATCCTGATCAACAATGCCGCCCTTTATGCCGGTCTGCCGATGGCGCGATATGACCGGATCGCCCCCGATCTGTGGGACGAGGTGATGAAGGTGAATATCGGCGGGACCTGGCGGATGATTCGCGCCATCGGACCGCTGATGGAGCAACGCGGGCGCGGCAAGATCGTGAACATCACCTCGGGCACGGTGATGAAGGGGATGCCGGGGATGGCGCATTACGTCGCCTCAAAAGGGGCGCTGGCGGCCCTGACGCGGACCCTGTCGCGGGAGATGGGGGAAAACGGCGTCTGCGTGAACTCGCTGGCACCCGGTCTTACGCTGTCCTCCAGCATTCTGGAAAACGCGGCGCATATCGAGGCGACCCGCGACCGGGTGCTGGCCTCGCGCGCGATCAAACGCGATGGCCAACCCGCCGACCTGATCGGCGCACTGCTGTTCCTGTGTTCCGACGACAGCGACTTTGTGACCGGCCAGACCATCGCGGTCGATGGCGGATCGGTAAACACATGAGATTTTCGGGAGACCATCATGACAGAAACCGACATCACGCCCGCCGTCGACCTCGCCGAAGCCGAAGCGGAGGTTGATCTGCCGCCGATCGGGGACCGCAGCAGATACGACGCGCTGATGCAAGTGATCCGCAACCGGGTGACCGTGCGCAAGTTCGACGCCGATTTCGTGGTGCCGGAGACGCATTACGAGCTGATTCTGGAGGCCGCCCGCCACGGCCCGTCAGGCGCGAACGCGCAACCCTGGCAGTACATCATCGTGCGCGACGCGGCGGTGAAACAGCAGATCGCGGATTACTTCGTCGCCGAGCAGCGGTTTCGCGCCAAGGCGAAAATGAAGTTCCCGACGCCGGACTATCGCGGGCTGGCCACGGCGCCTGGCTTTGTGGTGGTCTGTTCGGACATGCGGTGGGTCAATGCCTTTCCGGTGCTGAATGACGGCTCCGATCTGGACCGGATGTATCGCGAAAATGCGGAACGGATCTTGCTGCAATCGGTCGCCGCCTCGACCATGTCGGCCCATCTGGCCGCCGCAGCACTTGGCTACAATGTCTGGTGGGTGACGGCCATCGGCCAGCAGGAGGCGCAGAAGGCGATGCGCCCTTTGCTGAACATTCCCGAAGAGATCTCTGTCCTTGATATCTTTCTGTTCGGTCCCCCCGCGCAGGCGCCCTATAAGCGCTGGCGCCGCCCGATCGAGGAAATCCTCCATCGGGACCAATACAATCGCGACCATTTCATGTCCGACGAGGATCTTGCGGAGTGGATCAGGACGCGCCGGCATCGGGTGATGTATCGCGATGCCTCCAAAATAGACTGACCGCGCGGCTTTTGGCGAGGAAACCCGCGGAACCGGTATCAATCCGTCCATTCGGGACAATAAATCAGTCAGGGCTTCCGCATATCGCATTCAGGTGCTTAGATACCGGAAGTTCGATGTCCGACATCGAAAAGTGTTTGTTCCGATTCTGGTCTTGCGTAACAGCCATGTAGGAATATTTCCGCCGAAAGCGGAAATGACGCAACGTATACTAGTGTGTGAACCGCAGGTTTCGCGAAAGTACCGGGATCAAGTCGAGGCGATAAACCGGCAGAGCCCGGAAACGCCCGGCGACCAACAACAGGGAGACTCAAATGACGAGACTTAGCCTTCTGACCACTTCCACCATTCTGACGTTTGCGCTTGGCAGCACGGCCTGGGCGCAGACGACGCACCCGGTAACCGGCGAAACGCTGGCCGAGGATCAGACCTTTCAATACCGCCTGCTGGATCAGTTCCCTTCCATCGATCCGCAATTGATCGAGGAAACTGCCGGCGGCCACGTCGCGCGCCAGTTGTTCGAGGGGTTGCTGACACAAAACGCCGATGGCACCTTGCGCCCGGGCGTGGCCGAAAGCTGGTCCTCCGAAGACAACCAGACCTGGGTTTTCAATCTTCGTGAAGATGCCCGCTGGTCCAACGGCGACCCGGTGACGGCACAGGATTTCGTTGCCTCCTGGCAGCGTGCGGCCGACCCGGCAACCGCCTCCGAATACGCCTGGTATGTCGAACTGAGCCAGATCAGCAACTCCGCCGCCGTCATCGCGGGCGAAGTCGGCCCGGAAGAGCTTGGTGTCCGCGCCATCGATGACCGCACGCTTGAGGTCACTCTGTCCCAGCCCCTGCCCTACTTCCCGCAGATGACGGTGCATTACACCTTCATGCCCAGCCATCAGCCTTCGGTACAGGAACACGGCGCGGCCTGGACAGCGCCTGAGAACATCGTCTCCAACGGTGCCTATATGCTGGACGAGATTGCGGTGAACGAATTCTTCCGCCTCGTCCCGAACCCGGAATACTGGGGCGCCGAAGATGTGATCATCACCGAGGTCACCGGATTTGTCATCAACGATGCCAGCCAGGCCCTGACGCGCTTTCAGGCCGGCGAGTTCGACATGATGGACGATCTGCCCGCAGGCAGCTATCCGCGTCTGGAGGCGGAAATGCCCGATGTGGCGCATTCGGTGCCGCGTCTGTGTTCCTACTATTACGCGGTCAACCAGTCCGAAAGCGGGCATGAGGCATTGCAGGACCCTCGCGTTCGCACCGCTCTCAGCCTGATGATCGACCGCGAAGTCATCACCGATCAGGTGTTGCAGGCCGGTCAGGCCCCTGCCTTCAACTTCACGCACTGGGCGACCGCGGGCTTCGAGATGCCCGAGATCGAATACGCCACCTGGACCCAGGAAGAGCGGATGGCGCATGCGGTGCAGTTGATGACCGAGGCCGGGTATGGCCCCGACAACCCGATCGAGCTGAACCTGATCTACAACACCTCTGAAAACCACCGGCAGATCGCGACAGTCATCAGCCAGATGTGGCGCCCCCTTGGTGTGACCACCGTGCTGAACAACTTCGAATGGCAATCCTATCTGGAAATCCGGGGCAACCAGAACTTCGACGTCGCCCGCTCGGCCTGGTGCGGGGATTACAACGAGGCGTCGACCTTCCTCGACCTGCTGACCTCGAACAACTCCAACAACGACGGCAAATATGCCAATGACGAGGTCGACCGGCTGATGGCGGAAAGTGTCACCATGGCCGATCCGCAGCCGAATTACACCGCGGTCGAGCAGATCCTGTCCGAGGACATGGCGATCATCCCGATCTACCACTACACGCAGAACTTCGTGCTGGATCCGACGATCCGGAACTGGCCGATGGAGAACGTGGAAAACAACTGGTACGTCCGCGATATCTACCGCGTCGCAGCAGAATAATGAACAGCCGGGGCGGGTGATCCGACCCGCCCCGGCGCTTCGTTTTCCAGATGTTCACATTCATCTTCAAACGCCTTTTGATCGCGATACCGGTTCTGCTGATCCTGATCGTGGGCACCTTCATCCTGATGTATGCCGCCCCCGGCAGCCCGTTCGCCACCGAGCGTGGCGTACCCCCCGCGGTTCTGGCCAATCTTGAGCGCCAATACGGGCTGGACCAGCCGTTCTATGTCCAGATCTGGCGCTATATCTGGGGCATCGTCAGCGATTTCGATTTCGGCCCGTCCTTCATCTACCGAGATCAGGATGTGAACGACCTGATCGCGCAGGGTTTCCCGGTGACGCTGACCTACGGGTTCTGGAGCTTTGTCGTCGCCGTGCTGGTTGGCGGAACCCTCGGTATCATCGCCGCGATTCGCCACAACACCTGGCTGGATTATCTGGCCGTCGGCATTTCCATCGGCGCGCAGGTGTTGCCGAACTTCGTGCTGGCGCCGATCCTGGTGCTGATCTTCACGCTCTGGCTCGGCTGGTTGCCCGGCGGCGGCTGGCAGGGCGGCCAGTGGCAATATGTGATCCTGCCGGTCATCGCGCTGTCGACCAGCTTCATGGCCTCCATCGCGCGGATCGCGCGCGCCTCGATGCTGGAGGTGCTGACCTCGAACTTCATCCGCACGGCGCGGGCCAAGGGCCTGCCGATGCGCCGGATCGTGCTGCGCCATGCCCTGAAGCCCGCACTTCTGCCCGTCATCTCCTATCTGGGCCCCGCATTCGTGGGGATGATCACCGGATCGGTGGTGATCGACATATATTTCTCCACCGGCGGCATCGGGCAGTTCTTCGTCGCCTCCGCTCTCAACCGCGATTACGGGGTGATGATGGGGATCACGGTTCTTCTTGGCGCGCTTACGATCTTCTTCAACCTCGTGGTCGATATCCTCTACGCGTGGATCGACCCGAAAATCCGGTATTAGACCCATGCTCGCAACCAGAGCCATCGCCGACCAGCTGGCCCATAAGGACGCCGTCAAGGGGCGATCCCTGTGGGCGGATGCACGCACCCGGTTCTTTCGCAACAAGGCGGCGGTCGGCGGTTTGATCGTCCTTCTTCTGGTCGGCCTCTTCGCCTTGATCGGACCTTTCATCGCGCCATGGGACTATGAGGAGATCGACTGGTCCGTGCTGGGCCGCGTCGCCGAGGCGGGGCGGCCATCACTGGAAACGGGCCACTGGTTCGGCACCGATCCATTGGGCCGGGACTTGTTCGCGCGTACCGTGCAGGGCACGCAAATCTCGCTCATGGTGGGGATCGTGGGCGCCTTCATCGCGGTCATCGTGGGCACGTTTTACGGCGCGGTCGCCGGGTATTTCGGAGGCCGCGTGGACAATGTGATGATGCGCATCGTCGATGTGCTGATGTCGATCCCCTACATGTTCGTGCTGATCCTGCTTCTGGTGGTCTTCGGGCGCTCCATGCTGATGCTGTTCATCGGGATCGGGCTGGTCAGCTGGCTGGACATGGCGCGGATCGCGCGCGGTCAGACGCTGACGCTCCGCAACAAGGAGTTCGTGGAGGCCGCCGTTGCGACGGGTGTCGGCCCCTTCACCATTATCCTGCGCCACATCGTGCCCAATCTGCTGGGCGTGGTGATTGTCTATGCGACGCTGCTGGTCCCCTCGATGATCATCTATGAAAGCTTCATCAGCTTTCTGGGCCTTGGGGTGCAGGAACCGCTGACAAGCTGGGGCGCGCTGATCAGCGAGGGCTCCGGAGAGATGGTGAACGGGACGCTCTGGATGCTGCTGGTCCCGCTGTTTTTCTTTGTCGTAACGCTCTTCGGCTTCTTCTTCGTCGGCGACGGGCTGCGCGATGCGCTCGATCCGAAGGATCGGTGATGACACGTTTCCCGAAGGATCAATAACGAATGCCGCTTTTGGAAGTCACCGACCTGACGGTCAGCTTCGATACCCCCGATGGCATCGTGCGCGCCGTCAACGGAATGAGCCTTACGCTGGAGCCCGGCGACACGCTTGCGATTGTCGGCGAAAGCGGCTCCGGCAAGACACAACTGGCCTTCGGCATCCTCGGTCTGCTGGCCAAGAACGGCAAGGCCGAGGGAAGCGTGCGGTTCAACGGCCAGGAAATCCTCAACCTGCCGGAGTCGAAGCTGAACCGGATCCGCGCCAACGAGATCGCGATGATCTTTCAGGACCCGATGACCTCGCTGAACCCCTATATGCGGGTCGGAGACCAGATGGCCGAGGTCCTGATGCTGCATCAGAGCAAATCCAAGCATGACGCGCTGGAGGAAAGCGCCGCGATGCTGGACGCGGTGCGCATTCCCGATGCCCGGTCGCGTCTGCGGATGTATCCGCATGAGTTCTCCGGCGGGATGCGGCAGCGGATCATGGTGGCGATGGCCCTTTTGTGCCGCCCGAAACTGCTGATCGCCGATGAGCCGACGACGGCGCTGGATGTGACCGTGCAGGCCCAGATCATGGAACTGATGGCCGATGTACAGCGCGATTTCGGCACGGCGCTTGTGCTGATCACCCATGATCTGGCGATCGTGGCGGGCACCTGCGCCGAAACGCTGGTGATGTATGGCGGGCAGGTGATGGAACGCGGGCCCACCGATGACGTGTTCGAGGCGCCGGCCCATCCCTATACCCTTGGCCTTCTGAAGGCCGTGCCACGGCTCGATGTGCCCCAGCCCTCGCTTGAGACCATTCCGGGCGACCCGCCGGATCTGACCGATCTGCCGCCGGGCTGTCCGTTCAGCCCCCGCTGTCCGCTGTCCCACGATCCCTGCACGAAAACCATGCCCCCGTTGGAGGCGTTCGACACCGGACGGTTCAGGGCCTGTCACGCCAGCCGGGAGGCGCTGTAATGAGCAACATCCTGATGCAGGTCGAAAACCTCAGCGTCACCTTCGGCATCCCGCGCCGCGGTGGCTGGCCATGGACGCCGCCGGACCAGCTACAGGCGGTCTCCAACGCCTCGGTCACCTTGAAGGAGGGGGAGACGCTTGGTCTCGTGGGTGAAAGCGGCTCGGGCAAATCGACACTTGCCCGCGCCATCGTGGGCACCGTTCCGGTAAGCGGGGGCCGGGTGCTGTGGAAAGGCAAGGACATGGTCGGGCTGTCGGCCGCCGAGACCCGCGCCCATGGCCGCCACGTGCAGATGGTCTTTCAGGACCCTCTGGCGGCGCTGAACCCGCGGATGACCGTGGGCCAGGTCGTGGCCGAACCGTTGGTCACGCATTTCCCGGATCTGAGCAAATCCGAAGTGCGGGACAAGGTCGGTGCGATGATGGAGCGGGTGGGCCTGCTGCCCGCGCTGGTCAACCGCTATCCGCATGAGTTTTCCGGCGGACAGTGTCAGCGGATCGGCATCGCGCGGGCGCTGATCACCGAACCGGAACTGGTGGTCTGCGACGAGCCGGTCAGCGCGCTGGACGTGTCGGTGCAGGCGCAGGTGGTGAACCTGTTGCAGGATCTGCAACGCGACATGGGTCTGTCCCTTCTGTTCATCGCCCATGATCTGAGCGTGGTCCGCCATATCTCGAACCGGATTGCGGTGATGTATCTCGGGCGGATCGTCGAGACGGCTGAAGCGGGCGAGTTGATAGCCAATCCTCGCCATCCCTATACCAAGGCGCTGATCGCCTCGGTTCCGATCCCCTCTCCGAAGGCTGAACGGGCGCGGCACCGCCCCGTGCTGGAAGGCGAACTTCCCTCCCCACTCGCCCCGCCCTCGGGATGTGTGTTCCGCACACGCTGCCCGATTGCGCAGCCCGATTGCGCGGAGGTGCGGCCCGAATTGCTAGAAGTCGCCGACGGGCACATGGTTGCCTGCCCGCATCATGACGATGCCGCAAACGCGGATCAGCAACCTGCCGAAAGCGTCAACTGACGGAAACGCGGCCGCGCCCTCGTTCTGCCCCTGCGCTTGCCATCCCCGTTGGCGGGGACCGGGCGGGAAGCCGCCCGCGCTAGGCCAGGCTGACCAGATGGTTGTCCCACTGCAGTGCGTCGTGGCGGGTTCGGACCACCGACCCGCCCGCGATTGTCAGGATATCCCCGCCGCCCGTAGAGGCGACGAAGCCCCCCGGCGCCGGGCCCAGACCGCAGACATCGGCCACCGCGACGGCCCCCAGAAACACGCCGCTTTCGCCGTCAAACCGGTGGATCGCGCCACCACGGGGAGATGTGATGGCGACCTCGGCACCGTTTCCGGAGAAACTGACACTGCCGGCATAGCCCCGCAGGCCGCGTTGGATCTCCCCCGGGGCTTCCAGCAGTCGCGGCGCCCCGCCGCCCAACCGGTGAAGCAGCAGAAGAGGCGGGTGGATCGTCTCGGCGCCCTGCCACTGCATGGCCGCCGCCACAACCCCGTCAGGGCGGATCGACAGGTGCCGGATCGAGTTCAGACGCTGCGCGTCGGGCAACGCGATCTGATCCAGCACCGCGCCACGGTCGTCCAGATAGGTGAGGTTGGCGCGCATTGTCGGCAGGTTGAGCTTGGCCCGGCCACTATCGGGATGGGTGGCGGTGCCACCATTGGCAACGATCAGCGTGTCGGAGCCCGGCAGACGCCGCAGATCATGCGGCCCGATGCCACCGGACGGTATGTCGCCGATGCGCGCGTAACCTGAGCCCGCATCCCAGATGCCGATCCGGCCTTCAAGCGTCTCAAGATCGTTTTCGGTCGTGTAAAGCCGTGCGCCATCGGCGGAAAAGCTGCCATGGCCGTAGAAATGGCGGCCGGGCGGTGCGGCAAGCCGCGCCGTATGCACCCCAGTCGCGCAATCGATCACATCGGCGAATGTGCCCGGTCGGCGGGCGAAGGCCACCGCCTGTGGATGGTGGGGATGGGCGGCGGCGGCATGGCCCCGGCCGGGTAGCGGAAGCGAAAAGACAAGGTGCCCATCCGGGGTGAGCCCGCACAGCCGATAGGTGCCGTCTGTTGCCCGCGCAGCGGACAGGTAACCGGGATCGCCCGCATCGGCCCAGCTTGCCCGCGGCACCGATGCCGCAGCCAGGATCCCCGCAAGGAACGCTCTGCGCGACGGCATGCTAGTCTCCATCCAGCGCGTTGAACCCCGCGGCGATGCCCAGAGCAGGCCCAAGCTCGGCCCGGAGAACGCCACCGGCGTCGCGCACGGCCTGTTGCAGAACCTCGACCCGCAGCCGTCCCGCCGGCGTTTCGACGCCGGCAAAGACCGGATCGTCCAACGCCTCCGCCCGGGTGATGGCATGCTGAAAAGCACGGTCAAGCCGGTCCCGGATCTCAGGGCGGGAGGCCGCCAGCCGGCGGGCCAGATCGGCCTGGCTGATCAGCGACATCTGCACATGGCGAAGCGAGCGCCCCGAGCGCCACGCCTCTGCCTGTCGCGGACGGGGGCGCTCGAACGTCCCCATGGGACGGCCGAGGCGCAGATCGGCGGTGAACTCCAGCCCCTCGGACAGCGCACCGAAAAGCGTGCGCAGGGCCTCGTCACGGCTTTGATAGGTGTCATTGCCGCCGGCGTTGCGCATCAGGCCCGCATGGGTTTCCTGCCAATCGGTCAGAATGGCGCGCGCGCTTTCATGGGCATCGGCACTCGCCGCCCGGATCAGCGCGCAGCGATAGGCCGCAGGCTCAAGTGCCTGTATCTCGGGGTCATAGAGAAGGAACTCCAGCGCGTAGAATCCCCGCGCCGCCACCGATACGGTCGCGTAGCTTTCGGCGGTTTCGATAACCGGGTCTTGAGCGCGGACCAGATCGGAAAGGCTGCGGGGCGTGGCCCCGCGCGTGTCGGGCCAGAAGGCGAGAGCGAAGCTGCGGTTGTCGGTCTCGGCGGGTCCGAAGCGCAGATGGCTGACGCGGATCCACGCATCGAACGCATCGCCATAGGCGGCGCGCAGAGCCTCGGAGGAAGGATCGCAATCGCTTCTTGCCGCGGCGGCAAGATCGCCGGTTTCGGCCGCCAGAGCCTCGAACCCGGGCAGAATGTGATTGTCGAGAATGTCGTCGATCACGTCAGATGCGGGCTGGGCCGCCACCGCCATGGGCAAAAACAGCGCCAGACAAAGAATTTCCAGCCGCATCACAGGCTCTCCAGAAAACGGATCAGGGCGGCCCGATCTTCGGGCGGCATTTCCACCACCTGATCGCGGGCCGATTGCGCCTCTCCGCCGTGCCAGAGGATGGCCTCCAACAGGTTTCGGGCGCGCCCGTCATGCAGGAAATAGGTGTGCCCGCTCACCGTCTCCGTCATGCCGATCCCCCAAAGCGGGGCGGTACGCCATTCCCGGCCATCGGCGCGCCCCTCGGGCCGGTTGTCGGCCAGCCCCTCGCCCATATCATGAAGCAGCAGATCCGTGTATGGCCAGATCAACTGAAAGCTCTGGGCCGTATCGCCCTGAAGCCGATGGGTGACATGGCTGGGCACGTGGCAGGCGACACACCCGGACGTATTGAAAACCTCCTTGCCGCGCAGCACCTCCGGATCATCCACATCGCGGCGGGCGGGCACGGCGAGATTCTGACTGTAGAACGTCACAAGATCCAGGCCGACCTGATCGATCTCGAACCCGTCCTGCTCGGGGTTGGCCCCGTCCAGCGCCTGCCGGCAATCGGTCTGCGCCGGGGTGCATTCACCCCAGCCATTGGGGTGAAGCGGGCTCGAAATCCCGATATCGCCCGCAAAGGCGCCTGCGGATTGCTCCAGCACCGTGGGGTTGCCCGCCTTGTGACCGAACCGGCCCAGCATCGGCTGATCGTGGACAAGGGACCACACCACCTGCGGACGCCCGGAGATACCGTCGCCATCGGCATCCTCCGGATCGGCATGCGCCAGAATATCCTCGACCGGGATCGCTTCCAGAAGACCCAGCCCGATCATCTGCGGGGCGACGCGCGGCGACAGCATGGCCTCGGGATGCAAGGGCCCATAACCAAGGTCTTCCGCGGTGTAGACCGGCGCCCGCAAGCTCGCCGTTTCGCCGCCGGACAGCTCGACAAGGGTTTCCTCGTACACGATGCCAAGCGAGTACTCCGCGGCATGGCCCGGCAGGCTGAAATCCTGCAACTGTGTGCCATAATTCGGGTCGGCCTGCGTTGCGATATAGCCTGCGATTTCGTCCATCGGGCTACCGCCCGGGATCGAGATGCGCAGAAACATCGAGACCGCACTGTCCTGCGGCCCCTCCGGCGGATGTCCACGGCCGTCTTTCAGGTGACATCGCTGGCAGGACCGCGCGTTGTAAAGCGGCCCCAGTCCATCGCTGGCGATGGTGGACGCCGGTGGCGAAACCCAGAGCCGCCGGAAAAGCCCGTTGCCGACGCGGAAATCCAACTCCTCTTCAAAGGACAGATTGGCCGAGGGTTGCGAAAACGCATCCGCGTTGTTGCGCGCCCGAACCGTGGCGGCGCCGCCGGAGTTTTCCTCGAAAGGTTGCGCGGTGCTGAAATCGTCGGTCAGGGCCGTCACGGCCGCGATCCGGGCGGCCTCCTCCTCGGTGCGGGGGACAATGTCCAGATGGACATCGCGAAGCTCCGACCAGTCAGCCGGCGCAGGTGTCGCGGTCTGCGCCGCGATCAGCGCCGGCAGGGCAAAAGCCACGGCAACCGGCAGGCAGGCAAGAAAGACCTTATACATGAAATGCACCTGTTGCGGGCGGCGTGAGACGAGATCCCACACCGCCACTGCCCATATTACTCGAACACGGCAGAGGGATTATCCAGACTGTCGGAGCCCTCGAAGGCGATCTGATCCAGATCGAGCGCGGCCACGAGCCGTTCAATACTCTCGGTCTGGGCGATAAGCCCGTTTACCCCGCCCATGATCAGGGCTTCCCCGGCCTCGTCTCCGCGTTCCAGCATCTGATCATAGGCAAACCCGGACTCCGCCGCCGTCTTGATCCGGCCAAGCGCCATCAGCGTGTCAGAGAGACGTGTGCGCATCTCACGGTCAAGCTCGGGGTCGACCGCTGCGGCCAGATCGGACAGGGACGGACCCGCCACAAGCGTACCGTCAACACGGACATATTCGCCGAGATAGACATTCTGCATCCCGATCCCGTTGTAGAAATGGCTGTTATGGGTGTTGTCGGAGAAGCAATCATGCTCCTCCTCCGGATCGTTCAGCATCAGGCCAAGACGCATGCGTTCGCCCGCCAATTCGCCGTAACTCAGGCTGCCCATCCCGGTCAGCATCGTTGCAAGTCCGCTTTGGGGGTCATCGAGCAGCTCTTCGCGGGCAGCGCCGCCTTCGGCCCATTGTGCGGCCATCCATTCAAGATCGCTGACCAGAAGGTCCGTCGCGGCGGTCAGATACGCGGCCCGACGATCGCAATTGCCGCCGGTGCAGGCATCACCCGCCGCATAATCCGTCCAAGGCCTGTCGCCCGCGCCGGGCCCGTGCCCATTCAGATCCTGACCCCAAAGCAGGAATTCGACGGCGTGATATCCGGTGGCCACATTCGCCTCGACCCCGTCGGCCTCGTGCAAGGTGTCCTGCAGCAGTGCGGGGGTGATTTCGGCGGCATCCACATCGGTTCCGGACAGGGTGAAGCTGGCATTCGCCACCACGTTCAGGGCCGCGAACTCGTTTTCATCGGTCGGGCCGCCATAGGCGCCATCCACATAGTCGATCAGACCTTCGTCCAGCGGCCAGGCATTCACGCGGCCTTCCCAATCGTCCACGATGGCATTGCCAAAGCGATAAACCTCGGTCTGCTGATAGGGCACGCGGGCGGCGATCCAGGCAGCGCGGGCGGCGGTCATGTTCTGGGCCGACGGTTCGGCAACCAGCGCCGCGACCGCATCTTGCAAACGCTCCGCGGTGATCAGGGCGTCGGTGTATTTCGCCTGCGCCATGTCGGCATAGTGGCTGACCACATCGCTTGCATCCTGCGCCTGGGCGCCGGTTGCAAGCCCCGCCACCAAAGCCGTGCCGGTCAGAAGAAGTCGTTTCATCGGGAATAATCCTTAGGGTTGCCGTCAGTATTGGAATGACTGAAATCCCGGAGCGGGCTGTTGCGCTCCAGCGCATCCAGCATTGGCTCCAACCCCGCCTCGCAACACCCATCGAGGCAGAGTGCGGACCAGACGGTCTCCCCCCTGTCGGACGGATAAGAAGCGTGATCGCGTTGGAAACGTTGGCGGCGGGACCACATGGCCAGTTCTCCGGGATCTATCCAGGGCATGGCGATGGGCTTTGCCGCGAGTCGCGCAAAGCGTGACTAATTTCGTCGGATAAATCAATCCCGAGTTTTTTAGTCGGAAACTACGCGGAGATCTTCGTGAAAGGCCGAAGCATTCGAGACACGGCCGTCACGGGCCAAGGAGCGACCGCAGGAGTGAAGCCGCCGGGCCGATCGGCGTCAGGGCGCCGTGTCCAGGGCAAGTTCCATTTCGTCCAGCAGCGTCTCGATCCGCTGGCGGCAATCGGCCCAACCATCGGCATCGAGCGGCTTTGACAGCCGGCCCTCGACATCCAGGGCAACCTTTCCCAGATCTTCGAAGCCCAGTGTCGGCGCCACGCCGGCGGTCTTGTGGGCACGTCCGGCGATTTCGTCGATCAAACGCTGCTGAAGGCCCTGCTCGTCGATGGCCAGCATCAGCGTTTCGATCTCCAGACAACGATCGCCAAGACGTTCGAGAAATCGTTCTCGAACGCCGCCGACCACTGACGCGATCATTTCAGAATTGGCCGTCATGGATGACATGGGACAGATCCGGTCAGGGGCATCACCTGTCCATGCTCTGGCTGAATCCGGTAAAATGCCGCGCCGCGGAGCGGGCATTCAGGATCGCCTCGTCCAGAATCCGTGTCGGGGCGGCCATGTGGAGGGCCTTGCAGCCCACGGCAGGACCAACCGAGACCATCGGCAAATGGATATTCAACTCGTCATAGATATGACCGAACTCCGCGATGCTGATCCGAAGGGTATCCCCGAGTTCGAAGGCATCAAGCGCCTCGACCCGCGACAACAGGCAGACAAAATCGCCTTTGCCGGCATAGCTGATCATCCGGCTACTCGTCTTCAGACAGTCGGAGATGCAGGTCGCCACATCAATCATCACTTCGCTGAAAATCGACGGGCCGGCCTCATCGAACAGTTGTTGACCGTTCAGAACATGAAAGCCCACCGCCTTGGTCGACAAGGCCCGGAACACGCCGAGGGTTTTCAGATAGTTTTCCAGCGCGAGATACTCGATCGTACCGGCCACGCGCCGCATCGGGATCTGATCGGCAAAGCGGTAGGACGGCGTGGCAAACACATCCGCGCCGCCATGGTTGATTGCATGCTGCGTGCGGAGACGTTCGCGCACAAGCGTGTGCAGAACACCCAGCCGGGTGTTGATCTCGATCTCGTCGATCGGTTTTGTCAGGTAATCGGTCGCACCCGCGGCAAAGGCCTGATCGATATGGGCCCGGTCCGCCAGGATCGTGTTCATCACGATGGGCGTTTCTTCATATTCCGGATTTGCCCTGATTTCCTCACACAGCTCGATCCCGTTCATCTCCGGCATCTGGATATCCAGAATGAAGCAGTCGAACGGCACCTGCGTGTTCGACAACAGCTCCAGCGCCTCGGCGCCGGAGGTGACGAACGTCACGTTGGCGTAACCCAGTCGCGTCAGTGTTGACTCGAACAGAGCCAGGAAATCGGGATCGTCATCAACGGCCAGGATCTTCATTCAATGCCTCAGCTTCTAGCGCGCGACACTGTTTTAGTGCCGCAAAAGTTAACCACTCATTAACTAAAAGTTAAATGTCGACAGTGGCATAAGTGGGGCGTGAATGTGGGAAATTGGGGGATTCATTCCAGACCTGAAATATCTGCCGGCACGGATCCATCGCCGGATCAGGCCTCTTCCAGCAGGCTCCATGCGGAGCGGATCTGTGCCCCGAGCGACATCGGATCGAACGGCTTGGTGATCACCGCGAGGGCACCAGTATTGAGCAGATCCTGCGACAGGGAATCCTCGGCTTTCGCTGTCATGAAGATCGTCGGGATCTCGGGGCAATCCGGCCGCGCCTTGATCTGCTCCCAAAGATCGGGACCGGTCATGCCCGGCATCATGATGTCGAGCAGCAAGAGATCCGGAGCAAGCGCGTTGATGTTTTCGAGGGCCGCGGAGCCATTGTTGAACTGGTGCACCGTGAAGCTGTCGACCATCTCAAGTGCCATCCGGGCGATTTCCAGAATGTCATCGTCATCGTCCACATGCAGGATCGTTTTCAGCTCAGACAAGGCTCTCTCCCTCACATCCGCGTCCGTCTTGACGCCTTTTTTGCTACGCCACCGCTTCGTCGCGCGCTTCAAGCCCTTCCGCTTCGATCAGCATGTCCGCCTCGCCCGCATCAAGCTTCGTCATTTCAAAGTAGAATATGGTGCCCTTGCCCAACTGCGTGTCGAAGGCAATCGTGCCGCCATGGCGTTGAATGATCTTCTTGCTGATCGTCAGGCCAAGCCCGGTTCCGGGCCGGGAATGCTCGCTGGTGCCTTCAACCTGGAAAAAGCTGTCGAAAAGCGTCTTGTGCGCGGATTCGGGAATGCCCGGACCATGATCCGCAACGCAGACCCGCCATGCATCGGCCCGGTCCTCGATATAGAGATCCACTTTGGCGCCAGCGGGGGAGAATTTCGCCGCGTTGGACATCAGGTTGGACATCACCTGCATCAGTCTCGACTGATCGCCACTAACAAGGGCCGGTGTATCCATGGCGGCCACGGCGTATTCCACGCCGAACTGTTCTCCGTATCCGGCATTGGCCTCGGCAGCTTCTTGCAGAAGATCGCGCAGGTCCATCTGTTTGTTGACGAAGCTCATCTCGCCGGAGTCGATTTTTTCCAGCGCCAGAATATCGTTCACGATCTCCAGAAGACGGTCGCTGTTGCGGTGCGCGACGGAGATCATTCGGCGGATATCGGGGCTGAGTTCCCCGACCGCACCGGACTCGATCAACCGCAAGGCGCCCTTGATGGATGTCAAAGGCGTCCGCAATTCGTGGCTGACCATCGAGACCGAGTTGAGCTTGAGGCTCTCGGCCTGCTTGCGCTCGGTGATGTCGCGGATGACAGAGATCAGGCTGGGTTTGCCATGCGGACCGGTATCGAAATGCGTGAGGATCTCGACCGGCCCCTGATCGTGCATCACCTCGATCGTCACCTCCTTGGCTTCGCCATTCAAAAGCGGTGCGAGGTAGCGCTCGAAAAGACCGTGATCGAACTTGGTGAAGGTGTCGGACATCTTCTTGCCTTCAAGATCGCCCTGCGCCCAGCCAAGGCGCTTCCGGCAGTTCTTGTTTGCATAGATGATCTCGAACGTGTCCGGGTCATACACGATCACACCATCGGGAAGCCCCTCGATAACCGCATTCCGACCGTCCGACGCGGCCTCCGCCCGGGCCTTGGTCAGATCCGTGCGGACCGAGATGCTGTCGACATGAACGCCCGCCTTGTCGAAACGCGGGATGATCGTGGTCTGCACGATGACGGTGTTGCCATTTTTGGCTTTGAGCCGTTGCTCGCCCTGCCAATAGCCACCCTTTGATACGATGGCCCAGATATCGTAGAATTTCGCGTTTTCGTCATCCTCGTCATAGAGGATATCGGGAAGCTGGCCCACAATCTCGTCGAACTCGTATCCGAACGTCTTTACGAAATTCTGGTTGATCTCCTTGATACGACCATCCGTATGCGCCACGCTGACAATCGTATGCTCGCTCAGCGCCTGGTCCCGCAGACCAATCGCTTCGTCAAACGCCGCAGACATCGCGGAGGCCGCCTTCGGATCGGTGATTTTCGCGTAAGCGATGCTGATCACGGTGATCAGCGCGACCAGCGCGGATGTCATGATGAACAGCAATGTGAAACGCTCAGGTCCCGCCTCCGTGATGGACGGAACCCAGGTATGAAGAAGCATCGTCAGACCCAGAGCGACGGCGGTGTTGCTAACCACCAGCGCCAGCAGGGAAATCTTGCGGATTCTCTTCATTCTTTGCCTCGGCAACCACTCAGCTGGCAACGACAGTTCAAGCGCCGGCCATTATTGTTTTCCAGCGAAAACTGACGCGAAATTCAGGCCTAAATAAGACACAATCGTCAACATAGCGGGCGATTATCGGGCATTTATCGTCAACGCGCCGCCGCCCCCCGCTCTCGTTGTGGCGCTTCCAGTTCCACCCGGAAAACGCTTCCCTGCCCCTCCACACTTCTCACCTTGATGGTGCCACCATGAAGTTCAGCGAGATGTTTTGCAATCGGCAAGCCGAGGCCCACGCCATCATGTTTGCGACTATTCGAAGCATCAACCTGCACAAAACGCTCAAAAATCTGGTCAATCTGATCCGGTGCGATTCCGCAGCCGGTATCCTCGACCTCGACCCATGTCTGCCCGCCATCCGATCCCGTCCGGACGGTCACGGTCCCGCTGTCGGTGAATTTCACGGCGTTTCCGATCAGATTGAGCAGGATCTGACGCAGCCGCAATGGATCGGCCAGAACCTCGTGCGCACCGGTCTCGACGATGATGTCGATCCCCTTCTTCGACGCGGCCAGTTGGAACTGTTCCACCAGTTCATCGACAATCGGCTCAAGTTCCAGCCGATCCGAGTGCAGTTGCAGCGTTCCTTCGTCAATCGCGGCCATGTCGAGGATGCCGGAGATCAATCCCATCAGCTGACGGCCCGAGACATCAATCTGCCTGCTGAATTTCTCCAGATCGGCCTTGAAGCTTTCAAGGCTTTCCTGCGCGCCATCGAAGTCCTTTATCGCGAGCCGGTTCTGCGTTTTCTTGAAATTCGGCAGCGAGTCCGGCTTTTTCAGAAAGGCATTGTATCCCAGCACGACCGTCAGCGGTGTACGCAACTCATGGCTGACCGTATTCAGAAACTCGGTCTTGGCCGCATTCGCGGCCTCGGATCTTGCAACCGCTTCCTTCAGTTCCGTGATGTCAACGCGCAGACCGGCCACACTGCCCGACGGCGTGGCACGTTCGACCACGCGGAGCCAGCGCCCATCCGACAGCTTTATCTCAAGCATCTCGCCCGGGTTGCGCTGTGCCGCCACGCGCTCCGCGATCCACTCTTCCTCGCGACCCTTGGATAAAGGATATTGTCCGGTCTCAACTCCACGACGGAGAATGTCTTCAAATCGCGCGCCGGGCACCATCAATTCGGCAGATGTGGGGTAAAGCGCCTTGTAGCGCTGGTTGCACATGATCAGACGGCCGGATTTGTCGTAGAGCGCAAAGGCGTCATCAAGCGCTTCGATGGCTTCGGACAGTTGCGTCTCCGCGGCATCCTTGCGATCCACGACCCATTGGAAGACCCTCATCAGCACCATGACCAGAGCCGCAAGGGCCAGCACGATGAACCAGATCTGATACCGGTCCGGCGGCAAGGCCGGCCAGCCGCCCGACGGCACCATCGACAAGGTCCAGTTCACTCCGGGCGCGATCACCGAAGTGGAAACCGGGTCCATGAACAAGACTTCACTGGAGCCAGACAGGATGCGCCCGTCCCGATCCTGCACCACATAAGCAATGTCGAGGTTCTCGACGGCGAGACCGGCCGTCTCGAACAGCCCATCGGCGTCGATCACCAGCGATACGACGCCCCAGAACTGGTTTTCGAAAGAGTTCGAGTAGTATCCGAACACCGCGGATCTGGTGACGAAACCACGCCCGCCCTGCACCAGATCGATCGGGCCGTCGATAATGGTCTCACCCGTTGCGATGGATCTCTCGACCGCGTCCATAAGGTCCGCCCGCTCGCGCAGATCAAGACCGAGCGCCGCTTGGTTCGGGGCAAACGGATAGACATACTCGATGACCAGATCCGGAGCCGCGGCGACGTTGATCACATTTTCCACGTTCCGGATAAGCTGGCTTGTCACGCGTTCGAATTCCCGCCGAGACATATCCGGCCGGGAGGCGAATGCCGCCATAATTCCTTCGGTGATCAGGATCTTCTCGTTGATCGCGCGCTCAAGAGCCGATTGGAATTCGTTGTTGGATTCGATCAGCTGAAGCCTTTGATCAGACCGGAAATGATCGGAGTTCTCCATGTCCAGCACGATGCCGAAGGCAATCGCGGCAATCAGAACAGCGAGGTAGCGAATATAGGAGACTGCGGCCTTCAGGAGCGTCATCTCTATCCTTGTCGTTGCAGGGTCCGCACGCCCACCACTTGCCTGCCCTCGGGTTTCTTTAGCTCTACACTATAGGACAATCCTATGTTGTTAATAAGAACTAACAAATGGTTAACGATTTACTAACCACTTAAAGTATTTTTTAGATAGCTGCCCGAGGCGAGGCAGGCAAGTGCAGAATGCCCCACCAATCGAAACTCCCCAAACGTTTGAACTAAGGCCATCTTGGGCACAACAGTTCCGCGGACAATCGACCCGCGGCTGCGATCTCAGGATGCAATTGCCCGGTCGACCGCGCGCGCAAGCTTTCCGACAAGCTCTTCGATCTGCGCATCCTCAATAATGAAAGGCGGTGCAAGAAGGATATGATCGCCGTGCCGCCCATCAACCGTTCCTCCCGCAGGGTAGCAGATCAACCCCTCCCCCATCGCGGCGGCCTTGACCTTCGCGTGCAGTTTCCGGCCCGGATCGAAGGCGCGTTTGCTGTCGCGATCGGCAACCAGTTCGACCCCCCGGAAAAGGCCGCGCCCGCGCAGGTCGCCGACATGGGGGTGTTGCCCAAACGCATCTTGCAAGGCCGTCTCCAACTGCGCGCCCCGGGTTCCGACCCGCGCGATCAGGCCCCGCTCCAGGATGGCGCTGACCACCGCATGGCCGGCCGCGGCGGAAAGCGGATGGCCGTGATAGGTATGTCCATGCTGAAAGCTGCCGGAGCCGTTGAGAATGGCATTGTAGATCGCCCCAGAACACAGCATCGCGCCCACCGGCGCATAGCCCGCGCCAAGACCCTTCGCGATGGTCACGATATCGGGCGCCACGCCCTCCTGCTCGCATGCGAAGAAACTGCCGGTCCGTCCCATTCCGCACATGACCTCATCAAGGATCAGAAGCACACCGTGACGGTCGCAGATCTCGCGGATGCGCGTGAAGTATCCCTCCACCGCAGGAACCGCCCCGGCCGTGGCGCCGACAACCGGCTCGGCGATGAAGGCCATGACCGTTTCGGGGCCCAGCCGTTCGATCTCGGTCTCCAACTCGTTCGCCGCACGCTGGCCGTAATCCGCGAGGCTCTCGCCTTCGGCGCGCTCGCGATAGGCAAAGCATGGCGCGATGTGGCTGGTCTCGACCAGAAGCGGTGCGTATTTCTCCCGCCGCCATGCGTTCCCCCCGGCAGCCAGGGCACCGAGCGTGTTGCCATGATAGCTTTGCCTCCGCGCGATCACGCGGTGGCGATCTCGCTGCCCGATCTCCAGAAAATACTGCCGGGCGAGTTTGAGGGCCGCCTCGATGGCCTCGGACCCGCCGGACAGGAGATAGACCTTGTCGATCCCCCCGGGCGCGTTCCCGATCAGCAGATCGGCCAGAAGTTCAGCCGGCTCCGAAGTGAAAAAACCGGTATGGGCAAAAGCGAGCTGATCCAGTTGTGCATGTATTGCGGCGCGGATCTCGGGATCGGAATGACCAAGGCAGGACACGGCGGCGCCGCCCGATCCGTCCAGATACGCCTTGCCGGTGCTGTCATAGAGATAACAGCCCTCGCCGCGCACCGCGGTTGGCAAACCTGCCCCGCCGCGACCGAAAACATGGCTCACTTGCGCTATCCTCCGCGGACGACAAAAACCGATTGCTTGGCGTGGCGCACGACACGGGCGGCATTGGGGCCAAGTAGATAGTCGCTCAGCTCGGGCGTATGCGAACCCATAACGATCACATCGACCTGCAAGCGGTCAGCGGCCTCGATGATCCGGTCATAGACACGCCCATGCATGACATGCGGGTGCACCTCGACCGTGTCGGGGATGTTCTCGGCCACCCAGGCGGTCAGTTTCTCGCCAACCTGATGGAGCGCTTTCTCCTCGAACCCCTGCTCGAAAAAGCTGCCGACGACGGACATCCCGAAATCGGGCACCACGGTGATGACATGAAGTGTGCCGGCCCCCGGATCGCAAAGCCGCAATGCGGCAGGCAGGGCCTTGGACCAACTGTTTTCCGCCGAAAGGTCGATGGGCAAAAGGATTGTCTTGAACATCTCTCTCTCCTCAGAAGGCCGGTTTTGTCTGGCGCCGCCGTTGCAGCAGCATCACAAGGCCCAACAACAGCAAGGCGGGCAGATAGAACACCTGCTCGGGCATCCTTGCCTGCGGCACCCTGACCGAGGCCAGTTGCACCGGTGTATCGGCATAGAAATCGAAATCCGCGAGGCTTTCCGCCGTTGCGGTACCGAACATGGGCTCGTCCAGGCGCACGGCCTCCCCCTCCGGGATCAGCAACAGCCCGGAATTCGCGATCCGCTCCACCCCATCGGCACCTTCGACATTGAGCACCAGTGTCGTCTCGGTCATCTCGCCGGAGTTGAAATCGGGGCCCTGGATCAGCAGGCGCAGCTGCGCGCCATCCTCGGCCTCTCCGACCGCAGTTTCAAACTGGGTCGGAGGGACGTCCCGGAACGGGTCCTGCACCATGTTGAGCCAGACGTTCGGCACGAAAAGCGTGAAGGCGACCAGAAGCAGCGCCGCGCTTTCATAGATCCGCGACTTCGCCAGAAAGTACCCCTGGGTCGCGGCGGCGAACAGCAGCATCGCAAAGGTCGCCACGATGAACACGAACACCGCCTGTCCGATACCGGCCCATGTGCCAAGATCGACACCGTATAGGATCAGCGTCGGGTTGAAGATGAACAGGAACGGAAGCGCCACAGTGCGCAAGCTGTAGAAGAATGCGGTGAAGCCGGTCTTGATCGGGTCGCCGCCGGAAACCGCGGCGGCGGCGAAACTGGCAAGCCCCACCGGTGGCGTCACATCCGCCATGATCCCGAAATAGAACACGAACAGATGGGCCGCGATCAACGGCACGATCAGCCCCTCCTGCGCGCCAAGCGACACGACGACCGAGGCCATCAGCGACGAGACGACGATGTAGTTCGCCGTGGTCGGCAGGCCCATCCCGAGGATCAGCGAGAACAGCCCGATCAGGACCAGCATCACGAAGAGATAGCCGCCCGACAGCTGTTCGACCAGTCCGGCAAGCTCGGTGCCGATCGGCGTGCGGGTCACGGTGGCCACGATGATACCGGCGGCTGCCGTTGCGACCCCGATGCCGATCATGTTGCGTGCGCCGGCGATCAGGCCCTCGACGAGATCGTTGAAACCGCCCTTGAACTCCTCCATCATCCGGGCGCCTTCGCCGCGGAACAGCGCCTTGAGCGGGCGTTGGGTGACGATGATGCCGATCATCAGGGCGGTTGCGAAGAACGCCGATCGCGCCGGGCTTTGCCGCTCCACCATCAGGAACCAGACCAGCACGACGATGGGCAGAACGTAATGCAGGCCCGTGGCGTAGATGTCCTTGACCTCGGGAAGCGAGATCTCCTCGGCGTTGGGGTCATCGACCTCCAGATCCGGCTTGCGCGCCGCGATGGCAACCAGCCAGACATAGACCGCCGCAAGCAGCGTCATCATGATCGGCCCGGTCAGCGACGGCACCGTGTCGCGCAAGGCGCCCACGCCGTAGATCAGCGCGGTGAACCCGGCCCCGGCCACCGCGAAACCGATGAAGAACTTCACCAGCATGCCCGACAGGCTCTTGGCCTTGCCAAGGGCGGGCATGTCCTTTTTCAGCGCCTCCAAATGCACAATATAGATCAGTGCAATGTACGAGATCACCGCTGGAATGAAGGCGTGCTTGATCACCTCGACATAGGAAATGCCGATGAACTCGACCATCAGGAACGCGGCGGCGCCCATCACAGGCGGCATGATCTGACCGTTGACGGAGGAGGCGACCTCGACAGAGCCCGCCTGTTCGCTGGTGAAGCCCACCCGTTTCATCAGCGGGATCGTGAAGGTTCCTGTGGTGACCACATTCGCAATCGAGGACCCCGAGATAAGCCCCGTCATGGCCGAACCGACCACCGCGGCCTTGGCCGGGCCGCCCCGCAAATGGCCCAGCCCCGCGAAGGCCAGCTTGATGAAGTAATTGCCCGCACCCGCCTTGTCGAGCAGCGAGCCGAACAGGACGAATAGGAAAACGAATGCCGTCGAAACGCCCAGAGGGATGCCGAAGACGCCGCCGGTGTCCAGCCATTGGGCGTTGATCAGGGCCGTGAAGGACAATCCTTCATGCTCGATCAGTTCGGGGATCAGCCAACCCTGGCCGAGATAGGCATAAAGCAGGAAGATCGAACCCACGATAGTCAGTGCCGGCCCGAGGGCGCGGCGGCTGGCTTCCAGCAGCAGCAGGATGCCGACCGCGCCGATGATCACCTGGGTTTGCGTCGGCAGGCCCGACCGCGCCGTCAGGGCCAGTTCGTCGGAGAACAGGAAGATATAGAAGGAACAGAACCCGGCGACGCCCATCAGGATCCAGTCAAAGATCGGAATGCGGTCCCGGGGGGAGGATTTGAACGCCGGATAGGCCAGAAACGCCAGAACGATGGCGAATGTCAGATGTATCGGGCGTGTCTGCGATGAGTTCATGACCGACAGGTATTCCGCAAACCAGAGCTGCGGCTGCGCGATCCAAAGCTGGAACAGCGACCAGATCAGCGCCAGGCCGGCGATCAACAGGGCCACATTCCGATTTGCAGGGGCCCGCGCGCCGCTGTCGGTGCTGGCGACCAGATCCTGCAGTTCCTCGTCGGTAAATTGGCGCCCCTCGCGCCCGTCCTGTTCCGTCATCGGGCCACTCCCATCATGATGGTGCCGTTCATGGGCCACCTATTGGATCCCGGGCGCGGAAACGGGCCCGCGTCCGGGATCGGTCTTTCATGCACGCTGACCGGCGACCGGTTACTCGATCAATCCGGCCTCGCGGTAGTAGCGCTCAGCGCCCGGATGCAGCGGTGCCGACAGGCCGTCATTGGCCATTTCCGCCGGATCAAGATTGGCGAAAGCCGGATGCAGGCTGCGGAACTGGTCGATATTCTCGAACACGGCGCGGACCACCTGATAGACCACTTCTTCGGGCACATCGGCAGACGTCACGAAGGTCGCGCCGACGCCAAAGGTCTGAACGTCCTCATCGGTGCCGCGATACATGCCGCCCGGAATGGTCGCGGTGCGGTAGAACGAATTCTCCGCCACCAGCCGGTCGACCGCCTCGTTCGACACCGTCACGAGGATCGAGTCGCAGGCGGTCGTGGCTTCTTGGATCGAACCCGAGGGGTGGCCAACGGTATAGATCATCGCATCGATGTTGTTGTCACACAGCGCCTGGCTCTGTTCGGCGGCCTGAAGCTCGGAAGCGACGGTGAAATCGTCCATCGTCCAGCCCATGGCCTCCATCAGCACTTCCATCGTGCCGCGCTGACCGGAGCCGGGGTTGCCGACATTCACCCGCTTGCCCTGCAGATCCTCGAAGGTCTCGATGCCTGCATCCGCACGGGCCACCACGGTAAACGGTTCGGGATGGACGGAGAAGACCGCGCGCAACTCTTCGAACGCGCCCGTTTCCTCGAACCGCGACGTGCCGTTGAAGGCGTGATATTGCCAGTCGGACTGCGCCACGCCGAATTCCAGCTCACCGCCGCGGATGGCATTGATGTTGAAGACGGAGCCCCCGGTGGATTCAACGCCGCAGCGGATGCCGTGCTCGGCCCGGTCCCGATTGACCAGACGGCAAATCGCGCCGCCCGTCGGATAGTAAACCCCCGTGACGCCGCCGGTGCCGATGGCGATAAAGGTCTGATCCTGCGCAGCAGCAGCGCCAGCGCCCAGGGCCGTTGTGGCCGCGACAAGCGCGCCAACCAAATGTCTGTTCATTAATTCTCTCCCAGTTGATCACTCTGAAACACGAATATGAGACCATGAAGCAAACCCCTGAAACTAGTCAAGGGGCGGGCCCAACCGTTTCATATGAAACAAAAAATCCCAAGCGGTGGTTTCCTTCTTATCGTTCCGGGCGGCGTTGGCGCCGGTTCGGCGCGCCTGCGCCGGGCCCTCGCGGCGGGCAGGCCATACCGGCACGCCTCACCCTTTGCGCGCAGTTACTGGCTATCCGAGGCCATCGCCGGTTGGCCTGCCAGGTACCGTTCCATCCAGCGATCCAGCGCCTCGATCTCGTCTGGCGACAGCCGCAAGCCCAGCTTTGACCGGCGCCAGACCACATCGGCCGCGCGTCGGGCATATTCCTTCTCGATCAGCCAGATAACTTCCCGTTCGGTGAGTGTCGCGCCGAAGTCCAGGCCCAGATCCTCGGTCTTTTGCGCATCGCCCAGCACGTCCCAAGCCTCGGTGCCATAGGCTTTCACCAGACGGCGCGCCCAGGCGGCACTCAGATGGGGATGCTCGGTCTGCAACCGGCTGATCAGCACCGCCAAGCCATCCACCGGGAAATCGCCGCCGGGCAGGGGCACGCCCGCGGTCCATGCCCCCGAAAGCCCGGGAAAGAATGGCGCGACTTTTTCCATCGCGCCTTCGGCCAGGCGGCGATAGGTTGTGATCTTGCCGCCGAAGATGTTGAGAACGGGCGCACCGCCCTCCGAATGTACCTTGAGCGTGTAATCCCGCGTTGCCGCAGTGGCGGAAGACGCCCCGTCATCATAAAGCGGGCGCACACCGGAATAGGTCCAGACGATATCATCGAGGCCGATGTGGCGTTTCAGATACTGATTGACGAAATCGACCAGATATCGCTGCTCCTCCTCGGTGCAGACAGGCGGGTTTGACGGTTCGTCATGGTCCTGATCCGTCGTTCCGATCAGGGTGAAGTCGCTCTCATAGGGGATTGCGAAGATGATCCGCCCATCGGTTCCCTGAAAGAAATAGCATTTGTCATGATCGAACAGCCTGCGCGTCACGATATGCGACCCGCGGACCAGCCTGACATCCTCCCGGGAGTTGAGGCGGAGCGTGCCGTGGATGACCTCGCCTGCCCAGGGGCCGCCCGCATTGATGAGAACCCGGGCCTCAATGATACTCGTGGCCCCGGTTTCCGTATCCTCGACCGTGACCTGCCAGATCGCGCCCTTGCGGCTTGCGGACAGGACCTTGCGGCGGCTGAGGATCCGCGCGCCGCGCGCCTCCGCGTCGCGGGCATTCAGAACCACGAGCCGGGCGTCTTCGACCCAGCAATCGGAGTATTCGAAGGCGCGTTCGAACTTGTCCTCAAGCGGCGCCCCCTCCGGTGCCGTGCGCAGGTCGAGCGTTTTGGTCGCGGGCAGGATCTTGCGCCCGCCCAGGCTATCGTAAAGAAACAGGCCCAACCGGATCAGCCAGGCAGGCCTGCGCCCTTTCATCCAGGGCATCGTCAGGCCGAGCAGTTTGGAAGTCGGCGTGTCCCCCTCAAACCGCATGTCGCGGTGATAGGGCAGCACGAAGCGCATCGGCCAGCTGATATGGGGCATGGCGCGCAGCAACGTCTCCCGCTCGATCAGTGCCTCGCGCACAAGCCTGACTTCGAAATACTCCAGATACCGCAACCCGCCATGAAACAGCTTCGTCGAAGCACTGGAGGTTGCCGAGGCAAGATCGTTCATTTCGACCAGCACCACATCAAGGCCCCGGCCGGCCGCGTCCCGCGCGATGCCACAGCCATTGATGCCGCCGCCAATGATCAGAAGGTCGTGAATATGCGTTGTGGTCGGGGTTGCGTCCACGGATTCCTCTCCTGCGCCAGCGCGCTGATGTCCTGAGATCCGCACATGTTCTGCGCCTTTCCGAATAAAAAGGAAAGTCAGAATTTTCTTTTTTGTTCGATATGGGTTCGCTATCAAGCGGGTCAGGGGGTCTGGCAGCAGCAACCGGCGGACGCCAGACTTCGCGACAAGGAGTTCGCGCAGATGCGCCTGAAAAGCTCGCCGAACGTACTGATCCTGCGTTCCCCTTCGCGAAACCTCGGACATTCCCGCACCTTGGCCTTCGGAGACACATTATGACGCTTAGCTTTCGGCAGGTCGAAATCCTCGAAATCGCCAAACGCGATGGCAAGGTCACGGTCGATAGCCTGGCCCGGCATTTCGGGGTCACGCTTCAGACCATACGCCGCGACCTGACGGAACTGGACAATGCAGGCCAGCTTGACCGCGTTCATGGGGGGGCGATCATCTCTTCCGGAACCACCAATGTCGCCTACGAAGAACGCCGCTCCCTGCATTCGGAGGAGAAGGCACGGATTGCCAGGCTCTGCGCCGGCGCAATTCCCGATGACTGCTCCGTTTTCCTGAATATCGGCACCAGCACGGAGGCGGTTGCAAGCGAGTTGCTGCACCATCGAAACCTCATGGTGGTGACCAACAACATCAATGTCGCGCGCATTCTGGTCGCCGCGGAGCAGTGCGAGGTGATCCTGACAGGCGGCAATCTCGGGCGTTCCGATGGCGGGCTCCTCGGGCCGCTCACCATGGACGCGGTGCGGCGGTTCAAGGTCGATTATGCGGTGATCGGATGTTCGGCCCTCGATCAGGAGGGCGACCTCCTGGATTTCGACATTCAGGAAGTGGGCGTGAGCCAGGCCATCATCGCCCAGGCGCGACAGTCATTCCTTGTCGCGGATCACTGGAAGTTCCAGCGGACGGCGCCCGTGCGGATCGCCTCTCTCGCGGATCTGGATGCGTTTTTCACCGATCATCCGCTGCCCGGTGAACTTGCGGAGAAATGCCGCGACTGGGGTGTCGAGGTTCATGTGACCGGTTGAGATAGGGGCGGAGCGGTCGAGCCTATATCCCGATTTCGCCGCCATATCGTAGCGCTACGAGACTGGCGGAGCCCTTCGGAACGAGCGGCACCGGATGAGTCAGAACCATCCGGTACCCAAATCCCAGTTCCGTCCGACAAGTGCCCAGGCAGGACAAGTCGAGCGGTTGGGCTTTTCCAGCCTTGCACCTCACTTGGCATCGGCATGCCGCTCTTTTCCACTCAATGGCGGTGCGGTGTCCCTTTCCCGCTGGCCCCGTTCCTGACGGCCACAGAAAACCGTGGCCGCCAAACTTCCCCCGGGGCCAGTGGGGCCGGCGCTATATCGGATAATGCGGGATACCTTCCTGGATCGTGATCCAGCGAAGTTCCGTGAACTCCTCAATTCCGGCCGTGCCGCCGAAGCGACCGTAGCCGGAGGCCTTCACCCCCCCGAAGGGCATCTGCGCTTCGTCGTGAACGGTGGGGCCGTTGATATGGCAGATGCCCGACTCGATCCGTCGCGCCACACCCACGGCGCGCATCACGTCGCGGCCGAACACACTTGCCGACAGCCCGTATTCGGTGTCGTTGGCCACCCGCACCGCCTCATCAATGGAGCCGACCCGAACGATGGAGGCGGTGGGGCCAAAGCTTTCCTCGGCATAGATCCGCATGGTCGGCACGACATTGTCGAGTAGCGTCGCCTCGATCAGGACGCCATCGGTCGTGCCACCCGCGATCAGGTCTGCACCCTTGTCGACCGCGTCGGCGATCAGCCCTTCGATACGCTGCGCGGCGGTGATGTCCACGACGCAGCCGAGCGGGGCCGCGGCCTCGCGCGGGTCGCCCGTCTTGAGGGTGCGAACCTTGGCGGCTAACGCCTCCACGAAGGTATCGGCGATGGACTCCTGAACAATGATCCGCTCGGTCGACATGCAGATCTGGCCCTGATTCATGTAGGCCCCGAACGCCGCCGCCGCGACCGCCGCGTCGATATCGGCATCGTCCAGCACGATCAGCGGCGCCTTGCCGCCGAGTTCGAGAAGCGCGGGCTTGAGATGTTTGGCCGCCGATTGCGCGATGATCCGGCCAACGCGGGTGGAGCCCGTGAAGTTGACGCGACGCACGGCGGCATGGCCGATCAGCGCTTCGACGATCTCGGCCGCGTCTGCCGGATCGTTCGAGACCGCGTTGAGGACACCCGGCGGGAAGCCCGCGCTCTGGATCGCCTCCACGATCAGCCGGTGGGTGCGGGGGCAGATTTCCGAGGTCTTCAGCACGACCGTGTTGCCGCAGGCCAGCGGCATCGCGATCGCCCGGACACCCAGGATCACCGGGGCATTCCAGGGCGCCATGCCCAGAACGACGCCCACGGGCTGGCGGATTGCCATCGCCATGCTGCCCGGGCGGTTCGAGGGGATGATCTCGCCCTTGATCGAGGTCGTCAGCGCGCCCGCCTCGCGCAGCATGTCGCCGGCGAGCTTGATGTTGAACATCGCCCAGGGCTTGGTCGCGCCGATCTCGTCCGCCATGGCGGCGACGATGTCTTCCGCGCGCGCCTGAAGCGCATCGGCAGCCGCGTTCATCAAGGCGCGGCGTTCGCCCGGGCCCGTCGCGGACCAGCCCGGAAAGGCCGCCGCGGCGGCATCGGCCGCGCGCGTGGCATCCTCGACCGACGCGGCCGCGGCAACGGTGGCCGTCTCCCCCGTCAGCGGATTATCCCTTGTGAAGGTGCGCCCGCCCGAGGCCTGCACGTCCTCTCCGGCGATCAGCAGTTCCAGCATTTCCATAGTCGATCTCCCTGTCGGTCAGCTCACGGTTCCTAGAAAGGCGTTTTGCACGGCGTCGTCGGTCAACAGGTCGTCGGCGGACCCCTCGCCAGTCAGACGGCCGGCTTCCATCAGATAGCCCCGGTCGGCGACACCCAGACTCAGCCGCACATTCTGCTCGACGATCAGCAAGCTGACCCCGGTCTCGCGGATCCGGGCGAGTGCGCGAAAAAGCTCCTGCACCACAATCGGAGCGAGGCCCAGGCTCGGCTCGTCGAGAAGCAGCAGATCGGGGTTCGACATCAGCGCGCGGGCAATCGCCACCATCTGCTGCTCGCCGCCCGACATGGTGCGCACGATCTGTCCCTGCCGTTCGGCAAGGCGCGGAAAGAGATCGTGGACAAGCTCCAGCCGCTCCGTCTCCACCGCGCGCGCGCGGGCGGGGTTGGCGCCAAGCCGGAGGTTGTCACGCACCGTCATGCCTCCGAAAAGGCCCCGCCCCTCGGGCACCAGAGCGATGCCGGCGCCGGTGATCTCATGGGCCGGGGTCCCCGTTACGTCGCGGTCCTGAAACCGGATCGCCGATCCGGGCTGGGCGGCGATGATCCCCGAGATGGCCTTCAGGAGAGAGGTCTTGCCGGCCCCGTTGGCGCCAAGGATCACCACCGTCTCGCCGGCAGCCACGGTAGCGGAGACCCGGTCGACCGCCAGATGCTGGCCGTAACGGATGGTGACGTCTGAAAGCTCAAGCATGACCATCACCCAGATAGGCCGCGACCACCCCGGGGTCCTTCAGAACCGTTTCCGTCGGACCATGGGCGATGATCTCGCCCGCGTTCATCACCACGCAGCGTGCACAGAGCGCGCGCACCGCATCCATGATATGTTCGACCAGCAGAACCGACATGCCCGCGCTTTGCAGACGGCGGACAAGGTCGATGCCGATCTGAAGTTCGGATGGGGTCAGGCCGGCAAGCCATTCGTCAAGCAGCAGAAGCGCGGGTTCGGACGCAAGCGCCCGGGCCAGCTCCATGCGCTTCTGGTCGATATAGGTCAGGTTGGCGACGTTCTCGCCACCGCGACCGCCAAGGCCAACGAAGGCGAGCTTTTCCTCTGCCAGATCGCGGGCGTCCGGCCCCCAATGTTTGAAACGTCCGAAGGCGAGCGAGACAAGAACGTTTTCAGCCACGGTCAGTGACGGCAGCGGGCGGACAAGCTGGAAGGTGCGGGCAACGCCGTGCCGGGCAATGCGATCGGGGCGCAGGCGGCTGATACGCACGCCCCGCAGCGTGATTTCGCCGGCCGTGGGCAGCAGGGCACCGGAGATCATGTTGAGGACCGTCGTCTTGCCCGACCCGTTGGGACCGAGCAGGCCCACGACCTCGCCATCCGCCACGTCGAAGCTGACATCCTTGACTGCCACCAAGCCGCCGAAGCGCTTGCGCAAATGGGTGATCTGCAGATGAGAGCTCATGCCGCGCCACTCCGTTCCTTGTTCTCGGGCGGCGCCTTGCGTGCCGGGCGACGCAAGCCTTCGATCTTGGCAAGCACCCCCTGCGGCAGGAAGAAGACAATGCCGATGAAGAAAACTCCAAGAATGATCGAGAAGTAGTTGGGGAAGTTGGCCGAGAGCCATTCGAACAGCAGGAACAGCGGGATCGCGCCAAGTGCCGGCCCCCACAGCCGGGTGGCGCCGCCAAGAAGCGCCATGATCAGCGTCAGAAAGGAGATCGTCGGATTGAACACGATGGCGGGCTCCACATAGACCCAGCGCGGGGCCTGGATGGCGCCGACCAATGTAATGATCGTGGCGCTGAGCGCGAAGAGCATGAGCTTGGCGCGGGAGACGTTGATGCCCGCATGGGCCGCCACGACCTCATCGTCGCCGACCGCCCGCAGCGCCAGCCCCAGACGGCTTCGGTTGATCCACCAGGACAGAAGCAGCGTGGCCGCGGCAAGCGCGAGAAGCTGCCAGTAGATATGAATGCCCTCGAACGGCAGGAAAATGTAGCGGCCAAGCGTGCCGGTGACGTTGACTTCGTACCAGGTGACAAGCTGGCGTATCAGTTCGGCCAGCCCGAAGGTGAAGATCACGAAATAGATGCCCGCAAGGCGCAGCGTCGACAGCCCCACGATCAATGCGACGGTCAGGCCGATCGCGCAGGCGCAGAGCAGGACCAGCGGGTAAGGCAGCGTTTCGGACAGAACCGCGACGGTATAGGCGCCGATGCCGAAAAAGGCGACCGTCGCAAGCGAGACATAGCGGGTGGGCCCGGAGAACATCGCCCAGGCCGAGGCCAGCACGACATAGCCCGTCATGCCGACCAGCAACCCGATGCCGTAGGCATTCAGGAACAGCGGGGCGATGGCGAGGCCCGCAAGGGCGGCGGCGGCAAGGATGAAGGCAACGGTCGTGTTCATGCGCTTACCCCGCCTGTCCGAAAAAGCCGGTGGGACGCAGGATCAGCAGCAGAAGGAAGATCGCATAGGTTGCTGCAAGGGTCAGCCCGGGATCGATGTAGGCGGCCACAAAGGTCTCCACGAGGCCGAGCAGAAGCCCGCCGATCAGCGCGCCGGTCAGGCTCCCCTTCCCGCCAAGGATCACCACGATGAGCGCTTTCATGGTGAAGATGACGCCGATGGTGGCGGTGAAGGTCTGGTACATCGAGACGACGACGCCCGCGGTGGCGGCGAGAGCGCCGCCCAGTGCGAAGGCGGTGCGCGCCGCACGATTGATGTCGATGCCCACAAGCGGGGCATTCTCCGGCGCGATGGAGACGGCGCGCAGTGTCATGCCCCACCTCGTGCGGCTCAGCACGAAGATCAGCGTGATACCGAAGACGAGCGCCAGCAGAAGCGCCAGAAGACGGTTCGCGGCGACGATCGTGCCGAAGAGATCGACCGGCGTGTTGAGAAAGGCGTAGCCGGTATAGTTGCCTCCGAAAGCCACCAGAAGAACACCCTGGATCACGAAGAGCAGGCCGAAGGTGACAAGGATGGAGTCGACCTCCAGTGCGCCCGCATTGGGCGCGCGGGCGACCAACGGGCGCATGATGATCCGGTAGACCGCGTCGCTCAGCACATAGCCGACCGGCACGACGATCATCAGCGCCAGTATCGGGCTCAGCCCGAAAACCGAAAACAGAACGAAGCTGGCGAAACACGCGGCGATGATCGTGTCGCCATGGGCCAGGTTCATGATCCGCGAGATGCCGAACTGGATCGTCAGGCCCATCGCGACCAGCGCGTAGGTGCCTCCGGCGACGAGCCCGGTGATAAGTGTGTCGATCAGCATCGGTGGTCTCTCACGGCAAGCCGGGGTGACGTGTCAGCCCCGGAAGAAGCGGCATCGGGCCCGCGCGTGACGATCGCGTGCGGGCCCGACCTGCGGAAGTCTCAGTTCCAGCCCGGCTTCGGAAGTTGCGGCGCGCTGGCCCCTTCGCGGTCTGTGGGCGCGACGCCGACAAAGGTACCGCCCTGCCATTGTCCGACCCACCACAGGTCGCGAAGCTGGTTGTTTTCCAGCATGATCGTGCCCGCCGCCGTCTCGAACGTGCCAGTCGCCAGTTCCTGCGTCACGGCCTCCCGATCCAGCCCAACCCGTTCGATGGCCTGTTGCAGCATCTGCAAGCTGGAATAGGTGATGACGCTGGCCCAGTAATCGGCGGGCGCGCCGATGACCTCTTGATGGCGTTCGCGATAGGCCGCGTTCAGCGGGTTGTTGGGGTCGATGCCGCCAAGGCTCATCACCCCCTCCACATTTTCCGCGTTCATGTTCTGAAACACCGGGAACCCCGCGCCGACACCCAGATAGAAGAGCGGCGGGCTGTAATCGACGACCTGCGCCTGCTGCATCAGCGCGAATGTGTGCGGCGGATAGGAGAAGGCGACGAAGCTGTCGGCCGTTGTGGCCCGAGCCTCGTTGAGGATGGTGGAGAAGTCGGAGGTTCCGACGGGGAAGACCTCGTCGTAGACAAGCTCGAATCCGGCCTCGGTCAGAGCGGGCCGCGCGGCATTCACGAGATCGATCCCGAAACCGTCAGCGACCGAAATCATGGCGACCTGATTGTTGATCGCACCGGCATCGCGCGCCTCGGCCATCACCGCGGCCAGGGCAGTCGAATAGTCGGCGCCACCGCCCAGCAGCCAGAAGCTCGACGGCCAGCGCTCGACGAATTCCGGCGCGCGGTCGGTCACCGCGGTCACGGCGATCTGAGGATAGCCGGCGCGCGCCATCAGCGGGGCGATGGCCAGGTTGAAGCCCGTGCCCCAAGGCGGAAGGATGAAATCGACCTCGTCCTGGGTTGCCAGACGCTCCACCGCGCGCACGGCTTCTTCCGACGACGACCGGTCGTCATATTCGATCACCTCGATGGGCAGACGGCTTCCATCGGGCAGAAGCAGGCCGCCCGCGGCATTCACGTCTTCGACCCACAGGCGATAGTTCGGAATCGTGGTGATCCCCGCGCCGCCGGCATTTGCCCCGGACAAGGAAACGGCATATCCGATTCGGACCGACGTGCGGTCATCCTGCGCGACCGCGCCCTCCGACATCGCGGACAAGAAAAGCGCGGCAGCGCCAAACGCAGATACGGAGCGCAAGAAAGCGCGCCTCAGAACAGTCTGTGACATTGGTTCCTCCCTATATTTGCGACCCGCTTTGCGCGGTGTTTTTCCGGGCTGCCCAGAGCGGGCGGCACGGTATCGTTAAAATCATAGCTTGCAGGAGTTGGGCCGATAATAGACGATTTGAGTATTAAATTGCACTTTTGAGGTGTTCCGGGGAGGCGAAGATCGGCGAGGTTCCGACGATTCAGGCGGACCGTATCCGCAGCGCGCTGACAGCGACTGAGTTCGCCCTGCGCGGGCGGCGGTGCGGCCTGTTCGTGCTGGATGCAGGGTCGGTTCGGCTGATCGAGGGCGCGCGGGAAACAAAGGTGGACGCGCCATGCCTCGTCTGGCTGCCGGCGGGCAGCACGGCGCGGCTGAAGCTCTCGGCCGGGACGCCGGGGTTTTCACTGCGCCTTACGGAGACGGTGATCGGCCGCGCGATGCCGGCGGGAGGCCTGTCCGGCCATATCCGCTCCACCATCGGAAGGAGAGTTCTGGCCTTCAACACGGCCGGGTCGCGTAGCTTCGACCGGCTGCGGAGCCTCTTCGACGAGATCGAAGCAGAACTGTCCGGCGCGCCACCGGGGTCGGACATGGCCGTTCAGACACTGGTGTCGCTGGCGCTGATCCATATCTGGCGGGCGGCGGCCCCCAAGATCGAACGATCGGTGGCCTTGCCAAGCCGGATCGTGCAGGACTTTCTGGGACTCGTGGAGCTTCACCTCACCCAGCACTGGACGGTCGGCCAGTATGCGGAAGCGCTCGGCATTTCGCGCGATCGCCTGAATACCGTCGTCCGCCGGGCCATCGGGCGCAGCCCGCATTCCCACATCCAGGCGCGCCTGATGGACGAGACGAAGACGCTGCTTCTGCAATCCGACCTGCCGATGGCACAGATTGCCTACAGGCTGGGGTTCAACGATGCGGCCTATTTCAATCGTTTCTTCCAGCGGCATGAGGAGGTGCCGCCCGGAAAGTATCGCAGGCTGCAAAGGCCCGCGGGCGGTGACGATGACAGGCGCGCGTCATATGCCGCGTGGCCTTAGGCTGCGTTGCGACGTGCCCCTCATTGGCCGCCTTGATCCTGGATCTCCTGCGCCGCGCGCCTCAATCGCTCGATCGCGCGCGCCACGAACTGATCGTCAAACCGGCTCAGCAAACCGAAAAGAGAGAGCGTGAGGATGATCTCACCCGTTTTGCCTTTCACGGGGATCGAGACCGCGCCCAGATCCACCTCGTTTTCACCCTTGTTGATCGCAAACCCCTGGCTGCGGATCTGGTCAAGCTCCCGCTCAAGCACATCCAGATCCTGTATCGTCCGATCGGTCAAGGCGACCAGCCGATACGCGCCGAGGCGTGCCAGACGCTCCTTCCGGGTCAGCGACGAAAGCCATAGCTTCCCCTGCGCCGTCGAGTGGAGCGGCAAGATGGTGCCGACCTTGATGGCGATGTTGAACGGGCGGTTCGGCGTGGCCACGGCCATGCAAACCGGGCCGCCGCGGGACAGGCGGCTTGCCATGACGGACTCGTTCAACTCCTGGCTGGCGCTTTCGATAACCGGCTTGACGACATTCGACAGCGGGTTCGTAAGCTGCTCCAGGCTGCCCAGTTCGGCGGCGCGTGGCCCCAGACAATAGCTGCCCCGTTTGTAGCTCGCCAAAGCCCCGACCATCACGAGGGTCGACAGGAACCGGTGCGCAGTGGCCGGGTTCATTCCCAGCTCATGAACGACGATCTGGGAGCTGATCTCGGGCCGGTCGGCACGAACGAGGCTCAGGATTTCGAAACTCTTGAGAACCGATTCATTGGGTTTTGTCGGCACGTCTGATCCTTGATCCTCGGGTCGATGTCAGGCCAACGGCGGGACCGCCTTGAAGGCACCCGTCCGCTCACAAAGACATATCACATGCAGGCTCCATGGAAAGTAATATCTCACTATGTGAGATTAAATTCTCAGAATCCCGATTGACCGGCCTATTTTGAAGCATATGGTGAAGCATCGAAGTCAAAAAGTGAGATAGGGGGCAGTCGCGGCATGAAGGTGTCACAGGTCATCGACAACGCCAACGTGAGACCCGCGGGCCGCGCCGGATGCCGCCCGCATCGCCGGACCTGCGCCATGCCCATCGTCGCCCAAACCGCAACCGGCACAGTCACCGGCCCAGCCCGGTCGGTTCCCATACTGCGCGGGCGGAGGGCGGCATGACGCGCAAAACCGCTATCGATATCGCGCCGGTGGCCGAGCCGACCGAGGTCGCCGCGGGCGGCGCCCTCTTCAGCAAGCTCAAGACGCTCGGTATCGATTATGTGTTCGCGAATTCCGGCACCGACTTCCCGCCGATCATCGAAGGCCTGATCGACGCGACCCGGAAGGGTATCGACCTGCCCACGCCGGTCACCTGCCCCCATGAGCATGCCGCCCTTGGCATGGCGCATGGCTACTACCTTGTGTCGGGGCAGATGCAGGCGGTTCTCCTTCACACCAATGTCGGTCTCTCGAACGGGGCGACCGGGGCGATCAACGCCGCCTGCGATCAGATCCCCGTTCTCATTATGTCAGGCCGGACGCCCGTCATGGAGAAGGACCGGTTTGGCGCCCGCACCGTGCCCATCGGTTGGGGGCAGGAAATGTATGACCAGACCGCACTGGTACGGGAAGTGTCGAAATGGGAATATGAGTTGCGGTTCCCCGAGCAACTCCCCGAGCTTCTTGACCGGGCCGCCGCCATCGCCAACTCGACGCCCAGGGGACCTGTCTATCTCAGCCTTCCGCGGGAAGTGCTGTGCGAGCCGGTCCCGACCGAGCAGGCCGGCGCTCCGGCGAGGATGCAACCAGCCGACGTGGCGCCGAACCGGGCTGCGCTGACCCAGGCGGCACAACTCTTGCGGGCGGCTGAGCATCCGCTGATCATCAGCCAGCGCGGCGTCGGCTCGGACGCGGCATTTGAGGCCTTTGCCGGCTTCGTCGACGATTGGGCGTTTCCGGTCTGCCAGTACTGGGCGAACCAGCTTTCGCTCTCCAACCGGCATCCGATGAGCATCGGGCCGGATCCGGCCGACCTGCTGGCCGAGGCGGATGTCGTCCTCGTGATCAATGCGCTGGCGCCTTGGTGGCCGGACGGCACGACCCTGCGCGATGACGCCACGGTGATCCAGCTGGGGCCGGATCCATTGTTTTCCCGCACACCCGTTCGCAACTTTCCCGCAGATATCTGCCTTGCGGGGGAAACGTCGGACGCGCTGATCGCACTGATCGAGGAAATCGGCACCCCGCCCGCCGGGTCGGAGGCAATCTCCCGCCGGCATCGCCATATGTCCGCGCGGTCCGAGGCGCGCCGCGCGGCCGCACTTGAACATGCAACATCTGGCTCCGGCGGGCCCATGACGAAAGAGTGGGTCAGCCATTGCCTTGGCCAGGCGATCAAGGGCCGCAAGGCGACGGTGTTTCACGAACTGGGCGCCCCCATGGAACCGCTCGATCTGGAGCATCACAACAGCTATTTTCAGGAGCCTTACTCCGGCGGGCTGGGCTGGGGCTTTCCGGCGGCGCTTGGCGCGCAACTCGCCGATCCAGACCGGCTCGTTTTCGCGACCATGGGCGATGGCAGCTACATGTTCGCCAATCCCACCGTCTGCCACCAGATCGCGGAGGCCTTGGCCCTTCCGGTCATCACGCTGGTGCTGAACAACGAAGAGTGGGCGGCCGTCCGGCACTCCGCCGAGGGGCTCTACAAGGATGGGCTGGCGCCGAAGGCGAATGAAGTCCCGCTCACATCTCTCCGGCCCAGCCCGGATTTCACGAAAACGGCCGAGGCCAGCCGTGCCTATACCGAAACGGTCCTGACCGGCGATGCGCTGCCCGCAGCGCTGGAACGCGCGATCGACGTCGCGACACGGGACAGGCGGCAAGTCCTGCTGAACATCGCCATCCAGCGGACCGGTGCGGCCTGATCGGAGCAAAGGAACGACAAACCAACCGCAAACTCTCACCAAACAGAAAAAGAAGACATGCGGTGCCGACGACACGGAAACTCACCAAGGGAGGAAACCACGATGATGACCACACAGAGAATAGCAGCAGGCGGCGCGGTCGCGCTTGCAATTGCCGCAGCACCCGCCGGTGCGACGGAACTCCGTTTCGCAAACTGGCTCCCCGCCCAGCACGTTCTGAACACAACGGTGTTTCCCGCATGGATCGACTCGCTCGTCGAAGCCTCGGGCGGCGAAATCGAGGTCGCGGTCTTCCCCGCGCGCCAGCTTGGCGCGGCGGGCGACCATTACGACCTGGCGGCCAACGGCATCGCCGACATAGCCTTCATCAACACCGGCTATCAGCCCGGCCGTTTCCCGATGGTCGGCGTGGCCGAACTGCCCTTTCTCATCGACGACCCCGTGACCGCGGAAACCGAGGCCTTCGACGGCTGGTATCGCGAATATGCGGAAGAGGAGATGGCGGAGGTCAAGTTTTGCCTGACCTTCAATGGCGGTCTCTACGCGCTGCATTCCGTCGAACCGGTCGTGAGCATCGAAGACATCGACGGGATGCGCATTCGCCTGCCGAACCGCACGCTTGCGAACTACTTCGGCGCGATGGGCGCGACCAATATTCAGATTTCTGCGCCCGAGTCCCGCGAGGCGCTGGAGCGTGGCGTGGCCGATGCGATCCTGTTTCCGTGGGCTAGCCTTTTCCCGTTCGGAATCAACGATGTCGTTCAGAACCACCTCGATATCGACATGGCCTTCAACAACTTTGCCTTCGTGATGAACCAGGCGACCTATGACGGCCTTTCGGATCGGGCGAAGGCCGCGGTGGACAGCCATTGCACGAGCGAATGGGCGGCGCGTATCTCCTCGGGCTGGCTCGCCGTGGAAGCAGATGGCCGGCAGCGCCTCATAGACGACGGCCACACCATCAACGTGCCGAGTGCCGAGCAGCTTCAGGCCTTCCAGGATGCGGTTGAACCGGTACGCAACGAGTGGCTCGCGGCAGCCGACGACGCCGGTTACGATGGCCAAGCCGCCTATGACGCCCTGATCGAGGCCTTTGCCCAGACGCCCGCGGACGGGAACTGAAGCAATGTCCCGCGCCTTTCAGCGCATTGTCGCCGCGGTGGAAAACATCGCGGCGGCAGCCCTTCTTGTGGTGACGGTGCTGTCGTTTTCGGCCGTCGTTGCCCGGTACGTCTTCAACACCGGGATTCCCGATGCATTCGATGGCGCGCGCTACCTTCTTGGCGTCGTGATCTTCTGGGGCCTCGCAAGCGCGTATTATCGGGGCGATCACATCACGATGGATGCCGTATGGGCGCTCTCGCCCAGGCGCCTGCGATGGGTGATCGACGTACTCTCCAACGCGATTGTCACCCTCGGGCTCGCCTTTCTTTTGTGGAAGTTCACCGAGAAGGTGATCGACACCTGGACCGCAAATCACGGCACGATCGACCTCGACCTGCCCGTGGCCGGTTTCTACGCCTTCGCGTGGTTCGGTCTGGTGGCCGCGCAGGTGTTCGGCGTTATCCGGCTGGTGCGGATCCTTCGCGGACGCGGTGACACTCCCTCCGAAATCCCGGTGCAGACGGCCGACTGACCCGACATTCCAAATGGACCCCAGACATGGATCGTGACCTCATTGCCGCCTTGGGTTTCGGCCTTCTCTTCACCCTGATGCTTCTCCGCGTGCCGGTCGGCTTCGCCATGGGCATCTCCGGTGTCGTAGGCTTCGCCGCGGTCACGGGGTTCAACTGGGACGTGGCACTGAACCTGTTGTCCTCATCGCCGATCTCCACGGCAACGAAGCACAGTCTGGCGCTGATCCCCATGTTCATCTTGATGGGCGCGTTCGCAACCGCTTCGGGCATGAGCCGGGAGCTTTTCGGATTTGCAAGCGCATGGCTCGGCCATCGCAAGGGCGGGGTCGGAATGGCGACAATCGGGGCCTGCGCGGGCTTTGCCGCGATTTGCGGCTCTTCCGTCGCCACGGCGGCCACCTTCTCCAAGGTCGCCTTCCCGGAAATGCGCCGCCTGGGGTATTCCGAGCGCCTGTCCTCCGGCGTCATCGCGGCAGGTGGTACCCTCGGCATCATCATCCCGCCCTCCGTCCCTCTTGCGCTCTACGGCATCCTCACGGAACAGAACGTGGGCGAGCTGTTCATTGCCGCGATCATTCCCGGCCTTCTTGCCGCGTTGATGTACATTCTGACAATCCGGGTGATTGCCGGGTTCTCCGGCTCCGAGATGAAAAGCGTGGAGAAGGCGGCCTGGAGCGTCCGGTTTGCGGCCCTGCGCGGCATCTGGGCGATCCTGCTGCTGTTCATCTTCATTTTCGGAGGCATTTACGGCGGCATCTTCACCGCCACCGAGGCGGCCGCCATGGGGGCCATGGGTGCCCTGATCATCGCTCTGGCACGCCGCCGCATGAGCTGGGCGAATTTCTGGGAGGCGCTGCGCGAAACGGTTCGGACGACGGCGGCGATCTTCACGATCCTGATCGGCGCCCTGATCTTCGGCTACTTCCTGGCGATCACCCAAGTGCCTCAGGACCTGACCAACGCGATCATCGACATGGGACTCAACCGATACGTCGTTCTCGGGATCCTTCTGGTCTTCTTCCTGCTGCTCGGTTGTGTGCTAGATCCGATCGCAATGATCCTTCTGACCGTGCCCATCGTGTTTCCGTTGATCCTGGAGCTGGGCTTCGACCCGATCTGGTTCGGGATCATCATGGTGATGACGGTCGAGCTGGGCCTGATCACACCGCCGGTGGGTATGAATGTTTTCGTGATCAAGAGCGTGCTGCGGACCGTGGGGCTGACGACGATCTTCATAGGCGTCGCGCCATTCGTCCTCAGCGACCTGATACGCCTTGGTATCCTTGTCGCCTTCCCCGATCTGGTGACCTACCTGCCAAGCCAGATGGAGTGACGGCTGCCGCGCGTTCTGAGCGAAAGCTGCGCTCGTGCCGACCGTCCGCGCAGGTTGCCTCCGGAAAACGAAACCCCGGTGTTCGGGATGCCAAGCCCCCGCTGGATCGTTGGCCGCTCAGGCCGGGCATTACGGACACCGGGAGGTTTCGGATCGGCGCGCGCTGGATAAGGTGGAATGACGGGACAGATGCAGAACGCGAACCGCCGAAAGGCGCCGGACCCGCGACCCGCCGTGCCCCCCGCCCATGGAAGTCAGGTGCGTCGGTCCCTGCGGATCTTGCCATCGATCATCACCAATCGAACGGTCTTGGCGGATGACACGAAGACCGACAGATCGCTCAGCGGGTCGCCATCGACAAGGATGAGATCCGCAAGCGCGCCGGGTGCGATCTGGCCCAGTTCGCCCGCGCGCTGAACGATCTCTGCATTGATCGATGTCGCCGACCGCAGGACATCCACAGGCCGCTGCACCTGTCCGCGCAGAAGCAGCTCCCGGCCCTGGGTCTGAAGAAAAACGTCGCCGTGCAGATCGCAACCCAGGCCAAGCTTGACCCCAGCCGCCACACAAGCCTCGATGGCGGCAAGCGTGCGTTTGTTGACCTCCCGCACCTTTTGGGTCGCGGACTTGGGAAGCCCGAGCGCTTCGGCATTTTCGGCAATCAACTCACCGGCGGAGAGCGTGGGTACAACATAGGCACCGGCCTCAGCGATCAATGCGGCCGTCTCGGGCTCGATCAGGCTGCCATGCTCGATGGTCCGCACGCCCAACTCGACACACCGCCGCGCACCGGCATCGGTATGGCAATGGGCCATGACGTAGGATCCGCGCCGCGCCGCCTCCTCCACCGCGACCAGAATTTCGGCATCGGTGAAATGGGGCATCTCCAGCGGCGCAAGCTCCGTCGAGACACCGCCGGACAGGAAGATCTTGATCTGCGTCGCGCCTTGCCGGAACCGCTGGCGCACGGCTTTGCGCATCTCATGGGGGCCATCGACGGCCTCGCAGATGACACCGGCATATTCCCCGCATCCGCACAGATCCGGTTCGCCGCGCCGGCGCATGTCACCGTGCCCTCCGGTTTGTGTCAGGGCCTTGCCGGGGTAGAAAAACCGCGGCCCGTCGATCAACCCGGCATCAAGCGCCTGGGCAAGACCGAGATCGCCGCCGCCTGCGTCCCGGATCGTCGTATAGCCCCGGTCGACGGCCCCCGTCAGCAGCCGCGCCGCATGGGCGGCAAGCAACGCGGGATGCATGCGGTCGGTGCCGTAAAAGTCGTAGCTTGGTGTGTTGGCGTGGTAATGCGCGTCGATCAGGCCCGGCATGAGAAACAGGCCGCCGCAATCAATCCGATGCGCCGGACCGGTATGGCTCACATCCGCGCCAACCTCGCGGATGCGCGCCCCTTCGACCACGACGGAGGCATTCTCCAACGCCTCATCGGACACACCGTCCCAGAGCCGGGCGTTGTGAAAGACGGTGACGCCGGTCTCCGCCGGATCGCGGCCCGTGTTCATATCGACATTCTGCCCAACCTGTCGAGCAGCGCGGCGCCGGTGCGGATGCCGTCATGAAAGAGGGAGATCTCAAGGTTTTCATTCGGGGCGTGGTTGGCCTCGTCCGCGTTTGCATAGGGCGTGACGAAGGCGGGAAGCCCGAGCGTCTTGGTAAAGGCGTAATCCGGCAGGCTGCCGCCAATGCTCGGGTAAAGATAAGGCTCGACCCCGCGCGCCGTCCGCACGGCATCGACGACCGCCGATGCGAACCTGTTGTCGAGCGATGTGCGCGACGGCAACATGCCGCTGCCGCTCATGACCACCTCAACCTCGCCCTCGGGCGCGTGTTTTTCGACATGGGCGCGGACGCAGGCCACCGCCTGCTCCGGCGTCATGTCCGGAACAAGGCGGATGTCGCATTTCGCAATCGCCTCGGCAGGAAGCACCGTTTTCGTGCCCGGGCCGCCATAGCCGCCGTGAATGCCGTTGATCGTCAGGGTCGGATGGAACATCAACCGGTCGTGGAACGGTCTGTCGGCAGGCGCGTCCAGACGGCCAAGCCCCATGGACTCGAGATATCCGGGCACGTCGACCGGCAGGGAGTCGGCGGCGGCCCGTTCGGCATTGGTGGGCGGGCGCACCGGATCGTGCAGGCCCTCTATCGTGATCCGGCCCTCCGCATCCTTCATGGTGCCCAAGAGGTGAACAAGCGTCCACAATGCGTTGGGCATCGTGCCGCCATGATTGCCGGAATGAGCGTCCGTCCGTCCGGTTTTGACGACCAGTTCAAATCCCGCCATGCCACGCACGCCAAAGGTCACGATGGGCCGGCCCGAGGGGTGCAGCGGGCCATCGGCGGTCACCACCAGATCGGCTTTCAGACGATCGGCATGGGCGGCGACGAATTCCGCGATCCGGGGGGAGCCGATTTCCTCTTCCCCCTCCAGCAGGAAAATCACGTTGCACGGCAAGGTCCCGGTGACTTTCAGATGGGCCTCCAGCGCCAGAAGCTGCGCGAAATGCTGGCCCTTGTTGTCTCCGATCCCGCGCGCGTAGATGCGCCCGTCGCGGATCGTCGGCTCGAATGGTGGAGTGATCCATGCTTCCAGGGGATCCGGCGGCTGCACATCGTAATGGCCGTAAAGCAGGACGGTCGGTTTGCCGGGCGCATCGCACCGGTGGCCCAGAACCATCGGATGGCCCGATGTCGGAACGGCTTCGGCCTCAAAACCGAGCCCGCTCAGGTGTTCGACCAGAATCGCCGCAACTTCGCGTATGCCGATATCATGGGCGCTGATCGACGGGTGTTTGACGTACTCGATGACGCGTTGCAGATGATCTTCGCGGTTCGCCTCGATATAGTCGAAGACCGCAGCCAGCGTGTCGGTGATTTCAGTATCTTCGGTCATGTGTCGGCCTTGGTTAACAGAAGGGCGCCCGAGGTTTGCACCGTGCCTGTCCAGCCGGGCGCGATCAGGGTTGTGGTGTCAAGTTGGCTTACGATTGCGGGGCCTTCAATGATCGCGCCGCCACTCAGAGTGGACCGGTCGAAAAGCGGCACGGTCTCCCGGCCCGATGGCAAGGCTATGGGCACATGATCCACCGGCACTGGCGGGTCCCCCGGGGCAAGCACGGCCGGGGCAAACGCCTGCATGGTGGCGCGGGCTTCGACCCGCAGCGTCACAAGCTCGATCGGTGCGCTCAACTCGAACCCGTAAAGGGCCCGGTGGGCGGCCACGAAGCCCGCCTCCAACGCCTCGACCGTGTCGGCCCACGGGACGGCCAGTTCATTGCCCTGACCGGCATAGCGCAGGAGAGCGACGCGACTGGTTTGCCGGTCGGCCTCCGCCACGTCCTCCGCATCGAACCACGCGGCCGCATCGGCCTCAAGCTCTGCGCAGAGCCGTTCGGCCTCCGCCATATCGGCGACGCCGGCGCGGGGCCGGGCGCGGCTGAACTCGGACTTGAGATCCGCCGCCATCAGCCCGTCGGCGCACAGAATGCCGGGTGCGGGCACGATCAGCACTCGGCGTGTGCCAATCAGATCGGCCAGCGCACAGCCGTGAAGCGGGCCGGCTCCACCGAAGGGAAGAAGCGTGAAATCCCGCGGATCGAAGCCACGCTCGACCGACACGACGCGCAGGGCGCCGACCATCTTGTTGTCGGCAATGGCGAGAATGCCGCGCGCCGCGTCCTCCACGGCGATGCCAAGCGGTCGGGCGACCCCGTCCTCCAACGCGCGGCGCGCCGCCACCACGTCGAGCGCCATGTCCCCGCCAAGCAGGCGCGCGGGCAGGTGCCCCAGCACCACATGGGCATCGGTCACCGTCGCCTCGGTCCCTCCCCGGCCATAAGCCGCAGGGCCCGGCGTGGCCCCGGCGCTTTCCGGCCCGACCGTCAGCACGCCGTCGGCCACACGGGCGATGGAGCCGCCGCCGGCGCCGATTGTGACCATATCGACCATCGGCAGAGGCAAGGGCCAGTCCCCCACCTGTCCCTGTTGCGTCAGCCCGATCTCGCCGCCCGAGACAAGGCAGATATCCGCGCTCGTCCCGCCGATATCGACAGTCAGGATATCATCGATCCCACATGTTGCCGCCACGGATCTTGCGCCGACCACACCCGCCGCAGGCCCGGACAACGCTGTCAGGGCGGGGGCAGAACGGATCTTGCCCGCCCCGGCAACGCCACCATTCGATTGCATGAGAAGCAGCGGCGCGGGAACCCCCTCGGCGGTCAGCTTGTCCTCGATTCGTCCGACATATTTCGTGACGCCGGGCATCACGATGGCGTTCAGCACCGATGCCAATGTCCGCTCATACTCCCGCACCACCGGCAGCACGTCCGAGGATGCGGTCACCGCGACACCGGGCAGGGCCGCGCGCAGGATCTCGGCGGTGCGACGCTCATGGTCGGGATTGGCGAAAGCGTGGAGCAGGCAGATGGCCACCGCATCCACTTCCATCTCGCGCAGCGCCTCCGCGGCGGCTGCAACGCTGTCTTCGTCCAGTGGCTGCGCGACGACGCCGCCGGGCAGGACACGCTCGGCCACCTCCACGATCCGTGAGGCCGGCACGGGGCGCTCGGGCTTGATCCAGTTGTAGAGATTGGCCGCGCGAGGGATGTCCTGTCGCCCGACCCCAAGCACGTGGCGAAACCCGCGGGTCGTCACCAGGGCCGCCCTCGCACCCTTGCCTTCAAGGATCATGTTGGTGGCGACGGTGGTTCCATGCAGAACCTGACGCAGGTCACCGGGCGCCGCGCCCGCAGCGCGCAGGGCCAGGCGCAGCCCGGTCAGGAACGCCTCCGACGGGTCATCGGGACGGGAAGGTGTCTTGGCCCGCCAGACCTGCCCCGTCGCGATATCCGCAAGGGCGACATCGGTAAATGTGCCGCCAATATCCACGGCAAGCGTCAGTGCCGGTGTCGCACCGCGCGCGGGATCCACACCATCAAAGGACATCGAGATACTCCTTGCGGTGGAAAGGTTTGACCACGGGCCGCGAAGCTCTCAGCCGCGCAGTTTCGGCCTCGTCGACCTGTCGCCCCTTGACGGCCACCCCGTATTCGCGTGCCGCGGCCTCGGCGCTGACAAGCCCGGAAAGCACATCCTCCAGAACCTTCGCAGCCGGTCGGTCGAAGGGATGTCCGTAGCCCCCGCCGCCGCCGGTTTCTATGCGCACCACATCGCCCTTCTTGAGCATCGTGCCATCCGACAGAGGCGGCAGAACCCTTTCATCGGCCATGCCGGGGTTGATGACGATGCGCCCGGGCGCGCCCGATTTCCCGCCATTGATCCCCCAGGGTGGGTTTTCGACGCCATCGATGCGAATGCCCAGCATCGCGTGATCGGCAAGGATTTCGTACTCCCGCAATATTCCCGTTCCCCCGCGAAACGCGCCGGGCCCGCCGCTGTCCATCACCATGCCATAGGTTCTGAAGGACACCGGGTAGCCAAGCTCGGTGAACTCGATCGGATAGTTTTCCTGCGCCACGAAATAGACGGCGTCCATCCCGTCGGCAAAGGCGCGCGCGCCGTATCCGACGCCGATGCCATCGGCCAGCAGGAACGGGGTCGCGGTCCCGTCCTCGGCGGTGTAGCTGCCCCGGATGAGCGCCACGACATAGGCCGCCTGTGCTGCCGGCGCCTGCCCGCCGGCCGCGTTGACCAGCCCATTCAGCGTCGCCAGCACCCGCATCATCGTCAGGCCGCGCATCCCAAGCGGCGCCGGCCAGTTCGGTTTCACCAGCGAGCCTTCGCGCAGACGCACCTCGTCCAGCGCAAGGGGTCCGCCTGCGTTGCAGACCTGCCCGGGTTCTCCGCCCAGATAGAACAATCCCAACGCCATGCCCGGGATGGAGCGGTTCATCAGAAGGTTGACCGGCCCGGGTGCCTGATCATCGGTCTCGGTGGCATCGAAGATGAACCGGTCGGCCCCGTCCGGGCCCTTCTCGCGGATGATGGCGAAGCGCAGATGAAACGGCCCGTTGCCATGACCGTCGCTATCGATGGCATCGGTGAAGCGATGCGTGCCGTAGTCGAAGGTTTCCGCGAGCTTGCGCCTGACAAGGCGCCGCGTCCGGTCGAGAAGCTGGGCAAGGGCATCTTCAAGCACCGCGGCCCCGAAACGATCCGACGCCTCCGTCATACGCTGCGCACCAAGCCGCACACTGGCCATCAGCGCGCTCATATCGCCCTCGCTTTGCGCGGGAAAACGGGAGTTTCGGTGAAAGATCGCAAGCGCGGCGTCGTTCACGACACCGGCCTCGATCAGCCTGGTCGGCGGGATAATGATCCCCTCCTGCCAGATCTCCGTCGCGTCGGGACTGATCGAGCCGGGGCGCATGCCGCCGATATCCGCAAAATGCGCCCAGCTCATCACGAAAGCCACGCGCCGGCCGTTGTGGAATACCGGCGCCAGCAGCACCTGATCGTTGGAATGGCTCACCGCGCCGTAGGAGCCGTAGCAGTCATTGTACCAATACAGGTCCCCCTCCTGCATCGTTTCAATCGGGAAATGCTCGAATACCGGCGTGGTGATGTCGCCAAAGATCGGCACCATCGAGCCCACGGCCATCACGCCATTGCGATCGAAAATCGCGGTGTAGAAGTCCTTCTTCTCGCGGATGAACGCCGAAATCGCCGTGCGTTCGATCAACGCCTCCATTTCGCTTTGCGCAGCCTGGATAGCGCCCTGAATGATCTCGAGCGTGATCGGATCGCAGATCGGGTCGGCGGTGGTGTTTATGTCGGCGGCATAGGTCATGGGTCACGTCTTCGGTTCATGAAGGTGGCAGTGGACGATCCGGTTCTGGACATACGTCGGGCCGGGCGCCTCAACCGCGCAACGGTCGAAGGCGCGCGGACAGCGGTCGCGGAATGTACAGCCCGAGGGCGGGTTGCGCGGATCGGGGGCACCGCGTCCGATGGGCAGCGGCGCGTGGCTTTGATCCGGGTGGGGCACGGGCACGGCCGCGACCAGCGCCTGTGTATAGGGATGCAGCGGGTTGGCGACGATATCCTCCGTCGGGCCGTCTTCGACGATCCGGCCCAGATACATCACGATGGTGCGTTCGCAGACATACCGCACCAGCGCCAGATCGTGACTGATATAGATCGCCGTGATCCCCTGTTGCGCCCGCACATCCCGAAACACGTTCAACACGCCGGCGCGGACCGACACGTCGAGCATCGATACGGGTTCGTCCGCGACAACGAACTCCGGCTCAAGGATCAGGGCGCGGGCCATCACGATCCGCTGAAGTTGTCCGCCCGAGAGTTGGTGCGGATAGCGGTCCATGAACTGCCCCGCATCGCCAAGCTTGACCAGCGCCATGGCGCGCAGGATCCGCTCCTCGTGCTCGGCTCTGGGAATGCGCGCGTTCTCAAGCGGTTCGGCCAGAACATCGCGGATCGTGAAACGCGGGTTCAATGCCTCGAACGGGTTCTGGAAGATGAGCTGGACCCGGCTGCGAAACCGTTTCAGAGCATCCCCTGTCAGCCCGCTGACATCTTCGCCATCGAACTCCACACGGCCCCCGGTCGCCTTGTCCAGCCGCACCAGCATACGGCCGGTCGAGGTCTTGCCGCATCCGCTTTCACCGAGCAGGCCCACGCTTTCGCCCCGGCGCAACTCGAAGGTGACACCGTCGACGGCCTTGACCACGGTGGCGCGGCCTTGCAGTTGCGCCACCACGCCGCCAACGGGAAAGTGCAGCTCTGCCGCGTCAAGCCGGACGAGCGGCGGATCCTGGTCGTGTCCGTCCTTCATGCCGGTGCCTCCCAGGTCTCGGATGCCACGGCCCGCGCCCTCAGGGTTTCCGCCTCAGCGATACGGTGGCAGGCCGCCAGATGATCACCGTCGTAGATGTCTAGACCGGGTACATCCGTGCGGCACCGGGCCTCCGCAAACGGACAACGTGGCGCAAACCGGCAGCCGGGCGGCGGGCTGGCCAGATCGGGGGGCGCGCCTTCGATCGGCGTCAGCTCTCCGGCGGCGCTGGCCAGATCGGGAAAGGCATTGCGCAGGCCCATCGTGTAGGGATGCGCAGGGGCGGTCAGCGTCGCGGCCATCGGCCCGGTTTCGACCACACGGCCCGCATACATCACCACCACGCGGTCGCAGACATAGGCCACGACCGAGATATCGTGGGTCACAAGAATGACCGAGATCCCCAGACGCTCCTTCAACTCGCGCAGCTGGTCGAGGATCTGACGCTGGACGATGACGTCAAGCGCGGTCACCGGTTCATCCGCGATGATCAGTTTCGGGTCCAGCGCCAATGCCAGCGCAATCGCCACGCGCTGACGCATCCCGCCCGAGAACTGGTGCGGATAATCGCCCAGCCGGTTGGTCTCGATCCCCACCCATTCAAACAACTCTTCGGCGCGCGTACGCGCGGCACTGCGCCCCAGCCCGCCGCGGCGGATCAACACCTCCGCCAGTTGCGTGCCGACCGTGTAAACCGGATCAAGCGAGTTCATCGCCGATTGCGGAATGAACGCGATCTCGCGCCAGCGCAGGCCGTTCATCGCGCGTTCCGACAGGGCCATGATATCGCGCCCGTCAAAAATCGCCTCGCCGCCGGCAATCCGCGCGTTGCCCGCCAGCACCCGTGTCAGGGAGCGCGCCAGCGTGGTCTTGCCGCAGCCGCTTTCGCCGACAAGGCCCACGATGCTGCCCGGCTGCACATCGAAGCTCGCCCCTTCGACGGCAATCGTGTCCTGGTCGCCCACCCGGTACGCGATGCTGAGGTCTTTGAGGGTCAAGAGCGGCTGGGTCATCGGTCAAGCTTCGGAAAGAGGATCTGCTCGTATCCGCGGGAGATGAAGAACCCCGCCGAAACGATCAGGATGATCAGAAAGCCCGGAGGCACGAACCAGTAATAGGACCCCTTGGAAAGCGCCTGCGAGGCGAAAGCATCCTGAAGCATGTAGCCCCAGCTGATGGAATCCGGATCGCCGAACCCAAGAAAGCTGATCGACGCCTCGGTCAGGATCGCCCAGCCGATGGCGATGGAGCCATAGAGGAAGGACAGCGGCAGGACATTGGGCGCAATGTGGCGCAGGATGATCTTCAGGTCGGAGGAGCCTGCCACACGCGCGGCCTCCACATAGGCACGGTTGCGCAGGGTCAGCGTCTGGCTTCGGATCACCCGGCCCGTGTCGCGCCACAAGACCAGCGCCATGGCGATCACGACGTTCCAGATCGACGGTTCGAGAAATGCCGCAAGCACGATGACGAAGGGCAGGAACGGAATACCGAACGCCACATCCGCCAGACGCATCAGCACCGTGTCGGCCCAGCCCCCGAAATAACCCGCAACGATGCCCACGATCGACCCGATGAGCGCCACCACGAAGGCCGCGGTCAGCCCGATCAGCAGGGCGGAACGGGCACCCCAGACGATTTGCGAGAAGATATCCCTGCCAAGCGTCGTCGTCCCCAGAATGTACCCGTCCGTGCCCGGTGTCAGATCCGCCGCAAGGGCGAATTCGGACGTGAAAAGGATCTCGTTGGGGTCATGGGGCGCGATGAGGGGCGCAAAGACCGCCATGAGAATGAAGAACAGGTAGATGCACAGACCGATCACCGCGAGCGGATCGTGGAGCGGCAGGCGGATCGAGCCGAGCGTGCGGCGGAGGCGCGCAATCCGGCCAGGAGCCCGGATTTTGGAGGTCACGGCGTCACTCATGGGTCACCCGTGGATCAAGGGCCGCATAAAGCAGGTCTGCGACGAGGTTCATCAGGATCACGACAACCGCGATCATCAGAAACGCGCCCTGCGCCAGCGGGTAGTCCGCGGTTGAGACGGCGCGCACCAGTTCACGCCCGAGCCCCGGCCAGGAGAACACCGTTTCCACCACCACATTGCCCTGGATCTGGTAGCCGACGGCGATGGCGAAGGATGTCATGACGGGCAGCAACGCGTTGCGCGCGGCATGGCGGATCACGACCGAAAAGGTCGAGAGGCCCTTGATCCGCGCCATGGTGACGAAATCCTCCCGCATGACGTCCATCATGTTCGAGCGCATGAGCAACAGCGGCAGTCCCTGACTGTAGATCGCCAAGGTCATGACCGGCAAGGTCATGTGCCACCAGAAATCGGCAGAGCTGTAGAGCGCCCAGAGGGAATCGTACTCCGCGCCCGGCGGCCTTGTCCCGCCCGCGGGGAACCATCCCATGCCGAAACTGAAGACCGCCAGCAAGAGCATGCCAAGCCAGAACTCTGGCATCGCACGGGTGGTCAGAACCAGAGGCACACATATCTGCTCGACGACCGAGCCGCGCTTCCACGCCAGATACGCGCCGGCAAGAACGCCGAATACATATGCGATGATCAGGGAACTGAACGTCAGGATCAGCGTGTTCGGCAAAAGCGCCAGCACCCGCTCGGCCACAGGTTGGCGATAGAAGAAGCTCTCCCCCAGATCGCCCTGAAGGAGATTGCCCAGATAGATCAGGTACTGTCGCCAGAGCGGCTGATCGAGGCCGAAGCGGGCCATCAGTTCGGCCTGCTGCTCGGGCGTGAAATTCGGGTCGATATAGGCCGCGAGCGGGCTGCCCGGCATCAACCGGAACATGAAGAACAGAATGGTGATCACCGCCAACAGGACGAACGCTGTTTGCAGCAAGCGCGCGCCGATGACGGTGATCGCTTTCACTCTGCCAGTCCCTTCTGCTTTGATTCAGTCAGGTTCATTCGCCCAACGTCTCGGACACGCCTTCGGGGTAGTGCAACCGGCCGTCGACCACCGTGTAGCCGGCATCTTCCAGCATCTGCTGGGCCAACTCGATCCCGGCCTCCATGCCCTCGACCGTGGCTTCATTGTGCCAGAAGCCAAGCGCCGGAGAGACCACCGAATTCGACGGTACGGCGAACCCGCGGAATGCGGCGCCCACGATGAGCCGACGATCGACCGAGGCCGACAACGCGCGGCGGAAAGCCGGATCGTTGAATGGCGGCCGGCGGTGGTTGAAGGCGACATAGCGGAAGCCGATATCGACGGTCGAGACCGCGGTCAGGTTGGGATCTTCCTCGGCTGCCGCCACCACGACGGTCGGGTCGCCGGGGAAGTCCGACAGGAAGTTGATCTCGCCCGAGCGGAGCATCCCGAGCGCCGCCTCGACATTTGGCACGATCCGCAGGATCCAGCGATCCGCATTCGGGGCGGCCCAATGCTCGGCGTTGGCTTCCAGCACCACCTCCTCGTTCAGGGTCCAGCTGCTGAAACGGTAGGGCCCGGAGCCGATCGGCACCTCTTCCTGAAACGACTCGGCGTTTGTATCGAGGGTCAACTGCTCGGCGATCACCGGCTCCCAGATATGCATCGGGATCAGGTTGATCTTCGACAGGCTCGCGGTGAGGAACGGTGCCGACGGCTCGGTCAGGGAGAAGGTGATGTCCATGCCGTCGATGGTGATGTCGGCAATGCTCCCGACGAAGGGGCCATACATGGGCGCTTCGCCCGATCCGGCAGCTTCGAACGAGAATGCCACGTCTTCAGGCGTCACCGGCATGCCGTCATGCCACATCATCCCCTCGCGGAGCGTGACCCTGATGGTTGTGTCGTCGATCCACTCGTAGCTTTCGGCCGCCCAGGGCTGCGGCAGGCCATCGGGCCCGATCCGCATCAGACGATCATATACAAGCTCCGTGATCCAGCTATCTGTGCCCCCGGAGATGTAGAGCGGGTTGATCGCAGTGACATTATCCGACGAGTTGAGGATGATGTCGGTGACATCGCCCAGCGGCTCCATCTGCAGATAGCTCCAGGTGTTGCGGATGCCGATGCCGGACTGGTCCACCACGGTGTCGGGGTTCCAGACAGATGTATTGAACGCGTAGGTCGATTGCGGGTGCGCAAGCATCATGTTGGGCTGATCTTCGGCCAGCAGCGCCTGTGCCGCCCGGACAATCTCGCGCCGCTCGTTGGGGTCGAGCGTCACGCGCTGCTGTTCGACCAGCGCGTCGTATTCGGGGTTGTTGTAGCCGATGAAGTTGAAGCCCTGCTCCGCCGTCGTGGAATGGAACAGGTTGTAGACGATCTCGTCGGGGTCGGAACGTTCGGGGCGGCCGACCATTTGCCAGGCTGTCGTGTCCCAGTCATCGCGGCTGAACCAGATCGCCTGGATCATCTGCTCCCAGGGCATCACCTCGACATTCACATCCAGACCGAGCCTGCGCCACTCCTGGGCAATCAGCTGGGTGAACTGGAACTCGGCAGGCTGCGCGGCCTGCAGTCGTGTGACGAGGTTGATGGTTCGGATCTCATCGGCCATCACGGGCGACAGCACGGTGGCCGACAGCATGGCGGCAAAGGCAGATGTTCTTAAGGGCAGTGTCATTGTGGTTCTCCTGTTGGCGTCCGGCGGACGACGTTGGATGTGCGCAGGTTCAAGCGACGCGCATGTCAGAGGCGGTTTTGCCCGCCTTCATCTTTGCAGGCGTGGGCCATGCTTTTTTCGAATGGGCCAATCCCATGGAAACCAGCATTTCTGCATGTTTCACGGCGGCTCGCCCGGCATTGACGACCGGCACGCCAACCTCGGCGGCAATCTCATCGCCCATATCGAGGAACGACATTGTCATGCAGCCGAACAGAAGGGCGTCGGCGCGGTCCTTTTCGACACAGGCGCGGGCCACGTCGATCAGCCGCTTCTTTGTCACCTCGGGATCGGCCATGAGTTCCAGAACGGGAATATCGGTCGGACGGACCGACGCCAGTTTCGCACGGACCCCGGCTTGAACGGCAAGCATTTCCTGCCCGGCGATCAGGCTTTCGAAAATCGTCAGGACACTGAACTTGTGCCCGAGCGCCGCGGCCAGAAGCATGGCGCTTTCGCATGGGCCGACAACGGGCATCGTGACCAGTTCACGAGCCGCCTCCAGCCCCGGGTCCCCGAAACAGCCGATGATGGCCGCATCAAAACCCTTCTTCTCGCATTCCATGATCAGATCGAGGGTCGGCGGGATGGCGAGCATCTCCTCGTAGGCGGATTCGATCGAGGCCGGTCCGGAGGGCACATCGATCACCGACACCTCGGTGCCATCGAACGCCCAGCCGTTCATCAGCGCTTCCCGGCGCTGCATTTCCGTTCGCCCCATCGGACCCTTCGACATCGGCCCCGGTACAACATATGCAATTTTCATCGCCATTCCCCCGCAAGAACAGTGTTTCACTAAGCGAAACATTGTTTTAAAGTCAGTATGCGGCAAATTTATTGCAAAGCAAGCCTCACGTAAAAAGAGTAGGGCCGAAAATGTCTGAACCCCGCGACTACACCATCGCTGCCGTCGACCGCGCCCTGCGCGTGCTTGAAGCTTTGGCAAGCCATCCGAGACAAGGCGTGACGGAACTTGCCACCCGCCTGGGATTGACCAAAACCATCGTCTTCCGGCTGCTTTCGACCCTTGAGGCACGGGGTTTCGTGGTTCGGGATGGTGACAAGGCCGTCTATTCTCTGGGCTATCGGATAGGCGTTCTCGGCGAACAGGCCGGAGCGCAGAATACCCTGATGACGGCCGCCCGTCCGGTGATGGAGCGCTTGCGCGATGACACGACGGAAAACATCAACCTGATTCTGCGGGATGGGCACCAATCCCTTGTTCTGGCGACCCTCGCCGGCCATCACGCCATGCGAATCTTCGCCAATCCGGGGCGCTACGGGCCGCTGCACGCCGGGGGAGGATCCATGCTGCTCCTCGCATTTGCTCCGGAAGATGTCCGGGAAGCCGTCCTGGCCGAACCGCTGGAGCGCTTTACCTCCAACACGGCAACGGACCCAGATGACCTCCGCGCGCGGCTGGACATGATCCGCGCTGATGGCTTCCACATCGCCATCAACGATCTCGACGATGGGGCGTTTTCCATCGCGGCGCCGATCCGAAGCGCCTCCGGGGACGTCATCGCGTCCTTGTCCGTTGCGGGCGCGATGGCGCGGTACGATGAAACCCGCCGCCGCCGCTATCTTGCGCTTATTGAAGACGCCGCTGCTGAAATCAGTGGCAAGCTCGGTCTCACGAGCGCCACCTGATCCGAAGCGACCCCACGCTTGTCGAATCACCCCTCGGCTGTCACGCTTCATTTGATGAAACTCTGTTTTGACAGATGAAACAACGAGGTGTGCCATGAAGACTTCTGAAACCGCAATTCTCGACCAGGTGACGATGGAAGAGCCCTGGGGTCTGGTGGAAAGCTTCGCCACGTTCAAGCGGGAGCACCCCGATGATGTGAACCGCGGAATGGATGAGGTGGTTGAGCGCCTCTCGCGCCATGGCGTCCCCGCGACGGTCCACAAGCCATCTCTCTATCTCAGCCTGCCCGGTCCCGCGCGGGTAGAGGCATCCGGCACGACCTACCGCGCCAAGCCGCCGGCCTATGCCACGGATGCCCGTGGCGGGGTGACGGCCCCGCTCGTATATCTCGGGGCCAATGCGGTGGATGACATCGACGACATGTTCGACATCAAGATTGATGGCGCGGCGGATATGGCAGGCCTTGCAAAAGGCGCAATCGTTATCTCCGAGGGTTTCGCAAGCCCGGTCATGGTGCGCCAGTTCGAGGATCTGGGCGCCGTCGGCGTCATCGCGATCAACCCGGGCGTCGATATTCACTGGGGGATCTGCACGACGATCTGGGGCGTCCCGGACCTTGACGATCTGCCGAGAAAGCCGGGCATCCCCGCCGTCGCGGTCAACAAGCCCGACGGAGAGGCGCTGATCGCGCTGGCCAAGAACGGCGGCGACGCCACGATATTCACCGAAATGGAAGAGGGCTGGTTCGACAGCAAGCTGGTCGAGGTCGTGATCCCCGGCACGGAAGAGCCCGACAGATACGTTCTCCTGCACGGTCACCTCGACAGTTGGGACGTGGGCGTCGGCGACAATGCCGTCGGAGATGCCTGCATGCTGGAGATTGCCCGCATCCTCTGGGCGAACCGCGACAAGCTGCGCCGGTCGGTGCGGATCTGCTGGTGGCCCGGCCACTCCACGGGGCGCTATGCGGGCTCGACATGGTACGCCGATGCCTTCGCTCTCGACCTCGAAGAAAACTGTGTGGCCCAGGTCAACTGCGACAGCCCCGGCTGCCGTTGGGCGACCGAGTTCCTGAACCTGTCGCGCATGCCAGAGACCGACGACATGATCAGCGCCGTCATCCAAGAGGTTGCAGGCAAGACCGCCGAAGGGGAACGGCCGCACAGGGCGGGCGACTATTCCTTCAACAACATCGGGATCTCGGGCTACTTCATGCTGTCCTCCACGATGCCGACGGTCTTGCGGGAAGAGAAGGGGTACTACACGGTCGGTGGCTGCGGCGCCAACATCGCCTGGCATACGGAAAACGACACACTCGAAATCGCCGACAAGGACATCCTTGAGCGCGACATCAAGGTTTACCTCCTGGCAATCCTGCGCACGGTCAATGCCGGGATCCTGCCCTTCGACTGGCGTATAACGGCGCGGGAGTTTCAGAATACGATAAAACAGTATCAGGCAGCCGCAGGCGACCGGTTCGACCTCTCTCCGTCGGCCGAGGCTGCGCAGCATCTTCTGGATGCGCTTGAGACGTTCTATGGAGCGGCCGGGGCGGGAAAAGTGGCGGAAGACAAGGCGAACACGGTCATTCAGGACCTTGCCCGCATTCTCGTGCCGATCAACTTCTGTCGCGAGCCGCGCTTTCGCCACGACCCTGCGGCCACGATCCCGCCCTTGCCGACGATCCACACGGCAACGGAGCTCGACCAGCACGACGACACGCTCGGTTTTGCTCAAAACCAGCTGGTGCGTGGCCAGAACCGGCTGGTCGCCGCCCTCAGACAGGCAACGCGGCACATCTCGCTCGTCGCCGGTTGATGCGCGCGGTTCACTATAAAACCACGGGCCCCGCGGCCGAAGTGCTGCAATTGGGACGTTTCCCCACGCCGGTCGCAGGCCCGGGGGACGTCCTCGTGCGCGTCGCGGCCTCCGGCATCAACCCTGCGGACGTCAAGCGCCGGGCGGGCTGGGGCGGCATGCAAATGAACCACCCGCTGATCATCCCGCATTGCGACGGTGCAGGCACGATCGAAGCGGTCGGAGAAGGCGTCAGCGCCGATCGGGTGGGCCAGCGCGTCTGGCTGTGGAATGCCCAGGGGGGCTACGGACAAGCCGGACGCGCCTTCGGGACGGCGGCCGAGTTCGTCGCGCTGCCCGAAGCGCAGGCAGTCCCCCTACCCGATCATTTCACGATGGCGCAAGGCGCATGTCTGGGCGTGCCTGCGATGACCGCCCACCGGTCGGTCCTGTCGGATGGACCGGTCGCGGGCAAAACGGTTCTGGTTCAGGGCGGTGCGGGCGCTGTCGGCTATCTCGCGGTGCAGATCGCCCGAAAGGACGGCGCCCGTGTCATTGCAACGGTCGGCAGATCGACGGACGCCGAACGCGTGCGGGCCCTGGGCGGTACGCCGATCAACCGCCACGACGAAGACGTCGTCGGCAAAGTCCGGGATCTCACCGATGGGACAGGCGTCGATCGCATCGTCGAAGTCGATTTTGCGGCCAATCAGACGGTGGATGTGCGGCTGATCAAACCGAACGGGGTTATCGCCAGCTATTCAAGCACGTCGGATCCGACGCCGGTCCTCGACTACTACGCCTTCGCGTCCAAAGGCGCGAATATCCGCTTCATCCAGGGCTTCGCCTTACCCGAAGACGCGCGCAAGCAAGGCCAGCGCTGGCTTGCGACCCACGAGCTGGAAATCCCCATCGCCGCCACATTTCCGCTCGACCGCTGCGCCGAGGCGCATCTTCACGTCGAGCAGGCGAGCGCATTTGGGCAAACGGTGGTCATGCTTGAGCAATAGTCTCATGCCATCGGCCAGACGCTTGGCAGTCCTGATCTGTTCCACTGTTGCATTGCCCTGATAGATTGGCTCGCTGAGGTCATTGGCCTTTCCCGGCCGGCGAGATGAAACCGCCCACGTCGAGCCAGTTGATGCGGGAATGACGACGGTCGCCGTTGTAATCGAAAATGGTTCGGTGGCGATTGCTCCCTTCACCGCGCGCCCGAAGCCCGCGCTGACGACCGGCCTTGAGACTGGGCAGAGGTTCAGTCATCGGGGTGCTTGTCCTTGTAGGGCGGTAACTTCTGCCAGCGCGGCACATCCCTGGCCATTCGATCGAGCATCAACAGAAGTTGTGCACGTTCTTCGGGGCTGAGGCATGCTGTCAGATGGTCTTCGGCCTCGACGAACATTGCGATCACCTGATCATGAACGCGTTCACCCTCCGGCTCCAGAAACAGGAGCTTTCGCCGTCCGTCCTCGCGGTCGTCACGGCGCGAGATCATGCCTTTCGCCAAAAGCGCGCCAACGGCCCGGCTGATCGTGTTCGACGGTTGCTCGGTGATTTCGCTTATGTCACGCGCGTTTAGTCCATTGCGGAACTTGAGGCACATCAGCACCGTCAGTTCCGGCCGGATCAGCCCCTTCTCGCGCTCCATTCGGCGCAGGATCGGTTCACGCAGGAAGTTTGTCAGAAAGGCGATGCGATACCCGATGTCGAAGGGCGTCGCACTTACGATGTCGATCAGCTTCATGGCAAGACCTTAAGCCGAAGAAATAGATTGATCCAAGTGGAATTATATTGCTCCATATGGAACGAATAAGTCTCGTCGGGGAGGGGAGACCGAATGCAAGTTGTCATGGAACGCGTGTCGCGAAGAAGCGAGGCGATGTTGGCCGTCCTCCTGATCGTCCTGATGCTGGCGGTGGTCGTGCAAGTCATCTGCAATGCGCTGGACATCAATCCCCTGCTGACGCGGCCCGAGCCAGCGGTGCTGATCGGGCGCGCCGTGACCTTGAACAGCTTGCTGGACCTGCAATGGCATCTGCTGGTGATCTTGGGGCTGGTCCCGGCCGGGCTGGTCTGGCACCGCGATCGCCATGTCCGGGTCGACTTCCTCTATCAGGCCTACCGCCCGAACTGGCAAGCGCGGGTGGACCTGGCCGGAAATCTGCTTTTCGCAGTACCGTTCTTTGCGCTGATCCTGCCTGCCTCGTGGGCCTTCATGCAGCGCGCCTGGCGCTCGGACGAAGGTTCGCGCAATGGCGGGCTGGAGGATTTGTGGCTGATCAAATCGGTCCTGCCGCTCGGCCTTGCGATCCTGGCCTTTTACATCGCTTTTGAAACCCTGCGTCTCATCCGGGCCGCGAAATGAGCGAAGCCGTCTTGCCTCTGGCCATGGCGGCGCTGACGCTGGCCGGCATCCTTGCGGGCTATCGCGTCGGCATGGTGCTTGCGGGGGCGGCGGCGCTTTTTATCCTGCTGTCGGATCTGCCAACGGCGTATTTCAACCTGCTGGTCAGCCGGATCTACGCCAACGTCCTGTCAAACTGGCTGTTGGTGGCGATACCGATGTTCATATTCATGGGGCTGGTGCTGGAAAAATCCGGCGTGGCAGAGCGGGCGCTGCGGGCCGCGCAAACGGCGCTCGGCGGATCGGCGGCGGGCATGGGCATTTCGGTTCTGGTGATCGGGATGTTGCTGGCAGCCTCTTCAGGGATCGTGGGCGCCTCGGTTGTCTTGCTGGCGATGCTCGCCTTGCCGCAGTTGCAGGATGCCGGCTATGACAATGCCACATCCGCCGGGCTGATTGCCTCTTCGGGTACGCTGGCTATTCTGATCCCGCCCTCCGTCATGCTGATCGTGCTTGGAGATCAGTTGCAGACCCCGGTGCCCGACATGTTCGCCGGCGCCATCGGGCCTGGCCTGTTGCTGGTCGCAGCTTACGGAGCGTTGGTCATCTGGCGCGCGCGTGGCCTGGCCCGTCAGGTCCGCTCCGGGCCGCCGCCATCACCGTTGAGACTGCTGATCGACCTTGGCCCGCTGATCGCGCTGGTGGTCTGTGTTCTGGGCTCGATCATTGCCGGGCTAGCCACCCCGACCGAGGCCAGCGGGCTCGGCGCCTTCGGGGCGATCCTGATCACACTGATTTACGGGAAGTTCCACTGGGCCACGGTTTTCGAGGCCGCCCGGCAGACTGTGGTGACGACCTCCATGGTTCTTTTGGTGATGATCGGAGCCACCTGCTTTGCGGCCGTGTTCAAGGCCATTGGCGGCGACGACGTGGTCGAGGTCGGGCTGATGGCGTTCGGCGACGGGCCCTACACGGTTCTGATCGTGGTTATGGCGGCGATTTTCGTACTCGGCTTCGTGCTGGACTGGCTTGAGATTTCACTGATCCTCGTCCCGATCTTCGCGCCTATTATCGCCGGGCTGGATTTCGCCAATGGCCTGAGCGGAGAGACGTTGTTGATCTGGTTCGGCATCCTGGTGGCAGTGAACCTGCAAACCAGTTTCCTGACCCCGCCCTTCGGCTTTTCGCTGTTCTATCTGCGCGGTGCCGTCGGTGAGCGGCTGACCACATCCGAGATCTACCGAGGTGTGCTGCCGTTCATCGGCCTGCAGCTCCTCATTCTCGGGCTGCTGGTCGCCTTTCCCGGCCTGATCACCGGACTGACATGACAATACCCAAGAACAAAGATGTTCAACCCAGGAGGAGACCCATGAAACTGCATCTGACCGCCGCGGCGCTGGCCGTGGCCGCCACACCCGTCCTCGCACAGGACTACAACATGCAAAGCGCCTTTGGCACGACGCTGCCGGTTCTTGGCCCGGCGGCCGACCGGTTCGTTGCCAATGTGTCGCTGCTGACCAATGGCGAGGTGAATTTCGAGCATCTGGGCGCGGGCGAATTGTCGCCGCCCTTCGAGATCTTCGACAATGTCGGCGTTGGCGCGATCGAGGCGGGCTGGTCTTTCGCGGCATACGCCTCTGGTCAGGAACCGGCCGCCGCGCTCTTCGGTTCGGTGCCCTTCGGCGGCGACCCGCTGTCCTATATCTCATGGCTGAATCATGGCGGTGGGATCGAGCTGTGGCGCGAGCTTTACGAGCCCTACAACCTTGTTCCCATGGCCTGTGGCGTGATCCTGAGCGAGGCTGGCGGCTGGTACACGTCCGAGATCAACAGCCCCGAAGACCTTCAGGGGCTCAACATCCGCATCGGTGGGCTTGGCGGCGCGATCCTGTCGCGGCTCGGTGCCAATGCAATGTCCCTGCCTGTTGGCGAGATTTCGACCTCGCTGGAAACCGGGCGTCTGGACGCAACCGAGCTGAGCTTCCCGCTCGTCGACCGTTTGCTCGGTTTCAATCAGGTGGCCGACTATTATTACTTCCCCGGATGGCACCAGCCCGCTGGCTTCATCGAGTTCTACGTCAACAAGGACCTCTGGGACAGCTTCACCGAAGAACAGCAAACCGCGATCGAAGTGTCGTGCAATGACATCAACCTTTGGACGCTTGGGGTGGCCGCCGGCGCGCAGGCCGAGGTCCTGCAGGAGTTCCGCGATGGCGGCACCATCGTGCAACGTTTCCCCGACAGCGTTCTGGAGGCGCTGCGCGCCGCGGCGGATGAGGTCTACGCCGAACAGGCCGCCGAGGATGAGATGTTCGCCCGTGTGATCGAAAGCTACCGCACCTATGCGGCGGCCTATAACGAGTATCAGTCGCTGTCCTCCCTCGACTGATGCCAAGGCTGGCCTCCACGTACAGGTGGGGCCAGCTTTCAATTGCAACGAACCGGAGGCCGGATGAGCTACACTCTACGCGATTTCGGGAGCTACACCGTGGGCGGTCGGATGCACCGGGTGATGGAAGGCGAACCGCAGGAGGTGCAGTTCACCCGTACCGCAAGCTACACCTACGATCCCCGTGGCCATTTCGCGGTGGAGCAGACCTACGTGCAGTACTTCATCCCCGATCGCGCTCGGGATCTGCCGCCGGTCGTTCTGGTCCATGGCGGCGGCATGCACGGGAGCACATGGGAAACCACACCCGACGGGCGGCCGGGATGGATCAACCTGCTGCTCGACCGGGGGCGGGAGGTTCACGTGGTTGATATGGTCGAACGTGGCCGATCCGGCTTTGCGCCCGGTCTTTGGGACGATGCCCCCATCCTGCGCTCCGCTGAAGAGGCCTGGACGCTCTTTCGCATCGGGCCGTCTGACGGGTTTGTCCGCCGTCGCGCCTTTGAAGGCAGTCAGTTTCCCGTATCGGCCCTAGACGGTTTCCTGCAGCGCATCGTGCCGCGCTGGCTTTCCACAACAAAGTTGCAAACCAATGGGGTGATCGCCCTTATCGACCGCCTTGGCGCGGCCAGTCTCGTCTGTCACAGCCAAGGCGGAGAGGTCGGCTTTGATGCCTTCCGAGCGAGACCGGACAAGGTATTCGGCATTCTGGCCGTCGAACCTTCGGCATTTCCGCCATCCGATGTGACCTGTCCCATCACGCTTCTGGCCGGCGACTACCTCGACACCGCACAACACTGGTCTGATCGCGCGGAGGGCTGGCGTGACTCCGTGGCCAAGCTGCGCGCGCGCGGTGTTTCCGCATGCTTCATCGACACCGCAAAAACAGTTGCCAGAGGCGGGAGCCATTTCCTGATGATGGACAGGAACAGCGATGATGTACTCGATGCGGGTATGGCTGCCTTGTGAAAAGGCAATGCTGCCGGTCGCCGCAAACGGCTGGCATAGTGCGGGGTCAGAACTGGAACGATCTGCCCAATTCGGACCTTTGTCACCCAGAATGGCGCGACGTCGCAGCGACCCTGAAGTCGATGCCGGTGGGAACAGGTCGGGCTCACCCCCCGGGAGTAAAGCCAACGGGCGATCAAGAATCGGAAGGGCGGAAGGACTGACAACAGCCGGGGCCGCGTTGCGCAGCTCGTCAGAAGCCGACGCGGAGTGGCCTACGAGCTTCCAGTAAGCCGCTGCGGCCCGGAAGGCCGCACAGGCCAGGCAAGACTTACCACGACAGGGCTGTGTGAAAGTCGAGACCGCCGGACGCCTCAACCGCCTGCTCGGCCCGAAGGCATTTCCGTAAGGCGTGAAAGGAGTATGGGATGGTAGCGGAGGAGCGTTTCGGGCGGAAGACACACAAGCCGGAAGTGCGATATCGTATCCTCTGCTGCGCCTGAAGCGGGCGGATCCACCCTCTCACTCCAAACATGGGGCAGTCGCCGAGTGCCTTGGCGTAAGTCCAAATTTGTGGGATTTGGCCGCCGGGCCAATGAGAGCCATCGGAGCTCTCAGATTGTTGGAAACTGCAACGTGGAAGTTCTTGCAACCGGCCCGTCCGCTGTCGGGCCGCATATCTCGGAGTAACGATAACCGAGAATTATCGTCCCTTCTGATTGCTAAAGATCACTTGGCAAGGGTAGTCCGATCCCGTAGTGCAATCCGCGCTCGCGCACGGTCTCCGCTCCTTTGAATAAACCTCTTATCTTTCCTACTATTTCGCTATGGAAACGCCGCTACGTCGGTTTGCTACGTGAACACGTAGCCGCTGGCGATTTTTCGAGCGGTACGCATTACACCAACTGAGCGCACCAATGGCGCAGCGGCATCGCCTTCCACCTCTACCAAAACAGTCATGCTTCCGCCGGGGTGCTGCAGGTTTACGCTTTGTTTCCCGGTAACAAACCGGTGCGGAGGAGCAATTGTACCGGGGATCACAAGGCTCGAGGCAACGGCTTGGGCGCCCGTGACCGCCAAGGTCGGGTGACACTGAGTTGGAGTCAGATACTGTACTCGAGCAATTGCTCCCTCCACCTCCGGTTCAGAAAGCAATGCGACCTTCGGCAGAACGCTCTCTGTGACATCTCCAAGACCCATCCGTGCCCCAGCCTCGACCCGCACAGCTTCCACGCGCCGCATCACGTCTACCCGCGCATCCAGTTCCGACGGCCCTTCCTTGCCAGAAAGGCCGACGTCAGCAGCCCTTAGGATCAAAACGGGGACTGCAACATCAATGCAAGTGCATCTCAATCCATCGATAGAATCCGTCCGGTGACCGGTCGGGAACAACGCTCCGGTCTTAGAGCCGACAGTATCGCAAAACATGAGCCGCACTGGCGCGCCCTTACCCGGAACACCGTCTATCTGCGCGTCCCCGGCGTAAACGGGAATGCCGTGCTCCATTTGAAACTCGGTCGCGATCCGGGCGCCGGTATTGACCGCGCGGACAACCATCCGGTTCTTTGGAGCGACAAGGCCAAGCTCAACCGCTGCAGGGCCGACGGCGGCGAGCATATTCCCGCATGTCGGGCCATAGTCGACTTTTCGTTCAACGGTGCCAACCTGAGCGAAAAGATAGTCCACATCAACATCTGGTTCTGAAGACGCAGATAGCACGGCGACCTTGCACTGGACGCTTGCACTGCCTCCAACGCCATCGATGCAGAGCGGGTGGCCGGCGCCGATCACCCTGATCAGAGTGTTGCTCAACTCATTCAAGTCAGGTGGGAGATCTTCGCGCCGAAAGAACGGACCGCGCGATGTGCCGCCGCGCATCAACAGAAAGGGAATGGACGCTGTCATTTTCCAACAGCGCTTGCCGAGGCATGCGCGGGTTCGAGGACCCAGCCGGTGACAGCCTCGAAGGCGCCACCATCCACGTCGCGATGCATCATGCAATGGGCCGCATCAGGCAGAAGCAGATGCTGAAACCCGAAATGCCTCGCGACCGCAGCATCCTGCCCTTTCGGGTGCCTTTTCCGGTCCTCGCGCCCAGCCTCTAGAACCAAGCCCCTTGGCGCGATGTCTTTTCGAACAGGAACCCTTTGCCGGTAACGGTCATTCAGGGCGGCGGGGCTTTCTGGACAAAGCCGATCATGCCACTCGGCGGCAGTCTCCGATGCACCGAAATAGAGCTGGTTGTAGCTCTCCAGCGATGGTGGATCGACAGGGGCGCCATAGGGCTTCGCCGGGACCGCAGATGCGCCTTTGAGGTTTCCCGGCGGGGACGGGGCCAGCAGAACCAAGCCGTCGAACCCCTGCGTCTCAGCGGCTTTGGCGAGGATGAGCGCCCCAAGGCTGTGACCGACGCCGATTAGGGGCTGTGCGCAGACCTCAGCAGCCGACGCAACGCACCGCGCCATGTGCTGAACCCCAAGCTCGGCGAGCGGAAGCGCCGTTGGCACCCCCGGGCGACCGGGCATATCGACGACCGCAACGGGGATGCCTTCGGCGCACCAACGTTCCGCCCAATCCTGCCAGCACCAGGCCCCGTGATAGGCCCCGTGGACCAGCAGCAGCTCCGGACCGGCCGCCTGCGTGCCGACAGTCCGCCAAAGCCGCCCCCCTGTGGGCAGATCGCTCGCCTTAAATCCCCTCATGAGGCGTTTTTCGGCGTGGCCACACCACGAACCGGCCCGGTGACGGCAAAGGCGAGACCCAGCAGCAAAAGGCCTACAAGGTTCACACCCCACAACGGGAAGAGCAGCAAGAGGCCCGCCATGCCGACCAGGCCACGCATCGCCCCGCCCAAGGGCGTGCGCAGATAGCCTGCAAAGCTGGCGGACAGTGCGATCGCCCCGAAAGTCGAAGCCGCGAGGACGCCAGCGATCGCCAGCGCGCCGCCGTCCAACACTGTTTCGGGGCGAAAGACGAAAAGGAAGGGCAGGAGGTACTTGATGACCGCAAATCGGACCGTTTGCACCGCCGTCGCCCACCAGGACGCGCCGGCCAAACCGGCGGCGACGAACACCGCAGCGCAAACCGGAGGCGTGATGGCCGACAGCGTCGCGAAATAGAAAACGAACATATGCGCCTGCAGAGGCTCGATCCCCATCTCCACAAAGGCGGTAAGGATGACGGAAATCGCCAGGATGTAGGCCGCCGTGGTCGGCATCCCCATACCGATCACGATGATCACAAGACCCGCCAGGACGAGCCCCGCAACCAGGTTTCCGGCGGCAAGCGACAGGACGGCGTCGCCGAACTTTACCCCGATCCCAACAAACCCGATCACACCGATCAATACGCCCGCAGCGGCACAAAGCGCGCCGAGTGTCACGAGGGCCGGTGCGGCGTCCCTAAATGCGCGTCCCACGTCAAAAAGCCGATCCCGCAGATCGGCAAGGCTTTGAGCGGCCACCAGGTGCAGCACCACCAGCGCCGCGCAGGCGGTGAGGATCGAAAGGCCCACTGAGCGACCCGAAAGGATCATCGCCAGCAACACCACGAACGGGATCGCCAGAGGCCCCCAGACCGAGACCTTTCGTAGCCGCCCCGCATTGGGCATTTCCTCGGGCGGCAAGCTACCCACGCCCTGCCGCAAGCTTTCAAAGTGCACGCTGGCCAAGACGCCGACGTAAAACAGGAACGCGGGCACCAGCGCGATCAGCATCATCTGACCCAAGGGCAGGTTCAGGAACTCCGCCATCAGGAACAGACCGGCGCCCATAAGGGGCGGTGTGATCTGCCCACCGGAGGAGGCTGTGGCCTCGATCCCGCCCGCGACCTCTGGCCGGTAGCCCAGGCGCTTCATCATCGGGATCGTAAAATTGCCGGTCATCGCCACATTCGTGACCGAGGACCCGGTCATCGACCCGATCATAGCCGAGGAGATGACCGAGATCTTCGCCGCACCCCCGCGCAGGCGCCCGCCGACCAGCTTGGCCAGATCCATCATCGTTTCGCCCGCGCCGGTCGCCATCATCAGGGCCGAGAACAGAACGAACAGGATCAGGAAGCTGGAGTAGATGTCGAAGACCTGGCCCCAGATGCCATCGGTCGAGAGATAAAGCATCGAGGTCAGCATCCGCAGGCTGACACCCCCATGCCCGATCCGGCCCGGCAAGAGATGTCCGAACAGTGCGTAAGCAGTGAAAACTGCGACCAGAATGGCAAAGGTCCAACCGATCGTCCGGCGCGACAGTTCCAGGATCGCCAGGACCAGCGCAAGGCCCAGCACAATGGCCTCGGGCCGGCGGGCCACCGGGTTCATCATCACGTCCCAGTAATTCCAATAGACCCACGCGCCCGCGATCAGGATGGCGGCCAAAAGGGCAAAGTCCAGCCCGCGCGCGAGTGGCCAGGGTCCGCGCGCCGGAACGACGACCACGGCCATCAGTGCTACCAAGGCCAATACAATGGATCGATGCTGGATGTTCGGTAGTTGACCGAAAAGCGCACCATATGCCGTCAGCCCGACAAGAAGCGCCGCAAGACCGCCCATCGCGCAGATGCGCCAAGTCGACATTGTTTCATCTTGATTTTCGGGGTCTGGGCCTGCGTCGGTGATGATCATCGCCTGCTCACTAAGCCAAAGGGGTGCTATCGGCCCGGCGCGTCTCTATGGGCGCCGGGCCGGATGGTGCAATGCGACGCTTTATTGCATCTCCGGCGGGAGCAACCGATCGGGTACGTCATACCCCGCCTCACGATAGGCGCGCACGGCCCCAGCGTGCAGCGGATACTCCGACACTTCTAGCGATTGCTGCAGGATATCGACCTCGGCAATCGCGGGCAGCGCGGTGCGTTGCGAATCAAGCCCCGCGATCATGCCGTTGACGATCCGGTAGGCCGTGTCTTCGTCCATTTCAGCCGTAGCGGCAAAGCCGATCCAAATCGCGTGGACGGTGTAGGGCTCGGACCCTTCGGTGACGCCGGCCGGCATCTCATAGAAGCCCATCCAGGGGTAGGCCGCGCGGATCGTCTCTATCTCTTCCGCAGTGTAGCCGATGGGGCGCAGCGGCGTTGTGATGTTCAACTCGGCCGAGGCGCTGTTAAGGCGCGGCGCCGTCGTGGCGCGCAGCTGTCCGTCGCAGCGCCCGTTGCGGATAGCGTTGATCGCATCGACGCTGTCAGACATGTAAAGCTCGGGCTGGATCTCGAGCGCCTGGAGAATGCGCATCATGTTGCGCTGCTGCGACGATCCGTTCTGGCCGGGGTGGAAACACTCGCCCTGGAAATCCTGCAGCGTCGTGAAACCGCTGGCCTCGGTCGCCATGATGTTCTGGATCGCCGGCAACGACCACCAGAGCACCCGGAACCCGTCAAACCCGGCCTCCTCGGCCTCGGCGATCAGATCGGGTGACATCCCGCCGAAATCCAGCTCTCCCTCTTGGATGAGGGTCGAGTTCGCGGCGAACCCGCCCGGCGAAACGACCGTTACGTTCAGCTCCGCGTCGCTTTCCGAAATCCCGTTTGCGATGGCGCTGTAGTAGGGGAAGAAGCCGGACGACGTTGTCGAGCCCCCCATGTTCAGTTGTGTCTCTGCGTCTGCCACGCTTACGCAAGCCGCCAGAACTGCACCAGCCAATACCAGTCTCATAAAGCTTCCTCCCATCAGGGCCGCTGCCCGTTGATCGTGCATTCGGCGTCCGTGTCTGACTTTCCATATTGCCAGGGATAAGAAAAATCGTTTGTTTTGATGAAACCATAATTTTTGATTCTGGCATGGCCGATCTTGATACGCGACATCTGAAAGCCCTGGTTGCGGTGAACAAACACGGCTCGATCACCGCCGCGGCGCAGGAGATTGGCGTGACGCAACCGGCGCTCAGCGCCACAATCCGCCAGGCAGAGGCTCGGATCGGTGTGACGCTGATCGACCGCGGACCACGCCATGCGACGCCCACCGCCGCGGGCGCGCTGATGATACAGGACGCGCAGCGGATCCTGAGTGATCTTGCGCGCGCGTCCGAGGCGATGCGCGATCTGGCCGCCGGGCGCGCCGGGCAATTGTCGATGGCTGCCCTGCCCTCAGCCGCTGCAGAAATTGTGGCTCCTGTTCTGGCCAGGTTCCATGACGCACACCCAACCATTCGGATCGCGGTGCGCGATGCTCTGAATCAAGAAGTCATCGCGCTTGTCCGATCCGGAGAGGTCGACTTTGGCCTGGGTATTCCTGGCGACGAATGCGATGACCTGATGACGGAACCACTGGTCGATGATCAGTTTGTCCTGGTCGCCCCTGCCGATCACCCCCTGGCCGACCGCGATGAGGTCAGGTGGGACGCCCTGCGAGGTCTCAGCCGGATTGAGGCGGCACCTGGATCAAACACCCGCGAAAGCGTAAGCGCGATCCTCGGGCCACCTAGCGACGGCACGGCCATCGAATGCTCGGTCGTGCCGACGGCGATTGGGTTGATCCGGCAAGGGCTTGGCATCGGAGTGTTGTCGGAAATGGCCTGCCGTCCATTTTGCGCCGATCCCGGCTTGGCATTTCGCCCGTTGCTGCCGACGGCTACACGCTCGATTGCGGTTATCCGTCAGGGCCACCGCGCGCCAAGCCCGTCGGCAAAGCTGTTCCTGGCACGACTGACAGGCTAGAGAACTCCCTTTGAAAGTCTCATCGCCTTGGCAAGGCTCGCATAAATGTGGACCTGTCACGGATTTGTGCCGCTCCTTTGACTACGTATCGTGTCGCAAAGGAGAACACAGATGGCATCACGACCAACCGAGGAATTTCGTTCAGAAGCAGTGCGGGTGGCTTTAACCAGCGGGT
>JACNMN010000013.1 GCA_020622165.1 Boseongicola sp. H5
TCAACGGCAAGTTCCGTGCGGAATGCTTGAACACGCATTGGTTCATGAGCCTTGACGATGCGCGGACAAAAATGGAGGACTGGCGAAGAGACTACAATGAAGTACGACCCCACAGCGCAATTGGGAATAAGCCACCGATCTCGCTGATGAATGGCTCAGGGCTAGAAGAACCGCCCTAAGCTCAAACCCCCGGAAAACCTCCGGCCGGGCGGTCCGACAACGGGGAGCAGCTCAAAACCCCCGGAAAACCTCCGGCCGGGCGGTCCGACAACGGGGAGCAGCTCAGGGTGACTGCCGTTGATGTCAGCTCTGGGCTATTGGGGCGGGGCATCCTGCTTACACAGTTCGGTTTGATATCAGGGTTTCACCTTAATCAGCCAAAAGCTAGGTCGTTGAAAAACAAGCAAATCCAATCCCATCATATCAGTCCCATTATTAACGAGTTCCGACTGAAGCCATTAGTGCTTGTATGATATTCGCATAATCAGGATTATGTAAATAAATGACGGTAGAATCGATCCCTGATGCGACATAGCACAACTTTGGGCTGAATCACCTTGAATACCCTGCACCCCGCAGATCGGTGTTTCAAAACTGCTCGTGCACGCTGATGCAAGACGGCAAAGACGATTTCAACGTCCTCCCGTAACCATTTGATAGAACGCAGATATATTCTAGTGTAACTCCGCTCGTATTCTGTCGGCATCTGAAATTTGCAACGCCGGATCAGCGCCCGGCTCGACATCTTTTATCTATCCAATCTATAGTCTTAACAACATTGGGGAATGTGATGAAAATCTTGGTCTTGAACGGGCCCAATCTCAATCTTCTCGGTCAGAGGGAACCGGAGATTTATGGAGCGGCAACGCTGGCCGATATCGAGGCGGCCTGCGTCAAGACAGCCCGCGAGATCTCCGTCGAGGTGCAGTTCCAACAATCGAACCATGAAGGCGCCCTGGTCGACGCGATCCAGGACGCCGCAGGTCGCTTCGACGGCATTGTGCTCAACGCTGGCGCCTATACCCACAGCTCGATCGCCCTGCGCGATGCAATCAGCGCAACCGCCCTGCCCGTGCTCGAACTGCATCTCAGCAACACCCACGCCCGTGAGACATTCCGGCATCGCTCGATGATTGCGGGCGTCTGTGTCGGCGTGATCGCGGGGTTTGGCGCGGCGGGCTATCCGCTTGCGCTGCGGGCGCTGGCCGAACATCTGAGGCACGGCACATGAAGCGGCTGCAACCCTATCTTGCGATGCGCTCGGTCGAGGAATTGTGGGCCCACCACACGCGTGTCATGGCAAAGTTCGGCTTCGACCGTCTGTTTTACGCTTATAGCGCCTTCCGTAACCTCAAGACACTCGGCAATCCCGAAGATGCGCTCCTGTTGACCAATCATCCGACCGATTACGTAGAGGAATATGTCAACAAAGGGCTGTTCCGGGATGGTCCGATGATGAAATGGGCGGCGCGCAATGTCGGCGCGGTGAGCTGGCGGCAGGTGCGCGAGGAAGTCGCCCGTCGGGAGATGAGCCCGGGCGAGCGTCATGTATTTGAACTCAATCAGCGTTTCGGGCTCGTTGCCGGCTACACGATCAGCTTTCCCATGGCCATCAAGCACGCCAGTGCCGGCATCGGCCTGACCGCGCGCGAGGGCCTTGATCAGGACGATGTGGATGCGATCTGGCAACGCGATGGTGAGATCATCGAGATCATCAACCACGTGGCCCATCTGTGCATTTCACAACTGCCGGCCACCGGGCAAAGCCGGATGCTGACCCGCCGGCAAACCGAGGTTCTGGAACTCGTGGCCGATGGCAAGACCATCCAGGATATTGCCCTGCTTCTGGAACGCAACGCGGCCACGGTGGAAAAGCACCTGCGCGGTGCACGCGACACATTGGGGGTCGAAACAACGGCGCAGGCCGTGCGCAAGGCCTCGATCCTGAACCAGATTTTCCTGCTGGAGCCACCGCACCCTGCCCCGCAATCCCAGATGTCGCTTCAGTAGCGGCCTGTCCGGCGCATCCCACCCGCTGCTTACAGGCGTTTGAGATAGGTCCATGTTGCGACCTTGGCGTTCCGGGCGACGGAAAACGCCTCCGCATCGCCTAGATAGTCGAATCCTGCATTCGTCAGCACCCGGGCACTTGCCGGATTGTCCTGAAACACGCTGCCGAAGATGGTAGAGTTCTCCAGCGGATTGGCCTCCACGAGAGCCTTCACAGCCTCCGAGGCAAGACCCGTGTTCCACATCCCCGGTGCAATCCAGTAGCCGATCTCCGACTGGCCCCGGTCCATCTGCCGAAGGGAGATCACGCCCAGAAGCTCGGATCCGCCCGCATTCGAGGCGTCCATGACCCATACATGCTCGCTCCGATCGCCCGCCTGCGCGCCGGCAATGAACATCTCCGTCGCGCCCGGGGGCAGTGGATGCGGGATGGTCGTCGTCATCTCGGCCACGCGCTTGTCCGATGTATACATCTTCATCAGACCCGCATCGGAGCCGCGCACCGGGCGCAGTACAAAGCGCGGCGTGTCGATCACGGCCTGGGCGATGATGGCTTCCTGTTTCATCCTGTCCCCTCCTCGAACCAGATGTCCTTGGCCCCTTGCCTCCCTCCTCAGGTGGCGATCGGCCTGCGGGCACACAAGGGGGTGTAACGCCTTGTTATGTCCGAAATGAAAAAGGGCCGGCGTTTCCGCCGACCCTCTCTGAATTATGTTCAGGCTCGGCTTACTCTGCTGCGTCTGCGCGCGGCATCACGGAAATGAAGGTACGGCCCTTGAAGCCCTTGGCAAAGGACACGTGACCTTCGTCGATTGCGAAGATCGTGTGATCCTTGCCCATGCCAACGCCCTGGCCCGGCCACCATTTGGTGCCGCGCTGACGCACGATGATGTTGCCCGGAACAACGGCTTCGCCGCCGAATTTCTTCACACCCAGACGACGCCCGGCTGAATCGCGCCCGTTGCGCGAAGAGCCACCTGCTTTTTTATGTGCCATGTGTCTCTCTCCTTACTCGGCCAGTTTCTTGGCCTGGTCTACCCAGCCTTCACGCTCGATGCGGCCTTTGAACGACAGCTTTTCGTCCATCTCGGCGATATCGCTTTCGCTCCAGCCCGCGATCTGGGCGAAAGTCGTGACACCCGCGGCATGCAGCTTCTTCTCCAGCGCCGGACCAACGCCGGAAAGCTGTTTCAGATCGTCACCACCGGCAGTTTCGGCTTTCGGCGCGGCCTTCTTTGCAGCAGGTTTTTTCGGGGCCGCCTCGGCCGCCGGTTCGGCTTTCGCCTTAGGCGCGGCCTTTGCCTTTTTCGGCGCTGGCTCGGCAACTGTCGGAGCGGAACCCGCCCCGGTCGCCGCCATCACGCCGGATTTCTCCGCACCCTTCTCAAGGATCTCGGTGATCCTCAACAGGGTCAGTTGCTGGCGGTGTCCCTTGGTGCGCTTCGACGAATGCTTCCGCCGGCGCTTCACGAAGTGGATCAGCTTCTCGCCCTTGATCTGGTCGATCACCGTGGCCTGCACCGCGGCACCCGCCACATTGGGGGAGCCCACGACCGGCGCATCGCCGCCAAGCATCAGAATCTCGTTGAACTGAACGGTATCACCCGCCGCAGCGGCCAGCTTTTCAACGCGCAGAACGTCGCCTGACTGCACCTTGTACTGCTTGCCACCGGTCTTCAGGACCGCAAACATATCGTCTTCCTTCTACCCCGCGCCCTGTGGCCCCCGTCATCCGGGTGTTTTCGCGGCTCTGGCCGCGCCTCGGGCTGCGTGCCCCGGTCGGGGCATCTTTGACAAATCAAAACCGCCGCAAGGTTCCCCCCACGGCGACAGAGGCCTGCGTATGCCTCAGGCACAGCCCCCTGTCAAGCGGTCGGGTCCGTTGTTTCGGCGGCAAACCGCGGCGCGGCCCCCTGCCTTCTTCCCTCATGTTTCCTCCCCCGCGACGAAAAGCGCGGCGGCGGCGCCCAGATCGTAGCTGACGGCTTCGAACATCGCATCGAAGGCGGCAAAAAGGGCGCGGTTCAGGGCCTGCCCCGCCGGGCTTTCCGACAGGTCGATATAGGCCTGCACATCCGCGTCGCTCAGCTCGTCATAGGCCATCAACTGATAGGAATAGAGCCACAGCACCGTTTCCTCACGGATCTCGGGCTCCTGCCCCCAGATTTCGGCCAGCATGATGTCTTCGGGCAGGTCGATCTCGAACGCATCACCATCCGCCAGTCCGCGATAGAAGGCGAAATTCGAGTTGAGCGCGCCCGCGACATTCAGATCCACAAGGCTGTTGGCGTCGTTGAAGGCTTCCAGCAGCTCCAGCCGGGGACTCATCGCGGCCAGCTCCTCGCGATAGATGATGTTGGCCGCCTCCTCCACCACGGGGTCCATGATCTCCCGCCGCGCGACAACCTCGCCCTCGACGATCCGCTGCCCGATATCGGAGGCGAAAAACGCGGCAAGCTCCGCGAACTCTTCCTCGCTGAACACATCGGCGGGCAGCGCGGTCTCGAAGGCGGATGTGAGGCGATCCAGATTGTAGATCCGGGACACCATGGCCCGCCACGCGGCACCGCCCTGACCGGGGAACATCTCGGCTTCGAGATCCTGACCGTATTCGATCCCTTCGATCGACATGATCTCCAGAACGTCATAAAGCCCCATCGCCTGAAAAAGCGCGTGAAGATCCGGGTTTTCGCGCGCCAAAACGCTGTTGGGCACCACCTGCGCCTCAAGGGGCGCGTCCGGGGTGGTCTGGGCCACGCCGGGCGCGGTGAATGCCGGCAACATAAGCGCGGCGCAGGTGATCAGGGCACGCAGCATGGGTTCTCCTCGTGATGACCGGAAGACCGGATTGACCATCAACATGGGTAACGGGCGGGGGGAAATCCACCGCCAAAACGCAAATGTCTCGAAGAGTTGAGCGACGCGCCGCCTGCCCACCCGCGCGGGACGACGGCCAAAGATGTTCACGCCCCCTTGCGCGAGTTCGCGCCTGCCGTTATTCCCCCGCTTCACGACCCCCATGAAGCGCGGAGAGGTGCCGGAGTGGTCGAACGGGGCGGTCTCGAAAACCGTTGTGGGTGCAAGCCTACCCAGGGTTCGAATCCCTGTCTCTCCGCCACCTATCCTTGATAAATATGAACTATTTCTGACATGTGACGCCAAGACCCACATCGCGCCCCACATAGGAAAAACGCTTGGGTCAGACGAACTTTGGTCTTGATGAAGGCACCCCAAGGCGGAAACTCTGACCTCAGATACCGCAACCGTGCTTGACCGCCACCGCCACCTAAGTCTGAGCTTCCGCAAGGGCATTTTCGATCAGACCCCAATTGTCGCGATAAGCTTCCAATGTCGCAAGCGACAAGCCGGTATGGGTGGATTGCGGGTTGCGTGGTCTGATCCCACCATGCTTTGCTAGCCATGACATGTGGCCGTCATGGATCAACCGCCGCAACTGATGGTCTTCGATCAGGTAGAACTCATCGTTACCCAGTGCGTCCCCGATGCCGACGAAGACATAGATCAAGCCTCCACCCTGTTTTGCGGCTTGCTCGGTAACGATTTGCCGGTCCCCGTCAAAGTCGATCTGCATGAAGCGTTTCGCGTCGAAACTAACTGAACCGGTCCGCAGGGCCTTGACCTGCAGAGCGATGGTGCGCCCGTCGCGATAGGCAAGAATGTCGATGTCAGGCACGTTGCCGGTGAATGACGTGGCAACAATGCCCCGCCTCCCCAGTTCGGCCACCACAAGGCTTTCACCGATCTGCCCCGCAAGTTGGGTCTTGAAGCTACGCGGCATCAGCCCTCGCGCCTGTCACGGGCGGCGTTGATCAACTGCCTGAACAAGTCGGTGTGGGTCTTGATATCCTTTTCCGTCACTCGGATGCGGTAGTGGTTCCACCTCGTCGCATATTCCAGCGTTTCAAGACCGGCGGCCTCAAGCAGTGCGTCGGTTTCATCGGTGCGGGGTAGCTTGGGTTCCAGTGTCATGGATGTTCTTTTTGGCCGGAACGTCACATAGTTCTGGGCGCGGCCTTGCTTGATAAGCCCGACATAGAACTTGTTGTATTTCAGCTCGACCTCGGGGTCGGCCTCCTTGACCAACTCGAACAACTTTTCCATCAGGCCCAGGGTTTTTGGTGTCGCCTTCTTGGTTTCCCAATAGGCGCGGTCGGTGGGGGCGCTGATGGCGTCTTCGTCTTCATCGACAAGACCACGCTCGACCTGATCCAGAACCTTCGTGAACACCAGCGTTGTGTGTCCACTAATCTCATACGCCTGCAACTGAATGGCGATGATTGGCAAAGCCCCGTTGAACAGCGAAATCACGTTCAGAAAACGGCTTGTGATGTCTTCCGCCACGATCACTGCGCAGTGTTCGTATTGGGGGTAGCGTTTACGCTCTATGTCCCAGTATTCGATGGTGCGGATGATGTGGTTTTCGTCGGTCGCGCCAAGCTGCAGCTCGACTTCGTATCGCTTGTAGGTTTCCGGGTCTTGCAGCAGCAGATCCAGCCGCCCAGCGCGGGGATGGATGCGCTCTCGGTCGCGCAGCACAAGGTCGCCTAGCCCCAAAACCGATGGATCAGCCGCGATAATGTCCTGTACCCAGTTCTCCGACAAGATGGGGTGTTGGCGCAGCCAGATTCGTTTGGGCTTGGTGTATTGGGTCATGCGCTCAGGTCCATCGTGATGGTTTTCATGATCCGGTCGGTTTCGGCCAGGATTTTCAGGATGCGCTGGTAGTGCTTCACGTCATCGAAGGTCAGAGCGCGGCCCTTTCGGTCCTTAAGCCACTTCTGGGCGGGCTGGTAGCCGCCGATGTAGAAGCCCCATGACACTTCGGGGGCGTTGTCGAAATACTGGGTCTTGTTGATCCAGACCTTGCCATCGGCATAGCTGGGCTTGTCCACGACGTTGTCGCCGTCGCCCGTGAACGGGTAAGGAGTTTGACCGATGGTGGCGGGGTCCATCAGGTGCAGCTTGCGTAGGTCGGTGCCCTTGGCCGACACATCCCAGAACTCGTCTGGGCTTGTGGGCCAAGGGATGCGGGGGAAGTCGATCTTCAGAAACTCGGCAAAAGTCTCGCGATAGGCGGGACAATGCAGGACGCCATAGATGTAATCGAAGACGGCTATCTCGTCGGGAGTGCCCTTGTCAGGGTGTGCAGCCATCTCTTGCAGGCGTTCATAGAGCTTGCGGTCGAAGTTCACCCGGCGCGTCTGGTCGAGCTCTTGTTCGTCGGGGTAGAGGTAAAGGGGGAACAGTGAGTTACTGTCGTATGCGTCATAGGTTTTGTGGCCGCAAAGCATGTTTGTAACAACTCCACCGCCCTGATCCTTCTTAATCTTGGGGGTTATCAGGCCAAAGTTTTCGCCGTTCAGCATATGGTGCATGAAGTCGAACCGTCCCCAGTCCACCATGTCCGGTCGGTAGAGAATCGCCCGCGTGTCGAAGGGACGATAGGCGATTGATGTGATATCCGAGGCCCAGTCCGCGCTCTGAAGCGCAGCACGAGCGGTAGGGAGCTTCCATCCGCGAGAGTCACCGGGAGGGTATTTCACAGCCTTCTTATTCGGGAAAAACTCGGCACGAACCTGATCGTCGGTTTTGGCAGGATCGGCGAAGCGTGTGATCCTGTCCTTTAGACCTTGCTTGGTGAAGTCGATCACAAGGCCATCCTTTGCAGTTACGATGCCGGTAACGTTGGCGGGCATGAAATCGGCTATTCCAAAGCCCTTGGCGTAGACCGCGCTCAGGGTGTGATCGCGTGGCACAAAGGCATATTGGGGAGCCGTATAGTCGATTCGATTGGTGACGGGCGTTCCAATCCGACCAGCTTCGAGACAAGCGTATTTTCCTTCGCGTGTGCCCCAGAAATCGCCGTGCCAGACCTCGGCCAATCCCTTCTTCTTATTGTTGCCAGTCTTCACCGCGATGATGATTGCCACGCCTTGCTGGATATCGAAGACATTCTTGTCGGGCTTGCCTTCAGGCGTGACCTCTTTTTTGTTGGCATTGCCATGCAGGTCGATGACGTGAATGCGGTCGAACGTGTTCAGCAAGTGCCAGCGCATTCCCCGGAAGGTTGGATTGTCGAGGTAGCCATGGTTGGTGATGAAGCCGAGGATGCCTTCGCCGTTCTTCTCGATTAGGCTTTCCGAAAGGCGGATGAACTTCACATAGTCGTCTTGCAGCCAGTGCTTGCGTTCGCCGAAATGAACGCCATCGATGTATTTGTAATCCTCGATCAGGTTGGTGATCCAGTCCCCCATGTTGTGCGAGATGCCAGAATAGGGCGGGTTCCCGATCACGCACATGATGGGCATGTCGCGCTTGATCGTGTTCGCCCCCTTGGCCTCGCGCGATAGCCATTGGGTGAAAGGCAAGGTCTGGTTGGCGGGTTCACCTTCCTCAAGGCTGTTTGTCAGGTAGACCGACAGGCGCGGCGGGGTCGATGTGGGCTTGTAGCCCATTTCGGTCAGGATCATGTCGAGCTTCATGTGGCACATAGCATAGGATGCCATCAGCAACTCGAACCCGTGCAGACGGGGGATCAGGTCATCCTCGATATATTGCGACCACATGCCGGGGGCGACGCCTTTCACCTTGGGCGCGATCTGCTTGATGACCTCGGCCAGAAAGGTGCCGGTGCCGGTGGCAGGGTCGAGTATCTGGACGCGGTGAACGTCCTTCTTGATCGTGACTGCCTTGCCTTTCTTGTCGGTCTGGCCGGTGTCCCAGTCGATTGTGACCTTGGACGTGTCGGCAAGGCCATCAGGCAGGCCGAACTCGGTTTGCAGCACCTCGTCCACGGCGCGCACGATGAAGTTGACCACGGGTTCGGGGGTATACCACACGCCGCGCGCTTTCCGCTTGGCAGGGTTATAGGCGGCAAGGAAGGTCTCATAGAAATGCAGGAAGGGGTCTTTCTGGCCCGTCAGCTTGCCGAAGTTCTCCATGATCTTGCTGACGTTCGCGGCCTGAAAGACAGCGGCCAGATCGTCGATGATCCAAGCGATACGGTCATCTAGGTCCGCGCCCGCGACATAGCTAAATAAACTGCGCAGGAAGGGGTTCGATTTGGGCAGGAGGTCCAACGCCTCTTGGCGGCTAAACGTTTCGAGGGTGGTATCGTGTAGGCGGGCGGCGAACATGCCATAAGCGATGGTTTCGGCGTAGATGTCCGCGAAATCCTCGGGCGCGATGTCGTGGATCAGGTGTTCCCTGAAGGCTTGGTATTGCCCGGTCAATTCGCTTTGCAGGTCGGTGTCTGTCCGAAGCGCCTGAAACAGCACGTCCTTGATCAAGATGGCCTTGCCCGCCATACGTTCAGCCAGATCCTTGGGGCTGGTGATGGTCTGGGGGCGCTGGGCGATGAAGTCGAGCAGTAAGTTTTCAAGCTGGGCGTAGGTGTCGGGTTTGGGCTGGATGCCCATCATGTAATCGCCAATCGTGATAGAGGCGACCAACTGGCCGTTGCGGTAGAAATCCCAGTCGAGACAGTTGGTGTAGATCAGGTTGGCCAGACCTTTGACGTATCTGTCATGCTGGCGCTTGTTCGCGTCCTTGAGGTTGCGGATGTCGATGTCGATGTCCTTGGCCTCAAGGTGGCCTATGGCGATGTTGTCGCGCAAGACGATGAAATCGGGTGCGCCCACGGCGGATTTGGCTGGGTCATTGACCGGGGTAAGGTCATCGCCAAGGGCCTTCAAAAGGTCGTGCAGCGCCGGACGATATGCATGTTCGCGGGCGATGTTGGTCTTGTGGACGTCCTGCACGCGGGCGATGAAATCACTGATAATCGTCATGTATTCCCCTGTTTGACGTGACCTTAGCGAATGGCCGTGCAGCAAGGGAAGCGGAAAGGGTCAGGCCATGCCCCGGATCAGCTGCCCCTGCCGTTGCGAGGAAACCGGGCAATAGGCGCTGAGAGTGGTGGCGATGTTCTCATGCCCCATGTTCAGCGACCACGCCTTGAATTGTTCCGGGGTCTTGCAGTGATCATTGGACATCACGCCCAGCGTTTTGCGGAAGCTGTGAGGGTGAAAGGATGGCAGGCCCGCGCCGGTGAAGGCGTCCTTGATCACGACGCGGATTTTTCCGGCGTTGCTGTAGGTGTCGCGCGACAAGCCTAGGCAGGCGAAGCTGCCGTTTCGCACACCCATGAGGGGCTTGGGAAACAGGGCGTCTTCGGGGCCGAAAAGCTGATCTTTGCGCAGGAAGTCCACCCAGGCACGGAAGGTGTCAAGATAGGCGTCATCGACCGGGTAGAACCAGGTCGTGAAGGTCTTGGCACCTTTCGTTTTCACGTCTCGGGCGTCCTGATAGACGCAGTTCTCCACCAGATCGATGCGCTTCAGTCGCATAGATGCAACCGCCCCATCCCGTGCGCCGGTCAGCATGAGGAAAGCGAACAGGGCCTTGTCTCGGCGTTGCAGGGGCGTTGTGGCGGGCATCTGGTCAAAGGCATGGCGTGCCTGTTCCGGTGTCGGGAAGGGCGTGTCGCGCTGGGCATGGGCCACGCGGGCATCCTTGGCGTTCAGGTTGAAATACTGGGCATCGGCATAGGCAATGCGCGACTTGTAACCGGGCTGACCCGCCAGCCACAGAAAGAAGGCTTTGACGGCGCGCAGTGTGCTGTCGATGGTGGCCTTGGACAATGGCGCGCCGGTGCGGGCGTTCTTCTCGGCGGCCAACTTTTGCTTGAAGGTCATGGCCTGATCGATGTGGAAACGCTTGAACGGCTTGAACCCGGTGCTGCGCTCGAAGCGCAAGATCGCGTCGGCGGCCTTGTCCACCGTCGCCATGTCGCAGCCTTTGGCTTCGCGCAGGAAGTGCCTGTAGCGACGCTTGATCCGTTCGTTTTCTTCGTTGAATTTCCGGGTCATTGTGATGCCTCCGTGAAGTGATGGTTTGAGAGGGGTTCGACGGTATCCTTTAGGCTGTCGGCCCGTCCTTCATGGCGACGTTGAAAATCCGGCTGATCTGGTCGATCTGGCCTTTGCCGATCATGCGGTTGCAGGTGCCGCCGCACACGTCGCACAGGCCCAAAAGACGCGCGGTTTTCGGGGTCTGGGGGATGCAATCGACCAATAGGCCCATTGGCGTGCGGGCGGCCTTGCAGGAAAAACAATAGAGCTGATCCGCCTGCAGCGTGACCTTACCATTTGCAGCCCTCTCTTGAAGAAAGCTGCGCAGCGTGTCGCCCAGGATCAGGAAAGGCCGTTGCGACTTCATCAACGGCAGGCCCGCCTTGACCCAGCTGCGCACCGTGCCGGTCGATACGTCCAGCGCCGTGGCGGCTTCCTCAATCGTGTAGGTGCGTGCAGCGCGCAGGGCGCGGGGATTGGGCCGTTTAGCCATAGGCGCGCCACCATGCGCAGAATGTGCCCATCAGGCAAATCACTCTGCTTTTCCCTGCGCCTTGGACGCTTCCCAAGCCTCGATCTCGGAGAGTTTCCAACGGGTGCACCCCGGCGAAAGCTTAACCGGGCGGGGAAAGGTCGGGTCTTCGCGCATCCAGCGGCGCGGGGTCAGGTGGTGAACGCCAAAGCGTGCCCCGATCTGACGGTCGGACAGGTAGGTTTCAGCCATATCAATCTCCATGCGATCTTGTGCTTGGAGATTTGATCAGTTGGACGGCGCTTAAAATTGGGTCAGGTCAGCTTACCCTGGGGACGGACTGCTTCCCCCCCTCCAATGGCGGCAACTCTCCACTTTCGACAGCTAGCCGATACCCGCGATCAACCCACACGAGGAGATTGTCCTCTCCCACCAAGACGGGCGCAGCATTCAATTCGGCGGGGAAGTATCTTTTTACGTCCCAGAGGTTCCAACTGCTCACGTCCGTGACGCCTTCCAAGGCCAGCTGAAAGGCAGCCGTTGTTCTGATGATGGAGGCCACCACCTCTGGCACTTGGTCCCACATGTGTGTGTCTTCGAGATATTCGCTTGCAGACACGCGCGCAGCACAAATGTGGGCAACACTTCGATACTTCCTGAAAATTTTTTCCAAAGATGCCGCATCGCCGGTAACAGGTTTTACCTGTTCCTGGCCGTTTGGGTCTAAGCCGGGTCGGAAGGTGACCTTTCCGAAATCATAGGCTGCATGGGACGCAATAATGGATGCTCGATTGAGGCTTGGGCGAAGGCCGTTGCTCCGCAGCCAAATATACGCAACCGCAATGAAGCCAACGCTGTATAACTGCGTTGATCGTTTTTCAATTAGCTTGGCGGTGACTTGCAATATCTCCGAAGGCTTGTAACCTTCCTGGCCAACGCGAAGAAACTCGGCACGTTCAATCGCAGCTATCATCACGGCTTGCTCTTGATCACGCGGGCTTTCCGGAAAGAAGCACGCGGCAAGAAGGCGATGATATGCATCCGGTTCAGTGTGAAGGCCGTCGCGCGATAGGATCAGGTGCCGCATGTCACAACCTGACAACTTTGGCCGACAGATGCGTGTTCGTTAGAAACACGCTCCAATCCGCCATCATCCGCCGCCGCTTTTCAATCATGTCGCCGCGCCGATAGCTGGCCTCTACCGCGTTGCTGATTTTGTGGGCCAGCGCGACCTCGGCCATGTCGCCGGGGAAACTGGTGCGTTCGGCCACCCAATCGCGGAAGGTGCTGCGCAGGCCATGGGGCACGGCAGGGCGCTTTGACACGCGGTCGATGAACCCCGGCCCGTCCTTGGCAACCTCGGCCTCGTGCATCCGCTTCATGGTCGCGGATAGCGTCATGTCGGAAAGCATCCCGCCGCGTGCCGCCGGGAACACCAGCGGGTTGCCCTCAAGACGCGGCAGGGCCTTCAACAGCGCCACGGCGCGGGCAGACAGGGGAACGCGATGTTCCTTGCCCATCTTCATCCGCGCGGCGGGTATGACCCATAGCGCCTTGTCCATGTCGATTTCATCCCAACGCGCGCCGCGCACCTCTTTGGAGCGAAGGGCGGTCAGGGCCACAAACTCCAACGCACGCGCCCCGAACCCGTCACGGGTCTGCAAGGCCGCGAACCAGCGCGGGGCATCATCCAACGACAGGGCGGGGTGATGTTCTTCCTCGGCCACCTTGGACGGGGTGGGCAACAGTTCCTTGAGGTTGCCAGCCCAGCGCGCGGGGTTGTCGCCGGTGCGGTGCCCCGCGACCGTGGCCCAGCTCAGAACGGCCTCGATCCGCCCGCGCAGGCGTGACGCGGTTTCGGTCTTTTCCAGCCAAAGGGGTTGCAGCACGCGCAGCACGTCTTGCGTGGTGATGTCCTGCACCAGCATCTTGCCCAGTTCGGGGCTGGCGTAAGTGGCAAGGGTGTTTTCCCATTGCTGGCGGTGCTTGGGGTTCTTGAAGGCATCCAGCTTGGCGGCAAGGCATTTCTCCGTCGCCTTGTCGAAGGTCAGCCCCCGGCGCTGCGCGGCGATTAGCGCGGCCTTCACGGCCTTGCGTTCCTCTACCGGGTCAATGCCGCCCTCTATCTTGGCGCGGGCCTCACGGGCCTTGTCGCGGGCCTGTGAGAGCGTCACGCCGGGAAAGCCCCCAAGGCCGATATCGCGGCGCAGGGTGCCCACCTTGGCGCGCAGGACCCAAGACCGCCCGCCTCCGGGTGTAATCTGCAAGTGCAGGCCAGGAACGCCCCCGACCGAAAACAGGCGGTTTCGCGTGCCGCCCGGATGGGCAAGGCGCTTCACGTCCAGCGCGGTCAGTTCCGGCGCAACCTTGGGCATCTGATTATCCTACATGTCACCCCACATAAGGAATGTAACCGGGTGCATGTCATCGCACAAGCCTGCATAGATGGATGTGGGGTGAGAGCCTTTCAAATAAGGCGCGAATGGCATCTATGTATATGATTGAACGTGAAAAAAATAGCGATGATGGCGGGCTGTCTCTCCGCCACTTGTCATTGATTTCATCAAACTGGATCAGGATTTTCAGTTACTGCCCTGCTAGCAAAATCTGTGCGGTCGTTTCGTTCTATTCGCGCCGATGAGTTGCCCAAAGCTGGTCAGTTTTACTTGGCTGTTTCAGGGGCAGGCGGATCGCCCTTCCCAGGCCAGAACGTCAATGAGGCTCACGGCAGGATCGTCCAGGGCGAGTGTCAATACGTCGGGCACGGGTGCCCGAGCGGCGAAGGAGGCGGCTTTAACCTTGAGCCGCCGGAACCCGCGTGCTCGAACAAGATGTCGGGTGAAGAGTTACAGGCTCGTTTCCCGATCAAGCTTCCTGGCCTGCAACGAGACCCACCAGATCACGCCGGCGCCGATCAGGAAAATTCCGAAACCTGCGAAAAAGAAACAGATAAAAAGCATAGGTGAGATTGTCATGTGACCCTCCAGTCTGGTCATTCAGGAAACTGTCGAAGGGTTTGCTAGACCTGCGCCCGAAAGCTGGCCTTAACACGCATCAATGGCGGCGTTGATCTTCCATGTCGGAGCATTCGGGCTCGGGATGGCTGATCCGACACGCACTTGGGGTAACGGCCGAATTACTCTTCGGGCTATTCCAAGCCGCGCGGCACCCCCCGAAGCGCCGCCAGATACTTTCGCGACCACCAGGTGATATCCTGCGCCAGCAGCCCCTCCATCAGCGCCTCGTGCCGTGCGCGGCGCTCGCCCTTGGGCATCTTCAGGGCGCGCGCGACCGCCTCGGCGACCTGATCCAGATCGAACGGGTTCACCAGAAGCGCATCTTCCATCTGTTCGGCGGCCCCTGCAAAATCCGACAGGACCAGAACGCCCGGGTCTTCGGCGTTCTGAGCGGCCACGTATTCCTTGGCCACCAGGTTCATGCCATCGGCCAGCGGCGTGACCAGACCGACCGCCGCCTGCCGGTAAAGCCCCGCCAACCGCGCCCGCGGCACCGCGCGGTGGATGTACCGGATCGGGGTCCAGGTCAGATCGGCATAGGCGCCGTTGATCTGGCCCGAAAGCTGTTCCAACTCGCTGCGGATATCCTGATAGGCCGCCACCTCTTCGCGCGTCGGAGGTGCGATCTGGAGCAGGCTGACCAATCCGTTCAACTCGGGATGGACTTCAAGAAGCCGCCTGAACGCCTTGAAACGGTTCGGGATTCCCTTTGAGTAGTCGAGCCTGTCAACACCGATGATCAGCCGCTCACCGGGTTCCAGCGGAACCCGCGGCTGCACCTCGAACGCCTTGGCCGCTTCCCGCGCGAAGGCGGCCGCATCGATGCCGATCGGAAAGCTTCTGGCCTCCACCCGCTGCTCGCCCAGTTTCGCCGATCCGTCCGGCATCAGCTCTACATCCGGGCGCGACCGGAACGCTTCCAGCAGCCGGGCCACATCGCGCCTTGCCTGAAGGCCCACCAGATCATAGGCCGCAAGCCAGCCGATGAATTCCTCCGAATTGGGCAGCGCCATGATGTCGTAAAGCGCCGGGAACGGAATGTGCAGGAAAAAGCCGATCCGGTTGCTGACGCCCGTGGCCCGCAAGGCCTGCGCCAGCGGCAGAAGGTGGTAATCCTGCACCCAGATCACATCGTCCCGATGAACGACGCCGGCCAGCATCTGCGCCAGCCGCGCATTCACGGCGCGGTAATCCGCGAGGAACCGGCTGCGCGTCTCCATCAGGTCCGCGCGCCCATGAAACAGCGGCCAGAGCACGGAATTCGAGTAACCCAGATAGTAGTGTTCGTATTCTGCCTCGGTCAGATCGAAGCTCAGCCGGTCGAATGGAAGCCCCGGATGGCTGTCGAACCGGGCCTTCGGCGTCTCGCTCTGACGCCCCGACGTGCCGACCCAGATGCCGCCGGCCTCATCGAAGGCATCCTTAAGGGCCACCACCAGCCCGCCGGACGGGTTGGGCCCGAGCGGCAGCCGGTTCGACACCACAACCAGACGGCCCTTACCCATCACGCCCTGCCCCATGTGCTGAGAACCTGCCGCACCCGGGAGGGGTCCGCTAGGCGGTGACGGGCGGCGGTCCTGCCGGGGCCCACCTTCACCGAAACGCCCCCCCGCCGATTGGCGATGGCAAAGGCGGGCTCATCGGTCAGATCGTCGCCGAACACCACCGGTTTTCGTCCGCGAAAGGGCGGCTCCGCCAGCAATGTGGCAACCGCGTGCCCCTTGCCGGCGCCATCGGGCCGCAATTCGATCAGCTGCTTGGACGGGTGCAGATGAAATCCGGGCGCGTCCTCGGCTATTCCGGACATCGCGTGCCCGGCTTTTTCGGCAAGGGACGGATCGGCGCGGTAATGCAGACCCACGGCGACCGGCTTGACCTCCACCAGAAAGCCCGGCGCGGTCCGGGCCACATCCGTCACCCGGTCGATTGCGCGGTCCAGAACGGTGCGATCGACATCGAGCCGCTCAACCCGCCCGCGCCGCCAGAGCCGTTCGGCCCCGTGACTGCCGATCATCGGCACCACAAGACCCGGGAGCATGCCCACCAGATCGGAGATCGCACGGCCGGACACCAATGCCAGCGCACCGCCCGCGCGCCGGTGCAACCGGTTCAGGAGCGCCACAAGCCCGACCGGGACCACAACCGCATCGGGCCGGCGCGCAAGCGCGACAAGGCAGCCGTCGAAATCAAGGAAATAGGCCGCGCGGGCCGGGTGTGGGGGCATGGATCAGATCGGTCTTTGTCGCAGGATCGCGAGTCGTGGGGCCGTTCGATCAAGAGGTATCATACCCGCCTGCGGGGCACCACCGGCCCCGCGGCGATCATCTCTGGCGGCGGGCGGCGTCGTTCCGCCATGCCGACAAGGCCGGGTTCTCATCCCGTACCGGACGCGGCACCGGCCCGGGGCTCGGCTCGGGCGCGCGCGGGCTGCGGAAGTAATGCAGCTCCCGCGCGCCGAAATAGAAGCTGACGATCGCGCCCAACAGCCACCATAGCGGCTCCGGCACCTCGGCAAGACCGACCATCCGCTCCGCGAAGCTGAGCGGGTCGATCATCGCGTATATGAACAAGCCGAGCGTGCCGAGGGCCAGCATTGGACGGGGCAACCGGTTCAGCCCGTTCACGAAACGGTCGAACAGACCGGGGCGCACGTATTGAAACTCTTCCGAATGACTGTCGAGGGCCGCGCGGTGCGCCTCGGCGCTCAATTCCATCCGCCGCGTGGCGTTGGGCACGAAGACTTCCGCCACGCCCTCGGCGGCCTCCCCAAGGGCGCGCGCGGCTGCCGCGCCGCCAATGGCCCGGCGGATCAATCCCATGCCGCCACCCGCGCCCGGTGTTCCGCAGCACTCAGATGATAGCGGGGGGAGATGAACTCCTCCGCCCGGGTGATCCAGCCCCCCTTGCCGCCATCGCGCCTGCGGGCATATTTGCGGCTTGCGGGCCGGTGATCGGCCAGCCGGTAGTAGTAATTCCGGCGGGCAATTCCATAGGCATCGACCAGATGCTCGGGCGCGTCCCGCTCTGCGGCGAAGGCGGCGCGAATGGTCTGCGGCCCGATCACCCCGTCCACGACAATGTCCAGCCCCATGTCGCGCAGCAATCGCTGCAGGAGCGTCACGGCGTTCGATCCCGCATTGACATACATGTCGAACACCGTTGCATGCAGCGCCTCGGGCAGCATGTCGATGGATGGGCGCTCGAAATAGTGTTCAACAAAGATATCACGGGCCTGATCGCGGGTCAGCGCCCGCACATCCTCGACCGAGACTTCGCCATCGCCGGTCAGATCCAGCCCCAGACGCCGCATCGTATGGATGGTGACGCCGAAATTCGTGGCGCCGCCCGGGTCATCCGGATCGTTCACAAAGCCGCCTTCGCGGTCAAGGATTTCGGATGCAATCTGGTGAACCGACTGCATGGGTTCGCCCTCCATGCTCAGTGGTTCAACTGAGCTGAAGGAAACACAAAATTCCTAAAACTTGATTAAAAGCCGCGCGCGCGATCCGTTACGGTATCGCGACCTCGCCTCACACGGCGGAGACCGCGCGCCTTTATCGCGCTCAGCTCGATCCCGGATCGCGGTAGACACCCTGGTCCTGCAATGCCTCGATCACCTCGGCCGGCATGTAGGTCTCGTCATGGCGTGCCAGAATCTCCGTCGCCTGGAATACGCCATCGACATAGGATCCGGTGCCGACCATCCCCTCCCCCTCGCCGAAAAGGTCGGGCAGAACGCCGGTATAGGCCACCGCGACCGACGCACCGCCATCGGTCACGTTGAAGGTGATCGTCTCGCCCTGTCCGCGGACCAGCGTGCCCTCCTCGACCAGCCCTCCGATGCGGAAGACCTCTTCAGGCGGCGGCGGCGCCGCCACCACGTCGGATGGCGGGCGGAAGAAGTTGATCCCGTCGCGAAATCCATAGCCGATCAGTGCCGCCGCCCCGGCCAGGCAGAGCGTCGCCAGCATGATCACCTGAATGCGGCGTTGTTTTTTCAGGCCCCTCATGGCCTCATCCTCCGTTTCACGGAAACAGCGGCGCCATGGTCAGCCCCGTCGTCTCCTCGATCCCCAGCATCAGGTTGGCGTTCTGTATCGCCTGCCCCGAGGATCCCTTGGTCAGATTGTCGAGCGCCACAAAGACCTGTGCCCGCCCCTCTCGCCGATCCGCCGCCACACCGACATGGACATAATTGGAGCCTCGCACGTCATGTGTCGAGGGGGCTGCGCCAAAAGGCAGCATCTGAATGAACGGTTCGCCTGCATAGGCCGCGCTCAATGTGTCGTAAACGGCCTGCCCATCGCCCCTGACATAGACCGTGGCGAGGATGCCCCGGTTCATCGGCGCGAGATGGGGTGTGAACTGCACCTCTACGGGCCGTCCGGCCAACTTGCTGAATTCCTGGTCGAATTCTCCCAGATGCCGATGGGTGCCGCCGATGGCATAGGCATTCGCACCTTCGGACAGCTCCGCGTGAAGAAGGTTCTCCTTCAGGCTCCGCCCCGCGCCGGACACACCTGTGATCAGGTTGATGATGATCTCGTCGACATCGATCACCGAGGCCTTGATCAGCGGCACCAGCGCATATTGCCCCGTGGCGGCGTTGCAGCCGGTGCCGGCCACCAGCCGCGCACGGCGGATCTGATCCCGGTAGAACTCGGTCAGGCCATAGACCGCCTCGGCCTGCAACTCCGGCGCGTCATGGGGTTTGCCGTACCATTTCCGATAGGCGTCCGCATCGCGAAGCCGGAAATCAGCCGACAGATCCACAACCTTAAGGTCAGAGGGCAACGCTTTGATAACGCTCTGCGATGTCGCATGCGGCAAGGCGCAGAACGCCAGGTCTATATTGCCGAAATCGACCTCATCGATCCTTTGCAGAAGCGGCAGGTCCAGATGCCGCAGGAACGGGAAGACCTCCGCCATAGCCATCCCGGCCTTGCGGTCGCCGGTCAAGGCCTTGATCTCCATGTCGGGATGAGTGGAGAGCACCCGGACAAGCTCCGCCCCGGTATAGCCCGACGCCCCGAGGATCGCGATGGAATGGGTCATGGTTTTCGCCTCGCAAGTCTGCCCGCGCGGCTTAGGCGAAATGCGGGGAGGTTTCAAATCAAGATCGCTACTGCAACCTCACCAATCTTCATGGATGCGCGCCGCGCCCCCCCGTATCACGGGGCTCACCGTCACGCAGGTCACTCCGCAAGTTGGAACGGAATTTCCCGCCGCAGAAACCGCGTGGCCTTCGCGCCCACCGTCTTGGGGTTGCCGGTGGTCAGAAACTTGCTTTCCACTCCCGCTCCAAGCTTGTCGGGGTGCCGGTCCAGATAATCGGCAAGGCTCTCCGCCACCAGATTGGCCTGGGAATAGACGGCAACATCGGGCCCGAGCGCGTCGCGAAAAATCTCTTCCATGATCGGGTAATGGGTACAGCCCAGGATCGCCGCGTCCGGCTTTGGCATCCGCCGTTGCAGCGCCTCCACATGGGAGCGCACCAAGGCCTCGGCCAGGATCATGTCGCCATCCTCGATCGCATCCACAACCCCGCCGCAAGGTTGAGCTTCAACGTCTACCCCTATGGCACGAAATGCCAATTCCCGTTGAAAGGCGCGGCTGGACACCGTGGCCGGGGTCGCAAACAGCGCCACATGCTTCACCGCCACTTCGCGCGGCGGAGAGTTGTCGCCCCAATTGCGTTCGGTCAACGCCTCGATCAGGGGCACGAACACGCCAAGCACGCGCTTGTCCGCCGGCACCCAGCCCTCCTGCATCCGGCGAAGCGCCGCCGCGCTGGCGGTATTGCAGGCGAGGATCACCAGATCGCAGCCCGCATCGAAGAGTTGCTGCACGCCTGCGGTCGTCAGATTGTAGATATCGTCGGCGTCGCGCACGCCGTAGGGGGTATGCGCGTTGTCGCCGAAATAGACAAACGGCACCTCCGGCAGCCGTTTGCTCACCGCATCCAGAACGGTCAGGCCGCCCAATCCGCTGTCGAAAATCCCGACTGCCATCTGTCTGTCAGTACCTTTCCCGGGGACCGTCCCGATGCCGTTCCTCGAACTCGAACCCGATCTCGTTCGGGTTCAGAGGATTCGGGCTCAATCCATAGGTCGCTTCGCGCAGGAAATCCATCATCGCCCGGGTATCTTTTGCGAAAGGCTGCAGATCCGCGCGCGGGATCGGCGTGCCGATAGCCACACGGACCGGCGTGTTGATCCGCGCCCGGAACTCCTTGATCAGCATGCCCATCCGCAGGGTCGAATGCAGATGGCTCATCAACTGGAACAGGCGCGAGTTGTGGCCATCGAAGAAGATCGGCACGACCGCGGCGTCGGATTTCGCGATCATCCGGGCGGTGAACCCGCGCCAGTTCGGGTCCATCGGCTGGCCGAACGGTTTGTTGGCGGTGGACACGGTGCCGCCGGGAAAAATGCCGATGATCCCGCCTGCCTCCAGATACCGAAGCGCGGTCCTGCGCGTCTCGATATTGAGCTGCACCGCCTCCTTGCTCTCCTCGAAGGAGATCGGCAGGATGACCCGGTCCAGATCCTCGGCCTTGCGAAACACACGATGGGCGAGAATACGGAAGTCGCCGCGCGCCTGGCTGAGGATATGTCCCATCATCAGCCCGTCGAGAATGCCATAGGGATGGTTGGCGATCGCCACCACCGGCCCTTCGGCGGGGATATTGGACAGGCTGCCGCCCACGATCTCCAATTCCAGCCCGTAGCGCTGAACCATGACCTCCCAGAAGTTCCGGCCCTGCCGGACATCCTCGTCATAGCCTTCGGCCAGCCTGATCAGGCCAAGCCGTCCGGTGGCGTTTTCAAGGACACGGATCATCGCGCGCCCGCCGCGCGATGCGGCGGAGGAGGCGTAGCTGATCTCCCGCGCGACATGGCGGGATCGGGATGATTTCTGCCGTCCAGTCATGATGCCGTCACGTCAGCTTCTGGATGTGGCCCTGCAATAGGCCGGGGCAGCGATTCTTTCCAGAGCTTTGGCGCGGCACCGGGCACTCACCGCCGGGGCCAACCCCAAAGACACAGAAGCTCCATCGCCACATGAGCCGCCGCAACCGCGGTGATCCCGCCGGTATCGAAGGGCGGGGAGACCTCCACCACATCGCCGCCCACCAGATCGATGCCCGCAAGGTCGCGCAGGAAGATCGCCGCCTGCCCCGACGAAAGCCCACCCCAGACGGGAGTTCCCGTGCCGGGCGCGAAGGCCGGGTCGATCCCGTCGATGTCGAAGCTCAGATAAACCGGTGCATCGCCCACAACCGCCTTCACCCGCGCCGCCGCGGCGGCCGGTCCACGCTCATGGACCTGCCGCGCGTCGATGATCTCGATACCCAGATTGTCCTCCACCACCGTCCGGATACCCACATGAACGGACCGCGCGACATCGATCAGCCCCTCCCGAACCGCCGTGTAGCAAAACGTGCCGTGGTCGATCCGGGCCGGATCGTCGTCGGGCCAGGTATCGGTGTGGGCATCGACCTGCACCAGGGCCAGGGGGCCGTATCTGTCCGCATGGGCCCGCAGGATCGGCAAGGTGATCGAATGGTCGCCGCCAAGGGTGATCGCCGCGGCTCCCGCTTCCAGAATGGCGGCGATATGGGCCTTCACCAGATCCGGAAACCCCGGCGTGTGGGCATAATCGAAAGCCATATCGCCGTAATCGGTGATGGCCAGCGCCTCCAGCGGCGAATAGCCGTGCCACCCATACGGCGGGTCGAAAACCTGCAGGCTCGACGCCTCCCGGATGGCGCGCGGGCCGAGCCGGGTGCCGGGCCGGTTCGTCACCGCCTGATCGAAGGGGATGCCGGTGATCGCCACATCGACGCCGGTCAGATCCTTGGTATAGCGGCGGCGCATGAAACTGGAGACGCCGCCAAAGGCGTTCTCGAAGCTCAGCCCCTTCAGATCCGGCCGCGTGATCGCCTGATCCACCTGCTGTTTTGCGTCTTCCAGTGCCATATCACCTCCTCAGCTTCATGCCATCTGGCAAGCCGCGCGGCAAAAATACAAGCCGCATTAATGATATCCGGCGGCTTGCACCTATGTGTCAGCCGGGGCATGCAGAAGCCCGAACCTTGGCGGGAGGGCCAGATGAGCGATCCAGACACATTGCGCGACAGTTTCGTCGAAGGGATGAGCCGCGCCGCCGCTTCGGTCAGCGTCGTCACCACCGACGGGCCTGCGGGCCGGGCCGGCGTCACCGTGTCCGCGATGACGTCGATCTCGGCAGACGGGGACCAGCCGACCATGCTGGCCTGCGTGAATGCATCCTCCAGCGCGCTGCCGCCGATCCTGGAAAACGGATGTTTCTGCATCAACGTGCTGCGGATCGACCAGAATGACGTGTCGGATATCTTCTCCAGCCGCCTGCCCGCACCCGGCGGGGACAAGTTCAACTGCGTGGAGGTTGCCGCCATGCCATCGGGCGCGCCCCGCCTGGTGGAAGCCCTGGTCAGCTTCGACTGCACGCTGATATCGGCGGAGAAGCACGGCACCCACCACATCTGCATCGGGGCGGTGAACAAGGTCGTCACCGCGCCAGAAGGCAGCCCCCTGCTCTATGGCATGCGCCGTTACCTGCGCGCGGAGAAACACTAGGCATCGCCCGGGGGCGCAGGTATCTCGCCCGTGCCGGGTCAGCGCAACGCGGCGCGAAAGACGCGATCATTCCGCCGGTTGCGCCGTTTCCACAAGACGGGCGAAGAAGCTGGCCCCGATCGGCGCGATCTCATCGTTGAACTCGTATTCCGGGTGATGCAGCCCGGCACTCTCCCCCTGTCCCAGGAACAGATAGGCCCCGGGACGTTCTTGCAGCATATAGGCGAAATCCTCCGCCCCCATCTCGCGACCGGCCGCGGCATCCACATTGTCCTCACCCACGACAAGGGCCGCCACAAGCGCCGCGAACTCCGCCGCGCCTGCGTCATTGACCGTGGCGGGGTAACCGATCTGGTAATCAAGCCGCGCGGAGACGTCATAGGCCGCCGCCTGCCCCGCCACGAGCTGCTCCATCCGGCGCATCACCATGGCCTGCACATCCGGGTTGAAGGTACGGACCGTGCCACAGATATAGGCCTCCGCCGGAACGATGTTTTCGGCAGTTCCGGTGTGGATCTGGGTCACCGAAACCACCAGATCCTCGGTGGCATAATGATTGCGCGACACGATCGTCTGGATCGCGGAGACGATCCCCACCGCCGCCACGACCGGGTCCTTGGTTTCATGGGGCATGGCCCCATGGCCGCCCTGACCGGTTATGACAATCTCGAACGTATCCACCGCCGCCATGATCGGGCCGGGCGTGGTGACCATCCTGCCCTCGGGCAGACCCGGCGCGTTGTGCAGCGCATAGACCTGATCGATATCGAAACGCTCCATGATGCCTTCGTCGCACATCACCCTGGCGCCGCCACCGCCCTCCTCCGCAGGCTGAAAGATCAGCGCGACGCGGCCCGCGAAATTGCGCGTCTCGGCCAGGTATTTCGCGGCCCCCAGCAACATCGCCGTGTGCCCGTCATGGCCGCAGGCATGCATCTTGCCCGCGTTGACCGAGGCATGGGCAAGGCCCGTGGCCTCCACGATGGGAAGCGCATCCATATCGGCACGCAGCCCGATGGTCGGGCCGGTCCCCTGCCCTTCGATGATCGCCACCAGCCCGCTGCTGGCGATGCCTTCATGGATTTCCGAGATCCCGAATTCGCGCAGCCGCTCCGCCACGAAAGCCGCCGTCTGGTGGCAATCGAACTGCAATTCCGGGTTCTGATGCAGATGCCGCCGCCAGGCGGTCATTTCGTCGGCAAAACCCGCGATGCGGTTGATGACGGCCATGAACTCCCCCCTTGATGCCCGCGTGCAACCCGGAAACAGTGTCGCAAAACCCGCGAGGCCGCAATGCGCGATGACAGCGACACCCTGATCCACGACCCCGATGGCGGCATGCCGCGCCTGCTGACGATCATGCGCCGTCTTCGGGACCCCGACACAGGCTGCCCGTGGGATATCGAACAGACCTTTTCGACCATCGCCCCCTACACGATCGAAGAGGCCTATGAGGTCGCCGACGCCATCGAACGGGAAGCCTGGGACGAATTGAAGGGCGAACTGGGCGATCTGCTGCTCCAGGTCGTCTATCATGCCGAGATCGGCGCCGAACGCGGGCTTTTCGACTTCCCCTCCATCGCCGATGCAATCTCTGACAAGATGGTGGCGCGCCATCCCCATGTCTTCGGTGACGAAAACCGCGAGAAATCGGCCGCAGATCAGACCCGCGATTGGGAAACGATCAAGGCCGCGGAGCGGGCCGAACGCGCCCGCGGCGGGGTGCTGGACGATGTAGCGCTGAACCTGCCTGCGCTGATGCGGGCCGAAAAACTGCAAAAACGCGCGGCCCGTGTCGGGTTCGACTGGCCCGGCGTCGACGACGTTCTTGCCAAGATCACCGAGGAGGCCCGCGAACTGGCCGAGGCACGCACCCATCTGAGCGCGGAAAAGGTGGCCGAGGAAATGGGCGATCTTCTGTTCGTGATGGCCAATCTTGCCCGCCATCTCCAGGTGGACCCCGAAGAAGCCCTGCGGTCCGCCAATCGCAAATTCACCCGCCGCTTCGCCTATATCGAGGCGCAATTGGCCGGATCGGACAGACGCCCGGAGGACAGCGATCTGGCCGAAATGGACGCACTCTGGGACCGGGCCAAGGCCGAGGGTCTGTGATCCGGGCCCTGGGTGGGCGTTCCCGCAGGTTCGAACGGCGAGGGGTAGAACTGGCATTGACCGCGCAACCACCGTACAACCGCCGCCCCATGAGCCTTCAGCTGTCGAGGCGAAGAGAGCGGAGGGATTTGGACAGCGCACGCGCCAGCAGATGCTGAACCGGCAAGAGCCCCGTCCGCGCCGAAATCAGCAGCCCCATCCGAAGCTCCCGCAGCAAGGGTGAGTTTATCCCCACATAGCGCAGGTGTCCGTCCTCGATCTCGTCGACGAAGCCGATCTTGGAATAGATGCCGACACCGCCGCCCTTCAGGATCATCGCCTTGGCCAGCGGGAGCGAGTTGGTGGACAATTGCGTGGAGATCTGCGCGCCCATGCCCCCGACCGCCTCATTCACGAAGGAGCGGTGGGACTGGGAATCGTATGAGCGGATCATCGGATAAGGGACCAGATCGTCGAATTCCAGAAGATCGCGCTCCGCCAGGGGGTGATCGTGGGCCATGATCGCACCGATGGGCGTGGATTTCTCGGCCTGGCAACGGACATCGGGATGCAGATCGTTGCTGAATGACAGACCGATATCCGCCGTTCCATCGGCCACGGCCTGCATGACGTCATGGGGCTCGGCCGTCTGGATCGTATAGCCCACCTCCGGGTAGGAGGCCCGGAATGTGTCCAGCACCTCGGGCAGCACGCTGAGCGCGACGGAATCGAGCGTCGCGATGTTGATATGGCCGGTGCGCATATCGCGGATGTCTTCGACCATGTTGATGATTCTCTGATAGTCGAACAGCGTGTTGCGGCAGTGTTCCAGCACCACGACCCCCGCTTCGGTCAGCGCCACCCCGTCGGCGTGGCGGTCGAACAGACGTATCCCGAGCTTGTTTTCCGTGCTGATGATTTTCCGGTTGAGCGAAGACGACGACATGTTGAGCACCGCGGCCGCTTTTCGGATGGAGCCCTGGCGGGCCGTTTCGTCGAAGTAATTCAGAAACCTGTCGTGCATCGCCCTGCCCTTCGGTGAACGGTTACGGGATACGATGCATAAAATGCATCACCATTCGCGCAAATTGAACCTATATGCAGCGCTTCGCCTGTGTCTAGAGTTTCCCAAACCAACGAAAAAACTCTGCAACCCACGGGAGCTCCTGATCATGTCTCACCCAATCAACCGCCGCTCATTCCTGCAAACCACCGGCGCCGCGGCGGGCCTTGCCGCCAGCGGCACCATGATGTCGGTGCTGCCCGCCGGTGCCGGCGGGCATGCCTATACCATCCGGATGCAACTGGGCTGGCTCGCCTCCAACGGCATCATGGGCGAGGTCATGGCCGATCATCTGGGCTATTTCGAGGAGGAAGGCCTGGCGCTGGAGATCATTCCCGGCGGACCGAATATCGACGGGGTGCCCTCTGTCGCATCGGGCGTGAACAACTTCGGCTCGATCTCGTCCTCGCCCTCGCTGATGCTGGCGCGCTCCGCCGGGCTGCCGGTCAAATGCATCGCGGCCGGATACCAGCGCCACCCGTTCACCTATTTCTCCCTTGCCGGAAACCCGGTGCGGACACCGCAGGACCTGATTGGCAAGACCGTGGCCACGCAAGGTACCGCGCGCATCCTGCTCCGCGCGCTTCTGGCCCATAACGGGATTGCGGAGGAAGATGTGGAAGTCTCCGTCATGGGCGCCGATATGAACGCCCTGATGACCGGGCAGGTCGATGTCGTCACCGGCTGGACCACGAATGTGAACGCGCTGTCGATCCTCGGCGATCAGCGGGTCGATCTTGCGCTTTGGGATGGCGGCATCCAGCTCTACGCGAACCCCTATTACACCACCGACGACATGCTGGCCGAGCATGGCGACAAGATGCAGGCGGCCATTCGCGCGATCTCCCGCGGGTGGGGTGCAGCGCATGACGATCCGGAGGCCGCGGTGGAGGCGTTGGTGGCCCGCTATCCGAACCTCGATCGCGACAGCGAAATGCTGGCCGCGCCGCTGGTGCTGGATTTCTCCTTCAATGCGCAGACGGCTGCGGGCGGCTGGGGCGTGATGACCGAAGAGAACTGGCAGGCGCAGATCGACATCTATGACCAGCTTGAGCAGTTCGCGAACGGCGCCCCCGCGCTGGACGATGTGATGACTCTCGAAATCCTCGACGCGACGGCGGACACCCGCCCGACCCACGGCTGACCCGATGGAAGGGATCGTGCAAGACCCGCGGGGAGGCCGCCACATCGCGGCCTCCCTGTCGGGGGCCAGCGTGACGTTCGGAAGCTTCACGGCCCTGTCCGATATCTCGCTCGAAATCGGCGCGGGCGAGTTCTGGACCATACTGGGCCCGTCAGGTTGCGGGAAATCCACGATGCTGCGGCTGGTCTCCGATCTGGTGCCGCCCGCGGCCGGCACGGTGGAAATCCTGGGCAAATCGACCGAGGCCGCGCGGCTGGCGCGCGAAATCGCCTTTGTCTTTCAGGACGCGACCCTCCTGCCATGGCGCTCGGCGCTGAAAAACGTGGAACTGCCGCTTGAGATGGGCCGCAAGCGCGGGATCGACATCCCCCGCGGCGAGCGCACACCGCGGGAACTTCTGGAACTTGTGGGGCTCAAGGGACGCGAAGATGCGCTTCCCCATGAGCTGTCGGGCGGCATGCGCCAGCGCGTCGCCATCGCCAGGGCACTGGTCTGCCAGCCCAGACTGCTGCTGATGGACGAACCGTTCGGCGCGCTGGACGAGATGACGCGCGACCGGCTGAACATGCAGCTTCTGGAAATCTGGCGGGAAACCGGTGTGACCTGCCTTTTCGTCACCCATTCCATCCCCGAAGCCGTGCTTCTGGGGCAGAAGGTCCTGATGCTGCGGGCCCATCCGGGCCGGGTGAAGGAGGTTGTGGAGATCGACCTGCCCGAACCCCGGAATGTGGAGCTGCGCGAGACACCGGAATTCAACCGCTATTCATCCTATCTGCGCAAATCGCTGGAGGATTGCTGATGACCGCGACCGAAAGCCTGCCCGAAACGGTGGACGCCGATGCCGCGCCGGAGCCGCGGGCGCCGTCTCTCCCGATCCGCCGGCTCACCAATGCGGCCGTTCCCCTGGGTACTGCGGCGGTCCTGCTGCTGATCTGGCAGTTTGGCGTCCGGTACTTCGACGTCCCGACCTATATCGCCCCGGCACCCACCGATGTGGGCGCGGTCTTCCTTGAGGAACTGCCGCTTCTGATGCGGAATTTCTGGCCGACCTTCACGGTCAGCATCGTGGGGTTTCTGGCCGGTAATCTGGCGGCGATCCTGATCGCCGTGACCTTCGTTCACAGCCGGGTCATGGAGCGCGCGTTCTTTCCGATCGCGGTGTTCATCAACACCATTCCCATTCTGGCGATCGCGCCGATCCTGGTGCTGATCTTCGGTCCGGGACTGACCGCGAAAGTGGTGATCGCGGGGCTCATCTGTTTCTTTCCAACACTGGTCAACATGGTGCGCGGCCTGCAATCGGTGAACCCGCAGACCCTTGAGCTGGCACGGATACTCTCGGCCTCGAAATCCGAGGTCTTCTGGAAGATCCGCCTGCCTTCGTCCCTGCCCTTCCTGTTCTCGGCGCTGAAGATCGCCGCCACGACCTGCGTGATCGGGGCCATCGTCAGCGAATGGATCGGCGCCGATGTCGGCCTTGGCGCTCTCATCATCGACAGCACGTTCAACTATCGCTCACCGCTTCTCTACGCCACCGTTTTCCTGTCCTCAGGTCTGTCGGTGCTGCTCTTCGCGTCGGTGACGGTCGCCGAAAAACTCGTGGTGCGCTGGTAGCGCCCCAAACCCCTGAGGGAGAACTGGATATGGCAGATCGCCAGACAACATTCGTGAGCGTCGCGGGCGCTGAACTGCCCGTCGTCGCCGATTGCGACGTGGTCGTCGTGGGCGCGGGGCCAGCAGGCCATGCAGCGGCGGTGTCGGCCGCGCGCAACGGCTCGTCGGTGACGCTTCTGGAGCGCTATCACCATCTGGGCGGCATGGCGTCCGGCGGCATGGTTCTGGTGCTGGACGACATGGTGAACGAGGGCAACGAGATCGTCACCACCGGCATCGTCAACGAATTCGTCGCACGGATGGAGCGGCAGAACGGTGCGGTCTACCCGCCCACCGAGGACTGCCAGACGAATTGGGAGATGTGGCAGAAATGGTCCCGCTGGGGCTGCATCGATTTCCACAAGGCGATGATGCCGCAACCGATCATCCATGCGGTGGCCTTCGATCCGGACGCCTGGAAGCGCGTGAGTCTCGACATGGTGAAGGAGGCCGGGGTGAAACTGCGCACCCATAGCTGGTTCTCCGACGTGCTGATGGAGGGCGGGCGCATCACCGGGGTGATCGTCCAGACCAAGGCCGGCCGTCAGGTCATCCGCGCGAAATACGTGGTGGATGCGACCGGCGATCTGGACGTGGGCAAGGCCGCAGGCGCGGAATACATCGACGGGCAATACATCGTGACGACTGTCTTCCGCCTGTGCGATGTGGACACAGACAAGGCCATCGCCTTCGAGTTCGCCGAGCCCGAGAAATACAAGAAGCTGGATCGGCAGGCGCGCCGGGCGATCGGCGGGGCCTGGGGCATGTGGTGGCTGAAGACGCCCCTGCCGGGCGTGGTCTGGTGCAACTGCCCGCATATGCCGGGCTATGACGGCATCTCCGTCGAGGACATGGTCGCGGCCGAGTATGAAGGCCGCGAGCGGATGATGAACCTGCTGCATTTCGCCCGCGAAAACCTGCCCGGTTTCGAGAATGCCAAGATGCTGGGGGCCGCCGAGCAGATGGGCATCCGGCAGACGCGTCTTTTGCGGGGCGAGTATGTGGTCAGCAAGGATGACGTGAAATCGCGGCGCTACTTCAGGGACACGGTCTGCCGGGGCCGGGATTACTACACGCCCTACCGCGCACTGTTGCCTAGGGGCATCGACAATCTGATCGTGGCCGGACGGCATTACTCCGTCGACAGCGACGCGCAGAAGATGAGCCGCGAGATCCCGCCCTGCATGGCCCAGGGGGAAGCCGCCGGTATCGCCGCGCATCTGGCGCTTGATGGCGACAAGGCCTTCCGCGACGTGGATTGCAAGGCGATCCAGAAACAGATGCGCGCGCAAGGCGCCGATCCGGGCGACATACCGTCGGCCAATGCGCTGATCGAAGATCCGGTCGCGGCAGAATAACCAGAGGCAAGAACCCATGTCAGAGACAGTCATGCCGCTTGGCGGCGTCAGAATAATCGACTTCACGCAGGTGATGCTCGGGCCCTGCTGCACGCAGATGCTGGGCGATTTCGGCGCGGATGTGATCAAGATCGAGCGCCCCGGCGCCGGCGATCTCAGCCGCTCCTTCTATGGCGAGCGAAGCGAGGAGGCGATGAACAACGCGGTCTTCGCCTCGCTGAACCGCAACAAGCGGTCGGTCACGCTGGACACGAAATCCGAGACCGGGCGCAAGGCGGCGCTCGACCTGATCAGGACCGCCGATGTGGTGGTGGACAATTTCCGCGCGGGCGTCATGGACCGTCTGGGCTTCGGGTATGACGCGCTGAGCCGGATCAACCCGCGGATCATCTGCGCCAGCGGCACCGGCTTCGGGCCCGAGGGGCCTTATGCCCACAAGGGCGGGCAGGATGTGCTGGCCCAGGCCATGACCGGGGTGATGGAAAAGACGCAAGACCCATCGATCCCGAAATCGATCTATCCTACCACGCTTTGCGACTATTCGGCGGGCATGCATCTGGTTCAGGGCATCATGGCGGCTCTTCTGATGCGCGAGAAGACGGGCAAGGGGCAGAAAGTCGGTGTCTCGCTCTATGACAGCATGATCGCGATGCAGATGCAGGAGGCCGCGCAATGGTCGAAACACCGCGAGGTGCTGAACTGGGCCGCGATGCCGCTGACCGGTGTGTTCGACACGACGGACGGCGCAATCGTGATTGTCGGGGCCTTCAAGGCGAACCCGTTGCAGGATATCTGTACCGCGCTTGAGATCGCGGATCTGTCGCCGGAATACCCGACCCTTTCCGATCAACGCGCGAACAAGCCGTTCCTGCAGGAGACGTTCCGCGCCGCGATTGCGCAGAACGCCTCCGCCTACTGGCTGGAGCGGCTGGAGGCGGTGGACCTGCTCTGCGCGCCCGTCCGCTCGCTTGGCGAGGCGCTCGACGACCCGCAGACCCGGATCAACGACATGCTTTGCCCGGTCGATCACCCGGTGCTCGGCGAGGTCACGCTTGTGGGCAGCCCCGTGCATCTGAGCGCCGCGCCGCTGCGTGTGCGTCATCTGCCGCCCCGACTGGGTGAACATACCGAGGAGGTGATGCAGGACCTGGCCGCGCGGCTTCGGACCGAGGCTGCCGAATGAGCGTTGTTCTTGACGTGGACGGCCACGTGGCGCGGGTGACGATCGACCGCCCGGCACGGATGAATGCCATCGACGCCGTGACCCATCGCCGTCTGGCGGACATCTGGGACGAGATCGAAGCGGATTCGGAGATCCGCTGCGCCGTTCTGACCGGCGCCGGGGATCGCGCGTTTTCCGCGGGCGCCGACCTGAAGGACGATACGGGTCTGTCGGGTGAGGAGTACTGGAAGGGGCTCAGCGCAGACGGTTATCGCGGTATCTCCCTGCGGCAGATGTCGACCCCGGTGATCGCGCGGGTGAACGGGCTGGCCCTCGGCGGCGGGCTGGAGATGGTTCTGGGCTGCGACATCGTGATTGCCGCGGATACTGCGCGCTTCGCCCTGCCGGAGGCCAAGGTGGGCCGGGTCCCGCTCGATGGCGGCATGGTGATGCTGCCCCGCCTTATCCCGCGCAACATCGCCATGGGCATGATGATGACGGGCCGTATGGTGCCCGCAGCGGAGATGGCGGGATATGGCCTTGTGAATGCGGTTGTGCCCTTCGCCGAACTGGATGCGGAGGTGGACAGGTGGGTCGCGGATCTTCTGGCTTCGGCCCCGCTCAGCCTTCGGGCGATCAAGGCAGTCGCGCGCCGGACAGCCGCCCTTCCGCTTCACCAGGCCTATGAGACAGGCGCGCCCGAACTCTCCGACGCGCTGAGATCGGAAGACGCCCATGAAGGTGTGGCCGCCTTCCGCGCCCGGCGCGCGCCGGTCTGGCGGGGCAGATAGGCATGGCCCTCGTGATCCTCAGCGCCTGCGTGGATGTGAAGGACGGGATCTGCACGACCTCCTGCCCGGTTGATTGCATCTATGAGGGCGAGCGGATGTTCTACATCCACCCGACCGAATGCATCGAATGCGGCATGTGCGAGTCGATCTGTCCGGTCGACGCGATCCGCTACGATGACGAGGTGCCCGAGGGTGAAGAGGCCTATGCCGAGATGAACACGGCCGTCTTTCTGGATGCAGACGGCAGGGTCACCGAACCGGGCGGCTGGCACAAGGGCATGGAGCCGGTCCGCGATGCGCCCAATCTGGCCACGCTGACGGCGGCCCGCGAGATCAGGGAAGAGGCAGGTTGATGCAAGGCGTGATTGCGGCGGTACCGACACCGATGGACGGGGCCGGAGCCCCCTTGCGGGATTTGTTCACGGAGCATTGCCGTTGGGCGCTGGCCAATGGCTGCGACGGGCTGAACATTCTCGGCTCCACGGGCGAGGCGAATTCCCTCGACACAACAACCCGCCGCGCGGTGATGGGTTGGGCGGCGGAGGCCTGCCCGACGGAACGCCTGATGGTCGGGACCGGCACGCCCGCGCTGGCCGAAACGGTCGCGCTGACGGAAGCCGCCGACGATCTGGGCTATGGCGTGGCACTTGTGCTGCCGCCCTACTACTACAAGCCCGCAAGCGAGGCCGGGCTGATCGCGTGGTACATGGCGCTTCACGCGGCGCTTGGGGATCGGCCGATCCGGATCTATTTCTACAACTTCCCGCAAATGACGGGGCTGAGCATACCGATCCCGGTGATCGCGGAGCTGGCGATGCGGGCCCCCGAACGCTTCGCCGGGATCAAGGACAGCTCCGGCGATCTGGCCTATTGTGCCGGGATCGTGGCGCTTGAGCGCGATCTGGCGGTTTTTCCAAGCTCCGAAACGGTGCTTTCTCATGCCAGGTCGGACGGGTTCGCGGGCTGTATCTCCGCCACGGTGAACGTCACCGCCCCGCTTTGTGCGCAGGTCTGGGCGAAGAACGGGGATGGCACCACCGATCTTGCCGAAGAGATCGCCCGTCAACGCGCGGCGATGGCGGGGCCGACCCTAATCCCGGCCGTCAAACACATGGTAAGCCGCCGCACGGGCGATCCGCGCTGGCGCCACACCCTGCTCCCTTTGCAGCCGCTGCCTGACGGTGCGGCCCGTGATCTCGAAACCGGTCTCCTTCATCCCTAACAAACGGAAAAACAATGCCCAAGCACATGTCCTTGATCGATGGCCAATGGGCCGATTTCGGCAACTACCATCCCGATATCAACCCGGCCAATACGGACGAGGTGATCGGGGAATTCTCCTATGGAAATACCGATGCCGTGGATCAGGCGGTTGCCGCGGCCAAACGCGCCGCGCCGGGTTGGGCCGCGACAACGCCGCAGGTGCGCCATGACCTGCTGGCCGCAGTGGGCAGTGCATTGGGGGCGAATGCCCAGGACTACGGACGCATTCTGGCCCGCGAGGAGGGCAAGACGCTTGCCGAGGCCATCGGCGAGGTCGGGCGCGCCTCTCAGGTGTTCAAGTTCTTCGCCGGTGAGGCGCTCCGGCTTGGGGGGCAACTGCATCCGTCGGTCCGGCCCGATATCGATATCGAGGTCACGCGGGAGCCCATGGGCGTCGTTGGTCTGATCACGCCCTGGAACTTCCCCATCGCGATCCCGGCCTGGAAAGCCGCGCCCGCGCTGGCCTTCGGCAATTGCGTGGTCATGAAACCCGCCGACCTGACCCCGGCCTGCGCCCATATCATCGCCAGCCTTCTGAACGAAAACGGCTGCCCGCCGGGTGTGTTCAACCTTGTCTACGGGCGCGGCTCCGTCGTGGGCGAGGCGTTGGTCAACCACCCGGATGTGGCGGCGATTTCCTTTACCGGCTCGGTCGCGGTGGGCAACCGCATGGCGGAAACCTGCGGCAGGCTGCGCAAGAAGCTTCAACTTGAGATGGGCGGCAAGAACCCGATGGTGGTGATGAATGACGCCGATATGGACACCGCCGTCTCCGCCTGTCTGAACGGCGCGTTCTTTTCCACCGGGCAGCGCTGCACGGCGTCTTCCCGGCTGATCGTAGAGGCCGGGATACACGACGCCTTCGTCGAGAAACTCCGGGCTGCGATGACGGCGCTGAAGGTCGGCGATCCGCTTGACGCGGCAACGCAGATCGGCCCGGTGGTCGATGAGAAGCAACTGGCCTCCAACCTGACATACGTGGATCTGGCCTCGCAGGAAGCCGCCGAAGTAATCGGCGGGGAGCGGTTGGAACTGGCGACGCCAGGCTTCTTCCAGGCGCCGGCGCTCTTTCTCGGCACCACCAACGACATGCGGATCAACCGGGAGGAAATCTTCGGACCCACCGCATCGGTGATCAGGGTGGGGGATCTGGAGGAAGCCATCGCGGTCGCCAATGACACCGAGTTCGGCCTGTCATCCGGCATCTGCACCAGCAGCCTCAAGACGGCACGGGAGTACCGGCGCCGCGCGCAGGCGGGGATGGTGATGGTGAACCTGCCGACCGCCGGCGTAGATTATCACGTGCCCTTCGGCGGGCGGAAAGGCTCCAGCTTCGGGCCTCGGGAACAGGGCAGCTTTGCCGCCGAATTCTACACCACGGTCAAAACTGCCTATGTCTTCGCGGCGTGAGCGCATGGGCACCGATGCGATCTGGACGGCGCGCTTCATGGGTCTTTGCGACCATGTGGCCTCCTGGTCCGAGGACCGGGACCGCCATGTGGGCTGCGTCATCGTCGGCCCCAAAGGCCAGGAGGTGCGCGCGACGGGCTACAATGGCCTGCCGCGCGGCGTCTCGGCTGCCGATGAGCGGCGGTTCGACCGGGCGAGCGGAGAGAAATTCTTCTGGGGCGAACATGCGGAGCGGAACGCGATCTATAACGCCGCCCGCATCGGCGTACCGCTTCAGGGCTGCACGCTCTACGTGAACCGCTTTCCCTGTGCCGATTGCGGGCGGGCGATCATCCAGTGCGGGATCGCGCGGGTGGTCAGCCCGCCGATCCCCGAAAACGACGGGGCGCTCGACCATAGTTTTCAGGTCTCAAGGCAGATGCTGGCCGAGGCGGGAATTGAGGTCGTGCACCCCTGATGGCACGTCGACCTCAGCCCTCCCGCAGCACCAGATGGCCGGGCCCGACCGTTTCGTAACGTGACGGTTCGGGAGTGTAGCTCAGCGGATGCATCGGCGACGGGATCGGTTTGAAGTTCAGATCCCCGATCTGCTTTCGGTCGCGCGGATCGGCAATCGGCACCGCCAGCATCAGTGATTTGGTGTAGCTGTGCTGGGGGTTCTCGAAAACCGCGGCCCGGGGCCCGATCTCGACAATCCGGCCCAGATACATCACCGCAACATTGTGGCTCACCCGTTCCACCACGGCCATATCGTGACTGATGAACAGAAACGACAGGCCCAGATCGGCCTGCAGTTCCATCATCAGGTTCAGCACCTGTGCCTGCACCGACACATCGAGCGCCGAGACAGCCTCGTCCGCGATGATCAGCTTGGGCGACACCGACAGCGCGCGGGCAATCGCGATCCGCTGGCGTTGGCCGCCGGACAGCTCGTGCGGAAAGCGGCGCATATAGGCGCGCGGCAGTTCCACCCGGTCGAACAGGGCCGCAACCCGGTCCTGCAACTCCAATCCGCGGGCCAGATCGAAGTTGCGCAAGGGTTCGGCCACCTGCGCCGAAAGCCGCATATAGGGATTGAGCGAGGCAAACGGATCCTGAAAGATCATCTGCATGTCGCGCCGCAGGATGCGCAGATCGCGATGGCTGGCGGCCAGAACATCCTTGCGATCCAGAATGGCGGAACCGGATGTCGGTTCGACCAGCCGCAGGATGGAGCGGCCGCAACTGGACTTGCCGCAACCGGATTCACCCACCAGCGACAGCGTTTCGCCCTTGTTCAGCGTGAAGGACACATCCTCCACCGCGTGAACATTGGCCACGTGACGCCGCAGGGGGCCGCCCTTGACCGGGAAATAGGTGGTCAGGTTGCGCACCTCCAGCAGAAGCTCGGGCGTCTCACGCGGTGTGATGGGTTTCGGCGGCACGGTGTCGCCCACAAGCCGAAGGGGTTCGGGCGCGGCCTTGCCCCGCATCTCGCCAAGGCGCGGAACGGCCGCCAGCAGCGCCTTGGTGTACTCCGCCTTGGGGTTGGCGAATATCTCCTCCACCGGCCCCTCTTCCACCACATCGCCGCGATACATCACCACGACCCGGTCGGCGATCTGGGCCACGACCGCCATGTCATGGGTGATGAACATCACCGCCATGCCGGTTTCCCGCTTCAGCTGATTGATCAGCGCAAGGATCTCGGCCTGTATCGTGACGTCCAGCGCGGTCGTCGGTTCGTCCGCGATGAGCAGGCGGGGGTGGCATGCCATGGCGATCGCAATCACCACGCGCTGCCGCATTCCGCCCGACAACTCATGCGGATATTGCTTCAGCCGCCGCTCCGGCTCGGGGATGCGCACCTCTTTCAGCAATTGCAGGGCCCGCTTGGTGGCCGCCTGCCCGGTCAGCCCGCGATGCACGCGCAACCCGTCGGTCAGCTGCCGTTCGATCGTGAAGACCGGGTTCAGCGACGTCATCGGCTCCTGAAAGATCATCCCCATTTCGTCGCCGCGAATGTCCCGCATCGTGTCGGCATCCGCCTGCGCGAGATCAATGGCGCCGTTTTCGCCTGCCAGGGTCATTCGGCCATCGACGATGGTGCCGCCTCCGAACTCCACCAGCCGCATCAGCGACAAAGAGGTGACCGACTTGCCCGACCCGCTTTCGCCGACGATGCAGACCGTTTCACCGGGATTGATCGAGAAGCTGACATCCTTGACCGCGGTGACCTCCTCGTCGCCCTTGCCGAAGGTGACGCGCAGCTTCTCGATATTGATGATCGGGGTCATGTCTGGGTCCTCGGGTCCAGCACGTCGCGCAGGACGTCGCCGAACATGTTCAGGCCCAACACCGTGATCGCCACCGCCGCCCCGGGGACAAGGGCGGTCCACGGCGCCACGTCGAGATAGTCGCGGCTGGCCTGGATCATCAGCCCCCAGCTTGCGTCGGGCGGCTGCGTCCCCAGCCCGAGGAATGACAGCCCCGCCTCGGCCAGAATGGCGAAGGCAAGGCTGATCGTGCCCTGCACGATGATGGCGGGCATGATGTTCGGCAGGACATGGCGGATGATCATCTTGAGATCCGTGGTGCCGGCGGCCCGGGCGGCTTCGACATAGGGCATCTGCGCCACGCGCAGCGCCTCCCCCCGGATGATGCGGGCCAGAAACGGTGTGAACGCGATCCCGATGGCGATGATCGTATTGGTCAGGTTCGGGCCCAGAACGGCACTGATCGTCAGCGCCAGAAGCAGGGCCGGAAAGCTCAGCAGCGTGTCGACCAGCCGCATCAGCACATTGTCGATCACCCCGCCGTAATAGCCCGAGATGATGCCGAGCGGCAGCCCGATCACCACGCTCATCAGCACCGCGGCGCCGGCGATCATGACCGAGGTTTGCGCCCCGAGCACAACCCTGTAGAAGAGATCCCGCCCCAGTTGGTCGGTGCCGAAGATATGGTCGAGCGAGGGGCCAGACAGCCGCGCGCGCATGTCCATTCTGGTGGCGAATGTATCGGGGATGAAGAGCGGCGCCAGTATCGCCACCAGCAGCATCGTGATCACGATGCCCCCGCCGAGCAGCCCCTTGCCTGTCATGAAACCGCGCATCAGCTCAACCGGATCCGCGGGTCGATCACCACATAGAGCAGATCGACCAGAAGGTTTGTCAGCATCACGACCGCGGCGATGACGAAGACGGAGCTTTGGATCAGCGGAATATCCCGGTTCAGAAGCGCCTGATAGGTCAGCCAGCCCATACCGGTGTAATTGAAGAGGCTCTCCACCACGATGATCGAGCCGAAGAGATAGCCTACCTGCAGCCCCGCCACCGTGAGAACCGGGCCGATGGCGTTGCGCAGCCCATAGCTCCAGACGACCTCCCGCTCGGCCAGACCCTTGGCGCGGGCGACGCGGATGAATTCCTGTTGCAGGATGCCGATCATGGTGGAGCGGGTCATGCGCGTCAGATGCGCCATCAGCCCGAGACCCAGGGCGAGCGACGGCAGAAAGGCGTGGCGGATGGCCCCAAGCAGATCATCGGCGGGATGAACGAAGCCGCTGGACGGGAACCAGCCCAGGGCACGGGCGAAAAGCAGGATCAGCATGATCCCCCAGAAGAAATCGGGCAGGCTGACACCGACCAGGGCCGAGGTGCTGGCGGTGCTGTCCTGCCAGCGGTCCCGATGGATCGCGGCCCACACCCCGAGCGGGATCGCGAAAAGCAGGGCGATGGTCATCGACATCACCACGATCACGCCACTGGCCACGACCTTTTGCGCGATCAGGGGCGCGATCGGCTCCCTGAAGACGAGGGAATGGCCCCAGTCGCCGGTCAGAAGCCCGCCGATCCAGCGGCCATACTGCACGATCAGCGGATCGTTCAGGCCAAGGCTCTCCCGCAGGCCCGCCAGAGCCTCCGGGTTCGATTGCGTGCCCATGATCATCATCGCCACGTCGCCGGGCAGGATGTTGGTGACCGCGAAGGTGATCACCGAAATCAGGAACAGTGTCAGCAACACGGACAGCACGCGGTTGATGATGTAGGCCATGGGCACCCCGGGTGTTCTAGCGAAAGACCCGGGCGACGTTGCCGCCGCCCGGGCGGGTTGGATCAGGCGTTCAGCCAGACCTTGTGGAAGTTCAGGTTGGACCCGTTGGGATGCACGATCGTGTCCAGTCCGCCCACGGACGGCTGCGCGCCGATGCTGCCGTTGCGGAACCACAGCATGATGTCATGCGCCTCGTCGAAGAGCCGCTGCTGCACCGCCTTGTAGATCTCGGCCCGCTCCGCCGGATCGACGGTGATGCGCGCCTCTTCCGTCAGGGCGTCGATCTCGGGGTCGCTGACGCTGCGATAGTTGAACGCGCCGACGGTGTTGAACAGGCTGTAATAAAGGAAATCGGGCTCCCACAGCGTGAAGAAGTTCATCATCGTCATCTGGAAATCCCGATCGACCCAGCATTGGGACAGCCAGTCGGCCCAGGTCAGCTGCTCGATCGTCAGGTTTACCCCGGCCATTCGGAACCACTCCACCAGGATCTGCGCACTTTCGATATGGTAGGGGTAGTTCGTCGTGGCCTTGAACACGATGTCGAGGCTGCCGGGCGGATAGCCCGCTTCCTCCAACAAAGCGCGGGCGCCCTCGATGTCCTGCGGCCGCTGGACGAGATCGGCATTGAAGCTTGCCGATGTGGGATAGCTGGGCGAGGCGGTCACCGCACCCTGCCCCCAAAGCGCGCCTTCCAGCAACACCTCCTTGTCGATGATCATGTCGAAGGCACGGCGGACGCGCGCATCCTGAAACGGCTCGAACGTGTGGTTCAGGTTGACGAAGTCCCAGTTCAGCGGGAACCACTTGACCACCTGCAACTCGCCGGCATCCTCGATCTCTCCGATCCGGTCGGCGGGGATGTCGTTGATCATGTGCAGCTCGCCCGTGCGCAGCCCTGTCAGGCGCACCGTCGGCTCGGGGATTTCGCGGGCGATGACCCGCTCCAGATAGGCCGGCCCGTCCCAGTAATCGTCGAACCGCTCAAGTTCCACCTCGTTGCCGAATTCACGGCGCACGAAACGGAAGGGGCCCGCCCCGATCGGGGTTTCGCCCTGCACGTCGCCGGACCCTTCGGGCATGATGACGCCCGCGCCGTTTTCGGCCAGCCGCGACAGGAACGGCGCATTGATCTGGTTGAGCGTCACGACCACGGTCAGCGGATCGGGCGTGTCGATGCTTTCCACCGCGTTGAACACCTCGAAATTCACGGCGCCGGTATCGGGGTTCGCGCAGCGCTCGAAGGAGTACTTCACATCCGCCGACGTCATCTCGGACCCGTTGTGGAACTTAACGCCCGGCCGCAACCTGAACGTATAGGTGAGCCCGTCATCGCTCTGCTCGAAGCTCTCGGCAAGCATGGGAATGACGTTGAGATCCTGATCCACCGTCACGATGGAGTTGTGTACGTTTTGCAACACCCGCCCGGTGGAGGCCGTGCCGGTCTGGTGCATATCCAGGTTTTGCGTGGTCTCCGAATGGCCCCAGATCAGGGTACCGCCGCTTACGGGTTCGGTCTGCGCCGAGGCGATCCTCGGGGCGGCGCCGAGGCGATCCTCGGGGCGGCGCCGGAAAACAGCGTTGCCCCAAAGACGGCGCTGGTACTCGCCAGAAAGCTTCTGCGTTTCATCGTGTCATCTCCTTTTTGGTGGCCGCGGCTTCGGCGGCCCTGTCACGCTTGAGATGCCCGCATTCTGCGGGTCATTATTGCTCGTCCGTCCTCAGTTCGGGAAGGTGGGCCGACGGTCGGCGACCCCCAGTTTCTTCTCCAGCGCCATGCCGAGATTGAGCAGCGGACCCTCGTCAAACAACTGCCCCCAGAGCGAAATGCCCTGCGGCACGGTAAAGGTCGTCTCGCCGGCGGCGTCCCCGGTGGTCAGCTTGCCCGCGCCAAGCGACGCCATCGACCGGCTCGCGATATCCTCGAAACCCGCGCGCAGATGCACGCACGGATGCCCCGTGAAATTCGACGCGACCAGCATCGGGCCAGTGGAAAACGGTCCGATCAGCGCATCAACGCCGCTCATCATCTCCCCCACCGCCTGCATCACGCGGTAGCGCAGCCGGTCGGTCTGAACCAGATCCACCGCCGAGACGAAGCGCGCCTTGCGGAACGTGTTGGGCCAGGCCCCGTCATCCTGCCAGCGCAGGGTATCATCCGTATCCTCCAGCGTCAGTGCCTCGAACGCGGCCGCCGCCTCGGCATAGACAACGGTCATCAGGGAGGCATAGGGGAGATCCTCAAGGGTGACTTCCTTCACCGTGATCCCCAAATCCTTTGCCGCCGCCAACGCCGCGCGGTCGACATCGGTCGCGCCGTCCTCGAACGCTTCGGGAAGATAGCCAAGCGTCATCCCCTCGATCCCCGCCCGCGCATCGAACTGGAAAGGCGCGGCGATCGACCCGCGGTCGCGCATGTCGCCGCCGTTGATCGCGGCCAGAACCAGGGCGGTGTCCTCCACCGACCGGCAGATCGGGCCCACCTTGTCGAGCGACCAGCAAAGCGCCATGGCCCCTGCCCGGCTGACCCGTCCGAAAGTCGGACGCAGGCCCGTCGTCCCGCAGCGCTGCGAGGGCGAGGTGATCGAGCCAAGCGTCTCCGTCCCGATGGAAAATCCGCACAGCCCCCCCGCCGTCACCGAGGCCGAGCCCGCGCTCGACCCGCTTGAGCCTTCGTTGAGGTTCCATGGGTTGCGCGTCCAGCCGCCATACCACAGATCGTTATAGGCCAGCGCGCCCACGGTCGTCTTGCCAAGCAACACGGCGCCTGCCGCCCGCAGGCGGGTCGTAACCGCGGCGTCGCTGTCCGGAACGCGGTTCTGAAACGGCTCCGCCCCCCAGCCTGTCGTGATCCCCCTGGTGTCGAACAGATCCTTCAGACCGTAGGGAATGCCATGCAGCGGCCCCAGCAAGACGCCCGCGCCCAGAAGCGCATCCATGGCGTCCGCCTCCGCGCGTGCCAGATCCGGCGTGACGGTCGCAAAACATTCCAGCTTGGGATTCAGAAGCTCGATACGCGCCAGATAGAGATCGGTCAGCGCGCGGGAGGAGATCTGCCCGCTCCGCACCCACTGCGACAGATGGGTAAGCGGCGCAAAGGCGATATCCTCAGGGTCGGACGGCAGCGGCGCCGTGATCTCCGACGGGTGCAGCGCGTCGATCCCGTGGGGCATCGCAAAGCCCGGCAGGCGCGGGTCGAACCGGCAGGCCATCGGGAGGCCATTGTCCAGCCGCAGATCGCGGCGCGCGATCATCAGATCGCGCTGGCCATCCAGATTGCCAACCATCTGCGCCCGCTCTTTCGCGGTGTAGGCGAGGCCCAGAAGGCGCTCTGCCCCGGCGATATCGGCTTCGGTGATCGTGTCCGCCATGTCATGTCCCCCGTTCAAGTCCTGCGCCCGTCCCATCTCCGGTCCGGGGCGCGGTCAGCTTTGCGTCGGCTGACCTCTCGTCATTTTTTCAAACGCCTTTTCGATGTTTTGTCCGTGATCCGTGCTTCCGTGGCAAAGGAATGCACTTCGCCCGTCTCTCTCATCGACCGGCGCAGATCATCCGTCAGTGTCTGCAGGTGATCGGTCATCGCGGCCCGCGCCGCATCCGCATCCCGCGCGTCGATCGCGTCTATGATCCGCTGGTGCTGCTCGTGATAGACGACTTTGGTCTTCAGAGTCCGGGCCAGATGCCGGTCATGTTGCCAGTTCTCGTCCATCCGCACCGTATCGAGCAGATCGAATGCCGCCGACAGGATCGGATTGTCGGGGATCCGGGCGATCAGACGGTGCAGCGCGCCGTCCCATAACTCCCAGTAGTCGGAATCCGATGCGCCATGGGCCCGTTCGGCCAGAAGGCGCAGCCGGTCGACATCTTCGGCCGTGGCGCGGCGGGCGCAAAGGGCCGCCAGTTGCGGCTCCACCCCCATCCGCGCCTCCATGATGGCGAGCGTGTCGACCTTGTCGGCGATCGTGGCCGCCATCTCGGTCGCGGGACGCCTTGGCTGGCCCGCGAACGTGCCCTTGCCCTGCCGCCGCCACAGCAATCCCTCGGCCTCCAGCACTTCAAGGGCGCGCCGGACCTGGCGCCGACCACAGCCCAGTTTCTCCGACAGTTCGCGTTCCGTCGGCAGTCGGCCATCGGAGGGCAGATTGCCCTTTTCGATCATGCGCCTGATCTGGTTCAGCGCACGCGTCGTGTTGTCCGAAAAGTCTCCGTCGCTGGTCACCGGAACTGGCCTTCGCTTGGATTTGCAACGAATCTATCATTCGTTGGTGCGTACCAAATGTAAAATGGTTCGTCTCATCCACGTCAACCTGACATTGCCGCCGGAGTGCTCCGATGCCCGCCAAAACCGCGCCGATGCTTATGAAACGCACAGCTCACGATCACCTGTGTTTGCCCCAGGTGTCACAGGGGCGAGACGCTCTGCGGGACCTGGTTTTCCGTCTGCCTGAAATCGGGGCGATGGCGCGGACATCATGCCGCGATTTCGTGCAAATCATGCGCGCTGTGCAACGCCCGATCGACACATTCCACGGTTTGCACGCGATGCGATTCCCGATGCCCGGTCAACCCGGTTCCCCCCTACGCTCTCAGCCGGGCGTAGATGTCTCCGGAGTTTGCCGCGGCAGGCAGGCGCAGGATTTCGGCGCACATCTCCGGGGCGTTCGTCCAGCTTGACTGGCGCAGGCGGTGGTCTTCGCCAAGGCTGATGTTGAATTCGTAGGGACCAAGCTGGCACAACCGGCCGACGCAGGCACAGGCCATGTCGCGCTGAAGCGTGGTCACTTCGAACGACAACGCCGGGACCGCCCGAGCAAGGCCCTTCAGTACCATCAGTTCGTGGCCTTCCACGTCGATCTTGACGAAATCCGGCACGCCATGCCGGGCCATGAGCCGATCAAGCGTGGTGACCGGCACGCGGACCGTTCTGTCCCAGACCTCGTCTTTCCATGCGGGGGCCGAGGATGCGGCGGCGACGAGATCGGCCGAGGCGGTCGAGACGGTCGGGTTGCCGGAGTTGAGAAACATCTCGATCTCGCCGGGCCCCTCCCCTGCGGCCATCTGTTCGAGAACCGCGCGCCGCTGGCGGCCGTGAATGAGACGGAGCGCGCGAAAGACTTGCGGCTGAGGCTCCAGTGCGACAACGCGCGCGCCCAATCGCAGAAAGCTTGCCGTCCGGTCCCCGACATGCGCGCCGATATCGAAGGCAAGCCCGCCATCGGGCACGAAAAGCGCGTTCAGGCGATCCATCCGGCTCGTCCGCGCCGCATCGCGGTAATAGATATCCAGCGACCGCCCGATCGCCGCCGCCATCCCGCGAGATCGGGGGGCGGCACCTTCCGCCGCCCCGGCGCGCTTTCCTGTCGGTTTCATCCTGCTCGCTCCACTCGCGCAATGTCCTCTGTCGCCCGCCCTGCCCCACTCACCTCCGGGGTTTCAGCCCGTTCAGAACCTGCCCCGCGATGCGAGCCGTGTCCTGCCATGTGGGCCGCGCCGCGCCCGCACGTTTCGCGCAGGCCTCCATGCCCGCGCGCAGGGTCTTGTCCGTCAGGATGCGGGCAATCGCATCGGCCAGGTCTTCGGGCGCATCGGGCGGAACAAGAAGGCTCGCCCCGGAAGGGACCGTGTGGGGCACCGCCCCGGTATCGCAGGACACGATCGGCAGACCCCATGCCAGCGCCTCGTCGAACACCATTCCGTAACCCTCGTAGCGGGTGGCGAGCGCAAAGAGCGAGGCCTGAGCGAATAGCGCGTCGAGATCCGCCTGCGGGATGCGGCCGGCAAGGGTCACCCGGTCTCCAAGTGCGAGGTGATCCAGCAGCCGCACCAGATCCTCCGCGCAGGCCGCATCATGGGCTGAGCCCACGATCACCGCGCGCCAGCGGAGATCCCGAAGCCCCGCCAGCGCGCGCAGAAGAACATCGTGCCCCTTGCGCGGATGCTGGATGCCGACCGATAGGATCAGCGGCGGATCGGCCGGTGCGCGGATGCCGCTCGGCCGCTCGCTTCCCGGTTGCGCGATGGTGATCCGCTGCGCGGGAACGGCATATTGCGTTGTCAGGATATGGGCGGTGTGGCCGCTTGGCACCAGAACCTCCGCCGCGAGCGCCAGATTGGCACGCTCGGTCCGGAACAGATGGTCGCGCAATGCGGGGTCGAGACCGGTTTCCAGCGCCAGCGGGTGATGGATCATCGCCACGATCGGCGCGCGCACCTGTTGCAGCCCGGCGGTATCGATCGCGCCATAGACCAGCCCGTCAAGGATCAGGGCCCGTTTGGGGCTAAGCGAGCGCAGGGATGTCACGGCATGGTTCATATCGGCGGGCGTGGGTTCGGGGAAGGACGCGCCGAGTTGCAGATGCGTCACATCATGGCCCAGTGCGCGCAGTTCGTGCAACAGACGCCGTTCGTAGATGTACCCGCCGGTTACCGTGGCGATGTCACCCGGGATCGCGAAGGCGGCGGCGCGCGGGGTCATTGCAATTGCTCCGGCGCGTAAACGCGAAACACCCGCCTTTCCAAGACACCGACCCCCGCATATCCGAGCGCGGAGAGGATCGAGACGAGAACCACAGAACTCCACAACATGTCGTAATCCGACAAGGACGCGGAAAGCGCCATGAGACTGCCGATGCCGTTGCCGGTTGCCAGCCATTCCACGACCGTGACCGCCAGCACCGAGGCCGGCACGTTCATCCGGGCCGCCGCGAAGAAGGCCGGAAGCATCGCCGGAATGCGCACCCGGATCAGTTGCTGGACCGGCCCTGCGGCGTAGCTGTCAAGCACGTCGATGATCCGCCCGGGGGCCTGGCGCAGACCGTGCAGGCAGGCCACGAATGTCGGAAAGAAGACCATGATCGCGACCAGAACCACGGTGCCGAGCGCGCCGCGCCCGAGGATCAGGACCACAAGCGGCGCCGTCGTGATGATCGGAACCGAACGCAGCGCGATGGCCAGCGGCATGGCCACGCCCGCGATCCGCGGGACAAGAACGATGAGCATGGCAAGCAGCGCCCCCGCGGCAAGGCCCGCCAGATAGCCCGGAACGAGGAATATGGCCGTTTGACCAAGCGCCTCGGCCAGAGCGCTGCGCGTCGCCGCCGCATCGGGCGCCAGAACCAGCGCCGAGAACACCTCCCACGGGCCTTTCGCGAAAAACGGGTTGAGGTCCAGAAGCGCCAATGCCCCCCACCAGAGCAGAAGCGCAGCGGCCCCGGTCAGCAGCAGGCCGCGCAAGGCGCCCTGCCCCCGGCCCCCCTTCCCCGCCCCGGTGGGCGCGGCAAGGATGACCGGCGGCTCGTGATGCAGAAACCGTCTCGCAAGCCAGCCAATGGCCAGATAGCTCAGCACGGCCACAAAGGTCGCGACCGTGGCCAGCGCCCATGTCATGTCGACATTCATGGACCGCATGGCGCGCAGGGTCAGCACGCCCATGCCCCGTTCCGCCCCGGTGAACTCCCCGATCATCGCGCCAAGAAAGGCGGCGGGCGCAGCGATCTGCAAACCGGCGACAAGATAGGGCAACGCCGCCAGCGCCCGCACGTGCAGCAGCGCGGCCAGCCGCCCGCGGCCATAGCTCTGCACCAGATCGAGCCACCCCGCCGGCACGGCCCGGAGCCCGACCAGAAGGGGGATCAGCGTCGTGTAATAGACCGCCAGCGCCGCTAGCACGATCTGCGGCCAGGGCCCGGGTCCGAATACCACGCGCAGGATCGGCCCCGTCGCCACCAGCGGCAGGCAGAAGACCAGAAGGGCCAGCCCGCGCACCACCCCGTCGCTTCGCGGCCAGACACTGGCGAGCACGGCAAGAGCGATGGCCGCAAGGTTGCCGATGACGAACCCGGCCGCCGCATTGGCCAGGGTCACGGCCAGTGCGCGGCTCATGAGCCCGAGGTTCTCGTAGAGGTAGACAAGGATCGCCGAAGGCGGGGCCAGAACGAAGGCATCGGCCAGCGCACGGCCAAGAACTTCCCACAGCAGCAGGGCCAGAAGCGGACCGGGGAGAAGGCGGCTTAGCCCGCGCAGCGGGCCGTTTCGCGCCGGCGCGTCGGCGCGCAGGGGACGGGCGATGATCATTGTGCCGCTTTCGGCAGGTTTCGGGCCATGCCTTGGGACAGGGCCGCAAAAACCCTCTCCACGATCCGGGCGAATTGCGGCTCCCGGGACAGGGTTTGCCGCCGCGGTCGCGGCAGGTCGACCGGGATATCGGCCACGATATCCGCAGGGCGCGGGGACAGGACCACGATGCGGTCCGCAAGCATCACCGCCTCGGTTACGGAATGGGTCACGAGAAGCGTCGTGGTTCCGCGCGCCTCCCAGATACCGGGCAGATCGCTGGCCAGTTGCTTGCGGGTCAGCTCGTCCACAGCGCCGAAGGGTTCATCCAGCAACAGAAGCCTGGGCCGGGTGACAAGCGCGCGCGCGATGGCGGCGCGCTGGCGCATGCCGCCCGACAGCTCGGCCGGGCGCGTATCGGCGAACCCCTCAAGGCCGACCAGATGGATCAGCTGATCGATATCGGTAGCGTTTTTCGGGCGTCGCGCAAGGGCGCAGGCCAGCTCGATATTCTGGCGAACGCTGCGCCATGGCAGAAGCGATGGATCCTGGAAGGCCACCGACAATGCCGCCTCCCGCAGGGTATCGGCGGGCGGATGCCCATCGATCGTGATCTCGCCGGCGGTGGGTTCTTCCAGCCCTGCCACCATGCGCAATAGCGTGGACTTGCCGCATCCCGACGGGCCGACCAGCGCGGTCGTCTGGCCGGCGGCGAATGTCAGGTCGATGGGGCTGACCGCCTCGACCGATCCGCCGAAGGTCTTGGCCAGCCCGGTGCAGACGACGGAAACCGACATCGCCCGCTCAGGCGCCGCGCACCTCTTCCAGGATGGAGCGGTCCCACAAATCGGGCGTGACCGTCCGGCCCAGAAGGGCGAGCGTCTCGATGTTCGCGGCCACCGTCTCGTCGGTCCACCAGCCGAAGCCGTTCGCGTCGGTCAGGTCCGAGAACATCAGCGGCACCTGCCGGGCGGCCTGAAGTCGTTGGGTCTCCGGATCGAGCCCCGCATCCGGGAACATCTCCAGCGTCAGGGCGGCGGCGGCATCGGTGTCTTCGCGATAGGCCTCCCAGCCACGCACTTCACCGGCCATGAGCGCCACGATCTCCGCCCGGCGATTGGCAAGGCTGTCATCGGTCGCGATATAGGTCTGGGAATGGACCGCATAGCCGTGATCGGCCATCAGCATCGTCACGTTGTCCACACCCTGAATGGTCATCGCCACCGGCAGGTCGGTTTCCCAGCACAGCAGGCAATCCACCTCGCCCGCGACCAGCGGCTGCGGCGAATACTGGGTTGGCACCACCTCGATGGCATCGATATCCACGTCATTAAGCCTGCACAGCGCCTCCAGAACCGGGGTGTTCGCCAGCGCCATGCCGATCCGCATGCCCTCCATATCCGACGGAACGTTGACCGGATTGGCCGCAAGGGAGGCGATGACGAACGGGTTCTTCTGCATCGCGACACCGATGATCCGGAAGGGCGCGCCCTGCTCTACGGCGGCGGCGGTGTAATCGGCGGCGGAAATGCCCACAAGCGCCGCACCGGAGACGACCGGCGGCTCAACCGGCGCGTTTGGCCCGCCCGCCACCAGCGTCACGTCAAGCCCGCCGTCGCGCCACCATCCGCGCTCAAGCGCGATATAGCTGCCAGCGAATTGCGTCGAATGCAGCCAGGAGAGCTGGAGGCTGACCGGAACCTGCGCCCACCCGCGCCGCGGGAAAACACCCATGGCTCCGGCACCCAAAACCGCCCCGCCCGCGCCAAGAACGTGCCGCCGCGTAATCCCTGCTGCTTTCTTCATCGTATTTCCCCGCTTTCTAAAAATGGTCTGATCCAGGCCCTTGAACCCATTGGATTTCGGTCGTTTCAATTGCATCACATTACTTAGGTCAGTGCCGCCCGGTGACAGGCGCATTTGGTCGCATCCAGGTCAGCATCATCCCGGGCAGGACCGTCGCCAGCAGGACAAGGCCGAAGGCAACGCTTGTCGCAAGCCCTTCACTCATACCCGCCCCGAACACCGGGAACAACACTGCCGCCGCGCCCTCCCGCAGGCCCCAGCCGCCGATCGACAGCGGCAGGACCATGGCGAAAAGGATCAGCGGCACGATGGTTACCACCGCCAGAACAGGCACCGCCACACCAAGAGCCGCGGCGCAAAAGGCAAAGGCCACGACATTGCAAAGGGCCGTTCCAAGACTGAGCATCGCCTGTTGCTTCCATATATCGCGCGCCGCAACCGAATGGATGAAGGCGCGCATGACCCGGTGCAGCCCATGCGCCGACACGGGCCCGGCACGCAGACTGATCGCGATGGCGGCAAAAAGACATACCGCAGCGATCAACACGCCCAGATCGGCACCATCGCGCCGGCTGGCCAGCCGGGGCCGATCGGGAAAAAGACGCTTGCCAGGAGGCCCGCCAGCAGAACGGCAAGCAGGCCGATCTGGCCCGCGATCCGTTCGAAAACAACGGTCTGACCGGAAACGAACAGGCCCGCCTGCCCCCGCGCCCGCACCGCGCGCCCAGCATCGCCAAGCACACCGCCGGGCAAGGACTGGTTCACGACCTGCGACAGGTAGTATTCGCGCACCGCGTCGCTGCGGGAAATCGCGATCCCGAGCCGGGCGGCGGTCAACCGCCAGCGCAGCGCCGACAAGAGCGTCTGGAGCGTGAGCGCAAGCGCCGCCGCCGCCAGCCAGTAGGGATCGGCCGCCCGCAGCATCGCAAGCGCCTGCCAGCCATCGCCCACCCGCCAAAGCAGCACGGCAAGACCGGCGAGAACCGCGACCTGTGCGGCCCGGATCAGCATGGGGGAAACGGTAAATCGCCGCGGCATGCTCAGTTGACCGCCCCCGTATCGGTTTGCGTGGAATACGCGTTCAGCAGGATGTCGCGCATCCGGTCCATCGGTATGGCCGTCGCGTCATCGGCGGGCCGCAGCCCGGGATAGGGTGCGGCGTCGGTCAGCCGCGCGACCAGCGGTTCGGGTCCGATCACATGGATCGGCACATCGGGCCGTTCGTCCAGACCAATGAATTCCGCCGCCTGATGATCGCCGACGATAATCATCAACGGCGGCTCGGTCGCATGGCGCAGGGCATATTCCAGAACCGCGCGCAGGGAATAGTCGACGGCCAGCCGGTATTGCGCCCGGACCCGCTCCCGATCCCGCCAGACGACCTCCGGCGGGTCGCCCGACGCCGCCACCGCGTTGAAGATCGTCCCGTCGCCGATATCTTCCCAGGGAACGATATCGGGCACCGGCACCCATGGCGCGTGGGAGGAGACCAGCGCCACCTGCGCAAAAAGCCGCCTCGTGTCATCGCCGCTGCGCAGCAGCCGGTCCAGCGCGGCCAGCGTGAACTGATCGGGCATCGTCACCCAGTTGAAAGGCAGCCCCCGATAGCCGAGATCGGCCGCGACCAGAACCGTTTCAAACCCCATCCGGTCCGCCTCTGGCCAGTCAAGCGTGATTTGCGGCATCACGGTCGCGGTCCGGAACCCGCTGTTCGCGGCGTGGTGAAACAGGCTCTCGCGCCCGCTGGAAAGCGCGGCGCCATAGCGGATCTGGTTGTCCACCCACAGCCCGTTGGCGAAGGTCGCATGGGCCAGCCAGCTTTGCCCGCCGCGGGTGGGCGATGTCAGATAGCCCGACCGCATGGCAAGCCCGCGCCCCGCAAGGCGGGATTCGTACCCGGCCAGCGTTTGCCGATGCAGCCCGGCATAAAACGGCGTGTCGAAACTCGTTCGTCCATAACTTTCGATGAAGATGACAAGCACGTCCCGGTCGATCGCATCGAAAAGACCGGGGGCGTCGATGAACGGATCGCGGGCGGCTTCGGCGCGAAAGCTGCGCAACTCGGACAATGTGGTCTGCACCATCTCGACCCGTTCCACGCCCACGCGGGCGGTGAAGGCGGTTCCGAGCGGATCGAAGGGCAGCGTCCAGCGCCCCATGGTCTGCCCGATCTCAGCCGCGGCGATCACGCCGGACAGGGCCGCGGCCAGGCCGGAGAGACCGGCGACAACCGGGCGCGCATTCACCCGCGCCCAGACCCCCGTGGCCCACCATATCAGCGCGGCCAGCAGCAGAAGGGACGCCGCCGCCCCCAGAATCGCGGCCAGCGCCGCAGGCCCGCCGAACGTGCCCTTCAGAAGCCGCAGGAACGCATCGACAAGCGCCAGATCGGCCACCGGGTTGAAGCCCCGCGACAGCGCGCTGAAGCTTATGAAATCCGCGGTCTTCAGAAGAACGATGAGACAAAGGACAAAGGTCAGAGCAGCCCGCAGCGGACCGGACACACGGGTTTGCCCGAGGGCGATCAGCGCCAGCAGGATCGCAGGCAGTTCCAGCGGAAACACAGACAGCGCGCCCCAGCCCATGGCATCGGGGTGGTTCGGCTGGATCAGGACAAGATGCAGGACAAGTGCCGCAAGCAGAAGATGGAGCGTCCGGCGCAGACCGGCATGGGGGATTGTCATGACCGCCGTGCCAGCCAGAGCCAGCGCAGGTCGCGCCAGAACGACCATGCCACCGCCGCCGCGGCCCCCCAGACCATCAGGTCGGACACCGGCCTGCCGATGACCGGCATCAGCACCAGAAGCAGCGCCCCGATCTGGAGCACACAAACGACCTTGCGGCTGAACCGCCGGGGCAGATCGCCGCCCAGCCATGGCAGGACACCCTGCGCCGCGAGGAAGATGTAACGCGGGAGGCCCAGAAGGATCACATAAGCCCCGACACTGCCGCTCTGATAGGCCAGAAGCGCCAGAACCAGCGCCAGAACCGAGTCGACCTCCATGTCGAAACGGGCCCCGAAGGCCGACACATAGCCCTCGCGCCGGGCCAGCCAGCCATCGACGCCATCCAGCAAAAGGGCGAGCGAAGCGAGTGTGAAGACGGCCCATGGATGGCCGCCTGAGGTGATCAGCGCGGCCAGGAGCACCGAGACGAACATCAATCGAAAAAGAGTGACCGTGTTGCAGAGCCCGATCCCCGGATGCGGGTAGCTCGCACGCAGCGCCAGAACCGCCACCGCAAGCGCCAGACCGTAAAACCCCGCGCCGACAAGCACGCCTGCCGGCAGAATATCGCCGACCAGCACCGACCCCATCGCCATGACGCCGGAAAATCCGACGACGCCCACGGCCAGAAACTGTGCGGTCGGGCTCAGGTTCCTGATCGACGCCGCCAAACCGGGCCGCCGGCTGGCGGCATGCGCCGCACCAGAGAGCTTATTCTGAAAAGCCATGTTTTGTTTGGGGACTATGCCCTTGCTCACTCTGTAATATTGGGATCAAGATGGCCCATGAAGGCGAATTGGCAATCATAAACCATAGCGAGGTCGCTCGAAAATGACAATTCCGGCATCATCCTATCGGCCCCCTGCCCGATGGCTGCACTGGATCATGGCGCTTCTGGTCCTGCTCACGATCCCGGCGGGAATGCTGATGGTGCAGGAAGGGATCAGCCGGCCGCTTCAGAACACGCTGTTCGTGTTCCACAAGAATGTGGGGGTTTTGCTGGGCCTTCTGGTCGTGATCCGGCTGGTTTACCGCTGGCGCTCCCCGCCGCCGCCCGAACCTGCGCATCTGCCCGCGTGGCAGGCAAGGATCGCGGGGCTGACCCATACCCTGCTTTATGCGCTTTTGGTCATCATGCCGGTTGCCGGATATGTCCGTGTGAAAGCGGGCGGATTTCCGATCGAGTCCCTCGATGCGATAGGTCTTCCTGCGCTTGTTCCGCGCTCCGATGCGCTGGCGGAGGTTGCTAAATCCATACATTTCTATGGCGGTGTGGCCATCGCGATCCTGGTTGCGATGCATATCGGCGCGGCCCTGCATCACGGGATCATCAAGCGCGATGGCGTGTTTTCCCGCATGTGGCCGCGGAAGGCCGGTAAGCCCGGAGGGGCCTGATCCCAAGTTTCCGAATGGCCCGTACCTAGGGCGCCAGCTTCACCCGCGCCCAGAGCGGCCGGTGGTCGGAGGCCATCCGGATACCGGGCCCGTCCAGCACCCGCAGGTCCTCCACCCGCCCGGACGCATTCGTCAGAACGCGGTCAAGCGGCAGCCGTGGCCTGCGGATTGGAAATGTGGCCCGCGCCGGGCCGTGAAACGCCTGCCCCAGAACCGGCTTCGACAGGGCAAAACCGCCCCATGGACGCCATTCGTTCAGATCGCCGCACAAAATGACGGGCCGGGTATCGTCGCCGTCCAGGTGTCGGCCGATCCTTCGCATCTGAACGATCCGCAGCATCTGCGACAGCGACAGATGGGTGACAACGAAGCGCAGGCGGCGTCCGGCGCGGGCGGCATCCACCATGACCGCCCCCCGTGGGCAGACCAGCCCCGGAAGATCGATCAGGCGCACGGATTCCACCAGGATATCCGGGTGCAGATAAACCACGACGCCCAGAAATCCGTGACTGTCCGGCCCGGATCTGCTGTCCGGGTCATCCTGCACATGGCGCAGGCCGGTGATCGCCTCGATCTCAGAGATGTTCAGGACACCGTGATGGGGCGGCGCCTCTTCATCGGCTTCCTGAAGAAACATCGCCTCGGTGCCGGGATGCCAGACCTCGTTACGCAGCACATCAAGCGTGCGATCCGGATCGACCCGGCCGTCATTGCCCCGGCCACGATGGATATTCCAGCTGATGCAGGCCAGCGTATCGGGCATCGGGGTCGCCATGGTCTCGCGCTCCGCATCAGGGGCCTCACCGCGTCTCACCGTTGGACAGAAAAAGCCCGCGATCTTCAAGCCGAAACACTTATGGCCAAGCATCCTGCCGGCGGGTGCACGGTCCTACCCAGCATTGAGCCGGTTCCTGATGAGCGCGATCCGAGTGACAGGCTGCGATTCCCCCGGAAACTACACGCGCTTGCCGGGACCCGTGCCTGGCGCGGGATCTCTCTGGCCATTGCGGAGGCGTTCTTCGCCGGACGGGGTGAGTGATCTGCACAGTATCATCGAACGTCACCACCTTCCCGCGACTTTTCCCGTATTGTCAAAGTCCTGTACGCTGCTCATCACAGCTTGAAACGGCGCATTCCGGTTGCTGGCCCATGTCATGGGACCCTGATCCGGATTTTAACTGGGCTAAAAATTCCTTGACTCACGGGCTCTCGATCCACCACGGTTTTAGTCATGCTAAAACCACAACCCTTCGAAGAAGCCCCCTCGAACCTCGGTCCGGCCCTCCGCGCCCGCCGCAAGGAACTCGGGATGACGATGCAGGCGGTGGCCGACGCCGCCGGATTGTCGGTCGGCTTCATCAGCCAGATCGAGCGCGGACTGGCCGCGCCGTCGCTGTCCTCGCTTGCGGGGCTCGCCGAAGTCTTGCAAAGGCCGATCAGCGACTTTCTCGTCCAGCCGGGTGCGGACGGGAACACGACCCGCCAGAACCGGCGCGTGACCTATTCGGTCGATATGTCCGGCCCGTCCTACGAGCGTATCTCGACCAAGTTCAGCGGCTCTCAGCTGACCTCGGTGATCGTGCATGAACCGCCGGGCCGCCGCAGCGAACCGATCAGTCACCGCGGCGAGGAGATGTTCTTCGTGCTGGCCGGCGAGGTCACGGTGGAGATCGAGGGCCAGGCGGAGGTTCTGGGTCCGGGGGATTCTATTCATTTCGACAGCAACCGCGTCCATTCCACATGGAACCATACCGATCAGACGGTCTCGCTCCTCTGGTGCGGGACGATGGACATGTTCGGCGACGCGCCCGCCCCCATTCACAAGAACGCTCCGGAAAACGGGGCAGGCATCCCCAACCCAACAGGAGATACCCCATGACGACGAAACGGATGTTGCTGGCCGCGGCCCTTGCGGCGGCCACCTCTCTCACCTCCCCCGCCGTCGCGCAAAGCGTGCTCAGGCTCGATGAGGTTGCGGTTGGCGAACTGGACCCGGCCAAGGCGTCGGACTACGCCGACTCGATCCTGATGTTCAATATCTACGACACGCTGGTCCTGCCGCGGCAGGGCGGACCCGGCCATGATCCGCATCTGGCCACAGCGTGGGAAGTGGATGGCTCCAGCTACACCTTCACCCTGCGCGACGATGTGACATTCCAGTCGGGCAACCCGCTTCGCGCCGCCGATGTGGTTTATTCGCTGGAGCGGATGCAGGCCATGGGTCAGGGCCTGTCCTATCTCTTCTCCGGTGTGACCGCCGAAGCGATGGACGAGCACAGCGTGCGCTTCACGCTGGAGGAGCCCTATGCGCCCTTCGTGGCCTCGCTGGTGCGCTTGCCGATCGTCGACCAGATGCTGGTGGAGGAAAACGCAACCGGTGACGACCCCTGGGCCGAAGCGTTCCTCTCGGCCAATGGTGCGGGCACCGGCGCGTACACGGTCTCCTCCCACAATCCGCAGTCGGAAACCGTGATGGCGGTCAACGACGGGTACTTCCTGCCCATCAACGACGCCGCACCGGATCAGGTGCGCCTGCGTTATGGGCTTGAGGCCGCCACGGTCCGCACCCTGCTGGCCCAGGGCGAGCACGATATCGCGAGCCAGTGGCTCCCGCCCGAGGTGATCCGCGCCCTGGCCGCGGACGGCGCCCAGCTTCTCACCGAAAGCGGCACCGGCGCATTCTATGTCAAGCTCAACACCACCCGTCCGCCGCTGGATGACGTGAACTGCCGGCGCGCGCTCGGCCACGCCTTCGATTACGGCACCGCGATGCAGATGATCGCCATCACAGACGAGATCAGCCAGGGCAGCCCGGCAACCGGCGCAATCCCGGTGGGCATGTTCGGCGCAAACGGCCCCGAAATGGCGCTTTCCCGCGACATGGCGGCGGCAGAGACCGCGATGGCGGCCTGCCCCTATGCGCCCGAAGACTGGAACCTTGAAATCACCTGGATCGCGGAGGTGCCGATCGAGGAGCGCTTCGCATTGCTGATGCAGGCGAACTTCGCGGAACTGGGCATTTCCTCCTCGATCGAGACACTGCCCTGGGCCCTGTTCACGGAACGGGTAAGCACACCCGAAAACACCCCGCATATCAGCCAGATCTTCGTCAACGCGGTCACCGGCGATCCCGACACGCTGCTTTATGGCATGTACCATTCCTCCGTGCCTGGAACATGGCAGTCGCCGGAGTATCTCGATGATGCGGCGGTCGATGCGGCACTGGAGGCCGGACGGGTCGGTGCGACCGATGCGGAGCGTGCGGCGGCCTATGGCCAGCTCAACGCCCGGTTGATGGAACTGGCGCCCACGATCTACGGCTTCGACCGGCAATCGGTCTTCGCCGCATCGGACCGCGTGCGCGCCCCGGCGCTGAGCGATCCCGACATGGCCTTCGGCCTTGACGGCATGGGCTTCAGCTTCCGCCTGATGGAAATGGTCGAGTAACCAGTCTCTCTTTCTCTCTCCCTGCCCGGGCTCCGTGATGGGGCCCGGGCGTATCCGGACCCTGCCCATGCTCCCCGTCCTGCGCATTCTTCTGCGGCGGCTTGGCATCTCTGCCGTCGTGCTTGTCGGCGTCTCGATGCTGATCTTCGCCATCGCCCGCGTCATTCCCGGCGACCCGGCGCGCATCGCCCTGGGGCCAAGCGCCTCTGCCGAACAGGTGACCGCGCTCCGCGCCGAAATGCATCTCGATGAGCCGCTGGTGGCGCAATACGGCCATTTCGTCTCCGACGTGCTGCGCGGCGATCTGGGACAATCGCTCTACACCAACCGACCCGTCACCCGGGACATCGCCGAATTCCTGCCCGCCACGCTGGAACTGGTGATCTTTGCCGGCATCCTGATGGTGGCGCTCGGCCTGCCGCTCGGCATACTCGCCGCACGTCATCGGGGCCGCTGGCCCGATCATCTGATTCGTGTTCTGACGCTTCTGACGGTGTCGGCGCCAAGCTTTGTCTGGGCGGTGATCCTGATGCTGCTTTTCGCCTTCTATCTGCCGCTGTTTCCGGTGGCGGGGCGGATTTCCGATATCTACGAGATCGAGCGGGTCACCGGCTTTCTGACAGTCGATACGCTGCTGGCGGGCAATTTCGCCGCCTTCGCCGACGCGCTGCATCATCTGGTCCTGCCCGCGGTGGCGCTTGCGCTTTCGGGGATCGGACAGGCCGCGCGGCTGACCCGCGCCAATATGGTCGAAACCTATCAGAAACCATACATCGAGATGGCGCAGGCTTACGGTTTCTTCCCGTCCCGGATCGCGCGCAGCTATGCGTTCAAACCTTCGCTGATCCCGTCCCTGACCATCATCGGCCTCGATTTCGCGGCGATGCTGGGCAACGCCTTTCTGGTGGAGGCAGTCTTCGCCTGGCCGGGGCTGAGCCGGTACGGCGTGAACGTGATCCTCAGAAAGGATCTCAACGCGATCATGGGAACCGTGCTGATCATCGCGCTGACATTCCTGATCGTGAATATCATCGTCGATCTGCTGATCGCCTTCCTGAACCCGCGCATCCGGCACTCCACGAGGGCCGCGTCATGATCCGGAGCCTGCGCATCATCGCGGCCAATCCGCTCTCGCTGACCGGGCTGATCCTCGTGCTCCTTGTGGTGCTTGCGGCCGCCCTCGCCCCGTGGATCGCGCCGTTTCCGACCCATAACGGCGCGATTGTGGATTTCGCCTACGCCAATCAGGCCCCGAACGCGCGCAACTGGATGGGCACCGATCTGGTGGGCCGCGATATCTTCAGCCGCATCCTTTACGCCTATCAGATCAGTCTGCTGCTCGGTGTCGTGGTGCTGGCCATAGCAACCCCGATCGGCACCGTCGTGGGCCTGCTGGCGGGCTATCTCGGCGGTTGGGCCGAAGCGGTGCTGATGCGGATCGTCGATATCTTCCTGTCGATCCCGCCGCTGGTGCTGGCCATCGCGGTAATGGGGGTGCTGGAGCCGACGCTGACCAACGCCATGATCGCCGTCACCGCCATGTGGTGGCCGTGGTACGCGCGGCTGGTCTATTCCATCGCCCGCTCCGAACGGGAGGAAGGCTATGTGCTGGCCGCCGAGGTGATCGGCGCGCCCACGGCCCATATCGCCTTCCGGGAGATCCTGCCCAATTGCCTACCCGCGATCATCACCAAGATGACGCTCGACATGGGCTTCGTGATCATCATTGCCTCCTCGCTCTCCTTTCTGGGTCTGGGCGTGCAGCCGCCCACGCCCGATCTGGGCTCGATGGTGGCGGAAGGCGCGCGCTATCTGCCCGACAGCTGGTGGCTGACGGTCTTTCCGGGCCTTGCCATCCTGCTCGCCGTCTTCGGCTTCAACCTGCTCGGCGACGGGTTGCGCGACGTTCTGGGGGTCGACGAATGAGTGACATTCTGGACATCCGCGACCTGACGCTTGCGTTCAAGGGACATCGCGGCCTGACGGAGGTTCTGCACGGCATCTCTCTCAGGATCGCGGCGGGCGAGCGCGTGGCCCTGGTCGGCGAAAGCGGCTCGGGCAAATCGGTCACCGCGCGGATCATTCTCGGCCTGTTGCAGGAAACCGGCAGCGCGCGCGTCGCCGGACAGGTGGCCTTCGACGGGCGTGACATCATGGCAATGCATCCGCGCGACCGGGCCGCACTTCGCGGCACCGAGATGTCGATGATCTTTCAGGATCCGACCTCCTCTCTCAATCCGACCTTCACGATCGGGCGGCAATTCGCCGAGGTAATGCATAGGCGCGTGCCCCGATTGAGCCGCGCCGCCTGCAATGCACGTGCGACGGAGATGCTCGAAGAGGTCTCGATCCCCGATCCGGCAAGGGTGCTCGACGCCTATCCCTTCCAGTTGTCGGGCGGCATGAACCAGCGGGTGATGATCGCCATGGCGCTTGTCAATCACCCCAAGCTGCTGCTGGCCGATGAGCCCGGGACCGCGCTTGACGTCTCGGTTCAGGCCCAGACCCTGCGGCTGATGCATGATCTGGTGGAAGACCATGGCACCGCGGTTCTGTTCATTTCCCACAATCTGGGCGTGGTCCGGGAGTTCGCCGACCGGGTCTATGTGATCTATCGCGGCCGGATCGTGGAGGAAGGCGCCACGGATGCCGTTTTCCATGCGCCCGGCCATGCCTATACCCGCGCGCTGATGGATGCGGTGCCGCGGATCACCGGTGTGGGCCTGCCCGAAGTGCCCGAGGTCAGCGAGGCGTTTCTCGCCCCCATGGTCCGGCACGGGAGCGCATCATGAGCCTGTTGCGGATCGACGGCGTCTCCAAGACATTCCAGACCGCCGGTGGGCCGGTGCATGCGGTGCGCGACGTCTCGCTTGAGGTCGCGCAGGGCGAGTGCCTCGCCGTGGTCGGCGAAAGCGGTTCGGGCAAGACGACGCTCGCCAATATGATCCTCGGCATTCTGGCGCCAAGCGCGGGCGAGATCGTCTTCGGCGGCACGCCGCTCGCCGCCCGCCGCAGCCCGGCGCAGCGCCGCGCGATCCAGCTTGTGCAGCAAAACCCGCTTTCCGCGCTCAACCCGAAGCGAAGCGTCGGCGCCTCCGTGCGGCTGGGGCTCGATGTCTATGGCATCGGAACCCGGGCCGACCGGTGGGACCGGGTCGAGGCCGCGCTGGAGGAAGTCGGCCTGCCGGCCGATATGCGCCGGCGCGGCCCCGCCGCCTTGTCGGGCGGGCAACGCCAGAGGGTCGGCATCGCCCGGGCGCTGGCCTGCGAGCCGGATCTGGTGGTGCTTGACGAGCCCACATCGGCACTTGACGTGCTGGTTCAGGCCCGTGTCCTGCGGCTTCTGAACGACCTGCGGCGCAAGAAGGGGCTGACCTATGTCTTCATCACCCATGATCTCGCCGTGGTCCGAAACGTGGCCGACAGGGTCGCGGTCTTCAAATCCGGTCGGCTGGAAGAGCTTGGGCCCACCGAACGCATCTTCTCCGCACCCGAGCAGCCCTACACCCGCGCCCTGATCGGTGCGGTGCCTGTGGTGGATGACGCGGAGCTCAAGCTCAGAAACACATTGGCGGAGGCACCATGACTGACCTGACCGCGGCATTCGCCGCATCCGATCAACCGGACGCAAGTTTCGACGCGCTGGCGCGACTGGTGGAGGAGACCGTGGGCGCGCGTCTCTTCACGTTGCTAGAAATCGACCATGTGCGCGGCGTGGCGCGGCGCAGCTACTCCAACATGCCCGAGGCCTATCCGGTGTCGGGCGAGAAGGAGATCGAGCCGAACCGGTGGAGCGAGATCGTCAGCGGCCGCCATGAAACCTTCGTCGCCAACTCGATCGAGGAGATCGCCGAGGTCTTCCCCGATCATGCGCTGATCCAGTCGCTTGGATGCGAAAGCTGCATGAACGTGCCCGTGGTCGTGGGCGGGCGCGTGATCGGCACGCTCAACTGCCTGCATGCCGCCGGCCACTACACGCCCGAGAAGGTGGCCGCGGCCGAAACCCTGAAACTGCCCGGTGCGGCGGCATTTCTGCTGGCCGCATCGATCGAGAAAGGAGCCTGAGATATGTCCGAAACGATCGTGCGTGTGGCCACGGATGTGGGGGGCACCTTCACGGATCTGGTGGCATTCGAAACCCGCCCCGACGGCACGATGGACATCGTGACCGCCAAATCGGACACCACGCCGCCCGATTTCGAAACCGGTGTCCTGAACGTGCTGAAAAAGGGCGGGATCGCACCGGAAGAGGTGGATTTCATGGCCCATGGCACCACCGTGGTGATCAATGCCCTGACCGAACGCAAGGGCGTCAAGGTTGGCCTGATCACCACCGAGGGGTTCCGCGACGTGCTGGAGATCGCGCGCGGCAACCGGCCCGATTTCTTCAACCTGCACTACGTCAAGCCCGCGCCGTTCGTGCCACGCCATCTTCGCGCGGAGGTGCCGGGCCGGATGACCTATCGCGGCGCGGAGCGTGCGCCGCTCGATCTTTCGGGGCTTCCCGACCTTCTGGAAACCTTCCGCGCCGAAGGCGTCGAGGCCGTGGCGATCTGCCTTCTGCACGCTTATGCCAACACCTCCCACGAAGAGGCCGTCCTGGCAGAGGTCCGCCGGCTCTGGCCCGAGGTCTCGGTCGTGGCCAGTCATCAGATCACCCGCGAATGGCGGGAATACGAACGCACCAACACCGCCGTGCTTTCCGCGTTCGTCCAGCCCGTGGCGGCCCGCTATCTGGGCAAACTCGATGAAGGGCTGAAGGCGCAAGGCCTGCCCAAAAGCCCCTACATCATGCAATCGAACTGCGGCGTGGACAGTCTGAAGGCCACCTCCGCGGTGCCGATCACCATGGTCGAAAGCGGCCCCGCCTCGGGGTTCTGGGGTGCCGCGGAACTGGGCAAGCTGATCGGCGAGCCCAATATCCTCGCGCTAGATATCGGCGGCACCACCGCGAAATGCTCCCTGATCGAAGGCGGCGAGGTGCGGATCATGACGGACTACTGGATCGAACGCAGCCGGACCTCGGCGGGCTATCCGATTATGGTCCCGGTCGTGGATCTGGTGGAGATCGGCAACGGCGGCGGCTCGATCGCCTGGGTCGATGATTTCGGCAAGCTCCATGTCGGGCCGCACTCCGCCGGAGCCCTGCCCGGGCCCGCCGCCTACGGCAAGGGCGGCAAGGAGGCCACGACCACCGATGCCAATCTGTGGCTGGGCCGGATCAACCGCGACTTCTTCTGCGGCGGAGAGATCGACGCCGATATGGAGGCCGCAGGCGCAGCGCTGAAAGCGGTGGGCGACAGGCTCGGTGTCTCGGTGGACGAGGCCGCCGAGGGCATCATCCGCATCGCCAACAACAACATGGTCAACGCGTTGAAACTCGTCAGCCTCAACCGGGGCCATGACACGCGCGATTTCACGCTTCTCGCCTTCGGCGGCGGCGGCGCGATGCATGGTGTGGCGCTTGGCCAGGAATTGCAGGTGAAAAAGGTCGTGGTGCCCAATGCGGCCTCGGTCTTTTCCGCCTGGGGCATGATGATGTCGGATCTGCGCCGGGATTACTTCGTCACGCAACTGGTCGATCTGGCCGATGGTGCGGGCGATGTGATCGAGGATGTCTTCGCCACGGCCGAAGCGCAGGCGCGCGCCACATTCGAGGCCGAAGGCGTCGACCCCGCGAAGATCGGCTTTCTACGCTACGGCAAGTTCCGTTACCAGAATCAGGAACATACGACCGAAGTGCCGCTTGACGGCCCGGTGACCGATGCCGCACTCGATCGCATCACAAGCGATTTCCACGAAGCCTATGAGCGCGAATACACTTACCGGCTGGACGCGCCGGTCGAGATGGTGGGCATCCATCTGGTGGCCCGCGCCGAGGTCGGCAAGCTGACAATGCGGCCCGCCGAGATCGGACCGCCGGAGGCGAAACCGGCCCTGAAGGGCACGCGTCAGGTCGATTACGCGCTTGAGGGCAAGCATCAGGCCGACATCTATGATGGCGAGAAACTCGCGCCCGGCATGGCCTTCAGCGGGCCGGCAGTCATCGAAGATCCGGGCACGACGGTCGTGGTCCATCCCGGCAACCGGGTGGAGATCGACGCCTATCGCAACATCCACATCTATCTGGAGGGCCGGGCATGAGTGGCGCAAACGATCCGATCACGCTGGAGATCATCCAGAACTCCCTGCAGGCCACCGCCGACGAGATGTTCGCGGCGATGCGCAAGACCGCCATGTCCTCGATTATCTACGAGGTGCTGGACATGGGCACCGGCATCACCGATGCCCAGGGGCGCATCGCCTCGTCGGGCGCGGGAATTCCGGCCTTTATCGGGGTTCTCGACAAGTCGGTGCAGTTCATCCTGTCCAAGCACAAGGATATCCGGCCGGGCGACGTGTTCATCACCAATGATCCGTGGCATGGCGGGGTGACGCATCTGAATGATCTGGTGCTGGCGATGCCTGTCTTCTCGGGCGAGCAGCTGATCGCGTGGACCGCCAATATCGCGCATAATTCGGATGTGGGCGGCATGGCGCCCGGCTCTCTCTCGGGGGAGGCGACCGAGATCTTTCAGGAAGGCCTGCGGCTGCCCGCGGTCAAGCTGATCCGTGAGGGCGAGACCGATCAGGCGGTGATGGACATCATCACCACCAATTCGCGGATGCCCGATTTCCTGCTTGGCGATGTGTGGGCCGCGATCGCCGCGGTGCGTGTCGGGGCGAAACGGCTGCAGGAGCTGGCAGTCAAATACGGCACCGAGACCTTCATCCGCGCGATGGACAGTTTCATGGAGTTCGGCGAACGAACCGCCAAGGCGGAACTTGCCAAGCTGCCCCATGGCACGTTCGAGTTGCGCGAGGAACAGGATGACGGACGCATCTTCAACGTGACCGTCACCATCAGCGCCGATGAAATGGTGGTCGATCTGCGCGACAATCCCGACCAGGATCCGGGCTGCACGAACACCTCCCGCGACGGAACGCTGGTCTGCGCGCAGATGGTGTTCAAATCGCTGACCGATCCCGAAACCCCGGCCAATGACGGCTCGTTCCGGCCGCTGAAGGTCCTGACCCGCGAAGGGTCGATCTTCCACGCACAGGAACCCGCAGCCATCGGCTTCTACTTCGAGACCGAGGTCCGGGTCTATGACCTGATCTGGCGCTGCCTTGCGCCACATATCCCCGAGCGTCTGCCCGCCGGGCATTTCAGCTCGATCTGCGGCACCTTCATCGGCGGCATCCATCCAGACACCGGCCGCCAATACACAATCATCGAGCCCCAGATCGGGGGCTGGGGCGCATGGGATGGCCGCGACGGCAACCCGTGTATCTTTTCGGGCTTCCATGGCGAGACCTACAACACGCCGGCCGAGATATCCGAGGCACGGAACGGGTTGTTCGTCGACCGCATGGCGCTCAACACCGCGCCGGGCGGCGAGGGCCGATACAGCGGCGGGCGTGGCCTGATCCTGGAATACCGGATCCGGACCGAGAAAGGCTTTCTGACCGCGGGCTACACCCGCTCGCGGATCAAACCCTGGTCTCTGGAAGGCGGCGAGGAAGGCTCGGGCAATTACGTCGAGCTGCGCAAGGCCGATGGCAAGGCGGAAATCTACAGTTTCGTCTCGGGTCTCGATGTCACGACCGATGACGTGATCCGCGTGGTGACGTCCTGCGGCGCCGGCTATGGCGATCCGAAGGCCCGCGACCCCGAGGCCGTGCGCCGCGACATCAAGGATGGGCTGATCACGCCCGAGCGCGCCCGCGAGATCCATGGCGTGACATGACACCGGCCGGGTCCGGCGCCTCGCGAACCGGATCCGCCGCGAACTCAAGGAGATTGAAAATGGTCAAGATCATGTATCACAACCCGCTCGGAAACAGCGATTACGATCAGGTGTTTCTGGATGCGACCACGGCCCACGCCAGACCGGGCACCGAAATCCACGTCACCTCGCTTCCGCCCGAGGATGGCGCATTTGAGCATATCGAGTACCGGTCCTATGAAGGCCGGGTGACCACCGGCGTGATGCGGGCGGTCCGTGCCGCCACGCGCGCGGATTTCGATGCCTTCGTGATCGGCTGCTTCTACGACACCGCCCTGCACGAGGCGCGCGAGTTGTCCGGCGACATGATCGTCGTGGCCCCCTGCATGGCCGCCTGCGAAATCGCGACCTCGCTGGCCAATCGTTTCGGTGTCATCATCGGACGGCGGAAATGGGCCAACCAGATGCATGGCAATATCGTGGAGTATGGTCACGGCGGGCGATGCACGGGCCTCTACCATGTGGAACTGGGCGTGACCGAGTTTCAGGCCGATCACGACGAAACCGAAAGACGCCTGCTTGCGGCCGGGCGCCGCGCGGTCGAGGAGGATTACGCCGAAGCGATCATTCTGGGCTGCACGCTGGAGATCGGCTTTCACGAGCGGTTGCAGGAGCAGCTTGGCGTGCCTGTCATCGACCCCTCCATCGCGGCCTTCAAACGTGCCGAATATGCCGCCGCGCTCCGGCGCGATTGTGGCTGGGTTCCGTCGCGCAAATGGACCTGCGAGGCCCCGCCGGAAGAGGAAATGGCCCGTGTCGGCGGGTTCGACGTGAACCGACCCTTTGGAAACCATATTTCGGGAGCAGCCTGATGGACAGATTGAGCAGACTTCGCCAAGCGATGAAAACGGAAGGTGTGGACCTTGTCGCGCTTGGACCGGGCGCGCATATGGCCTGGCTTCTGGACGTGCGGCCCCATGGCGACGAGCGCCCGCTGGTGGCCTGCATCACCGCGGATCACGCGGGCTTTCTGATGCCGGGGCTGGAGGCCGACAGCGCCCGGCAGCAGACCGATCTGCCCTTTTACCCGTGGGACGATGCCGACGGGCCGGATGCGGCGCTTGCCAATCTTCTGAGCGAGTTCAACCTGACGGGCGCGCGGTCGCTGGTTCTTGACGAAACCATGCGGGCCGATCATGCCGCCCTCATTCAGGATGCCCTGCCCGGTGCGACACGGCAGTTCACCGCGACGACGGTGGGTGCGTTGCGGATGCGCAAGGATGCCGACGAATACGCAAAACTCAAGGCGAACGCCCGGAGCGCCGATGCCGCGATGAAGGCCGCCTGGGCGGCGATGCGGCCCGGCATGACCGAGACGGAGGTCGCCGATGTCGCACGCGAAAGCTTCCTGTCCCAGGGCGCCAAGCCGCTTTTCACCATCATCGGCGCAGGCCCGAACGGAGCCTTCCCCCATCACCACACGGGCCAAACACGGCTGGCCGGCGGTCAGGCCGTGGTGATGGATATCGGCGCGGGCATGGCGGGTTATTCCTCCGACATCACGCGGATGGCGATCCTCGGGCCGGCGCCGGACGGGTATGACAAGGTTCACGACATCGTCGATGCGGCGGTGGAGGCGGCCCTTGCCGCCGCACGGCCCGGCGTGCCGGCAAAGGCGGTGGACGCCGCGGCGCGCAGTGTCATTGCCGAGGCGGGGTATGGGGACTACTTCCTGCACCGCACCGGCCACGGCATGGGCGTGGAAGTGCACGAGCCGCCCTATCTGACAGGCGCGTCGGAGACCCTGCTGGACGAAGGCATGGTGTTTTCCATCGAACCCGGCATCTATCTGCCCGACCGGTTCGGCATCCGGCTGGAGGAGATCGTCATCCTGCGGGCGGACGGCCCCGAGATCCTGTCGGATCTGCCCCGCGCAGCCGTGCAGATCGATGCCTGACACCTTCACGCTTTCGGTGGTGCAGGCCGCGCTCGAATCCGCCGCCGAGGAGATGTTCGAGGTTCTGCGCAAGACCGCGATGAGCCCGATCATCTACGAGGTGCTCGACGTGGGCACAGGCATCACCGATGCTGAGGGCGCGCTGGTCAGTTCCGGCGCGGGCATCCCCTCCTTCGTGGGTGTGCTCGACAAGACGGTGACCGCCATCCTGGCACAGGAAGGCGCCACCGTCGCGCCGGGCGACGTCTATCTGACCAATGACCCCAATCACGGCGGGGTCACCCATCTCAATGATGTCGTGGTGGCCGAACCGGTCTTCGTCGGGGCGGATTGCGTCGCCTGGGTCGCCTCCATCGCGCATTGGGGCGATATCGGCGGCCGCACGCCCGGCTCGATGGCCACCGATGTGACCGATATCGTTGCCGAAGGCTTGCGACTGCCGATCCTTCGGCTGTTCTCCGGCGGGCGCAAGAACGAGGCGGTGATCGATATCATCCGCTGCAACTCGCGCCTGCCCGATCAGGCGACGGGCGATCTCTGGGCGCAGGTTTCGGCCGGGCGGCGGGCGGGCGCGCTGATCCGCGGGCTGTGCGCGCGTTACGGGTCCGATACGTTTCGCGCCGCCATCACCGAAGCGCGCAGGACGGGCCGCGCGCGGGCCGCCGCCGGGCTCGCGCGCCTGCCCCACGGCACGTTCGAAATCGCCCAACCGCAGGATGACGGCAGCGTCTGGCATGCCGGGATCACGATCACGCCGGAGCGCTTCACGGTCGATCTGCGCGATGCGCCGGACCAGACCGAAGGCCCCTACAACACCAGCCGCGACGGCGCGGTCATCGCCTGCCAGATCCTCTTCAAGGCGCTGACGGACCCCGCGCGTTTCGCCAATGCCGGATCCTTCGAGCCGCTCGACGTACTGACGCGACCGGGCAGCATATTCGACCCGGGCCCCCACGCCCCCCATGGCTATTACTTCGAAACCCGGATCAGGCTGATCGACATGCTTTGGCGCGGTCTGGCCACGCAGGCGGGCGCCGACCTGCCGGCGGGCCATTTTGCATCGATCTTCGGGACGGTGATTTCAGGGATCAACCCCGATACGGGCCGCCGCTATGCCATGGTCGAGCCGCAGATGGGCGGCTGGGGCGCGACGCCGGACCGGCCCGGCAACGACGCGATGTTCTCCACCAGCCACGGGGACACGTTCAATTGCCCCGTGGAGGTCGCGGAGGCGCGCTATGGCTTTGAGATCGTGGAAAAGACTCTGGGCGACCTAGGCGAGCAACCGGGCGAATGGCCCGGGGGGCGCGGCATCATAACCCGCTTTCGCATGCGGGCCGCCGCGGTCATGTCCGCAGGCTATTCCCATGCGGTCGTACCGGTCTGGCCCCTGCCGGGCGCAAGCGACGGCGGCACAAACAGCCTGTCGCTCCGTCGCGACAACCAATTATTCGAACAGGCGGGCTTCGTAAGCGGGCTTACCCTGCAGCCCGATGACGAGATCTTGCTTGCAACGGCCCGGGGCGGCAATGCCGCCCGGCGACGCTGACACCGGGCAAGCCGGGCAAATCCGCCCGGCGCGCCCTGGGGTGCATGGCCCGCGACCCGCCGCCCGGCACGGTCAGTTCATGCGGCAGGTCTTGATGCCGATCAGGCTGTAAAGCGGGCAATTGCCAAGCACGGAGGTCAGCAGGAAGACCGCCGCGATCGCGATGAAGAGCCAATGCAAAACGCCGGTTGCGGCAAAGCCGGTCCCGAATGCGAGCCCGAGAAGAACAACCGCAACTGCGATCCGTATTCCCCTGTCGATCTTGCCCATATTGGTGGTCATATCCGTCTCCTTCTGGTCGGTTTCCACCAGTATGACACACGATATGTCCGGGGCTCGGTGACTTCGTCACCATTCTCCCGCAGATCGCGTGAGGCGATCCAGCCCGCCACGCCCGACAAGCCGCAGCTCGCCCCGGGATTGCTCCACCCAGCCCCGGCGCTGAAACTCGGCCAGCGTGCGGGAGATCACCTCTCTGGCGGTGCCCAGCTCCGTGGCGAGCATCTGATGCGTGGCCTGCACCACATCCCCCGCACCCGCCAGTTCCAGAAGCCGCCCGGCCAGACGCACGTCCAGACGCCGGAACACGATATCATCGATCAGCGTGAACAGGGCGGTGATCCGCCGCGAATAGGCCGTGAAGATGAAGTTGCGGAACACATCGGACCGCGCCGCGAGAGCGTCGAACGTGGCGCGCGGAATGGCGACGGCGGACACGTCGCTTTCGGCCAATCCGTCTGCGGAATAGTTCTCGCAGGCCAGCATGCAGGCCGTCGTCAGCACGCAGCTTTCGCCCGCATGCACGCGATAAAGCAGGACCTCGCGCCCGGTGTCCGATTTCTGGTGCACGCGCACCGTGCCCTCCAGCAGCAAAAGCAGGTTGTCGGCGGGTTGCCCGGGCTGGAAAACCTGTGTGCCGGACGGCACCGACACCACCGTGCTGCCCTTGATCAGCTCCGTCTGCATGTCCTCCGAAAGGCTTTGCAACCCTTCGAAATGACGGATCCAGCCCTTGCCTGCATCACCCATGTTTCCGCCCGCCGCGCCATCGTTTCATCGAACAGCATCGCAACACCCGCCCTGCCGGCGCATTCCTGTGCCGGGGCCTGTCTGCGCCCAAGCCCGGCACGACCGCCACGGTGCCGTTGCGCGTCCTTCATGGCAGGATGATCGGCGTATGGCATGAACGCAAGTTAACTCTGGCGCTTCGGTTTTTCATGCCGCGCGCCTATCCTGTCGCTGCGGGCGAGCCCCGGTCCTGCCGATGCCGCTTCCACTGGCCGTAGAAGCCGTAGATCAGCGAAAGCAGGCTGGCGATCAGCAGAACCGCGGTGATGGGGCGGGACACGAAATCCCAGTAATCATAATCGCTTATCACCAGACCTTGACGCAGGCTGCGTTCGGCGATCGGGCCAAGGACAAGCCCGATCACGAAGGAGGCGATCGGGTATCTCAGCTTGCGCAGCAGGAACCCGAACGCGCCCATGGCCAGCATCACGCCGACATCGACGATGTTGGAGTTCAGCGCATAAACGCCTGTCATGCAGAGAACGACGATGGCCGGGCCGACCAGCGCATATGGCGCCTTCAGCACCAGCGCGAAGTAGCGCGCGGCCCGGATGCCGAAGATCAGCATCAGGATGTTCGCAATGAACATGCCGATGAAGACGGTATAGACAAGCTGCGTGTTGGTCTCCATCAGGAGCGGCCCCGGGATGATCCCGTGGATCGTCAACCCGCCGAGCATGACGGCTGTCGTGGCACTTCCCGGAATGCCAAGGGCAAGAAGCGGGATCATCGAGCCGCCGACGGCAGAGTTGTTGGCCGATTCCGGGGCGGCGATGCCCTCGGCCACGCCGGTGCCGAAATCCTGCGGCCTTTTCGACCAGCGCACCGCCTCCGAATAGCTGATGAAGGCCGCCGTGGTCGCGCCCACACCGGGCAGTGCGCCGATCACCGCCCCGATGGAGGAGGACCGCAGAAGCGTGAACCGCGTCTCCATGAATTCCTTCATGCTTGGCAGTTTGGTGGAGACATCGGTGATCACCTCGGCCGTCGATGTCTTCTCGCCCGCCCGCTGCAGAACCTCCGCCAGGGCGAATGTGCCGATGATGGCCGGGACGAAGCTGATCCCCGTCAGCAGGGAGAGATTGCCGAACGTGTACCGCTCCGTCCCGGTGATCGGATCGAGACCGACCGTTGCGATCCCGAGACCCAGAAGCCCCGCGACCAGCCCCTTGAGGATCGAGCCGCCGCCGATGGCCGAAATGGCCGTGATCCCCAGAACCGCCAGCGCGAAATACTCCGCCGGGCCGAAATTCAGGGCGAATTGCGCCATGGGCGGCGCCAGAAGCATCAGGACGATCGTGCCGAAAATGCCCCCGATCGCGGAAGAGGCCAGCGCGATCCCGAGCGCCTTGCCCGCCTGCCCCTTCTTGGCCATCGGATAGCCGTCGAGCGCGGTGCAGGCCGCCTCGGGGCTGCCCGGCGTGTTGAACAGGATGGCCGAGATCGAGCCCCCGAAGGTGGAGCCCACATAGACGCCCGAGAGCAGCAGCAGCCCCGCGGTCGGGTCGAACACGAAGGTGAAGGGGATCAGAAGCGCGACACCGACGATGCCGGTCAGACCCGGAACCGAGCCGAATGCGATCCCCCAGATCACCGAGAAGATGATCAGCAGAAAGGACGATGGGTTGCCGAAGAGATAGGCAAGCGCTGAACCATAGGCTTCCAACATGGGCGGTATCCTTCCGGAGCTTAGTAGAACAGCACGTTCAGATCATAGAAAATCCCGGTTCCCCGGGGCAGCGGCAGCTCAAGCGCTTGTGTGAAGAACAAGACCAGCACCGCCGTGAAACCCGCCGCGAAAAGCACCCGCGTCAGGTTGTTCCGGTAGGGCAGAACGAAGCTTGCCAGCACCAGAAACGCAAATGTCGCCAGGATAAAACCCAGATGCTGGAACGCCACGAAATAGACCAGCACCAGCGCGCCCATGCCGCCGATCCGCAGCGCCGAGTTGCGGAAATCCGGCGACATCGTGAAGGCTCCGGCCGCCGACAGGCCGCTGCGGCGCATGTCGCGCACGGAGCGGATGGCCAGAATGGCGGCAATCAGGGCCATCGTCCCGAAGATGATCTTGGGCCAGTAATCGGCGTCGGCCTGCGCGAAACGGCGCGATTCCGGAAAGCCGTCCGCGACGACCCACAGGAAGATCGACAGACCGCAAAGAAAGACTGCGAAGGCCAGATCCAGCAGGCGATGTGCCATGTTATGCGCTCCTATCGGGATATGAGGCGGGCCGGTACGGGGGCCACGCGGCGCCCGGTGGCAGGGCCCGGCGCATGATCGGCCGGGCCCGCCATAATGGTGCGCGTCAGTTCAGGAGGCCAAGCGCATCGAGAACGCGTGTGTAAACCTCGATCTCTTCCTCGATGAAAGCCTGAAACTCTTCGGGATCAAGCAGTTCGGAGCGGAATTGAAGCGCGGCCTGCTCCTGCACTTCCTGATACGCATCGGAGGCGACGGCTTCGGAGATCAGACCGTAAAGCGTTTCGACATGGGCCGGATCGGCATCCGCAGGCATTGCGAAGGCCCGCCAGCGCCCAAGCGTCACGTCATAGCCAAGCTCGACCGCGGTGGGGACATCCGGCAGCACCGGCAAACGCTCGTCGGAAAAGACCACGAGCGGGCGCATGTCACCGGAATCGATCAACCCGCGCGCAGGGCCGTATTCCTCGTGCATCGCATCCACCTGCCCGCCAAGCGTGTTCGACACCATCTCGGACGAGCCGAACGGCACGGTCGTGACCTCGGCGCCGGTTTCGATGTTCCAAAGACCCATCACGGTATCGTCGAACCCGGCGGCGCCGGTGATCCCCACGGTCAGATCGCCGGGGTTTTCGCGGGCATGGGCGATGAACTCCTCGATGGTCTGGAACGGGCTGTCGGCGGGCACCACGATCATGCCCTGATCGTATTGCACGCGCGCCAGCGGCTGGAACGCGTCCATGCTGATCCGGCCAAGGGCATGGGCGATGATCTGGTCGGGGCTGATCGCCATCAGCGTGTAGCCGTCGACCCGGCGCTGCTGGAAATTGGCGAAGGCCGGCATGCCGCCGCCGCCCTGGATCGAGATCGGCACCATGGACTGGCCCGAGATCTCCTCGAACGGCACCGCGACGGCCCGCACGAAACGGTCTGTGCCGCCGCCCGGCCCATAGGAGTGAATGACCTCGATCGTGCGCGAGGGGTAATCCTCCGCCAGGGCTGCCGGTGCAGCAATGGACATGCCCGCGACAACCGCGGCGATTGTGGTGATTTTCAGAGACAGCATATTCTCTCCTCCAAGAGCTTGTCTTTGGCGTGCGGCACTTTCGTGGCGGGCGTTCCGGTGCCACACATGCGTGGACCGCCCCCTCAGGTCGTCACTCCGCGGCGAGATGCTGCGGAACGTTCTCCTCCAGAACCTTCATCGCAGCCGCAGTTCCTCCTCTTGAATGCGGGATACCGGCCTTCGACAGGCCCATCTCGATGCCCGACAGGGTGCCGATCAGCATCGCATCGTTGAAATCCCCCAGATGTCCGATGCGGAACACCCGGTCGGCGACCTTGGACAGGCCATTGCCGAGAGAAATGTCGAAATGCGCCAGAACCGTCGCGCGGAACGCATCGGCGCTGTGGCCCTCGGGCATCAGAACGGCGGTCAGCACGCCGCTTTCCTGCCCCTGCTGGCGGCAAAGCACCTCCAGCCCCCAGACCCGAACGGCCGCGCGGGTCGCCGCCCCGTGCCGGGCATGGCGTGCGAAGACATTCTCCAGCCCTTCTTCATGCAGCATCGCAACCGCTTCGTTCAGCCCATAGAGCATGTTGGTCGCGGGTGTGTACGGGAAATACCCCGTTTCGTTCGGGCCGGTCATGTCCTGCCAGTCCCAGTAGGACCGGCGCATGCCGCCCGCGCGCGAGATCTCCATCGCCTTGGCGCTGACGCAGTTGAACGAGATGCCCGGCGGCAGCATCAGACCTTTCTGGGAGCCCGACACACACACATCCACGCCCCACTCGTCGAAGCGGAAATCGACCGATGCGAGCCCGGAGATGGAATCCACCATCAGAAGCGCCGGATGTCCCACCGCATCCATGGCCGCGCGCACCTCGGCGATGGGCGAAACAGATCCGGTGGAGGTTTCGTTATGCACCACGCAGACGGCCTTGATCTCGTGGCCCTTGTCCGCGCCCAGACGCTCCGCGATGGCGTCGGGGTCTGCGCCGCCGCGCCAGTCGCCTTCGATGAATTCGGGCGCCAGCCCGAGACGTTTGGCCATCTTCATCCACAGCATGGAGAAATGGCCGGTTTCGTACATCAACACCCGGTCGCCTTCGGAAAGGGTGTTGATCAGGGCCGCCTCCCACGCGCCGGTGCCGGATGCCGGAAAGATGATGACATGGCCCGCATCGGTCTTGAAGATCGTCTTCATGCCGTCCAGCGCCGCCTTGCCGACAGCGGCGAAATCCGGGCCGCGGTGGTCTATCGTTTGCGCGCTGATCGCCCGCAGAATACGATCGGGCACCGCACTCGGCCCGGGGATTTGCAGGAAATGCCGACCGGCCTTTCTCGATGTCATTGAATACCCTCCCACTGATCCGGCCCGAACAAGACGCGACATATTGCCGAATGCATAATGTTGAATTATGAATACAATTTGAGATGATCCGGTGTCAAGCCGGCACAGGACGGAGGAAATCGATATGCCGCTGGACGCTCTAAAGGGCCGGTTTTCCGGGGAAATCCTCGAAGATGCGTTTTCGCGGGGGCGCTATTCCACAGATGCGTCGATCTATCAGATGATGCCCGCAGCGGTCGCGATTCCCCGCTCCAAGGACGATATCGCAAGCGCGCTCGCGGCGGCGCGCGAGGCCGGCATGCCGGTGACCGGGCGCGGGGGCGGCACGTCGCAATGTGGCCAGACGGTCAACTCCGGGCTGATCCTCGACAACTCCAGACACTTCAACCGCATTCTGGAGATCGACGTGGAAAACCGCCGCGCCGTGGTGCAGCCCGGCGTTGTGCTGGACGAGTTGAACCGGGCGCTGAAACCCCATGGCCTGTGGTTTCCGGTCGATGTCTCCACCGCGTCGCGCGCCACCATCGGGGGCATGGCGGCCAACAATTCCTGCGGTGGCCGGTCGCTCCGCTATGGCACCATGCGGTCCAACGTCCACGCCATCGACGCGCTTCTCGCCGACGGGACCGAGGCGCGCTTTGCCGAGGTTCCGGGCGGCGCGCTCTCCGATCACCCGGCGCAGGCCGTCGTGGACGACATGCTTCGGATCGGCGCGACCCACGGCGATCTGATCGACACCCGCTTTCCGAAGCTGAACCGCCGGGTCGGCGGCTACAATCTCGACGCGCTGGTCCCCGGTGCCGAACCGGTGAACCTGTCCCATCTTCTGGTCGGCTCCGAAGGCACGCTGGCCTATTTCACGGCGATCGAGCTGAAGCTCTGGCCCCTTGTGGGGGAACGTGTTCTCGCCGTCTGCCATTTCCCCAGCTTCTATCAGGCGATGGACGCGACCCGGCATCTGGTCGCGCTGGACCCGCTTTCGGTGGAACTGGTCGACAGCACGATGATCGGCCTGTCGCGGCAGATCCCGCTCTTCCGGCGCACCATCGAAGCCTTCGTGGAGGGCGATCCGGCGGCGCTGCTGCTGGTGGAGTTCGACGAGGGGTCAGCCGCCGCCAATGTGCGCAAACTGACCGAAATCGAAGAGCGCATGGGCGATCTGGGCTTTTCGTGGCGTGGCGAAGGCCGCAACTGGGGTGGCGTGAAACAGATCACCGACCAGCGGCTTCAGGGGCAGATCGCCGAGGTGCGGAAATCCGGCCTCAACATCATGATGTCGATGAAGCAGGAGGGCAAACCCGTCTCCTTCGTCGAGGATTGCGCGGTCGAACTGACCGATCTGGCCGATTACACCGCCCGGCTGACGGATGTGTTCGAGCGTCACGGCACGCAAGGCACCTGGTATGCCCATGCCTCCGTCGGATGCCTGCACGTGCGGCCGGTCCTGAACCTCAAGCTTGAAGACGACGCGAAGAAGATGCGGTCCATCGCGGAGGAGGCCTTCGCGCTGGTCGCAGAGTACAAGGGCTCGCATTCGGGTGAACATGGCGACGGCATCGTCCGCTCGGAATTCCATGAACGCATGTACGGGACCGAGATCACCGATCTGTTCCGCGAGGTGAAACAGCGGTTTGACCCCGATGGCGTGCTGAACCCGGGCAAGATCGTCGACCCGCCCAAGATGGATGACCGCAGCCTGTTCCGCTACAGCGACACCTATTCCGTGCCGCCGCTGAAAACCGCTTTCGACTGGTCCGCCTGGCCCGGTGCGGGCGGCGGCTTTCAGGGCGCGGTGGAGATGTGCAACAACAACGGCGCCTGCCGGAAGCTGAAAGGCGGCGCCATGTGCCCGTCCTACCGCGTGACCCGGAACGAGCGCGACGTGACGCGCGGGCGCGCGAACAGCCTGCGGCTTGCAATCTCGGGCCAGCTAGGACCCGACGCGCTGACCTCCGACGCGATGGTGGAAACCATGAAGCTCTGCGTCTCTTGCAAGGCCTGCAAGCGCGAATGCCCCACCGGCGTGGATATGGCCCGGATGAAAACCGAGGTTCTGGCCGCGCGGGCCGCGAAATACGGGCTGACCCTGCATGATCGTTTGGTGGGCCGGATGCCGCGCTATGCGCCCTTGGCATCGCGTGTGGCGTGGCTGATGAATCTGCGCAACCGCATCCCCGGCGTCGCGAAACTGACCGAAGGGTTGACCGGGTTCGCGGCGTCCCGCGACCTGCCGACATGGTCCTCACATCCGTTCCGGGATGACGAATTCGCCGATGGCGCACCCGATGTGATCCTGTTCGCCGATGCGTTCAACCGCTATTTCGAACCGGAAAACCTCCGCGCCGCGGGCCGCGTGCTGCGTGCCGCGGACCTCAGGGTTCAGGTCGCCACGCCTGCCGATGGCAAGCGCCCGCTGGATTGCGGGCGGACGCTTTTGTCCGTCGGTCTGGTGGAGGAGGCACGGGCCGAGGCCGAGAGGCTGATCTCAGCACTTCTGCCCCATGTGGAGGCTGGCCTGCCGGTTATCGGGCTTGAGCCCTCCTCGCTCCTGACGCTGCGCGACGAGATCCCCGCACTGATCACCGACGGACGGGCCGAGATAGTGGCCGGGCAGGCCCTGATGCTGGAGGAATTTCTCGTCAGGCGGAACATACGCCTGCCGCTGCGGCCCTTGGGCAAGAAAATCCTGCTGCACGGGCATTGCCACCAGAAGGCGCATCAGGTGATGCCGGATGTGCAGGCGGCACTTGATCTGATCCCCGACGCCGAGGTCGAGCTGATCGAGACAAGTTGCTGCGGTATGGCCGGGGCTTTCGGCTATGGCCGTGATACGGTAGATATATCGCTGAAGATGGCCGAGGCCGATCTGCTCCCGGCTGTGCGGAACGCGCCCTGCGACACGCTGATCGTCGCCGATGGCACGTCCTGCCGCCACCAGATCGCCGACGGCGCGGGCCGCGCGGCGATCCATGTGGCGCGGGTGCTTGAAATGGCCCTGGCAGAGGGAGACCGCTGAGATGAACCTGTCCACCCCGTTGACCCGCCCGTCGCTTCACGAAGAACTTGTGACCCGTCTGCGCGAAGCGATCGTGCAGGGCACGCTGGAGCCCGGTGCAAAAGTGCCCGAGCGCGAATTGTGCGAAAGCCTCGGCGTGTCGCGCACCCCGCTGCGGGAGGCACTCAAGGTTCTGGCCAATGAAGGTCTCGTGGTTCTTGAATCGAACCGGGGCGCGCGGGTGTCGAACGTCACCATGGAAGAGCTTGAGGCGGCCTTCCCGGTCATCGCGGTTCTGGAAGGGCTGGCCGGCGAACTGGCCTGCGCGCGGGCCAGCGATGGGGAGATCGCGCGGATCGCCCTGCGCCATCGGGATATGTTCCGGCATTATGAGGCGGGCAACAGACCCGCCTACTTTCAGGCCAACCGCGACATCCATGACGCGCTGATGGCGGCGGCCCGCAATCCGGTTCTGGCACAGCATTACACGATGTTGTCCTCCCGGGTTGAACGGGCACGGCTCTTGGCAAACGTGTCGGACAGCAGATGGGCCGAGGCGGTGGAGGAGCATCACGATATTCTCGCCGCGCTTGAAACCCGCGACGGCGCGCGCTTGCGCGAGTTGCTGACCGCGCATCTCAACAACAAGCTGGCAGCGTTGAAAAAGGCCTTGAGCTGACCGGATCGGTAGCGCGGCGTTTTCGCCTGAACCGTCCGCGTCTTGGCCGGGGGCGGTCGGCACGCCCCTGCCCCGCCCCGCCAAACCGGCGCGGGACGTCCCGTCAGACGGCGATCCGCTGATCTCCCAACACGCCGTCGATCCAGGCCTGCAACCTGTCCGGGTCGGCGGGAACGGTCTCGGCAAGGCCGGCGGCGAAACTGTCGAATGCGAACCGATTGAGCGCGTTTGCCGCGGTCAGAACCGGCAAGCCAAGCGCAAGCGCATCGGCGATGAGCGGGCGGAAGCCACGGCCCTCGGCCTCGTGCTTGCCGAACTTGTTGATGATGACAAGATCGGTGTCCGGCGTCATGCGCGCCCGCACCTCTTCAACCGCGCCTTCCAGCGCGGAGAGATCGAGCCTGCATCCCCGCGACCCCGGCCCGAGCGACTGGCTGATCCGGATGCCGGGGCCGCCACCGAGTACGCGGAGATCCATATCGCAGCGCCCGCCATCGGCCCGGGCCGGATTGGACTGAACCGTGCCCGCAAGACGCAGACCGTCCGCCTCAAGCCGCGCCGCCAGGCCACAGAGCAGCACGTCGGCCCCGGCCTTCTGCTGCGGATAAATGACACCCAAACGCATTCTTTTTGACCCCCGGTCCGAAAGTGAAGGCCCGCCCCGGTCCGCAGGCTGTCGCGGTTGGGGCGGGCCCTTTTGATGCGCGGCCTAGGACATGATCGGCCGCGGTTTCAGGGACATCTCAAGGAAGTTGTCCTTGTAGGCGCTTTCCCCGATCCTGCGCAGAACCCCACGGCCCAGCTTGTAGCGGTAGTTGCCGCTGACCGGATCGGGCACCGCATGACAGACCGAGTTGGCCATGGACCCCGGATAGTTGAACGCCGCCTTGGCCACACCCGGCCGCATCTCGTCGGAGACGATGGCAACCGCCACGAACTGCCCTTCGGTGGTGCGGATATGGCCGTTTTCCATCAGCCTTGAGAAGCTCAGATCTCCGTCGAGCACGCCCACGGGCTCCCCGGTCTGGACATAGACCGTGTCGTTGTAACCCTCCACCAGATCGCCGCTTTCGATACCGTGGGGCGCGGCATCATCGGGGTGGATCACGATATGCGGCCAGGGCCAGCGCTTGGCCAGGTAGGGTTTGCGCAGATCGTCGAAGCCCGACTGCCATGTCTCGTTGACCCGGCCATTGGTGATCCAGATCTCGCCCTTCTCGGCCCGCGGCTTGATCGCCTCGTAGAAATCCGACCAGCTGTCATTGGTCCACGGCGTCTTGAGCATGTTGGCCTTGCCGGTATGCGTGCCGAAGGCGTAGAGCCATTTGCGGTCGAACGTATCGCCTTCGATCTCGCCCCAGTCGTTGGACGGATCATGCAGACGCTGCGTGCCGACCATCTGCCCGTCAACCATGCGGATCGGCGTCTGGATGCCCGTGGTGCCAAGCTCGCGCAGTTTCTCATGTCCGGTCTTGCCCTCGCGTTGGGCCTCGCGAACCAGCACGTTGTAGGACAGGACCCCGGTGCGGGAGAAGCGCGCGGCCTCTTCGAAGATGTCGTTGGACTCCTCCCAGCCGAACCCCTCGTATCCCATCTTCTGCGCGAACTGACCGATGGCCCACCAGTCGGGTTTCGCCTCACCCGGCGCGTCGTTGAACTTCGCATAGAGACGCAGGCGGCGTTCCGCATTGCAGCGGGCGAAATCGACCTCGCCCCATCCGGCTGCGGGCAATACGATATCGGCGTATTGGGTGTTGAGCGGGTCGACCGGATAGATGTCGCTGTCGACCAGCACCATGCCCCCTGAATCCACCCGTTCCTTGAACACCTCGAACAGGTGGTCACGATCGACGGAGCGGGGCTGGTTCGGGTTGCGCACCGTCATGTCGGCAACGCGGCTGGCCAGTTCCTGCGACGCAAGCATCGCGGGGAACCATGTCAGCCCGATGGTCCACATGAAGCGGACATTGCCGTCCATCACCCAACGGTCCACGTTCAGCGCCTTCTTGCGGCGCCCGGGATGTTTCTCGGGCGAAAGCCATCCGCGTCCGCCGCCGGCACTCATGCCACCACGCTGGTGACCGCCGCCGCGGCTGATCACCTGACCCGGCCGGTTGCCCGCGCCACACATCAGCCCAAGCGACGCCAGAGACGCCGTGTTCATGTAATTGTTGGACCAGTAGTTGCCTTTTTCCAACATGAACGAGGCCTTGGGCCGGGTACCATCCTCCCGCGGGCGGGCGATCATCTCGGCGGCGCGCTGGATGTCCTCGGCCGGCAGGCCGGTGATCCGGGCGGCCTCTTCCAGCTCCGCGGCCGGTTCATTGGCGATGAACTCCTGGAAATCCTCCCAATCCGACTGCCACCGGCCCCACGTCGTGCGCCACTGCCAGCGCGTGTTGCGCGTGCCGCGCCCGTAACCCGACTCGATCTCCCAACGATTGTTGACCCAGTTGTCGATGAACTCCTGATCCTGCCAGCCGCTGTCGATGATGATCTTGGCCAGCGCCAGATGCAGCGCGGTATCGGTGCCCGGAATGATCGGCAGCCAGAGGCCGCCATTGCGGATGCCGTACTCCACGCCCATGGTCCGGTGCGGGGTGACAAAAATCATCTGCTTGCCCGGATTGGCGCCGCCCATCATCCATTCGGTAAACAGCACCGTCTTGGTCTCATAGGGGTCTACGCCTGACAGAAATGCAACATCACAGGATCCCCAGTCCTCATAGGAGGCCGCGAAGGAGTTGATCCCCGCATCGTCCAGCCCGGCGGCGTCCTCGGCGGCCTGCGGCTTGTCGTGGGGCGCATAGACCGGCGTGCCGACGCCCCGGTTGACCAGCTTCGAGATCGCATAGGTGTTCTCGAAATACTCGTAGGAATAGGTCTTCATACCCCAGGCATGCTCGCCATACTCGGAGAGGATGTATTGTGAGATATCCGCCATCACATCGGTCACCAGATCCCAGCTTACCGGGGTCAGGATGCCGCCGATGCGGATCTGCGGGTATTTCAGACGGTCCCGCGTGGGGGTATCCGGATTGTAGATCTTCTGCGCGAGCGTGCCGCCCCGGACGGAATAGTTGCCGTTCGGGTTGACCACTTCGGCATCGGCATCGGCGATGATAACGAAATGGTGCGGGCGCCCCTCATGCATGCCGATATTGTGCTGGCTGCGCGCGACCCAGGGCGCGCCGAAAGTGGGAAACTCCACGCCAAAGGCGTTCTGGTCGGCGGCCTGTCCGCCCTCCCGTCCCACGGGCCAGCGATAGACCTTGTAGGAACACGCGACGATGCAATAGCTGCACGCAGTGGTCAGAATCTCCGCGTCGGGCGGCGGAAGGGGCACGTAATCGCGGTTGTTGACGACGGTCTCATTCATGGTCGTGCTCCTATGTTACGCTTCGCCCGAGGGGTTTTGGTTATAGCCGTAGAACAGCCCCATCACGCCCGTCGCCACGATGTCATCGCCGTCGATCTCCAGAACGATCTGCGGCAGGCTCTCCACGGCATGGCCGGATACGATCATGCCGTGCTTGGTCAGATCGAAGGTCGACAGGTGCAGCGGGCATGGCCCGAGCACCGAATGCTCGGCATGGAAATCGGCGGCCCCCATATAGCCGCCCATATGCGGGCAGATGGTGTTGAAGGCGACGATGTTGCGCCCCTCACCCACGCCGCCCCCGGCCTCTTCGTCAAGCATCACGAGGACGTTTTCGACGTCGTCATTGGGATAGAGGAAGGTCGTGGCCTCGCCGGGCACAAGATCCGACACCTTGCCGACCACGGTCCTGACATAGGAGGAGGAGACAAGCTGCTGCGCCCCGGCACCCGTTCCGTAGGTGGCCAGCACCGCGACGGAGGCTCCGCCCAGGATCAGGAACTGGCGGCGGCTGACTGCCGAACAGGGGTGTTTTTGGCCGACACCCTCGGCCTTGGCTTTGTGTGTCATTGGTCGAACTCCGCCCAGGTTGCGGTTTCAGGGATCTCCGGCGGTTCCATCAGAAGCGGCTCGTCCATCGAGAGCGCTTCCAGGAAGGCCACCAGATCGGCCATTTGCCGATCGTCGAGGTTCAGAGGCTCCAGCCCCGCGGTCTGATCCTCTCCGCCGCCTGCATTGTAGAAGGCGACGACGTCCTCCAGCGTGGCGAAAACCCCGTTGTGCATATAGGGCGCGGTCCATACCAGCTCGCGCACCGAGGGGGTGCGGAAGCTGCCGATATCGCCGGGCCGCTTGGTGACATGGTAAAGACCCATGTCGTCGGTCACCGTCCGGTACAGCTCTTCCGAAGCGCCCTTGGCATAGGTCTCCCAAAGCATGACCAGCTGGAACTCGGGAAACTCGTTGAACTCCGGCGGCGTGGGAACGCCCGTGTTGTAGAATTGCTGGTTGGAGCCGAGCGCACCATTGTGGCACGCGATGCAGCCCGCCTCGCCGTTGAAAAGCTCCATGCCGCGCAGGGCGCTGTCGCTCATCGCGCCCTCGTCGCCCGCAAGGTAGCGATCGAAGGGCACCTGCTCCGCGTCGGTCACCACCGTCCGCTGAAACGCGGCAATCGCATTCCACGCCTGGCTGACGCGGGGATAGTCCGTCCCGAAGACATCGTTGAACCGCTCGACATAATCCGGAACGAAGCGCAGCCGCATCTCCATCATCGAGCCGTCGCCATTGCCCCCCACGGCCCCGCCTGCGGCGGCGCGGGCCTGCGCCTCAAGCGAGGTCTGGCTGCCGTCCCAGAAAAGCCGGGTGTAATAGGCCGAGTTCAGGATCGTCTGGCTGTTGCGCCAGTGCTGGTTGCCGGAATAGCCGAAGGAAATCGGTGTCCCGTTGCCCCAGCCGACATCCGGCAGGTGGCAGGCCGAACAAGGCATGGTTCCGTTGCCGGAAAGCCGGCCGTCCCAGAACAGCATCTCGCCCAGTTCGACGATCTCCTCGCTCATCGGGTTGTCGGCCGGAATGGGCGGTGGCCCCAAGGTCTGAAGCGGGGGAAAGTCCTCCGTATCGGCGGCCACATTGGCCGCCGCCGCAAGCGCGAGCACCGATGCGCCGCCGAGGATGACTGCAAATCGTTTCATATTGTCTCTCCTCAATTCTGGCCCAGGGTACGAAGCGCGTAATCGGGCAAATCCGGCACCGTGACGTTCGGCGCGCTGCCGGTCAGGCTGTCCAGAAAGGCGACCAGATCGGCCATTTGCTGATCGTCCAGATCCAGCGGCTCCAGCCCCCCGCGGTCGTCGGCGCCGCCGCCCTCGTTGTAGAAGGCTACGACCTCCTCAAGCGTGCCGTAGACGCCCGAATGCATGTAAGGCGCGGTCTGCCCCACATCCCAAAGGGAGGGCGTGACGAAGCGGCCCCAGTCGGCCTCGTCCTTCGTCACGACGTAATTGCCGACATCTTCGCGCAGGTTCATGTAATTGGGCGTGCCCATCGTGGCGTAGTGGCGCAGCAACGTGATCTGCCGCAGCGCGGTCATTTCCGCATCGCCCCCCGTTCCCAGAAGCTCGGGGTGATCCGGGGCGCCCGTAGCGTGAAGCCCGCCATCCGACAGCATCGCGCCGGCGTGACAGGCGGCGCATCCCGCCTCCCCCGCGAACAGCTCCATCCCGCGCAGCGCGGTCTCGGACATCGCGGCCTCGTCCCCGCGCAGATAGGCGTCGAAAGGGGCCCCTTCGGTGCGGATGGTTTTCAGGTATTCGCCGATGGCACCGTAGATGCGCCCGCCATAGGGCTCGTTTCCATAGGCGTCCTGAAACATCCGGGCATATTCGGGAACCTGCGCCAGACGGTGCTGCATCAGGCGGCTGTCCATCAGCATCGTGTGGCTTTCGGTGATCATGTCGCGCACGACCGTGCCCAGATCGGCCCCGTCAAGCCGCCCGTCCCACATGAAATAGGTGCGGTTCGCCACGTTGAAGAGGCTGGGCGCGTTGCGGAAATACTCCACGCCCGTATAGCCGGTCGACATCGGCCGGCCATCCGACCAGCCGGTTTCGGGGCTGTGGCAGGTGGCGCAGGAAATGGCCATGTCGCCCGAGAGCCGGCTGTCGAAAAACAACATCTCGCCAAGGGCTGCGCGCGCGGCGTTCACCTCGCGCGGGTCCGGCAGCGGGGCGAATACGTCCGGCGCATCGCCTTGCGGCATTGCGGCACTTGCCATCAAGAAGGCGGCCAGGGCGGCACCACCAAGGCGACGGGCAGCCCGTGGCAGAAAGGTGGGGGTTTCTCGCATCTTGCTGTCCTTTCAGTTCCTGACGCTCACACCGGCGGACCCTTGGCGCAGGCAAAAGCGCGCCGCAGGGTCGCGGGGTCAACTCAAAGGTTAACGGGCCCGCTGTTAACGCATGTTGCGGGCGGGGTGACGAAGCGTGAAAAGATGTGACGGGATGTAACGGCCGCGCGGGACGGCGCAGCTCAGGGCCGCCTGGCGGGCAAGAGCGCCTCATGGACCGCGCGCGCCAGATCAAGCGGGTCGACGGGTTTGCTCAACACCGCCGGCACCGGGCCCGGCAGATCGAGTGCCGCCCTCTTGAACCCGGTCCACAGAACCACCGGAAGATCGGGCCGCAGCTTGCGCATTTCGGTCACCAGCTCGGTTCCGGACATGCCCGGCATGACCACATCGGAAATCACCAGATCGACGCGGTCGGGCTTCTCGCGGAAGGCCTTCAGCGCGATTTCGGGCGCGGTGAAGGCATCCACCCGATAGCCCAGGCGTTCCAGCACCCGGCGGAAGGTCGCGGCAATCTCGGTCCGGTCATCGACCAGAAGAAGCCGGCCATGGCCATGCGGCGCCACGCCCGCCTTGGGCACCGCCCGTTGACCGGCCGTGGCCGCGGCCGCGGGCAACAGGACGCAGAACCGCGCGCCCCCGTCCGGCGATGTCCCGATCCGCACCAACCCGCCCATATCCTGAACCAGCCCCTGCACCACCGCGAGGCCCAGCCCCGACCCCTTTCCCAACGGCTTGGTGGTGTAGAAGGCGTCGAACACCCGCTGCCGCTCGACCTCGGGGATGCCGGGGCCGTCATCATCGACGCAAAGCTGAACCCAGCCATCCGGGCGACCGGGCAGATCCGCGGGCGGATCGGTCAGCCGCTCCACCGAAAAGCGGACGCATCCGGGCCGCTCGCCAATCGCCTCGGCCGCATTGGTGCCAAGATTGATCAGGATCTGATGCAGATGGGTCTGATCCGCCAGAACGCAGATCGGGGCATCGTCGGGCGTCTCGATCACGATGGTCGGCGCGATTGCCGCGCGCAGCAGATCCGCGGCCTCCCCGATCGCGCCGTCAAGCTTGATCGGCTCGGATTTCGACGTCTCCCGGCGGGCGAATCCCAGAAGCTGCCGGACGAGCGCCTTTGCGCGGCGGGCCGCGATGGAGATCTGCGCGATGTCCTGCGCCTGCTCCGATCCGGGCGGGGCCTCTTCCGCGGCCAGATGGGCCGATCCGACGATGGTGGTCAGGATATTGTTGAAATCATGGGCGATCCCCCCGGCCAGCAGCCCCACCGCTTCCAGTTTCTGGGCGCGCGCGACCTGATCGCGGGCCTCGCGCCGGTCGGTGATATCCTCGCCAACGCCCACATAGCTGTGGATCACCCCGTCGGTGCCGCGAAGCGGCAGGATCACCGTATCGACCCAGAAACTCGACCCGTCGCGCCGGAGATTGCGGAACAGGCCCTGCCATCGGTCCCCGTTGCGCAACAGGCGCCAGATCTCCCTGTAATCGTCGCGCGGCGTATCCCCGGATTCGAGGAATTTCGGCGTCTGCCCGATGACCTCCTCCCGCGGCCAGCCCGAGGCCTGTTCGAAGCGGCGGTTGACATAGCGGATCACCCCGCCGGTATCGGTGATCAGGATCGTGGCCGGGCTCTGCTCGACCACCTCGGCCAGCAGTTTCTCGGATCGCTCGACCCGGGCGCGCGCCGCAAGCTCTTCGGCCAGACGGGCCACCGACCGGCGGACGTTCCGGGCCAGAACGAAGATCAGCGTCGACAGGACCGCCGCCGCGACCACCAGCAGGAACATCGCCACGAACCCGGTGATCGTCAGCGTCTCGCCACGCCGCACGGCATCGATAAGCCGCGCGGTGCCTTGCCGCCGCGCGTCGCGCCAGACCGTCTCCAGCGTGGCGAGCCCGGCGATGGCGCGCGCGTCATCCACCCGCACCAGACCGTCGGTGCGCTCGGCCGGCCAGTTGGCCGCGGCCCCCCTGTCGGCGATGGCCAGGTTGTCGCGGTAGCGCGCGACCGTATCGACGATATCGCCAAGCGCGGCCTGCTCCGCCTCGGACGGCTCACTTGCCCTGTAGGCCGCGACCACGCCGTCGAACCGCTCCAGCTGCCGCAGCACCTCGTCGCGATAGCCAGGATCCTGGCGGATCACGTAGTTCTTGAAATTGTGGATAATTCCGCCGTAGCCCAGATGCCCGCGGATCGCACTGATCCAGTCTCCGGTCTGCTCGGCTTCGCTGGAATACAGGGTCCAGCTCTCGGTCAGATCCGCAAAATGCCGCCGGGTTTCAGCGCCGAAATGCAGCCCCGCCGCAAGCGCCCAGATCAGGACCACCGCAGATGCGATCATCGCCCAAGACAAATGTTTGATCGAGATCAATGCTGCATCCTCCAGTCCTATTATGGGTAGTTGACGATCCAGGAAAGGCCCAGGTCAATGGCAGATAGCATCCTTGCAGTAGATGACGATCGACAGCTCACGAAGTTTCTCGACCGGTTTCTGACAAAGCAGGGTTTCGATATCTCCACCGCCGGATCCGGCGTGCAGATGGGCGTGGCTATGGAGCATCGCGATTTCGATCTGATGATCCTCGATGTGGGCCTGCCCGATCTGGATGGCTTCGACATCGCGCGGGAACTACGCAAGAGTTCGTCCATGCCGATCATCTTTCTGACCGCGCGCGACGAGATCTATGACAAGATCATCGGTCTGGAAATCGGGGCCGACGATTATCTGACCAAACCCTTCGAGCCGCGCGAGCTTCTGGCGCGCATCCGCACCGTGTTGCGGCGGCGGCACATGGTGGTCGACAAGACCACGGAAGACGAGACGGAGCATTACAGCTTCGCCGGGCTCACCCTCGACATTCCGCGCCGCACACTGTTCGATCAGTTCATCCGACCGATCCCGCTGACCGCCATGGAGTTCGCGATCCTGCGCTGCCTTGTCAAGGCGTCCGGTCAGGTCGTGTCCCGGGATCGTCTGATGCGCGAGTTGTACGGCCACAGCGTGACCGCAACGAACCGGGCGATCGACGCCCATGTGGCGAGGCTGCGAAGGAAACTCGGCGAGGCGGGGCTCGACCGGGATCTGATCCGCACCGTGCACGGGACGGGCCATGTCCTGACGGCTGTCGCGAATGCCTGTGCTAACGGGCCCACCCCCGCCGGGGCCGATTTGCTGTCGGCATGAGAGAGCGCTCCCGCTCCCGCCCGCAGGGCCCGGCGCGGGACGATGCGCCCTAGCCCGGCAGATATGCCACCACCTCCACCTCAAGCTTGACCTGCGGCCCGCCCAATCCCGCGACCAGCAGCCCGGTATGGGGCGGCTTGTGATCCCCGAAGAAATCCAGCCGCGCCTTGGTGATCGCCGCGCTGTCGTCCCGGTCGAGCATGTAGACGGTGATCTTGACCACATCCTGCGGCCCGGCCCCCATATGGGCCAGAACCCGGCCGATGTTGCGGTAGACCTGAACGGCCTGGGCGCCGGCATCGTCGCCGCCGATCCAGTTTCCGTTTTCGTCGCGGGCCACCTGCCCCGCCACATGAATGAAATCGCCCGCGCGGGAGGCGTGTTCATAGGTCGGCGCACGGGCCACATCGGGCGGGCTGCTGAGCGTGATGGCGGAAGATGTCATGTCGGGGGGTCCTTTCCCTTGGTTCCGATCTCAATCAAGCGCGGCGCTTTGCCGATGAACGCCGCCTTTTTCCGAGCGTGCCGTGACCGTGACACTGGCCGCCGGCGCGGTCGCCTTCACAAGCCATTCGACCTTCTTTGTCACCGGCGACCATTGCTGACCCCAGTTGGAATAGGCATAGCGGCGTTCGTTTCGCCCGGCGAGGTTGCCAAGCTTCACGTCGCCCGGGTTCATCACCAGATCGGCGCCGTCGCAGTCCAGCTCCACGGTCACGGGCTTCGCGACACCGTTCTTCACGGCGACATCCGATAGGTTCGTGGGCAGATAACCGTGGTTCGACACAACCGCCGTGACCCGGTGCAGATCCGCGCCAAGCGCCTCCACCTCAAGCGTGTCCACGGCGATCCGCGGGGCGGCGGCCGCATGGCGGAGGTTGAAGAGCACATTGTTGTGGCAGATCTCTTCCAGCATTTTGCCGGGCGGGTTCCGGTAGCTCCAGATGTAGACCATCCCGCCCACCTCAACCGGGCCAAGCTGCGGGTGGTCGAACGCGCTCCACGGGCGGAACCCGTGCGCGCCGACATTCTCCACCACCCAGTCATGCACCAGCCGTTGGGTGGCCGCGTCGCGCGGGCCGAGGTTGTAATAGCCTTCCTTGGGCACGCCGGCGGTGCGCTCCAGATCCCAAAGCTCGGTCGCGAAGGAGATGATGCCCATCTCCTCATAGGTCCAGTCGGTCAGGGAGCCATGGCGCGCCTTGGTCTTGTCGGGCGTGAAATCCTCATAGACCGAGATCGTGGGATACCCGGTGAGCCGCTCCCCGACCTCGCCAAGCGCCTTGTAAAGCGCCAGATCGGGCGGGCTCATCTCGCTGTCGGGCTGCAGCATCGACGGCCGCAGGATGATGCCGCCATGGGTGTGATAGGCGCATATGCCGGTGATGTTGGGATGATCCAGGATCAATTTGCCGATGCCCGCCGCCTCGGGCTCGGAAAACGGATGGTCGCCCGCTCCATACTCCTGCGGCGTCCAGTTGGTCGGGAAATTGCGGTTCATGTTGCCGTCCTGCTGCATCTCGATATGCACATGGACGCCGTCGTAATTGCGGATCATCCCCTCGGGGTAGAGGCGGTAATACTCGCCACCTTCCTCCCCCGGTTCGCGCTGCACCATGATGTCAGGGTTCTCGTCATCCTTCTTCCACTCGCCCTTGGTGTCGGGAACGCGCATCTGGACAATGTATCCGTCGCCATCGATGTCCTGTGGGATCAGCCCCTCGATCCGGTCCTCGCCGGGCAGGAAGCGGCCATTTCCGCACCAAGGATGATAGGGCGCGTTCAGCGCGTATTCCGCCCCGTCGGGATTGATGCGGGGGACGATGTAGAACACCTGCCGATCCAGAAGCCGCGTCACCTCCTCGTCCTGACCGTATTTGGTCAGCAGATACCAGCAGGCATAAAGCGCCGTGGCACTGGTCGCATGCTCCTCCGCATGGATCTGCGCGTCGATGTAGAAGCCCGGCTTTTCCGATGCGGGCCCCGTCTCGGGGTTCGTGATCGTCAGAAACCAGACTTCGCGCCCTTGGAAGCTCCTGGCGATGGAGGTGAGCGTGCACAGATGCGGGTAGGCGTCGGCCAGCGCATGCAGATGCGCGGTCAGCGCCTCGTAATCGTGGTAGGTGTCGAAGGCGATATCGACCTTGGGCATCTTGAGTTGTCCTTTCAGTCAGGCCGCTCAGGAGCGGCCGAAATGGTCCATGATGGCAGCGGCGTATTTGATGCCCTGGATGTACTTGTCGATATGAATGTTCTCGTCCGGGGCATGCAGATTGCAGCCCGGATTGGCGAAACCGGTCAGAACGCAGGGGATCCAGACATGTTTCAGGATCGCCCCCTCGGCAGAGACGCCGTTGACGATGGGCGGCTCGCCATAGACCTCATGAGCGGCGGCGATGATCGATTGGCTGATATCCTCGCGGGCGGAGATCTTGTAGGGGTCTTCGGTCCGCGCCTCGCCCTTCACCTCGATCCGGTCGAAGCCCTGCGCCTTGAGATGATCGCGCAGCTTCACGATCGCCCTCGCCGGCGAGATGTTGGGGATCAGGCGAAAATCCATCCGCACCCGCGCTTCGGCCGGAACGATGGTCTTGGTGCCTTTCCCGGTATAGCCGCCCGTGATGCCCTGGATATTGGCCGTCGGTTCGTAGGTCCGCGCCGTCAGCGCCTCGACCCCATCGCGGCCGAGCGCGAAGGCGTCGACGCCCATTTCCTGCTTGAGGAGGTCGAAATCGATCCGCGCGGCCTTGTCTTCCAGATACCCCATATCCTCGGCATCGGGCTCGTAGATACCTTCGGCCCAGTCGGGAATGAGAATGCGTTTCTCGCGATCCATGATCGTGGCCAGCGCATGAACCAGATCCCAGACCGGGTTCGGCACCAGCGGCGCGTTCAGCGAATGCACATCCGTCCGCGGCCCCCGCGCGATCAGTTCCACGAACAGCACCGATTTCAGGCCCAGGGACACGTCCGGCACCTCGACCCCGATTTCAAGGCTGCCATCGAGGCAGTGCATCCCGTCCGCTTCGAGCATCTTGGCATTGGCCTTGGCCCATGGCCCGAGATTGGGCGAGCCGATCTCTTCCTCTCCTTCGATGAGAAGCTTCAGGCCCACAGGCACCTCTCCGCGCACCGCCAGAAATGCCTTGGCCGCCTTGTTGAAGGCCAGAACGCCGGATTTGTTGTCGGTCGCGCCGCGCCCGTAAAGCACGCCGTCGACCACTGCGCCCGACCACGGGCCGCCATGGCTCCATGCCTCGATCGGTTCGGGGGGCTGCACGTCGTAATGGGAATAACACAGAAGCGTCTTGCGGGATCCGGACGGGATTTCCCCATAGACGACAGGCGGCCCCTCCTCCAGCTCGTGGAACTCCGCCGGAAGCCCGTCGCGGTGCATCATGTCCCGGATCAGCGCCGCGCAGTCGCGCAGACCGATATCCTGCGCCGAGACCGAGGGTTGCCGGACGAAGGTCTGAAGATCCGCCACGAACTCGTCCGCATGGGCGTCTATATAGGCGTAGATATCTTTCACAACGGATGCTCCTGCGACAGATCCCAGGCATTCAGGCGCTGGCCGCTCAACGCCATGTCACGGGCGGTGGCGATATGGGCAAAGGCAGGCGCAAGGCGCGCGGGATCGATCCATTCGGCCTTCAGCTCGGGCGGATAGTTCGCCTCCGACATCGGGGTGTGCATCGCCTTGCCCGGCGTGATCGTGCAGGACAGGATGCCATGGGCCGCACCCTCCAGGGCAAGGCATTTGGAGAACCCCTCCAGCGCGTGTTTCGCCGCACAATAGGCGGTTTCATCCGCAAATCCCTTGATGCCCGATTGCGAGGAGACGAAGATGAGCGCCCCGCCGCCCTGCGCCTTCATACCGCTCCAAACGCCTTGAGACAGCTGAAAACCGGCTTGTATGCCCACGTCCATCGTTGCCCTGAATGTCGCAAGGCTGACCTGCTCCAAGGGCTCGGGCCGCAATATGGCGGCATTGTGGATCAAGGTGCCGACCGGCCCCCGGATCGCGGCAATCGCATCGGCGGTGGCCTCCGCATCGGCAAGATCCACGGTCAGGATCTCGGTCCTGCCGCCAGTCGCTGCCTTCACCGCGGCCAGACCTTCGGCGTCGAGATCCATCAGCACCAGCCGCGCGCCCTGCCCCGCGAAGACCCGCACAATCGCGGCGCCAAGCCCCTGCGCCGCCCCGGTGATCACGACCGTCTGTTCCGCCAGTGCGGGCATCAGACGGCGCCCGACATGTCGAGATCGACCCATTTGCGGCCGGCGGTCGAGGCGATGACCGCGTCCAGCACCATCTGGTTGCGAAGCCCGTCGACGAAGCTTGCGCCGCGCCGCAGCCCGCGGTCTTCGATGATCGCGCCGGTCAGTTCCTGCAATGCGGCCAGAACGGAGACGTTCCAGATCCCCGCATTCAACCCCTCCAGAAAGGCGTTCGGATCGTCCACGCTGATATCTTTGAAGCTTTCCCCGGCCTTGGCGAAATAGAGCTTCTCGTCACTGTTCGACAAGGTCAGTGTGCCCCTGGAGCCGAAAACCTGCGTCTCGTTGCCCATATTCGTGGCCGCGACCCCGCTCATGAAGACCTGCGCCAGCGCGCCCGAGCGCATCTCCAGCGTGAAATGCGACAGGTCATCGGCGGTCGCCGTCCAGGCCTCTCCGGTCCTGGGGTCGACCCGGTCGGGCAGAACCGTGAGCGCCTGACCGATGACCGAGGCGGGCTCTCCCAACCACCAGCGCAGCATGTCGACCTGATGCGAACCATTGGCCCCCAACCGCCCGCCGCCCATGGACGCATCGGACCACCAGTCGCCCTTGGGGCGCGAGGCCGGATCGGCCCAGGAGGCCCCGATATTCGTGATGTTCACGTGGCGGACATCCCCCAGATCGCCGCCATGGATCATCTCGGCAATCCGGGCGCGGGTCGGGTTGAAGCGCAACTCGTGGTCGATCATGTGCAGCCGGTTGGCCGCGCGCGCGGCATCCAGCATCCGGCGCGCCTCGCCCGCGTTCATCGCGGTGGGCTTCTCGCACAGCACATGCGCGCCCCGGCTGATCGCAGCCAGCGCCATCGGCGCATGCATCACCGTGGGCGTCGCGATGCAGACCAGATCAAACCGGTGTTCGGCCAGCATCTTTTCCCAGTCATCATAGACCGCCGTGATGCCATGAGGCTCCGCCGCGGCCCGCGCGCTTTCCAGCCGCCCAGACGCAAGCGCGACGACCCGGGCTCCCTTGATATGAGCGAAGGCGGGAAGATAGGCGTCCCGCGCGAAGCTTGCGCCGATGATGCCGACATTTAACATGGGTTCTCCTTCAGAAATGGGGGCGGCACCGGGGATACCGGCGCCGCCCGAAAGCTCGGGTCACTCCGCCAGGCGGGCATCCCAGAGATTGACGTGTTCATCGCGCCGGGCCTGCCATTCGATCCGGCGGCTCACCCCGTAGAAATCCGGCTGGAAATACATGTGCAACCACGGGCCATAGTCATAGAAGACCTGAAGCATCTCATTGATGACCTCGCGCTCCTCCTCCGGCGTTGCGGCATTGGCGATGTCTTCCCAACGGTCGAACCAGCGCGGATCGGCCCAGTCGGTATAGTTCGGGCCGCTTTCCACAGTGGCCAGCACGGCCATGTCGTAAAGCGCGCTCCAAAGCGCGCCACCCGAGCCGAGGAAGAAGAGCGGGCCCGCATCGTGGCCACGGATCAGCGGCACATAAACCGACGACCATTCAAGAAGCTCCACCTCGGTCTGAACGCCAACCTCGGTCAGGAAACTGCCGACCGCAAGCGCCACATTGGCATCGTTCAGATAGCGCCCGCGCGGTGCCTGCAACGTGATCTCGAAGCGCACCCCGTCATCGCCACGGGGGTATCCGGCCTCGTCCAGCAGGCGCTCGGCGGTTGCCGGATCGTAGGGATAGGGCTCCAGATTGGGGTTGTCGTTGGGCGGGTTCACCAACCCGGTCGCCCGCTCACACTCGAAGTTCAGGAGTTGCGAGCAGATCGCCGGCACATTGACCGCATATTGCAGCGCACGGCGCACATTCTCGTCACGCACCGCCTCCCCGGCGACACCCTCGAACTGGTCGGACTGGTTGAAGCCGATATACATCCGCCGCAGTCCCTGCACGACCTGAACATCGGCCACGCCGCTGGCGTTGACCACGTCCATCTGGTCGGGCGACACATTGGTGATGATATCCACATTGCCGGTCAGAAGTTCGGCAACCCGGGTCGAGGCTTCGGGAATGATCCGGAACTCGATCCGGTCGAAATTGCCCTCGCCCTGCCATTTCTCCAGCGTCAGGTTCGACCCGATGTTCCAATCCACCAGCCGGTATTCGCCGGACGACACGGGCGAACGGGCGATTTCGTCCTCGCTCATGTTTTCGTAGCTGTCCTTGCAGTGGATGAAGACCTGCGAGGTGAAGCCAAGCGCCATGCCGGTATCGGAGACGGTGTTGATGGCGACGGTCAGGTCATCCACCACCTCGGCGCCCGCGAACTGCATCGAGGTATAGACGAAGCCGGGCGTGTTGCCCGCGAAAGCGTTCTCCGGGTCCCCCGCCCTGTTCCAGGAATAGGCCACGTCCTCCGCCGTCAGCGGTTCGCCGTCTTCGCAAACGCGGCCTTCGGGCAATGTGAATTCCAGCCGGGTGCCATCCTCGCTCATGGTCCAGCCGGTGGCCAGACGCGGCAGGATCTCCCCATCATCGCTGATGCTGGTCAGGGCGGTAAAGATGTGTCGCGCGATGTTGGAATTGTCCATCGAGCGGATCTCGGCCGGCTCGAAGGTGCTTGCATCGGCGCTGAGCCCGACCACAAGCGTGTTTTCGTCCGGTTGGGCTGACGCAACGGCTGGCAGGCCGATCGTCAGCGCGGTGGCAAGAAGCGTTCCCTTGTATCTCATGTCTCATGTCCTTCGTTGTAGCAATACGCCATCGGTGAAGTGGTCATGGGCCCGCTTGAACGGACTTCTCGGTTTGTTCAGCCCGGCGCCAGCGTGGCGGACCGGACCTCCTCGATCTCGACCGCGGCACGTCGGTCTGAGGCCAAAATGCAGGCTTGCAGCATGTAGAGGGATTGCAGGTGATCGCGCCCGGTGCATTCGGGCGGCGCATCGCCGCGGCAGGTCGCGACGAACGCCTCCAGCAAAGCGGTCGCATCGCTGATCCAGGGCGTGTGGTCGGGCAAGGGCACGGTCGTCAGTTCGGGCTCCATGCGGTGTGCCATCGCCAGATCGCCGAACATCTCGCGCTGGACGATCACGCCTTCCGAGCAATCCGTGCGCCAGTCGAAATGCATCGGTTCATGGCCGGATTGCCATGTCCCCTGATAATTGACGGTCATCCCGTTCTCGAACGCGATCAGGGCGGAGACATTCGCGTCGCCGGCATACATCGTCCAGCTCGGGTTGAAGGTATGGGCCTGAATGTGCAGCGGCTCGGTCCGGTAGACGTAGCGCATGAGGTCGAAATGGTGGATCGACTGTTCCCAGAGCATCGGATGCGCCATGCGCAGCGGATAGGAGTTCAGCCAGTCCTGCGTACCGTCGCGCCAGCGTTCATAGGTGAACCGCCCGAAGCCCGGCGTCCCCAGCGCCCCCTCCTCCAGAATACGGCGCATCGCCCGGGTCACGGCCAGATAGCGGAAGTTCAGACCGACGATCAGGTGAACCCCCGCCGCCTCCGCCATCACCACGAACTTCGCGGCCGTCCCCACATCGTCGGAAAGCGGTTTTTCCGCCAGAATGGCCAGACCGGCGGTGCAAGCCGCGTCAATCTGCGCCTCCCGCCCGCCCGGCGGCGTGCAGAGCAGGACCGCATCGGCCCCGGTCCCGACTACATCGGACAGATCCGCGCAGATGGGCAGATCCGGAAACCGCTCCGCCGCACGGGCGCGGGCGCCCGGGTCCGGGTCGCAAAGCGCCGCTATCTCGACATCCGGGGACCTGCCCACCACATCCAGCCAGGTGCGCGACCGGGCGCCAAGCCCGACGATGATCAGGCGGAGCGGCGTCATAGCGCCGCCTCGACCGGGAGGAGCCGATCAAGCGCCGTTTCCATCCCGGTCCAGTCGATCGCGGTGAAGACGCTTTCGTGATCGCTGCCCATCGGCGGGCGCACCGGCCGGTGCGGTGGTGGCGCAAGACGGATCAAGGTGCCGCGCAGCCGTTCCGCAATGGCCCGGGCCAGTGCGAGATCGCTCTGCACGGGCGGCGTACCGGCGTGAAGGACGCGCGCGCCGTTTGCGGCGATTGTGCCGATATGCGCCGCGATCCCGTCGGCAAGATCGGGCAGCCACGACCATTCACGGTGCGCCTCGGGCGCGTCCAAGGTAATGACGCCACTGCTCCGCGCCTCCGCCAGCATGCGCTGCACCAGGCAAAGCCTCTGGCGGCTCTCCCGCACCGCTTCATGGGGGCCGAAGACATTGCCGAGGCGCAGGCTCGACGTGACGAAGCCATCTTCGGCGGCGGCCTCGGTCAGAAGTTCGCCCGCGCGTTTGGCAGCGGCATAGGCACAGAGCGCCGTGGGGGTGGTGGCTTCGGTAAAACGCTCGCCCGGCGCCGGCCCGTCCTGCGGCTCGAACACGCCCATGGAACTGAGAAAGAGAAAGGCGCGCGCGCCTGCACCGCGCGCCATCTCAAGCGTGCGGGTCAGAAGCTCCGTGTTGCGCCGGATATGCCCTGCCCGCGACAGCTCAAGCCGCGCCGGGGCCGCTGTGATCGCAGCGCCGTGGATGACAGCCGAAGGCGCAAGAGCGGCCAGAGCGGGCAACGTCTCGTCCAGCGGTCCTTCGATCCGGCGGATAGTGCCAAGACGCGCGGCGGTCGCGCTGTCGAAATGCCGGTCCGCGGCCAGAACCTGCCGGCCCGCGCGGTGAAGCGCCAGCGCGATCTCGGAGCAGACGAACCCGCCAGCGCCGGTGACGAGGACCGGGCCATCGCTCATGGCGGCGTCTGTGCGCCTGCGATGCGCACAGCCTCGGCAATCGCATCGGCGTGGTCCGGCCCGGTCGCGGTGAAGGGCGGGCGGACGCGGGCATATCCCGCATCCCCGGTCTGAAGCGCCACCGCCGCCTTGATCGCGGGGATCAATGGCAGGGTTTCGAAAATCTTGCGAACCTCGCTCACCTGCCGGTGATGGGCGGCTTCGTCCGGCCCCCCGAGCCCGTCGATCAGGCGGCGTATGCCTGCCGCATTCACGTTCGAGCTGGCGCTGATGCATCCCGCGCCGCCCGCCGCCACATTATCGGGGATCAGCGATTCCGAGGCCGAATAGGTATCGATGCCGGGGAACGCCGCGATCACCGCGGCGGTGTTTTCCCAGTTGCCAGAGCTGTCCTTGAGCCCGGCGATAGTGTCCGGAAAGGCCGCGATCAGGCGGTCGATCAGCGGCAGGGTGATCGGCACGCCGGACATTTGCGGGATATGGTAAAGATAGACGCGCAGATCGGAGCCCACCGCCTCGATCACCTGCGCATAGGCATCGAACACGCCGTCATCGCTGACACCCTTGTAGAAGAATGGCGGCAGCATCAGCACCCCCCGGCAACCAAGGCCGGTCGCATGGGATGACAGCGCGATGGTATCGGCCGCCGCCGAGCAGCCGGTGCCCGGGATCAACTGCGCGGGCGGAATTCCGGCGTCGATCAACGCCTCCAGCGCCTGCATCCGTTCCGCGACAGACAGGGAGTTCGCCTCGCTGGTGGTGCCGAACGGCGCCAGCCCATGCGCCCCGGCCGCGATCAGCGCCTTTGCATGCGCCACGAAACGGTCCGTATCCACGGACAGATCGGCCGCAAAAGGCGTGATGGCGGGAACAAACAGTTCGGTCTTGCGTGGGGTCATCTTCGATGTCTCTTTCGGGCGCCTGTCAAGCGCCGGCCAATGGGTCCGTGGGGTCGATCAGGGTCAGCGGCGCGATGGTGCGGAAATCATCGTCCTGCATCGGGCCGCCTCGCCACATCAGGACGGTGAAATGGCCCGGTCGGTCCAGCACGGTCGCGCCCAGATGCCAGACGCCGGGGTTGAAGATCACGCCGATCGTGCCGGGCATCAGAAACGCCAGCGCCCGGTCGGGAAGCGGCCGCCCCTCGATGTCGGAGGGCATCACCATCACCGCGTAGCGCGACACGTCGAGCGGAAAGAAACACTGCGCCGCGAAGGGATGGCGTTCGATGCGGGTCACCGCCAGCGGCAGCGCCTGAGGCGCCACGTTGTTGACATGCAGCACCGGGGCGCTGGTTTCGCCGCGCGCATGCAACGCGGTGCTGTAGAACCGCCGGGTGCCCGGCTCTTCCGGCGGCAGAACCAGATCCCCATAGGGGGCGAACGCGGCCGCATCGGGGGGTTGCAGCTTCAGCACCGGGCCGGTCATCGGCCCTGCCCCGGCGGGACCCGATCGCGCCAGAACTCCGCGATCTCGTCACGCCCGCAAACCCAGACATCCGCCCGGCCCGCGATGTGATCCATGAACCGTATCAGCCCGGCCAGCCGGCCCGGATGGCCGATGATGCGGGAATGCAGCCCCACCGACATCATCCGCGGCATCTCTCGGGCCTCGGCCAGCAATATGTCGAAACTGTCGATCAGGAAATTGGCATAATCGCTTGCCGCGAAGACGTCTCCCGACAGGAACTTGGCGTCATTGGTGACCATCGAATAGGGCACGACCAGATGCGGCTTGCCCGAGACCTCCGTCCAGTAGGGCAGATCGTCGTTATAGGCGTCGCTGTCATAGCTGTAGCCGCCATGGGCCACCAGAAGATCCCGCGTCGCGAGCGAGGCGGAATAGCGGCAATACCAGCCCTTCGGCGGGCGGCCGACGGTTCGGGTCAGGCTCTCATGGGCCTTTGCGATATGATCGGCCTCGGTTTGGGCATCCAGATGATAATGCTCGATCCAGCGCCAGCCATGGGCGCAGATATCCCAGTCCGTCGCGGAAATCGCCGCGGCGATGTCGGGGCAGCGTTCCAGCGCAAGAGCGCTGGCGAACACCGTCAGCGGCAGGCCGCGCGACCGGAACAGACGGTGCAGCCGCCAGAAGCCGACCCGCGATCCGTATTCATACATGCTTTCAGCGGCCAGATCCCGGTCGCCTGCGGGAACCCGGCTGGCCCGAACCTCGCTCAGCGCGCTTTCGGAACGGCCATCGCCATCGCCGACGGAGTATTCGGAGCCCTCCTCGATATTCAGCACGAAGTTGACGGCGAGACCCGCGCCGCCCGGCCAGCGGATATCGGGCGGGTTGGCGCCGTATCCGGCCAGATCGCGGGGCCGGGTCATGAATGCGCCCTGCGCTGGCGGGGGGTCCGTTCAATCACGCGGCCCCTCCACCTTGTTGAAGAAGCAGCACCAGTCGCCCCGATTGACATTCGGCAGCGCGCGCAGACCGAAGAACATGCCATCGGCGGGTGCATGCAGCGCGCCGACCTCATCGCCGAAGATATTGACGATGGAGGCGATCTTGTCGCCCTTCCGCATCATGGTGAGGAACTCCACGCCCTCCTCGGGCAGGAATATGCCGGACGCGGGCGCCAGCAGCGCCTGCTGCTGGCCCTTGGTGGCGTCGTCGGGATAGGTCGCCTCGCCGTCCAGCATATCGTAGTGGTAGCAGATGTTCAGGATCGACTTCGCAAGCTCGCGGCCCACGTAACGGAACCGTTCGGGCGAGGTGTAGGAGCGCCCGCCAAGCTCGACCGTGATCCCCACCTTGCCGGCATTGTTAAGCGCCGCCATTGGGCTGCCGGATTTGGTGAAGTTCGACATGATGCAGCCCCAGCCTGCGCCCATGGCCTTGGCAAGTTCCACGCTTTCGGGGCGCTCGTCGACGAAGATCGCCTTGTCGAGGAAGGAATGCGCGCCGCCGGAATGGATCGAGATCTCCAGATCGGCCACGTCCTTCATCGCCTGCCAATGGGCATCGGCCACCCGGTCGGAAAAATAGCCGTCGGGCTTGCCGGGATAGATCCGGTTCATGTCATAGGTGAACGTGTCGAGCGGGTTGCCCCGTTCGGCGGCCGAAAACGCCAGCGGGTTCACGCACGGTACCATCACGACCGCACCGCGCAGCTTGGCCGGATCGATCTGCTTTTGCGCCATCATGCAGGCCAGCGGCCCCTCGGGCTCATCGCCGTGGATTGCCGCATTGACCCAGAAGGTCGGCCCGGCGCCCGCGCCATTGATCACCACCACCGGGATCTCGACCCTGATCCCGCCGGCCAGATCACCCGCGGGGATCGCGCCGCGCACCGTTTCACCGGGTTGCGCCGTCGCGGTGCCCACGCTCAGCGACTGGTTTGCATCCGTGCTCATACCGCTTCGGCCCCCGATTTTTCGTAAGCCGCAAGCTGTTCGGGCGTGTAGACCTGCATGAATTCGATCTCGATCCCGCCGGCATCATTGTCCAGAAACGCGACCCAGCCCTCGGGATGGGCATGGCTGCCGTAAACGCCGCAGGCCTGACAGATGCGAAGCTCCGCGCCTTGGGATTTCGCGTGGTCCAGCGCATTGTCGATATCGTCGACCTCATAGCAGATATGGTGGAGACCCTCGGCGCCCCGCTCCTTGATCCAGGACGCGAAGCGACCGTCCGGGTCGGTCGACTGGCAAAGCTGATACTCGATGCCGCCCAGATAGAAGAGCGCGACCTTGTTACCGGATTTCGGGAAATGCGTGATCTCGGTCTCCGCAGGCACATGCAGGAACTTCGCATAGGCGCTCAGCGCCTGCTCGGCATCCTTCACGGCAAAGGCCATGTGCTTGATGCTTCTGATATTGGGGTTGTCGGATTTCACATCCATGTCTGCGTCCCTTTCCTAAATGGCTGCGGTCCGCGCATCCGCGCGGAAGCTTTCGACGACCTGCGCCATGCGTTGCATCGCGATCTCGATCCGGTCGACGGGCTGGGTCATCGACATGCGCACGAAATCATCCGTGTGATCGCCATAAATCGTGCCCGGATACATCATCACCCTGCCCTCGGCCAAAAGCCGTTCGCAGAATGCGCCGGCGGTGATCCCGAGACCCAGGCTGGCGACATTGGCATAGACGTAGAAGGCGCCCTGCGGCTCGGCATAGCCCATGCCGATGGCATCGAGCCCCTTGCAGATGGCGCGGCGGCGCGCATCGTAGGTCTGGCGCATCTCCTCCACGCAGTCCTGCGGGCCGGTCATCGCGGCCAGCGCGGCATGCTGACTGACGGCGGCGGTGGAAATCGCGAAGGCATGGTTGACCTCGGACATCGGCATGATCAGGTCGCGCGGCCCGGCCAGATAGCCGATCCGCCAGCCGGTCATCGCATAGGCCTTGGAAAACCCGCTGAGCGTGATGGTGCGCTCCTTCATGTCCGGCAGCGAGGCAACCGGCAGCACCGTGTTATTGCCGAAGGTCAGGCGGGAATAGATCTCGTCGGAGATCACGATCAGATCGTGCTTCTTGGCCAGTTCCGCGATCTTGCGCACCTCGTCGGGCGGGGTGACGGAGCCGGTCGGATTGTTGGGGTTGATCAGCACGAGGATTTTCGACCGTTCGGTGATGTGGGGCTCGATCATCTCGGCGGTCAGCGTGAAATTCGTGGCAAGCGTCATCGGGATTTTCACCACGACGGCATCGGACATCTCGGCGGCCTGCTGATAGGGGTTGTAGCCCGGGCACGGCACGATGATCTCGTCGCCGGGGTCAAGCAGCGACAGCGCGATGATGAACATGCCCTGCTGGCCGCCCGGAGTGATCATGATCTCGTCGGCGGCGTAGTCAGCCCCGCCATAGGCCCGGATGTTGTCCGCAATCGCCTCGCGCAGCGGCGCGATGCCAAGCGGGTGGGTATAATGCGTGGCGCCGTTGGCCAGCGCCTCCTGCCCGGCCTTGATGATATGGGCGGGCGTATCCAGATCGGGGTCGCCGCGGCCCAGTTTGATCACGTCGTCAAGCCCCTCGGCGATATCCAGCATCTTGGTGATCAGCGCCCCGTCGGACAGTTTGACCCGTTTGGCCAGGCGTGCGGTATTCGGTGTGGTCATTGTAGTTTCCTTGCCAGGCAGGCGATCAGGCGAGCGCGTAGAGATCGGAGTATTTGCGCGTCAGATGCGCGATGTAGGGATCGGGGTCGAGCGTCCGCCCGGTGGCATTTTCCAGCAATTCGTCGCGGCCGAAACGGCGGCCATGACGGCAGACCTTGTCGGTGAGCCACGCCCGCAGAGGGGTGTAGTCCGCGGCGTCCAGCGCGGTCTGAATGCCGGGGTTTTCGTCCGTCGCGGTGTCGAACAGCTGGGCGGCCATGATATTGCCGATGGTGTAGTTGCAGAACGTCCCGATCTGGCCCGAGGACCAGTGCACATCCTGCAGGACGCCCTGCGCGTCATCGGGCACATCGACGCCCAGATAGCTTTTCATCCCCGCATTCCATGCCTCGGGCAGATCGGCAACGGCCAGCGATCCATCGACCAGCGCGGCCTCAAGCTCGCAGCGCAGCATGATGTGGAAATCATAGGTCAGCTCGTCCGCCTCGACCCGGATGAAGCTCGGTTCGGACCGGTTCACCGCGCGGTAGAACTCCTCTTCGGTGACGTCGTCGAGCGTGCCGGGATAGGCCGCCCTGATATCGCCCATGTGATTGGCCCAGAAGGCGCGGCTGCGGCCCACGTGGTTTTCCCAAAGGCGCGACTGGCTTTCATGGGCCCCGAAACTGACGCCGCCGACCGCATAAAGGCTGATCAGATCGGTGGCGAGCGGTGTGCGGGTATAGGCGGGGTCGACGCCCTGCTCATACATCGCGTGGCCCGCCTCGTGCAGCGCCCCGAACAGGGACATCGGCATGTAGGATCTGTTGACCCGTGTGGTGATCCGCACATCGTTGCGGGTGAAAGACACCTCGAACGGATGAACGGTGGTATCCAGTCGGCCGCGATCGGTGTCATAGCCGATCCGCCTGGCCATTTTCAGGGCAAACGCCATCTGCGCCTGAACCGGATAGTCGCGAAACAGGAAATCCGACCGGGGTTTCTCCGCATCGGCGATCGCGCGCACCAGCGGCAGCATACCCTCGCGCAGCCGGGCAAACAAACGGTCCAGACCGGCCTTGGTCGTGCCAGGCTCGAAGCGGTACATCAGGGCGTCATAGGGATGGTCGTCAAACCCGATGGCCTGCGCCATTTCCCGGTTGATATCGACCATGGTGGTCAGCGCATCGGCAAAAATCGAGAAATCGGCCTTCTCGCGCGCCTCCGCCCAGACCTCGTGAGCGGCCGAGCCCAGCTCGGTCTTCCGGCGCAGAAGCTCCGTCGGGATGCGCTCGTGGTAATCGATGGCCTCGCGCACCTGCGCCACGATCCGCGCCTCCGCGCTGTCGGAGTGCTTGCCTGAGATCTCCGCCTCCGCCCCGTCGAGCGCGCGCTTCGTCTCGTCCGAGCACAGCAGGTTGCGGGCCGCGACCGCCAGGGTGGCAAGTTGCTTGGACCGCGTTTCGGCGCCGGCCTTCGGCATCATCGTCCGCGCGTCCCAGGACAGGACCGATCCGGCGTTCAGAAAATCGTTCACCCGGCCCGTCACGTCGATTAATCCTGCATAACTCATCCTGACTGCTCATCCCTTTCGGATCTGTGCGGAGCTGCGGGTTTCCGGGAACCCGATCAGGTCAACGCACGGTGCTTGACTATCCATTCTGCTCGTGTATCTCAGTTGGACAAGAGCAATGTCGACAATATACTGATGGCAAGGAAGAGGCCGGAAGTCAAACCAAAACATTGCTGTCCGCCAGCCGCCCAGAAACGGAGGAGCCGCGCCCCGATGCCAAGCCCGAACACCAATGAATCCAGCCTTGTCGAGATGGCCGTCTCCGGCGTGATCACCACGCCTGCGGTGCGACCGGGCCAGTATATCCCCCATCCCGACGGCCGCGCGACGGTGCTGCCGGGGATGTACGGGATCACCTATAACGTGCGCTGCGGAGATCGCGCCTTCGGTTGGGCCGGCGATCATGTGGAACCGGGCGTGTCCATCGATGACGAGGCCGATGCCGGCCGCCATCATGCGCTGCACTACCTCAACTGCATCGGTAACGAGGCGATGGTGACCTCCGGCATGGCGGCAGGCGAGCGCGGCATCGTTGTTGGCGAACATGCGCGCATTCTGGTGCAGTTCTCGCCCGAGGCGCATGACGTGATGGCCCCCGGCGACCGCATTCAGGTGATGACCAAGGGTCAGGGCCTTGCGCTGACCGATCATCCCGGTGTCGCCCTGAAGAAGATGAGCCCGCGCCTGTTCCATGCGATGGGGATCACAGAACACGGGTCACGCCTGCATGTGAATGTGGCCATGGAACTGCCGGTGCGCATCATGGGCTCCGGCGCCGAACTGAACTCGGAATATGTCGATCAGGATCTGATGTCGGGGGACCGGGCGCTGATGGCGGAGCTGGGCATCGACCAGATGCGTCTCGGCGATCTCATCGCGATCCGCCATGCCGATCATCACTGGGGGCGGTCCTACCGGGAAGGCGCGGTGTCGATCTGCCTGTGCATCCATGGCGACAGCGTGATGACAGGGCATGGCCCCGGCATCCTGACCCTTATGACCGCGCGGGACGGCACGATCGATTTCGACATCAGTGCCGACGCCAATATCGCCCAACTTCTCGATCTCGGAGCCTGATCCATGAGCATTCAAACAAACGCCGCCGATATCGTCACCGTTTCGGTCATGGGACAGGTCGCCAACCCGTCCCTGTCCGGTCTGCCCGCCGAGCCCTACCGGCTCGATGCCGATGGCCGCGCCTTTCTCTGGCCGACCTTCGGCGGGATCGTCTACAACGTCACCGTCGGGGACAGCGCCTTCGGCTGGTCCGGCGATTGCATTCATCCCTCCGTCAGCATTGCGCATCCGGACGCCAACAAGAACCGGGGCCTGAACGTCTTTGCCTGCGTCGGGAACGAGGCGCTGATCGTCAGCGGTGCCGCCAAGGGCGCGCGCGGCGTCGTCACCGGCAAATCGGGCCGGTTTTCGGATCAGGTGATCATCCATTTCGATAGCCAGACGCGGCGCAAGATCGCCGTCGACGACCGGATTCTGGTCAAGAGCGAGGGTGTGGGCCTATCTGTGCCCGCCTGCCCGGACGTTCATTTCAAATCCCTGTCGCCGGCGCTGTTCGATGCGCTGCCGAAACGGATCGAAGACGATGTGCTGATGATGGGTGTCTGCGCGAAGATCCCGCCCCATCTGGTCGGCGCGGGCGCGGGTCTGACATCGGAGGGCGGATCGCTTCATATCCAGTCCACCGACCGGGCAGAGCTGGCAAAGCTGGGGCTCGACGGGCTCCGCCTTGGCGATGTGGTGGCAATCGAGGATACCGACAGCCGGTACAATCACGGCTATCTGCGCGGCGCGATGGGGATCGGGATCATCGGCCAGACGGATGGCCCGCGCGCGGGCTACGGCCCCGGCATGACCGTGGTGATGACCGCGCCCGCCGGACAACTGGGCGCCTATGACGCGCCCGGCACGAACATCGCCGATATCCTGGGGCTAAGCGCATGACCAAGGCGATCCCCATGACCAATGTGGACCGGGCGCAATTGCGCGCCTTCGTGTCCGAAGGGTTCGAGGCACTCGGACTGACGGCGGAGGATGCGGGCATCTTCGCCGATGCGCTGATCTTCTCGGAGTTGCGGTTTCACCCCGGTCAGGGCCAGGGCGTGGCGCGGTTGCGGCGGTATCATGAGCGGATCGGCAATGGCGAGGTGGACCCGCGCGCGGACTGGTCCATCGTCAAGGAAGGCCCCGCATTGGCGCTGGTCGATGCGCATAACGGCATCGGGACGGTGGCGGCGGCCAAAGCCATGCGGCTTGCGATCCGGAAAGCCAAGGAGGGCGGCATCGGCACGGTGATCGTGCGCAACTCCACCCATTACGGCTCCAGCGCGGTCCATGCCTGTCAGGCGCTGGATCACGGCTGCATCGGCATCGCCTTCACCAATGCAGGTCCGGAAATGGCCCCCTGGGGCGGGCGCGAAGGCGTGACCGGCACCAACCCGTGGTCCATCGCGGCGCCGTCCGACCAGGGCTTCCCGACGGTGCTCGACATCGCGATCACGACCGCGGGCAAGGGCATGATGAACTGGCTGATCCGCGAGGGGAAGAAAATGCCCCACGATTGGGCGATCACCCCCGAGGGTGAGGAGACCGACGACCCGGCGGCCGCGCTGAAAGGCCCGCTTCTGGGGATCGGCGGGCACAAGGGCTATGGGCTGGCCTTCATGACCGAAGCGCTGACCGGTGTGCTGTCGGGCGGCGGCTTCGGCCTGACGCCCTATTCCGACCCGAAGAAGCTCGATGTGTCCCATTACTTTCAGGCCATCGACATCTCGTGGTTCATGGAGCCCGAGGCCTATGCCGCGCGGATGGGTGAGTTCGTCCAGATGGCCAAGACGCGCGCGCTCCGCCCCGGTTTCGACGAGATCCTCGTGCCCGGCGAGCAGGAGGCGCGGCGCACGGCGGCGAAATCCGAAAACGGTGTGCCGATCGACGATGTGGTTCTGGCCGACATGCAGGCGCTTGGCCGCGAGTTGAACCTCAAGACCACGCTGGACCCTATCGGCCCCTATACCGGCGACACGCTGTGAAACCGCTCGACGCCGCCTTTCACGCCCGTGCGCGCGACAGGTTGCGGGCGCGGGCACAGGCGGCGGGGCTGGACGGGTTACTGCTGCTCCGCGCGGCCAATCTGGCCTACGCGACGGGGCTGTTTCTCTCGGCCAACGAACGGCCCATGGGGCTCTGGCTGCCGGTGGAGGGCGCGCCGGTCCTGATGCTGCCGGGCTTGGAGCGCGAAAATGCCGAGGGCACGGGCCTGTCCGATCTGCGCTTTTATGACGAGTTCCCGGGCGAGGTGCCGCCAGTCCTCTGGATGCTTGACCAGATTGGGCGCAAACGCGTCGGCATCGACCTGCTGGATGCCGCCCTCATGGACGCCGTGCGCGACCGGCTGGCGCATATTGACCTGACCGACCACGCGATGACCGCGCGCACCATCAAGGAACCTCAGGAGATTGCGCTGACCGCCGAGGCTGCGACCTTCGCAGACCTCTTCCTGACCCGCCTTCATACCGCCGCCGGGGACATCATCGCCCAAGGCGGCACGGAGGCCGACCTGATGGCCGATGCCATGGCCCATGCGAAGGGCGCGCTTTTCGCGAAACACAAGACCGCCTTCGCGGGCACGCCCATGGGCATCACCGCATCGGTCCATTCGGGGCCGCGCGCCGCCCTGCCCCACGGCGCGGTTCTGGAACGCGTGCCGCAACCCGGCGAGACGCTGATCGCGGGCATCGGGGCCAGCCTTGGCGGCTATCACGCCGAGAGCGGCGTGACCCTGATCCTGGGTGAGATCACCGCCGAACAGCGCCGGATCATGCGCGCGATGGCAGCCTGCAACGATGCCGCCATCGCCGCCTGTGCGGCGCGCCGGACCTGCACACAAGCCAACGACGCGGCGCTCGATGCCCTGCGCGCGGCGGGGCTCGGCGACGCGATCCGGCATCGCATCGGCCACGGCATGGGGCTGGAGGGGCACGAGGCCCCGTGGCTCGCGCCCGGCGATCCGACCCCGATCCGGACGCATATGATCTTTTCCAACGAGCCCGGCGTCTACCGCCCCGGCATCGACGGATACCGCACCATCAACACCATGATCGTGACCGAAACAGGGGTCGATATCCCGTCCCGGTTTCAGGCCAACACACCGATTGACGCCCGCGTCATCGCAATCTGAGGAGTTCCCGAGATGCCCGAACCAGCCGCCTGGAAATACCAGAAGATCACCAAGCCGATGTTTGACGCGCCCGTCGAGGAACGCCTTTTCCATGGCCGGGTCATCACCTGCGTGGGCGATGAGGTGATCGAGGACGGATTTGTCCATCTCAAGGACGGCAAGATCGCCGCGGTCGGCGCGCGCGCCGATGCGCCCGGAGGGATCGCCGCCACCGATACCGGCGGCAAGACCCTGATGCCGGGCATGATGAACAGCCACGCGCATCTCAGCTGGGACGGCATTCACGAGCTGAGCCAGCAAAGCATGTTCGACCCTCCCGAGATCCGCGCCTACAAGGCCGCGGGCAACATACTCAAATCCCTGCGCGCGGGCATCACGCTGGTGCGGGATCTGGGGGTGCACAACGCCAACCTCTTCACCAAACAGGCGGTGGCGCAGGGCATCTTCCCCGGCCCCCGGCTTCTGGTCTCGGGCGAGGCCATCATCCAGACCGGCGGCCACACCTACTGGGTCTGCCGCGAGGCGAGCGGTGCCGATGAAATGCGCCGCGCCGTGCGCGATCAGGTCAAGGGCGGGGCGGATCTGATCAAGATCATGGCCTGCCACGACACGCTGGAATTCACCGATGACGAGTTGCACGCCGTCATCGACGAGGCCCATCGCAACGGCATCCCGATCACGGCCCATGCCACCTACAACGACTGCATCAGGCGCGTGGCCGAGTTCGGCATCGATTGCGTGGAGCATGGCGGGTCGATGACCGACGAAACGATTCAGGTGCTGCTCGACCGCAAGCTGCCCATCGTCACGACCTTCTCCGCCCTCGTCATTCAGGCGAACGAGGAGATCGCGCGCGCCTTCGGCATCCCCGAATGGAAGATCGAGGAGCGCAAGCGCGCCGTGGCCGACAAGAGCCGGTTCGACGGTCTGGTCCGCGCCGCGAAGGCGGGCGTGCCGATCGTCTTCGGCACCGATGCGGGCAGCCCGGCGGTGGAACACGACCGGATCGTGCCGGAACTTGGCTTCATGGTGGAGGTGGGCGTCTGCTCCGACAATCTGGACGCCTTGCGCGCCATCACGGCGCGGGCGGCGGTGCTGAACGGGTTCGGCGACCAACTCGGCACGCTGGAGGCCGGGAAACTGGCCGACATGATCGTGGTCGACGGCAAGCCCGATCAGGACCTCACGGCACTGGAGAAGGTCGAGATGACCTTCATCGACGGCAAAAGGATGCACTGACATGACCCAATCGCTTTTGCTGCAAAGCACGGCGCCCCGCATCGTCGACGAGGACGGATCGTTTCGCACCAGAATGCTGGAGATCGCCGCCGGCCTCGACAATGTCATCGCCCTTGGCCGGGGCGACCCGGATTTTCACACCCCCGCCCATGTGGTCGAGGCCGCGAAGGCCGCGCTGGACGACAACCAGCACCACTATACCGGGCCCACCGGGCTGCCCCAGCTTCGGCAGGCGATCTGCGATAACCTGCGGGCGGAGTACGGCCTCGACTACACCGCCGACGAAATCATCGTCACCGCTGGTGTGCAGGAAAGCATCATGTTGTGCATGTTGGGTCTGGTGCAGGCGGGCGACGAGGTGCTGATCACCTCGCCGCGGTTCACCACCTATGACACGGCAGTGCATCTCTGCGGCGGCATTCCGGTGCCGGTGCCGACCTACCAGAAAGACGATTTCGCGCTGGACGTGGCCGAAATCGAGAAACGCATCACGCCGAAAACGCGCATGTTCGTGATGGTCTCCCCCAACAACCCCACGGGCGCCGTAACCCCGCCCGATGTGATCCGGCAGATCGCCGATCTGGCGGTCAGGCACGATATTCTGGTCATCGCCGACGAGATCTATGCCAAGCTGATCTATCCGCCCCACGAGCACCTGTCGCTGGCGACGCTGCCGGGGATGAAGGAGCGGACCATCACGCTCAACGGCTTTTCCAAGACCTATGCCATGACTGGCTGGCGCGTGGGCTACATGGCGGCACCGGCGGATTTCGTGGAGAAGCTGACCGAGCCGCGGCACACCCTGTCGATCAATACCTGCACCATATCGCAATTCGCGGCACTTGCTGCGCTGACCGGCCCGCAGGACGAGATGGAGGCGACGTTCCGCGCCTATGCCGAGCGCCGCGCCTATCTGATGTCGGCCCTGAGCGAGGCGGGCCTGAGCTACGGCGCGCCCGGCGGCGCGTTCTACATCTACACCAACATCTCTGCCACGGGCATGAAGGCGAAACCGTTTTGCGAGAACCTGCTGCGGGAAACCGGCGTTATGGTCTTTCCCGGCGACATGTTCGGGGAGCCGGACAGCGATTTCATCCGCATCTCCTACCTGCAACCGCTACCGGTGATCGAAGAGGCGATGGCGCGGATCAAAGGGTTCATCGCCAGCCATGCGGGGGCGGCGGCATGAGCAACATGACCCCCAATCCGGAGGAGAAATTCGTCGGCATCCAGGTCTCGCCGATCAGCTTCATAGATGAAGGCGTGGAGACCGTGCTCGACACGCTCAAGGATCGCGTCGGCGTCAACGTCCTGATGCTCGGCACCGTGTCCTGGCTTGGCCTGAAGACCGGGCGCAGTATCGCGCACGAACTGGACGGCTGGCCTGACCATGGCGTGCCCGAGCCGTTCACGATGAAGGGCGGCGCCTATTTCAACCCCGATCCGCGGTACTACACCAAGACGCTGATCAAGGAGTTCCGCGCCACCGACACGGAGATGGAGGGGATCGACATCCTCGATCTGGTGATCCCCCAGGCCCACAAACGCGGCATGAAGGTCTATGTCGAACTGATGGAGCCGTTCTTCAAATACGCAGGCCACGGATCGGCAAGCGCGGTGGACATCCCCAACCTCGCGACCTGCATGGAGGTCGACGTGTTCGGCCGCCACAAGGACGAGCCGTCGACCTCGAACCCTGATTACCGCAACTGGATGCACGCGATCATCGAGGATCAGGTGCGCAATTACGACATCGACGGGATCATGTGGTGCAATGAGCGGAACTCGCCGCTCGATCAGATGATGCAGGGCCAGGCGCCCGGCGACTTCTCGGAAGCCAGCCGGGCCGAGGCCATCGCGCGCGGCATCGACGTGGAGGCCTGCCGCCGGGGCTGCATCGCGATGTACGACTTCATGCAGGACGCCCTTGGCGGCACCGAATTCGACGACGGGGCGTTCATCACCTTCATCCGCACGCTTCTGGAAAACCCCGAAGTGCTGATCTGGGAGCGCTTCTGGCTGGAGCGCAACAAGGATCTGGACCGGGAACTGTACGGGCTGGTGAAATGGTGCAAACCCGCCCTGCCCTTCGGCCTCAACGTCTGGAACCGCAATCATTTCAACCTGTTCCGCCGCGCCCAATGGCCGTGGCACGAACAGACGATGTATGCGGACTGGGTCAAGCCGATCACCTATCAGCACCAGTCGGGCGAGATCTGGCACAAGGAGTTCGGCTTTTTCCGGAACACCATCCTGCGCGATTTCGACCCTGCGGTGGCGATGCAGGTCATGGACGGGATCCTCGGCATCCAGGGCTCCGGTATCGACACGGTGATCAAGGACGGTCTGGATCCCGACACCTACGTTTTCGGGCAATGCGAGGCGGCGCTGACAGGGGTGCACGACAAGGCCAAGGTCTTCATGGGCCTCGGCATCGACGCGCCGCGGGTGCGCGCGGATCAGGCGAAATGCACGCCCGACATCGCCTATCGCTCGGTCATGGCCACCTATCGCGCGGGCGGGCACGGGGTGGTCCTGTCGCCCAATTACGCCTCCATGCATCTGACCAATCTGGACGGTGTGGCCAAGGCGCTGAGCGAACTGGGGCTGAAATGACCGCGCTGGATACGCTGATTTCGGGCGGCGACGTGCTGCTGCCCGATGGCCTTCATCGCGTCGATCTGGGGTTGGCGGATGGCAAGGTGGCGGGTCTCTATGCGCCGGGCACCGCGCCGGACGCATCCCGTATCATCGACGCCCGCGGAAAAACCGTGCTGCCCGGAATCGTGGATATTCATTTCCACGTCCGCGCGCCCGCCTATCCCGAACGCGGCACCGTCCTGTCGGAAACCCGGGCGGCGGCGGCGGGCGGGGTCACGACGCTCTTCGAGATGCCGATTTCCAAACCCTGCTGCTCGACGCCCGGAGAACTGGCCCGGCGCCGCGATCATTTCAGCGAAAATGCCGTCATCGACTTTGCCCTTTACGCAGCGCCCGGCGATCTGACCGAGGCCAGCCGCGACGCGATGATGGATCTCGGCTGCATCGCGTGGAAGATCTTCACCACGCCCTCGCCGCCCGGCCGCGCCGACGAGTTCGAGGGGCTGGCCTTTCCCGACGAGGCCGACCAGCTTCGCGCGCTTGAGCTTTTGTCGGACACCGGGCGACCCGTGGTGGTCCATGCCGAAAGCGCCGCGCTGTTGAGCCATTACGAGGGTCTTGCCAAGGCGCTCGATCCGGCGGATGCGGCGACCCATGGCCTGTCCCGCCCGGCGATCTGCGAGGCGGTGGCGGTGGCCAAACTGCTGGCGATGAACATCACCGCGCAGGCGAAACTGCATATCGCCCATGTCACCTCCGCCGAAACCGTGGCCGTCCTGCGCGGCTTTGCCGGCACCTCGGACTTCACCGCCGAAACCTGCCCGCAATACCTGTTCGCCACCGAAGAGGACGTGGCGCGCGCGGGCATCTACGCCAAGGTGAACCCGCCGATCCGCCATCAGGCCGATCAGGATGCGCTCTGGCAGGCCATCTCCGACGGGGTGATCGACTACGTCACCACCGATCATGCGCCCTTCGCCAAGGCGGAGAAACAGGCCGCCGAGGGGGATTTCCCCGGCGCGCCCCCGGGCGTTCCCGGCATCGAGTTCATCCTGCCTGCGATGCTGGATGCGGTGGCGCGCGGGCGGCTCGATCTGAAACGGGCCCATGATCTGATCTGTGCCAATGGGGCGCGGCGTTACGGGCTCTATCCGCAAAAAGGCGCCCTGTTGCCCGGCTCTGCGGCGGATGTCGCGATCGTGGATCTGGCAGGCGAGACCAGATTTGCGCCCGACACCATGCACAGCCACGCCCGCGACGTGGCACATCTGTTCTATGGCCGCGTGTTGCGCGGAAAGGTCTGTGAAACGATCCTCGCGGGGCAGAGCGTATTCAAGGACGGCGCGGTGACGGGCAAGCAGGGCGGCGGCCGGTTCGTCAGGCGCTGACGGTCTGCGGTTTGCCGTTCCGGCCACTTGGGTCCTGCAACGGGCCGGCGCGGTGAAGGCCGTGTACTACGCGGGCTTTGCAAGGTCTGGATCGCGGGACGGAGCTGCCATTGCCGAGTATTGTCTGAATGTCCGCTTGTCCGAGTGGCAGTCTGCAGCGACACGTCCGGGTTCGAACGCTGCTCAACCTCTCAGCGGGACGGCATGACCGATCAGCAACTTGACAAAAAGCAATGGCACGAACCATTCAAAGCCCGGCGTCGGTCCGAGAGCGTAGAGCGAAAGGCCCAAGGCAACCGCGAAGAGTGTCGTTGCAAGCGGACTACGAAGGGCTGCGGGCGCGAAAAGGACGGTAATTGCAGAGGCAAATAGCCATCCACCTATAGTAAACGCATAGATCGCATCGAACCCCTCGCCCCGAAATGCCCATGCAACAACGACAATGTGAAGAACATGTAGTGCGATGAACTTTAGATGATCGCGTGGACGATGTTCAGGGCGATGGTACCATCTCTTGGTGGTCTCAGTCATGTTGCAGACGGCACCACCGATCACATCGGCCCCGATGAGCGCACCGAGTAATACAAGCGGCCAACTCAATCCGAGAGCAGAAAGATGCAAGGCAACCAAGGCCGCACCTACGAGAGTCGAGCCGAACAACAATGCGTTCTCACCTTTGCTCATGCCCGGGCCAACGAAACGGTCCCATGATCCGATTAATCCGGGGCGAGGTTGTGCGGGGCTCATTAGCAAGACTCCGGTATGTAACACTCCTCCAGTGAACAATTCAGGAAATCGGTTTTCAAGTGTCTAGATTTGGAAGGAGCCCCAAAGCTGATGGGGTGGATGGCTCCTGCTCCAACCGGCGTCGCAATGCGCCATAGTGCAGGTGTCAAAAATCTGCTTATGAGAGGAGCCACCCCATGCAAGTTACCACAATCGGCGTTGATCTGGCCAAGAA
>JACNMN010000014.1 GCA_020622165.1 Boseongicola sp. H5
AGTACCCGGGCGACGACATCCCGATCATCGCGGGCTCGGCGCTGGCCGCGCTGGAAGGCCGCGACCCGGAGATCGGCGAGCAGAAGATCGCCGAGCTGATGCAGGCGGTGGACGACTACATCCCGACACCGGCGCGCGCGGTGGACCAGCCGTTCCTGATGCCGATCGAGGACGTGTTCTCGATCTCCGGCCGGGGGACGGTTGTCACGGGGCGTGTCGAGCGTGGCGTGATCAATGTGGGCGACGAGATCGAGATCGTGGGCATCAAGGACACCACCAAGACGACCTGCACCGGTGTCGAGATGTTCCGCAAGCTTCTGGACCGGGGCGAGGCGGGCGACAATATCGGCGCCCTTCTGCGCGGTGTGGACCGGGACGGCGTGGAGCGGGGCCAGGTACTCTGCAAGCCCGGCTCGGTGACGCCGCACACGAAGTTCGAGGCGGAGGCCTATATCCTGACCAAGGAAGAGGGCGGCCGTCACACGCCGTTCTTCGCGAACTACCGGCCGCAGTTCTACTTCCGGACGACGGATGTGACCGGCACGGTGGAGCTGCCTAGCGGCACGGAAATGGTGATGCCGGGCGACAACCTGAAGTTCACGGTGGAGCTGATCGCGCCGATCGCGATGGAAGACGGTCTGCGCTTCGCCATCCGCGAAGGCGGCCGCACCGTCGGCGCCGGCGTCGTCTCCAAGATCATCGAGTAACAGACCCAAGGGTTCGAAGAGGGGCGGCCATGCGGGCCGCTCCTCCTATCAACTCCAATTGCCTCGAAAGGCTGATAACATGGCAGTCCAAAGCCAAAATATCCGCATCCGGCTGAAGGCCTTTGACTATCGCGTGCTTGATGCAAGCACGCAGGAGATCGTCAATACGGCCAAGCGGACCGGTGCGCAGGTGCGCGGGCCGATCCCGCTGCCGAACAAGATCGAAAAGTTCACGGTCCTTCGCGGGCCACATGTGGACAAGAAAAGCCGCGACCAGTGGGAAATCCGGACCCACAAGCGTCTTTTGGACATCGTTGACCCGACTCCGCAGACCGTGGACGCGCTGATGAAGCTCGACCTGGCCGCCGGCGTCGATGTCGAGATCAAGGTATAAGGGGGGTGACGAGCATGTTGCGCTCTGGAGTGATCGCGAAAAAGGTGGGAATGACCCGCCTGTTCATGGAGGATGGCCGCCAGGTTCCGGTGACTGTTCTTCAACTGGATAAATTGCAGGTGGTGGCGCAGCGCACCCCCGAGAAGGACGGCTATTCGGCCGTTCAGCTTGGCGCAGGCGCCGCTAAGGCCAAGCGCACAAGTGCGCCGATGCGGGGGCATTTCGCCGCCGCCAAGGTGGAGCCCAAGCGCAAGGTGGCCGAGTTCCGGGTGACCCCGGAAAACCTGATCGACGTTGGCGAGGAAATCACCGCCAATCACTATTTCGAAGGTCAGTATGTGGATGTCTCCGGCACCTCCATCGGTAAGGGGTTCCAGGGCGCGATGAAGCGGCACAACTTCGGGGGGCTGCGCGCCTCTCACGGCGTGTCGATCTCTCACCGGTCCCATGGCTCCACCGGGCAGTGTCAGGATCCGGGCCGCGTCTTCAAAGGCAAGAAGATGGCCGGACATATGGGCGCCGCCAAGGTGACCACGCAGAACCTTCAGGTTGTGCGCACGGATGCCGATCGTGGCCTGATCATGATCAAGGGTGCGGTTCCCGGTTCCAAAGGCGGTTGGGTGACGATCAAGGATGCGGTGAAGAAGCCGTTCCCCGAGAACGCCATTCTGCCCGCCGCTCTGAAATCCGCCGCCGCCGAGGCCGCGAGGCTGGCTGAAGAGGCCGCGGCTGCCGCCGCTGCGGAAGAAGCCGCCGCCGCCGAGGCTGCCGCAGCCGAAGCCGCCGCCGCGGAAGAGGCCGCACTGAAAGCCGCCGAGGCGGAGATTGCTGCCGAGAAAGAAGGCAACGCCCCCACGGCCGAGCCCGAGAAGAAGGACGGTGAAGAATGAAACTCGACGTGATCAAACTGGACGGCAAGAAAGCTGGTTCGGTCGATCTGGGCGAAGACATCTTCGGCCTGGAGCCGCGTGCCGACATTCTGCACCGTGTGGTCCGCTGGCAGCGCAACAATGCGCAGGCCGGCACCCATAAAGTGAAGACCCGGTCCGAGGTGAGCTATTCCACAAAGAAGATCTATCGCCAGAAAGGCACCGGCGGCGCCCGCCACGGGGCACGATCCGCGCCGATCTTCCGGGGTGGTGGCGTCTACAAGGGCCCGGTTGTCCGCAGCCACGGCCACGACCTGACCAAGAAGTTCCGCAAGCTCGGCCTGAAGCATGCGCTTTCGGCCAAGATGGCGGAAGGCTCGCTGGTCGTGATCGACGCCGCCGCACTGGACGCGCCGAAGACATCCGCGCTTGCCAAACAGGTCAAGGAACTGGGCTGGAAGCGCGCGCTGATCATCGACGGGGCCGAAGTGGATGAAAACTTCGCACGTGCGGCGCGGAATATCGAAGGTCTCGATGTGCTGCCGTCCATGGGCGCAAATGTCTATGACATCCTCAAGCGTGACACGCTCGTGCTCACCAAGGCGGGTGTCGAAGCACTGGAGGCACGCCTGAAATGAGCGCTGACGCATCCCATTACGACGTGATCCGCAAGCCGATCATCACCGAGAAAGCCACCATGGCGTCCGAACAGAACGCCGTGGTCTTCGAAGTGGCGATCGACGCAAACAAACCCCAGATCAAGGAGGCGGTCGAAAGCCTCTTCGGTGTGAAGGTCAAAGCGGTCAACACGACGATCATCAAAGGCAAATCCAAGCGGTTCCGGGGCCAGCTCGGCCGCCGCAAGGACGTCAAGAAGGCCTATGTGACCCTCGAAGAGGGCAACACGATCGATGTGAGCACCGGTCTCTGATCTTTCGGATCAGGTGCGAGAATTGAAGCCCCGGCTGCGTGAGCGGTCGGGGCTTTATGTTTCGTCGATCAGTGATTGGGGTAGGCTGAACCGTTTTTGGCTTTTAGTTCGCCAATTTTCAATCCAATCTTGATACAGTCAGAAGGCCTGCAAAGGGTGTACGATCGAATGTTAGAAACGCTTAGATGGTTGGTATCAAGAGCCGGTCAAGCGTTCTTCATTGTGATTGGCTTGGCATTTTTGACGTTCAGCTTCTACAGTCTTTTGTCCCAAGATATAGCAAGCGCGTCAGCAACCTTTGCTATGGCATTCTTCAGCTTCATCTATTCAAACATATCACGATTTAAGCGATTCAAAGGTTTGGGGTTTGAGGCAGAGCTTTGGGAAGACAAGCAAAAAGAAGCTGCGCAACTCATCGACCGGTTGAAAGCTATGGTTACGGTCTACACCCGTGAGATCGTCATGCAGAAGGTTATGCAGAACAGGTATTCGGGCGACGGAAGGTGGGCGGAGAGCTGGAAGCTGTATTAGGAGCTCGTCGCGCAGCACGCTGACCTGGGACAGCAGATAGACTTTCGAGACCTAAAGGCGAACTTAGATGCTGTGTTCCTTTTCGATATTGTCTCTCGGATCACGAGAGCTTTGTCAGAAGTGGTTATGAAAGGGCGAGCAAACGCACAGAGCAAGATATCTGTCGAATTCGGCAATCCGATCAGCGACATAGAAGGACACAATTCTAGGATCACTCAACTGAACGAGATCCCAGCGAGTGCGGGCGAGCTGTTTCAGATTTCTATGGAAGGCAACGTCGCTTTGCACGTTTTGGAGTGGGCCCAGTGCGCAAAGGCTAAGCTAAAGGAGAACTTCGAGATAGAAATCACCTTTCCTAATGGTTCTATTTCAAAACTGCGCCAGCTTTCTGAGTTGTATCAACGTGGTCCGATTGAAGTGACAGAGGAGTTGATCGCGTGGGCCGACGAACACTGACTTCGGTCCTGATTGAGACGCCTTAGCGGCTAGTTCGATAGCAAAGCAGATCTTGATTAGATCGCTTGACGTTCGCGCCCCCATCCCTTAGCAGAACCCATCGGCAAGGCCCCGGATTCGTCCGGGGTTCTGCTTTTGGTCGCAAGGCCAGCATATTCAGGGACCTCCGGGGCCCTATACATCAAGAGACGGGATCAACCTCCCGCAAAGCAAACGGAAGACAGAAAGCATGGCACTCAAGTCGTATAAGCCGACGACGCCGGGCCAGCGTGGGCTGGTGCTGATCGACCGTTCGGAGCTTTGGAAAGGTCGTCCGGTCAAGTCCCTCACCGAGGGTTTGACCAAGAATGGCGGCCGGAACAATACCGGACGGATCACGATGCGTCGCAAGGGCGGTGGGGCGAAACGCCTCTATCGCATCGTCGATTTCAAGCGGACCAAGATGGATGTTCCGGCAACCGTCGAACGGATCGAATATGACCCCAACCGGACCGCGTTCATCGCGCTGATCAAATATGAGGATGGCGAGCAGGCCTATATCCTGGCCCCGCAGCGTCTGGCGATTGGTGATCAGGTGATCTCGTCGACCAAGGCCGATATCAAGCCGGGTAACGCGATGCCGTTTTCGGGCATGCCGATCGGGACGATCGTCCACAATATCGAGATGAAGCCCGGCAAGGGTGGCCAGATCGCGCGCGCCGCGGGCACCTACGCCCAGTTCGTGGGTCGTGACGGCGGCTATGCGCAGATCCGGCTCTCCTCGGGCGAACTGCGGCTGGTGCGGCAGGAATGCATGGCCACGGTTGGCGCGGTGTCGAACCCCGACAACTCCAACCAGAACCTCGGCAAGGCGGGCCGCAACCGGCACAAGGGCATCCGCCCGTCCGTGCGCGGTGTCGTGATGAACCCCGTCGATCACCCTCATGGTGGTGGTGAAGGCCGGACATCCGGTGGCCGCCATCCCGTGTCGCCCTGGGGCAAGCCGACCAAAGGCGCCCGGACCCGCAACAAGAACAAAGCGTCGTCGAAGCTGATCATCCGCTCGCGTCACGCCAAGAAGAAGGGGCGCTGATCCATGTCGCGTTCTGTTTGGAAGGGGCCTTTTGTCGACAGCTATGTCCTCAAGAAGGCCGAAGCCTCCCGCGAAAGCGGCCGCAACGAAGTGATCAAGATCTGGTCGCGTCGTTCCACCATCCTGCCCCAGTTCGTGGGCCTCACCTTCGGGGTCTATAACGGCCACAAGCATATCCCGGTGAATGTCACCGAGGACATGATCGGCCAGAAGTTCGGGGAATACTCGCCCACGCGGACCTATTACGGTCACGCCGCCGACAAGAAGGCGAAACGCAAATGAGCAAGGATAAGAATCCCCGCCGTGTGGCGGAAAACGAAGCGATGGCCAAGGCCCGCATGCTGCGCACAAGCCCGCAGAAGCTGAACCTGGTGGCGCAGATGATCCGCGGCAAGAAGGTGGAGAAGGCGCTGGCCGATCTCACCTTCTCGAAAAAGCGGATCGCCGCGGATGTGAAGAAATGCCTTCAGTCCGCCATCGCCAATGCCGAAAACAACCATAACCTGGATGTGGATGAGCTGATCGTGGCCGAGGCCTATGTCGGCAAGAACCTGACCCTGAAACGCGGGCGTCCGCGGGCGCGGGGCCGGTTCGGCCGCATCATCAAGCCGTTCAGCGAGCTGACCATCACGGTCCGCCAGGTCGAGGAGCAAGCGTAATGGGTCATAAGGTCAATCCGATTGGCATGCGCCTGCAGGTGAACCGCACCTGGGACAGTCGCTGGTATGCCGATACGAAGGATTACGGGGATCTTCTTCTGGAAGACATCCGTATGCGTGAGTTCATCAACGAAGAGTGCAAGCAGGCGGGTGTGTCCCGAGTGATCATCGAGCGTCCGCACCGCAAGTGCCGCGTCACGATCCACACCGCGCGTCCGGGCGTCATCATCGGCAAGAAAGGCGCGGATATCGAAACGCTCCGCAAGAAGCTTGCCGCGATGACCGACAGCGAACTGCATCTGAACATCGTCGAGGTGCGCAAGCCCGAACTGGATGCGCAACTGGTGGCAGAGTCGATTGCGCAGCAGCTTGAGCGCCGCGTCTCGTTCCGTCGTGCGATGAAGCGCGCGGTTCAGAACGCCATGCGCATGGGCTCGCTCGGCATCCGTGTGAATGTCGCGGGCCGTCTCGGCGGCGCCGAGATCGCGCGGACGGAATGGTATCGCGAGGGCCGGGTGCCGCTGCACACGCTCCGCGCCGATATCGACTATGCACATGCCGAAGCGAAAACCGCTTATGGCATCATCGGCATCAAAGTCTGGATCTTCAAAGGTGAGATCATGGAGCACGACCCGTCGGCCCGTGATCGCAAGCACCAGGAGCTTCAGGAAGGTGGCGGCCCGCGTCCCCGCCGCGACCGTTGAGGAGGAACTGAGATGCTGCAACCAAAGCGCACAAAATTCCGCAAACAGTTCAAGGGCCGGATCAAGGGAGAGGCCAAGGGCGGCTCCGACCTGACCTTCGGTACCTTTGGTCTGAAGGCGCTTCAGCCTGAGCGTGTGACCGCGCGCCAGATCGAAGCCGCTCGTCGTGCCATGACCCGTCACATGAAACGTCAGGGCCGGGTCTGGATCCGGATCTTCCCCGATGTGCCGGTGACCTCCAAACCCACCGAAGTGCGGATGGGTAAGGGCAAGGGGTCGGTCGATTACTGGGCCTGCAAGGTCAAGCCCGGCCGGATCATGTTCGAGATCGACGGCGTGTCAGAGCCCGTCGCCCGCGAGGCGCTCCGCCTTGCGGCGATGAAGCTGCCGATCAAGACGCGCACCGTGGTCCGCGAGGACTGGTAAAAGGCGACGTTGCCGCCGAGGGGGGCAAGGGCGATTTCGAAGAAATCGTCGGGGCCTCATCCCGGTTGAGAATTCAAAGCCCCCGGTCATCGCCGGGGGCTTTTACCGTTAAGGCATGCGAGGAGCCGCGCGACATCCCGGTGCGACCTGAGGGTTGCCACGGGCAAGGCGGGCGCAACGCGGTCGAGCGTTGCCAGAAGCCGCGGCGCCTGTCGGCGCTCGAAGGTCCAGATCCATGCGAGGAATTCCCGATCCGGAAGCTGTTCCGGGCAGCCCGGCGCCATGTCGGGCCGGGTTCTGCCATGGCTGGTGATCACCCGCCGGGCAATTCCGGCAAGCGCCACCCGCCGCGGCATCCGAAGCCAGATCAGGAGGTCGGCACGGGGCAGGCGAGTGTCCATCATGCCGATGGAGGTTCCGTCGATCACCCAGTTCTCTTCCGCGACGAAGGCATCATGCCTCTGGCGCTGCTGCGCACGTGGCCGCACCTGCCATCCGGGAAGCCAGCGCATGTCCCGGTCAAGCGAGATGTAACGCAGCCCGAGGCGTTCGGCGATCGCCTGAGACAGCGTCGACTTGCCCGCGCCGGAGATCCCGGCAACGGCGATACGTCGCGCTCGTGCGAGAATTCGGCCAGCCTCGTCAAGATCAACATCGTTGGGCATTGTCGCACTCCCGGGACGGTGACCGGATATCGCAGGCCGCCGGGTCTGTCGCGTAAAAACGCTCTCTGTTATAGGTGCTCCATGTCAAACATCCGCTCCCTCTTCGCAACCCGCCTTTACCACGCCCGCCTGTCCGAGCTGGGCAAGACTGCCGTCGATCAGGAGGAGCTGGAGACCTCCTGCTTCGCCATCGCCGAAGAGGACGGCGCGGGGCAGGACTGGTGCCAGGAGAACGGGTATCCAGGCTACACGTCCTATGCCTCGCTGACCGATCTGCCGTGGCGCTTTCCGATCTTCAAGGACCTGAAAAAGGTACTCGACAAACATGTGAAGGCGTTTGCGGGTGATCTGGAATTTGACCTCGGCGAGAAGAAACTGAAACTCGACAGCCTGTGGATCAACATCCTGCCCGAGGGTGGCATCCATACCTCCCATATCCATCCGCATTCGGTGATTTCGGGCACGACCTATGTGACCGTCCCGCCGGGCGCCAGCGCCATCAAGTTCGAAGACCCGCGCTCGGCCATGATGATGGCCGCCCCCACACGGCTGCCGGAGGCGCGGGAGGAACTGCGCAGTTTCATCTATGTCACGCCCGAGGCGGGGGATGTGCTGCTCTGGGAAAGCTGGCTCCGCCACGAAGTACCGATGAACATGGCGGAAGACGACCGGGTGAGCGTGAGTTTCAATTATGGGTGGGGGTGAGGCCCGGTCTCTTCCACATATTTTGCGATCTTCGCGGCGAGTATCTGTGACTTCTCGATGTTCTCAGGCCATGGGTTTGCATACGAGAAACGATGCACTCCAAACTCACATCGGTCGGAAAAATATCTCAAACGTCCACCAAGATACATAAGGGTTGCTGCGCTCAGGCACTGCCCATCGCCTCGCTTGCGCGGAGTGACAAATCCCTCGCCGTTAGCCTGCTCAAGAGTGTATCGACCAACTGTTGTAGACCAAGAGGCTTGCCGAATGGATCTGCCGACTTCTAAAGCTGCTTCTACATCGCCACCTGATGAATCGATATACACTGCTGTTAACGGTGGCGGACCAGTAACTTGAAGAAACTTTCCGAACTTGGGTCCGTCTCCGATTTCAATTCGGCCAAAGGCATTTATGCAGTAGAAGCCGCCCCACAGCTTCTCCAGCTCCGTTTGTGGCTCGGTGTATTCGAACTGCATAGAGATTTGGTCCTTGCCTTCTTGAGCGTCACTTCTTATACGGCTCCTTCATTCACCTACTCCACCAGAATCACGGTGACCCTGAGCGGGGCCGTCTGGTGATGTTGAAAGGAAGACAGGGCGATGAACGCCAATGAACTGCGTGACAAGACGCCGGATCAGCTTCGCGATGAGCTTGTCCAGCTGAAAAAGGAGGCCTTCAACCTCCGCTTCCAGCAAGCCACAGGCGCGCTGGAGAACACTGCCCGCATGCGCAAGGTGCGCCGGGATGCGGCCCGTGTGAAGACCATCTTGAACCAGAAAGCCGCTGAAGCGGCCAAGTCGGAGGCGTAACCGATGCCCAAGCGTATTCTGACCGGCACCGTGACCAGCGACGCCAACGAACAGACCGTGACCGTATCCGTGGAGCGCCGCTTCAAGCACCCGGTCATGCAGAAGACGATCCGGAAGTCCAAGAAGTACCGGGCGCATGACCCGGAGAACAGTTTCAAGGTCGGCGACACCGTCCGCATTCAGGAATGTGCGCCCGTCTCGAAATCCAAACGCTGGGAGGTGATTGCCTCCTGAAGGTATTCACCAACCGGTTTGAACGAAACCCTGGGGCGCAAGGTCCCCAAAGGTCGGGAGAAACCAAATGATCCAGATGCAGACCAATCTGGATGTGGCTGACAACAGCGGCGCGCGCCGTGTTCAGTGCATCAAGGTTCTGGGTGGGTCCAAGCGGAAATACGCAAGCGTCGGTGACGTGATCGTCGTATCCGTGAAGGAAGCCATTCCGCGCGGTCGCGTGAAGAAGGGCGACGTCCGCAAGGCCGTCGTCGTGCGCACCGCCAAGGAAGTCCGCCGCGAGGACGGCACCGCGATCCGGTTTGACCGGAATGCCGCCGTCATTCTCAACAACAACAACGAGCCGATCGGCACCCGGATCTTCGGGCCGGTGGTGCGTGAGTTGCGTGCGAAGAACTTCATGAAAATCATCTCGCTTGCGCCGGAGGTGCTGTGACATGGCTGCGAAGTTGAAAAAGGGCGACAAGGTCGTCGTGCTGGCCGGCAAGGACAAGGGCAAGGAGGGCGAGATTTCGTCCGTCGACCCGAAATCCGGCAAGGCCATCGTGGATGGGATCAACATCGCCATTCGCCACACCAAGCAAAGCCAGTCGAGCCAGGGGGGGCGCATCCCGCAAGCGATGCCCATCCAGCTGAGCAATCTGGCGCTTCTGGACGCCAACGGCAAAGCCACCCGCGTCGGGTTCAAGATGGACGGCGACAAGAAGGTGCGGTTTGCCAAGACCACGGGGGACGTGATCTGATGCTGGACACTGCAAACTATACCCCGCGTCTGAAAGCGCTCTATGCCGAGACGGTCAAGCCTGCGCTGGTCGAGGAATTCGGGTACTCCAATCCGATGATGGCCCCCCGCCTGGACAAGATCGTCTTGAATATCGGCGCCGGCGCCGAAGCGGTGCGGGACAGCAAGAAGGTCAAATCCGCTCAGGAAGATCTAACCGCCATCGCTGGCCAGCAGGCCGTCGTGACCAAGGCCAAGAAATCCATCGCGGGTTTCCGGGTGCGCGAAGAGATGCCGCTTGGCGCCAAGGTCACGCTGCGCGGCGATCGGATGTACGAGTTTCTGGACCGTCTGATCACCATCGCCCTGCCACGCGTCCGCGACTTCCGCGGCGTGTCCGGCAAGTCCTTCGATGGCCGTGGCAACTACGCCATGGGTCTGAAGGAGCACATCGTGTTCCCCGAGATCAACTTCGACAAGGTCGATGAGGTCTGGGGCATGGATATCGTGATTGCCACCACCGCGAAAACCGACGCGGAAGCCAAGGCGCTGTTGAAAGCTTTCAACATGCCCTTCAACTCGTGACGCGCGGGAGAGGATAGACACATGGCAAAAAAAGCAATGATTGAGCGCCAGAAGAAGCGCGAGGAACTGGTGGCGAGATATGCCGCCAAGCGCGCCGAACTGAAAGAAATCGCCCGGGACGAGAAACGCCCGATGGAAGAGCGGTTCAAGGCGCAGATGAAACTGGCGAAACTGCCGCGCAACAGCTCGGCCACCCGCCTGAACAATCGCTGTCAGCTGACCGGGCGCCCGCGTGCGTATTACCGCAAGCTGAAGATGTCGCGGATCAAGCTGCGTGATCTGGCCTCCAACGGTCAGATCCCCGGCATGGTCAAGTCGAGCTGGTAGGGGAGATATAGATTATGACTGATCCTATCGCAGACATGCTCACCCGGATCCGCAATTCGTCGATGCGCGGCAAATCCACGGTGATTACGCCCGCGTCGAAACTGCGGGCCTGGGTTCTGGATGTGCTGGCCGACGAAGGCTACATCCGCGGCTATGAGAAGGTGACCGGGCCCGATGGGCACCCGGCCATCGAGATCAGCCTGAAATACTACGAGGGCACCCCCGTCATTCGCGAACTCAAGCGGGTCTCCAAACCCGGGCGTCGCGTCTATATGGGTGTGGATGACATTCCGCAGGTCCGTCAGGGTCTGGGTGTGTCGATTGTCTCCACGTCCAAGGGCGTGATGTCGGATGCAGCTGCACGCAACGCCAATGTCGGCGGCGAAGTGCTCTGCACCGTATTCTGAGGAGGGAAAGATGTCTCGTATTGGCAAAAGGCCGGTTGATCTTCCCTCGGGCGTGGATGTGCAGATCTCGGGCCAGAAGATCGAAGTGAAGGGCCCCAAGGGGACCCGCAGCTTCACCGCGACCGACGATGTGACGCTTGCCGTGGAAGACAATGCCGTGACGGTGACCCCGCGCGGCAAGTCCAAGCGCGCGCGCCAGCAGTGGGGCATGAGCCGCACCATGGTGCAGAACCTGGTCACCGGTGTGACCGACGGGTTCAAGAAAGAGCTCGAGATCCAGGGTGTGGGTTACCGGGCGCAGATGCAGGGCAACACCCTGAAACTGTCGCTTGGCCTGTCCCATGAGGTGAATTTCGAGGTGCCCGCCGGTGTGACCGTGACGGCCCCGAAAGTCACCGAGGTCGTGATCGAGGGCAATGATGAGCAGCTCGTCGGCCAGGTTGCGGCCAACATCCGCGAGTGGCGCAAGCCCGAGCCCTACAAGGGCAAGGGCATTCGCTACAAGGGCGAGTATATCTTCCGTAAGGAAGGCAAGAAGAAGTAAAGGCGACGACAATGGCAAACAGCAAGAGACAACTGTTCCAGAAACGCCGCCTGCGCGTTCGGAACAAATTGCGGAAGATGGCAGATGGGCGTCCGCGCCTGTCGGTACATCGGTCCAACAAGAACATCAGCGTTCAGCTGATCGACGATGCAAACGGCGTGACGCTCGCCTCCGCCTCCTCGCTGGAGAAGGATCTGGGCGTTGTCGGCCGGAACAATGTCGAAGCGGCTGCCAAGGTGGGCGAGGCGATTGCCACGCGCGCCAAGAAGGCCGGCGTCGAAGAGTGCTATTTCGACCGCGGCGGTTTCCTCTTCCACGGCAAGGTGAAGGCTCTGGCCGACGCCGCGCGTGAAGGTGGTCTGAAGTTCTGATCCCTCCGGGGTCACGCAAATGAAGGCGGCGTGAAAGCGCCGCCTCGATGATCGGGGGGCATGAAGGCCCACTGCGATTGGATTTAAGGGCGCGCAGCGCGCCGCTAGGAAAGGATGCCTCTTATGGCAGAACGTGAAAACAGAGGGCGCGGGCGTCGTCAGGACCGGGACGAGACGCCCGAATTCGCCGATCGTCTGGTCGCGATCAACCGCGTGTCGAAAACCGTCAAGGGCGGCAAGCGCTTCGGCTTCGCAGCCCTGGTGGTTGTCGGTGACCAGCGCGGCCGTGTGGGCTTCGGCAAGGGGAAAGCCAAGGAGGTGCCCGAGGCGATCCGCAAGGCGACCGAACAGGCAAAGCGTCAGCTTATCCGCGTGCCGCTGAAAGAAGGCCGGACGCTGCACCATGACATTCTGGGCCGTCACGGTGCCGGCAAGGTCGTGATGCGCACCGCGCCGGAAGGAACCGGGATCATCGCCGGTGGTCCGATGCGTGCCGTGTTCGAGATGCTGGGTGTGAAGGACGTCGTGTCGAAATCGACCGGGTCGCAGAACCCCTACAACATGATCCGCGCCACGCTGGACGGGTTGAAGAAAGAAAGCTCGCCCCGTCAGGTTGCGGCCCGTCGCGGCAAGAAGGTCGCCGATATCCTGCCCAAGCGGGATGACGCGCCGCAGATCGACGGCGAGCAAGCGCCCGTGTCCGAGGAGGCCTGAGACCCATGGCAAAAACCATCGTCGTCAAACAGATCGGCTCTCCGATCCGTCGCCCCGCCAAGCAGCGTGAAACGCTGATCGGGCTGGGCCTGAACAAGATGCACAAGACCCGTGAGCTTGAGGATACCCCCGCCGTGCGCGGCATGGTCCGCAAGATCCCGCATCTGGTGGAGATCATTGAAGAACGCGGCTGAGAGCAGGCCCGCTTCTGACGAAAACAAGGACGCCCCGGTCGCCAGATCGGGGCGTCTTGCGTTATGGGGCCGGACGGCCCGCGGGCAAATCGCCCTCCCTGGTTTTGTGATATACTTGTCTTGCACAACTAAAGGAGGGGCCTATGTCCATCACATCCGCAGAGCTTGCGATGGTGCGGGGTAGCCTGGAACGCCTGCGCAAGGATTTCGAAGTTCATTCGACCAATTTCTATGACGCGCTGTTTCGCTGCGCGCCTCATCTGCGCCAGATGTTCCGCGAGGATCTGACGGGGCAGGGGATGAAGTTCATGACGACGCTCGATGTGATCGTCCACAAGCTGGACAACGAGGAGGAGCTTGCCAGCCGTTATCAGGGTCTTGGCCGGAGCCATGCGATCATGGGCGTGCGCACCGCCGATTTTGCCCCGATGGAGGATGCCCTGATCGAGACGATGCGCAACGCCTTGGGCGATGAATTCACGGTCGAACTGGAGCAGGCCTGGCGCAAGGCATATGCGGTCGTGAGCCGCAACATGATCCGGCGGGGCGGGATCGAGGCGTGAGGCGACAGGCCCCCTAGAACGTCAGGCCGCGCCCTAAGGATGGGGCCGTTTGCCGAGACGGGAGGCTATGGGAGCTTGCGGCCAGGGATATGAACCGGGCCTTGAAAGGGCTGCCCAACCCGTCTATACGCCGCCAGTGGTCTTCCATAGACCCGATTCAAAACTCAAGAAACGCCGCGTCTGCCCATCTCGCTTCGGGGGCAGTTCCGGCCAAGGAGAAGCGATATGAAACTGCATGAGCTAAGCGACAATCCCGGCGCCACCAAGAAACGCAAACGCGTTGGTCGCGGTCCGGGCTCCGGCACCGGCAAGACGGCGGGCCGGGGTATCAAGGGCCAGAAATCCCGTTCGGGCGTGGCGATCAACGCCTATGAGGGCGGTCAGATGCCGCTTTACCAGCGTCTTCCTAAGCGTGGCTTCAACAAGCCGAACCGGAAGAAATTCGCTGTCGTCAATCTGGGCCTGATCGAGAAATTCGTCGAATCCGGGAAACTGGACGTCAAGAAAGAGATCACCGAGGACGTGCTTGTCGAGGCGGGCATCGTGCGCCGGAAGCTCGACGGTGTGCGTATTCTGGCCAAGGGCGAGGTTTCCTCGAAACTGAAGCTGACCGTCACCGGCGCATCCAAGTCGGCGATCGAGGCGGTTGAAAAGGCGGGCGGCAGCCTGACCATCGCGGCAGCACCTGCGGCGGAATAACCCGTAACGGGGGGCGTGACCCCTTAGGTGCTTGTGGGGGGCGAGCCAGCCCCTTACATCTACACCCAAGGTTTTTATCCGCGCCGCGCGATCGAACCCCGATCTCGCGGCGCGACTTGCATAAGAGAGACAGCATGGCATCTGCGGCAGAGCAAATGGCAGCGAACATGAGCTGGAGCGCGCTTGGCAAAGCGACAGAGCTGCGCCAGCGTATCCTGTTCGCCCTTGGTCTTCTGATCATCTATCGGATCGGCACCTACATCCCCGTGCCCGGGATCGACGGCGTCGAACTGCAGCGCTTCTTCGAAGATGCGGCGGCCGGGCTGGGTGGTGTGCTCAACATGTTCACCGGCGGCGCGCTCAGCCGGATGGGCGTTTTCGCTCTCGGGATCATGCCCTATATCTCGGCCTCGATCATCGTGCAGCTGATGGCCGCGATGGTGCCGCAGCTGGAAGCGCTGAAGAAAGAGGGTGAAGCGGGCCGGAAGAAGCTCAACCAGTATACGCGCTACGGCACGGTCGTTCTGGCGACCTTTCAGGCCTATGGCATCGCGGTCTCGCTTGAATCCGGCGGTCTGGTGACCGATCCGGGCTGGTTCTTCCGCGCCGCCTGCGTGATCACGCTTGTCGGCGGCACGATGTTCCTGATGTGGCTGGGGGAGCAGATCACCGCCCGCGGCATCGGCAACGGCATCTCGCTGATCATTTTCGTCGGTATCATTGCGGAACTGCCCGCCGCGCTGGCCCAGTTCTTCGAGCAGGGCCGTCAGGGCGCGCTGGCCACCCCGGTGATCCTGGGTGTGATCTTCATGCTTCTGGCGACGCTGACCTTCGTGGTCTTCATGGAGCGATCCCTGCGCAAGATCCATATCCAGTATCCGCGCCGTCAGGTGGGGATGAAGGTTTATGATGGCGGCACGAGCCACCTGCCCGTCAAAGTGAACCCCGCCGGTGTGATCCCGGCGATCTTCGCGTCGTCCCTTCTGTTGCTGCCGACCACGCTGACCACCTTCTCCGGCGGGGAGGCCAGCGGGCCGTTCATGTCGTGGCTGTTGGCGAATTTCGGGCCCGGACAGCCGCTTTATCTGCTGTTCTTCGCTGCGATGATCATCTTCTTCACGTATTTCTATACGCTGAACGTTTCCTTCAAGACCGATGATGTGGCCGACAATCTGAAGAACCAGAACGGCTTCATCCCGGGCATCCGCCCCGGCAAGAAGACATCGGAATATCTGGAATACGTGGTCAATCGCGTGCTGGTTCTTGGCTCTGGCTATCTGGCGCTGGTCTGTCTGCTGCCCGAAATCGTACGCACCGAACTGGCGATCACGGCCTATTTCGGGGGCACGTCGATCCTGATTATTGTGTCGGTGGGGATGGACACCGTTCAGCAAATCCAGTCTCATCTCTTGGCCCACCAGTATGAAGGGCTGATCGAGAAATCGCAGTTGCGCGGCAAGAAAGGCCGCAGCGGCAGCGGACGCAAGGGACCGGCACGTAGATGAACATCATACTTCTGGGGCCGCCAGGCGCCGGCAAGGGGACGCAGGCCCGCCGGTTGGTGGAAGAACGCGGCATGGTGCAACTGAGCACCGGAGATATGCTGCGTGAGGCTCGTGTCTCCGGTACGGAAATGGGCAAGCGCGTGGCCGCAATTATGGATGCGGGCGAGCTGGTGACCGATGAGATCGTCATCGGCCTAATCGAAGAGCGACTTCGCGGCGATATCGGCGGCGGCGTGATTTTCGACGGCTTCCCGCGGACCCTCGCTCAGGCCGATGCGCTGGCGGACCTGCTTGAGCGGAACGGCCAGAGCCTGGACCATGTCGTTGCCATGGAAGTCAATGACGACGCGTTGGTGGCGCGCATCACCGCAAGGTCGACCTGCGGGAATTGCGGCGAGGTCTATAACGACATCACCAGCCCGATCCCGGCGGATGGCAAGTGCCGCAATTGCGGCGCGTCCGATTTCAGGCGTCGGGCCGACGACAACGAGGAAAGCCTCAAGACGCGGCTGATGGAATACTACAAGAAGACCTCTCCCCTCATCGGGTATTACCACGCCAAGGGGCAGCTCAGATGGGTGCCGGGTTTGGGCGAGATCGATGAAGTCGCGGCATCGATCAAGGAAATGCTTGACAGGGCCTGACCGGCTCTTGACGGCAGGTTTAAAAGGTCCTAACTGCAAGCCTTCCTTTTAGGGAATCGTGAGGTGCGGCGGGGAATCAGACCTCGAAACCCTCGACCAGATATGACAGGGCCCGCAGGACCATATCCTCGGGCCTTATGTTGTGAAAAAAGGTTCTGGAACAACGGAACCGCAACGAAGAAGGATCTAGATACGTGGCACGTATTGCCGGGGTGAATATCCCAACCGCAAAGCGCGTTCCCATCGCGCTGACCTATATCACAGGAATTGGCCACAGCTCCGCGACGCAGATCTGCGAAGCTGTCGGTATCGACGCCGCACGCCGGGTCAACGAGCTTTCCGATGCGGAAGTTCTGCAGATCCGCGAGCATATCGACGCGAATTTCACCGTTGAGGGTGACCTGCGTCGTGACACGCAGATGAACATCAAGCGTCTGATGGACCTCGGCTGCTATCGCGGCCTGCGCCATCGCCGCAACCTGCCCGTGCGCGGTCAGCGCACCCACACCAACGCTCGTACTCGCAAAGGCCCCGCGAAGGCCATTGCCGGCAAGAAGAAGTAAGGGGGCAGATCGATGGCACGGGACAAGACGCGCACCAAGCGCAAGGAACGCAAGAACATCGCCGCCGGTGTGGCGCATGTGAACAGCTCGTTCAACAACACCAAGATCCTGATCTCCGACGTGCAGGGCAATGCGATTGCATGGTCATCAGCCGGAACGATGGGCTTCAAGGGCAGCCGGAAATCCACGCCTTACGCGGCCCAGATGGCAGCGGAAGACGCGGGCAAGAAGGCGCAGGAACACGGCGTGAAGACCCTTGAGGTCGAAGTGCAGGGCCCCGGTTCGGGCCGTGAAAGCGCATTGCGCGCCCTTGCGGCCGTCGGCTTTTCGATCACGTCCATTCGCGACGTGACCCCGATGGCCCATAACGGGTGCCGCCCGCCGAAACGCCGCCGCGTGTAAGTCAGGTTATTTCGCGACGGGCTGCGTTTGTGCGTGGCCCGTTGCCGTCATTTTTGATCCTCGAGCGTTCGGGGCCACGGATCCAGGCCCTGAACAAGAATGGAGGCGACACCATGATCCATAAGAATTGGCAAGAACTTATCAAGCCCACACAGTTGGTTGTGAACCCGGGCAATGAACCCGCGCGTCAGGCAACTGTCGTGGCCGAACCGCTGGAGCGTGGCTTTGGCCTGACGCTCGGCAATGCTCTGCGCCGCGTGCTGATGAGCTCGTTGCAGGGCGCGTCGATCACGTCGGTCCAGATCGACAATGTGCTGCATGAGTTCTCCTCCATTGCCGGCGTCCGCGAGGACGTGACGGATGTGGTTCTGAACCTCAAGGGCGTTGCGATCCGGATGGAGGCCGATGGGCCGAAACGTGTGTCGATCTCGGCCAAGGGGCCCAAGGTCGTGACCGCCGGAGATATCAGCGAAACCGCCGGCATCGAAGTGCTCAACAAGGAGCATGTGATCTGCCATCTGGACGATGGTGCGGATCTGTTCATGGAACTGACGGTCAGCACCGGCAAGGGCTATGTCGCCGCTGACAAGAACCGGCCCGAGGATGCGCCGATCGGGCTGATCCCGATCGATGCGATCTATTCGCCGGTCAAGAAGGTTAGCTATGACGTGCAGCCGACCCGCGAGGGGCAGGTGCTGGACTATGACAAGCTGACGCTGAAGCTGGAAACCGACGGATCGGTCACGCCCGACGATGCGGTGGCCTATGCCGCGCGCATTCTGCAGGACCAACTGTCGATTTTCGTGAATTTCGACGAACCAGAAAGCGCGTCGCGTCAGGATGACGAGGATGATCTGGAGTTCAACCCGCTTCTGCTGAAGAAGGTGGATGAACTGGAGCTGTCGGTGCGTTCGGCGAACTGCCTGAAGAACGACAACATCGTCTATATCGGCGATCTTATCCAGAAAACCGAAGCCGAGATGCTGCGGACCCCGAATTTCGGCCGCAAATCCCTGAACGAGATCAAGGAAGTTCTGTCGGGCATGGGGCTGCATCTGGGCATGGATATCATCGACTGGCCGCCGGACAATATCGAGGATCTGGCCAAGAAATACGAAGACAACTTCTGACGGTTCAGGTGGGCGGGTATCGCCCACCTCTCCGCCAATCGCGACCCGGGCGCAGTGCCCCAATAGGTGAGGGATCCGCACGCACGGATCCCCGGACAAAGCAAAATGTAAGGAGACCAACCCATGCGTCACGCAAGAGGCTACCGCCGCCTGAATCGCACCCATGAACACCGCAAGGCGTTGTTTGCGAATATGGCCGGCTCGCTCATCGAACATGAGCAGATCAAGACGACCCTGCCCAAGGCCAAGGAATTGCGGCCGATCATCGAGAAGCTGATCACGCTTGGCAAACGCGGTGATCTGCATGCCCGCCGCCAGGCCGCCAGCCAGTTGAAGCAGGATGCCTATGTGGCAAAGCTTTTCGATGTTCTGGGGCCGCGCTACGCGGAGCGTCAGGGCGGTTATGTCCGGGTTCTGAAAGCCGGGTTCCGCTATGGCGATATGGCCCCGATGGCGATCATCGAGTTTGTCGACCGCGATGTCGAGGCCAAGGGTGCCGGAGACCGCGCGCGAATCGATGCAGAAGAGTTCGCCGACGACTGACGACACATTTCGAACACAGTTTCGAAAAATCGAAACCCCGCCGGAAGGCGGGGTTTCTTCATTTATGTGGGTTTCAGCGGGCCGTCCTTATTGGCAGCGTCTTCAATTAAACGCTCCAATTCGGCCTCGGCAACCGGGGTTTCACCTAAAAACTCTAGCAGATCATTACGCGCCGGCTGCGGCAAACCCATCAATCGTGCAAAAAGATCCGGGTCGATCTTTTTAGACATCACGGACACCTATACTCATACCGTTAACATTTTAAGGTTGACCGACTTTCTGGCAACCTATCTAAAAAGACATGTCTTTTCGCTGGAACCATGTCAAAAACACCTGCCCTCGATCTGCTTCTACATGAGCTCGCCCTGGCGACGCCGGGCGGCTACGCGGTCGGATTGCATATTCGTTATGTCTCACCGTTGATCATGGTGAACACATATCCCGAGGAATGGCAGGAAATATATACAGCGAAAGTTTACGGGCTGAGGGATCCGACCCTGGCCTGGGGGCTGAGTCATACGGGAACCCGCCGCTGGAGCCAGATCGGCCTTCCGGACCCGTTTGGAATTCTTAAAGAGGCGGGTGAGTATGGAATGCACTACGGGATGATCTGTTCGATCGGCCCATTATCTTCGCGGACCATAGCTGGGGCTGCTAGGGGCGACCGCGAATATACAGAGGAGGAAATGGAGTACGTGCATCGGATCGTGCAACGCATGCACGATCTGTCTGTGCCGCCGACACGTTTGTCCAAGGCGCAGATCGAAGCTTTGAGATGTATCGCGGATGGGGACCGCCATGCAGCCGCCGCAGCCAAACTTGGCATATCCGAAAGTGCCTTCAAGGCACGCCTGACCTCTGCCCGCCAGAAGCTTATGGCCCGTACCACGGCCGAAGCGGTTCAGCGGGCACGGGAATATGGCTTGATCTGAGGGGGTTAGGATAATGGTGCGCCGCTGGAACACTCCTCCGCGAACGAGGTTTTTCACTCGAACCCTAAGGAGGCCGACCTATGCAGTCTACGACCCTCTCTTTCAACAATATGCATCGGCATGGGCCGCTCTTTGCGAACATGCTTCGTGCAAGGCACTCGACCTTTATCGACCATATGCATTGGGATCTGCCCAGTGCCAACGGTATGGAGTTCGATCAGTATGACACGCCGCAAAGCAGGTGGGTCTGCGTACATGAAGGTGGCAAGGTCCTGGCCGGGGTCCGGCTGACGCCGACCACCGCGCGTTGCGGCATCTACAGCTACATGGTGCGCGACGCGCAGCGTGGGTTGCTGGAGGAAATCCCCTCCAACCTGCTGGACGAGCCCGCACCGATCGCACCCCATATCTGGGATGCAAACCGTCTGTTCGTTGCCGAGGGGGTCAGCACGGACATAAGGCGCGAGGTGCAGATGTCGCTGATGGGCCATATGGTGCGGTCTGCAAGGGCGTTGGGGGCCACCACGCTTCTGGGGCTGCTGCCGATCGGTATTCCGCGACTGGGTCGCCGCCTCGGGATCACGATGGAACCCGGTGGCCCCTTGTTGAAGATCGGCGGCGTTGCCCATCGCTGCTATTTCGTCTCGATGGCCTCGAAGATGCATTGAGATGGATTGTGTCTTCATTGCACGCACACGATCGCGACGGGCGGGGTCTATGCACTCGCCCGCCGTCCCCTTAGATATGGGGTATGGCCGACCTATTTGATACAACTGCATCCAATGCGCCCGCGTCCACCGGGCCTCGCCCGCTCGCGGACCGGCTTAGACCTCGCAATCTGGAAGACGTCATCGGCCAATCCCATCTTCTGGGACCTGAGGGCAGCCTGCGGACGATGCTCGACAGTGGCGCCCTGTCATCGCTGGTTTTCTGGGGGCCGCCGGGCGTCGGCAAGACCACGATTGCCCGCCTTCTGGCCGATGAAACCGATCTCCATTTCGTTCAGATAAGCGCCATTTTCACCGGCGTGCCGGAGCTTCGCAAAGTGTTCGAGGCGGCCAAGATGCGCCATGCCAACGGGCGCGGCACCCTGCTCTTCGTGGACGAGATCCACAGATTCAACAAGGCACAGCAGGACGGGTTTCTGCCGCATATGGAAGATGGCACCATCCTTCTGGTCGGCGCCACGACGGAAAACCCGTCCTTCGAACTGAACGCCGCCCTTCTGAGCCGGGCGCAGGTTCTGGTTCTGCAACGGCTTGAGGCCGCGGAGCTGGAGCAACTTTTGCTTCGGGCCGAGGCCGAACTGGACCGCAAGCTGCCACTCACATCGGACGCGCGGGTCGCCCTGCGCGAGATGGCCGATGGCGACGGGCGGGCCTTGCTGAACCTTGTCGAACAGGTGGCGGCCTGGAAGCCGGAGCATCCGCTGGATACGCCTGCCCTCGGTGCACGGCTGTCGCGCCGCGCCGCGCAGTATGACAAATCCGGCGACGCCCATTACAACCTCATCTCGGCCTTGCACAAATCGGTTCGCGGCTCCGACCCGGATGCCAGCCTTTACTGGTTGGCCCGGATGCTGGAAGGCGGCGAAGACCCGCGCTATCTGGCGCGTCGCATCACCCGGATGGCGGTGGAGGATATCGGCCTGGCAGAACCGCAGGCGCAACGGGTCTGTCTGGATGCGTGGGAAACCTACGAAAGACTTGGCTCGCCCGAGGGAGAATTGGCCCTGGCGCAGGCGGTGCTCTACCTGGCACTCGCCCCGAAATCGAACGCGGCCTACACCGCATATAAAGATGCGCGCAAATCGGCGAAATCCACCGGCTCGACGCCGCCGCCCAAACATATCCTGAATGCCCCCACGGGCCTGATGAAGGATCAGGGCTATGGGGCCGGATACGATTACGATCACGACGCCAAGGACGGGCTTTCAGGGCAGAACTACTTTCCCGAGCATATGGGGCGCGCGCAATTCTACCAGCCCGTCCAGCGCGGCTATGAACGCGAACTGGCCAAGCGGCTTGCCTATTTCAACAAGCTGCGCGCCGAACGTCAGCACAGTTGACATCGCGACCCGCAGGCCCGAAACCCCGCCCCATGATGACAGCGGTTTTTCAGGTGGCCCTTGGCGGGGCGGCGGGGGCGGTTCTGCGCTATCTGACGGGTTTGGGCATGATCCGGATCGTCGGACATACGTCTTTCCCCTATGCGATAATCACCGTCAATGTTTTGGGTTCGTTCCTGATGGGCCTCTTTGTGGTCGCCGCGGCCCATCGCGGGCTGACCCATCTGTCGCCTCTCGTGGTGACCGGGTTTCTGGGCGGATTCACGACATTCTCGGCCTTCTCGCTGGAGGCGGTCACACTCTATGAGCGGGGCGAGATGGCCTCCGCGGTAATCTATGTGCTGGCTTCGGTAGGTTTCTCGATCCTCGGGTTGGTTCTCGGCCTGTGGCTCGCGCGGGGGATATTCACATGAGCGGCGTACAGACCCTTGAGGTGGCGCCGGGTGACGGCGATCAACGTCTCGATCGCTGGTTTCGGCGTCAGTTTCCGCAGATCAGCCAGGGGCGTATCGAAAAGATGTGCCGAAAGGGCGAGATCCGCGTGGATGGTGGCCGCGTGAAGCCCGCGACGCGCATCGCAGCCGGGCAGAAGGTGCGCATCCCGCCGCTGCCGGATCAGGCCGCGCCCGCGCCCGCGCCCGCGATCGCCCACATGACGGTCTCGGACGCCGACGCGGAGATGATCCGCGCGGCGGTGCTTTACCGGGACGACCATCTGATCGCCCTGAACAAGCCGCCCGGTTTGCCGTCGCAGGGCGGAAGCAAACAGACCACGCACGTGGACGGGCTTGCCCAGGCATTGCGGTTCGGCTTCGACGACAAGCCGAGGCTGGTGCATCGGCTGGACAAGGACACATCCGGCATTCTGCTTCTGGCCCGTACCCGGCAGGCGGCAGCCGCCCTCACCAAGGCGTTTCGGGCCCGAGATACGCGGAAGATCTACTGGGCCGCCGTGGCTGGTGCGCCCTTGCCGCGCATGGGGACGATCAAGTTCGCTCTGGTGAAGGCGCCCGGCCATGGAAAAGGCGGCGAGGGCGAGAAGATGCTGTGCCTGCACCCCGGTGAGGTGGACGCGACGTCAGGGGCCAAGCGGGCGACCACCGATTATGCGGTGCTGAGCAATCTGGGCACCCGCGCCGCGTGGGTCGCGATGGTGCCGGTGACCGGGCGCACCCATCAGTTGCGCGCCCATATGGCCGAGATGGGACACCCGGTGATCGGCGATGGGAAATACGGGGGCAGCGGCCAGGAAAATCTGGGCGATGGCTGGGGTGCGCAGCTTGGCGGAGAGATCAGCCGGAAGCTGCATCTGCATGCCCGCTCCCTTGCGCTGACCCACCCGATGACCGGCGCGCGGCTGAACCTTGTCGCGCCCTTGCCCGATCATATGGCGCGGACATGGGAGACCCTGGGCTGGGACGCCCGCGACGTGCCCGCCGACCCGTTCGAGGAGGCCGCTTCGTGACCGGCGCGGCCCCGAAACTGGTGATCTTCGATGTCGATGGCACTCTGGTCGACAGCCAGGCGCATATCCTCGCCTCCATGACCTGGGCATTCGAGGCTCTGGAGATGGCTCCGCCAGACCGCGAGGCGACATTGTCGATTGTCGGGTTGTCGCTGCCGGAGGCGATGGCGCGGCTGGTGCCCGACGCCTCCGATGGGCTGAATGCACGACTGGTCGAGGCCTACAAGGACAGCTTCGCGGCGCTGCGCCGGTCAGGCAATCAGGCGGCCCAATCCCCTCTGTTTCCGGGCGCGATGGAGGCGTTGCACGCGCTGGCCGCGCGGGAGGATGTCTTGCTGGGTGTGGCCACCGGCAAATCCCGGCGGGGTCTGGATCACCTCTTCGATCTGCATGGGTTCGGGCCTTTGTTTCACACCGTGCAGGTCGCAGATGACCACCCGTCGAAACCGCACCCCTCCATGGTGTTGACCTGTCTCGGCGATACCGGCGTGGCCCCCGAGAATGCGGTAATCCTGGGCGATACCACCTACGATATCGAGATGGGCCGCGCAGGCGGCATTCACGCAATCGGGGTGGGGTGGGGGTATCACGCGGGCGCGGCGCTGAAGGCGGCGGGTGCAACCGAGATCCTGCCGGATTTCAAGGCCCTGCCGCAGGCGCTGTCCGGCATCTGGGGGACGCGATGAGCGAATGGTCCGTCAGACGTTTCTGGACTAGGGCAGAGGTCGTGGAGGGCGATGGCGCATTTTCCGTCTCGCTCGATGGTTATCCGGTCCGCACCCCGTTCAAATCCGCGTTGACGCTTCCAAGCCGGGCCATGGCCGAGGCCATCGCCGAAGAATGGGCGGCCCAGGGTGAGAAGATCGACCCGCTGAGCATGCCCGTGACCCGTTCCGCCAATTCCGCGATCGACAAGGTCGCGCCGCAGCAGGCGGAGGTCGCGGCGATGCTGGCGGCCTATGCGGAAACCGACCTGCTGTGCCACAGGGCCGGGAGCCCCGAGGCGCTTGTCGCGCGGCAGATCGCGGGTTGGGACCCGATACTGGACTGGGCGGCGCGCCGCTTTCAGGGGCCGCTGATCGCGACCGAAGGGGTCCTGCCGGTGGATCAGCCGCCCGCCAGTCTGCGGGTCTATTCAGAACTGGTCGGCTCGATCAGGCCGTTCTCGCTAACGGCGTTTCACGATCTGGTCACGCTTTCGGGGTCGCTCCTGCTGGCGCTGGCCGTGACGGAAGATCGGATTACCCCGGAAGAGGCGTGGCTTCTGTCGCGAATCGATGAGCTTTGGCAGGTGGAGCAGTGGGGCGAAGACGACGAAGCCACCCGTTTTGCCGCGCAGAAAGAGCAGGCGTTCCGTCATGCAGCGCGGTTCTGGAGACTGTCGGACGGGTCCTGATTGCACCAACGTCATATAAGCATCCGTTATGCTTGTCATTTAAGCATCTACTGAAATGACGCCATCGGATATGTCCTGACCCCGCGGAAACAAGGCTCCCGCCCCTTGACCTCTCGGCACATATTTGCCCAATTTAGAGGCGATGAGGGGGTGGAAGCCTCTCATGAGCTATGCCAAGGCACTCTTGGCCATCGGAAACTGTCCTCAAAGGCAGTCCATCAGGAAGAGGTAAACAATGAAAAAATCCGTACTTTTCGGCACTCTGGCTATTGCTGGTCTCGCCGCCGGGTTCGCCTCCGCGCAGACGCTGGACGAAGTCCAGGCGCGCGGCAGCCTGAACTGCGGCGTGACAACCGGCCTGGTTGGTTTCGCTGCCCCCAACGCCAGTGGCGAATGGGAAGGCTTCGATGTCGGCCTGTGCCGCGCGGTTGCCGCCGCCGTCTTTGGCGATGCAACGGCCGTGAACTTCGTGCCCACCACCGGTCAGACCCGCTTCACCGCGTTGGCTTCTGGCGAGGTGGACATGCTGGCGCGGAACACCACCTGGACCTTCAGCCGCGATGTCGACCTGCGCTTCGAGTTTGTCGGTATCAACTACTATGACGGTCAGGGCTTCATGGTTCCGCGTGAACTGGGCGTGGCTTCGGCCATGGAACTGGACGGGGCAACCGTCTGCATCCAGACCGGCACCACGACCGAACTGAACCTTGCCGACTTCTTCAGCTCGAACGGAATGAGCTACGAGCCCGTGCCGATCGAAACCAACGCCGAAGCGCAGCAGCAGTATCTGGCTGGCGCCTGCGACGTTTACACGACCGACGCTTCGGGTCTGGCCGCGACGCGCGCCACCTTCGAAGATCCGTCGGCGCATGTGGTTCTGCCCGAGATCATCTCGAAAGAGCCGCTTGGGCCGCTGGTCCGTCATGGCGACAACGAATGGGGCGACATCGTCCGCTGGACGCTGAACGCGCTGATCGCCGCCGAAGAACTGGGCATCACGTCGGCCAATGTAGCCGAGTTGGCCAGTGGCACCGACAACCCGGAGATCAACCGTCTTCTGGGCACCGAAGGTGAACTGGGCGGCATGCTTGGTCTGAGCTCCGACTGGGCCCAGAACGCGATTGCAGCGGTTGGCAACTACGGCCAGCTGTTCGAGGACAACATCGGTGAATCGACGCCGATCGGCCTGTCCCGCGGCCTGAATGCTCAGTGGACCGATGGCGGCCTGCTGTACTCGCCACCGTTCCGGTAAGCAGAAACCTCGAAGGGCGCGGTCATTCCGCGCCCTTCGTCTATCTACACAACAACCATAGACCGAACCGGGCAGCCGATATCGCGCTGTTACAGAGTTCGGCATACCAACAGTTGCAGGGGTGCCCGATATGGCAACGATGACGGAACCACCCGCCGAAGCCTTCCGACTAAGCCAATTGATCTACGATACCCGCTACCGGTCGCTGACGATCCAGGTGGTGGCCTTCATTCTGATCATGGCGGGGGTGTTCTGGCTGGCGAACAATACGGTCCAGAACCTTCAGGATTTGGGCAAGGACTTCAATTTCGGCTTTCTTGGACAGCGGGCCGGATATGATATCAACCAGCGCCTGATCGAGTATTCCAACGACTCGACCCATGCGCGCGCCGCGCTGGTCGGCATTCTCAACACGCTGCTTGTTGCCTTTCTGGGCTGCATCCTGGCCACGATCCTGGGTGTGATCGCGGGCGTTCTGCGCCTGTCGAAGAACTGGATCGTGTCGCGGCTGATGGGCGTTTATGTCGAGGGCTTTCGCAACATTCCCACGCTTCTGTGGATCCTGATCGTTTTCGCGATCATGACCGAGGCAACGCCTCAGCCGCGGGATTTTCGCGGCGAAAACCCCGAAGCCAGCATGATCCTGTTCGACACCGTCGCCATAACCAACCGCGGCATCTTCATTCCCGCACCGGTCTGGGGCGAGGGGGCAACGGTTCTGATCCTCGTCTTCCTGGCCTCGCTCGCGGGTATCTTCGCCTTTCGGCGCTATGCCCGCAAACGTCAGGAGGAAACCGGGGTTATCCTGCCGGTTTTCTGGGTATCGCTTGGGTTGTTCTTCATTCCGTCGATCCTCTTTTACTACATTCTGGGCCGACCGGTGACGCTTGAATACCCGGAACTGGCGGGGTTCAACTTCGCGGGCGGCACACATCTGAGAAACTCGCTTATCGCGCTCTGGCTCGCGCTGTCGCTTTATACCGGAGCGTTCATCGCCGAGAATGTGCGATCGGGGATCCTGGCCGTTTCGAAAGGCCAGACTGAGGCGGCATTTGCCTTGGGCCTTCGTCCGAACCGGACGATGAATCTCGTGATCCTGCCACAGGCTCTCCGGGTCATCATTCCGCCGCTGATCTCGCAATATCTCAATCTCACCAAGAACTCGTCGCTCGCGATTGCCGTTGGATACATGGATGTCCGATCCACTCTTGGCGGTATCTCGATCAACCAGACCGGTCGGGAACTTGAGGGGATGCTGCTTCTTGGGCTGTTCTACCTTGTCACGTCGCTGATCATCTCGGGGCTGATGAATGTCTACAACCAGTCCATCAAGCTGAAGGAGCGCTGAGATGAGTGACGTTCATGCGCAAACCGTCTCATATGTGCGCGAGACCATGCTTCCTGAGGCCGAACCGCCGGTCACCGAACGCGGCGCTATCAAGTGGCTCAGGGAAAACCTGTTTTCCTCCTGGTTGAATGCGATCCTGACGATCCTGTCGCTCTACGTGATCTATTACGTGCTCAGCCACACCCTTGGCTGGATGCTTTACGGCATATGGGATGCGGGCTCGCTGACCGAATGCCGGGAGATCCGGAACGAGCTTTACGGAGAGGATGCCAGCGTGGCCTGCTGGGCCGTCCTCGCGGATCGGTGGGACCAGCTTCTGTTCGGCTTCTATCCGCAGGATCTGTACTGGCGACCCGTAGCGGCGCTGCTGGTCTTCTTCGTGGCCGTGTCCCCGATCCTGTTCGAGGGCGTCCCGCGCAAGCTCTTCTATCTGACGGCTACCGCGCCGTTCATTTGCTTCTGGCTGATCTGGGGCGGGACGATCTGGGGGCCGATTGTCGTTGCCTTGGGATTTGTGATCGCCGGCGCGGTCTTCAGATACGGGGCCGAGGTGGTTGGGCCGCTGCTGGCAATCATCGGGGCGTTCGTTGTGCCGATCCTCTACTGGCTCCTGCTGGCCGGTCCGCTTACCGCGATCCTCAATTCCATCGCGCCGATTGGGATGCAGTATGTCTCCTCCGACGAAATCGGCGGCTTCATGCTGGCCTTCATCATCGGGATAACAGGTATCATCCTGTCCTTCCCTCTGGGCATCCTCCTGGCGCTTGGGCGGCAATCGGATCTGTTCATCATCAACAAGACCTGTGTGACCTTCATCGAGGTGATCCGTGGCGTGCCCCTGATCGTCTGGCTGTTCACGGCCTCGCTGCTGCTGAACTACTTCCTGCCGCCCGGCACCAATTTCGACCTGCTTCTGCGGGTGATCATCATGGTGACCTTCTTCGCATCCGCGTATATGGCGGAGGTCATTCGGGGCGGTCTCGCCGCACTGCCAAGGGGGCAGTACGAGGGGGCCGACAGTCTGGGGTTGAATTACTGGCAATCGATGCAGCTGATCATTCTGCCTCAAGCGCTCAAGATCTCGATCCCGGGGATCGTGAATACCTTCATCGGATTGTTCAAGGACACGACGCTGGTGGTTTTCGTGGGGCTGTCAGATCCGATCGGCTTCTCGAACCTGATCCGCGCCACCACCGACTGGAATGGCATCTATTGGGAGCTTTTCATCTTCATTGGGCTCTGCTTCTTCATCTGCTGTTTCTCAATGTCGAAATACTCGCAATTCCTGGAGCGCAAGCTCCGCACCGAACATCGCTAAGGAGACGTCCATATGACCGACGCTCAGACTTCGCCCGTCGCGGATCGCAAAATCGACCGCTCGAAAATGGCTATCTCCGACGAGGTGGCGATCGAGATCCGGGACATGAACAAATGGTTCGGCACATTCCACGTGCTGCGCGACATCAACCTGACCGTCAATCAGGGTGAACGGATCGTTGTCTGCGGCCCTTCCGGCTCGGGCAAATCCACGCTGATCCGCTGCATCAACGCGTTGGAGGAGCATCAGAAAGGCACCATCTCCGTGGATGGCACGCTGTTGTCGAACGACCTGAAGAACATCGACCGGGTCCGGTCAGAGGTCGGCATGGTGTTCCAGCATTTCAACCTGTTCCCGCATCTGACGATCCTGGAAAACTGCACGCTGGCGCCGATCTGGGTGCGGAAGACCCCCAAGCGGGAGGCCGAGGAAACGGCGATGTATTTCCTCAACAAGGTCAAGATCCCGGAGCAGGCGGACAAGTACCCAGGGCAGCTTTCGGGCGGCCAGCAGCAGCGTGTCGCGATCGCCCGGAGCCTGTGCATGCGGCCCCGGATCATGCTCTTCGACGAGCCGACATCGGCGCTCGATCCGGAGATGATCAAGGAGGTGCTGGACACGATGATCCAGCTTGCCGAGGAAGGCATGACGATGATCTGCGTGACCCATGAGATGGGCTTTGCCCGACAGGTCGCAAACCGCGTGATCTTCATGGATCAGGGCCAGATCGTGGAACAGAACGAACCCGAAGAGTTCTTCAACAACCCGAAATCCGAGCGGACACAACTGTTCCTGAGCCAGATCCTCGGCCACTGATCCGGTAGCGGGTTTTCTACAGATCGTGCAGGCCGTCCCTCGGGGCGGCCTGTGTCTTGCAAACATACCGGCGTTTCCCGGGGTCCGCCGCGCTCAGGGTAAATCGTGCGGCGTGGCGAAGTCGAGTACCGTGCCGGTTCCCCAATGGATATCGGACCAGTTGGCCGCATCGAAACGCGCCACCAGCGTGGCGCAAGTGGGATAGTCGGAGAAACGGCCATGATCGGGCGGGTGCGCCAGCAGTCTTTCGGCGCATTCGGCGATACCGGGATTGTGACCCACCATCGCGACCACGGGTGCGTCTCTGGGGGCTGTGGCGAGGGTACCCAGCATCACTGGGGCTGGCGCGTGATAGAGACGCTGGTGATAGCTGGCCTGCACCGTATCGAAACCCAGCCGCGTCCAGGTCTCGGCGGCGCGGACGGCGGTCGAAATCATCGCCGCCACGGGCACATGGCCCTTCGCCCGCAACCAGGCGCCGATGCGCGGCGCATCGCGCTGCCCGCGTTCGTTCAGCGGGCGGTCGTGATCGTCCAGCGTGGGGTCGTCCCAGTCGGATTTCGCATGGCGGATCAGGATCAGGGTCAGGCTCATGGATGAAAACTTCTCATATGGAAGGCGGATTGGGCGGGCTGTCGGCCATATGACTGGCTGAGCGGGCAGGCGCGGCGCACGGCGCAACCCGCGCTCAGGCATGCCTCTCCGGGGACAGTATCCAGATAGGCATGGCACACGATGGTGTCATAGCCCTGTGGCGTGAGGGCGGAGACGGGGCAGGCCGTCAGGCAGGGTTTGTGGCAGGTTTCGCAAGGCGGCGCGGCCGGAGGCTCCGGCAGCGCGATCCGCTCCTTCAGCGCCAGCGCTCCGCGGTAGGACACCATGAGCCCCGCCACGTCATGCACCAGAATGCTCACCGGGCTGGTCCAGGCCCGCCCGGTGCGCGTGGCCCACCGGATGAAGGGCGCGAAAGGTGGCCCGCCGAAGGGAAACCTTGCCTTCACACCGAGATCGCAGGCCAGCCGCCCGATCACCCGGCGCGACCAGCGATCCATCGGGTCGGGCTTGCGGTCGGTGAATTCCGGCTCGGCGGTGACATGCGCCCAGAAGCCCGGCTCCCGCGGGCCGAGGAGCACGAGCGTTTCCGTGCCCGCCGGCGCGTCGTCTCCGGGGCCGGGGTGGAACGCGCCGAATATGTCCAGATGGTGCGCGCGCATGCGCGCGCTCAGTGCGGAGTACTCCATCGCCCTACCTTGTCGGGCCGCGCCCGGTGGCGCAAGCGGTCAGGCGCGTATGATGCTGCCCGCGCCGTGATCGGTAAACAGCTCCAGCAGCACAGCATTGGCCACGCGCCCGTCCACGATGGAGCATGCCCGCACCCCGGCGCGCACGGCGTCCAGCGCGGTCTGGGTCTTGGGGATCATGCCGCCCGCGATGATGCCTGCGCGGGTCATCTCTTCGACCTCGGCGGCGGAAAGCTCGGTGACCACGTCGCCGGTAGCGTTCTTGACGCCGGAGACATCGGTGAGCAGCAGCAGCCGGTCCGCTTTCAGCGCGGCTGCCACGGCACCTGCGGCGATATCGCCGTTGATGTTGAAGGTCTCGCCGTTGCGGCCCGTGCCGATGGGTGCGATCACCGGGATCATCTCGGCCTGAAACAGTTGCTGCAGAAGGTCCAGGTTGATGTCCGTGGGATGGCCGACGAAGCCCAGTTCCGGATCCGCCTGATCGCAAACGATCAGATCGGCATCCTTGCCTGACAGGCCCACAGCCTTGCCGCCCGCGGAGTTGATCGCCTGCACGATGCGTTTGTTGACCCGACCCGACAGAACCATCTCCACCACCTCGACGGTGGCTGCGTCGGTCACCCGCTGGCCATTCACGAAATCCGACACCACGCCAAGCCGGGCCAGAAGGTCGTTGATCATCGGGCCGCCGCCATGGACGACGACGGGGTTCACGCCCACCGTGCGCATCAGCATCACGTCCCGGGCGAAGCTGGCCATGCCCTCGTCACTGCCCATGGCGTGGCCACCCAGTTTGATGACCACGATCGCATCGTCGTAGCGTTGCAGATAGGGCAGCGCCTCGTTCAGGGTCCGGGCGGTGGCAACATAATCACGGGTCATGGCGGTCTGTTTCTTCATCGGATCTGGCCTCTCGCGTCGCGTCTTGTTACGGGCGTCGCACGGGCGAGGCAAGCGCGAGGCTCAGTCGAGCGTGGCGATGATGCTGCGCAGGCTGGCGATACCCTCACCCTTCTCCGACGAACTCAGCACCAGTTCGGGATAGGCGGCGGGGTGACCGGCCAGCGCACCGCGGACCTGCGTCAGGGTTTTCTCGCGGTCCCTGTCCTTGACCTTGTCCGCCTTTGTCAGGACGACCTGAAATGTCACGGCGGCCTTGTCCAACAGCGCCATGATCTCCTCATCGACCGGCTTGACGCCGTGGCGCGTGTCGATCAGCACGAAGGCCCGGCGCAGCGTGGCGCGGCCCGCCAGATAGGATTTCAGCAGGCGTTGCCATTTCTCGACCACGGCCACGGGCGCATTGGCGAAGCCATAACCCGGCAGATCGACGAGATAGTGGCTGTCGGCCAGGGTGAAGAAGTTGATCTCCTGCGTGCGCCCCGGCGTGTTCGAGGCACGCGCAAGCGCCTTGCGCCCGGTCAGCGCGTTGATCAGGGTGGATTTCCCGACATTGGAGCGGCCGGCGAAGCAGACCTCCACCCGGTCGGCGGGCGGCATGCCATCCATCGCGACCACACCTTTGAGAAACTCCGCACCGGTGGCGAAAAGCCTGCGCCCCCGCTCAACTGTGGCGTCGTCCGGCGGGTCGGCGATCGGAAAGGGAAGCGCGTTCACGGCCTGATCCCGGCGGTGTCGCCAACGGCGATCTCGCCGCCCAGAACGACGCTGGCATAGACGCCGAAACTGGTGTGGCCCCAGCCCGCCTCGAGCGCGTCCAGCGTTCTTGCATCCCGCCGTCCGGTTTCCGGGTTGGCTTCGGTGGCGGTGCAGCGGCCGATGGGCTCCACGATCTTCAGTTCAACGCGCCCCATGTGAAGCGTCTTGCCGACCAGATCGAACTCTTCCCATGGGGCGAGCCCGTCGAGCCACAGATTGCCGCGGAACCGGCGCGGGTCGAGCGATTGACCGAGTCTTTGCGAAAGGGCGCGAAGCGAGGCGGCGTTCAGGACGGAGACCGAGGCGAAGGGCGCATCGCTCATGCCCTGCTCCGGCGACTTCACCAGCCTTGCCGGGGCGGGCCGGTTTTCGGGGTAGATCGGGCGCAGCCAGTCCAGAAGCGGGGCTGCGTCGCCATCAGGGTCCAGCGCCAGATCGGGCCGATCCGGGTGGCTTAGATGGATCAACGCCCCGTCGACCCGCGCGGTTATGGCCATCAGACCCGGCCCCTTGGCGCCGCGCAGATAATTCCGGCAGGAACTCCAGCTGCCATCGAACTCTCCGCCGTCCTGAAGCACGGCCCAGGCACGATCCAGCGGCAGCGGGCGGTCAGGCGCCAGCACGACCCGCTCCAGCGCCTCGGCCCCGATGGCCTTGATCGGATAGCGCCAGATCGAGGTCAGGCGCACAGTCATTTCTCTTCAGGCTTCTTGCGCTGGAACCCCGACCGGATGTTCCCGAATACGTCCGGCTTGAAGCCCTGACTGCGCATGATGGTGTATTGCTGCGCGAAGGTGATCGTGTTGTTCGCGATCCAGTAGACCAGAAGGCCGCTGGCGAAACTGCCGAGCATGAACATGAAGACCCATGGCAGATAGGCGAAGATCATCGCCTGCGTGGGGTCGGTCGGCGCCGGGTTCAGCTTTTGCTGCAGCCACATGGATACGCCCAGAAGCAGCGGCAGGATGCCGATGAACAATAGCGCCATGATCGAGCCGGGTTCCGGTGCCGCCCATGGCAGCAGCCCGAAGAAGTTGAATATCGACGACGGATCCGGAGCGGAAAGGTCATTCAGCCAGCCGAAGAACGGAGCATGGCGCAGCTCCAGCGTGACGAAGATCACCTTGTAGAGCGAGAAGAAGATCGGGATCTGCAACAGGATCGGCAGACAGCCCGAGGCGGGGTTCACCTTGTTCGTCTTGTAAAGCTCCATCATGCCCTGCTGGAGTTTCTGCCGGTCGTCGCCCGCGCGTTCCTTCAGCTTTTCCATCTCGGGCTGAAGCTCTTTCATCTTCGCCATCGAGACATAGGATTTGAACGCGAGCGGCAGCAGAACCGCCTTGATGATCAGGGTCAGCGCGATGATCGCCACGCCCATATTGCCGATCAGGGCGTTCAGCGTGTGCAGCATCCAGAAAATCGGCTTGGTGAGGAAATAGAACCAACCCCAGTCGATCGAGTCGAGGAACCGTGCGATGCCGCCTTCGTTCTGATAGTCGCGGATGGTCTCCCATTCCTTCGCCCCGGCGAACAGCTGCGTCGTGATCTCGGTGGTCTGGCCCGGTGCGGCGGTCATCGTCGGAAGGCGCGCCTCGGTCTGGTAGATGTCGCTGGAGGGCACATAGCGGGTCACGGATGTGAACGGTTGCTGCTCACCCGGTATCAGCGTGGTCATCCAGTATTTGTCGGTAAACCCGATCCAGCCGTTTTCGGTGACGTCGATCACCTCGGCGGGTGTGCCTTCGCGCTGGATGAAATCCAGATCCGGCAGATCGTCATAGGCAATCTCATCGAGCGTGCCGTCGATCTTGCGCACCACACCTTCGTGGAGGATGAAGAAGTTCTGCAGATCCGAGGGCAGTCCGTGGCGCGCGACGATCCCGTAAGGCGCCATGCGCACCGGTGTTTCGGTCGTGTTCTCGACCGATTGCGTGATCTCGAACATGAAATCTTCGTCGATCGAGATGGTACGGCGAAAAATCAGACCGTTGCCATTGTCCCAGATCAGCGTCACTGGAGTTTCGGGAGTGAGGGTGTCCCCGCTCTCGATCTGCCATGGGGTATTGGCGCCGGGCACGTCTTCGAAACCCAGATCGCCGGCCGGGGCCCATCCGTAAAGCGCGTAATAGGCCTCTGACTCGCCCACGGGGGACAGAAGCGTAACGGTCGGGCTGTCGTCATCCAGCGTCTCGAAGTAGTTGTTGAGCGACAGATCATCGATCCGCCCTCCGACGAGGGAGATCGAGCCGGACACGGCGGGCGTGTCGATGGTGATCCTCTCCGCTTCGGACAGGATGCTGGCGCGCGTTTCGGCATCGGTGGCAAGTTGCGGCGTGTCCGACGCGTCCGCAACCGGAGGGGTCAACGCCATTTCGGTGCCGTCTTCGTTCAGCGCGGTAACGGCGGGTGTGTTCGGGTCTGCCACCTGCGGTTCGGGCGGCGGGAACAGCAAGAACCAGACCAGAATGACCAGAAAGCTCAGCGCAGTTGCCAGGATCAGGTTTCTGTTCTGATCGTTCATTGTTGCGGACCACCCCTTGGTTGAAGTCAGGGAGGTTCAACAGATTGGGGCTGGAAAGGTCAAGGGCTTTTCCCCGTGGCGCAAGGCTTCCGCGCGGTTTCGTCTCGCCCTGGCGGTGCGGCGCGACCGCGGCGGGCATGTGGCGGAAAGGCAGGGTGCGGCAGAGCCGGGCAGCCAGGGCCGGCACATGCGGGTGCTTCGCGGGCGGTTATCCCGCCTGGCGACCGATCCCGGCGGTGTCAGCCAGTTTGGCGGTATGCGCCGCGGCCCAGGCGATGGTGTCCTCAAACGGCATCGGGCGGGCTATGCCGAAGCCCTGCACATGGCCGCAGCCGAGCTGCGCCAGCATGCTGTACTCGCCCGGGGTCTCGACCCCTTCTGCCAGCGTGGCGACGCCCAGATGCTCGGCCAGCGACAGGATTGCGGAGACCATGGATTGCTGCTTTGGATCCTTGTCGAGTCTGGTCACGAAGCTGCGGTCGATCTTGATCCGGTTCACATTGAACCGCTGGATATTCGCGATCGAGGCCTGACCGGTGCCGAAATCGTCCAGATCCAGATTGAAACCGTGGCTTCCCAGCATCTCGATGTTGCGAATGATGATATCGTCTTCGGATTGCGCGGCGACGGTTTCGAGGATTTCGACCGTCAACCGGCCCGGGCGCAGGTCGAACCTGTCCACATCCCATTTGATCCGGTCGGCAAGGCGCGGGTCGCGCAGCTCCTCGGCGGAGAAGTTCACAGCGACCGAGGGGATGGACAGGCCCGCCCTGTCCCAGCTTCGCAGGGCCGCCAGCGCATTATAGAGCATCACCTCGCCCAGCCGGGCCATCTGCTGCTCAGCTGCGACGGCTTGCAGAAACTCGCCGGGCGGCAAGACGCCATGTTCGGGGTGGTGCCATCGCGCCAGCGCCTCGAAACCGCTGATGATGCCGGTATCGGTACAGATCTGCGGTTGGTACCAGGCCCGGATCTCGCCGGAGGCCAGCGCCGGTTTGACCCTGTCGGCCAGATCTGAGCCTTTGCGCCGCCGCTGCCCGAGTTCCCCTGAAAAGGCGCGAACTGCGGACGGGCCGTTGCCACGCGCTTCGGCAAGCGCGGCCTCTGCCGCGTCCAGCATCGACTTCCCGGTGGGTGCGGGCGCCATGTCCAGCGTGCAGTAGCCGAAGGACGCGGAGATATGCGCCGAAGAGCCGCCGATTGCGAACGGCTGCCGCAAGGCCGTTTCCATGCGCTCGATCACACCCAGAAGGACATCGGAACTCGCCCTGCGGACCGGATGCAGCACGATGCCGAAGCCTGCTTCGCCGATCCGGGCGATCATGTCGTCATGTCTGAGCACCGCGCGCAAACGGTCTGCCGCCCGAAGGAGGATATCATCGACCGTTTCGCCGCCCCAGCGCTCGGTCACGCCGGCCAGTTCGTCAATATGGACCATGATGGCCGCGGTGGCTTCGGCCGGCGATTGTGCCGCGATCCGGTCAAGCATCGCCATGAGCGAGGCGCGGGTCGGCAAGCCATGCGTCCCTTCCGCCCCGGCGGGGCGACCTCCGTCCCGCCGGGCCCGCGGGGCGCGCGCGAAGGCCTGCAAGGCAAGCAGCGCCGGCAGCAGGAATGCGGTGACGAGAAGAATGTCGATTTCGCCGAACCCCACGGCGATCAGCGCCAGTATGGGGTAAAGCACCAAGACGTCGATCCGCAACAGCCCGCCCCGCAGTCCTTCGAGCAGGCCGGAAAAACGCAGAAACTCAAATCTCGGCATGATCGACCCTTCGCAACACCGCCCGGCAGACATCGCCGGACAACGCCTCATCGCTAAGTCAAACTGCCTGACAGGCCCTTAACGCTGTGCCGTTAGTCGGTGGAATTTTGCTCAAATGCGACCGATCTGGTGAGTCCGGCAAAGTCGAACAGGTCCGGATCCAGCAGATGGGAGGGCCGTGCCGACATCAGCGCGCTGAACATCTTCTGCCGCCGACCGGGGGAGGCGGTCTCCCATCTGTCGAGCATCTGCTTGATGGCCTGACGTTGCAGCCCGTCCTGACTGCCACACAGATCGCAAGGGATGATCGGATAGCCCATGGCACGGGCGAACCTGTCGCAATCGACCTCCGCCACATGGGCGAGCGGGCGATAGACGAAGAGATCGCCTTCGTCATTCAGCAGCTTGGGGGGCATTGTGGCCAGTTTGCCGCCATGGAAGAGGTTGAGGAAAAAGGTTTCCAGAATGTCGTCGCGGTGATGGCCGAGCACCACGGTGGAGCAGCCCTCCTCCCGCGCGATGCGGTAGAGATTGCCCCGCCGCAGCCGGGAACAGAGCGCGCAATAGGTCCGGCCCTGAGGCACCTTGTCCATGACGATGGAGTAGGTGTCCTGATACTCGATCCGGTGCGGCACGCCCATCCGCTTCAGGAACTCGGGCAGGACCGTGGCGGGAAAGCCCGGCTGGCCCTGATCCAGATTGCAGGCAAGAAGATCCACGGGCAGGAGCCCGCGCCATTGCAACTCCACCAGAGCGGCCAGCAGGGTGTAGCTGTCCTTTCCGCCCGAAAGGCAGACCAGCCATCGGGCGCCGCGTTCGATCATGCCATACCGCTCAATCGCCTCGCGGGTCTCGCGGATGATCCGCTTGCGCAGTTTCTTGAACTCCGCCGTCTTCGGCGCGCCGTTGAAAAGCGAGTGGATGTCGTCGGTATCGTCCAGCATGGGGCGGGGCCTTTGTGATCTGGATTTGGCATAGGGGCCGGGGCGGGGCGGCGTCAAGCGGGCGCATCATCTGACCGCCGGTTCGGGCCCCTCCGTGCGATTTGCGAAAGGACATGGCAACTCTCGCAGGCGCGTGCCGGCCCGGCAGCTGCGGGCCGTTCAATCCGGCACGTTATCGATGCCCGAGGAGCCCCAGGGGTGGCAGCGCCCGATCCGGCGGAGCGCCAGCCAGCCGCCTTTCAACCCGCCATGTTTCTCCAGCGCCTCCAGCGCATAGGCCGAACAGGTCGGATGATAGCGGCAGTTGAACCCGACCCAGGGAGAGAAGATCAGCCGGTAGGCGCGGACTGGCAGAGCAAAGATACGGGCAAGAACGGTCATCGGTGGACTTTTTTCAGTGCGCGGGAAAGATCGGTCTTGAGCTGGTCGAAGGGCAGCGCGGCGGTCACCGCGGGCCTGCCCACCAGAACGTAGTCCCAGCCGGGGCGTCCTTCCAGTGGAAGGATCAGCCGGGCGATTTCCCGCAGGCGCCGCTTGGCGCGGTTCCGCGCGACGGCATTGCCAACCTTTTTCGAACAGGTGAAGCCGACGCGGATTGTCCCCGGCGTGGTCTCTTCGTCCGCGTGCCGCTGCCGGCCCTGCAGCAGAAACCCCGGAGCCGGCGCGCGCGCCGCCTTGGCCGCGCGCAGGAAATCGGAGCGTTTGCGGAGCCTTTCAAGCAAAAAAGCCCCCGTCGACGGGGCCGTCGGCGGAGGCGCATTCGGTGTCATGGCACCGGCCTTTCGGGTAGGATCAGGCGCTCAGCGACTTCCGGCCACGGGCGCGGCGGGCATTGAGGATCTTGCGGCCTGCCTTCGTGGCCATGCGCGCACGAAACCCGTGGCGACGCTTGCGCACCAGGTTGGACGGCTGAAATGTGCGTTTCGACATTGTATCGCTCCGTAGTGTTGCCGGACGGCACCCCGGATGGGCGCGTCAAACGGCACGGGAATCTCTAGAAGCCCGGGCAATACGGTCTTGCGGGCCGCATGTCAACAAATCCGGGCGAGGAATCTGGGAGCTTGAAACATGGCGCTGCCGGATATGCTGGATAGGGCGGATTTCCTGACATAAAAGCCCTCTTTCCGTCACGGTACATCAAGCAGCCGTGAGGCGCGCTATCGCCCTTGCACGCGATCCCGCATTTAGGGTCCAAGTTGAGCATGAAGGACAATCCAGATGACGGACATCGTGAAAGAGCAAAGCAAATCACCCATCGCGCGCTATCTGCCGCTTGCCGTCATCGTGATCGGCGCGGGTCTGTTTGCGTGGGTGTTCCGGTCGTATCTCGGCTTTGACGCCGCCTTTCAGGCGCTGGCCGACAATCGGGAGGCGCTGATCGCATTCCGGGATGCCAACTATCTTCTGACGGTTCTGGCCTTCATCTGTATCTATGCGCTGATCGTCGCGTTTTCGCTGCCGGGAGCGACGGTCGCGACGCTGGCCGGGGGCTTTCTGTTCGCCACGTTCCCGGGCGCGTTTTTCAACATCACCGCCGCCACGCTGGGGGCGACGGCGATTTTCCTTGCGGCGCAGACCAGTTTCGGTGCCCGGATGGGGGCGCGGCTTGAAGGCTCCGAAGGGCTCGTGAAGCGGATCAAGGACGGTATCGACGAAAACCAGTGGTCGATGCTGTTTCTGATGCGGCTGATCCCGGCGGTGCCGTTTTTCGTGGCCAATCTTGTTCCCGCCTTCCTTGAGGTGCCCACCCGGCGCTATGTCATCTCGACCTTTTTCGGGATCATGCCGGGGGCGGTTGTCTACACATCGGTCGGGGCCGGGCTGGGCGAGGTCTTCGCCCGCGGCGAGACACCGGATCTCGGCATCATCTTCGAGCCCCGGATCCTGCTGCCGATCCTCGGGCTCTGCGCGCTGGCATTTCTGCCGATCCTTCTGAAGGCCGTTCGCGGCAAAAAGGGACTTTGAGCCATGACCCGGATCGAAACTGATATCTGCATCATCGGCGCGGGCTCGGGCGGGTTGTCCGTCGCTGCCGGGGCGGCGCAGATGGGAGCGAAGGTGGTTCTGCTGGAAGGCCACAAGATGGGGGGCGATTGCCTGAACTACGGGTGCGTGCCCTCCAAGGCATTGCTGGCCGCCGGGCACAAGGCGCATGAAACCTCCGTTTCCGCCTTCGGGGTTGGAGGTCATGCGCCCGAGCCGGATTTCGTCGCCGCGAAGGACCACGTGCAAGGCGTGATCGAAACGATCGCGCCGGTCGATAGCCAGGAGCGGTTCGAAGGTTTCGGCGTTCATGTGATCCGCGAGTTCGGGCACTTCATCTCGGAAAGGGAAGTGCAGGCAGGGGGCCATGTGATCACCGCCCGCCGCTTTGTCATCGCGACCGGATCGCGCCCGTTCGTGCCGCCGATCCCGGGGCTTGAGACGGTGCCGCATTTTACCAACGAAACCATCTTCGACCTGCGCGCGCGGCCGGCCCATCTGATCATCATCGGGGGTGGCCCGATCGGGATGGAGATGGCGCAGGCTCATCGCCGTCTGGGCTGCGAGGTGACCGTGCTGGAAGGCATGACGGCGCTGGGGAGGGACGACCCCGAGGCGGCGGCCATCGTGCTGGAAAAGCTCAAGGCCGAGGGGATCGGGATCGTCGAAAACGCTCAGGTTACGCAGGTGGCCGAAACCGGCGGTGGCATCCGGGTGACAACCGAGGATGGCCGCGGCTTTGAAGGAAGCCACCTGCTCGTCGCGGTTGGCCGCAAGGTCAATGTCGACAAGCCGGGGCTGGAGGCGGGCAATGTGGCCCATACCCGGCGTGGCGTGGAGGTGGATGCGGGCCTGCGCTCGACCAGCAACCGGCGCGTCTATGCCGTGGGCGATGCCGCGGGCGGGCTGCAATTCACCCATGTCGCGGGCTACCACGCGGGCGTCATCATCCGGCCGATGCTGTTCGGCCTGCCCGCCAGGGCACGGACCGATCATATCCCCTGGGCCACCTATACCGATCCGGAACTTGCACAGGTCGGCCTGACCGAGGCGGAGGCCCGCGAGAGGCATGGCGACAGGCTGGAGGTCGCGCGCTTCCCCTATCACGAGAATGACCGGGCGATCGCCACGGGCCGGACTACGGGATTTGTCAAAGTCATGGTGGTGAAGGGCAAGCCCGTGGGCGCCACCATCGTCGGCGCACAGGCCGGAGAGCTGATCCAGATATGGGCGCTTGCCATTGCCAACGGTCTGAAAATGAGCGCTGTTGCAGGCATGGTCGCGCCCTATCCCACCCTGGGGGAGATTAACAAACGCGCCGCGGGGGCGTATTTCTCTCCCAGATTGTTCGAAAACCCTTGGGTCAAACGGGTTGTGCGACTGGTGCAGCGGTTTTAAACCGCACGAATTGTTCAAGGAAGAGAGCCGACCGTGAATTCTCTCTCAGGCAGATTCTTGATCCTGACCGTGATTTTCGTGATGATCGCGGAAGTCCTGATCTTCGTGCCCTCGGTTGCGCGCTTTCGCGAGGATTATCTGCTCAACCGGCTGGAGCGCGCGCAGATCGCGTCGCTCGCCCTGTTGGCCAGCGACGGAATGATCGATGACGATCTGGAATACGAGCTGCTGGAAAACGCGGAGGTTCTGAACGTGGTGTTGCGGCGCGATCAGGTGCGCCAGCTGATCCTGTCGACGGATAACATTCCGCCGGTCTCCTACAGCTTCGATCTGCGCGACGCCCCGGCCTGGCAGTTGATCCGCGACGCAATGGTGCGGATCGCCACACCGGAAAACCAGACCATCCGCGTGATCGGAGAGCCGGTGCGCGAGGCGGGCCTGCTGATCGAGGTCACGATGTATACCGAGCCGCTGCGGGCGGCGCTGATCGATTACGGGATCCGCATTCTCTGGCTTTCGGCGGTGATCTCGGTGGTGACGGCGACGTTGCTGTTTCTGGCGGTGCGGCGCTTTCTGGTGACCCCGATCAAGCGCGTCGTGTCGCACATGATGTCCTATGCCGAGGCCCCCGAGGATACCCGCCGGATCATCGAGCCGACCGCCGGCGTCACCGAACTTCGGGATGCCGAAATCGCGCTGCAATCGCTCCAGACCCAGCTGACCGGCGCGCTGCGACAACGCGAACGCCTTGCCCAGTTGGGCGAGGCGGTGGCCAAGATCAGCCATGATCTGCGCAACATCCTGACAGTGGCGACGCTTATGGCGGACCGGCTGGAAACCATTGACGACCCGGCGGTGAAACGCACCACGCCGAAGCTCGTGGCATCGCTCGGGCGTGCGGTGAACCTCTGCGAGGGCACGCTCGCCTTCGGCCGCGCCGAAGAGCCGCCGCCTGCCCTCGACCGGGTCGATCTGAACCATCTGATTTCCGATCTGATGGAAAACGAACAGCTGACCCTCACCGACGAGGAGGTTGAGCTGATCGCCGATATTCCCGCCGGCATCATGGCTCGCGCGGACCCCGAGCAGCTTTACCGCGTGCTGGGCAATCTGGTCCGCAACGCGCGCCAGGCGATCCTTGCAACGGGGCAGCCGGGCAAGGTCTGCGTCAGCGCGGGCGAGACCGCCGAAGGCTGGTGGATAAAGGTGCAGGACAGCGGGCCGGGGCTGCCGAAAAAGGCGCAGGATCACCTGTTTCAGCCGTTTCACGGGGGTGCGCGCGCCGGGGGCACCGGTCTGGGTCTGGCCATCGCGTCCGAACTGATCCGTGGCCATGGAGGCAAGCTGGAGTTGCAGGAAACCGGACCTGACGGGACCACCTTCTGCATTCACCTTCCGGCCAGCATCGCGGCCTGAATTGCCCCTTGCACTGATCGGGGCGGGGCGATAAACCCCGGCCTCACGCGCTGGTAGCTCAGTTGGATAGAGTACTTGACTACGAATCAAGGGGTCGGGGGTTCGAATCCTCCCCAGCGCGCCATTTCAGTTCCAAAGTGGGCACACCGCCTGCCGCCGTTTCTGCGCTGGCGGCGGTAAGCGTTTTGAGAAGCGCGGTGCGCGATCCCATGATGCGGGCCTCTGTCTTGTCGATCACCTCGATGCGCTGGGCGACGGCGCGCAGATGATCGCGTCGATAGGTGCCGTCGCTCTTGCGCAGACGCTTGCGTGCGACCGTGGCGAAGGCTCTCACCTTCTCTTCCGTGAGTTCGGGACCTACGCGTTCGATCGCACTGGCTGCCCGTTTAGCGTCGCTCCGGGCCTGATCGCGGATGGCGGAGAGTTCGGCGACGCGGCCCTTCAACGCGGGATCATTCAAGTCAGCAATACCGTTTTCGATCGCCTCGTAGAGCCGTTTGAGCTTGGCGTCGGCCTCCGAGGCGCGCTGGCGCAGCTCGGTGATGTGGGTGCGCCGCCGGGCGATGTAGTCATCTCGGCGATTTAGGACTTCCGACAGGAGGGTCGTTAGCCGACGCGGATCAAGCAGGCGCTTCTCGATGTGAGCCGTCACCGCCGTGTCGAGCTTGTCCATGGGCACGGTCGTGCCGCCGCAGCCGTTGCTGCCCTGCCGGGCGCGGGTGGAGCAGGTGTAGTAGCGATAGCGCCCGCCCTTACCGGTTCGCAGGGTCATCGCGCCGCCGCAGGACGCGCAGAAGGCGATACCGGTCAGAAGTGTCGGGCCGCTGACCGTGCGCGGCGGCGTCCATTTCGGATTGCGGGATTTCAGGTGTGCCTGCACCGCCTGCCATTCGTCTTTGGTGACGATGGACGGCACCTCCATGACGACATGCTCGGACTCGGGCTTCGGGCGCTTGGCCTTCGAGTCGTAGGTGTTGAACCTGTGCTCTCCGATATAGGTCGTGCGGGTGAGGATTTGGTGTACGGCGGCGATGCCCCAGCGCCCGCCATCGCGGGTGCGGATGTCGCGCTCATTGAGATGCTTGGTGATCGTCGTCAGCCCCATCGGCCCGCTGTCGCCGTCACCGCGTAGGGCGAGCCGGTAGATCAGCCGCACGGTCTCGGCATGGATGGGATCGATCTCCAGCTTCTTCTTGATCTTGGCGCCGCGCTTCTCGGCCTCGATCGTGCGGTAGCCGATGGGCGGGAGCGCGCCGTTCCAGAAGCCCTGGCGGGCATTCTCCTTCATGGCGCGCAGGACATGCTTGGCGTTTTCCTTCGACTGGTATTCGTCGAACAGCGCCATGATCTGGCGGATCATGTTGCTCATCGGGTCGTCGCCCAGATCCTGGGTGATCGAGACGAGCCGCACATCGGCCTTGGCGAGCTTGCGGACGTGGAACTCAAGCTGGAACTGATCGCGGAAGAACCGGCTGAACGAATGGACCAGCACCACGTCGAAGGTCGAGCTGCCATGGAGCGCTGCGTCCATCATGCGCTGGAACTCGGGCTGCTTGTCGTCGGTGGCTGACTGCCCCGGTTCGACATACTCGGCGACGATCTGTCAGCCCTTGGCTTCGCAATAGCGCTCGGCCTGACGGCGCTGGTCCGGGATGGAGAGGTCGTTTTCGGCCTGCCGGTTCGTCGAGACGCGCAGATAGAGCGCGGCGCGCGTGGTGGGGCCATCAGGCGCAGCCTCCAGTGAGCGAGAGGCTGCGTCGGTCATGGCATGATCCTCGAATTAAGGAAGCGGTCCGAACAGTTCGTCGAGAACATCGCCGAAATAGGCTTCGATGATCCGGACCTCGGCCTCGGTGATGGGCACGATCTCGGGCCAGTCGTCGGTGATGGCGATGCGCTTTTGCGCGCGGCGGCGCTTGCCGGATGGTTCGACGGGGCGGAAATAGTCGTAGAGATCGGCTGGCCCGGCCCCCATAGCCTGGGGCCGGCCGATCGGTGTGCGATGTAGGCGCCGGGAACGATCCATCCGCTCACGATGCAACTGGACCGCCCGGCGCGGAATCGCCTGTCCGCACGCCGGAGTGCGATGCGTGCTTCGACGCGCAAAGACAAGCGCATGACGGTCAAGGGCGGGAAAGGTGTGTGAAGGGCGGTCGTCATGCGGCGGTCGACAGCGGTTTGGCCCGCTCGATCCGGGCCTGTTCCTTCGGATCGTGCATCGCCTCCCAAAGTTCGTTGCGCCGCTGCACGTTGAGCCAGAAGTCCGGGCTGGTGCCGAACACCCGCGCCAGGATCAGCGCCGTCGCGGCGGTGACGTTGCGCCGGTCGTTGCACAGCTCGTTCACATGCTTGCGCTGCACACCCATCGCCTCGGCCAAGGCCGCCTGGGTCAGCTCCATCGGCTTCATGAACTCCTCTATGAGGATTTCCGACACCGGGGCCGGTTTGCGCTTGGTCATCAACATCGGTCTCACCTCATCGGTAGCTATGGTCGTCGAGATAGAGGCCGCTGGCTTCACCCTTGCTCCCATCCCAAGCGAAGATCAGGCCTGCTGCCGGTTTTGTGGAGGCCGAGATAAGGTGTTTATGAAACTGGAGAATCTACATGACGAGAAGGATGTTCAGCCGCGAGTTCAAGCAGGAGGCGGTGGAATTGGTGACGAAGCGTGGTGTCAATGCGGCACAGGCTTCGAGGGATCTTGGAATACATGCCACCGTGCTTCGGCGGTGGGTGCTGCCGAGGCTGATGGCCCCGCAGCTTTCCCCGGAAATGGCAAGCTGACGCCAGAGCAAGAAGAGCTCAGGTCTCTTCGACGTGATGTGTCCAAGCTGAAGGCGGAGCGTGATATCTTAAAAAAGCGGCCGCCTACTTTGCCAAGGACCAGCTGTGATGTTTGGGTTTGTGCATGGCCTGGCAGGCGATTTGCATGGCAAATCTGCCGAGATGGGCGAAGCACCGAGGGGTCTGGCCGGTAAGTTGGATGTGTGACACGCTCGGTGTGTCACGAAGGGCTTTCATGCCTGGCTGACGCGGCCACGTAGCGACCGGTCTATCCGCGACGAAGAGCTGTCGACGGCGATCCGTGCGAGCTTTCTGCGATCGGACCGAACCTATGGAGCCCGACGGGTCTGGCACGATCTTCTCGAAGAAGGTTACGCCTGTGGCCTGCATTGCGTTGAACGATTGATGCGGAATGCAGCCTTCAGAGCTCGCCCCAGGCGTCGGCAACCACCGAAAGACCAAGGCAGGAGGTCGGTCATAGCTGCGAACGTGCTTGAGCGAGAGTTCGAGGCGAATGGCCCGAACCAGAAATGCCCTCTCGGCGATGCAAGCATCGCCCCTCAGGTAATAGGTGGCAGACTTCACATATATCTGGACCGCAGAAGGCTGGCTCTATGTTGCTGCCGTCATCGACCTGTTCTCGCGGCGCGTTGTTGGCTGGTCTATGAGCGACCAGATGACCTCGCAGATGGTCACGGATGCGCTGATCATTGCAATCTGGCGCAGAGGCAGGCCGCAGGAACTGCTGCACCACTCGGACCAGGGCAGCCAATACACCAGCGAACCATTCCAAAGGCTGATGGCCGATCAGGGCATCATCTGTTCAATGAGCCGGTCCGGAAATGTCTGGAACAACGCTGCGATGGAGAGCTTCTTCTCTTCCCTGAAAACCGAACGGGTCAGGCGAAAAACCTACCGGACGAGAAAACAGGCGCGCGCCGATGTGTTCGATTACATCGAGCGGTTCTACAACCCAACGCGACGTCACTCGACCATTGGCTATCTAAGTCCTATGACCTTCGAGGAGCGAGCTATGAAAGCTTAAGTTGCCGTCTACGAAACCGGCAGCAGGCCAGCTCCGTTGGTCGGGCTTTCAGCATGCGTAAACTCGGATTGGAGTTGTTCCAGCGTGGAGGGTTATGGCCGAGCTATGCATCCCTCAACACCGGGCTCCTGAAATCCGGGGATGTCATTCGAGGGCTCTTAGGCAGCCCCTCCTTGAGGCCGCTCAACGGCTGCGTCTGACCTGGCAGGTTTCGCTTGGCGTATCTGACCCACAACGGAAGCGATAGAGAAAATCGGGACCGGCTTTTACATCTGACGAACACGGATCAGCGGTAATGTCATGTCGGCCCCGGTCACAAGGCCTTGGTGAAAACGGCAGGCCGCGACGGCGCGCGGCCGGACCACCCTGCCGACAGCTGTTTCATTGACGAACATCGCACCCGCGGTCCCCGGCAAGCGCCGTGCCCTGCACTTGCCGGCGCCGCTGGGCGTCTACCTTGCAAATTTCTTGTATTTCACCCGTTTCGGTTCCAGCGCATCCGGGCCGAGGCGACGCTTCTTGTCTTCCTCATAGGCCGAGAAATCGCCCTCGAACCACTCTACATGCGCCTCGCCTTCGAAGGCCAGGATATGGGTGCAGATACGGTCGAGGAAGAACCGGTCGTGCGAAATGACCACCGCGCAGCCGGCGAATTCGGTCAGGGCGTCTTCCAGCGCGCGCAGGGTCTCGACGTCCAGATCGTTGGTCGGTTCGTCGAGCAGCAGGACGTTGCCGCCGGACCGGAGCAACTTGGCCATATGGACCCGGTTGCGTTCGCCGCCCGACAGCTGTCCGACTTTCTTCTGCTGATCGCCGCCCTTGAAATTGAAGGCCGAGCAATAGGCGCGGGAGTTCATTTGCGCATCCCCGAGCTCGATGATCTCGGCCCCGCCCGAGATTTCCTCCCAGACGGTGGCATCGGGGGCAAGCGCATCGCGCGACTGGTCCACATAGGCCAGATCGACCGTATCGCCGTATTCAAGCGTTCCGGCATCTGGCTCCTCCTGCCCGGTGAGCATCCGGAACAGCGTGGATTTGCCCGCGCCGTTGGGGCCGATCACGCCGACGATCCCGCCGGGCGGAAGCGCGAAGCTGAGGTCTTCGATCAGCTGTTTGTCGCCGTAATGCTTGGCAAGCCCGTTCACCTCGATCACCTTGCCGCCAAGCCGGGGACCGTTGGGTATGATGATCTGTGCGCGCGAAAGCTTCTCGCGCTCGGACTGACTGGCCAGATCCTCATAGGCGTTGATCCGGGCCTTCTGCTTGGCCTGACGCGCCTTTGCGCCCTGTCGGATCCATTCCAGTTCGCGCTCAAGCGTCTTCTGGCGGGATTTGTCCTCGCGCGCTTCCTGAGCCAGCCGCTTGGCTTTCTGTTCCAGCCAGGCGGAATAGTTTCCTTCGTACGGGATCCCGCGTCCGCGATCCAGCTCCAGGATCCAGCCCGTGATGTCATCCAGGAAATAGCGGTCATGGGTGACGATCAGGATCGTGCCCTTGTAGTCGATCAGGTGCTGCTGAAGCCAGGCGATGGTTTCCGCGTCGAGGTGGTTGGTGGGTTCGTCGAGCAGCAGCATGTCGGGGGCTTCGAGCAGCAGTTTGCACAATGCCACGCGGCGGCGTTCCCCGCCCGAGAGATGCTCCGGCATCGCGTCATCCGGCGGGCAGCGGAGCGCCTCCATCGCGACGTCGATCTGGCTGTCCAGATCCCACAGGTTGTTGCTGTCGATCTCGTCCTGAAGTGCCGCCATCTCGTCGGCGGTCTCGTCGGAATAGTTCATCGCCAGCTCGTTGAAGCGGTCGAGCTTGGCTTTTTTCTCGGCGACGCCGAGCATGACGTTGTCGCGGACCGACAGGCTCTCATCCAGCTGGGGTTCCTGCGGGAGATAGCCGACCTTGGCGCCCTCCGCGGCCCATGCCTCCCCCGAGAAGTCCTTGTCGAGCCCGGCCATGATTTTCATCAGCGTGGATTTGCCCGCGCCGTTTACGCCGACAACACCGATCTTCACCCCGGGAAGAAAGCTGAGCCGGATGTTTTCAAAGCATTTCTTGCCGCCCGGATAGGTCTTGGAGACGCCATCCATGTGATAGACATATTGGTAACTGGCCATGGGTCATGCTCCACTCGGAAAATGGGGTTTCGTCGTTCTTTACTTGGGCCGGCGGGAATGGGCAATCGCACGGGCGCGAATTCGCGGTAACCCGGATGCCACGGTTTTTCGCCGAGCGGGGGCATCCGCGAGATTTGGGGTTGCAGCGACTCAGGCCGCCCGCTACGCACCCCGCACTTGAACCCCTCGACGAGGAAAACCCATGGACTTGATGATCGTGACCCGCACGGCCCTACGCGGCCTTGACCCGTAAACGCGGCACGATCAGCTAATCCTGTTCGAAGGCCGCCCATGACGCGGCCTTTTTCTATTTTCCCGACCTCATGCGGCGGCTTTCCATTTTGATTGGAGAGCACGAAATGACACCTCAATCCGTTCATCCCCGGCGCCGGAGCCCCGGCGCGGTGTTGCGTATCCTTGGCCGCTTGCTGGCCCGTCTGAAACCGGCCAAGCGGGATCTGCCGCCACCGGCCGATATCCCTGACTATCTGCGCCATGATGTGGGCCTGCTGCCGCAGGCCCGGCCGCCGCGGTCGGTCGACCCGCCGCCCCGGATCAACATATTCAACCTCTAGCGCGCATCCCCCGCCGGCCCCGGGACCGGGGCCGGCGACCCCCGGCCGGGCGGCTTCCTGCCGGTTTCATTCAGACGTGTCCGTTCTGACATGGCAGCGTCATCCGGCGGGTGCAGGCTTGGGGCTCCGGGGGGATGCATTCCTCGGGCACGTTTCATTGAAAACTGAAGGTGACCCATGACTCCAGGACGTTTCACGGGCCGCGCATGTTTGCTCGCGGCGGTTTCTTTGAGTGTTGCCGCGCCAGCGCTGGCGCGGACCGATTATGTGGCCGATATTCACGTGGTGCCGGGCAGCGGCGGCACGACCGAAACGGTCACAGGCGTGGTGTTCCACGATCTCAGCCGCGACGGTGTGCGCCAGGATGACGAACCCGGTGTGGGCGGTGTGATTGTGTCGAACGGGCGCGACGTGACCCAGACCGGGCCCGATGGCAGCTATCGCCTGCCGGTATTCGACAACATGACCGTCATGGTCAGCGAACCGGCCGCGTGGGACGTGCCGGTAAACGCCCATGGCGTTCCGCAGTTCTTCTACCATCACAAACCCGAGGGCACGCCCGAGACGTTGCGCTATGGCGGGCTGGCACCCACCGGTCCGCTGCCCGATGCGATCAATTTCCCAATGATCCGCACCGGTATCGACGAGGCGTTTTCCTGCGTGATGATGGGCGATACCCAGCCCTATTCGAATACCGAGGTCGGCTATGTCCGCGACGGCGTGCTGGACAGCCTCCTGGACCGCGATCTGAGCGACGCGGGGTGCATGGTGATGCTGGGCGACGTGATGGGCGACGATCTGAGCCTGCTGCCGCGGTTCATGGATGTCTTTTCGGTGCTGGACCTGCCGCAATACTATATCCACGGGAACCATGATTTCGACTTCGATGCCTCCAGCGACGTGCATTCCGCCGATAGCTGGCGCCAGATCTACGGCCCCAATTACTACAGCTTCGAGATGGGCGAGGTGCTTTTCGTGGCGCTGGACAACGTGGTCTATCCCTGCGGTCCGGAAGACAGCGGCCCCGGCGGGCGCGATGCCTGCGCCGACCCCGAGCGGACGGTCTATAACGGCCGGGTGACCGACGACCAGATGGCCTGGCTTGAGGCGACGCTGGCACTGGTGCCGGAGGACCGTCTGGTGGTGCTGATGCATCACATTCCGTTCGTGTCCTTCATCGACAGCAACACCGGGCGGCACCAGACGGACAATCTGGCCCAGATCCACGAGATGCTGGCGGGGCGGCCCGCGGTCTCCTTCTCGGGCCACACGCATACGTTCGAATATCTGGCCGCCGGCGAGTGGTACCAAGGCTGGGAAGAGCAGGTGGGCGTCACCCGGCTGCCCTTCGACCATGTGGTGGGCGGCGCGCCCTCGGGCAACTGGTTCTTCGGCGATCTGAGCTTCGATGGCACTCCGATGTCCTTTGCGCGGGGCGGTACACCGCCGGGCTACATGATCGTGGAGTTCGACGGTTCGGATTTCGTGGTGAATTTCCATGCCGCGAACCAGAGCCCCGACCGTCAGATGGCGCTCAGCTTCAACACGCCTCAATTCCGCGACTGGTTCACCGAGCTGTTCGCCTGGACCGAGGCGCGGGACGACACAAGTACCGACGCCCCGCCGCTGACCGTGAACGATCTGGCCGATGTGAAACTGTTCACGCCGGAGGAACTGGGGGAGGGCGTCTATCTCACGGCCAATGTCTGGAACGGAACGCGGAACAGCCGTGTGATGGCCCAGATCGGCGACGGCCCGATGATGGAGATGACACGGACGCAGGCCGGCAATGGCGAGGATGTTCTGACAGGGGCGGAGTATGCCGATCCGTTCTCGGTCCCGCGGCAGATGACCGTTGGGCGCTATGCATGGCAATCGCAATCGGGCGATGCGCGGGCGCAGGGCTTCGAGATCTGGCAGGGCCGGCAGTTCGGTCCCGCGGTCCCGCAATCGGCTGAGGCCTGGATGATCGCCGACAGTTCCTCTCACCTCTGGCGGCTGGAAATGCCCGCCGATCTGCCCGAGGGCGCCCATGTGATCACCGTGACCGCCACCGATCAGCACGGGCGCGAATGGCGGGACCGGATCACCTTCGAAGTACGCAGCGAACGGCCCGTGCCGCTATGGGACAACAGCCTCTGGGAAGACCCCACGAACTGACATGCCCCGGACATTGCGAGGGGGGCGGCGCATCCGTGCCGCCCTTTTCTTTTGCGCCCAAGGGGTTGGGCTGCTACCAGACCGCTTTGACAGGTATGCAACGGGGTGAGGCCCTTGCGAAGCGGTTTTCCCAATGCGCGGCCCGGCATGCGGGTGGGTCTTTTCGGCGGGTCCTTCGATCCGCCTCATGCAGGCCATGTGCATGTAAGCCGGGAGGCATTGAAGCGGTTCGAGCTGGATCGGGTCTGGTGGCTGGTGTCGCCCGGCAATCCGCTCAAGGCCGAAGGGCCCGCACGGCTCGACCGTCGGATGGCGGCGGCGCGGGCGCTTGTGCGGCACCCAAGAGTCGAGGTGACGGATATCGAGGCCCGTCTGGGCACGCGGTACACCGGCGCCACGCTGGAGCGGATGTTTGCGCTTTACCCCGGTGTCCGCTTTGTCTGGCTGATGGGCGCGGACAACCTGGCGAGCTTTCACCGCTGGCAGCGGTGGGAATGGATCATGCGCAACGTGCCTGTTGGCGTGATGGCCCGACCGGGACAACGCATTTCGGCACGGACCTCCAAGGCGGCGCAGGTTTTCCGCTGCCACAAGCTGCCGGCTGCCGCCGCCTCGCGCCTGGCGATGTCGGAGCCGCCGGCCTGGTGCTTTCTGAACGTGCCGATGCTGGATGTATCGTCCAGCGAGATCAGGGCGCGGGGCGACTGGGTGCGCTGATCGCACACGGCGCGCCGCGCGCCGCGTTCCGGATGTCATCCATTCCGGATATGAGGTTTTTGTGAGCATCGAAAGGGTTGAGCCGCCCGCCGGGCTGCGGTTTAGTTGAATACGGCGACAGGGCTTTTTTTGAAATGGTTTCTCGGCGGGTTTTCTTGAGTGGCGTATTGGCCGGGCTGGCGCAGCCCGGCTTTGCAATGCCACCCGAAACCTCGTTGAGGCCGCTGGTCCGTCCCAGCGGGCTGTGGCAGCGCGCGATCCCGTCACCGTCCGAGTTGATCACCCAGGCGGGGCTGGGCGGGCGTGTGGGCTATGCGGTTGCCGATGCGCGTACGGGCGAGATGCTGGAGGTGGAACGCCCGCTTTACGGGATGCCGCCGGCAAGCGTGGCCAAGGCGATCACCTGCGCCTATGGATTGGACCGACTGGGGCCGGGTTACCGGTTCCAGACCCGTCTGGTCGCCGGCGGGCCGGTCACCAATGGCCGGCTGGAGGGTGACCTGTGGCTGGTCGGCGGCGGCGATCCCCTGCTTGGAACCGATCAATTGAGCGCGATGGCAATCGCACTGAGGGAGGCCGGCCTGCGCGAGGTGACGGGCCGCCTGATGCTGGCCACCGGCGCGCTGCCCTATGTAAGGGAGATCGACCCGGAGCAGCCGGATCATGTGGGCTACAACCCCGCGATTTCGGGGCTCAATCTCAACTTCAACCGGGTGCATTTCGAATGGGCGCGGGAGCAGGGGGAGTATACCGTCCGGATGGATGCTCGTTCGGAAACGCTCCGCCCTGCGGTCAGCCTTGCCCGGATGCGTGTCGCGGATCGCGATGTGCCCGTATACACCTATGAGCAGCGCGAAGGACGGGAGAACTGGACGGTCGCCCGCGGCGCGCTCGGCAATGGCGGCAGCCGCTGGCTGCCGGTGCGCCAGCCGCATCTCTACGCGGCCGAGGTGTTCCAGACATTGGCCCGCTCGAACGGGATCGTTCTTGACGGGCCGGGCGAAGGCTCGCCCCCCGAGAGCGGGAGCGTGTTGGTCGAACATGTCAGCGAGCCGTTGCAGGACATCCTGCGCGGGATGATGCGCTGGTCCACCAATATCACGGCCGAGGCGGTGGGGTTGAGTGCGAGTATCGCAGGCGGTGCGGCGCCCGGCTCGCTCAGCGCTTCGGCCGACGAGATGAGCGCCTGGATGAGATCCCGGCTTGCGGCGCGGAACTCCAGCTTTGTCGATCATTCCGGGCTGGGGGAGGCCAGCCGGGTCCGCCCGCAGGACATGACCCAGGCTCTGGTGGCGGCGGGCGCCGATGGCATGCTGCGCCGCCTGATGAGGGTGATCCCAATGCGCGATGCCGAGGGCAACCTGCAACCCGATCATCCGGTGGAGGTCGTGGCCAAGACCGGAACGCTGAATTTCGTCAGTTCGCTGGCGGGATATGCGCGCGCGCCCACGGGCCGTGACTTCGCCTTCGCCGTATTCTGCGCCGATCTGGATCGGCGCGGCGCATTGAACCCGGCACAGATGGAACGCCCGGAGGGCGGGCGCGACTACACCCGACGCGCAAAGCGGTTGCAGCAGCAATTAGTCGAGCGATGGGCCGCTCTCTACACATAAAGGCCTTCAGATACGGAAAAACCCGGCTCGGAGAAGTCCGGACCGGGTTTGTCCTTGCGCGAAACGGATGGTTTACACCCGGGCGCTTGCGTCGCTCTTGGGCCCTGCGATCAGCCAGGCGATGAAGCCCAGAACCGGCAGGATCAGAATAACCAGCGTCCAGACGACCTTCGCCGCGGTCGAGGCGCCGGAAGTGACGATGTTGTAGATCGCGTAGATGTTGGCGATCAGGACCAGCAGGCCCAAAATACCATATTCCATGATGTTTCCTTTGCGAGGTGGACAGAAGCCTGTCTGCGGAAACAACGCGGCGCCCCCGGGTTTGGGTTCCAATAATAATTTGGGGAACCAATTTGTGCGCCGGCTGGTTGAGAGCCCGAAGATTGAAAAGGAGTATCTTATGAAAACCGGTGGATACATCGCAATTGGCGCTGTCGCGGCTGTCGCAATCGTGGGCGCGATCTACATGATCGATATCGATCAGACGCAGGAAGCCCGCTTGCCCGATGTCGACGTCTCCGTCGAAGGGGGGCAAATGCCTGAGTTCAACGCCGATGTGGGCGAGATCGCAGTGGAGAGCGAGACCGTCGAGGTCGAGGTTCCCGAAGTGGAGGTCACGACCGAAACCCAAACGATCGAAGTGCCGACCCTGCGCGTGACGCCGCCCGAGAATGACGGATAACGACCGACAGGTCTGAGTAGCAGCTAACGTCAGCTGGCATTCCCGAGGTGGTTCGAAAGAACTGCCCCGTCGCCGTTCATGGCCTGATTACAGCACCATATGCCTTGCCCGCGCACCGCGTTCGATCGCGGCAGCATGGAGCCGGTCGATATCGAGCTGGTAGCGGATTTCCATCAGGAATTCGAGCTCGGTCTGCCGCAGCAGGCCGTCCGCGGCGGCAACGTCGCAGGCCAGCGCATAGGCCGTCTCGAACAGCCGGTGGGGCAGGGCGTTCTTGATCAGCCCGAAAAGCGCGTCCAGCCCGTCCTCCTCCTCGAACAGGTCGAACACGGTCTGCGACACGCGCTTCATCCTGTCGGTGTCGTAATCCGCGAAAACGGGCAGGTGATTTACCAACTCCTCGATGGTGACAAGCTCGGCGGTTCGGATCGTTTCATCGGAGACCGAGACGGCGACCATGACGGCAACCAGCGCGTCCTGCGCGGAAAGGGAGGTATCATCGGTCACGTTGGGGGCTCCTGTGGGCATTTGCGTCATTGGAATTTATTGACCCTGAGCCCGCGGGGCAATAGGTGCAGGCGGCGCGCGGCAAGGTGGCGCGGCTAAACGATGGAAGATGAAAATGACCGATCTGTGCGAGACCGCACTCAACTCCAAGGCCTGGCCTTTCGAGGAGGCGCGCCGTCTGGTCAAACGCTATGAAAACGGCCCGCCCGAAAAGGGCTATGTGCTGTTCGAAACCGGCTACGGGCCAAGCGGCTTGCCCCATATCGGCACCTTCGGCGAAGTGTTGCGCACGACGATGGTGCGCCGCGCGTTCGAGATCCTGTCGGACATCCCCACCAAGCTGATCTGCTTTTCCGACGACATGGACGGGATGCGGAAGGTACCCGATAACGTGCCGAACCAGGAGATGCTGGCCGACTATCTGCAGATGCCCCTGACGAGTGTCCCCGATCCGTTCGGCGAGCACGAGAGCTTCGGCCACCACAACAACGCCATGCTGCGCCGGTTTCTGGACACGTTCGGCTTCGAGTACGAGTTCTATTCCGCCCGCGAGTTCTATCGCTCCGGTGCCTTCGACGAAACGCTTTTGCGCGCGGCCGAACGCTATGATGACCTGATGGCGGTGATGCTGAAATCCCTTCGCGAGGAGCGCCAGCAGACCTATTCGATCTTCCTGCCGATCCACCCCGAAACCGGGCGTGTGCTGTATGTGCCGATCAAGCAGGTGGATGCGGGCGAAGGGACGGTCACCTTCGATGACGCGGAGGGGCGCGAATGGACGCTCCCCGTGACCGGCGGCAACGTCAAGCTGCAGTGGAAGCCCGATTTCGGAGCGCGCTGGGCCGCGCTTGGCGTCGATTGGGAAAGCTATGGCAAGGAGCATGCCCCCAACACGGCGATCTATTCCGCCATCTGCTCGAAACTCGGCGGCAAGCCGCCCGAAGTGTTCACCTACGAGCTGTTCCTGGATGAGAACGGGCAGAAGATCTCGAAGTCCACGGGCAACGGGATCAGCATCGACGAATGGTTGTCCTATGCCTCCACGGAGAGCCTGAGCTACTTCATGTATCAAAAGCCGAAAACCGCCAAGCGGATGTATTTCGACGTGATCCCGAAGGCGGTGGACGAGTATCATCAGCAATTGCGCGCCTATGCGGGGCAGGACACCGCGGCGCGGCTGAACAACCCTGTGTTTCATATTCACGGCCACAACGTGCCGGCCTCGAACATGGTGGTCAGCTTCGCGATGTTGCTCAATCTGGCATCCGTCGCCCATGCGGAGGACAAGGAGGCGCTTTGGGGCTTCATCCGGCGATATGCGCCCGATGCCAGCGCCGAGACCCACCCCGATCTCGATCAGGCTGCGGGCTTTGCGGTGCGGTACTACAACGACTTTGTGAAGCCGCATAAGGTGTTCCGTCTGCCCGATGAAAAAGAGGCCGCCGCGATGCGCGATCTGGCCGACCGGCTGGCCGCCTATGATGGCCCGCAGGACGACGAGGCGTTGCAGACGATCGTCTTCGCGGTGGGTAAGGATCACGGGTTCGAGCCGCTGCGGGACTGGTTCAAGGCGCTTTACGAAGTGCTTCTGGGCGCAAGCCAGGGGCCGCGATTTGGCGGGTTCGTGGCGCTTTACGGCGTCACCGAGACCATCGGGCTGATCGAGGACGGGCTGGCCGGGACCCTCGCCGTCTGACCGGCGTACCGGGCGACGGGCCGCCATGGCGGGTTTGACCGGATCCCTGCGCGGTCTATCCTTTTTCATATCCGAAGACGGTGCGGGAAGGACGGACCCCATGCGGCGATTTATTCTGACGCTCGGCCTGATCTGGGCCGCGGCCTGGGCGCAGGCGCAGGAGGTTCTGGCCCCGAACCCGGCCATCGAATCCACCATCCAGAGCCAGTTCGAGGCGTTTCTGGCAGATGACGTCGCCACCGCATGGCAATATGCCAGCCCCAATATCCAGCGCCTGTTCCAGACGCCCGAGAATTTCGGGCGCATGGTTCGCGAGGGATATCCGATGGTCTGGCGCCCGGGCCGGATCGACTATCTCGATCTGCAGACGCTTGGCGGGCTTGTGGTGCAGCGCGTTCAGGTGACCGACCGTCAGGGCCGGGTCCATGTCCTTGGCTATCAGATGATCGAAACGGAGGCCGGATGGCAGATCAATGGCGTCCAGTTCCTGCGCGCGCCGGAGGTGGGCGCGTGAAAACGCCGCCGCATTAAAGCTGCCTTAACTAATCTGCGCTAATCCTTGAAGCGTATCCGGCCCTGATTTGCGGGCCGGTCTCTCCGGACATGTGAACAATCGAGGTTGCCTTTCAGGGCCCCTTGGTCCTGCGGGGCCAGATGCGTGCGCGTTCCGCGCGCAGGAAAGGGTTTGATATGAACAAGGTGATCACCGACGGGCTGATGCTGATGCCGCCGGAATTCGGCGATGGGCTTGGGGTCTGGTCGCGCCAGGACGGCACACCCGGCAGCGACACCTATGCAACCGCAACCAATGCCGCGCTGGTGCCCGCGGATCAGGATTTCGGCACCTGCCTTGAGATCCTGAAAACCGACAGTGTCACGACCCTGCGCTACATGGGGCAGACGCCGATGCTGCCGGGCATGTATCTGCGCATCTCGGCCCGCCTCAAGGCAGTCGCGGGCAACCTGCCCGACGTGCGGATCGGGGGCTGGGCCGGCACCGCTGCGGATGCGAATGTGGGTGGCGTGCCGCAGACCGGGCCATCGACGAGCCTGACCAGCTATGGCGAGGTGGTGACGATCTCGGCGATTGTCGGGCTGGGCGACCGGGGCGGGGTGGACATGCCCTGGGGCGAAACGGCGGCCTATGGCTATTTCGGTCTCGATCTGACCGGGCCCAATGGCGGGATTGTACGGATCGAGAGCATCCGTATCGAAGACATCACCCATGTGTTCCACCGCAAGCTGATGGATTGGGTCGATGTCCGGGATTTCGGCGCCATGGGCGACGGTACAACCAATGACCGGGCGGCGTTTCTGGCCGCCGATGCCGCCGCCGCCGGGCGCGAGGTGCTGGTCTCCGAGGGCGATTACCGCATTGTCGGCAACCTGACGATGAACAGCCCCGTCCGCTTCGAGGGCCGGCTGATCATGTCGGACACGGACCGGCTCGCACTGACCAAGAACTTCGATCTGGATGCCTATTCCGACGCATTCGGCGACGATGTCATCGGCTTCAAGAAAGGCATTCAGACGCTCTTCAACCAATCCGATCACGAGGCGTTCGACATGGGCGGGCGCCGCGTGCTGCTGAGCGAGCCGATCGATGTGCAGGCGGTGGTGGACAACAAGAACTCCTATGCCAATCGCCGCGTCATCAGAAACGGACAGATCAGCGCGGATAACAGCACCGGCTGGGAGGACGAGGTTCAGACCGGAACCGGCACTTGGGTCGTTACCAAGCCGTCCGAGCTGTCCGACGTCGCCAATGTGGCGAATATCGAGATCGGGTCTCTGGTGACGGCGGCGCAGGGCGTGGGCCGCGAAGTATATGTCTCGGGCAAGAATGTCGCGGCGGGGAAGGTGTTTCTGTCGAACCCGCTCAACGTGCCGCCGCAAAGCCAGACCTACACATTCCGGCGCTTCAAGTATCTTCTGGACTTCATCGGGTTTCAGAACCTGCAACGCTTTGTCATCAGCAATATCGAGTTCCTCTGCGCCGGACGCTCCAGCGCGGTGATGTTGCCGATCAACGGTCTGACCTTCCAGTTCAGCGATTGCTTCTTCACCGGCCCCAAGGACCGCGGCATCACCTCGGCCGATAGCGGGTGCCAGGGTCTTCAGGTCGACCGTTGCCAGTTCCTGTCGAACGAACAGTCGGCCCGGGCGCAGGACCGCACGACGATCTGCATGAACGTCAATCGCAACGATCCCAAGATCCGAAACAACCGGGCGGTGCGTTTCAAGCATTTCGCGGTCCTGACCGGGTCGGGCAACATGGTGATCGGCAATCACTACTTCCAGGGCGATGCGGAAACCGACGGATTGCGCAGCGCCGGGATCGTTCTGACCAATACCAATGTCAAATCCACGATCACCGGAAACTACATCGACAACAATTTCCTGGAATGGGTCAACGAGCATGATCCGAGGCCCGAGCTGCAAAACGAGCTGAGTTTCGGCGGGCTGACGATCAACGGCAACATCTTCACCTCGAACGGGGCGGCGCCCTGGATCAAGTTCATCATCATCAAGCCGATGGGGCCGGGGCATTACATCAACGGATTGTCGATTTGCGACAACGTGTTCAAGCAGCTCAACGGGCAGGCGCTTGACCGGGTCGACGGCGTGGATGAAAGCGTGGCTCCGCTGGATACCAGCCGCACGCGGTCCTTCCTGATGACGGGGAACACGTTCCACGGGATCATCAAGGATGCCCAGAACCCCGTCACCGTGAAGATGACGGAAAACACCGCGCAGCAGGTCTGGGAGATGGATCTGCGGAACTGGCTGCCCTTCGGCACCGAGGCGCGTGTGGTGACCTCTGTCGTGCCCGAGGGGTCAATCCGTACCGCATCCAATGTGGCGGTCTATACCACGCCATTTGCGACCACCCGGCATGGCGTTGACCGCGGCTCGATCCGGCTGAACTGGTCGCAGGCCGTCAGGGGGTCCGTGCAGCTGACCGCGCGCTGCGACACGGTCTGACGCCTGCTTTTTCGCCAGGGCCATGACAGACAGGCAAGCCCCCGCCGATCCAGATCGGGGGGGCTTGTTCGATGAGGGCGCTGTGTTAGGTCCCGGGTCGACGGAGGGGCGGGGGCGTTCCCAAGTCGGAGAGCGGAATGAACGATCTTCCCTCTGAAAATGTGCAGGATTATCCACGGCCTCCTGCTATCGAACAGGTTGCGCAAAGGCTGCGAGTCGTGCTTGGCGGGGTGGTGATCGCCGATACGACCGCCGGCCTGCGGGTTCTGGAAACCCACCACGCGCCGACCTATTACTTTCCGCCACAGGATGTGATGGCCGGTGTCCTGAAGGCGGCGCAGGGGAGCAGTTATTGCGAATGGAAAGGGGCCGCGCGCTACTGGACGGCGCAGGCGGGCGGCGAGATCCGGCCGCGCGCCGCCTGGAGCTTTTCGCGCCCGTCGAAACCCTTCGCGTCGCTCGCGGGGTATCTCGCGTTTTACTCCGAGCCGATGGATGCCTGTTTCGTGGGCGATCAGCAGGTTTCGCCACAGCCCGGCAGTTTCTATGGCGGTTGGGTCACCCCGAACCTGCGGGGCCGGATCAAGGGCGCGCCGGGAACCGAGTTCTGGTGAGCGTCACAGCCTGTGATAGGCCGCGCGTTTCTTCCAGCTTGTGGGGTCGAGCAACGTCCAGATCCCGTCGCTTACGGTGTAGCCATAGAATTGCGGGCCGCCGCCGATCAGGTGGAAGACGACATTGGCCCCGTCGGTCGTCAACTGGGCCAGCTTTTCGCGTGTCCAGAGCCTGCGGCCATGATCGTGCAGGGCCCAGATGCCGGTTGCCGGCGGGCGCGCGTCGCCCCATCCGACCTGATAGGACCCATCGGCGGTGAACACCCAGTGCTCGGCGCCGTCTCGCGCGCGCCACGCGCCCTCGACGCCGATACCGGGTGCGCCTTGCCTGTCGAAAACCTGACCGTCCCAGGTCATTTCCGCCGCATCGTCCGAGAAACTCAGCGGCGCCGCGGCATCTGCCACGTGATAGCTTCCGTCGGGCAGAACCTCGTAGGTGAAAGGTTCGCCCGGCAGGCCCCAACGCCCGGGCAGATCGGGGTCAATCGCTCTCATGGGGATAGCATGGCACGGAAACCGGCCATCGCCTAGGGCGCAAGGTCATCCGCTGTCAGATGGAAGGCCTTGCCGAATCCGCCATTGAGAAGCGCGCGGTCGATCTGAAATCGGATCATCCGGAAATCGCCGAAATCGTAATAGAGTTGCGCCTTGGGATAGAGGCCGAGATAATGCTCGCGCCACGCCGATTTGTCCGCGCGCTGCGCCCGGCATTGCAGGGTGATCCGCGGATGGGTCAGCGGGTCGCCCTTTGCCTTCGGTTCACCCAGCAACAGCGAACAGGCCTGATTGGCCGCAAGCGCCGCGCTATGGCTCGACAGATCCGAGATCAGGCTCATCGGTGCCCGGTCCGGGCCCGGCACCACGGCGATCCGCGTGACCATCGGAAGGCCGGTTTCGGGCTCGATCACGGCAAGCGCCCCGTAGCGCGCGGCCGCGATCAGGCCCCGGGCCAGCGCGCGGGCGTCATCGTCGGTTTCGCGGATCGGGTTGGGGGCGTCGGCCATGAGGTCCGGATATCACAAGGCCGACGGCCCCGCCAGAACCGGGGCACCCTTGCACGTGGCCGCGCCCCGCCCTAACCACGGGAATGCCAGCGGAAAGGGCGGGACATGAACACCAGCGAACTGAACCGCGCCGTGCGCGACGCGCTTGCGGACCGGGGGGATCCCGTCAGCCGCCTGGGCTATTTCTGCGCCCCGTTCCGCCCCCGGTCGGGGCCGCTGTCGGACCGGGTGATCAAGACCTATCGCGGCGGGCGCGACCCCGAGGTGCTGGAGCTTCTGGCGCGCCGCCATGACGCCTATGCCGCCTGTCTGCGCGATGCGGGCGTCACTCTGCCCGAGACGCAGTTTCTGCTGCTGGAGGAGGCGGGCTTCCAGCGCCCGGTAATCCTGCAAAAGGCGTTGCCGCCGGAAACCATGCTACGCGACATGCTGCTGGCCGCGGATCTGAAAACGGCGATCGCACTGCTCGATCAGGCGGCGATCAGCATCGCGGGCTTCTGGGCGGCGGTGGCGCGCCGGCCCGAACGCATCGGCTATCATCCGTCGATCCGCAACTTCGCCATGGGGCAGGAGGGGCCTATATTCTTCGACACGTTCCCGCCGCTGATCGGCTATTCGCGCGAAGAGATGGGCAGGCTTCTGCTGCGGTTTTCGGAATCCCGGCTAATCCGCGGTATCGGTCCGGTCCTGCCGGAACGGATCCGCGCGATCCAGGACGAATGGTATTCCCCCGCAGGCACCATCGTCGGCCTGATCGGCAGTGCGGTGCGGCTCCGCCCCGATGACAAGGCCGATCTGCTTGACTGGGCGCGGGGGTTTGCCGAAACGCATCTGACGGGCGCACTGAAAGACGAGGTGATGGCGGAACTGGACACACCGCCGCGCCTGCCCACGATCTGGACCGCCACCCGCCGGATACTGGGTCTGGAAGGCAAGCCGAATGTCTGACGCGGGCACCGGACCCGCCGACCGGCCGGCCCCCCGGATGAAGGTCGTGCTGGTCACGCCGGAGATACCGGGCAACACCGGCACGATCGGGCGCACCTGTGTGGCGCTGGATCTCGAATTGATCCTGATCCGCCCCTACGGGTTCGATATCTCGGAAAAATCCGTCCGGCGGGCCGGGCTGGATTATTGGCGGCATGTCCGGCTGAGTGAATATGACAGCTGGCCCGAATTTCTGCAGGCGCGGCAGCCCGGTCGTGAGCGGCTTTTCTTCTTCGAAGATCATGGCGCGGCATCGGTCTATGCGCCGGACTACCCCGCCGATGCCTATCTGGTCTTCGGGCGCGAAACGAAAGGTCTGCAACCCGAGATACTGGACGGGATGGAGGACCGGGTTTTTCATCTCCCGATGCGCAGCCCGCATATCCGCTCGCTCAATCTCGCCAATGCGGCGACAGCGGTGGTCTATCAGGCGATGCGCCGCCATTTCGTCTGAGCCGTTTCGCCGCCTGGCCATGATGGCGCGGGGAACTCGGCACGATGGGCCGCCGGTAAAAGATACCGCCCGCGCCCCGCGACCTCTTTTTCTTTGCTCCGGCCCGCGTTGCGGCGTTACCCTTGCACAGCAGAAAGGACAGCCTGATGCCATCCATCGTCAAGGGTGCGGCCCTGCAAACCGTGATCACCACATTCGAAACCACGCCCGGCAATTGCCGCGACCTGATCGAGGCGCTGACCGATGCCTATGACCAGTTCATTTCGCATCAGCCCGGGTTCATCGCGGCGGGGCTGCATGTGAACGATGCCCAGACCCGGGTGGCGAACTACTCCCAATGGGACCGGCGCGAGGATTTTCAGGCGATGCTGCGCAGCGATGAAATGGTGCGCCGCAACAAGGCGATCACCGAGCTTTGCCGCAGTTTCGAACCGGTGATGTATGATGTCGCGGCCGTGTTCGACACCTAGCCGGCGGTCCCGGCGATGGCGGATATGAAGGGGGCCCATGTGACCGATAGGCTTTCCCTATCGGCATTTGTCAGGCCGCCTGATGACGCCTACCTGTATGAATGAAACCCTCAGGAGATCTGCCCCATGCAATGCCCCATCGACGGAACCCAACTGGTAATGACCGACCGACAGGGGGTCGAGATCGACTATTGCCCGCAATGCCGGGGCGTCTGGCTGGACAGGGGTGAACTGGACAAGATCATCGAACGCTCCACGGCGGATGCGCCGGCCGCGCCGCAACCCGCGCGCCGTGGCTATGACGACGATTACGATCAGGGCCCGGACCGCTCGTCGAGCTACCACAAGAAAAAGCGGCGCGGGTCCTTCCTCGACGATATCTTCGATTTCTGAGCGGACCTAGCGGCGGCGCGGGCAGATCACGACCCGTTGCCGGGTGCAGTCCGCATCGGCGCAGCTGACGCTTTCCACGATCATGCCATTGCGCAGGCGGACCGTCCCGCCTGTCTGCACCGTCCTGATCTCGCATGTGCGGGCGTTTCGCGTCCCCGTGCCAAGGCTCAGGCTGAACGGGCCGTCCGACAGGCCGATGCTGAAGGATTGTGCAAGGGCCGGACCGGTGAAGGCCAGTTGCCCGGCGGTGCAGATGATGGAGACGAGACGGCGCATGGGGAGGCTCCCGGACAGGATGGTTCGGGGATAGGTCGCGCGGGGCCGGGCGAAGGTTCAATCTGCCCGGCGTCCCCGGGGGGCGCATCTGGCCGATGGTGGGTGGCGGTCCGTTCAGCCGACGGGCAGGGGAGCCCTGCAGGCGCGGAAATCCGCGACCTCGGGTGCGGCGCCGTCAAGCGGGATGCGCAGCATTTCGTCGCCGATGATCGCGGTGGCCCAGTCATTGAATTGCAACCCGTCCAGCACGTTTCCGAACCCTCTGTCGGTCACCATGAGCTGTGTGTCGCTATCGCTCAGCACGTGCCGGCTGGTGGAAATCGTGTTGGGCTGCGCGCCGTCGAAGCGCAGGGCGAAGACCGGTGCCCTCGGCCACGGGGCGCCGGGGCGGGTCAGACGGATCGTGTATTCGGGCAGGCCCGGATCATAGGTCAGGCGGATCGTCGTTTCGGCCGTTCGATGGGTCAGCGTGCAGCGAGGGCCATCTCTGCCGACATCCCAGGCCAGCGCCGGCAGGGGAAGGAGCAGAACGGCGATCATCAGCAGGCAGCGCATGACACGAAGTGTGGCGCGTTTCCGCCCGTTGGCAAGAGACGACCGGCGCAGGCCGGCGGGCCTTCCGTATCTGCGGCCCGCCGATCCGGACCCTCAATCGCGGCGGATGTGGCGAAGTCGGAGCCGAAGGCGCACGCAGTCACCGGCCCCGCCCGGGCATGCCGGACGGAGCCGCCGGATCGGGGCGCCTGTATGCCCCCGCGCCGTCAGGTGCTGGGATCCCGGAAGTCGCTTGTTCCGCCGGAATGCGTGCATTTCACACCCGGAAACGAATAGCTCTGCCCGTTATGCTTGCCGGTTATGTTGTAGAACCCGTCGATCGCGGGGCGGTCATTGGGCGGAAACGGGCCGCAACTGAACACCTTGATATTGCTGTAGGTGCCGGTTGCACCCGAGATGTTGCCGCCATGGCCCTGGATCGCGACCACGCGGACATCGGTGTATTGGCCGGTTGGATTGGACATCTGATCTCTCCTATCTGTTCTGAACTGGACACTGCAGGCCGGGGAGCCGTGCCCGAAACGGTCTAGAGCGTCGGAGAGACCCGCGCTGTGCTCTGGCGCACGGAGCCGGGGAAAAGACCGGGCAGGGGGCCACCGCGGGCGGCCCCCATGCCGCAAGTAGCCCGGCGGCGCTTAGCGCAGCACGCGAACCTGATCGAACGTATGGCCAAACCGGCTCAACTCGCCGGTCGCTTCGAAGATATCGCCGGGCGCCAGTTGATCCGTGAACGCGCGGTCCATCCCGCAATGCAGCATGTCGTCTTGGGGCGCATCGACCGGGGCCAGGCGCGCACAGCCGCCGAGCCCGAGGTCCGTCGCCATATCGACCAGCTTGTAGTGCAGCGTTTCGACGGGGTTTGCGGTGGCCATGTTCCACGCCTGCGGCAGCCCGTCATGGGGCAGCACCGCAAGAAGCAGACCGGTCGTGACCGGCAGGGCGAGCATGGGCAGGGCCAGCCGTCTGCCAAGCCCGCGCCGCGCCCCTTGCGGGGTGGTGGGCGCGCGCAGATGGCGGTTGAGGAGGGGCGGCAACACGATCAGCACCGCAATGCTCGCAAAGAGCATCACCGCGTTCGCCTCCACCCATCGGTCCAGTTGGGCGGTTTGCACCGTGTCGCCAAACCGCAAGGCATAGAGCGACCAGACAAGCGTCAGCCCCAGGGCGAGGGGGGCGAGCACATCGCCGATGTCGCGCTTGCGAAGCGGCCGGTCAGGTTGGGAGCCATCCAGCACGCCCGCCGCGCGCGCAGTGATATCCCGGTCCAGCCGCTTGAGAAGCCGGGCCCGGTTCAGCTCGGCCCTGGCATCGCCATAGGCAAGGCCGAAGGGGAAAATGGTCAGCGCGAACAGCCCCAGAAGGGCGGCGATTGCGTAGATATGGGTCTGCCGCCCGAACTCCATCGGGATCACCCTGTGCCCGCTCTCCGACGCGAAGGTCAGAACGGCCATGATCAGGACAAGCCAGAGCGCGTTGATCAGCAGGAAGGGGATGCGGGCCAGCAGGCGCACCGTGCTGCGCAACACCCTGTCATGAAGCCCCGGCACAAGATAAAGCCCGGTCATGGCCAGCGAAAAAATCCCGAGACCCAAGACGAACTGGCCCGTCGCCTCCGGCAAGCCCGCGTTCCGGGCCCAGACCAGAAGCAGCAGCACCGTGCAGTAAAGCCCGAAAAGCCCGATCAGACGGGCCGAGATATCGGTGAAAAGCAGGCCCCATCGCATGTGTATCTGTCCCGGTCTGTTTCGCTCTGGCTGGAATTAGGCGTGATTTCGGGCAGGAATGGGGTGGCTTGGGGGAATTGGAAGGGCAGGGCCGGTCCATTGGTAGGGATGCGGGTGCGCGCGCCTGCGAAGACCGCTTGCCTCCGCCGGCGGGGCTGGGCAGGGTCGGGCCATGACACGCGATCAGTTCAACCGGTTCTGCGCCGGTCTCAAGGCAACCTCCTACGTGGTCCAATGGGGCAATGCGGATGTTTGGAAGGTGGGCGACAAGGTCTTTGCGATCTGCGGCTGGAACGAGGGACAGGATGCCTTCACCTTCAAGGTTGGAGAGATCGCGTTCGAGGTGCTGGGTGGCGAACCCGGCATCCGCCCCGCGCCGTACCTGGCGTCGCGGGGGATGACATGGCTTCAGGTCTACGAGGACGGGGCGATGAGCGACGAGATGCTGCGCGAGCATGTCGAGGAGAGCTACCGGCTGGTCGTGGCGGGGATGACGAAGAAGAAACGGGCGGAGTTGGGGGTGTGAGCGGCCTCGGCCGAACAGATCGGGCCGGTCCGTTTTCTCCTCCTCATGGTCGCAGAAATGCCATCTGCGGATGTGATTCTGCCCCGACGCCAGAGAAGAACCGGGTTCCATGCGCACACCGTTGATATTGCTGCTTTTGTCCCTCGCCAGCGCCGGGGGAATCCTGATGACCGAGGGAGCGACCCTGACGCTTCCCCTCGCCGTGGCATCGCTCTCTGCCGTCGCCGCCCTGTTGATCCTCGGCGTGGCGCTTCTCCGCGGTTTTGGTGCAGATGCTCCCGATGGCCGCAGGCCCATCCCGGGGCGCCGGTCGCGCAAGGGCCCGCACGTGGTGATCGACGGCTCCAACGTGATGCACTGGAACGGGGAGACGCCGCATCTCGACACTCTGCGCGAAGTGGTCACCACGCTGCGCGGGCGGGGCTTTCAGCCCGGCGTCGTCTTCGATGCCAACGCGGGTTACAAGTTCAGCGACCGCTACCTTGATGACCGCCATTTCGCAAAGTTGCTGAACCTGCCGAGCGACAGGGTATTGGTGGTCGGCAAGGGCGAGCCGGCAGACCCCACGATCCTCGCGGCAGCACGTGATCTTGGGGCCAAGGTCCTCACCAACGATCGCTACCGGGAGTGGACGGCCGATTTTCCCGAAGTCGCGACGCCGGGCAATCTGGTCCGGGGTGGTTACCGGGACGGCAGGTTGTGGCTGGATGAAACGGCGTTGGCCGCCAGCCTTTCAACTCGCTAGGTGTCCTGCCAAAGCAGGGCTTTCTGTGCCGATCAAAGGCAAGGATGGCCAAGGCGTCACCACGCAGAGCGCCACGCTTGATCCGCGAACAACGCTCTCACACAGGGCGATTTCGCAAAGATCGGGCTCGGGCGTTCGGCAGTCCGGTTCGTCTGCGCGCGGGGCAGGATCATTCTGGAAACTTCAGTTCAATCCGTGACGCAAGGGACCATTGCACGGCTCCTGCAGGATGCTATTGAGCATGACCCGCCCTTCACCTTCCCCGTCTTGCCTTCCCACCCCGTTGCCCGGGCCGTCCCGCCGTGGAGCGCCCGGCCATTCTGGTCGCTGAATCCACCGCCTGCTCCACCGCGGTCTGCCGTGCCAGCGGGTCGTCCGAGATCACGAGATCCACGGTTTCCAGCCGTTTGATCTCGTCCCTCAGCCGTGCGGCCTCTTCGAATTCCAGGTTCTCGGCGGCCTTGCGCATATCCGTGCGCAGCCCGTTCAGCACCGTCTCCAGATTGGCCCCGTGGAGGGGCTTTTCCACCTTCGCGGTCACCCGGTTCATGTCCACGTCGCCCTTGTAAAGGCCCGCCAGAATGTCCTCGACGTTCTTTTTCACCGTCGCGGGCGTGATCCCGTGTTCCTCGTTATAGGCGATCTGCTTGGCACGCCGCCGGTCGGTCTCGCCTATCGCGCGCTCCATCGAGCCGGTGATGCGGTCGGCATACATGATCACCCGCCCCTCGGCGTTCCGCGCCGCGCGCCCGATGGTCTGCACCAGCGAGGTTTCCGAGCGCAGGAAGCCTTCCTTGTCCGCGTCCAGAATGGCCACCAGCCCGCATTCCGGAATGTCGAGCCCCTCGCGCAGGAGGTTGATCCCGATCAGCACGTCGAACGCGCCAAGCCGCAGGTCGCGCAGGATCTCGATGCGCTCCAGCGTGTCGATATCGGAATGCATGTAGCGCACCTTGATGCCCTGCTCGTGCATGTACTCGGTCAGATCCTCGGCCATGCGTTTGGTCAGCGTGGTGACCAGCGTGCGGAACCCGTCCGCGGTGACGCGGCGCACCTCGTCCAGCAGATCGTCCACCTGCATCTCCACGGGCCGGATTTCCACCATCGGGTCCAGCAGCCCCGTGGGCCGGATCACCTGTTCGGTGAAGACACCGCCCGCCTGTTCGATCTCCCAGGCCTGCGGCGTGGCGGAGACGAAGACCGATTGCGGGCGCATCGCGTCCCATTCCTCGAATTTCAGCGGGCGGTTGTCCATGCAAGACGGCAGGCGGAACCCGTGCTCGGCGAGCGTGAATTTGCGCCGGTAGTCACCACGATACATCCCGCCGATCTGCGGGACGGAGACGTGGGATTCGTCCGCAAAGACGATGGCGTTGTCGGGAATGTATTCGAACAGCGTCGGCGGCGGTTCCCCGGGCGCGCGTCCCGTCAGGTAGCGCGAATAGTTCTCGATCCCGTTGCAGACGCCGGTGGCCTCCAGCATCTCCAGATCGAAATTGGTGCGTTGCTCAAGCCGTTGAGCCTCAAGCAGTTTTCCCTCGCCGACAAGCTGGTCGAGCCGGGTTTGCAGCTCCGCCTTGATGCCCTTCATGGCCTGCTGCATGGTCGGGCGCGGCGTGACGTAGTGGGAGTTCGCGTAGACGCGGACCTTTTCGAACGTATCGGTTTTCTCGCCCGTCAGCGGGTCGAATTCGGTGATGCTTTCCAGCTCTTCGCCGAAGAAGGAAAGCTTCCACGCCCGGTCATCCAGGTGTGCAGGCCAGATCTCCAGACTGTCGCCGCGCACCCGGAAGCTGCCGCGCTGGAATGCCTGATCGTTGCGGCGGTATTGCTGCGCGATCAGATCGGCCATCACCTTGCGCTGATCGTACTCCTTGCCGGCAATCAGGTCCTGGGTCATCGCGCCATAGGTCTCGACCGACCCGATACCGTAGATGCAACTGACCGAGGCCACGATTATCACATCGTCGCGCTCCAGAAGGGCGCGGGTGGCCGAGTGGCGCATCCGGTCGATCTGTTCGTTGATCTGGCTTTCCTTCTCGATATAGGTGTCGGAGCGCGCCACATAGGCCTCGGGCTGGTAGTAGTCGTAATAGCTCACGAAGTACTCCACCGCGTTTTCAGGGAAGAAGCCCTTGAACTCGCCGTAGAGTTGCGCGGCCAGCGTCTTGTTCGGGGCCAGGATGATCGCCGGCCTCTGGGTCTCCTCGATGACTTTCGCCATGGTGAAGGTCTTGCCGGTTCCGGTCGCGCCGAGCAGCACCTGATTCTGGTCGCCCTCGCGAATCCCCGCCGCCAGCTCTGCGATCGCGGTGGGCTGGTCGCCCGCAGGCTCGAATTCCGTGTGCAGAATGAACCGTTTACCCCCCTCCAGCTTGGTCCGCGCGCGGACTTCATCCACGGAGCGGTTCAGGACGGGCATCTGTTCGGGGGAGTTGTTATGCATCACGGACCTCATGGGACAGCCTTAGAATGGTCTTATTTTGTTCCTGTTCAAGGGTCTGCTCGCCCCATGCTGACACCTGCTCGGCAAACCTTGCCGGGCGGTTAACAAAACTCCTTGAGTTTGAGGAAAATAAACACAACCTTAAGGAGAATTTTTGATTGCAATGACCCTATCGGCGTCATAATCTTTTCCGGCAAGCAGCAGAAGCGGTTGCCAACCGGGTTCGTGCACCCACCCCACCCCTCGCTCCCTCGAGCCGGGTTGGCAACCCACTTCTCCCTCAAGATATTCCGCCGCATTCCGCCAGTTCTCGACGCATGCCCTGCGCAAAGCTCTGCTTCACGCGGCCGAATTGCGGATCCGGCGATCCGGGCCGGGACGTGCCGCGGCTTCCGGTGCCGCTCTGCGGGGAAGGAAGACTGATCGCCGCGCAAAGATGGCGCATTGCGTGACAGTCCGGAATTTCCGATAAGAGCGCGAGACATCCGGAGAAACGCCCATGCGTGCACGCATCTACAAACCTGCCAAGACCGCCATGTCCTCGGGCACGGCCAAGACGAGGCAATGGGTTCTGGAATTCGCGCCTGCCTCGGCCCGTCAGGTGGACCCGCTGATGGGCTGGACCAGTTCCGACGACATGAACAGTCAGGTGCATCTGCATTTCGAAACGCTGGAGGCGGCGCGGGATTACGCCGCCGAAAACGGGATCGACGCGGTGGTGATCCAGCCGAAGACGCGCAAACCGAATATTCGCCCGCGCGGCTATGGTGAGAATTTCGCCACCGACCGGCGCGGTGCCTGGACCCATTAGGGTCCGGCGGCGGTTCCGGTGGCGTCCTGCGGCGAACCGGTCGCGGGGCCGCCGCCCGCATGTCGCCCGCATCTGGACCTTGGCCCCGTGAAGGCGTAACTGATCGTCGAGCGGTCCCTTAGCTCAACTGGATAGAGCAGCTGACTTCTAATCAGCAGGTTGAGGGTTCGAGTCCTTCAGGGATCGCCAGACAAATTCCTGCCCGTCCCCGGCCCCATGCCCGGCCGCGCCGATCCGCCGAATCACGAAATGGTGAGAGGTGAGGCATATCCCCCACCGAAGGCGGCGGATTGCCGATCATCGGTGATTTCCCCGTCCAAACAGGGCGATACCGGCAGAGTTTCGCAAATCGGACGCGGCTTTTCAGTTCCGCCGCGCGGCCAATCGGCCTATAGTCATCAGAATTGCTGCGCACTACCTGGGAGGGACAGGATGATACGCTCGGAGCTGATCACCAAGCTTGCGGAGGAGAACCCGCATCTCTACCAGCGCGATGTTGAGCGCATCGTGAACGCGATTTTCGAAGAGATCATCGAGGCCATGGCCAAGGGCAACCGGGTCGAGCTGAGGGGGTTCGGTGCGTTTTCGGTCAAGAAACGCGACGCCCGCGTTGGCCGGAATCCGCGGACCGGCGAAAGCGTCGCGGTCGAGGAGAAGCATGTGCCTTTCTTCAAGGCCGGCAAGCTGCTACGGGATCGGTTGAACGGGCATGACGGCTGAAAGGCTAGGGTGACGTGATCCGCTATCTCAAATACGCATTTCTGGTGCTGGTCGCGCTTGGACTGGTGGTGCTTGCACTGGCCAATCGCGAGCCGGTTCTGCTGGAGGTGCTGCCGGAAAATCTGGCGCTCTGGTTCGGCTGGTCCTACGCGGTCGAGCTGCCGCTTTTCCTCGTCATCTTCGGCGGTGTCGTTCTGGGCCTTCTGGTGGGCTTTGTCTGGGAATGGCTGCGCGAGCATCGCCACCGGGTCGAGGCGAAGACGCAGCGCCGCGACAAGCAGCGCCTTGAACGCGAGGTTGAAGGCCTGAAAGGCCGGGCCAACGAGGGCAAGGATGACGTGCTGGCCCTGCTTGAGGATACCGGCTCGTCGCGCTAAGTGCCGGTGATGGACATTGCAATCAAATTCTGCGGTCTGCGCAGGCCCGAAGATGTCGCGGCCGCGGCCGGGGCCGGCGCGCGTTACGTGGCCTTCAATTTCTTCGCCAGATCTCCGCGGGCGGTCACGGTGGCCGAGGCGCGGGAGCTGGCTTTGGAGGTGCCGCCGGGCATCGCCAAGGTGGCGCTGGTCGTCGATGCAGAAAACGATTTTCTGGACCGGATCGTCGATCAGGTGCCGCTGGACATGCTTCAGCTTCACGGTGCCGAAACCCCCGCCCGCGTGGCCGAGATCAAGGCGCGATACGGTTTGCCCGTGATGAAGGCCGTGGGGATCGCGACGGAGGCGGATTTGCCCAAGCTGGAGGCTTATGGCCGCGTTGCCGACCAGCTTCTGGTCGATACCAAGCCGCCGGATGATGCCGGTCTGCCGGGCGGTAACGGGCTGGCGTTCGACTGGCGGCTGATCGCGGGCCGGCGCTGGCCCGTGCCGTGGATGCTGGCCGGCGGGCTGACGCCCCAGAACGCCGCGCTGGCCGTCGAGATGACCGGGGCCACGCAGGTGGATGTAAGTTCCGGCGTCGAAAGCGCGCCGGGGGTGAAGGATGCCGCGAAGATCGCGGCCTTCGCCGAGGCGCTGAGAGGAGTGGTCTTGCCGCGCTGACCCGCGCCGGCCCGCGGGGGGGGGGCGTTGCCCCGCGGGGCCTGCCGCGATATCTCAACCCCACAGAAAAGGAACCGGTAACCGCGACAGCGGGACCGGGACCCAAACCGGAGGTCGGCACATGCCTGACGACAGACTGAACAGTTTCAAGAGCGGCCCGGACGAAGATGGGCGCTTCGGCGATTTTGGCGGGCGGTTCGTGTCGGAAACGCTGATGCCGCTGATCCTGGAACTGGAACGGCAGTATGAATACGCCAAGACGGATCAGAGCTTCTGGGACGAGATGCAGGATCTCTGGACCCATTACGTCGGCCGCCCGTCGCCGCTCTATTTTGCCGAGCGTCTGACCGAGCATCTGGGCGGCGCCAGGATCTATCTCAAACGCGACGAGCTGAACCATACCGGTGCGCACAAGATCAACAATGTGCTGGGCCAGATCATTCTGGCCCGCCGCATGGGCAAGACCCGGATCATCGCGGAGACCGGCGCCGGACAGCATGGCGTGGCCACGGCCACGGTCTGCGCCAAATTCGGGCTGAAATGCGTGGTCTACATGGGCGCCCATGACGTGGAGCGGCAGGCGCCGAACGTCTTCCGGATGAAGCTTCTGGGCGCAGACGTGATCCCTGTCACCAGCGGGCGGGGCACGCTGAAAGACGCGATGAACGACGCGCTGCGCGACTGGGTGACCAATGTGCGCGACACGTTCTATTGCATCGGCACCGTGGCGGGCCCGCATCCCTATCCGGCGATGGTCCGCGATTTTCAGGAGATCATCGGCAAGGAGGCCAAGGAACAGATGATGGCCGCCGAAGGCCGGCTGCCCGATACGATCATCGCAGCGATCGGCGGCGGCTCGAACGCCATGGGCCTGTTCTTTCCGTTTCTCGACGACAAGGATGTGCAGATCATCGGGGTGGAGGCCGGCGGCAAGGGTGTGAACGACCGGATGGAGCATTGCGCGTCACTGACCGGCGGGCGGCCCGGCGTGCTGCACGGCAACCGCACCTATCTGTTGCAGGACGATGACGGCCAGATTCTCGAAGGCTATTCGATCTCCGCCGGGCTCGATTATCCCGGCATCGGGCCGGAACATTCGTGGCTGCACGATATCGGGCGCGCGCAATATGTGTCGATCACCGACCGCGAGGCGCTGGAGGCGTTTCAGCTCTGTTGCGAGCAGGAAGGGATCATCCCGGCGCTGGAGCCCAGCCACGCGCTGGCCCATGTGATGAAGATCGCGCCGGAACTGCCCCGGGATCATCTGATCATCATGAACATGTGCGGGCGCGGCGATAAGGACATTTTCACCGTCGCAAAGGCGCTGGGCTGGGAGATGGAGGCCGGCTAGGCCGCCCCAACCCCTGCCGGTCGCATAGATCAAAGGTTGAAAGCGGCGCTCCCCCGGGGCGCCGTTTGTCTTTGCGCGGTCCGGGGGCGCATAAACCTGCGGTCTATGGGGCTGCGGAATGCCCCGGCCTATTCTGGGCCTGAAGTTTAATCGGCGGCGGATAAACCTGCCGCGGATCGAAGGGTGCCGGTGGAAAGGCCATCCTGTCTGCATGCCATGACCGTGCACAGGTCAGGCCGAAACCCGACAAAAAGGAGACAGACCGATGACCAAGACCGCCAAGTTCATGACCGCCTCCACCGCCGCCCTTCTGATCGGCGCAGCACCCGCACTTGCCGTGCCGCAATCGGTGATCGACAGCATTGTCGCCGAGTTGAGCGCGCAGGGCTTCCAGCGCATCGAGATCGACATCGAGCGCAACGAAATCGACGTGGATGCCTATGGCGCCGGGTTCGAGGGCGATTTCACCTATTCGCGCGACGGCCAGTTGCTGGATTCCGATATCGACGAATACGCGGATGATGACAGCGGCCGCTGGAACAGCGATGACAGCTATGACGACGACGACGATGATGATGACGATTATGATGATGACGATTATCGCGACGATGACGACGACAGCAGCTACGACGATGACGATGATGACTATGATGATGATGACGATGGTGATTATGGCGATGACAGCAGCGATGACAGCGGCGATTACGATGACGATGACGACGATTATGACGACGACTAAGCCCGTCGTCCGGCGCTAAGATCATTGCGGATCCCCCCGGCGTCCCGGCGTCGGGGGGATTGCATCAACGGGATCGGAGGCAGATGATAACGCGAAGAGAATTGCTTGCGGCCGCGAGCGCGTTCCTCCTTGGAACCGGGGCGGCGATGGCGCAAGCCAGCGCGGCCGATCAGGTCGTCGCCCAGTTGAGAGCGCTGAATTACAGCATCGAACAGGTGAGCCGGACCCTTCTGGGCCGTGTACGGATCGTTGCCCGCAGGGGCGATGAAGTTCGTGAAATCGTGCTGGACCCCCGCAACGGCGCGATCCTGCGGGATTACGCCTCGCGTCAGGACGACGATTCCGACGATCGCGGGGGCGGCGGCACCGGTTCCGGAAACGACGGCGGTGGCAGTGGCGGCGATGATGACGATGATGATGACGACGACGATGATGACGATGATGGGGGGGATGACGATGACGGCGGGGATGATGACGACGATTGACCCCACCGGATCGGAGCCCGCGGCATGCTGAAACGCCCTGGTGTTTTTGTCATCATCTTGGTGGTGCAACTTGTCTGTGCGGTTTTCTTCGTGTCCGAGATCATGTTGACCGTCCTCGGGCTGCCGTTCGCGCCGATCCCGTGGCAAGTGCATGAGTTGATCGAGATCGGGGCCGCGATCGGGCTGATCATGGGGGTGGTGCTGGGCGCGCTGTTGCTGCGTTCGGCGCTACGGCGCACGCGCGCTGCGGAACAGGCCCTGCGCGCCGCATCGGGTGCGTTCATGGAACTGGTCGAAGACCGGTTTGACGAATGGGGCCTGACGCCGGCGGAGCGGGATGTGGCCCTCTTCGCGCTGAAGGGCATGAGCCTTGCCGAGATCGCCCGGCTCCGCGCCACATCCGAGGGCACGGTCAAGGCCCAGACCAACGCGATCTATCGCAAGGCGGGCGTGACCGGGCGGCCGCAACTGCTCAGCGTCTTTGTCGACGATCTGATGAGCGACGGGGTGCTGCCCGATGGCGGCAGCACCGGCTAGCTACGCTTCCTGGTTCAGGTCGTAAAGCTGGAGCACCGAAAGCGGAACGATTTCCAGAGCCGCATGATGGGTGGCGGCCAGATTGACCAGCGGGGCCACGCCGTCCTCATGGGCCTGCATGAAGCGAGAGGCGCAGAGGCACCACTGATCGCCCGGTTTCAGCCCCGCAAACCCGTATTCGGGCCGCGGCGTGCTCAGATCGTTGCCCACATATTTCGAGAAGGCGAGGAACTCGGCGGTCATCACGGCGCAGATCGTGTGTGATCCCTGATCGGTGGGCCCGGTGTCGCAGCAGCCATTTCGGAAAAACCCGGTCACCGGATCCTGCGAGCAGCTTTGCAACTCGCCGCCCAGCACATTCACCGATGGTGCCATCTCTAATCCCATAGCGTCGCCCCTTGCCGTTCCGTTTTTCCTACACCTAGGGCAGGTCTTATCGAATGCAAAGATTATATGCTACAGGCGCCAGTCGATCCATCTGCCGTGAAAATCCACGCGCCCGGCGTTGATCTCGGTGCCGTCGGGCCAGATGCGCAGGGTCATCCCCGCCCCGCGCCCGCGTCCGTCCGCCTCCATCGAGAAATGGGCGACCGGAGCGTCTTCCGTGGCGCGAGCGCCCGCCTCCTCGATGGCTCTTGTGCAGGCCTTCTGCGTTTCGGGCGGGAAGTACTGCCACGCGACCGTGTGATAGACCAGATGGGTGGTGCCGGGGCGGGGTGTGGCCAACCTGCCGTGCAGCCATGCCGCGGCGTCGCCCGGCTCGGGCCGTGTCGTGGCCAGATCCATCGCAAGCCGGGTCAGGCGCAGCCGGTCGGGCTGATCCGGCCACAGATAGGCCAGAAGCCGCAGGGCCTGATCGGGCTGGCCGGGGTCCAGCGGGTGCAGATCGACGCCGGCGCGCTCCGCGATGCGGAGCGGAAGGTCCGGCGGGGTCGCGCCCGTCCACTCCGGTGTCAGCGTCACCGGGCTGCCCGCCGCGCCGCGCGGCCCCGCCCCTGTCTCCAGCGCGAAACGGTCGAAGGCAAGGTTCAGGCCCGCGCTTGCCCCCAGCTCCGACAGGGTCAGCGGCAGGCCGAACCTTTCGGTCAGATGCAACGCCGCGGGGATCAGGGCGACGCTGCGGCGCACTTCGTTGGTTTGCGGCGGCAGATCCAGCCAGCTCATCAGCCGCGTCTCGTGCTCGCGGAACGCCCGGGTGATCTCGCCCCAAAGCGCGTCGTCGCTGGCCTCGTTCGGGGGATAGACCCGGGCGAGGCCTGCATCTTCGCCATCCAGCACCAGCCCGTGCAGGCTACCGGCGGTTCTGAGCGGGACGGACTGCCCCGCAGACGTCAGATCGCCGGGCCACTCAAGCAGGCGATCGGCCACCGCGCCGCCCGGTGCCAGCCGCTTGGCCATCAGGGTCATCAGCCGCTCCATGAAGGGCGAGCCAAGGATGGCGCAGCTTTTCGCCTGCCCGAGAAAGGCCTCTCGCAATCGCTCGCTCATCTGAACCGGTCCATGAGTTTTTGCAGGGGGGTGCGGCTATCCGGCTCCGCTTCGGTGCGGGGGGCGGTATCAGGCCCGGACTTGGCCGGGGACGTGGGCGTGGGGACTGGCGCGGGTGCCGATGGGGCCATAGCCGGTCGAGGTTTGGCATCCGTTTTCGACGATCTGGGCGGGGCCGTGTGCAACGCCACGGCATTCATGAACTTGCCCGGGTCCCCAGCGGCCAGCTCGCCCGCGCCATCGCTGACACCTTGCAGCAGGCCGGCCAGCCAGTCCTGATCCGCCTTGGCGAAATCCGACAGGACATAACCCGAAACCCGGTCCTTGTGTCCGGGATGTCCGATGCCCATGCGCACGCGGGTGAAATCGGCGCCGATATGGGCATTGATCGACCGCAACCCGTTATGCCCGGCCAGCCCGCCGCCGGTCTTGACGCGCAGCTTGCCGGGGGCCAGATCCAACTCGTCGTAGAACACGGTCACGTCGCCGGGGTCGAGCTTGTAGAACCGCATGGCCTCGCCGACCGACTGGCCGGACAGGTTCATGAAGGTTTCCGGCTTCAGCGCCAGAACCTTCTCGCCGCCAAGACGGCCTTCGGCGATCACGCCCTGAAACTTGGATCGCCACGGGCCGAAGCCATGATCTTCGGCGATCTTGTCCAGAGCCATGTAGCCGATATTATGGCGGTTCCCGGCGTATTTGCCGCCCGGATTGCCAAGCCCGACAAAAAGGCGCATCGCATAATGCTCCCGATCTGGTGATTGGGGGTGGTGATGCCAGCCCCCGCGCCATTTGCCAAGCTGGAATGCTGGCGCGGCGCGTGTCAGGATCGGGCCAGAAACACGAGGAGACGCCGATGCCAGATCTGCCCGAGACCATGCAAGCCCTTGTGTTGACCGCGCCCCGCGCCGCGCTGGAACTGCGCAAGGTGCCCGTGCCCAAACCCGGCCCGGGCGAGGTTCTGGTCAAACTCGCCGCCTCGCCGATCAATCCCTCGGATCTGCATTTCCTTGACGGCGAATACGGTCTGGCCTGGCCCTATCCGCTGATCCCGGGGCTGGAAGGAAGCGGGCAGGTCGTGGCCGCCGGGCCTGGGATCATGGGGCGCTATGTGCTGGACAAACCGGTTTCCTGCACCGCGGATACGCAAGGCTGCTGGGCCGAATACATGGTGACGCAGGCGGGGCTGTGCCTGCCGCTGCCTGCCGATCTGCCGCTGGGGCTGGCGGCGATGGGGGTCGTCAATCCGCTGACAGCCGTGGCGTTTCTGCAGATCGCCAAGCAGGACGGGCACAGGGCGCTGATCAGCACCGCCGCCGGCGGGGCGCTGGGCGCGATGATCCGCCGGATGGGCGAGGCGCAGGGCGTCGATGTGATCAACGTGGTGCGCGGCGCGCAGCAGGTCGAGCGGCTGAAAGCCGAGGGCGCGACCTATGTTCTGGATCTGACGAATGCCGATTTCGACGCGGAACTGGCCGCCGCCTGCAAGACCACCGGCTGCCGCCTTGCGCTGGACGCGATCGGCGGTGTGATGACCGGCCGGCTGGTGGAGGCGCTGAGGCCGCGCGGCGAGGTGCTGGTCTACGGCGCGCTTGACGGCGCGGCCTCGCAGATCAACCCGGGAACGTTGCTCTTCAGGGAAATCGTGGTGCGCGGCTTCTGGGTGTCGAAATGGATCGCCCGGAAATCCCTGCCGCAGAAAATGCTGATCATGCGGCAGGTCGTCAAAGCGTTGCAGGACGGGGCCGCCCAAAGCCATGTGGCCCATATCATCGACCTGGCCGAGGCGGCGACGGCCCCCGCCGCCTATGCCGCCGATATGAGCGCGGGCAAGACGCTGATCTCGACCGGGGCGTTCCCCCTTGGCGTCGAGCCGTCGCAATAACCCGGCCCTGACGCCCCGATATCGCTGCAAGAAAGGCCGTGTCGCCGATGCCCGAATTCACCGTCCATGGCGTGAAACTCAGCCTGCCGTCCGATCTGGCCAAGCCCGGCCTTGTCGGAAAACTTGAAAACGGCACGTATGAATACGATGAGGGCAATGCCGCGCGGCGCTGTATCCGGCCCGGATTCCGGGTGCTGGAGCTGGGTGCGGGCATGGGCTTCGTCACCGCGATCTGCGCGATGCGGGCCGGTGCGGAAAACGTGCTGAGCGTGGAGGCGAATCCCCGGATGCTGGATGTGATCCGCGCAAATCTGGCCCTGAACGGGCAGGAGGGCGTCACGCTGATGCACGGCGCCGTGACCGGCCATGCGGAGCCGGGCCAGACCGCGCGGCTGCGTCTGGGGGATGCGCTCACCAGTTCGCGCCTCGCCCGGAAAAACGTGCGGGCCGACACGATCGAGGTGCCGCTGGTGCCGATCGCCGATCTGATCCGCATGCAACGGCCCCATGTGGTGATTATGGATGTCGAAGGCGCCGAGGCGCATCTGTTCGCCCAGCCCTGGAAATGCCCGTTGCGCTTTCTGGTGCTGGAACTGCACCCCAAGCAATACGCCCCGCGCGTCATCAAGAAGATCGTCGATTGGGCCTCCGATATGCATATGACCTATGACCCGAGCACGTCGCGGGGCAAGACGCTCGGCTTCCGCAGGGTCTGGCACGAGGAGGAGGGGTCGGCCCCGTGATCGACCGCAATCCCCGGCCCGCATCGGGAGGCGGAAAACGTCGTTTCCGCCAGCGGGGTCTCGGGCCTTGGTCTGCACCACTCGCCCGCAATAGCCGCGGCAAGGGCGGAGTATTTGGCCGATGCGCCCTGTCGCAGCAGCGATCTGACACCCGTCCAATACCACCGCACCGTCCAGGGCACCCCTTCGTTGAAAAGGCAGTGATATGAAAAAGATCGTTCTGACCGGCGCCGCAGGCCGCCTTGGCTCCTACCTCAGGGAGCCCCTGACGAAGCTGGCCGGGACGCTGGTCTCCTCCGATATCGCGGAGGATATCGGCACGCTTTATCCCGGCGAAAGCTACATCCGCGCCGACATCGCCGATTATGATGCGGTCCACGCCCTGCTCGACGGGGCGGATATGGTCGTGCATTTCGGGGCGATCGTGGATGAGGTGCCGTTCGAAGAGATGCTTGGGCCGAATTTCTTGGGTGCCTACAATGTGTGGGAGGCAGCCTTCCGGCAGGGTCTGAAACGCGTGGTCTATGCCAGCTCGATCCATGCGGTGGGCATGTATCCACGCAATGAATTCATCGGCATCGACGTGCCGCACCGGCCCGATACGTTCTACGGGCTCGCCAAGTGCTTCGCCGAGGATCTGGGGCGGATGTACTGGGAAAAGCGGCAGCTTGAATCGGTCTGTCTGCGCATCCTGTCCTGCGCGCAGGTCACCAGCCCGCGCGCCTTGGGAACATGGCTGAGCTATGACGATCTGATCCAGCTTGTCACCCGCGCCATCGACACGCCGACCACCGGGTTCAGCATTGTCTACGGGGTGTCCGACAACGACCGGACGCCGGTGGACAACAGCGCGGCCAGCTACCTTGGCTACCGGCCGCGCGACAATGCCGAGCGGTTTGCCGAACGGATCCTTGCCGATGCGCCGCCCGCCGACACCGGCGATCTGGCGCAGATGCGCCATGGCGGTCCCTTCGCCTCGACACCGCTCGGCCAAAGCGGACTGGCGGGAATGAACATCGTGGACGACCGCAAGAAAACCTGATGCCCGCGCCGTCGGCGGTGTGGGCTGGGCCACCCGGTTCCGGTCTGCAAAGGCCGGCGCAAAGGCTCGTAACGCCTGCAAGAACTTGCGCGCGGAGTGCTGGGTGAAAATGAGAAAACTTCCGTAATTTATTCTCCCCGCCCAGAGTTATTGCACGGGGTGGAGTTTCTGCAACGGAATGAAGGAGAGTACAACCGATAGACAGCTCTCGAGATCCGGTTGCACAGGCGCCGGCAGCTATTGGGGCGCGTGGTTGTGCCGCCGTGTTTTGAGTTGACTCGGGCGACGTGCAAAAACAAGCCAAACCAGGTCCGCCGCTACCGATCACGAGCGCGGGCTGATTGTAGGATTTTGCGCTTTTGATTGAGGTCGGACAGCCAACGCTGTTTCTTGTGGCGATGAGCAAAGAAGGGCCCGAAGGGATCGACATAGCTGCATGTCATCAGATGGATAGTCACGCCATTGCGCCACAACACGTAAGGCAGGCTGATCTGGTCTCGTGTGACGCCATCGGTGTATTCGCGGGCCCAGTCGCGCATGGCGTTTTCCAGCGCGGGCCGTTGGTGGCGCCGCATTAGGACGCCGCCGTAGTAAACGGGGGCTGAGGCCAACAGGCCTTCCGCGTGGTATTGGTCCAGACGGTTCCGGGCAAAAGTTTCAGCCTCGGGGCTCAGCTTTGCGGTCTGACGGCAGGCAGCGATCTCGTCGGAGATCGTGTGCCGCAAAGCATGGGCCATGAGCGCGATATCGGCGCCCGATTCAAGAAATGCCTCGATCTCTGCTGTGGCGTGCGGCGCGATCTGGACGTTGCCGTCGACATAGATGGAAACCGTACATTCTGGCAGGAGCTGATGGGGTAGGAACTTGCAGTACCTGTTGAAATCTTTGCCTGATGTCGGCCCGTCGCCGACATCGACAGTCTGGGCCTGCCAGCCCCTTGCTCGCGCGCGTCCGTCATGGGACAGCCATACGCAGCGCGGTGTGAAAGCTGCCGAGGGGAAAAAGCTCGGATAAAAGCTGAAATCGTATGAGCGATCGGCACATTTGTAGACTATGATTTGCTTGGTCACGTTACCTCGCTTGCGTGTCCAAGTCTTAATGCCCGAGTGCCGGGCTTGGCGCGGGATCGCTTGCTTTCGGTCCTGACATAGCGCATCAGATGCCATGACACCGGCCACGAGATCAAGCCATTGAAACCTGCGCGCGTCTTGAAGTATCGTTTTCTCAAAAGCCTGCCGGGCGCAATTGGCCGTCGTTATGAAGAGAAGTTCCAGCGCAACGCCCATACGCTGGCATTCGAGGACGCACTTAATAAAACGCGTGGCATGTTGAGCATCGATTTGGGCGCGAACGTCGGCGAGTATACGCTGCGTATGGCCCGCAACGCGTCTGAGGTGATCGCGTTCGAGCCCGATCCATGGACGGTGGGCGTGTTGCGGAATGCGGTTGCGGCTCAGCCCAACGTAGCCGTTGTCGAGGCCGCGGCGGGCACACGCGACGGCACTATCCGGTTTTTCCGGCATATGGATTTCGAGACAGATCGCGTGTCAAAATCTCAATCCGGCACGATCTACGCTGAAAAAGACAATGTGGATAAGACTGTGGCCATCGATGTGGTGGCGGTTGATTTCCTCGCTTATTTACGCGCGCTCAACCGCGACGTCGGTGTACTAAAGATGGATATCGAAGGTGCTGAGGTCGACCTGCTGGAACAGCTGCTCAATGCACCAGATGTCCTGGGGCGCATCCGCTACATTTTCGCCGAAACCCATGAAGACAAGATCCCCGGGCATCGGCCGCGGGTCGATGCTCTGCGCCGGCGCGCGGCCGATCTCGCCTCACCGGTGATCAATCTCAACTGGCATTAGCCAAGCCCGATAGCATTTCCGGTTTCGCGAAACGCCGAGAATCCAGAAAGTGCGCGCGACTTCGCATAACAGAAGCTGGCATTCCCATGCTGCTCCATCGTAGCGATCAGGGCTTGAAGAAAGCGATGATCGCGCGAGCCGGAACTGTAAGAGGCTTCGGATAGTGCCATTTCGATCTTCGCGTAAAGATGGCCTGTGAAGCGGTAATGCACAATCAGCAAGAGAAGCGCGCGTGATGGTGACACGTTGGTTTTGTGAGAATTGAGATGCACGTCGCCATCTTGCCAGCGCAGCAAAACGGGTTTTTCGAGGTTGTTGTGGACTGGGATGCGCAGGCCAAGCCGGGTCGTTCGCAAGCGTGAGGCCAACCTGCGTAACTTGCGCGGTGCAATGTCAGGCACGCGAGCATAGGCGCCATAACGGAGGTAGAGTCGCGCCCGCGCACCCGGATGAAGTATTTCCGGGTATGGCTCTGCCGCCATATTCAGGTGCGGGGCACCATCAAAGTACCACTCAGCGTCAGTATCGAGCTGAGCAGCCGTCTTTTGTGCGACAAGTGCGGTAAGGTCTTTAGGGTAGGCGTCGAGCATTACTCCGAGCACCTGCCGCGCCTCCGCGAGAGCGGGCTGTGCGACCAGATCGGGAAGTGTCATGCCCTCGGGCAGATAAATGAACTCGTCTAAATCAACTTGTAGCGCCCATCGGCCGAGGGCGAAGCGTGCATGAAGAAGGGAGCGCCAGATATAAAGAATGCGGGTTTCGGGTCCATGGTCCACCACACCGACGGCCGCGTGGACCGGCATGCCTTTGGGTGTGGGCACTTTGTCGCCGTAGCGCCGCCGGCTGCGCAGCTGGATGACATCTGGCTGCGCTTCAAGATAGGTGGTGGAACCGTCATCTGAGGCGTCGTTTAGCAAGATAAACTGCGAAATGCCCAGGCTCCGGTAATGCTTGAGGAAGGCAGGAAGAAAGTACATCTCGTTGCGCAGTATGCCTAGGAGCGGCAGGCCGTCATGTGACTGCGCGGGCCCCGAGACAATCTCGAAATCGTCGAAGGCCGCGAGAGGAAAGGTCATGCGCGCGCAACTTGCGAGGCATCGGTCCCGCGTACCGCCACAGCGTTTGAATCGCCGACTTGATCATTGATATCGCACATCCGGTCTCCCTTTATCTTGATGAAACTAACCGGTTCGTCGAATTCAACGGTTCTAGGCGAGCAAAACTCCAAGATGTTGAGCATATCATGGCATCGAAGCGCAACCTGCTTCAACGCCTGAGGTGTTCGCGCGAGAAACGGCGCCTGTGACCTGCTCCCCTGAAAGGTCCTAGATTTGAGGTTAGGGTCCTCGCGAATCGGGTTCACCCCGTTTTTGGTCCGGTCTTCATGCGACCGCCAGTTTTGCTCAGTTCAAAACGAAAACTGGAGCCCAGCCTCAAGACCATATGTCTGCGTACCGCGACTTCCAAGCCCGTCAGCAAAAGCGCCGACATTCGCCGACATTCCGCGATCACCGGAATACCGATATCCCAGATCCAGCCGAACACGAGCATCGCTGACATCGGACACGAACGCAGAAGCCGCGCCGTCACCGTTCACCGATGACCAAATGCCAGAAACTCCCCATGTCAGTGTCGCCAAGCCGCTATCAAGGACGAAGGGTGCCTCAAAGTCCAGACCAATCGCAAGTTCGGTTATCGCAATCGATTGCTCGGGAACCAAATTCGACAGACTGTCGATATAGGCATCCTGTCGATCTTCCACATGGCTCAAAGTCACGTTGGGCAGGACTGTCAAGAAGTCGGTTTCATACTCGCCGGTCACACCCAGCATCGCCAACCACCTTTCTCCCGAGAACTGGTCGGTGAAGGTTCCAACCGGTGAGACCTCGTTGTCGGTCCGCCCCCAAAGCAAACGGGCCTCGAGATAAAGCGGTTGGTCCCGCAGCTTTGCTACGAGATAGGGACCCACCAACCAGCCTGTGCCAGCGGCCGTGGCGCCCGCATTCGTGTTGGTTTCCGAATAGTCGAACTGCAGCATCCCGCCGACAGAAAGATTGCTCGAAAACTGGTGATGGGCTCCGATCACGCCAAGCATGTAGTTTGTATCGCTTCCGGTCGAACTTTCGCTCCAGCTACCGCTTGCGGCGACCCAGAGGGGCAGGTTGTCGCCGGTATGCAAGTCGAATGTGCCCCGACCGCGTGTCACATTCGCCGAACCGCCAGCCGACACGCCGTTTCGAAGGAAACCGGTCAATCCCGGCTGTGCCTGCACCAGATTGCGTGCCCTTTGATCAAGGAAATCCGAGATCAGTTCCGATGCGATTTCCGCCACGCTAAGAGACGACGTAGCGCTTGCCGCGCTGGAACCTTGTCCCGAAACATCTGTAGCCGCGCCATCGGCAACATTGATTGTAACATTGGTCGTACCGCCCGGCGTTATGGTTGCCGTGAATACACTCGGCCCGCCTGCAAACGCGCTAAGCGCCCCGCCCGCAACGGTGATATCCGAAGAGTCGAATCCGCTCACCGCTTCGGAGAAGGTGAAGGTCACGTTGAACACATCGCCGGGGCCGTAGGTCGCTGGCAAACCGGTGATCGTGATCGTCGGTGCGACGCCATCGGGTGTGTTTGCAAATAGATTGGAGATGGCATTGCCGTTGTTGGCGGCGTCGGTGGCAGACCCTGGCGGTAACTGGATCGAATGGGCAAGACCCGTTGCGGTCGCCGTCGCCGTATAGGTTGTGTCGGAACCCGCTAACCCAGTCAGGTCGACATTAGAGGTCGTGAAATCGCCCAGTGTCAGGCCGGTCACGGCTTCACTAAAGGTAATGGTGATGGTGTATGGCGAACCCGGGAACGCGGGTGTGCCGGAGATTGTTACTGTGGGATCAGTCTGGTCAGACGTGCGTGACAGCTGCGTTGCGGCCGAATTTCCGTTCCCGGCGCTGTCTTGCCCCGCATTTCCAGCCACATCAATCGTGACCAACCCGTCCGCGGTGGGCGTCACGGTGAAGGAGTATGTCGTGCCCGATCCTGTGAAGCCAGACACCGTGCCGTTGCCCACGGACACATCGCCCGCGTCGAATCCGGTGACTGCATCCGAGAATGTCACCGTGACAGGGATTGTTGGGGTGTTGAAGGGGTTCGGCACTGTTGTTGCGATGGTTGCAGAAGGGCCGGATCGATCCGATATCCGCGACAATTGAGCCGCTGCGGTATTGCCATTCGTCGCGCCGTCTTGTGCGGCGTCGGCGGCAACATCGACGGTAACCGTCCCGTCGGCCGCTGGAATCACGTTGAACGTATAGACCGATCCCGAACCTGAGAAGCCGGAAACAGACCCATTGCCCACGACGATGTCTCCGGCAGCAAAACCTGTCACACTCTCCGAAAAGGTCGCCGTGATCGGGATCAAAGCAAGATTGGTAGGATCCGGTGCCGTCGTTGACAGGGTCAGGCCAGGCGATGTGCGATCGGACACAACTGACAGCAGATTGGACAATGTGTTGGTGTTTCCGGCGCTGTCCGTCGCTAATCCGGCTGCCACTGATACTGTTACGACACCATCTGCGGCCGGCGTGACGTTGAACGTGTATGTCGTGCCAGAACCCGAGAAGTCCGAGGCCAATCCGTTGGTGACCAAGACATCACCAGCGGTAAGACCGGTCACGTTTTCGGTAAAGCTGACGGTAACCGGAATGCTGGCGGCATTTGTCGGATCAGGCCCGGTGGTCGAAACGGTAGCCCCAGGCGCAGATCTGTCCGAGACCACTGACAGGGTATTGGATGCAGTGTTGTCGTTGCCTACCGCGTCGTTCATGACATTGCTGGCCACGCTGACCGTGACAGTGCCGTTGCCTGTCGGGATTACACCGAAGCTGTAACTCGACCCGGATCCGCCGAACCCCGACACGTTGCCATTTGTTACGCTGACGTCACCGGCGACGAAGTCGCTTACGTTCTCCGAAAGCGCAACGGTAACCGGAATCGTCGCAAGGTTCGTCGGGTTGGGCGCAGTTGTCGACAACGTAGCGGTTGGGCCGGTTCGGTCTGAAGTGATCGCGGCATGTGGCGGTGCGGCAGTGCTCGGATTGCCAGCCGTATCGCTGGCGGCCGACGCGTCAATATTGACAGAGACATCGCCATCGGCGATTGGCGCAAGGTTAAAGGAATAGCTTGTTTCGGATCCGGTGAAACCACTGACGATCCCGTTCGCGACTCTCAGATCGGCCCCCGTGAATCCGGTGACAGATTCGGAGAAGGTCACTGTATATGTGATAGAAGCCGCGTTTGTTGTTCCGGTGACATCCGGCACCAAGCTGACCGATGGCGCCAAGTTGTCGACCGCGAGCTGGAATCCGGGGGAACTTGCATTTCCATTGCCCGCCCCATCGGTTGCGACGTTCGCGCCGATCGACGTGGTCATCGTTCCGTTGTTCGTCGATGGCGTAACCGTCACGTTATAGGTTGTGCCCGACCCAGAAAAGGACGTTACGCTACCATTTGTTACGCTGATGTCGCCAGAGGCAAACCCCGTTACACTTTCGCTGAAGGTCAGCGTGAATGACGATGAACTGACCTGGCTTGGTGTCAAGTTGGTCGCGGGAAACCCCGATATCGTTGGACCTGTATTGTCCATTTGGAATGTTCTGATATCTGAACCGGTGGGCGTTGTGTTGGTTAGCGCGTTTCCGGATGTATCTTGAATACTCTGGCTACCCGAAAAGCCGAGTGTCACCAGGTTGTTGGAGTTGGCCAGATCGCCACCGGTCAACGAGACAGTGTAATTGGTCCCGGTCCCCGAAACCGATAGCGCTGCGGTGGTGCCCGTGCGTGTGAAATCAGCCATACTGACATTCTGAACGGCTTCGTTGAACACCAAGCTCCAAGAAACTGAGTCGCTATTGGTGGGCGACGAAGCGGGAGAATTGCGGGCGATAGACGAGATCCGCGGCGGCGTCGTGTCACCAGCCACAAAAGCACAATCGGCATCGAGCGCGACCAGATCGAATGGCGCGCCTGTGCCAATCACGCTCGTATTGGTAAATGTAGCACCATCGGCCTGATCAGGCGAAAAATCGGTCTCATCTGTCACGTAGATTCGAACATTGCCCGGCGCTGTCAGCGGCTGGGATACCCGTGCGGCACTTTCCTGGGCCGAGCCGATTGAGCCCCCGGTGGGAACGCTCTGAGCTTCACGTCCGATGATGCGGTTGGCGGAATCGACAACATAGATAACATATACGTCGCGAAAGCCGAAGCCCGGACCAAGATCCACATCCTGGTTGTTAAGCTCACCGGCGGCGATTTGAATATTCACACGAACCAGAACAGGGGAGCCCGCCGTACAGCTGCCATCAAAAGAAATGCCAAGCGGCGGCCCAACCGTTGCAGCCGCTGCTGGTGTCGTCATACCCAAAATGGATGCCGCCGCCATTGCGCCGGATACGCCTGCGGGGATGATCTTTCGGGTGAACTTACGGATACGACGGGCGACGCCACCTCCGGAGTGTTTTCTGTTTGGACCGGCGCTGCCTTGCTGACTTTGGTTGCGATTGCTCAGAAATGTAGACGAAACCCGCGGTCGCAAAGGCATGATGTCACCAGTATTTTTTAATCCCCACCTGCTTTAAAACCTGTCGAAGACGGCATGTCACCGGGTTTCGTTTCATTCGCTATAGTTTTGGTAAACTGTGACTTTTCGGTCTTGGAGCAATGCGTAGGTCCTGCTTCAAACCTTTGGCTTTACATATGTCATAGGCAGTAGCTGCACCGAGTTGACGCCCCTTGTCAGACGCCGCCGATTGGCGGTCCAGATCATTCTCCGGCAGGCATGTAGGCTAGTTATCTTCAGTGTCGTCTTGCCTACGCAACGAATGCCCGCTTTCTGCCTTCTGCCGCCCACGTGCTGTTTTCTGCTGGGCTTCGTCAGTCCTGCAAGCGGTAGTCAACTTGCGAGAAACAGAAGATGGTTCGCCATTGGCGCCCGGGGTCTCCGGGCTTTGCCTTGTAGATGGATCGGAAGGGATAAGGCCCGAACCGGGAGGCCGGCCATGGCAAGGAAACCACATCCAATCTCACACGCCATCCACGGTGACTGCGATCCGCCGGTCCAGCGCGTCATGGGCGTAGGAGATGACCGAGACCCCGTCGGTCCAGCCGATCAGGCGGTTCTGGCTGTCGTAGCTGTAGGTCTCGACCGCGCCCGTCGCCCGGTCCGTGCGGCTGATCCGGTTGCCGCGGGCGTCATAGGCGTAGGTGTAAGTGTCGTCCGAGAGGA
>JACNMN010000015.1 GCA_020622165.1 Boseongicola sp. H5
ATTTTTGCCAATATCGATGCCCACCGACATCAGCTTATCAAAATCGTGCGTCGCCATGCTACTTCTCCATGTTGCAGAAATAGGCCAAGCCTAACCTGCTGGGTGAAGCAGCCGGTACATCCCATTATTGACCAATAATCGACGGACACGTATGCAAGCAGAATGGAAAGGCGAAGTCCATTTTCAGCTTGGATCACGATGTCCGGGCGCAATGGTCGCGACAGCCCCGAGGGCGCGCGGTTTCCCTACTGGAGCTTTTCAAAGACGGCGATCGCGGTCTGCGCGCTCAAGCTGGCAGACGAGCATCTCGTGGACCTGGACGCGCCGCACAAGGAACATACCTTCACGTTGCGCCAGCTTCTCGGTCACAGCTCCGGCCTGCCCGACTATGGGTCGCTGAAGGCGTATCACGCAGCAGTGGCCCGCGGAGACAAGCCTTGGTCTCGCGAGAAATTGCTTGATGCGACCCTGGCTCAGGGCATGCATTTTCCGCCGGGCGAAGGGTGGTCCTATTCCAACATTGGCTACCTTTTCGTCCGCGATTCGATCGAGGAGGCGACGGGCAAGCCTCTTGGCGAGGTTGTTCAAGACCTGATCTGCAAGCCCCTTGGTCTGGCGAGCGTAGAGTTCTGGGATACCCTTGAACAATCGGCAGCGCTGCATTGGGAGGCTGGAGCAGGGTATGATCCGCGATGGGTCTATCACGGCTGCCTGATCGGATCGGCCCCGGACGCGTCGCGTTTGCTGCACGCCTTTTTCGTCGGCGACCTTCTCGGATCGAAGGCAATGCACGAGATGCTGGTCAGGCGATCCCTGGGCGGCGCCATTGCTGGGCGTCCCTGGACCGAATGTGGATACGCGCTTGGTCTCATGTCGGGCGTCATGCGGGATGCGGGACGCGCCATCGGCCACACCGGCGGTGGACCCTTCAGCGTAAACGCCGTCTATCATTTTCCCGATCTTGCCGATCCGACGACCATAGCCGCTTTCACCGGCACACCGGACCAAGGGGTGGCGGAGTTCGCCGCTGCAAGAATTGCGCTCGACCACTGACGGCTTCGTCCGCATAGCGGGCGCTAAAGCGGCAAGCGTTCGGCACTGGGGGCCTAGAGTGAGAGGCGTGCCGGGTTTTCCGTGACGGGTTTGGAGGTCGGGAGAGAGGCTCCCGGCTGGCCCGTCGCGGAGATATCCCATGAGACCCACGCAACAGAAGATCACCCTCAGCGCCTCGCGAGACATCCCCTTCAACAAGCTAATGCTCAGCCAGTCGAACGTACGCCACGTCAAGGCGGGCGTGTCAATCGAGGAACTGGCCGAGGACATCGCGCGGCGGACGCTGCTAAGCTCCATCACCGTGCGGCCTGTGCTGGACGACGACGGTGCCGAGACCGGCATGTACACGATTCCCGCCGGCGGGCGGCGGTTCCGGGCGCTGGAACTGCTCGTGAAACAGAAGCGCATGAACAAGACAGCACTTGTGCCCTGCATCGTGCGCACCGACGGGCTCGCCGAGGAAGACAGCCTCGCCGAGAACGTCCAGCGCGCGCCGCTGCATCCGCTCGACCAGTTCCGCGCCTTCCAGGCGATGCGCGAGAAAGGCCGCACCGAGGAAGAGATCGCAGCGGCCTTCTTCGTCTCGGCCAGCGTGGTCAAGCAGCGGCTGAAGCTCGCCGCGGTCGCGCCGTCGCTGCTCGACGCCTATGCCGAGGAGGAGATGACGCTCGACCAGCTCATGGCCTTCACGGTCAATCCCGATCACGCGCGGCAGGAGCAGGTCTGGGAGGCGTTGCAGCAGCACTATTCCAAGCAGCCTTACGAGATCCGCCGCATGCTGACCGAGGGCGCCGTGCGCGCCTCCGACCGACGGGCACAGTTCGTCGGGCTCGACGACTATGTCGAAGCGGGCGGCGAGGTCCTGCGCGACCTCTTCCAGACCGACGATGGCGGCTGGCTACAGGACGCGGCGTTGCTCGAGACCATGGTCACCGAGAAGCTAACCGAGGAAGCCGAGGCCATTCGTGCAGAAGGCTGGAAGTGGATCGAGGTCGGCACGGACTTTCCCTACGGCCACACCTATGACCTGCGGCGCATTCGCGGCGAAGCCGAGCCAATGAGCGAGGAGGAGGACGCGAGCTACGCCGCCCTCAAGGCCGAGTACGACGCGCTGGAAGAGGCGCACGCGGAAGCGGACGAACTGCCCGACGAGGTCGACCAGCGGCTCGGCGAGATCGAGGCGGCGATGGAGGCGCTTCAGGACCGTCCGATCAAGTTCGAGCCGGAGGACTATGCGATCGCCGGTGCCTTCGTCAGCATCGACAGCTCCGGGGGCCTTCGGGTCGAACGCGGCTATGTCCGCGCCGAAGATGAGCCGGTCGTGGAGTCGGATGACGACATCGACGGCATCTCGACCGATACCGATGTGACCGATCCGCAGACCGATAGAACTGCGACCGATGAGACCGGAGCTGAGGACGACGAGGACGATGACGGCACCAAGCCGCTGTCGGACCGCCTCATCTGCGACCTGACCGTCCATCGCACCATGGCGCTGCGGGACGCGCTGGCGAACGATCCGCAGCTGGCGATGCTCGCCTGCCTGCATGCGATGGTCCTGCAGCTCTTCTACCACTACGGCCAGGACAGCTGTGTCGAGATCACCCCGCGTTCCACGCAATTTGGATCGCAGGCGCCGAACCTTGGCGACGCTCGCTATGTCCAGTCGATCGATGCACGCGTAGAGACCTGGGCGGGCAACCTGCCAAAAGCGCCGGAGGACCTCTGGGACGCGCTGGCCGAATGGGATAGCAACAGCCGCGATGCGCTCTTCGCGCATTGCGTGGCGATGACCGTCAACGCGGTGCAGGAACCGCATCATCGCAAGCCGCGCCAGATTGCACACGCCGACGTGCTCGCCGCGACGCTCGGTCTCGACATGGCGAAGGCCGGCTGGAGGCCGACGGCGGGCAGCTATCTGGGCCGCGTGACCAAGGCGCAGATCCTCGATGCCGTGCGCGAGGCGAAGGGCGACAAGGACGCCGACCGGATCGCCGGGTTCAAGAAGCCGGACATGGTCGAAGCCGCGGAAGAACTGCTGGCGGGCACGGGCTGGCTCCCGCAGCCGCTGCGCACGGCTCCGCTGACGGAAGAGCCCGACGAGCCGGAGTTCGAGATCGTCGATGAAGACGATGTTGAACGAGCCGAGGAAAGCGAAGTGCAATCGACGGCAAACGACGGCGAAACGGCCATGGACGATCCAGAGGTCTCAGCCGACGATGGCGATGGAGGGCAGGACGAGCAGCTCGTCGCCGCGGAATGACAAAACCATCCCAACTGGGCCCGCCGCGAGGCGGGCCCTTTTCTTTGGAGGCCTCGTCATGATGCAATCGATTTCCGACCTAACCGAGGCCCTGGCCCGCAACGTCGAGGCCGTTTGCCGCCACTATCTCCCGAATGGTCGCCGCGAGGGCCGCTACTGGATGATTGGCGATGTCCAGGGCACGCCCGGCCGCTCGATGTATGTCCGCCTCAAAGGACCAGAATCCGGCATGGGCGCGGCGGGCAAATGGACCGACGCGGCCACCGGCGAACATGGCGACCTGCTGGATATCATTCGCGAGAGTTGCGGCCTGGTCGACTTCAAGGATGTTGCTGAAGAAGCGCGGCGGTTCCTCAGCCTGCCCCAACTGAAGCCGGGCAACCGACCAGAAACTCAATCCGCACCGGCACCGACCGGATCGCCGGAAGCCGCCCGACGGCTGTTCACCATGGCGAAACCGATCAGGGGCACGCTCGCAGAAACGTACTTCCGCAATCGCGACATTACGACTTTGCATGAAACCGGAAGCCTGCGGTTCCATCCGAACTGCTATTACCGGCCTGACGAACACAACCCGCCCGAGACCTGGCCTGCATTGATCGCGGCGGCAACCGACCTCGACGGCACGATCACCGGCGCGCATCGAACCTGGCTCGATCCGGACGGATTTTCCGTGGCAACGCTCGGCAAGGCGCCGATCGACACGCCGCGCCGCGCGATGGGCCATTTGCTCGGCCATGCCGTCCGGTTCGGTGTTGCAAGCAAGGTCATGGCCGCGGGCGAAGGCATCGAGACCATGCTGTCCCTGCGGATGGTGATGCCCGGCATGCCGATGGTCGCTGCGCTCTCTGCCGCCCATTTGGCTGCCATTCTGTTCCCGGCAGCTTTGCGCCGTCTCTACATCGCTCATGACAACGATCCGGCCGGAGATGGAGCGATGAATACGCTAATCGATCGGGCAACCGAGTCTGGGATCGAGGCATTGCCCCTCACGCCCCATCTCGGCGACTTCAACGAGGATATGCGACTACGCGGCATCGACGCTTTGCGGCGCCATGTGCGCGTGCAGATCGCGCCGGAGGATGTCGACCGCTTTCTGCGCGCATCTGCATCGGCCGGAACGGAGGCGGTGCCGGGCTGAGGATCGCAGACGGGATCGCACCGGCCATTTGATCCCCGCCAGAGAGAGCCGCAACCCGGCCTTCTTCAAAAGGGCGACAGAACGGCAGGCAGGCCAGTCCGGCAATGGCTGCGCCCGGCTCTTTTCCGGCGGCCCTTGGCGGGCCGTTCCATCGCGAAGCAAAAGAACCGTTCTCCGCCATCCTCCGCTGCGCTGCGGCCCTCACGGGTGCAGCTCCATCCCGCCCGCCGTCTTGCGTCGCCACGAAGGCCGCGGCGGTCGCGGTCCCCCGAACGAAGGAGCAGCCCATGTTCACCGATCCCGACGACAATGATACCGAGCCGCATCACAACGCCTCGCCGACCGAGACGATCTGCGACGACCTCCAGCTCTTCGGTCATCGTCCGCCCGAGGGCGAGCCCGACCCGCGTGACGTCCCCGAAGACAGTCGGATCGAAGGCGCGGTCGCCGACATCTTCGATGCTCTCATCGCCACGATGGCCGACACGATGCTCGATGCCGACCTCGACGAACTGCTCTGGTCGACGGTCAACATGTTCCACCGCGCCACCGACCGGATCGAGCGCAAGCTCGACAACAACGAGCAGGCGCAGAAACGCGGGCAGCGCGAACAGGATGGCTCTGAGGTCAAGGCGGTCGACCTCGAACGCCTGATCACCATCGGCCAGTCGCTCATCGAGCGACGCGACTGCATAGAGACCTATAGAGACTGCGCCGCCGATCATTATCTTCGCCTGACGGGCTCACCCTGGTCGGCACGCTCCGGATCGCGGGTCAACCATCGCAATCTCACCTCGGCGATGATCGATAGCCGAGACTTCCTCGCTGCTAAGACGCGCGCAGAAACGCAAGTCCACCTCCCGCAAGGCCCCAAGATCGCTTTCACTGGTGGGTTCGACTTCAACGACCATCGGCTGATCTGGGAGACGCTCGACAAGGTCCACGCCAAGCACACCGAAATGGTGCTCCTGCATGGCGGATCACCCAAGGGAGCCGAACTGATCGCCGCCAAATGGGCCGAGACCCGCAAGGTTCCGCAGGTCGCCTTCAAGCCCGACTGGACGCACCATGGCAAGGCCGCCCCGTTCAAACGCAACGACCGCATTCTCGATGTCCTGCCGATCGGGGTCATCGTCTTCCCGGGCACCGGCATCCAGGACAATTTCGCCGATAAGGCCCGCAAGCTCGGCATCAGGGCGTTCGACTTCCGCAAGGCGGGTGGCGCATGAGCGCCGCCCCGACTTCGGCGACGAAACGCCCGACCTGCAGCGTGAGTGCTTACCGCGCTGCGATGTCCGCGCTGCCGATTCTTCGCCTCTTCTGCTATGAACAGGTTGCGCCGAGGTGGTGGTGGCTGGCGCGACCGTTCAACACTTTTGACCGGAGACCACCGTCATGATCTTTCTCAACATCGTCCTTCTTATCGGCGTCATCGGGTTTCTCTGCTGGCTCCTATTCACGCTCGCAATCTATGCCTTGCCGCTGTTCGTCGGCGTCACCGCTGGGATGTGGGCGCATGGCAACGATGCCGGTGTGGCGGGCGGCCTCATAGTCGGTGTGATCGCAGCCGGTGCGGTGGCAATTGTCGGACAGCTCATCTTCGCCTTCGCGCGGCCACTCTGGATACGCCTTGTCGTCGCCCTGCTATTCGCCGCGCCCGCCGCTATGGCGGGCTATGCCGCCACCCATGGCATCGCGAGGCACCTGATGCCGTCCGAAGGCTGGCAAATGGTCTTCTCGATCATCGGAGCGATCGCGGTCGGTGTGACTGCTCTGTTTCGGATGGCGGGTGTTGTTGCGCCTGAGCCGAGTACAGGCTCAGTCGGGAACAACCCTGATCGCCAACTAGCGGTTGACGTCAACACGGAATAGCAGCTTCGTGCCCTTCCACGACCTTCACCAATTGGATCATGTCCCGAGGCGGACGGAAACAGCAATCAGTGGTGATTCAAAAGACTTGACCATCAACCTCGAAGCGTACCGCACCTCCGCTGGTCCGTATCTTCAGACGCCAACTGTCAAGCCGCGTAGGGTCTTGGATGACCTTGTCGAGGCGTTGCGCGGTCGGCTCATCGCGCGCGCCGGAGCAATCGTAGAATCCACACGGTCCCAGTGTCAGAACATCGAACCCGCCTTCGCACGGTTCGGCGAGCATCATCGCTCCGCGGCCGCGGGTGCCAGTTGCTGGAAACAAGAGTCTGCCTGATGCCGATAGCTTCGAGGTCCAGGCGTCGATGGGATGCGTGATACCGGCGAATGCCACGACGAGATCGAACGGCCCATCTTCGTCAAGAAGATCGGTAGCCGCGTTGCCATACCGAACTTCCACGTTTTCCAAGTCGGACAAGGCAGCTTTAGCTCGCTCTGCGAGATCCTTCTCAACCTCGAAGGCAAGTAAAGTTCCGGTATCGCCTACTATTTGTTTGAGAATGGCCGTGTAATAGCCAACACCTGCTCCAACCTGAAGTACGCGTGCTCCTTCCGGGACAACAGTACGCGCGAACAACCGGGCCCACATTGATGGCTCACCTATATTGATGCCTTTTGCCTCGTCCAAGGCAACCAATACGCAGTGGTCAAGCCAGCGAGGGTCCGCATCAGGTGTCCTCACGGTTGCCAAGCCGTACACTGGAGAACGCACAGTCCAAGGTCCCGGACCAGCAAAAGCGTGTCGAGATACGTTTGCGAATGCCGAGAGTACTCTCTCGCTATCGCCACCGGGCGGCAGCGCGCCCAGAAGACGGAGTTCATCGATAAATGCCGGTGCCGGAAGGCGGTCCACTGGAGGTTTGTCTATCGGCATTGTGTTCTCCATCCCTTCTTACAGAGGATCAAATACAAGAACGACGTGGCGGATTGGTGACCTTAAGTTCCCTGATCCGCTGTTTGATTATCACGCTCGAAGTCTCACGGAGCGTGGCGGCGGTTGAGAGCTGGGCGTTTACGATGTCGATCGAACGCCTCTCTACTCGATCTAGGTTCTCGCCCGAGCCATGCACAGCGCAGGCAAGTGGTACGCGTACAGGCGATGCTGCGTGCTGAACCGCGAAATCGAAAGACGCTGTTGTGCTCCGATTGATCCTATCTCAGATCGCCCTTAAGGGGTCGCTGTGGCCCTTTCTATGAATTCCCCCAAACAAAAGGTTCGGATCGATGAGTAAGAGTTTCAGCGGCAGGTGCCTTTGTGGGGACGTCGAGTTTGAGATCTCCGGTAGGTTTGAAAGCTTCTTTCTTTGTCACTGCAGCCGATGTCGAAAGGGTACGGGATCGGCGCATGCGGCAAATCTGTTCACATCGACCGCCGAGATCACCTGGGTAAAGGGGAAAGATAGAGTCACGTCGTTTCAGGTTCCCAACACACGACATTCGAGAAGCTTCTGCTCGCGATGCGGCTCTGCCCTTCCGAGAGTTCAGATGAACGGCAACCTCATCGTCGTTCCCGCTGGATGTCTCGATAGTTCTGTCGACATCCGGCCAAACGCACATATCTGCTACTCCAGCCGGGCTGATTGGGACGAGCGACTGGACCAAGTTGAGAAGCTCGACGGCCTGCCCGGTCAGTAACTTCACGCTGGTGCCCGCGTTCATCGAAGAAGTGCTGCAAAGCAATGAGTTGGGACAACAGCAAACTAAGCTTTGTCGGTGGTGCCGATCCGAAGAACGGGATTTTCGATCGATCCCCACAGCCCCGCCCAAGGCGCAAAAGGCGCGCAAACGGCGTATTGTCACTGCCTGTTGCCATAACGGGAAGCGGGCAGCACCACCTTTGCCGTCCGCGTTGCGTCGTCAATTGGCGATCGCTCGATCTCGCTCTAAGCGTCCAGATTCGCCCGAAGAACGACGAGCCGCCGTCGGAAGTCTCTCGGGCAGTTGCTCAAGACGCGGACCGAAGCGCGGTGCCGGTACGGCTTTCTCTCGGAAATTCGTTGCCTGACGAAACAGCCGTCAGTGCCTGTCTGGAGCGAAGAACGCCTGTAGAAACCGCGCACGACCGTTATTCATCCATGGCCACTGGTCGCCAGGTTCTCCATAGATCATTTCTGTTGGGATCGACCGCTCCAAACGGCCTCTTCAATGGGCTGATCTGACCGAAGGTCGGCTTCGCCTCGACCGCCCATGGCTCAACGGCCCCAGTCCACTTTCTTCCCCTGCCGGGACCACCCCCCGCGACCAGTCGCGTGGGGACCCCGGATCGCCGTCATTCCTCGCGCATGACCCGCTGGGTCCAAGAAAGTCTCCCGGCGCCGTCCTCCACTGACGTTGCGGCCCGTGCGGGTGAGCCGTAGGTCGCCTCCGGCCCGCCGATCGCCATCGAGGCCGCAATGGTGCGGGCTCGAAACACATGATCAAGGAGAACCACCATGGCAACCATCGGCACCTTCAAGAAGTCCGGCAACGAATACACCGGCGAAATCGTCACCCTCAACGTTCAGGCACAAAACGTCCGCATCGTCCCGGAAACCAGCCAGACCAGCGAGAACGCGCCCAGCCACCGCGTCCTGGTCGGTCGCGCCGAGATCGGCGCCGCCTGGTCGAAGACCTCCAATGAGGGTCGCGACTATCTCGGCCTCAAGCTGGACGATCCGAGCTTCACAGCTCCGATCTACGCCAACCTCTTCGACGACGAAGACGGCGGCTATAGCCTCATCTGGTCCCGTCCAAACCGCCGCAACGGCGACTGAGCGCCCGGCACGACGCCCCGCCCGGTTCATCCGGGCGGGGCCGATCGATCTTTGTCACGACCGAATCAGATCGCATCCCGACGCGCAAATAACCGCTTTGCTTGAGAAATTCACTCGCCAAACACATCAAGAGCGACTAATATAGTCGTAGTTCTGGCGTGCGCATTCGTGCCTATAGGAGGTGATCATGCATGATCACCGCCCGACAGACGCGGGCCGCGCGCGCGTTGCTTGGTTGGACGCAGGAGACGCTCGCTGAACGCGCCCTGGTATCGCTGACCGCCTTGAAGCGCCTCGAGTCGCAAAACGACTTGAAGGTGTACGAGTCGACCGCAGACCAGATACGCCGCACGCTCGAAGGAGCCGGCATCGTCTTCCTGACCTCCGATCGAGGGGAAGGAGTGATGATTGTTCAATCCGACAATACGCGGACCCCGCCGTCTTGAACCGCGGCCTTGTGCACCGGAGCGTTGCCGTGGACGCATCGGCCGATGCCACCGGACCGCCTATCGCAACGCCAGAGATCCGATAAGGTTACCTTTGGACGCAAGAGGCTGCATCGTCGCAGAGGGGGGATCGGGATGACGGAAAAGACGGAGTTTCTCGATGCGCCGCCCGAAAGCGCCGCGCTCACCGAGTACGATCGGACACATACCATTCTCTACATGCGGTTGCTGGACGCCGCCGACGACGGCGCGGACTGGCGTGAGGTCGTATCGGTTCTTTTCAAGATCAACCCGGCCGTTGATCCCGAACGGGCGCGGCGCATCCATGACACGCATCTCGCCCGCGCGCGCTGGATGACCGAGCATGGCTATCGCCAGCTTCTCAGCGGTGCGCCGCACTGACCGGACCGATGCCGTGCCGGCATCGGTCGATGTCAGGTCACCGGCTTCCAGCCGTACATGCAAAGGTTGAGTATCCAGCGAGGCATCTGATTGCGAGTCAGGAGAAAACCGATGACTCTCGACCGATCAAATTGGCGTTCATCATCGCACTATGAATATGCCGAAGCACTCGACGCGTCCGACATCGCCTGGGAATGGCTGCGGCGTAACAAAAAGTACCAGTGTGACTACGCTCGCTTGTCCAAGGCAGGATCAAACCCTCGGCGTATAACGGATCAGGTCCGCCAACGTTGGGGGTTACGATTTCCCGACCGATCCACGCCAAAACGGCCTGGATGCCGTGATCTATTGGCAGCCCGATGTCGATCCGGGAACGGTGCTTTTGAGTGCCACGATGCCGCTTTCAAACGCGCCTGCTATCAAGATTCCAAACATCGACCAGGCCGCCATTCGGCACGAGCCGAGCGGTACGAGCGTCGTGTCGAGAGCCAGCGCATCCTCTCTTCGCCTCCTGCTTCTCGATAGCGCCGAGCCCGGCAGGCCGCTTGCCGCGATCGTCCCGCTCGATGCCTTCGGGCTTGATCGCATCGAAGCGCTGTCACGCCTTTGGCGGGTCTTGAACCACCGCCCGGTCCCGCTTTACGCACGCCTTACCGAGCAACGTCGCCGCAGACTGCGGCTGATGCTTCAGGCGATCGATGGCCACCTTTCTGGCGCCACCTATCGCGAGATCGCCAAGGCCTTGTATGGCGAGCTCCGCGTTGACCAAGAGCATTGGAAAACGTCTCCGCTGCGCGACAGCACGATCGCTCTCGTCAAAGACGGACGTGCGATGATCGCAGGCGGTTACCTCAGACTTCTGCGCCATCGCAGGCGCGGATAGTCCCAAAAAAGAGGCCGGATGCAGATGACCGCCACGCGGGAGATAGCCGCCGTCCGTCTACCCGTTCGAATGGCCGGACTCGGTACGCCCGCGGATTGGCTGTCACACCTGCACAACATGTCGATCACTGCTTTTCGCTCCGCCATAGGCCGCAAGTATCGCACCAGTGACGTAGATAATCAGGCCGGTCATCGTTGCGGGGGCATAATCGACGCGACCTTCGATGATCTGGAACAGAAAGACGAATAGCGGGCCGAGAGCGGTAATCGCGGCGAGGGTCAAGGTAGACATCAGCGAGATTGCCTTCTGCATCGCAAAGACCGGGAACGCCATGATGACAAATCCGATCAGAACCACGATCATCAAACCGCCCGGATCGACGGGGCCTTTCTCATCGAAACCGAGCGAGGCCCCTGCGAGTGCGACCGCCACATAGAGTGGAAACCGCAGTCCATATTGCGCGACGGGAGAGACACCCAGACGGTTGAGCCGCTGACTATAGATCATCATGGCCGCGAGGCTTGCCCCTGAGATACAGGTCAGCAGCAATCCAGTCAGTGCAACTGTCCAGTCCCCTCTCACAAAGCCAGACCTGCCGAGGATGGTGATCGCCGTGAGATAACCGACACCGATCACAATGATGAGCAAGCCCGCGCCTTCAGTGCGGTTGCGCAGCGGCGATGCTTCCGGGACGCCAAGGGCCCGGGCGATCAGAATAGCGACCGGGATCAGCCCTGAGAAGATCGTGAACACGACCGCCGGTTCGATCATCTGAAGCGCGAAGAAATAGGCGATCCACACAAAGGCAGTCGATAGGTTCAGGCCAAAGAGAGCAGCGCCGTTACCCCATGCGGTACGCAGTTCATCTGCGGCACGGATACCTGTCCATGTAAGAGCGCCCAAGGCGGTAAAGCCGAAGACGGCTGCTCCGATTAGAAAGGAGTCGTAGTCCTGAAACACACCCCCGAAGAACACGGCCTGCGCCGCTTCCAGAATGACAAAGGAGAAGGCCCAGATGAGGCCGAGGGTTGTGTTGCTCATGTCGAGATTCCGTCGCTTTTCCGTAGACCTACGACGAAAGCAATGGAAAGTGTGGTCAAAATCTTCGATATTTTGGAGTTATGGACCACGGGAGGCGGACATGACCATGGATGCTCTGGATCTTCGGATCGTCGCTGCTCTTCAAGCGGACGGCTCCCTGACGAAGGCAGAACTGGCGGAGGCGGTCGGGTCCACACCATCGACCTGTCTGCGGCGCGTCGCCGAGCTACGCCGTGCCGGGGTGCTCATAAACTGTGTCTATCTGGCCGATCCTGCCAAACTCGGGCGGGGTATCCGAGCGATCATAACAGTCACAACCCGGAACCACACAAAAGACCTGCGCACCTCTTTCTCATCCCGCATCTCAGAAGAACCAGCAATCACGCAAGCCTATGGCGTGACCGGCGAGCTTGACGCAGTTTTGATCGGGCATTTTGCGGATATGGAAGAGTATCAGGGACTTTGTGATCGGCTTTTTGATAGCGACCCAGACGTGGTGCGCTACACGACACTGTTTGCGGTTGAGACCTATAAGGAAACCACTGCCGTTGAACCGTCCGCCATCGGGTAAGCGGCCATCCGAACATCTTGCAGCATCAGACCCATTGGGCTCGAAACCGCCATGGCCGATTGCAGGACAAACTCATAATCGAACCCCCTTCCGTCACACAGGTTGATTGAAGGACATGTGAAGCGTCCACCCTGACGGGGTGCGATTTTTCATTTCGAATCTTCCCCATCCCCCTTCGCGGGTTTGCTCCGCCATCGTGTCCGTGATCCGCCGCTTCTTGCCAGCGGCTTCACGGAACTCACGAAAGACCCGCTCATGTCCGCAAACGCCGCCCAACTGCCTCCACGCTTTCTGAGAACTTCGGAAGCCGCGCGCTTCCTCAGCCTGTCCGGTCGCACGCTCGAGAAGCATCGCACCTACGGGACCGGTCCCGCCTATCGCAAACTCGGCGGCCGCGTCGTCTACGCTGTCGAGGACCTTCAAGCCTGGGCCGATCGCGGCATGGTCACATCGACCTCCGATCCGCGCGGCTCGGTCCTGCCTGCCAGGCGCCATGACGACGATAAGGCGGCCGCAGGCAGCAGCTCGCGCTGACCTGGTCGGCCGTTTCCTCATGTCCCGCACGAACCAGACACCCTCCGAACGCGCGCAGCTGGAGCTGTTCCGCGCCGCCGCCAGCGATCCCGCTCCGCGCGATGCCCAGGATCTGATGGCCTACCCCTTCTTCAGCCTCTCCAAATCCCACCGCATCAAACCGATCGAATACGATGTTGCGGATGTCGTCATCCGCGTCGAGGCCGTCCCCGAACACGGCATGGCAACGATCTGGGATGCCGACATCCTGATCTGGGCCGCGAGCCAACTCGTCGAGGCCCGCGATGCCGGATTGCGCACGTCGCGTCTCATGGCGGCGACGCCCTATGAGATTCTCACCTTCATCGGCCGCGGCGTCAGTTCACGCGACTACAAGCGCCTCAAGGCCGCGCTCGACCGTCTGCAATCGACGACTGTTGCCTCCACGATCCGCCAGCCGGCATCAGGGCGGCGGCACCGCTTCTCCTGGATCAACGAATGGGTCGAACGCACCGATCATCTCGGCAATCCGGCAGGGATAGAACTGATCGTGCCCGATTGGTTCTACAGCGCCGTCCTAGACGATGCACTGATCCTCACTATCGACCGCGCCTATTTCTCACTGACCGGCGGGTTCGACCGCTGGCTCTACCGGATCGTGCGCAAGCATGGCGGCAGGCAGCGCGCCGGATGGCGGTTCGAATTCCGACATCTCTATCTCAAGTCCGGTAGCCTCTCGCCTTTCAAGCGCTTCGCCTACGAGCTGCGCGACATCGTCCGGCGCCAGCCGCTGCCCGGATACATCCTGTCGATTGAGGTCGAAATCAGCGGCAAGACGCTACTGGCCTTCGAGCCCACGCCCTGTGGACAGGATGTTGACGGCCTCGTGCCATCGGGAACCCACCCTATCGTGCCATCGGGAACCGGGGTGTCGTGCCATCGGGAACCGAAACCGGGCCTAACCTCCTCAGATCGAACCGAAAATCGTGCCCTTAACTTAGAGTCTAACCCAGACTCTAACTCTTGTTGCGCGCGAGCGGATGTGGACAACCCGTCCGCGCGGAAGAAACGCCAAGCAGCCAAAGCGCATCCGCACGGCCGCGCCCGGAGCCGCCCGGGAACAGGGCGATGACGGCGCTCCCGGCATACCACACCCAGGTCGAACTGCTCTGGATCGAGAAGCAGGTCGAGCACTGGCTCCGCTTTGGCCGCCAGGCTGGCGAACGGATCATCGACCGCCGTCGCCGGATCGTCAGCTTCGCGCCCGGTAGCGTCTTCGCCTTCGTTCGCTGGGCGTCCAACGAGTACGGTACGATCCAGTCGAACATCGACATCCTGCGCGCGGTGAAACCCGGCAAACCGTTCCAGACAATCCCGTGTGTGTGTCCGGGCGGCGACATCCTTCTGCATATCCAGGGCTGGTCGAAGGTCGAACGCGTGTTGCAGGCGATCGACGCGATTGACGCGATCGAGATCGATCCCGCCGACGTTCCACCGGACTATTGGCGACACGTCCACAACCGAATGGCCGCACGCCTCGAGCCGCGACGCTACACGCCGATCCGTCATACCGCCTTCCTGAAGCGTCGGAGGGTCGGCCTATGAAACGTTGCGCCTCGCTCGTTGTTAGCGCTGCGGCGATCGGTGCGATCGCAGCCTCGTCTATCGTCGACTTCCCCATGCGGATTATCTGGAACGCCACCCCGTCGGCACCGATCGGGTTCTATCAGATACAGACAATCGACCGGCTCGACGTGCCGCAGCTCGTTGCCGTCGATCCGCCCGAAAGATTCGAACGTTTCGTGACAGGGCGCGGCTATCTGCCGCCGGACGTCCCACTTTTGAAGCGCGTCGTCGGGCTTCCGGGCCAAACCGTCTGCCGCACCGGCCGAACCATCACTGTCGACGGCATCGCGATGGGAGAGGCGCTTCGGCGCGATTCCATCGGTCGACCGATGCCGGTCTGGCAGGGCTGCCGGCGCATTGCGACAGGCGACGTCTTCCTCATGAACCCGGCTGTCGAGAACAGCCTCGACGGACGCTATTTCGGCCCGATTCCCGCCACTTCGATCATCGGCTCGGCGATCCCGCTGTGGACCGACGAGGACGGCTCGGGCCGCTACACTGGCGCGCGGACACCCGATGACCGGCACGCCGAACCTCCCTCCAGCGCCAACCGAAAGGACAATCCCATGGCACATATCGGACACTTCACCCGCACCAGGGACGGCTATCGCGGCCACCTCAAGACGCTCACCCTCGACGCCGAACTGACGCTCGTTCCGGCCGAGCAAACCGACGCCGAGAACGCGCCCGACTACCGCGTCCATATCGGCACGGACGACCAGGCGCAGGAGATCGGCGCGGGTTGGAAACGCACCGGCGAGAAGGCCGGTGACTATGTCTCGCTGCTGATCGACGATCCCGCCCTGCCGCATCCGATCCATGCCAACCTGTTCCATTCGTTGAGCGAAAACGACAGCTACACGCTTACCTGGAACCGGCCGCCGAAGCGCCGCGAACAGAGCTGAGGCGATGCGTGCTTGTCGCGATCACAGCACCGCCGGTCGGCTTCGCCCCGCCCGGCGGCTTGGCCTCCTTCTCCTTACCGGCCTCCTGACTGCAAGCGGTCTGCCGACGACTGCGGTTGCCCAGGACGCACCCATCACGCATGAAATCACTGATCCGTACGCCGTGCATATTGCCGAGGCATCGCAGCGTTTCCGCATTCCCGCGCACTGGATCCGCGCCGTCATGCAGGTCGAAAGCGCAGGCCGTGTGCGCGCCGTTTCCAGCGCCGGCGCAATGGGCCTGATGCAAATCATGCCGGACACCTGGGCGGACCTGCGCATCCGTCATCGTCTCGGCCGTGATCCGTTTGACCCGCGCGACAACATTCTCGGCGGCACGGCCTATCTGCGCGAGATGTTTGACCGCTTTGGGTCGCCCGGCTTTCTCGCGGCCTACAATGCGGGACCGGACCGTTACCGACAGCATCTCGAGACCGGGCGACCCTTACCGCGCGAGACGCGCGCCTATGTTGCCACGCTCACTGCAATGCTCGGCTTCGAGGCGCCGGATGGTAAGTCGATTGTCGCGGCCCGACCATCTGACTGGCGCGAGGCTCCGCTCTTCGTCGACGGCTCGGACCGCAGTTCCTCTGCAGATCGATTGCAGAACGAGCGCGGCGCGGCTGCACGCCCGTGGGCACATTCATCACATGACGATGCGGCCTTGAACGAGCCCTCGAACGAACTCTTTGTCGTGCGATCCGATGAGGGAGGGTCACGATGACCGCCGCGCGCTGCTTTCGCATGTCCGGCGGTTCCGGCGCAATCCAGCGTGCCGGGAGGGAACAGGCCGGTGAGGAAGGGAGGGGATGGCAGGATAAAGGGCCGCGATGTGCGGCCGGGATCGGTTGTGGGTTTTCAACGGGTTATGTGCTGCAATCGCGAGGTGCGCAGCACACGCACAGCCTGCGATGCGTGCGCTTTCTCAAATTTATCATAGCGTTATCGCGATGTGCGGGACTTGCGTCATGAGCGACCACAACGACTTCCGCATCCGCCCAGGCCGCATTCGATCGTCATCCAGCCAACGGGCGCGGCCGTTCATCGCCCAGGCGCTTGCCGCAGCGCAAAAGGCCGGCGGCTCCGTGTCGCGCAGAGGGAAGATCGGGGCTGGCAACCGTTCGCGTTTCGGACGAGGGCAGCGCGCCACCGTACAGGCCAATCGGTTCATCACGGCGCGCTCGCGCGGCGCGGTCGTCAAGGCGCGCGTCGTGCGCAACAATGGACGCAGCGCACCGCTCGCCACGCATCTTTCCTATCTGCGTCGCGAAGGCGTCACCCACGATGGAGAGAAGGCCAGATTGTTCGGCCCGGGCGAGGAAGAGATCGATGCCAAGGCGTTCGCCGAACGCTGCGAGGACGACCGGCATCACTTCCGGTTCATCATCTCACCCGATGACGCAGTGGAGATGGCGGACCTGCGATCCTTCACCGCCGATCTCACCCAGCAGATGGAAAAGGATCTCGGCACGAAACTCGACTGGGTCGCTGTCGATCATTGGAACACTGAGCACCCGCATGTCCACCTGATCGTGCGCGGCGTCCGGGACGATGGCGAGAACCTCGTCATCTCACGGGACTACATCAAGGAGGGTATGCGCGATCGGGCGCGCGGTTTCATCACGATGGAGTTGGGTCCGCGCACCGACCGCGACATCCGCGTTGGCCTGGAGCGTCAGATCGATGCCGAGCGGTGGACCAGTCTGGATCGCCAGCTATCCCGTGATGCAAGTCGTATGGGCGTCATCGATCTCGCGCCCAGACCCGGTCACCAGCCGGATGAGTATCAAGCACTGAAAGTTGGACGGCTGCGCAAGCTAGAATCGCTTGGCCTCGCCGACCAGATCGGACCGGGTCAGTGGGTGATGGACGAGAGCGCCGAGACGACGCTGCGTGAACTGGGTCAGCGTGGCGACATCATCAAGCGCATTCATCGCGGTCTCGCCGAGCGCGACATCGAACGCGGCGCATCGAGCTACGTCCTGGCAGGCGAAAGCCTGGACGATCCCGTCATCGGGCGACTTGTCGATCGCGGACTGGATGATGAGCTCAAGGGGACGGCTTTTGCGGTGATCGACGGCATCGACGGTCGCACCCATCATGTCCGATTGCCGCACATCGATGCGGCCGGAGACGGCACACTTGGATCGATCGTCGAATTGCGAAAGTTCGAGGATGCGAAGGGCCGTCGCCGCATAGCGCTCGCGGTCCGCTCAGACCTTTCAATCGAAAGGCAAGTGACCGCGTCCGGAGCGACCTGGCTCGACCGCCAGGCTATCGCGCGCGAACCGGCGTCTCTCGGGAGTGGCGGGTTTGGTTCCGAGGTGAGCGACGCCCTAGGCCAGCGTGCCGATCATCTGATCGCGGAAGGATTGGCAAAGCGGCGGGGCCAGCGCGTGATATTCAATCGTGACCTGCTCAACACGTTACGCAGGCGCGAGCTGGATGCGGTCGGTGAGAAGCTGGCCGAAGAAATCGGCCGCCCATACGCGCCTTCGGCAACCGGCGAATACGTCGCGGGCGCTTACCAGCGGCGCATCGCGCTCGCCTCGGGTCGCTTCGCCATCATCGACGACGGACTCGGCTTCCAGCTCGTGCCCTGGACGCCCTCCGTCGAGAAGCATCTCGGCAAACACGTCTCAGGTATCGCCCGCGGCAATGGCGGCGTCGATTGGGACTTCGGACGGAGCCGGGGGATTGGTCGATAGTTGTGTTGAGGATCTTCAATCATCCTGCAACGGACGGCGACTTCGGACCATTCATTGACATTCAGCATGGCTCCAATAGGCTCGACGTTCCTCTAAGCACAGGTTGGCAGGGCTTGCATTCATCAGGAGCAAGCTTTGAGGCAACCGAACCAAGGCCCCCAAGTCCGTACAGGCAGTGCAACCAGAACCACGTTTTGGTTCGTTTTGCTGGGTATTGGTCTAGCTTGGGGGCTTGCTGCGCCAGTTGGAAAGCATGCCGTTTCTAGCGGTCATCATGCTTTGGTGGTTGCCTTTTGGAATGTCGCCACAGCGGCGGTAGCGGTAACGGTGATTGCTGGTCTCAGCAACCGAAAGCTAATCCTCAATCGCGAAACCACTCAGTTCTTTTTGATCTGCGGATTGCTTGGGCGAGCGATCCCAATAACCCTCGCCTATGTCGCTTTCGACGCATTGCCGGTCGGTATTGTTGTCATCTTGATTTCCACAACGCCGCTTCTGACATTGCTCGCCGCCGTTTTGGCAAAGATCGACGTCCTCAACGTCCGAAAGCTTGCCGGGCTGCTGTTGGGGTTAAGTGCAATCGCAACGATCCTTTTGCCCGGCGGAGACCCGAACAGCATCTCAAAGCCAATGCTGCTGATCGTGCCCCTTATCATCGCACTATCCTATGCGCTGGAAGGTACCTTCATCAAAACCTTAAAGCCGGCCGCACTAGATCCGCTGGGTATGGTGCTTGGCTCGACTTGGGCCGCTCTGTTGATGCTCCTACCATTCGTTGTCTCTCGCGCTGACTGGTTCATCTTTGCATCGCCGACCACTGTCGAACTGGCAGTTGTCGGTGGGGCGGTTCTGCACCTAGTGGGTTACCTTGCGTTCGTGTGGCTCATTGGTCAGGCAGGGCCGGTGTTCACGTCCCAAGTCGGCTACATCGTAACGGTGTCCGGTGTGGTGTTCGGCATCGCATTCTTTGGCGAAACTCACCCTGCAACAGTATGGCTTGCTCTGATTGTATTGATTGCGGGCTTGGCGCTGGTAAAGCCAACAACTTGATTGCGGCTCTGGTAGCTCCGTCATGCAACGCGGCAAAGGGCTCCTGAGAACATCACCGACCGGTTTCATCGGTGTCCGCCATAGCCTGTATTTCTTCGCCACGGCGCGATCGGCCGAACAGACTGGCCGACGGAGCTTGATTTCCGCGATGACGTGAGCCGACCTCTTGTCCGGAAGGAGAAGAAGGAGTGCCCGCGACCAAGATCCTCTGGGGTCAGATCACCATCGTCTCGCTGATCGTGCTGAGCATGATTTGGGCGGCGACCCAATGGACTGCCTGGCGCCTTGGGTTTCAATCGGAACTCGGGTCCCCATGGTTCGAGCTTTGGGGCTGGCCGATCTACTATCCACCGGCCTTCTTCTGGTGGTGGTATGCCTATGACGCCTATGCGCCGCCGATCTTCATCGAGGGCGCTGTCATCGCCGCATCGGGCGGGTTCCTGGCAATTGCCGTCGCCGTCTTCCTGTCAGTCTTGCGCGCGCGCGAATCACGAGATGTCGATACGTATGGATCGGCGCGATGGGCGGACCGGACGGATGTCGAACAGGCTGGACTGTTTGACCCAGACGGCGTCGTTCTCGGCAAGCTGGATCACGCCTATTTGCGTCATGACGGACCGGAGCATGTATTGTGTTTCGCACCGACTCGATCTGGAAAGGGCGTCGGTCTCGTCATTCCGTCGCTGCTGACCTGGCCGGGATCGGCCATCGTTCACGACATCAAGGGTGAGAACTGGCAGCTCACAGCCGGCTTTCGGTCAAGACACGGCCGCACCCTGCTGTTCGACCCTACCAATGCCAGGTCCGCCGCCTACAACCCGCTGCTGGAAGTGCGTCGCGGCGAATGGGAAGTGCGTGACGTCCAGAACATCGCCGACATCCTTGTCGATCCGGAGGGCTCGCTCGAGAAGCGCAATCACTGGGAGAAGACCAGCCATGCGCTGCTCGTCGGGGCGATCCTGCATATGCTCTATGCGGAGCAGGACAAGACGCTGGCCGGTGTCGCGGCGTTTCTGTCCGATCCCAAGCGTCCGATTGAGGCAACCCTGCGGGCGATGATGGCAACTGCACATCTCGGTGAGGCCGGCCCGCATCCGGTGGTCGCCAGTGCCGCGCGGGAGCTCCTCAACAAGTCCGGGAACGAGCGCTCCGGCGTCCTCTCGACGGCCATGTCGTTCCTCGGTCTTTATCGCGATCCCGTCGTCGCACGGGTGACGCGCCGTTGCGAATGGCGTATCTCCGATCTCGTCGACGACGAACGGCCCGTTACGCTCTACCTCGTTGTGCCGCCCTCGGACATCAACCGCACCAAGCCGCTGATCCGCCTGATGCTCAACCAGATCGGGCGTCGTCTGACCGAAGATCTGGATGGCAAACAAAAGCGCCAGCGCTTGCTGCTCATGCTCGACGAGTTCCCGGCGCTTGGACGTCTCGATTTCTTTGAGAGCGCGCTTGCCTTCATGGCGGGGTACGGCCTCAAAAGCTTCCTGATCGCGCAGTCGCTCAATCAGATCGAGAAAGCCTACGGCCCAAACAATTCGATCCTCGACAACTGCCATGTGCGCGTGAGCTTTGCCACCAATGACGAGCGTACGGCCAAACGAGTTTCAGACGCGCTTGGCACCGCCACCGAATTACGTGCCATGAAGAACTATGCCGGGCACCGCCTCTCGCCATGGCTCGGACATCTGATGGTGAGCCGGCAGGAGACGGCTCGGCCGCTGCTCACCCCAGGGGAAGTCATGCAACTCCCAGCCACCGATGAAGTGGTCATGGTGGCCGGGACACCTCCGATCCGTGCGAAGAAGGCGCGGTACTTCGAGGACGCGCAGTTCCAGGCGCGCATATTGGAGCCGCCCATGCCTGAGCCGTCGACAGAGGTACGGCCCGATGATTGGAGCGCAACTCCGATCCCGCCACGACCAGATATCGCCGATCCAAAAACTCAATTCGATTCAGGCGAGGATGGCGAGAAGGAAAAGCGCCAGCAGCCAGAGCTCGATCGGACGCAGTCGGTCGACGAAAGCAAGCTGATCAGCAATGAGTTCGAGCCCGACCTCAAAGAACCGTCCAACGATCGCGCGGCGCAACTCGGCATGTTCGAACAACAAGCACGTCAGATCGCCCGCCAGGCAGCGCTCGATCCTGACGACGGCATCGACATGTGAGGTCATGGTCGTGAAGCATCCCAAGAAACTGCGTCTGTCGGTCTATCTCGATCCGGAAATCATGGCGGCACTGGCCGACTACGCGGCGCGCCGAGATCACTCCCGCTCGCTTGTTGCCGAGGCTGCCATCGCCTCGTTTCTGTCCCCGGATGCAGCCGAACGGCAGGAAGCAGCGACCACCAATCGGCTCGACCAGATCGACCGGCGCGTTGCTCGCATCGAACGCGACGTCAGCATTTCCGTCGAGACGCTGGCCCTGTTCGTGCGCTTCTGGCTCATCACCAACCCGCCGCTGCCCGAACCCGCTCAGGCGGCCGCCAAAGCACAGGCCGGCAAACGGTATGACGCTTTCGTCGCCGCGCTCGGTCGTCGGCTCGCGCAGGGTCCAGCACTGCGGCAAGAGATTTCCGAAGATGTCAGTGCTCACGATGGGCGGGAAGCCCGGTAAGCAAGGCAAATCTCGCTCCACCGCGACCGGTTTGCAGGTCGGCGGTGCGGACTTTCCGGCCGTTCGGCAATCAAGTGACGCAAGTGCAGCATGACAAGGAAGATGCTCGCGGTCGCAGCGTTCGAGATTCGGCGCCACAGCGCAAGTCGCCGAACCGGACGTTCAAGTGCGCCCTAAGGGGGAAGTCATACCGACCATTCGCTGCACGTCGTCACTGCCGCGCCGATGCGAACATTACTGTCGTCTGCCGCGAGTGTTCGAACGTCTGCTTTCGCAATCGCGAAATGATTTGCCAGATCAGACTGCTTGGAACATAGTGCGAACAAGCTAGCTCAGTGAGAGGTCGAACAATGCAAGACGTATCTCTATATCTCCCTGGTATTCTTCTCGCCTATTCGGCCTTTCTTCTCGCCATCGCCAGCCCCGGGCCGAACATCCTTGCTGTTATCGGTACTTCGATGAGCGTCAATCGCGCGTCCGGCATGGCGCTGGCCATGGGGGTCGCGACTGGCTCATTTACCTGGGCGCTGCTCACGGTGTTTGGCCTGTCGGCTATCCTGGCGACCTATGCCTCGGCGCTGCTGTTGATCAAGATTTTTGGAGGGCTTTATCTACTCTGGCTGGCCTACAAATCGTTCAAATCTGCAGCTTCCAGCCACGACATCGAGGCAAAGGAACTGGCCGGGGGACGTCGCACCCCGTTCGGCTACCTTCAGCGGGGCTACATCATCCAGATGACCAATCCGAAAGCGGCGTTAGCCTGGATCGCAATCATCTCGCTAGGTTTACAGGAAGGCGCGCCGCTCTGGGTCGGAGCCGTGATCGTGTTAGGGACTTTCGCGCTCTCGGTAATCATCCACCTACTCTACGCGGTTGCATTCTCAACTCCTGTGATGGTGCGGATTTACGGTGGGGCGCGCCGGGGTATCCAAGCAGTCTTGGGCACATTCTTCGCCCTCGCAGGCTTGCGTCTATTGACCAGCAGGAGCTGAACTCATGACGCAATATCCTGACTCTGCCGCCGCCAATCTTAATGACGGCTTCGTGGTCGCCATCAATATCGTTGCGAAAGAAGGGGAAGCGGATGCAGTCGCAGACATTCTTGAACGCCTAATCGCACCGACGATGGCTGAGGAGGGCGTGAAGTTCTTCATGCCCTACCGGTCACCGACTGATCCAAACGCTTTCTTTGTGTACGAGCTATACAGAGACGCGGCCGGCTGGGATGCCCACAATGGATCCCCGCATTTCCAAAGCGCCATCGAAGAGCTGCTGCCGAAAGTCGAGGTGCGAGAGCGCGTTCCTTTTGTCCCTTACGTCGATTGAGGCTTCTTTCGAAACTGACATTCGTCTCGGTGCAGCAAGTTTGTAGGTTTGCGCTCTCTACTGTCGTTGTTCTGGGACGTGACCTGTGACCGCTCCGGGGAGACGAACGGCAGGTTCTGTTCGCCCTGGTTTTCAGATATCGACCGACTCCGCGATGCTGAGCGCATCCTCGAGCTCGACGCCTAAGTACCGGACCGTACTGTCGACCTTCGTGTGGCCGAGCAAAAGCTGGACTGCGCGCAGATTGCCGGTCTTCCGGTAAATCTGCGCAGCCTTTGTGCGCCTCAGCGAGTGTGTGCCATAACCGCTCGGCTCCAGACCGATCGCCACGACCCAGTCTTGGATGAGTTGCGCGTATCGCTGCGTCGAGACGTGCAGTCGGTCGTGAAAGCGGCTCCGAAACAGGAACGCGCATCCGATCATTTCAGGCTACGAGACCCAGTTCCGGATCGAGGCGCGCGCATCCTCGGTGACCTCGAATTGCACGGATCGGTTGGTCTTGCTTTGGATGACGGTAACGCGTTCGCGGACGCGATCCCGCACGACGAGATCGCTGACCTTGAGCCGGACCAAGTCACAGCGGCGCAGCTTGCTGTCGATCGCGAGATTCAACAGCGCCAGATCACGTAGATTGCTCGAAAGCTCCAGGCGAGCGCGGATCGCCCAGACCTGCTGCGGCAGCAACGGGCGTTTCTGGCCGACGAGCCGACCGCGGTTCCAGGGCCGACGCTTCGCTTTGAGAGCGGGGAGTTGGACTTTGGACATCAGGTTTCCACCATCCGTCCCTCCCAGCCCCGGTGTCGACATCGTGTGACGGAGCCATCATAGGCGCTGGCACGAACGACCGGTCACCGAAATCGAACTCGATACAAGCACGCTGCGACGCGGCCGGCAGCTTCGAGCCCAAAAGCCGACGCTGCGTTGTCCTACAATGTCTGTTTTGGGTTACGGCACTAGGTGTTTGGCCCGCGGTCGGATCATAGCTCCACTATTCGCCTGTTCGATGGCATGAGCCGCCCAGCCCGCGGTTCGACCGATTGAAAAGATGGTCGTGGCGGCCTCATTTGGCCAACCGAAGTGATGTGATACCGCTGCCAAAGCGATGTCTATATTCGGGGGAAGTGAAAGACGTTCGGACGCATGGCGTACAGCTTTCGATACTGGTGAATTCTGTGGGAGGAGGTTGAGTAGATACCTGGCTCTCGGATCGCCTGAAGCGTAGAGCGGGTGGCCAAATCCAAACGAATAGGGCGGCAAACCGTTTTTCTCACTCCGGAACTGTTCGAACCTGTGTTCTAGAGCCCGTCCACATTAATCCGGATCATATCCTGCGGCGATGAAGTAGTTTGCGCATTCATCCGGTTTGAATGTGTCGATGAGGTCGCCGACGGTGTCCCAGAGTGCGGGGATCGTTCGCTCGGCCTTTGCACGCAGCAAAGCCTTGAGCTTGGCGAATGCGTTTTCAATTGGATTGAAGTCGGGACTGTATGGCGGCAGGAACCGAAGTTCAGCGCCCGCAGCTTCGATCGCTTCACGCACACCAGATGCTTTGTGGGCTGGCAGGTTGTCCATCACAACGATGTCGCCGGTTGAGAGCGTCGGGACCAGGACCTGCTCGACATAGGCCAGAAAGACCGTTCCATTCATGGCGCCATCGTAGACGAAGGGCGCCGTCATCCCGGTCAAGCGCAACGCGCCAGTGAAGGTTGTCGTCTTCCAATGCCCATGTGGCATACCTGCCCGGCAGCGTTCACCGCGTAGCGCCCGGCCACGGAGACGGGCCATCTTTGTCGAAAGACCCGTCTCGTCGATAAAGACCAGCTTTGATGGATCAAGGTCCAACTGACCGGCGAACCAGTCCTGCCGCCGCTTCAGGACGTCGGGACGGTCTTGCTCCAATGCATGTGCGGTCTTTTTTTGAACGTCCAGCCACGCCCGCGCAGCCATACGCTCAGGCCACTGCGACTGATGCCAACATCGAGATCCTCGCGCAGCCGGGCGACCATCTCATTGAGTGTGATGTCCCTAGTCGTCTCGATCATCGACACGATGAACGCCTCATGAGCGTCAAGGCGCGAGCCGCGTGGCTTGCCCTGACGCCGAGCCGTACGCTCACCCGTCTCACGCGCGCGTCTGATCCAAACAATCGCCGTAGCGACGCCAATCCCAAACCGCGCTGCGACAGAGCGAGCAGACGCCCCGGTATCCGCCGCATCCAAAACACGTTCCCGAAGATCATTCCCATAAGCCCGTGACATCATCGCCTCCTCTGTCGGAGACCGTGATTCACAAACCGCCGCAGCCGTCAACTGGAATATGAATCGGGGTTCAATAGACGCGCTCTAGTGCCGAATGTAGGGCTTGATCGGCCATTATTGCTACACCACCGTGGCGAGGCCCACTCAACGCCGCCACTCCGGCAAGCAAAGCTGCTGGAAGATTCGCACCGGTAGAAGCGCAGACCCTGGCAGCGAATGTCGAAGGGTTTAATTCATGGTCACTCAACAAAACTAATGCCTGCCGGACGACATCGCATACTTGCCGCGTAACGCCCCATTTGCTGCCGATCCGCTCGTGAATTGGTCCTGCAGCGGGTTCCGCTAAACAGGCGTTGGTGACGACAGAAAGAGCGCGCCCAACCTCCTTCGCAAAATCGGGTGGATCTCGACCGACGAGCGATGGCGCGTTATCAACCTCCTCCGCAAGGGCCTTCATTGCTCGCGTAAAAGGTGACCCCCCAGAAAATCGAGCCCTCGTATCCGGAAGAACAATCTGGTCGAGACCGCACAATAGTGCGGCGGTTTCTTCAAGTGTCATTTGCCGGGCGCAGTCTTCAATCTTGTGTCCCCGCAACCAGATTGTTCTTTCTCGAACTTCGGAGATCGATGTCGCCAATACCGGATCACCCCACCGAATGGCCGCTTGCGCGACATCGTCCCGCGCTCTGGGGCGGCGGTTCTGACGCAGCAAGCGCTCCAAATCGGGCGCGGAGTATAGGCTGTGCCGCGCGTCACTCGGATCCATCATTGTGCGGATGCGGTGGCGCGAAACATACGCGTAGAGGGTTTGCGCCTTCACACCCAGTAACGCGCAGGCAGCATTTGCATCCATCCACTCGCTGCTTCTCATATTGATTATATTGATCAAGATTTACTTTCGATCAAGGAGTTGGACATTGGCTGCATCAGTCTAAGGAGGTCTCATGGCCACATCATTCCTGATCCAAATCGAAGAAGTGCTGGGCGGGCCGAGCACACCACCACCTCGCGTGATCGAAACAGGCACTGCAGAACTACCATCCTGTTTTGCCGTAACTGATCTGGCCGTGTCTACTATGACAGCGGCGGCCAAGCAGCTTGCTGCCCTTACCGGTGCGCATAACATTGCAATTGACCGTCGGCGCGCATCTCTTTGGTTTGACATGACGTTGCGTCCAAAGGGATGGGTTTTGCCAAACGCATGGGATGCCATAGCAGGCGTTTATCAAGCATCCGATGGGTGGATAAGGCTTCACACAAACGCACCGCACCATAGAGAAGCAGCTCTGCGCGTTCTTGACTGCGATGCCGAAAAAGCCGCCGTTGGGGCAGCGGTTGCCACCTGGTGCAAGTCGAAACTCGAAGAGGCTATCGTTGCAGGCAAAGGGGCTGCTGCAGCGATGCACAGCTTAGCCGAATGGGCGGCACATCCCCAGGGCCAGGCCGTTGCTCAAGACCCTCTAATCGCATGGAATGAGGTGTCAGTAAGCAAGTCAAAAGTGGCGCTGCAGGGCCTAAAAGTACTCGACCTTACGCGGGTGCTCGCTGGTCCGGTGGCCACCCGCTTTTTGGCCGGGTATGGTGCACATGTTCTCCGGATCGACCCGCCGTGGTGGTCCGAACCTGGAGTGGAACCGGAAGTTACCCTTGGCAAGAGGCGGGCGGGTCTGAATCTGACGTGCGCCGAGGAGCGCCAGACCTTCGAAGGTCTTCTCGCCGAGGCGGATGTTCTTGTTCACGGCTATCGACCAGGTGCATTAAGTGGCTTAGGCTACGATAAGAGGCGTCTGCGCACAATCGCACCAGATATCATCGAAGTCAGTCTTTGTGCCTACGGGTTGCAAGGACCCTGGGCCGAACGACGTGGGTTCGACAGCCTCGTGCAAATGAGTTGCGGCATTGCGCATGAAGGCATGCTGCGAAAAAACGCGACTCATCCCGTCCCGCTGCCGGTACAGGCGCTCGATCATGCGACAGGCTATCTCATGGCTGCCGCAATTTTGCGCGCAATGCGGGTCCGAAATAAAACTGGACAAGTTCTGTCCGCCCGATTGTCTTTGGCAAGAACTGCAGCGCTTCTCATGTCCGAACCGGCTCAGGATTTCAGCGGCCACCGTATCGTAGAAACAGAGGAAGACCTGTCTGAGGCGACGGAAAAGACGAGTTGGGGGCCCGCACGGCGCTTGTGTTTCCCAATCCTAGTGGACGGTGCGGAACCAAATTGGCCTATTCCATCCGGCGAGCTGAGAACTGACCCACCGAAGTGGTGAATACCGCTGGGTGATGGCAACAAGCGAAGCACGATTGCGGACATTGGCCTCGCTGCAGCGAGTGTCGGTTTGGTCCCGCGGCCAGTCGTCTCTCCCCCGAAGACCGCGGCGCTTAGCACGAACGACTGATCTTCTGGCCGCGCTGCGGCGAAAATTTCTGCTGCCATACAGCGCTGGTTCTGCTGCGAGCAAGCGCAGCGAAATTCGGGCGCTTCCGCTATGGACCTCGAGGCGGGCGTTCATAGCAAGCGGGAAGATCGACTGCAGGTACCACCGTTGCGAGTCGCGTAACTAAGATGCCACATCAAGCATCGCGCCGTTTCCCTGTCTTTCTACGCTACAGCCCTACTACGCCCTTGAAGGTATTGCGGCGCCGCTATTCGCGGTTCTTTTAATCGTCCCGATCCGGGGCCGTCATCTGACGTCCCCAGCAGACGGGAACGAGCATGGCGTCAGTATTTCAGCAATCCGAGACGGTCTCACGCGGCAGCCGCATGCTACGCACGGCGCTCGGTCCCGCGATCGCAGCCTATCTCGACGACGCGCAGATCGTCGAGATCATGCTCAATCCCGACGGCCGGCTTTGGATCGACCAGCTTTCCGTCGGCCTTTCCCAAACCGAACATCGGCTTTCGGCGGCCGATGGCGAGCGTATCGTCCGGCTCGTCGCGCATCACGTCGGCGCGGAGGTTCATGCCGGCGCCCCGCGCGTTTCGGCCGAGCTTCCCGATACGGGGGAGCGTTTCGAGGGTCTTCTTCCGCCCGTGGTGGCCGCCCCGACCTTTGCGATCCGCAAGCCCGCCGTCGCCGTCTTCACGCTACAGGACTACGTTGCGGCAGATATCATGTCGTCCGACCAGGCGACGCAGCTTACAACCGCCGTCGCCGAACGCCGCAACATTCTGGTGGCCGGCGGAACGTCCACCGGCAAGACCACACTCACGAACGCACTTCTGGCCGAAGTCGCCAAGACCAACGACCGCGTCGTCCTGATCGAGGACACGCGTGAGCTGCAATGCGCCGCGCCGAACCTCGTCGCGCTGCGCACCAAGGACAATGTCGCATCGCTGTCCGATTTGGTGCGCTCCTCGCTGCGCCTGCGCCCCGACCGCATCCCCATCGGCGAAGTGCGCGGCTCCGAAGCGCTTGATCTCCTCAAAGCCTGGGGCACCGGCCATCCGGGCGGCATCGGCACGATCCATGCCGGAACGGCGCTTGGTGCGCTGCGCCGCATGGAACAACTCATTCAAGAGGCCGTCGTCACCGTCCCGCGGGCGCTGATCGCCGAGACCATCGACATCGTCGCTGTGCTGTCCGGGCGCGGCTCCGTTCGCCGGCTCTCCGAACTCGCGCGCGTCGACGGCCTCGATCCCGACGGAGACTATCGCCTCACCTCCACGAACCAAGATCCAAAAGGACCACTCGATGCCTGAACACGCCCGACCACTTCGCCGTTTTTTAGAGGCGATCTGTCTCGCCGCTTTCGTTTCCCTGTCCTTTGCGACCGCCGCCCAAGCTGCCGGTTCGTCCATGCCGTGGGAGGCCCCGCTTCAGGCGATCCTTGAATCGATCGAAGGCCCGGTCGCCAAGATCATCGCGGTGATGATCATCATCATCACAGGTCTGACACTCGCTTTCGGCGATACTTCCGGTGGAGCGCGGCGTCTGATCCAGATCGTTTTCGGGATTTCCATCGCCTTCGCGGCCTCAAGCTTCTTTCTATCGTTTTTCTCCTTTGGTGGCGGCGCGGTGATCTGATGGGTGACGACCGGTGCACAGCACGAAAGGGTGAGGCCGATCAGCAATCGCTCCGGTGGAGCGATTGCCGGTTGAACAGGGGGCGTTTCGAGGGAGGAACGCCATGAGCTCGAGCGAATGGCCGGCTGATGCCGTTCCCGGATTCACGATCCCCGTGCATCGCGCGCTGACCGAGCCCATCCTCTTGGGCGGTGCGCCACGCACCATCGCGATTGCCAACGGAACTCTGGCCGCCGCGATCGGGCTCGGGCTGCAGCTTTGGCTCGTCGGAATCCTCTTCTGGATCGCCGGCCATGTCGCTGCGGTCTGGGCCGCCAAGCGCGATCCGCTTTTCGTCGATGTCGTGCGCCGCCATGTCCGCATCCCCGGTTATCTCGGCGTGTGATCAATGATGAACCTCGCCGAATATCGCCAATCCGCAACCCATCTCGCCGATTTCCTGCCCTGGGCGGCGCTCGCTGGAGAAGGCGTCGTGCTCAACAAGGACGGCTCCTTCCAGCGCACGGCGCGCTTTCGCGGGCCCGATCTCGACAGCGCGGTGCCGGCCGAACTGGTTGCCGTCGCCGGACGGATCAACAACGCCTTACGCCGTCTCGGTTCGGGCTGGGCAGTGTTCGTCGAAGCACAGCGGGTCCCTGCCGGCGCTTATCCTGATAGCCGCTTTCCCGATGTGGCCTCGGCTTTGGTCGATGCTGAGCGCAAGGCGCAGTTCGAGGAAGAGGGCGTGCATTTCGAGTCCCGCTATTTCCTGACGCTTTTGTTCCTACCGCCCGCCGAGGACGCCGCCCGCGCCGAGCGATTTCTCTATGAGGGGCGCGAACGTGCATCGGGGGAGGACGCGCATGAAACCCTGGCAGGATTCGTCGATCGGACCGAGCGCGTACTGCAGCTCATCGAAGGCTTCATGCCGGACTGCGCCTGGCTCGATGATGCCGAGACGCTGACCTATCTGCATTCGACGATCTCCAACAAGGTGCAGCGCGTCCGCGTCCCCGAGGTGCCGATGCATCTCGACGCGCTGCTCGCTGATCAGCCGCTCACCGCCGGGCTGGAACCCATGCTCGGCGAGGCGCATCTGCGGGTGCTCACCATCACGGGTTTTCCGAGCGTGACGACGCCGGGCATCCTCGACGATCTCAACCGGCTCGCTTTCCCCTATCGCTGGTCGACGCGGGCGATCATGCTCGACAAGACCGATGCGACCCGGCTGCTCGCCAAGATCCGTCGCCAATGGTTCGCCAAGCGCAAGTCGATCGCCGCGATCTTGAAAGAGATCATGACCAATGAGTCCTCGGCGCTGCTCGACACCGATGCGCACAACAAGGCGATGGATGCCGATGCCGCCCTGCAGGAACTCGGCTCCGACCTGATCGGCGAAGCCTATGTCACAGCGACCGTCGCAGTCTGGGATGCCGATCCGCGCATTGCCGAGGAGAAGCTGCGGCTGGTCGAGAAGGTCATCCAGGGCCGCGATTTCACCTGCATCGCCGAGACGGTGAATGCGGTCGAGGCCTGGCTGGGCAGTTTGCCCGGCCATGTCTACGCCAATGTCCGCCAGCCACCGGTTTCGACACTCAACCTCGCCCATATGATCCCGCTTTCCGCGGTTTGGGCGGGGCCGGAACGGGGAGGCCCAAGCAAGGATGGGCATTTCGCAGCGCCCCCACTGCTCTTCGGCCGGACCGAAGGCTCGACCCCGTTCCGGTTTTCCCTCCATGTCGGCGATGTCGGCCACACCCTCGTCGTCGGACCGACCGGCGCCGGCAAATCCGTGCTGCTTGCGCTGATGGCGCTGCAGTTCCGCCGCTACGCAAACGCCCAGGTCTTCGCCTTCGACTTCGGCGGATCGATCCGCGCCGCCGCGCTCGCCATGGGCGGCGAGTGGTACGATATGGGCGGGGCGCTGTCGGCAGACACGCCGGAGCCGGTGGCCTTGCAGCCGCTCGCCCGTATCGACGAGGAAGCCGAACGCATCTGGGCCGCGGCCTGGATCGCCGGCCTCCTCGGCCGGGAAGGGATCGAGATCGGCCCGCTCTACCGCGATCACATCTGGTCCGCGCTTTCCAGCCTCGCCTCCGCGCCCAGGGACGAGCGGACGCTCACCGGTCTCGCCATCATCCTGCAATCGGCAGAGCTCAAACGCGCGCTGCAACCCTATACGCTCGATGGTCCCTGGGGCGTGCTGCTCGACGCCGACAGCGAAGCCTTCGGCAACGCGCGCGTCCAAGCGTTCGAGACCGAGGGGCTGATCGGGACCGATGCCGCGCCCGGCGTGCTCGCCTATCTCTTCCACCGGATCGAGCATCGGCTCGACGGCGCGCCGACCCTGCTCATCATCGACGAGGGCTGGCTGGCGCTCGACGACAAGGGGTTTGCCGGCCAGTTGCGTGAATGGCTGAAAACGCTGAGGAAGAAGAACGCCAGCGTTGTGTTCGCCACCCAATCGCTCTCCGACATCGACGGCAGCGCAATTGCGCCGGCGATCATCGAGAGCTGCCCGACGCGCCTCTTCCTGCCCAACGAACGGGCGATCGAGCCGCAGATCAGCGACATCTATCGCCGCTTCGGGTTGAACGACCGACAGATCGAGATCCTCGCCCGCGCAACCCCCAAACGCGACTATTACTGCCAGTCCCGCCGCGGCAACCGGCTCTTCGAGCTCGGGCTCGGCGAGGTCGCGCTCGCCTTCACCGCCACCTCTTCCAAAGGCGATCAGGCCGCCATCGCTCGCATCCTCGACGAGCATGGGCGCGAGGGTTTTGCCGCCGCCTGGCTCACTGAGCGGGGTGCGGACTGGGCGGTCGAGCTCATCCCGGACCTTCTCAATCTCGACCGATCATACCTCTTCGCTGAGCTCGAAACGCAAATCGTACGCGACCTTGCCACCACACCGATCGCCCCAACCGAAAAGGAGATCTCCCATGACCCGTAAGTCGCTGTCGCTTCGCCTCGGCGCCGCGCTGTTCCTGACCGCGCCGGTCGCCCTCTCGCCACTTCTCATCGAGCCTGCCCATGCCTGGCGCATCGTCTACGACCCGACCAACTACGCCCAGAACGTGCTGCAAGCCGCCCGCGCGCTCGAACAGATCAACAATCAGATCACCTCGCTGCAGAACGAAGCGCAGATGCTGATCAATCAAGCGCGTAATCTGGCGAGCTTGCCACACTCATCGCTCCAACAGTTGCAGCAATCGGTGGCGCGCACCCAGCAGCTTCTGAGTGAAGCCCAGCGGATTGCGTTCGACGTCCAGGAAATCGATCGCGCCTTTGAGACGACCTATGGCGAAGCCTCGATGACCGCCTCCGATCAATCCTTGATCGAGGACGCGCGGCAGCGCTGGCAGACCACTGTTGCTGGCTTGCAGGATTCCATGCGCGTGCAGGCCGGCGTCGTTGGCAATATCGAGACCAACCGCGCACAGATGTCGGCACTTGTCGGCGCCAGTCAGTCGGCGACCGGCGCCTTGCAGGCGACCCAGGCCGGTAATCAGCTCCTCGCGCTCCAGGCGCAGCAGATCTCCGATTTAACCGCCGTGATTGCCGCTCAGGGGCGTGCGCAAAACCTCGAAGCCGCGCAGCGGGCCGCCGCTCAGGAACAGGCCCGCGAGCAGCGCCGCCGGTTCCTCGAACCTGGCCAAGGCTATCGGCCCGGCAATGCCGAGATGTTCCCGAACGAAGGCTGACCATGAAGGAGACCGCTCTTCCCCGGCTCGTTGCCGCCGCCTTCCTCATGTTCGCGATTGGCGTCGCGATCATCGAGTTTGGCCGGGAGGAGGACGAAGTCCGCGCCAACCGACCGATCGACACCGCCTTCGAAGACCCACTCCGCGGCGCGCTTCAGCGGTGCCAGGCGCTCGGCGAAGCGGCGGTGCGCGACACCGCCTGTCTCGATGCCTGGGCCGAGAACCGTCGCCGGTTCTTGAGCCCGGATCCGGCGTCCGAGAGGAGCGAGTGAGTCTATGGGCGGCACCGGCGTCATCGATCGTTTCCTGGAGGTCTTCACCCGCTACATCGACTCAGGCTTCGGCCTGCTTGGCGACGAAGTCGCGTTTCTGGCCACCACGCTGATCGTCATCGACGTGACGTTGGCGGCCCTCTTCTGGGCCTGGGGCGCCGATGACGACATTCTGGCACGCCTCGTCAAGAAGACGCTGTTCGTTGGCATCTTCGCCTACATCATCTCCAACTGGAACACCCTCGCCCGCATCGTCTTCGAGAGCTTCGCCGGCCTCGGCCTGCAGGCCACTGGCACCGGCTTCACGACCGCTGACCTCCTGCGGCCCGGCCGCGTCGCCCAGGTCGGGCTCGATGCCGGACGCCCGATCCTGGAGTCGATCTCCGACCTGATGGGCTATATCAGCTTCTTCGAGAACTTCATCCAGATCGCCGTTCTGCTCTTCGCCTGGGTCATGGTGCTGCTCGCCTTCTTCATCCTGGCGATCCAGCTCTTCATCACGCTGATCGAGTTCAAGCTGACGACGCTGGCTGGCTTCGTGCTGATCCCGTTCGGCCTCTTCGGCAAGACGGCCTTTCTCGCCGAGCGCGTGCTCGGCAATGTCGTCTCCTCCGGCGTCAAGGTGCTGGTGCTCGCGGTCATCATCGGGATCGGCTCGACGCTGTTCGCCGAATTCACCGCCGGCTTCGGCGGCGAGCAACCCAACATTGAGGAGGCCATGGCGATCGTTCTCGCGGCTCTTTCCCTGCTTGGCCTCGGCATTTTCGGTCCGGGCATTGCCAACGGCCTGATCTCCGGTGGCCCGCAGCTCGGCGCCGGGGCCGCGGTCGGCACAGGCATCGCGGCCGCCGGCGTGACCGCCGCGGCCGTGGCCGGAACGGGATTGGCGGGCGGTGCGGCCATCAAAGGTGTAGCGGCCGGTGCACGCGGAGGAGCTGCCATGACTGGCGGGACAGCGGCCGCCTACAGTCTCGGCTCGGCCGGAAAGAGCGGAGCGTCCGGCGTCGCCGGTGGGCTCGGCGGCATGGCCCGTGCCGGAGCCGGCGTTGCGGTCAGCCCGCTCAGGAAGGCCGCGGGTGCCTTGAGCGAGAGCGCCCGTGGCGGCGCCCGCGCGGCCATCGCGGCGACCGGTGGGGCGATCACGGGCGGGACATCCGACGTCCCCGGCGCCGCGGGCGCGTCCGGCCCGCCCGACTGGGCCAGGCGCATGAAGCGCTCCCAGTCCCTGCACCACGGCGCGACCGCCGCCGCCCATGCGGTGCGCTCCGGCGACAGCCATGGCGGCGGTTCCTCCATCAATCTTTCCGAAAGCGACCGATGATGTTCAAGCGACCCTCCCTCCATTACGGCAAGACCCCCGAGCCCGAGACGCCCTATCAGAAGGCGGCACAGGTCTGGGACGAACGCATCGGCTCGGCCCGCGTCCAGGCGAAGAACTGGCGGCTGATGGCCTTCGGCGCGCTCTTCCTCGCCGCCGCACTCGCCGGCGGCCTTATCTGGCAGTCGGCGCGCGGAACCATCCAGCCCTGGGTGGTCGAGGTCGATGCTCTGGGCGAAGCGCGTACGGTGGCACCCGCGACGGCGGACTATCAGCCGACCGATCCGCAAATCGCGTTCCACCTGGCACGCTTCATCGAGCAGGTCCGCTCGATCGCCGCCGATCCGATCATCGTGCGGCAGAATTGGCTCCGCGCCTACGACTTCACCACCGATCGCGGCGCGATGGCGCTGAACGACTATGCCCGCGCCAACGATCCTTTCGCGCAAGTCGGCGAAGTGCAGGTATCCGTGGACGTCTCCAGCGTCATTCGGGCGTCGCCGGACAGTTTTCGCGTTGCCTGGACCGAGCGGCGCTATCGCGATGGCAGCCTCGCGCGCACGGAACGCTGGACTGCCATCCTGACCATCTCGGTGCAGCCGCCGCGCACGGCCGAGAGGCTCCGGCGGAACCCGCTCGGAATCTACGTACACGCCATCAGCTGGTCGCGGGAGCTTCAGGAATGAGACACTCCTCTCGCACGCTGCCGCTCACCCTGGTCACCGCACTGTTGCTGTCCGGCTGTGCGACCTACCGGCCGCCCGACATCACCTACGATGCCGACGTGCCGCCGCTGGCCGCACCGCCACCCGTTGCCATCGACGAGGGCCTGCGGCCCGTCCACACACCGCCCGCCTGGACGCCATCGCGTGGTGGGGAAACTGCGGCAACACCCGAGGCGCGCGTGATCAATGCCAACGCGGCGGCCCGTATCGAGCCCCGGCGCGAGGGATATTACAACGCCATCCAGGTGTTCCCGTTCAGCCAAGGCGCGCTCTATCAAGTCTATGCCGCGCCCGGTCAGATCACCAACATCGCGCTCGAGCCCGGCGAGCGCCTGACGGGCGAGGGCCCGATCGCGGCCGGTGACACGGCGCGCTGGATCATCGGTGACACCGAAAGCGGCAGCGGTCGAACCCAACGCGTCCATATCCTCGTCAAGCCGACCCGGCCTGACATCGCCACCAATCTCGTGATCAACACCGATCGGCGCACCTATCTCGTTGAGCTGCGCGCTGACGAGGACACCTATATGCCCTCGGTCGCCTGGTCTTATCCGCGTGTTCGCGGCCAGGTGCGACCGCCCGCTGTGACCCAGCCCACCATTCCGCCTGCCTCCCAGCGACATTATCGCTACGGGCTGGAAGGGGATTCGCCCCCGTGGCGGCCCTTGACGGTCTTCGACGACGGACGCCGGGTCTATGTCGTGTTCCCGCGCGGCATCGTGCAGGGCGAGATGCCGCCGCTCTTCGTGATCGGATCGGATGGCCAGGCCCAACTTGTTAACACTCGCGTTCATCGCAACATCCTGATCGTCGACCGGCTGTTCGCCGCTGCCGAACTGCGCCTTGGCGGGGAGAACCAGCAAATGGTCAGGATCGTGCGGACAGATGGCGTAAGGCGCACGCCATCCCGACAGGGCACGGAGGAGAGGCGCCATGACCGATAGACCCGAAGACGCTGCGCCCGCTGGTCAAACATCGCGCCCGACGGACACGCGTGACGCATTCCGCCTGCGCGCCGACCCGCCCCGTGTCGTGCGGCTGTCCCGAAAGGTGCTCGCTGGGCTCGCCATCGTCGCCGGTCTCGGCATCGGCGCAGCCTTGATCGTCGCGCTGCAGGGCCGCGATGACGGTACCGGACCGAACGAGCTCTTCACGACCGAGAATCGACCCACGGCCGACGAACTCCGCCGCCTGCCCTCCGACTACAGCGATATCCCGCAGCTCGGCCCCGCGCTCCCCGGTGATCTCGGGCGCCCGATTCTGCGCACCCAGGACGCCGGTGGCCCGATCCCCGCACAGCCGATGCCTGGCCCCGATCCGGAAGAACAGCGACGCCTCGCCGAGCAGGAAGCCGCCCGCACAAGCGAGTTGTTCTTCAGCGCGCAGGGCCAGACCGCGCAAACCGGACCTCTTTCACCGACCGTATCACCCCTCGCTGGGTTCGAGCCGCAGGCGATCGGCGACACCGGTGCGCCCAACGCACAGGAGCGGCAACAGGCCTTCCTCGACGCCCCGGTCGACAGGCAGACAGTGGCGCCGGACGGGGTCTCGCCGCCGGCCTCGCCCTATATCCTTCAGGCAGGCGCCGTTATTCCGGCCGCGCTCGTCACCGGCATTCGCTCCGATCTGCCCGGCCAGATCGTCGCCCAGGTGACCCAGAACGTCTATGACAGTCCCTCCGGCCGCTATCTTCTCATCCCGCAGGGCACCCGACTGATCGGCGCATATGATAACGATGTCGGCTCCGGTCAGCGCCGCGTCCTTCTGGTGTGGACCCGGCTGATCCTCCCCGGCGGTCGCTCGATCGTGCTTGAACGTCTACCCGGTGCCGATGGGGGCGGCTATGCTGGTCTCGAAGACGGCGTCGACCATCACTGGTGGGACTTGGCGCGGGCCGCGGTCCTCTCGACACTTCTCAATATCGGCGCCGAACTCGCCATCGACGAAGGGGATCGGATCGCTGGGGCTATCCGCGACGGCGCGCAGGACACGATCGGCGATGCTGGACAGGAAATCGTCCGCCGACAACTTGCGATCCCCCCGACCCTGACCATCCGACCCGGCTTTCCCGTGCGAGTGATCGTGACGCGGGACATCATCCTTGAACCGGTGAGGGAGTAGCCGATGACGATACTGAAACTGGGGCCGCTCGCCGACGACAAGCCGGTCAAACTGACCATCGAACTGCCAGCGGCAGTGCACCGTGATCTTGCCGTCTATGCCGAAATCCTGACCCGGGAGACGGGGCAGCCGGTCGAGGAGCCCGCCAAGCTGATCGCGCCGATGGTCGAGCGCTTCATGGCGACCGATCGGGGGTTCGCGAAGGCGCGGAAGGCGTTGCGAGAGAGGCAGAGCGCGCCGACATCCGGCGCGTCGAACTCTTCTTGAGTTTCTTGCTGTCACAGATCCCGTTTTGGCAAGCTGTGAGTCGCGCGAGGCTGAGCATGCGGCGCCAAGCAGGATTATCGTTGTTCGGCGACCAAACCGCGCAGAAGGGCAGCGTCTCGCTTTCGAGCCGCCGGTAAACCACGCCGGGAAACTGGGTAGCCACCGTGGATTCGCTTGTCAGCGTGATCCCTCTACCGAATGACACGATCTGCATGAGATTGTCGCGTCCAACGCGGTGCCGCTCGATCGCGGGGTGGACGCCGAGATCGGCCAGGTGCTTAATCAGAAAGTCATGGATTTCAGGACCGGGATCGCCCTCGCTGAGAATGAAGGTCTCCTTGCGTAAATCGTCCCACTGGATTGTTGTTCGATCCGCCAATGCATGCCCATCCGGAAGCACAACGAACACGCCCTCGGTCCAGAACTCCACGGCATCGCAATCGGCCAACGAGGGGGAGCCAGTGACGAAGGCGACGTCGAGCTTGTTCCGACGCACAGCTACAATGTGGTCGGACGGCGCTCCTTCGATGATGTCGATACGAACATTGCCGAAGCGGTCGCTGTAAGTGCGCAGCAGTTGAGCGAGAAAGCCGGATGCGAGCGAAGAGAAGATACCGATCCGAACCGCTCCTTTTTCTCCGCGGCCGATCGGGCCGAGATCGGTCGCAGCGTAGGAGACTTCGTTGAGCGCCTGCACTGCATGACGGACAAACTGCTCGCCCGCATGTGTAAGGACGACACCGCTGGAGTGCCGATTGAAAAGAGAAACGCCCAGACCGTCTTCCAGATCACGGATACGACGGCTGATAGCGGATTGTTCGACTCCGAGAGACAGCGCGGCACGTCGGAAGCTCCCATATTTGGAAGCAGCGACGACGTATTTCAGATGTCTAAGTTCGATTGCCACCTTCCTATTGCCTCAATTGCGAACATGTTGCGAACAAATCGACCAATCAGCGTCGACGAGAGATTTCTAACGACGCGATCACCACGACTCCGAAGGCGAAGGCCACAGGTACTAATCCTGTCGAATTCTGTATTTCTTCCAATAAAACAATGGACTAAAGTAAAGAGGTCGCGCGAGATTTGTACTGTCGTAGCAGGTTCGCTTGGGAAAGCGGGTCAATTCAGTTTGCTGCGCGGACCACCGCCCCGTCCAAGTCCCGCCTTAGGTCCGTTTTCGAATGTTACCTACCGCGGTGCGTGGTCAGTCGCCGGTCATCCACCAGGCACGCCCCGGTCTGGTTCTGCGGCAGATGCGGTTCAATCGCCCCTGTGCTTTGTCCGAATGCCGGAACAGCGAGCGCGACAAGCGGGGCCTCCTTTCAAGCAGGGGAGTTTCTGATTCACAACGCGAAAGCCAATCAATGGTTTGATTGTGCAAAGGAAATTTCGAGCGCCTTCGCGTTCACCTTGTTTGCGCATCTTTAGCCGGAGCAAGCCGGGCTTAATGCAGCGACTGCTCTGGTTCGAGTAATCCTTCCTCGTAATTGTTGAAGCTCTTTGGAAGCCCTTTCGGGATCATCTTGTGGTCTCCTTCGCCGGCCTATTCCTCCAGATTGCGATGCGCGGTAGGAGATCGATGCGGTCTTTCAGCCTATGCTTGACCACGGCGGCGACATGCACGACGACAAGGGCCAACAGGCCATAGACGAGCCAGGCATGTATTGTGCTGGTGAGCGGATCGAGCGTGATACCGAATAGTTGCTCGCGGATCGGAAAGACTTGCGGCATCGGCACGCCGAACCAAACCACACCGTGCCCGCCAAAGTCGGTCAGCGCCCAACCTGTGGTGACACCAAGGATGATCAGCACATAGAGCGTCCAGTGGCCTACCTTGGCGGCACGCCGTTCAGCTGTCGGGAGCCGGTCCGGCAGTTCCGGCAGTCGTGTCAAAACACGGGCGCAGAGGCGTGCTACCAGCAGGACGATCAAGGTCACACCGACCGACTTGTGCAGATCGTAGATGTACTCCTGCGTTGGCGAATCGTGAGGCATCAGATTGCGCATGGTGTAGCCCGATAGCCACATGAACACGAAGCATGCCGCCATCATCCAGTGCAGCCAGCGAATGACAGCGTGATAGCGTGTTTGCGCCTCGGATCGGGAAGGATTATCGGCAAGCAGGCGCATGTCTTGATCGGCCATGGGACTGTCCTTTCTTAAGATGCAAGTTCAAGCGAGTTAGGCGGCACATCGAAAGCCGATATGGCGGTGACCGCGACCAGGCGCGTTTGAGAAGCCGTCGCGATGCGTTGCGGTCAGGGAGCCGGGTTGAGCGTCATAGAGATAGTCACCACCCCTGGTGACCCGCTCGCCCGGTTGGTCGGGGGCTTCCCGGCCATCTGCCGCATCGTAGGGGTAGGGGCGCATCAGGCTCGCGGTCCACTCCGCCATCGATCCGCTCATGTCGAGCACGCCGAACGGCGAGGCGCCGGCCGACCGCTCGCCGACAACGCCCGTTACGCCGGCTCGGCCTGATACAAAGACGTGCGATCGATCTGGCGCGGCATCGCCCCACGGATAAAGGCGACCCTCGTTTCCGCGTGCGGCCGCCTCCCACTGGGCCTCTGTCGGCAATTGGGCACCCCGCCAGGCGCAATATGCGCGCGCGCCTGCCCATGTTGTTTCGGCGACGGGGTGGTCTTCATAGCCAGGGGTGGCACGAAACGCGCCATTTTCGAAGCCGATCCGCGCCTGCGTATCGTCGAGCGCGATGATCGGATAGAGCCCGCTTCCCTCGCGTCCTTCGATCAGCAAGGGGGCATGGTCGCCGGACAGATGCCGTCGGGAGGCCTCGCCCGCTTCGAAGGTTTCCTCGACCGGGATTGCGAGTGCGTTCAGATACTCGGCAAAGGCGGCATTGGTGACCTCCGTCCGGTCGATGCGGAAGGCTTGCAGAGTTATCGTATGCGCCGGCTGCTCGACGCGTGGTCCGCCGTCGCGGCCGAGCGGATAGGTTCCTGATGGAATGGCGACCATCGTATCATGCGCTTGCGCGGAATGGGGCGCGTTGCCTGCGGACATGGGCGCGGCGTCCAGTTGCGTGAAGTCAGGCGGGTTCTGCCCTTGCAATGCCCCGACGGCGCCGGTTGCGGCGACGCCCGCGATCAGTCCGCCGGTGGCAAACACGGCGATTGCGATTCTGGATGTCGATGACATGACTTTGCTCCTCGGTTGGTTACTGCGCCTTCGCCGCTTGCAAATGAGCGATAAAGTCGCGATGAACAGGATATGGTGCCATCAATATACGTTGGCAACGAATATTGTTGATAACAAATTGGTGAAAAGATGACCGACCAGCGGCAATCGGAAAGCTTCCAAACCCCGGACCTCGTCGTCGCGGAGACCGGCAAGTACGTGCCGGAGCAGCAAGCTTACCTGAACCTGATGCGGACCGCCGAGGTGCTTGGCCAGCGGGTCAGTGATCTGATGTCCGGCTATGGCATTTCCGGCAAGCAGTACAATGTTCTGCGTGCGATCAGGCGCGGCGGCGACGGTGGTTTGAGCATTTCACAGATCAGCGAGCAGATGACCGATCCGCGGGCCGATGTGACGCGGCTGCTCGATCGTCTGGTCCGTGACGGTCTGGTCGACCGGCAGCCCGACGAAACCGACCGCCGGGTCGTACGAACCTATCTCACTGAGGCAGGCGCGAACCTCCTTGAGTCCCTCGATGAACCGCTCCTGACGACCCACAAGGATCAGTTCAGCCAATTGTCGAAGGCCGAGATCGAGCAACTGACTGACCTTCTACGGAAAACGCGCGGAGAGGCGTAGCGCCAGGGTCGGCGCCCTATCGCGCATCATCGGGCGATCGGCACGTCGCATCATCCCCCCGATTCAGTGAGAAGCAGCCTGGTCTCTTGACATTTCGTTATAGACAATATTCGTTTGCAACGAATAACGGTTAAGCCGTACTTTGACTTCTGGGAGGATACCGATGTCGGGAAAGATCGCGCTCGAAGAGCATTTTGCGATTGATGAAACACTCGCCGATTCCGCCGCGTTTGTGCCGGAAGCGTACTGGAATGAACTCCGCAGCCGCCTGATCGATATTCAGGACGGCCGATTGCGCCAGATGGATGCGCACGGCATCGAGATGATGCTCCTGTCGTTGAACGCGCCGGCGGTGCAAGCAGTTGGCGACATCCAGCAGGCTGTCGAACTGGCCCGTCGGGCGAACGATTTTCTTGCCGAACAGGTCGTGGCGCGCCCCGATCGTTTTCAAGGGTTCGCCGCCCTGCCGATGCAGGATCCGGATGCTGCGACAGAGGAACTGACGCGGTGTGTCCGAGACCTGGGATTTCGCGGGGCGCTGGTAAACGGATTTTCGCAAATCGCCGACAGCGAGGACTTGCTCTATTACGATCTGCCGCAATACCGGCCCTTCTGGCACGCTGTCGAAGATCTCAGCGTTCCTTTCTACCTCCACCCCCGCAATCCCCTTCCGGCGCATTCGGCGATCTATGCCGGGCACGATTGGTTGATGGGTCCAACCTGGGCGTTCGGGCAGGAAACGGCCGTTCACGCGCTCCGATTGATGGGTTCGGGCCTGTTTGACGACTATCCCGATCTCCGCATCATACTCGGCCACATGGGCGAAGGATTGCCCTATTCGATGTGGCGGGTTGATCATCGCAATGCCTGGGTCGAAACAGCGCCGAGATATCCAGCGCGCCGAAAGATCGCAGACTATTTCAACGAGAACTTCTTCATCACGACGTCCGGGAACTTCCGCACCCAAACCCTGATTGACGCCATTCTGGAGATCGGTGCCGACAGAATACTCTTTTCCACCGATTGGCCGTTCGAGAACATCGATCACGCATCCGACTGGTTCGATGCGGCCAGCATAAGCGAGCGGGACCGTCGGAAGATTGGCCGTCTGAACGCCATCGGTCTTTTCGGTCTGGAGGATTTGATCAGCGATGCTGGCGCAAGTCTCCGTGCGGCTGAGTGAGCTCTTTCAAGCCGATGGACGTCGCTATGCCAAATCGGGAGGAACGCCGCTCCGTCTTGCGGAAACCGGCACGTCGGCCGTCACCGATCGTGCGCTTGCTCCGCTCTTCAATTGCGCTGATCGAGACGTTACTCGGCCTCGCGGTTATTGTGGCGGTGCTTCTGAACTTCGCCAACATCGTGGGACGCTACATGCTGGGGCGAGCAATCGTGGGCGCTGACGAGACACTGATCTATCTCATGATCGGGATCGTGTTCATCGGTATCATCGTCGTAACTGCGCGTGACGCTCATCTCCGAATGAGCATGATGGCTCACCTCGCACCGGAGCAGTTCCGGCGTTGGATACGGCGCCTCGAGTGGCTGATCCTCGCTCTGGTGGCCGGTTTCGTCTCGTGGATTGCAAGCTCGATTTCGTTGCAACTGCAGGGTTTCGGGCAGCGCAGCCTGTCCGCCAACATCCCCATGTGGTTGCCACACGGCGTCGTCGCGTTCGGCCTTGTGGCAACCGCCACTATCGCGGTCTGGATGTGTTTGCGCGGCGCAGACGATGACGACAACGGAGACGAAACATGACGGGCGCCGCCGTCTCTCTCGCGGTGCTCCCCATGGTGATGCTGGCGGGCGGCCTACCGATCTTTGTAGTGTTGCTCGGCACGGCGGCCGTCACGCTCGTTCTGTTTTCCGACATTCCAGCAGCGGCTTTGCATCAGGCGATGTTCGGTTCTCTCGAATCCTTCGCTCTGCTGGCCATTCCGTTCTTCATCTTTGCCGGAGAACTCATGGCGCGCGGTTCCGTCGCAAGGCGCCTCGTGGATCTGGTCGACGAAGGCACGGGGCCGGTGCGTGGAAAGATCGGGCTGACGACGGTGGCAACCACCACCTTGTTCGGCGCGATCTCCGGCTCTGCGCCGGCAACGGTGGCAACGGTCGGCCGTCTTATGCTGCCCACGCTGCGAGCGGCTCGGTACCCTGACCGCGTTTCGGCAGGATTGCTGGCATCGGCCGGCACGATCGGTGTGCTGATCCCGCCCTCGATCCCGCTGATCGTCTATGGCGTTGCCGCAAACGAATCCGTGCCCCGACTGTTCGCCGCCGGCATATTGCCGGGTCTGTTGATTGGTGGTCTGATGAGTGCGCTGGTGCTGCTGCAGACCAGGCGGTACGGAATACGTGACGGGCGTCCCTTTCACTGGGATGCATTTGCTATCGCGTTGCGAAGGGCGCTTTTTGCACTGATGCCCGCCGCCATCATTCTCGGTGGAATCTACGGCGGCGTGTTCTCGCCAACCGAAGCAGCCGGAATGGCCTGCATGGCCGCCGCGTTCATCGCCTGTTTCGTCTACAGAGAGCTTGGCTGGCGCGACCTGCTCGCTTGCGCCGAACGGACGGCGTTTCTGACAGCGCAGGTCATGATCATCGTCGCTGCGGCGGGGGTTTTTTCCTGGGTGCTGACGATCAATCAGGTGCCGCAGAATATCGCCAACTGGATTGCGGCTGCCGGACTGTCGCCGATTCTCCTGCTCTTGCTCGTCAACGTGGCGTTGCTCCTGCTGGGCGCGATCCTTGACCCGATCGCGGCGATCCTGGTGGTGACGCCACTTCTGGCGCCGGTGATGGCGGCGGCGGGCGTCGATCTGGTTCACTTCGGGATCGTGATGACCCTCAATCTTGCAATCGGGCTCCTCACTCCGCCCTTCGGATTGAGCCTGTTCGTGGCTCAAGGTGCGCTCGGCCTGCCGCTTGGCACGATCCTGCGCGGAGCCATTCCAGTGCTGGGCGTCCAAGTACTGGGGCTCGCCATCGTCACCTACATTCCGGCGCTTTCGACGACCTTGCCGGCAATGCTGTTCGACCAACCAATAAATTGAATGATGACAGGGAGGAAATCATGATCAACAGACGACAGGTTCTAGTGGGTGGCGTCGGAGCTAGTGCTCTGATGCTGGGGGGTCCAGCACACGCCCAGCAACGCACACTCAAATTCGCTTCGGCGACGCTGAACGATGTCCAGCACCACTACCAGACGCGCTTCAAGGAAAAGCTGGAGGCAACGAGCGGCGATGTCGCCGTTGAAGTCTACCCGGCGAGCCAGCTCGGACCGATCCCGCGCATGGTCGAGGGGGTCATGTTCGGCACGATCGAAAGCTTCATCACGGCCACCGCCTTCCTCAGCCAGGTCGATCCGCGTTTCCAGGTCTTCGACGTAGCCGCACTGTTCCGCGATCCGGAGGCGACACGTGACCTTTTTGCGGGCGAGGCCTTCCGGTCGCGCGTGCGCACGTTCGGCAATGCACAGAACATCGAACCCATCTCGACCTTTGTGCACAGCCCGAACACAATCATCTCGAAACGGCCGATCGGCTCATTGGACGATCTCTCCGGGCTGAAGATTCGCGTCCTTGGCACACCTTTCCAGATCGAGCCGATGCGTGCGCTCGGTGCAACACCTGTGCCGATGCCGCTGTCTGAAGTCATGCCCGCGCTTCAGACGGGAACGATCGATGCGGTCATCTCTGCGCCCACGGTCGCTTCGGCATTTCGGTACTACGATGCGGCACCATACATGATGATGGTCGAGAGTTGGCCGCTGATCGTCACGGTGGCGACCTCGCGAAGCTGGCTCAATGGTCTGCCCGACGATGTCCGCGCGCATGTCGTCGGTGTTGCACGGGAAACCGAAGCGGAAGCGGTGGAATGGGGCACCGCCGACGTCACCCGCGCGGCCGAGGCCTGGGCTACCAATGGCGGCGAAGTCGTTCCGATTGATCCTAGCATCGAGGCTGCCCTTCAATCGACGATCGCCGACGCGACCGCTTCCCTAATCGCCGCGAGCGCACCGCTGTCGGAAGAGGTCGCAGCGCTCAGCGGGATCCTCGCGGAGGCCCGTTGACGATGGGCCGGGACGCGCATGGCGGCGTACTTGTCGCGGGAGGCGGAATTGGTGGGCTCTCGGCAGCGCTTGCGCTAGCTCGCGCGGGAAGACGCGTCACTGTTCTTGAGCGGTCGTCCGAACTGCGGGAGTTCGGGGCGGGCATCCAACTCGGACCGAACGCCTTCCACGCGCTTCATTCCATCGGCATCGACCAGGCAGCGCTCGATCAGGCGATCTATGTCGACCGGCTGCGTCTCATGAACGCAATGACGGCGGAAGAGGTCACCGCGCTGGATCTGGGCGCGGCATTCAGAGCCCGGTTTGGCTATCCCTATGCCGTCATCCACCGCGGCGATCTCTACCGGGTTCTGATCGACGCCTGTTCCATGCACCAAAGTATTGCCATTCGCACAAACGCTGAGGTCGTCCGCTTTGAACAGAATGGAAGCGACGTCGAAGTCGTGCTCGCTTCCGGCGAAAGGGTCGCCGGGATCGCCCTAATCGGTGCTGACGGCATCTGGTCCGGCATCCGCCGACAAATGCTGGGCGATGCGCCTCCACGCGTGCCCGGGCACACCACCTTCCGGTCCGTCATCCCAATCGAAGAGATGCCAGAGGCGTTCCGCTGGAACGATGCGACGCTTTGGGCAGGCGATAAATGCCACATCGTCCACTATCCGCTGTCTGGCTATCGCCTGTTCAACTTCGCGATAACGGCCCACAACGACGCGACGGAAGCCGTGTCCGGTGAACCGGTCGATGCAGGCGAGATCGGCGCGACCTTTGAGCATGTCCACGACACCGTCAAACAGATCATCCGGCACGGACGCGATTGGAAGCGATGGGTGCTGTGCGACCGCGACCCGACCCATCACTGGGTCGAAGGCCGGGTTGCCCTGCTCGGCGACGCCGCTCATCCGACCCTGCAGTATCTCGCCCAGGGCGCGTGCATGGCGATCGAGGATGGGGTCAGTCTGGGCGACGCGTTCGGCTTCTTCGAAGACGATGTGGACTCCGCACTTCTTGTCTATCGGGATCTGCGCGTGTCGCGCACGGCGCAGATCGTCCTCAAGTCGCGGGCGATGGGCGAGCATGTCTATCACCCGCACGGCCCGCGCGCTTCTTTGCGCGACGCCATTCTCCGGTCAAAGTCAGACTCCGAACTCTACGAGGATCTGGCCTGGCTGTACGACGGCGGACAGGAGAGCAAGCGCTATTTCGATCCGTCAGCGACCCCCAACATCGAGCAAACCGAGGTGGTCTCGGCATGACCGCATTCGAGTATTCCCCGCAGCCGACCCGAGTGGTGTTCGGAGCCGATGCGGCCGCCGCGCTGCCGCGCGAGGCCGAACGTTTGGGACTGTCGCGCCTCCTGCTCCTATCCACGCCGGGCCAGTCGGAGCTGGCGCGCCGAGCGGCCCGAGACCTTGGCAGCCGTGTAGTAGGCCATTTCGACGAAGCGGTCATGCACACACCTGTCACCGTCTCCAATCAGGCCGCCGATCAAGCCCGTGACCTTGGTGCCGACGCCCTGGTTTCGGTGGGAGGAGGCTCCACGACCGGTCTCGGCAAGGCGGTCGCGCGACGGACCGGCCTGCCGCATATCGTAGTGCCCACGACCTACGCGGGATCGGAAATGACACCGATCCTTGGCGAGACCGAGGGCGGGCGAAAGACCACGCTTCGTGATGCCTCATTGCTTCCCGAAACCGTGATCTACGACGTCGGGCTGACCCGATCCCTGCCGGTTGGCGTCACGGTCGCCTCGGCGATGAACGCGATGGCACACGCTGTAGAGGCGCTCTACGCGGCCGATCGCAATCCGGTCACCGACATGCTGGCGGTCGACGCCATCGACCGATTCTCGAACGCTTTGCCGGCTTTGGTCGGCGACCCGGGCAACCTCGATGCACGCGCCGATGCTTTGCGGGCCGCCTGGGCCTGCGGAATCTGCCTGGGCCAGGTGTCGATGGGGTTGCATCACAAGCTCTGCCATGTCCTTGGCGGAACCTTCGGCCTACCCCACGCCAAGACCCACGCCGCTATCTTGCCGCATGCCACCGCTTTCAACGAGCAGGCGGTGCCGGAGTTGCTCGCGCCGGTCGCCGAAATTCTCGGGGGGGCATCCGCTGGTGCTGCTCTCCACGAATTTGGCGCTCGGCTAGGAGCGCCGACGGCGCTTCGTTCGCTCGGACTGCCGAAAGACGCCATTGTCGAGGCGGCGCGGGTCGCCACCGAGAACGCCTACGCCAATCCACGCGGCGTCGATCAAGACAGTATCGCGGGGCTTCTGGAACGGGCCTGGGCCGGCGATCCTCCCGCGGGCACGGCCGAAGAGGGGTACTTCACCGAGCGGAACTCCGCCCGGATTGTCACGGCGCGAAACGAAGCCACCAATGTCAGGTTGGGTCAGGTGATGGAGGCGATCACCCGCCATCTCCACGGGGCGGTCAAGGAGATCGAACCGACGCAGGACGAATGGATGCAGGCCATCCAGTTCCTGACCAAGACGGGCCACGCCTGCAACGACTGGCGGCAGGAGTTCATCCTGCTCTCCGACGTGCTCGGCGTCTCGATGCTGGTCGACGCCATCAACAACCGCAAGCCCACGGGCGCTTCGGAAAGCACCGTGCTCGGCCCTTTCCATGTCGACGGCGCCCCTGAACTCGAGATGGGCGCCGATATCTGTCTCGACCAGAAAGGCGAGCCCATGCTGGTGCGTGGCCGAATTCTCGACACCGCTGGCAAGCCTGTCAACGGCGCTAAGATCGACGTCTGGCAAGCCAATGACGAGGGTTTCTACGATGTTCAGCAGAAGGGCTTTCAGCCGGAGTTCAACCTGCGCGGCGTGTTCCGTACGGGCGATGACGGCCAGTACTGGTTTCGTGGGGTGAAACCGAAAAACTACCCAATCCCCGACGACGGTCCAGTCGGCCAGTTGCTCAAGAAGCTCGGACGCCACCCGTACCGACCAGCCCACCTGCACTACATTATCGAGGCGGCGGGCTACGAGGCGCTTATCACGCACATCTTCGATCCGGACGATCCATACATTCACTCCGACGCGGTCTTCGGCGTGAAGGAAAGCCTGCTCGCCAGTTTCCGGTTGATCGAAGACGCCGATGCGGTCGAACAATCCGGACTGTCGGGCCCCTTCTACCTGGTTGAGCATGACTTCGTGCTCGCGCCGACGAGATGATCACAGCCGTCATGCCGAAACCCTGCATCATCTGCGTCGCGATCACCGGTTCGTTGCCGACCAAGGCTCACAACCCGGCTGTGCCGGTCACCATAGGCGAGCAGATCGAAAGTACGCAGGAAGCCTGGGAAGCGGGCGCTTCCATTGCCCATCTCCACGTGCGCGATGACGACGGCAACCCATCTTCCGACCCCGAGAAGTTTTTCCGGCTTAAGGAGGGACTGGAAACCCACTGCCCGGGTCTGATCATCCAGTTTTCAACCGGCGGCCGTTCTGGTGCGGGGACCCAACGTGGCCGGATGCTCGCGCTGGGACCCGATATGGCCTCACTTGCGGTGGGCTCGAACAACTTTCCGTCGAGAGTCTACGAAAACCCGCCCGATCTCGTCGATTGGCTGGCGGCGAAAATGCGCCAACACGCGATAAAGCCGGAAATCGAGGCGTTCGATCTTTCGCACATCCACCAGGCAGCCGTGATGCAGAAGGACGGGCGGATTAAAGCGCCGGCCTATGTCCAGTTCGTGATGGGCGTGAAGAACGCAATGCCTGCAGATAGGCATGTGTTCGACCATTATGTGCAGACGATGGAACGGCTGCTGCCCGGAAGCGAGTGGTGCGCGGCGGGGATCGGCGCCGCACAAATCCTTGTCAATGAATGGTCGGTCGCCAGCGGCGGTCATGCTCGGACGGGACTTGAAGACAATGTCCGGCTAGACCGGCAGACACTCGTTCCTTCAAATGCCGCTCTCGTGCGCCGTGTTGTGCAAATCTGCGACAAATATCAGCGCCCCATTGCGGATGCTGCGACGGCACGCAGGATGCTGGGGCTGAATTCATCAGATTTGGTCTCGCGCAACCCAAACAAACTCCGATCCGCCGAATTGCGACAGACCAAACCGTATCTATCGTGATTGCCGAAATAGAAACACCGCAACTTATCAGCTTGCTTGCCTTGGCAGAGACAGGTGTCCGTCGTCCCGATGGACTAAAGGCCGATCATCCACTGACACTCGAACCGGACCACTCAAGTGGTGCTGATAAAAGGAGTAGTGCATGTAAGGATCGACGTATCCGACGTATCGTAGTCAGCGCTAAGCAGCCGACCGAAACAACGAGCACAGTTCGTTGGATGTCTCGACAACCGACTTGATTTGCGTGATAGCTTTGCGAACGTCTGCCGGCCGCATCGGGCGACCATCCAACAGTAAGTTATGATGGGTGCGCCCTCCTGATTTGGATCTGCCCAAGCGTTATGTGCATCAGGGACAAAGCGTGCTGCCGCAAGTCATCGATGGTCAAACAAAATGGTGTACCCGGCAGGACTTGAACCTGCGATCTTCCACTTCCGAGGACAAAGCTCGTCTATAGACGGATCCTCTTGTCGTAGCGCTATAAAGAATGAGTAGTTCGCATCTTCATCTCACATGTCCACTTAACCTTCTTTCCGTGCTATTTTCGGGAAGGAGGAAGCGCCCATGGGACGATCAACGGCAACGAGGAAGGCTGCGCCGCGGGATGCGGCCAGCAAGGTGGCATAGCAGCGCTTGAGCGTACTGGAACTGGCGAGATAACTCGGCAACATAGCCGAGGCCTGCCGACAGCGCGGCATGGACAGGACCAGTTTCTACGAATGGAAGCGGCGTTTCCAGACCCAGGGATTCGACGGACTGAAGGACCGCCCGACGATCCGCAAGAGCAACCCGCATACGACGCCGATCCGTTCGAATGCCTGGGATTGCTGGGTCCGCCGTCACTCTATGTTATCACGACCAGGCAAAAACGGTGGCCATTTCGTTGAGCAACGCGTCCGTCGGTATGTGACGGGCGCCTTTGACGACGTGCAGGGTGGCATTCGGCAAGCTGTCCGCCGAGCGGCGGGCGGCCTCGAATGGCACCATCGCATCGCCCTCGAAATGCCAGATTTCCACCGGGCAGGCCACATCGTACGGGCCGAAGCCCCAGTCGCGGGCTTGCAGGCGCGCCTCGCGCGCCGGTCCGGCCGCATCATGGGCGAGGACGGCGTCGAGCGCCTTGGCCATACGGCCGCTCTCGACTTCTCCGCCCTGCCCGAGTTCAGCGACCGCGTTCTCGCAGAAGGTTCGGAACTCGACGCGAAGCTCCGCATCACTCGCGTCGGCATAGCGCGCATAGGCCGCCTGCCCCTCCGTCGGATAGGCGTCGAGCACACCCGGCGCATGGAGGAACGGCACGCCGGACAGGATCGCGGCGCGCCCGACACGTTCCGGCAGGCCTGCCGCGCAGGCATAGGCGTAGCAGGCGCCGGCGGATATGCCCACGACATCGAACCGGCCTGTCACCCCAAGCGCTGTCAGCACGGGCGCGATCATGGCTGGCCAGTCGCTGAGCGCCGTCATCGCCATGGGCGGTGTCCAGCCATAGCCGGGCCGATCCAGCATGATCCACTCGACCCCGGCGATCTCGCCAAGCTTGTCCCAGATGGGATCGAACTCGGCATCGCCGACCAGTCCGTGATGCATAAGCACGGGATGCCCGCCCGGGCGGCCCGCCCGGCCATGACCCCATATGGCGCCGTCAGGCAGGGTAAGTGTAATCACTGCGCCTCTCCTTACGGTGTCCGGATCCGACTGTCGACGCAGGGGTCAGCCCCCGGCGTTCTGCCAGTCAACCTGCTCGTCGCCTTACCGATATCCGCCGATAATGCAATTGACAATCATTTGCAACTGTGCGCGAGTCCATTTCATGACATTTGTCGACCGGCAGGTCGACGGTCGCGCACCTCACGAAGGAGAGATCGCCCGCGCCATGCCCGATTCATCGCCGTTTCGTCCAACTGGTGTCCTAGCGTGGTCCGCGAGTGCCGCACCGCCTTCTGCGCGTTGCCCGATTGCGGATGTCAAGGCGCACGGATGCCCGCGTCCTGGAAACAGGAGCGAGACGCGTTCCTCATCGATCCGGCGCAGAGGGCTGACGCATCTCGCATGCGCAGATCGCTACAGGGGGCGCAACCGATGAGAATCAACCGCGCCAAGGCCTATCTCTTCACCGGTCTCCTGGCCGCTTATGCCGGGCTGATGCTGGCGAACCCGGTCTTCCCGCCACTAGCGCGGGAACTGGGCCTGACCGAAGTCCAAGCCGGCATGATCATATCTTCGGCGGCGCTCGTTTTTGCGTTGGGCAGCCCATTCTGGGGCTGGCTCAGCGACCGGACCGGCCGCAAGCCGGTGTTCGTCATCGGCCTCACCGGCATCGCCGTCAGCTTCCTGCTGTTCGCCGGGGCGGGCCATCTGGGATTGACCGGCGTTCTGACGGGCACCGCTCTGCTGGCTGCGCTGTTCGCGGCCCGGGTCATCTTGGGCGGGCTGGTCGGCGCGGTTCCGGTATCCGCCCAGGCTTACATGGCCGATATCACCGCCACCTCCGACCGCAGCGCCGGCATGGCGCTCGTCGGCGCCGCCAATGGGTTGGGCACGCTCCTCGGACCGGCATTGGCGGTCTTTCTCGTCACCTTCGGTCTGCTCGTACCGTTCTATACCGGTTCGGCGATCGCCCTCCTGGCCGCGCTCGCGCTCGGCGTCCTCATGCCCCCGAGCCCGCGGCGGCAGAGAATGGAACAACCGCCCAGGATCATGCCGTGGGATCCCAGGGTATGGCCGTTCCTGTTTCTTGGCTTCGCAACGGTCACGGTCATCGTCCTTTTGCAGATCACGCTCGGCTTCTATCTGATCGATCGCTTTTCCCTGACACCGGTCGATGCGGCTCGGACGGCCGCGATCGGGTTCGTGGTGGTCGGCGTCGCCCTGGCCGTCGTACAGGGCCTCTTCGTCACCCGGTTCAAGTGGTGGCCCCGGACGCTCCTCCGGGCCGGCGCGCCGATCATGGGGCTGGGGCTGATCGGCGCGGTCCTGGCACCGAGCCTTCCGCTCTTGATTGCGGCCTTCGCGGTTATGGGGGTGGCCGGCGGTCTGCTCTTCCCGGGCTTCACCTCCGGGGCAAGCCTAGCGGTCGCCGAGGACGAGCAAGGCGCGATCGCCGGACTGAATAGCGCCACCAATGGCGCAGGTGCGGTTATTGGACCCTTGATTGGAACAGGGCTTTATCAGGCGCAGATCACCGCACCTTATATTGCGAGCGCGACCCTCTTCGTCATCCTCATCGTCTTCGTCTGGACCCATCCGAGCGTAAAGCGCGCCACTGCGCAGCACACCTGAGAGGCCCCGACACCCATCGGCGCGCCTTCCCCGCGATGCGGATTGTCGAAACACTCTCATCCGCATCAGAGCCAACCGACAATGCGCTCCCCCTCAATGCAAATCGATGCCGTCCTGATCGATAGACAAAGCATCGAGCTCCTTGATGAAAACTGTAGCGCAGCGAACTGCACGGTGACTTGCAAAAGAGCGGTGGCGCATATGAAATTCGAAACTGGGGCACAGCACGATCCGTTTGGTGGCGACACCGGTCCAGCACACCGCGACAACCCATTTGCTTACGCCAAATTGCCGCGTAAGCACCAAGCTATCGGACGCTCCCTGAGCTAAAATAATAATTTACATGAAAAAATGGCGCGCCATTTCAGTTCGGTCCGTTCCGGGCACATGGGTTACAGATTATTCGCGAGACATAGGTAACGCATTTTTACCGAAGGGGTCTTCGATAGCCGCCCGCACAGGGCCATGGAGCCACCCCATGTCAATTTGAGGCTCGCCCCTGGTTGGGTCGGCTACACACATAAAATGCCAGGCCTGCTAGCGAGAGAATGCCGATCGCTCCTAAGGTGATGAAGCCTGTGCCCCCCTCGTCCCCGGCGGTGATGACACCGACATACGCGCCCAGGCCAGCGCCCACACCCGCGCTCGCCTTGAACGCACCGAAATAGGCCGTCGCCGATCGGCCTTCCGCATGGCGGGCGGTCAGGATCTGTCCAGCGAGCATGACGAAGGACTCGCCGACCGAGAACACCGCGACAAACGCCAGCAGCACCCAGAGCTCGCCCACCATCGCCGTCCCGGCGATGGATGCGAAGGCCAGCAGCAATCCGATCCCCAAGATGCGGAGCGTTCGGTCGCGCGCGACCCATGGCCCAAGGCAGGCAAGCGCGACGATCCCGGCCAGGCCATTGATGACCAAGATCGAATTGGCCCAGGCCGGTGCATCGCCCAGGCGGGCGGCGAGGAGCGGAAAGGCGGCGAAGAGCTGGGCGAACACCGCCCAGAAGGGCAGGAGGGAGACGCAGAGAACGACGAAGCGCCGGTCGCGGAGCATCGGCATCACGATCCCCTCGGCGTGGTCCATCGCAGGCGCACGAAGCAGATCGGACCGCACGGCCGTGCAGCCGAGGCCAAGCGCCACCAGTGCCGCGCCCGCGACGAAGAAGGCCGCTTCCGCGCTCCACCAGGCCAGAGCCGCGCCGCTGAGAGGGCCAAGCACGCAGCCGAGGTTGAGGGCCTGGTCGTTCAGGACCAGAAGCCGGTCACGCTGCGCGCGCGCTTGCCGGCCGATCACCCCGTACAGGCTGACCTCGTAGACGGCCTGACCGAGACCGAGTAACGCAGCGGCCGCCAGCGCCCCAACGCCCTGCGCCGCGAGTGGCAGGACCATGAAGGCAAGACCTCGAAGGCAGAGTCCGACGCTGACGCCGTGCCAGGGGCCCAGCCGGTCCACGGCGGGCGCGAGAAACACCGGGCCGATCCGGGAGAGGGCGAAGTAGATCGCCAGCGCCGTCCCCGCGACCGCCGCGCCTCCCTCCACGCGCTGCGTGACCAGGATCGCGAGCATCGGCATGGCCGCGAAATGCGCGCCGTTCATTGCCGCCTGAAGGGCTGCGACCCCTTTCAAGGGTCGCGGTAGGGCATCGGCACGGTCTGACATCGCGGGCTCCTGGGACTTGCGCGAAGCCTAGCTGCCTGCGATACTGTCCGATATGGAAACTTCATCACCTAAGTGTGCTCCGAACGGATACATCGACGCGCCGCCGTCCATTCGCCACGTGTTGCGCTCGGATGCGATGCGTGTCGTGCTCGCCGTGGCGGAGATGGGTTCGGTGCGCGCGGCCGCCGATGCGGTTGGCCTGACGCCATCGGCTGTCAGCAAGCATGTCCGGCGTGTCGAGGATCAGCTCGGACGGGAGCTGTTCCTGCGCTCCCGCGCGGGTCTCGCACCGAATGCCGAGGGCGAGGCCATTGCCGGGTTCGCCCGCAGGTTCCTGGCTCTGGCCGGTGAGATGGGCGCGCGATTTGGCCGTGAGCTCGTTGCGGGCCGGGTGCGGCTCGGCATCACCGACGATGTTGGCCTCGCGCGGATGCCCGAGCTGATTCGACGCTGCACCGCGATCCATCCCGGGCTGCGGATCGAGCTGACGGTCGCGCACTCTTCGGAACTGCGCGACCTGATGGCGGCAAGGTCGCTGGACCTGGCAATCCTGTCTGATGGTGGCTTCGTGCTGCCGAACGACGCGATCCCCCTCGGCAGGGTCCCGCTCGTGTGGATTGCCCGTCCCGGCTGGCGCGACGAGGGCGGTGCACTTTCCGTAGCCGTGTCCGAGGAAGGATGCCGCTGGCGGGCAGCCGCGCTCGCGGCTCTGCGCAGCGCTGGCCGCCCCTTCGACATCCGCTGCACGAGCAAGGCCATGAGCGGGCAGCAATCAGCCGTCCGTGTGGGCTTGTCGGTCGCGCCCGTCCCCGCTTCGGTGGCGTCCGCCGATGGTGGGGTCGAGATCGTCGGGGCGGGCCTGCCGCGTCTGCCGGATTGCTGTCTCGGTCTGATTGGCGATGTACAGGCAAACCGCGCCGTGAAGAGCACTGCCGACGAGATCAAGCACGTTTTTGGAATGAGGGCCACCGCGTGATAGTCCAAGGGTGCCTGAACGGTGCACGGGCAAACGATTACCACGATGCGCTGCCAATCACCGTCGAGGAGATCGCAGTGGATGGCGCGCGCTGCTGCGCAGCCGGCGCGGCGGAACTGCACGTCCATCCCCGCGGGCCCGATGGTCGGGAAAGCCTCGCTTCGGTGGACGATGCGGTGCGCGCCCTTCGAATGGCTTGCCCCGGTACGTTGATCGGGGTCTCGACTGGCGCGTGGATAGAGGGTGACGCGGCCAGGACCCACGCGCAAATCGCCGCATGGCGCGTGCTCCCTGACCACGCGTCGGTGAACCTTGCGGAGCCGGACGCGCCGGCCATGATGGCTCTGCTCGATCACATGGGGATCAGGATCGAGGCAGGTCTTGCGACCGTCGCCGACGCCGAGCGGTTCGCAACACTTCCCGAACGGTCCCGCGTTCTACGCGTCCTCATCGAGATCGAAGAGCAGAACACAGACGACGGCGACAAGGTCGTGGCGGGCATCCGCCGGGTGTTGGACCATGTCGATGCAAGACGGCCCATCCTGCTCCATGGTGTCGACGCGGCCGTGTGGTACTTCGTCGAGCGCGCAAGGGAATGGCGGTGGTCGACGCGGATCGGGCTTGAGGATGGCTATTTGCGGCGGGATGGCAGCCATGCTGCGAACAATGCCGAACTCGTGCGCGAAGCAGTGACACTGTATCGGAGCGGTGAGCCGGGTCGATAGAGCTGACGGGCGGGCCTCAGAAGTTTCCCGATGCGGTTTGCCAAAGGATCAGCTTCTTGAGCGTGAGGTCCGACACGGCCTCCCGGGAGCCGCTCATTCTCCTTTTCCAACTCCTTCAGCCGCTTCACCTCATTCGTCACCAGCCCGCCATACACCTTGCGCCACCGATAGTAGGGGAACGGCGTCACGCCGGTCGCGCACACCGCCTCGGCAAGCGACCGGCCTTGCAATACCAAAGCGTCGACCTACCGCAGCTTGGCGACTATCTCTTCGAGGGTGAGCTTCTTCTGGGGCATTCCTTCATCCTCCATCTGGCTTAAAAGCCTACTTCAGGGAGAACCACCTCTCAGAGGGCATGCCACTTTTGCTCCAAGCCGCAAAGCAGCGGGAACGACTTAGAATTCCCGGTCGCTCCTCGGAATGAGCTACTCCCCGGAATTCGGAGACTGACATAAGCGGCGATTTGCTGTCTGCTGGTCTTCGACAAGAAGCAGATCACAGATGTCGCAACGCAAGCAGCATTCGCCGGAACTCAAGGCGAAGGTGGTTCTGGAAGCATTGAAGGGCGAGGAGACGATATCGTAACTGGCAAGCCGGTTCGGTGTCCACCCGACGATGATCCATCAGTGAAACGGGCATTGCTTGAAGGCGCATCCGGCGTGTTCGAGCGTGGCGGCGCTAATCGGGGCGGCCGAACCCCTGCTGATCCTGCTTCTGGCCTGGCTGCTCCTGAAGGAGCGGATAGGCCCGCCCATGCTTGGCCTTGCCGCCATGGCCACGCTCGGCATTGTCTTCGTGATCGCGCCGGATGCGGACGCGTTTTCCGGACAAGGTTCGCTTGCTGGCGATGCGCTCATCCTCGCGGGGGCCTTCTTTGCGGCGCTTTGGCTCAGGGCGATGACCGGGCTCGCAGGTAGCTCTTCCCATGATCAAAACGCTTGAAGGTCGAGCAGCGGCTTGGCGCGGCCCGGTCGTGCAAAGGCAATCAACGCCTGACGCCACTGGCGGGCGGCGAACACTTGGCCGGCTGGAACCTCGACATGCCGCAGGAGCGGCCAGACGCGGCCGAACATCCCCTGCCATGCGCCGACCGACATGCCGGCAAGTGCATCGCGAAGGTGGAACCGGCAATGGCGGGCACAACTTCCTGCGAAGGCGATCGGCTCGCCGGACAACAGCCCATAGGAGACGAAGACGGTGGCGGCGCGCATGGACTTCAGAACCTCGGTTCCGACCGGGCCGCCCAGCGCATCAAAGGTGATGTCGGCGCGTTCCGCAGCGCGGGTGACGGCTCGGGCATCGCTGAGACCGACCGGCTCGATACCGAGCGCCTCAAGACGCGGCGCACGCTCAAGTGAGCGGTAGATGCCAATGACATGTTTGGCACCGTGCTCGCGTGCGAGCGCTCCCAGATAATCCGCACAGTTCGACCCTGCCCCCAACAGCAAAACCGTGCGCCCGGCAACGTCGCGCGCGTCCATCATGCACAAGGCCGCGAGCGGATTGATGTAGGCCCTTGCCGCCAGATGGTCGGGGACATAATCGGGCACACGGATGGCCAGATCCGCATCGCAGTCGACGATGCTTTGCCAGGTGCCTTCCCCGCGCAGCGGCAGGACCCGACGACCGATCCAATCGGCATGGTCCGGCGATGCGTCGACGACCTGCCCTACGCCCTCATACCCGCCAATGGCCGGCAGCGCGATACGATGCGGATAGGCCCCGGTGATCGGAATGAGGTCCGAAGGATTGATGGGGGCCAGCACCATCGCGACGCCAAGCATGTGTCGGCCACGGTCCTGCAGGGGGCGCTTGTCGATTTGGAGGACGCCCGCAGGGTCGCCGAAACGGCGATAGGTCAGGGCGCTGCGCCTATCAGGACTCGTAGCCGTGCTGTCGTCAGCTCCGTTGATGATGGCCTCCATTTCATAGGACGCTTATAAATACACTTTTAAAAGCTATCCTCCTTTTTCAGAGGCCGGCCATTGCGACTTAGGTCGTGAATCCTTCCCTTTTATGCCTTGAGAGCAAGCTGAACAAGGAGATTTTGTGCTGAAACTAACGCCCATTATGTCATAGCTTCTGCTTGACGGTTGTGGGGCACATCTCTAAGATTAAATCTATATTGTATTAGTACACTATTGCTACACTACACGATGGTATGACAAGCCGTTCCTGCGCCCTTCGGGAGAAAGCCATGCTGCAAGCAACCTTCATGTTCCGGCCCGGCCAGATCGACGCCGAGTTCGACGTGCTGAATGCGCAGATCAGCGCGCGCGCCGAACAGATCGACGGCTTTGTCGGAGAGGAGTCGTGGCGTTTTCCCAAAGGTGACCTCAGGCTCGCGGTCTACTACTGGTCCGACCGCGAAGGGCTTGATCGTTTCGTGCGCGATGCGGTGCATGTGAAGGCGAAGGGCCGTCAGTCGCAATGGTACAATGGTTATCATGTCATCGTCTCGCAGATTGTCTCAACCTATGGCGATGGCAAGCTGCCCCATGTGACCGGTGATTGGCGGCGGACGCGCCGAGCCCGATGAGCGCCGAGATCTGGGCTGCATTCGCGCTTTTCGCGTTCGTTGCCGCGGCCACGCCCGGCCCCAACAACCTTCTTCTGTTAGGCTCGGGCCTGCGTGTGGGCGTGTGGCGCACTTTGCCTTTCATCGTTGGCATCAGCATAGGGTTCTCAACGCTGTTGGTGGCGGTCGGCTATGGCCTCGGCCAGATGTTCGAGCGGTTTCCCGCGCTGCAGGTCGGCCTGCAGATCGTCGGCACGGCCTACTTCGTCTATCTGGCGTGGACGCTCTTTCGCTCCGGCCGGGCGGACAATGAGGGAAACCGGCGCGACCTCGATTTTTGGATGGGGGTCCTCTTTCAGGCCGTCAACCCGAAGGCGTGGTTGATGTGCATCACGGCGATCGCGCTTTATCTGCCATCGACCTGGTCGGCGGAAACGCTGGCCGTGATGGTCGCGACCTTCGTCGTTCTCGGATTTCCTGCCAACGTTGCCTGGGCGGGCGCCGGTCAGCTTTTGCGGCCGCTGGTCGCCAGCGAAGCGCGCATGCGGATTTTCAACGCGGTCATGGCCGCCTTGCTGATCCTGTCGATCGTACCCGTGTGGCTGTCCGTGCGGTGATGGGAAACGCGCCGCCTTTAGCTGTCCGGCGAAGTGCGATCTCCCCTCGCACTTCATCGAACGCCAGATGCTGGAAAACCACCTCGTCCACCACAGGAGCCTGTTGCCATGCCTTTCCTGCGACTCACCGCCTACCCTGAACCCTCATCGGAAATCGCCGCGAAGCTCGCCGTGGAACTGACGCGGCTGATGGCAGAGATCCTGCACAAGAAGGCCGAACTCACAGCGGTCCTGATCGAAGGAACGACAGGCACGTGGACAATCGGTGGAGAGGCCAGCGACCGTGCCTGCCACCTTGAGGTGAGCATCACGGCCGGTACGAACAGCGAGCAACAGAAAGCGGATTTCATCACCGAAGCCATGAGCGTTTTGAAAAAGCACGCCGGCCCGTTGCATGCCGCCTCTTACATCACGCTGCGCGAGATACCGGCGACGGACTGGGGTTATGATGGTCTGACGCAGGCCGCCCGGCGATGACCGATGGCTATCTGCCCCGCGCGCGTCACCTCGCCGCGCAACTGGGCGTGGAGTGGCCGGAACGGCTTGAGGCGGCGACATGGGCGAAGCTCAATCGGTCGCTTGGTGTCGACCGGCCTTACGATTGATCGTAACCACTGCACTTGTCGTGCCGTTGCGGCTCACGCCGGGCTAGGCAACAACGGCCGAAGCGCCACTCAACGGCGCATTCATCGCTTCTGCAATCCGCCCACCAGTATCCCCACATCCTCGCGGATCGTTTCCAGGTTGACTTTAAGCCCTCCAGTGAGAAGCCTGTACCAGAGATATGCCCCGATCCACCGAGCAGCCGCCATCGGCGAAACACCCTCCCGCACCTCGCGGCGCTGAAGGCCCCGCACGATCAGAAAGGTCGTTCCAGTTGCTCTCTCCGCGGCGAACGTTGCAAGCGCTTGGCCGGCGGCATCGTCCATCTGCGCTTCTGCCACGACGGACCGAAAAATCTGGCCAGCCGGTGTATCCCGCCAATGGGAAAGAACAGCGTTGAGAAACTGGCTGATGTCTTCGTCAAGGCGGCCGGTATCGGGCATGTCGATCGTTTTTTGTCGCAGATACACGTCAAGCAGTAGTGCGGACTTGCTCGGCCACCATTTGTAGATCGTCGGTTTGCCGGCCTTGGCATGACGCGCGACCTTCTCGATCGAAAAACCGGCATAGCCTTCTTCGACCAGCAGACTTTCTGCACCCGACAGAATGGCCTCTGCACTTGCCGGATTGCGCTGTGCGCCGATGGACCGGCGCGCAGCGACTGGAGTGGTTGGATCGGACATGGCCGGCACGCTACCAGACATATTGACAAAACTGGGAGACGCCATGGTGTTCATGAGCCCTTCTTTGTCCAATCGGCTACTTGGACATCGATCCTGGTCACGGTCCGGTCGATGGCATCGGCCAACCACCAATCCGCACAACCGCTTCATTGTGCGGCCGTGGCGACACATCATTGTGAAAGGATACCTTGTGAAACTCTTGCACATCAACGCTTCGCCGCGCGGCGATGACAGCCAGTCCCTGTCTCTGGCCAATCACTTTATCGACCAGATCTCGGTGGGCCGCGTGTTGGAAATCGACCGCATCGACCTTTTCCACGATGATCTACCGGCTTTTGGACCGGTGGCGACGGCGGCGAAGATGGCGCTGTTCTCCGGCAAGCAGCAGACCGACGCCGAGATGGCCACATGGCACGCCATCCGAGCCGTGTTCGATCGATTTGCCGCCGCCGACACCTACCTTTTCAATGTGCCAATCTGGAACAAGGGCATCCCCTACGTTCTGAAACAGTACATCGACCTCGTCACACAGCCAGGTTGGAGTTTCGGCTTCGATCCGAAAGAAGGATACACTGGGCTGATGACGGGTCGCCGGGCAGTCGTGGTTCACGCTAGCGGTGTCTGGCATGAAGCGGTCGAGGCGAACTTCGGATCGGACTTCTCCACGCCCTATCTTCAGGACTGGCTCAACTTCATCGGCATCGACGATGTTGAACATTTGCGGATCCAGCCGACAGTGTTGAACGCCGATCTTGCCGCGACCCGAAGCGACGCGCAATCGCATACCGCCCGCCTGGCGCAGGCCTTGTAACCAACCCGTTGTTGCGCAACAGGCAGTTCGCGGAACCCACACCAACAGGAAAGGCGGTTTTTGTGACAGCGCGCATCGATCCGCAACAGCTGAGGTATCCGGTCGCCGTCTGATTGTTTCACCGATGAAAAGTAACTTTCAGATGCGGTCGTACGACGTCTCGTGCCGCCGTGATATCGAACTGTCGCGCCGACGGCGGAACAGATCTGGGAGCGCGCCATGACCGACCCCTCGAAACCCGCCATGTCGACCACGATGCTCGGTTTCGGCGGTCCCATCGTGTCGCAACTGGCACTTGGAACAATGACCTTCGGCGTGAAGAGCGACGAGGCCACGGCCCACCGGCAGCTCGACCTCTTCACGGCGGCTGGCGACACCTTCCTCAAGAGTGCGGATGGCTATGGCGCGGGCGAGTTGGAGCGCATTGTCGGCCGCTGGATCGAAAAGAGCGGTGGCCACAATGATCTGATGGTTGCCACCAAGAGCCGTTTCGCACCGCTGGCGGGCAGTTCTGGCGCATCGCGGCGCGGCCTGATGATCGCCGCCGAACGCAGCCGCGCGCGCCTCGGCGTCGATACCATCGGCCTCTACTCCGTTCATGGCTGGCATGAGGATGCGCCGGTCGAGGACGCGCTGGAAGCGCTCGGCGACCTTGTGGCGAAAGGCGTGATCCACCATGTCAACTGGTCCAACGTCACCGCCTAGCAGCTCTAGAAAATAGTGTCGAACCGTCTGCCAGCCCATCTGTTTGCCCAGTGGGGCCTCGACCGGCCTTCCCTGCTTTGCCACGATTTCGGCGGCGCGACGGCGCTCAGGGCCTATTGTCTGAACGGCCTGCGCTATCGCGACCTAACTGTTTTCGCTGCGGTGGCGCTTGCTCCCTGGGGGTCGCCGTTCGTCGCGCATGTTCGCAACCATCAGGCCGCTTTCGCGGGGCCGCCAGCCTATGCGCACGATGCGATTCTGGCGGCCTATCTGCTGTCGGCCGCGCATAAGCCGTTGCGCGCCGAAGCGCTGGAGCTTTACCGGTCGCCTTGGCGCAGTGCAGCGGGCCATGCTGCCTTCTACCGCCAGATCGCACAGATGGATCAAGCCTTCACCGATGAAATCGAGCCGCACTACGGACCACTGGATTGCCCGACCCAGGCGCTGTGGGGCGCGCAGGACGACTGGCTGCCTTTCGAACAGGGAAAACGGCTGGCGGATTTGCTGACCGGCGGCCGCCGGCAAATCGTGCCGGAGGCCGGCTACCTCATTCAGGACGATGCGCCTGAAGCCATCGTCGCCGCGATGCTGAATCCACGGTGGTGATCGCGCAACTCGCCACTTTCGGGCCGATGGGTCGGTAACCTCCAGTTTCGGCAGGAAAAAAGGAGGCAACGCTTGCTGCCGACACTTCTCGCTTGCACTTTGTAGACAGACCAGTCTATCTATATGTCATGCCGGAAACCGCCAAAAACCGTCTGACTGAAACTGCCATCCGTCTGTTTACCGAAAGGGGCCTGACGCAAGTCGGCATCAATGAGATCATTCGTGAGGCCGACGTGGCGCGGATGTCGCTCTACAACAACTTTCGCTCCAAGGACGACTTGGCGCATGCTGCCTACACTATGCTGTCGCAGCGACGTCTGGACGCAATCGATGCGGCGATAAAGCAAGCGGCGGACCCGCAATCCGCAATCCTCGCCATCTTTGACCTCGCAGGTGAGCTTGCATGCGCGCCGTCCTTCCGCGGATGCGCCCTGATCGCTCTGGCCGCCCATACGCAGCTTGACCAGCGCGACTTGACCGCGCTGATCAGGCACCACAAGGCGGCGGTGCGCGACCGATTTATCCAACTTGCCAAGGTGCATGGCCAGACCGATCCTGTGTTGACCGGCCGCCAGCTCCTCGCCCTGTGGGATGGTGCGCTGACGGGTGCCTCTATCGAGGGCGATATCGCCCCGATTGCCGCAGCACGATCAGCTGCAGCGCAACTGCTTCGATGAACACGGCGCTGGCAACCGATCGCGCCACATGGGCGATTGCCCTTGGCCTGTCGCTCGGCCCGGCCGTCAGCAACGGGCTCGCCCGCTTCGCTTACGGACTGATTCTGCCGGCGATGCAAACGGATCTTGGCTGGACCTATACGCAGGCGGGCTGGCTGAACACGGCAAATGCGGCCGGCTATCTGGTGGGCGCGCTGCTCACCCTTGCCTTCGTCGCCCGGATCGGCGCGCGAACGCTCTTCATCTCTGGCATCGTTTTCACCCCGCTCGCCTTGGCCGGCTCGGCCGCTTTTGCCGATCTTTGGCTCCAATCGCTTTTTCGGCTCATGGCCGGAATTGCCGGGGCCGGCGTCTTCATTGCCGGCGGGTCGATAGCCGCGATGCTTTTCCGCGACGTGCCGGCACGCAATGCCTTGGCGATCAGCCTTTATTTTGCCGGTGGCGGCCTCGGCATGGTTGCCAGCGGGGCCGTGTTGCCCATCCTGCTCGACCGGGGCGGAGCAGGCGCCTGGCCAACCGCCTGGCTGGTGCTGACCGGCCTTTCGGCGCTTGCGGTGCTGCCGGCGCTCTGGGCCGCGCGGCACTGCCCGCAGCCCGCCGGTGCTAGCCGTAGCGGCGGCGCGTCGCTTCCGCATCGTGCGATGGCGTTCTCGATCACGGGCTATTTTCTGTTTGCGGTGGGCTACATCGTTTACATCACCTTCCTCGTCGCGCTGATGCGCGAAGGCGATGCGAGCGCCGGTCTGGTCGCGGTTTCCTGGTCACTGCTCGGTCTTGGGGTGATGGCGGCGCCGTTCCTGTGGCGCGATGTTTTGGAGCGCAGTTTCGGCGGTGGCGCGCTCGCCCTGGCGTGCCTGGCAACCGGCGCGGCGACCTTGCTGCCGCTCGCTCTTCCGGCCTCCGGGACCGCGATAATCCTCTCGGTCACGATTTTCGGTCTGTCCTTCTTCATGGCGCCGACTGCCGTGACCAGCTTTTCGCGCAAGAACCTCGACGAGGCGCTGTGGGGCCGCGCGGTCGCAATGTTCACGACCGTGTTCGCACTCGGCCAGATCATCGGTCCAACCCTGGCCGGTTGGATCGCCGATTTCACCGGCGCGTTATCCCACGGCATGGCCGCGGCCGGGTTCATCCTGCTGCTTGGGGCTGGTGCGGCCGTTCGGCAGCGCCCCATAAACAAACCACCACTCTCCGGATTGTCCGTAGCTAGCGAGAGATCCGCCGGCTCAAGCGGTCCTCAATAGCAAAGCAACCGGTTGTCCCATGCGGCCATTCGACGGATGTCCGTTTGCGAGGCTGCTTTCGTCCCGATCAATGCGGACATGATCGAGAAGCTTTGGACCTTTGCAGATAAACCGGTGCTGGAATCGGGTGTTGTCTGATGGGCGAACTGAATTTGTCTCAAAAACGTCAAAAAAAATCTCAGGTCAAAGTGACGACGCCGTAAAGCGAGAGGTGAATGCTTAGTATCGGACACTAGTGTCTCGACATCAGAACACCCGGTACCCAGTACAACAAATGAACCACCGACAATGCGCGATATCCAACTATGAAATCGTGGACGCATGATTTTCTGTCGGAGCCCAGATATCGCTACGCCATATGCCCCGTGGACAATCAATACAATTACGAAAAGCGTTATGAACATGACTCCAAACTACGGGGCGAGCAATGCCGCTCAGCCTGGTAGACCGAGGAGCATTTTCGCTCTTGAATAGGGCAAAGGCGTTTCAGATGACGGTTCTTTACCGCTCCTCAGCCGCACGCAGGAGCTTCGAGAGTGCTGCGTCCAGCTGCTCGATCTCATCATGGGTCAGCACGGCCAGAATGGAGCGCTGCGTCGCTAGGTGATCCACAAGCGCGGTGTCGATCAGTTCACGCCCCTTTTCGGTCAGTTGCACAACAGCTCTCCTTGCATCCTGCGTATCGGGTCGGCGGGTTATGCAGCCTGCCTTTGCAAGTTGGTCGATCCGGTTCGTCATCGTGCCGGACGTGATCATCATCGAGGACATAAGATCGCCCGGCGAGAGCGCGTGGGGAGGGGGAGACCGTCGCAATGTCGCGAGGACGTCGAAGCCTGCCGCGTTCAGTCCGTGCGTAGCAAAAGTCTCCGCCATACGGCGAGTGAGGTGATGGAAGACGCGAGACAAGCGACCGATAGGACCCATCGCCGCCATGTCGAGATCGGGACGGGCCGCAGCCCACTGCGCAAGAATTCTGTCGACCGCGTCCATCGAAAGAGAAACTCTCACATCAATATCTTGACGTCAAGGTATTTCCATATATCTTGACGTCAAGATAACATCACGGACTCCACCATGCCCCGTTCACTCAACGTCCTGCTGACAGCCCTTGCACCGACGATCTGGGGCAGCACCTATATCGTCACCACCGAGTTGCTGCCGGACGGGTATCCCATCACAGCAGCGATGCTTCGCGCTCTGCCGGCTGGACTCGTCCTGCTCCTGCTGGTGCGGTCCCTGCCCAAAGGGCGCTGGATTCTTCGTGCCTTTATCCTGGGTGCGCTAAATTTTTCCGTGTTCTGGTGGCTGCTCTTCGTCTCCGCCTACCGCCTGCCGGGCGGCGTTGCGGCGACGATCGGCGCCGTCCAGCCGCTGATCGTCCTTGTTCTCGCCCGTCATCTGATGGGTGAGCCTATCACCCGCGCGGGCCTCATCGCAGGTATGGTGGGTGTCGTCGGTGTGGGTCTGCTTGTCGTGACGCCTAAAGCGGCGCTAGACCTTATCGGAATTCTAGCCGCGCTCGGCGGCGCGATCTCCATGGCGCTCGGCACAGTACTGACGAAAAGGTGGCAACCGCCAGTCTCGCCGCTGACTTTCACCGCATGGCAACTTACGGCGGGTGGTCTTCTCCTACTGCCAACAGCGCTTCTGTTCGAACCGCCCTTACCGTCGCTCTCGATCGCCAACATCACCGGCTTCATCTATCTCGGCCTCGTGGGAGGCGCGATCACCTACATCCTCTGGTTCCGCGGGATCGCGTTGCTTGGCCCGTCGGCTGTCTCCCCCCTTGGAAGACTCAGCCCCGTCGCTGCCGTTCTGATCGGCTGGGTTTTACTCAAACAGACCCTTACTCCTCTCCAACTCGTCGGCATGATGCTCGCACTCGCCAGCGCATGGCTGGGGCAGAGACGCCAACAGGCGCCGGCCGCGGTCATTCGATACGCTCGGAAGGCACGGACCACTTTCAGCTCGGTATAGCCTCAAAGCGAGACCAATCAGTTCCGGGTGGATCGGAGCGACACCCTACGTTGGGTATCTTATAGCAATGGCGTTTCCACGGGTCATGGACTCCCGCGGTTCCTCAGGCTGTCTATGACGAAAGCACCAATCTTACCGAAACGGAATGCGGTATCAGGCTCTGTACAGTGTTATCGCGTCCTGCACGAGATCCGTGTTGCTCGCCGCGCAGCGGCCGTCCGGCATTTGGTCACCGTCCTCCAGACCGACTCGCGTCGACCATCGCCGCGCGATTGCCTGTTCGGCGAAATGCCAGACGGTCGCGTCGACCCGGTGCAGGAGGATCGGACGGCGTAGGCCCGCCCGGTCCAGGACAACGCGGATCCCGTCCACGATCCTATCCCCGCAGCCCGGGTCCTGCTCTTCGATATCGACCAGTACGCGGAGGACACGCGCAGGTTACGGCATTGCTAAGAACCGCTCGGCATCCGAGACGGATGCAAGCCTGGCCTCGATAGCAACGCCCATGCGGTCGAGCAGCGCCATTACTGCCAGCTCGTCCGATTCGGAGAGGTTGACTGATGCCCGGTCCGGCAGGTCGCGCCAGAGAGCGATGGCTTGGCGTGTCGCCTCACTAACGTGTAGCAAAGCGCGATATGCGTTGGTAGTTTCGCTAACGACCGACGACTGAGAGGTCGACCTATACACGTCGATCGACTTGGCGGCGCGAGGCGTCATCCTGATGAGGATCATTTGGTAGCCGACATGAGCGAACTGGCCCGGCAGTACGGGCGCTACCGCTGTCTGCGGATCACGGCGCCACTGAGAGATGCGGGCTGGCGAGTGAACGACAAAGGCATTGAGAGACTGTGGCAACTAGAGGGCTCAAGGTACCCGCAAATCAGCCGAAGAAGGATCCTCTCTGGCTGAATGACGGTTCATGCGTTCGGCCGCAACCAGAGCATCGCAATCACCTCTGGAGCTATGGCTTCGTGCATTGCCGAACCGGCGATTGAAAGGCGTGCCGGACGCTAAACTCAGGAGGCGTCATCGATGCCTTGAACGATCTGTTCATCGCACGTGGCGTCCCATCATTCATTTGGTCTGACGACGGCAGTGAGTTCATCTCCAGGGACCTCGACCTATGGGCCTATCAGCACGGCATCACGCTGGACTTCTCCCGACCGAGTAAACCGACGGGCAATAGCTTCATCGAAGCGCTCAACTCCAAATTCCGCATAGAGTGTTTGTCGGCCAACTGGTTACCGAGCCTGGCAGATGCGCGTCAAAAGATCGAGACTTGGCACAGGTTCTACAACGAAGATCGGCCCTACAGCGCGACCGAGTACAATGTCCCGAATCGCTCACCGAACACCGCGGTGCATCCGGCCCACCGCCGTGACAGAGCACGAAAACTCCAGCATCCGCTGGCCTGACCTTCGGGGACACTGCACGGCCCCTCCCGTGGCAGCTATCGATGGCACAGTTTTTGGGCTAAGACACTCTGCAATCAGCGTGGTCGCTTGGGCGAGGTCAGGCCCTCTCCTTGGCATAAGCAGACGGAGATGTTCCAGCTACACGCTTAAACTCCCTGTTGAAGTTTGACTTTGTGTTGAAGCCGCTTTCCAGCATTGCAAAGGTCACGCTTTTTCCATCGTCAAGCAGGCGACAGGCATTCCGAATACGCCAGCCATTGATGTAACGGGACACATTTTCACCGGTAGCCCGATTAACGGCTGCCGAGAGCCGCTTTTCCGGGACATGGAGGCGGCGGGCGAGACGTGCAATGGTCAAGTCGGGTTCGAGATACAGCGCGTCACGGCTGAGGAGTGTATTGAGACGCTCGACAATCGCCGCGTCGTCGGCGAGATCTTCGGGGGTTGGTGCAGCCGGTAACGGGTCGGATTGAACCTCAGCTTCGCCAGCCGAGGCAGAGGATCTGGAGCTGAGCACACCGAGCGCAAGGAGCGCCGCAGACGAAAACACGGTAACGATCCAACCGGCCCAATCGGCACGCCCAAGCAGGATCGCAAACGCAATCGCGACATCGGACACGGCAGAGGCAATCATCGCCCAAGCGAGCGCGCGCCAGAGATTTCCCGGCATTTCACCTGCTTCAAGGCGAGCCAGCGGCATGTCGGTTGATCGGTGGAGGGTGATTAAGATCGCCGCGCCATACCCAAGAAAAACGCCGGGCACAATCACGTCCAGCGTTGCGGGCGCGAAGAAAACGCAGCTCAACGTAACGAACGGCCCGGCAACGTGAAAGGCAGCCGGTTCAATTCGCGTGAAGAAGGCACTGCGGAAGGTCACCCAAGCCAGCGCCGGAATCATCGTGGCCGTCACAGGCAGTACGGCCCGCAGCGGATCGAAGCCGTACCCCACCACAAGCGCAACCGCGAAAGACTGCCATGCCGCGACTGTCAGAAGTGTCACCAAGAGATGTCGCCCGCCCGACAGGGCAGTACTCAGCGCAAGATAGATGAGAATGGCTGCCACAAAGGCAGAAACGGGGAACATCGGCATTCGCGTGTTTTATCCTAAATCCTGATCCAGGCGACCTCAATCCGGGAAACAGGACGCGCTGATCCGACAGGAGGAGCAGGTGGCAGCATCGCGTTTGAACGGAGGATCCTATGAAACGCCTTGTCATTCTTTTTCTTATCGCAGCCACTCCCGTCGCCGCAGCCATCCTGCCCGGCTATGATCGGCTCGATGTTGATGCCGACCACCGACTAAGCCCAGTTTCCGTTTCGATCTGGTATCCGGCAGGGACCGTCACATATGCAGCGCCAATCGGAAACGGTCCGATCTTCGAGCATGTACCGGCTCTCATGGGACCGGATGTCGCCGATGGCGCGCATCCGCTTGTACTGCTCTCCCATGGGTCGGGTGGAAACGCCGATGCGCTTGGCTGGCTGTCTTCGGCCCTCGTCCAGCGCGGCGCGATTGTGGTGGCCGTGAACCATCCAGGCTCCACGACCGGTGACAGTTCTCCCCGCCGCGCGGTCGATTTGGCAAGACGTGCGGCCGATCTGTCGGCGGCGCTCGATACTATCCTGTCCGATCCTGCGTTTCGGGACCACATCAATCCGGAACGGGTCAGTGTAGTCGGGTTCTCGCTTGGCGGCACGACGGCGCTGGGCCTGGCGGGTCTGCGCTTCGATGGCGCGGCGCAAGATGCGCGCTGTGCTGAAATGCCGGATGCCGCAGACTGCCGGTTCTTTCGGCGCGGCGGCGTTGTGTTTGCGAGCGAGCCGGGTTTCGGCGCCGATGCCGAGGACAACCGGGTCGCGCGCGTCATAGCCGTCGATCCGGGATTTGGTTATGCAGTTGATCCCGATAGCCTAGACGCAATCGGAGCTTCCGTCGCTTTTATCAACCTTGGTGAGGAGCACAGGTTGCCCGCCGTTGATGTCGGACCCAATGGGAACGGCCTGGCCGGGAGGATACCGAATGCGGAACATCACGTTGTCGCCCCGGCAAACCACTTTACTTTTCTCGCGCCTTGCCAGATTGGGGCAGCGGAGATCCTTGCGGAGGAAGGTGAGGATCCCATCTGCAGCGACCCCGCCAATGTCGATAGGCGCGCGGTCCATGCCGAGTTGGTCAGGATCATCGCGCTGGAGCTTGGCTTCGACTGATCACGCTGATGTCGAGTGCTGGCACCGTGGGTCAATGCTCTGTTTTGGTATCAACGGCCGGTTGCCCGATCTATCATTCCGGAATCTAATCATTTGATTCTTGGCAACCGGTCACATCCATATGCGGCTCTATCGCCTCATCTGCCTTCCCCGTGCGACGTCGTCATAGTCATAGGTCGTCAGTTCCAGCGCATTTCCGTCGGGATCGTGGAAATAGATTGACCAGGCGAGATCGTGGTCGACGATATCGCGGCCGCTGAGGCACCGGGCTTGTTCGTCGCGCAAGTCTCTTTGCGACAGGTTGTCAAGAAAACTCAGAAAGCCTGAAGCGTCGGTTCGAAAAGCGACGGTAGGACATCTGGACTTCTTGCAATTCGGATCGGCAAAAAGCGCGACGGCAGGCTCTCCGTCGCCGCCCTCTAGCATCAGCGGACCATTGGGATGTTCAGACCATGCATCCAAGCGCGTGCAGCGACTGAGCCCTAGTGTCTGTTCGTACCATACCGCAGCGGAATCGCGGTCGCGCACATACAAATGGACATGGTCAACGCGTTTCACCTTCATGGACGAACTCCCTCACGTGTTGTGGCCACCGCTCTCCGCAACAAGCGTCGGCTTGGTTTTGCCACGGGACAGATATCTATTCTCCACACCATCGCTCTTTTCTATCCACCTCGGGACATCCTTTCGGCGTCCTTGACGCGATAGACTTGCAGAACACCAGCAATCCGGTCTGACAAGCTCTTGTCGGGAAAGACACGATAACTTGGTGCTACGATAGGGCTTGCTGTCTCGATATGGAGATGGATCACATTTCGGATGTTGAAATGTCCCTGCGTGATATCGATAAGTGGGTCGACCAGCGCGCCAAACTGGTCATCCTGCGGTGGAATCACTCTCGCTTGGCCGGCTAGTTTGTATCCTGTTTGGCGGAACACATCGATAAAACTGACGCAGGCTTGCACGTTGTGTTGCAGGTTCCGCACCGTGTTCGGAGAGGCGATGTCTGCGACGACTAATGATTTTTCATCAAGAAGCGCGAATACCTCTTTTGGGCTGACGTTTGGTATGCCTTTCGGTGACACGGTAGCAAACCAACAAAGGACGCTTGCCTCTGCCTCCGAGGCTATGCTGCGTACAATCAACAGGACCTCCATCACTAAGTAAACGGCTTGCGTATTAGCACAATCTATATCACACAAATCAAGGTGTTCTATTCGATTGTTTATCGCGCCGGCTACAACATGATGGGATCGACTCTGTTGTGCAAATCGCCTAACGGCCAAACCTCCCCTTTCCCCGTTTTTGATCAGTCGGCGGGTTGCGTGACGGGGATACTGAGGGCGGTAAAGCGGTTGAGGATGGCGATGCAGAGCTGGAGCTCGGCGGTCTGACGGTCGAAGTCTCGGGCGGCGAGCTTCTGGCCGAGGAGCTTCATGCAGGTCATCTTCGTCTCGACGCCGCTGTGGCGATGGTAGCCGCTCCAGCTGCGCCAGATAGGCCCGGCCGGGCCGCTCGCCTTCGCCACGGACCTCGATGCCGGTGCTGTCGATCAGGAGGCGCAGCGGCCCGCCCGATCCGCGGTAGGGCAGCTGAACGGCCAGCGTCTTCTGCCGCCGACGGAGCGTCTAGTGGGCCGGCACCGGCCAGTCCAGCCCCGCCAGCCGCAGCAGGCGCGCGACGAAGCCCGTCGTCTGTCGCAGCGGCAAGCCGAACAGGACCTTGATCGTGAGGCACGCCTGAATGGCGGCGTCCGAGAAGGTGTGCTGCCGTCCGCGCTTGCCAGAAGGTACACAGGGTGCCAGGCCATGCCAGGATCGAGCCAGATCGTCAGCGAGCCACACTCACGCAACGACGCGTCGTAGGCAGACCAGTTCAGGGTGCGATAGCGGGTGGGTGCAGGCTTGGACATGACGCCCAGCTATGCCGCCGGACTCGTGATGTGAATCCCAGGCAGGCTTTGCGCAACAAGGCCGTCCGAAGGAGAAAAGCGCCAGGAAGAGATTACAGGTCAAGTCTTCCACCGACTTTGCCTGATCCGCGCATGGCGCTCGACAGTCAGCGCTGGGACAATTATCTGTAATTTCATGTCCAATGCGAAACAAGAGCCCCTGGCGATTAGGATCAGCCGCGAACTGGCGGAGCGCATCATTTCCGGTCAGATTGAGGCCGGAGTACGGTTGCGCCAGGACCATATTGCCGAGGAATTCGGTGCCAGCCACGTCCCTGTACGTGAGGCATTTCGCCGCCTCGAGACCCAAGGGCTCGTCGAAAGCGCTCCAAGGCTGGGGGTCCGGGTCTCCGGCTTCAGTTTCGATGAAGTGCGCGAGGTTGCTGAGATGCGCGCAGCGCTCGAGGTGCTGGCGCTGCGCCACGCCGCGCCGCACCTTACCAAAGCAATCCTGAACAAAGCAGAACGGGCCAACCACGCCAGCGATCAAGCCCGCGACGTCGATGCTTGGGAGAAGGCAAACCGCCATTTCCATCGTCTGATCCTGGAACCGTGTGAGATGCCAAGGCTGCTGCGCGCCATCGAAGACCTGCATACCGCCAGCGCCCGTTTCTTGTTTTCGGGTTGGCGGGCCGAATGGGAAACGCCCACCGACCGCGACCATCGCGCAATTCTGACCGCGCTTCGTGCTGGTGATGTTGCCGGGGCGACCGTTATCCTCGCCCGCCATGTTCAGACGATTAATCATGGTCCGAACTGGCAAGAGCGAAAGCGCGCTGCGCGCTGACTTGGCCTCGAAGGCAAAAAACTGCTGGCAGGTTTGTCCCGCGACAATCGTCTCATTATCCACATCAAATGCTCTTGAAATACATGCCGAAAGGTGGCTTCTGTTAGAGATAAAGTTTGGAAATTATCTATAATACAGGAAGGAGCTGTACGTGACCGCCAGCGCTGGAATACTGAAGCCGGGTTTCAGCCCGATCGATCTACAAAGTCGGTCCTTGGGCTGGAAGATATTCGCGGTAATCGTCGGTAGCGTATTGCTGGCGTTGTCCTCTTACATTGAAGTTCCGATGGTTCCTGTTCCGGTGACCATGCAGACCTTCGCGGTTGCGTTGGTGGGAGCACTCTATGGCTGGAGGCTCGGCGGCATCACGATCGTTGCCTGGTTGGCCCAAGGCGCGCTCGGCATGCCGGTTCTGGCCGGTGGCGCAGCAGGCGCCCACCACTTTGTGGGCCCGACGGCTGGCTATCTTTTTGCGTTTCCCTTGGCCGGAATGGCGATGGGTTGGTTGGCCGAGCGGGGCTGGAATGGACATCGCCCATGGCTGGCCTTTGGCGGGATGCTGATCAGCAACACGCTGTGCCTGTTCCTTGGTGCTGCGTGGCTCGCGCTTCTGATTGGTGTTGAGCAAGCCATCGTGGCCGGGGTCGCTCCCTTCCTAGTTGGCGCCGTCCTTAAGGCCGGCCTCGGCGCGCTGACGCTCAAGCTGATGACGCGCGGCGCCAAACGCGACGTCAGATGACGGTGCGGTTGCGGCCGCATCATCTCCTGTGCATCCTGACTTATGTCGGCAAGGGGTACAGTCCCGGTTTCACCGCCAACATGACGCGAATCGCCGGGCGTCTTTCCGCCGGCGAAGAGGTCGAAATCGTTGCGGGACCGGATGATATCTGCATCCCGCTCCTCACAGATCCCGACCCCCACTGCCATCGGACAAGCGTCACCGGCCGGGACAAGGCAGCGGCGCGTGAACTGAGCCTTTCGTTGAACTTGAGAATTAAGACCGGAGCGAAGCTGGTCCTCGACGCCGATCTGCTCAGCCGTTTGCGCAAGGCCTTTGCGTCCAACCGAGTTCGCTCGGCTTGTACCGGATGTGAATGGATAGAACTGTGCGGGTCGATGTCCGCAAGGCGATTTGATGGCGCCGTGCTGACGACCGGACTCTTGCGGCCTAATCGGCACATTGAATGAATGCGGCTGATCGACGTCGCGCTGCACTCGACTGCATTAGAATGTAACCGACGAAAAAGCGGAGAGGTAAATCTTCATCTATGGACTTTGGACCTGTCACGGATTTGTGCCGCTCCTTTGACTACGTATCGTGTCGCAAAGGAGAACACAGATGGCATCACGACCAACCGAGGAATTTCGTTCAGAAGCAGTGCGGGTGGCTTTAACCAGCGGGT
>JACNMN010000016.1 GCA_020622165.1 Boseongicola sp. H5
ACCCGCTGGTTAAAGCCACCCGCACTGCTTCTGAACGAAATTCCTCGGTTGGTCGTGATGCCATCTGTGTTCTCCTTTGCGACACGATACGTAGTCAAAGGAGCGGCACAAATCCGTGACAGGTCCACACATCGTAACAATCAAGCGGGTTGGGATATCGCCATGGGTACGGATGGTGTCGCCCTGGCCAGCGAGCGTGTCCCCGAAGAGTTGCTACGTCGCGATCCGCGCATGCGGGCCGAGACCTTTCTTGTGCGGCTTGATGCAGGGCAGTCAGAGCGGCTGCCCGGGCGTGATCGTTTTGTGCTTGGTACGGGCGCAGGTGGGAGATCCTATCTTGAAACGCTGAGCGGAGGACTTTTTGACGGAGCGGCGCGCTTGGGTGTCGGAGTGCGCCACGCCACGAACCGCATAGAGTTAGGTTTTGATTATACGCGGTGTCTGGCTGCGGGCGCGCGGAACGGACGGGCCGATCTCTATGAGGATATCATTCGATCTGTTGCAGAGTTTGCCAACCGCGTTCGCTGTGATCTCGCCGGGGACTTCATCGCCATCTCGACGGAGACCAACACAAGCCGCGGCCCGGTGGACCGGTTGCATTTGGTTAACCTACGGAGCTGGACCGAAGTGTCTGCCGTCAGCACCGATGGGACAGTTTAGGGTAAATTGATAAGGGAGGATTTCTGGTTCATCGTAACCTTTATGGAGTGAAGATGAACCAGAAATCCGGAACACGGCAGAGCCACGGCGAGAAGGTCGTGAAAGACATCCGTCGATCAACCCGCAAACAGTATTCAGCCGAAGAGAAGATCAGGATCGTGCTGGACGGCCTGAAAGGCGAGGACAGCATTGCGGAGCTGTGCAGGCGCGAGGGCATTGCCCAGAGCCTCTATTACAGTTGGTCGAAGGAATTCCTGGAGGCGGGAAAGAAGCGCCTTGCGGGCGACACGGCGCGTGCGGCGACATCGAACGAGGTGAAGGATCTGCGCCGGGAATCTCGCGATCTGAAAGAAGTCGTTGCCGAGCAGGCCCTCGAACTTCGGCTGCTCAAAAAAAGCATGATCGAGGATGGGGGCGACGACGAATGAGATACGCTGCATCCGAGAAGCTGGAGATCATCCGTTTGGTTGAGCAGTCGCATCTGCCGACCAAGCGCACCCTGGACAAGCTCGGCATTCCCAGAACGACCTTCTATCGCTGGTATGACAGGTATCTGTCCGGTGGCCCCGAAGCCCTTGAGGATCGCAGCCCCAGGCCGTCACGGGTCTGGAACCGCATTCCCGAGCCGGTGCGCGAGAAGATCAAGGACCTGGCGTTGAAGGAGAGCGAACCGTCGCCACGCGAGCTTGCCGTGCGCTTCACGGACACGGAAAAGCATTTTGTGTCAGAGGCTTCGCTCTATCGCATCCTCAAATCCTACGACCTGATCACCAGTCCGGCCTATGTGGTTCTGTCGGCAGCAGATGAGTTCAAAGACAAGACAACGCGTCCCAACGAGCTGTGGCAGACAGACTTCACCTATCTGAAAGTGATCGGCTGGGGCTGGTTCTATCTCTCGACGATCCTGGACGATTACAGCCGTTACATCATCGCCTGGAAGCTCTGTACGACGATGAAGGCCGAGGATGTGACCGACACGCTCGACCTCGCGCTGCAGGCTTCGGGTTGTGATCAGGCAACGGTGCTTCACAAGCCGCGCCTGCTCTCCGACAACGGCGCCAGTTACATCTCGGGCGAACTGGCTGATTGGCTGGATGATCGGCAGATGGATCATGTCCGCGGTGCACCTTATCATCCGCAGACCCAGGGCAAGATCGAGCGCTGGCACCAGACCTTGAAGAACCGCATCCTGCTGGAAAACTACTACCTGCCAGGCGATCTCAGGCAGCAGATCGACGCCTTCGTCAATCACTACAACCACCGGCGCTATCATGAGAGCCTGCAAAACCTCGCGCCCGCTGACGTCTACTTCGGGCGCGGCCAAGCCATCTTGAAACAACGAGAAAGGATCAAACGAAAGACCATCGAAACGCGACGCTTGCTTCACCGCAAATCCGCCGCATAATCAAACCAAACGGATGAGCCAGATCCTCTCTTAGCTCAGGCAGCCATCTGTCCCAAAATCCCTGACCACGGACAGACCGAAGGTGAACACCGGCACACCGAGATCACAACACCGCACCTCTATACCGAGGGGTTCAGTCTCTTTGCGGCACGTGATCTGCAGAATGCGGAGCTTTTCCACCACAATGGAGGGCGCCTGTCCTTGACCACCTTCGCCGACGAGACGACCGACCTGCAGTTCCCTGCTCGGATCGAGACAGCTGTTGCAATCGGCGCGGGCCGTGTTGCCATCATTATGGCGCCATTGGTTGGCCAAGGAGACAGCAAGCTTCTCAGCATCGTCGATTTCGGAGTCGCGGAGCGTTTCGGCCAGATCGGGTTGCCGCGCAGCGCGGAACCGCATGACCCCGCTTCAGAAATTGGCCCGCACTATAGTCTTCGCCCCCCTGATGATCCACTACGACAGAGCTGTGTTGATGTGGCAGAACAGCCCGGCTGGCGGAGCACTTCCTCTGAAACAGTGCGTTTGGCGTCAGCAGCGGGTCCGGTCACGATACTGCGTGACCTGTTGCAAGAAGAGAGCTGCCTCAAGGTTTCACCATCGGGTGAATATGCCGCGATCTGGCACGGTGCTGCGCTGCATATTCTGCAAGCTGAGACGGGTCAGGTGGTTGCTCGATACAGCATAGCGACACCACCCCGCGATTTCGCCTTTTCGGAATGCTGCGAACCTGCCATTCTTATCGCTGATGCAAACGCTATTGTTTACAAGAGCTTGCCCCGCCTAACCACTTACCTCGATGATCAGGGAGTGGAGGTAGAGATCAGATATGCCGATGACAACCAATTAGCCTGGGCCATTTTGCTCGCGGACGGCCCGATCCTGGGTATCGACCTGTCGCCCGATAATAGCCGCATACTCTATACCATCGCCACTAGTGCTGGTGTTCTTGAGGCCCGGCTTCATTCTGTCGTATCTGGCGAAACTTGGGCAACTCTGGGTAGGTCTTCGAGCCTGCTTGAGAGCTATTTCATTAATAATCACGCTGTCTATTTCCGGCAGCCTGGCCGAACCTTTATATACGAACTCACGATGCTGGACGACGCGCAGACCCTCATCCGAGAGTCGTTGAGTGCCCATTGCCAATTTGAAGGAGAGTTGATGGAACGCTCTGACTGTACGAGATGATGGTGTTTTCTGCGGTTAGCTCCTTGGCGGGGCCGGATGGTTATACGTTTTGATGAGGAGCTAGACACCGGGGGTAAATACAGGTCCTCACGCGTGACCCGTGCGTGGTTCCGAAACCCTTGCTTTCGTTACGCAATGCAATAGTACTGACCTGCAAAGGCGGTGTCCATGACTACACCCGCAAGCAGGGCCTCAAGGAGACGTTCATTGTCGCTCCGAAGGATTCCCCTGACTGGCCGGAGAGGTTCTAGATGTCGCCAAGACCGACGGCGTCAAGATCGAGTAGATGCACGGCGTCTGGGCCAAGTTGCAGAACCGGGTTCTGGAGCGTGTCGATCATCGGTCCCTTGACGAACGGCGCGAGAAGGCGGCAGCGGAGCGCGAGGACCGGTTGCGCGACGAGGCGCTACGTCTTGCGTAGGTATCAATGGGTTGATTGGCTCAATAGTCTCGCAAGGAATTGCGGAGGGACCTAAGGATGAAAGAGTTGGATAAGAAAATCGAAACGAGTCGCGCCGACGATTCGGCCTGCCGTCAAGCGGCCGCATCACACACTTGACTGGTGGACGCTGGGCGAGTCATGCTAGGTAGCCGTGGAAGAAGAGAATCCGGAATTAGACCCAATTCTGATACACCTTACAAAGCAGCAAAAAAGTGCTCAAAGACACGGAATCTTTTCAGTGCTTAAGAGAAGCAAAGAAATAGTCTTTTCAGCTAGCCTGGTGTGTGCTGCAACGATCGCATCCGGAGCGTGGTATGCCGACCGAGACAACTCTTCGGTGCCGCTTTCCGGAAACCATCCGCAATTCGACGCATTTGTGACGTTCGCGGCCAGTCAAGGCATCAGCCAAGGTGTACAGGTCTGCCCGAACGTCTTTCTCGCGACCGGTCACGGCGTAGATGAAACGTTGAACGCGGGCCTGGAGGCAGTGCAGAATTGGATCAAGATCATTCAGTATCCGATGTCAGACATACGTTTTTTCGATCTGGAGCCTGGAAATTTCGATCTTACGACAGAGTATCTGGAACGCTTCGGCAGACCGCGATCACAGCGCGACTATGCGTTCTTTTCCGTGGACGCTGGCCTTGCCCCTCATCCGGAGACGTTTATTCGACCAGTCATTGCAGTCGATGGTTCGGAGATTGTAGCCTTTTCTGAAACAGGAGACCTAGACATCCATTCCTTTCGTCCCGCCACTAGGTTTGATTTAGATAGCGATGGAATTCCCAACTTTGACCAGAGTATAGCGCTCAGCGGGTTAGATACATTAATGCCCATTTATGATGCGCCGAGATTTACAGCGCAGCGCTGTGAGCTCACACCTGATCAATTCGGTGATGTTCTTAGTCATTCCTGTCCCACGGAAGCTGGTGTTTCCGGCAGTGCAGTCGTCATCGAAGCTGAGGGTCAGTTTTTTTGACGGCGATGCAGATTCAAGGACGGGGTGCTGTGGTCGAAAGCTTCGACCCGATTGGTCTTGAGAACGCCGCTTTACCCTCACGTCAATTTTGCGACGATTATGAAGCGGTCTGTGGCCAACCCTGCGCCCAACTGTCGGACCTGGTTGACCCGACCACACCGGGGGTGTCCTTCCTGGACACCCGCCTGGCACGAATAAGTGAAGCATGCGAGAACAACTGGCCTGCTTGCCAGACCTCCGCCTACAGTCTTGCACTGGAGGCGCGCCACGGCACTGCGCAGATGCCCCGAGATCCCGCGCAGGCGCTGGCGTTGCTGCGTCTAGCCGCCACTAGTGGTTCCGCTTCCGCCCATCTCGACCTCGCGCTGTTGCACGAGGCTCCTGTGACCGATGCCGACATCCGCGCGCGGGCCGTATGGCAGGGCATTGCAGAAGCCCGCCAGCGCACCGTTCCCGACCTACGCGCCCTCTTCGAACTGGCCGCGCCGATCACGCCCGACCCCGACACCGCCGCTGAGCACCACATCGCCGCGCTGGAGGCCGGCCTCAACACCATGCTCTACAGAAGTGCCGAAGACTGGCCCGAGGCCATCGCCCATACACTCCAGCAGCACCTTGCCCGGCGCGGCCTCTACACTGGTGCTATCGATGGGCGGATCGGGCCGGGGGCGCAAGCCGCGATGGAGGTGCTCTGCCAATGCGGGCCCTAGTAGCAGTACTCAGCGTCGCAGCGGTTTTAACGGGCACAAGCTCGGTGGCCGGATGGTTTAGAGATCGCAACAACTCGATGCATCCCTTGTCTCGTTCAGAGTCGGGCGAAACTCCATTCGTCATCGTCGATTCGATGACAGGTTACACGCAAGGCTCATTTGCTTGTCCCGGCGTCGTGTTGACCACAGCCCATGGCGTTTTGCCAAATCCCTCACGCTGGTGCGAACTGATGGGCGAAGATCGCCCCCTTCCTCCGACAGAAGAGTATTTGCAGTACATCAATCCGTACCCCATGCAGGATAACCGGTTCTTTCGCGCGGCTGGGGCGCGGTTTCTATCGCCGCACGACATCTGGCAAAGTGGACCGAACCGGCCACTTTCAGCCGAGGACTACGTTTTCATTCGACTTGCCGGGGAAATCGTCCCGACTACACAGATCACACCGCTCAGCTTTGACCCGGAGGCGCTTCAGTTTCTCAGTGAGACTGGGGCACTTGATTTGCATACGGTCCGTGGGCGTACCAGGTTTGAGCCCGATGACGACGGGTTTCCCGACTTGAACCCAGACAATCTCTCCACTGAGTTTGATGTCGTTGCGGCCGTGTATGATGCTGCCCACATCGTGGCGCAGCGTTGTGAATTCACACCAGATGCCGCGTTGGAGACGATCAACTCCAGTTGCGGTTCTGAACAAAGTGTCTCGGGGAGTCCGCTTGTAAGCGAGATACGCGGGCAAATGTACCTCACCGCTATCCATACGCGCGGTCTAGACACTCATTTTGAGCAGTTTGAAAGTATTGGGGCGATGGCCATAGCCGCTGCTATGTCTGATCGTATCTGCGCCGATTATGAAGCGGTCTGCGGCCAACCCTGCGCGCAGCTGTCCGACCTGATCGACCCACCCACACCTGGTGTGAGCTTTCTGGACGCCCGCCTGGCACGCATAAGCGAGGCCTGCGAGAACAACTGGCCTGCCTGCCAGACCTCCGCCTACAGTCTTGCATTGGAGGCCCGCCATGGCACTGCGCAGATGCCCCGCGACCCCGTGCAGGCGCTGGATCTCCTACGCGCCGCTGCAGACAACGGCTCCGCCCCTGCCCATCTAGACCTCGCGCTGCTGCATGAGGCCCCCGTGACCGACGCCGACACCCGCGCCCGCACCGTCTGGCAGGGCATCGCAGAGGCCCGTCAACGCACCGTCCTCGACCTGCGCGCCCTCTTCACCCTGACCGCCGCGATCACGCCGGCCCCCGAAATCGCCGCCGATCATCACTTCGCCGCCCTCGAAGGCGGGCTGAACACAATGCTCACCCGCAGCCCCGCCGACTGGCCAGAACTCACCGCCCGCGCGCTGCAATCCCGCCTCGCTGAACGCGGCCTCTACACTGGCCCCCTTGATGGCCAGATCGGCCCCACCACTCAAATCGCGATGGAGGCGCTGTGCCAATGCGGACACTAATTGCAGCTTTGTCTGGTCTTGCCGTATGCGCGACTGCTGCAGCGGCGGCTTGGTTTGAGGATCGGGACAATTCGATGCAACCCCTGCCTACGACCACTGGGCACGGGTTGGCGCTCGCGACGGTTTTCTCGAGGAGCGGAAAATCCCAAACCGTACAAGTCTGCGAAGGGGTCTATCTGGCGACGGCTCATGGAGTTTTGGACAACCCTTCCGGAGCGCGAGCTGATGGGCGACCAACGGAAAACCCCTCAAGCAATCTCTATGGGCTAACACCATATCCGATTTCTCGACAGACAGTGATGGCTGCTCAAACTGACGACCGGTTCGTCTCCCCGCGAGTACGCGACGTTCTTGAGTGGAATCATCCGACCACAGATTACGTGTTCGTGACGATTGACCTCCCTTCGAGGTCTGAGATCGTTCGTCCCATCGCTGCGAGCGTGGCCGCCTTGCAATCAGCGTCCAACCAGGGGCAACTGGATATCCATCTACTCCGGCCGTTGACGCGATTTGTGATCAACGATGATGGCTTGCCGCATCTTGGCGGTAGTATGAGGTACAACACGTTTGACGAGATGGAACCACTTTACCGAGCAGCCCATCGTGTTAATCAACGGTGCGAGATCGAGCCTGGATACGAGTCGCTGGTTGGCACTTATTGCCCGACCGAGCACTCCATTTCTGGAAGCAGCTACGTGGTAGAAATCTCAGGTCAAAACTATTTAGCAATGATGCATGCATTTGGGCTTGCTGAAGTCAGCTCCGATGCTCGGAGCGAAGTCTTGTCGAATGCCGCCATTCAAGCCCGTCATTTCTGCGAAGACTACGAAGACGTCTGCGGCCAACCCTGCGCACAACTGTCCGATCTGGTTGACCAGCCCACACCGGGGGTGTCCTTCTTGGACACCCGCCTGGCACGAATAAGTGAAGCATGCGAGAACAACTGGCCCGCTTGCCAGACCTCTGCCTACAGTCTTGCACTGGAGGCGCGCCACGGCACCCGGCAGATGCCCCGCGATCCCGTGCAGGCGCTGGAATTGCTGCGCATGTCTGCTGCAAACGGCTCGGCCGCCGCCCATCTCGACCTCGCTTTGTTGCGCGAGGCTCCCGTGACCGATTCCGACATCCGTGCGCGGGCCGTCTGGCAGGGCATTGCAGAAGCCCGTCAGCGCACCGTTCCTGACCTCCGCGCCCTCTTCGAACTGGCCGCGCCGATCACGCCCGATCCCGAGATCGCCGCCGACCACCACATCGCGGCGCTGGAAGGCGGCCTGAATACTATGCTTGCCCGCAGCGCCGCCGACTGGCCAGAACTCACCGCCCGCGCGCTGCAATCCCGCCTTGCAGACCGCGGTCTTTACACCGGTGCTGTCGATGGGCGGATCGGGCCGGGCACCCGAACCGCGATGGAGGCGCTGTGCCAATGCGGTATCTGAAACGCACCCTCGTGGCGCTCCTCCTCGCCCCCACCTTCGCGCTCGCCTCTTGGACCGACGGCAAGATCGACCTGCGCCCCCTCGACCCCGACGATCCGGTCGGCATGCTGATGATGGGGGCGATGGTCACCGTAAACATCGCGGGCGCCAACGACCATACCCAGGCCGTGCAAGTCTGCGAAGGCGTTTAATTGGCCACCGCCCACGGCCTGATGAACGACACCCACACGCCGCGGCCCGAATACCAGATCCATATGGTCGCCTACCTCTATTCCCGCGCCAATGCGATGCGCGCGGTGGAATTCTTCAGCCCTCGCCTCGACGGCACCGCCCCGGAGAGCGGCCGCCGCAATCGCACCATGTGGTTTGTGCCCCTCGTCTCAGATGCGCGCAAAAACAACAGCTTAGGTGTGACAGAAACCCCGGCGGAACGCCAACCGTTTTGCCACGTCTTCGCCGCCGTTGGACTTTCCAACATCTTCAGGATACGGCGGGAACCGTGTGGGTCAGGCAATGCTGCACCTGAATGGCAGTGCGAGATCTGCCGCCGGAGCGGTAACGATAATGGGCCCTCCTTATGTATCCCTCAGGGCCGAATTGCTCCGTGATGGCGTTCTTCTTTTCTCAGTTTCGTGCAAGCCCTATGACTGACGTGGGAAGGTTTTTGAGGGTCACGAAAGAGATCCGAAAAGCAGGCTTACTGGGAACAGATCGTCGAATTGCATAGTGCTGGGTAAAGAGCAGAGGACCTCGTGCGGCAGTTCGACATTTCAAGGCATGCCATACCTAGGTTGACTTGGTTCGCTTCGAAGAACAGCGCCCCACTTCTCGGTCTCAGGCCGGCCCGATGTGTAGCCTTTCCGCCCAAAGGGTTCCGTCTCCAAGCAAAAGCCCCATCGCACCGCTTTCGAGCGCCGTGTCTTCACTGGACAACTGGAGCCCGTTCACGCAGGCCGTCAGTTGCTGATCTCGCACCGTCGCTTCTACATCGAGCGGTTGTGCCAGGTCATAGTCGATCTTTCCTGACGCGAGGATGCGGATATCCATGTCATGGCGATGGATCAGGTCTACCTTTCCATCGCGCGCGACTCGCACCGCGTAGTATCGGCGCAGGCCCCGTGCACGGAGCGCCACACCGCAATACGCGCCATGGGCGAGCGTGATCCGCCCAGAAACGGTGTAATTGCGCCAATCGCGTGTGCCTTGCGTGACGATGCCCTCACCCCGGTCGTTGATCACCTGGATGTCCGGCGGATACCGCCGCGACAGGGCGGTCGCGCCGTTGACGAAAGCGAGCCGCCAGGCATCGGGCGCCTTGTCCTTGCGACCGCGAAAGGTCGTATGGCCGTCATCGGGCCGCAGGATGGTGAAATCCGGCGCACCGTCCCACCAAACCTTGTCGAGAAGGATCGTGCCGTTTTGCCCCGCCGACGGCGCGGCGTCCGGGGTCGAGATGTGGACGCCGATCGCACCGATGGGCTGACCGCCGTTTTCGGGCAATACCCACGTAAGGTCTTTCTCCTCGCCTGGGGCGACGGTGGCGGTCGGCCCCATCACATCCACGAGCCTATCGTTCAGGTCGAACACCTTGATCATCGGTGCGGTATCGATCGCCCCTCCGTTTTCCGGCGCGGCCTTGAGCCTTATGCGCAGGGTCTGGCCCGGATACACCCGGGGGCAGGCCTGCAAGGAGTATTCACGCATTTCGGGCGGGGAGGCCGTTGCGGCGTAGACCGTGGCGGGGGCGGAGGGCGACACCCCTTCGAATGTCACCGCCAAAGCCCCATCGCCCTCACCCGGCACCTGTCGGACGGATGTGCGCGCACGGTGCTCACCTTCCTCCGCGATGAACCCCTGGACGCTTCCGCGGAGCAAAAAATGATAGGGTGCGCCGTCCTTCGGCGCGGGCAACGGATCGTGCCCGGCAAGACGACGTCCCATGTCGGCGATCCAGAGAGCGATCTCGGCACCGTTGGTGATAGACCGCCCGCCCTCCGCCGAAGACACGAACAGCCGATCGGCGACCGGATGCCGGAACGCGTGGTCGCCCTTCGGCCCGTCGAGCGCGTCTAGCCCCAACATGATGCCCATCAGGCAGCCGAGGTTGCCCGCATTACAATCGGTGTCCCACCCGCTCGTGTTCACGATCATCTGCGCCTCGGCGAAGTCGTTCGGGGCATAGAGCAGCGCCATGATCATCAGCGCGTGGTTAGGAATGACGTGGCAGGAGCCGAGGTAGTGCTGATACCCGTAATGTGTCTGTATGCGCTTCAGCGTGACACGCCAGTCGCCATCTTCGGCCACCCATTTGCGAATATCCGCAATCAGGCGCGCGATATCACCGTCGGCAGGAATCTGCGCCAATCCGGTGGCAAGCAGGTGCTCGACATCGCTGGAAACGAACGCCTCGGCTTCCATCGCCGCCCACAAGGCCGCAGCGTCGACGGCGGACCCGTCGTGGCTGACGCGGCCCGCACTCCGCGCCAGCCGGGCGGCCAATTCAGGTTGGCCCGGGGCTACCATCGCCCACCCGTCGATGAATATCTGCGCCCCGATCTGCTCCGCGACCGTCGCACCATTGGTTTCGATCGACCCTGATGCAGGCGCGGCAATTCCGTGGTCGAGGTTCAGCCAGGCCGTATGTTCCGTCGAGGTGCCCTTGCCTCCCCACCAAAGCACGGTCCGGTGTTCGATCAAGTTGTTGAGCCAGGCGCGGCCCACCGCTTCGGACGGGAGATCGGCGGGGCAGCCCTCGTCTTCGAGGGCGCGGAGGAAGGTGAACGTGCCCGACAGGTCATCGTCCACGACGATCAGGGGGACGCCGCATTTCTCATGAACGTAGCCTCGAATTTCGCCCAATTCGCGCATGATCTTTTCATGCGTCCACTGCTCGACCGGGCGGCCCAGATAGACGCCGATCATCTTCCCCAGAACACCTGCGTAGACACGCTCGACGTAATCGTCAGGGAGATTGACGGGGGTTTTCGCGTGTTCCGCGCTTTGCGCATCCCGCGATGCGACGGCTGTTTGACCCATCGACATTTCCTCCCTAGACATGCCTTGGAGCTCTATGGTCCATATTGGTTTATAATGATACGCATTGGTTTGCGCGCGTCAACACCAAGTTGCACGCGGAGGCGGCGGAGATCGCGTTGCGGCGGATCGGGAGGGGCGGGAATGACACGACACATGGCACGACAATCGGTCGGTTTCCGTGCGAGCGGGATCGTTCGTCTCGTCACGTCACCTGCCAGGATTGTGGTACAGGCTGACGGTTCAAGGGCGCAGCGCCGATGATCGACGAGGCGACCGACCCGGTTCTCTGTTTCGGCGACAGCAATACTTGGGGTTACAACCCCCAGACCGGCGGTCGCATGCCCCGCGCGGTGCGATGGCCGGGACGGCTCGAAGGGCTGTCGAACATCCGCGTCATCGAAGAAGGGCTACGCGGGCGGACGACCGTGAAACCGGACCTCGTGGGCCTGAAATCAGCAGCCGAGCCGTATTTTTCCGATTGCCTGGCCACGCACCTGCCGCTGTCGCTGGTCGTCATCATGCTAGGCACCAACGACCTCAAGGCGCACCAGGAAACATCGGTCGAAGAGATTGTACGACATTTGCTCGCCATGGCGGATCGGGTGGTTGAGGTCGGGGTAGACGTGCTGATCGTACCGCCGCCGCGTATCACGACGTTGCACGGTCGGTTCGAAGCGGGTTTCGTAGGTGCGATCGAAAAATCCGAGGCGCTGACGCGCGACTTGATTGCCGAATGTCGAAACGTGAATGTGCCCTGTTTTCATCCCGAGCCGGATCACGCTGGCAATGATTTCGACCCGATCCACCTCGACACGGCCCGTCACGCAGCGCTGGCCGATGCGCTTGCGCCGGTCGTAAGGGGTATGGTCGCAGGCAACCGATGAGCGACAATGTCCGCCGCGCGAGCAGGGATGACGACTCTTCCGGCGCAGGCTTGGGCGACGTGAGCGGTATCAGGGCTACGACGAAATGAAGGATGGAGAGCGGAACGATATGATCACCTGTTACATTCGCTATGAGATCGACCCCGACAAGGTCCCTGAGTTCGAGGCTTACGCCAAAGCCTGGATCGCCCTGATCCCGCGGTTTGGTGGCACACATCACGGCGTGTTCCTTCCCGGCGAAGGGCCATCGGACGTGGCCATGGTGTTGTTTTCGTTTCCGTCTTTCGCGGCCTATGAAGACTACAAGATCGCTTGCCGCAAGGACCCCGACTGCATCGAGACCTGGGCCTTCGCGAAAGCCGCAGGGTTCATGAAACGCTACGACAGGCTGTTCTTCCGGCCCGAGTTCGAAGGCGATCTCGAAAGCTTCCGCGAGATGCACCGCGCCTTGCGGGAGGAGGGATGATGGACGCCCAAATCCTGAGCGATGTGACCAGTGCGCTCGGCGAGGGGTGTCTGTGGCATCCGACGCGGGCGTCCATCCTTTGGGTCGATATCTTCGGCGGCAGCGTTCACGAGATGCACGGGGGCGCGCATCGATCCTGGGATCTGGGCGAATTGGTGGGTGCGCTCGCCTGGGTGTCGGACCGCGAGGTTCTCGTCTCGACAAAAACCGGCCTGCGGCGGTTGGACCTCGACAACGGCCATGCAGACCTGATCGCCGTGGTCGAGCCGGACCGCCCGGACCGCCGAGCCAATGACGGGCGCGCCGATCACCAGGGGGGGTTTTGGTTCAGCATGATGGATACTAAGCATCGCAGCGAAAAGGCCGTCATCTACAGGTACTATCGCGGCGAGATCCGCGCCCTGCATGATGGCTTGACCGTGCCGAACGCGACCTGTTTCTCGCCCGATGGGCTGTGGGCCTATTTCGGGGATACGCGGACGAGCATCGTCTATCGTCAGAGTCTAGACGAAGCGACGGGATGGCCGCGCGGAGAGGCCGAAACCCTCGTGGATTTCTCGCAACCGCGGCGACGCCCAGACGGTGCGACCGTGGATGCTGACGGCGCCTTGTGGATCGCGATGTGGGGCGAAGGGCTGGCGCTTTGCGTGGCGCCGGACGGGCGCCCCGTGCGGCAGGTCTCGATCGGCACGCCCAATGCCTCCTGCGTCTGCTTCGGCGGGTCCAACCTGCAGGATTTGATATTGACGTCGGCGACGACCGATATCGACCTGTCGACGGACGCACGCGCCGGCAAGACCTTCATTCTGCCCGGCGTTGCGCAAGGCGTGGCTGAACCGAAGGTGATCCTCGCCTAAGTGGGGCGTCCGCTGTCGGTGATCCGTGCCAGGATCGCAGCGAGGTTCTGATCGCGGAACCGCGCGGCGGCCGTAGCATCCCGATTGCGTAGCGCTTCGAGGAACTCGCGACCCTGTAGGCAAGAGCGTTCGCGCTCCTCCTCGGTATTGACGAGATAGCCGAGCCGGTTCCAGCCGGTCTTCGCGCGTGCCGCGATCAGCAACTCGTACATAGACACGAGAAGCGGGTTGTGGGTCGCGCGGATGAACTCGAGGTGGAAGGTGAAGGCGGCGGCGCGAAACGCACTTGCGGTTTCGGCCGCTTCCATGGCGCGCAGGCCGCTTTCTATCCGATCCAGATCTTCGTCGGTGGCGCGGGCCACGGCCAGTTCGACGGCGCCGACCTCGATCACGCGCCGCGCTTCGATGGCCCCCATCGGGCTTATGTCGGGAGCATCGCGAAGCCAAGTCGGGCGTTCCGGAACATCCGGGTCGGTGACGAAGGTGCCGGCGCCGACCTTGCGTTCGATCTTACAGTCGGCTTCGAGCTGATCCAGCGCCAGCCGGACGAGATTGCGGCTCACCCCGTAGCTTTCGGCCAACGCCCGTTCCGTGGGCAGACGCGTGCCAGGAGAAAGTTCTCCGCGTGTGATGGCAGACGCAATTTCCCGATAGATGGTCCGCTCGGAGTCGCGAGAGCCGCCGACGAGTATGGTGTTCGACTGAGAAGTCACGTGGATAGCCCTGATCAAACAATTCCTCCCCAAATTGGCATTGAGGATCGTAAATGGCAATAACCTATCAAGATCGAATATTACCTATTGACACCAATTTGAACCAATTTGATAGTGCGACAATCTTGCAGTTTTGGGAGGACTGGCATGACACTTCTTAACACCACGGGTGCACGCGCCATTGGGCGGCGCAGCTTTCTAAGAACCACCGCAGCGGCCAGCGCGGTCCTGTGCGCGCCGGGCTTGATGCGCAGGTCCTATGCGCAAGGCTCCAAGCCGTTTACCGTCTGGGTCTGGGGTGGGCCGGACCGGTTCGATGGCCGTATGAACACCTTTTACACGGCCTAGCCAGGGGAGATGGATCAGTTCGATGTCGATGTTCGCTCCCCCGGCGCTCATGACGCTGAGGTGTACCAGCAGCTACGCCTTGCTATGGCGAGCCGGTCCGATGTGCCGGATCTGGTGATGATGAACTGCATCACGGTGCCTGAGTTCACGGAAACGGGCATCTGAGGGAGGGATTTCGTGGGTCAGCGACCTAACATATTGTTTCTGCTGCCGGATCAGCTGCGCCCAGATTTTCTCGGCTGCTATGGGGCCGATTTCCTGTGGACGCCCGCGATCGACGGGCTGGCGGCGCGCGGGACGCGGTTCGAGACGGCGCTCTCTCCCTCGCCGATCTGCGTGCCCGCGCGCGCCTCTTTGCTGACGGGGCAAAGCGCAGCCTCGACCGGTGTGATCGACAATCACAGCTGGCTGCGGCCCGACCGGCGCAAGATGGGCGCCCGCACGATCCCGGAATTCTTGACTGATGCGGGCTACCGCACCTGCGCGGTCGGCAAGATGCACTTCTATCCTTGGGACATTTCGGAAGGGTTCGACGAGCGCATTATCGCCGAGGACAAGCGGCATATTCACATAGAAGATGATTATGCGGCATTCCTTGAGGCAGCTGGCCACCGAAAACTGCATGGCCGCGATCAGCGCCTTTACGACGAGCAGAAAGGCGCATCGCTGAGTGATTTGCGGGACCGCGCGAATGTGGATCGGTGGGTGGCCGACCAGACCGCCGAGTGGATCGAAGGCCACTCGGGCGAGCAGCCGTTCTTTTTGATGGTGGGCTTCCCGGGCCCGCATTGTCCCTACGATCCGCCTGAGGACGCGCTGTCCGCGATCGATCCGACCAAGCTGCCCGAGGCATTGCCACCTGCCCCAGAGGACGCAAGCCTCCGCGAAGCGATGACGCGCTCCTACCGCAACTGGTGGGCAGAGGTCGATTATGAAACCTTGTCCGCCGACGAGATCCGCAAGATCCGTCACCACTACGCGGCGCTGGTCGAACGCTTGGACCAAGACGTCGCGACCATCCTGGCAGCGCTGGAACGCGCTGGAAGCGCCAAGGAAACGGTTGTGGTTTTCGCCTCCGATCACGGGGATTACCTCGGCGATCACGGGTTGATCGGCAAAACCTATTTCCACGAGGCGAGCTTGCGTGTCCCGCTGATCGTCGCCGATCCCCGTAAACCCGTCGCGGCCGTGGATCCGACGCCAGCCACGTTGATCGACCTGTTGCCGACATTCCTGGAACTTGCAGGCCTGCCGCCGGCCGCCCAGGCGGAGGGCAGATCGCTTCTGTCCGAACGGGTAGATGAACCAGTGATCGGGGTCACCACGCATGGCGTGATGGTACGGACCGCGACGCATAAACTGGTGCGCCATCGCAGCGGGGCAGAGGCGCTTTACGACCTCGCCTCAGATCCCTTCGAGGCGCACAACCTGATCGACGACCCCGCCCACACCGCGATCCGGCGTACGCTGGAGATCGCTTTGGTGGATCGGCTGCTTGCCGGGATGAAAGCGGGCCACATGGACAAACACGTCACCGCCGCCTCCGCACCTGAACCGCACGCATTTCACAAAAGGGGCTGGCAAAGGCCCTATCCGCCACGCGTATGGGCCGACCCCGACGGCGCGGCATCGGAGGCCGCCGAGTAGCAAGCAACAGACCCGACCACGAGAAACCAAATCGCAAGGGAGGAAACGCGATGAGGACGAAATCGACACTGACACGCCGTGGCTTGCTACGGACAGGCGCGGCTTTGGGCGCCGCGACCTTGGCGACACCCGCCTTGATGCGGCGCAGTTATGCCCAGGGGGCCAAGCCGTTCGAGGTCTGGGTCTGGGGCGGGCCCGACCGTTTTGATGGGCGCCTGAATAGCTTCGCCCAGGCCTATCCGGAGGAAGCCGGAACCTTCGATGTGACGGTGCGGTCACCCGGCGCGCACGGGGCCGAGGTTTGGCAGGCGCTGCGCTTGGCGCTGGCATCCGGGCAAACGCTGCCTGACGTCGTGATGAGCAACTACATCGCCGTGCCGGAGTTTGCCGAGCTTGGCGTCCTGACGGACATGAGCGACCGCTTCGCCGAGTTCGAGGATGATCTGACCCCCGCGGGGCGCAGCCTGTCGGTGTATAACGACATGTTCGTCGGGGTGCCCGCGAACCACAACATCAAAACTTGGTTCTACAATGCAGCCAAGTTCGACGCGGCGGGCATCGACCCCACGGCGGTGCGCACGGCAGCCGACTTTATGGCGGCGGGCCAAGCCTACCGATCGGCGCATCCCGATAGCTACATCATGAATCTCGGCGACACGCCGATCCATTACAATTACTTCATGATGCTGTCGCACTGGAACGACCTGACGCTCGCCAACCGCGATGGCAGCTACAACATCACGTCCGATCCCCGTTTCGCCGAAGTGTTCCAGTTGATGCATGATTGGCGGCAATCCGGCATCGCCATGCCCATCGACGACTGGTCGCCCGATTGGCAGCCCGGGTTCCAGGAAGGGCGCATCGGCTCGTCCCTGATCGCAAGCTGGATGCTCGGCTTCCTGCCTCGGTTCATGCCCGAACAGCGCGGCGAGTGGGAGATCGCGGCCTGGCCCGACTTCAGCCATCGTGGCAGCGAGGGCGGCGGACCGGTGTTCATGTTCCCCAACGGTGCGCCCAATACGGACAACGCCTGGGAGTTCATGTCGAAACTGCACCTCTCGACCGAGGGCGGCGTGATCGACTGGCAAACGCGCGGCACGATCCCAGGCACCACGAGCGCGCTCAGCCAGTTGCAAGAGCTCGCCTCGAACGTCACGCGCCCGGCCGACATGACCGACGAGCAGTGGCAACTGACGCCCGGCTACTACTACGGGGACGGGTTCATGGACCCGATCATCGCGGCGATGGAGGATTTCCAGGTCTTCCAATACGACCCCGCCGCGCCCGCGCAACTCGACATCATGCGCCGCCGGGTCAACCCGTATGTCTCCGGCAATTCGACCCTCGAAGAGGCGCTCGAAGGCATGCAGGCCGACATGGAACGCCAGATCGGCAACCCCTACGCGGTGTGATGGAGGCAAAGGCGTGACCCAAGCGACAGACATTCCCAAACCCGCGCTTCGTGCGGCGGCGGCTGAAACACCGGCGGCTCCTCGCGGCGCGTGGATGCGCAAGGTCACGCCTTACCTTTTTATCGCACCGTTCGTGATATCATTCCTGCTGATCTTTGTGGGCCCGGCGCTGTATGCGTTGGGCCTCAGCTTCACCAACTATCGCGGCTTCGGTAGTTTCCGGTGGGTTGGGTTCTACAACTACGTCACGATGCTCCAGTACGATGCGTTCTGGATCACGCTGCGCAACACTGCCTTTTACTGGGTCGCGCATGCCGCTCCGATGATGGGCATCGCGCTTGGCCTGGCCCTTCTGGTGCGTTCGAGACTCGCACGGTATCGGCGGTTCTTCAAAACCACGATCTTCCTGCCGCAGATGATCGCGAGCGTCACCGCCGCGCTGGTCTTTCAAAACTTCTTCGGCACCACGAGTGGCGTGCTGAACGGCTTTCTCGGCATGGAAATCCCATGGCTGACTGACCCCGACCTCGCGCCCTGGGCGGTCGTTCTGATCCTGATTTGGCGCGGGACCGGGTATTGGTTCGTCATCTTCCTCGCCGGTCTCACCTCCATCGACCTCGAGATCGAAGAGGCCGCCAAGATGGACGGCGCCAATGGCTGGCAGAGGCTGTGGCGGATCACCCTGCCGCTGATGAAGCCCATCCTGCTTTTCGCATTCGTGGTCGACATGGTCGTTACCTGGCGCCTGTTTGCGGAGCCCAACGTGCTTCTTGGCCGGGCCGGGACGCTCGCGCCGATCGAGCAGGCGCCCGTTCTGAACCTCGTGGTCGAAAACATCCGCGCCGGTCAGTTCGGGCAGGCGGCGGCGACCGGCTGGCTTCTGTTCATCATCATCGCGGTCCTGACTTTCGTGATGTTCAAACTCATCGGCAGCAAGACGCGGGGTAGTGAAAGATGACCGACACAACCACTCACCAAACGCAGACCGCGTTGCCCGAGGAAATGCCCGCCGAGCGGCGGTCGCGGACGATCATCCTGATCGTGCTGTTGATCGCTGCGATCTTTTTCACGTACCCGACCATCCAGATGCTGGTGAACTCGTTCAAATCGAACGACGGCATCATCTCGAACCCCTCCGGCCTGCCCGACCCCTGGACGCTCAGCAGTTATGCCGACGGGTTCCTTGGCGATCGTGGGCTGACGCGGGCGTTGATCAACTCGATCATCATCTCCACCACCTCGACGGTGATCGCTGTGGCGCTGTCGGCAATGGCCGCCTACGGGTTCGCCAAGTTCCAGTTCCGTGGCCGCGACCTAATCTTCGCTGCGCTCTTGACGACGATGATGGTGCCGCCGGAGGTTTTGATCCCCGGCCAGTACTTGATCTTCGCGCGCCTGGGCCTGATCGAAACCCTGACGGTGCAGATCATCCCGACGGTCACGCCGGTGCTCGGCCTGTTCCTGATCCGGCAATACATGCTGTCGCTGCCCGATGAGATCATCGAAGCCGCGCGGATCGACGGCGCGTCGGAGTTCATGATCTTCCGCAGGATCATCCTGCCTATGGCCGCGCCCGTCCTGTCCGCCTACGCGATCCTGCATTTCCTGAGCGAATGGAACGCCTATCTCTGGCCGTCGATCGTGGCGACGACGCCTGAGGTCAAACCGATCATGGTGCTGTTGCCGCAGCTTGTGGACCAGGAGGTCGGCTTCCTGCCCGTCTACGGCACGATCATGGCGGGCTGCGTCGTGGCCACCCTGCCCATGGTGATCGTGTTCCTGATCTTCCAGGACAAGATCATGAATTCCATCACGCTCGGGGCCGTGAAATGAGCAAAATCACTCGGATCGAAATCGTCGATTTCCGGTTCGAGGTCGACAACATCGCCCAAATGGGTGGCGGGCAGAGATTGGGCTACAGTAAGGGCGCCAAACTGCCGGTGACGAAAAACGCCATCGTCATCGAGACGGACGACGGGTTGCGGGGCGAATACGTCACCAACCTCGTAGCCAGCCCGGCGACCCGTGGCGAAATGGCGATGCTGGCGCCGCTTCTGATCGGGCGCGACCACAGCGAGCGCGAAGAGATTTTCGATGATCTCAAGCGCGAGATCCGGCAATGGTCCGGCCTGGGGCAAGGGCCGCTCGACATCGCGCTGTGGGATCTGGAGGGCAAGGCGCTCGGCGCGTCGATCTCCCGGCTGTTAGGCGGCTACCGGGCACGGCTCCCGGCCTATGCCTCCACGTATCTGGGCGACGACGCGGGCGGGCTCGACAGCCCCGAAGCCTACGAAGCCTTTGCCGAGGAATGCTACGCTTTGGGCTATCGGGCCTTCAAGATCCACGGCTGGAACGACGGTGACGCAAAACGCGAGGTTGCGAATGTTCTGCATTGTGCAGCGGCGTTGGAGGGGCGCATGATCCTGATGCTCGACGCCTGCTGCCAGTTGCGACGGTTCTCCGACGCGCTCTATGTCGGGCGCGCCTGCGATGAGGCGGGCTATTTCTGGTACGAGGACCCGATGCGCGACTCTGGCCGCTCGGCGCATCTGCATCGCAAGCTGCGGCAATTCCTGAGCACGCCGATCCTCATCACCGAATACGTTCGGGGACTGGAGCCGAAGGCCGACATTATCGTGGCCGAAGCCACCGACTACCTCCGCGTTAATCCCGAATACGATCAGGGCATCACCGGTGCGATCAAGACCGCGCATCTGGCCGAGGCGTTCGGGCTCGATTGCGAGGTGCATGCCTGCGGGCCGGCCCACCGCCATGTGATGTCCGCGATGCGCAACAGCAACTTCTACGAGGTCGCTCTGGTCGGACCCGACATGCCCAATATGGTCGCACCGGTCTATGCCTGTGGCTATTCCGATCAGCTGAATTGCATCGGTTCTGACGGGACGGTTCCAGTGCCGGCAGGCCCCGGCCTTGGCGTTACCTACGATTGGGATTTCATCGCCCACCACAGCGTTGACCGACAGGTGTTCGCCGCATGACGCACCTAGCTTGTCAAAATCACGCCGCCATCAACGATCATCGCCTGGCCCGTCATCGCGGCCGAGGCGTCGGAGGCCAGGAACAACGTCGGCCCCACCATATCCGCGGGCGTCAGTTCGCAGGCGAGGCACTGTTCGGCGATATGACGCTCCAACGCCTCATCCGTCACCCAAAGCTCGCGCTGGCGGTCGGTCATCACCCACCCGGGCAACAGCGCATTCACGCGAATTCCGTCGCGGCCGAAGTCGCGGGCCAGCGTCATCGTCAGACCGGTGATCGCCGCTTTCGCGGTCGCGTAAGCCGGCATCCCTGGTGCGCCGTTTTTGAAGCTGATCGACGAGTAATTGATGATCGCCCCCTTGCCCTTGGCGGCCATATCGGCGCGGACGGCTTTGGCGGTGAAGGCGTGCGGGCGCAGGTTCACGTTCATCAGGTGATCCCAGTCGTCAGGGCCGGTGTCCTCCAGGCTCATCCGCTGATCAACCGCCGCGTTATTGACCAGAACGTCGATCGCCCCCTGGGCCGTGCGGGCATCGGCGATCGCGGCTTCGAGCGCGGGAATGTCCGTCACGTCGCAGGGCAGGAACAGCGGGCGGTTGCCATGCCGCGCCTCCATCTCGTCGCAAAACGTCGTGGCGTCCGAGCGTTGGACGAAGGCGACCTTTGCCCCTTGCGCCAGAAATCCTTCGGTCAGCGAGGCGCCGATCCCCGATCCGCCGCCGGTGATGAAGACGGATTTGCCGCTCAGGTCGGGAAATTTTGCAGAATTGTCCATAATGGCCTCTTTTGGTCTATTTTGGTTTGCATTAACACGTTGGTGGGAGCAACGCCAAAATGACAGTCACGCCCGTCCTTACTGAAACGCCAACCGCCCTCGTGTTGTGCCATAGCCCCGACGACACCGTCGCGATTTGCCTGGAACCCGTGCGCGAAGGGCAGATGGTCGCGGGTGTGCATGCGCTGTCGGACATTCCGGCCGGCCACAAGATTGCGCTGCGCGATCACGCAGCGGGGGCGCCTGTCATGCGCTATGGCCAACCGATCGGCATTGCGCGCGAAGCGATCGAGGCAGGCGCGCATGTGCACTCCCACAATCTCGACATCGGCGATCTAACGCGAACCCACCAATTTGGAGCTGGTCGTATCGGCCCGCAGCCGACCCCGGAGCCGCGCCGGTTCGAGGGCATTCGCCGCGCCGACGGACGGGTCGCCACCCGCAACTATATCGGCATCCTCACGACGGTGAATTGCTCCGCCCATGTCGCGGAGCTTGCCGCACAGGCCTTCGCGCGCAATCCGCTCACCGGGCATGACCCGCTCGCCGAGTTTCCCAATGTCGACGGCGTCGTCGCATTCGGGCACAAGACCGGCTGCGGCATGGCGGAGGGCGAGGCGCTCGAGACGTTGCAGCGCACGATCACCGGCTATGCGCGCCATCCGAATTTCAGCCATGTCATCGTGCTCGGCCTCGGATGCGAGGTGAACCAGACCAACCGCCTCCCTGGCGCCACGACGATGGACGGGCGGATGTACACGATGAACATCCAGCGCGAGGGCGGCACGCTGAAAACGGTGCAGGCCATCGGCGATCTGGTGCGACAGCTTTTGCCCGAGGCGAACGCGGTCACGCGAGACCCCGCCCCCTTATCGCATCTGTCACTAGCGCTGATCTGCGGCGGGTCGGACGGGTATTCCGGGATCACCGCCAATCCCGCGCTTGGCGTGGCGAGCGACATGCTGACGGCTCATGGCGCGACCGTGATCTTGTCGGAAACGCCGGAGACCTATGGCGCGGAACATCTGCTCTCCCGCCGCGCGATCAGCGATACAGTCGGGCAGGCGCTGGTGGATCGGATCGACTGGTGGACGGACTGCGCCGCGCGCCACGGTATCTCGCTCGATGCCAACCCCTCGCCCGGGAACAAGGCGGGTGGACTGACGACGATCCTCGAAAAATCACTCGGCGCACTGGCAAAGGCGGGACGCAGCGATTTGCGGCAAGTGGTCCGCTACGCCGAACCGGCGACAGAGAGCGGCCTCGTGTTCATGGACGGCCCCGGCTTCGATCCGGTGCAGGTGACGGGGCAAATCGCGTCGGGCGCCAACCTCGTGGCCTTCACCACCGGGCGGGGATCGGTCTTTGGCTCGAAACCCGCGCCGACGCTCAAGATCGCGACCAATTCGAAGATATTCACCCATATGCAGGACGACATGGATATAGACGCAGGCCCGATCGCGCGTGGCGACGCGACGGCCGAAACCAAAGGCGCCGAGATTTTCGAGGCGCTCATCGCTCTGGCCTCGGGGCGCAAATCGAAAAGCGAAGCCTTCGGCTTCGGCGGTGCGGAGTTTGCGCCCTGGGTGATTGGGCCAACGATATGACCCGCGATCCCAAGACCTACCGCAGCGCCAAATGGTTCGCCGATCCCGGCAAGCTCGGCCATACCAGCCGCGAGCGCATTCACCAGATCGGCGCCAGCCGTGAGGATTTCATGGGTAAGCCGGTGATCGGCATCCTCTCGACCTGGTCCGAGATGAACCCCTGCCACATCCATTTCCGCGAACGCGCGGAGGACGTCAAACGCGGCGTCTGGCAGGCGGGTGGTTTCCCGGTGGAAATCCCAGTGCTGTCGCTCGGCGAGCCGTTCATGAAACCCACGACGATGATCTACCGCGATCTGATGTCGGCCGAGGTGGAGGAGGTTCTGGTCTGCCACCCCCTTGACGGTGCGGTACTGATGGGCGGGTGCGACAAGACCCCGGCAGCGATGCTGATGGGCGCGTTGTCGGCGAGTATTCCATCGGTCTTCTTGCCGTCGGGCCCGATGCTGTCCGGCGAATGGCGCGGCACGCGGCTTGGCAGTGGGACGGATCTGAACAAGGCGCATGACGCGTTGAAACGGGGTGAGATCGGCGCGCAGGCGCTGGTCGATATGGAAACCGGCGGGGCGCGATCGGCCGGTCACTGCATGACGATGGGAACCGCCTCGACCATGTGTTCGATCGCCGAGGCGATGGGGATGTGCCCGGCGGGCTCCTCCTCCATCCCGGCGCCCGACAGTCGCCACCGCGCGATGGCCGCGCAGGTGGGCCGGATCGCGGTGGATCTGGTGCGGCGAGACGTCAGGCCCGAGATGATCTTGGGCGCCGATGCGTTCCACAACGCGATCGTCACCCTTATGGCGCTCGGCGGTTCGACCAACGCGGTCATCCACCTGATGGCGATGGCGGATCGGGCTGGTGTGCCGCTGGAGTTGGAGGATTTCGGTCGCCTCTCCGAAACGGTCCCCGTGCTCGCGGATATCAGGCCATCCGGCGAGTACCTCATGGAAGATTTCCATCGCGCCGGGGGCGTACCCGCGCTACTCGACCGCATCCGCGATCATCTGCGGCTCGCTGCGCCGACCGTGACGGGGCGGAGCTTGGGCGAGGAGATCGCCGCGGCCGAATGCTTCGATGATCGGGTGATCCGCCCGCGGGACGAACCCGTGATCGACAATGGCGGTCTGGTGGTTTTGCGCGGTAACCTTGCGCCCGGCGGCGCCGTGCTCAAACGCTCCGCCGCGACCCCTGCGCTGCTCAAGAACCGGGGCAAGGCGATCTGTTTCAACAGCCGTGCCGACGTGAACGCCCGGATCGACGATCCGTCTTTCGAGTTGGACGAAACCACCGTCCTGGTCCTGAAATACGCGGGACCCAAAGGCGTGGGCCTGCCCGAATGGGGGATGCTCCCCCTACCCAAGCGCCTGGCCGAGCGTGGGGTCAAAGACCTGGTGCGCCTGTCCGATGCTAGGATGAGTGGCACGCATTACGGCACCGTCGTGCTCCACATCACGCCCGAAGCGGCTGATGGCGGCCCCTTGGCATTGGTGGAGGACGGCGACTGGATCACGCTCGACGCCGATGCTGGCACGCTGACCCTCGAAGTCAGCGACGAAGAGCTTGCCCGCCGCCGCGCCGCGTGGACCCCGCCCCATTTCGAAGACAAGCGCGGGTGGGCTGCCTTCTACCGCCGTGAGGCACGCTCGGCCAGCGATGGAGCGGGCGTCGAGTTTCTCGCCGGCAGCGACCGGCGCAAAGACCCGTTGATGTGACCACAGAACAGCGACCGTAAGGAGACCCGAAAATGCCTTCTTCCCAATCCCAATGGCGGGGCGTCTTCGTCATCGTCACCACCCCGTTCAAGGACGATCTGAGCCTCGACGAGACCGGGCTGCGCAACACCGTGCGCTTCTGCCTCGAAAGCGGGGTGCACGGTTTGGTGTCGACCGCGAACGCGTCCGAGGTTGGTTACCTGACGGATGAGGAGCGTCGCCGCTCCGTCAAGATCATCGTGGAAGAGACCGCGGGCCGCGCGACCGTTCTGGCGGGCTGTTCGGCCTCCTGCGCCTTCACCGCGACCCGGATCGCCAAACACGCAGCGGAAACAGGCGTCGATGGCATCATGGCGATGCCGCCCACGGTCAACACGGCCTCCGCCGCCGAAATTCGCGCGTTCTACGAAGCTCTGGCCGATGCGACGGACCTGCCGGTGATGTTGCAGAACTTCGCCGGGCCCTCCGGCACTTACATGTCGCCCGCCCTGATGGCCGAAATGGTGCGCGAGATCGACGGCGTGGATTACGTCAAGGAAGAAACCACCTATTCCAGCGTCCTCATGACCGAGGTGATGGACTTGGCCGGGCCGGGCCTAAAGGGCGTGATGGGCGGCAAGGCCGGTATCAAACTGCTCGACGAATGCCGCCGGGGCGCCTGCGGGACGATGCCTGCCTGCGAGGTGGCGGATGTGCACGTCGCGCTGTGGAACGCGCTCGAAGCCGGCGACATGGCGCTGGCGAAACGTATCTACCACGTGCTGATGCCGCTTCTGAGCTTCGAGGTCGGCTATGGCCCCGCCGTTTACAAACGCGTGCTGCACCGCCGTGGCGTCATCGGGACACCACTTTTCCGGCAGACGGGCGGCCGCGTTCTGGACGATCTGGCGTTGGTCGAGTTGGATGACATCCTGTCGGACCTCGCGCCATTCATGTCGGGCCCGCGCGAAGTCGCGGCACAATAGGAGGGTCCCCCATGGCCACCGTTACGATCCGCAATCTCAACAAGAAATTCGGCGCCGTCGAGGTCATGCCGAGCCTGTCGCTCGACATCGAGGAGGGGCAATTCGTCGTCCTCGTCGGGCCGTCGGGCTGCGGCAAGTCCACGCTTCTGCGGATGGTCGCGGGGCTTGAGACGATCACCGGCGGCGAGGTGAGGATCGGGGAGCGCGTGGTCAACCACGTCGCCCCGAAGGATCGCGATATCGCCATGGTGTTCCAGTCCTACGCGCTCTACCCACACATGAACGTGCAGCAGAACATGGGCTTTTCGCTGCAACTCAAGCGCAAAACGCCGGAAGAGATCGACGGCAAGATCCGGCCAGCCTCCGGAATGCTCGGGCTTCAGGATTACCTCGATCGCTTCCCCAAACAGCTGTCCGGCGGGCAGCGGCAGCGGGTGGCGATGGGCCGCGCGATCGTGCGCGACCCGCAGGTGTTTCTATTTGACGAACCCCTGTCGAACCTCGATGCGAAATTGCGCGTGCAGATGCGCGGTGAGATCAAGTCGATGCACCAGCGGCTGAAAACGACGACGATCTACGTGACCCATGACCAAATCGAAGCCATGACGATGGCCGACAAGATCGTCGTCATGCGCGATGGCCGCATCGAACAAGAGGGCGCGCCGCTGGAGCTTTATGACCGGCCGCAGAATGTCTTCGTGGCTGGCTTCATCGGCTCGCCGCAGATGAATTTCTTCGACGCGGTGGCCGCCGATGGTCGATTGCGGCTCGGTCCCGATCTAACGCTGCCCTTGCCGCCCGCCTATGCATCCACCCAAGGCAAGGTGATCTGCGGGGTCCGGCCAGAAAACTTCCATCCGGGCGGGCCGGGCGATCTGCCGTTCGCCGTGTCGCTGGTGGAGCCGACGGGCGCGGAAACCATGGTCACCGGCAAAATCGGCTCGACGCAAGTGTCCGCCGTTTTGCGTGAACGTGTCACGCCGCACCCGGGCGAGGTGATGCAGCTGCGTGTGGATATCGAAAGCCTGCATCTGTTCGATCCCGAGACCGAGCAACGGATCGAGGCGCAACCAGCATTGGAGGCAGCGGAATGAGCGATTTGATTGGAAAGGCAGCGCTGATCACGGGCGGGACGTCCGGAATCGGGCTTGCGACGGCAGAGCGGCTGGCGGACCGCGGGGCGGACCTTCTGGTCGCCGCGCGCACACCTAAACCGGAGTTCGAAGCGCTCGTGGCGCGCGCGAGCGGGAAGGCGGAATTCGTGGTCGCGGACCTGAGCGATCCCGACGCGTCTGCCATGCTCGGCAAGGAGGCGCAGCGCCTTTTCGAACGGCTGGATTTCGTTGTGCACTCCGCCGGGGGCAATGTGCCGGGCAAGATCGAGGATCTGACGGCCGAGGCATGGATGCACGCCTTCGACGTGCATGTCCATTCCACCTTCCATCTGTTCCGCGCCTGCCTGCCCCTACTGCGTGCCAAGGGCGGATCGGTCATGCTCTTGTCGTCGGTGGCAGGGCTGCGGGGCTGCCCGAACTCCGTCGCCTACCAGACCGTCAAAGGCGCGCTCCCGCAGATGGCACGCGCGCTCGCGCGTGACCACGCTGCCGAGGACGTTCGCGTCAACTGCGTCGCCCCGGGGGTCATTCGCACCCCGTTCCACGCTGCGATGCCCGAGGATGTGCGCCTCAACAACATCGAAAACCGCATTCCTCTCAAACGCGAGGGCACGCCGGACGACGTCGCCTCCCTCATCGTCGAAATGCTCACGAACCGTTTCATCACCGGCGAGTGTTTCGCGGTGGACGGCGGCATGACCATGCGCATCGCCTGAGGCGGATCATGCAAACACCCGTGATCGTGATCGACTGGGGCAGTACGAATTGCCGGGCGAGCCTTGTCATCGATGGGCAGGTCGCCGATCGGCGCAGCGCGGAGATCGGGATCACCCGCATGGCGGGCCGCGACTACGCCGCCGAGTTCGCCGCGCTCGTCGACCCGTGGAAAGACCGGACCCGCGACTGCGTCATCTTTGGCATGGTGACCAGCCGCTCGGGCTGGCTCGAAACACCCTATGCCGAGTGTCCGGCGAAGCTTGACGATCTAATCCCGCTGGCGGTGACACGGACCATCGCGGGGATGCGCGCCATCTTCGTGCCCGGTGTGTGCCATCGCACGCCGCATTGCGACGTCATCCGGGGCGAGGAGTTGCAGGCTTTCGGCCTCGTCGCGACCGGCACGCCCGACGCCGTGGTGCTTCTGCCTGGGACCCATTCGAAGTGGCTCGTTCTGTCCGGTGGCCGGATCGACCATTTTTCGACCGCTCCCACGGGCGAACTGTTTTCCTTGCTTTCGCGGCATTCCCTCGTGGGGGCGATCGCGGATCAGGCGACCTTCGATTTGCCAGCCTTCGAGCGTGGCGCCGAACGGGCTCTCGGCAGTAGCACCGACCTCTTCGATCTCTTCGAGGCCCGTCCGCGCGTTCTCCTGGGCCAGATGACCCCACAGGAGGTCACCGGTCACCTTTCGGGGCTGTTAATCGGGGCCGAGTCGCGCCAGGCGCGGACCCGGTTCGGCGGGGATATGAGCGACATCGTCATTATCGGGGAAGGGACGCTTGTCTCGAAGTACCACAAGGTTCTGGAGATCGCCGGACTTTCGGCCCGCATGCCCGATGCCGATCTCGGCCTTTCCGGCGCGCTCGATTTCTGGTCGGCGTGGCGTGCCGCATCCGAGACGCATGTCTTGGCCGCAAAATCAGATGCGGAATGATGCTAGAGCCGACCAGGCCGGACAAGCGCTTCGATGCGCCGCAGGAAACACCGCACGCGCGACTCATTGGGAAAGACCAAGCGAAATGACAAGCATCGATAGGGATCACCGGCTCATTGCGATCCTGCGCGGGATCACGGCGCGAGAAACGGGCGATGTGGTCGCCGCGCTGATTGAAACGGGGTATCGTGCCATCGAGGTGCCGATGAATTCTCCGGACGCGTTGGCGTCCATCGAGATCGCCGTTGATACAACGCGCCAGCTAACACCGGACGCGTGTCTAATCGGCGCCGGCACGGTCTTGGCAGTCGAGGAGGTCGCTCGGGTGAAGGCTCTTAGCGCGAACCTGATTGTATCGCCGAACACCGACCCTAGCGTCATCAAGGCCACGCGCGACGCCGGAATGCAAAGCCTTCCGGGCGTCTTCACCCCAACAGAGGCGCATCTGGCTCCGAAGGCGGATGTCAAGTCTGGCGATGTTTTGGTGTGTTGGAAAAAGGACGTGAATAAACAACGGCTTGGGCGGATATCGGGTTCGCTCTTCATGCCAACGAAAATCTCGCGTAAGCATGGCGTAAGCAATTCGCGAACGGTATGCACCCGTAGCTCAGCTGGATAGAGCGTCGCCCTCCGAAGGCGAAGGCCACAGGTTCGAATCCTGTCGGGTGCGCCATTTCCCCTTAAAGAAACATACTTCTGTCGTATTTTTTGGTCTCCAAACTGCCTTTGGTGCACCATGAAGTAAATGACGGCTCAGCGGACAAAGCGACCCTCCATTGAGAACTTCTGAACGTTTGCTTCATTGAGCTTGATGCGATGTGCCTAGGCCGAAACTAAGCATATGGAACTATGATTTACCTATCTCAGCCAAGTGTCTGCTTCAGCTTTTTTTCAATGAACTCCGTAAAAACATGCACTCTCTTGGAAACCAGCCGTCCAGGAGGCCTGACGGCCCAAATGCTCCATTCAGGTTCGATCGTGAACTTCGGCAAAACGGCAATAAGCGCACCGCTCGACAAGTGGCCTAACACGTCCCATTTTGACTTCAACGCGATCCCAACGCCCGCAACAGCGGCCTCGGTGGCGGCTTCGCCATAGCTGGTCGCAAAATTACCTTCAGTTCGAATATTGATGCTCTTTCCCGTGGGCCCTTTTAGGCCCCAAGTGCGGTTCTCATTGAGCGCTATACAGTTGTGATCAGAAAGGTCTTCAGGACGTAACAGCGTTCCGCTTTGTTCAAGATAGTCTGGCGACGCAACTAGGATGCGTGGATTGTCCGCAATTTTACGTGCCATGAGCGTCGATGGGGCAAGCTCACCTATCCTAAGTGCCAGATCAAAGCCATGTTGGACGATATCGAATTGGGTGTCGCTAAGTTCAAGGTTGATACGAACTTGCGGGTGATCAGTCAAAAATTCACCTATAAACGGTGCGATGTAGCGCCGTCCAAATGACGCTGATGCGGTAACGCGCAGCTCGCCCCGCAATGATGCATCGGCACCCTGCAAATCGATCATGGCGTCTTCGACATCACCAAGTATGCGTTTGGCATGATCCAAGAAGACCTCTCCATCCGAAGACAGAGACACCGAACGGGTCGTTCTGTTCAGAAGCTTGCAATCTAGTTGCGCCTCAAGCGCCTGAATGCGCTGCGAAGCTGTCGTAGCAGAGAACCCGAACTCCAACCCTGCCTTCGCGATGCCACCGAGAGCAGCCACGCGGACAAATAGTTCTAGGGTTTTAAGATCAAAGCTCATTGTCCCGAAATATCAAATAGTCACTGTGAAAGATAGTCAATTATCCTCAGAGGTCAGATTAGCTAAACCACCCCCAGTGAAGCGGCCAACCCCATCGGCCACATCAAGAAAGCAAGACAATGGCACAGATGACCCGAGCCCAAATCGATCAAGGAATGAAACAAGCTCGAATCGAGCGTGCAATCGCGTTTCAAACAGGCATCAAAGCCGTTCGAGCTGCAATCTCATCCATTGGTGGACGAGTAAGCGCAAAGATCACAACTGCAAAACGGTTCAAAAATTACCACACGTAAATCAACTCAAAGGACCAACACCATGACACGCTCTTTTTCTATTATTTCTGCACTCGCTGTTGCTGGAACATTCGCGACGGCCGCACTTGCGGACTTTGAACTCTCAAGCCCCGATGTAACCGACGGAGCCGCAATTAGCGCTGCACAGTTTGCCAATAGCTTTGGGTGCGAGGGGGATAACGCCGGGCCGACCTTGAACTGGTCGGGCGCCCCAGAGGGCACCCGGGGATACGCCGTTACATTTTATGACAAAGATGCGCCGACCGGCAGCGGTTTTTGGCACTGGGTCGTAACTGATATTCCGGCCTCCGCGACCAGCATATCACCCAACTCAATTCCTGACGGCGCAGTGCAGGGCATTAACGATGCTGGCATTACTGGTTTTATCGGCCCTTGCCCACCGATCGGTCGTACGCACACCTATCAATACACGGTGCATGCGCTGGACACAGATACGCTTGGCGCTCCTGAAGGTGCATCCGGCGCTTTGACAGGGTTTTTCCTGTTCCAGCACACGCTTGAGACGGCAACGCTGAACGTCATTGCGGGCCCGCGCCAGTAAGGGTCAGCGACACAAACTTCGGTCGCGAGGACTTCTTCCTCGTGACCGCCCAAAATCAAATATGGGGACAACACGATGAAAGCCGTAGGATTTACACAATACTTGCCCGTCGAAGACGCCAATGCTTTTCTGGACGTCGAGATAGACAAACCAACACCCACTGGCCACGACATTCTGGTCAACGTCAAAGCCGTCGCGATCAACCCCGTAGATACGAAAGTTCGCGCACCCAAAGATAAGGTTGAAGAAACGCCGCGCGTGATCGGGTATGACGCCTCCGGTGTTGTTGAGGCCGTTGGTCCCGATGTGACGATCTTTAAGCCCGGTGACGAGGTTTATTATGCAGGCGACATCACCCGCTCTGGTACGAACCAAGAGTTTCATTTGGTCGATGCGCGCATTGTGGGGCGCAAGCCCAAGTCGCTGTCGCACGCTGAAGCCGCGGCCCTGCCGCTGACGACGATTACAGCCTATGAATCATTCTTTGATCGGTTGGGCATCGATCGTGATGGCGCAGATGCAGGCCAGTCGATATTCATCATCGGTGCCGGTGGTGGTGTTGGCTCGATTGGCATCCAACTTGCCAAGGCAGCTGGTCTGACAGTCATCGCAACGGCGTCCCGGCCAGAAACGTCAAATTGGGTCAAAGAACTTGGCGCAGACCATGTCGTTAATCACAGAGAAGACATGGTGGCACAGGTCCGCGAGTTGGGAATCCAGCACGTCGATCACATCGCGATCTTCAATGATATGCGCCATTGGGATGCTGCGGTTGAGCTGGTCCGTCCTCAGGGTGGCATCGTGTCCATTGATGACACACACCATCCAATGCCTATGGATGGGATGAAGATGAAAGCAGCCAGCTTTCATTGGGAACTGATGTTCGCACGCTCCATGCATCAGACGCCTGATATGATCGAGCAGCACAACTTGTTGTCCTATGTGGCAGATGAGATTGATGCCGGACGCATAAAGACAACGGTGTCCGAAGTGATGTCCCCGATTAACGCGGCCAACATGCGCGAGGCGCACAGGCTGGTCGAAACCGGTCAGGCCAAAGGCAAGATCGTCGTCGAAGGGTTCTAGACATCAGACCAATCCAACCCCGGCGGGTTTTCCCCAACGCGCCGGGGCAATCAACTCCAGCAAAGGAGGAAATGATGGCGTTCTACGAACTCAGACAATACCAGATCAAACCCGACAAAATGGCCGCTTGGTTCGATTTGGTGGAAGGCGAGGTGATCCCCTTCATCGTTTCCAAAGGCATGGTCATGATGGCCAGCTTTCAAGGTGAAACAGATGAAGGCGTCTAAATCTGGATCCGTAGATTTGAGAATGACGACCATTGCGCAGCACTCTATGAAGCGATCTACGAAAGCGATCACTGGAAAACCGTTCTGCCCCCAAAAATCGGCGCCTTGCTCAATCGAGACGCCGCAATCCTCCAACGCATTGTGCCGAAACGCTTGTCGCCAATGCAATAAGTGCACATGAAGGGGCAAAATCCATGTCGACCATCCCAGCCGAGGATCTCAAAATCATCGAACAGAGGCTCTTGTGGCTGTCTCATTGGATGATTCACAACGCCAATCACATTCGCCCAAAGGCTGATGGCATCAAGGTCGGCGGTCACCAAGCGTCATCAGCCTCGATGGTATCTATCATGACGGCCCTCTATTTTTCTGCCCTGCGGCCCGCAGACCGCGTGGCGGTCAAGCCGCATGCGTCGCCTGTGTTTCATGCTATCCAGTATCTGATGGGCAACCAGACGCTTGAGAAGCTGCAAAATTTCCGTGGCTACGGCGGCGCGCAAAGCTACCCAAGCCGCACCAAAGACATTGACGACGTTGACTTTTCGACTGGCTCCGTTGGTTTGGGCGTCGCTGTCACATCCTTTGCCTCCATCGTTCAGGACTACATTGACGCCAAATCTTGGGGTTGTGATCAGCCTATGGGTCGTATGATCGCGCTTGTTGGTGATGCCGAGCTGGATGAAGGCAACATCTACGAAGCTCTGCAAGAGGGCTGGAAAAACGACCTGCGCAATTGCTGGTGGATCATCGACTACAACCGCCAATCGCTCGATGGCGTCGTCCGCGAAGGGTTGTTCAAACGGGTTGAACAAATTTTCGACGCCTTCGGATGGGATGTCGTACGGGTCAAATATGGCCAGTTGCAACGTGCCGCCTTTGAAGAGCCTGGCGGTGACAGACTGCGCAAATGGATCGATGATTGTCCAAATCAGCTTTACTCGGCCCTGACCTATATGGGCGGCGCTGTGTGGCGCGAGCGCCTTATGGACGCACTTGGCGATCAAGGAGACGTCAGCGCGCTGATTGAGCGACGCAGCGACAAAGACCTCGCGGATCTGATGGAAAACCTCGGTGGCAATTGCGTGGCGACTATGGCTGAAACCTTCGAAGCCATTGATCACGACCGGCCCGTGTGTTTCCTCGCTTATACCATCAAAGGCTGGGGCACCCCGATTGCGGGTCACAAAGACAATCATGGTGGGTTAATGAATAAGACCCAAATGGCCGAATGGCAGGCCTATATGGGCGTGGCTGAAGGCGCGGAATGGGAGCCTTTTGCAACGATTGAAACCCCAAAGACTTTTAAAGAAAAACTGGCGAAGACCCCGTTTTTCGCCAAGGGCCGTCGTCGGTACAACGACAGTTTGATCAATGTACCTGCTATCGCATTATCTACTGATCGTGAGATTTCGACACAAATGGCATTTGGCAAAATCCTCGCCGATCTGTCAAAGGGCGATAGCGTATTAGCGCAGCGAATCGTCACCACGTCGCCTGATGTGACAGGCACCACCAACCTCGGACCATGGGTTAATCGCCGCAAGCTTTTTGCGCGTGACCCCCAAACCGACACGTTCAAAGCCGAGAACATACCCTCGACCGCTAAATGGGACTTCGCGCCCGAAGGTCAACATATCGAACTTGGCATCGCCGAGATGAACCTTTTTCTTCTGCTGGCAGCAATGGGTCTGTCGCATTCGCTATTCGGCAAGCGGCTGATCCCCATCGGTACCGTCTACGACCCGTTCGTCTCTCGCGGGCTCGATGCGCTGAATTATGCCTGCTACCAAGACGCGCGGTTCATCATCGTGGGCACGCCATCGGGCGTCACACTGGCACCCGAAGGCGGCGCGCATCAATCCATTGCATCACCGCTGATCGGCATGTCGCAAGATGGCCTTGCCGCGTTTGAACCTGCCTTTGCCGACGAGCTTGCCGTGATCATTGAATGGGCGTTCGCCTATTTGCAAAAGGACGGCGAAGGTGACCGGGATGAGCGCACATGGCTGCGCGACGAAACCGGTGGCTCAGTCTACCTGCGCCTGACCACTAACCCGATTGAACAACCCGGCAAACGCGTGGATGACGCGTTCTGCCAAGGGGCGATAGACGGGGCCTATTGGTTGCGCAAACCAGGTCCATCTTGCGAAGTCGTGATTGCTTATCAAGGGGCTGTAGCCCCCGAAGCGATCAAGGCTGCAGGCATTATTGCAGACGGCCGCCGTGATGGAGGTGTGCTTGCTGTCACGTCCGCCGATAGGTTGAACGCTGGATGGACAGCCGCGCAAAGGGCAAGGTTAAATGGCAACCCAAACGCACAGTCACATATTGAGGCACTACTGAGCGACCTCCCCCGGAACTGTGTGTTGGTCACCGTTATTGATGGGCATCCTGCGACCCTGTCTTGGCTAGGTGCCGTTCACGGGCATCAAACCATTCCACACGGCGTCGAGCATTTTGGACAAACTGGATCAATCGCTGAGCTCTATCGCCATTTCCGACTTGATGCCGCTTCACTGGTGCGATCGGTGAGCGAACTTACTGACGGTCGCAGGATTTAGGGTCGTCAGGTAAACATGCCGCCCATCATGCCGACTGGAAGCACTGCGCGCAGGCGTGCAAGACCCGCGCTGAAGCCTGCGAGGTGGCGCTGAAAACGTTGAACTGAGAAACAGACATTCAATCGGCGCGGCAGGTGTCGCGTCGGCTTCGATATTTCGGCGAGCTGCCAGAGCGAAAGTTTGCCAAACACAGTTGAGCATGCACAGGCGCGCAACAATGCCTGATGGCAAATCTGTCAGAACACCAAAGATCTCGCGTTGCGACACCGGAAAGGAGGAAAAGACGGACCGTGAGCTCTATCGATCGCTCAGATGTGCCGGTTTCCAAGTCGGCGATTAGTCTAGACGGTGCCGTAGCCGGTGTCGAAGTGCGACACCTGAGATATGTGATCGCAGCGGCTGACCAGGGCAGTTTTTATCGCGCGGCCATGGCACTTGACGTCGAGCAGTCCGCCATCAGCCGACGTATTCGGGATGTGGAAGATCGTTTGGGAGTTTCCCTGTTTATGCGTCACTCCGACGGCGTCGATTTGACCAATGCAGGACAGAAGTTCATCAATCACGCAAGACTTGCGCTTAAGCAGATTGACCTAGCGATAAAGCTGGCGGGGTCGGCCGGGCGTGGGGAACACGGCATAATTCGGGTTGGATTATTTTCATCCCTTGCATCCGGCTTTATCGCGGATTTGCTCAAGACTTATGAAAGCAGTGAAACTGGTGTTCATATCGAATATCTCGAAGGAGCTCCAAGCGAGCACATTGCCGCTATTCGACGCTTTCGGATCGATGTCGCGTTTCTCACAGGCCAAACTGCGCCGGCAGGTTGTGAAACCGAACATCTTTGGATCGAAAAGGTCTTCGCGGTCTTGTCTGCGAGCCATCCGCTCGCTGCAAAGGGATCGATCGGTTGAGCAGACCTGAAGGACCAACACTTTCTGGTCAGCGAAACGGATCCCGGTCTTGAGATTCATGATTTTCTCATCAAGAACTTGGCGGATCTCGGACAGCATCCAAGCGTGGAATGCTGCGCGGTGGGCCGCGACAACCTTATGCAGATTGTCTCTGTGAACCTGTCGGGCCGTATTGAGTATGCGGTTGCTTAGCATTGTTGACTCAGCGTGGCGTGGTTGCCGACCTTTCAACTTGATTCCGCCGGGCCATGCCCGATCTTGCTCCTTTTTCTCACGGACATCCCCATCGCGCGCCATTGGTCATTAGGCCTAGGCAGCACGTCCATGACGTAGTCAGAAGTCAGAGCACACTATCCGAACAAACCAAATAATGTTTTCGGTTCAGTCCCCATTATTTGAGTTCTTTGATTCGACTAAATGTCGTTGTGAGAAAGTTAAAGAGGACGTCGCTGTGATGGATCGCCGAGAATTGTTGAGAGGAGCTTCCGCCATTGGTGTGGGCCCCTCGCGCAACCGTCGTTGATCAGACAATTCCCAAGTACATCGCCGCGCTTACGAGCAATAATTTCTTAGAACATAAGGAGAAGAGCCATGCATCCCACCCGAAACACATTGCCGAACAACACGCGTAAAGTGTCGATCTCTCTTTTGCAGAACCGGCTTCATGACGCGATTGATCTGACAGCCCAGGCCAAGCAAGCGCACTGGAATGTGAAGGGCCCGAGCTTTATAGCTCTACATGAACTTTTTGACACTATTCATGGAGAACTCGACAGTCATGCGGACCTGATAGCCGAGCGACTTGTGTCACTCGGCGGTCAGGCGCATGGGACCGTGCGGGCTGCGGCGGCTGGTTCCAGTCTTGAAGAATATCCACTCAGGGCAAGCACACAAGAGGATCACATCGCTGCCTTATCGTCTGCGCTTGCGAAATTTGGTGAATCCGTTCGGATAGCGATCGATGAAACCGCAAACTGCGGCGATCAAGACACGTCCGATCTCTTTACCGAGATTTCCAGGGCCATCGACAAGTCGCTCTGGTTTGTCGAAGCGCATCAATCATAACTTTAAGAGGATGCAATCGCGCGGCCCATAAGGACGGCCTGAACGTCTTAACGCTGACGAGGGACAGTACAGCGACGACCAAAGCCGTGGCGTCAGAAATCGGAAAAGCTGACTTCAGAGTGGGCGTCTCACCCGCTGACAAATTCAACATCTTCAATTATGACCATCCCCAAGAACAGCAGCGGAACCTGGCGGAAGCGAAGGTATCAGCGTATCGAGATCTTCGATTTGGAGGTTCTGGTTCTAGCAGCGGAGTCAGGCAGCTTTCGCGGAGTGAGCGCGCAGGTTGGAGTTGGCCAACCTGCGGTCACGCGACGGATACAAAAGCTCGAGGACACTTTCGGAGTATCTCTGTTCGAGCGCAGCCCTACAGGCGTAAGGCTGACTAATGCGGGATGGAGGTTTCTCTGTCGGGTCCGGCGCATCCTGAGTGAACTCAAGCTTGCTATTGCCGATGTCGAAATCGCCGGAGTAGGTGGCAATGGAGAAATCAACTTCGGATTGACGGATTCCCTGTCGAATGGGCTGTTTCACCAAATCCTCTCGGAGTTCTTTGACAATCATCCGGAAGTCCAGCCAAACTTCGTGCAGGCAGATCTTGGCGAACTCGAAACTCTGCTGAATCACAGGATGATCGACATCTTGTACGGACCTGTGAATACGTCCTTCACTGACAGTGATATCCTGCCGGTTGCTAACCAGCAGATCTACCTAGCCGTTTCTCACAACAACGGTCTTGCCGCGCGACAATGGGTCTCTTGGGCTGATGTAGCTGGTTTGGTTTTAATGGTGGGGACCGAAGACCCCGGACCAGTGTTTGAAACCTATGTTCGCCCTGGATTTCGGAAGCATCATGACGGAATCAAGGTCAAGCGCCACAACCTTGACCGTAAAGGCATCTTGAACCTCGTAGAGATGAACCTTGGTTCCACATTAATTTGGGAGGATCCACGCAGGATAGGACACAACGACCTTATATACATTCCTGTATTGGAAGCGGGTGTCGCTCAGCGCATTCAATACTCGCTCAAATGGCATGCTAAAAACGACAATCCCGCTCTCCGACGTTTTATCTCTCTAGCGCGGATTAAGGCGAAGAAGAACGGCGCTCTTTCCTGAGCTTCGCGAACCCCCGGTCTGTCTTCATGAACCGCTCGAGCATGGGTGCGATGAGCTTGGTGGTTTCCAGCTTCTGTCCATTCTCAACACCGAGGATCTCCGCATAGGCCGTCAAATCACGATGCACTTGCGCAGGCAGTTCCACGGTAAGCTTGACCGGCTTGTCGTCGCGAATATCGCCCAGCTTCAACTTGCTCATCGCGTGTCTCCTTGAGGTTCGAGGATAAGATCGCGGGTCACCATTACGCGCACGGGAAACCCCGGCCGGACCGTCAGCGTGGGCGGGATGTTGAGCTGGCGCTGGACGATGGCCTCGCCCGCGCGGGCGATCGTATCCTGGGTGCCGTCGCGGATTGCGTCGGCAATCTCATCGCCACCATCTTCACCGGTCTCGAGGCCGATATTAAGGATCGTGGCGAGACCGGCCGCGCGAAACAGTTGGCCCCAATGGTTGTCGACACCGTCTTCGAGCCCGGCATATCCCGCCTGATCCGTACCGGGCTGGCGTTCGAGCACGATGGAGCGTCCGTCTGGGAGTATCAATCGGGTCCACGCCAAGAGGACACGCCGCTGACCGGTTTCCACACGGCTATCATATTCGCCGAGTAGCCGCGCGCCCTGCGGGATCAGCAGGAACTGGCCGGTCGGGCTGTCATAGACATTGGCTGTGACCTGCGCGGTGATCTGTCCCGGAAGATCGGACCGCAGGCCGGTCAGAAGTGCAGCCTCGATGACCGATCCCGCTTGCAGAACGTAAGGGCTTGGCGGAGCCTGCAGCCGATCTGCGGCGGTGGTCCTCCGGTCGACCTCACGATCCAAGAAGGCTTCCTTTCGTCCCGTCATGTCCGGTTGCCGTGTCTGCCCGACAGATGCCGGGAATAGACCTTGTTGCCCGTGCGTTGGAGGTGTCATGGGTGCGATCGGTTGCTGCGCAACACCCGCGCCGCTCGTCCTTGCATCGGCGAAGAGAGTTGCGAGCCGCGCCGCCTCCGCTTCCTGCAACCGCAGTTGCTCTTCGGGATCAACGGCGGGGCCGGTGGCCGGCACGACCGGCACGGGTTCACCCCGCCGCTGCGCAGAAAGAACCGGGCGTCCCAGCTCTCCTGGAAGCGGTGGCCCGAGTTGTGGGATCGACGCGTAGTCGCGCGGCAGACCCAAAAGACCCTCGGCCTCCTGGACTCGTTCCGTCGAGAAGAGTTCTGACGGCCCATCGCCCGGATCAGATCCTTGCAAGGCGACAATCAGGATCGAACCAATGCCGAGCCCGCCCACGACGGCGAGAACCGTGATGGCCTTGCGCGAGAGCCGCATGACGCGTGGCGGATCGGGCCGCAGGCGCAGTTCCTTGGCGATGTCCTGTTCGGTGCGTGGCGGCTCTTCGGGGCGGTCGTCTTGTTGCTGGTTTTCGGTGCCGGTCATGGCTCAGCGGTCCTCATCGGGACGCCACGCGGAAACCACGCGTTCCGCGCTCTGCTCGCTGCGCCGGACTCCATCGGTCCGCACGATCCGGACGACGCGCTGGCGGTCTCCGAGACGCAACTCGGCTGCGGCGAAGAGCCGGTCAACGATCATGTAGTTGCGCCGGATGCGGTAATTGACGAGCTGGCCGTCCCCTTCCGGTCCGATCACGAAGAGCGGCGGCATCTCGCCCTGGCCGATCCCGCGTGGGAACTCGATGAAGACCTGTCGTCCGTCATCGAAGGCCCGGCGCGGCCGCCAGGGCGCGCGATCCCCCGTTATCCGGTAGCGGAAATTGATGTCGTCGAGATCGACATTGCGCACGATCGGAAGGCTGGCTTCCGCGCGATCGTTCTGGCGGCGCAAGGCGATCAGTTCGTCTTCGGGGTATTGCCAAGATACCGAAGCCATATAGGCCTGCGGCGTCGCGCGCAGCTCCAGGTGATAGGTGCGCCGGTCGGTGTTGATGACCAGATTAGTTACGAGGTCGGGCCGTGTCGGCTTCACGAGCACATGAATGCGGCGGTTATCGCCGGAGCCGCTCTCGGTGTCGCCGATGATCCATCGTGCAGTGTCGCCTGCTGCGATCGGACCACTCCCAACAAGGCTCTCACCCGCCTGTAGCGCGATGTCCGTGACCTGGCCGGGAGAGGTGTAGACCTGATAGAGCGCCCCGGAGCTGTAGGGATAGAGCTGGACGGCGTTGATGAAGCCGTCGCGGACCGGTTCGATCCGGGCGGCTTCGTTGGCGTTGGTCACGCGCTCTGTCGGTTCCGCCGCTTCTGCCGGCCGATCGTCGGCATCGACCCGCATGAGCTGGCCGGGCAGCGGTAAAGGCTCGGGTGTCTCGACGATCCGAACGGGCCGCGCCGGTTCCGCGATCAGCGTTGCGGCGACCGGATCGTCATATGCGATCTCCGGTGGTTTGAAGGTGGCGCACCCGGCCAGCATCGAGCCGGCGAGTAGTGTCGTGATGGAAAGTTTGCCTGACATGCAGATTTGGCGTGTGATGCAATCACTCATTGGGCGTTCTCCCTTGACCAGTTGATGGCGTGGACGAAGACGCCGAGGGGGTTTTTGCGGAGGCGTTCGGCATCGCGGGGTGGTTGGACGACGACGCTAAGGATGCCGGTCCAGCGTTCGGTGACGGCGAGCTGTCCGTTGACGTAGCGGCGTTCGGTCCAGGCGACGCGGAAGCTGGAGTCGGAGGCGCGGATGACGCTGGAGATCTCGGCTGTGACCTGGACCTCACCGACGCTTGCGAAGGGGTTATTCTCCCGGGCGAAGTCGTTGAGGGCGACAGAGCCTCGATCGGTGGTGAAGTCGTAAGCACGCAACCAGTTCTGACGCAGGACTATGGGATCGGCGGGCACCTGGCGGACATTCTCGATGAAGCGCGCGAGGTGGAAGGCGATCTGCGGATCGGTGGGACGGTAGTTTGCGGTGGCGGGTGCCACGGCTTGGGCTGCTCCAAGTCTATCGACCTCGACGACGTAAGGAACGATCGTGCCTTGGGTCGATTGCCAGACCAGCGCGAGGCCGAAGGTCGCTGTCGTGGCGAGGCATCCGATGGCCATGAGGCGCCAATTGCGGGCCTGGACACGGGCGGAACCCATGCGTTCGTCCCAGACCTGGGCGGCCTTCTGGTAGGGTGTCACGGGCTTGGGGGTCTTGGCGTATCGCACGCTGGGTCGCTTGAATCTCATGATCTCTCCGAAAGGCTGATGGTGGTGCCCGCGCCGCCGCCATCGCCGGAGCGGATCGCATGGGCAGTTATGGCAGTGCCGTGCTGCAGGCTTTGCTGGCGTTTCATCTGGCGCGCCCAAGCGGGCGGACCGTCATTCGCGGGCGTGGGCATGGAAGACGGGGAATTGCTGAACTTGCCGCCGGTGGCTTCGAAAGCGGCGCGTGAGCCGGAGCGATAGCTCTCGCCAACGGCGCGCTTGAGGGGGCTGACCGCGGTATTGACCCCGGCTTGACCGACCGCGGCCATGCCGCTCGCGGCTTTCCCGGCGGTCGATGTGCCGGAGGCCGCGCCGATCTTGAATGCGGTCGAAGCGCCACCTGCGACGGCGGACCCACCGCGCAGGGCTGCTCCACCGGCCGCCCCTGCCATCTTCGCGCCCGCGAGGCCGCCTGCGACCACACCGCCTGCTGCGAGACCGGCTCCGACCGCCGCGCCTGCGCCAAGCTGCGGACCACCTGAGACGATACCGTTGGCGATACCGGGGCCGAAGATGCCGAGCGCGAGGAGCGAGAGCGCCGCCAGCACGACGGCCATGGCGTCCTCGATGGTCGGTTCACCCGTGAACCCGGCGGTGAACTCGCCAAAAATCGTCGAGCCGATGCCGACGATGACGGCGAGCACGAGCACCTTGACGCCCGAGGAGATCACGAGCCCCAGCACGCGCTCGGCCATGAAGGCGGTCTTGTTGAAGAGCCCGAAGGGGACGAGGATGAAGCCCGCGAGCGTCGCCAGCTTGAACTCGATCAGCGTGACGAAGAGTTGGATCGCGAGGATGAAGAAGGAGAGCAAGACCACGATCCAAGCGAAGAGCAGGATCGAAATTTGGATGAAGTTCTCGAAGAAGGAGACGAACCCCATCAAGTCGGCAATGGATTCCAGGATCGGCTGACCGGCTTCGAGCCCGACGGCGGCGATGCGTCCGGGCTGCAAAAGTTCGCCCGCACCGATCGCGCCGCCGGTGGCCACCAGCCCGAGCCCGGCGAAGCTCTCGAAGACGATTCGCGCGAGCGCGTTCCAGTTGCTGATGATGTAGGCGAACACGCCGACGAAGAGCGTCTTCTTGACGAGCCTTCCGATGATGTCGTCATCCGCGCCCCAAGCCCAGAAGAGCGCTGCAAGGGTGACATCGATGACGATCAGCGTGGTCGCGAGGAAAGCGACGTCGCCGCCGAGCAGCCCGAAGCCCGAGTCGATATAGGTCGTGAAGACCTCCAGGAACCGATCGATGACGCCGACGCCGTCCATGACCTACTCCGTGTCCGGATCGTTGATGGAGGTGCCGAAGAACCGGCGGCGATTCTCTTCCCAGGCGGCCTGACACGCGGTGTCGGCGTCGAGCGCTTCCGGTGTGAGCGTGCGGCAGCGCTGCAAGGTTCCGCGCAATGGATCGTCCGAAACCACCGCTGCAGGTTCGGCCGCACGCTCTTCCTCAAGGGCGCGCTGAAGCTCTATCGCCGCCATGAGCGCGGCAATGGCGCCCATGGCGATGGCGATGGCTTTCAGCGTGGTCTCGGCGGTCAGCTTCATCGCGGCTTACCGGAACATCCGCACGGTCGTCGGCTCGTAGCCCGAGCCGTAGTCGAGGAAGCGCGTGAGGTTCTCGCGCGCCTGAGCCTCGGCCGTCGCGACGCGCGCGGCTTCGAGCGATTGCGCCCGGTTTTGCGCGGCGATGGCGGCAGTCAGGTCGGAGATCTGCTGGCTCTGCAGCGCGAGGAGTTGGTTGCCCGCCTGTGTCGCCTGCAGCGCGCCGGTGGCCGCTTGGCTGCGGCCCACAAGCGCTTGCATCTCCGTCCGGGCGGTTTCGATATTGCCAACTACACCGGCCTGGACCTTCAGCGCGTCCTCGAACCCAGCGACCGAGGTGCGCCAGCGGTCCTGCGCGCCCGCAATCATGTGGTCGAAATCGCCCCGCGCGGCGGCGGCTCCGTAATCCTGGGTGAAGGCCTCGTCGATGGTCGCCACATCATGGGCGATGCGCTGTGCTTCACCCAAGAGCTGCTGGGTCTGCTGCACGGAGGATTGCAGGCGCGAGAGGGAGGAATAAGGCAGGCTCGCGAGATTACGGGCCTGGTTGACCAGCATCTGTGCCTCGTTCTGGAGCTGGGCGATCTGGTTGTTGATCTGCTCCAGCGTCCGCGCGGCGGTCAGAAGGTTTTCGGCATGGTTGGTCGGGTCGTAGACGATCCCGCCAAACCCGCCGCCGAAGAATGCGTGGGCGGGCGGTGCCGTGGCCGGGGTCAGCGCGATCGCGCTCGACAGTAGCAGGGCTGCGGCAGCGCGTCCGGCCAGTTTACGTGTCTTGGTCTTGATCATCAGTCTTCTCCTTGTGGTCGTTGGCTTCTGGGGTGGGGGATGGGGTGGCCTCGATCATGGCGTCGGAAGGACCCAGCAATTCGGTGGCCCAGCCGAGATCGCGCCGGGCGAGCCAGGCGGCGGCAAAGCCGTCACGCCCGTGCTCTTCGAGGATCGGGTCGATGGCGGCGTGATCGGATTTCGAGGAAGCCGCCGTGAAGGCGAGCGCGACCTCGCCGAGACCGAGCGCAAAGAGCCGATTGCCGCGGCGTGACTGGCAGTAATAATCGCGCTTCGGCGTCGCGCGTGCGATGATCTCGATTTGCCGGTCGTTCAGGCCGAAGCTGCGATAGGTTGCCGCGATCTGCGGCTCGAAGGCGCGCTCGTTGGATAGGAAGATGCGGCTCGGGCAGCTCTCGACGATGGCGGGCGCGATGTCCGAACCCTCGATATCGGCGAGCGATTGGGTGGCGAAGATGACGGAGGCGTTCTTCTTGCGGAGCGTTTTCAGCCATTCGCGCAGTTGCGGGCCAAAGGTTGCGTCGTCCAAAGCGAGCCAGCCCTCGTCGACGATGATTAGGCTCGGCCGCCCGTCGAGGTGGGCTTCTATGCGGTGGAAGAGATAGACGAGGACGGCGGGAGCAGCGGCGGACCCGATCAAGCCCTCGGTCTCGAAAGCCTGGAAGTCGGCTGTGCCGAGAGCTTCGCTTTCCGCGTCGAGCAAGCGCCCGAACGGACCGCCGAGGCAGAACGGGGCCAACGCGCGTTTCAAATCGTTTGATTGCAGCAAGATCGAGAGGCCGGTCAGCGTGCGCTCCTCGATCGGGGCCGAAGCCAGCGATGTCAGAGCCGACCAGAGATGATCCCGTGCGACCGGGTCGATGGTGACGCCTTCTCGCGCGAGCAGCCCGGCGAGCCAGTCCTGCGCCCAGCTGCGTTCCGCGGCATCGTCGATCCGCGCGAGCGGTTGCAGCTGGACCGCGTCGTCTTCGTCCGACAGCGCCAGGCCAAGGTCTTCCCAATCCCCGCCGCAGGCCAGGGTTGCGCAGCGGATCGAGCCGCCGAAATCGAAAGCGAAGATCTGCGCGCCTTCATAGCGGCGAAATTGCAGCGCCATAAGCGCCAGCAGCACGGACTTGCCCGCGCCAGTCGGTCCCACGACGAGCGTATGGCCGACGTCACCCACATGGGTAGAGAAGCGAAACGGCGTCGAGCCTTGGGTCTCGGCGTAGAAGAGCGGCGGGCCGTCCAGATGATCGTTGCGCGCCGGCCCGGCCCAGACCGCTGAGATTGGGATCATGTGGGCGAGGTTCAGTGTGGAGATCGGTGGCTGACGGACATTAGCATAAAGATGCCCCGGCAAGGAGCCGAGCCAAGCCTCCACCGCGTTCAGCGTCTCCGGGATGCAGGTGAAGTCGCGACCCTGCACGACCTTCTCGGCGAGCTTGATCTTGGCGTCCGCTGCGCGCTCGTCTTCGTCCCAGACGGTGATGCTTGCGGTGACATAGGCCGCGCCGACGATATCGCTTCCCAGCTCTTGTAGCGCTTCGTCTGCATCGAGCGCTTTGTTGTCGGCGTCCGAGTCCAGAAGCGTCGAGGCTTCGTTGGTCATCACCTCCTTGAGGATCGCGGCGACCGATTTGCGCTTGGCGAACCATTGGCGGCGGATGCGGGTGAAGAGCTTGGTCGCGTCAGTCTTGTCGAGACAGATGGCGCGCGTTGCCCAGCGATACTCGAAAGCCTGCGCGTTGAGCTCGTCGAGCAGGCCGGGCCAGGTCGAGGTCGGAAACCCGACGATGGACAGCGTGCGCAAATGCGCGTTGCCGAGCTTCGGAGCTAGACCGGCGACCAACGGCTCGTCGGCGAGATATCCGTCCAGATGCATCGGGGTTTCGGGGACGCGGACGGCTTGCCGCCGCGTCGAGATCGTCGAATGCATGTAAGAGAGGGTGTCCTCGTCGGTGAGCCAAGCGGCTTCCGGCATGAATCCTTCGAAGAGGTCGAGCAGCCGATCGCTGCGGGACCGAAACGCAACGAGATGCTCGCGCGGGTTTGCACCCTTGCTCGGTGCATCCTCGAACAGCCATCCGCTGGCGCGTCTTGTGTCGTCCGCAGGCGGCATCCAAGTCAGCGTCAGGAAATAGCGGCTCTCATAGTGGGATGACGCTTCCTCGAATTGCGCGCGGCGCTCTGCATCGACCAGCGCCGAGACCGGATCAGGAAACTCGGAGAGCGGATACTCGCGTGCCGGGATGCGCTGTGCTTCGACGAACACGGCCCAGCCCGACCCCAGACGTCGAAGCGCGCTGTTGAGGCGGGCCGCGGTCGAGACCAATTCCGATGGCGTCGCGGAGTCGAGGTCCGGTCCCCGGAAGGCTGCCGTCCGCTGGAAGCTGCCATCCTTGTTGAGGATGACGCCGTCAGCAATCAGCGCGGCCCAAGGCAGGAAATCCGACAGCAGCGCGGCTTTGGAACGGTATTCGGCGAGGCGCATCATCGGGTCACACCCCCATCCAGGTCGGATAACGGAGGTGGCGGCGCGCGACGTCTGCGATCTGCGCGTCATGCTTGGCAGCATAGACCGCGAGCATGTGGCCGATGGCCCAAAGAACGAGCCCGACGAGCCAGAGGCGGAGGCCCAGACCCACGGCTGCCGCTATGGTGCCGTTGGCGATCGCGATGGTTCGCGGTGCGCCGCCCAGGAGGATCGGCTCAGTCAGTGCGCGATGCACGGGCGCGGTGAAGCCGGGGATATCGGTCGGATCGCTCATACGAGGACGCCGCCGCCGAAGGAGAAGAAGGACAGGAAGAAGCTCGATGCGGCGAACGCGATCGACAGACCGAAGACGATCTGCACGAGCCGACGCGCGCCACCCGAGGTGTCGCCGAAAGCGAGCGTCAGACCGGTGATGATGATGATCATGACCGCGACGATCTTAGCGACCGGGCCTTCGATCGATTCGAGGATAGCCTGGAGCGGCGCTTCCCAGGGCATGCCGGAGCCTGCGGCCTCGGCCTGTCCGGTGGCCAGCAGAAAGCCGACCGCAGCGGCGCTCACATAGATTGGCCAGCGGGGATAGAGGAGATTGAGTCGGGTGGTCATGTGGCGGTTCCTTTCGGGTTGTCGAGAAGGGAGTGGAGCGCGTAGTCGCCGGCGTCGGTGAGGCCCGTGACGCGTGCGAGATCCGCAAGGCGGCGATCGCTGCCGCGTCCTTGAAGGACGGCGAGCACATCGATCGTTTCCGCGATCAGGGCACGCGGGACGGTGACGACGGCTTCCTGGATGAGCTGTTCGAGGCGGCGCAGCGCGCCGATGGCCGAGCCCGCGTGGATGGTGCCGATCCCGCCCGGATGGCCGGTTCCCCAGGCTTTGAGAAGATCGAGGGCTTCGGACCCGCGCACCTCACCGATGGGGATGCGATCCGGGCGCAGGCGAAGAGACGAGCGGACGAGATCAGACAGCGTCGCGACGCCGTCCTTGGTGCGCAGGGCGACCAGATTGGGCGTTGTGCATTGGAGCTCGCGCGTGTCCTCGATCAAGACGACGCGATCGGAGGTCTTGGCCACTTCGGCCAGCAGCGCATTGGTGAGTGTCGTCTTGCCCGTGGATGTGCCGCCTGCGACGAGGATATTGGCTCGGGATGCGACGGCTTCGCGCAATGCACCGGCTGCGGCGGAGTCCATGATCCCGGCGCGGACATAATCGTCTAGCGTGAAGACGGCGACGGCGGGCTTGCGGATCGCGAACGTGGGCGCGGCGACGACCGGAGGGAGCAATCCCTCGAAGCGTTCGCCGGTTCTGGGTAGCTCGGCGGATACTCGCGGCGCGTCCGCATGGACTTCGGCTCCCACATGATGGGCGACGAGGCGAACGATCCGCTCGCCATCGTCGGCAGTAAGCGTGGCGCCCGTATCGCAGAGACCCTCGCCGAGCCGGTCGACCCAGAGGCGTCCGCATGGATTGAGCATCACTTCGACGACGGCGTCCTCGTCGAGCCAGGCGGCGATATCGGCGCCGAGCGCTGTGCGGAGCATGCGGGAACCGCGCTCGATCGCTGCTGATTTGAGAGTGTGGACGGTCATTGGCGGCCCCGCATCTGGTTACGGGGTCGATCAAGAAGACCGCTAAAGGATCAGTCGCAACAGGTTTGAGGGCGTAGTAGTGTGGTGGCGTAGAGAGGCAGGCATAAGCGCATTTTGCATGAAGTCGCGATGGCTTCAGACAGTGGATGTTCGGTCTGGTATGTCGTCCGAGACTTCCTTGGTAAGCGTTTTTCCCTTTGCGAGTCGCCGCCCAAGTGCCTCCACGAACCCGTCATAGCGTTCCTTGCCTGAGGACTGTGCCGCCTCGCGCATCTCGTCGGGCAATGGCGGCGTGGTCGTCAGCCAGAACTTGATGAAGAGCGCCATCGCCTCGTTCCCGATAGACTGATTTCGTTCCAACCGCTCCACTGCGCGGGTCAGCCGATCGAGGCGGCGAACAATCGCCGCCTCCCGCTGATCGGCTCCATCGGGCGATAGGAATGCGGCGAGCGCCGCTTCCACGATTTGCGATTTCGAGACCTTCCGGCGGGCGGCCAACGCCTCCAGTTCACCCGACAGAGCCGGATCGAAATACACATTCAGGCGGTCTTTCTTCACGGCCATCTCTTAGAGCTCGATCCCGTCATCGGGATCGAGCGAAGCCTGCCGTGCGACCGTGCCAAACCGGTCACGCATGGCCTTGGCGCGCTGTGCATCATCCTCCGGTTCGTCATCGAGATCGGCGAACTCGCTGCGTGCCGGAGCCGGTTCGGGCGCGATGTCTTCATGTTCCGGCAAGTCAGGTTCGCGACGGACACCACCATCGGTGTCGTCCGTTGTTGACTTTCGCTTCTTCGGTGGCGGCGCAGCGATCGGTTCGCAGCCGCTCCAATCGTTTGCCGTGCTGCCAACTGAGTCATCCTTGGCAGTGCGATCCGGCGGCGGCGCAATCCGAGCCTTGAACTGGGGATCGGTATAGTAGCGCGCTTTCTCCGCGCGCACCGGCGGCGAACCTGAGACCAGCACGATCTCTTCGGTCGGCGGCAGTTGCATCATTTCGCCGGGGGTGAGCAGCGGCCGCGCCGTCTCTTGGCGCGAGACCATCAGATGCCCAAGCCAGGGGGACAGCCGATGTCCGGCATAGTTCTTCATCGCGCGCATCTCGGTCGCTGTCCCGAGCGCGTCTGATACGCGCTTGGCCGTGCGCTCGTCGTTTGTTGCGAAGGCGACGCGGACATGGCAGTTGTCGAGGATGGCATTGTTCTGCCCATAGGCCTTCTCGATCTGATTGAGGGACTGTGCGATAAGGAACGCCTTGATCCCGTAGCCCGCCATGAAGGCGAGTTGGCTCTCGAAGAAGTCGAGTCGGCCAAGAGCGGGGAACTCGTCGAGCATGAGGAGCATGCGATGATTGCGCTCGGCGTGCAGGTCTTCAGTCAGCCGGCGACCGATCTGGTTGAGCACCAGACGGATGAGTGGCTTCGTGCGGGAGATGTCAGAGGGCGGCACGACGAGATAGAGCGTCACCGGCCTGTCGCCGGTCACGAGATCGTCGATGCGCCAGTCGCAGCGACGCGTTACACTAGCCACGACCGGATCGCGATAGAGCCCGAGAAAACTCATCGCCGTCGAAAGCACGCCCGATCGTTCATTTTCGGATTTGTTCAGGAGTTCCCGCGCGGCTTGTGCGACGACCGGATGCGGGTGGTCGCCGAGATGTGGCGTCCGCATCATCGCCGCGAGCGTTGACTCGATCGGACGCTTCGGATCGGAGAGAAAGGCCGCGACGCCCGCCAGAGTCTTGTCGGCTTCGGCATAGAGAACATGCAGGATCGCACCGACCAGAAGCGAGTGGCTGGTTTTCTCCCAATGGTTCCGCCGTTCGAGCAGCCCTTCGGGATCGACCAGGATATCCGCGACGTTCTGGACGTCGCGCACCTCGGTGTCGCCGCGCCGCACTTCGAGCAGCGGGTTGTAGGCCGCCGATTTTGCATCGGTCGGGTCGAAGAGCAGCACCCGGCTGAAGCGGGAGCGGTAATTCGCCGTGAGCTGCCAGTTCTCACCCTTGATATCGTGGACGATCGCCGAGCCCGGCCAGGTTAGAAGTGAGGGTACGACCAATCCGACTCCCTTGCCGGATCGCGTCGGCGCAAAGCACAGCACGTGCTCTGGGCCATCGTGTCGGAGATAGCGGGACTGGCAGCGCCCGAGCACCACGCCATCGTCAACGAACAATCCCGCCTCGCGCATATCTTTCTCTGTCCCCCAGCGAGCGGAGCCGTAGGTCGTCACATTGCTCGCTTCGCGGGCGCGCAGGACGGAGAGGAAGATCGCGACACCGACGGCAGCGATACCACCGGCCCCTGCGATGATCGCGCCTTCCATGAAGACGCGCGGCGCATAGGCGTCGTACCAGTACCACCAAACGAAGACGTTCCATGGCGGGTAGATCGGTAGGCCCAAGATGGTCGTTAGCGGGTCTCCCAGTTCGGATTGGAAGCCGAGCCGGAAGGCCACCCATTGCGTCGCGGCCCAAACGAAGAGCAGCGCTACGCCCGTGACGATGAGAAGCTGGCCCCAGAGGATGGCGGTGGCCGGTGATGCGTGCTTCTTCGAGGTCAAAGGGTTCTCCGGGTCAGATCGACAGGCCACGCTTGCGGCCGAGCGACCAGTCGATGCCGCCGCCTGCCGTGACGGTCCCTGAGACGGTCTGGCCGAGATGCTTTTCGAGCTGGGGTTTCCAGGGGACGAGTTCGAAGCCCATCCCGTCATCGATCATGGCGAAGCGGCCCGACGCGAGATCGAGGCGTTGCTTGTAGATGCCCGCAATGGGCTCGCCGTCACCGGACTTTCGGAAGAACAGGCCCGTGTCGTTGGCGATCTTGCTTGCGGCTCTATCGAGATCGCGCTGGCGCAGCGTCTTTAGAAGATCGCGCGCGAAGGTGACGCGCTGACCTTGGCGCGTCGCCAGACCTTGACCGACCAAATGCTCGGCTCGGTTTTCCAGAGCGTCGCGGACCTCGGCTCCGAACCCGCTCTGCGCGAACGGCGCGCGGGCCTTGGCGAGCGCCAACCGATCGACCCAGGTCGCGCCATCGGCGTCGACTTGTTTCTCGAGTGCGATGTCCGATCGGCCGACCAAGGCAAGGCGTCGCGGTCCTCCATCCTTCCCGGCCCAGCTCCGCGTCTCGACGATCCCGCCGAGAGGCGTGTCGCCGGTGAGATCGAGATCGCGAAAGCGCAGATGATGGAGACGGCCATCGACCCCGTCGATGACCGCGTAAGCTTCGCCCGAGAGTTCATTGTGCAGGCCTCGGTCGACCAGCTTGCCGAGGATGGGAGTGTCCGGCTGTCCTTCGATGGCAAAGTCGGTTTGTGCGCGAGCCTGACCACCCATCGAACGGTGCATCGTCTTGATGATGTCGCCGCGCACGGCCATCTCGCGCAGCGTGTCTTCCATGCCGGGCTTGAACTGCCAGACCGAGGGCGCGAGCTTTTCGGCGAGGCCAAAGCGCTCGAGAGTTTGTGCGCGCCCGATCATTCGGCGCTGGAGGTCTTTGTCGTCGAGATCGGGTGCGCCGGGGCGCAAGTCAGCGACGCCGAGGGTATCATCGGCGTAAGACCGCAGCACTCGGTCCAGACCGGTCCAGCGCTCAGCTTTCACTTCTTCATCGAGCCCGGCCGCGATCTCCTTGTCACTGCGGGGACCGAGCTCCAGCTCCACAAGCTCTTCGGCCCGGCCCCGCAGACCGCGGCTGATGTAGTCCCGGGAGATAACCAGGTCTTTGCCGTCATCGGCCTTGCCGCAGACCAGGACATGGACATGCGGATTGTCCGTGTTCCAATGATCGACGGCGACCCAATCGAGTTCGGTGCCGAGATCGCGCTCGGCCTGGGCCATGAGGTCGCGAGTGAAGGCGCGCAGATCCTCCATCTGTCCGGCGTCTTCCGGCGAGACGATGAAGCGGAAATGATGACGGTCATCTTCGGTGCTCGCGGCGAAGGCGCGATCGTCGGCCTGGTCGTGCTCCTTGTCGAACATCCCTGCATCTCGGCCGTCCTTGGTGACGCCCTCGCGTTTCAGATAATCGAGATGCTTGGCGAGCGGTGCGGACCGGAACTTCTGACCGCGATGCCGGACGATCCGCGCATTCACGACGACCCGGCGCTGCGTTCGCGCGAGGCCGCTTGTGGCTCGCACGAAGCGTCCACGTCCAAACGTCGACCGTCCGGCACGACCGCCGCTCGTTCTGAAATGATTGCCGGTATGCCCCGCCTTCTTCGCGGCACGCATGACCTGTCCGACGAAGCTCTTGGCGCGTTTGGCTGACGGGCCTTTGTCGCGGATACGCCCCGGCTTGATGCGAATGTCGTTATCGCGCTGGCTCATGTTCGTGCCTCCCCAAAGTCAGGCACGGCACGGTGAAAGCCTTGTGTAATCAGAGCGATAGCTGTGAATGCAGCACTGTGACCAAGTGAGCAGCACGCGAAAACCTCAAAAACAACAACGCCGTAGACGCCTTGCGCGTCCGGCCTTTTATCTTGCCCTCCCGTCGTTGAGTTGGTCTGCAATCCTCCGCCTGCCGCATTCCATACGAAGCAGCACGACGGAACGGGGCGCAGCCAGATCGCTACGATCATCGGTCTGACTCCTCGGTTCTGGAGACGAAAAGCGGGTTTGGTTGGCTGTTCTGCGAGCGCGATTGAGGCGGCTCATCAGCGGCTTGAACATTGGCCGATGTGCGGTCTGGGTCGGCTCTGCGTTGCGTTTCGTGCAAGGGTGTGACAGGCGCAAAGAGCGGTGCGGACTGCCACCGATCGGCAGAAACTGTGCGCACTGGCTGCAACGGCGCTGCATCCGAAAAGCCGAGCTCTTGCGAAAGCGCGGCAACGTAAAGACGGGTCTCACGCGGCAAGGTGCGCCCAGTTCGCAGGTGCTCGGCATACCGCCCGGGGCCAGCATTGTAGGCCGCGAGAAACCCCGGCGCGCCGAATTGGTCGTACATCTGTCGCAGATAAGCGGCACCTGCCAGGATGTTCTCGCGGCGGTCGAAAGGGTCCGAGCCGAAGCCATGAGCGGCGCGCAGCTCCGCCCAGGTGCCGGGCATGATCTGCATTAGACCCATTGCGCCGGCACTGCTGACGGCGCGCGCATTGCCGGCACTTTCGGCCTGCATCACGGCGCGTATCCAGCGCTCGGGGATGCCGAAGCGTTGCGCCGCTTCTGTAATGTAAGCGTCGATATCGGAGCTTGGGGTAACGGCTTGAGCGGAACGGGAAACCGTGTCCCGCGCGTCAGCGGCGGGCGGATTGGTGCAGCCGGAAAGCCCGATCAGGATCGCGGAAGCGGCGACAAGACGACGGCCGGGAGGAACGAGGAAAGCCATCCGTTCAGCCCTCCCGCGTCCAGATCGGCACCGCGCGGCCGATGATCGTGTCGCGTGGCAGCGGCCCGAAGTACCGTCCGTCGAGGCTCGCCTCGGTGTCAGGATTGAGGAAGAAGATCTGATCGTCGGTGAGCCGATGACAGCCCTGCCAAACGGGCATTGGGCGGTCGAAACGGTCGTGTGTCTTTGCGGTCGCGACTACAACGCCATCTACGCTGATCGTGACGCCGACACGGCAGACGCGCTGTCCGGGAAGCGCGGCGACATGCTTGATCAGCGGGACATCGGCGCCGAGATAGCCATGCTCCAGGAGCCAATCGCCGAGCGGCGATGGCGGTTCGAGAACAACCAGATCGCCGACCATCGGGGCGTCGAGCGGCTGTACGGTGTAGAAGCCGACCGGCACGCTGGCCGACGCATTCCAGATGAGGACCGGGTTGGCGCGGATGATCGCGGAAAGCGCGATCAACGCGATACCTGCGCTGCCGATGAGAAGTGATGGGCGCGCCCGTTTCATGCCGCGAGCGCCCGTCTTTTGAGCCAGGCCTCATGCCGAAGAGGCATGTAGCGGCGCGGCTCGAGATTGCAGGTGAGGCGATTGTGGACGTGGCGCCAGTGATCCGGACAGACGTCCTCCGGCGCGATCTTTTCGGCCTCGATCTGGTCGATTGCGACCAGCACCGCCTCGACCTTGGACCAGCCGGACAGCCGCAGGAGAGACGTTCCGCCGGGCCTCACGAACGGCACCGTCGAATAGCGCTCGCCCGGGAAGGCGGCCTGAAGGATGTCGATCCGACTCTCGACTGTGCCGTAGTCATTCGCGGCCCAGCGGATGAAGGCGAATACGCTACCGGGATCGACGCCAACGACGCGAACCGAACGGCTTCTAATCGTCTCTTGAACGATCCGGCCGAAGCGCAGCCAGCGTTCGATGCGACCTTCGATCCATGTGAGTACGATGGTCGTGCGCCCGCTCATGAGCGCTTCTCGCCGCTATAGGCCGGTGAGATCGCGGCATGGCGTTTGGCCGGAAGGACAGTGTCGCCCGTGTCGTCCGAGGTCGAGCGTTTCTCACCGCGGCTGACCCAGGCTTGCAGATCTTCGACCGCGTAAACGACACGGCCGCCGATCTTGGAATACTTCGGGCCGGTTCCGTAGGTGCGGTGTTTCTCAAGCGTGCGGCCGGAAAGGCCGAGAAGACGGGCGGCTTCAGGGGTTCTCAGATAGCGCGGCGGAAGGCCGGCATTGGGATCGGGCATCGGGGGCTCCTCTGGTCATCGCGGGTCCGTCGCGGGATGCGAGGGACGGCTGATGGCCAGAGAAGCGGAGAAGAGCGCCCAGGAGGGATGATGAAGATTCTCGCGAGGAATCGTCACCCCTTCGAGAAGGACGAGTGGTGTTCCGATAGGATCTGTTTGGGGGACGGTGAGACAGTTACTTTCGAGGCAAGCGGGCTGCTGATTTCCCGCGCAATAGCTGTCGATAGCCGTCACTGACGAGGGTACGTCCATAAGCGGCGAGACGCGCGACCTGCGCTTTCAGAGCGCTCGTCTTCCAAGGTTCGGCGGCGACCCGTCGTGCGCCGAAATAGGTCACCGCAATGTCGCGCAGACGCGTCCCCGATTGCCGTGCATCGTTCGTGCGCAGCGCATGACCGATGCGTTTACGTCGTTGAAGGGTGAACAGAGCGCGTGGGGTTTGACCACGCCAGACACGCCTTAGACGCTCTGCGGTGGCGATTCTGATGGACCAGTCAAGCGTCAAAGGGAGGATGACGGCGCGGGGGCGGTCCTCGGTCAGGGCGTCGTCCGAAACAACGATCAATCCGGTACGAACGCACGACCAGTAGCGACCACGGGCGCCGCGCCTCGTTTCGACGATGACCTGATCAAAAACGGCGTTTTCCGCCTCACCGAGGCTTCTGGCCGTCATCAAGCATGTCACGGCTGGTGCAATTGAAGGTCTCCAGTAGAGCTTCGCATTGGTCGCCTTGAGCTCTGGATCGACCGGGAAATCGCAACCCCCAAGCGGCCGCCTCGTTCTCGGTCATGTTTGGAAACCCGGCGCGGTAGTCTGGATTGCGCCTGAGGCATTCCCACGCCAGACCGGAGGCATCGAGTTTTTCGATGTAATCGTAGTCGGTTTCGTCTCGCCAGTTCGTCGGCATATCCGCTCTCCAACTGTTACGCGCCGAGCGTCAGACGCTTTGGACTCAGCAATATGCTCGCGTTAAACGGGAAAGCGTAGGGAGGCGGATGGCATATGGTGATGCACTTAATGCATCACGTGTCTGCACGCTTCTTGCAGCTTCAAGTGTTGGTCAGAAGCTCACGGTAGCCTTGCTCTGCGACCCAATGAGCGCGCACGAGATGGCTGTCATGAACACGTCTCGCACGCTCGGGTTCGTCTTCGACATCGATCCCGAACAGATGGTGCGCGATTTCCGAGAGTGCGGCCCCGTCGGCTTCGGCGTCGAGTAGGCGTGCATAGAGCTTGAACTGGGCACGGTCATAGTCGGTCAGGTGGTCGCTCTCGGGAGGCGCGTCGGCAAACCGCATACTGCTCTTACCGTTCATTTAGTCCCCCAGCGGGCTGACATGCGCCCGTATGGTTAATGCCTCATCTTAGCGGTTCCGCGCAACGGTCCCACAGTTGAAAAGCTGAATCTCCGAGTCGGTTTGTTGATCGGCGTCGTATTTATCGCGTATTATAGTACGTCGCACTAAAATACGCGATAGGTCTTTGTCGTCGGATGGATATCCGGCAGATTTTTGGGAACAATCTCAAGCACTACAGAACCTTAGCTGACATGAGCCAAGCGGCGCTGGCCGTGAAGATGGGCGTGGATCGTGCCCATGTCAGTTCGATGGAGCGCGGCCAGCAGAACGTCACGATCATCACGCTTTGGCATGCCGCGCTGGCGCTCGATGTACGACCGGATCTCTTGTTGAAGGAAAGCGCCACGGAGGGCGCTGAACAGACGTAAGCCCCGCCCGGTCTCCCGAGCGGGGCTGATGTCGCGGGGCTCAGTCTCCGTTCTTGCGGCGCGCCCGGGACCAGATGAGGCTGAAGGTCTCCTCGCCGCCTTCGACGACCGTGTCATCGAAGAGGTTGGCGTAGATCGGCTGGGTGAAGCTCGGATCGTCGAGCTTGAGGCTCAGATAGTCGCGGCTCTCGTTCGAGGTCTTGGACCAGGCGGCGCCGATCTCGGCGCGACCGACGAAGACCCGGTGGGAGGGAGCGTTCTCGCCCGAGGTGCTGTCCTCGGGGACGATGCGGACGTTCTGCGCCTGCACGTTGAGAGTGACGATTTCTCCGACGTATTCGTTGCCGGTCTTCTTGAAGGTTCCGATGGTGGCCATATCGTTTCTCCTATTGGCTTTCGATCCCGCGCCCGTCGCGGTCTCGATGGCGATCGGCAGGACCGGGACGATCCGCCGACGCAGCCCTTGGCCCGCAGCGCATGCGGAGGACGCCGGGGGCGGACTTTCTTGGACCCGTCAGGGTCGTCCCGCGAGGAATGGGCGAAGCCCGGGGGAAGAAAGTCCGCCCCCGGCGTTGCGGCTGAGGCGGTCGAGGCGTCAGCCGATCCCGGTCAGATCAGCCCAATGAGAGGCCGTGACGGACGCGGGTGACGAGGGCATGGGATGAGAAATGACCACCACCCTCGGACCGGGCAATCCACTGGCAACGTCCATCGGAGAAAGACAGGCTCCAGCGTGCAGAACGGCGCAGAGCGGGGTTGTCGCCGGACACTTCCAGCGACGCGAGAATGCTCCGTCTCGCTGAGTCTGGGCGGTGTTCGATATGTGCTTTGCTAGGTTCAGGCACTCGAACGGGATCGGACCCGCCATGCCGAAAGCTCGAATTCGAGCTTCAGCCTGCCTCGCCTAATACCGTAAAGCTGCATGGTCGCAGGCGGGGAGGTTTCAGCGTTCATTTGCGAACGGGGACGCCTGCGCGGCGTCTGCGTGCTGCATCCCATCCTCGCCAATGGGACCAGCGAGGCTTGCGATCCGCGCTTGTGGGTCAAGTGAAGGGCAGTAGCGAGCCCCGATTCACAGATGCTGCGTTTTGATCGAATGTCGGTATATTTGGCCCATTGCCGCCTTCATTAGTTTCGAAGAACAGATCATTGCCAGGTCAACGATCCGACAGATTGGGTTATGATCGTCAGTCGCAGAGAACCTCAATTGCAGCGTGTCTTAGACGACCAAGATCACGTGCGCTCCTTCGTGGCTTTCAAGTAAGCGCACATCATGTCCTGAAGTTGTTCTGCAAGTCGTTCCGGCTCGGCCAATGCACCATCATCTTCAATGACCCATCGATGAACGGCGGCATCGGCAACGTCAAAGAGCAATTGGGCGGCGATACGGTTCTGACCGATATGGTGCTTTAAGGCATCCGCGATACCTTTGATTACTGTATCGCGCAACTCATCGACCCGCCCTCGGATAATCGATGAGATCGGCACTTCAGATGATAGGACGCGATGCAGTTGGGGGTCATCTTTGTGTAATTCTACAATGCCGTTAACGAGGACTCTCACGATGACAGCAGGTTCAGCCGTTGGGACCAACGAAGTGGATGCGGCAGACATAAGCGCCTCACCCTTCGAAAGATGGTCATCCGCGATCGCATCGACGAGGGCCTGCTTGTTCGGGAAGTATTCGTAGAGCGAGCCGATTGACACGCCGGCGCGTTGCGCGACCACGTTCGTGTTGAATCCATCCCAACCTTCCTTGGCAAGAATCTGAGCTGCCGCTTCCAGAATGGCGGCGACAGTCGCTTTCGAGCGGCTTTGTTTTGGTTTGCGAACAATGGTTTGACGCCGTTTCACCGCTGCCATGCACCGACCTCCGAACCCGAGTAGAAAACCCGAGCAAATATTCAATATCATGGGTATCAACGAAAGGAACCCTGATAATGAACATCTACGAAGGCTCTCCATCATGGTCGCGATATCGCGATATCCTTACCAGTCGCTTCGATATTCATTTCGAACGTGAGCCTATTGAAACTTGGCGTTCGATCCGCGGTCACGAAATTCATATTGACGAGTGGTGGCCGGAAGGCTCAGAGAACGGCACGCTGATCCTTGTGCATGGCGCGGGCGGAAATGGGCGCGTTCTTTCACCCTTCGGAGCATTCGCAGCAAAACTGGGTTGGCGTGTGATCGCACCTGATCTGCCCGGATATGGTCTGACAAAAACAGCAAAGAGCTTTCGCTGGGATTACGAAGAGTGGCCGGCAGTTGTCGCGGAATTGGCCGATGCGTGTGCAGGCCCTGTGGTTCTCATGGGCCTCTCTTTGGGCGGAATGACAGCGGTGTTCGCGGCAGAATCATCGCACAACGTGTCTGGCGTCGTCGCCACAACACTTCTGGATATGGGCGACCCCGGTATCTTCATTCGTGCCGCTCGCTGGCCTTGGTTGGGCCTTGCGACACTCGCAGGCTTCCGCTTGATGCCATGGATTGTCGACCGTTTGGCAATGCCACTCTGGCTTATTGCGCCGATGAGCAAGATGACTGGTGATGCTGCGATGCGCAACTACTTCTCGACCGACATACTGCTTGGACAACTTCGTGTACCATCACGGTTTTTCCGCACAATCCACGCCCGAAAGGCGGCGACGATACACCTGCATTGCCCATTGCTCCTCCTTCATCCCGGTGCCGACGTCTGGACCCCAACGGCTCTGAGCAAACCGGCTTTTGGTCGTGTGGACGGCGATAAGCGGCTGCGCGAATTGACCAACGGCTCGCACCTGCCTCTGGAACAACCAGCGTTTAAGGAGCTGCAAGACGAAGTGGGAGCCTTTCTTGCTACTGTATCCAAGACAGCGGTTGAGTTTTCGTCTGATGATGTCGCAGCGGAATAATGAAAAGCTATGGCAGCTTTGGCTCATATAGCGATGTGGCTGGTCGCACAAAGCTGCCATCTGGAGCGGAAACCCAAAAGTCCGTTTTGTCCCGCCTACCGGTCGTTCGCGAAAGGGCTCGCCTGCATCGTCTCTGTCTTCTGCACATCATCCTGACCTATCGGACCGGCGAGGCTTGCGATCTGCACCCAGGCGGTGCCAGCGGTGACGATCCCGCCGATGATCGCGAAGGCCAGTGTCCAGCCTTCGGAAGCGCCGCCGATCTGCGACAGGCCCTCGATCGCAGAGAACCCGGCGACTCCGGCAGGCGCGGCGAAGAGCGCGCCGATGGCCAGACGGATCGGGACAGACTGAACCTTGGCAAAGACTATCTGGCCAATGAGATAGGTGAAGACGGCAGCAAACATACCAGCCACCAATGCCGCGATCACGCCCGCTTCGGTGTCGTAGACATACATGCCGACGCTTACGCCGACGAAGGCGGGCAGCGCGTAAACGGCCAATGCGAATAGCACCCAGACGAGGAAGCCGAGGCCGATAACACTTAGAAATGCGGAAACGAACATGGGCGGCCTGCTTTCAAGGATCGCGCCTCCACCACCGCCACGGCACTAATAAAGTATAACATATCCGCGGTGTTCACGGAATATTCCCGCTGAGCGCAACGCGATGCGATCTGCGCATCACGGGTCACGACGACCCGCCTTTCCCTGGGCGGAAATCGTAGAGCGGGATGCCGAGCACCTTGGCTTTGTCGGCGAGATTGTCGGTGATCCCCGAGCCGGGAAACACGATCAGTCCGATTGGTAGGGTTTCCAAAAGCAGATCGTTGCGCTTGAAGGGCGCAGCTTTGCCGTGACGGGTCCAGTCCGGCTTGAAGACGATCTGTTGGCATTTGCGATTGTCGGCCCAGCAGGCCGCGATGCGTTCGGCGCCCTTGGGAGAACCGCCATGCAGAAGCACCATGTCGTCATGCTTGGCGCGTACCTTGTCGAGCGCGGCCCAGATGTCCGTAGTGTCGTTCACGTCCTGCCCGCCGGTGAAGGCGATTTTGGTGCCTGTCGGAAGCAGCGGTTCGAGCGCGGTCTTGCGCTTGGCGTCGAGATAGTCGCGGCTGTCGATCATCGCGGCAGTCATATGTTTGCGCTTGACGTGGCTGCCGGTCCGCGGATGCCAGGTTTGGCCGAGATGCGCCTCGAAATGCTCGGCAGCGAGATCGCGCATGCTGTCATAGGCGTTGCGCTGTTCGGTGAGCGTCAGCCCTTCAGCGATGAGGCGTTCGAGTTCGACCGAGCGGACTTCAGAGCCGTCCTGGCTGCGCTGCGCGCGTCGCTGTGCCTGTTCGTTATCGTCGAGCTTGCGGTCGATGCGGGTCGCCATGCGGTGGAAGACATTGGTGGTGGACCAGAGCAGGTCTTCGAGATCGGGTTCGAGCCGCGTGTCGCCGAGCGCCACGACAAGTGCGTCGAAGACATCGGCGATCGCGCCTTCGACGGTGCCGGCGTCTGGCAATGGCCGCGGATCGGGCTCGTTGGCGAAGGGTCGATGTCCGAAGAGCTGCAACTCGTCGAGGACGAGCGCTGTGGCGGAGCGGGTTTCGGGCTCGTGCTGGGTCATGGGCGTTGTGCCTCCTTGTCGCTGACCGCGCCTCGCGCGGCCTTCATGGGCGACGGAAAGCGGGACGTGACCGGGCCTGCACCGACGCAATTCCCCACGAAGTGGTACTTCGTGGGGACCCCGTGGCTGCGTCGGCCGGAGCGTCAGCGGAGGATGGCGGAGGCGACGCCGTTTTGGATCGCGATGCAAAGCCGAGGCTTGCCCTCGGCGGCGGAAAACGATGTCGCCGAAGCCATTGCCGGACCGGGCGGGTTCCGCTCCGGCTCGCCCCTCTCGGGAAGGCCGTCGGGCGTGGCTCTACGGCGTGAGGTTCATTCCACCTGTCCAGCGGACGAGACCGGTTCTGCACATCAGCAACTCTCGGCTGCGAGCAAATTCGGAACGTCGATCGGTGAAAGCTGGGGACGCAAATGGCCGCGCATCTCGTCGATGCTGCATGTCCGGAGATCGCCGTTGAAGTCGTCCAGCATCGGTCGCAACGGTAAAAGGTGAAGCTCCCGTTCCGCGAAGCGTTCGGTTAATGTGTCGAAAGCAGTCTGTCCTGCCTCGTCGTTGTCGATGGCGACGTAGAGCCTGCGAAGATCAGTCGGCGGATCAAACGCCGCGAGATGATTGCCTGACAGAGCCGCAGCAATCGGCAGACCGGCAAGTGCCAGTCTCAGCGAGAGCATCGTCTCCAGGCCTTCACCCACAGCGAGAATGTCGGTCGGCGATCCGATCCTGACGGCGTGGCCGAGCAGGTTGCCCATCGCCTTGCGGTTGGGATCGAGTGGAGCCTTTTCGGTCGTCCGCGGATCGAGCCAGGTCCGGTGAACGCCGGTGAGCGTCCCGGACGTGTCGGTGACTTTAGCGAGCAATGCTGGCCAGGCATCGGGTGGGGCATCCGCATCCGCGTCCTCTCGCCAATAGTAGCAGTTCGGATGAAACCGAAGCGCGCTCACGGATCGAAGGCCCGTCAATCCGCGTCCGGAAAGATAGCGTTCCGCCAGCGTGCCCGCGATGGGTCGACCCATCGCCCAAAGGCGTCGGGCCGCTTCGGGCGATCCACGCATTGCCGGCGTCTGCGGCTGCTTTTCAGGAGGTTCCAGTTTCGGAAGACTGAGAAAGCGACGCGCCTCGTTGAGTGTGTCGCGCAGCGTCGAGAGATTGAGATTGGCCGCGATGAGATCGAGCAGATCGCCATGCTCGCCCGTGGCGGCGTCGGTCCATTTGCCTGCCGCACCCTTCCCGCGGGTCGGCCCGGTGAGCCGGACATAGAGACTGCGACCGGGCGAATTGTCGACATCGCCGACGACCCAGTAGTTGCCGTGCTTGCGTCCATTCGAGAGGTACTGGCGGCATACAGCCTCGGCTTCGCGGCTGAGCTTTTGCGATAGGTCCGTTGCGGGACTGTCCATGTCTTTCTCCTGAATGATGCGCAGAAAAAAGGGCCTGCCGCGTCCGACAGGCCCCAGGGTGAGGGAGTGGGGGAGCGTCTCCCTCGGTTGGTGGTCGCCAACTGCTCGATGGTGGGCGAAGGCGGCGGCGACAGGCCCATCTTCGCCGATGAGGCGATGTGCGGCGATGGACCGTCAGCCGCCGTCGGCCTGTCTTCGCGCTACGCCCCTGCGAGGTTCGGCCTCGGCCGCGAACGGATCGACGATCTGGTGGATGGGTTGCGCCTGCTGCATCCAGGGTTCGGGCCGGATGCAACGCACCCAATCGGCGAAGCTGGGGATGAAGCCGAGATCCTCGGTCACATGCTGCTCGCCGATTTGGCGCACGGGGACCTCGCGCCCGGTCGAAACCGTGATGACGGTCCCGAAAATGCGTTCGAGCATGAAGATGCCCTCCGCATGGTGACGCAGCGCCCGATGCCGGAAGTCGGCGGTGATGCACTTGGACTCGTCGAACCAGTTATGCAGGGCGATATAGTCGTCTGCCGTGCCGCCGAACTTGCGAGCCGACGAGAGCGCATGGTGGTAGCAATGTGGACCTGTCACGTTTTTGTGCCGCTCCAAGTTCTCATTTACGCGGCCTGAGCTTCGAAGGCCAAGGGGCTTTTCCAGCCGAGGGCTGAATGCCGTCGGCGCGGATTGTAGAAGCCGTTGATGTATT
>JACNMN010000017.1 GCA_020622165.1 Boseongicola sp. H5
TCATCGCAACGCCGGTGCCAATGGCAGCAGCTGAGACGAGCGACGCGCGAATCGCGTTGGCCAAGTTCAGGACGCCGCCGAAAAGTCCGCTCAGACCAGTGGACATGCCCGCACTGCGGCCGATTGTAGCTGCGCCATCTAAAGCCGTGAGCCCACTCGGGTCGGTGAAGTTGTACGGGTCGTTCTCCACGTACGCGTAGAGATTCAGATCCCCGCTGGCGAAGCCGATGGGGTCGCGTTGCAGGAACTGCCCGGTCAGCGGATCATACGCCCGGGCGCGATAGTGGATCAGGCCCGTCCGCGCGTCATGCTCGCGGGCGGTGAAGCCGTAGCGGGCCTCCTCGGTGCCCTGCACGAGCGTCCGCTGCCCGAAGCTGTCGTAGTCGTACTCTGCCGCCACGGCCCCGGTCGAGACCGACACCGCCAGGATCACCGAGCCGAGACGGTTGCGGAACAGCTCCAGCGCCGTGCCGCTGCCGCCCGCCGTGGTCCCGGCATAGCGCTCATAGGCCAGCGGCTCGTCCACCTCCGGCCCGTGCAGCCAGCGCCGCACCAGCGCCCCGTCCTCGAAATCGAGCAGGACGTCATTGGCGATGGCGGAATACGGGCTCCAAGGGTCGTAAACGAAGCTCTCCGTCACGCCATCCAAGGTGACTGCGATCCGCCGGTCCAGCGCGTCATGGGCGTAGGAGATGACCGAGACCCCGTCGGTCCAGCCGATCAGGCGGTTCTGGCTGTCGTAGCTGTAGGTCTCGACCGCGCCCGTCGCCCGGTCTGTCCGGCTGATCCGGTTGCCGCGGGCGTCATAGGCGTAGGTGTAAGTGTCGTCCGAGAGGAGCTGGTTGTGCGGGTTCGTATCGTAAAGCCCGCTGAGGTGGGAGGCGAGGCGGTTGCCCTCGGCGTCATAGGCGTAATCCTCGATCGGGATCGGCACGCCGCCCTGGTCGGCCGGTACGCCCTCGGACACAAGGATCACGCGGTTCAGGTCGTCATAGGCGAGCGTCAAGGACCGCGCGGGGTCGCGGGCATCGACGATCTGCTCCAGCTGCCCGTCAGGCGCGTAGTCATAGGCGAGATCGGTGAGCGTGACGCCCGACTGTACATGGGTCAGCGTGGCTAGGAGGCCGTTTTGATAGCTCATGGTGGAGCTTCGGCCGGTCGAGGCGGTGAGCGAGGTGCGCCGCCCCTCTCCGTCGTAGCCGAAATCGTAGGTCGACCCCCAGGGCGAGGTCAGTTGTGTCAGGCGATCCTCGACATCGTAGGCATAGGCATAGGTCCCACCGAGGCTGTCGGTCAGACCGATCCGCCGGTCGAGCGCGTCGTAGGTATAGGTCAGCGTGACCGCTGGCTGCGGGCCGACGGTGCCGTCCGTCGTGGTGGTGGCGACACGATTGCGGGCGTCGTAGGTGAAGGTCACCCGGCTGTCGTTGTCGGCGGCCAGCGTGAGGTTGCCCCGCGGGTCATAGCCGTAGGTCAGCGTGTTGTCGGGTGTGACAACCTGGGTCCGGCGCGAAAGGCCATCGTAGGTTGCCGTCTCGATCAGCCCGTCCTCGCGCGTGAGCGTCACGAGGTTGCCGCGGTCGTCATAGGCCCGCGCGATAGTCAGGCCCAACGGGTCCGTCCGCGTGGTCATCCGATCGAGCGGATCGTAGGCGAAGTTCGTGGTGCCGGCCCGGCCATCCGTCACGCTGAGGATGTTGTCGCGGTCATCATGGGCGAAGGTCTTGATGAATCCCTCGGGATCGACCGTCTCGATCAGACGGCTGACCGCATCGTAGTCGTAGGTGTGGATGGCACCATCGCCGCTGATGTGCTGTGTGATCTCGCCCGCGAGGTTGTAGGTGCGCTGGATCAGGCCCTCTGCGGGGTCATCCACGGCGACGAGACGTTCCAATGGGTCGTAGGTCATCGTGGTGACGAGGCCCGTTTCATCGGTGATCGTCGCCAGGTTGCCGACGGCGTCGTAGGTGTAGGTCGTTATCCCGTCGATCTGGACGCCGTCGGCCCCGGTCACCTCGACGCTGAGGACCCGGTTCATCAGATCGAAACTGCGCTGGATCCGGCGTTCGATGGGCGTGCCCACGGCCTCGGCGATGGTGGTGATATTGCCGGCGGTGTCGTAGGTCATCTGGGTGATCGACCCGTCGGCATAGGTGATCAGGGTGAGGTTCTCGCGATCATCGTAGTCGAACAGGGTCACATTGCCATTTTCATCGGTGCGGGACGCCAGAAGACCCGTTGCGGTGTAGGTAAAACGCCGCACGCCGCCCTCGGGATCGAAGATGGCGGTGACCTCGCCGTCCCCATCGTACTCGTAACGCGTCTCGAAGCCATCGGCATCGACCCTGCGTGTGACGTTGCTGAACTCCGGTTCGTACTCGTAGCGCATCGTGCGCTCTTGCGGCGTCCCGACGGCTTCGGTGATGCGTGTCACATTTCCGAGAGCATCATATTCAAGCTCGTCGATCCGGACGAGAGCGGTCGGCGCGAGCTGACGCGCACGGTCAGCGCCAGCTGTCGCGCCGGATCCCGATGCAACGCTGCCCAATGGCCGTTCGATACGAACCACGAGGTTCTGATCGTTTCTGATCAACCGCGTGATGCGTCCGAGAGGATCCGTGATCTGGATGATGGAGCCGAATTCGTTGACGATGACCTCACTGACCTCACCGTTTCGATCGGTGAGTGTCGTGACGCGGTCTTCGGGCGCTACGTAGACAAACGGTTGTGGCGGCACCCCTCCAAGGCCATTAACGAGGCCCAAGGAAGAGGCAACCTGCGCTGCGATCGTGGATCCGTCGGGCATCGTTCCGCCGGTCATGTTGCCGACCGCATCGAATGTGTATGTGCTGGTGTTGCCGTTCTGATTTGTCGTGCTGACAAGACGCCCTTGATCATCGTAGCTGAAGCTGACCGTGCCGCCTTCGGGTTCGGTTATGCCGAGCAGGTCGCCGGTTTGATCCTCGTACTCGAAGCTCGTTTCCCGGCCATCGGGGTAACGGATCAAGGCAAGTCTGAGGTTCTCGTCGTAGACCATCTCGGTGACACCACCGATCTGATCAGTTATGGTTAGCAATTCACCGTTGGTCCCATAGGCGAAGTCGCGGCGGTTGCCCTGCGTGTCGATCTCGGCCGTCTGGAAACCAGCGGAGTCGAAGAGGACCACCGTGCCGTCGGTGTAGCGGCGTTCCCACCCGCCGTCCGGCAATCGGGAAAGCTGCGAAAACTCGCCGTCGCGTGGGATGAAGTTGCCAGTCGCCGACGGCTGGGAAAAGTGAACTCGCACGACGAATGTGCCGGAGGACACCAAGTCGAGGCTTCCATCGCCGTCAACGTCGGCAAGGTCGATGTAGGTAGCCGAATAAGGTACATCGCCAAACTCAAACGGAGCAAAACCCCCGCTGCCATTACCGGGCAAGACCGCGATCTCCCTTCCCGCCGAGAGCAAGACGTCTTCGATGCCGTCGCGATTGATGTCTTCAACGAAAAGGAAATACCTTGTGAAATTGCCCGGGCGGGGAAGATTCACGGCCGGTTGAAAGGCACGGCCAGAATCATTGACGAATAGCTGAACAGCGCTCTCTCCACTCCAAACGACGTCCAAGAGGCCATCTTGATTGACGTCTATGAGGTCAAAGAAATCCCCGAGGAAAACCGGGGGATTAGCCCCAAGTGCTGTTCGCACAAATGCATAGCTTCGGGCACCAGTCGCAAAGGCGATGTGCACACCCTCTTCCCGGGTGCGAAACGCGACATCTTTTCTCCCATCATTATCAATATCGGCGACGATCACCTGTAGCGGGCGATCGCCGAAGGACCGATTGACCACTCTGACCAGTGAGCGCCCGGACGGACCGCCATAGCTGATGTACACTTCATCGCGCGCGATAAAACCGCTCCCGCTAGCGCTTATGAAAACGATATCATCGAAACCGTCGTTATCCATATCAGCGACCGTGACATCATTGATGCTGACGTCGGCCGTGGAAATACCCAATAGTTGGTTGCTGAATTCGCCAAAACCATTGTTGCTCAAGAAACCGTAACCGTCCTGCAACTGCAGGACATATGCGATATCGAGGTTGCCGTTGTTTGAAAGGTCTCCGGCCGCGGTGCTTGCGAGGTTGGGCGTATACTGACCGGTCGTGACCTCGTTCGGATTCGCCACGACAAAGGGCTCCGCAAGGCGCAGATCGCGGTTGCCGAAATTGGTTATGAAACCGATCGACCCCGTTCCGCTATCGCCAAACGAAACATCAAGATCACCATCTCCATCATAATCCCGCGCGAGCACGGTCTGAACTCCACGGGCCGGAAACTCCAAAGGCTCTTCGGTAAACTGCGTAATGGTCGGCTCAGGGTCGAACACAACGATCTCGTCGTCGTCTACGATGGAAACCGTTCCATCAGGCGCCTGTACCAGCTGCTGGAGGCCGTCGATCGACCAGCCGCGGCCATAGGGGCTATCCGTCCGGTTCTGCACATGGAGGTCGGCGGCGTGGGACGAAGCCACGGTCGAGCAGGCATATCGCGCCTCGGCCACGAAGTCGTAGGCGTAGTTGCCACTGTCATACCCCGTTGCGTCGAAGACGGCCGACTGACGTATAGAGACCTCTTCACCAACCAATGCGGGCGTGTAGCCGTCACTCCGAATTCTCGGCGTCCATTCCGCCGTGTCGGCGATCGAAAGACCACCGATCTCCAGACGCGTGGACAGGGAAACCGGCAGCGAACTCGTCGACGTGATCGTCACGTCTCCCGCCACGATCACGGTCGGATCGGCGGCGCGGGAATGGTAGCTGAGTGCGATCTGCTGATCCTGGTCGAATGCGCGGTAGGATGGCAGAACGTAGATTTCTTCCAGATTGCCGTTGAGCGGGGTCGCCATTCGGTTGCCGTTGGTCTGATCGGTCGAGGCCATGGTGATCGGCGGTTGCGGCAAGAAGGTGAACTGGGCCCCGCCTGTCAGACGTGGAACGACACCGCTGACCGTCGAAGCGCCCAGATCGACACCGGCCGCGGCGGTTTGCAGGAATTGGCCGTTGATCGGGCTGCGCCGCCAAAGCCCTAGCTCGGTTGCTTCCGGCAGCAGGTCGACATTGGGGGCACTGACCGTGAAACCGGCCGTGAAATTGGCGCCCGTTGCATCCAACGAGTAGATGCGGCAAGCTTGGGTCCCGTCAGGGAAGCCTTCGGTCTCGAACAGCTCAGGCAGCGTTCCGAGGCATACATCGCCAGAATATAGCGCCCCGGTCTGGTCGCGTATCGTATCAGCGGGAATTCGAACGGTCACGCCCGATGCAACACCCGACAAAACCGTTTCGGCGCCTGCGACCACCGTAGTGCATCCGTCATTGAGTGGCGCGAGGAGGAAGTCCGGCGCTAGGTCACGTTCTTGGTTCTCCGTGATGCGAATGACCCGGGTTGTGGACAGGTAGCCACCCGGGCCCCCGTCAGCTGACGGCTCGACGAAGACTTGGTCCGTTCCGGCGGTCAAACCTCCGAAGCGGAACGTGCCATCGGCCTGCGTGACGCCGATCAATGCCGCATCGCGCAGCCGCACGGGAATTCCCGCAAGCGGCGTATCGACGCCATTCGCAAAGTCAACCGCATCCAGAACCCGCCCCATTACGGCGGTTTCGCCCGCATCGGCGGGCACCACCTCGATCGTGAGGGTCGCGGTGTCCGTCAGGCGTCCGTCGGACACTCCGACGTTGAGGACATAGGTGCCCACCTGTCCGTCTTCCGGCCGGAACCGGATCGCGCCGCTATTGGCGTCGATACCGACGCCTTCGGGGAGCGGTAACGGTCCTGCAAAGAAACCGAGAGGGTCACCGTCAGGGTCGGCGGCCACCAAGTCCAACGCGAACTCGAGGCCCAGTGCGACGGTATAGAGAGGCAGGATGTCGGCGAGAACGGGGGCGGCATTCTCGGCTGTCGCGGTGATTTGGAGAACCGTACTTGCCGTTTCGTCCCCATCGGAAACGGTTACAGAGACTTCGAAAACACCTTGTCGATCCGGCGTGAAGAGCACCCTTCCAAGTCCATCGGCAACGACATCTGCCGTCGACCCGACCGGGGCGGCCGTCACTTGAAATATGAACTCAAGCAGATCGTTATCGGGATCAGTCGAAGCTGCCGCCGAAATCGCAATGGTTTCCCCGACCGTAGCCTCGCTCGGCCCTGCGATGTCGGCCTGCGGACGCCTGTTCGGGGTGCTCAGCGTCAGGCTGGCCGGAGCGGAGACCGCCAAACCGTCCGACACCGTGAGGGAAAAGACATAATCGCCACGGACATCCGGGACGAATTCGGGCGCCATGGTATTGGGCTGCGCAAGATCGACCGTGCTGGCGGCAGGTCGCGAAACAATTGACCAATCGAAAAACAACTGGTTGCCGTCGGGGTCGAATGATCCTGTGCCATCGAGGACAACCGTATCGCCTACGAAGCCTGTGAGTGCGGGGGGCACCACGGCAACGGGAGCGGAATTGACGACATCGAGTGCCAAGATCACGGGTTCTGCATCAAGCGAGCCGTCGGACCCGGTCAATTGCAATAGGAACAGGCCGGTCCGATCGGGCGTGAACGACAACTGAGTGCCGGGGACCTGCGCCTCTGCCAGTAACGCCGAACTCCCGGGGGGGCGCGCAATCAGCGACCAAGTGTAGGCAAGCGCGTCGTTGTTGGGATCACTGGCAATTTGAGCCGCATTCAGGACAACATCGACTCCAACAGACGCCGTCAAGACCGGTTGCGGCGTCAAGCGGGGACGCTGGTTGCCCGCGCCAATGAATACCGTGTCGGGATAAGAGACACGACCGGCGCCACTGACCACAAGCTGAGCCACGCCGCCGGCGTCCGGTGTGCCAAAACTCAACACCGCGGCAGCGTCGCCGAGCCCGGAAGCCTGAATGTTCGGCGCGCTTTCGGTCAGCCCGGTCAGGGCCCAGTCAAATACAACCCCCGGCCCCGCGATCGCCTGACCGTCGAGCGCCACATCTTGGTCGGAGGGTCTGAGGATGTCCGTGCCAGCCAAGGCGACCGGGCGCGGGTCGGTCGTATCGATGGCGAGGGTGATGGCTTGTGACGTGTCGATACCGTCACTGACGGTCAATTGCGCGATGTAGAGCCCATCGACATCGGGCGTGAAGCGCTCCACGGAACCCTTTGTCGACGACAACTCCGCAATACTCGCAACGGGTTGGGTGATGATCGCCCAGTTGTAGGTCAGCAGGTCGCCATCGAGATCGTAACTCTGCGTGGCATCAAGAACGAGGGGTTGGCCCAAGGTCGCAAGTGACGGGCGGGCGACCCGCGCCACGGGTGTGAGATTTTCGGTCCCCTCAACGACGACCAACGCGTAGTCGGTGGACGCATTCTCACCGTCATCGACGACAAGGCGCACCAGATAGTCGCCCGCGACATCCGGTGCGAAGGATGCGATACCGTCCGCGGTCGTGGTCATGGTCGCGAGACTGCCGGCAGGGCCGGCGACGATCCTGATGACGGACGAGAGCGGATTGCCGTCGATATCCGTGCTGTCGTACGGGTCAAAGGCAACCGTTTCGCCGATTGCGGCGCGTCGATCCTCGAATCGCAGCGCTGCCACCGGGGCAACGGACCGCTCGGGGCGCGCTTCGTAGAAATCGGCGCTGCGGTTCAGCAGCGCATCGCGCCGAAGATCATTGCCGATCACGTTGCGTAGTGTGACAGCACTTCCCGCTTCATCAAAAACGAATGTGAGGTCACGAACATTGGGATCGGGGGAAACTTGCGCGTCCGTCGTTCCATCGCCGTCGAATTCTATGAAGCTAACAAAATCAAGGAAGTCGCCCCTGCTGCTGAGCGAATAACTGTTGCCGCGAAAGACGAATCTGACTGTATCGAAGCTGGATTCGCCACCACCGTTGACGTCAAAGCTTTCGATCAGGCGGTTGGTCGTAGCGTCGGCGCTGACGTCTCCTAGGTCGAACTCCACCTGCGGCGAACCGTCGTTTTCGAAGGTGCGATCGAAGCTCGTTGCATAAACTAGGGGTGCCTCGTCGGCGGCGACGAAGGAAGCCGAAAAACAGGCGAGGCTGGAGCGCAGACCGCTGTCATCTTCAACGACCAGGCCAAAGGCGTAGTCGCCCGTCTCATCAAACGCGAAAGAAACACTCGCGGCGTCGACATTGCTGAGTTCCGCAACACTGCCGACTGGCCGGCTTTCGACGCTCCAAGAATAACTCAGGCTATCGCCGTTGATGTCAGTACTGCCGCTGCCATCCAAGACCAGTGTGCGAAGGTCACGTGGCGTGCCCAGGCCCGAGATCATGGCGACCGGGGCAATGTTGCCGGTGCCGACCTGGATTTCAACAGTTTGCAGGATGGGTGCGTCCGGCCCCTCGTCGGCGTTGCGGATGTCCGCCAGAGCGACATAGGTGCCGGCTACATCGATTGTAACGTTCGGACGCAACGCGGTGGCCTCGGAAAACCCTGCCACGCTGGTCGCGGGCCGATCGGACCACCTCCAGGACACGGCCAATCGATCTGGCGTCGCCACGTCCAGAAGCGGCAGAGGGTCGAGCCGAACCGTTTGACCGATCAAAGCCGCGACCGCCAGGGTGGGTGCGCCGCAGGTCGCAACGGGTTCGCAGTCACCAAAATGAAAACAGGCATCAAAGGGTTGCGGCCCGGAGGCTTTGGTGATGCGTTCTCCGCTGCCGGAAAACTCTGCGATATACGTTCCTGCACCGGCACCGGCGACGATGGTGCGGCCGGGATCCACCGTGAACACCGTTTCGAACCCGCCGCCATATCGACGCAGAGTCACTTGCTGCGAAGTGGAAGCGTCGCTCTGCAGACGCCACATCGTCGTGCCGTCGCCTCTCAGGCCAAGACTTGTCAGGTTGTCGGCCAGTGCGACAAGCGGGGTCAGGATTGAAAAAAGGATTGTGTAGCAGAACAGCCGCATGAATGACGCCCTCATCCAAAAATCCGTTTTTATGGCTGAGAGAGATCGACCGAACGCGTCCTGAGACACGACCCGCGCCAGCGATCCCCCCAAATTAGCTATGAGGCTGGAATCAAATGCGCAGAGCGTCAAGAATTAAAAAATATTGACACGGAATTTTAAAAAAAACTATGACAGAGAACTATCGTAATACGATATGCATGGCAGTTTGGGTCAATTCAGCGCGTCCCAGTCCGCACCGAGCGCGCGGATTATATCACCCTCTGAAGCAAGACCGCCCGCCAGAATCTCCTCCGAATTCTGGGCCAGGGTTCGGTAGCCCTCCTGTCGTGCGACCTCAAGAAGGGAGGCGCGACCGCCCTTCTTGATTTCTGACGAAAGCGAAGAAGTCACTTTCAGAAACTCCGATATCACGATGCGTCCTTTTCGCCCCAATTCGCCGCAATTGTCACACCCTTTTCCATTGCAGGAGGGACACAGTCGGCGAGCCAGGCGTTGCGAAAGGACACCTCGCAGAGTGCTGGAAAGCAGATAGTCCGGCACACCGAGGTCACGCAGCCGGTCGATGGCCGAGATCGCGTCGTTCGTGTGGATAGTCGACAGGACCAGACGTCCCACCAAGGCTGCGCGGACCGCGATCGCCGCGGTTTCTTCATCACGGATTTCTCCGACCATGACCACATCGGGATCCTGACGCAGGATCGCGCGGAGGGCGCTGCCGAAGGTCATGTCGATTTCCGGTTGGACCTGGGTCTGATTGATGCCCTCCAGCGCATATTCGACCGGGTCCTCGACTGTGACGATTTTGCGATCATCCGAACTGATGCGGCTTAATGCAGTGTAGAGCGTAGTGGTCTTGCCACTACCCGTCGGCCCCGCCACAAGGAATAGACCGTTGGGAGCGGCGATCGCAGTCTCGATTTCAGTGATCCGGTGTGCCGGGAAACCAAGTCTTTCCCAGTCGAGCTCCAAACGATGGCGATCCAAGAGGCGCAGGACGACACTTTCCCCATGCTGGGTCGGCAAGGTCGACATCCTGATATCCACGGACCGGCCTCGGACCATGATGCTTGCCCGACCGTCCTGCGGCCGGCGACGTTCGGAAATATTCAAATTTCCCAGAACCTTGAGGCGAGAAACGACGGCGGCAACGTTCGTCGTGGGTATACGACTTTTGACCCAGAGAACTCCGTCCACCCTGAAGCGCACACGTGCTCCGATCTCATCTGCCTCGATATGAATATCGGAGGCACGTTCCTGCACCGCCTGAGCGATCAGGTCATTGACCAGTTTGATGACCGGGCCGTCATTTGCCAATGCCTTGAGGCGCGCAACGTCCTGATGCGATGCGGAGTGATCGCCGCTTCCGCTCGTGGACACGCCGGAGAGCCGACCGAGAGCGGCCTTGATGTCCGATGGGCAAGCAAGAGCAACCTCGACATCGCGACCCAGATAGAACCCGATGCCGGCGGCGACATCCCGTGATCTCGGATCTGCCATCGCAATGTGGATGGGCCCGCCCTTGTCGTCGATCTGGAATGGAAACGCCCCCACACGTTCCAAGAACGATGTCTCGAGGCCAAGTTTCTCGACCAGAGCCGGGTCGAAACGCGCCGCATCGATCAGCGGCACAGCGAGGTAATTGGCCAAAGCCTCGAACAGGATGTTCTCGGAAACGAGCCCCAATTCAAGCAAGCTACGTTCGACGCTCGTTCCGGCCTCGATGCTCGCGGAAAGCACGCGCGCTGCGGCGGCTTCGGTAAGGTCCGACGACTTTTTTAAGTACGCAATGAAATCCGCATCGTCCAGTGTCGACTGTGCCCTGCTCATTTTGCAATCACCGGTCATTTCTAAAACATGCTATTTGTAATCATAGATCATTTCTAAAACATGCTATGCATTCTTCGTAGCCTGTTCTAGTATGGCGACCAAGAATCGACACAAAAAAGTCGAGCAGTTGGAAATGACAGGCTAGTGTTACAGGCAGCAGATCACCTCTGGGAGGCGGTTTCGACCGAAATTGGGGCAATGACCCCGTCTTGGGTGCGAACGCTATTGTTCGCACATCCTGTTGCACGCCCATTGCATTTTAGTGAGACCGCTAAAGGGATTTCGAAAGGGACGAGCGGGGTTGCGGCGCCCGTAGCATTGTTGCGCTCCGATATCCCGAGCGTCACGTCGAGTATCCGCATTGCGGTAGATCCGGTGCTGCCCCAAGGGTGGTTCTTTAAGCGGGAAATCAGGGTCCCGGCAGGCGCAGTCGGAAGCATTTCGAAAATCGCGGCACTCGATTTGGTGCGTGCCACTCCCTTTAAGGCGGATGAGGTTGTCTGGTCGCTCGAGCCCGCAAGGCGGGAGGGGCAGGATGTCGTGGCCACGCAATGGGTGGCGCGGCGCAGTGATCTGCTGCAACTGGAAAAGCGACTTGCAGGTCTGGGCATGAGGACACGGGTGTTCCGCGTCGAAGGGCGTCCCGAGCTTGCCCCCCTGCCATCATCGCTCGGGGCTGCCGGTCGACATGTCCGCAAATGGCAACTGGTCAATGCCGTCCTGTTCTTGTGTCTGCTTTTCCTCGGCGCCTGGATCTGGCTCGGCTCCACCCTCCAACTGGCACGCCAACTGGATGGCGCCGAAGCAGAGATCGCCCGCCTCCAGCAGAGCGCCCTCAGTCTCCGTCTGGACATTGACGCGCGGCGTGAAAGCGACACCGCCCGATCAGCCTTCATCGAGGTTGTTATCCAACGTCAACGGCTTGTCGATGCGCTGCGGGATATCACGGTTGCCTTGCCGGACGATACCTGGGTATCCGATCTGGCTTTCCGGCCAGACGGCATGACGATTACCGGACAGACAGCCAGCTCAGCGGCAGCACTCATCCTAGGGCTATCCTCGCACACTTCCCTGAGGAACCCCCGCCTGAGCGGCCAGGTTTCGCGCGTACCGGATGGCGACGAGGTTTTCGAGCTCAGTGTCGATTTCGGGAGGGCGGGGTGATGCGGTCCGGCTCAATGCTCGCCCGTATCGCCGCGCTTGCCGTCATTGCCACCGCAATCCTGTTGCCAGTGGTGTTCGTGATACTGCCGCTCGCGCAATGGAAACAGGACGTCGAGGAGGCGGTCGAGGCTGCACGCTTGGACCAAGTCAGGTTGGCTGACAGTATTGAGCGGCTTGCATTGGAACGGGCGCAATTGTCTGCAGGTAGCCTTGACGGCTTTCTTTGGTCGGCACGGCAATTGGGTGCGGCAACCGCCAGGGTTCAAGCGACAATCAACGACATCGCAGCTCAGAATAGTCTATCGATACGTTCATTCACACCGACCGGTACGCGCAGCATGCCGATCGCAGAAGGCATCGCCTTTCGCATCGAGATCGAGGCTACGCTCGATCGGCTGACGCCATTCCTGGTCGAAATCGAATACCACACTCCCGCCCTATTGATTGATCGCGCCGATCTGCGCCGGCTCACGCGGCCAGGTGCGGATACCGAGCGGCCGAGCATGTTCGTTCAGCTTGAAATCGTCGCACCGATCGACGTCGCCGAAGAGGACGAGGAGACATGAGCCGACTTCTTCATCCGGCGGTTGGCACCGGTGCGATGCTGGCCATGGTGGCCGGCCTATCCGCAGTGGTGTTCTCTATCGACCCTGAACAGGCGCCCGCCTTGCCGTCCAATGTCCGTGAGCTAGCGCCGGCAGTCGACGCCCCGGCGGGAGCATTCGCGGCGCCACGCCCAAGAAATGCCATCTACTACGCCGCGATTACGGATCGCCCGCTATTCGCTCCGACACGTCGACCAGATGTGATGGACGCCCCCCCGGGGCCCGAGGCCGAGCCGGAGCCGGATCGGGAAATCGCGTTTGCCCCGCCCCCTCCACAGGTGCGGCTCTTGGGTGCGCTGCAAACGGGGACATCGGCTTCCGCTCTTCTATCGATAGAGGGCGGGGCACCGGTTTGGGTTCCTGAGGGAGCAGATATCGAGGGATGGCGTATGAGCGAAGTGAGTGCGACCTCGGTCGTGCTGACCGCCGATGACAGGTCCTTACGACTAGAGATGTATCCGCAATGACTCACCGATTTCTTGTATTGATGCTGCTTCTAGTGACGCAGGCCTGCGGGCGGGGCGGCGACGGCGAAGGTGGTCTTCGACTATTGGCCAACCAATCCGGCGCAGCAAACGACGAAACCAGCGCGTTCTCGCGGTTTCAACAAGCCTTCAATAGTCCTACCGCGGATCGCAGGCGGCTTGGCTCGGACAATTTCCTCAATCTACCGTCGGGACCGTCCCGCAATCTGATCGAAGCATCCGAGGATGGGGCATTTTCACTCAATCTGGTCGACGTACCAATTGAGCAGGCCGTGAATGCGGTTTTGGGCACAGCGCTGGAACGCACCTATACGATTTCACCGGATGTGAGGGGCACTGTGACGCTCCAGACAAGCCGGCCACTGTCGGAGCGCGACTTGCTGGAAACGTTCCAGATCATTCTCGAGATAAACGGCGCGACGCTGCAGATGGCGAACGACGTCATCACGGTTGTGCCGCTGTCCGGAGCGTCGGCAAGCATCGTGCGTCCGCAGGATCTGGAACGGATTGGCGGCCGCATCGTTGCCGTTCCGCTGCGCTACATCGGTACAACGGAAATGGTGCGGCTTCTCGAACCAATCGGTGGCGAGACGCTGCGGCTCCAGTCCATTCCAAACCGTAACGTTCTTCTCATCGCCGGCACACGCAATGAAATCAATACTGCCATTGAAGCGGTGAATCTTTTTGACGTCGACGTTCTCGAGGGACAATCGGTTGGGTTGTATCAGTTGCGCGCTGCGGATCCGGAGGCCGTCGTCGAGGAACTGAACGCCATTTTTGCGACCGGCGACGGTGGCAGCCTGCAAAACGTGGTGACCTTTTTGCCATCGCAACGGCTCAACGCAATCCTCGTGATTAGTTCAAGGGCCAATTATCTGGCGGAAGCCGAAGAGTGGATACGCAATCTGGACAATGCGGCCGGTGGCAGCCAGCGTCGCCCTGTGGTCTACAACCTTCAGAACCGGAGTGCCGATGATCTGGCCCCGGTCTTGAGCGAGATGATCGACGATATCACCTCGGAAAGCGGCAACACAGTTGAGGGCTCCGCACGGATCGTAGCCGACGACGCGCGCAACGCTGTTATTGTCTGGGGCAACGACTCCGAGCAGGAGGTGTTCGCACGCCTCATACAATCGCTGGATACGGCGCCCGTGCAGGTGCTTCTGGAGGCGACGATCGCAGAGGTCACCCTGAATGACGAGTTGAACTTCGGACTTCGGTGGTTCTTTGAGAATGGAGGCGTTAACGGCACATTCACGAACAGTGAGACAGGGTCCGTCGGCCCAAGCTTTCCCGGCCTGTCCTTTCTGTTTCAGGGCGCGTCAGCGAGTGCCGCCTTGAGTGCTTTGAACTCTGTTACGACTGTGAATGTCGTGTCCTCTCCGAGCCTCATGGTGCTCGACAATCAGGAAGCGCAGCTTCAGATCGGCGACGAGGTTCCAATCGCGACACAACAGGTCCGCGAAATCGACAATCCGTCCGCGCCGATCGTAAACACGATTTCTTTCCGCGACACCGGGATAATACTGGCCGTACGGCCACGGGTATCAAGTTCGGGTCAGGTCGTTCTGGATATCGAACAGGAGGTTTCGACCGTATCGAACACGACGACTTCGGGCATCGACAGTCCGACGATCTCGCAACGTCGGATCCAGACAAGCGTGGTCGTTTCTAACGGTCAGACGCTCGCACTTGGAGGGTTGATCGAGGAGAGCCGAAACGGAAGCAATGCCCAAGTGCCCGGCCTCGGCGATGTACCTGTCCTTGGTGGTCTGTTCCGGAACCGCAGCGACACCATAGCCAGAACGGAGCTTTTGGTCCTCATTACACCTCAGGTAATTCGCAGCAACCACGAGGCCCTCGCTGTGACACGGGAGTTGCGAAATCGGATCAATCAGGCAAACGGTGTTGTCGAGACCGGTATCATCGATCCAGGTATCGGACATCGGATTATTGACTGAAGCCTTCTGCGGCATCAGCCTGTCATTCGAAATGGAGACCGTGCTAGATGCGAGACTTCCGGTATCAGGCATATGCCTCGGACGGCTCCCGGGTTACGGGTGAAGTAAGGGCGGAAACTGATGCGGCCGCGCTTGCGCAGCTGAGCGGACGCGGCCTCACTCCGGTTACGCTGACTATGGGAAATGCCAAGCCAGCGTGGTGGAACAGGGACATCTCGCTGTTTGGCGAGCCATCGCTGCCTCAGCGTGAATTGCAGTCGCTGTTCGCGACCCTTGCGACTATGCTGCAAGCGGGATTTGGATTGCCACGCGCGATTGCCTTCTGCGAAGAGCAGACTGTGCACAGAAGGACGCGCGCGACGCTTTCAAGCATTCGCCAGCGACTGGATAACGGCAGCACGCTCAGCGACGCGATGGAACACACGGCACCTGCTGTCCCAGCGCGGTTTCGCGCCCTGATCCGGATCGGCGAGCGATCCAACCAATTGCCGCAGATCGTAGCGGACGTAGCGGAATTCATGACCAATGAGGCACAATTCCGGCGCGAACTACGCAGTGCCTTGCTCTATCCCGCGATACTCCTGATCATGTCCGCTTTGGTCTTGTCGGTTGTGGTCTTCTTTCTTGCTCCGACGCTTTTGCCGGTTTTCGCGTCGCTGGACGCGCCGCCGCCACCCTTCCTGGATTTCATGGCCTCAGCCGGCGCTGCGCTGACCGCAAACTGGCAGATGGTCCTCGTTGCTCTGGCGTTGATGATCACGATAGCCTTGCTCGGTCGCCAATTCATCTCGTCCATCATGTCGCGCGTGATGCTAAGGTTGCCCCTGATCGGCACATATCTGCGTCGTCGCGAAAGCTTGCGGATGGCTCAGGCGCTGTTCTTGATGCTCAAAGGGGGTAGCCAGTTGCCCGAAGCTATCTCGGTTGCCTGCGAGGCTGTCTCATTCGCTCCCTACCGACGCTTGTTGCGCGAAGCTGAAGCCGCCGTGACTGGGGGCGGCCGCCTTGCTCCGGCCTTGGCCGAACGCAACCTGATCGACCCGACAACGCTGGGCTTGCTTGCCGCGGGAGAAGAAAGCGACAGGTTCCAACCGCTTTTGCGAACGGCGATAGAGACACTTCGGCATCAGACGTCACAAGCGCTAAAGCAAGCGATCCAGGTTCTTTCACCGACGCTCACCCTCGTCATCGGGCTTGGCATCGGTGCGCTCATCCTGAGCACGATAAGCGCGATCATGGACCTGAATGACATCGGCCTTTAACTCGAAATCCGGCGTCACGCTTTTCGAAACGCTGATTGCCCTGACCGTGGTGGCATTGCTTTTTGGCGTTGTGACGATCAGTGTGCGCCCGCCATCACCAGCGATGCGATTGGAGCGGGAAATCTCGTCGATCCTCGCCGAAACGTCCGCGCTTCGGCTCCGTGCGATCCGACAAGACGAAACGGTGCGTTGGCGTGCGCGATACCCATGTGAAGCCCAGCAATCAGACACCGTCTTCTTTTCCGATGGCACTGCTCGCGGACAGGACATCTGCCTGGACGTCGATGGCGCATCTGATCGACTGACTCTGAATTCGTTGATAGGCAGATATGTGCGTGAGGGCACGGAATGAGCCGGCGCGCCGGATACTCCGTTCTGGAAGTCCTTGTTGCCTTCGCCGTCATGGCAATGGTTTTTGCCGTGCTCATTCCCGGTCAGTCGGCACTTCTCGGCAGGACAATCACGGCCGATGAAAGGCTCTTGGCAACCGACTTCGCGGCATCTCGCATGGATGCCATCGGAATAACCGGGCCGATAACGCCAGGCATATCGGAGGACCGCTATAGGGATTGGATCGTCAGCGAGCGGCGGCTCCTTCAGGCGGCGCCGGCTGACACCCTCACCCTGATATCCGTAACGATCGAAATCAGGTCGGCCGCCACTGGCGATCTGATCGCAAGCCTGTCAGCAGCAAGGGTAGCGGAATGAACCGTTGGACAAGCCAAACAGGCTTAAGCCTGTTCGAGTTGCTGATCGCGCTGGCGCTGCTTGCCGTCATAGCTGTCGGCATCGCCTCGGCATTCGGCCTTGGGGTGCGCCTTTATGATCGGACGGGTGCCCTGGGCGAGTTGGCGCCGGAACTCGCGGCGCGAACCCAACTTCGAACGCTGATGGCGCTTGCAACGCCTCCGACGCAAATCGCAACGTTCCCAATCGTCTTCGAAGGCGAAACCGATGCCCTGTCTTTCATCACACGTGCGACGCCCGCAGGGCTGTCCGATGCAGCCGCATTGCGCGTGTCGGTCAATCAGAATGGCACCGAGCTGGTCATGGAAATCGCGTCTTTGCAGGATGATGGTATGGTCCGGCAAGTGTGGGCATTCCCGCTGACCCTAACATCCGCGCCGGCCGAATTTTCCTATTTCGACGACCGAACAGTTCCCCCTGAATGGAGGACGACCTGGGACGACGAAAATGCTCTACCTGCACTCGTTCGCATCACTGTTCCCGAAGGAGCGCGCCCGGAATGGCCGGATTTCACCGTTCGCCCTGTGCTCAGGCAAGAGTGATCAAACGCCTATATCAGCGTCCTGCCCGGTGCCGCCGCGCGTGCCATCGCGTCCGAATGACGAAACCTGCGGCACGGAGCCATCTGAGCTTTCCGTGAAGACGTAGTCGCGCCCCCAAGGATCGGTAAGGGCCTCAACGCTTTCCAAGTATGGGCCGGACCAAACCGGTTCACCGACCGGTGGCTCCATCAAGACGCCAAGACCTTCGGCGGCAGTCGGGTATCGTCCAAGATCGATGTAAAACAACTGCAGTGCATTCTTGATTTGCGCGATCTGCAGTTCGGCGGTTTCGCTTCGGGCACGGTCTAGATAGCCGAGCAGTCTCGGCCCAGCTACGCCCGCCAACAAAGCGACAATCGCCAAAACAACCAGTACTTCAAGGATCGTAACACCGCTGCGCGCCGTCCATTCTGTGCGATACTTTGAAATCATGTCGTTCCCCAATGCAGCCAAACTACCCAAGTTGATAGGCAAAGAAACGGGCCGAACGCAATCGCGCTGGTTCCAAGCGTGTCCGAGTGATCCGCTTCCGCGATCCGAAACACCAGAAGCGTTGCAATGGCCGCAACCGCGGCACCAAGGAGCATTGGTATCGTGCCGGAAAACCCAAGCCACAATCCCAGCCCGGACATGAGCTTCACATCGCCGAAGCCAAGCCCTTGACGACCCCGTAAGCGAAGAAACCCGTATCCAACAAGACCAAATAGAATGGGCCATATGACAGCCCCTAGGACATGATCGAGTACGGGTAGATTTGGTACAAGCATGAGGCGCAGCCCGCCAAGGGAAACCAAGAGCAAGGTAGACAGATCCGGGATCTCGAAGCGCGCGAAATCCCACAGACTGGCCCAAACCAGAAGCGCGCCGAGCGCAAACGCCCAAGGCCAGTCAGGGCCGGGCAGAGGCGAGTGCATGAACACGGCACCGTAAACGGTGATGTGCAGTGCCAAATTGAGTGGCAAGTTCAAGCTTTCTCCATTCACCAGCTGTCTTTATGGTTGAGCCATGCAAGGCTGTCCAAGGGAAAAGCAGAGGCAGGCGGGGTTCGCCCTTGTGGTGGTCTTGTTCTCTCTGATCGTGCTTACAACACTGTTTGCCGTCAGTCAGCAACGTGTTCTAGCCCATAACCAAAGCGCCATGGCCGAGCGGGACCTCCTAGTCAGGGAACAGCACCGCCGCAGCATCCTAGCGGTGGCTTTGGCAATGAAAACCGCCGACCCTTCGTTGACCGGTTTCGAAATCACGATTGGGGCAGACCCAGTATCGGCCCGGTTCGTCGATGTTGCCGGCCTGATCGATATCAATACTGCTTCGCCGGTACTGATCGAGTTGCTTGTTTCAGAGTTGGATCTGGCTCCGGAGACCTTGGAAAACTACCGGCGATGGCGCCGCGATGGACAGCGTTTCAGTGCGACTCCGGATTTTCTCAGGGTGCTGGGTGCGGATCCCGCGCGGCGCGCGGAGCTTTCGCGGTTGGCGACGGCTTTTTCAGGACGGCCCGGCGTCGCGCTGGCGCATGCCCCGGAACGACTTGCCGCACGTCTGAGAGGGACCAACATCAATCCTTCTTTGCTGGATGCAGCGCCATCGAACGAACGTTACCTCGTCCTCTCGGAGTCCGGTGGGTCGTTCCGGCTGCAGCCTTTGGGAACAATCGACATTGGGGTCAACGGCGGTGCGGGGGCGATCTTGCAAGTCAACAGGTAACGATGCTGTCTGTTTCGTGATGGGCGAGCGGCCCTCTTGCATTGGGGACACTCCGCTGGTGGGCCAAGCGTTTGGCAGGTGTTCGTTTGTACCGGCACATTTACCGCCCGGTCTGGACGAACCGCGCCCCGATCAGTGTTGGGGCACGTTTCAGAGATGGTTGGCACTCCTGCGCCAAAACGCATGCCCATGCGCAAAGACGTGTTGGGCGAAGTGTTGTCTGACTCTGGACTGCCGCATCATGCAATCACAGCCCAACCGGTGCTTTCGCTCGAATGCCCAATCCACACCGCCACCCGGCAACCCGACGCGGTCGGTCTCGCGGGACTTTAGGCGCCGGACGAGGTCGCGCGGAGTTCCCGGCCAGCCGCGCTTCCCACGCCTCGATCATCTGGGGGCAGGCGCGGTCCGCTTTGCTGTGGGCGACGGTCTCCGGTTCGGTATGTAGGCTGATCCAGATGATTTCGTGTGGTTCCACCCGATGATACCGGCGCTGGACGCGACGGCGGAGATGGCCTCGTTTGGCGATACTCACGGCGGAGAAATCCCTCATTTGTGCAGCAAAAAGGTGGTGTGAAATGTGTAAATATTACGCGGAGCGAAAGCCGCCGTCCGTGCGAAAACGCTGAATTCCGCACTAGTATCATGAGGTTATGGGATAGCGATTTTAAGGAAAATGGCGGAGGAGGTGGGATTCGAACCCACGGTACGCTTTCACGCACGCCGGTTTTCAAGACCGGTGCATTCGACCACTCTGCCACTCCTCCGCGGTGCAAGCCCATATCTCCTGCCCATCGATTCTGAAAGTGTGATGCAGTTTGCCGCCGATCCGCGTAGGATGGGTTTTCAGATGCGTCTCTTGGCTGTATCTTTCCGCCACGGGCGCGTCACATCGCGCCAACAGGCATGAAAAAAACCAAAGACAGGCGTGTGAACATGCGCCAGGGCGGAGCGGGACAGTATCCATGACAAGCCGATTTCGGATGACATCAGGCGCCCGGATGGTGCTTGTTCTGGCCAGTTTTCTGGGGCTGGCCGCCTGTGAGGACGGGTTTCAGCTCCCGTTCGGGCAAGGCGCCGGTGACGCCGGTGCCGCAAGCGAGGACGGGCTGACCCCGTCGGGCGCCACCCGGCTGGTGGAGCGCGATGTCGAGGCGCCGGAGGTCTTTCAGGTCACCGAGAACGGGCTCTGGGACGGGCGGCCCTCGCTCGGCGGCGTCTGGGTGGCCCATCCCGATGCGACGGATCCCGAGCGTGTCATCATTCGCAACACCGAAACCGACCGCTTCGTGATCGGGGCGCTGTTCCGCCGCGAGAGGGACAATCCGGGTCCCGCGCTGCAGATCTCGTCCGATGCGGCGGCGGCCCTGAACATCATCGCGGGCCAGCCGACGCCGCTGAACGTGACCGCGCTGCGCCGGGCGGCGGAGCCGGAGCCGCTGCCGGAACCCGCCAGTGAGGAGATGGCCGCCGCCTCGGGCGCGCCGGAAAGCATCGAGACGCAACCGCTGGACACGATTGCGGCCGCCGCCGCCGCGATCGATGACAGCACCCCGAGCGTGGCCGCCCCCGTGGCACCGGCCCCCGCGCCCGCGGCTGAGCCCGCATCGGCCTCCAATCTGGACCGGCCCTATATCCAGATCGGGATATTCAGCGTCGAGGCCAATGCCAACAATACCGCGCAGGCCTTGCGCACGGCGGGCATGGTGCCCACGATCTATGATCAGACCAGCAATGAGCGCCGGTTCTGGCGGGTTGTCGTGGGGCCTGCGCGCACCCGTGCGGAACGCCAGCAATTGCTGGAAACCGTGCGCGGCCTCGGTTTCCAGGACGCGTATTTCGTGACGAACTGATCCGAAAAGGAACCCCATGATCGCATTTGCCCGATCCGTTCTTGCCGCCATCGCCCTTCTTGCGCTGACGACCGCCGGCCTGGCCTTCGAGACCGAGGCCGAGGCGGCCTATGTCGTGGATCACAATACCGGACAGGTGCTGCTGAGCCATAACGATCAGCTGCCCCTGCCGCCGGCGTCGATGTCCAAGCTGATGACGCTCAACATGGTGTTCGAGGCGCTTGAGGATGGCCGTCTGAGCCTTGAGACGCGCCTGCCGGTCAGCGCCCATGCGATGAGTTTCGGCGGGTCGACCATGTTTCTGACCACGCGGGACCGGGTGAGCGTCGAGGATCTGATCCGCGGCATCGTGGTGCTGTCGGGCAATGACGCATCCGTGGTTTTCGCCGAGGCGCTGTCTCCGGACGGGACCGAGGAAGGCTTCGCCACGATGATGACCGAGCGGGCGCGGCAGCTAGGGATGGAAAACTCGACCTTCCGGAACGCGTCGGGCTGGCCCGCGCCGGGCCATGTCATGAGCATGCGCGATCTGGGCATTCTGGCCGAACGGCTGATCACCGAGTTTCCGCAATACTACACCTATTTCGCGGAGACCGAGTTTCCGTTCGATGGCCGCGCGCCCGACAACCGCTTCAACCGCAACCCGCTTCTGACGCTGGATATCGGCGCGGACGGGCTGAAGACGGGCCACACGCAGGAGGCCGGCTTCGGGCTGGTTGGCTCCGCGGTGCAGGGCAACCGGCGGGTGACCTTCGTGATCACGGGCATGGAAACCGCGGGTGCCCGCGCGCGGGAGGCGGAGCGGATCGTGAACTGGGCCTTCCGCCAGTTCGCGGAACGCGAGGTCGTGGCGGCGGGCGATGTGGTGGTCGAGGCGGAGGTGTTCATGGGCGCGGCCCCGACCGTGGGCCTGACACCTACCGAGGATGTCACGATGCTGGTGCCGGCCGTGCAGGACGGCGGGATCGAGGCGGAGGTCGTCTATCAGGGCCCGATCGCCGCCCCGGTCGAGGCCGGTACGGAGCTGGGCACGCTGGTGGTGCGGATGGAAGGATTTGACGACCGGCGGATCCCGCTGGTCGCCGCCGAAACGGTGGAACGTGGCGGCATCGGCATACGGCTTGGAACCGCCGCCCGCTCGGTCCTGCGCAGCATTCTGGGTGACGGCCCGGCCCCGGCGCCAAGCTGATGAGCGCAGGGCAGGGGCTGTTCGTCAGCCTGGAAGGCATCGACGGGTCGGGCAAGTCGACCCAGGCAAAGCTGTTGGCGGAGGCGCTGAAGCGGGACGGCCACGAGGTCGTGCTGACGCGGGAACCGGGCGGGTCGCCGGGGGCCGAGGAGATCCGGGCCCTTGTCCTGCAGGGCGACCCCGACAGGTGGTCGGCGGAAACCGAGATCCTGCTGTTCACCGCCGCGCGCCGGGATCATATGGAGCGTCTGATCCTGCCTGCGCTGGAGGCAGGAAAGATCGTCGTCTGCGACCGTTTTGCCGACAGCACCCGCGTTTATCAGGGCCTGTCCCGCGGCGATCTGCGGCGACTGGTCGATCAGCTTCATGACCTGATGATCGGCCGGGAGCCCGATCTGACCGTGCTGATCGACATGGAGCCGGATGCGGGGCTTGCGCGCGCCAAGGGACGGCAGGGGGCCGAGGAGCGGTTCGAGGATTTCGGCCTGTCCCTTCAGGAACGCATGCGGGCGGGCTATCTGGATATGGCGCATGCCGCGCCCGACCGATTTCGGGTGATCGACGGCGGGCGCGACATCGAAACGGTGGCCGGCGATGTTCATGCCGCCGTCGCCGCCGCGATCCGATGAGCGGCGAGGGCGACACGCCACCCGAGGCCGACCGGCTGGAGGGCGCGCCCCATCCGCGCGAGACCGCGCGCCTCTTCGGCCAGAGCGCGGCGGAGGCCGCGTTTCTTGCGGCGTTCACCTCCGACCGGCTGCACCATGCGTGGCTTCTGACCGGCCCGCGCGGGGTGGGCAAGGCCACGCTGGCCTGGCGCATCGCCCGGTTTCTGCTGGCCACGCACCCGGATCCCGGCGATGCGCTGTTCGCGGCCCCGGTGCCCGAGACGCTCGATATCGCCGCCGATCACCCGGTGGCGCGCAGGGTTCTGGCCCTGTCGGAGCCCGGGCTGATGCTGCTCCGCCGCCCGTGGGACGAAAAGGCCAAGCGCCTGAAGGCGCAGATCACGGTCGACGAGATCCGCAAGCTCAAGGATTTCTTCGCATTCTCGGCCAGCGATGGCGGCCGCCGCGTGGTGATCGTCGATGCCGCCGACGAGATGAACACGAATGCCGCCAACGCGCTTCTGAAAGTGCTGGAGGAGCCGCCCGCCAATGCGGTCCTGCTTCTGGTGGCGCATCAACCCTCGCGGCTGTTGCCGACGATACGGTCTCGGTGCCGCACCTTGCGCCTTGCCCGCCTGTCCGAGGAGGATCTCGCCTCCGCGCTGGCCCAGGCCGGGGTAGACAGCCGGGCCAGCGGCGCGCTGTCCGAACTTGCCGAAGGCTCCGTGGGCGAGGCGGCCCGGCTGAGCGATCTGGACGGGCTTGCGCTCTATGCCGATCTGGTCGCGCTGTTCGCCTCCATGCCGGGGATGGACCGGACGCGCGCCAGCAAGATCGCCGAAGCCGCGGGTGCCCGCGGGGCGGAGGCGCGGTTCGACCTGACGCTGGCCCTGATCGACCGAATTCTTGCGCGGCTTGCCCGCAGCGGCACCACTGGCACCCCGCCCCCCGAAATCGTGCCGGGGGAGGCGCAGATGCTGACCCGGCTAGCCTCCCATCCGCGCGCTGCGCGGGACTGGGCGGACCTTGCGCAGGGCCTGTCGGCCCGCGCGCGGCGCGGCAAGGCGGTCAACCTTGACCCTGCCGCGCTCATCCTCGATATGTGTCTGAGCCTAGAAAAGACGGCGGCGCGTCTGCCTGCCTGAGCCTTCGGACACCGGATTTCATGCCCGCCACGCCACAGATCGTCGACAGCCATTGCCATCTGGACTTCCCCGATTTTGCCGAGGAGTTGCCGCAGGTTATCGCGCGCGCGCAGGCCGCCGGCGTGACCCGGATGGTGACGATCTGCACCCGGCTCGCGAACGCGCCGCAGGTTCGCGCCATCGCCGAGGCGCATGACCCGGTCTTCTGGGCGGGCGGCACCCACCCGATGAGCGCGGCCAAGGAACCCATGGCCAGTGTCGAGGATCTGGTCGCCCTTGCGGAGCATCCGAAATTCGTGGGCATCGGAGAGACCGGCCTCGATTATCATTACACCTCGGACAGTGCCGCCGTGCAGCAGGACAGCCTGCGCCGGCATATCGAGGCCGCGCGCCGCACCGGGCTGCCGCTGATCATCCATGCCCGGGCCGCCGACGAGGATATGGCCCGCATCCTGACCGAGGAACACCGCGCGGGCGCCTATGGCTGCGTCATGCATTGCTTCTCCTCCGGCGCGGCGCTGGCCGCCGCCGCGCTCGACCTGGGCTTCTACCTTTCCATGTCGGGTATCGCGGCCTTCCCGAAATCGGCCGAACTGCGGGAGATTTTCGCCGCCGCCCCGGTGGACCGGATCCTTGTGGAAACGGATGCGCCCTATCTGGCTCCGCCGCCCCATCGCGGCAAGCGCAACGAGCCGGCCTATACCGCCCATACCGCCCGCGTCGGCGCGGAGCTTTTCGGGCTGAGCGAGGCCGAATTCGCCACCCGGACCAGCGCCAATTTCGACCGGCTGTTCTGGAAGGCCGCCCGATGGCAGCAGGCGGCCTGAATGGCTGAGCTTGTCGTCACAATCCTGGGCTGCGGGTCCTCGGGCGGGGTTCCGCGCCTTGGCGGCATCTGGGGCGACTGCGACCCGGAGGAGCCGAGAAATCGCCGCCGCCGGTGTTCCCTTCTGGTCCAGCGGTTCGATGGCGGCGCCGACACGACCGTGCTGATCGACACCTCCCCGGACCTGCGGCAGCAATTGCTCGATACCGGCATCGGGCGGCTTGATGCGGTGCTGTATACCCATGCCCATGCGGATCATGTGCACGGGCTCGACGATCTGCGGATGATCGTCTTCAACATGCGCCGCCGCCTGCCGGTCTATGCCGACGGGCCTACGCAAAACGACCTGCTCAGCCGGTTCGGCTACGCCTTCGTGCAACCCCCCGGTTCGGCCTATCCGCCGATCCTCGATCTGCATGCCATCGGCGCGGAGGATCTCACCATCGACGGCCCCGGCGGCCCGATCACCTTCACCCCGTTCGAAGTGACCCATGGCAATATCGACAGTCTCGGCTTTCGCATCGGCGATCTGGCCTACCTGCCGGATGTCTCGGATATTCCGGCGAATGTCTGGCCGGTGCTGGAGGGGCTGGATTGCTGGATCCTCGATGCGCTGCGCCGCACGCCCCATCCGTCCCACGCCCATCTGGACAGATCGCTTGAATGGATCGCGCGGGCCGCACCCCGCCGCGCCGTGCTGACCAACATGCATATCGATCTGGACTACCGGACCGTGGCCGATGAAACGCCCGCGCATATCACGCCCGCCCATGATGGAATGACCATCCGGTACGAGCTCTGAATGGGCGATCTCATTGCAATTGTCCTGCCGGTCTTTCTGGTCATAGGGGCGGGGTATGTCGCCGTGTGGCGGGGCCTCTTCTCCGACAGCGGCGTCGAGGGGCTGATGAATTTCACCCAGAGGTTCGCCATTCCCTGCCTGCTTTTCATGGGAATAGCGACGCTGGATCTGGGCCAGAATTTCGACTGGCGGCTGCTTGTCTCCTTTTACACCGGCTCGACGGTGTGTTTCTTCGCGGGGCTTTTCGGCGCGCGGCTCTTCTTCGGGCGGTCATGGCCGGACAGTGTCGCCATCGGGTTCTGCGGGCTGTTCGCGAATACCGTCCTGCTTGGCCTTCCGATCATGGAGCGCGCCTATGGCGCCGACGCGCTTGGCCCGAATTTCGCGATTGTCGCATTGCATGCGGCCTTCTGCTTTCTGCTCGGCATCACCACGATGGAGATCGTGCGCGCCGATAGCGGGTCGCCCGCGCGGCTGATCAACACGGTCGGCCGGGCCATGTTCCGCAACCCGCTGATGATCGGTGTGGCGCTTGGCTTCGTGGTGAACCTGACCGGTCTGCCGATGCCCGGTGTCCTGACCGAAGCGATCAATCTGATGATCCGCGCCGCGCTTCCGGCTGCATTGTTCGGTCTGGGCGGGGTCCTTTACCGCTACAAGCCCGAAGGCGATGCCAAGGTTATCGCGTTTATCTGCGTGCTGTCGCTGGTCCTGCATCCGGCCATCGCCTTCGGCATGGGCAGCGCGGTCACCGATCTGTCGGCGGAACAGCTTCGCTCCGCTGTCATCACCGCGGCGATGGCGCCCGGGGTCAACGCCTATCTGTTCGCGAACATGTACGGCACGGCCCGCCGGGTCGCCGCCTCGGCGGTTCTGATCGGCACCGCGCTGACCGTGCTTACCGCATCGGCCTGGCTTGCGATCCTGCCGTAAGGCCGCCGCGTCGGGCTTGTCGCGCGGGCCCGGTTGACCGCTCGGGGCGCGGGCAGGGCGCCCGCGCCTCACCCTGGCGACATGCCCCGCAACCGCTCGGACCGGCGCCGCAGCAGCTCCACGACGGTCAGAAGCGCGACCGAGATCACCACGAGGATCGTCGCCACGGCCAGGATTGTCGGGCTGATCTGGTCTCGCAGGCCCGTGAACATCTGCCATGGCAGCGTCTTCTGCCCGGCGGAGCCCACGAACAGCACCACCACCACCTCGTCGAAAGACGTGATGAAGGCGAAAAGACCGCCCGAGATCACGCCCGGCAGGATCAGCGGCATCTGCACCTTGAAGAATGTCGTGACCGGATTGGCCCCCAGAGAGGCGGAGGCCCGGGTCAGCGAACGGTCGAAGCCCACCAGCGTGGCGGTGACCGTGATGATCACGAAGGGAATGCCAAGCGCCGCATGGGCCAGAACCACGCCCAGATAGGTGCCCTGAAGACCGACGCGGGAATAGAAGAAATACATGCCCGCCGCCGAGATGATCAGCGGCACGATCATCGGCGAGATCAGGATCGCCATGATCGCCCCCTTGAAGGGGACATGGCTTTGCGACAGGCCGATCGCCGCCAGCGTTCCCAGCACCACCGACAGAACCGTGGCCGCCGGCGCGATCCGCACCGAGTTGCTCAAGGCCTGTTGCCAGTCCGGATTGGTGAAGAAATCCTCGTAATGCTGAAGCGAATAGCCCGCCGGATCGAGGCGCAGCATCTCCGGCGTGAAGGTGAAGAAATCCTGCGCGTTGAAGCTGAGCGGGATGATCACGAGGATCGGGGCCATCAGGAAGAAGAAGATCAGCCCGCAGATCACCCGGAACCCGTAATACCAGGCCCGCTGACCGGTGGAGGCATAGGGGGGAAGTCCTGACATGATGCGTTACCCCAGCTTCACGTTGTCGATGCCCACGATCCGGTCGTAGAGCCAGTAAAGCGCCAGAACCAGCGCCAGAAGGATCGAGCCGAGGGCCGCCGCAAGGCCCCAGTTGAGGCTTGAGGAGATGTGAAACGCGATCCGGTTCGAGATAAAGGTGCCGGTGCGCCCCCCCACCAGTTCCGGCGTGATGTAATAGCCGATGGCCAGGATGAAGACGAGGATGCACCCCGCCCCGATGCCCGGGACCGATTGCGGGAAATAGACCCTCCAGAACGCGGTCCAGTCGGTTGCGCCAAGCGATTTCGCGGCCCGCACATAGGAGGGCGGGATGGTCTTCATCACCGAATAGAGCGGCAGGATCATGAACGGCAGCAGGATATGGGTCATCGCGATGATGGTGCCCAGCTGGTTGTTGATCAGCTGCAGGCGCGCGTCATCGGCCACCAGCCCGATCCAGACCAGAATGTCGTTGATCACGCCCTCCTGCTGCAGCAGCACCTTCCAGGCCGAAGTGCGGACAAGAAGCGATGTCCAGAACGGCAGGAGGACGAGGATCAGCAGAAGGTTGGATGTGCGCATCGGCAGGTTCGACAGCAGATAGGCGATCGGATAGCCCAGAAGGATGCAGCTGAAGGTGATCATCAGCGACATGAAGATGGTGCGCTGGAAAAGCAGGATGTAGAGTTGCTGTTCCTCCGGCTGCGCCTCGATCCCGTCGGGGGTCAGCTGCATGTCGATCGCGGCCAGGAAATAGCCGGCGGTGTACGGATCGGAAAAGGCCTCGATCGTTTCCCAGACCTCGGTATCGGCCCAGTCTTCGTTGATATCCGCGAATTGCGCCTGCACCGAAGCGGCCTCGAAACCGGGCACGGCCGCCGCCGCCTCGTTCAGCATCGCGGCCTGCGGCCCGTCATACCCGCCCGTTCCGGCAAGCAGATCGCGGTAAAGCGCAAGATAGACCGTGTTCCACGGCTCTTCCGCGCGCGGGTCGTCCTCATCCTCGGACATGATGGTGCGCGCGAAGGAGCGGTAGGCATCCGCCGTTTCCGGCAACGCCTCGGCGATGCCCGGGGCCAGCTCGAACCGGGGCAGAGCGGCGTCGGTCTCCGCCTCGGCGGCCTCGTCCTGCCAGCGCTCCGACGCCATCAGCGCGACCCAGGTCGCGGGCTCTTCCCAGGCCGGGTTCAGCGCCACGAACTGATCGGCATAAATCTCTCCGACATCGTCGATGCCGCGGCCGGACTGGCGAAAGAGCGACGACATGCCGGTGGTTTCATAGTTCAGCCGGGAGCCGACGCGCGTATGCTCCCGCCGCTCGGCCGCCTCCATGAAGTCATAGGCCAGCGCCGCATAGGCGTCCTCTCCGGGCAGTTGGCTCGTCTCCTGCCAGTCCTCCAGCGCGATCACCGTGCGCGGCAGCGTCTCGGACACGATCTGGTTCTCGACCGAGCGGAACAGCATATCCGCGATCGGCGCGATGAACGTCACCAGAATGAACAGCAGCAGCGGCGCGATCAGCGCCAGCGCGCGCAGTTTCTGCGCCCGAAGCGCGCGGTTCAGGCTGGCCTTGAGCGGGCGACCGTCGGCGGCCAGCATCGGCCCCGTGGCCGCCGCGTCAAGCTTGCGCGCATCGGATGCCGCGCGCCCCATGCCGGCCGCCGCATCGGTCATTCAGACACCTTCCACAACGATGATGATGCTGTCCGCGGCGTTTCGGCGGATATTCGCAACCTCTTGATAATCCGGGTCGTTATAGGCGGCCAGCGCCTCTTCGTAGGACGGGAACTCAATCACCACATGGCGCTCGAACGTCTCACCCTCGACCACTTCGGACCGGCCGCCGCGGATGATGAACCGGCCGCCCAGATTATCCAGGATCGGCGTATCGCGCCGGACGTATTCCGGGTAGGCCTCGGGATCGGTGACCGTGATATGGCCGATGATATAGCCTTTGGGCATGGGCGTGGTCCTGTCTTGGGGTAGGATGGGGGCAGGCGGATCTGCCCGCCCCCGGGGGTCTTCGGTTACTGCGCCAGCCAGGCCTGGAAGCGCGAATCCAGATCATCGCGGTAATCGGCCCACCATTCGTAGTTGTTGACGAAGGTGTTTTCGGCATTGGCCGGCTCGGTCGGCATATGCGGGGCCATCGGGATGCCCAGATCGGCATGGTTGCCCACCAGCGGCGCCGAGGATGCGCGCGCCGGACCGTAGGAGATGTAAAGCGCCTGATCGGCCAGACGCTGGGTGTCCGTGGCGAAATGCAGGAAATCCATCACCCGCGCCAGCCGGTCTTCGGGCAGCCCCTCGGGGATCACCCAACCGTCGATGTCGAACATCTGCCAGTCCCAGGCCATCCCGATCGGCTGGCCCTGCTCCTCGATTGCCGAGAACAGGCGCCCGTTGAAGGACGAGGCCATGAACACCTCCCCGTCGGCCAGAAGCTGGATCGCCTCGGCGGCCGAACTCCACCAGATCGTTTCGTCCTTGATCGTGTCCAGCATCGCGAAGGCCTGCGCGATGCCTTCTTCGGTCTCAAGCGTGTCGTAGACGTCTTCATAGGCGACACCGGAACACAGCAGCGCCCATTCCATGTTGGCGATGGGCTGCCGGTTGAGACCGCGGCGGCCCGGATAGGTTTCCAGATCGAACACATCGCAGGCGCCGGTCGGCGCGGCGACGCCCTCGGGCACCTGATCGGTCCGATATCCGAAGGTGGTCGAGAACACGATCTGCGGGATGAAGCAGTCGCTCACCAGAAGATCGCCGAAATCCTCCGAGGCGGGCGTGCCGTCGGGGGCGGGCGCCAGCACCTCGTCATGGTCGATCTCCATCGCCAGACCCTCGTCACAGAGGCGGATGGCGTCTGCGGCTTCCACATCGACCAGATCCCAGGTCACGTTTCCGGCCTCGTTCATCGCCCGCAGACGTGACACCGCCTCGTTCGAGCTTTCGTCCCAGATCACCTCGACGCCGGGGTTCATCTCCTGATAGGGGTCGGAATAGGCCCGGATCTGGCTGGTCTGATAGGCCCCGCCCCAGCTTACCAGCGTCATCGAATCCGACATGTGACCTTCGGCCAGAACCAGTGCCGGCACCGCGATGACGGCACCCGTGGTCAGAAGCATTGCTGTCTTGAGTTTCATCGAGAGTCTCTCCTTTGTTGGACGTTCGTCTTTTTTGTTTCAGCCCGCTGCCCCAAGGCGCGCGGCAGATCGGGCTGGCTTTGCTCAGGCGTCGAGCGCCCGGCAATCCTCCGGCCGCCAGCCGATCTCGATCATCTCGCCGGGGTTCAGGCGGCGCTGATCGGGGGCATTGCGGGTCTTGATGATGAAATCCTCGTTGCCCGCCACGCTCAGGCGGGTCCGGTAGATATCTCCCATATAGATGAATTCCTTGACCTCGGCCTTCAGCGTATGGGCGTCGGGGTGCAGCCGGTCCTTGTTGAACTCCACCCTCTCGGGCCGGATCGAAACCAGCGTGCGTTCCCCCACCTGGCTGACATTGACGGGCACGGTGTCGATCACCTCGCCGCCATCCAGCGTCACCTCGGCGACACCGCCCTCGATCTTGCTGACCGTACCCATCAGCGTATTGTTCTCGCCGATGAACTGGGCGACGAAGCTGTTCTGCGGCTGCTCGTAGAGCTGATCTGGCGCGGCAAGCTGCTGGATGCGGCCATCGTCGAACACCGCGACCCGGTCGGACATGGTCAGCGCCTCGGTCTGGTCATGAGTGACGTAGACCGTGGTGATGCCCAGTTCATGGGCCAGGTTCGTGATCTCGAATTGCAGCGTCTCGCGCAGTTGCTTGTCGAGCGCGCCAAGCGGTTCGTCCATCAGAACCAGTTCCGGCTCGAACACCAGCGCGCGGGCAAGCGCGATCCGCTGCTGCTGCCCGCCCGACAACTGGGCAGGGCGCCGGCCGCCGAACGCGCCCATCTGCACCATGTCCAGTGCGCGGGCGATCTTCTCCTCGCGCTCCGACCTGCCGATCTTGCGCACCTCCAGCGGGAAGGCGAGATTTTCGGCCACCGTCATATGCGGGAACAGGGCGTAATTCTGAAACACCATCCCGATGCCGCGTTTATGGGGCGGAATATTGTTGATCGGTTTGCCGGCAAGCGTGATCTCGCCATGGGTGGCGGTCTCGAACCCCGCCAGCATCATCAGGCAGGTCGTCTTGCCGGAGCCCGACGGACCCAGCATTGTCAGAAACTCGCCCTTGCCGATGGACAGGTTCAGATCTTTGACGACAAGCGTCTCACCATCATAACTCTTTTGCACGCTGTCGAACGCGACGAATGCGTCGGTTGTATCCGAGGTCAAGCCCCACTCCCTGTTGTAGACCGCGATGTAGTCCCGCAATTCAGCAGCCACTAAAACAACCCTGAGATGATATTTCAACTGATTAGATGCAGGCCCGGGCCGAGATCTTGCGGCTCTGCGGCGCGGCGTGCGGGTTGACCCCACGGCAGTGGCCCGGGCCTTTGGTTGGCGATGATCTTGTTCCCATCCGGTGCATGGCGTAATCAGCAAGCCCGATATCTGAAAAGTGTTCCCGCCCGATGACTGCGCCTGACATGTCCTCAGCCCTGACATCCTCGCAGCCCGGCGCCGACCCGGAGATGCGCGCCAAGCGGCTGTTGGGGCGGCTCTGGCGCGAACATGTATCGGATTACTGGAAGCGGATGCTGCTGGCGCTTGGCCTGATGACCATCGAGGGCGCCACCCTTGGCGCCGCCGCCTATCTGATCCAGCCGCTGTTCGACGAGGTTCTGGTCACCGGCGACGGCACGATGATCACCTGGGCGGCATTTGCCATCGCGGGCATCCTGTTGCTCAAGGCGATCGCCGGGTTCGGACAGCGGCTGATCATCGTCTCGATCGGCCTGAAGGTCGTGATCGCGCTGCAATCGCGGCTTCTGAACCATCTCCTGTCGCTCGATGGGCGGTTCTTTCAGGATAACGCGCCCGGCGCGCTGATCGAGCGGGTGCGCGGCGACACCTCGGCCCTTCAAAGCCTCGCCTCCACCGCGCTGATGTCGGCCGGGCGCGACACGATTTCGTTGATTTCGCTTCTGACGGTGATGTTCCTGAACGACTGGACATGGACGCTTCTGGCGCTTGTGGGCGTGCCGCTGATGTTCTTTCCCGTGGTTCTGCTGCAACGCCTGATTCGGGGCTTCACCATGTCCGCGCGGGAGGCGGCCTCGCGGCTCTCCACCCAGATGGACGAGATTTTCCACGGCATGCAGTCGATAAAGGTGAACCGGCTGGAGGCGCATCAATCGCGCGAATTCAGGTCCGAGGTCGGCCAGTTCCTCGGCCAGCAGATGCGCGCCGAACGCAGCAAGGCCGCCACCCCGGCCATGGTCGATGTGATGGCGGCGCTGGCCTGCATGCTGGTTTTGCTGGTGGGTGGTGCGGAAATCGTGGCCGGCGAAAAGACCGTGGGGCAGTTCATGTCCTTTTTCACCGCGCTGGCGCTGGTCATGGATCCGGTCCGCCGGTTGTCCAGCCTGTCGGCCAGCATCCAGGCCGCGCTTGCCTCGCTGCAGCGTATCTACGAGGTGCTGAACGCCCGGCCCACCATCCTGAACCCGGCCACTCCGAAACCGCTCAGCCCCGGCGATATCGTGTTCGACGACGTGCATTTCGCCTATGGGGATGCGCCGGTCCTGAACGGGCTCAGCTTTCGCGCCGCCGAAGGCAAGACGACTGCCCTTGTCGGCCCGTCGGGCGCGGGGAAAAGCACGGTCTTCGGCCTGATGACCCGGCTGATCGACCCGGTATCGGGCCGGATCACCATCGGCGACACCGCGACGACCGAGGCCGAGCTGGACCGGCTGCGCGACAGTATCGCCGTTGTCGGGCAGGAAACGGCGCTGTTCGATCAAAGCATCGCGCAGAACATCCGCCTTGGCCGGCTCGATGCCAGCGAGGCGGAGATCCGCGCCGCCGCCGAGGCCGCTTCGGTCACCGATTTCGCCGATGCCCTGCCGGGGGGGCTGGAAACCACTGTCGGTCCCCGCGGCTCGACGCTCTCGGGCGGGCAGCGGCAGCGCGTCGCGATCGCCCGCGCGATGCTGCGCGATGCGCCGATCCTGCTGCTGGACGAGCCGACCTCCGCCCTCGATGCGAAATCCGAACAGCTTGTTCAGGAGGCGCTGACCCGGCTGTCGCACGGGCGCACCACCCTTGTCATCGCGCACCGTCTGTCCACCATCCGCGACGCCGATCTGATCGTGGTGATGGACAAGGGCCGTGTCGTCGAAAAGGGCACCCATGCCGGTCTGATGGCGGCGGAGGGGGCCTATGCCCGTCTCCATGCGTTGCAATCGGCCGGTGTGACGACCGGCCTGTGACGTCGGGGCAGGCGGGCGGGATGCTGCGCTGCCGCAAAAGCTTGATTTGACTTTCGCGGAATCGCTCCCGAACTTGGGTGGGCGTGCATGGGCTGCTGGGTGCCCGTTTGCCGTCCTCACCGGGCGGCCTGACTGCGAAGGGATTTGTCTTGTCCTGTCTTGCCAAAGCGAAGAGATCGCCGTGGACGGTATGGCTGTGCTGTATTCTGGGCATGGCATTCGGATGGGGGGAGGCCGCGGCGCAGCAGGTGACCGCCTCGACCGCGACGCCCGCCAATATTGCCGCCCGCTCCGCCGATCCGACGGGCTCCCGGCTGGCGGCCTATTATCGCCAGCTTGAGCAGCAGCTGGTGGGGCAGGGCAGTCTCCGGCAGGATCGCCGCCCGCGCGGCGCACGGCTTGGCGCCAGCGAGCTCAGTGCCAGTTTCATGCAGATCGCCATGCGGTCGGAATACAGTCTCCGCGGCGGCGGCGTCTCCAGCACCGGCCACGCCGCGCCGTTGCGGCGATGGGTGGCGCCGGTGCGGCTTGGGGTGCGCTTCGGCATGTCCGTGGGCGGGGCCCAGCAACGCGCCGACATGGCCACCGTGCGTCAGGTGGCGCACCGGTTGCAGACTGCGTCGGGCCATCCCGTGGCGGTTACCGCCAATTCACCCAATTTCCACGTCCTGATCGTCAGCGATGCGGAACGCGCGGGCCTCGGGCCGACATTGCGCCAACTGGTGCCGGGCCTCAGCCGCGCCGCGGTCAGCGCGGTCACCGGCATGGGGCGCAATACCTTCTGCATGGTGGTGGCGGTGCCCGGCCGCGATCTGGCGCAGGGCTATGTTCAGGCCATCGCCATCGTGCGCGCCGAACACCCGCCGCGCATGCGCCAGTCCTGTATCGAGGAGGAGCTTGCGCAGGGCATGGGGCTGGCCAATGACAGCCCGAGCGCCTGGCCTTCGATTTTCAACGATGACGAGGAATTCGGCGTGCTCACCCGCCATGACGAGTTGCTGCTGCAGATCCTCTATCACCCCGCGCTGCGGCCGGGCATGGCACCGCATCAGGTGCAATCGGTGCTTCCCGGCATCGCGCAGCAGGTCGCCGCGCGGGGCTAGGCGGCGGCCGTCGGCGCTCCGGCCCGCGACGCAGGCTGCGAGATGGGGCGGTGGTCCGCGCCGAGCGATATCAGCCAGTCCTGCACCGCCAGCACTTCCGGCGCATCGGCGCGCGGCGGGGCAAGGCGCAGCGTATAGAACCAGTTTTCGTCGATCGCGATCTCCGACAGGCGCACCAGCGCGCCCCGATCCAGATCGGCCTGAATGGTGGCCGTCCGGCAGATCGCCGCGCCCAGACCGTTCAGCGCGGCCTTCTGCAACAGGAACGATCCCTCAAGGATCAGTTGCGGCGCGTAATCCGGCGCTCCGATCCGGTCTTTGGCCAGATCGCGCCAGCGTTGCCACATGCGAAAATCCTCATCCGCGATCAACGGGCCCTCTTCCAGCAGCCGGACCGGATCGCCGCCCAATCGCGTCAGAAGCGCTGGCGCGGCCACCGGCACCGCCGTTCCGGGCAGCATGATCGTCTCCTCGGGCAGTATCCGACCCCGTTCGCGGAACATGAGTTCGATGTCGGGGGCCGGGGTCTTGGGCCGGTCGGTCTGGGCAAGGCTCAGATGCAGGCTGATCTCCGGATGCTGTTCGGTGAAGCGGTGCAACTGCGGCAGGATCACGGTTTCGGCGATGATCGGCAGGGCCGACAGGCTGACCGAGCGTTCGAACCGGATCGGCAGGCGGTCCAGCTCGTGCCGGATCGCATCGAAGGAGGAATGCACGACACCGGCAAGGCTTTCGCCCGCCTCGGTCAGGGCGATCGTGCGCCCGCGCCGGGTGAAAAGCGGCTGCCCGACCCATGCCTCCAGCTGCTTCACATGATGGCTGACGGCGGAATGGGAGACATGCAATCGCTTCGCTGCCGCCGTGACCGAACCGGTCTCTCCGATGGCCTCCAGCACGCGGAGACCGTTGAGCGGCGGGAGGCGGCGGGCGCGGGTCATGCCCAAACATGTTAGGAAATTCGACGATACGCAAGTTTATTGCGCTTTTTCATGCGGGTTTTTCTGCATATCGTTGACATATAAGGCTAGCTTCCGGGGTGAGTGATGACATCAGACCTGCGCGTTTCGATGCTGCAAATGACATCCGGCAACCGCCATGCGGTCAATCAGGTGACGGTCGATGAGGCCGCGCATCGGGCTGCGGCGGACGGGTGCCATCTTCTGGCCCTGCCCGAGGCCGCGGGGCTGATGAACAAGGACAAGGAGGATGCGCGGCGCCAGATCACGACCGAGGCGGAGGATCCGTTTTTGCTGACCTGCCGGGGGCTTGCGGCCAGATACGGGCTCTGGATCCAGCCCGGTTCGACCCCGGTCAAGGCCGCCGACGGCCGCTATCTGAACCATGGAACGCTGATCGACCCGTCGGGGGCGATCGTCGCGCGCTACGACAAGGTGCATCTGTTCGACGTCTTTCTCGAAGGGCGCAAGCCCACGGGCGAATCCGACCGCTACGCGCCCGGCACCGAAGCGGTGCTGGTGGACACGCCCTGGGGCCCCTGGGGTCTCAGCATCTGCTACGATCTGCGCTTTCCCCATCTTTACCGCGATTATGCCAAGGCCGGGGCGACGGTTCTGTTCATCCCGTCGGCCTTCACCGTTCCCACGGGCCGCGCGCATTGGGAGGTTCTGCTGCGGGCCCGCGCCATCGAAAACGGGGCGTACGTGGTGGCGGCCGCACAGGTTGGCGATCACGAGGATGGCCGCACCACATGGGGGCATTCCCTCATCATCGACCCCTGGGGCGAGGTGATGGCGGATCTGGGCGGCGACACGCCCGGCCAGATCTCCGTGACGCTCGACATCGCCAGGGTCGCGGCGGCGCGCCAGCAGATCCCGTCGCTCGAAAACGAACGCGACTACACATTCACGCGCATCAGCGCCCATGAAACAGCGTCCGCCTGATACGGGCGCAATCCGACAGGAGACCCCACATGCCCCAGTTCCGCAGATTTCTGCTCACGACCGCCGCCGCGCTTGTTGCCGCCGGCGGCGCCTTCGCCCAGGACCGCCCCGATCTGGTGATCGCGGTCGACAATCTGTGGCCCACCATGGACCCGGTGATCGGCATTTCCACCTCCGGGGCGCGGGTGCATTCCAACATCTTCGACACGCTCGTGCGGCGGAACCGTTGGGAAGACCCAGACGGGACGGAGCTTGTTCCATGGCTGGCCGAAAGCTGGGAACGCCTGTCGCCCAATGTCTGGCAGATCAATCTGCGCGAGGGCGTGCCGTTCCATGACGGGCATATCATGGATGCCGAGGATGTGGCGTTCTCCATGTCCGCCGAACGGCTCTGGGGGGAGGAGCCTCTGGCCCCGCGCGGCACCCGCTATGCCCGCGGCATCATCCGCGTGGAAGCGACCGGCCCCCTGACCGTCGAGGTGGAGACGAGCTATCCCGACCCGAACTTCATCTACCGGCTTGTCACCCCGCTCGGGTTCGTGTTGCCCGCCCATTATTATCAGGAGGTCGGCACCGATGCCTTCGGCCAGATGCCCATGGGCACCGGGCCCTACCGGATGGTGTCCTTCGATCCCTCCGTCTCGGTCGTGGCGGAGGCGTTTGACGACTATTGGGGCGGCGATGTGCCCGCCGACAGCCTGACCTTCCAGATCGTGCCCGAGTTCTCCACCCGCTTCGCAGGGCTGGTTGCGGGCGAGTTCGATGTGGTCGTGTCTGTGCCGGCCGACCAGATCGGCCAGGTGGAGGGGACACCCGGCGTGACCGTCATGACCAAGAGCATCGAGAACTACCCGATGTTCGCGTTCAACATGCTGGAAACGGAGGATCTTCCGGACAATCCGCTGACGGATGTGAACCTGCGTCAGGCGATGGTGGCCGCCGTCGACCGGGTGTCGATCACCGATGCGATCTGGGGCGGGGCGACCTTTGTGCCGGCGCCGTTCAACTTCCCGGAATATGGCGCCTATTACGACCCCGACCGCCAGCCGCGGATCACCTACGACCCCGACCGCGCCCGCGAATTGCTGGCCGCCAGCGACTATGCGGGGGAGGAGCTTAGCTGGCATATCGTGCGCGGGTTCTACCCGAATTACGAAATCGCCGCCGAGTTCATGGTGGAGCAGTGGCGCGAGGTTGGCATCAACGTGGCCATCGAGATCAAGGACAACTTCTCGCTGGCCTATGAACGCCCGTTCCATCTTCTGAACATGTCCATGTCGAGCGAGTTTTCCGGCGATCCCTATCGTCCGCTCTGGATGGACTGGGGCCCGGAATCGAGCCGGGTGCGGGCGGCGCATCGCACATGGGAGGCGTCCGAACGGTTCTACGAACTGGGCGAGGCCTTCGAGCAGGCGCAGGAATTCGAGGAGCGCAACGCCGCCTATCTGGCTCTGGTGGAGGAGTGGGAGAACATCACCCCGGGCATGTATCTGTGGCGCAATGTGGTCAGTTATGCCGTGGATGCCGATCTCGACTGGGATCCGGGCAATTCCGCCGTCACCATCTTCGACAGCCTCTACATGGGCGGTGGCGAATGACGAAAACGCCGGGCGGGGATGCGTCAGCGCCCCCGCTTTTGTCGGTGAACGGCCTCGGCATCGGCCTGCCCCCCGGCGGGGACCGCGCCGAGGCGGTCACCGACATCTCCTTTCAGATCCATCCCGGCGAGACCTTGTGCCTTGTCGGCGAAAGCGGCTCGGGCAAATCGGTGATCGGGCAGGCCATTCTGGGCATGCTGCCGCGGGCGCTTCCGGTCACGGGCGGCAGTATCCGGTTGCAGGACAAGGTGCTGCCGTCACAACGCGATGCGGCCTATCAGGCGCTGCGTTCGGTCAGGATGGCGATGATCTTTCAGGATGCCGGCGCCAGCCTCAACCCGGTCAAACGCGTCGGGCGGCAACTGGAGGAGATCCTGAAGGTCCACGGCGTGCCCGCGGCGGAGCGGCGCGACCGGGTGCTGGACATGTTCGAGGCCGTGCGCCTGCCCGATCCGGCCCGGATTTTCGCGGCCTATCCGCATCAGTTGTCCGGCGGGCAGGCGCAGCGCGTGGTGATTGCCGGCGCGCTCTTGCTGAAGCCCGCGCTTCTGGTGGCCGACGAGCCGACGACGGCGCTCGACGTCACGACGCAGGCCGAAATCCTTGATCTGATAGCGGCGCTCAAGGCCGACACCGGCGCGTCGGTCCTGTTCATCACCCATGATTTCGGCGTGGTGGCCGAAATCGCCGATCGCGTGGCGGTGATGAAGGATGGCCGGATTGTCGAGGCGGGGCGCGCGGGGGACGTGCTCGATCGCCCGCAACACCCCTATACGCAGCGCCTTATCGCCGCCTCGCGGCCCACCGGCGCCAAGCCGTCGCGGGCGGAAGAGGCCCCGATCCTGGAGGCGGACGGGCTGCATCTCACCTACCGCTCCGGCCCGATCTTCAACCGGCGGGTCACGCAGGCCGTGCGCGATGTCTCCCTGTCGCTGGCGCCGGGGCGGACATTGGCGGTGGTGGGCGAAAGCGGCTCGGGCAAATCCTCCCTCGCGCGCTGCCTTCTGCGGCTGGAGGAGGTGGAGCGCGGCACGATCCGCTTCAAGGGCGCGGACATCACCCATCTGGCCGGCCGCGATCTGCAACGCCTGCGCAAATCGGTGCAGGTGGTCCTGCAGGATCCGTACAGCGCGCTGAACCCGCGCCAGACGATCCGCTCGGCCATCGCCGAGGGCCCGATCATCCACGGCATGCCCGTGGCCGAGGCCCGCAGGAAGGCCGAGGATCTGCTGGAACTGACCGGCCTCACCGCCCAGTCCGCAGACCGCTACCCGCATGAGTTTTCCGGCGGGCAGCGGCAGCGGATCTGCATCGCGCGCGCGCTCGCGCTGGAGCCCGAACTGCTGATCGCGGACGAGGCCGTCTCGGCGCTCGATGTCTCGATCCAGGCGCAGATCCTCGATCTCTTCCGCGACATGCAGGCCCGGTTCGGCTTCGCGATGGTCTTCATCACCCATGATCTGCGCGTGGCCCGCGCCATCAGCGACGACATTCTGGTGATGCAGCAGGGCCGGGTGGTCGAAAGCGGCGCGACCGGGCAGGTTTTCGACCGCCCGGCCCATGCCTATACCCGCGCGCTGCTTGCCGCCGCGCCGGGCCTTGGCCTCGCGATGGAGGAGGGCGCGGCATGACCGGCTACATCCTCTCCCGCGTGCTTCGCGCCATCATCACGCTGCTGATCACGGTCTCGCTGGTCTTCATCTTCATCCGCTTTTCGGGCGATCCCGCCGCCGCGCTTGCGCCCCCCGATGCCCCGCAGGAGGTGATCGACCAATACGCCCGCGCGATGGGGCTCGATCAACCGCTCTGGCAGCAATACACCAGCTATATCGGCGGCCTGTTCCGGGGGGAGTTCGGCTATTCGATCCATACCGGCCGCCCGGTGGAGGCGCTCTTTCTCGACCGTCTGCCCTATACCCTGCATCTCGGGCTCACCGCGCTCTCCATCGCGCTTGTCCTCGGCATCGCCCTTGGGGCGATTGCCGCGATCAACCGGGGCCGGCTGCTCGACCGGGCGGTGATGGGGTTTTCGGTCTTTGCCTTCGCGATGCCCAATTTTCTCTTCGGTCTTTGCCTGATCCTGATCGGCGCGCTGGTCTTTCAGGTGTTTCTGGCGGGCGCGAGCGCCAATGTGCTGTTCCCGGCGCTGACCCTCGGGCTGGCCGCCATGGGCAGTTTCGCCCGCTTCGCCCGATCCTCCCTGCTGGAGACCATCAACGCGCCCTTCATGCGCGCGGCCGAGGCGCGCGGCATTCCCTTCGCGCGCCGCCTGATCCTGCATGCCGCGCCCAATGCCGCGATCCCGCTGGTCACTCTCGTGGGCCTGTCGCTCGGCGCGCTGATCGCGGGCTCCGTCGTGACCGAACAGGTCTTTGCCTGGCCCGGTGTGGGCCAGCTTCTGGTGCGCTCGGTCGCCACGCGCGACATCGCCACCGTGCAGTTTCTGGTTCTGGCCGTGGCCTTCACGATGATCATGGCCAATCTCATCGTCGATCTGCTCTATCTGGTCATCGACCCGCGGATCCGGGTGAAATGAGATGAGCGGGGTCGCCACATATCGCCCGTCGCCGATGCCGTGGAGCGTCCGGCTGTCGCTGGTCTTCATCGCGGCCTTCGTGCTCTTCGCGCTTTTCGGCCAGTTTCTCAGCCCGCATGAATTCCGCGCGACCTCGATGTTCGACCGGCTGCTGCCGCCGGGCTCGCCCGAGTATCTCCTCGGGACGGATGCGCGCGGCCGCGATGTGCTTGTCCGCCTTGCCGTGGGCGCGCAGATCACCCTGATCGTGGCCATCGCGGGCACGTTGATCGGGGCCATTCTCGGGTCGCTCCTCGGTATCCTCGCCGCCGCGCGCCGCGGCCCGACCGAAGCGGTGATCGTTGCCGCGATCGACGTTCAGGCCTCGCTTCCGATCATCGTGGTGGCGCTGTTCGTGCTGGCGATGTTCGACAACAGCTTCGTGCTGTTCCTGCTCCTGATCGGTCTGAACGGCTGGGAGGTCTATGCCCGCCTGATGCGCGGCGCCACGCTGTCGGCGAAGGAGCATGGATATGTCACCGCCGTCCGCGCGCTCGGCGCCTCGCCCATGCGCATCTATCTGCGCCATGTCCTGCCCAACATCCTGAACGTGGCGCTCGTGCAGTTCACCGTGAACCTGCCGCTGACGGTGCTGCTGGAAACCGCGCTGTCGTTTCTGGGCCTCGGCGTGCAGCCCCCGCTCACCAGCCTCGGCCAGATCATGAGCGAGGGACGCGACCGTCTGTTGACCGCGTGGTGGCTGACGCTGTTTCCGGGCGCGATCATTTTCCTTCTGGCGCTGTCGGTCAGCCTGACGGGCGACTGGCTGCGCGACCGGTTGGATCCGACATTGAGGTCAGAAAGATGAACCATAGTTTGCCGTCGCCGCCGAAATACCGCATCGGGCCCGCGCCCGCGCCGCTTGCCGACAGCCTGATCGACACGCTGATGCAATGCGAAACCACGATGCTGGGCCATATCCTCTACTGGGGGGCGATGGATACGGGGCTGCGCCCCAATGCCGGGCTGGCCCCGCGCGTGGCGGGCCGCGCGCTGACCGTGCAATGCCCCGGCCCCTGTTCCACGATCCTGCATCACGCCATCGGGCTGGCCCGGCCCGGCGATATTCTGGTGATCGACCGTCTGGGCGACACCCGCCATGCCTGTCTGGGCGATGGTGTGGCCGGCGCGGCCATGCGCGCGGGCATCATCGCCGCGGTGATCGACGGGCCCTGCACGGACACGGCCGAACTGGCCGATCTGGGGTTTCCGGTCTGGTGCCGGGGCACGTCGGCCATCACCACGCGGCTGCTCGATCTCGGCGGGCGGGCCCGGGTGCCTGTCTCCTGCGGCGGCGTGGCGGTCTCCTCCGGCGATGCGGTTCTGGCCGATGCGGATGGCATCTATGCGATGGCCCCGGCAGAGGCGGAACTGATCGCGGGCATCGCGCTGGAACGGGGGCAGATCGTGGCCGGGCGCCGCGCCGCGCGTCAGGGCGATGCGATCCCGCCCCTGGGCGAGATGACGGGCGCCACCGCGATGGTGGAGGCGGGGGCGATATCCGTCGATTGAGGGCGCGCCTGCGCGCCTGCTCAGCTGGCCCGCGGGTCCAGCAGCTTTTCCAGCACCCGATCCTTGGTGACCTGCCCCAGAACCTTGCCGTCCTGCTCCACGCCCACCGGGTGATCCTCCCCGCCGATCATCTCCATCACCTGGCGGATATCCTCGTCGGGGCCGACCCACAGCGTCGGTTCGCCCTCCACCGGCACCATCACGTCACGCGCGCAGAGCACGCCAAGCGGGTTCATATGGGCCACGAAATCGGACACATAGGCATCCGCCGGGTCCGAATAGATCTCCTTGGGCGTGCCGCATTGCACGATCCGCCCGCCCTCCATGATCGCGATCCGGTCGCCCAGCTTGAAGGCCTCGTCCAGATCGTGGCTGACGAAGATGATCGTCCGCTTCAAGGTCTGTTGCAGCTCGATCAGCTCATCCTGCAGACGGGTCCGGATCAGCGGATCGAGCGCGGAAAACGGCTCGTCCATCAACAGGATCGGCGCGTCGGTCACGAAGGCACGAGCCAGACCCACGCGCTGTTGCATGCCGCCCGACAGATCGCCCACCTTGCGCTCCGCCCAGTCGGTAAGACCCACAAGCTCCAGCTGCGCGTCCACCTTCTCGCGCCGCGCGGCGGCGGACATGCCGCCGAGTTCCAGACCAAGGCCCACGTTTTCCCGCACACTGCGCCAGGGCAGCAGGCCGAATTGCTGAAACACCATCGCGATCTGGCTTTGCCGCATCCGGCGGAGCGTGGCGGCATTGGCATGGGTCACATCCACCATCTGCGCCCCGTCATTGACCCGCACAGCGCCGCGCACCACTGGGTTCAGCCCGTTGACCGCCCGCAGAAGCGTGGACTTGCCCGAGCCCGACAGCCCCATCAGTACCAGGATCTCGCCTTCCTCCACCGACAGATCGCAATTGTGCACGCCCAGAACCTGCCCGCAGGCCGCCTGCACGTCATGGCGCGATTTGCCCTCGTCCATCAGCGGCAGGGCGCTCTCCGGCTTGTCGCCGAAGACGATGGAGACATTCTCGAATTCGACCGCAACGCTCATTTCCGCTCCACCCGCAACATGCGGTCGAGCATGATGGCCACGACCACGATGATGAACCCGCTTTCGAACCCGAGCGAGGTGTTCACCGAATTGAGCGCGCGCACGACCGGCACGCCCAACCCGTCCGCGCCCACCAGCGCCGCGATCACCACCATCGACAGCGACAGCATGATCGTCTGGTTCAGCCCCGCCATGATCTGCGGCAGCGCATAGGGCAGTTCCACCTTCCACAGCTTCTGCCGCGGCGTGGCCCCGAACGCCTCCGCCGCCTCGATCAGCGGCTGCGGCGTCGACGAGATGCCCAGATGCGTCAGCCGGATCGGCGCCGGCAGCACGAAGATCACCGTGGCGATCAGGCCCGGCACCATGCCGATGCCGAAAAACACGATCGCCGGGATCAGGTAGACGAAGGTCGGCAGCGTCTGCATCAGGTCAAGCACCGGCCGCATGAACTGATAAAGCCGGGGCCGGTGCGCCGCGGCGATACCGATGGGCACACCCACCGCCATGCAGACCACGCAGGCCGACAGAACCAGCGTCAGGCTCTCGGTCGTTTCCTCCCAGTATCCCTGGTTCAGGATGAACAGAAAGCCCGCGAAGATAAGTGCCGGAACCTGCCAGCGGCGATGGATCAGCCAGGCGAGCGCGGTGAAGATCAGGATAATCAGGAACGGATGCAGATCGGGGCTGTAAAGCGGCTGGTAATCCTCCGCCCCCGTCGCCCAGGAGATGTCCAGCGGGTCCTGCAACACGGCCAGAATGCCGTCGATCATCGCCTCCAGCAGGATCGACAGCCCATCGAAGAACCATGCACCGTTTTCCTGCAGCCAGTCGAACGCACCGCCCGCGACCCGCCCGACGGGGATCTTGTTGTCTTCTATCCAGTCCAGCATCTCGCCCCCGGTCTCGCAAAAACCGGCCCGGCCCCCAAGGCGGGGGGCCGGGACCGGCTGGGCGGGCGCAGGTCGTGCGCCTGCCCGAATGTCGGTTTACATGTCCAGCGCGGCGTTGACGGCCTCAAGCGCATCGCCGCCATCTGCGGTGGTCACGCCGTCCAGCCAGACGGGCAGGACATCGCGATTGGCCGAAAGCCACGCCTCGGCCGCATCGCGCGGGTCCTCGCCATCGTTCAGGATCGCCCCCATGATCTCGTTTTCCATGGCCAGCGTGAACTCCAGGTTCTGCAGGAGCGCGCCCACATTCGGGCAGGCCTCCACGAACCCGGCGGAGGTGTTGGTGTATACCGTCGCCCCGCCCAGATTGGGGCCGAACCAGTCATCGCCGCCCTCCAGATAGGTCAGGTCGAAATTCGCGTTCATCGGGTGCGGCTCCCAGCCCAGGAACACGATCGGCTCGTCGCGGTCCGATGCCCGGGCAACCTGCGCCAGCATGCCCGCCTCGGAGCTTTCCACCACTTCGAACCCGCCCAGCCCGAACGCATCCGCCTCGATCATGTCAAGGATCAGCCGGTTGCCGTCATTGCCGGGCTCGATCCCGAAGATCTCGGCCTCCAGCGCGTCCGCATTGGCGGCGATGGCGTCGAAGCTGGTGATCCCGAGGGCCGCGCCCGCCGCGTTCGTGGCCAGCGTATATTTTGCGCCTTCAAGGTTCGCGCGGACCGTGTCCACCGTGCCCGCCTCGCGATAGGGCGCGATATCGGCCTCCATCGTCGGCATCCAGTTGCCAAGGAAGATGTCGATATCGCCGGCGGCCAGCGCGGTATAGGTCACCGGCACCGACAGCACCTGAATATCCGTCTCGTAGCCAAGCGCGTCGAGCACATAGGTGGTTGCCGCCGTGGTCGCGGTGATGTCGGTCCAGCCCACATCCGAGAACGTGATCGTCTCGCAATCGGCGGCCGCAAGGCCCGCACCCATCACCAGCGCGATGGCGGAGGTTGTCGTCAGTTTCAGCATTGTGTTACTCCCTGTTTTTGATTGACTCGTCAGTCAACATTAACGAGTCTCACGTCCTGTCCTGTCAACGGAGATGAGTGTGCCCAAAATCGGAATGGAACCCCTCCGTCGATCTGCTTTGGTCGAGGCAACGATCGTGGAGATCGGCCGTGTAGGCACGTTAGACATCACCGTGGCGCAGATTGCAAAGCGTGCGGGCATGTCCAGCGCTCTGGCCCATCATTATTTCGGCGGCAAGGAGCAGATGTTCGCCGCCGCCATGCGCCATGTGCTGACCCTTTACGGCGCCGAGGTGCGCGGTGCGCTGAGCATGGCCAGAACCCCGCGCGCGCGGGTGGAGGCGGTGATCCGCGCCAGTTTCTCCACCAGTCACTTCCGGCCCGAGGTCGTTGCCGCATGGCTGAATTTCTATGTGCAGGCGCAACGCTCTGACGAAGCCGCGCGGCTCTTGCGGCTTTACCACGCGCGGCTGCGCAGCAATCTCCATCACGATCTGCAGAAGCTTGCCGGGCCCCGCGCCGCGCAACTGACCCGCGGCATCGCGGCCATGATCGACGGGCTCTACATCCGGCAGGCGCTTGGGACTGAGCGGTTGAGCGGGGAGGACGCGATCACGCTCATCATGACGTATCTCGACACCGCGCTCGACCGAGGGGCCGGCGAATGACCCAAGCCGCCGCAGACAGGCCCGCGCCCGCCGCCCCTGTCAGGCGGCACTCCCGCCACCGGCGCCTCTGCACCCAAATACCTGATTTCAAAGATAAAACGCAGTCCCGGCTGCAAGGAAGATAAGGACCAGCCATGCGCTTCACCCCGCCCGAAGCCAGCCATTACATCAACGGCGCCTATGTGGAGGACACCTCCGGCGACCCGATCCCGGTGATCTATCCGGCGACGGGCAAGACCCTTTGCACGCTTCACGCCGCGACGCCCGCCATCGTCGATCAGGCGCTGGAGGCCGCGCAGGCGGCGCAGAAGCTCTGGGCCCGGACAAGCGGGGCGGAGCGGTCCCGCATCCTGCGCAGGGCCGCCGACATCATGCGCGCGCGCAACCGCGATCTCAGCGTGCTGGAGACCTATGACACCGGCAAGCCGCTTCAGGAAACGCTGGTCGCCGACGCCACATCCGGCGCCGACGCGCTGGAATACTTCGCGGCCCATGCGGCCACCATGACGGGCCGGCATATCCCGCTTCCCGGCGGCGATTTCGCCTATACTGTCCGCGAGCCCCTGGGCGTCTGCGCGGGCCTTGGCGCATGGAACTACCCCACGCAAATCGCCTGCTGGAAAACCGCGCCCGCGCTTGCCTGCGGCAATGCGATGGTTTTCAAACCGTCCGAAACCACCCCGCTCTGCGCCCTGAAAATCGCCGAAATCCTGACCGAGGCGGGGGCCCCGCCCGGTCTGCTGAACGTGATTCAGGGCTACGGGCCCGTGGGCGCGGCGCTCTCCACCGATCCGCGCGTGGCCAAGGTGTCGCTCACCGGTTCCGCGCCGACCGGCACCCGGGTCTATGCAGCCGCGGCGGCGGGCATGAAGCACGTCACCATGGAACTGGGCGGCAAATCCCCCCTTGTCATCTTCGACGACGCGGATCTGGAAAACGCCGTTTCCGGCGCGATCATGGCCAATTTCTATTCCTCCGGGCAGGTCTGCTCCAACGGCACGCGGGTCTTCGTGCAATCCGGGATCAGGGATGCGTTTCTCGCCCGCCTGACCGAGCGGCTGGCCGGTGCGGTGATCGGCGACCCGCTGGACGAGGCCACCAGCTTCGGCCCGATGGCGTCCGAGGCGCAGATGAACATCGTGCTCGGCTATATCGAGAGCGGCAAGCAGGAAGGCGCGCGACTTGTGACCGGCGGCCACCGGCTTGATCGCGAGGGGTACTTCCTCGCGCCCACCGTTTTCGCCGATGTCACCGACGGGATGACCATCGCCCGGGAGGAGATCTTCGGCCCGGTTCTCAGCGTACTCGATTTCGAAACCGAGGAGGAGGTGATCGCGCGCGCGAACGAGACCGAATTCGGCCTCGCCGCCGGTGTCTTCACCCGGGATATCACCCGCGCCCACCGTGTGGTGCAAAGCTTCGAGGCCGGAACCTGCTATGTGAACTGCTACAATCTGGCCCCGGTGGAGGCGCCGTTCGGGGGCGTCAAGGCCTCCGGCCTCGGGCGCGAAAACTCGGCCGAGGCGCTCAATCATTACTCCCAGACACGGACCGTCTACATCGCGATGAACGATGTGGAGGCCCCTTTCTAAGGCACTGACATGGAAGCGGATTTTGTTATCGTGGGCGCCGGCTCGTCTGGCTGCGCCATGGCCTATCGTCTGTCCGGGGCGGGCGCCAGCGTTCTGCTGATCGAAGCGGGCGGCACCGATGCGGGCCCGTTCATCCAGATGCCCGCCGCGCTCAGCTATCCGATGAACATGGCCCGCTATGACTGGGGCTACCGCTCCGAACCCGAGCCGCATCTGAACAACCGGCGCCTCGCCACGCCGCGCGGCAAGGTGCTGGGCGGCTCCAGTTCGATCAACGGGATGGTCTATGTGCGCGGTCATGCCCGCGATTTCGACACATGGGCCGAGATGGGGGCCGAAGGCTGGAGCTATGCCGACGTGCTGCCCTATTACAAACGGATGGAGCACTGGCATCCCGGCCCCCGCGATGGCGACCGGGCATGGCGCGGCACCGACGGCCCGCTGCACGTCACCCGCGGGCCGCGGCGGAACCCGCTCTACCACGCCTTTGTCGAGGCCGGGCGGCAGGCCGGCTATCAGACGACCGACGATTACAACGGCGAGAAGCAGGAAGGTTTCGGCCCGATGGAACAGACCGTCTGGCGCGGGCGGCGCTGGTCGGCGGCCAATGCCTATCTGCGGCCGGCGCTGAAGCGTCCCAACTGCGATCTGATGCGGGCCGAAGCCCGCCGGGTGGTGATCGAAGAGGGCCGCGCCGTGGGCGTGGAGGTGGCGCGCGGCGGCGCCATCGAACTGGTGCGCGCCCGGCGCGAGGTGATCGTCGCGGCCTCGTCGATCAATTCCCCCAAGCTTCTGATGCTGTCCGGCATCGGGCCGGCGGCGCATCTGGCCGAACACGGGCTCCCCGTTGTCGCCGACCGGCCCGGCGTGGGCGCGAACCTGCAGGATCATCTGGAGGTCTATTTCCAGATCGCCTCCCGCCAGCCGATCACGCTTTACCGCTATTGGAACCTGATCTCCAAGGCGGTGATCGGGGCGCAATGGCTGTTGACGAAAACCGGCCTCGGGGCGTCGAACCAGTTCGAATCCGCGGCGTTCATCCGCTCGGGCACGGGGATCGACTACCCCGATATCCAGTACCATTTCCTGCCCATGGCGGTCCGGTATGACGGGCGGGCGGCCTCCGAAGGCCACGGGTTTCAGGCCCATGTCGGCCCCATGCGCAGCAGCTCCCGGGGCCATGTCCGGCTTGCCTCCGCAGATCCGGCGGAGGCCCCGAAAATCACCTTCAACTACATGTCCCATGAGCAGGATTGGACAGAGTTCCGCCAATGCCTCCGCCTGACCCGGGAGATCTTCGCGCAGGAGGCCTTCGCCCCCTTCGTGCGACACGAGATCCAGCCCGGCGCCGCCCTGCAGACCGACGAGGAGCTTGACGGGTTCATCCGCGAACACGCCGAAAGCGCCTATCACCCCTGCGGCACGGCGCGGATGGGCCGGGCCGACGATCCGATGGCGGTGGTCGACCCGGAGACCCGCGTGATCGGGGTGGATCGTCTGCGGCTGGCCGACAGTTCGATCTTTCCGCAGATCACCAACGGCAATCTGAACGCCCCGTCGATCATGGTGGGTGAAAAGGCGGCCGATCATATCCTCGGCCAGCCGCCCCTGCCGGCCTCCAACATGGTGCCGTGGATGCATCCGGACTGGGCCGGTTCGCAGCGCTAGCTGCTCGCCACGGCGCCTTATGCGCCCCGGTAAGGCTTTGCGATGTCGTGAAAAACCGTCCTCTTCCGCCACGGCCGGGGGCAGGGGCTCTGCCCGGGCATGCGAAGCCACCGGGCGCGCAAGGCGCGGCTTCCATCCCCCGCGCCGCGGCGGTAACGTCGCCGCAGCAAGCGGAGGGGCAGGCATGGATCGCGCCGAGATCGTTCATCAGAATTTCCTGAACCGGGTCGGCTCCGGCGATCTGCCGCCGGGGGCCGCCCCCAACGGTGCGCTCAGCGGCCCCGACGCGGTCCGCCTGTACCGCGCGCAGGTGCTCAGCCGCGCGCTCGACCGGACCAGCCGCGCGATGCAGAAGGCCGGGCAGGGCTTCTACACCATCGGCTCGTCGGGCCATGAAGGCATGGCCGCCGTGGCCCATGCGCTGCGCCCCGACGATATCGCCTTCCTCCATTACCGCGATGCGGCGTTTCAGATCGCCCGCGCCGATCAGGTGCCGGGCCAGTCCATCGCCTGGAACATGCTTCTCAGCTTCGCCTGTTCCTCCGAGGATCCGATTTCGGGCGGGCGGCACAAGGTGCTGGGCTCCAAGGCGCTGATGATCCCGCCGCAGACCTCGACCATCGCCAGCCATCTGCCCAAGGCCGTGGGCGCCGCCTATGGCATCGGGCTGGCCCGCCGTCACCCGCCGGAACACCGGATGCTGGCCGATGATGCGATTGCCATGTGCTCCTTCGGCGACGCCTCGATCAATCATTCCACCGCGCAGGGCGCGATCAACACGGCTGGCTGGACCGCCATCCAGTCGGTCCCGCTGCCCCTGCTTTTTGTCTGCGAAGACAATGGCATCGGCATCTCCACCCAGACCCCCAAAGGTTGGGTCGCGGCCTCGATGATGCATCGTCCCGGGATCCGCTATTTCGCCGCCGACGGGCTTGACCTCTACGACACCGCGCAGGTCGCCGCGGAGGCTGCGGCCTATGTGCGCCGCCGCCGCAAACCCGCCTTTCTGCATCTGAACATGGTCCGGCTTTACGGCCATGCGGGTGCCGATCTGCCCACGACCTATCTCCCGAAAGCTCATGTCGAGGCGGAGGAGGCGAACGACCCGCTGCTGCATTCCGTCCGCCTGCTCGACGCGGCGGGCGCGCTGACCCGCGCGGATGCTCTGGCGATCTATGAGGAGACCTGCGCCCGCGTGGACGCGGTCGCGGCCGATGCCGTGACCCGCCCCCGGCTTGAAACCGCCCGCGATGTGATGGCCAGCCTGATCCCGCCGAAACGGGCCTGCCGCCCCACCAACGGCCCCACGCCGGCGGCGCGCGCCGCCGCTTTCGGGGCCGAACTGAAACAGCTCGACACGCCCCAGCCGATGTCGCGCCTGCTCAACTGGGCGCTGACCGATCTGATGCTGGAGCACCGCGAGATCGTGCTGATGGGCGAGGATGTGGGCCGCAAGGGCGGCGTCTATGGCGTCACCCAGAAGCTCCACCAGCGTTTCGGCGCCGACCGGATGATCGACACGCTGCTGGACGAGCAATCCATTCTGGGCCTCGCCATCGGTCTTGGTCAGAACGGCTTTCTTCCGATGCCCGAGATCCAGTTCCTCGCCTATCTCCACAATGCCGAGGACCAGCTCCGGGGAGAGGCCGCGACGCTGGCCTTCTTCAGCCGGGGCCAGTTCACCAACCCGATGGTGCTGCGGATCGCGGGTCTGGGCTATCAGAAGGGGTTCGGCGGGCATTTCCACAATGACAATTCGGTGGCCGTTCTGCGCGATATCCCGGGGCTGATCCTCGCATGCCCGTCGAATGGCGAAGATGCGGTGCAGATGCTCCGCGAATGCGTCTGGCTCGCCCGGGAGGAGCAACGGGTCGTCGTCTTCCTCGAACCCATCGCGCTCTATCCGATGCGGGATCTGCACGAACCCGGCGACGGGGCATGGATGGGCACCTATCCCGCGCCGGATCTGCGGATCGGTCTGGGCCTGCCGGGGCAGCATGGCGCCGGCACCGATCTGGCCATCGTGAGTTTCGGGAACGGCGCCTATCTGTCCCTGCAGGCCCGCAAAAAGCTTCTGGATCAGGGCGTTGACGCGCGGGTGATCGATCTGCGCTGGCTTTCGCCCCTGCCGGAAGCCGCCCTGGTGGAGGCGGTTGCCGATTGCGCCCATGTGCTCGTCGTCGATGAAACCCGCCGGTCCGGCGGCGTGGCCGAGGCGCTGATGGCGACCCTGGCGGAGGCCGGAACACCCTCCTTCGCCCGACTCACGGCGGAGGACAGTTTCATCGCCACCGGGCCCGCCTACGCCGCCACCATGCCGTCCGCCGACGGGATCGTCAGGGCCGCGCTCGCCCTTGCCGGAGCGGCCCGATGACCCGGCGCGCGGTGTTGGTCTGCCCCGGTCGCGGCACCTACAACAAGGCGGAGCTTGGGTATCTCGCCCGCCATCACGGCGACAAGGTCGGGCTGCTTGCACAGTTCGATGCGATCCGCGCCGAAGCGGGGCAGGCGCCGGTCACCGCCCTTGATGGCGCGGCCCGCTTTCAGCCGGCGACACATACGCGCGGCGACATCGCCTCCCCCCTGATCTATGCCAGCGCCTATGCCGATGCGTTGTCGCTGGCACCCGATATCGAGATCGTGGCGGTCACCGGCAATTCCATGGGCTGGTACATCGCGCTGGCCGCGGGCGGTGCGCTCAGCGCCGAAAACGGCTTCCGGGTGGTCAATACCATGGGCCGGCTGATGCAGGAGGCGTCGATCGGGCTGCAACTGGTCTATCCCGTCGTGGGGGAGGACTGGCGCCCGGATCCCGCGCGCAGGGCCGAGCTTCTGGCGCTGGTATCGCGGATCGACGGGCGCAAGGGTCATCGGCTGGCGCTGTCGATCGATCTGGGCGGCATGCTGGTTCTGGCCGGAGATGCCGACGGCCTCGCCGCGTTCGAGGCCGCCGTGCCGCCCGATGGCCCGGTGCCGCTGCGCCTGCCCAATCACGCCGCCTTCCATACCGACATGCAGGCGCCGGTCGCCGAACGGGGCCGCGCGGCCCTGCCCCCTGATATGTTCACCCAGCCCAGCGCGCCGCTGATCGACGGGCGCGGCGCGATCTGGTGGCCGAAGGCGACCGACACCGCCGCGCTCTGGTCCTACACACTGGGCCACCAGATCACCGAACCCTATGATTTCACGCGCGCAATCACCGTCGCAGCCCGGGAGTTCGCCCCCGATCTCTTCATCGTCACCGGGCCGGGGACCACGCTTGGCGGGGCGGTCGCGCAATCGCTTGTCGCGTGTGACTGGCGCGGGCTCACCGACAAGGCGGCGTTCCAGTCCCGGCAGGCCGAAGCGCCGCTGCTGATCGCCATGGGCCGCGAGGATCAGCGCAAACAGGTGGTCTGACCCCGAAAGCAGAACTGGACAATTCTGTCTAGACAGGGTCCCGATCCCTGCGTAGCGTCATTCCGGACAGCGGCGCGAGGGGGAGATGTGCCCATGAAATCCCATTACAGGGTCGTCGTCATCGGCGGCGGCGTGGTCGGCGCATCGGTGCTTTATCATCTGGCGAAATTCGGCTGGTCCGATGTTTGTCTTCTCGAACGCTCGGTGCTGACGGCGGGGTCGTCCTGGCACGCGGCGGGCGGCTTCCATGCGCTGAACGCCGATCCGAACATGGCGGCCCTTCAGGCCTATACGATCGACCTGCTGGAGGAAATTCAGAAGGAGAGCGGCCAGAATATCGGCCTGCACATGACCGGCGGTCTGACCATGGCGGGCACGCCCGACCGGTGGGAATGGCTGCAATCGGCCTATCGGGTGTTTCAGTCCATCGGCATCGAGGATTGCCGCCTCGTGACACCCGAGGAAGCGGTGGCGCTCAATCCGATCATGTCCGCCGAGGGCCTTCTTGGCGGCATGTGGGCCGACCGCGAGGGGTATCTCGACACCACCGGCACCGTGCATGCCTATGCCGGCGCGGCCCGGAAACGCGGGGCCGCCGTCTTCGAGCACACGAAGGTGGAGGATCTGATCCAGACGCGCGACGGCTGGCACCTCGTCACCGACAAGGGCACCGTGACCTGCGAACATGTGGTCAATGCGGGCGGGCTCTGGGCCAAGCAGCTTGGCCGGATGGCGGGCATCGACTTGCCGGTCAGCCCGCTCAAGCACCACTACCTGATCTCCGATACGATCCCGGCGCTGGAAGATCTCGCCTTCGAGGTGCCGATGACCGTGGATCTCGAAGGGTTCACCTATCTCAGACAGGATCAGAAGGGTGTGCTGCTGGGGATCTACGAGATCGACCACGAACACTGGGCGATGGACGGCGCGCCGTGGGATTACGGGATGGAGCTGTTTCAGGAAGACACGGACCGGATCGAACGGGAACTGACACTGGGCTTCGAACGCTACCCCGTCCTGCAGGAGGTGGGCGTGAAGACATGGGTGAACGGGGCCTTCACCTTCTCGCCCGATGGCAACCCGCTGGTCGGCCCGGTGCCGGGCAAACCGGGTTACTGGTGTGCCTGCGCGGTCATGGCGGGCTTCCTGCAAGGGGGCGGCGTGGGCAAGACGCTGGCCGAATGGATGATCCACGGAGAGCCCGAGGCCGACGCCTGGCCGATGGATGTGGCGCGCTATGGCCCCTACGCGCAGAACCGGCGCTATATCCGCGAAAACACCGGGCAGTTCTATTCCCGCCGGTTCGTGATGACCTACCCGAACGAGCAGCTTCCGGCGGGCCGCCCGCTCAAGACCGCGCCCGCCCATGACGCGATGACCGCGGCGGGCTGCCAATGGGGCGTAAGCTGGGATCTGGAGGTGCCGCTCTATTTCGCGCCCGCCGGGTTCAGCGAAACGCCCAGCCTTAAGCGCTCCAACGCCCATGACATCGTGGCCGCGGAATGCAGGGCCATCCGCGGGGCCGTGGGCCTGATCGATATCACCGGCTTCGCCCGCTACGAAGTCACCGGGCCGAATGCCGAGGGCTGGCTCGACCGCATGCTTGCCGCGAAACTGCCTGCGCCGGGCCGGGCGCGGCTGGCGCCGATGCTGTCGGAAACCGGCAGGCTCAAGGGCGATCTGACCGTGTTCAACTGGGGCGATGGCAGCTGGTGGATCATGGGCAGCTATTACCTGCGCGCGTGGCACATGCGCTGGTTCCGGGACCATCTCGCCGAGGGTGTGGCAATCCGCGATCTGGGGGAGGAGATCTGCGGCTTCGCGCTTGCCGGGCCGCGGTCCCGCGCCGTGCTCGGACAGGTCGCGGAAACCGATATCTCCGGCCTGCCGTTCATGGGCTGCATGGCCGCCGATATCGGGCTGATCCGGGCCCGCGTCGCACGGATGTCGGTCACCGGCGAACTGGGTTTCGAGATCAACTGCCGCTATGGCGATCATGCGGTGCTGCGCCGGACGCTTCTGGAGGCGGGCGCCGGGCAGGGGCTCCGCGAATGCGGCTTCAACGCGATGCTGTCCACACGGCTGGAAAAGAGCTTCGGCATCTGGAACGCCGAATTCACCCAGGGCTACACCCCCGGCATGACGGGCATGGACCGCTGGATCGATTGGGACAAGCCCGGTTTTCTGGGCCGGGGGGCCGCGCTTGCGGAACGCGATGGCAACGGCCCGGCCCAGGTGCTGGTGACCCTTGAGATCGACGCGGCGGATGCCGATGCCAGCGGGTTCGAGCCGGTCTGGACCGGGGGAGAGAAGGTGGGGTTCGTCACCTCGGGCGGTTACGGTCACCATATCGGCAAATCGCTCGCCATGGCCCTGGTCGACCGCGACAGATCCGGTGTGGGAACGTCGCTGAGCGTGCATGTGGTGGGCGCCGAACGCCCCGCACGGGTCATCGCGCCGTCGCCCTACGATCCGGCCGGCAAGGCGATGCGCGGATGACCCGCAGGGGCCTCAGGCAGGGGCGGGAGGCCGCCCGCTCGGACCCGCCGCGGCGCAAGGTTGACTATCGCCATCTGAAAAACCCGTTCCCGCCGATGCGCGTCTTTTCCGACGACCGGATCGAGGCGATCCACGAGGCCGCGCTGACGGTGCTGGAAACGCTTGGCATGAAGGTCCTGCTGCCCGAGGCGCGGCGGGCCTTCGGCTCGGGTGGGGCCAGGGTCGATGACGCAACCGAAATGGTCTTCATCGGGCGGGATATCGTGGCCGCCGCGCTGGCAACCGCGCCCCGGTCCATCCCGGTCAGGGCCGGCCACCGCGACCGGGATCTGACGCTGGAACCGGGCAATCTGATCTTTCAGCCCGGCGCGGGGGCGCCGCACGCCACCGACCTGCTGCGCGGCCGGCGGCCCGGTACGATCCGCGACTACCGGGAACTGACGATGCTGACACAGGCCTTCGACGTTCTGCACATGATGCCGCCCCTGATCGAGCCGCAGGACGCGCCCGTCCATCTGCGCCACTACACCACGATGGAGGCGCAGCTGACGCTCAGCGACAAGCTGCCCTTCGTGTTCTCGCGCGGCAGCCCGCAGGTGGACCAAAGCTTTGAAATGCTGCGTGATTTCCGGGGTCTTTCCGATGACGGGTTCCGCGCGATCCCGCATTGCTACACGATCATCAACACCAATTCCCCGCGCACGCTCGATACGCCCATGGCCCAGGGGCTGATCGACTTCGCGCGCGCGGGTCAGGTCTCCATCGTCACGCCCTTCACGCTGATGGGGGCGATGGCGCCGATCACCGTGGCGGGCGCCATCACCCTCAGCCACGCGGAGGCGCTGGCCGCGATCACCCTGACGCAGCTCATCCGGCCGGGCGCGCCGGTCTGCTACGGCACATTCACCTCCAATGTGGACATGAAATCGGGTGCGCCCGCGTTCGGAACGCCGGAACATGCCAAGGCCTCGCTCGCAGCCGGTCAACTGGCCCGGCGGATCGGGCTGCCCTGGCGCTGCGCGAGCGGTTCGGCCGCCAATGCCAACGATGCGCAGGCCGCCAACGAAACCCAGTTCGGCCTCTGGGGCTGCCTGCTGGCGGGGGCCACCGTGGTGATCCATGCCGCGGGATGGCTTGAGGGCGGCTTGACCCTGTCCTACGAAAAGCTGATCACCGATCTGGAGGTGCTGCAAATGGTGGCCGAGATATGCGCCGAGACGATGGCGGGCGATGCCGAGATCGGGCTGGACGCCCTGGCCGAGGTGCATCCGGGCGGCCATTTCTTCGCCGCCGGCCAGACCATGGCGCGCTACCAGACGGAATTCTACGAACCGCTTCTGGCCGAGCGGTCCAATTTCGGGACATGGCGCGACCGCGGCGCGCCTGACTCCAATACCCGCGCCACGTCGATCTGGCAGGACCGGCTCGCCGGTTTCACCCCGCCCGCGACGGATCCCGACAGGCTGGCCGCGATGCAGGCCTATATCCGCCACCAGAGCGCCCTGGGCGGCGCCCCGCCGGAGAGTTGAGCCATGGTCCGTGCCCGTCCGCTGCACCGCGACGATCCAAGCAAGGAACCCCTGATCGGCAATGTGAAGGTCACCCGGGAGGATTGGCTGAACGTCGCCCTCGACGCGCTGGTCAGCGACGGGGTGGAGCAGGTGAAGGTGTTGGCGCTCGGCGACCGGCTCGGCGTGTCTCGGTCCAGCTTCTACTGGTACTTCACCTCCCGTCAGGATCTGCTCGATGCGCTTCTGGATCACTGGGAAAAGACCAATACCGCGGCTCTGGTGGATCTCGCGGGTGCCGAGGCCGCCACGATCACCGCGGCGGTCTGCAATGTCTTCCGCGCGGTGGTGAACCCGGCGCTGTTCGATATCGCCTTCGACTTCGCAGTGCGCGACTGGGCCCGCCGCTCCGGTGCGGTGCGCCGGGTGCTCGACCGCTCCGAGGCGCTCCGCCTCGATGCGCTGACCGCGATGTTCACCCGCCACGGCTACGACCCGCTGGAGGCGCTGACGCGCGCGCGCGTGCTCTATTACATGCAGATCGGCTATAACGATGCCGATCTGCGCGAACCGGTGGAAGACCGCCTGCGCCTCGTGCCGGTGTACCTCTATGTGTTCACCGGCCGCCACGCGCAGCCCGCGGAGATCGCCGATTTCACCGCCTATGCCCGCCGGATAGATCAGGGAGAGACCTCATGACCGAACGCCAGCCCGACGCGATCATCATCGGCACCGGGGTGATCGGCGCCGCCATCGCCTTCGAGATGTCCAAGGCCGGCTGGAAGACGCTCTCGCTGGACCGCAACACCCAGGCCGGTCACGGCTCCACCGCCGGATCCTGCGCGATCATCCGGATGCATTATTCCACCTTCGACGGAACGGCCTTCGCCTGGGAAGGCTACCACTACTGGCGCGACTGGGCCGCCTATCTGGGCCTGCCCGAGGGCACCGATCTGGCCCGGTTCCGCGAGGTGGGATGCCTGGTGATGAAGACGGAGGCGAATGGCTATCTGGCCCGGCACATGCGCTACTCCGCCGAGCTTGGCTGCCCGTTCGAGGAACTGACCGCCGAAGAGGTCCAGCGCCGCCTGCCGATCTATGCGATGGACAGTTTCGCACCCGCCAAGCGCCTTGACGATCCCGGTTTCGGGCAGCCGAACGCCAGGCGCATGGACGGGGCGGTCTTCTGGCCCAATGGCGGCTATGTGACCGATCCGGCGCTCAGCGCGCAGAACCTGCTGGCGGCGGCGCGCCTGCACGGGGCGCAGGTGCGGACCGGGGTGGAGGTCGCGGGGATCGCCCGGAAGAACGGGCGCGTCGCGGGGGTGACGCTTTCGGATGGGGGCCGGGTCGATGCGCCCGTGGTGATCAATGTGGCGGGCCCGGGCTCCGCCCGGATCAATGCGATGGCCGGCGTGCTTGACGACATGACGATCCGGACCCGCCCGCTCCGTCAGGAGGTGGCCCATGTCCCCGCGCCCGCCGGGTTCGATTTCGAGACCGCCGGCTGCATCGTGTCCGACAGCGATATCGCCTGCTACGTGCGCCCCGAACAGGGCAATCACATCCTGATCGGCTCGGAAGACCCCGATTGCGACCCCCATGACTGGGCCGACAGCGACACCGATTACAATCGCGCCTTCACCGATCAGTGGACGACGCAGGCCATGCGCTATGCCCAGCGGGTGCCCTCGCTCGGCATCCCGTCGCGGACCCGCGGCGTGGTCGATCTCTACGACGCCTCCACCGACTGGATCCCGATCTACGACCGCTCCTGCCTGCCGGGCTTCTACATGGCCTGCGGCACGAGCGGAAACCAGTACAAGAACGCGCCGATCGCGGGCAAGATGATGGCGGCACTCGTGGAGTACTGCGAGGGCGGGGCGGATCACGACGCCGCGCCGCTCCGCTTCACGCTGCCTTACATCGGGCGCGAGATCGACGTGGGCTTCTACTCCCGCAAGCGCGACATCAACGCCGAAAGCAGCTTTTCGGTCCTCGGCTGAGACCGCTCGCCCGGCCCGCTGGAAACCGGCGGTATATATTGAAAGGGGAGGCAATGCGGGACTTTGCTGCCATTCGCTATCTGCCTGTTTTTAGGAGCAGGGCTTCCTGATCCGGTGTCATGCCACACTTGAGGTTTACATCTCTGCGCGCCCTGTCCCAATCAAGAAGAGGCGTGATCGTATCGGGAAACGGTCGACAAACGAGGCCAGCCGCCTGTGCCTTTGTTGTCCCGATTGAAAGGAAGTACTTAAACTGAGGTGTCGGCGGCGCCATGAGAGGAACATCCGTCCAAGGCGAAATTTCCGCCTTCACAATCCTTTCCTCCTCAACGGGAACAAACTCTGCTTCTGACCCAATTACTCTCGCAATTTCGATAAGCGCTTCGTGAAACGAAATCGGCTTCCCTGTAACATTCCAGATGCCCGAAAGATCGTCACTTGCGCACCGCAATGCAAAGTTTGCCGCGTCTCTGACATCAATCATCTGAACGAGGCGATCTAGAGGAGCCGGTACAGGCACTTTCTTCCGTTCTCCTTTGGCTTCGTCCAGCCTCCGTACCCACCAAGTCAAACGATCAGTGTAGTCGCCTGCACCAACCAACAGGCCAACCCTAAGGGACGTTGCACGCTCACCTAACTGCTCTTCAGCCTTTTGTTCACAAGCGCGCTTTAGTGGCCCATAAGAAGTCCCGTAGGCAAACGCGGAAGCACGGTTTTCACTTGGCAGACTGGCAGCTTTTTCATGATCCTCCGCCGATGCATCTGGCACGGTGGCTGTCTCGCTAAGACCGTCTTCGGCAAAGGTCCCGTAGACCGATACAGAAGAAATCAGAATGTAGCGGCTCAGATCTTTGCCAAGTGCAATCAAGAGACGTTCCACGGATGCTGGGGTGTAAGCGCACGTGTCGAATGCCCAGTCAAACTGCCGGCCCTGCACAGCCGTCAAGTCTTCATATCGATCTGCCCTGATAATCTCGACGTCCGGGGCGACGTTGGAAACCGTTTTGCCCCTCGAGAGTATCGATACACTGTGACCATCTGAGGCCAAGGCATTCACAATTGCACCGCCCAAGAATCCAGTGCCGCCGACGACGAGGCATCGCATTTTGCAATCTCCAACAAATGGTAAGTGACAGCTTACCATTGCTCGATGACTAGGTAACTAATGGGATGTACCGGCTGCTTCACCCAGCAGGTTAGGCTTGGCCTATTTCTGCAACATGGAGAAGTAGCATGGCGACGCACGATTTTGATAAGCTGATGTCGGTGGGCATCGATATTGGCAAAAAT
>JACNMN010000018.1 GCA_020622165.1 Boseongicola sp. H5
TCGCGTTCGCTCAGTGAGCAAAAGGGTTTCGGCAATCCATGCCGGAAAGGAGCGCTTCAAACTGTCAAAAGGTGGATCCTTCCTGTGCCACAACAGTTACTGCTTTCGTTACAGAATTGCCGCGAGAGGTGGTACTTCGCCAGATACTTCAACATCCCACCAAGGGTTTCGCCTGACTTACCGGGTTTAGATGCTGCCGCTCCGTCCTTGCGGTAGGTAGAGACAGTCCTCTTAACTGGCAGCTTTTGCCGATCGCGATTGCGTTCAACTTTTGTAGCTTTAGCCTCCAGGTTCCGCGACCTGATGACTGCCAGAAGATGCTCGCAAAGACGGTTACGATAATGGGACCCATTATGGTCATACCTAACAAGCCTTTACGGATCGTCCAGTGATGGATGGTAGCGATTCTGGCGTGATTTCAATGGATTGTGTGATGTCGTGTGCAGCACATGTTCATGTTTCGGTCGCGCGATCTCGTGCTTCGTCGTGGGCATATCGGTCGGAGGGCAGAGATTGATCCGTTCAGAGCTTCTGAGTGTTCAGCGGGGACGCGCAATTGACGATGGCCTGTTCGCAGGGCACTTAGGTCGTACTGAACGCAGCCGTCCGAAGCGGGTACCATGAAGGTGCACATTGCGGGGCGAAATAGCCGGTTAGCGTTACGCTCCAGGCGCCTTGGACGACCTGAATTTGAGAATCTCCGGCCCTTAAATCGCGGAATTTGGGTTCGCCGAAGCGGCCCTTGGTGCAAGGCGCAGCGCATTGTGCACCCACGTCACGGCAGAGCTTTCCGAACGGGTCGAGGCTCTCCACTTCAAGGAGCGTTTGCGCTGGAGATCTGGAAGCGATTTGTACCGAACGTCAGAAGGCAGGTTTCGTGGTTACCCGATCGCATGAAACAGAAAAGAAATGCGAATTCGCCAGAATTCGGTGAGAGCTGTTACCAAAAAAACCTGCGTGCAATCAACGCGCAGGCGGACTGGGCGGACGAAGCTGCTTTGCGGCAATGCCCACAAGTGGAGTGCAAAATTACTTGCCAAAAAACCGTGGTTTTTGGCGCGCGCGGAATGCATCGACGCCCGCCCGGCAGTCGCTGGAGTTGAATGCGCGATCTATGAGGTCCATTGCGCCTTTTATCGCGGCATCTTCGGGAAGCTCGGCGGCCAGGCGAAGCGCAGACTTTGCAAGGTTCTGGCTCAGCGGGCCTTGGGCAATGCGCGTGGCAATCTCTTCTGCCTTCTCCGTAAGCTGGTCGTCCGGAACGACACGATTGACAAGCCCCCAGGACAGGGCATTTTCGGACTTGATCGGATCGCCTAGAACGGTCATTTCCAGCGCACGGGCATAGCCGACCCGGCGCTGAACTCTCACGGTGCCGCCACTACCCGGAAAAACGCCGAGTTTGACTTCCGGTAGTGCGAAGCGCGCCGACTCGGCGGCGACGATGATGTCGCAACACACAGCCAGTTCCAGCCCGCCCCCGAAGGCCAAACCCTGTACGGCCGCGACTGTCGGGGTTCGGAAATTGGCCAGCTGCGTATACATTGCGTTTTCGCGCGCCAGCTTTTTCTCGATAACGGCACCGGGCGCCATATAGTCATCGAATTCCTTGATGTCGGAGCCGGCACAGAACGCTTTGTTGCCCGATCCGGTCACCAGAAGCCCGCGCACGGAAGGGTCCGTTCCAAGCTGCGCCAAGAGGTCCGACAACTCTTGCGTCATCTCGAGGCTTACGAGGTTCAACGGTGGGGCGTTCAGCGTCACGATGGCCAAGCCTTCGGTCTGCCGATATGAGATCGTCTTCATCGATCAGCCCCTTCACTCGCATCCCGTCCGCGAGCCAGAAACGCCTCTCTCCAGCCCATCGCGCCTTCGTTGAACACTCGCGCATCCATTGTCTTTATCTGATCGGCGACGGCAACCTCGAACCCTATCTGCTGCCGGACGTCCCGGTCCAGATCAACGCCAGGCGCGATTTCGGTCAGCATAAGGCCGTCGGCCCCAAGGCGGAAAACCGCGCGGTCCGTGATGTAGGTGATATCCTGCCCGCGGGCCCGCGCCGCATCGCCGGAAAACGTGATTTGTTCAACATCTTGCACGAATTTGTGGACTCGCCCCTCACTGGCGATCTTCATGCCCCCCGCTTCGGGGTGGATATCCAGGCCCCCGGTTGTCAATGTGCCGGAAAACGTCACCTTGCGCGTCCCTTGCGAGATATTGATGAACCCGCCCGGCCCGGTGATGTGCTTGCCGTAGCGGGAGACATTGACGTTGCCGTGCCGATCCACCTGAGCGAACGACAGAAACGCCATGTCGAGGCCGCCACCATCGTAGAAATCGAACTGGCTCGGCTGATCAATCATCGCAGCATAGTTCACACCGGTTCCGAAATCCTTTCCTAGTGCTGGGGCGCCGCCGAACAAGCCTTGCTCGACAGTCAGGCAGATGCGGTCCAGGAACCCTTCTTCGGCTGCGATGGAGGTAATGCCGATCGACACGCCGAAGCCGATATTGACCACAGCATCGGGAAAAAGCTCCATCGCAGCGCGCCGGGCGATGATCTTGCGGACATCGTGGGGCAACGCATTGATGTCACGCGTGGGCACCTTCAGGGCACCGGCGTAGCCCGGGTTATAGCCCGTCTGGTAGGTCTGCATCTGATCGGGAACGACGACGATATTATCGACAAGCACCCCCGGCACCTTGACTGCCTTGGGGTGAAGCGTGCCGGTTTGCGCCATGCGCTTGACCTGACAGATGACACGCCCGCCATTCCGGCGCGCTGCGCAAGCCATTGCGAAGACCTCTCCGAAAATGGCTTCATCCTCCAGCGTGATGTTTCCGGCTTCATCGGCCGTACTGCCGCGGATGACGGCGACATCGATCTTAGGGGCGGCATAGAACAGACATTCGCGTCCGCCCACCTGTACGACTTCCACCAGGTCTTGGGTGGTTCGCGTGCTTTGTTTGCCACCGGAAAGTCGCGGATCGACGAATGTGCCCAATCCGATTTCTGTTACCAGACCCGGGCGCCCGGCCGCCGCTTCCCGCATCAGTTGGGACAGCACGCCCTGTGGCAGGGTGTAGGCCTCGATCTCGTTTGCGACGGCCTGTGCAGCGATAGGCGGGCAGTTGTTGAACCCGGCGCTGATCACGCGTCGTGCGAGGCCGGGCAGGGCGAGGCGGCCAAAGCCCGTGCTATCCCAATCCCCGAGCGAAACGACACTTCCCAAACACAGATCGCGTGGTGCGCCGGTGTCCTGAAACCTTTCGGCAAGGGCGATGATGACAGCCTCGGGGACAAGGTGGCCACCGCCGGAGCCGGAAAAGAACACGGACTGTCCTGGCGCGATCAGGTCGGCTGCGGCTCGGGCGCTGAGGTGCTTGTCGGGGTAGGGCCATTCGGTCATTGGGTCGTGCCTTCCTGTAGCATCATCCGGCATTGTCCAGAGACCGAACTGAATGTACAGTACACTGAACGGTTATCATAGATCAGGCTCGGCATTTCCGATGAAATCTCCAAGTGAACGCCTTTCCGGCACCGGCGCAATCTCGGTAGGTGCGCTTGATCTGCACGAAATGCCGGGCCACCTGATCCGCCGACTTCAGCAGATCGCGGTGTCGATCTGGCTTGATGAAACGGCGGATTGCGATGTTCGCCCGGTACAGTTCGCGGCGATGGCGGCAATTCGCGCTTTTCCGGGCAACGACCAGATGGACCTGTCGCGCATTATCGGCTTTGACCGAAGCACCATTCAGGATGTCGTCATTCGACTGGAAAAACGAGGCTTCATCGAACGCAGGACGGATCCGTCCGACAAGCGTCGGCGCATCTTGTTTATCACCGATGCGGGCAACGCGATGATGGACCGTATGGACGTGCCCAACCTTGCGGCGCAGGGGCGTATCCTCGAGCCGCTGACAGATGAGGAGCGGGAGGTTTTCATGGCCCTCCTGACACGCTTGGTGCAGGTGAACAACCGCTTCAGCCGCGCGCCGTTTCAGGCTCAGAACGAGGCTGCCGAATAAGCCATGCATCTCAACGACCGCCGCCGACATCGAGGATCGCACCGGTAACGTAGCTGGCGGCGTCCGAAAGCAGCCATATGACCGCTTCGGCAATCTCTTCCGGTTGGGCCGCGCGTTTCATCGGTATCTGCGGCGCCACGCGTTTGATTCGATCCGTATCGCCGTTCGTCACGAACATCGTGGTGTCTGTCAGGCCGGGCCGCACTGCGTTGACCCGTATCCCCTTGTCGGCGACTTCGGTGGCAAGGCCACGGGTCATCACCTCGATGGCGCCTTTGCTCGATGCGTAATGCACATACTCAAAAGGTGCGCCGAACTTCGTCACGACGGATGAGACATTCACGATGACGCCGCCCTCACCATCGCGGTCGGACGCCATCCGCCGAACTGCCTCGCGCGCATAAACGAAGTAGCCAAAAACGTTAGTTTCGAAAACCAGGCGCAGATCATCGTGGTCAAGGTCCGCAAAGCTGGTGCATGGGCCCAGTATGCCTGCATTGTTGACCAGGGCGCGGATCGGGCCAAGCTGGTCCCGGGCATCGTCGAAAACACGCGTGGCGGTGTCGGGGTCGGCCACGTCCACCTGGTGTACGATCGCCTTGCGGCCGATGTCATGGCAATCCCGCAGCACCGCTTGGGCGCTGTCGATATCTGATTGGCAGGTGATGCAAACGTCGAAGCCGCGCGCAGCGCCCATCCGGGCGATGGCCGCTCCGATCCCGCGTGATCCGCCGGTGACAATCAAGGTGCCGGGCATCTTCCCCTCCCTTTTCCTAAGGTCTTCGTTTTGTTGTTGTTTGCAGAACGAACTTGATCTGGTAGATATGTTCAGTATACTGTAATCAGTGTACTGTAAAGTGATCGCCGAGAGACGAACGAGCGAAACGACGGCCGAAAGCTGGCCCCGATCCGGGGTCGAAAGGGAGGAACAATGACTGGATGCAAAGCATGCATGGCTGCGGCATTTGTCGCAGGTGTTTTCGGAGCCTCGGCGGTATCCGCCGACGCCATCAGAATCGGCGTGATGCTACCCATGACTGGCGGGCTCGCGCAGTCTGGCCTCGACGCCCGAAACGGGTTCGAGCTGTACTGGAATCAGGTCGGCAACGAGGCGGGCGGGCGAGAGGTGGAAATCATCGTCGCTGACACCGTCTGCAACCCCGACAATGCGATCAACGCCGCCCGGCGCCTGGCGTTCAACGACGAGGTGGATTTCCTTGTCGGCCCGCTTTGCGGCCACGAAGGCCCCGCCGTCGCACAAGTCAGCGGGGAAACGGGTGTGCCCCTACTGCTGGTGCCCGCGGCAGCCGACAGCCAGACCAAGTGGGATCGCATCCCGACGGTTATCCGTACGGGTTTCTCGTCCAGCCAGGACGCGCATCCTTTCGGCGAGTACCTCTACAATGAGCTTGGCCTGCGCAACGTGACCTTCCTGGGTCAGGACTACTCTTACGGGCAGGAAAAAACTCTGGGCGCCGTCGCAACGTTCGAGGCTTTGGGTGGGACCGTCGATGAAATTCTCTGGGCGCCGCTTTCCACCACCGATTACGCGCCTTTCCTCGCGTCGATACCGCAGGGCACCGAGGCTGTGGTTCCAGTGGTTGTCGGCGTGCACCGGAACCGGTTCATCGAAACATGGTTCGATTTCGGATATGATCGACAGTTCGACCTGATCGGGCTGAATCTGCTTCAGGCCGACGCGCTCGTGGACATGGACGACCGTGTCGTCGGCCTGATTTCAGTTGCACAGAACTATTCGCAGGGCATCGATACGCCGGAGAACCAAGCCTTCATGGATGCCTATGTGGAGGCCTACGGGATGATCCCGTCCTACTTTGCGGAGATGATGTTTTCGACCGCGATGTGGGCGCATGAAGCGATCGACAGTATCGACGGTAATGTCGAGGATCGCGACGTGTTCCTGCAGGCGGTACGCGATACCGAGATCGTCGGGCCGCGTGGGCCGCTTCGCCTGGACGACTACGACAATCCGATCCAGACCACCTATATCTCGCGGGTGGAGCGGGTCGATCACCCGACGCTCGGGTCGGTTTTGATGAACGTTCCGGTAGCATCTTTCCCGGACGTGTCGCAGTTCTGGACATGGACCCCGGAAGAGTTTCTGGAGCGCGGTCCCTATACAAGATAACGACCCAACCCCTGACGGATGCGGCGTGCTCAGAAGGCCGGTCGCATCCGGACCACCATTCCTCTAACACCACGGTTCGCCATGACCCCTGTCGTTCTGCAATTGCTGAACGGATTGTCCTTCGCGGCACTTCTGTTCCTCCTCTCCAGCGGGTTCACGCTGACCTTCGGATTGGCGCGCGTCGTCAACATGGCGCATGGCGCGTATTATCTGCTGGGCGGCTACATCGGGCTGACGGTGATTGGCCTGACCGGCAGCTTTGTCATCGGCGTCCTGGCGGGTGGGGTTGCGATCGCGCTGTTAAACGCGGTGATCGACCGGTTCCTGATCCGGCGCACGGTTGGGCAACCCCTGATGCAGGTGTTACTGACGATCGGTCTTGTCTACGTGATCGCCGAGGTGGCGCTGCTGATCTGGGGCGGGAACCCGATCCGTGTGCCGACCCCTGACTGGGCCCGTGGGCCCATCGAGTTGCCGGGCGGCATCTTCTATCCGCGTTACCGCTTTTTGTTGATTGTTTTAGGCGCGGTTGTCGCCATAGGCCTGTGGGCGTTCTACCGGCTGACCCCGATCGGCGCCGTCGTGCGTGCCGGCGTTGATGACCGGGAAATGGTTTCTGCCATCGGGATCGATATCGGGCTGTTGTTCGCATTGGTTTTCGCGTTGGCGGCATTTCTTGCCGGGGCGTCCGGCGTGCTTGGCGGGGCCTTCCTGACACTCTACCCGCACGCCGAGTGGGATACCCTGATCCTGGCGCTTGTCGTGGTGATCGTCGGCGGCCTTGGCAGTCTTGAAGGCGCAATGGCCGGAAGCCTGATCGTGGGCCTGATCGATGCATTCGGCCGGTGGCTCTATCCCGAAGCGGCCGCGTTCCTGATGTTCGGTCCGATGGCCCTGCTGCTTCTGGTGCGCCCGCAGGGCCTGTTCGGGCGGGCCCACTGATGTCTATGGCACGCGCCCTTCGCATGTTTGGAACTATTGCGCTGGTATTGGCTGGCGTCATCCTTCTGATCACGCCCTATGCGGGCAACCCGTTCTGGACCGGCCTGATGGCGCAGATCCTGATCTTCGGCCTGCTGGCGCTGTCGGTCGATCTTCTAATGCGGCACACCGGGTTATTTCCCATGTGTAACGGCGCGTTTTTTGCGGTCGCCGCGTATACCGTTGCCATGCTGGAGGTGAACTATGGCGTGGCCAGTCCCTTTGCCGCTTTGGCGGGGATTGCGTCGGCCGGGGTGACGGGCATGGTATTCGGGGTCAGTGTGCGCGCCAGTGGGGTGTACTTCATCCTGGTGACCCTCGCCTTGGGTCAGTTGGTCTGGGGCGTCTCGGTGCAGTGGACATGGCTGACCGGCGGTGACAACGGCATCACCAATGTTCCATACCCCAGCCTTGGCGACATGCGCATCGGCAGCCTGACGCAGATGTACTATTTCGTGGCTTTCGTCGTCATCTTTTTCACGCTGCTTTATCGGCAGGTCATCCGATCGCCCTTCGGGCTTTCGCTGAATGGCATTCGCGACTCCGAAAGCCGGATGACCGCGCTCGGCTTCAATGTGACAGTGCGCAAATACGTGGCCTTCGTGATCTCCAGCCTCTTCGCGGGTGTTGCGGGCGTGCTTTACGCCTATACGGTCCAGTTCGTGTCGCCCGCGGCCTCTTCACTTCTGATTTCGGTCGAGGCTGCGCTCATGCCGATCCTCGGTGGGCCCGGAACCGTCTTCGGCGCCTTTATCGGTGCGGTGATTATCATCGGCATCCGCAATGTCGTCTCCGGTTTTCTGTCCGGATGGCCCATCGTCATGGGGCTAGTGTTCATCATCGTGGTGCTGTTCGCGCCCAAGGGTATTTTGGGCATCTTCAACGATCTCCTCCGCCGCAGCGACAGGCGCGACCAGGCGGCGGACGCCGCGCGCAAGGATGTCCGGGAGGCGGAGCAATGACCTCAACGCCGCCCTTGCGACTGGACAACGTCACGAAATCCTTCGGCGGCCTCACCGCCGTGTCGGACGTGACACTCTCGGTGCATGAAGGGGAACGGTCGGTAATCCTCGGCCCCAACGGCGCCGGCAAGACGACGCTTTTCCACTGCATCACAGGCACGTTGCCGATCACGTCGGGCACAATTCAGATATTCGGTAAGAACGTGAACCGGATGACTCCGAACGCGCGGACACGCCTCGGGGTCGGGCGGACCTTTCAGATCACCAATCTTTTTGCCGAACTGACGCTGCTTCAAAACGTGGTTTTGGCTGTACACGGGCGCGCACGCGGCGCGCGGAGGTTGTTCACCTCATGGCAGTCCGAGCGCCATGTCGTCGATCAGGCCCACGCGGAACTGGACCGGGTGGGATTGTGTGGCAAGGCCGATCTGGACGTGAGCGAGTTGTCCTATGGAGAGCGGCGGCAGCTTGAGCTTGCGCTGGCCCTCGTCGGGGGGCCGCGTCTGTTGTTGCTGGATGAACCCTGCGCCGGCCTCTCCCAATCGGAGCGGCAGGCGTTTACCGGACTGATCCGTGCGATACCCTCGAACGTGACCACGATTATCGTGGAGCATGACATGGACGTGGCCTTCGCCATCGCCGACCGCTTGATCGTGATGAACCAGGGTGCCCTGATATGCGACGGCCCGCCCGAAGAGGTGCGCAATACAACTGAAGTCCAGGAGGTGTATCTTGGCGATGCCTGAGGCAATTTTGATTGCACGCGACATCCGCACCTATTATGGGGACAGCTATGTCGTTCAGGGTGTCGATCTGGACCTCGAAGAAGGCCAGACACTCGCCCTGCTCGGGCGAAACGGGATGGGCAAGACGACACTCATTCGGTCCCTGATGAATCTGACGGTGCCGCGTCAGGGCGAGGTGCGGTTGCGTGGCAATCTGATCAGCGGGCTGCCTTCCAACCGGATTGCGCGCCAAGGCATCGGTCTGATCCCGCAGGGGCGCCGCATCTTTCCAACGCTCAGCGTGCAGGAAAACCTGTCCCTTCCCGGCTCGGTCCTTGCAGGCGGTCGGGATCGTGCGAAACGGGATTGGACGCTGGCGCGGGTTTACGATCTCTTTCCCAAGTTGCGCGAGCGAGCGGGCCAGATGGCCGGGTCGCTTTCGGGGGGCGAGCAATCGATGCTGGCCTTCGGGCGCGCCCTGATGTCGAACCCCGACGTCCTGTTGATGGACGAGCCCACCGAAGGTCTGGCGCCCGTCATAGTGGCCCGCATCGGTCAGGCGATCGAGGAATTGAAACGCGCCGGCATGACCATTCTTCTGGTCGAGCAGAACGCGCGCTTCGCCGAAAGCGTCGCCGACAAGGTCTGCATCATGTCCAACGGACAGATCGTCTTTCGCGGGACGCCCGAATTGCTCGAAGCGGATCCTGAGACGAGACAGAAATGGTTGGGAATTTGAACGATGTCTGATCCAATTGGTTTGATGGCGTTTTGGGCGGACTTTGAAGAGACCGCGATCACCGAGATACGCCGCTGGCACAACTGCGAACATATGCTCGAACGGGTCTCGATCCCCGGGTTTCAGTGCGGGCGGCGCTATCGCGGGTCGGGCGATGCCGCGACATTCCTGATGTACTACGAGACCGACACCGCAGAGGTGCTGGGCTCGGCGCCCTATCGCGCGGCTCTGGATGCGCCCACCGATTGGACGCGGCAATCCCTGCTTCATTTCCGCAACCCGGCACGCAACATCTATGCCCTGGCCGCCAGCGCGGGGCGCGCACCGGCCAGCCCGGCGCCGTTCCTAACGACCCTGCGCTTCAACGCCGACCTGGATGATGTGCCCGGCCTTTACGGCACGCAGGTTCTTCCGCGCATTGTGGAACAGGACGATGTTCTGCGCGCACGGCTGTGGAAGATCGACGAGGATATTTCGGGCATCCAGACGTCCGAGCGGCAAATCTACGGCGGCGGGCCCGGGGAACAGGCATTCCTTCTGTTCATCGAACGCACCACCGAAAACGCACCCGAGACGCAAGACACCCTACCGGGCTTGAGCGATACGCAACGCGCCGCGCACAGGGACCTTTTCCCCGAAGCGGGCTGGCTCGACTTCGCGTTGGAGGCGCCCAATGGTCACTGACATCCAAGCGAGTCTGTCGGCTAAGGCACTCTGGGCGGCGCGTCTCGGCGGCGGTGTCGTCGAACCGCAGAAAAAGACACTTTCGGAAGCGGAGGCTTATGCCGTTCAGGATCGCTTGATCGATTCTGCCCCGCACCCTCTGGCAGGCTGGAAGATCGGTGCAACCGGACTCGGTGCGCCAAAGGCGTTGGGCCTTTCTGGCCCGTTGAGTGGACCGCTTTGGCCCGACGCCATGGTCGCTTCGGGGACGATCGTTCCGGTCTACGAGGCGCATCGCCCGAAAGCGGAGGTCGAGCTTGCAGTGCGGTTCAACAGCGCCCCCATCGCCGCGGATCCCCATGCCGTTCATTCCGCTATCGGCGCGGTCGGCCTGGCCATCGAGATCACGGGAAATCGCCTGTCCCACGATTTGCATCCCGCTGGCCCAGGCTTCATCGCCGACCATGGTGGCGCCAACCACGTCGTCCTTGGTGAAATGGTAGAGACGCCACCGGCAGATAGATTTCCGTTTATCGCCGCGGGCCTGTACGTGGACGGCGCGCTTGCCTCATCGGGCACCGGCCGGAGCGTTCTCGGTTCGCCGCTTACCGCGCTTTGCTGGTTGATCTCGCATCTCTCGGCTCGCGACCGCGCACTTGCGGCGGGTGACTTGGTGATCACCGGGGCGATCGTCGGGCTAACCGATTTCGAGATCGGAGCGATCCTTTCGGCCAGCGGCACCGGCCTTCCAGAGGTGACCGCCCCGACCTTGGAGGTCCGGACATGAAGATCGGCGTCGTGGGGCTCGGGTTGATGGGGTCGGCTTTGGCCACCCACCTGATCGCCGCGCATCCCGGACGCATCGTCGTCTGGAACCGCGACCCGTCAAAGGCCGAAGCCCTGCGGAACAAAGGGGCGGAGGTCGCGCGCACACCGCAAGAGCTCTCGATGCTCTGTGATGTTATCCATCTCTCGCTGCTTGATACGCGCGCCGTCCAAGCGGTGGCAGCGGCGATATTCGAGGTAAGCAAACCCGGCGGCCTCATCCTCGACCATTCCACCATATCCGCCGAGGCGACCCGCGCGCTTTCCGACCAGGCCGCGCAGCTTGGCTGGTCGTGGGTGGACGCGCCGGTTTCGGGCGGAAGCGAAGGCGCACGCGCCGGGCGGCTGGCCGTGTTCCTCGGCGGTCGAAAAGCCGATATGGAGCGCGCCAGCGCGGCCTGCGCGCCCTTCGCGCGCCAATCCCGGCGCATGGGTCCATCGGGCGCCGGACAGGCGACGAAAGCGGCGAACCAGTTGATCGTCGGCGGCACATTCCTGCTTCTGGCCGAAGCGGCGGTGCTGGCCGAACGCGCAGGTGTCGATGCCGCGATATTGCCCGAGGTGTTGGCGGGTGGGTTCGCCGACAGCACACTGTTGCAACACCAGTTCGCGCGTATGGTCGCAGACGATGGTGTTGTACAGGGAACAGCGGCAGTGATGCTCAAGGACCTCGACCTTGTCGCGGATCAGGCTGAAAGATCCGGCACATCGACCCCGTTTCTGGCAGCTGCGCACGCGATCTGGACGGCCTACGTCGCGGATGGCCACGGAGACACGGATTGGACAGCAATCGCACAGCGCGTGCGGGGAAAGCCATTGAGGGAGGGAACGTGCAATGAGTAATGTCTATCTGAACTATATCGGCGGCGAATGGGTGCCCTCGGCCTCGGGCGAAACCTTCGAAAGCCGCAATCCGGCACATCCCGATCAGATTCTCGGCCTGTTCCAGCGCTCCAACATTGCCGATGTCGACCGGGCCATGGAGGCGGCCGCGCAGGCACAGGCGGGCTGGGCGGCGACGCCCGCGCCCGAGCGTGGATTGATCCTTGGTCGGATCGCAGAACTCCTGGAAGAACGGCGGGAGGATATCGCGCGGACGATCACGCGCGAGATGGGCAAGGTCTATGCCGAAGCTGCCGGGTTCGACACACAAGCCGCGATCAACACCGCGCGTGTGATGATGGGTGAAGGCCGGCGGATGCTGGGCCAAACGGTCCCGTCCGAGCTTCGTGACAAGTTCGCAATGGTCATCCGGGAACCCATCGGTGTCGTGGGCGCGATCACACCGTGGAATCTTCCCATTCTGTTGCCCTCCTGGAAGCTCTTTCCGGCGCTGCTTTGCGGCAATACGGTCGTTTTCAAGCCCGCCGAAGACACGCCATTGGTCGGCACGCTTCTTGTGCAACTGCTGGAGGATGCGGGAGTGCCGAAGGGCGTGGTCAACATGATCACGGGCTACGGCCATGAGATCGGCGACCGGTTCGTGACGCACCCGGCCGCGCAGATGATTTCGTTCACCGGCTCGCAGGCTGTGGGGCGTCTGATCGCGTCGAAGGCCGGGGGCGAGTTGAAGAAGGTCTCGCTGGAGTTGGGCAGCAAGAACGCAGTCATCGTGATGGATGATGCCGAGTTCGACCTCGCGCTCGAAGGCGCGCTTTGGGGCGGCTATGGCACATCCGGCCAGCGCTGCACCGCAGGAAGCCGGGTGATTGTGCATGAGGCGATCCATGACCGGTTCGTCGAAGCGTTCACGGAACGCGCCCGGCAGATCAAGCTTGGTGATGGGCTGGACGAGGGTGTTCAGATGGGTCCCCTCGTCAACCGCAAGCAGCTGGAACGCGTGCATGGCTATATCGAGCTTGGGCAGCAGGAAGGCGCGAAGCTGGTGACGGGCGGGCGCCGTCTGGACGATGAAATGGGCGGCCACTTCTATGCGCCGACACTGTTCACGGACGTGACGCCCGACATGCGAGTCGCCCAGGAGGAGATCTTCGGCCCGGCCGTCTGCATCATGAAGGCCGCGTCTTTCGATGGCGCGATCGACCTGGCCAACAGCACGGATTACGGCCTGTCTTTTGGCATCTATTCGGGGGACGTGAACCGTGTGTTCGCGGCGATCTCAAAGCTGCAAACGGGGGTGGTGAACGTCAATTCACCGACGATGGGCGTGGAGATCGGTGTGCCCTTTGGTGGGGTCAAGAACTCCGGCAACGGCCTTCGGGAATCGGGTACGGCGGCCGTTGAAGAGTTCACGGAACTGAAATCGGTGATGGTGGACTACAGCGGTCTTCACCGCCGTACCGGGATCAACGAGGATGTGACAGAGGTGAAGCGCTGATGGCGAGACTTGTGAGATACGGTCCAGTCGGGGCCGAGAAGCCCGGCCTGATCGATCGAAACGGCGGGATCCGCGCGCTCGATGGGATCGTCGGCGATATCGACGCGAACGCCCTCGGCCCCGCCAGCCTTGCCCGGATATCGGACCTCGATCCGACCGCGCTGCCGCTGGTGGAGGGGACACCGCGCATCGGGCCTTGCGTGGCGCGCCCGGGCAAGATGGTCGCGATTGGCCTGAACTACTCCGACCACGCGGAAGAAGCGAACATGCCGATCCCGACGGAACCGATCACTTTTCTCAAGGCGACCTCCGCAATCTCGGGGCCGTACGATGACGTCCTGCTCCCGCCGGAAGCCACCAAGACTGATTGGGAGGTCGAACTGGCCTTCGTCATCGGCACAACCGCCCGCCGGGTCGGCGAAGCGGATGCCATGGCCCATGTCGCCGGGTATTGCATCGTCAATGACGTGTCCGATCGCGGCTGGCAGCTTGAACGTCAGGGGCAGTGGACCAAGGGCAAAAGCCACGACACCTTCGCGCCCACCGGCCCGTGGCTGGTCACGGCAGACGAGATCGGCGACCCGGGTGCCCTTGGGATGCGGCTTTGGGTGGATGGTAAATTGCGGCAGGACGGATCGACCGCCACGATGATCTTCAACGTTCCGCATCTGGTAAGCTACCTCAGCCATGTGATGACGCTCGAGGCCGGGGACATCGTGACCACGGGCACGCCGCCCGGCGTGGGCATGGGGCTGAAACCTCCGGTTTATCTGGAACCGGGCCAGGCGATGCGGCTGGAGATCGACGGCCTCGGCCATCAGGAGTCGCGTGTTGTAGCCTTGGCGCCATGACCGCGACGGCGACAGAGTTCGGTGAGTTCGATTTCGTGATCGTCGGCGCAGGGTCGGCCGGTTGCGTGCTGGCCAACCGCTTGAGTGCCGACCCTAGGCATCGTGTTTTGCTTTTGGAGGCAGGCGGCAGCGACAACAGGATCTGGGTGCATGTGCCCGTCGGCTACCTCTATGCGATGGGCAACCCGACGCTGGATTGGTGCCTGCGCACAGAGCCCGAGGCGGGCCTGAATGGCCGCACGCTGGCCTACCCGCGCGGTAAGGTTCTGGGCGGCTGTTCGTCGATCAACGGCATGATCTACATGCGCGGGCAGGCCCGCGACTACGACACCTGGCGTCAAATGGGCAATCCGGGCTGGGGGTGGGATGATGTCCTGCCGCTTTTCAAACGATCCGAGAACCACCATTCTGGCGGCGACGACGTCCATGGCCGCGACGGAGAGCTGCGCGTCGAGGAGCAGCGCCTTTCGTGGCCGATCCTGGATACGGTCGTCCGTGCGGCCGAAGAGCTCGGCATTCCTCGCACGACCGACTTCAACCGGGGCGACAACGAAGGCGTTGGGTACTTCCCGGTGAACCAGAAGGCGGGTGTTCGCTGGAACGCGCGGAAGGCGTTTCTCGATCCGGTGAAATCACGCCCGAACCTGCAAATTGTGACGGGTGCCGAAGCGGAGGCAATCGTTTTCGAAGGGCGACGTGCGGTTGGCGTCCGGTTCCGGATCGGGACGCAAACCAAGGTCGCACGCGCCCACGCCGAGGTGATCCTCGCCGCCGGGGCAATCGGAAGCCCGAAATTATTGGAGCTATCAGGGATCGGCGATCCTGAAGTCCTGACCCAGGCGGGCGTCACCGTCCGCCATGCCCTGTCTGGTGTTGGCAAGAACCTGGCCGATCATCTCCAGATTAGAACCGTATTCCGCGTAAGCGGTACAAAAACCTTGAACGATATCTACAAATCGCTCTTGGGGCGGGTTCGGATCGCGGCACAGTACGCATTGCACCGTTCCGGACCTATGGCCATGGCGCCAAGCCAGCTTGGCATCTTCACCCGCTCCTCCCCCGCGTATGAGACCCCGAATATCGAATACCATGTTCAACCACTCAGCCTCGACGCATTTGGCCAGCCGCTGCACCTTTTTTCTGCGTTGACGGTGTCCGTCTGCAATCTCAGACCGCAAAGCCGGGGTAGCACCCATATCTACAGCCCCGATCCCAAGGCGCCGCCGCGTATTGCGCCGAACTACCTCAGCGACGAAGCCGATCAAAACGTCGCCGTGGACAGCATTCGGCACGCCCGCCGCCTGATGACGACACATGCTATGCGACCGCATTCGCCCACCGAACATCTGCCCGGCGCCGACCTTCAGACCCCGGAGGAACTGAAGCGCGCGGTCGGTGACATTTCCACAACCATTTTTCACCCTGTCTCAACGGCAAGGATGGGGCAGGATCGCCGTGCCGTGGTCGGCAGCAACCTGAAAGTGCATGGTCTCGAGCACATCTCAGTCGCCGATGCATCGGTCATGCCGACCATAACCTCTGGTAATACCCATGCGCCGGTCACCATGATCGCCGAGAAGGCGGCAGAGATGATCATTGAACGTGCGCGATCGAGGCAAGACGCCGAAGTCCGGGCCTGAACATGCATGGTGGCATCGTCCAGAAGAGCTTGGAGCGCAACGTCCGTCGTCATGCGCGATTGCGCAGACCAGCCCACGACTCGGCGGGAGAACAGGTCGATGACGACGCAGAGATACGGGCTCGAACTCCGGCATGAGCCGGCGCGGGAACCGCCACGACTGATCTGAGCGCCGAGTTGCCGGATGGGTGGAAGCGTTTGTCATGGCGCGCCCGACAGACACGCTGTCGCTGCTGAAGGATATCAGCAATGGTGTGTGTTCACGCAGATTTCCTGTTAGAGCCGTGAGACGGAAGGCACTCAGTCGCCCATTGAAACCTTCGATCAGGGCTGGGAGTCTTGCCGCGATTTTTCGGTCCTGCTCGCCGAAGCGGTGCGCGCATCGTCTCCGGCTATTTGTCCGATCCGGACGAAAGCCTTTTGGTTTCGGCGGGACTCGGCTCCACCCACGCATGGGTGGAGATTTATGTACCCGGTGCCGGATGGATCGCCTTCGATCCGACAAATCGGAGCTTCGGGTCGAAAAACCTGATCCCCGTGGCCGCTGGCCGCGACATTCACCGGGTGTCGCCGGTTTCGGGCAGTTTTTCGGGAGGTTCGAACGCTATTGTTGACCTTTCAGTTCATGTCTCGGTTCGCAGCAGCACAAGGCAAATCACTTTGCCCATGGAGGATGGTGGTGATTTAGGCGTTATTTCAATTTCTTGCTGGGCGTCGTGTGCAGCTTGTATTCATGTTTCGATGGTGTGATTTCGCACTCCGCAGCATGCATTTCGGTGCGCTGACAGATGTTCGTCTTCTCGGGAGTTCATGGTGTCTACCGGCGATGAGGAACTGAGATTGCTCATTTCGCAAGAGCTGCGAGTCCTTCTCAAAACAGATGTTGAAGGCGTGCGCTGGATCGGCCCGCTTCGAAGACCCTTAGGACCTTCCACTAAACCCGCTGGTCCGACACGAACGAGCCATAGCTGACGATCGGGCCTCCGTGCGCCAGTCGCAGGGGCAGACGTTGGCATCGCGCGTAGCGAAAAGATGTGGTTTGAGGCTCGGCGGATGGAGCGCGTACCTTGTGACCCCGATGAGTGACCAATTTCCGATGAAGCAACGCTCGAGGGCGCGACTCGCCATTTGAGCCGACTCCGTGGCTATCATGTTTCGGCGCGCAGGTCCTCATCAGACCGTTTTTCACCTTCCTCAAGAACGGTCGCCAGTGCGCATGCGGCCGCGATCAAGGCGCGGTCCGATCCGTGGGCGGCCATGACTTGCAGGCCGACGGGCAAACGCTTGCCCGGCAATGGCAGGCTGATTGCCGGCAGGTCCAGATAGTTGGCGATCCGCGTGAACCGCGACAGCGGGATCGTGCCTTCGTCCACCTCCTCGATCCGGCGCGCCCGAATAGGGGTGGTCGGCATCAGGATCAGGGGCGTCGCGGCCATCATGTCCTGCATCCGCGCGATGGCGACCACGCGCTCGGCCACCAGCGTCCCGTATGTCTCCGTATCGATGAGCGCCCCGGCCAGGACGCGCGCGCGCACGTAAGGGTCGATCGGGCGGGTCTTGTCATCTGCCAGACCACCCAGGCGACTGAAGATTTCATGGGCAACGATGCTGCCGTTGCGGCGTTGATACTCGACGGCCTCCAGAGGAGGTGTGATCTGCACGAGCTCATGGCCCCGCGCCCGGCAAACGCCGATTGCGTCAAGGTAGCCAGCGAGGACGTCGGCATCGATCGGGTCGAGGTAAGCGGGTGGGATATATCCGATCCGATGTGGCAACTCCGGTACGGCATGCCTTGGCTGCTCACCCGCCATGATGTCGGCAAGCAATCCCGCATCGCTCGCCGATCGGGTCAGCGGGCCCAGCGTGTCGAAGCTGGTGCTGAGGGGTGCGATGCCGTCCAGCGGAATGCGACCGGAGGATGGCTTCAACCCCACGATTCCGCACAACGACGCCGGAATGCGCACCGATCCCCCGGTGTCCGAGCCGATGGCGAAGGGGACAAGGCCTGCGGCCACCGCCACCGCCGATCCGCTAGACGAGCCGCCCGACACCCTGTGGTGATCCGGATCACAGGGATTGCGGGGCGTGCCCATGCTGTAATTCGTGCCCCATCCGCCGATGGCGAATTCCACCATGTGGGTGACGCCCAGAAGGATCGCCCCCGCCGCCTGCAGGCGCGCGACGGCAGGGGCGGTGCGCTCCGCGACCCCCCGTCCGTAACAGCGCGACCCGAAGCTCGGTTCATGCCCGGCGATATCGGCGAGGTCCTTCATCGCGAAGGGAATGCCATGAAGCGGACCCAGCAGCGTGCCCCCCCGTACGGCGGCATCGGCGCGGTCGGCCTCGGCCCGGGCACTGTCGGCAAAGACGGTGAGGAAGGCGTGCAGCTGCCTGTTCTGCGTCGCGATTCGGTCGAGACAGTCTTCGACCAGCGCGCGTGAGGATTGGGCACCTGATGCACGCGCAAAGGCCAGCCCGCGCAGTTCCTGTTCCATCGCCCGTCCCTCCCGCTTGGCGTCGCGTGGCGCGACTTTGCCCAGAGGGCGCGGGAAATCCCAATCCTCTCCATCGCCCTTACTGACGCGAGATGACGCTTTCGGTGCTTCTGAAGGATCAGGCGCGTGGTCAGCCTTGCGGGGCCGGTGCCAGCGGTTCCGCGCGAAGCGGCAGATCCAACTCGCCCTCGGGGCCGTGCAGATAGGCGGCGACGACCTCGGGGATTTCGGGGGAGTCCGGTCCGTAGAGCCTGCAGCGCCGGAGCGATTCCCGCGCTTCGACATTGCGACCGATGTATTCCAGCATGATCCGCGCCGCAGAGGGCTGTCGCGTGTCAGCGCCCGAAACCCCCATGGTCAACCCGCTCAGAAGCGACACCCGGTTGCGATAGACAGGGAACAGAATCGTATGCGTCAGTTCCGACCCCGTCAGCGTCTCCTGATCCATCATGTGCAGCCGATCGCCCACCTCGAGGACGAGGCCGCGATACTTGTAGACGTCTGGCGGCCCGTCCCGCCCGTCGTTGAGCCGTTCGATCCGGCGGTAGGCGACGAAATCCTGCCAGGGATAGATGTGCAGGAGCGAGCGCAGGATGAAGCCTGGCCGTGAAAGCGAGGCGTAGTACGTGTAGTAGTAGCCCAGATAGCGCCCCAGATGCCCTTTCTGCCGCTGCGCCTGCACCAGCAGGGTGTCGATTGCTTCGGGCACGGGCGGTGCATCGCCCGAGCGCTGCGGACGCAGTTGCAGGATGCGGCGGAACTGATCGTGGGGCATCAGGATCTCGAACTCGTCAACGCCCAGGAAATCGCAGATGCGCCGCAGGTTGTGCCGCGAGGGAAAGGCCGCGCCCGACAGGTACTTGGTGAATTGCTGCCGGTTGATGCCCATCTTGCGGCAGATGTCGGAGACCGAGGGCGAAAAGCTGCAGGCAAAGCGCAGGTTCGCGACCAGATTGCCGGTGGTGTAATCCAGATCCTCTGTCATGATTTGACTGCCTATTAGCGTCACTTCGCGTCAGAATCTAAACCCCGCCGTTGTTGTTTGCAAGCTACGCCGCGCGCTACGGTTTCTGTATACGATCACGACCTGCCCAACCCCGCAAAGGGGGACCCGCAGGAGACTCTACCGTCGTGGGTCCCGCCTGAATTGATGATCGCCTCACCAACAGCCTGGAGTATGAAGATGAAATCCTTTTTCCTGACCGCAGCGGGCCTTGCCCTCGCCACGGCCCTGTCCGTCGGCGGCGCGATGGCCCAGAGCCAGGGTGGCACGCTCGTGCAGATCACCCAGCCCGAGCCGCCGAACCTCGCGCCCTATGTCTCGACCTCCGGGCCGATCGCGCAGGTGACATCCAAGGTCTTCGACGGCCTTCTGGAATACAACTTCGACCTCGAACCGCAGCCGTCGCTCGCCGAAAGCTGGGAGGTGTCGGCCGATGGTCTGACCATCACCTTTAACCTGCGCGAAGATGTGGTGTTCCATGACGGCACGCCGCTCACCTCCGAGGATGTGCGTTTCACCATCATGGATGTGCTGCGCGAGGCCCATCCCCGCGGCATCGCGACCTTCCGCAACGTAACCGCTGTGGAAACGCCCGATTCGCACACCGCGATCTTCCGGCTCGACGCGCCCGCGCCTTACCTCATGAAGGCGCTCCATTCCGCCGAAAGCCCGATCCTGCCCGCCCATATCTATGCCGAGGGCGACATCCGCGCCCATGGCAACGCGAACGAGCCCATCGGCTCGGGGCCCTTCGTCTTCACCGAATGGCGGCGCGGCGAATTCGTGCGGCTCGACCGCAACGACAATTACTGGCGCGACGGGCAGCCCTATCTGGACCGCATCGTCGTGCGCTTCATCGCCGACGCCTCGACCCGCACAGCGGTGCTCGAACAGGGCGAGGCGCATATCGCGGGCTTCGGCGCGGTGCCCTACCAGGATGTCCGCCGTCTCGAGGCGCTCGACACGATCGAGGTCACGACTCGCGGCTACGAGATGATCTCGCCCATCGTCGAGATAATCTTCAACACCCAGGAACCGCCCTTCGACAACCAGATGGTGCGGCAGGCGGTGAACTACGCCATCGACCGGCAATTCGTGATCGACAACGTCTGGTTCGGTTATGGCGTTCCGGCTTCGGGTCCGATCAGTTCCAACTTCGAGCCCTCGGGCCTTTTCGGGCGGGGCATCGACTTCTCCGTGCCTGACCGGATCGACATCGCCAACCGGCTGCTGGACGAGGCGGGTTTCCCCCGCGACGCCGATGGCATCCGGTTCGAGATCATTCATGACGTCACGCCCTATGGCGAGGAATGGCAGCGCTTCGGCGAGATCACGGTGCAGAACCTAGCCGAGATCGGCATCCGGGCCACGCTACGCTACGAGGACCTGCCGACCTGGCTCGCGCGGACCTACACGGATTACGATTTCCAGCTGACCTCGAACTTCCTGTTCAACCAAGCCGACCCGGTGATCGGCGTGCATCGCGGCATCCATTCGGACCGCATCCTGCCCGGCACCGTCTTCGTGAACGGCTCGCGCTGGTCCTCGCCGGAAACCGACGCGCTGATGAATGCCGCGACCGTGGCGACCGATGCCGCCACACGGCAGGAGGCCTACCAGGCCCTCGTGCCGCTGGTGACCGAGGCGAGCCCTGTCGCCTATGTGCTGGAACTGCGCTATCCCACGGTTCTCAGCACGCAATTCTCGGACGTGATCACCACGCCCATCGGCATCTACGGCAACTACGCCTTCACGCATCAGCGCTGAGCTCTGCCGAAGCGTCCCGGCGGCAGAAGTCGCCGGGGCATTTCTTTTCCGCGCTGGAGGGATTGCGCCATGAAGAACGCCTCGATCGGCGGCTACATCCTGCGCCGGCTGTTGCAGACCATCCCGGTGATCCTCGGTGTTGTGATCGTCAATTTCCTGCTGTTGCAGCTTGCGCCTGGGGACCTTGCGACCGTCATTGCAGGCGAGGCGGGGGGCGCCACGCCTGAATACATCGCTGAATTGCGCGCCCGCTTCGGTCAGGACCAGCCACTTTTCGTCCAGCTCCTCAACTACATGGGCAACCTTCTGACCTTCGACCTCGGCTATTCCTTCCGCCAGAGTGCGCCGGTGCTCGACCTGCTGCTTGACCGGCTGTGGCCCACGCTGCTCCTGATGGGCACGACACTGATGGTCTCGCTGAGCCTCGGCATCCTTCTGGGCCTGCTCGCTGCGTTTTGGGTCAAGACGTGGAAGGATCACCTGATCTCGGTCACGGCCGTCCTGCTTTACGCCACGCCCCTCTTCTGGGTCGGCCTGATGCTGGTGCTGGTTTTTGCCGTCAAGCTTGACTGGTTTCCAACCTCCGGCATGGAAAACGTGGTGGCCTTTCACGAAGGTTGGGACCGCGTCTGGGACATCGCGCATCACCTCGTTCTGCCCACGGTCACGCTCTCGGTCTTCTACCTTGCGCTTTACGCCCGCCTGATGCGCGCCTCAATGCTGGAACAGCGCGGGCTCGATTATGTGACCACGGCCCGCGCCAAGGGCCTGAAGGACGCGCAGATCACCCGCCGCCACGTGTTCCGCAACGCACTTCTCCCGGTGGTGACCATGGCGGGCGTCCAGACCGGCTCGCTCCTCGGCGGGTCGGTGGTGGTAGAGGCGGTCTTCGCCTGGCCTGGCCTCGGGCAGCTCGCCTACCAGTCGCTTTTCGCGCGCGACTACAACCTGCTCTTGGGCATCTTCTTTCTCTCCGCGATCCTTGTGGTGGTCGTGAACCTGCTGGTCGACATCATCTACGTGATCCTCGACCCGCGCATCCGGCTAAGGTGACGGCATGAAAAGCTTTAATGCGCGCTTCTATGGCAACCCTCGGGTCTATCTGGGCCTCGTCTGGCTGGCGCTGGTGCTGATCGCGGCGCTTTTCGCGGGCGTTCTTGCCCCGCGCGACCCCTTCGCCATCGTCGGCCAGCCTTTCTTGCCGCCGGGCTCCGAGGGGTTCTTGCTGGGCACCGACAGCCTCGGGCGCGACGTGCTGGCGGGGTTGATCCATGGCGCGCGCACGACTCTGATGATCGCGGTTCTCTCGACCGTCGCCGCCATCGCCTTCGGCACCGTTCTGGGGGCGCTTGCGGGCTACTATGGCGGGATCGTCGACGACATCCTGATGCGCCTGACCGAGTTCTTTCAGACCATCCCGTGGTTTCTGTTTGCCATCGTGCTGGTGGCCATCCTGTCGCCCTCGGCGATGAATCTCGTGATTGCCATCGCGGTGGTCAGCTGGCCGCCCATCGCGCGCGTCGTCCGGGCCGAAGTGATGGCGGTCAAGGCGCGCGAGTTCGTGCAGGCGGCCGTCGTGGCGGGCCAGCGCGACATGGGCATCCTCTTTGGCCAGATTCTGCCCAACACGCTCTCGCCCCTGATCGTGACCGGCTCGCTTATGGTGGCGACCGCGATCCTGATCGAGAGCGCTTTGTCCTTTCTGGGCCTTGGCTCGCCGGGGCAGATGAGCTGGGGCTTCCAGATCGGGGCCGGGCGGTCCTTCCTGCGCGATGCGTGGTGGCTGGTGACGGTGCCCGGCATCGTCATCCTGCTAACCGTGCTCGCCATCAACCTCATCGGCGAAGGCCTGAACGACGCCCTCAACCCGAGGCTTGCCGACCTATGACCGACGCCGTTCTCGATATCCGCGACCTGCATGTCGCGCTGCCCGCATGGTCCGACCGCCGCCACGCGGTCAAGGGTGTCTCGCTCACCGTCAACCCGCGCGAGATCCTGTGCATCGTGGGCGAAAGCGGCTCGGGCAAGTCGATGATGGGCAAGGCGATCATGGGCCTTTTGCCTGCGCCCCATGTCCATGCCGACCGGGGCCAGATCCTGTTCGAGGGGCGCGACCTGCTGACGCTCGGGACGGAGGCGATGCGCGCCATCCGCGGCGGGCGCATCGCGATGATCTTCCAGGAGCCGATGACGGCGCTGAACCCGCTGATGCCTGTGGGTCGCCAGATCGACGAGGTGCTCGAGGTCCATACCGATCTCGACGCGCCCGCCCGCACCGCCCGCGTCCGCGCGCTGATCGAGGATGTGCATCTGCCCGACCCCGACCGCATGATGCGCAGCTATCCGCACCAGCTTTCGGGCGGGCAACGGCAGCGTATCGTCATCGCCATGGCGCTGGCGCTGGAACCCGCGCTGATCATCGCTGACGAACCGACGACCGCACTGGATGTGACGACGCAGGCGCAGATCCTGCACCTGATCAAGGAGTTGCAGCGTAAGCACGGCACCTCGGTCCTGTTCATCACCCATGATTTCGGCGTGGTGGCCGAGATCGCCGACCGCGTCGCCGTGATGCGTCAGGGCGAGGTGCTGGAGGAGGGGCGGGCCGATGACGTGCTGGTCAGGCCGGAACACCCCTACACGCAGGCCCTTGTCGCCGCCGTGCCCGGGCTCAACCCGCGAAACCGCGCCGCCGAAACTGCGCCGCCGCTTCTGGAAATCCGCGATCTCGTGCGCACCTATCGCCTTGGTGGCGGGCTTTTCTCGCGCAATCTGCGCGAGGTGAAGGCGGTGCAATCCGTCTCACTCTCGATCCCCAAGGGCTCGTCGCTGGCTCTGGTGGGTGAAAGCGGGTCGGGCAAGACCACGATGGCCAAATGCGTGATCGGGCTGGAACGGCCCGACAGCGGCGACATCCTGCTCGACGGCCAGCCGATGACCGGGATCGGTCGGGCGCAGATGCGGGCCTTTCGCCGCGATGTGCAGATGGTGTTCCAGGACCCGTTCGCCAGCCTCAACCCCCGCCAGAAGGTTGGAGAGATCATCGCCATGGGTCTCGTCATCTGGGGCACACCGCGCGCGCAGGCGCTGGAGGAGGCGCGCGAATTGCTCCGCCTCGTGGGCCTCCAGCCCGAGGCGGCCGACCGCTACCCGCACGAGTTTTCCGGCGGCCAGCGCCAGCGCATCGGCATTGCGCGTGCGCTGGCAGTCAAGCCAAAGCTCGTGGTGGCCGACGAACCCGTCTCGGCCCTCGACGTCTCGGTGCAGAAACAAGTGCTGGAACTGCTCGACGATCTCCGCCGCCAGTTCGGCCTGTCGATGCTGTTCATCACCCATGACCTGCGCGTCGCCGCCACCGTCTGCGAGGAAATTGCCATCCTGCAGCGCGGGGTGATCGTCGAACAGGGCTCCACCGCTGACATCTTCGCCAATCCGCAGCATGGCTATACGCAAAGCCTGCTCGACGCGGTGCCGGGGCGCGACTGGATCAGCAGCCTGCCTGCCGCGTAGAGGGGCGGTTGTTGTCAGATCTGACGGGCTTTTCGGCCGGCCAAGGGCAATCCCAATATGACCGCGGGCCGCGCGGTCATACCCCTGGCGCCACATTTCCCTAGTTGGGCACCTTCGCCAATTACTGATCATGAGCGTGAATGACCGTTCGCCAAATCCTGCAGATGCAACGCTGCGAGTGCATCAGTCCGCTTTCCGGTCATTGTGTCGAATGCTGCGGGGAGTAACAAGGTCAGATAGGGCGAAGATTTTTCGATGCGGGCCATTGTGTGACGTATCAGCTTGGTGCGCGTGTGGCCCGCGTTGGAAAATCTCCCAAGGTGGAAGCCGCGTGGGCTTGGTGCTGTCGGTGGAGAAAGTGTGCTGGCGGCTGATGCGGCAGCGGCGCTGGAATTGACCTGCTGCCCGAAAGGTCGCATGAAGACCGGACCAAAAACAGGGTGAACCCCATCGCCAATGCGACGCTTGCAATCCGCAACCCAGAGATCTGGGGCACGCCAGGCACGACTTGTGCCGGGGATTCTACGAAATTCGGGGCATGGGATCGCAACCTGATGACCGAATGGCATGTGCGCTATGGCGGGCGAGGCGTGATGATCTATTGGCATGTCGAGCGCCAGGCGACCTGCGTTTATTCCCAACTGAAGCGATGTTCCTCGTCCGAGGTGGCCGCCATGATCGAAGGTGTCCTACGCCACTGCACCGACATGGAAATCCAAAGACAGTATGTCGACAGCCATGGCCAAAGTGCGGTTGGCTTCGCCTTCTGCCACCTTCTGGGCTTTGAGCTTGCCCCGCGCCTCAAGGCCATCGCCGTCAGAAACCGGCCCTCCCGTGTGCGGGCATGCGAGGGCAACTGCCCAACCTTCTTCCAATCTTGTCTGGCATCATCGATTGGGGCGAAATCGAACGCCAGTACGATGAGATGGTGAAATACGCAGCCGCCATGCGTCTTGGGACGGCGGACCCGGAGGCCATCTTGCGTCGGTTCGCACGATTGGATGTGATGCACCCCACATACAAGGCGCTCGCGGAGCTTGGCCGTGCCATCAAGACAATACTCCTGTGTCGCTACCTGCGCTCAGAGGCGTTCCGTCGGGAAATCCACGAGGGGCTGAACGTCGTCGAGAATTGGAACAGCGCCAACAGCTTTGTGTTCTTTGGCAAGGGCGGTGAGATTACAACCAATCGCGTACGTGATCAGGAAACCGCCGCCCATGCGCTGCACCTGCTTCAGTCGTCGCTGGTCTATGTAAACACGCGGATGGTGCAGTCTATCCTGCGCAATCCCGATGTGGTCGCACGTTTGCCCCCTGAAGATTATCGCGGCCTGTCCCCGCTTATCTACCTACACATCAACCCTTATGGCCGCTTCGAGGTCGATCTGAACAAGCGGATCGACTTTGAACGCATGGCCGCATAGAGGCGCGGATGGCGGAAAAAGACCCCCAAGTCTTGCGGCTGAAAATCACCCTTGAGCATGTGGGCCCCGCGCCGTGGCGGGAGATCGAAATCCGGTCGGACAAGACCTTGCCACATTTGCACGACGCCATTCAGGCGGCTTTCCTGTGGTATGACATGCACTTGTGGGATTTCCAGATTGGTGACAGGAAATACCAGATGAAGAGTGAGGACTTCTGGATGGAGCCGATGTTTGGGCCATCCGTGATGGAAGTCACTACGAAGAAGATGGGCTTCCTTTTGAACGCTAAGGTGCCTCCGGTGATCTACACTTATGAATTTGGTGATGACTGGACGCATCGTGTCGAGCTCGTCTCAAAGCGCCCGATTGTCCCCAATGAGCCCTTGCCGCGTTTTGTTGGCGGCCAATGGGCAACCCCGCCCGAGGACATTGGAGGCCCGCCCATGTACGAAGTCTTCAAGGAAGCGCGTGGGGATGCAAAGCACCCAGAACATGATTGGGCGAAGGAAGCGGGATACGTAGACTGGGCTCATGATGAAATCCACACCGATACTATCAGTGAGCGGTTCGCGAAGTTGCAGGTACAGAAACGGCGGGAGCGAAATTTTTGGATTGGGTAGCCTTCAGGTCCGTCATTATGAGTATACCCTGAGCGGCGGCGCACTTAACACTAATCGCCGTGGAATACTTGTTCATTTTGAGCCTATTTTGATATACTGAATACATATCGCCATAGGCATACTCAAAATGAACAGATCGAGCCCCAGAATCGGCTACGCCCGAACATCGACCGTCGATCAGAACCTCGATGCTCAAATCGAGGCTCTGACAGCTGCCGGATGTGGGATGGTGCGGTAGGAACAGCGCAGTGGGGCCACGCTTGAGGGCCGCCCCGAGCTGAAGACGATCCTCGACTTCATCCATCCAGGTGAAACTCTGGTGGTCACACGGGTCGACCGGCTGGCCCGCTCGATGCAGGATCTACAGACCATTGTCGCCATGCTGAAGGAAAAGGGTGCCCATCTGGCCGCCACCGCGCAACCTGTCGATACGTCGACCGCTGCGGGCAAGGCCTTCTTCGACATGCTTGGCGTCTTTGCAGAGTTCGAAACCAACCTCCGCCGCGAGCGGCAAGCCGAAGGCATCAAGGCCGCGAAACGCAAAGGGGTCTATCGCGGTCGCCCGCCCAAGATTGATATGGCGGCCATTCAGACCAAACTCGGTGCAGGCCTCTCGCCCTCGGAAATTGCCCGCGAAATGGGGATCTCGCGCGGGACTGTCTATAAAGCAAAGGCTCAAATGCTGACGGGCAACGAGATCATAGAGGGGCCGATCGCATGAAAAAGCCCCCACGCAAACGACAGCCTTCCGCGTCCAAGGCGCCTGCGCAAACTCGGGTCAAGGTGCCACCACCACGTAACCTGACCCCAGAGCTATGCGATCGGCTGCGCCGGGACATGATAAAGGCATACCTCGCCGTGGCAGAGACGCACGGACTGACAGTCGAAGAGGGCGATCTCGCGGATATCGACCTGCGCCATAGTCTTGCGATCAGCTTCCGCGTCGGCATCCCACAGGAAGACGGCGCGATCTATTCCCCGGACAAGGCCATGTTCGAAGTGCTCGCGCCTCATTTTGGGCTGGAGCCCTCAGACTATGGCCGCACCTTCCGGTCGAAGGATGAGCTGTTCCGCGTCGTCGCCATCAATCCCAACAGGCCCAAATATCCTGTCAGTGCTGAACGCGTCTCAGATGGACGGGGCTTCAAGTTCCCCGCCGACAACGTGGTCATGTACCTGCAGCGGCCAGGCCCATGACCACGTACCTCTTTTGTTCCGCCAAAAGCCCAAATATGCAGCGTCGGGCCCCCTGGGCCTGGTTGTTTATGATGGATGAAGCCGCACTTGCTGGTAAGGAGCCGTTTCATGGCGGCGTGGTCGCTCTCGATGAGACTATTGCGCCACTTTCGGCCGATGTGCGGATCGTAGCGGTGATTGATCTCGCGGGTCACACGAGCGCAGGCTTGTGCCTTGTTGGTACAGATTGTACCGGGCCCGTGCAGGCGCACCCCCGTTCACTCGCCTTGTTGAGAAAGCCTTTGGCCGCCTTCGCATCCTGCCACGCTGTCAGACGGAAACCGACCATTTGGCCGTTGGCATCCACCGCGCGCCACAGGTAGTGCCATTTGCCGCCAACACGAGTATAAGTTTCATCGACATGCCAATCGACGCTGGCCCGTCGCAAGGGTTTCTCGGTGCTCCTCGTGATCTCTGGGCCGAACTTCTACACCCACCGATGGACGCTTGAGCGATCAACGGCGAAATCTCGCTCTGCCAGAAGATCGACGACAACCTGGTACGACAGTGGATGCCGCAGATACCAACGCACTGCACACAGGATGATCTCACGCGGCAAAAGATGCCGCTCAAACAGCAAATTGCGCGGCATGCTCGACCTCAAAAACCAAAAACCTCGACCAGACACCCGAACAACGCAATAGCCCCGCGCCGAGAGCTTAGCGGCGGCAGGTCGTCTGCGCCGGACGAAGGCCTGGGGCGCCGGCTTCGCAAACCATTGCTCGTTCCCCTTGCAGCTGACATATTGTGTAGCCGTTCCGGTTTCGTTGCGAGAACTCGCGACCATCGAAGGTCAAGAACGTCTGTACGCCCTCACTAAGCTGACCGACCGACTCGTCGACCAACTCGCGAACGTTACGGTAAGTGAAGGTCACACGGTCGCCTCCCTGGTGAGTTGCGACGATTGTAAAGTTCAAGATTGGGTTTCCCATGTCGCGAAGCGTACAGCTCCATGCGGCACGTGTCACAATGTCGATCTGTGTGGTCTCTGACCGCTCTTCTTCGACTGGTGGGGGGCATTGAGGTCGCCTGTTGTGTGGTATTGGACTGAAAGAATAGGCTGTTTGGAACCTGTAGGCTTCCCCCCGAACGAGGGTCGCGCCACCTGCCTGCTCAAATGCGTAGGGCGAGCCCGGCCCCACGGCGTGACTATACGTGTGGTAATTGTAGAGGTCGACGCTCGCGCCATGGGAAAAAACGCGTCGATCGGAGCAGAAAGCATAGGCATAATAGACTGTCTGCGAACATCTATTGGACACTCGAACAGGTATGTTTGACATCTGAGTGTTGCCATGAGGGCTGCTTGAACGCGGTCGATCGGTATCGATTTCAAAACACTGATCAATGTTGTCGGCGAATGCAGAATGTGGCGCGGTGAGCGCGAGAACCACAGCGAAGAGTGTCCGAAAGCACCCGTGTCTTGTTTTCGTGAACATGTTTCCTCCCACTCCCTTTTGGAAAGGTTTCGATACTGCACAGGAAAAACTCGATGGAGTTTCCAACATTTCCATTGCAGGGCCTTTCATCGAGATTGCGCCAAGATGTCTACGCCATCGGCATTGGTGACTAGTCCTATACGCATTTCGCTCCTAAGCCGATCACTGGACGCCTGTACGTGCCAGCGCAAAGGAGGTGCCGAAGATATGCACCTGCGGTTCTTGCCGGTACTGCCAGATACGCTGCGTCAGGTCAGGCAGTTCTTGCCCGACATAGTCAGCGAGTTCCCGTAAATCGAGCCGTGTATCGGCGTCGGTATCACCTTCTGAGAAAGCCTCGAGCAGCGTGTAGGTGAAAGCACCGTGGCCGTTGTGACCTTCCAGCGCGTATTGTGTTTCCGCCGCTGCGGTGATGATCGCCCTTCCTGATGCGGCGGCGAGCCGCGAAATGCCTGCCCCCTGCTCGAGTTCGTTGACTGCGTTCATTCGGATCGCCGAGCCGCTTTCGCAACTGTCGAACAGGATCACCGATCGTAAAGCCGAAATACGTGAAAAGAACCGCCGCCAGTCGGTCTGGGAGATACCATAGCGCGCCAGCGAGTCGGCCGGATTCTCCGAAACACTGATGTTGGGAGGCAGGAAGTAGTAGCGCCCCTGAAACGTAACTCCGTGGCCGGCGAGAAAGAACACGAAGGTGTCCGTCGGGCGAATTTCGTCAGCGATCTGTGAAAAGGCGTCGTCCAGCGCTTCAGCCGAAACCTCCCGATCAAAGAGCGTTGTGACGCGCACATCATCGAAATCCAAACCCCGCTGCGACAGTGTATCAGCCACGGCACGCGCATCATTGACCGAATAGTTCAGGCGCAACCGTTCCTCTTCATAGTCGTCAACGCCGATAGCCATGACATAGAGCGTGGGCGCATCCACTGCGCCGCCCTCCGCACGGGTGACCACGGCTGAATAGACGTCCGATGTGATCGTGCCGGCGTGGTTCGCGACCCGCACCGCAACAGTGTTCTCGCCGGGTTCCAGTGGCAGAAGGCGTGTGGCCTCAACCCGCTGGCCACTATTGCTATCAAAGGGTGCTGCGCGGGTTTCGTCGACGCCGACGACTACGCCATTCACGCTCCAGATCACATTGCCGATACCGCCAGAGCCAAGCTGCGCCACCATGCGCGCATTGACAGCGTCGGCCACCACGTCGGGCTCGACCTCCAGGGCTTCGACAATTGGGGCACCGCCACCGAGCATGACGCTCTCCAGCGACAGATCGCGTTCTGCCGTGCCAACCCGGTTGTCGGGATCACCGATCAGCGCCTCCTGCACCAGATCGGGGCGGTAGAGCGTATCGAACACCGAAGAGATAGGCAGCGCCTCGCCTGTGTCGCGGTTGCGCAGGATCAGTAGGTCCGCCGCGGCGCGTCCGTTCTGGGCGAAATAGCCACCGTCGGTTAGGGCCAGTGCATTCCCTTCGGCATCGACCACAAAAGTGGCGGCGCGGCTGCCATCCTCAAGCCGGTAGATTTCGTAGATATTGGCCGAGAGCGCATTGACGAAATGCGCCGCACCGATCAACTGCGCGCCCGGGCGCCATGTGGTGCCGCTGGCGGTGGCAGAAAAGGGCCGAACCGCAATGAGTTCGAGATCATCGTTCAGGAAGGCCAGGTTCCGATCGGACGAAATCACGTAATGCCCGTCATTGCGATAAGCAGCCAGCACGGCACCGAACTCGGCACCGAGATCGGGCAAGGGGCGTGGATCCGCGATGCTGGTGCCATTGCGATCGAGGGTAAAGAGCCAGGTTGTGGCTTCGTCGGCGCCGGGGCGCATTCCGTGTACGAACATGCGCAGATTGCCATCGCGCGAGGCCACCGGCAGGGCGCGCGGCGCTTGCGCGAGCCAGTGGTCGCTTTGGCTAACAAAGAAGGACACAACCTCGGCAAAGGCGATCGGTGTATCGGCCCGAGCTTCACCGTTGATCCGCGAGTACGTCACGATACTGGCGTGTGTCGATTGTTCTGCCCGGGTTGATGCGGTTGTCGACCAGAAGGCCCAGAACCGAGCGCCATCCTCATCGAGGCGTTGGGCTGAGAGCGCGGCTGTTGCAGGGTAATCGAGACAGCTCAGATTGCGCAGATCGCAACCAGGGTTTCGGCTTTGGGCGTCAAGCGGCACCGCGCCGTCAGGCGGCAGCCGCGATTGCAATACGCCGCGCGACACATCCCAAGCCAACAAACAGACATTTGGCATCGCAAAAAGACCAGCATCCGACCCGATCGCACCCCGGCGGTTGATCCGACCCAGTGAAAGACCCGGGGTGCAATCGACTGGGGTGCCTTCGGCCGTAATGTCGGCCAGCCCGTCGGTTTCGCTGACCGTCGTGGCGATCGCGGTTCTGGGACCGGGATCGGTATTGAATATGACGCCCCGCGTGTCCCGTTCCGACGGCGCGGATACCCATCTGAGGTCGCGATCCACCGCTTGGGCTAAGCGCGGCTCGGGTGCATCAAGATCCCATTCATAGAAAGCTTGCGTGTCGCCTTCGGTCACAAGCAGGCGCAAAGTGCGCCCATCAGGACCAAGATCGCCCATATTGCGCACCGCCCCAGGCAGGATCAAATCGCGCGGCTCGGTGCCGGGCGCTTCGATGCGAAGGGTGATGGGCGTTTGCAGAGCCCCGATGCGGATCCCTGCCGTAATGGTCATCCGCGCGGTCGTGTTGTTGGACATATAGGTCCAGGCGACATCATTCTGGCTGTAGTCGGCGGGCATCGCTTCCTGGGCAGCCACGGTGCCGCTGCGGATGTCGTGGCTGCGTTCGATCTGATCGGCGCTATTGACGTTCTCGTAGCTGACCAGGCGGCCGTCCTCGGCTTGGGTAAAAGTGTTGTGCCAACCTTCGGCCATATAATCCCATAAACGGCTGCCCGCGTTGTAGTCGATTGCCACGGAAAAAGTGCCCGGGCTGCGGTCGGCGGGCGGGCCCTGCAGCAGCACCACAGCCTCCTCGGGAAAGAACGCCACGTTGTTGAGATTGGACGGCGCCTCCGGGCCGAGCTCGATGTGGGTGGCGGCACCACTGCCATGATCGATGGCAAAGACCAGCCCGCCCAGGGGCCCGTCATCGGACGGGCTGCGGTAGCCCAGGATGGTCTGGTCGTCCACGGCGAAGAACCTGGTGGTCCGGACTGTCTGCCCATCAGCGGCATCGGGCACGAAGACCTGGTCAATCTGCTGGCGGCGCAGGTCGAACGAAACGATCCGCGCATAGCCATCTCCCAAAACCTGGGTCACAACCTGATCGCTATTTGGAATTGCGGCGAGCCCGACGAAACTGCGCAGGCCGAATTCCTGTGGATCGATGCGGCGCACTGTGTCTGACACCCGCAGATCAATGTATTCCAGATGCGGCATGGTGGTGAACCCATCCTGCGGCACATACACCAAGTAATTGTCGGTCAATGCAAAAGCGTTGACATCGATCCGGCGGGTAACGCGCGCGAGTTCAGTGTCGAAGATTGCGAGGGCCCGCGCACCGTCATAAGCGATCAGGAAACGCCCTGAGCCCGACACTCCAAACCGCTCCGCATAGCGTAGGCCGTAAACATCATCGATTCTGACCAGGCCGGCGATGAAATCTGTCGGCGTTTCGGGCAGCACCTGCAAGAAATCCGCATTGAATCGATCGATCCGGACGCGTTCGACAAAACGGCTGCTGACAAAACCCGTTTCACCGCTCTCCAGCCGGACCCCGATCCAATCCGGCCCGCTGACGATGCTGCCGGCCGTTGTGTCCAGCACATCTCCGCGGCTCACCTGCCCGACAATCTGGGCGTCCGTGAAGGGCAGAGCCCGCACATTGAGCACATTGGCGGTGACGCGATACTCATCGGCCAGCACAGCGCCGCTGCCAATCACAATCGCCATGATCAGGGCCATGATGCGTAGCATGGGCTTAGTCCTCCTCGCTCAGAACCGTGCGGATTTCAACGCGCCGGTTTTCGCCGCTTTCAGGGTTGTCGATATCGAGCAACCGGCTTTCGCCTTCGCCGCTCCAGGAAAGGCGTTCCGCGCCTACCGCGTATTCATCTGTAAGAAATCCTACCACGCTTTGCGCACGCCGTTCGGATAGGGCCTGGTTATACTCGACTGATCCGGTGGCATCGGTATGGCCGATGATCTCGAAGCTTAACCCTTCGAGGATCTCGCTGCCGAGCGCTTCGCCCAATGCGCCAAGGGTCAGAATTGCCTCATCTGTGAGAGTGGCTTCATTATACGCAAACTGCACCCGGAGATTGACCGAGGGCGGTTCCGGTTCGCCGCCAAAAATGCTGAGCCCGCGTTCACCCCGCCCCGGCAGATCGGTACGCAGGGCGTCCATGATTTGATCGGCGCTCAAGTCCTCGGCCCAGGCCGAGGTGGACACCAAAAGAACAATCGCGGAGACGGCATAGGTCAGAAGTGGACGGCGCATTTAATCCTCGGTGATGGAGATCGGCAGATGTGTGGCCGCGAAGTAACGGCTTAGGCCTGTATTGGCCTCCAGATCGAGCGTCGCCGCCCGCAGAGCCGACAGAAACTCACGCTCGGTCTCGATCAGGGGGCGGGGGCGGGCGAAAAGCGGGCTGCGCGTTGTGATCGCCATGATCATTTCTTCGCCCACGGGCGGCGAGATTTCGAACCGCGGATAACCATGACCGCCGTCGCCGAGGCGAAGCTCGGTGCGTGGGTCATGGGACCTCAGATTCGGCAGCGCGGCCTGGAACAGGTTGATCACCTGGCCGTCCGCCTGAAAATAGACCAAGTGCAGATTGCTGGTGAAGCCGGGCGTCGTGACGGTGAAAACCAAGTCGTCGCCAATCCGTGTGCTGGTGCTGTTCAGGACGATCTCGGCGGCGTCTTCGCCGGTTTCGGCAATCAGCAGAGCCTCGCATTGCGGCCATGGCCTCAGCGCGACGTCGATACTGAAGCGATCACCGAAGAGATCGGTCAGTGATTGGAGGTCCGCTTGGGATGACACGAAACCATGGATACCGTCCTGACCATCGCGCCGTTCGGCGCGCAGGCGGGCGCAGTCAAAAACTGGCAGATCGACATCAACCACTTCGATCTGCGGCGGTGCGGGAGGGCGCGGCTCGATCGGCACCGGCGGGCGCGGCTCGGTTTCTGGACGGATGACATACGCACCACGCACACGGTTGCGGAAGGTGTCGTGATCCATGAATCCATAGCCGGCATCGCCCCAGTCGCTGCCCCAGGAGTTGATGAATTCAAATAACCCTGCTCGGTCGTCATAGCCCACCAGGGTGATCGCATGACCGCTCAGTTCATTGGGGTCGCGTGGACCTGAACGCCAGATCGGATCGGCCGCGCGCAACAGGTGAAAGCCGGTATCAGGCAGCATGCTCAGGATTACCGGATGCCCGCGGGCCAGCTCGCCCTTGACCTGGTCAAGGTTTTCGTGGTCGACCCGGGCCCATCCAGAAATGGAAAACCCAAGCCCGTCGCCATGCTGGCCGGGGTTTACCACTCGGCACAGCCGATCATCATAGCTATAGGCCGCGCTGTCGAGGCTGCCCGTATTCTGCAAGAGATTCAGCGCATCTGTGATGCGCGATCCGGTATCGCAATCATCTGGGTCGATGCGGATCGCGTCGTAGATGAAGGCGGGGCTGGCGATGTTAGTATCAAACTCCAGCGATTGTCCGAGCGATGCAAACTGGTAGTAGGACCGTGCCGCATATCCGACCGCCCATCCCACGCAGGATCCCTGACGCCCCTGATCGCCGACCGGCGGCATGCGGCCGCGCAGGCTGACTGCCTCGGGCAAGTAGTTGCGGAATGTTGGTGTTGTCGGAAGCTCGGCCAGCTCGTCATCTTCGAGCAAGACCGCGCCGGTGCCGCGATAGGCCTGCGCCAATAAATCGCCCGGCATGGCCAGACAGGCGATCAGAAGGCCGGTGATTAACAGACGTGCCGAAACAGGCGGCTTTGAACATGTTGTCATGTAGCACCTGCCTCAAGCCAGGTCCCTCTGACAGGGTTCGCGGCTGAACAGAGCAATGTGCGGGAGCCGGTCATCTTGCTTTTGTTCAGGGCCATGATGGATCAGGGACGCAGCTATCTTGGTGGTAGTCACGCAGATCGCACCATTCATAACTGACACGTGTTGCATCGCCACCTGTTAGTACACTCACCCATCTGCCTGAGTTGAGCGGCCCCCAGGTGCCCTCATAGCCATTGTTGAAGAGGGCCTTGATCACAACCGTGTACCCGCAGTTGTTCACAAACCGATCAGGCTCACCAGACCGCTCTTGGAAGCTTACACAGTTGGCGCCTGCGGGTACGGCAACCGCGACGCTCAGTACCGCACCTGCGACCAATCGTTTCCATTGTGAGCTGCTAAGGGAGGCTGCAAAAGCCATATCTTGCCTCTTGAAGACTGTCATGGTCTCTAGACGTTACGGTGCGAGACCCACCCATGCATGATGCAATCTGACTATGCGGAGGTTTGCGTGACATCTGCTGACCGGCAAAATGAAGTGCTGCTTGCGCTCTATGCCTGCGTTGTCGATCCAGATAGGTTTGTCGATTTCTTTGTTCTTTTGGAGCAGGCGCTTTCCGAGGCACCGCTCGCCGCGACCCTTCTGGAAATCGAACAGCATTCCGAACGCGTCTATCAGCATCTTCTTTCGCAGGATCGCCAGAGCTCAGCCGATGATCTGACCTGGGTGCAAAGCGAGAGCGCCGAAGCACTGCAAATTGCGTTGGAAGACCGCGGCTATGACGTGGTCGCCGATGATCTTCGGCGGATGAAGGCTCTTCCCGACGACGAAAAGATGTTGCTGCGCTTTGCATCCTTAGGTGGTCAAACCGAATGGGGTGTCGTGGAACACCGCGCGGGGACCTGGGCGATCTACCGGCGGACCAACAGTTGGGAGGCGTTCCTGCGACAGCAGTTCCACGCCCAATTCGACCTCACCGAAGCCGAGCTGGATGTGCTGATAAGGTTTGCGGGCGGACGCAGCCTTCGGCAGATCGCCACCGATCGGGGCAGCACCTATAACACCGTGCGCAATCAGATCCGGTCTGTCATCGAAAAGCTCGGTTGCGCCACGCAGTCCGATCTGATGGCCACCACATCGCAACTGTCGAGCATCGGTACCACGATCGCGCCGGCAGCGGCGGACTCCTCCTCAGCCGAAGACATGCAGATCCTCAGGCTGCCGGACGGCCGTGCCCTTGAACTCAAAACCCACAACATGGCCGCTGAAAACAAGCTGCTCTACTTTCATTGCCTTGCCAGCGGAAAGCATTGGTCAGACGAAGCGATGGAGATCGCCCGCAAACAGGGATTTGGTGTGATCAGCAGCTCACGCGCAGGCTTTGGCAGGTCGACATTGGTGCGCAAGACAGGGCCTGAGCTGTTGCAGTCCCATGTCTCCGATTACCGACACGTTCTGGACGCGTTGGCGCCGGGACAGACCGTGGTGTCGCTGGCCTTTGGAACCGGTTTCGCGCCGGCCTTTAGCTTTGCACTGCGATACCCTGACCGATGCCGCGTCCTGATCGCGATCAATCCGATCCCGCCTCTGGATGGTTTTTATTCGGCATCCGGCCTGAGGGGCCTTTTCAAGGCCGCGTTTCTTGCCGCCCGGTTCACCCCGGCAGCATTTCGGGCTCTTGCGAAGATGGCGGTGCGCAAACATCGCGCCAATCTCAATGATCTGACAGCCCCGACCGTCCTGCCGGACGTCAACCTCCGCGAGCTTGAAAGCACGAGCGGCTACGTGGCGTTCCGACGGAATGCTGAGGAAAACACGTTCAATAACGGCGAATGCTTCTGGCGCGAAGGAACAATCTCGACGAGCGACTGGGGAGTGAACTTGGACGGGTTGAACAGCATTCCAAAGGTCCTTTGGCTCGAAACAGAAGATAGCCCCTTCACTGTTCCTGGAGCATTCGAGACCTATCGCAGGAAGATCAAAGCCAAACGGCTGGTGCTGCCCAAAACATTTCCGTTTCTCAAAACACAGTTGCCGGAGGCGCTGGCCGCCATTCGCGATTGGTGATCGACCTTGGGTCGGGTTCCGCCAATGGTTGCCGTCCAATCCGCCACCGCTAGTGGTCGGCGGCACCCCGCCAGAACAGCCTCGCGCGTGTCTATGATCTGGGCACGGTCTCGGAAACAACAGGGCTACAGGCGACAGTCTACAAGTCGTGTGAATCCGACTTGCTTTGGACTGGTCAAATCGGACCAGAATAGACCGGCTGGCCTTGGCACACAGGTCAACCTTTCGGCGCAATCGTTCCGCGCCGAAAGTGAGGACAGAAGGGTCATTCCACGACATGCAACGCCCAACGTCCGCTCAGGCGCGCTCTTTATCCAATTCAGCGGCGTCGAGGTAGGGCGCATCGCGCCCTCACTAGGGATGGGCATCGCGCCAAGCGCGGTAGCGTTTGGTCCACCGTTTCATCCGCATCTGGTTCCGCATCAGCGCGAGCAACGGAAAGCGCGGCGTTTTAGGCAATTTGCCAAGAGCCAGTCTTTCGAGCTGGACATAAGCCAGCACCATGGACGCGAATCCGGCCAGCCGCTTGTTTTTCCACGACACGTTCGGAATGTCGACGCGCGGGGTCCTGCCGGATTGCCAGCTTCAAGAAATTCCTTCGACCAGGAATAGTACAGGCTCTCACTGATACCCTCACGGCGGCACAGCGCGGCAATGCGCTCCTCCCCGCGAAGGCCGACCAACACAATCCTGATCTTCTCTTTAGGCGAATGTAGGCGGCGGGTCTTGCGGCGAATTGTTTTGACCAACTTTTCAGCCGCGTCTTTCGATGTTCCGGATTTCTTGTTCATCTTCGCTCCATATTGGCTGCGATGAACCAGAAATCCTCCGTTACGAAAACCTCAAATCTGTCCCACAAGCGCTGACGTTAGACAACGAGTTCACCCTCGCAGCCACCGCCGAAAAACCTCCGAAAACTGGCCAAGCTCAAGCCACTGGTGCCCGCCACCGGCTAAAACGGCGAACAAGCCTTCAACGCCCGAAAGAAATCAAAGCCATAGCCTGCCAAAGCGGGCAATCCCGGGCGACTTTTTCAACGAAATCAGCCCGTAGCAGACTCCGCCTGCCGTGCACTTCGCTCCTGTTCACTCGTGTATCACTTTACTGCTCCATCCTTTGCATACTAATGAGTAGTAAGTACAAACATGTCCCGCAGCTGTGCAGCAGCCCACGAGCATCGCCATGAATAGACGACAAGAACCCAATCCGGACTCCCCCTGGCCCAAGCAGGAGGAGCGCGAACGCGAGAGGATCATCAAGCGGGATGCGGTGCTCGACACGGCGGTGCGCATGTTCAATGAAAAGGGCTTCCGCGCCACCTCGATCGACCAGGTCGCCATCGCCCTGAACGTTACCAAGCCTACGATCTATCACTATTTCTCCAACAAGGATGAGATCCTGTTCGAATGCGTAAGGAAGGGGCTGCAAGTCACGCTGGACGCCGCGCAGAAGGTTGAGAAGCAGGGTGGCAACGGTCTGGAACGGCTGAAATCCCTGATCCACGATTACGCTGTGATCGCCACGGAACCGTTCGGAAAATGTGTCACCCGCACCGCCGATCACGACTTGTCGGAGGCGAGCAGGAAGAAATTCAGGGGGCTCAAGCGGGAAACTGATGCCGTTATACGAAAGGTCGTGGTGTCGGGCATGGAGGACGGCTCGATCACGCCGGGTGATCCACGCCTCGTGACGTTCTGCGTCAGCGGGGCGCTGAACTGGATTTCACGTTGGTATGAACAGGACGGCAGCCTGTCGCCGGAGGAAATCGCGGAAACCTATGTTGAGATCCTCATCAATGGACTCGCCCCACGTCGGTAGGCCGCGCTGTCTCCCGATCGCACTGCAACACTTGACCTGAACAATCCTTTTGACAACGCGGAGGTAAGTCAGGATACTCGCGAGTAGAGTGGTTTCGGGTCAGTAGGATTCTCAGTGCCGACGAGTAATCGCAGCCTGTTTATCCCTGACTGTCCACTCCGGCGGCTTTGGAGGGGCCGTCAGCAAAACAGGGAGGAATACCATGAAGATGATCTGGAAAAACCAGCGCATGCGGGCCCTTGCGGCTGCCTGCGCCGGCCTTTCCCTCGCCGCCGGCCCCGCCGCGGCCGAGGAGTTGAACTACTCGGTAGGGTTCGGGCCCAATTCGCTCTTCGCGCAGTCGGCGGACGCGTATGCCGAGTACATGAACGAGATCTCGGATGGCGAGTTGACCATCCGCGTGTTTCCGTTGTCGCTCGTCAGCCTTGCCGAAATGGGTCCGGGTATCCGCGACGGCCTGACGGATCTCGGCTTCATGGCCGGCCCGTACTACCCGGCCGAGTTCGCCCATTCGAACTATCTTGCCGAGAACAGCCTGCGGCAACTCCTGTCCGAGCCTACGGGACGAGAAGGTGCCGCCTATGCCGGGGCCATGACCGACTACATCATGAATGGTTGCCCGGAATGCCTCGATGAATACGAGGCGCAGAACCACGTCTACATGGGGCACATGTCGACCTCGCCTTACCTGTCGCTCTGCAATGATGTGACCATCGACAGCCTCGAGGATGTGCAGGGCGTACGCTTCCGCAGCGGCAGTTCCAGCTACCAGCGTATGGCCGAGAATTTTGGCGGTGTCGCGGTTCAACTCGCCGCCAGCGAGGCCTATGAGGCGATGAACCAGGGCATACTTGACTGCGCATGGTTGGCGGCGAGCGACCTGACCAGCCTGCGCCTGATCGAGATCGTGGATTCCGTCACCGTCCGGTTCCCCGGAACCGTCTACGGTGGCTCTCAGGCCAGCAACGTGAACCGCGACGTCTGGGCCGGGTTGTCGCCAGAGCAACGCGAGCTTCTGTTGCGCGGGGCGGCCTACATCAACGCCCACATGACGTGGTCCTATTATGAATTGCAGGCAGAGAATCTCAACATGGCCCGCGAGCAAGGCGTGGAGGTCATCGAACCCGACGCGGACATGATGGGCGCGGTGCAGGACTACGTCCGCGAGGATGTCCAGCTGGTCGGTCAGATCTACGCCGACAATTACGGCATCACCCGAACTGACGAGATCGCAAACGAGTTCGTCGAGGTCCTCGACCGCTGGAACGGTCTCGTGGCCGGGGTCGAGTCGGTTGACGATCTCGCCGAAATCTACTGGACGGAGATCTTCTCGAAGGTCGATCCAGAGACGTATGGTGTGAATTGAGCCGACCGGCTTCGGAAACGCTCATCAAACGGAGAGCCCCCGCGCATGAAGCGCGGAGGCTCGTTTTCTCCTGATCCATCCATGGGTGTCGTCGTGCAGACAATAGGCCGCCTTTTGTCCCGTCTGAACGGACTGGCGATCTGGCTTGGGACCATCGTCGTGTTCCTGCTGATCGTTCATGTCACGGCCGATGTCGGGTTGCGCTACCTGTTCAATTCGCCCTTGCCGGCCACGATCATGATCGTGTCGGTCTTTTACATGGTGCCCATCGTCTTCCTCCCGCTTGCGGCGGTCGAGGAGGATGACGGCCACATCACCGTCGAGCTCATCTACGACCTCCTCGCCGAGTGGATCAAAAGGGTGCTCCGCATCCTCTCTCACCTGTTGTCGATCGCGGTGTTCGGTGCGCTCGCGTTGCGCACGTTCAACGAAGCGATGTTGAAATACGACACCGGCACCTTCGCGATGGAAGCCGGCCTGCGCATCCCGATATGGCCCGCGTACTTCGCGTTGCCGGTCGGGTTCGGACTGATGTTGCTGGTCCTTATTTACAAGCTGGCCTGCGAGGTGATGGGCAAGCCCATCACACTGGGCTCGGGGCCGGATGGAGCTTCGCGAGAAGTGGATATCGCACAGAAGTTGCGCCGGGGGGGTGAGTAGCGTGGCGGACCAGAATACCGTCCTTATCCTTTTCGGACTGCTCTTCCTGCTGATCCTCCTGCGCATGCCGATCGGCGTTACACTGATCGCGGTGGCCGTCGTCGGCATCGGCGAGTCTCTCAGCTGGCGCATCGCCTGGGCCAGCCTCGGCACGGTCCCGTTCCAGTTCGCCTCGAACTGGGTGCTCAGTTCGGTGCCCACATTCCTGTTCATGGGCTTCATCTGCTACCATGCGAAGCTGACACAGGGGCTTTTCGAAGCTGCCCGCGTGTGGCTATCGGCGCTGCCGGGCGGACTGGCGGTGGCTTCAGTCTTCGGGTGCGCTGGCTTCGCGGCCGTCACGGGTTCGTCGGTGGCTTGTTCGGCGGCGATGGGCAAGGTCGCGGTGCCCGAGATGAACGCACGCGGCTACAACGTGGGGCTGGCGACGGGCACCGTGGCGGCCTCGGGCACGATCGGCGCGCTCATCCCGCCCTCCATCATACTGATCCTCTACGGGATCATCGCGCAGGTCTCGATCAACCAGCTCTTTCTCGGCGGTATCGTCGCCGGCCTCCTGACCGCGCTGGCCTATGTGCTGGTCATCATCGTGCGGGTAAAGCTCAATCCCGACCTCGCGCCGTCCTTTCACGAGGAGGTGACGGGTCGGGAACGGCTGATTGCGCTTGCCAATACCTGGCCGGTGCTCCTGATCATTTTTGGCGTGTTCGGCGGCCTCTTCTCGGGTGTCTTCACGCCGACAGAGGCGGGCGCAGTGGGTGCGTTCCTCTCCTGCGTGGTCAGCTTCTTCAAGGGCACCTTGACATGGCAAGCGCTAAGGACCTCCGCGCGTGAGACGCTGGTCACGACGAGTTCGCTTCTCGTGATCGCCATCGGTGCGAGTCTCCTGACCCGTTTCCTCGCGCTGTCGGGCCTTGGCGATGTCCTACTGGAGGCCGTGCTGGCGCTCGGCCTGCCTGCGGCCGCTATCATGGTCGGGATCGTGTGCGTCTATCTCCTGCTGGGAATGATCCTCGAACCTATCGGGGCGATGCTGCTGACCCTGCCGATCGTCCTGCCGATCGTGGAGGAGACGGGCTACAGCCTGCTATGGTTCGGGATCCTGCTGGCGAAGGTCCTAGAGGTGGGGATGATCACGCCCCCGGTGGGGATGAACGTCTACGTGATCAAGAGCGTGGTGGGAAAGCTCACCACGACGACGGCGATCTTCCGGGGCGTGATGTGGTTCGTGTTCGTGGACCTGCTCATCCTTGCGCTGATGATCGCCGTTCCGGGCCTCGTGCTGTTCCTGCCGCAACTGTTGGGCTGACATGGGGGCGACAACGTAGTATACTCAAGAGTAACTCAGAGACTCACGGGTCGGTATCGCAGGCGAAACCTTACTGCCTCCGTTGCGCAAGCGTCGGCCGCTATTCTGCAAGTTGAGGAAGACGAAGATGAACATACAGGCCAAGGGTGCTATTTCCGGGGCGCCGACGCTCAATTTCGACATTCCCGCCGAGATCGTGCAACGGCGGCACGAGTTCCGCGAAGTGCTGGATGCGGAAATCCGAGGGCCGGGAATCGAGCGTGATCCGAAGGGCCCTCTGAGCCTCGAGGAGCTTCAGCATTTCTATGGCATCCTCCAGCAGACCGACATCATGCGGGCCAGCCTGCCCGAGGAAGTCGGCGGCACCAACCGGTCATTCCTCGAGCGGGTTATCCTCGCCCAGGAATTCGTCCGCGCCTGGCCTTCGCTCGCGGTGACGGTGGACAGCCACAATATCGTTGTCGAGATTCTCGCGCGTCAGGGGGCGCCGTGGATGATCGAGCGCTACGTGCCGGGTGGCATCTCGGGTTCGTTCATCATGGGGGACATGATGAGCGAACCCGAGGCCGGGTCGGACACGCGCAACCTGAAGACAAGGGCCGTGCTGCGCGATGGCCACTACGTCGTCAACGGCACCAAGATGTGGACGACGAACGGCGTCTGGGCCCATGTTGCGATCCTGACGGCCGTGGTCGACGAGGACGCCTATCGCCGCAAGCCATCGGAGGGGGTTGTCCACTTGCTCATGGACAAGTCGCGGGTCGACTGGGAGGTCACCGACCTGCCGATCATCGGGCTCAAGGCCGGCACCACCGGCAAGATAGATTTCCTTGACGCCCGCGTGCCTGAGGAATTCCTGTTCCACGACGCGGGTGAAGGCTACCGCGCGAACCTGATCGTTCGCGGCTGGGCGCGGCTTCTGCTCGCCGCTTGGTCGGTGGGTCTGATGGAGGCCGCAATCGAGGATGCAACCGCCTTCGCGAAGGAACGCATCACCTTCGGCAAGAGCATAGCCGAGCACCAGATGATCCAGGACCTGATCGTGCAGATGCATGTTGACCTCGAGACAAGCAAGCTGCTCACCTACAAAGCGGCCTCTCTCATGGACCGGGGCGAGCGCTGCGACTATGAACAGTGCCTCGCCAAGCTGCATACCACCGAAGCGGCGCAGCGCGTCACGGCCAACGCAATCCAGATCCTGGGTGGGCGCGGCCTGACGACCGAAGAGGGGTTCCTGACGGAGCGGCACTACCGCGACGCCCGGTTCCTCACGATTGCCGAGGGCACCAGCCAGATCATGAAGCTGATCGTCGGGCGAAAGGCACTCGGCGTATCCGCGATCTGACAACATCCAATCTGGGAGGAGAAGATGGACGGCGATATTCGCGATGCAGGACTTCGGGAAGAGGCGGCGAACAAAGCCGTCCTTCCAATGGTCATCGAGACGCGGGCGGCGATGCAGGGGGACGCCGTTTATCTGCAAGACGCCGAAGGTAGTTATACCTATGCCCAGAGCCATGCGATCGGCCGCCGCTGGGCGCGAGCCTTCGAGGCACAGGGCATCGGACAGGAGGACCGCGTACTCGTCATGATGCCAGTCTCGGTCGAGGCCGTCTTCGCATGGCTCGGGCTCGGTTGGATCGGGGCCGTCGAGACGCCGATCAACTACGAGTACAAGGGTGCGATGCTCGACTACATCGTCAAGGATTCCGGGGCCCGGCTGCTCGTGGTTCATGCGAAGTATCTCGACCTGATCCGTACCGCCTCGGACGGGCTCGACGCGCTTGAGACCATCGTGATGGTGGGGGACGACGGCACGACGGACACGTCGGGCCTCGGTGGCGCCAAGGTGATCGCGCTGGACGATTTCCTGCAGGCCGGCCCAGAGCCCGAGGCGCCGGTCAGGCCACGGCTCTCGGACCTTGCCACGATCATGTACACCTCCGGCACGACTGGGCCATCGAAGGGGGTCATGGTGTCCTGGAGGCAGGTGTCGGAATGCTGCACCTGGACCATCCCGCTCGACAGCCTCGACGAGACGGACAGCTATTACAATCCGTACCCGTTGTTCCATATCGCCGGAAAGCTCTCGATCTACACGATGGCGCTTGTCGGCGGGCGTGCTGTCCTGCGCGACAGGTTCAGCACCACGGAATTCTGGAGTGACGTCAACGACTTCGGATGCACGGTCGCCATCCTGCTGGGCGCGGTCGCGAATTTCCTCTACCGCCAGCCCGAGACACCCGAGGACGCGCAAAACGCGATGAAGAAGGTCCTGATGGTGCCGCTCATCGCCGATGTGGAGAAGTTCAAGCAACGCTTCGACCTTAAGGTCTGCACCTGCTGGAACATGACCGAGACATCGAGCCCGATCGTCTCGCCGGGGTTCGACCTTGTGGACTCTGCCTCCTGCGGGCGTCCGCGCCCCGGCATGATCTGCCGTCTCGTCGACGACGAGGACTACGAGGTGCCCGTCGGGGAGCCGGGCGAACTGGTGATCCGCAGCGAGGAGCCATGGACGCTGATGTCGGGCTATCTCGGCAAACCCGAAAAGACCGTCGAGGCCTGGCGCAACCAGTGGCTCCATACCGGCGACATTTTCACCCGGGATGCGGAGGGCAATTTCTACTACGTCGACCGCAAGAAGGACATGATCCGCCGCCGGGGCGAGAATGTCTCCTCCGTCGAGGTCGAAGCCGAGGTCGTCGCCTTCGCGGGCGTGCTGGAATGCGCGGCTTATGGCGTGCCGTCGGAGTTCGGCGAGGAGGAGATCATGGTCGCCCTTGTCTGCAAGCCGGGGCATAGCGTCGATACGACTGCGCTCAACGCCTACCTCAAGGACCGGCTGCCGCGTTTCATGGTGCCGAAATACCTGCGCATCATTCCGGAGATGCCCAAGACACCCACCAACAAGATCCGCAAGACGCAGCTTCGGGAACACGGGGTGACGTCGGACACGTCCGTCTTTTGAGGTAATCTGATGCCATCCCCCGCATCGACCCGGGCGGCGGCCGGGGCCAGCGACGTGCTGCGCCCCGGTGTGCTGATCGGTCTCTCCTGCATCGTGACCGGGGCCGGAACCGGGATCGGCCGGGCCATCTCGTTGCGGCTCTGCGCGCTCGGTGCGCAGGTTTCGGGTATCGGGCGCCGCCCGGAGCCCCTCCACGACGTCGCCGCCGAGGCCGGGGCCGCATTCACGGCTTTCCCCTGCGATATCCGCGACCGCGAGGCCGCTGCCCACCTTGTCGCGGACATCGGCAAGGCGGCCGGCATCGATGTGCTCGTGAACAACGCCGGCGGTCAGTTTCCGTCCCGGGCCGAAGAGATCTCGGCGCGAGGTTGGGACGCGGTGATCGACCTCAACCTGACGGCGCTGTTCTCGCTGACCCAGGCCGCGTTCCCTTTCCTGTCCCGAAGTGGCGGGAGCGTGATCAACATCTCGATCACGCCTGTCGAGACGGGCGCACCCGGGCTTGCGCATTCGGTCGCCGCCCGCGCCGGCGTGCTGGGGCTTACGCGCACCCTGGCGTTGGAATGGGCGGACCGGGACATTCGTCTGAACTGCGTCGCGCCCGGGATCGTGGCGACCGAGGCTTATCTTGAAAACTATCCCGCCGAAGCGCGCGGCCGGCTGTCCGCGCGCCGTCCGATCGCCCGGGACACCACGCCCGGGGAGGTTGCCGAACTGGTTGCGTTTCTCGCCAGTCCGGCCGCGGCGCTGATGACGGGACAGCTCCTGCAACTGGACGGCGGTGTCGGTCTTGCCGGGTCGACGCTGCTCGACACCGGGGAGGGCCAGAGGCATGGCTGATGCGGTTCTGCTGGATATCGAGGACGGGATCGCGTCGATCCGCGTGAACCGTCCCGACAGGCTCAACGTCCTGAGCGTGGAGGTGTCCGAAGATCTCCGCGATGCGGTCGAGGGAGCGGTGTCCGACGCCTCGGTGCGCGTGATCGTCCTGTCGGGCGAAGGGCGGGCCTTCATGGCCGGGGGAGACCTGAGACACATGGCCGGGGCGTCCGACCGCGGCCGCGCCGCGCGTGAGCTGATCGATCCGATCCATGCCGCGCTCAAGCGGCTTTCCGAGGCAGATCAAATCACCATTGCGTCGGTGCAAGGGCCGGTGGCCGGGGCCGGCCTGTCGATCGCCATGGGGCTCGACCTCGCCATCGCGGCCGAAAGCTCCGTGTTCCACTTCGCCTATTCTAGCGTGGCCGCTTCGCCGGATTGCGGCGGCACATGGGCGCTGCCACGGCTGGTGGGCCATCGCCGCGCCCTGCAGATCGCGCTCATCGACGATGGCGGCATCCCTGCGGACCGCGCGCTGGAACTCGGTCTCGTCTCGCGGGTCGTTGCCGACGATAGCCTCACCGTGGAGACACGCCGGCTTGCCGAACGGCTGCGCGATGGCGCCCCGGCGGCACAGGCCGCGACCAAGCGGCTTTACCGGCAGGCGCTCGAAACACCGTTCGCCTGTCAACTGGACGCAGAGGCCGAGGCGTTCGAGGCCTGTGCCCGGACCATGGATTTCGAGCGCGCCGTCGCGGCGTTCCTCAGTGGCGGCAGGCCGTCCGCAAAAGGAGGTAGATAGATGACTGACACATGGCCCAACGCCGCGCGCGGCACAGCCGAAACCGGCATCCGTCGTGCCGCCGTGGTCGGCGCGGGGTCGATGGGGGCGGGGATCGCTGCGCAATTCGCCAATGCCGGCATTCCCGTCGACCTTCTGGATCTTTCCGGCACCGAGCCGGAGAACCGAAACGCCCCGGCGGAGGCCGGTGTCGCCCGGCAGCTTCGCATCGGCGGCTTCACCGTACCGGAGGCGGCGGCGCTGGTCCGTCCGGGCAATGTCGAGGATCACCTCGAGCGGCTGTCAGCGGCCGACTGGATTATCGAGGCGGTCGTCGAGAACGCGGCGCTGAAGAAGGACCTCTACGCGCGGATCGCCCGTCACAGGAAACCCGATGCGATCGTCTCGTCCAACACCTCGACGCTCCTGCGCGGTACGCTGACCTCGGACTTGCCGAACGATGTCGCGTCGCATTTCCTCATCACCCATTTCTTCAACCCGCCGAGGCACATGGAATTGCTCGAGGTCATTGCAGGCCCGGATGTGCCGGACGAGATCGTGGGGCGTGTCCACCAGGCCGGTCGCGCGGTGCTGGGCAAGACGACCGTTGCCTGCTTCGACACGCCCGGTTTCATCGCCAATCGCATCGGCTGTTACTGGATGGCCGTCGCCGCGATCGAGGCTGAGCGCCATGGCCTTCGCGTCGAGGAGGCTGACGCCGTGCTGGCGGCCTTCGGCGTGCCGAGAACCGGCATTTTCGGCCTTCTCGATTTGGTCGGTCTGGACCTCATCCCGCCGGTCTGGGGCAGCCTTGCGCGCAGTCTCCCTGCGCATGACGCCATCCATCGGCATGACCTGTCCACCCACCACACAATACTGCGACAACTTGAGGCCGGACGGCTGGGGCGGAAATCGGGCGACGGGTTCTTTCGCAAGGACAAGACCGGCGCGCGCGAGGCGCTGGACCTCGTGACCGGGGAATACCGGCCATTCGCGCCCGTCGCCGCCGGCGACTTGCCAGCGGCGGGGCGCGATCCGAAGGCCCTGATCGACGCCGGTGGCCGTTACGGGGATTATGCGTGGTCCGTCTTCAGCCATCTGGTCACCTATGCAGCCGAAACCGTGGATAAGATCGCGCAAGGAGCGGAGGCGCTCGATAACGCAGTGTCCCTCGGGTATGGCTGGCGTCACGGGCCGTTCGCTCTCGCCGAACGGGTGGACGTAGCAGATACCGCGGCACGTCTAGCGGGCGAGGACAGGCCCGTGCCCGAAAGGTTGCAGCACACTGCCCTGCGGGGCACGTTCTTCGACCAAGACGGAAGCAAAGCCGGCGTACGCAAGACGCCCCACATCGTGCAGGAGATGCCGATGGCACGTCTCGAAGATGGCGGAGACGGGGTCGGGATCTTCCGGCTGACCTCCAAGATGGGTGTCATCGGGCCCGAGACCTTCGACGTTCTCGAGGCAGCGCTCGACGGGGCCGGAGGCGGGTTTCGCGCCCTTGTCATTGCAGGCGACACCCGCCGGGCCTTTTCTGCCGGTGTAAACCTCCGGCATTTCCTGAACCTCATGGATCGTCCCGACGCGCTCGACGCCTTTCTCGAACGCGGGCAGCGGACCTATGAGCGCCTGCGGCTGGCCCCTGTCCCCGTCGTCGCAGCTCTGAGGGGTCTGGCTCTCGGGGGCGGTTGCGAACTAATGCTGCATTGCGATGCCGTGGTGGCCCATGTCGAAACGAAGATCGGCCTTCCGGAGGCCACGCTCGGCATTCTTCCCGGTTGGGGCGGATGCACGCGGATGCTGGACCGCTGCCTTGCACTCGAGACCGCGGACCCTGAGGCTGCGGCGGCGCGAGCCTTCACCATCCTTCAGGCGGGGACCGTCGCCGCGAATGCTCGGGAGGCGCAGGGTGTCGGGTATCTCGACCGCGCGGCGGAGATTGTTATGCATCCCGATGATGTGGAACGTGTCGCAATCGAGACGGCAAACTGGATGGCTCAGGGCTATCAGGCGCCCGAACCGCCCGCGATCCCGCTTGTCGGGAGCGCGGTGGCCGCGGCGCTCGTGGCCGGGGTGCCGCCGCTGTCCGACACGGACCCGGATTGGCACACGACGGTCGCACGCGATATGGCAGGGGTTCTGACCGGCGCGGCGGGCGGCGAGGTGGCGTGGTCCGCGTCGGCACCCCAGATGCATGCACTCGAACGCGCCGTGGTACTGCGCATGGTCGGGCGGCCTCAGACCCGTGCCGCGATCGACCGGATCGTTGCCTGACGGCCGCGGAAACGAAAGGAACGCAACATGCCGCAAGGCTCGGGTGAAACCACGACAGGCGACATGCCGCAGCTGCCGTCGCTGTCCCTCCGCGTCGAGGGCGAGGTCGGCTACCTTGGGCTCGACCGGCCAGACACGCTGAACGCCTTCGACATGGCCATGATTGAGGACATCACGGCGGCGGCCGAATGGTTCGATGCCCGGCGAGAGGTCAAGGTGGTTGTGGTCCACTCGACCGGGCGGGCCTTTTCCTCCGGCTTCCATCTCGACCAGTTCCGCAATGCCGACGCCCAGGCGGTGGCACGCAATATCGATACCGGGCGACGCATGATCGACACGATCGAACGCATGCGCCCGCTCACTGTCTGCGCGGCGAACGGGCATTGTATCGGCGGCGGGCTGATCCTCATGCTGGCCTGCGATTTACGGTATGCATCAAACGATCTGTCCTGTCTGCTGCCCGAGACGCATCTGGGCATACCGCTTCCCTGGGGGGGCGTGCCGCGGCTGGTAAGGGAGGTCGGATCGGCACGCGCCGCCGAGATCGTTCTGCTTGGCGAGCGGTCAGCCGCTGCTACGCTGAAGGATTTCGGCATCCTGAACGACATGGTTGAAACACAGGCGCTGCTTGATCATGCGGACGACGTGGCGGGGCGACTTTGCGAGCTGTCCCGCTTCGTGCTCGAGACCACCAAGGCCCAGTTGCGTGCCGCTAAGGAACACATGGCCTCGACCGACCTTTCGGTGCCGGAGGAAAACGCCGTGCGGATCGGGATGTCTGATCCCGAGAGCATTCTTGTCCGGAAACAGCGGCTCGGGCGTCCAAGCCATTGAGGTAGACGGGTATGCGCCCCTCCCTCCGCACAAGGATGGACGGTAGGAAGTTTCTTCGTCTGCCATACTGGCTTTGGGCGAAATTCGGCGAAGGTCAGCTTCTCTAATCGGGCGTTTGGGTCAAGTTCATTTCATCGTTTGTTTCTGCACTCTGGGATCACTGTCTCTCATCCGGGTCACGCTTCTCTTCGCAGTCGTTGTTGGCCCGGTTCAGTTGAGCCGCT
>JACNMN010000019.1 GCA_020622165.1 Boseongicola sp. H5
CGGAACCCATCAGGGCCAGCGGTCAAAACCGCGCAAACAGGCCGGACACATGACTGCTTCTGACAAATGCACAAATCAGATCAAAAAGGACTTGCTATGCAGGAGCCATCCACACAGGCCATTCGCTCAACGTGCAGCATCCGTCACTCTGGGCTCGAAGCGGACCTTCCCCTCGCCGTCGCCCTGACGCCGACCTCGCCCTCCCGACGCGCCGACCAAAGATCTGCGGAGCGCGGGCCCTAGCCGTTTTCCTTGAGCCGCGGATCGAGGAAATCGCGCAGCCAGTCGCCGATGATGTTGAAGGCCAGCACCGTGAACACGATGGCAAGACCCGGGAACACCGCCAGCCACCATTTGTTCGACAGCAGGTGATCGCGGCTTTCCGACAGCATCGAACCCCATGTCGGCACATCCGGTGGCACACCCAGACCGAGGAAGGAGAGCGCCGCTTCCGACAGGATCACGCCGGCCACGTTGAACGACGCGATCACCGTGAGGGGCGCGATGATATTGGGCAGGATCGTCCGGAAGAGGATCGAAAAGGTGCTGTCGCCCATGGCGCGCGCGGCCTCGACATATTCCTTTTCCCGCAGGCTGAGCGTCTGCGCGCGGACGATCCGGGCATAGGTGATCCACTGCCCGATCCCCAGAACCAGGATGATGTTCACCAGCCCGGGGCCTAGCACCACAAGGAACATGATCGCCAGAAGGATGAAGGGAAAAGCGAGCTGGATATCGCCAAGCCGCATGATCACATCATCGACCCAACCGCCGAAGTACCCCGAGACAAGGCCGGCGATGGTGCCGAGCGTGCCGCCCACGACAATCGCGGCCACGCCCACCAGCAACGAAACCCGCGCGCCGTAAAGCAGCCGCGAGAGCACGTCGCGGCCCAACTGGTCGGAGCCGAGCCAGTAGGTCAGCTCTCCGGCGCCGGGCTGGCCCGGTTCCAGCAGGCGCATCATGATGTTCTGTCTGTTGGGGTCGAACGGGGCCAGCCACGGGCCGAAGATCGCCACGAAGGTCACGATCAGCAGGATCAGCAACCCTACCAGCGCCCACCGGCTGGTCAGCATGCTTTCAAAGGCCCGGCGCAGCTCCCTGCGGCGGTAGGAGGAGGCCATGCCGCCGACGGCCTGGGTGGTGGATGCGGAGCTGGGGGCGGGTCTTGTCTCGGACATGGCGCGCGCCCCCTTAAAGCTTCACGCGCGGGTCAAGCCGCGCATAGATCAGATCGACGATCAGGTTCAGCAGAATGAAAATCGCCGCCAGCAGGATGACCGAGGCCTGAACCACCGGAATATCGCGCTGGTTGATCGCGTTGAAGACCAGACGGCCGATGCCGGGATAGGAAAACACCGTTTCCACCACTACCACGCCGCCAAGCAGAAAGCCGAACTCCAGCCCGATCATCGTGACGACCGGCAGCCAGGCGTTGCGCATCGCGTGATGGATCACCACCCGGCGCTCCGAGATCCCCTTGGACCGCGCGGTGCGGACGTAATCCTGTTGCAGAACCTCCAGCATCGACGACCGGATAAGGCGGGCGTTTCGCGCCAGCGTATAGGTGCCGACCGCGAAGGCGGGCATGATCATGTAATACATCGACCGGGGCAGATTGCTGAACGCGGTGGCGAAATCGCCCTCGAAGAGCGGTTCCAGAAACGGGACATGGCCGGATATCGGGAACCAGCGCAGATAGAGGCCGAAGAACAGGATCATCATGATCCCCATCCAGAAATTCGGGATCGACTGGCCCAGCATCGCGAAGGTCATGATGCCGCCATCGGCGGGCTTGCCCCGGTTCAGCGCCGCATAGATGCCAAGCGGGATCGAGAGCCCGATCGCAAGAACCAGCGAGAAGAATGTCAGCTCAATCGTGGCCGGCATCGCCTCCAGCACCACATCCATCGCCGGCTGGCGATAGCTGAGCGAATTGCCGAAATCGCCCTGCAACGCGTTCCAGACATAGCTGAGATACTGGATATGCAGCGGCTTGTCGAAGCCCAGAGCCTCCCGCGCGCGCTGGATCTCCTCGGCGCTCGCGTTTTCGGACACGAACAGATAGGTCGGATCCCCGCCGATCTGCAACGAGATGAAGCTGATCAGCGTGACACCGATCAGCACGACAATGCTCTGCATCAGACGCCGTATCAGGAATGTCCACATCAGGCCGCGCCCTCTAACAGATCAAGGTTGCCATGGCGCCGGGCGGCCGGTTTGCCGGCCGATCCCGAAACAGACCTTGCCCAATCGCTCACCGATCCTGCACGATGCGGGTCCGTGCATCGCCCACCCTCCGTCTTTTCCGGCGACACCTCCTCGGGATGCTTGACAATCAATTCATTGTTCTCCCAAGGTAGATTTTAGATTGTCGACAGTAGAACAACCAAATCATGCGGACCCGATTGCGTCAAGCACCCAAATCGAGAAACGGGACCGGGCCCGCGCGATAGATCGCGCGTGTATGATCAGGGGGCACAAACGATGAAAAAGGCCGCAAACAATGCATTTGCATGACCGTCAGCGTCGCGTCGCGGAACCAGGAGACGCCGCCACGGCCGTGCTGCGGAGGAGCGTTCCCGGTGCAGCATGAGGAAACCCCGCCATCCCGGGAGCCGCCGCTTCTGGAGGTACGCGATTTGCAGACCACCTTCGATCTGACCAAGACGCTGTCGATCTGCGCTGTCGACGGGGTCAGCTTCGATGTCCATGCAGGCCAGACACTCGCCATCGTGGGCGAAAGCGGCTCGGGCAAATCGGTCACCAGCCTGTCGATCATGGGTCTCTTGCCCAAGGATGTCGGGCGCGTATCGGGCGGCAGTATCAAGCTTGCCGGACGCGAGATCACGCAGCTCAGCGATGCCGAGATGCGGGAAATCCGCGGCAAGGAGATCGGGATGATCTTCCAGGAGCCGATGACCAGCCTGAACCCGGTGCATACGGTCGGCCAGCAGATCGCGGAAATGGTCATCCGGCATGAAAACCTTTCGAAATCCAAGGCCCGCGCCCGCGCGATCGAGATGCTGGAACTGGTCGGCATCCCCGAGCCTGCGCGCCGGGTCGACAATTACCCGCATGAAATGTCCGGCGGCATGCGCCAGCGCGCGATGATCGCCATGGCGCTCTCCTGCGAGCCGCGCATCCTGATCGCCGACGAGCCCACCACCGCGCTGGATGTCACGATTCAGGCGCAGATGCTGGAACTGATGCAGGACCTGCAGCAAAAGCTGGGCATGGCGATCATCTTCATCACGCACGATCTGGGCGTCGTGGCCGAGGTCGCGGATCGCGTGGTGGTGATGTACGCCGCTCAGGTGGTCGAAACCGCCGGTGTGGAAGACATCTTCCGCAATCCGCGCATGCCCTACACCGCAGGGCTGATGAACTCGATCCCCCGGCTCGGCTCCTCGATCAACAAGCAACGGCTTCAGGCGATCCCGGGCACCGTCCCTGCCCTGACCAGCCTGCCGGCGGGCTGCCGGTTCCACCCGCGCTGCGCCTTCGCGACCGATATCTGCAAGGCCGCCGCCCCCGAACTGGAGCAGGCGAGCGAAAGCCATATGATCCGCTGCGCCCGCTGGCGCGAGCTTGACCTGAACGAAAGGCAGGCCTCATGACCGCCCCCCTGCTTGAGGTCGACAAGCTGCGCAAATACTTCCCGATCCATGGCGGGGTGTTGCAGCGCGTGGTCAACAATGTGAAGGCGGTGGACGACATCTCCTTCGGCATCAATGCGGGCGAGGTCGTGGGGCTTGTCGGCGAAAGCGGCTCGGGCAAGACAACCGTCGGGCGCACGATCCTGCGGCTGGAACAGGCCACCGGGGGCACCGTCCGCTTCGGTGGCACCGACGTGATGGGCCTGAACGCCGCCGACATGCGAAGCTATCGCAAGCGGATGCAGATCATCTTTCAGGATCCCTATGCCAGCCTCAACCCGCGCGAAAAAGTGCGCGAGGTGCTGACCCATCCGCTGCGCCTGCACAAGATCGGCGACCCGTCGGAGCATGAAGACCGCGCCGCGACGCTGCTGGAAAAGGTCGGGCTGTCGCGCGACCATCTGGCCCGGTTTCCGCATGAATTCTCCGGCGGCCAGAGGCAACGGATCGGCATCGCCCGCGCGCTTGCCGTCGAGCCGGAATTCATCGTCGCCGACGAACCGGTCTCGGCGCTGGACGTGTCCATTCAGGCGCAGGTCATCAACCTGCTGGAGGATCTGAAAAACGATCTGGATCTGACGATGCTGTTCATCGCCCACGATCTGGGCGTGGTCGAACATATCTGCGACCGGGTGATCGTAATGTATCTGGGCCGGGTGATGGAAATCGCCTCGGCGGCGGATCTCTATGCCCGACCGAACCACCCCTATACCAAGGCGCTGCTCTCGGCGGTGCCGATCCCCGAACCGGGCAGACGACGCAAGCGCATGGTTCTGAAAGGGGATATTCCCAGCCCGATCAATCCGCCCTCGGGCTGCGTGTTCCGCACCCGGTGCCCGATTGCAACCGAGGAGTGTGCGAAGATCGTGCCGGAGCTGAAACCCGTCGGCAACGGGCACACAAGCGCCTGTATCCACACGACCTGACCGGCGGACTTGCCGGCCTTCGCCGTATCGCGCGCCCTGCCCCGGCAGCCCGCCACCGGAAAAGACATCGCACCGGCCCGGCACGGCGGGAATGCCGCCGCCGCGCGACCGGAGGGATGGTTGAAGGTCGCCCCCCCGTGGCGATTGGCAGACGGCGCTTCCCCGCCAACCCCCTGAAACGCGCCCGCCATGAATGCTTGACAAGGCTTTCCTGCGTGCCGCATTGTCCACTTATGGATTGTCGACATTACACAACAGCGCAGTCGGGCGTATTTCATGAGACAAATGCCACTGGTTGTATTCAATCGACTTGCGCCTTGCCGATTGCTGTTGCCAGTCCGAGGTCTCCCTCCTTTAAGTGTCGCCACCTTCCTGTCGGACTTCTTGCCCGCCAACAGCCAGGTGCGGCGGCCCGTCAGGCAGATAACGATTGCCCTGGAGGACTGATGTAATGACCACGAAACCGATGCTTGCAGACCCGATGCCGCCCGATATCGCCCCCATCGAAAACGTGCCCTTGCGCGTTCAGGTGGCCGACAGGCTGCGCAGCGCCATCCTCAGCGGGAGGTTGCGGCCCGGAACCGGGCTGGTGGAGACCGCGCTGGCCGAGCAGATGAATGTCTCCCGCGCGCCGATCCGCGAAGCGATCCAGATTCTGGAAAATGACGGGCTGGTCGAAACCATCGCCTACAAGGGCAAGCGGGTGAAACCGCTGACCGCGCGCGAAGTGGCGGAAACCTATTCCCTGCGCGAGGTGTTCGAGGTGATGGCCGTGCGCCGGATCCTGGAAAACGGCGCGCCGCTGGATCTGTTGCGGGAACATTGCGATGCGATGACGGCCGCAGCCGAGGCCGACGATTTCGAGGCGCTCGTGGCCGCCGACGAGGCGTTTCACCACGCCCTGATCATGCTGGCCGATCACGATCTGCTGCTGGCGTCCTGGAAAAACCTCTATCTGCGCATCCACCAGATCATGGCGTTGCGCAACCGCGACGAACACAATCTGACCGAAGTTGCCGGCAACCACCCGCCCATCGTACAGGCGCTGGCCGATGGCGATGCGGATCGTGCCGTCAAGCTGATCTCTGACCACACACGCATTCTGGCCGCCTTCGATCCGGCGACCATCGCGCAAGACCTGTGACACCCGCAACCCCGACATATGGCGCATCCCGCCTTGGATGGTTGCGGTTTCCAACAGACCCGGACGGACCCAACGAGAACACGAAGACGAGCCCCGGTCCGTCGCCAAACATCCAACAGGTGAAAGGAAAGCCAATGCCAAGACTACACCATCTGCTTGCAGCGGGCGCTGCAAGCGTTGTGCTGACAACGGGGGCGTTTGCGCAACCCGCCGACGATACGATCGTCGTGGGGCTCAGCGCGGATATCAACACGCTCGACCCGTCCGCGATTGCGTCGCGCGACAACTCCAATATCGCCCGCCACATCTTCGGCACGCTCTTCACCATGGGCGGCGACGGGGTGGCCCGGCCCGAGCTTGCGAACACTCTGGAGATTTCAGAGGACGGCATGGCCTATGTCTACACGCTCAACGAGGGCCTGACATGCCATGACGGCGAAGCGCTGACGGCCGAGGACGCAGCCTATTCCTTCAACCGCGCCGCGGATCCGGAAAACGCCTTCACCGGCAACACGCCCGGTTTCGTCTTCAGTTCCATCGACTTCCAGAGCGCCGAAGCACTGGATGACCTGCGGGTGCAGATCAATCTCGGCGCGCCCAACCCGATTGCCTTTGGTCTGATCGCCGAGGTGTTCATCCACTGCATGGACAGCTATGAGGCGATGAGCCTTGACGAGGCATCGGGCAACCCCATCGGATCGGGCCCCTACCGCCTTGCGGAATGGCGTCGCGGCTCCGAAGTGGTGCTTGAGGCCGTGGAGGGCGCGGATGTGGGCTTCCAGAACATCATCTGGCGGATCATCCCCGAAGCCTCCACCCGCTCTGCCGAGCTGATGGCGGGCAATGTGGACATCATCACCAATGTGGCTCCGGACCAGATGGAGGTGATCAATGCCAGCGGCGTGGCCGAGGTCAACCCGATCCAGGGTACGCGGCGGATGTATGTCGGGTTCAACCTGAGCGACACGATGGCCCAGGAACCGGGCGGCGATGCCATTCAGGACGCCGCGGTGCGCCGCGCGCTGCAATATGCCGTGGACGTTCCGACGATCTGCCGCCAGTTGCTCAACTTCGAATGCGAGCGGATGACCGGCATCGTCAACCCGCCGAACGCCAACCCGAATATCGAGCCCTACCCCTACGATCCCGAAACCGCCGAGCGGCTTCTGGACGAGGCAGGCTGGCCCCGCGGGGATGACGGCACGCGCTTCTCGATCCGCTTCCAGGCCGGTCAGGGCCGCTATCTGAACGACGCCAATGTGGTTCAGGCCATCGCGCAGTACCTGTCCGATGTCGGGCTCGACGTGGAACTCGACATCATGGAATGGTCCAGCGTCTACATTCCGCTGATCCGCGAACGCAATGCAGGGCCGCTCTACTTCATTGGCTCGGGCGGCGCGCTCTGGAGCCCGCTTTACGACATGACCGATCTGGCCACCGTCGATGCAGGCACCAACTACACCCATTGGGACGATCCGCGCTGGTTCGACCGGTGGGCCGATATCGCGGCCGCGGAAAGCGAAGAGGAAGTGCGCACCATCGTCGATGAGATGTTGCAGGTCTTCTATGATGACGGACCGTGGCTGCACCTCTACTTCCAGCCGGATTTCTACGGCGTCAGCAACCGGATCGACTGGACACCGCGTCCGGATGAAAAGGTGTATCTGTTCAACGCCACGTTGAACTGAGCCGAGGCTTTCTCCCTGTCGCCTCGCGACGGTCGGGTGCCGGACCTTCGGGTTCGGCACCCTTCTTTTTGACGGGGGCATGCGATATGCGGCAGACCTGCCGCTCGGGCGACCGGACGGGCGAGGCGCGGGCCGGATGGTGCGACCCGGCCGCTCCGGCAAATCAGACGGCGAGCAGTCTGGCTTCGTCGGAATTCAGGGTTTGGCGCGCCGCGCCATAGGCCTCGCGGCCCGTGGTCTCGGCCAGTTCGGGGAACAGCGCGAAGATCTCGGCCCGCTGTTCCGCCTCGATACCGTGGAGGGTCCGCTCATTGGGCTGGAAGCTCTCGGTCCAGGCCCCGTTCGACAGCACGACCTCATGCTGCGCGAACATGAAATGGATATAGGTCGCGCGGGCGGCGGTGACCCGCTGCACCCCCGGAACGACATCGATCAGGTCCTTGGCCGCCGCAAGCACTTCGTGGTCGCCGAAATACATCCCCGCACGCGCGCCATGGTACAGGACCCGGTGATTGGGGCTGACCATCATGTCCCGCGCGGGAAACCCGTTTCCCAGAGCCCCCTTGTGGATCATCACCGGCTGCAGCTTGGGAACGGATAAAAGCGTGCGCCCGTCGATCTGCTTGGCACCCGTCCAGCAAATCTCCTGCAGGCCGTTGTCGCGGGTAATGACCCTGTCACCAACCCGAAGCTCTTCGACAGAGACTTCTCCGCGCAACGTCGCGATGACGGTGCCGGGCGTGAAGCACGGCAGCGTCTCCTCGACCTGCGAAACACGGCAGGGTTGGATGACAGGGGTATGCGAAGCCGTCAGCTCTTGTGGCACACGCTGATCCGCATCCTTGACGGTGCGGACCTGCTCAAAACTCGCTACTGAATTACTGTTCGGCATGACGACCTCGTTCACTCGATACTCACCCAGACACGCGGGCGATCTTTCCTCTTGGTTCGGTTGCCAAACGCCCTGCCCGACCACCCGCCGGGAGAGCGACATGAAACCGAAGTTTCTTTTCACGATGGAAAGTATTTCCAACTGCTTTGCGATGTCGGGCGTACTGCCTCGGCAATCGCTGCATAGCTATGCAATATCAAATCCAGGAGGTTTGTGAAGTCACGAATCCGACACTTGTACGACAGGTTGGGACATGAGGCTCGGCAGAGGGTCATCTGCACCGGCCTTTCCGTTAAGGTAAAGCTGCATAAACCTATTATTAACAAATTATTAGGGCATTCTCGCCACGCATTCCGACATCGGAAATCCGGCAGAAAAATAGGTCTTGGACAGCCTGTTCAGTGGATCGAAACAATGAGAAACCTATCCCTTTAGACAGGTTTTCGGGGTCGTTTTATGGATCGTTCCAAAAAATGTTACAGGCACAAAGCCGATATCGCCGCGAATCGAAGCGTCAAAACACGGCTCAGCGCGAATCGCCGCCGCTGTCAGGCGCCCGGTTTGCGCGACCCGTCAGTCGCAATCGGGCATGCTCCGATGCCGGAGTTATCGCGGAAGCCGGGCCTCATGTGGCGCGATCACGACCCCTGCCCCGCAGCCGCCCTTGCCCCGCAGCACCCGCAGAGATCGCGATCAGGTTCCGATCCCGCTGCCGCGTCTGCTCTCTGATCGACATGAGGCCAGACTGTGCGCCCGACCATATGGGCGCCGATCTTCCTGCGCAGGGTCAGCGGATACGTCCCCCTTACCCCTGCGGGATATCGCCCGCAGCGCCGTCTGCGATCCCGTCTCCCGCGCTGACCGCACGCAGGCCCGATCACCCAGGCCGTATCAACTCATAATACAAACGTTTGTATTGCCTGAAGCCGCGAATCGTCGTTTGCTGGACCCATGAACGGCAAGGGAGGGATACCATGACAGTCTCGATAAGGTCCGCGCGGCGGCTGGTGGCAGGTCTTGCCGCCTCGGCCTCACTGATGACGGCCACTAGCGCCATTGCGCAGGAGAGTTGCCTCGGCACCGCCGAAGCGCTGAACCTGACCGACGCGCAGGAAGCCGAGATCGCTGCCCGCGATCTGACCTTCGGCTTTCTGACGAACAACATCTCGGATGATTTCAGCCGCACACTGGTCGCCGGTGCCGAGGCCCATGCCGCGGAAATCGGCGTCGAACTGATCGTCAATAATGCTGATTTCGATGCCAATACCCAGCTTTCCCAATTCGATGCGCTGATCCAGCGCGGGGTCGACGGGATCTTTCTGACCGCCGTCGATGCGGGCTCCATCGGGCAGGCCGTCCGCCGTGCCAATCAGGCTGGCATCGCCGTCTTCATCGTCGGCGGCGCGCCCGCGCGCGGCGATGTGATCAGCGTGATGAATGCCGCCAGCTATCAGGGCAGCTACGACGCCACAGCGGCGCTGATGGCCGAAATCGGCGCACCGAACGCACAGATCGCGATCCTGGGTATCCCCTTTGCGCTGCAAACGATCCGCGACCGGGAAAAGGGTGTGCTGGATGCGGTCGGCGCCTCGGGCGGGCAGATCATTTCGCTGCAATCCGATTTCAGCCAGGACCGGTTGCTGGAACTGGCCGCAAACGTGATCCAGGCCAATCCGGATCTTGCGGGCATCGTCGCAACCTGGAGCCTTGCGGTAAACGCCGCGACCGAAGCGGTGGAACAATCGGGGCGGAATATCCCCATCGCAGGCTACGATTCAGAAGTGCCTGGATACATGGAGCTTCATTCCGACGACACCAATATCGTGGCTCTGTCGGGCCAGCAGGCGGCCCTTCAGGGGCGCGCGGCAATCGAAGGTCTGGCGCAGTCGATCCTCGGGGCGGAACTGTGCGAGGAGATCATCACCCCGAACCTGCTGGTCACGGCCGAAAACTATGCCGAGATGTGGGCGATCCAGTATCCCGGCGTCACCCCACCCTGGGCGGAGTGACACCGGTCAGCGTTTCGGGGGGCGCCGTCCCCCCGGGACACCCCCCGCGTGCCCGGCTGGCGGAAGGTTCCCGCGTGCTTCTTGAACTGTCCCATATCACCAAGCGGTTTCCCGGCGTTCTGGCGATTGACGATGCGCGGTTCGCGCTGGCCGCGGGCGAGGTTCATGCCCTCATGGGTGAAAACGGTGCGGGCAAGTCGACGCTGATGAAGATCGCCTCGGGCCTGTTCCAGCCGGATGCCGGAGAGATCAGGATCGACGGGCGCGCGGTCCGCCTCCCGGGCCCGGCGTCAGCCAAGGCCGCAGGCATCCATACGGTGTTTCAGGAACTGACCGTGCTGCCCAATCGCAGCGTGGCCGAAAATCTGTTGATCGGGCGCGAACCGGTGCGCGCGGGCGGGCTGTGGCTGGATCGCCGGGCCCTGATCCGCACGGCAGAGCGCATACTGAACGATCTTGGCATTCCGCTGGAGGCCACCGCGCCTGCCGGGCGGCTGTCCACCGGGCAGCGGCAGATGGTGGAGATCGCCCGGGCCTCTGCGCAAGACCCCCGGGTTCTGATCCTTGACGAGCCGACCTCCTCGCTTGGCCGCGCCGAGGAGGAGCTTTTGTTTTCTCTGGTGCGCCGCCTTTCGGAGCGTGGCGTGGGCATCATCTACATCACCCACCGCATGTCGGAGGTATTCGCCCTGTCCGACCGCATCACGGTCCTGCGCGACGGGCACTATGTGCTGAGCGGGGCCACGGCTGATCTGGACCGTCCCGCGCTGATCCGCGCAATGGTCGGCCGCGACGTGGCCGAAGACCGGCACGGCACGGCGGGCGAAGATCTGCCCGTGGCCCTTGAGGTCGAAGGGCTGGCGCGAGGCACGGCGGTGCGCGGCGCCAGCTTGTCGCTGAAGGCGGGCGAGGTTCTGGGCATGGCGGGGCTGATGGGGGCGGGACGGACCGAACTGGCCCGCCTGATCGCCGGAATAGACCGGCCCGACAGCGGCGGGATGATCCTTTTCGGCAGGCCCTACGCCCCGGCGGATATTGGCGAGGCCATGGCCCGGGGCGTGGCCTATGCCTCGGAGGATCGCAAACGCCTGGGGCTGGTGCTGCCGCTTTCGGTGGCGGACAACATCGCCCTGCCCAGTCTCCGCCGGCTGGCCCCGCGCGGGGTGATCGGCCCGAACCGCATCGCCGGTTTCGCACGCGACTGGATGGAACGGCTGGGCGTCAGGGCCGCCGGCCCGAGCGTGGCGGTCGACACGCTTTCGGGAGGCAACCAGCAGAAAGTGGCGCTGGCGAAATGGCTGGCGACGGCCCCGCGCGTCATTTTGCTGGACGAGCCGACCCGCGGTGTGGATGTGGGCGCCAAGGCGGAGATCTACGCGTTGATCCGGCAGCTTGCGGCAGATGGCGCCGCGGTTCTGGCGATTTCCTCGGAACTGCCGGAGTTGCTCCAGATCTCCGACCGGATCGCAGTCATGGCGCAGGGGCGCGTGGCCGGCATCCTCCCGGCGGAAACGGCGACCGAGGAGAACCTGCTGGAGCTGTCCTTCACCGAAGCCGCGGAGAGGGCCGCATGACGCGCGCGGCCGTCCGCGCGCGCGGCCCGGGTCTGGCACGGCTGATCCGTGATCTTCTGCCCTATGCCGGGCTTTTGGGGGTGATCGTCTTCTTCGCCCTGTCCAGCGAATACTTCCTTGATCTGCGCAATTTCGAACGCCTCGTGACCGACAGCGCCACATTGATGCTGGTGGCCTTCGGCATGACGATGGTGATCCTTCTGGGGGAGATCGACCTGAGCGTGGGCGCGGTCGTCTCCCTGCTTGCTGTGATCCTGGCGCAGATCATGGAGGCGGGCGCGGGATGGCCCGTGGCGGTGGCGGCCGTTCTCGCTCTGGGCATACTCATCGGCGCGCTCAACGGTGCGCTCACGGTGCTGGGCGATATCCCCTCCTTCATCGTCACGCTTGGTGTGATGGCCATCGCCACGGGGCTGGCCTATGTCTTCACCGGCGCGATCTCGGTTGCGATCATGAGCGAGCCGTTTCTGGTTCTTTTCTATGATGCCCGCGCCCTTGGCCTGCCTGTGCCGTTGCTGATCGTGGCCGTCACGTTCCTCGCCTGTCTTTTCTTTCTCGACCGGACCGTGGCCGGGCGGGAGCTTTTCGCCATCGGCGCGAATGCCGCCGCGGCGCGGCTGTCGGGTGTGCCCGTTCGCCGCCGCAAGATCATGGTCTTCGCCATCATGGGCGGGCTGGTGGCGATGGCCGCGGTGCTGTCGGCGGCCCGGCTCGGCAGCGGCGCGCCCGCGTCGGTTCCGGCCCTGACGCTTGATGCCATCGCCGCCGTGATCATCGGGGGCGCCAGCCTTTTCGGCGGCCGCGCATCGCTCCTGCGCACGTTGATGGGGGCGGCGCTGATCGCGGTTCTGAACAATGGCATGGTGCTGATGAACGTGAACATCGACCTGCAATATGTGGTCAAGGGCATGATCATCCTTCTGGCCGTGGTGCTGGAGCGCCTCGCCTCGGGTGGGCGGTCATGAAGCCGGCGCGCCGGCATATGGCCGATTACGGGCTGGCCGTGGCGCTGCTTGTGGTGCTGGCGGCGCTGATGCTACTCAGCCCTGCCTTTCGCGACCCGGCCAATCTGATCGGGATCGGGCGGCAGGTCGCGATCCTTGGCATCGCCGCCGCCGCGATGACATTCGTGATCCTGGCCGGCGAGATCGACCTCAGCGTCGGGGCGGTGGCCTCGGCGGCGGCGGTAGTGACCGCGATCGCGCTTGCCGGGGGGTACGGGATCTGGGCCCTCCCGATCGGCCTGGCCGTGGGCGCGGGCTTCGGGCTTCTGAACGGGCTACTGGTCGTCTATGTCGCCATCCCCTCCTTCATTGCAACGCTGGTAAGCTTCTTCATCGCGCAGGGCGTGGCGCTGACGCTGACCGGCGGCCGGACGATCCTGTTCGACGCGGAATGGTTCCGCCAGATGTTTGCGACCGGGGTCTTCGCCGGCAACCGCGCGGCCTTCTGGTGGCTGCTGGCCGTGGCGCTGCTGATGTGGTGGCTTTTGGCACGCACGCGGTTCGGCGCGAATATCTACGCGCTTGGCGGCGACGCGGAAAGCGCGGGCATGCTGGGCCTGCCGGTGGCGCGGCTGCGGCTGGCGATCTTCACCCTGACGGGGGCGCTGATGGGGCTGGTGGGCATGATCCTGATCGCGCGGATCGGCAATGCGCGCGCCGATGGCGCAATCGGCCTTGAATTCGATGCCATCGCCGCCGCCGTGATCGGCGGCACACGTCTGGGCGGCGGCGCGGGCTCGATGCCGCGCACGATGCTGGGCGTTGCGCTTATCGGCATTCTCAACAACGGGCTTGCGATCCTGAATATCGATTTCAACACCCAACAGGTGATCAAGGGCGTGCTGGTCATCGCCGTGGTTCTGATCGACCGGTGGGCGCGCGGCGGCAGGGAGGTCCCGGAATGAGACTTTGGACAGGCGACGTGGCGCAACTGGCCACCGGCTTCGGCTTCACCGAGGGGCCTTGCTGGATCCCCGGGCGCGACGCGCTCTTATTCACCGATATCCCCGGCAACACCATCCAGATATGGCGCCCCGCGGATAATCGCGCGGAAACGCTGATCGGGAATGCCCATTTCGCGATTGGTCTCGCCCTGTCGCGACATGACGAAATCCTCTGCTGCGAACACACGACCCGCAGCCTGACCGCCCGGTCAACCCGCGATTTCAGGCGCCGCGTCCTCGCCTCGGGCTACGGGCCGCATGTCCTGAACTCCACCAACGACGTGATCTGCGCCTCGGACGGGACGATCCTGTTCACCGATCCGCCCTTTGGCGTGCGCTATCTGGATGGCGCCCTGCACGGCTATCAGCAGGCGCAGGAGCTGGACGGGGCGTGGGTGTTCCGCGTCACCGACCGCACCGACCGGCCTGAGCCGCTGATGACGGAGATTTACCGGCCGAACGGGCTCTGTCTCTCGCCAGACGAGAAAATCCTGTATGTCTCCGACAGTTCCGAGATGCATCACAAGGTGCTGGCGATGGATGTGGCCCCCGACTGGAGCCTGTCGGGTCTGCGCGATTTCGCGGTGATGCCGATGGGGGTGCCTGACGGGATGCGCGTCGATATCGAGGGGCGGCTCTGGGTTGCCGGGGGCGACGGTGTCCATGTCTACGCGCCGGACGGTGCGCCGGTGGACCATGTGCCGGTGCCCGAGATGGTGACGAATGTGGAGTTCGGCGGCGCGGACCTGTCGGAGCTGTTCATCACCGCGACCCGTTCCCTTTACCGGGTCAGGACCAAGACGCGCAGCGGCCGGGCATGGTAGGCCCGCCGGCGTTCAGAGCGAAGCGGATCGGAGGGAGGCGCCGGTCTCAGGTTCGAACAGATGCACCCGCGCCGGGTCTACGGAGACGCCGATCGTGTCGCCGGCCCTGATCGTCGCGGTGCCTTCGGTGGTGACGATCAGCTCCGGCTCTCCTTCGGTGAAAAGATAACTGGCCGCACCCGTCGTCTCGACCGCATTGACCACAAGCGGCAGGGCATCGGGCGCATCGGGGGACCCGAGCACCATGTGTTCGGGCCGGATGCCGACCTCAACCTGCAGGCCTGGCGTGCCGGCGATCGTGGTTTCCAGCATCGGGTTGCCCGGCAGCGCCAACCGGACGGCGCGGCCATCCCCGGCGATGACGCCGGGGATGAAATTCATCGCCGGACTGCCGATGAACCCCGCGACGAACCGGTTCGCCGGCCGGTCGTACAGCGCCACCGGCGTGCCCTGCTGTTCGATCCGGCCAGCCTGCAGGACGACCACGTGATCGGCCATGGTCATCGCCTCGATCTGGTCGTGGGTGACATAGACGCTGGTCGCCCCGATCCGGTCGTGCAGCGCGCGCACCTCCTTGCGCATGCGCACGCGCAAGGCCGCATCGAGGTTCGACAGCGGCTCGTCGAACAGGAAGGCGCGTGGCTGGCGGATGATGGCGCGGCCCATGGCGACGCGCTGGCGCTGCCCGCCCGACAACTCGCGCGGGCGGCGGTCCAGCAGGGTTTCAAGCCCGATGACGGCCGCCACCTCTTCGGCGCGCCGGGCCCGTTCGGCCCGGGACACCCCCTTGAGCCGCAACGCATAAGTCAGGTTGTCGCGAACGGACATGTGCGGGTAAAGCGCGTAGGACTGGAACACCATCGCCAGATCGCGCTTGCGCGGCGGCAGGTCGTCCACCGGCTCGCCTGCGATGCGGAGCGTCCCCGAGGTGATGCGTTCCAGCCCCGCGATAGAACGCAACAAGGTGGATTTCCCGCAACCCGACGGCCCGACAAGGGCCACGAACTGGCCCTTGGGGATCGCCAGGCTGATCTCCTTCAGGGCATGAAAGCGGCCATAGTGCTTTTCGACGCGGTCCAGCTCGATCTGATAGGTCATTTCAGGGCTCCGGCGGTCAGGCCATTGACGATCTGCCGCTGCAACAGGACGAACGCGGCCAGGATCGGGGTGACATAGGTGGCGGCAAAGGCCATGATCGCGTTCCAGTTCACCACATTGGGCTGCAGGAAATTGGTCATCCCGATCGAGGCGGGCTGCAGACGGTTATCGGCGATGATGGAGGCCGAATAGACGTATTCGCCGAAGCCGTTCATGAACACCAGAAGCGCCGAGATCAGCAGCCCGTTCCGCGCCAGCGGCAGCACGATCATGAAGAAGGCGCCGATGCGGGAGTTTCCGTCGACCAGCGCCGCCTCCTCCAGTTCGCGCGGCACGGTCATGAAAGCGGCCCGGCACAGGATGACGAAAAACGGCATCGTCTTGGCAGAGAATGCCAGGATCGTGGCAAAGCGCGGGTATTCCAGAAGACCGACCGACGCGAAGCCCACGAAAATCGGCGTGACCATCAGCGACGGCGGCAGCACCTGCAACATCAGCACCGCGAACAGGGCCGCATCGATCCAGCCGTTGCGGTAACGCGCCAGAACATAGGCGCAGCCCGATCCAACCAGCGCCGTGATCAGCGTGACGCCCGAGGCGATGACAAGGCTGTTGCCGATATAGCGCAGGATATTCGCCACCTCCCAGATGGTGGCGTAGTTGTCCCATTGCGGCGCACCGGGCAGGAACTCCGGCGGTACGGCGAAGATCGAGGATTGGGTCTTCAGGCTGGTGACATACATCCAGTAAAGCGGAAAGAGATACACCGCCGCCAGCGCCAGCGCCACGGCCAGCAGCACCCGGTTTGTCACCGCCCCGCTCACAGCTGCGTTTCCGCCTTGGTGGAGCGCACATAGATCAGCGACACGAACAGCACCACGATGATCATCAGAACCGAGATCACCGCGCCGCGCCCGAAATCGAACTCGCGGAAGGACAGCTGCCAGGACCAGTATTGCGCCACGGTGGACGACCCCGCCGGCCCCCCTTGCGTGATCGCGGCGAACAGATCGAATTGCTGCAGGGTGAAGATGATGCCCAGGGCCAGAACTGCGCCGATGGTGGCGCGCATCATCGGCAGCGTGATGGTCCAGAAGCGCTGAAACGCGTTGGCGCCGTCAAGCTCCGCCGCCTCGTAGAGATCCCCGGGGATCGCGGCAAGGCCCACGGCCAGCAGGATCATGTTGAAGGGCGTTCCGTACCAGATATTGGCGATCAACACCGCATAGAGCGAGGTCTCCACATTCGAGCGCCAGAAAACCGGATCCTCGATCAGACCGAGGCTCTCCAGCAGATGGTTGATCACCCCGAAATCTCCCGACAAGAGCCAGTTCCAGAGAACACCCACCACCAGCCCGGGCATGACCCATGCCGCCAGAAACAGCCCCCGGATCCATGTCGCGCCGGTGAAATTCTGGTGAAAGAAAAGCGCCAGCGCGAAGCCGAACGTGAATTGCAGCGCGACCGAGCCAAGGGTGAAGACGATGGTCTGCCAAAGAACCCGGCCGGCCAGCGGATCGTCGAAGATAGCACGGTAATTGTCGAACCCCGCATTGGGATGCCAGAGCGTCCCGAGGCTGAACACATCCACCGTCTGGAAGCTGATGATGACATTGTAGATCAGCGGCAGCCCCGCGAAGACCAGCAGATAACTGAGCGCGATGATGACCAGCAGGACATCGAAGCCGATCCCGTCGCGCAGGCTGCGCAGAATGCGTGTCATGATCCACCTCGCGGGGCAGGAAGAACCGGGGCGGCACGACCGCCGCCGCCCCGGTCCGGGAAGGTCAGTTCATGATCCCGTCGATGCGCGCGGCCGCCTCGTCCAGCGCCTCCTGCGCCTCGGCCTGACCGGTCAGAACCGATTGGAACGCAGTCTGGATTTCCTGGCTGATACGCGGCCAGTCGGGATGCGGGCCCCGATTGCGGGCATAGCTCAGCTGTTCGGTGAAGACCTGCGCGGCCGCGTCGATCCGCGCGTCGCCCGTGGGCGCCAGCGCGACCCCCGCGACCGAGGGCAGCCGGGTGAATTCGGGCCAGACCCGGTCCACCTGGCTCATGTAGTATTCCAGAAACGCGAAGGCCTCCTCCGGGTGGTCGGTATTGGCGAAGATCGCCAGATTGAAATCGCCAAGCGCCGAGGCGCGCACGCCCCCCTCTTCGCGGACCGGCAGAAGCGTGACGCCCCAGTCGAATGCCGCGTCGGACGCCATGCGGCCAAGCTCCCACGGGCCGGAGATGACCATCGCCGCATTGCCGCCATTGAAGGTGCCGGTGGAATCCCATTGGCCACGGGTCAGCGTATCGGGGCTGGCCAGGCCCTCATCGAGAAACGCCTTCCAGAGCGCCAGGGCATCGGCCACACCCTCGGCATTGATATTGTCGAAACTGCCGCCGGCCATCTGCGCCCAGGGCAGAAACTGGAATGTCCCCTCCTCGGACGCGCGGGCCGAAAAGGCGATGCCGTAGACATCGTTTTCCGGGTCGGTCAGGGCGCGCGCGGCCTCCAGCAGGTCATCCCATGTCCGGGGCGGGCTGTCCGGGTCCAGCCCGGCGGCGGCAAAGAGATCGCGATTGTAGTACAGCGCGATGGTGTTGGAGGCGCGCGGTATCCCGTAAATGCGCCCGTCCCATGTCAGGCTGGCGCGGGGCCCTTCGAAAACGGCGTCGATGTCGATCACATCCGATGCCGCCACCTGATCGGTGATGTCCAGAAACGCCCCGCGTGAGGCAAAGGCCGCGTGATCGGGATTGTCGATGGCGATCAGATCGGGGTTGGTGCCGGTCGCCACGGCGCGCAACGTATCGGTCACCAGATCATCGAAACGGATTTCCCGTATCTCGATGGTGATCCCGTTGTCGATTGCGGAAAACTCCTGCGCAAACACCGATTCCGGTGCGGTCGCACTTTCGGTCCAGAGCGTCAGGGTCACATCCTGCGCCACCGCCCCGCCCGCGCCCGTCATCAGCGCCAGAACGGATGCATATACAAGTCTCTTCATGAGAATCCTCCTTGGTGTCGGGTGTCGTTCTGCCCCGGTCCACTGTCTGGCGGCCGCGGTCTTTTATAGCTCATGGCACCGTGCCTTCGAAAATCGGCAGCAGCGCCTCGGCCCTGTCCTTGCGGATAAACACCGGTATCCGGCCCCAGGGGGCGTCGATATCGGCGGTAGTGCCTCCGGAATAGGCAATCCCGGTCCAGGCGTGGACCCAGTCCTGCCCCTCGGGCAGGGCCACCGACCGGGCGGTGGCCCCGGCCTCCAGCACCGGCGCGACCAGCATATCGGGGCCCAGCATGTAGGCGTCGGCCCGGTCGAACAGGTCCCGCTGGCCGGGGTGGTGATAAAACAGCGGCGCCATGACCGGATCGCCGGTGGCGGCATAGGTGGCGAAAACGGTCTCCAGATAGGGCCGCAGCCTTTCGCGCAGGCCCAGAAGTTCGACCAGAACCGCCTCCACTTCGGGCCCGAAGGACCAAACCTCGTTCGAGCCGCCGGTGTCGGTGAAGATGTTGAACGTATCCTGCCCGTAGGTGACCGGCTCACCGGGCGCCGGCGGCGGTATGTCGTCGGGCACGCGGAAGCCGTGCAAGCGGCAGATCGGGGAGAAGACGCCGAATTCGAACCAGCGCACCAGAAGATCGCGGAAGGCCGCCGATCCGCCATGCCCGTCGTAGAAGCCGCCGATATCGGTGGTCCACCAGCCCATTCCCGCCATGCCCGCATGCAGGCCGGCAGGGATCTGCGCCCGGAACCACGCCCAGTCGGACCAGACATCGCCGGACCAAAGGATAACGCCATGGCGCTGCGAGCCCGCCCATGCCGACCGGCAGAGCAAGACCCCGTCCGCCGCGCCCGCGCGGGTCAGACCCTCGCGATACCCGGCCTCATGCACCAGCGGATAGGCACAGAGCATTTCGGCCCCGTTGCCAAGCGCGGTGCGGATGTTCTCGGGATGGGCGGGCCGCATCTCCGGCTCGCAGGCATCAAGCCAGAAATGCCGGATCCCTTTATCGAGATAGTTTTGCTGCACGATATCCCAGTGAAACGCCCGCGCCGCCGGGTTGAAGGCATCGTAATAGGTGAAGAAGCCGACCCCGAACGGGTCCTTGTCGGGGAACGGAATGATCGCGGGAATGCCCCGCTCCGTGCCAAGCAGCAGCCCCTCCTCCGTCATCTGCCGGTAATGGATCGACGAGGCGGAGACCGTGGGCCAGATCGACACCATGACCTCCACACCCAGTTCGGCCAGTTCGGCGACCATGGCCTCGGGGTCGGGCCAGTCCTTCGGGTCGAACCGCCATTCGCCCTGCCGGGTCCAGGCGAAGAAGTCGATGACGATGCAGGAGAGCGGCAGCGCGCGGCGCTTGTACTCGCGCGCGACCGACAACAGCTCCTCCTGATTCCGGTAGCGCAGCTTGCATTGCCAGAACCCCAGAACCCAATCGGGCACATCCGGGGAATGCCCGGTGGCGCGAATATAGCTGCGCAGGATTTCCGCGGGGCTGTCGCCTGCGGTGATCCAGTAATCAAGGCCGCCCGTCGCCTCCGCCGTCCAGCGGGTGACGTTGCGGGCAAACTCCGCACGCCCCGTGGCCGGGTTGTTCCACAAAAACCCGTATCCGCGGGAGGAAACGACGAAGGGAATGACCGCATGGGCGTTTTGCTGCAACAAGGTGGTGGAGACGCCCTTAAGGTCCATCGCGCCGTGTTGCGGCTGGCCCATGCCCCAGAGGCTTTCGTCCTCATAGGCGCGGAACTGCGCCTCCAGCCGCCAGGATCCGCTGGCCAGCGCCTTGAAGCTGCGGGTGCGCGGGCCCGCGAAATGGCTGCGCGTTTCGGCCAGAAGTTCCTCCCCGGTATCGGCGCGCAGGAACCGGATCACCGCCTCGCGCTTGATATCGGCGCCATAACGTTCGGTCAGCGTGATCTCGGCGCGGATGCGCCCATGGGTGAGGCTGGCGCGATCCGCCCCGATCTCGATCTCCGCGCGACCCGCCGGTGCGGGCAGCAGCGCATCGACATGGGGCGCAACCAGTCCCCGGCCCGGGCGCGCGCGCACCCGCACCGCATCCGGCCCCCACGGGGTAACGCGGATCATCTCGCCCATGAACCGGCATTCAAGACCGCCGTCGACTTCCTGGAACACCGCCATCAGATCATCCGATCGCCAGATAGGCACCGTCAAGAATGACGGCGGTGCCCGACATGTAATCCGCCTCCTCCGAGGCGATGAATGCGGCCAGCGCCGCGACCTCCTCGGGCCGGGCGGCGCGCCCGGCGGGGATGCCTGCAAGAACCTCCTCCATCACATCCTCGGGGATGTCCCCGATCGCATCGGTGGCGATCAGGCCCGGGGCGATCGCCACCGAACGGATATCGGGCGCATGATCCAGCGCCAGCGACCGGGTCAGCGCCAGCACCGCGCCCTTGGTTGCCTGATAGGCGGAAAATCCCCGTTCGCCCACGAAGCTCTGTACGCTCGCGGTGTTGACGATGACGCCCCTGCCCCCCTGCCGCCGCATCTGTTCCACGGCGACCTTGGCACCCATCCAGTAGCCACGGATGCCGATACCGGTGATCCGGTCGAACTCGTCCAGCGTCTGCTCGTGGATCGGCTTGAAAACCGCCGAAAAGGCGGTGTTGTGCCAGATATCGATGCGCCCGAACCGCGCCACGGTGACGGCCGCCAGGCCTCTCACCTGATCGGGGTCGGACATGTCGGTCCGGTGAAAGGCGCCGCCAAGGGTTTCGGCCAGATCGGCGCCCGCGGGGTCGATATCGGCGATCATCACCTGCGCGCCTTCGGCGGCGAAGCGTTCCGCGCAGGCACGCCCGATTCCGTTCGCGCCACCGGTGATCACGTAGATGCGGTCCCGGTGACGGTCGGCGACGGGAAACATGCGCGCGGTCACGGCCCGCCACCGGGCAGGATGACGTGTTCCTCGGTCACCAGAAATGCGATGCTGGCGGCGAAGGCGGCAGTGTCTTCTCCGGCGATACGCCCCGCTTCGGAACTCAGCCCGGCCTCCATCGCGGCGCGGTTGTCAAACCAGATTTCGGCGGATCCATCGTACGCGGCCGGGGCCATATCGCCTGGATCCCCGGCAATGTTGATCCGGTATCCGCGCAGCCCCGGAATTGCGGCGGCCAATGGCGCATGCCGGTCCAGCCAATAGTCGCGAAAGGCCTGCGTCGCCATCCCCGGCTTTTTGCGCACCAACGCGACGAGCTTGACCATGTCACCCCCACCTCCTGCCTGCAAGAAGACGGTGATTCCGCCAGCCGGTCAATACAAACGTTTGGATTTTTGCTCTCTCGCCAGCCGCATCTGCATAATGTACACAAGTTTCGAGCGCCAAGGAGGACCTATGCAGAAACGGGTGGGCCTGAAAACGCTGGCATTGAAACTGGGTATGGACGTCTCCACGGTCTCGCGCGCGTTGCGCGACGACCCGCGGGTGAAGGAGGCGACACGCCGCGCGGTCCGCGAACTGGCGGATGAGCTGGATTATCGCCCGAACGCCGCCGCGCGTGCCTTGCGCATGGGCAAATCCGGGCGGGTGGCCGTGCTGTTGTCGCCACCGCAGCAGCGCTTCGCCAGCCCGATCTTCCTGGAGCTTCTGTCGACGCTGGATCAGCATCTGCGCGATGCCGGTCTGAGCCTTGCGGTTTTTGCCGCCCGCGAGCGGGCGGAGGAGGTCGATATCGTTCGCCAGATCGTCGACGAGAGGCTGGCCGACGCCATCATTCTGGGCCGGACCCGCAAGGCAGACCCGCGGGTGGCGCTGCTGCTGGAATCGGGCATGCCGTTCGTGACCTTCGGCCAGACCGACTGGCAGGATCGTCATCCACTGGTCGAGATCGACTATGCAGAGGCGGGACGGCTTGCGATCCGGGCCCTGCACGCCTCCGCCAGCGGCCCGATCGATGTGCTGGCAGCGCCCGAGGGTCTGAACTTTGCCGACAACTATGTCGCCGGCGCATGTGCCGAGGCGGCCCGGCTCGGCCTGCCGGAACCGACGCTGCACCGTGTCGAAATGACGGAACAGGCCGGGGAGGATGTCGCCCGGAAGATCCTCGCCCCCAACCCGCGGCGCCCCGCCTTCGCCTGCATTCAGGATTCGCTGTCATTCGGCGTCTACCGTGTCGCCGCCGCCGCCGGGCTGATCGTGGGCCGTGACCTGACGGTTTTCGGCGGACAGAACTTCCCGGGTTCGGAACATACCGCGCCGCCGCTGTCCACGTTTTCAACCGAAGACAGCCATGTCGCCGAGTTGCTGAGCAAGGTGATGCTGCGTCGTCTTGCGGTCGACGGCACGCCCGCCGACGGAACCTTCGAGCATCACGAGATCGCGCCGAAGCTGCTGCTGCGTCAATCCCACCGGCTGATCGAACGGGCGCCGCTCACACGAACCGGTTGACCAGATTTTCCAGCCGCTCCTGACCGCCGGATACCGGCTCGGGGTTGATCTCCTCGGCGATGACGCGTTCGGCAATCGTGTCGAGATCGCTGCGCAGCATGGATTGTGCCGCGGGCGTCTCCCAGCCGGCATAGCGTGCGGCGCGCGCCGTCTCCAGCCCGCCATCCTCCAGCATCGCCGCCGCCGCTTTCAGGCCCCGCGCGCAGATATCCATCGCCCCCGCATGGGCCAGAATCAGATCCGCCGGGTCGAGCGACTGGCGCCGCAGCTTGGCATCGAAGTTCGTGCCGCCCGTCGTGAACCCGCCCGCCCTGAGGATCTCGTAATAGGCCAGCGCAACCTCGGGCACCGCGTTCGGAAACTGGTCCGTGTCCCAGCCCGACTGATAATCGTTCCGGTTCATGTCGATCGATCCGAGGATGCCGAGCGATGCCGCCAGCGCCAGTTCATGCTCGAAACTGTGACCGGCAAGGATCGCATGACCCTGCTCGATATTCACCCGCACCTCGCCCTCAAGTCCGAAATCCTTCAGGAAGCCGTAAACCGTCGCCACGTCGTAATCGTACTGATGCTTGGTGGGTTCCTGCGGCTTCGGCTCGATCAGGATGGTCCCGGCGAACCCGATCTTGTGCTTGTAGTCCACCGCCATCTGAAGAAACCGCCCGGCCTGCGCCCGCTCGCGGCGCAGATTGGTGTTGAGCAATGTCTCATAGCCCTCGCGCCCGCCCCAAAGGACGTAATTCTCGCCGCCGAGCTGATGCGTGGCATCCATGCAGGTCTTCACCGTGGCCGCCGCAAAGGCGAAGACATCCGGGTCGGGATTGGTGGCCGCACCGGCCATGTAGCGGCGGTGGGAAAACAGATTGGCCGTGCCCCAGAGCAGCCGCAGGCCCGTCTCTTCGATCCGGGCCTGAAGATAATCTGTCATCTCGCGCAATCGCGCGGTGTTCTGGGCGAAGCTGTCGCCTTCGGGCCGGATATCGGCATCGTGGAAGCAGAAAAACGGCACGCCCAGCTTCTGGAACATCTCGAACGCCACATCGGCCTTGAGACGGGCATGTTCCATCGTGTCTCCGAACCATGGCCGCTGGAACGTCTGCCCGCCGAACGGGTCGCTGCCGGGCCATGCGAAATTGTGCCAGTAGCAGATCGCAAAGCGCAGATGGTCTTCCATCCGTTTGCCCAGGATCCGCGCATCCGGGTCGTAGTGGCGAAAGGCAAACTCGTTCTCGGTCTCGACACCCTCGAAGCGCAGCGTCGGAATCCCGTTGAAAAAATCGGTCATGTCAGTCCCTGAATTGCTGTTCGCGCCTTGCAGTACCGGGCGTGCCCGGCCCTGAAGGCATCCGTGAAAGAGGCTTCGGGCGCGATGATGCGGGCGGTCGCGGGCGGCTCCGCGATCTCCGCGCCCACGTCTTCGGCGGCCATCAGACCCAGAAGGGCCGCGCCATAGGCCGCGCCGAACTCCCCCGCGACGGGCAATGTCACCGGGCAGTCCAGCGCTGTGGCGATTGCCGCCAGCCAATAGTCCGACCGCGCCCCGCCGCCGGTGGCGATCAGCCCGTCGATCCGGGTGCCCGTGGCCGCCAACGCGTCCCGGCAATCGCAGAAGGCAAAGGTGACGCCTTCCATCACGGCGCGCGCCGCCGCCGCCCGGTCGGTCGCGTGGGCAAGACCCAGAAAGGCGCCGCGGATCGCGGCATCGTTGAGCGGGGTCCGCTCCCCCCCGAGATAGGGCAGAAAAAGCGTCTCCCCCGGTGCGCGCAACGGGCCGAGAGAGATGGCCAGCCGGGCCGCATCCTCCCCCACCAGCCCGGCATACCAGTTCAGCGCATCGGTGGCCGACAGGATCACCCCCATCTGGTGCCACGTATCGGGCAGTGCGTGGCAGAATGTGTGAACCGCCGTCTCCGGCGCGGGCGCGTAGGCGTCATTTGCCGCGAACAGGACGCCGGAGGTGCCGAGGCTGACAAAGGCCTGCCCGGCCCGCACCACGCCCATCCCCACGCCCGTCGCCGCATTGTCGCCGCCGCCGCCCGCGACGGGGATGCCCGCGGTCAGGCCGAACCGACCGGCAAGCGCCGGGCGCAGGTGGCCGGACACATCCGAGCCCTCGACAAGGCGCGGCATTTGCGCGACCGACAAACCCGTCGCCGCCAACAGGCGCTCGTCCCAAAGCCTGCGGCCCGTATCGAGCCAGCTTGTCCCCGCCGCATCGGACATGTCCGCCACGTGCGCGCCCGTCAACCAGAGCCTGAGGTAATCCTTTGGCAACAGGACCTTGGCGACCGAGGCGAAGAGACGTGGCTCCGCATCCGCGACCCATCGCAGCTTGGGGGCGGTGAAGCCGGGAAACACGATGTTGCCGGTCACTGCGCGAAACCGCGGATCGGCATCCATCTCTGCGGCCTGCCCATGGGCGCGTGTGTCGTTCCACAAGATGCAGGGCCGCAGCACCGCGTCGGCGGCATCCAGCAACACCGCGCCATGCATCTGCCCCGACAGGCCGATACCGCGCAGCGCGGACAGGTCCCGCTCCGCCGCCAGCGCCGTCAGCACCGTTTCCGCCGCGCGGATCCACGCCGCCGGATCCTGTTCGGACCAGCCCGGATACGGCCGGGACACCGAAAGCGGGGCTGTCGCCTCGGCCAGCAGGCGGCGTTCCCCATCGATCAGCACCGCTTTCAGCCCGGTCGTGCCAAGATCGAGTCCCAGATACATGTCGCCCCGCCTTTCGTGTCCCATCCGCGCATCCTGCAATCGGGTATGGAAACGGTCAATGCAAACGTTTGTAATTCGTCGCCGCTATGGCTAGCCTCCTCGCTGAGGCATCCTGCACAAAACGAGGTCCGGAATGCAAAAGGTCTTCAGCCAGGATGGCGACCGCATCGTGGCGCGCCATAATGGGGAAACGCTCTGGCTCGACCCGATCGGCCCGAATGGCATGCGCCTGCGGGCAACGAAGAACGCCCGCATCGACATGGAGCGTCCGGGTGCGCTGCTGGAGACGTTGCCGGCCCATGACGCGGCGATCGACCTCACCGGCGAGGCCGCGATCCTGACGAACGGGCGCCTGCGGGCCGAATTGCGCCTCGTGCCGCGGGGGATGGGCCCCGCCGTTGAACTGCGCGTCAGCGACCGGGTCAACGGCGCGCTTCTGCTGGAAGAGGAGATGCCCCATATCCTCTGGCCCGGCACACGCCACCATTCCGCCGAGGCCGGCGATCTCTGGGCCATCGAGACCAGGTTCGCCGCGCAGGACGGGGAACGGTTTCACGGCCTTGGCCAGCATCAGCACGGGCGCTTCGATCTCAAGGGCTGCGTTCTGGACCTGATGCAGAAGAACACCGAGATTACGATCCCCTTCCTGATCTCGTCGCGTGGTTATGGCGTCTTGTGGAACGCCCCCGGTGTCGGACGGGTGGAGCTTGCCGAAAACCGCACGAAATGGGTGATGGAGGCGACGAAACAGCTTGATTACATCGTGATCGCGGGCGCCGGACCCGCCGATCTCCTGACCGAATATACCGGTTTGACGGGGCGGCCGCCCGAATTGCCGGACTGGGCGCTTGGGTTCTGGCAATGCAAGCTGCGCTATGAAACCCAGGAGGAGGTGCTGCGCGTGGCGCGCGGCTACAAGGCCCGCGGCCTGCCGCTTGACTGCATCGTCATCGACTTTTTCCATTGGACCAAGATGGGCGAATGGACCTTCCGCAGCGACGAATTTCCCGACCCCGCCGCCATGGTGGCCGAATTGCGGGACATGGGCGTGGCACCCATGGTTTCGGTCTGGCCGACCGTGAACGCCAATGCCGACACCTATGGCACATTCGTGCAAAACGGCTGGCTGGTGGACAGTCGCCGCGGCGCGATGGACGGATCGATCTTCTACGATCGGGAGCCCGACGGGATGAACCCGCTACGGTTCTACGATGCAACAAACCCGGAGGCGCGCGCCTTTCACTGGCAACACGTGCGGGAAGGGTACGCACGGCACGGCATTCACGCGTTCTGGCTCGATGCGAACGAGCCCGAGATGTATCCGATGCATCCCGACAATCTGCGCTTTCATCTGGGGGACGGGCGCGATGTGGCCAATATCTACGCGTTCCTGCATCAGCAGGGATATGCCGAGGCCTTCGCCGCCGACGGCCTGACCGACGGGCTCATGCTGTCGCGCTCCGCATGGGCCGGGTCGCAGCGGTTTCCGCTGGTGGTGTGGTCCGGCGACGTCAGATCGAGTTTTGCCGATCTGGCCCGGCAACTGACCGCCGGGCTGAACATGGCGCTTTCGGGGATCAGCTGGTGGACCACGGATATCGGTGGCTTCAAGGGCGGCGATATCGGCGATGCCGGGTTTCGCGAATTGCTGATCCGCTGGTTCCAGTGGGGGGCTTTCTGCCCGATCTTCCGGCTGCACGGTTTCCGCCAGGACGCGGCGCGCGACCCGCGGTTCGGGCACGAGTTCAGCTTTGGCGGGGCCGATAACGAGATCTGGAGCTTCGGCCCGGAGGTGGAAAGCATCCTGACCCGCTACCTGCATCTGCGCGCCGGGCTCAGACCCTATCTGCGAAGCCAGATGGCCGCCGCGGCCGCACGGGGGATACCGCCGATGCGGCCCCTCATGGTGGATTTCCCGGACGATCCCGGCGCCGCCACCATCGCCGATTGCCATATGCTTGGCCCCGATCTTCTTGTGGCCCCGGTGCTGGAGGCCGGGGCCGAAACCCGCCGCGTCTATCTGCCGGACGGCACCGACTGGATCTGTATGTGGACCGGCACCCGGCACGCCGGCGGCCAGCGGATCGAGGCCCCCTGCCCGCTTGAGCGGATCCCCGTCTACCGGCGCGCGGAGGCCGAGATGGCGGGGTTCGGGACATCCTGACCAGAGGGCGCCGTAACCGACCTGCGGGTGAACAGCGCCCGGATCGCTCTCCGGCGGCCTTCGTACCCGGTTGGCGGCATCCAGCCTGCAAAGCACGACCGCCACAGCAGGCGTTCGACCAGGAAACGGGCAGCGCCGGGGAGTTCTTGTGTTTTCAGGGCGGTTGATGCTGTTTGACAATGTTTGGGATGCGTTGAGACTTATCAACAGCCGCTCGCGACATATATTGCACTGCAGCGTCGATGTTTCAGGAGCAGATCATGTTGAGCAAACCGTTCATGACCACGCAGGAGATCGCGAAGCTTCTGAAAGTCCGGGAGCAGACGGTGCGAAGCTGGATTCACCTGCGGGATCTGCGGGCCGTAAAGCTTGGCCGGGAATTCCGGGGCGCCGTGAAGGACCTTGAGGCGTTCGTGAACGAACACGCAACGCGCGCCCCGAGCTGGACCGACGGCACCGGGTCCCGGACGTCATGACGGAACATCCCGCGCGTATCGACGCCGACGCCTCCCCGGTCGAAAGCCACCCCGCCCCCGCGCCCACGGTCTGGCACAGCAGGCCGGTCGACATGGTGCAGGGCGAGATGAAAACCGGGTCTGCGGGCCTGTCCGTGGCGGAGGCGGCGGACCGGCTGGAGCGCCATGGCCCCAATAGACTGCCCGAATCCGTGCAGGCGGGGCCCATTGCGCGGTTCCTGCGCCAGTTCCATAACCTGCTGATCTATGTCCTGCTGGCCGCGGCGGCGGTGACCGCGGCGCTTGGCCACCTTGTCGATACCGGCGTCATCCTCGCCGTGGTTCTGGTCAACGCGGTGATCGGCTATGTGCAGGAGGGCCGGGCCGAGCGGGCGCTTTCGGCTATCCGCGACATGCTCGCGCCCGAGGCCCGGGCGCTGCGGGGCGGCCGCAGGGTTTCGGTCCCGGCGGAAGAGCTCGTACCGGGTGATGTGGTCCTGCTGGAACCGGGCGACAGGGTGCCGGCCGATCTGAGAGTTACCGCCGCCTACGGGCTACGGATACAGGAAGCGGTGCTGACCGGCGAATCCGTGGCGGTGGAAAAGGCGCCCGACCCCGTCGCCGAGGATGCGACACTCGGCGATCGCCGGTCGATGGCCTTCAGCGGGGCGCTGGTCGCCGCGGGCAGCGGCCGGGGCATCGTTGTCGCGACCGGCGCGGAAACCGAGATCGGGCGGATCAGCGGCCTGCTCGAAACGGTCGAAACCACGTCCACACCGCTGCTCAGGCAGATGGAGCGGTTCGCGCGCACCGTCACCTTCGCCATCCTTGTCGTGGCCGCGCTGATCCTCGTCTTCGGGTATTTCGTCAGTGGGATGAGCTTCAGCGACATCTTCATGGCGGTTGTGGGCCTGTCGGTCGCGGCGATCCCCGAAGGACTGCCCGCGATCCTGACGGTGACGCTGGCCATCGGGGTGCAGGGCATGGCCGAGCGGCGCGCCATCGTCCGCCGCCTGCCCGCGATCGAGGCTTTGGGTTCGGTCTCGGTCATCTGCTCCGACAAGACCGGCACCTTGACCAAGAACGAGATGACCGTGGCCTCGGTGGTCACGGCACGGCGGATGTATCAGGTCACCGGAGCAGGCTATGCGCCCCATGGCGGGATCACTTTCGAGGGGCGCGACATGGATGTCTCCGCCCATCCGCTACTGTCCGATCTGGCCCGGGGCGCGATCCTGTGCAACGACGCCGAAGTCAGCGAAAGCGACGGGATCTGGTCGGCCAATGGCGACCCGATGGAGGGCGCGCTTGTCACCTTCGGGTGGAAGGCCGGGCAGGATCCCGATGCGCTCCGCCAGTCGAACCCGCAAACCGATGCAATCCCCTTCGACGCGCGCCACCGCTTCATGGCGTCCCTGCATCACGACCACGAGGGGGGCGCCGCGATCCACGTCAAGGGCGCGCCGGAACGCATCATCGCCATGTGCGCCACCCAGCACGGCGAAGAGGATGGCGACCAGCCGCTTGATGCGGCCTATTGGCATGCCCGCGCGCACGAGATCGCGGCAGAGGGGCAGCGGGTTCTGGCCATCGCCACCCAACCCGCCAACCCCGAAAAACAGACGCTGAGCTTCGACGACGTGGATGGCGACCTGACGCTTCTGGGCCTCGTCGGGCTGATCGACCCGCCCCGAGACGAAGCGGTGGCCGCGGTCGCCGAATGCCGCGCCGCCGGTATTCGTGTGAAGATGATAACCGGCGATCATGCCGGCACCGCGCTTGCCATCGCCCGCAGGGTGGGGCTTGAAAACAGCGACGAGGTCCTGACCGGCGGGGAGATCGACGGGCTGGATACCGACGGTCTGCGCACCGCCGCCGAGCGCGTCGATGTCTTCGCGCGCACCAGCCCCGAGCACAAGCTGCGGCTGGTGGAGGCACTTCAGGCGGGTGGCGCCGCAGTTGCAATGACGGGCGACGGCGTGAACGACGCCCCGGCGCTGAAGCGGGCGGATATCGGTGTGGCCATGGGACGGACCGGAACCGAGGCCGCAAAGGAAGCGGCCGAGATCGTGCTGGCCGACGACAATTTCGCCACCATAGCGGCGGCCGTGCGCGCGGGGCGCACCGTCTACGACAACCTGAAGAAGGCCATCGTCTTCCTGCTGCCGGTCAACGGCGGCGAGGCGCTGGCCCTGATCCTCGCGCTGCTGCTTGGGCTGACGCTGCCGATCACGCCGGTCCAGATCCTCTGGGTCAACATGGTCAGCTCCGTGGTTCTTGCCATGGCGCTGGCCTTCGAGGGGGCGGAGCCCGACATCATGCGCCGCCCGCCGCGCCCCGCCGACGAGCCGATCCTGTCGCGCTTCGTGCTCTGGCGGGTCGGCTTCGTGTCGCTTCTGTTCTGCGCCGGCATCTTCGGCATGTTCACCCTCGCGCAGTCTCGCGGCGCAACCCTTGAAGAGGCCCGCACGATCGCCGTCAACACGCTTGTGGTGATGGAGATTTTCTATCTGTTCTCGGTGCGGTTCCTGAACACCACATCCCTGTCGATCCGGGCGATCCTGGGCACGCGCCCCGTTCTGATCGCGATCGTGGCGGTGACGGCGCTGCAATTCGCCTTCACCTATGCGCCCTTCATGGAGGCGTTTTTCGATACCCGCCCGCTGAGCCTCAGCCAGGGGCTCATGGTCGTCGCGGTCGGCCCGGTTCTCCTTCTGGTACTGGAGATCGAGAAGCGCGCCCTGAAGGCATGGCGGGCCAGACCGCGCCCACCGGCACCGGGCGCGCGGGCGTCATCCCCACCTCGGGGGATATGAAGAACGCCGCGCCTCAACCGCCATAACCGCGGGGCCGGTGCGCTGAAATCTGGCGGGGGACGTGACCCCGCCACCGCGATAGCGCATCGGCGGATTTGCAGCCCTCGCCTGTGGCCGCAGGCCTGCGCGGTCTCGGTCGTCCTGCCCGCAATTTCCCGTCCCGTCCGAATGCGACAATAGGATCCGCCTGCCCCACCGCAACACCGGATGACAAACCTCGCAGGCTGTGTATGGTGGGCCGCGAGACACAGGGGCGTCTGCCGTTTGGCGGGCTGAGAAGAACCCTTTGAACCTGAACCAGATCATGCTGGCGGAGGGAGTGGCTCGGCGCTTCAACGGGCTCATTTCCCGCTTCGAGTCGCCTGGCCTCCGCCCAAAGGAGGCCATAGTGACCACATCTCCCGCAGACGCTTTCGCCGCGACACGCGCGGCCACACCGCTCGTTCACTGCATCACCAATTACGTGGCGATGAATGTCGCCGCAAACACGCTGCTTGCCGCTGGCGCATCGCCCGCGATGCTGCACGCAGCCGAGGAAGCCGGCGAGTTCGCGACGGTGGCCGATGCGCTCACCATCAATATCGGAACGCTCTCGCCGTCATGGGTGGAGGGCATGGTCGCCGCGATCGAAGGGGCGCGGCGGGCCGGACGCCCTTGGGTCCTCGACCCCGTGGCGCTTCAGGTGAGCGCGTACCGACGGGACGTGGCCATGCGGCTCATGGATCTTTCGCCGACGATCCTGCGCGGCAACGCCTCGGAGATCCTTGCCGTAGCGGGCGACAGCGGCGCCGGGCGCGGCGCCGACGCGACCGACAGCGTGGCCGCCGCGGAAAGCGGCGCCCGGAGGCTTGCAGGCGAACGCGGCTGCGTGGTCGCGGTGACCGGTGCCGTGGACTTCGTGACCGATGGCGCGCGGGCCGTGAGGATCACCGGCGGATCGGCATTGATGCCGCAGGTGACCGCACTTGGCTGTGCCCTGAGTTGCCTCGTCGGGGCCTTCGCCGCCGCCGTGCCCGACCCGTTCGATGCGACCGTTGGCGCCCTGGCGAGTTTTGCCACCGCGGGAGAGATCGCCGCGGAAAAGGCCGAGGGGCCGGGATCCTTCGGCTGGCGGTTTCTTGATGCGCTGGCGGCACTGGACGCGGCGGCCTTCCACGGGCGCGATCGGGTGACGCCCGCATGATCCGGTTCGACCTGTCGCTCTATCTCGTGCTCGACCCGGCGCTTTGTGGTCCGCGCGGCATGGTGGAAACGGCGCGGGCCGCCGTCGCGGGCGGTGCAACAATGGTTCAGCTGCGCCACAAGACGGCGTCAACGGCAGAGCGCGCCGCCCTTGGCCGGGCCCTGAAGGCCGCGCTTGCGGGCACCGGCGCGGCGCTGATCGTCAATGACGATATCGACGCCGCGCGCGCCTGCGACGCGGACGGGCTCCATGTGGGGCAGGACGACATGCCCGTGGCCGAAGCCCGCGCCCGGATCGGCCCCGACCTGATTCTGGGCCTGTCGATCGAAACCGTCGACGCCGCCCGCGCCGCCGACCCCGCCCTTGTGACCTATGTGGGCGCGGGGCCCGTCTTCGCCACCGCAACGAAACCGGACCACAAGCCGCCCATCGGCTTCGACGGGCTGGCACGGCTTGTAGCCGCCGCACCGGTTCCGGCCGTCGCCATCGGCGGCCTGAACGGCCACCACGCCGCCAGCATCACCGCCGCAGGTGCCGCAGGGATGGCGGTCGTGTCCGCCATCTGCGGCGCCCACGACCCGGGCAAAGCGGCGCATTCCATCGCATTGGCACTCAAGGAGGCCTATCAATGATCCCCAATGTTCTGACCATCGCCGGCACCGACCCGAGCGGCGGCGCCGGTATTCAGGCCGATCTCAAGACCTTCTCGGCGCTCGGTGCCTATGGCATGTCGGTGGTGACGGCGTTGGTCGCGCAGAACACGCAAGGCGTGGCGCGCATTCTGCATCTGCCGCCCGATTTCGTTGCGGCGCAGATCGACACGCTGTTTGCCGATGTGCGCGTCGATGCGGTGAAGATCGGCATGATCGACACGGCCGAGGTTGCAGCGGTCGTCGCCGAAAGGCTCCGTCATCACAAGGTGGATGTGGTCATTCTCGATCCGGTGATGGTCGCCAAGAGCGGCGACCGGCTGCTTGCCGCGGAGGCAATCGACGTGCTGCGCACCGCGCTTCTGCCGCTGGCGAGCCTGATCACCCCGAACCTGCCGGAGGCGGGTGTCCTGCTCGACCGCGCGCCGCCCGACAATGCCGATGCGATGGAGGACGCGGCGCGCGCGCTCCACGAGCTGGGCCCGGGCGGTGTGTTGCTCAAGGGCGGCCATCTGACGGGCGGAACCAGCCCGGACATCCTTTTCGACGGCGACAGGCTGACGACCCTTCCGGCCATGCGGATCCGGACCCGCAACAGCCACGGGACAGGCTGCACGCTCTCGGCGGCAATCGCGGCGCTCAGGCCACAGCGGTCTTCGATGGCCGAAGCGGTCGCCGATGCCAAGAGCTATCTGACCCGTGCCCTGCAGGAAAGCGACGCGCTCGATGTCGGGCAAGGGCATGGACCGGTCCACCACTTTCACGCGCTCTGGGCGCCCGCAAGAACCAAGGAGATCTCGGCATGACCACATTCAGCGCCCGCGCGCGGCAGGACACGACGGCGCTTCGCGACCGCATCCTGGAGTTGCCGTTCAACCGCGAGCTGGCCGCCGGGCGCCTGTCGCGTCAACGGTTCCAGTTCTACATGATCCAGGACGCGCTTTATCTGGAGCAATATTCCCGCGCACTCGCCATCGCCTCGGCCAAGGCCCCCGACACCCGCGCGATGGAGCAATTCGCGCGCTCCGCCCAGGGGGCGCTGATCGTCGAAAGGGCACTCCACGAAGGCTTTTTCGAGAAATTCGGCATCGCCCCGACCGAGGCCGCACAATTCGAACCGTCGCCAACCTGTTACGGCTACACGAATTTCCTTCTGACCGTGGCCCATCAGGCCAGCTACGAGGAACTCGTGGCCGCGGTTCTGCCCTGCTTCTGGATCTATTGGGACGTGGGCAATCACATCGCCGCCGACACGGGCCCCGACAACCCCTATCGGGCCTGGATCGACACCTATAGCGATCCGTCCTTCGGCCAGTCCGTCGAGGCCGTGATCGCCATCGCCGACGAGGCCGCGGAGCGGTCAACCGAAGCCCGCCGTGTCGCCATGCTGAACGCCTTCAAACGCTCCGCGCAATATGAATGGATGTTCTGGGACAGCGCCTATCATGAGGAGAAATGGCCGGTGCCCGCCTGACCCTGTGGCCGGCGGGGACGCCGTCGACAAGCCGCCGCCGCGCCATTCGCACCGGAACGGAATCCCGGTTCATCCCCGCAGGCGCGGGGAACAGCGAGAAAAATAGAAACGCATCGCGGATGGCCACGGTTCATCCCCGCAGGCGCGGGGAACAGGGATTTCAGTTGTCTGAGCAGGGCCGCATTGCCGGTTCATCCCCGCAGGCGCGGGGAACAGTGGATTGAAAAATCCGGCGTCCATTTCGAGGGCGGTTCATCCCCGCAGGCGCGGGGAACAGGGCGTTGGAGTTGGACACAAGGTCTGCATAGCCGGTTCATCCCCGCAGGCGCGGGGAACAGAAGACACATCGCCTGTACCAGCGCATGAGAACCGGTTCATCCCCGCAGGCGCGGGGAACAGTCTGGCTGGAACTCACTGATCCAAAAGGGCATTCGCGATGTCAAAAAGCGCACCGCCAGATTGCCCCGTTTTTCGACATTGCGAAAGGGGCATTTCAGGGCCTCCTCCGGAAGGCGCGGCACCGGTTCGGGCGCTGCCATCCGACGGGAACCGGCTGGCTGGCCGCTGCCCATCACCGCCGCCGCGCGCGGAGAGCTCACCGCATCGGGCTCGACAGACAGATGCGAAGACGGCGCGGCTCCATCACGGCGCTATGCCACAAGGGGCGACATCAATCCCCTTGCAGGCGGGACACGATCGCCACTGAAACGATTATCAGTGCAGCGCCAAGCCACTGCACTCCGCTCAGCGCCTCGCCCAGGAAGGCGTAGGCGGCAGCGATGCCGAAGACCGGGATGAGTGTCAGGCAGAAACCGGCGACATTGGCGGGCAGGCTCTGCAAAGCGAAAAGGTAGAGCCAGAAAGCCAGCGCGTATTGAATGACGCCGGAGGCCGCGGCCAGAAGCAGAACCGGCAACGGGACGCCGTCGAGCCCCAGTGCCGCAAGCCTGAGCAGAAGCGCGGCGGCCAGGACGCCGAGCGTCCACAACAGTCCGACGCTCTGCTGCAAGGCCGACAGCGGCAGCGGGTCCATCCGGCCCACCAGTCGCCGCGTCGCGATGACGTAAAGCGCCGCGAAAAAGGTCCCCGCCAAGACGAGCGCATCGCCGGCAAGCGAGCCTTGTCCCGAAAACGCGCCCGCATCCGGCGCGATCACGAGGATAATGCCGAGCGTGGCCAAGGCGGCAAGGCCGAGCATGGGCGGGCCGATCCGCTCCTTCAGGAGCAGCCAGGCCAGAAGCAGGATCAGCAGGGGTTCGGCCGCCCCGATGAGCGCCGCATTGCTCGCCGTCGTCAGCGCCAGCCCGACAATGCCGAAGGTGTAGGCCACCCCCGGTTCCAGCAGGCCGGAGAGGCTCGCCCGGCGCGTGGGGCGGTCCAGCCTTACGTGGGGCCGCAAGACAAGAACGGCCAGCCAGAGCACGGTGATGGAGGCGGTCAACTGGATCGCGAGCAGCGTCATCGGCGGCATGTGGGCGAGCACGCCCTTGCTCATGACGGTGGCCGATCCCCAGCAGGCGGCCGACAGGATGGCGGCCAGAATGGCGAGCCCATGCCCGGGACGGGGCCGTGCGCCCTGCCCGGCCGGTGCGCCCGCCCCCGGGATGCCGGTCATGATGCGGCGTCGATGCGGCGGGCCGTGCATTCGACGGGGCAGATCGCCTCGGCGCACCGATCCTCGTCGCACAGCCGGCAGATATGGTCGGCCTGCCGGCGATCCGCGGTCATGGCGCCAAGCAGAGTTTCGATCAGCGGTGTCAACACGGCCTGTTCGTCCTCCGGCAGGGCTGCGAGTGCCTGCGAGAGAACCTGTTGCCTGCCGATCAGAATAGCGCGCCGGCGGGCGGCGCCGCGGCGTGTGAGACGGAGACCGACGGAGCGTCCGTCCACGCCGGCGCACCGTTCCATGAGGCCGTCGCCGGCCAGGCGGTCCACCAGCCGCACCGTGGCCGAATGGGTGATCCCGATGACCTGCGCCAGCGCGCCGACGGACAGGCCCGGATCGGCGCCGACGCTCACCAGCGCCGCGGGCGCAGCGGCGCCATGCTCGGCGCGGGTTTCGGCCTCTTTGGTCATCCGGTCGCTCTGGAGTAACCCCCTGAAAGTGGTCCACCAACTGGGATAGATTGTCCCGCAATGAGCTGCTCCCCGTTGTCGGACCGCCCGGCCGGAGGTTTTCCGGGGGTTTGAGCTTAGGGCGGTTCTTCTAGCCCTGAGCCATTCATCAGCGAGATCGGTGGCTTATTCCCAATTGCGCTGTGGGGTCGTACTTCATTGTAGTCTCTTCGCCAGTCCTCCATTTTTGTCCGCGCATCGTCAAGGCTCATGAACCAATGCGTGTTCAAGCATTCCGCACGGAACTTGCCGTTGA
>JACNMN010000020.1 GCA_020622165.1 Boseongicola sp. H5
ACCCGCTGGTTAAAGCCACCCGCACTGCTTCTGAACGAAATTCCTCGGTTGGTCGTGATGCCATCTGTGTTCTCCTTTGCGACACGATACGTAGTCAAAGGAGCGGCACAAATCCGTGACAGGTCCAAATAGCCTTGTTTGAGCCGTTGATTTTGTCCTTTTTGTACCTCGATGCTCAGATTGCGGCTGTGGTCCGCAGCAATAACCATCTGGATGTCTGCCATGAGGCGGCCACTACGGCTGTCGAAGTCGATATTATCTCCGGCACATAGGATCTTGATGCCCTGATCAGCCATTTCGCTGATGCTGGCCCAGTCCATAAAGTTACGTGCTATTCTGTCCCAACGGTGGACGATGATGCCCTGTGCCTTGCCAGCCTTCAGCTGGGACATCATGTCGTCGAAGATCGGTCGCCCTCTTTTGTATGCCGTCTCAAGCTCTTCAAACCAATCTCTGATCACCAATCCCTGATGACTCGCAAAACCCGTGATTGCATCTTTCTGGGCCTCAAGAGACGCGCCGTCTCCCTGTTTCAAGGTCGAGACCCGCACATAGCCGAAGCATTGGGTCATGGTTGGTTTGGGTTACCTTCGGACTCTACCAAATCCTCAGAATTTTGCGAATCCGGCCACGGCCATTTCCCCTCGCGAACCAGGGTGCGATGCACCTCCAAGCATATGTCCAAGTATTGATCGAGCGGGTCAGGTTTTGCCATGACCTTATCCTATTTGAAGGGGCACATGGTGCCTAGCGGGCACGCTATGCCACCCACCGATGAGTTGGATACATGGACGCCGTAAAGGGCTTCACGCGCTGGCCTTGATGCAGGAGCTGGACAACTGATCGGTGGTTGGGCTGGTTTTGCAGATCATTGGCGGAGAATGGTGGCAGCAAGCGCTCAAAAAACGGCGCGTCATTCGCGCCAACACGAAACACCACCATGCTCCCCACATTGCCCAAGGTCGCATCCCGCACCTCGGGGTCGGTCTGGGACAGGTGTTGATGGGCCAACGTGAGTCCCAACCCGTATTTTCGAGCCTCAGAAAGCAGCCCGGCAAAAGACTTGGTCGTGAAGTTGTGGAACTCATCGACGTAGAGAAAAAACGGCCTTCGGGCGAGCTCAGGCAAGCCGTGTCGCGTAAACGCGGCGTGCATGACAGTGCTGGTGATCAGCCCGCCCAAGACATTCGAGACATCCGCCCCCAACCGCCCTTTGGCCAGGTTCACGATGAGGATTTCGCCGGTATCCATCATCGACCGAAACCGCAGCGGCTCCGGCGGCTCACAAAGCGCTCGTCGAACCGTTGGATGCGCGAGGAAGGCGCCGAGTTTGTTGGCGATCGGTGAGACGCCATCGGCGCTGGATTGGTAATTCATGGCCGGGAACTCGTGCTTCCAAAAGGACCGCACCTGCGAGTCACTGAGATTCTCAGTGACCTGCCTCCGGAACCCCTTGAAGACGAAGAGCTTCATGATGTCCCGCAGATCGGCCCGCGGTTGCTCCAGGAGGGCCAGGATGGCGTGACGCAGGAGATGCTCCATGCGGGCGCCCCAGGCGTCCGGCCATTGCTTCTTGAGCGTCTCGATGAGGCCGGAGGCCACCAGCGGTCGGTACGTTTCTGCCACGCGTTTCAGCGGGTTGTATCCGTAGGGACAGGTCGCATCGGCCACATCCCAATAGAGATGCGGCTGGCCCAGATTGCGATGCAGTGCCTCGGCCAGATCGCCATGGGGATCGATGAGACAAAAGCCACGACGGCACTGCGCGTCCTGAGAGGCCAGGTTGTAGAGCAAGGTAGACTTGCCAGTACCGGTTTGCCCGATGACGTACAGATGCAGCAGGCGATCAGGTTGCAGGATCCCGAACGGAACCGGCTCAGTGTAGCGCTTGTATGCGAGGCCAAGAATGGAAGGAGGCATGACGCCATTTTCGTGCCTCGCCCGCAATCCGCCTAGCAGACGGAGCATAGCGCCTGTCGATATCGTGCCTGCTTTTCTGCTTGGCGGTATCTTGGGACAATGAAGCCAGAGCCGTTCATACCCACATCGCCTGCCGCCAAGAGCGCGAGACTTCCTTGCGCTCTTGTCCGGAAGGAGATGTACCATGAATGTTCTTAGTGAAGATATCGAAGGCGATATCGGCTCTGTGCCTCGCTGCCAGAGCTGCGGTTCGGAACGGGTCGTGAAAGACGCCTGGGCCTGCTGGAACCGGGACTATGGTCTTTGGGAGTTGGAGGCAGTGTTTGATTGCGCGTATTGCCATCAGTGTGAGGCGGAGACCAGGCTGGTTTGGTCTCAGCCAGAGGTTCCCCAGAACGGTCGTATCCGCGAGTTGAACGACGCGTTCCGGCGCGACGGGCAGGGGCGTGGCTCGGTTATGCTGACCGTTGGTATTCAGGGCGAAGGCCAAGAGTTCCTGGAGGCTGCAGTTGCCGCGGTTCAGAGCTTCGATGCCTTTGGCGAAGACAACGATCCGTGGGGCGAGCATGATTTTGGCGCAGTGGAGGTCCGAGGCCAGAAGGTCTTTTGGAAGATCGATTACTACAACCCAGACCTCACCGCCGGGAGCGAAAACCCCGCCAATGAAGCCGTGACTCACCGAGTCCTGACCATCATGCTTGCCTCCGAATACTGAGCAATATCGCCCTCACCTATACGCTGCCTGCTAGTCAGGCGGCGTTTTTTGTACCCGGGTGCGAATTGCTGAAAGAAATCGGCCCCCAAAAACGTCTTAGCCATCAAGGCTTCGGTAGCCATTCCCGACACTCCAAGGGCGGTTTGGATCGTTTGATGATCTGGGCCACTCGACTCGCGTCCGCATTGCAGAGACGAACACCTGTGCCGCCAGTGTTCGTTTGATGCCGGACCCTTAAGGGGTCCGGTCCACGTGCACCCGCTGCTCGAGCGCCGTTCATCGCAGACACGCGATGCAGTCACGGCATCGTAGAGCACTATGTCGTGCCTGCTATGCCTCGCCGCGATTGCGCCATAGACTGACCCTCTATCAGTTTAATCATACACAAACCTATGACGACAGAATTTGCCCTCGACCTGCGCCTGGCACGGCGCAAGGCGGGCTACACCCAAGGCGATATGGCGCATCTATTGGCGAGCCATCAATCTGCGGTGTCTGATCTGGAGCTTGGCAAGATCCGGCCATCGCTTGAGCAGATCATCGAATTATCCCTCATCTATGGGCGCTCGTTTGAGAGCCTGTTTGGCGAGCTGATGGCGGAACGCCGGAAGCTGCTGAAGAAGCGGTTGTCCTGCCTGCCGGACCTCGGCAAACAGACCGCCCATACCTTTAACCGTCCTGCCTCGCTGGAGCGCCTGAAGCGACGGCTGGCCAAACCATCGAAGAATGGCGGCGCTTAGGGTGCTCTCGATCGCGGTGGCGTCTGGGCGCGCAGGGTATGTCTACCTGCAAGGCGCGCAGCTGCTGGACTGGGGCATTGCGGTGAAGGCGGTGAAAACGGGATCTGATCTGGTCGGCTTTGTGCAACTGCTGATTATTGATCTGAAACCGGATGTGGTCGTGACCGAGAAGTTGGACGCCGGGTGCCGGAAGGGCAAACGCACCAAGGAACTCATCCACTCCATCGCGGTGCTCGCCAGCCACAACACGGTCTTGGACGTATCGGTGGAGCGCCCCCGGACATTCCCCTCAAAGTATGAAGAGGCTCATTACTTGGCCGGCAAACATCCCGAGTTGGCGGGCTACCTTCCAAAACGCAAACGGCGACTGTTTGATTTTGAGCCGCGCGGGATGGTGATCTTCGAGGCGATTGCGATGGCTGAAGCGGTCATCAAGGGCCCACCAGAGAACCTGGCTGCTGCTCTCGGGTAGGTCCTCCGCAGTCAACAAGACTCAGAAAATGAAAACGCCACCGCTTGCGGAAAGCGGTGGCATTTTTGAATGCTATAAGCGGCTCCCTTAAATCGCGAAGTCGCCCAAAGACTTGCCGGCCGCCAGGCCTTCTTTGATCCAATTGGGTTGCCGGCCGCGTCCGGTCCACGTCATCGCCGGGTTCTCAGGGTGGCGATATTTTGCAGGCGAGGCCGTTTTGGTAGCCTTCTTGCCGCTCACAAGATCAGAGAGTTTGTAGCCGTGCTTCTGGGCCACGGCTTCCAGCTCTGCAATGGCTTCCGCCCGCTTGCGATCCTCATAGCCTGCGATCGCCTTCGCGGCGTCCCGTTGCAGTTGTCGCAACTCTTTGACAGTGAGTTTTTCCAGATTTAGCTTCGACATTTTTGCACGTCCTGTTTCCTGATGACTTGGTCTATCGCTCCGCTAAAGCCGTCGCAATCCCATTCGCACATTCCGGCATGGGGGCCAGTCTCGCCAGGAATGTGTCAACGAGGGGCCGGGCGTCTCGTCTTTCATACCCGATGAAAGACATGCATCGCTTAAATCATTTGACAGGCTGCAATCGCAAATTGCAGCCTGTTTTTTGTATTTCTGGATTGGGGGCAATCATGGTTGTGAAGACATCGAGTTATGGAGCAGCCCGAGGTGTATTGGGTTTTGCGGAACTTGCGCTCTGGTGCGGAATTGGCCTGGGTGTCATTATCGCGATTGTCGCCGGTGGTGCAGCCTCCCGCGGGTTTGGGTCATCCGGGCTGCTAGCAGCGGTGCCCGGCATCTCGATGGCAGTTTTCTGTTTCGTCGGTGTAGTGCTGGTACAGATGGGCAAGGCCGCCGTGGACACTGCGGATTATAGCTTTCAGATGCTTGGCGTCGCGCGCCAACAGTTGGACGTGTCTAAACAAGCCTTGGCACATGCCAGCCGTCCGACCTCTTTTGCGGATCAGCCGTCTGCAAATCCGAATTCGACCAGTTCGCGCGCGCCGGACTCTCGACAGTCTGCGGAGACACCTGCGCCGCCGACCAAAGCACTGCCGGGCGCAAGTCGCGGTCCAGTCACGGGTCGGCGGGATTGGGACTATCGGGGAATGCGCATTCACAAAAATGATCTCGGGTTTCTGGTCGAAGGCCATACCTTCGCCACGCTTGATCAGGCCAAAAGCCATGTGGATCAAGACGCGGCTCGAGCAACTACCACCAGCTCAACCAAGGGCACTTCATGACCCCCATACACACCCCCAACCCCTATGGGGGTCGCCTGTGGGGGTGGCGCAGGTTTCATAGCTGCACATACCGACACCAAATCAGGGACTCGGTAAGCGTGACATCTCTCCTTTACAGGAGAGAATTGGGGCGCTCGCCAGAGCTCACGCCCCAATCACCCTGTTGGACCTGATCCAATGCGGGTCTCCATCTCTCACCACACCGAACGAAAGGGGTTTCTCTTCAAGACAACCTACTATGAGGTACATCTGGATGTGGTCTTCAGCCATGAAGAGATACAGATCATTCGCCAACGCAATCTGGCCAAAACCAAGCTCATGGATCGCCGTCCGGCTGACGCACGCGTCGATGATCGTGATGAGCTCTTTGAGCTGCGCTTGGAACATCTGATGCAGGCCACGCCGGATTGGTTTCTGTGTCCCACACCATCAGCAGCGAAAATCTATGAAGACGAGTTGCTGATGGCGTTGCGGCAGGTGAAACTCTGGCTGTCTGACAACGCCGAGCTTGGCGACCGTACCGTGGTTGAGTTCTGATGGCGGGACGCCCGTTTGCGGACAGCCTTGAAGGCGCTATCTTGTTCACAGCTCTGGTGATCGGCGGCTTTGTTGTCGTGGCCATTGTCCTGACCCCCGTCGCGTTGGTCGGCATTCCCTCATACATTGGCTACCGGCTATGGCGCGATAGCCCGGGTCGGGCCGAGGCCATCGCCAGGCGGGAGACCGAGGCCCTATACACTCATGCGTTGAATGGTCGGGTAGAGATCACTCAGGCTGAGATTGATCAGGCGCTGACCCAACATTGGCCCGCAGATACCCCTGAGGCGCTCAAAATCCAATTGCTGGGGATCGGTCGGACCCTCTACGCTCAGGAGGGCCTGACGCCAGAGGTGCCGCCTCCTCCGGCGCTGTGCAACACGTTGGAAGGTGGCCGATATCGTGATCAGTTGGCGCGACTGGGCCAGGTCCGCCATGATCGAGGAATGGCGCTGGCCGCGCTCGGGATCCTCTCTCGCAGCCTGAAGCCAATCGCTGCCGCCGCGCCGCCATTGCGCGGGGAGGTTCTGGTGGAAGTGACCCAGTTCCTTGAGCCTCTGGGATCTGCGGTTGAGGCGGTGGTTGCCCCTTTCTTCGACGAAAGTCCGTATCAACTCTTCCGATCCATCCGGGATCAGCTCGACGCCAATCTGCATAGCACCAGCCGCAGCGGCACCCCGATCTTCCCCCGCGAGTACAAAGGCGCAGACCTGACCTTCACCTACCTCAAAGGCACGCCGCTCCTTGATCTTTTCAAGCTGCGAACACCGTTTTCCATTCCCGACGAACGCCGCTTTGAACATCTGCATATGGTGGCGGGCAGCGGTCACGGAAAAACCCAGACCCTGCAATATCTGATCGCGCAGGACCTGGCGCATATCGAGGCTGGAGATCGGTCGGTTGTGATCATCGACAGCCAGGGCGATTTGATCAACACCATCCTCAAACATGCCGGTCTGCCACCCGAGCGGATCGTGCTGATCGATCCGGAGGATATTGAATGGCCGGTCAGCTTGAACCTGTTTTCGGTCGGACAAGAGCGCTTGGCCGGATACGACGCCCTGGAACGCGAACGCCTCTCCAACTCCATCATCGAGCTCTATGACTTTGTTCTGGGGTCGCTGCTTGGAGCCGGGATGACCGCCAAGCAATCGGTGGTGTTCCGCTATGTGACACGCCTGATGTTCCATATCGACGGCGCGACCATCCACACCCTTCGCGATTTGCTGGAGCCCAATGGCACCGCGCAGTTCCAGGACGAGATCGGGCAACTGGGCGGGTCCACCAAACGCTTCTTCGAGACCGAGTTCGACGGTAAAGAGTTCGCCGCAACAAAATCTCAGGTGCTGCGCCGGCTCTATGGCGTGCTGGAAAACCAGACCTTCGAGCGGATGTTTTCAAACTCGGATACAAAGTTCGACATGTTTGCCGAGATGAATGCGGGCAAGCTCATTCTGATCAACACGACCAAATCCCTTCTGAAGGAGCAAGGCACCCAGATCTTCGGACGGTTCTTCATTGCGCTGATTGCCCAGGCGGCGCAGGAGCGGGCCACGATCGCCGACCGGGCTCGGCTGCCTGCCCATATCTATATCGATGAAGCTCAGGACTATTTCGATCAAACGCTTGGCGTGATCCTGAGCCAGGCACGCAAATACCGCGTCGGCATGACTATGGCCCATCAATACCTTGGCCAGCTCAACCACGGCCTCCAGGAAGCCTTTGAGGCCAATACCTCGATCAAACTGGCGGGCGGTGTTTCTGCCCGGGACGCACGGGCGATGGCGGGCATGATGAGCTGTGAACCAGATATGATCACCTCGCAGCCTAAAGGCACCTTCGCCACCTACATACGCGGAACGACGAATCGCGCCGTGCCACTGTCCTTTCCCTTCTTCGTTTTGGAGAAACGACCGCCCGCCAGCGCCAAAACCTTGGCAGATATCCGGGAGTTCAGCCGAAAGGCCTATGCGGCCCCATGGCAGGATATGGGTGGCCATAAGCAATCTAGAGAACCTCAAAACACTGATAATGGTGAAGAAAACCTTGGTGACGATCCACTAAGACCTTCTTCTGAACTTTGATTGATCCTATCTTCGGCGCATGCTTGAGACAGATACCCTTGGCCGCGCCACCTTCCATGCCATCGCTCCGCGTGCAGACATTGCGCCGAATGAGCGGGACATCCGATGGATGAAGCATATCGAGCGGCACGGGCCGCTGTCTTCGGTACATTTATTCGAGGTCACCCGTGACACGCATCGCTGCAAAGACACCGCGCTCCGGCGCTTGCAGGCGTTGCGGGCAGCGGATTTTCTCTATCTGCCCAAGCAGCAGCGGGCGTGCGAGCGGGCGGAGTTCAAGCCCTATGTTTATGACTTGGCCCCAAAGGGGCACCTTTTCCTAAAAGATGCAGGCCTGGCGGAAAACACAGTCCGGCCAACCGGCCATTGGTGGCATATCGCCGAAACGGCAGCCTTCACCGCCAATCTCGATCTGGAGGCGCGCCGTCGCGGGTTTCGCTACATTCCAGCCCATGAGATCCTCGGTCGCGCAGGAGCCTCGCTTGCCGTCCCTTTAGGGCCGCGCAAGCTGATCCCGGATCAGCTCTTCGCCATCGACTATGGTGGGTTGTTCCGAGCGTTCATGGTGGAGGTAGACCGTGGGACCGAACCGATTGCTTCCACCGCCGCCCGAAAGAGTTGGCGGTCTTCATTGGCGCAGTATGATGCTACGTTCACGGGAGGTTTGGCCAATAAACACTACGGTCTGAACGCGCCGATCGCGGTGCTCTGGGTGCATCGTACAGACGCGCGGCAGAGCGCATTCCAGCGCTTGCTTGGAAAATCGCACCGCAGGCTCGCCAATCGGCATCTTGCCTGCGCGCCTGCGGAAGGCGAGCCGCGTTTCGTAGGAGCTCACAGCACCCCATTTGATCTGTGGGACCCCACGTGACGGCGTACTTCGTTGAAAAACTCTTTCTTGATCGAGGGCTAAGTCGCTGATTCAATTCGTCCCATAGGGAGGGATTGGCGATGATGGGACCCAAGCAGGAAGCGCAGGCAGCACTGTTTTATGAGTTCTCGCTTGACGATCATGTTCCCCAAGACCACCTGCTTCGCTCGATTGATCGGTTTGTCGATCTCAGCGGCATTCGTACGCATCTAGCGGATTTCTACAGCCACACAGGTCGGCCATCGATCGACCCGGAGTTGCTCATCCGCATGCTGCTGATCGGCTATTGCTTCGGCATCCGGTCGGAGCGGCGATTGTGCGAAGAGGTGCATCTGAACCTCGCGTATCGCTGGTTCTGTCGCCTCGATCTGACCGACCGCGTTCCTGACCACTCTACCTTTTCGAAGAACCGGCATGGGCGTTTCCGCGACAGCGAATTGCTCCGCCATCTGTTCGAGACGACGGTGGCGCGGTGCATCGCGGAAGGCCTCGTCAGCGGCCAGCGCATGGCCATTGATGCCAGCCTGATCGAGGCGGACGCGAACAAGCAGAACTCGACGCCGAAGGAAGAGTGGGACACGACAAGCATTGATCCAAAAGACGCACCCCGCGCGGTTCGCGAGTATCTCGAAACGCTGGATGAAGCAGCGTTTGGTGCGGCGAGCGAGGTGCAGCCGAAGTTCACCTCCCATTCTGATCCGGCCAGCCAATGGACAGCAGCACGCAAAGGCCCTGCGTTCTTTAGCTATTCCGACAATTACCTGATCGACACGGATCACGGCGTAATTGTTGATGTCGAAGCAACCCGCTCAATCCGGCAGGCCGAGGTCGGATCAACAAAAACGATGCTGAAGCGTGTGAAGGATAAGTTTGATCTGCATCCCGAACGCCTGATCGCGGACACTGCCTACGGCACGGGGCCAATGCTGGGCTGGCTGGTCGACCGCAAGATTGCGCCGCACATCCCGGTCTTCGACAAGTCCGGGCGCAACGATGGCACCTGGACCCGAGCAGATTTCGAATGGGACGCTGCAAACGATCAATACATCTGCCCAGAAGGGCACGCCCTCAAACAGTTCCGACGTAACTACTCGGACCCGAACCGGGGGCCAACTGACAAAGGCACGGCTCGCTATCACGCTTTGAAAGAGGTCTGCCAGGCCTGCCCATCCAAAGCCAAGTGCTGCCCGAACGCCGATGCACGCAAGATCACCCGCGAGGAACACGAAGACGCCCGCCAGGTCGCGCGCGACATCGCCAAGACCCGCCAGTACGACATCTCTATGAAGTTGCGGAAGAAGGTCGAGATGCTCTTTGCCCACCTCAAGCGCAGTCTCGGCCTGGGACGCCTCCGATTACGTGGGCCGTGCGGCGCAAACGATGAATTCCTCCTCGCCGCCACAGCCCAGAACCTCCGCAAACTCGCCAAGATCTTTCCCGCACCGCAGCAAACACGAAAAGCCTGATCAGAAAGGCACTCGCGCTCGGTTCAGCGCGTCACTTTCTGCGCTCGCAACACGTTGTTTTTCAACAGAATCGGCGGGTAGTAGTCATTCGCGGCAATGCAGCATGAATACGCAATAGTTTTTAGAGCAGACTCTAAGATCCTGAATTTTGATCCTGAGAAACTTCAGTCATCGTGTCAGTTAGCACCGTGTGATGAACAGATGCGATACGTCCAACAAACGGCCGGATACTCGGTGGACGCTCCTGCCTGACCGCCTTATCCTTCAACGATCGGCAAAGTAGGTGGTGCGGTGTTCAAAAGCCTCAAAGCAAGACGTGCCAAGAGAAAGGCCCGTCGAAAACTGCTAAACTATGACAAACAGTACAGTAGGGAACGGCCTATTGCTGAACGTCCTGAGCCTGTCCATGTCGAGAAGACGTTTGACGCCTTCGTTGCGGAGTTTGGAGGGGTAAAGATCTCTGAACTGATTTCGAGAAAAGCGCAAATGCCGCTGAACGCCGACTACCTTTTTGAGAAACACAACGTCATTGCCGAGTTGAAAACGCTAGAAGGAATTTATTCCGGGCCAGATGCTTTCAAGCAGTTTTCCCAAGCTTATATTGACTCAGGCTGTACAGGCTCAGATGTCATGGGCTTCTTTTGGCGTGGTGAAGAAGTGCCCGAAGAGGCAGCAGCTTTGATGCGCAAACGCATTCGCCGTTCAATCGAACAGCGGATCAAGAAGGCACGAAAGCAGTTGAGGGAATCGAAGGCTGAGTTCGGGAACGATGATACGAGATGTTTGATCCTCATTGCGATGGATCAGCAACCCATTTTTGGACACAAAACTATGTTGCTCAACTTGGCTAAAATCATGGGCGACAATTACGCAGACGAGCACACTGACGGCGTGGTGTATTTCAATCCCAACATGCCAACAAAGCTCCGTTCCGATGGTATGGAGTTGTCGGGCTGGTATCCGTTCTATCGAGACTACGAAAAAACTTCGGATTTTTGTGACTTCGTGAACCTGCTCGGTAACCGCTGGCTCAATTACTATGGTGGACTAATTGGTGAAACGAACCCGATCCTCGAAATGGAAACGGAAGAAGAAATGATGGCCGCACTCGAACAGCTTTGACATATCAGGTTGCATCTTTGTCCTGCTCGAGCGGTAAAAAAGGTCTTACTTTTTGCACTCGCAACACGCTGTTTCTTCACGGAATATGGTGGCTGACATTCGAGACAGTGGCGAGAGGACCAAAGTGCAGGATGTGAAGCAGTCTTTCGCAATAATTGCACGTCATTGGGCACATGAAGTGATACCATGGCCCCCAGTTCGATTGCAGTAGAGGGTATTGGCATGGGTATCATTAAAAGCATACGAAAATTGCTTGGGCTGCAGCATAGCGAACCTACGCCGTTATCGCGTCAACGCGAGGAAGAGCCCGACGAAGTTCTGATTTTCGTAGTCGACGAAAGCTACGACCGCATTGATGAATACGTGAATTGGGACGACTATGCTGACGAATGGGCGGCAACGGAAGCAGCCAGCGAAATCTTCCTCGAGCGCATCAGAGCCGAATTCGACGCCGAATTTGACGAAGCGAATATTGGTCCCGGTGCGGACTTGCCCGCCTTCGTCACCGTCATAGCGTCGAGTATCGTTCCACTCATTCCTTGGCTGATGGCTATCTTCTTTTCCGGCAAGCCCATCGTTGACAACATCGACGCTTGGCGAACCCTACTCGGGAAGATCCGACCCTTCGTCAGCCGAACGGTCGTTTTGAACCGAAACGGTGCAGCCGTTTTGGCGATGGACGCCGTCTTCGAAGACATTGGCGGTATTCCCAAGCAGGTGATCCTCCACGGATACAAACCTGGCTACCGATACGACGACGACTTGATCGCTCCGCAAGAAATTGAAGACCCGATGCCCACGCTGAACTTGAGCATGGTGAAGCACGTCTTCCACATTGAAGCTGACGGAATATCATATGTCGTGGCGGTCGACGGAACGAAAGTGACCGCGAAGCGTATCTGATCGTGAACGTTGCCGTTCATTTGCCACGATTGTGAGTAGCTATTGTTTGTCCATCCACTCGCTAATCAAGCGCGTGACCTGTTCGCGCCGCTCCCGAGCAAGGGCTGCCTTTTCTGACGCCCAGACCATTGGATACATCGAGCCCCCTTCAACCTGTGAGGCGACAAGGTTAGCTTGCGCGTCAGCCCACTCAATCCAGCTATTCTGTGTTGCTGTGAGCGCTTCGCGGTCGATGCCATGAAGCCGCGTGGCCTCATCCATCGCTGCCGCTAACTGGGCTTCCTCATTTCGCAATTCGTCGCCCATGTTCAAGTTCATCCCTATCTGCGTTCTAGGAACAGCGCCGTGCAGAACTTCAACAACGACCGAGTCTGTTGCCGTGATGAACGATTTGGCCGCCGCCGCAAGCGTTGGTACTTCAACTGAATCAAGGAACGGCGAAGATGGAAGTTCGTGGGTTACGACGTGACGCACCTCGTAGAGACGGGCTAGTGATGCCATCACTAAATCGTAGTCGTCGATTATCGGCGGCAGCGGCCAATCATGTCTCTCTTCGGCCCATCTGGGATGCGCGATCCTCAGCTTAGCCGGGAAGTCCATGAGCAATGTGTCCAAGGTGCTGATGATAGACTCAACGTTGTTTAAGGAGACAGCATGCGCAACGAAGTCGCCGATGGTGAGTTCGCGACGATCAATGTGGGCGGCAAAGGCAAGATCAAATTTCGCACCCCTGACGAGCTTGTCGCTTCGCTCAAAGTAGTCGTCCCTTTCGTCAATTAACTCTGCTATCACGCCACGAAGAAAGACTTCCAGTATTGTAACCAGTCGAATCGGAATGAACTCGATAAATTCTGGAGAACTTCCTGAGACCGCATCAGCCTCTTTCATGAGCCGGTCGATATCGCGGACCAATTCAGTGCCAAGCCTACGGTGGTCTCCTTGGCGTTCGTTCCAGTCAATAATCTGTTGGTACTTGGTTCGCCTCATGACCTGACACTTGCCTAAAGTGGACCTACTAGCAAGCTGTTGGTCCACCCATTGTCTCGCATCTTTCCCATTCGTAGACCTCGAGATTTCGCTATCGTAGCGAAGGTCTGCAATAAGGGCTACAATCGCAGCATCGGAACCTGATGGCGTATGTCGGCTTTGGGCCGACTGTTTGGCGAACATCAGCAATAGTCGTCGAACGTATCGCCGCCTTCCCACGGCAAGCCCTGAGTCAATGCAAACGCTTTCTCAGCACCGTCGCGCATGAAGAACGTTCCTTGGCTCTCATGTACGAACTGACCATCCTCGAAAGTGATCTGCGAGATAGACCACGGCTTGATAGCATCTTTCCCGTGTTCGCCGAGCAGGAAGAGGACTGTTCCTTCTTCGGACATAGCAACTTCTCCGACCCTTGTTTCGCCCCAAGGTGAGATCACCGCAACGGCGCCTTTCTGAAGACGGGCAAAATATGTAGCGAGCGGTGCCGCATGTCTCGTGTCAGGGCACAGTGGAAACTCTGCCGGCACCTGCCAGTTGCGTTGGACGGCGCCCAGAGTTTTCGAGGCGACCAGCTCTGGGCGCGGCTCTTCGTCCGGCAAATCACCCCGCCCAAATATCCAGTCTCCGAGTGTGCCGCTACCGGAGGGTCTGCCGGACGCCGCCCAGGCCAACATGCGCTCGCGGCTGTACTCAGCCTCGGCGGGCGTGACGTTGCGCATCCACTCAAAGTCTGCTGTCGGCTTGCCATTCTTCGGGCTTCGCGGATCGGCAAGAAACTCCTCGATACTGCCATAGAGATATTCGACCCGCTTTGCGGTGATGGGATTAAGTAGAATGTTTTCAAGGCGCGTAACCCACCGCAGGTTATCGGGGCGGTTATTGCGCCGGTTGGTGTCGATGTGATCAACGACGTGTTTCTTGCTCGGCTGCTCGCCATGGAAAGCTGTCGCGACGATGCGATGTAGCTTGTGACCTGAGATCGCCATGTAGCCATCGCTTTTGCTTGGAGTTCCAAATGTCCAAATCTCGTCAAGTGGTCGCTTTCGTTGCTTGGGACGGGCGCAGCGAAATATCGCCCCGTTGTCCCTGACGCGATAGCTTTCGCCGCGATAGGTGCATACTGCCTCCGATTTGAAGTTTTCCACGTCGCCGACACTGTACATCAGCCGAACCTTTCGTTTGCCTGAAGAGCGCTCCAATGATGCGCGAAGTCACGCAGACCTACTATTCTTCATCCACCGCCCAACGCCATTATGCATACCCACATTGCTCGGTGTCAGATTCTCTATATTAACCGCAGAATATCAAAGGGGCGAGATATGCGATGGCGGAGGATTTCCGTGAAGGGACGACGAATGGCGGCTTTGGAGCGCTGCGCCGCCGCATTGACGACCAACATTTAAGGACCGCTTTGGGCCGTGTGCGGCAGCCCCTTGGGCCTTGATGCTAAAGGATGCTGCGCCCGCTCCTAGGTCTGGTACGAGCCCACTTTGACTCATGCTGCAGGGTGCGCGAATGTCGGCTTCGGTGTTCAGCATGCGGCCGGACGTTTCTTTTCAGGCGTTTGGAAAGCTGACGATCTCTGCGAAGCGGTCAAACCGTTTCCAGCTCGCGTCTTTCATGGTTGCACTCGCGCAAGATCATGCCCTTGTGGTATGCGCCGAGCATGACACACGAAGAACAGTTCCGAACCGATCCCGATCACTGGTCCGTCTTGGTACCGGAAATGTTGGTGCGCGACCTGCCTAGCTCGCTCGTTTTCTACCTTGATCTCTTGGGATTCACCGAGAGGTTTGGCCGCCCGGAAGACGGCTTCGTCTACATCGAGATGGGGCATGCGCAGATTATGCTGGAGGCAATGCCAGACGATGTCTCCAACGCTTGGGTTACGGGCGCGCTTTCACACCCGTTAGGTCGAGGCCTGAACCTTCAGATTGAAGTCGTCGACGTGAGAGCAATCCATGACCGGCTCATCGGCGCTGGCATCGCTCTTTTTCGTCCGCTCCGCCGGTCGTGGTATCGTGAGGACCAGCACGAGAACGGCCAGGACGAGTTCTTAGTTCAAGACCCTGACGGCTACCTACTACGCTTCATGCAGCACGTTGGCAGCCGTCCTGCCTCGCCTACTTCGGAATGAGCTATACGGTCGGTGCTGAACGCAAAAAACGTCTACTGTTTTCGCAGTTCGACAAATGCGAGCCTTGAGTTGCAAACGACGGACGACAGCTCTGTCCGGCTCTGCCGACCTCGGGCTGCGCATCGATCTCACGGACGCGGCGAATGGCCGGTTCGGTGAAGCTGCACTGCGGAAGAAACGCTACAAACAGGATCACCGTCTTTGGATTCAGGATTTCGACGGTGACACTCTGCCAGAAAGTGGCGACTTCTGTTTTCATCGTTGCGATTTTGATTGGTGATGTAAATGGTTCGGACCTTCTAAATAGCTTGATTCCAAGATAGCAAAGATAGGTGGCTCCAATCAGCTTTACGGCAAGATAGAGCGTCGGGACGGCCTGAAAAACAATCGCCAGACCCAGGGCCGCCGAAGCGACATGGACGTATCCACCGACATGGATACCGAGAGCAGACATGCAACCCGCGCGTTTACCTTGAGAGATCGTCCGTGCCGTCGTGTAGAGCATGGCCGGGCCGGGTATCCATGCAAAGAGCAGTGTCGCAAGGAAGAATGCGACGAACTGACTATTGTCAGTCAAAACTGTTGGTCAGCTAGTGAAAATCTCGGGATCTGGGAATGATCTGCACATCGCGCGGATGTCTATGGGTGTTGTCTGGTAATGGCTTGCGTACCTCGTCCGCGTGAGCAAGCGGCACTTCCATAACTTCCCCCGAAAGCCGGTTCAGCGCATCACTTCGATCCGTCAGGTGATGTGCAACCACATGGATCACATCGGCGTCACGCTGCACGATGCCACGGACATCCAGCAATCGCGCTTGCATGATCGGTTTGCGATAGGCCTCCATAACCTTGGACCAGATTACAAGATTGGCAACACCGGTCTCATCCTCCAGCGTGATGAAACACACGCCCTTGGCGCTGCCGGGACGCTGACGAACCAAGACCAGCCCGGCAAGAGAAATTGCCTGCCCATTGCGCATAGTTTTCAGCTCAGCAGCGGGGCGATACCCCTGCCGGGACATACTGGCGCGCAAGAAGGACATTGGATGCGCCTTGAGGGATAGGCGTAGTGTCTGATAATCTGCCACCACATGCTCGCAGATGGGCATTTGCGGCAAGGCAAACACAGTCTCGTATCCCTCATCCCGGTGATCGGCAAACAGCGGCAAATCGGGCGCATCACGCAGCGCCCGCGTGTCCCACAGCGCCTGCCTGCGGTCCAGCCCGATCGATCGGAACGCATCCGCCGCGGCCAGTTTGCGCATCGTGCCTGCGTCAACCTTGGCACGGATCTTTAGATCTTTCACATCAGCGAAAGGGGTGCTGCGCACCTGCACAATCCGTTCGGCAGCGGCCTGTGGCACCCCATCCACCTGCCGAAAACCCAGACGCACGGCAAATACGCCGGGCCGGATCGGCTCCAAAGTGTTGTCCCAGGCACTGTAATTGATGTCCGGCACCCGCACCTCGACACCGTGCTCACGCGCATCGCGCACGATCTGGGCGGGTGCATAAAAGCCCATCGGCTGCGCATTCAGCAAGGCGGCGCAGAACACATCCGGATAGTGGCACTTGATCCAGCTGGAGATGTAGACCAGATGCGCAAAGCTGGCTGCATGGCTTTCGGGAAAGCCATAGTCACCAAAGCCTTTGATCTGATTGAAGCAGCGCAGGGCGAACTCAGGATCATAGCCGCGACCAATCATCCGCCCGACCATTTTCTCCTCCAGATCGCCGATAGTGCCTCGGGACCGGAACGTCGCCATTGCCTTGCGCAGCTCATTGGCCTCCTGTGGCGAAAACTCGGCGGCAACCATGGCGATTTTCATCGCCTGCTCCTGAAAGATCGGCACGCCATTGGTGCGACCCAGAATATGTTTTAGCTCATCCGGATCATGATCCGGCCCGGGGGGAGGGTATTCCACTGGCTCCTTCCCGCTGCGACGGCGCAGGTAGGGATGCACCATATCGCCCTGAATAGGGCCGGGGCGCACGATGGCCACTTGAATAACAAGGTCATAGAAGGTGCGGGGTTTCAGTCGGGGCAACATGTTCATCTGAGCGCGGCTTTCCACTTGAAACGTGCCTAGGCTGTCCCCCTTGCAGAGCATGTCATAAACCGCTTTGTCTTCTTTGGGGACGGTAGCCAGATCGAACTGCTTGCCATGATGTGCGTCGATCAGATCAAACGCCTTGCGAATACAGGTCAGCATCCCCAGCGCCAGAACGTCCACTTTCAGAATGCGCAATTCGTTAATGTCGTCCTTGTCCCATTCGATGAAACTGCGGTCGGCCATGGCGCCAGTGCCAATCGGTACCGTCCGGGTCAGTGGCGTTTCAGTCAGGATAAACCCGCCCACATGCTGGCTGAGATGGCGGGGCATTCCAATCATCTGATCGGCCAGCTTGATGGTGCGCGCCATCAGCGGGTCACGCAAATCAATGCCAGCCTCTTTCGCCTCGCGTTCGCCGACTTCGCGACCCCAACTGCCCCAGATCGTTTTGGCCAGCGCTGCGGTGATATCTTGGGAAAGCCCCATAACCTTGCCCACCTCGCGCACAGCCATGCGTGGGCGATAATGGATCACGGTGGCACAGAGTCCCGCCCGGTCACGGCCATATTTTTCATAGATATGCTGGATCACCTCCTCACGCCGTTCATGTTCAAAATCCACATCGATATCAGGCGGCTCGATCCGCTCTTCCGAGATAAACCGTTCGAACAGGAGATCATTTTTCCCCGGATCCACAGCGGTGATGCCAAGTACATAACACACTGCCGAGTTGGCGGCTGATCCCCGTCCTTGGCACAGGATCGGCGGGTTGCACCTACGGCGGGCAAACTGGATGATATCGAAAATGGTCAGGAAATACTGCGCGATATCCAGCTTGTCGATCAGGGCCAGTTCCTTGTTTAGCGTCGCGCGGACGGTGTTTGGCACGCCCTCCGGGTAATGTTCGGCAGCACCCTTCCAGGTCAGTTCGGTCAGATACTCCTGTGGCCCGCGACCTTCGGGGATCGACTCTTGCGGATATTCATACGACAGCTCGCGCAGGTCAAAGCGACAAGCATCGGCCACGTCCCGTGCGGCACGGATCGCATGCGGCCAGTCGGCAAACAGGCGGATCATCTGGGCGGGTGATTTCAAATGACGTTCAGCATTGGCCTCAAGCAGAAACCCGGCCTGCGTGATCGTGGTTTTGTGCAGAATACAGGTCATCACATCTTGCAGGGGCCGCCGCTCGGGCGCGTGATAATGGACATCGTTGGTGGCGAGAATGGACAGGCCATGCGCACAGGCCAGCCGGTCCAGCCTGTTGATCCGCGCGCGGTCATCGCCCCGGTAAAGATAGCTGGCCGCGATATGGCGCAGGGTTGGCAGCGCATGGACCAGGCGGCCTAGTCGGGCGGCAAAGGACGCGATATCCGCGTCCGGGATCGCGATCAGTTGCACACCTGCCGCATGAGCCACCAACTCCTCCAGCGTAATTTGGCAGGCACCCTTCTTCTGCCAATTCCCTTGTACATCCTGCATCTTGCCTTTGGACAACAACATGCAAAGCCGCCCATAGGCATCGCGATCCTGCGGGTAGGCCAAAAACGCATCCCCGCTGATCAGTTGCAGACGGCAACCTATGACAGGACGGAGGTGTGCTTTCAAAGCTGCCGCATGCAGGCGCACGACTCCGGCCATGGTGTTGAGGTCAGCCACGCCGATGGCATCATATCCCTGCGCCCAGGCGGTGGCCGACAAATCGACGGCATCTGACGCGCCGCGCAGAAAGGAAAAACAGGTGGTGATGCCCAGCTCGACAAAATCGGCGCGCGGATTGGGGCTAAATCCTTCGTCATTCAACGTGCGCCTCGGGTGCTGGTTGTCCATGTCCGGCATCAGGCAAACATACCGTGCACAAACCAACGCGGATCGCCGCCGCGCCCATCTCCATGCAACCCTTCGCGATAGAGCCACAGGCGCTTGCCGCTTTGATCTTCGATCTTGAAGTAATCCCTCAGACGTGTGCTTGGGCGGTCATGCCACCATTCCGGTGCAATCCTTTCTGGTCCCGCGTAGCGCGTGACACGATGGGTCAATCTGCGCCAGATGAACTGCACGGGCGGGCCTTCTGGCACAGCATAAAGCACGCGTACTTCCTCAGGCACGCGCAGTAAGCGGATCGGCCGTTCTCGCAGAGCTGGCGCTGCCGCATCCTTGGGACTGCGCAGGGCAGGGACAGCCATTTCGGCGCGTTCGGGAATATGGCTGGCGCGTAGACTGGGGCGCTTGACGGCATCAGGCCCGAATCTGGCCGATAGCCGGTCGATCAGATGTGGCAGCGGCAGGCTCTCATCAGCCGTTCCATCAAGACGGTGCTGGGTCAACGCGATCTCTTCGACTACATCCGCCTCAAGCGTGATCAGATCAAAGCCAAAGCCGGGGTTGATCCGTTCCAGCTTGTCATCGAAGAGGCGGCGTAGGTGATTGGCATCGCGACTGGCGGCCGAGGTGGCAGCATTGATCCGGTTCACCTCCCCATCGGTGCGATAGACACTCAGGTACAGACGACGACAGCCAAGGCCTCGATGAGCAAGCTGGGCACAGAGATCAGTACAAAGATCTGATAGATAGGCGGTTGGGTCCTGAATGGGTTCGGGTAGACGGATTTTGGCGATAATCCTTGGTGCCGCGTCCTGGCTGGCCACGGGTTCGCTCAGATCACCCATCGCCTGATCCAGCCGCATAAGCGGGTTGGCCGTCAGATCGCTCCGCGCAAACCGTCGGGTCAGGGCCAGGCGCGGCACCTCCGCAATCGCGCCGATGGTTTTCAGCCCAAGCCGGCGCAAGAGCTGCAAGGTGTCCCCCCGGAGCCGCAACGCATCAATAGGCAAAGGGGCCAACATTTCCGCGATTTGATCTCCTGCACAGATCGCGCGCACCGGACCATATCGCGCCAGCGCCCAAGCCGCGCCCCATGTGGGGGCCACAGCCAGTTGCGCGCTGAGACCCAGATAAGACAGGCGCGTCTCCATCTCGATCAACATCGCGACCTCACCGCCCAAAAGGTGATCCGCGCCCGTGGTCTCAAGAATCAGACCATCGGCCCCATCCATCACCGTCCAAGGACACCAGCGCCGCGCCCAGAGCATCAAGCGTTCCAGCGCGGCTTTATCGCCTGCTACATCTGCGTATTCGACGCGCAAGTCAGGGTGGATCGCCTTGATATCCACCACGCGCGCGCCCTTGGTGGCCCCGGCTAGCCGGGCCGCACGATTGGTCGCGTGGATTACCGGACCATGCGCGCCCTCAGTCGCCAGAACCATGGCCACATCATCGGGTGGCGCGGTGTCTGTGCGCGCCATCGCCCTTTGCCATCGCTCCATTGCGAAATGGGGCAGTGAGATCGACACGATCCGTCGTTTGATCATAGGCCGCCACCCATGTGCCGGGTTGTCGGTGGCGCGAGCGGAATAGCTCGACCTGCCAACGCGGTGCGCCGGGCGATTTGGCATCGTCCGGGTTTGGCAGGGAGGGCAAAGAGGCGATCCGCCAGCGATCCCGGGCCGCACTCAGATCGGATTGCGCCGCCCGGCGGATCAGCCAGCAAGGTATCTGATGATGTTCTGCCTTCAATGCCAGACGCTTTGTCGCTGTGAAATCCAATGCGCGCGGATTGCCCCAGATTTCTCCGATTACGCCAGTCAAGGCTCGGCAACGCAGCCCTTCTTCCATCGCCCAAAGTACATCTGCGGGCCGGGACAGATCGACCCGGATCACCTGTTGTCCTGAAAGCCCGGACAGGTAGGGGTCGCCTGCTTCTTTGCGCGACAGCTGATCTTGCACCCACAAGAGTGGTGCGGAATCCTTTGGTAGAGCAGACAGCACAAATCCGACCCCGCTTGTATCCATCGATGTGTTCGCGAAGACCTCGGACAATGTGCAAAACGACTTTTGTGCACACGAAGCCCAGCGTTTTCGGGGATCTTTCGGTATGGGAGCCGTACTGCACTGCACAAGTGATTCCGATAAATGTTCACTATATGTTCTAGTGTAGTTGGTCAGCCTTTGACAACATCGTATTCGGATGGCCGTTCAATGCCTGTTTCGGAGACGCGGCACCGTAACCAATCCCGGCCGGTTCAACGGGCTACGCAGCGGCCCCGCCCTGGCGGGCGGGGCCGCGTCGCATCACAGCGCTCAGAACCGATAGTTGATGCCCAACGAGACAGCATTGCTGCGCAGGTTGAGGTCGGTGTCGCGATAATCGAAGATGACACGCTCAAAGCTGAGATTTGTGAACACATTTTCGGTCAGCGCGTATTCGGCCCCAATGGCGAACTCTCTGGTGTCGAAATCTAGCGAACCAGTGCCGAAATCATCCGTGCCGCGTCCGATGCGTGCCGTCACATATGGCATCGTGCGTCCGACAGAGTACCCCAGCCGCAGGCCGAAAGCCGTGCTGGTCGCGGTGCCGCTGATGGCAGTGGCCGTGGTTCTCTCAGTGCCGGAATAGCTGTTGCGCCGGTAGCTGATTTCACCGCCGAGCAGAACACCGCCCATGTCGAACAGGTAGCCTGCGGTAAGGGCCGCACCGTTGGAGCTGGCATCAATGTCGGACGCTGAATCAAAGGAGCTGCTGTCCGTCCGATTTACGCTCAAGCCCACATAGGCACCCGAAAAGTCGGTGGCGTCTTGGGCGTAGACCGGCGTCATGAGCAGCGCGGCAAGCGCCGCCGGAAGTAGGGATTTCATGTGGTCTCTCCATCAATAGTATGGTGTAGACCGTTGTTTCCAAGACGCTTTCCCTGCCGTTACCCTGAAACACTATTGCGAATAGTGTACTATCATGAAGGTCCAAGGTGTTGACGGGCTTGTGGTTGCGCACCGCATCGGCTAGCGTCCGCTCACAACCAGCTAAGCCGTTGTAGATGAACGCTTAATGGGCCGCTGAAACACTATTCGCAATTCTGTTTCACTGCGGCCACACCTCACACCTTGCGGCGTAATCAACCAGTCCCATGCTGTCCCCACATCGCGACGCGCCATCGGCCTCATTGATGAGGCTCTATGATGACCGCGCCCAACGCCTCTACATCAACACCGAGGAGCGCGCGCGGTTTATTGCGGCCGCCCAGACCGAAAGCCCGCAGCAGCGCGCCTTTGCGTTGACGCTTCTCCATACCGGCTGCCGCTTGTCCGAAGCGCGCGCGCTCACCCCGGCATCGCTGCAACTGGACGCCAGGCTGATTTCCATTCGCAGTCTCAAAAAGCGTGCGATCCATCATATGCGTGAAGTGCCCATTCCCGATGAGCTCGTCACGGTGCTTGGGGCGCTGACCAACACGCCCGACTGTCCTCTCTGGCATATCAGGGGCGCACCTGTGCCCCGCGTCACCGCCTATCGGTGGGTCAAATCCGTCATGGCGACCGCTGACATCACCGGCGCACAGGCCTGTCCGAAGGGCCTCCGACACGGCTATGGCATCCATGCCATCAAATGCGGCGTGCCGCTGAATATGCTGCAAAAATGGCTCGGCCACGCCTCGATGAGCACGACCGCCATCTACACCAATGCCCTGGGCGCGGATGAGTTGGCGATTGCCGAGCGGATGTGGTGAGGAATGTAGCTGTTTGGCAGCGATGATCTGAGCGCCAATAATAGGGTGGCCAGACTGTGCACGCCTGACCACCCTGCTCCTGAGATCAGGAGTGCCGTTCGGGAACTTCTCGACAGTCCAGGCGCTTCTGGAGCCAATCCAGCACTTCATCCTCAACCCAGCCCACCCGGTTCGGGCCCAGCTGTACCCGCAATGGGAATAAGCCTGCCTTCTCCAAGCGTGCGATATGTTGTGGCGAGTACAAAACCAACTCCTTCAGCTGGCGTTTTGAAAGCATCCGCATCACGATCTCTCCATGATTGAAGAGCATCGCGATGCCCTAGGGTTGACAAAAACCTAGGCTCAGTGAGGTTATCAGCGTTCAATGAGTTTGGCGAGATGGTCGTCATGGTGAGAAACGGCCTGCCGCATTTCATCGAGATAGGAGTAGCGGTTGTATACCGCCGCAACACCACTGACAGTGCCAGAAATGTGATTGAGCAGCTTCTCTGTCACGTGAATGGGTGTGCCCAAGCGAGCTTGGTTGGAGCTGAACGTTCTGCGTAAATCGTGCAGGGTGTACGGCGCAACTTCCAAGGTGTCATCAAATCGTTTCTTGGACTTCCCCCAGCCGTTAAACGCTCTGTCGTCAGATCCTCTTGCCGGGAAAAATAGATCGCCAGTGTCTGGTATCCCTCTCAGAACCTCCTGGGCCATGGGAGACAACGGCATTCGGTGCTCCCGCTTGTTTTTGGTAAACGCTGCCGGAAACACGACCAAGTCGTCCTCAACCCAGCTCCGACGCAGTGCCGCAATCTCTCCCCGGCGTTGGCCAGTTAGGATCAATAGCTGAATGATGCTGCCATAGGGATAACCGATTTCATCCGCTCGATGCCACACCGCAGCCAAATCAACATCGGGCAAGATGTATGATCGTGCGGGTGCGGTGAACGACATGGGCGGTACTGGAGATGTATGGATCAGACCGCGTTTGAAACACCAATTCATCATGACCCGAATGGCTACAAAGGCGTGCTGTTGCTCTGATGGTGTTTGGGCCAGACCTTCGATGACTGACATTACATCGCGCCTCGATAGGTCGCGGATGTCCTTTGTGAAAGCGAAGTGGCGGTTCAGCAGGCGGCGGTAGTCTGTGTATGTGCGTTTCTTGTTTCGGACTTTGCTGTCGGCCAAGAAGCGCCGCCGAGCTTCTGCGAAGTCGACCCGTTCTAGCTGACCGGCATGATCACCGTGATCAAGAACCTCCGCTTGGACTCGCTTTGCCTCCTTGCGCGCATCGGCTAGGGAGAGTGAGGGGTAACGCCCGAGGGTACGCAACTTTCGTGACGGACCGTACATAACGACGAAGGATTTTGTACCACCTTGGGAGACACGAACTCCGAAGCCACGAAGCGTCTCATCAAAATGGATCTTCTGCCCGGTCGCCGGGGCTTTCAACCGCTTTACGTGCAGGTCGGTGAGTTTCATCTTAGTCTCTTTTTAGTCGCATAAATCACGAGCGCAAGGACGTTTTCATATGTTCAAGTACGGTGAATAAAATGTACTACATTCAATAATATATGGAATCTTTGCTCATGAATGTTCACCCATGAAAAGATGAGAACTCGGAATCATAATCCGCGTGTCGGGGGTTCAAGTCCCTCCTCCGCTACCACCGAACCCCACACACCTTTCACGCCTTGCGGAAAGGCCTTTGGGCCGAGCAGGTGGTTGAGGCGCCCCGCGATATCGACCTCGACGCCGCCCGTGCGGCTTGGATCGCGTGAGACGGTGACAGTATCGACGAGATCGCGCATGGCTTGGGCGGCCTCGGTGTCGCCCGACCGGATGCCCGTGGCGAGCGTGGTTTGCAGGTCGGCGAGTTGTTCCTCGTAGCGCTTCAGCGTTGAGTGATGCAGTGAGATGACCTCCGGCGGCTCCGGCGCAGCCTCCAATTCTTCGCCGAGGCTGGTTTGCTCATCTTGAAGTTCCAGCATTCTGGGCTCGAGCTGCTGGATCACGGCTGATCCGTCGCAGATCGCGTTTACCAAACGTGCCAACTCACGCTCAATTGCCGCGAGCCGCTTCTCGATCCTGGCTCTCCCTTTGACCGCGTTGGCAGCGAGACGCTTTCGCTCCTCATGGTAGGTGCGGACGTATTCCGCGATAACATCGGGATGCCGCAGCTCGGCGCGCAGTCCGGACAGAACCGCCTCTTCGATCCGGTCGAGATAGAAGGTCTGCGGATTCGGGCACGATCCGCTTTCACGGTGCGCCGAACATCGAACACGGATGCGACCGCTGCGATCCTTCCCGTTGGTCGACATGCCCGCGCCGCATGAGGCGCACCGCAGCAGGCCCGAGAGGAGATGACGAGGCCGCCTCCTGTCCCGAGGCGAAGCGATCGAGCGTTCCGCCTTTCTCTTCCCGGCCGCTTCGAAGACACCGTGCGCGAGAATCGCCAGCTCCGGAACTTCGGCGATGACCCACTCCTCCGGCGGGTTCGGCCGCGAGACGCGCCGGCCGGTGTCAGGATCTTTGACCATGCGCACCCGATTCCAGACCTGGCGCCCCGCATAGAGAGGGTTCTGCAAGATGCCGTTTCCCCGGGTCGCGTTGCCATTGATCGTCGATGCGTTCCAACGCGAACCGCGCGGCGGCGCGATACCTTCGGCGTTCAAGCGGTGGGCAATGTCTCGGGGCGATTTGCCATCGAGATACGTTTCGAAGATGCGCCGGATGACATCTGCTTCGGCCTCGACGATCCGTCGCGCGCCGACTTCGCCTGGCACGGCCTCGTACCCATAGGCCAATCCGCCTGAGCTGCGCCCCTCTTTGGCGCGCCCCGACATGCCACGCCTGATCTTGAGGACATTGTCTTCCCGGTAGAGCTGACCGACCAAACCGCGCAATCCGACAAGCACCGTGCTCGCCACGCCCTCGTGCACCGCTCGGATTTCGATCCCGAGAAAGGAAAGACGTTTGTGGAGCCCCGCAAGATCTTCCATGTCGCGTGACAACCGATCGAGCGCCTCGACGATTATGATGTCAAAGCTGCCTCTTCGCGCGGCGTCGAGAAGATCGAGGAGACCATCGCGACCAAGAACCGACGCGCCGGACTGGGCTGCATCCTGGTAACTGGCGGCGACGTGCAGGCCCTCGCGCTTGGCATAGGTTTGGCAAAGCGCGATCTGATCCTCGATGGATCGCTCGCTCTGAAGGTCCGTCGAATAGCGAGCATAGATCGCTGCCCTCGTTCCATTGGTCGGTTCAGTCTCGGGAATCGCGTTCATGATCTTCTCTCGCAGCCTGCCGGGCCAATGCTCGGGCTAATTTGAGGATCGCCGGGTCGGCACTTTCATGCAAGGACGCTGACGGAAATCGGCGGCGTTCCGCACTTGGCTTTCGGCGCTTCGTCTCCTTTGAGGACGAGTAATGGAAGTCCGAGGAATGCGGAGGCTTCGTTGGCATGGCATCAGCATGCCGCTCGTTCCTGGGCTATCGAAGGGTATTCTGGCCGTCGTCGCGGCTGGGCGCTGGAAGACAGGTGAATTTCGGTTCTACCAATCGTGGCGTGCTCCGCGGTTTACGCGGCGAAGCAGGACCGCAAGATAAAAGGCCTGGCACGGGTGCCCGCCATGCCGTTGTTGTTGTCTGCTTATTTGCGTGCCTTGCTTGACCTGGCAGTGCCGAGGATTCCCGTAAGCATCTGTTACTGAGCACGTTTTTCAGTGCCAATAGCATTTCGACTTTGGCCCTTGCCGCTGGATTCTCTTCATGCTTCCAGTGGGTTAGATGGCACTCTGCGGCACTTTGATACGGAGTGCCGCTTGAATATCCGTTTCACAACAATTGCTTGCGCGCTGATTGTCGCAACGCTTCTATCTCGCGCTCCGTAGATGCCTGGTCCCAGCAGCCTGCTTTGCCCCACGGATCAATGAAAACTTGCCTGGAAACTGGTCGCTGTCAGGGACACATGCGCTTCAAGCGGCGGGCGCAACTCAAACGCTTTGGGCAATCGGGCAAAGTTCCAGAGGCGGAACAGGCACCATTCCTCGCGCCGTTCATCTGCCACGGCAAGCTCATTGCGCGAGATGTGAAATGGTGTGCGTTCCCACCCGCTCTTGGTCTTCACCTCGATCAGCCGCTGCAGTCCGTCTGCATCGAAACTGGCAATATCGTAGCCAGCCCCATCCCCGTCTTCGCATGAGATCCAGTGGATCTGATGCGCCAAGTCGTCCCGTCCCGCTGCAGTCAGTGCGTCTCGCTCGTGCTTCAAGACGCGCTCTTCCCCGGCCTTGCCAAGGGCGCGATTGCGTTCATCACGCGCGGCCACGTCGAATTAATTGGCGATGTGGAGCATCTGCTCAAGCTCGTCCGGCGGCAGCTGATTGGTCTGGGTCGGTGCAGGCCCGACCCAGAGTTGTGCCGCCTCTGCCATCCCATCAATTGGCCGGGAAGAAAGGGTGCGGTGCGTCCACTCGGGGTTCATCGCCAACCAGCCTGCGACAGCGTCGAACAGGCTGGTTTGGAAGTTGAACGCCGGTTTGTACCCGGTGATCCAGACTTCGCCGAGCCCTTTGAGGACGGCACTGATGTTTTGGTGCTTGAACTCGACCGACCCCTCAGAACGGTTGTTGAGGCGTGGCAAGAGCTGCCGCCGATGTGCAGCCTTGTTGTAAGGACGGCCTGCCACATCGTCAGCCAACATCGCGAAGTAATTCGCGACAATCAGATCGTTTTCGGCATCTGCCCACGCTTGGCTCGACATCGCGCGAGGCTAGGGGAAGGTCTGACCGAGGTCACGAAGTCGCGCAGCCTTGGCTCGGTAACTGTATAAATGTGAGCGTTTAACTGCAGGGTCTCGGATGTGGTTTCGCCTCACAGCAGACTTGCAGCAATGCGCACGCGAACGAGAATCTGACAACAATAAGCAGCGACCAAATACGTCCGATAAGGCAAACTTATTGGACATAGCGAAGACCTGCAGAGTGAGGCGGTTTGCACATCATATTGTGGACGAAAGCGCCGCGACAGGATAGTCTTGTGGCATGACTTATGCCCGACAAAGCTTCGCCGACGACAGCGAGACCCTACCTCGGATGCCCGCCTGGGTCACCTCGGTCCGGCCGGAAACCCCTGAGGATGTGGCGTTTTTGTCCGGGGCGGCGTTGAGCCACCTGCATCTGGTGTTGAGCCGGGATGACGTCCCCCAGACCTTGCTGCGGGCGCGGCTGGCGCTGCACGCCGCAGAGGTCTGCGTGACGCATCAGGGACGACCGGAACAGGCTGCAGAGTTGCGGGATGCCGTCGGGTTTTTGCACCCCGGCGACAATCCGGGCCCTGCCGGCGAGGTCTATTTCTCTTGGCGACGTGCGGTGGAGCGGCCGATCTCCGTGAAGGCGCTGCACTGCGCACTGCCCCAGATCGACGCAGAGCAAATTGCCAACTGGTTGGATGCAGGGCAGGGGGCGCCGGTCGCGCGGGCCGCAGCCGTGTTTCAAGCCGTGATGGAGGAGCGTCCGCGAAACCACATCGCGTCCCTGCTGCTCGCGGATGCTACTCTAGCACAAGCGCTTGGGTGGAGCCATGTCCTGCCGCTCGTCGCGCTTGGTCTTAAGCGGGCCGATCTGCGGAAATCGGGTGAAGAACTGCGCCTGACCTGCCATCGGGCGATCGCGGCGGCAGCGGTCGAGGTAACGCGGGAGGCCACCGACCTTGCCCGACGTGCGGCCCGCCTGAAAAAGGTCGCGCCGAAACTCCGAGCAAAGGGATCCGACGAGGCTTTGGCGCTGTTCCTGAGCCGGGACGCTGTGGCTCCGACGGCGCTGACGTCCCTGCGCTCCGATCGCGCCGCACGCCGGTTCTGTGACCGGCTGGTCGCGCTCGGCGCTGTGCGCGAACTGACCGGGCGCGACACCTTCCGGCTCTACGGGATCTGACGATGGCGAAAGACCACACAGACCAGGCGCTGGACCGGGAGCTGGAGGACTTGCCTCAAGATCTCCGCTGGCGCGAATGGATGCGCCGGATCGAAGCCGTGCTCTTTGCCAGCGCGTCCCCGGTGCCGCGCGAGGAGCTCGCGCGTGTGGTGGGGCAGGGGGCCTCGGTCGATCTTTTGATCGACGATCTGATGGCCGATCTTGAAGGGCGGTCCTTTGAAGTCGCCAAAGTTGCCGGCGGTTGGATGTTGCGGACCCGACCGGCTTATGCGACGGCGATCCGGATGGCCGCCGATGTGGCTGACCAGGATCTCGATTTGCGGGAATACGATGTCGCGGTGCTGGCCGCCATCGCCTATCACCAGCCGATCACCCGGGAGGGGTTGAAGGAAATCTTCGGCAAGGAGATCAGCCGCGACCTGATTGGCCGCTTGCATGCGCGGGGACTGATCGGGACCGGGCCAAGGTCACCGCGGCGCGGCGCCCCCTACACCTACGTGACGACAGAGCAGTTCCTGGTCGCCTTCGATCTGGAGTCGCTTCAGGACCTGCCGGATCAAGAGCAGCTCGAGGATGCGGGGCTGACGGAGACGTGACACACAGTTCTATCGCTCAAATTTGGGGCTTTAATGAGTTATAGAAATGAAGTCTATCACTCACGGGCGCGTCGCGGCGAAGCGCACTAGCTGGGCAACAAAGGAGTCACGGCGCGTGGTCGGCCATGTCTGCCAGCTTCCGATTGACATGTCCGAATACACAAGCTGAGGTCTGGTTTCCTCAGGTCGCACCACCGACGCGCGCGCAGATCGGTTCAAGCGTCGCCCAAATATCACTTACGACGTCCGCAAGGCTCATGCCTTCGATCTCGGTCGCCTCGGAATAGGCGCGCCACTGAGCAGACTTTGTTGGCTCGGTAGCGAACTCCTGGGACAGGCCCGGCGGTCGCTCCCTCGGGACTTCCGTTTGACGCCGCTCAAAGGTCTTTTCGATGCTGGCCAGCAAGTCCTCCAGATCGAGATCGACGGCCTTCGGCAGCGCCCAAAGATCGTAATAATCCTTCATCCGACCATTGATGACACCAAGAGCGACGACCGCCTGGAACTTCTCTGCGATGACGGTCTCCGGGGAGTAGGCGCGCACCGATGCCGAGGGAAAGTCGAGCAGAGAACCGTAATCGAGCGTGTAGTCGGGGTTTCCAAGCGCGTCTCCGAAACCGACATCGATCGTGATCGGGATCCGTGTCTTCTCGAGATACGCGACCGTTTTGAGGCGCATGCCGCCGTAGACCTGATCTTCTCGGATCGGGGCCGCCGTGAGACTGGCACCATCGAAAACCAGTCCGTCGCCGGCGTCGATTTCGAGGATCTCCACGATCGTCTTTGTCAGGATCGCCTCATCCTCTGCGCCGAACGACAGGAAGTCGACGTCTCGGGTGAACCGGCCTCTGTCCTTCGTCCAGAGAGTCACGAGCATGCCGCCCTTCAAGACGAAGCGATCGCGGTGCGCCGACACTGACAGGCGGTAGATGAGCCGTTCCAGTCCGAACGCGACCAAAACCACGTCGAAGGCCTGTCCCTCCGCGCGTGCGAGGTTCAGCAGTCTCTGACGCACAGACGCGGCGATGTTCCTGGGCTTGTCAGCCATTCGACGTCACGGCCTCAAGGTAGGGACGCATCTGGTTCCAGGCGCCGTAGGTGCGCGCAGCCTCGGCAATCGCTGACGGCGTGGTTTTGCGCTGCTCGATCGCGGCCTTGAGCGCCTCAATGGCGACCGATCGATCGACCAGGCGCTGGTTCCGGAACGCGTCGGCCAGCGTCTTGGGTATCGAATACATCCTGATCGTCACCCCGCCCATCTGGTGCTCCTCGACACCGCCGGAGAAATAGGGTTCGCGGAACCGGACGGTTCGGATCTTCGGATAGGTGATCTTTGGTTCCCAGTCCTTGGCGCCAATGGCGATCCAGACACGACGCGGAAGTTGATCAGTCAGGCCGTAGAACGCCAGTGCCGATGTGAGGCAGATGACGGCCTTGGGCGCGCGCTTGGCGACTTCGATGAGAGTTTCATGCGTATCGGGGGTGCTGTCGGGCAGGCCATAGAGCCCTCGACCAAGCCGGAGGATGTCTCCGGACTGCACCGAGCGGGAGATTGTTGCCGCTGACACGCCCACCCCCTCAAGATCCCTTGCGCGCGCCGGCGCATGGGACTCCAAATATTCAAGGAGGCGCTGCCTTTGTGTTGGATCGCGCGGCACTGATGGGTAACCTCGGACAATTTCGCATTCAGTCCGAGGTTTCCTAACATATCATGGTTGCGACTGCCAAGACTGCAGAGCTTCCGCCAAACAGCCATCTTTCTGCAGGGACGGCGTATTTCGTTGAAAAACTCATCGTTGATCGAGACCTAAGTAGCTGATTCAATTCTTTCTGTAGGGAGGGATTGGTGATGTTGGGACCGAGGCAAGAAGCACAAGCGGCGTTGTTTTACGAATTCTCGCTTGAAGACCATGTTCCCCAAGATCACCTGTTGCGGTCGATTGATCGGTTCGTCGATCTGGGCAGTATTCGGACGCATCTTGCAGAGTTCTACAGCCATACCGGTCGGCCATCCGTCGATCCTGAACTGCTGATCCGGATGCTGCTGGTTGGGTATTGCTTCGGCATCCGCTCAGAACGGCGGCTCTGTGAAGAGGTCCATCTGAACCTCGTCTATCGCTGGTTTTGTCGTCTCGATCTGAACGACCGTGTGCCGGATCATTCCACATTCTCGAAGAACCGGCATGGCCGGTTTCGGGAGAGCGAAGTGCTGCGCCATCTGTTCGAGACGACTGTGGCGCGGTGCATCAAAGAAGGTCTGGTTAGCGGTCAGCGCATGGCAATCGATGCCAGCCTCATCGAAGCCGATGCGAACAAACAGAACTCGACGCCGAAGGAAGAATGGGATGCTGCGGGTATCGATCCGGCAGATGCACCGCGCGCCGTGCGTGAGTATCTCGAGACGCTGGATGAGGCGGCATTCGGGGCGGCCAGCGAGGTGCAACCGAAGTTCACGTCCCATTCCGATCCGGCCAGCCAATGGACAGCAGCACGCAAAGGCCCTGCGTTCTTTAGTTATTCGGACAACTATCTGATCGACACGGACCACGGCGTCATTGTCGACGTGGAAGCCACCCGCTCAATCCGCCAAGCCGAGGTTGGATCGACCAAGACCATGCTCAACCGTGTGAAGGCCAAGTTCGATCTGCATCCCGAGCGGCTGATCGCGGACACCGCCTACGGAACAGGGCCGTTCCTCGGCTGGCTGGTTGACCGCAAGATCGCGCCGCACATTCCCGTCTTCGACAAGGCAGGTCGATCCGATGGTACATGGTCTCGCGCTGACTTTGAGTGGGATGCCGAGAACGACCAATACATCTGTCCCGAAGGTCACGCCCTCAAGCAGTTCCGTCGCAACTACTCAGATCCGAACCGGGGACCC
>JACNMN010000001.1 GCA_020622165.1 Boseongicola sp. H5
TCGGATTTTCGTTTCCCCAAGGATACCTAACGTCGCCTAAGCCTCCGCGTGCCGCGTGCTCCCATTGCGCCTCAGTTGGCAACTCACCGCCTGCCCAGGCGGCAAACGCACGAGCGTCATTCCAAGTGACGTGGACAACCGGATCCTCCGGTCCTGGTGCGCGACCATCTACTCGGCCTCTCGGCAAGCGCCAAGACGCTCCTTCGATCTCCCGCCACCAAGGAACATCGGCGACTGCAGGCGAGGGAGGCTGGTTGTCTGGAAGAAGTGCGAAGAAGACGAGGGAATCCCCAATACGCTCTGCTTCGGTCTCGTAGCCCGTTGCTTCAACGAAATCGGTGAACCGTGCATTCGTCACTACGGCTGCATCCATGCGAAATGGGCGCAGCTTCTTTTTCTTGAGCGGCCCTTCCCCGTCGACGCGAAAGACGGGAGAATTGGTCCCGATCAGTGCCGTGCCACCCGGGATATCTACGATGCCCGAAGCATTGCAGCGTGGCTCTGAAACATGCGCCTCTTTAGGTGAATTCTGCTCGGCAGGTTGCCTGTTTGGTCGCGACGGGCAGCAGGTCATCTGAATGTCCGAGGCTGAAAGCCCGCTGATCGGCCAAGCAAGGTATTCCACATGTCAGGCACTGCCTCCCTTCACGAGTTCATATCCCACGTCGGTGACCTTTTGGACTGGAGTGCCGGAGAGCGCCTTGAGCACGTTGCGTCCCGCAACACGCCCGATCTCGTGACGAAAGGTCCTTATAGTCGTCAGTGGCCAAGGAAGACTTTCGCCCATTCTAAGTCCTGTGAAACCTGCGATTGCGAGCTTGCCGGGAACCGATACTCCGCTTTCGATACAATAGAGCGCTCCTCCCACTGCCGCCATATCATTGGAGTAGACGATGACATCTGTGTTTGGGGCCTGCTCCAAGAGCAGCTTTGTGCCGTATTTTCCGCCGGGAACGTCTGGGGGCATCTTGAAGAGATCCGGAGCGACGAGTCCATATCCAAGCCTTTCGAGCCTGGCACGTAATGCCGCATATCGCGCCGAAGCAGCAAATTCGTTTCGTATCCAGCCAACATAGCCAAAGCGCCGGTAGCCGCGTCCAATCAGATAGTCCGCCAACTCTTGGGCTGCATGTATGTGATTAAAACCGACGCTCATGTCGATCGGAACGCCGTTGATATCCATGATCTCGACGACAGGTATCGAGGCGGCACGAAGGATGCGAGTTGTGCGGTCTGTATGCGTGAGGTTTGCCAAAATGGCGGCAGCAGGGCGCCAGGACATCATCGATTCAAGCAACGCTTCCTCTTTCCGCAGGTCGTTGTTCGTGACGCCGACGACCGGATTATAATCAGCGCGCTCGAGCATTTCAGTAATGCCTGTAAGAACTTGTGAGTACACGTTATTGACGAGTGATGGAATGAGAACCGCGACTTGGTTCGAACGGGAATGGGCAAGCGACCCAGCCAATTTGTTCGGTACGTATCCGATTTGCTCGATGATCCTTTGAACCCGATCGCGAGTTCTGACCGAAACTCTTCGGTCACCCCGCACAACTCTGGACACGGTCATTTGAGACACGTTCGCCACGAGTGCGACGTCCTTGAGGGTCGTTCGATCCGTCATTATGGCATATCTGCTGTCTTAATTGTTAACGGTAGACAAGTTATCAATAAGCAGGGGCCGAGGCAAAGGTTATCGTGCGTCTGGGGCATGCCCCGTACAAGCACACTGGGAGGATGCACATGAAACGACTTGTCACTTCGCTAATCGTTGGCGGCGGCCTGGCGCTTGGCGCAACGGCGGCTCTTGCCGAGTACCCGGAACGGACGATCAACATGCTGGTACCGTTCGGCGCGGGTGGTGGCACCGACGTGCCCGCCAGGTTCTTCGCCTCTGAGATGGAGCAAATACTGGGACAAAATATAGTCATCAGCAACGTCGACGGCGCTGGCGGTACGATTGGTGCAACCCAACTCAGCCAAGCTGATGCCGATGGCTACAATCTTGGCTTTATGCCGGTTGGCACCACAACGACCCAACCGCATCTGAAGCGGACATCGTACAATGCTGACAGTTGGACGCCAATCTGCATGGTAAGTCAGGGCCCCTTCTACCTGGTTGTTGCCGAAGACAGCGCCATACAATCAATTGAAGACTACGTCGCACGGGCGAATGGCGACGGTGTGAAGTTTGCGGGTGCCGGCCCGGGTTCAATGGCGCATGTAGCCCAATTGACTGTGGACAATGCACTGGGCGTCACAACCCGTTACATTCCCACAAGGGGGGGTGGTGACATTGCCACAGAGATCAACGGTGGTCGCGCGGACGCGACAGCCTGGTTCGCCGATTTCGGCACTAGGTTCGGCTGGCGTGCCCTGGCGATCTTGTCGGACCAGAGATCTGACGCGCATCCCGATGTTCCGACAATGGCGGAACTTGGCCATGACGCACAGGTATCGGTCTGGTTCGGATTCTTCACCCAGGCCGGAACGCCGGACGAGATCGTCGCTACCCTTTCGAATGCCTGCGCCCAAGCTGTTGCAACCGACAGCTTCCAAGAAAACATGGCGGGTGCCAACCGCTTGATCCGGTATATGGGCACTGAAGAGTTCGGGCCGTTCTTCCGGGAAGCTTATGAGTTGAACGGGCAGCTCTTGGAAGAAGCCGGGCTCGTCCAATGAACCTTAAGCCCTGGCCTTTCGGCGGGGGCGAACGCGGGGAGGATCAGATATGTTACGCCTGCTGGACATCAGCGTCTCTTCGGTTTTGCTGTTGGCGGGTCTTGGTCTTTTTACGGCAACATTCGGTCAGGCCTTTGATGTACCGACATTTGGCGGCGATGTTGGGCCGGCTTTCGCGCCGCGATTGTTCCTGATCGTTTGGATTGCTCTGGCTGCTCTTGCATTGGTCCAAGCGATCCGCGCCGAAGCGCCGGAGCCGGTCGACGTCAACCTTTCTCAGATGTTCGCAGTCCTAATAATCGTTTGCGCGACTGCCTACGCAGTGACCAAGATCGGGTTTGTTCTTGCGACGATTCCAGGTTTCGCCGCGTTTTGCTGGGCATTTCAGTATCGCAAGCCGATGCGCGTTCTGATCCTTTCCATTGCCGCACCGCTTTCGATCTGGGCCTTGTTTACCTTCGGGTTTGAGCTTCTGCTGCCCCGATCGCCCTGGTTCAACCAAATCTGACGGACGCCTCATGGAGAACATTGCACTCGCACTGGAAGAATTCGCCCGGCCGGCCGTCCTGTTGGCGCTTGTAGTCGGATCGGTCTGGGGAACCGTCGCCGGCGCACTTCCAGGGATCGGTACAGTGGCAGCGCTGATCGTTGCGCTCCCGTTTACATTCGGCATGTCAACCGAAGCGTCCATTGGACTTTTCATGGGCATTTACGTTTCTTCCGTGTACGGCGGTTCGATCTCGGCAATTCTCATTAACACGCCAGGAACGCCGCAATCGGCAGCAACGGTCTTGGACGGCTACCCTATGGCGAAGGCAGGAAAGGCCGACCTGGCCATTGGCTGGGCCACCTTGGCTTCGCTTGTTGGCGGTGTCTTTTCGCTGATAGTCTTGATCGTGGCAGCACCGATCTTGGCACGTGTCTCTATCGCCTTCGGACCTGCCGCGATCTTTGCGATCATCGTCTTTGCATTGACCTGCATCGCCTGGGTGTCGACCGGGAGCACGATCAAGGGCCTGTTGGCGGGCATGATCGGTCTTTTTTTGACAACGATTGGACCCGACGATCTGACCGGATACACCCGCTTCGATTTTGGGCAACCGGCGCTGATGGGAGGGCTATCTCTGATACCTGTCTTGATTGGGATATTTGCGCTCTCGGAGGTTTTTCATCGGGCGGCGTTCTACTTCGCGGCCAAGGCCCCCGATGTCACGAACGTGGGGTTTCGAATGCCCCCTCGTCGCGAGGTACTGGTGCGTGTTCCGCAGTTCCTCCGTGCGTCGATCATTGGCACCTTCGTCGGGATCCTTCCCGGAACTGGGGCAACCGCAGCAACCTTCGTTAGTTATTCCGAGCTTCGCCGTACTTCACCCCGCTCCGACAATTTCGGGAAAGGTGAACCAGACGGGTTGATCGCATCCGAAGCGTCTAACAATGCCGTGACCGGAGGCGCGCTCATTCCGACCCTTGCTTTGGGAATCCCAGGAGATGGCGGCACCGTTGTCCTGTTGGGCGTACTGACGATCCAGGGCCTAACACCTGGCTTCGATCTGGCGCAGAACAACCCGCATATTTTGACAGGTGCGTTTCTTTTGATCTTGATCGCCAATTTGATCATGTTCGGCCTTGGTGTGCTTGGTGCCCGGATCTTCGCTAGGATCCTTTCGATGCCCGAGCCTGTTCTGATGGCCTTCATACTTGTATTTTCGATCGTCGGCGCATTTGTCGTTCGAGGAAATCATGTCGATATTCTGATTTGCGCCATTGCCGGGGTTGCCGGGGTCATTCTCAGGTTTGCGAAGTACCCCGTGGCTCCAATCGTCATTGGGATGGCACTGGGAGCAACGTTTGAAGGGAAACTCCGTCAAGGTTTGATCAGCGCCGACGGAAATGTCGTCGAGTTTCTATCCGATCCGATTGCGCTGTCCATCCTGGGTGCGACGTTTCTCTTCGTTCTGGTGTCGCTGGTTCGATTGCTTTCGAAAGGAGCCGACAGTGCCTGAGAACCAGCCAAATGTACTTCTGATTGTGACAGACCATTGGCCCGCAGCCCTACTCGGAGCGGCCGGGCATCCGGCTGTTCACACACCTGTGCTAGACCAGCTTTGTCGCAACGGCGCGCGCTTTATAAACTGCTATTCAGAGACTCCTGTCTGTCTGCCCGCCCGGCGCTCATTGATGACGGGTACGACTCCAAGAGAACACGGCGACCGCACATTCCAGCCACACCGCCCGATGGAGCCGCACCTCCCGACGCTGGCGCAAACATTCCGCAACGCGGGTTATCAAGCCTATGCCGTTGGCAAGACCCATACGTATCCGCAGCGGGACCGAATTGGTTTTGACGATGTATTGCTTGATGATGAAGGACGCACGCTCTACGGGGTTACCGACGATTACGAGATCTTTCTGGGCGACCAGGGGTTTGTTGGCCAGCAGTTCGGGCACGGAATGTCGAACAACGCCTATCAGGCAACGGCGTGGCATTTGCCGGAGCGTGTTCACGCGACGAATTGGGCGACGGACGCGATGCAACGATTTGTTCGGCGCCGAGATCCGACGCGCCCGGCCTTTTGGTATCTAGGCTATCGCCATCCGCATCCGCCACTCGTTCCGCCACAACGGTTCCTTGACCACTATGCCGATGTCGAAATCGACGTGCCGTTTGTTGGTGAATGGTCGCAGTCGGACGATCTCCCGTACATGCTCCAGGGCGTGAAATCACGTGGCCACTACTCAGAACGCGAGATTCGCTGGGCGCGCAGGGCGTTTTATGCCCTCTGCACGCATATCGACCAGCAGATTGGCGCCTTGATCGGTACAATCCGCGAAGAAGGCATCCTCGACGAAACGATCATCATGTTCACGTCGGACCATGGCGACATGCTGGGCAATCACGACATGTGGGCCAAGCAAACGTTCTACGAAGGCTCAGCCAACGTGCCCATGATCTTGATGGGGGAAAAAGACGACCGACGCGTTGGTTTTAACCGCACCGACGACAGACTGCTTGGCCTCCAGGACATCATGCCTACGCTACTCGGATTGGCCGGCATCTCCGTGCCCGAAACTTGTACGGGGCAGTCAATGTTCACGGATGAATGCCGCAGCTTCGTCTATGGTGAATTCGGAGAAGAAGGCCCAGCCACCCGCATGATCCGCACGACCACACACAAACTGATTTGGTTTCCGGTCGGGAATCATTTCCAGCTATTCGACATGTCTAACGATCCCAATGAGATGAACGATCTCGCCAATCAGAAATCAAGCGCCGGTGTTCTGGCCGATCTAAAATCGCTGTTGAAGGATCAACTGTATGGTTCAGACGAGAAATGGTTGAGCGACGGTGAACTAGTTGGAGAGGAAGCCAAGAAGTACTGGCCGGGACCAAACCGCGAAATCTCGCTCACCCGAGGTCATCAGTGGCCTGTGCCGCCAATCAATCCAAAGGGCAGCATGAAGTTTTTCCCGGAAGCGCCCAAAGGCTGGGACGGCAGCGTGCCAGAGAAATAGACCCCTTATCTATTTCTGGGAGAGGCAGTGCTCGCGCGCTGTATCAGTCGTGGAGGTGACTTGATAACTTCTTGAACGGGCTCCGGCTCGAATACTGCCGAAACCGCGCGGCGTCCCATTTCTTCGAGCGGCATGTCGATGACGGTCAGTGGAACAGCAAGATCGCCGGCAAACGGCGCATCGTGGATGGCAATCACCGAAAGGTCGCCCGGCACTAAGCGGCCGAGAGACCTTGCCGTGCGCAAAGCGCCGACCGCGGCCACGACGTTGAAACAGACCAGCGCCGTTAGATCGGGCCGGGATCGAAGCAATTCCGCCGCAGCTGCCTCGCCGCCTGCCGAATGCGACGGCGCATAGATAATTGCGTCCGATGTAGCGCCATCCGCCAGAGAAGAGTGCCATCCCGCCAGCCGAGCTTCAGTAAGCGACAGACCCTGAAGCGTCGCAAGGCACCCGATTCTTCTGTGGCCGAGCTCCCTCAGATGCATTGTTGCCATCTCTGCCGCCGCTGTGTCAGGTAGCCGGATGAGTGACGCATTGATATCGAGCGCATGTTGCAGCAACACGATAGGTGTGTCCTTGCGCGCAGCTCTCAGGATGATCTCGTCCGAGACTTCTCCGGCAGATTGCAGGATCACGCCATCGACACCACCACCGGCGATCAGTTGCGCCAACCGGTCATTGCTCACTGGCGCAACGGCTGCATCGCCTAGAAGAATAGCCAAACTTCGGTTTGCGGCCTCAGCCTGCGCTCCCCGTAGGATACGTCCATAAACTGGGTTTACGATGTCGTGTAGAATGAATGCCAACGTGCCTGACCGAGCAGATTTCAAGGATTGCGCGGCAACATTTGGCGCGTATCCCAGCTCGGTGATCAGCTTCTCGACGCGCGAACGGGTCTCTTTGCTGACGCGCAAGGATCCGTCGCCATTTACGATACGCGAAACAACGGCTGGGGTGACCCCCGCGCGCTTTGCAATGTCGGCCAATGTCGTCATGAAAACCAATCTATCGAGGCGCTGTTTCCCAAAGAGTGTGTGGAAATGTGTTGCAAGTAAAGCCCCCTTGGTAAAACCTATTACCATATATTCGAATCGAGAGAGATTGCTCAGATGTCCGATACTAGGATGGCGCTCGAAGGTGTCAGAGTTCTTGACTTTACTCAGATGATGCTCGGCCCACTTTGCACTCAAACGCTGGCGGATCTCGGTGCGGACGTTCTCAAAATCGAACGCCCCGGCAAAGGCGAGTGGATGCGGTCGATGCCGATGATAGGCCAGTTCGTCGGTGATGACAGTGCCGCCTTTCACAGCTTCAACCGCAACAAGCGCTCGGTCACCGTCGATCTCAAGAACTCTGACGGAATCGCCCTACTGATGGAAATGGCGAAAGACTGCGACGTGGTTGTCGAGAATTTCCGCTCCGGCGTCATGGATCGGCTTGGCCTCGGTTACGAAGATTTCAAGGCGGCGAACCCGAAGATCATCTATGCTAGCGGCTCCGGTTGGGGTTCAACCAGCTATATGGCCAAACAGGGCATGCCTGGACAAGATTTGCTGATCCAAGCCATGTCGGGCGTCATGTTCAACACCGGTCGAGCCGAGGATCCGCCCACCGCCTGTGGCACCCCGATTGCCGACTTTGCAGCATCCCAGGCCTTAACGATCGGCATCCTCGGCGCGCTCGTGGCGCGCGACCGGCATGGTGTTGGCCAGAAAGTCGAAACCAACCTTTATTCGGCTACGCTGAACCTCATGGCGCAGGAGAATTTCGCCGTGCTGAACCAGAGCATCACGCTTCAGCGGTCCGAGGCCGGCGTCGCATCCTGCTGGAACGACGCGCCCTACGGCGCGCATCCGACCTCCGACGGCTGGGTCGCCATCGCCATGTGCCCACTTACCAAACTCGGGCCGCTTCTGAGTGACGAGGGTCTTGCCGGCATGGACCCCTGGAACCAGCGCGACGCGGTGAAGCTTCGGATCGACGAAAACACTAAGAAGATGACGACTGAAGAGATCATGACAATCTTCAATGAGGCGGACGTCTGGTCCGCGCCGATCCGCACTTCGGCCGAGGCTATGCAGGAGCTCGTCGACCTCAATTCGCCGCGTCTGGTCGAGATGGATCACCCGAAGGCCGGTCGGATTAAGGCCATCGCCAACCCGATCACGCTATCCGAAACGCCCGTCACGCTCCGTCATGTGCCGCCCGCCGTTGGCCAGCACACCGACAAGGTCCTGACAGAGATTTTCGGCGCCGACCGCGTGGCGGAACTGCGCGCCGAGGGCGTGATCTGATGAGCGAGGACCGGCTGCATACGAACCTCGTCCTTGAGCGCCACGGGCCGATCGAAGTGCTGCGCATCGACCGCGAGGAGGCGCTTGGCGCGCTCAACTTCGGGATTCAGGAGGCGATCGGCCAGTATGTCAACAGCCTCTACGACCATCGCGATGAGGTGCACATCCTGATCCTGACCGGCACCGGGCGCGGCTTTGTCGCGGGCGCCGACATCGCCGGATACCACGGCTGCGGCCAGACAGTGTTCGACCGTTTTCAGCGACGCTCGCGACAGACCTTCGACGCCATCGCCAACCTGCCGCAGGTCGTGATCGGTGCGGTCAACGGCTATGCGCTTGGCGGCGGGCTGGAGCTCGCGCTTTGCTGCGATTTCGTGTTCGTGAACGAGAAGACCAAGCTCGGCCTCCCGGAGATTAAACTCGGTCTTCTCCCCGGCGGGGGTGGCACACAGCGCCTCCCCCGCATCGTGGGGCCCATGCGCGCCAAGGAAATCCTGATGACCGGCCGGATGATCCCGGCCGAGGAAGCCGTGCGGCTTGGAATTGCGCTCGAGGCATGCGCGCCCGACGCGCTGATGCCCCGCGCGATGGAATTCGCCGAAAGCCTGGCCACCATGGCCCCTGTCGCGCTGCTCGAGGCCAAGCGCGTCGTGGACGACGGGCTCGATGCCGCGCTCTCGGCGGGACTGACGATGGAACAGCGCGTGCTCGGAGCGCTTTTCGCGACCGAGGACGGCAAGGAAGGCATCGCAGCCTTCATGGAGAAACGCGATCCAATCTTCAAGGGACGCTAAAGGACAGAAAAGAAATGCAAAAATCCGTCATCAGCTATCAATCCGGGCCGTTTTCCGTCGTTTCGATGGGCCTGCCCGGCGACCACGAAGGCAAGACCGCGACCCGCGTTTTCTTCGTGAAGGGCACCGAAAAACTCGCGCTTGTCGACAGTGGCCTTTACGGCGGGCTGCCCGCGCTCAAGCAGGCGTTCGAGGAACTGGGCTTCGCCTACGGCGACCTCGACCTGCTGCTTCTGACGCATGAACACATGGACCACGTCGGCAACAACGGCTGGCTCAAGGCCGAAACCGGCGCGACGATCGTGGGCCATCCCGGCCGCGCCGACCGCGTCGCCGACAACATGCTGAACGCCAAGGCCATCGTGCATGCCTTCCCCGAGGGCGAGCATTTCGATCTCAACGCCGAATATCTCGATTGGATGGGTCCGACCGAAGGCCCGATCGAGGAGTTCGTGACCGACGGCGACAACATCGATCTGGGCGGTGGCGTCGAACTCGAGGTGGTCGAGGTGCTGGGCCATTCGATGTGCGAAGTCGGATTTTTCGAGCGCTCGACAAGAACGCTGGTGATCGCGGACCCACTGCTGCCGCCCTTCAACCCGGTGCTTTACCTCTACGAAGACCCGAACGTCATGCGTGCGACCTTCGACAAGATCGAGCGTTTCCTCAAGGAACGCGACGTGCAGGCCGTGCTTTTCGCTCATGACGAAGTGAAGACCGCCGACGAGACCATCGAGCTTGTCAACGACTGTCGCCGCCGGGTGAACAAAGTCGAAGACAGCATGGTCACCCACATGAAGGCCAATCCCGGCATCAGTTTCGCCGAGTTGCGCGACAAGTGTTGCGACGACCAGAACATGGTGCGTGAGTGGCGTGCGCTTGTCTCCGTCGACGCTTCACTGAAGGACATGTTCGCCAAGGGCCTGGTCGAGAAGCGCGGCGACGGCTGGCACTATGTCGGGTGACCTGCCAACTTGTGCCGTCCTCGGATCGGGGACAATGGGCGCGGGGATCGCGCTGTCCCTCGCGCTTGGCGGCGCCACCGTCCGGCTTTGGGGCCGCCGGGCCGAGGCCCTGCCGGCCGCGCTGGATCGTGCGGCCGCTGGATTCGACTTTCTGGTCACTCAAGGGCTCGACGATCCTGCCGAGCGCGCCGCGACACTCGCACGCATCACGACCGAAGCAGACCTTGGACGGGCCGTCGATGGCGCGGGCTTCATCATCGAGGCCGCCGCCGAGGACGTTGCGATCAAGCAGGACCTGCTTGCCCGCTCCGAGGCGCTGGCACCTGCCGACGCGATAACTTCCTCGACCACGTCGGCCCTTTCCGCGACCGAGATCCAGTCCGCCCTCGCTCGGCCCGAGAACTTCTGCGTCGCGCATTATGCGCAGCCCGCGCACCTCGTCGAACTGGTCGAGGTCGTGCCCGGCGCGCAAAGCTCGGACCGCGCGGCCGAGGTCACGACGGCACTTCTGACGGCGACCGGCAAGACCCCGGTCCTCTGCCCCGACATCCCCGGCTTTCTCTGGGCCCGGATCCAGCACACCGTCCTGCGCGAATTCATCAGCCTCGTCGACAACGGCCTCGTCACGCCCGAGGCCTGTGACACGATCCTCAAGGTCGGTTATGCCTCGCGGCTGCCCGCAATGGGCGCCTTCGAACACGCCGATCTCGCCGGCATCGACCTAATTTCCGGCGACGCAGCGAAGGCCGTCTGGGCCGACCTCGCCAACACGGCCGGTCCCGACGACACCAGCATCGGCGCGCTGAAGGCGGACGGCAAACTCGGCATGAAATCAGGACAGGGCTTTTACGACTGGACTGCCCGCAACCCCGACGCTTTCAAGGCGAAACGGGACGAAGAAATCATCCACCGCGTCAAGATCCGGCGGGGCGGGAAGGTCGTTCTCTGACCGCCTCAGCTTTTGACCATATCGCTGCGGTGCGGGATCGGATGGACCGCGCCGTAGCCCAACACCGTGCTGGCGGCCACGCGCGCCGCCCGCACGGCCGCGACCCGCGCATCGCCGGTTTCAAGATAATAGGCCAGCCATCCGCCCGCGAAGCTGTCTCCGGCCCCGGTCGAGTCCACCGCCGTCACGCGCGGCACCGCGACCTCGAAGGTTTCGCCGGCCGTGCGGATCACCGGGCTTTTGGCGCCGCGCTTCAGGATCACGACCTTTGCCCCGTGCGCCCCGAACCTGTTCAGGATCCCGGCCTCGTCGGCCGTCTCCAGCAGCGTCGTGGCCTCGTTGTCGGTCCTTGCCCCCTGCCGCGCCGCCGCGATGATCGCGTTCGACGTGTCGCCGCCGAAGCCCTGACGATAGACCGGCCGCCCGTCCAAGAGATCGGGCAAACGCACGAATTCGACCATAGGCTGGCCAAGCGCGAGGATGTCCGTCATGCGGGCACGATCAGCACCTTGCCGACCGCCTCGCCGCTTGCCATCAGCTCGCAGGCCGCCTGAGCTTCGGACACGGGAAACCGGCCGGCGGTGATCGCGTCGAAATCGACCGTGCCTGCCTCGATCAGCGCAACAGCCTCGTCAAATTCCTTCGTGAAAAGGATCGAGCCCACGACCGTGACCTCCTTCAGCGCGTTCAAATGCAGGTTGATCGGCACCGGGCTTGGCTGGATAAGCGACAGGATACCGATCCTGCCCTGCTTTCTGACCGCATCCAATGCATAATTGTAGGCGTGCGGGCTTCCCGACGCCTCGATCACCACGTCGTAGGATGCGGTCGGCGGCGCTGCCGCGCCGATCACGTAACCGCTCTTGGCGCCAACGGTTTGCGCGGCCGCAATGGCCTCCGCCTTCAGGTCCGTCACCTCGACCTCGGCGCCCTTCGCGACTGCGCCAACGACCGCCAAGAGCCCCATCGGCCCGCAGCCCGTGACAAGAACGCGGTCGCCCGACCCGATCCCGGCCCTGTTCACCGAGTGCATGGCGCAGGCGAGCGGTTCGGCAAAAGTCAGATGCTCGGGCTTGACGCCCTCTGCCACGCGGCGAAGGCAACGCGCGGGAAAGTCGAAATACTGCCGGAAGAACCCGTCGATATGCGGCCTCGTCGTCGCGGACCCCGGAAACCGCTTCGTGGCGCACATATTGATGTCGCCCGTCGCGCAGCACTCGCAGACCCCGCATTCGATCACCGGATTGATCGCCACAAGCTGACCCGGCGCGAAGTCGCTGCCGTTCGGGGCCTCGACGTAAGCGCAGGCTTCATGGCCGAGGCTAACCGGATGATCCAGATAAAACCCCGCATTCGCGAAATGCCGGAAATAGTGCATGTCGGTGCCGCAGATACTGGCCGTGGCAAGCCTCAGCCGGACCCAGCCGTCCTCGATCGTGTCGCGCATCGACGCCTCTTCGATCTCGATCGTGCGTGCGGCGGTCAGAAGCGATTTCACGTAAGTCATCTCAGAACCCGATTGCATAGCCGCCGTCGACCGGCAGCGCGGCCCCGTTGACGTAGGCCGCCCGGTCGCTCGCCAAGTAATGCACCACGTCCGCCACATCCTCGGGCGTGCCGAACTTGCCGCCCGGTATCCGCCCCTCGATCTTGTCCCGACGCGCCGGGTCCTTCGCCAGAACCGCCCGCGTCATGTCCGTATCGATGAACCCCGGGCAGACCGCGTTGCAGCGGATGCCGTACTTCGCCGCGTCGACGGCCAGTGAGCGGGTCAGCCCGATCACGGCGGTCTTCGACGTGACGTAGGCGGCGGCATCCGGCAGCGCCATCAGCCCGCCCATGGACGAGATGTTGACGATGGCGCCCCGGCCCCGGTCACGGTTCAGCTCGACGAACCGACCGGAGGCGCGGAACACCGCCTTGACGTTCAGGTTCAGTCGCTCGTCCAGCTCGTCGGGCGAAACCTCCCAGGCGGGCTTCTTCAGATGCATCCCGGCATTGTTCACCAGCGCATCCACCTGCCCCGCCCGCTCGGCGATCCGGTCGAGCCAGGCCGTATCGGACCAGTTCCCCAGGTCGACCTCGTGCAGCGTCACATCGCCCGCGACATCGCCCAATTCGCCCTCGGAGCGGGCAACGACGTGGACCTGCCAGCCGTCGTCCAGGAAGCGGCGCGTCTGCGCCAGACCGAGCCCCTTGTTGCCTCCGGTGATCACGACGACCTTCATGCGCTTTCCCCCATGTTCTTGCGGTAGAGCGCGTTTATCTCGGACAAAAACGCGTCCTCCACTCGGTCCTTCAGAAAGAAGTCGGGGAATATGTCGCAGACGTCGTCCACGAATGACAGAAACCAGATATCCCTTGGCCGGGTCCAGGCGCCGTCGATCGTCGCCCGCCCGCCGGTCAGAAAGCCGCGATAGCGCGGATCGTTGGCCAGCGCGTCCCACGTCTTGCGATGCGCGGGCTGCCCGTCGTTTGCGACATAGACCGACGACTGCACCGGTTCGGACGCGGCCCAGGCGGAAAAGGCGCGCGCAGCGTCCGGTGCAGTGCTCTTCGATGACACGCCCAGCCCCGCGCCGCCGAGGATGGCCCGCCGCCGGTTCATGCCGCGGAAACTCGGCAGGTCGGCATAGTCCAGAAGATGCAACCGGAACCCCGGGCGGGCATAGTTGATGTAGGCGAAAAGGCAGGGCGAATAGGCGAACTCGTCCGTCTTCGACATCAGTTCGAGCACATGGATCGGGTTCCAGCCCACCGCCTCGGACGGACCGAGCTTATATAGCGCCTTGAGAACGGCGAGCGCCAGAAGCCCGTTCTCGTCTGACACGAACGCGCTGTCCGAGAACGGCAAAGCCTCCTCGCCCCGCCCCGCGACTAGCGTCATCATCATATCGAAGGCGTCGACCGGCAGAAGCGGCGTCACGATGCTGAAATCCATAATCTCGGCGCTAAGAGCCGCTTCCCAATCCGGAAGAGAGGCGCCTGGCAGGTCAGGGCGGCGCACCGCCATCTGACAGGCGGCATCGATAGGATAGGCCCAAAGATGGCCTTTCCAGACGTAGCTTTCCAGACTGCCACCAAGCGACCCATCGGCGCCGTCCGGCGGCATGTCGAGCGGCAAGAGACTTCCCGTTTCCGCAATCAGTCCGACATGTGGATGATCGAGAACGATGAGGTCGTATTCCGCTGCGAGGCCCTCGATCGAGGCGTCTGCGAAGGCTTGCAGGCTGCGGCGATCCCAAGCGATCGATACGCCCCTCTCCACCTCGAACTGTGCCGACGCAGCTTCGAGTGGGGCGTAGCCGCGCGCGTGATCCCAAGTCACTCCCTTGAGGTGAGGCATTGCAGACTCCAATTTGCGGCCCTTAGTAAAACGTTTTACCGTTCTCGACAACAAAAAAAGCTGGCACAGAGACTGAAGCAAGCGGCGGCCTTGCCAGTCTTATTGACTTTGACGGCTGAACCAGGACGGGACGAAGCGAATTTCATGGATCTTCGATAGCCTCAGTAATCTTCCCATTATCGTTACCGCTTAAGGCCAGAATGCAATTGCGTATTTCTGGGTTAGACCGACGGGCGTACACATTGGCAAGATGAGTCAAACCTACACGAGCGCCCATGTACGACTTGGCGGTAACACCATGTAACTGTAGCGTGCGGCCGCGGTCCGGAGCAGCGACGGGCCTGACGATAAAACTAGCGCAAAACACGATAGTGGCGCTCCCTGAAAAAACACCATAATGGTGCTATGTGAGGTTTCGTGACTGAAAAGCGAAAGACACCTATGACCTGGAAGCGATCAAATCGACCTTCAGTTCTGCAAAGAGTCTCAACGCGACCGGTTCGGCGATCCGCTCAACAACAAAGCTTGGGTTTGGAAGCGCTGAGATTGTTGAGGTTATCCAGTCCATCGACAGACGCGACTTTCAGAAGTCGATGACTTCATATGCCGATCATCGCGTGTGGCAAGGAGTCTACTACGCGCCCTCAGGTGTGGGTGAACTCTATGTGAAGTTTAGGGCGGACGTTGTGAGTGGGTTTTTGTTGTTTTCCTTTAAGGAGAAAGACAATGGCTAATACAGTTGAAAATCATCCCGTGTGCCCTGAAACCGGGGCTCCGATGTATCGAGATACGAGGCCTATGACGATTGTCTACAAGGGCGAGACAGCCACGTTCGACATGTGTCCTTCCCCCTTAGAACTGCGCCATCCGACGTGAATCAGAAACCGGCTCCGGTCGCGGCTGGATGAGAGTTCGGTGGCAGGTCACTGGTATCTTGCGCTGACTGATGCTCTAGCCGGAGTTGGCCTTGCGCTTTCGAAGGAGCCGTTTCACGTCGGTTGTCCTTGCAATCATCACAATCCAGGTAAGGATCGTAACAACACCCAGCGTTGCTGCTATCGGTCGCTCGAAAAAACCGACGATTTCGCCACGGGCAATTGTCATCGAGGTCGTGAAGCTTTGTTCGACCAAAGGGCCAAGAACAATGCCCAGGATGATCGGGGCTATCGCGAAATCGCGTGACTGCAAAATGTAAGCCAGAACGCCTAGGACGAGCATGACAAGGACGCCAAACATCGTATTGTTAATTGAATAGGAACCGACAATGCAGAACAGCAAGATCGCGGCGTCCAGATAGGACTTTGGAACTTTGAATATGTGCCGTGCCGCCTTGGCCGCCAAATAGCCGAACGGAAGCAGCAACAGATTGGCGATCACGAATACCAAGAGAACCGCATAGAAGTTGTGCGGATTGGCTGTGAGCAGTTGTGGACCCGGCTCCATCCCCTTCATGAACAGAACACCGATGGCGATGGCCGTCACGGCGTCGCCCGGAATGCCGAAGACCATCGCCGGAATCCAGGACGACGACAAAGCCGCATTATTAGTCGCGCTCGCCTCGACAAGGCCTTCGGGATGGCCGGTGCCGAATTTTTCAGGCGTCTTGGATGTGCGCTTTGCGACCGAATAGCTAATCCAGGCGGCCAAATCTCCACCGACACCGGGAAGTGCGCCGATAACAGATCCAGTGGCCGCGCCCCTCAGCAGGTTCATCCGGTACCGGTTGAGCGTCTGGCCGACACCTGCAAACGGGTTGGCAACCGGCACCTGCCTCTCAGCGCGAACACCACCGCGACCGTTCCGAAGAATTTCGGCAAGGGCGAACATGCCGATCATCGCCGGAATGAAGCTGATGCCGCCGACAAGTTCACTGAACCCGAACGTGAAGCGCGGCTGACCCATCAATGGATCAAGGCCGATCTGCGCAATGAACAATCCGAGCAGCAAGGACAGTATTCCCTTGGCGATGCCGCCGCGCGAAACGATGACCGCACAGCTCAGCCCGAGCAGCGACAGCCAGAAATATTCGAAACTCGAAAAATTCAACGCGAACCGGGCAAGCATCGGCGCGGCGAACATCAGAACGGCGAAACCGAACAGGCCGCCAATCGCAGCGCCACAGATGCCAATCCCGATGGCGAGGCCGGCTTTCCCATGTCGCGTCAGACCATGAGCGTCGTCAACATAGGCTGCAGACGCCGGTGTTCCTGGAATGCGCAGAAGAGCACCGGGAATATCACCGGCCGTGATCGCCATGGCGGTGCAGGCGATGATAGCGGCAACGGCCGGGATCGGATCCATGTAAAACGTGATCGGCACCAGAAGCGCGGCCGCCATGGTCGCGGTAAGACCGGGCATTGCGCCGACAAAAAGGCCAAATGCAGAGGCCACGACGATAACGGTCAGTGTCTCGACGTTGAAAACGAGACCGGCGGCAAGTTTCAACGCATCCATGGCGTCAGAACGGGCCGCGTGGTAGCGGCACGCGAAGCCCCTGCGTGAATACGAAGTAAAGAGACACGACAGCAATGGCCGAGAAGAGGATCGCACCGATCCAGGAGCCGCCTCCGAGTTTGACGGCAAACACCGTGAAGGCAAATCCGGTTGCCAGAAAACCGATCACGGGCATGGCAACGATCAGCGCGGACAACGCCAGTGTGACGGCGATGGTATAGCGATAAAACAACGGCGGCGTGTCTTCGGTTGGCGTGTCCGATCCTACTTCGTGGGTTGCACGGGAGTCACCCGGCGGGTCGAAGCGGCGCGCCATGCGCGCCGCCTCCAATGCCATCACAAGGCCGAACAGGATCATCGCGGCGCCGGTAACGGTCGGGAAAAGCCCTGACCCGACGACCATTCCGGGCAGCGTACGAAAGCCGCTGGCCACAAAGATGATACCACTTCCAAGGGCGACGAACGCCAATCCGATGATGGTATCCGCTGCGCGTGCCTGTCTCATTTCCGCCCTCAGAATTGCCGCTGGATCGGCCGGCGCGAACCGGCTATTGGCCTATCCCCGCGGACGAGATGGCCGCTCCGAACGCTTCGGCACGGTTCTCCAAGTAGTCGGCAAAATCCGCGCCTCCTGCCCAAACGACACCATAGTTAAGCTGTCCCATCTGGCTACGGAAAGAATCGCTTGCCAAGATGTCCTCCATCGCGTCCGTCAAGGCGGCGACGACGTCCTCGGGCATGCCCTCAGGACCACCCAGGCCGCGCCAGCCTGCGATGGCGAAATCGACGCCCAACGCCTCGTTGATCGGCGGGACGTCGGGATGGCGGGGATTGGGCTCATTGCCCAGCGTCGCGAGTGCGCGTATCTCGCCCGCTTCCAGAAGCGCTTGAGCTTCGGGGAACTGCACGACCGCCACGTCGATCGCGCCCGACGCAAGCAACTGCAACGCGGGTGCGCCACCCTCTGTCGGCACCCAATTGCTCTGCCCGCCGTCAAGACCGAGACCCTGCACCATCGACACCCATGACAGGTGGTTGACGCCACCGAAATTGGCGCCGCTTGCCTGAATGGCCTGCGGATCGGTCCGGACTGCATCCGCGAGGTCTTCGATGGTCTGGAAGTCCGAGTCGGCCTTGACGAATACCGCCGAAGGATCCGCATTATAAAGTGCCACGAGCGAATAATCCTCGTGTGTCAAGTCGGCCGAACCGACGGCGTCATACATCGAAAGCTCGGTGGTGATGATGCCGATAGTGTAGCCGTCCGGTTCGGCATCCTTGATGGCCGTATGGCCGACAATGCCGCCACCGCCTGTCCGGTTCACGACGTTGAAGGGCTGGCCCAGCCTTTCCTCGAGCATCGTTGCGATGATCCGGCCGGTGGCGTCCGTGCCGCCGCCGGCAGACCACGGCACAATCACCGTGACGGGGCGTTCCGGATAATCGGCGACGGCGGCTCCGCCGGCCGTCAGAAAGGCGATTGCCGCCAACGCGGCTGTTGTCAAACGCTTCATGTAACTCCTCCATACTCCCTGATCGGCACCTTGACGGCACCGTTCCTCTGGGAACTTGTGTCCCGCTATGTGGAATTATCATGGAGATTAGCTAAAAGCAAACAGCTTGATGGAAGCGGTTAAGATTCATGCATATCGAAAGGAATTTCTACATATTCTTGCGAGAGTGTTGACAGGATCACACTCCAGAAGTAACAAGCTACAACCTAAAATTAATCCATAATACGGGTTAATGAGGACTTGCCGCGTTTGCCGTCGACATGAGTCCGCATGCGCGCCTGAACAGTGAGGATCGGATGGAAAACAAGATTGCATCTTCTGTGCGCGAAAGACTAACCGGCATCTTGCCCCCGCTCTCAATGCCCTTCGACGACGCAGGCGAGTTGGCGCCCGAAGCGCTGGCTGCGCAGATCGATTTCATGGTCGCGGGCGGGGTGCGTGGCGTCGTGGCCGGAGGCTCGACCGGTGAGGGTCATACACTTTCCGACCGAGAATTTGCCACTGCGATGAAAGCCGCTCATGATGCGCTCGACGGGCGGGCCGCATTCATCGCTGGCCTGATTGTCAATTCGACTCAGGGAGCCATTGAGCGTGTAAGAATGCTCGACGGTCTCAAAGTGGACGCCCTGCAGGTGACGCCAGCCCATTATCTGTTCAAGTCTTCGCCGGAAGCGACGATCCGCCATTTCGCGGCGATCCACGAAGCGACCGGCATTCCGATCCTAATCTACAACGTGATCCCTTGGAATTACCTAAGCGTGGATGCGATGCTGCGGATTATGGATGAGGTCCCTGGTGTCGTGGGCATGAAGCAGAGTTCGGGTGACTTAAAATCGGTGTCCGATCTCCTGTCGCGGGCCAAGCCCGAAAACCTTGTCATCACCGGTATCGACGCACTCCTTTATTCGGCGTTCACATTGGGCGCGCATGGGGCAATCAGCGCCCTCACATGCGCCCTGCCCGAAGTGACCGTGCGACTGTTCGATGCAGCGCAGTGCGGCGATCATGAAACCGGGCGCCGCATTCATTTCAAGCTGAACGCCCTCTGGAACGTGATGCCGCATGACAACCTGCCGGCCTGCGTAAAATATGTGCAGCACCGGCAGGGCCTTGAACTTTTCGGGCCACGCGCGCCGATGGATCCTGTTTCCCGTGAACAGATGGCAGCTATCAATGCGGCGCTGGAGCCGATCCTGAATTTGACCGGTAAGGCCGCATAGCCGCCGCAGGAACGAAGCAATTGCCGACCCGCTCAGGTCGGCTTTCCGTGTTCGCCGCTTGCCTTGGCGGATGGCAGACCGGCGAACCCAAGCCTAGCCGACAGGGCATCGGCGTGCAGCTTCACCGTCCGCGAAATCTCCGCGACCGCGTCCGGCATCAAGTCCCAGGCCGTTCCGCTTACGCTGATCGCAGCAAAGGCCGTGCCCGCCTCGTTGAAGATGGGCGCTGCGACGCATCGGATACCGATATTGTGTTCCTCGTCGTCCACGGCGTAGCCGCGCGCGGAAGTCGCCGCCATTTCACGCTCGAACGCGGCCCGCTCAACAATAGTATTGCCATTGTAGCGAACGGGAGGGGATCGAAACAGGCTATCGAGGGTTGCGGTCGGCTGAAAGGCCAGAATGGCCTTACCGACACCAGTACAATGCGCGGGCGCCCGCTCCATGAGGTTGAGAGAGGTGGACAGTTCCCGCGCCGAGCCGATCTTGCGAACGACCAGAACCCCCTGCCCGTCAAAAACCGCCAAATGGACGGACATCCTTGTGATCCGATGCAATTCTTCCATTGCGCTGATGGAAATGCGGTGCAGCTCCATGCTAGCAAGCACTGTGCTGCCGAGGCTGAACAGCTTGAGCCCGAGCCTGTAGCCCCCACGTCGCTTGTCCTGCTCCAGCAGGCCGGCCTGCCGCATCGAAGACAGCAGGCGGTGGGCCGTGCTCTGCGGGATGCTCAGGCGGCGCGCGATGTCTCCAACAGACAGAACATCGTCTTCGACCGAGAAACAATCGAGAACGCGCATGACCTTGTGAAGCGACTTTATACCATCCTCGGAGCCTTCTTTTTTCATTTCACCCAAGCCAAAACAACCTTCGTCACGGCCATCCAGCAGGTCCACCGCCTGCATCGCCCATTTCCACCAGCAGCGCGGTCATTCCCGCAACCGAGAATCGCCACACCCGCCCGCCCCACGGCAGACAACAAAACCCTATACATCGCCATTTTCCAAGGGCGACAGACCTGAGTTTCATCACCGTTCAATCAAAATACAACAGATGCCGGGCATTTGCTATCTGAGCCAAAGGGCAGTTTATACCGAAATACGGAATATAATACAGATATTCCCGACGGAATACAGCCTCAGGGCGCAAAATTTACACCATGCGCCTCGAAATCTGATGTAATTTGGTTGCTTTAGCCCACATAGCGGGATACGTGTTTAAAGTACACGTCCCCCACGCCGCCAATTCGGCGGCTCGGCGGGCAATAGCGGTAAACAAGGGATAGGGTTCAACCATGAACGCCGTGACGCCTGCAAACTCGGAGATTGCTGACACGCTTCGAGACCATCTCGAGCGTCGGACGGGGCTCACCGTCGAGACCCGGCCTTCGGCGCTGGAGCAGTATGCCGGCGGCGAGGGCATGCCATACCGGCGGGTTCCCGATGCGATGGTGGCGCCGTCGAATACGCAAGACGTATCGGCTGTGGTTCGTGTGGCCGCGGACCTGGGCGCGCCCGTTACCTGTTTCGGAGGAGGCACGTCGTTGGAGGGTCAGGTGGTGCCGGTCGAAGGCGGGCTGGTGATCGACACATCACGGATGAGCAACGTTCTTGAGGTTTCGTCCGAGGCGCTGGATTGTCGCGTTCAGGGGGGCATCAGGCGTAAGAATCTGAACGCCTATCTTCGCGATACCGGCGTGTTCTTTCCTGTCGATCCGGGGCCCGATGCCACGATCGGTGGAATGGTTTCGACGCGCGCTTCGGGCACCAACGCGGTGCGCTACGGAACGATGAAGGAAAACGTTCTGGGGCTTACTGTGGTTCTGGCGGACGGGACCGTGATCAGAACCGGCAGCCGCGCGCGAAAGGCCTCGGTCGGGTATGACCTGACCAGCCTGTTTGTGGGTTCTGAAGGCACCCTTGGCGTTATCACAGAAGTCGCGCTGAAACTGGTGCCGCGACCGTCGTCCATCGCTTCGGGTATCTGTCAATTCGACAAACTGGACAAGGCCCTTGCCGTCGTTTCCCAGACCTTGCTTCTTGGGCTGGAGCCATCGCGGCTCGAATTGCTGGACGAGGTACAGACGGTCGCCTGTGCCGCCTATTCGCGGCTCGAGGAACTGCGCGACGCCAGCACCATCTTCTTCGAGTTTGCCGGCAATGCCGACGACGTATCGCGCAGGATCAAGGCATTTCGCGATATCTGTGCACAGAACGCAGGGAGCGAAGCCCGACGGTTCGACACGGCCGAAGCCCATTCACGGTACTGGACCGCACGCGAACGGTGTTATGAAGCGGCGCTCAGCCTGGCTCCGGGCAAGAAGAACATGGGCACCGACGCCTGCGTGCCACTGGACCGACTTGCGGAGTGCATCCTGCGGACGAAGGAGCTAATCGCGGCCTCGGGATTGATTGCGCCAATGGTTGGTCATGTCGGCGATGGCAATTTCCACCTCGGAATCCTGTTCGATCCCGAAGATGCCGAGGAATCTGGACGTGCAGAACAGCTCTGCAGACAGGTGTCTCTGCTTGCCATGGAGTTGGGTGGCGTCTGCTCTGGCGAGCACGGTATCGGCATACATAAGCGGTCTCTCATGGACAGCCAGCACGGAGAGGCGCTTGCGGTGATGCGGACGATCAAGGCCGCGCTCGACCCTGCTTCAATCATGAACCCGGGGAAGCTGCTTCCGCCGGAGGGGACCGGCCAATTCGACTAGAACCATCTAAAAAGGGAGGAACTTGGATATGAAGAGAACCACGATAGCGGCCACTGTTGCCGTCGCCACGGTGTTCGGGGTGTCCACGGTAATGGCACAACAGACCGTCACGGCGGCATGGTCCGATCCGAACGATCCGACAGTGGCGCCCACATCGGCATTCATGCAGGTATTCGAAGCCTCGCTAGAACGGTTTTCCGGCGGAGCCTTCGACGTCGAGTTGTTTCCCAACGGCCAACTGGGCGATCAAGCGGCAACCGTGCAGCAAGTCCGGCGCGGCGATATCGAGTTCGCCAATGTCGTTTCCGGCGTCGTGGCGTCCCTTCTGTACGAACAGTTGAGCGTGCTCGACATGCCGTACCTGTTTGACTCGCGCGCGCATTTCCGGGCGGCAATGTCAAACGACAACGCGTACATCTCGGAACTGTTAGACGGAGTCGCGGACGAGACCGGTGTGCGCATTCTGTTCCTGCAGCCCTACGGCTTCCGCAACATGACGACGCGGAACACGCAAGTAACAGGCCCCGAGGACCTGACGGGTCTGCAGATGCGGACAATGAGTGTCGTACCGCACCAGGAAATGATGACGGCGCTCGGCGCAAATCCAGTGCCGATCCCGTTTCTCGAGCTATACACCAGCCTGCAGACCGGTGTCGTGGACGGTCAGGAAAACACCCCGGCCAACATCATCATTCAGAACTTCGATCAGGTGCAGGGCCACATGACCGAAACCCAGCATGTGATGACAACTGCGGCCTTCATCACCAACGAGGAATGGTATCAAAGCCTGTCGGTAGAAGAGCAGACGGCGATCCTGCACGCGGGAGAGGAAGCGACGCTTGCCTATGACGGTGTCGGCGCGGTGCAGGACATGCTGTCGGTCAGCGAAATCCGTGCAAACGGTGTCGAGGTCTACACGCCCACCCCCGAAGAGATGGAACAGTTCCGCGCGGCCGTCGCCGAACCTGTGCGGGCATGGGCCGTGGACAATTTCGGGGAGGAATTTGTCGACGAGTTCTTCGCCCACATGGCACAATTCGAGGGCGCGTTCTGAACCACTCTTTCCAACCGAACACGCTGGGGGCGATCAATTGCCTCCGGCTCCTATCCCGAGCACGCGCTATGTGTGCGGACAGGACGCTTACCGGTGCTTGAAAAGATCGACAGGTCAATCCAGCTGCTCACCGGGGTGGCAGTCGCTTTGTCGCTTCTGGTGATGTTCGTGTCGGTCGCGTATCTGGTGGCGGGCCGTTACTTTTTTGGAATGTCCATCTTTTGGGGGGAAGAACTCGCCCGCTATGCGATGATCTACATGGCGTTCTTGGGCGCTTCGACCGCGCTGCGCTCGGACCAGCATCCCCGCCTGACCCTGTTCTACGATATGGTGCCGCCCGTAGCACAGGCCATAATACGCATAGCTATATACGTCGGGCTGATCCTCGTTGCGCTGCTGTTCATCTGGTACGGCTACGAGTTCTTCGATTTCGACGGCATCATGCAAACGCCCGCGCTGCGCATCCGCTACTACTGGGTCTTCGCGGTCATCCCGATCGGCGGCCTGTTGTTGCTGTATCACATCGTTGCGGGGCGATTCTTCGCAACCCGTTTCAGCATCATTGGCGACGAAGATTCGCCTGGAAAGGCGAAGTAAATGACGCCATTTGCCGCTATGCTCGTCTGTTTCGTGCTTCTTGTGGTCCTGAGCTTCCCACTTGCGTTTTCGCTGTTGCTGTCCTGCTCGCTCTACCTGCTGATGTCGGGCAACTCGCAGACACTGCTCATACAGCAGTTGTTCAGCGGTCTGGACATATTCACGATCATGGCGATCCCCTTCTTCATGCTGGCAGGCGACCTGATGGTCGCCTCGGGGACGGCAGACCGTCTGCTTCGGTTCGCGCAACTGCTTGTCGGTCGCCTGCGCGGCGGCACAGGCTACGTGAACATCGTGGCAAGCATGCTGTTTGGCGGCTGCTCGGGCTCGGCGATCGCCGACATCGCCGCACTTGGCCGGACCCAGGTCAGCATGATGGAAAAAAGCGGCTTCACCCGCGAGTTCAGCGCCGCGCTGACGCTGGCCACATCGATCAAGGGGGCGATCATTCCACCGTCGATCCCGATCGTTCTGGTGGGCGCCGTGTCCGGAACATCGATCGGCGGCATGTTGGTGGGCGGTCTCATTCCCGGTCTGCTGGTCGGCATGGCATTGGCCGTAGCGGTCTATTGGACGACGCGGCACAATGCGATCGCATCAGGCGAACCCATCACCAGACGGCAGAAGTTGCGGATCATCCTGGAATCGATCCCCTTCCTGATGATGCCGGTCATAATCTTGGGCGGCATTCTGTCGGGCGTCTTCACACCGACCGAGGCGTCCGCCGCCGCCGTCGCCTGGGGGATCGGGCTCTGGCTGTTCGAGCAGAAGGGCCGCCCGGATATGGGGCAGTTGTTCCGCATCCTGCTGCGCAGTGGCACGCTTTCGGGCGCGGTCCTGTTGCTGACGGGCGCGGCGAATGTCTTTTCCTGGATCCTGGCGACAGAGCAGGTGCCGGCGCAGATCGCGTTAATCGTGTTTTCGGTCACCGATGAACCAGTTTTTATTCTGCTGATCATAATGGTCTTCCTTCTGTTGTGGGGGGCGGTGATGGACATGTTGCCGGCGATCTTCATCGTCATCCCGGTCCTGATGCCACTGGCCACGGAAATTGGAGTCGACCCGGTCCATTTCGGGGTGATCTGCACTTTTAACCTGGTAATCGGTCTGATCACGCCGCCCTATGGCACGGCGCTGTTCACCGGATCGCTGGTGCTGAACATGCCGGTAGAAAAGATCGTCCGGCACATTTTTCCGCTCTTCTGCGCGGCGGTCCTCGTGCTGCTGATCATTACCTTCGTGCCAGAGACGATCCTGTTCCTGCCGCGCCTTCTCGACCTTCTCTGAGCGCCCCAGCCCGAACGATATCCAACAGAGGACAAGATGACGAAAATCATGAATATGGCGTCCGACTATGTCGACGAGAGCCTCGATGGCCTTTGTCTGGCACACCCATCGCTTCGCGTTGTGGGCGAGGAGCGGCGCGTCGTTGCGCGCACCCGTCCCAAGGATCGCGACAAGGTCGGGATCGCCTCGGGCGGCGGATACGGACATCTGCCGCTGTTTTGTGGTTATGTTGGCGCCGGTCTTCTGGATGCCTGTGCAGTCGGCAACGTCTTCGAAGGTCCAACCGTGGGTGCGTCTCTCGACAGCATCCAGACAGCCGACGGCGGCGCCGGGGTCCTGTGCCTGTTCGGCAACTATGGCGGCGACCGGATGAACTTCGAAATGGCCGCCTCGGTGGCCGCAGATGACGGCATCACGACCCGCACGGTCCTGGGTACAGATGATATTGCCAGCGCCAACGAGGGCGAGGCGAGCAATCGGCGCGGCGTCGCCGGGTTGCTATTTGCCTATAAATGTGCCGGTGCCGCTGCCGAAGCCGGTGCCGATCTGGAAACCGTGGCCCGCATCGCGCAGAAAACCGTCGACCGGACCCGGACAATCGGCTTCGCACTAGCGCCTTGCCTTCTTCCGGGGCGCACCGCGCCGGCGTTCGCCGTCGTACCCGGCTCGGTTCAATTCGGGATGGGCATCCACGGCGAACCCGGATTGTGGCAAAGGCCATTCGTGTCCGCGGACGATATCGCGGTGGAAATGATCGACCGGCTGCTCGACGAAAGCGTCTCCGGTTTGTCGTCGCGTGTCGCGATCCTGGTCAACAGCCTGGGTGCATCCCCGTTCGAGGAGTTGTTCATACTATACCGCAGTGCGCGGCGCCTTCTTGAGAACAACGGATTTGCAACATGCGCAACGAAGGTGGGCCCATATGTGACATCGATGGAAATGGCCGGCGCCTCGATCAGTCTGTGCTTTGTCGATGACGAGTTGGAAAAGCTGCTGGCAGCGCCTGCGAATTGCCCGTTCTGGAGGACAAGCTGAAATGGCCGCCGCCCCCTTCACGATCCGGGCCGCCCTCGTTCGGGTTGCCGATGAAATGCCTTCCATCGAGACACGGTTGAACGAAGCCGATGCCCGGCTTGGCGACGGCGATACGGGAACCATGCTGGCGCGCATGGTTGGTGTGATGATGCAGATCGAAACCGATGACCAAGACACGGTCGGCACATATCTGGGTCGGCTGGCCAAGGCTGCCGCCCGTACGACCGGGTCCAGTTTCGGAACGCTGATTATCGCGGCACTGATGGCCATCGCACGCTCAAACGCCAAGTCCGACCGGATCGAACCTGCGGAGGCCTCAGCCACGATTGCCGTGGCACGCAAAGCTATGATGACCCACGGCAGGACCGAACCGGGCGCCAAGACCGTCATTGATAGCCTTGCGCATATCGAAGCCGCAACCGAAGGCGCCACAACGGCCGAGGACGTCATGTTCGGGATGCGCGCTGGCGTGGACGACGCCCTCGCCGTTTTTCGCGACAAGCCATGCCGAGTGGGCCGGGCGCGGATGTTCAAGGACAACTCGATCGGTCAGGACGACCCCGGCATGCTCGCAGCGAAACTGGTCGTCGACGCGATCATCGACGCGAACCGCTGACCGCAATCCGGCCATGCTCCCGCATCGCCGCGGGCGGCAGGCGCCGCTTTCCCGAGATCGGATTAGAGGACAAAGCAATGCTGACGAAGAAACACCTGATTGCAGGGGCATGGACAGGGTCGGAGGCGACCTTTGCCAACGCACCGGTCAGCGGTGAACCGGAGATGTTCCCGGTCGGAACGGCCGCCGATGTCGACGCCGCGTGCAGGGCGTCGGAGGATGCCTTTGCCGCCATTTCCCGAACCAGCCGGGCCGACCGCGCGGCGTTACTCTATACCATAGCCGAGGAGATCGAAACCCGTGGTACGGATGTCACCACGATCGGCTGCCGCGAGACCGGCCTGCCCGAGGCGCGTCTGGAGGGTGAGCGCGGACGCACCACCGGCCAGTTGCGCATGTTCGCGCGGCATATCGAACAGGGCGACTACTTGGACCGCCGGCACGACGAGGCGTTGCCCGACCGCCAGCCCTTGCCGCGCCCCAACCTGCGCGTCATCCAGCGACCGACCGGGCCTGTCGCGCTGTTCGGCGCATCGAACTTCCCTCTCGCCTTCTCCGTAGCAGGCGGCGACACGGCCTCGGCCCTCGCGGCCGGGTGCCCGGTGGTCTTCAAGGGACACGAGGCGCATCCTGGCACCTGCGAGATCGTCGCCCAGGCAATCCAGGCCGCGATCGAGCGGACGGACATGCATCCCGGCGTCTTTTCCCTGATCCAGGGCGACGACCGGGCCATTGGTCAGGCGCTGGTCATGCATCCGTTGATCCGTGCGGTCGGCTTCACAGGCTCGTTGGCGGGCGGACGGGCGCTCTATAACATGTGTGCACAGCGGCCCGAGCCGATCCCGTTCTACGGCGAACTTGGTTCGATCAACCCGATGTTCGTTCTGCCGAACGCATTGAAAACGCGCGGGCGAGACATCGGCGGCAGCTGGGCGGCGTCTCTGACCCTCGGAGCCGGCCAGTTCTGCACGAATCCTGGCGCTGCCTTTGTCATCGAAGGCTCCGAAGCGGAAGCATTCGTCGCGGCGACGACCGAGGCGCTCGCGCAGGCCGGCTCGCAGACCATGCTCACCGAAGGCATCGCCGACGCCTACCGGTCCGGTCGTGACCGCATCGCGGACGTCACCGGCACGAGCTCGCTCTCGACCTTGGACAGCGACCGGAGGAACACGTCGCCATATCTGTTCGAAACCAACGGAGCCACGTGGCTGGCCAATCCGGTGCTCGCAGAGGAGGTGTTCGGACCGCTCGGTCTCGTCGTCAAGGTCGCCGACGAACGGGAGATATTATCAGCTGCCCGGTCCCTTCAGGGCCAGCTCACCTGCACGCTGCATCTGGACACCGCCGACGAGGACCTGGCCGCCGCGCTGATGCCAGTCATCGAGCGCAAGGCCGGTCGGCTGATCGCCAACGGTTTCCCCACGGGCGTCGAGGTCTGCGACGCCATGGTTCACAGCGGGCCGTTTCCTGCCTCAACCAATTTCGGCCATACGTCAGTGGGAACGCTTGCCATCCGACGCTGGCTTCGACCGGTTTGCTATCAGGATGTTCCCAAAGCGCTTCTGCCAGCCGATCTGCGCAACGCGGGTTGAGGAACGCAAACTGTCGGTGCGACTTCTTTCGTAGGTGCAGAGCGGTTTACTTCTGCTTCTGCCTCGGTCGGGCATCTGCACGGTGCTGCGTCCAATCACTCGTTGGCAGACACATCGCCCAGGGCGAAATGCCCCCGCCCTTCGTGATCGGCGCGGATGGGCGTGGCCAGATCGTCAACACGCGCGTGCTCGGCAACGTGCTGATCGCCGACCGTCTGTTCGGCGCGGCGGAACTGCGCTTCGGGGAACGGCAACAGGTTGTGCGGATCGTGCGGACGGATAGCGTTCAGCGACCACAGCGCGCGCCGCAGCGGGAGGCGGAGCGATGACACATCCACCCGAAATGACCGAGCGCCCGAGAAGCGAAGAAGACATCGCTCGCGAACTGCGCCTCAGACCCGACCCACCCCGCGTGATGCGTTTGTCCCGCCGGGCCATCGCGCTTGCAACGGCAGTCGGCGGGCTCGGGCTTGGCGCAATCCTGATCGTGGCGCTGCAGGGCAATCGCACGGACGGAACTCAGACCGAGCTCTACTCCACGGAACGGATCCAGGCCGCCGAAGGGCTCTCGACGCTGCCACGCGACTATGCCGATATCCCCCGTCTCGGACCGCCTCTGCCCGGTGAGCTTGGTCGCGCCATACTCGGCGCTCAGGGTCGCGGCCAGCCTGTCCCCCCGCCGCCGCTTGCCAGTCCCGCTCCGCCGGTCGTCGACCCGGACGAACAACGCAGACTTCAGGAGATCGAGGCCGCCCGACTGAGCGCCCTCTTCGCCGAGGCCCAGACCGTGCCGCGTGGCGGAATACCGTCAACCCCCTCCTTGCCTGCGACCGCCGCGCTTTTCCCCGGCAACCCGAACACCGGGGCGGCCAACGACCCCGTCTCGAGCCGGGAGACCTTCCTCACGCGGACCGGAGATATGGAAACCGTGAGCGCTGAACGCATCACTACACCGCCCAGTCCCTACATCTTGCAGGCCGGCACCGTGATCCCGGCCGCCCTGATCACCGGCCTTCGCTCCGACCTTCCCGAGCAGATCTCGACACAGGTGACTCCGAATGTCTATGACAGCCCCTCCGGTCGTTACCTGCTGATTCCGCAAGGCCCACGGCTTCTGGGAGAATACGACAGCCGCATCGCGTCCGGACAAAGCCGCCTGCTCCTCGTCTCGACCCGTCTCATTCTACCGGACGGTCGCTCCATTGTGTTGGAACGCGCGCCCGGCACCGACGGAACCGGCGCGTCCGGCCTGCAGGACCGGGTGAACTACCATTGGGGTCGCGTCTTCCTGGCCGCCGGCCTCGCCCCGATAGCTGAAGCGCGGGTCGGCCGCGGGACAAAGCCGGGAATGGGTGTCGATGACGGTGAGGATGCGCAGCTTCTTGCCTAGGGCGAGGTGGTCGTGGACAAAATCCATCGCCCATTCATCGTTCGGCCCGACGGCCTCCTGGCGATCCTCTCTGAGCTTCGCCTTCACCCAGCGCTTCGGGTGCTTGTTCCGGAGCTGCAGGCCCAACTCGTTGTAAATCCTGCGAGTCTTCTTCATGTTGATCACCCAGCCCTCGCGCCACAGAAGCACGTGCACGCGCTTATAACCATGGCGCACACGCGTCTCGGTGATCTCCCTGTCCGCCTCTCGACGGCAGCCTGATCCGTCCGCCGGTATTTGTAGTGGTAGGTGGAGGTGTTGCAACAGATTGCCCCATAGGCATTTCGGATCGACACGCCTCAGTCGACGCACATCCCGGTGACGATCTCGCGCAGACGGCCAGGCTTCAGAGCTTTCGGCGAATGACGTCCTGCAACATTTCCCGATCCAGCGTAAGGTCGGCCACGATCTTCTTCAACCGGGTGTTCTCGTCCTCGAGCGCCTTCAGCCGGCGCATCTCGTCCGGCAGCAAGCCGCCGTACTTTTTCTTCCAATCGAAGTATGTCGCCTGGCTAATCCCGGCCTTCCGGCAGATCTCTGCAACCGGTGTTCCCTGCTCGCCCTGTTTCAGGATGAACGCCTTCTGCGCCTCCAAGAAATTCGATGCCTTCATGTGATTCCGCTCATCTTCCAGCCAGGAAAATCTAGCGGAAAACTTCAGCTTCAAACGATCCAGTTTTCAGGGCGCAGAGCACAACGAACCTGCATAGTGTCCTATGGGCAAAGTTCCGGTAGTGCGGTCTCCGGTCAAGATAACGGGTCGTGTCATGGAGTCTCCTCTTGAGTTGAGGGACGTCGCATGGGCGCAGATCACGTAAATAGGCCGCCATTGCGACGGCCCGTGTGATGACATTAATCATCCAGCCGCCCTGTCAGAAGGGCAACCACCAGAGTTTGGCGATGACGTTAATAACGCTCTTCCTCACCCATATTCTGTTGTCTGATAGAGGTTAACTTGCAAGCTCAACAAAACAAAACGTGGAAATTTCGAAGTGCTGCAGCTTGGCGGTATCGGAGCAAGTGAGATTCAAACATGAGGATACAGACCGACCCCACTGGGTCGCCGATGACGTTCCAGAATACTGCAATGACGAAACTGCTTGCGCGAAAACATCGCGTAAGCACCTAGTCGATCTGAGTGCATAGCGCCAAAATACCAATTTACATTGCAAAATGGCGCGCAGCCTTGGATGAACAAGAGAACTACGTCTTCGCCATAGCACTACGATAGTCGAGGCTTTCGGCATTTGAGACATGTGGGGGCGACAATGCAGCCGTGCTGCGTCGCTCAGCGGGAGGTCAGCACCAGATATTCGAGTATTCGTACGAAGAGGTCCCTTCACCTAGCTCAGATCAACAGCCTCATCTGGCTCGCGCCCAATCACTTCGGAAATCAGGAATAACACGCTCTTCGATCAATCGATCAAAGAGGTCGAAGAACGACGCCTCGCTTCTCTGCCAGCTGAGGAACCCGCGCTCGCGGCTGTTGCTCATGTCGGTAAAGCATTCGATCTCGCGGCCGAGATCGGAATCGGTGTGCCACCATGAGGTCAGATGGGTCGCCACATGTGAGGCCAATTCGTGCTTGTCGACGATGTCTTCCCAGACCGCATCGGCATTCGCCATCTGATGGGCAAGCGGTCGAGGCTCTTCAGGCAACGGCGCAGGTGTCAGGCCGAAATAGCTGGCGATACGCGACCACATCCTTTCCCAACGAAACAGGTCGCCATTCGCGACATTGAATGCGGTGTTTGCCGCAATCGGTTCGGTCGCTGCCCAAGCCAGATGGTTCGCCAGCAGCCGGGCATCGGAGATATCTGTTACGGCCCCATATTGCGCGGCGGAACCGGGAAAGACGAAGGGGCGCTTCGTCTCCCGGCAGATTGACGCATAGACCGCAAGTATCACGCCCATATTCATTGCGTTGCCGAGGGCATAACCGATAAGCGTGTGGGGGCGGTGCACACTCCACGAAAATCCCTGTCGTTCGACCGCATCGAACAATTCGTCCTCTTGGTCATAATAGAAGTTGGGAGCGGGCAACCGTGGCTGGTCCTCCTGAAACGGGGTGTAAGGCAGCCCGGTGGCGTAGGCCTCGAAAGAACCGAGATAGTGCTTGAGACCGGTAACCAGCGCGACATGGGAAAGCGACGAATTGGCGAGCCCGTCCAACACGTTGCGGATCATCGCGCGTTTGACGATGCAGTTCTCGGCTTCCGTCAGTTGCGGCGACCAAGTGCAATAGAAAAGCTTGTCTATACAGGGCAGTTTTCCCAGCACAGACTTCGTCGCAGCCCGATCACTTAGGTCCAAGGCGACATGGCTGACCGAACCTTCCGTCTCTATTCTTTCAAGTGCGAGCGTCACCACGCGCCAGCCCCTGTCGATTAGGAGTCTTGAAAGGTTACTACCGGCCATTCCGGTCGAACCGACGACTAAGGCGGTGTAACGCACTTATCGCGCCTGGACTTCTATGCGTACGCGATCGAATGACGGCGCCATTTGCTCGGCAGCTATAGTCTTCGAGCAGAGCTGTGTGGCGTTTGGCAAGGGGTTCTCCTGTTCTCCAGTTCATTTCCGGCTTTGGAGATGGGAGTTATTTTGGGGAATGTGCGTCCCCTCTCAGGGGACGGTGGGACTATTGCGGCTCACATCAGCCGCCTCGTCCCAAGGCGGCTCGGGTCGCCAGATCTCGGCCAACAGATCAATGAAATGGCGGACCTTGGGCGATAAGTGCCGACCGGTCGGATAAACGACGCGGATCGGTGGCCCGTCCAGAGCATGGTCTTCAAGAATGGGTTGCAGTCGGCCAGCGCGAAGATCAGCGCCGATAAGAAAAGTCGCGAGTTGCCCGATGCCATATCCGGCGAGCACTGCATCTCGCAGCGACTCCGAGTTACTCGTACAAAACCGCCCGTGCACCCGAACAAACTGCTCATTTACAGCTGTTTCGGCCCCATCCGCCGGGACTTGAGATCGAAAGCGCCACTCTGTCGGACGACCGCCATGAGTAAAGGCGAGGCAACTGTGATCGCCCAAATCAGCCGGCGTCATCGGAACATCATGCGATGCCAGATATTCAGGCGACGCGCAGGTGACCAGACGATGCCGAGCCAGAGTGCGGCCGACAAGCTGACTGTCTTCCTCGCCTCCAATTCGGATGGCGACGTCAATGCCTTCCTCAATGAGATCGACATAGCGATCCGTGAAGGTGACGTTCACCACGACCTCGGGCCACATCTCCATGAAGCGGTGAAGTACCGGCAATACATGAAGGCGACCGAAGGACACCGGCAGATCGAGCCGGAGCCGTCCGCGCGGTTGCTCCGTCCGGCTTGCCATATCGAGTTCGATTTCTTCGAGGTCGGCCAGAACCCTCACGCAACGCGCGTAGAAGGCCTCGCCTTCGTGTGTGAGGGTAACGCTGCGGGTCGTACGGTGAAGCAGGCGCACACCAAGGCTATCCTCGAGCCGCACCACGCATTTGCCTACGGCCGAGCGAGACAGGCCCAGCTGCTGCGCAGCAATCGTGAAACTTCGAGCGTCGGAGACACGAACGAATGCGGCAAGGTCTGTGATGCGGTCAATGGCCATAGCGGAACACTGATTGCACACCTTATGTCCCAAGTGAAGTCACGAATGAACTGTTTGTGTTGCCGTGCGCGCCAATTATCGTCTTTCAAAATCAATGTCCCTGATGTGAAAGATGATCACGATGACTCTGATCGACCGCCGGACAGCTATGCTGATCGCAATCTGCATAGCGAGTTTTCTCGAACCCTTGGCAACCACCGTAGTCGTGGTTGCGCTTCCCGCAATTCAGCAAGCGACAGATGCTACTTTTGCCGACCTGCAATGGATCGTGAACGCGTATGTTCTGACCTTCGCCGCCTTGGTGCTGACCGGCGGCGCTCTGGCAGATCGTTTTGGCCGTAAGCTGATCTTTCAGACTGGCTTGTTGGCCTTCCTTGCTGGTTCGATTGTGTGCGGTATTGCGAACATCCCGATCACACTCAGCATCGGGCGGGGTATCGCCGGGCTCGGATCGGCATTCATGCTCAGCGCCGGTCTCGCGCTCATCGTTCAGGATTTCCATGGTCGCGAGCGCGTCCGAGCCTTCGCAATCTGGGGTGTGATTGTATGTGCCGGAGCAGTCTTCGGTCCCTTGATCGGCGGGTTGATCACCGATGTTTTTGGCTGGCGATGGATATTTCTCTCCATGGTGCCGGTATGCTTGCCGCTGCTTCTGCTGACGCATTGGAGCACTCCGGAATCGCGCGATCCGCTGTCGCAGAAACTGGACTGGCTCGGCCTCGGCAGCTTTACGGCGATGTTCTTCGTGCTGATGTACGTCCTGATCGAAGGCAACGCACTTGGCTGGACCAGTCCCATCGTCCTCGCTTTGCTTGCGGCCACCGTTGTGCTGACAGTAATCTTCATTACTGGGCAGCTACGTCAGTCGCGGCCGATGTTTGATCTGTCGCTCTTCACGGACAGGACCTTCACTGGCGCGTCGATCGTGGCGGTGGTCATTGCCGCCGCGTTCTTTACGCTGATCGTCTATTTGCCGCTCTACTTTCAGGGTGTGGTGAATTACGGACCCACGGAGGCGGGCCTGGCTCTGCTGCCGCTCGGCGTACCGCTTCTGCTGATGGGACCGGTCAGTGGTCGTCTTGCCGCAGTTGTATCCCCAAAGCTTTTCCTCCCGCTCGGCCTCCTCATCATTGCAAGCGGGGCAGCCTGCATCGCTTTGATGCCTCAGTTCGGAATAGGTGTGGTTTATGCCGGTATGTTCATCGCCGGAATCGGCGCTGGACTTATCAATGGGGAGCTTTCCAACGTCGCGATCAGTGTCGTTGAGCCGGAGCGCAGCGGCATGGCGTCGGGCATCAACAACACTATGCGCCAGTTCGGTTACGGGATCGGAATCGCTGGTTTGGGCGCGCTATTCGGCGGGATGGTTGTCTCCGCGCTGGCTGACCAAGGACGCGATTTTGCAGAACGGGTGGCTTCCGGCGATATCGAGGCTGCAGTGGCTGGACTATCGAATGCCGACGCCGCACGGATCGCAGCCGACACCGCGTTCATAAATGCGTTCAGCACGATTTGCTTCGTTGCGGCCGGCATCGCCGCAGTTGGAGCAGTGTTGGCGTTTGCGCTCATCCGCAAGGATCGGCCTACTGAAATACAGCCGTCGATCGCTCTAGCGGACAGAAATGGTTGAAGCTGCGCTTCACAAGTTATGCGGCGCCTTGTCGTCTCGTCGATGACATCGTTGCATTTTTGGAGACCGGTGAAGCCAAGAGAACAGATGCAATTCTCGCAGAAAATGTGGGAATTCTAATTGGAACTGAGCCGCCTTCGCTGTTTTCTGGCAGCGGCCGATGAGCTGAGTTTTCGCCGCGCGGCCGATGTTGTCGGCGTCAATCAGTCGGCGCTGTCGCGTCAGATTGCGGCCCTGGAAGACGAACTCGGCGTCACACTCTTCGAACGCAGAAGCACGGGCGCGCGCCTGACAGAAGTCGGGCGCGTGTTTCTCGCGGACGCGCGGAGGATCGTCGCGGATGTTGACCGGGCGCGCGAAACAATTGCGGCGGTGGCGTTCGGCACTGAAGGCCGATTGCGGCTGGCAATCTGCGAAGATGCCACGACACCGACATTCGCGGCGATCATTGCCGCTCACCGGGAACGCTGCCCAGCTGTCACATTAGACCTGTTCGAGATACCGAACGCTATGCAGCCGGCGGCACTTCGGCGTGGCGAAATCGATGCCGGTCTCTTGCTGCCGCCAGTGCGTCGGGATGGAATTCAGCTTGATGAACTGTGGCGTGAGGACTGGTTGGTCGCCATGCCGAGCGATCACCGCTTCGTGGACATGGAAACCGTCTCCATAGGCGATTTGGCGGGCGAGAATTTCATCACCGCGCATCCCGAGTTTGGCCCCGGCTGCCATGCCCAGAGTCAGGATATTTTCGTCGCGGCGGGCATTCAGCCGCGCATTGTTGCCCGAGCGTTTCGCAGGCTGACGATGGCGATGCTGGTGCAATCCGGGGCGGGCGTGACGCTGGTTCCGGGTGCGTTTTCTGGCGTTGCAATGGACGGTATCATGACACGCCCACTGTCGTCCGAAGGGCATCGAATGTGCGTCGCGGCGGCATATCCTGAGGGCGATATGCAAGGAATCGTAGCGCAGTTTCTGCGCACCGCGAGCGCGGCTGTTACCACTTTTCAAGCGCAGTAAGTTGCAGTTCAGTCCGATGGCATTTTACTGTACGTCAGGGATTGAGAGCGACAGCGGAGGGAAGGAAGGGGATGGCAAGATAAAGCGAGCCGGGGTTCGCACCTCGCCTTGCTCGGTAAGGGATTGTCTGCACATGGATTTTGGCACCTCGCGACGGCACCAAAATGGCACTTCGTGAGGTGCGGTGGTGCCGCTGACTTTGCTATCTCTCTGATCCGACACGGAAAAGCATGGTGCCGCCACGATGCGCCGGCCGCCGTTTCTACGCCGGGGCAAGTCTTTCTTCGCCACAGCGCGATCGACGATTCCACCGCCTTGAACCGTTGATTTCGCGGACTGATTGTCCATCTATGGCACGCGAAGACGACAGTATCCGCATCCGCCCCGGCAGGGTTCGCGACCGGGGACCGTCACGTCCAGTGCGGGTGCGTCAGCGCCCGACGACCTTCATGGGCGAGGTGCATCAGGCGATCCGCCGGGCGGGCGGCAACCCGAACCGATTGGCCGGAAGAGGAAAGAGCAGCGACCGGTTCAACGCACGCGGTCGGGGCGCAAAGATCGCGGCGAGTTTGAAAGGCCGGAACGGGTGGAGCCGAAGCCTGACCGGCGGGCGCACAAGGTCGCGCCGAGTGGCGGTGAAGGCCCGCGTCGTAAAGCTCAATCCGCAGCGCGGCGGCAAACGCGGACGCCAGTTCGTCAGCGGCAAGGCGGTCGACGCCCATCTGCGCTATCTGGAGCGCGACGGCGTCACTCGCGATGGTGAGAAGGGCTAAGTCTATTCCGCCGAGCGCGATATGGAAGATGGCCGCGCTTTCTTGGAGCGAGGCCGTGAGGACCGGCACCAGTTCCGCTTCATCGTTTCCGCAGAAGAAGGCGTTGAGCTGTACGATATCCGGCAGACCACGCGTGACCTGATGCGGCAGATGGAAACTGACCTGGAAACGAAGCTCGACTGGATCGCAATAGATCACCACAATACCGGTCATCCGCACACTCACATCCTGCTGCGCGGGGTGACCGACCAGGGCAAGGCGCTCAACATCGCGGGCGACTATATCGCCCATGGCATCCGCGAGCGGGCGAGCGAGATCATCACGCTGGAACTCGGCCGGCAGACCGAACAGGAGGTATCGCAGCAGCTTCAGACGGAAGTTCATGCCGAACGCTTCACCCGGCTCGACCGGATGCTGATCGCCGAACAGGAAGCAGGCAGCGAGTTCGCCGACCTCAGACCGGACAAGGACATGCGCGTCCTATTCCGCAAAAACCGGGCGCTGCTGATCGACCGGCGCGTCATCTGGAGCGCATGGGGCTGGCGACGGAAGTGACGACAGGCCAATGGACGATTTCGTCAGAGGCAGAGAGCGCGTTGCGCGATCTTGGCAACCGCAACGATATCATCAAGACGATGCACCGGGCGGTGGACGATGCCGGCATTGCCGACCGGCGAACCGGCTCGCGCTATGTGATGCATGGTGCGCAATTGACCGAGCCCGTGACCGGGCGTGTCTTGTCGAAGGGACTGGGCAGCGACGAACTGGGCGAGCGGATGCATCTGGTCATCGACGGCATCGAAGGTCGTGTTCATCATATCGAGGTGGACGCAGCCAGAGCCGACGAGATCGGGCGCGGGATGATCGTTGAAGCCACACCCCCGCCGAGCAAACCACGCGCCGCCGATCGCAACATTCTGGCCGTCACCGATGCTGATGGCATCTACAGCCCGTCGGAGCATCTGGAAGTGGCACGCGCCCAAGCGAAGGAACTGCGCACCGATCCCGAGATGTTCGTCAAAGCCCATGTCCGGCGACTGGAAGCGCTGCAGCGCGCAGGGATCGTCGAACGCATCCACGCCAAACACTGGACCATTCCTGCCGACCTGCCCGAACGAGGCCTCGCCCATGACCTTAAGCGCGACGGTCGCGATGCCCGCCTCAAGCTCCTCTCGCCCATTCCGCTCAGACAGCAGGTCACGCATGACGGCGCGACCTGGCTCGACCGCGAGCTGACCGCACGCCAGCCTCTCTCGGTCGCAGCACACGGCTTCGGGCGGGAAGTCAACGAGGCTCTCGACCGGCGCGCTCAGCGCCTTGTCGATATGGGCCACGCCACAGCCAGGGATGGCCACATCAGCATTCCGCAAAAGACGGTCGCAGTGCTGGAGCGCCGGGAAGTGGAGCGTGTGGGCAAGGCGCTGGCCGCCGAGCGCGGGCGCACATGGGAGCCCGCCAAGACCGGCAACTACGTCGCCGGTGCGCTGGTCGGCTCGACCCAGCTTGCCAGCGGGCGCTTCGCCATGATCGATGACGGACTGGGGTTCAGCCTCGTGCCCTGGAACCCACTGTTGGAGAAGCAGATCGGCAAGCACATCACAGGTATCGCCATGTCCGGCGGCAGGGTGGACTGGGGCTTCGGACGGCGGAGGGGGTTGGGCTTGTACGGCGGAGAGCCGACCTTCGCTGCAGGTGCGCACGCCACTAGAGTTGCTACCCTAGAACGGACTTTCAATCGACTATTTTTGGTGAATTGGTTTGAAGGATCTTGATATCGCGGCCTTGTTCAAAACGAGGAAGCGCAGGCCGTGGCCTGCGCTTCAATGTGGTGCAATCGAATGCTTGTTAACGGCTCGACCGCGAATTTTGAACATCTTCAATATTCCGGGAATCTCCCAAGCCGTCAAGCACACTTCTAGATTGAGTGTCTCCCCTACAAGTGTAAAATTTCCTTTGCATTTTGAGGGGATTTTCTATGCGTCTTGGTCTTGATATCGGCACGAATTCTATTGGCTGGTGGCTCTATCGCACCGAAGAGGGGCGGATCACCGGGGTGGTCGACGGTGGCGTGCGCATCTTTTCGGACGGACGGGACCCCAAATCCAAGGCGTCACTGGCGGTTGACAGGCGTGCGGCACGGGCACAACGGCGGCGCCGAGACAGATACCTGCGGCGTAAGGCGGCGTTGATGAAACGGATGGCGCAAGTGGGGCTGATGCCCGCTGACCCGGCCGAGGCTAAGGCGCTTGAGGTGTTGAACCCATACGAATTGCGGGCAAGCGGGTTGGACGGGCCGCTGCCACTCACTCATTTCGGGCGGGCGCTGTTTCACCTCAACCAACGGCGCGGGTTTAAATCCAACCGCAAAACCGATCGGGGCGACAATGAAAGTGGCAAGATCAAGGATGCTACGGCGCGGCTGGATCAAGCGATGATGGCCAAAGGCGCGCGCACCTACGGTGAGTTCCTGCACATGCGCCGAGCCGCGGCATTGGACCCCAAAAGCGTTCCCAGCGTGCGCACGCGTTTGACCGTAGCGCGACGGGACAACGCGGAAAAGGAGGAGGCGGGGTATGATTTTTATCCTGACCGCAAGCATCTGTCCGAAGAGTTCGATAAATTATGGGCGGCGCAGGCACGTCACGCGCCGGATGTCCTGACGGAAGATCTGCGCGACGAGATCGCAACGATCATCTTTCACCAACGCCCTTTGAAGACGCCGGAAGTCGGGCTGTGTCTGTTTACCGGGCAGCATGGCGTTCCAGAGCGCGACAAGCGCATTCCCAGTGCCCACCCGCTGAACCAGCGACGGATCCTGATGGAAACGGTGAATAATCTGAAGGTTGCAGCACGGGGAGAGCCGTCGCGCCCGCTGATGCGTGAGGAGCGGGACCAGATCGTGCATGCCTTGAACAACAAGAAACACACGAAATCCCTCTCTGGTATGACGATGAAGTTGAAGGCGCTCGGTAAGTTGATCAAACTGCGGCCTGAGCAAGGTTTCACGCTGGAAACGGCCAACCGCGATGTGATTGCCTGCGATCCGGTACGCGCCAGCCTATCCCATCCAGACAGGTTCGGCGCGCGGTGGTCGACGCTGGAAAGCGCAGCTCAGTGGGATGTGGTGCAGCGCATTCGCGGCGTGCAGAGTGATGCCGAGCACGCTGATCTGGTTCGCTGGCTCATGGATGTGCATGGGCTGGACCGAGACCACGCAGAGGAAACCGCAAATGCGCCTTTGCCCGAGGGATACGGGCGGTTGGGCCTGACGGCGACCACTCGGATTCTTGCGGCGCTGGAGGCGCATGTCTTGCACTACAGTGCCGCGGTGGCCGCTTGCGGGTGGCATCATTCCGATGGCCGCACTGGGGAGGTGTTGGAGAACCTTCCTTACTACGGAGAAATTCTTGAACGCCACGTGATCCCAGGAACGGGCGATCCAAATGATGATGACGTGAAGCGTTATGGCCGGATCACCAACCCAACGGTGCATATCGGGTTGAACCAGCTGCGCCGTTTGGTGAACCGGATCATCACGGTTTATGGCAGGCCGGACGAGATCGTCGTGGAACTGACCCGTGATCTGAAGCTGTCCGAGGATCAGAAGAAAGATGTGCAGCGCGACATCAAGAAGAACACCGAGGCGGCGATCCGACGGGGCAAAAAGTTGGAAGAGATCGGCGTTCCCAACACAGGTGCTAACCGGATGGTGCTGCGCCTTTGGGAGGACCTTGGCGATGACGCCATTACCCGCAACTGCCCCTACACTGGCAAGCGGATCAGTGCAGGCATGCTGTTTGATGGCTCCTGCGACGTGGACCATATCCTCCCCTATTCACGAACGCTGGATGACAGCTTTGCCAACCGCACACTCTGTTTGAAAGAAGCGAACCGCCAGAAAACCGACAAGACCCCGTGGGAGGCTTGGGGTGAGACTGAACTGTGGGAGGCCATCGCCGCCAACCTCAAGAACCTGCCCGCTAACAAGGCCTGGCGCTTTGCGCCCGATGCGATGGAACGGTTCGAAGGCGAGAATGATTTTTCCGCTCGCGCGTTGGCGGACACCCAATACCTGTCTCGGATTGCGCGGGCCTATCTGGATGCACTGTATGACGGGGATGACGGCAAGAGCCACGTCTGGGTCGTTCCGGGGCGGCTGACAGAGATGTTGCGGCGGCATTGGGGGCTCAATGGGGTGGCCGCGCTGACAGACAGCGACGAGCGAACCGTCAAGGCCAAGAACCGCACCGATCACCGCCACCACGCGATTGACGCCGCCGTGGTAGCCGCCACGGACCGCGGGCTGATAAAACGGATTGCCGACATGGCGAAGCGGGATGAGTTGAACGGTGCCGAAGAGGTCGCCCGCTCGATTCCGCCCCCTTGGGAGGGGTTTCGCGACGATGTCAGCGCGCAAGTCACGCGGATCATCGTCAGCCACCGTGCCGATCACGGGCGCATCGACCCGGCCGCGCGCAAATCCGGGCGTGACAGCACATCTGGCCAACTGCACAACGACACTGCCTATGGAATTGGGCGGGACGGCACCGTCGTTAGCCGCAAGCCCCTAGCGTCGCTTAGCCCGAACGATATTGCTGTCACCAAACGGGGGGCAAATATCCGTGATGTTGACCTGCAAAAGTACCTCGCGCGCGTGACCCGTGGGCTGGACGGCAAGGCGTTCGAGGCCGCACTGCTGGCCTTTGCCGCCTCGCCAATTTTGCCGGACAACACCGATAACCCCTATTTCGGCCTGCGCCGTGTCAGACTTGAAGAAACCTTGCAGGAAAGCGCGCGTGTCGAAGTCGCGGACCAAGAGGGGCGGCCCTACAAGGCATACAAGGGCGACAGCAATCATTGCTATGAAATCTGGCGCTTGCCCGATGGCAAGATCAAGCCGCAGGTCGTGACAACCTACGAGGCACACCAGTCGGGCGCCGAAAAGAAACCTCATCCGGCGGCGAAGCGGCTAATGCGCATCTTCAAGCGGGACATGGTGATGCTGGAGCGGGATGGTGAGACCATTATTGGCTATGTGCAGAAAATGAAGCAGAACGGGAGCATTTTCGTTGCGCCTCATACCGAAGTAAACGCCGATGCGAGGGACAGAGACCCCAAAGATGATTTCAAACTCATTCAGTTGGGGGCGGGCTCCCTCGTCAAGGCCAAAGCACGCCGAGTCATCGTGGATGAAATGGGCCGCCTGCGCGATCCTGGACCGCCTTAATAGACGCCTGAATTTGGCGAAATGGAAGGGCGGCAATATAATCAATGCGTTAACGATTCGCGTGGGGGCGTGAGGGGTAACGTGTGGACCAGATTATTGATATTGCGACTGACGGGCGGCACCTGTCGCGCGACCGTGGATTTCTGAAGGTTTCCGAGAACGGGACCGAGATCGGCCGCACGCCTTTCGATCAGATCGCGGCCGTGATCGTGCATGCACACGGAACAACTTGGTCGACGTCACTATTGACGGAATTGGCCGAGCGTGGAGCGCCAGTCGTCTTGTGTGCCGTCAACCATGCTCCGAAATCCGTTTTGCTGCCGCTGGAAGGGCATCATGCCCAGGGCGCCCGGATGCGCGCGCAGTGGCAGGCGAAAGCGCCACTCGTCAAACAGGCCTGGAAGCAGGTCGTTGCTGCCAAGGTCGCCATGCAGGCCGCCGCGCTGGATGCAGTTGGCGAACCGTCTGCGCCGTTGTCGATGATGATCCGTAGGATCACGTCGGGCGACAGCACCAACATTGAAGCCCAGGCCGCGCGCTATTACTGGCCGCGTATGATGGGGCCGGACTTTCGCCGCGATGCAGGGCACGGGGATGAGAACGCGCTTCTGAACTACGGCTACACGGTCTTGCGAGCGGCCACGGCGCGGGCTGTTGTTGCCGCTGGTCTGCATCCAACGATCGGGTTGTTTCATGCCAACCGTGGCAACGCCTTCGCGCTGGCTGACGACCTGATGGAGCCGTTCCGCCCGCTCGTCGATTGCTCCGTCAGAACGCTCGTCGCCCGCTCGGGTGTTCAGGTCGACACCAACGCCAAGCAGACCCTTGCACGCCTGATCGCGACCGACCTGCCCCTAGGGGATGGCGTGACACCGGTATCGGTGGCTCTCATCAAATTGGCCACGTCGCTGGGGCAGAGTTTCGAGGCCGGCAAACTTGCCCTTGCCCTGCCGCGCCCGCCCGATGCGTTGACGCTCGCGGGGCTAGGCGCATGACCCATACCGTTGCCTATTTGTCAGGATACAGATTGATGTGGATACTTGTGATGTTCGATTTGCCGACTGATACCAAGCCCCAACGCAAGGCAGCGACGGCATTCCGCAACTTCTTGCTGGACGAGGGTTTTGAGCGGAGCCAGTTTTCCGTCTATGCACGGTTCGTTAACGGCAAGGAAGCCTATGCAACACGGGTCAACCGGATCGAACGGCATTTGCCCGATGCCGGGGACGTCCAGATCCTGAACTTCACCGACCGCCAATATCGTGATATCATTCACTTCTCGGACCAGGGCCGCAAACGCGCCCGCAAGAATCCGGAGCAACTGGTGATGTTCTGATGCGATTCGCTGTGGAAATTACGAATAGGGGCCCGTTAAGCTTCATGTCTAACAAAGGCTTAACGGGCGATCTATTGTAGCTGTTCAAAATTCGCGGTCCAGCCGCAACGGCATGAGATGCGGAATCTTCACGCCGTCATTGTAGCTGTTCAAAATTCGCGGTCCAGCCGCAACGATGAACGACATCAGGCCTCCGCATCCCAAATTGTAGCTGTTCAAAATTCGCGGTCCAGCCGCAACGCGGATACACAGGGAGGCTTCGTTTGAGAGATTGTAGCTGTTCAAAATTCGCGGTCCAGCCGCAACTGTGCGGTAAACGCCTAACTCACCAAGCGATTGTAGCTGTTCAAAATTCGCGGTCCAGCCGCAACTAGGTACAGGTCCACATTCCCGGCGGCCTATTGTAGCTGTTCAAAATTCGCGGTCCAGCCGCAACCCCGACACAAAGCGGAACTCGGTCGCATGATTGTAGCTGTTCAAAATTCGCGGTCCAGCCGCAACGGCGCCGACGCGCGTGCGCCACTCTCGACCATTGTAGCTGTTCAAAATTCGCGGTCCAGCCGCAACGTTCTGATCAGGGCGCCACGCAGGAAGACCATTGTAGCTGTTCAAAATTCGCGGTCCAGCCGCAACGTCGCACTCCATCTGCTCCGCTCCGGACTGATTGTAGCTGTTCAAAATTCGCGGTCCAGCCGCAACCTCAACGCGCGCCGTTGCGCGCCCCGATCCATTGTAGCTGTTCAAAATTCGCGGTCCAGCCGCAACTGTGCGTATCTGGTGCACGATGAACGGGCATTGTAGCTGTTCAAAATTCGCGGTCCAGCCGCAACCAACCACGTGGCCGTTTCTCCTGGCAGCGATTGTAGCTGTTCAAAATTCGCGGTCCAGCCGCAACTTCTGCAATGACCGGATCAAGCCGATTGCATTGTAGCTGTTCAAAATTCGCGGTCCAGCCGCAACGATAACGACTATGCAGCGCACCTATCAGCATTGTAGCTGTTCAAAATTCGCGGTCCAGCCGCAACGAGAAGCAAGAAGTAACCGCCAGCCCCCGCTATTGTAGCTGTTCAAAATTCGCGGTCCAGCCGCAACTCGATCTCTGCCGTGGTTCGGCGCATGACTATTGTAGCTGTTCAAAATTCGCGGTCCAGCCGCAACGGCCTCGGTATCCATGTTCTCAGACGTCAATTGTAGCTGTTCAAAATTCGCGGTCCAGCCGCAACTGCGGCGTTCGACAAGCGCCTTCAGGACGCATTGTAGCTGTTCAAAATTCGCGGTCCAGCCGCAACGACTGCGGAGGGCGATCTGGCGATATTCGAATTGTAGCTGTTCAAAATTCGCGGTCCAGCCGCAACGACCCGCGATATCTATGGATTGTGGCGGGCATTGTAGCTGTTCAAAATTCGCGGTCCAGCCGCAACTTGTTCTTCTATGCAATTAGTGACACCCACATTGTAGCTGTTCAAAATTCGCGGTCCAGCCGCAACGCAATGAAGCGCCCGCTTGTTTTCGCAAACAACCGTAGGCACCGATGTCCGCATTGAGGACTGCGCCTGCAGAATTCCGAGGTCGCGTTCAAGGTCGGCTTTGGGCCGCTCTACCTCACGGAAAAGTCAGCCCTTCTTCTTGTGATCTTTGGCGACAATGATGCCCGCCTTGCCCAAGACAACAACAAGAACGCCACCAATCCAACCTGCTACAACCGAATTTATTGCGACAGCTGTGCCCATCAAAGCCAGTCCCATGTTACCAACTAACAATGTGAGTGTCATGGCACTTAGGATAGGTACGACCAAAAGAAGCTGTATGAAGAGCGGGTAGCTTCGGAACCGTTTCCAAATAGCGGCGGCAACAGGTTTAGTGCGTTCTAACATTCGGCGCTTTCTAACGATTCAGTTCCATGACGAGTGCACGTACTGGGCGTTCGAAGTCAATGGCTACTATAGGTGAGCTGGTCTCGGAAAACTGGACAGTGAGCTAAGGTGTATCCCAACGACGAAGGGATATGACGATGGCGCGGAAGCGACGGAAGTTTACGGATCATTTCAAGGCCCAGGTGGCGCTGGAAGCGCTGCGTGGTGACAGGACGGTGCAGGAGATCGCGGCGCGGCACGGGCTGCTGCCGACACAGGTGAGTGCCTGGAAGAAGCAGGCAATGGAGGGCCTGTCGGATGTGTTCGCCGGAAAGGCGGGTGGCGCGGTGGACCGAGAAGCGGAGCTGAAGGATCTGCACGCCAAGATCGGGAGGTTGGCGGTGGAGAACGATTTTTTAGCCAAAGGGCTCAAGACATGAGCCCCTGCCGTCGCAAGAATATCGTCCAGCCCGATCATCCGCAGCTCAGCCTGAGCGCGCAGTGCCGCATCCTGGGGATCAGCCGGTCGTCGCTGTATTATCGACCCGTGCCGGTCCGCGACGACACGCTGGCATTGATGAAGTCGATCGACCGGTTGTTCACGGCCTATCCGTTCTTCGGTAGCCGACAAATGGTTGCGATGCTTAAGCGTGACGGCCTGTCGGTCGGGCGGCACCGGATCCGGCGGCTGATGCGTCGAATGGGGTTGGAGGCGGTCTATCGCAGGCCAAAGACCAGCCAACCTCACCCGGCGCATCCGATCCATCCCTACCTGCTGCGGACCATGACCATCGACCGCCCGAACCAGGTCTGGTGTGCTGACATCACGTTCGTTCCAGTCAGCCGTGGCTACCTTTACGTTGTGGCGATCATGGATTGGGCGACGCGCAAGGTGCTGTCTTGGCGGCTTTCGAACACGATGCACGCGGACTTCTGCGTCGAGGCGCTGAACGAGGCGATCCGTCGCCATGGCCCGCCCGAGATCGTGAATACCGACCAAGGTAGCCAGTTCACCGGGTCAGCGTGGATCACGACTCTGACCGAGGCCGGGGTGCGGATCAGCATGGAGGGCCGCGGCCGCTGCATGGACAACATCTTCATTGAACGGCTTTGGCGATCGATGAAATATGAAGCCGTCTACCTTCAGGATATCGCGGATGGCTTCGAGGCGGGGCGGGTCGTCGACAGTTGGATCGACTTCTACAACCGCCAGCGCCCGCACTCGGCACTTGGTCTGAGGACCCCCGATGAGGCATACTTAGTGAGGATCGAACTGACGAAAGCGGCCTGATTACACAACCCGATATACCTTAGCAGGGCCGAGAAACTGTGCAGGATACTAGGACCAGCTCACTGCCCCACACAAAACCAGTCACTTAGACATGACAAAAACCTCCGGTAAAACCTTTGCAGTTTTGGCAGGTTTTTGACCACCGCTTTAGTGGCGTCTAAGCCACAAACATAGCCGAGCCGTTCCCATTTATGCAGCGAAATCAACGACCATGATTGGTCACATATGTGACCAAAATCGCAAGGGTTGCCGCCCTCCACGGTTCATTGGACTGACCTGCAAGCGAAAAGCGGCTATTGAGACGTGGACTACACCCGTTGTACCAACCAAAGCAGTAGTGGCCTCGCTGACATATCGAAACGTGCCAAGCGATCCAAAGACTGGGGGATGAATTGGGGGATCAAGGCTCAAAAAAATCTTCTAAACATATGAAATAAAAGTATTTTTAGTTTAGTATTGGTGCCCGGGGGCGGAATCGAACCACCGACACGAGGATTTTCAATCCACTGCTCTACCCCTGAGCTACCCGGGCACGGGAAACGGGGCGGACGCCTCCGTTGGGTGCACGCCTTCTAGGGGTTTGGGCGGGGGCTGTCCATAGCTCTGTGGGCGTTTTTTTCGCGATACCCGGACATCCGTCAGTGGGGCCGGCCCGGGCCGGGATTTCGAGCGTTTTCCAGGGCCTCCGGCAGTTCATCGGCGTCCTCCGGGTCGCTCGACGGGATCGCGTAGCTGCCGTTCAGCCAGCGGCCCAGATCCACATCCGCGCAGCGGCGCGAACAGAACGGGCGATACTCCGGGGCGGTCTTCTTCGAACAGATCGGGCAAGTCATTTGGGCCAAAGCTCCGTCAGCGGCCAGCGGTCGCGTTTCCTTTGCAGTTCAAAATGGCCAAGCGGCGTCCAACCTGCAAGGACCGTGTCGGTGGCATCGCCCCGAAAGGCCCGTCTCAACGCGTCTTCGAAACCGCGGCGGTCCTTCTTGGGCATGGGCGCCACATCCAGCGTGATCTGGCCGGCCAGCCCGCGCAGGCGAAGCTGCCGCGGCAATTCGCGGGCGAGGGCCAGATTGGCCTTGAGCCCCGCCGCAAGCGACGTATCGGGCCCGGTATTCACATCGACCGCGACCAGGGCCGATGTCGGCTCGATCATCGCGGTCGCTCCGCCGGGCAGTCGCAGGCCCGGGGACAACAGCGCATCGACCGCCTCCAGCGCACCCAGTTCTGCAAGACAGCCCGGATGATCCAGCACCTCGTCCGGGTCGGGCACCGACCAGTCGCGCCAGGCCAGAAGATGCGCGTCAGGGGCATCCAGCAGCAGTTCCGGGTCGCCCCCGACATCGCCCAGAACCGCATCCGCCAGGGCGCGCATCTCGGCGATATCATCGGCAAGCGCCTCTGCGTCCACGCCATCTGAGGCGCTGCGCAGGATCAGGCCATGGCTTTTGGGCGCGCCTGCCATCGCCTCATGGGCCAGTTCCAGAAGCCGGTCCCGCTCCGCCTCGTCGCGGATTGAGCGCGCGATGTTCAGACCGGGCGCATCGGGCGTGACGATCGCGTAACGGCTCTTGAACAACAGCCGGGTATTGACCGGGGTGGCCTTGCCGCCCTCGCCCAGTCCGGTGACCTGAACGAGGAGCGGCTGACCCGGGCTCAACCCCTTGCCCTGGCGCAGGAAACCCGCACCCCCGGGCAGTTTCAGGATCATCCCGCCCTGCCCTTTCAGCGGCCGGTCGCACACCGCGCGCAGGATGGCGCCGGGGGCCGGCGCGGCACCCTCTGGCGGATCGATGGCCAGCTCTTCCAGACGGCCATCGACCATGAGCGCCGCGGCCTTGCGGCCCGCGACCTGATCCAGCAGGACCACCCGACCTTTCATTCCGGTCTCCAGACCGGCCAGCCGGCGGCCTGCAAAAGCGCCGCGGTTTCCGCAAGCGGCAGGCCGACAATCGCCGAATGACTGCCGCTGATCCATGGAATGAACGCGCCCGCCGGGCCCTGGATCGAGTATGCACCCGCCTTGCCGCGCCAGTCACCGGTTGCAAGATAGCCGTTCAGTTCCGCATCGCTGAGCCGCTTCATCTGCACACGGCTTTCGACATCGCGTTCCCAGAGCCGCTCCCCCCGGCGCAGGACGACCGCGGTGATCACCCGGTGCCTGCGGCCCGACAGAGCGGTCAGAAATGCCGCCGCCTGTGCCGCATCTGCGGGTTTGCCCATGATCCGGCGGCCCATCGCCACGGTGGTATCGGCACAAAGCACCAGTTCGTCCGGGCCCGCCTGCACCGCAAGCGCCTTCTCGCGCGCCACGCGCCGGCAATAGGGGCGCGGCAACTCGCCTGCCTGCGGATCTTCGTTGATATCGGGGGCCTCGATCATATCAGGCACAACGCCCAACACCGCCAGCATCTCTTTCCGGCGGGGGCTGCCCGATCCGAGGATCAGTTTCATGTCAAGGCCCCGCGCCATATCCGGACATCGGTTCCCAAAACGCGGACCCCGATCATGCCTGCTTACTTGAAGCGATAATTGATGCGTCCCTTGGTCAGGTCATAGGGGGTCATTTCCACCTGAACCTTGTCGCCCGCCAGAACCCGGATCCGGTTCTTGCGCATCTTGCCTGCCGTGTGTGCGATGATCTCATGGCCGTTTTCAAGCTCGACCCGGAATGTCGCATTCGGCAGGAGTTCCTTCACGACGCCGGGAAATTCGAGCATTTCTTCCTTGGCCATGGTCTCTCCTTGCTTAACGACCCGCCCAATCTGCGGGTAGCGGGTAAATGCGCCCTGAGCGCCCGTTTTTCAAGGCAAAACTGTTCCGGTCCGGATTTAGCGGCAAAGCTGTGTGCCTGCGGCGCGTCGCGCCGGTCTCGGGCGCGAGGTGACGGCCCGCTGCGGATGCCCTTCGCGGCTCAGCCCACCTCGCCCGCCGTACCGTCCGCTGGTTCCAGCGGCGGGCCAAACCGATCCTGCATCCGGTCGATGATCTGGTCGCGGGCCTGGCGATAGGCGGAAAGCTTGGCCTCGCGCGTCTCGCCCAGACCGGTCGGGTCCAGGATCGGCCAGTATTCGACATCCAGGTGATAGTGGCGGGTGAATTCCAGCGCCATGCGCTGACTGGCGGGGGACAGGGCCACCACAAGATCGAACCCCGAAAGATCGTCTCCCCATTCCTGCATCTCGTCGAAGCTGCGCACCCGATGGCGGGCCAGTTCCACGCCCAGTTCCTCGCAGACCGCCACGGCGAAGCCGTCGATCTCCAGCTCATGCTTCACCCCGGCGGACTGGACATAGGCCCGGTGGCCATAGAACTTCTTCATCAGTCCTTCGGCCATGGGCGACCGGGTGGCATTGTGATCGCAGCAGAACAGGACCGAGCTGGGAAACGCCTGACCCACGTCGTCCTAGGCCCCGAAATGCAGGACACAGATCAGGGTAAAGAGCCGCCGGGCGGTGTCGATATCGACCTCCGCCTTGCCGTCCAGCCGTTCCTGCAACACGCGCGCACCCTCGTTGTGGATGCCGCGACGCGCCATGTCGATCGCTTCGATCTGGCTGGGGGGAAGTTTTTTCACCGCATCGAAATAGCTTTCGCAGATCTGCCAGTAATCCTTGACCACCTGCCGGAACGGGCTGAGCGACAGGTGGAACTCCGCCGCGGGCGCGCCGTCATCGGTGGTCACGTCGAAGACCAGACGTTTCTCGCGGATCGCCAGCGACAGCCGGTACGGGCCCGACGGTACCGCGCGCTCCTCGCGGGCGGGAAGGACGAAGGAATTGTCCTCCAGCAGATCGAAAATCGCGACCTTGCGCTCCTGCTCGATCTCGGGCGTGGGCGCGGGCAGTCCCGTCGTGTCGATTTCAATATGGGTCAAATGCATGGTCATCACTCAATGGCCTTCTTCCAATGGGCCGTCATTCAATCGATCAAGCCGGGCCCGGACGGACAATCCGTGCGCTTCGAGGCTTTCGGACCTTGCCAGAGTTTCCGCGGCCGGGCCTATGGCGCGCAAGGCCGCAGGCGACATTTCCGCCAAAGTGGTGCGTTTGAGAAAATCCATCACGCTCAACCCCGACGAAAACCGCGCCGATCGCGCCGTCGGCAGCACGTGGTTCGGACCCCCGATGTAATCGCCGATCGCCTCGGGCGTCCATTGGCCGATGAAAACCGCGCCCGCATGCCGAATCCTGGCCAGAAGCGCGTGCGGATCAGCGACGCATAGCTCCAGATGCTCGGGCGCGATCCGGTCGGACAGCGCCGCCGCCTGATCGAGCGTGTCCACGGTGATGACCGCGCCATAATCGCGCCAGCTTGGGCCCGCGATGGCGCGGCGTTCCAGCGTTTCAAGCCTCTTTTCGACAGCATCAGCCACGGCCCGGCCGAAGGCCGCATCATCGGTGATCAGGATCGACTGCGCGGAGGCGTCATGTTCGGCCTGGCTCAGCAGGTCGACGGCAATCCAGTCCGGATCGTTATGCCGGTCCGCAATCACCAGAATCTCGGACGGCCCGGCGATCATGTCGATGCCGACCTTGCCGAAGACCCGGCGCTTGGCCGCCGCCACATAGGCGTTGCCGGGCCCGGTGATCTTGTCCACGGGGCGGATCGTGTCGGTGCCATAGGCCATGGCGGCCACGGCCTGCGCGCCGCCCACGCGATAAACGAGGTCCACACCCGAAAGCTGCGCCGCCAGAAGAACCAGCGGGTTCGCCACGCCATCGGGCGTCGGCGCGCAGACCACCAGCCGGTCCACCCCCGCCACCTGCGCCGGGATCGCGTTCATCAGAACCGATGACGGGTAGCTGGCAAGCCCGCCCGGGACATAGAGCCCCGCCGCCTCCACCGGGGTCCAGCGCCAGCCAAGCGTGGCGCCGTCGGGATCGGTCCAGCTTTGATCTTCCGGCATCTGGCGCACGTGATAGGCGCGGATACGGTCGGCGGCCAGTTCCAGCGCCGCGCGTTCATCGGCAGGGACCCGGGCGACCGCTTCGGCAATCTCATCGGCGGTGAAGGCCATCGTTTCGGGCGTCAGGGACAAACGGTCGAACCGTTCCGTCAACTCGATCACCGCCGCATCGCCGCGCGCGCGGACATCCGAAATGATCCCGGCGACCACATCGTCCACCTCGGGTGCATCCTCGCGCTTCATCTCCAGAAGCGCGGCGAAGCGGGTTTCGAACCCCGGTTCGTCCCTGTTCAGAAAAATCGGCATATCCCTGCCTCCAGACCGTCGGGCCGAGCCATAGCGCGCGCGGCTCCGGGTCTCAAGCGCTGCCTAGGCGGGCAGACGCTTCCGCATGGTGATCGTGTCGGAATAAGCTCCGTCATGGCATTTGGCGCCCGGGCGCCGCCCCACCTCGCCATAACCAAGCGCCAGATAGCCCGCCTGCGCCGCAGGCTGGCTGGCCGATACGTCCAGGTCAAGCTGCAGCACACCATTCCTGCGCGCGTCCTGCTCCAGCACCTGCATGATCCGGCGAAAAAGCCCCTGCCGGCGCAGTTCGGGCGTTGTGTAGACCGCAATGACATGGCCGCGACCGTCCGCGGCATCTTCCGGGCGCCGGTACCATGCGCCCGTGGCCTGGCATCTGCCGTCCTGCATCTCGGCGAACAGATGCATCTTCGCGATCCAGTCCGCGATCTCCGCAAGCGATTTCCGCGCCCAATCCGCATGGTTCGAGCCGAAGGCCATCGGGTCGGTCCGAAGCATCTGCAAGCGTATCCGGCGGAAAGCCTCCGCATCCGCGGACGTCAGTCGCCGAACCGTCATCGCGCCGACCCTGCGGGCGTCAGCCATTTTTCCATTGGAACGCCCTCGACCGGGCCGCCCTGCCGATCGGAGATCACCGGCTGCCAGCCCGCCTTTTCGTAGAAACGGCGCGCCGTCCGGGTACTGACCAGATGCGCGCGTCTGACGCCCTGCCCCTGCAACTGGAGTTCCATATGGGCGAGGGCCGCCGTGCTGACACCGGTTCCGCGATCCGTGGGGGCGACGTAATTCAGCAGCACGGCCCCCTTGCCCGCCGCCGGATCCAGCTCGCCGATCATACCGACACCGACGATCCGTCCGCCCCGCTCCGCGACCAACATCATGCCGGTCTCGTCCCCGATCATCCGGCGCACCCAGTCGGGCGTCTTGTTGGCCACCCATCCCGCGATCACCTCCGGATCATCGCCGTGATCTGCGCCACAGAGCCTCGTGATCGAAGCGCGCAGAACCTCCGAGGCGGCGGGGGCGTCCTCCACCTTCGCCCGCCGTACCAGAAGACCGGGCGCGGTCATTCCGGGTGGTCGGGCACTTTGCCCGACGGGGCGATATAGGGGCGGGTCACGTCTTTCAATGTCACCTCCAGCGCTTCGACCTCCACGGCCACGGCTCCGTCGCCCGCCAGAACCAGCGTGACGCGGCCGGTGCCGTCTTCGCCCGGTGTCCAGTCGAGCGACAAGAGCGACAGGACCAGATCCCGGTCGGCCTGATCCACGCCCTGGCTGGCGACCGCCATCGCATCTTCGAACACCAGCACGGCCTGCACCCTCTCGGGCGGGGTCCTGCCTCCGCGATCTTCCCATCGAAACCGGTTGAGCAGCACGGCAAACCGGCGCTTCTTGCGGTCCCAGGTCATTTCGGTGACCGGAAAAACCGCATCCTGAACCAGCGCCGAGATCACTTTCAGATCTTCCGCGTCCAGCGCCTTCAGCGCAATCGGCCCCTCGCCGCCATCTTCAAACCGGGCATCTTCAACCATCCGCCTTCACCCGTGAAACCTTCGCGCCAACGGCGGAAAGCTTTTCCTCGATCCGCTCATACCCGCGATCCAGATGATACACCCGCGCCACCGTGGTTTCACCCTCGGCGGCAAGACCTGCAAGGATCAGGCTGACACTTGCGCGCAGGTCGGTCGCCATCACCGGCGCGCCGGTCAGACCTTTCACCCCGGTGACGGTCGCCGTGCCGCCATGAACGTCGATCCGTGCACCCATGCGGATCAGTTCCGGCGCATGCATGAAGCGGTTCTCGAAAATCGTTTCTTCCAGCGTGCTGGTGCCCTCGGCGGTGCACATCAGCGCCATGAACTGCGCCTGAAGATCCGTGGGGAAACCCGGGAATGGCGCCGTCGTGACATCCACCGCCTTCACCGCCCCGTTGCGGCGCGCCACCTTCAACCCGGCCTCGGTTTCGGTGATGTCGATCCCGGCGGCCTCCAGCTTCTCGCAGAAGGCCTCAAGCAGATCCCGCCTGCCGCCCAGAAGCTCCACCTCGCCGCCACAGATCGCGGGCGCGATCATGAAGGTGCCCATCTCGATCCGGTCGGGGATCACCTGGTGGGTGGCCGCATGCAGCCGGTCCACCCCTTCGATTGTGATCTCCGATGTGCCCGCCCCGCTGATCTTCGCGCCCATCTCCACCAGGCATTTCGCCAGATCGACCGTGTCGGGCTCGCGCGCGGCATTCCTGATCACAGTCGTGCCCTTGGCCAGGGTCGCCGCCGTCAGCGCGTTTTCCGTGGCCCCCACCGAGACGAAGGGGAACTCGATGACCGCGCCGGTCAGCCCGTTCGGTGCGGTGGCATGCACATACCCCTCCTCCAGCGTGATCGTGGCACCCAGCTTTTCCAGCGCCATGATATGCAGATCGACCTTGCGCGCACCGATCGCGCAGCCGCCGGGGAGCGACACGATCGCCTCGCCCTCGCGCGCCAGAAGCGGGCCCAGCACATTGAATGACGCGCGCAGCTTGCGCACGATCTCGTAATCCGCGCGACGATTGGCAATCTCGCGCGCCGAAAGCACCATCACACGGCCACCCTGCAACAGCGCCACCTCGCAGCCATGGGATTCCAGCAATGTGCTCAGCGTCCGGATATCGGACAGGCGCGGCACATTGGTCAGCGTCAGCGGCTCGTCGCTCAGCAATGCCGCCGTCATCAGTTTCAGACAGGTGTTTTTCGCGCCCGAAATGGGGATCTGGCCCGAAAGCGGTCCGTTCCCCTCCACAATAATCGAATCCATTGCCGCCTGCCCTTATTCTTTGGTCTCTTTATCCGCGGCCGCATCGCGCGCGCGGGCCTGTGCCTTGCGGCGCTGAAGGTTCGCTTTCAGCGCCGATTTCAACCTGTCTTCGCGGGTTTTGCCCTTCTCTGACCGGTTGTTTTTCGAGGTCTTCCGCTCCATGCCTGCCTCTCTACCGCAGGCGCGCGAAAGGGTCCAGATTGCGCTTGCGTCATTGGGCAATAGCGTCTAATCCACCGCCCACGCGAGAACGCGGGCCGCAGTAGCTCAGTGGTAGAGCGCGTCATTGGTAATGACGAGGTCGGGAGTTCAATCCTCCCCTGCGGCACCAGTTCCACCTCGCCTGTACCCGTGACGTCCGTCGGGCGTCCCTACGGTTCGGGTCACCCATTTCTCATCATATCCCCATCGGCTTTTCACCGCCACCGCCCGGCGCGTATGACAGGCCCTTCCGAATGCCCCCTACGGCCCGCGGCGGGCGTCTCTTCGGCCCCATCCCGCAACTCGGGCTTGCCAGAGTGCCGCTTTGGCGGTCAGCTACGATCAGCAGCGGGTGGGGATATTATTTTAAGCATAAATTATTTGAGCTTGAAGTTAAAATTCGCCCATGCTAGCCTTTTTGAAATAATATGAGGGGCCAGAAAAGAGCCCCACCCAACAAGGAGACACTGATGACACTGAAATCACTTGCGATGGCGGCCTCCATGATGGCGTTTGGTACGGCTGCACTGGGCGACACCCATGACGATGCGGTCCGCGTCGGCATGATCACCACACTCTCCGGCGGCGGTGCGGGGCTGGGCATTGATGTGCGCGATGGCTTCATGCTCGCCATTGCCCAATCCGGGCTCGAAAATATCGAGGTGATCATCGAGGACGATCAGCGCCGGCCCGATGTGGCCGTTCGGCTTTCGGACGAGATGATCCAGTCCCATGATGTGGATGTCATGACCGGCATCATCTGGTCCAATCTGGCCATGGCCGTGATCCCGAGTGCGGTGGCGCAGGACGTGATCTACCTGTCGCCGAATGCCGGGCCGTCGCAACTGGCCGGGCGGGGCTGTCATCCGAATTACTTCAATGTCGCCTGGCAGAACGACGCCCTGCACGAGGCGGCCGGAGCCTATGCGAATTCGCAAGGCTACACCAACTCCTTCATTCTCGCGCCGAACTATCCGGCGGGTCAGGATGCGCTGACCGGCTACAAGCGGATGTATGAAGGCGGGCTTGCGGGCGAGCTTTTCACCGAGCTGGGACAGACCGATTACGCCTCCGAGATTGCGCAGATCCGCGCTTCGGGTGCCGATAGCGTGTTCTTCTTCCTGCCGGGCGGCATGGGCATCGCCTTCGTCAAGCAGTTTGCCGATAGCGGCGTCGATATCCCATTGATCGGCCCGGCCTTCAGCTTCGACCAGGGGATCCTGCAGGCGGTGGGCGCGGATGCATTGGGCATCGTGAACACCTCTCAGTGGAACCGCGACATCGACAACCCGACCAATGCGGCCTTCGTCGAAAGCTTTCAGGGGGAATACGGCCGGCTGCCCTCACTTTACGCAAGCCAGGGCTTTGACACGGCGAACCTGCTGATCTCGGCCCTTGCGGTTGCCGATCCAAGCGATGGGGATGCGTTCCGTGCGGCCCTTGCCGCCGCCGATTTCGACAGCACGCGGGGCGATTTCGCCTTTGGCCCGAACCAGCATCCGATCCAGGACATCTATGTCCGCGAAGTGATCCAGGATGGCGATGTGTTCACCAACCGGATCATCGGTGTGGCGCTGGAGGATCATGGCGACGTCTACGCAACCGAGTGTTCGTTCTGACCCGCCCCAAGGCCTGACGCGGCCCTGAGGTCGCGTCAGCCGCCGCTTCGCAGAAAGACCGGACATGTCTCTCATCCTTTTTGCCGAGCAGGTCCTGAACGGCTTGCAACTGGGCGTGATGCTGTTCCTGATGGCCGCCGGGCTGACCCTTGTCTTCGGGGTGATGGGGCTGATCAATCTGGCCCATGGATCGCTGTTCATGATCGGCGCCTTTGCGGCCGCCGCAGTTGCGGGCGCCACGGGGTCGTTCCTGCTTGCGCTGATGGCCGCCCTTGCCGCCGCCGCCGCTGCCGGCGCGCTGGTGGAGCTTGTGGTGATCCGGCGATTATACAATCGCGACCATCTCGATCAGGTTCTGGCCACCTTCGCGCTGATCCTGATCTTTTCCGAAGGAACCCGATGGGTCTTCGGATCGTTTCCGCTTTTTCTCAACATCCCCGATTATCTGGCCGGACCGGTCACGTTGCCCGGCGGCATTCAGTATCCGTTCTACCGGTTGACGCTGATCCTGATCGGGCTGGCGGTGGCGCTCGGCCTATTCCTGCTGATCAGCCGCACCCGTCTGGGCATCCAGATCCGGGCCGGTGAAAACGACCGGGAGATGATCGCCGCGCTCGGCATCAACATCTCGGGGCTCTACACCATCGTCTTCGCGCTGGGCGCTGCACTGGCCGGGCTGGCCGGCGCGCTGGTGGGCGCGATCCAGTCCGTGCAGGTCGGCATGGGGGAGCCGGTCCTGATCCTGGCCTTCGTGGTTATCGTGATCGGCGGCATCGGCTCGATCAAGGGCGCGCTGATCGGCTCCATTCTTGTGGGGCTGACGGACACGTTGGGCGGGCTCCTGCTGCCCGAGCTTTTCCGGCAGTTCATGGACAGCTCGGCCGCCTCCTCCGCCGGTTCGGCGCTGGCCTCGATGCTGATCTACATCCTCATGGCGGCCGTTCTCATCGTGCGCCCCACCGGTCTTTTCGGGGCGAAGGCATGAGCCGCGAACAGATCCTGAACGCCGCCGTGATGCTGGCGCTCGTCGCCTTCCCGCTCTGGGCCTGGGCGGCGGATGAACCCTTCCTGATCACGCTGACGACCAAGGCGGCCATTCTGGCCCTGGCGGGCGTCGGGCTGAACATCGCGCTCGGCCTTGGCGGGCTGGTCAGCCTCGGCCATGCGGCGTTTTTCGGGATCGGCGGCTATGCGATGGGCGTTCTGGCCAGCCACGCACAGCTTTACGATCCGATCCTCGAAAGCCCGTTTCTGATCGAGGGCACGAAATCCATGCCGATCATCTGGCTGGTCGCGATCACGGCCTCGGGGCTCGCGGCACTGGCGATCGGCGCGCTGAGCCTGCGGACCTCGGGGGTCTATTTCATCATGATCACGCTGGCCTTCGGGCAGATGCTCTATTTCTTCGCGATCAGCTGGCCCGCCTATGGCGGCGAAGACGGTCTGTCCATCTATGCCCGCAACGATTTTCCGGGCCTGAACACCCTTGACCCCATCCAGTTCTACATCATCGTCCTGGCCCTTCTGGCAGCCGTGCTGTTGCTGACATCGCGGCTGGCGAAATCCCCCTTCGGCCTTGCGCTGAATGCGGCGCGGCAATCGCCCGTGCGGGTCGAAACCGTCGGCATCTCACCCTACCGGCTGCGGCTGATCGCCTTCACGATTTCGGGCATGATCACCGGGCTGGCAGGGGCGCTGTTTGCCGATCTGAACCGGTTCGTCAGCCCCACCATGCTGAGCTGGCAGACCAGCGGCGAGATCATGGTCTTCGTCATCATCGGCGGGGTCGCGCGCCTGTTCGGGCCGGTGGTGGGCGCAATGCTGTTCATCTTGCTGGAACATCTGCTTGGCGGGCTGTCGGACTACTGGCATGTCTATCTGGGCGTACTCCTGCTTCTGATCGTGCTGTTCGCCCGTGGCGGGGTGATCGGGTCGCTCGCGGGCCGGGGCAAGGCCCATGACTGAGCCCATCCTGCAAACCATCGGCATCACCAAGTCCTTCGGCGCGTTGCAAGCCAGCCAGGATATCTCCATCGACCTGCGCCCGGGCGAGATACACGCGCTGATCGGCCCGAACGGCGCGGGCAAATCGACCCTGATCAAGCAGATCGCCGGAGGCCTGAGGCCCGATGCGGGGCAGGTCCTGTTCCGCGGCGAGGACGTCACCCCGCTCGGCACCGCCGAACGTGCCAGACGCGGGCTTGCCCGCACGTTCCAGATCTCCGCCTTGGCGATGGAGGACACCGTGCTGCAAAACGCCCTGCTTGGCGCCATGGGCGCAGGCGGCACGGCGTTCCGCTTTTTCCGCCCCGCCCTTGCGCAGCGGGACCTGCGCGCGGTGGCCGAAAACGCGCTGGAACTGGTCGGCTTGAGCGCGCATGCCGCGACCCCCACATTCGAGCTTTCCCATGGTCAGCGTCGTCAGTTGGAGGTGGCCGTCGCCCTGACACTTGCCCCCAAGGCCTTTGTCATGGACGAACCGATGGCGGGCCTGGGCTTCGAAGGCTCGAAGAACCTGACCAACTTCCTTGACCGCTTGCGCGATACCGCTCCGATCCTTCTTGTGGAACATGATATGGACGCCGTCTTTGCGCTGGCGGACCGGGTCAGCGTGCTGGTCTATGGCAGGATCATCGCCACCGGCACGGTCGAGGAAATCCGCAACGATCCCGATGTGCGCGTCGCCTATCTGGGGGAGGACGCATGACGCTTCTGTCGGTTCGCCATATCGGCGCCTTCTACGGTGCGTCGCAGGCGCTTTTCGATGTCTCGCTGGAGATCGCCGAGGGCGAGGTTCTTGCGCTGATGGGCCGGAACGGGATGGGCAAGACCACCACGGTCAAGACGATCTGCAGGCTTCTGCCGGTCAGCGCGGGCACGGTCCTGTTCGACGGTCAGGATCTGGCGCGCCTGCCGGCCTACAAGGCCGCGCGGATGGGGCTGGGTCTGGTTCCCGAGGGGCGACGCTGCTTCACCAATCTGACGGTTGCGGAAAACCTGATCGCGGCGGCCCGCCCCGGCCATTGGGACATGGACCGGATCGCCGCGCTTTTCCCGCAACTGGCGGATCGGCGCGACCAGTCGGCGGCATCGCTTTCAGGGGGCGAACAGCAGATGCTGGCCATTGGCCGCGCGCTGATGACCAACCCGCGCCTGTTGATCCTCGATGAAGCGACCGAGGGGCTGGCCCCCGTCGTCCGGCAGGAAATCTGGGCCGCCATCGCCACGCTGAAGCGGGATGCGGGCCTCGCCATCCTGTTGGTGGACAAATCCCTGCGCGAGTTATCGGCCATCGCCGACAGGGCGGTGATCGTGCAGCGCGGCAAGACCGTCTGGTCCGACGCGATGGCCAACCTGACCGAAGATATCACCAACCGGTATCTGGGCGTCTGAACCCGCGCCGGCCCAACTGAGCGCAGTATCTCCATGGTCGTGCGGGGCGCAGAGCCTTAGAGTGGCTCGATTTCGATCCTGTCCAGCAATGCTTCCGCATCGCTGCGGTTGCACAGTTCCGTGGCGGGCGTCATCACCGCCGCCCCCGCGGCCGCGGTTCCGAACGCCACCGCCGCGCGAAACCCGTCGCCACGGGCAAGCGCCATCACCATGGCGCCCACAAGGCTGTCGCCGGCGCCCACGGCGCTGACGGTTTCGATCAAAGGCGGGCGGAAGAAAAAACACTCGCTGGCCGAAATCCCAAGCGTACCCGTCGCGCCAAGCGCCATCACCGCGTGCTCCGCGCGGCCGCTTGCGATCAGGCTCCGGCCGAAGGCGGCGGTATCCTCGGGCGTGGTGAGCGCCCGCCCCGCCAGTTCATCGGCTTCCGCACCGTCGACACGCAGCAGATGATAGGGGGCGGTCGCCTGCTCCACCGCCTGCACCAGGGCCGCGCCCGATGTATCCAGAACCATCGCCGCCCCGGCGGCGCGCGCACGCGCATTCATCCCGACAAGCAGATCCGGCGACAGCCCGGGCGGCAGGCTGCCCGACACCACCATCAGCGTGTCGCGCGTCAGAACCTCGTCAAGCAGGGTCCAGAGCCCGTCCACATCCGCCGCCGCCCAGACCGGGCCCGGCATCACGAACCGGTATTGCCCGCCTGCGCCCATATCGGTGATCGCGAAGGATTGCCGCGTCAGCCCGGAAATCGGCAACCGCGCAACCTGCACCCCTTCGGCCTCCAGCAGGTCGCACAGAAGCGCGCCGGTCACACCGCCCGTGGCCACAACCGCGCGGGATGCCCCACCAAGCCGCGCGATCGCCCGGGACACATTCACGCCACCCCCGCCGGGATCCAGCCGCGCCTCCGCGCAGCGCAGTTTCGGCCCCGGCACGACCTGCGGCGTCTCGGCCGAAACATCCAGCGCCGGGTTCAGCGTCAGGGTCAGAACGTCACGCATGGGCATCTCCGGTCGGCGGTTCATCGCCCCCATAGGTCATATGTGCGCCCCGCGCATGCAACCCCTAAGGCACCCGCAACCAGCCGGGCGCGAACCGGATATCCGCGCAGCCCGTGAACCGGGCCACGCGCTCCAGCTCGGCCTCCAGCCGGCGGATACGGCCCCTGCCCGTCTTCACTCCGCGCTCGGGCCAGAACGCGCTCACATCCAGCCCGCCGGCGCTCCGGTCGCATTTCATGTCGATGCGGCCGATCATCCGGTCCCCCTCCATCACCGGGAAGACGTAATAGCCATAGCGCCGCTTCGCCTCGGGCACGAAAATCTCGATCCGGTAATGAAACCCGAACAGCCGCTCGGCGCGGTTGCGGTCGCGCAGCGCAGGGTCGAACGGGCTGAGGATCCGCAAACGCGGCGCGACGGCAGGCAGATCGGCCAGGCCGTCCATCACCTCCGGCCGCAGGATGACGCAGCGCTGGCCGCCACCGGCCAGCGCGATATCCGCCTCGATCACACGGCCGCTTGCCAGCGCCTCCGCCACCCATGTCTTCGCCTCGTCCGGCTGCACCAGATCCCAGAACGCCGCCAGTTCCCCCGAGGTGGCAAATCCCAGCCGGTCCAGCGCCCCGGCGCAGGCCCAGTCTATCGTCTCCTCCGCCGGATGCCGCGCATTCAGTGCCTCCGGCGGGATCACCCGCTCGCTGAGGTCGTAGATCTTGCGAAACCCCTCCCTCCTTGAGACGGACAACTCCCCCGAACGCCACAGATACTCCAGCGCGGTCTTGGATGGATGCCAATCCCACCAGCCGGTGGATTTTTCGGGCCGCTTGTCGGCCAGATCGCCGCTGCCGACGGGCCCATGATCGCCGATATGGGCCAGGACCCGGTCGATTTCGGCATGAAAGGCTGAGCCGTGCCAGTTTTTCCAGCGTTCGCGCAGCCGGGCGGCGTCCCGGGCGAATTTCAGTCGCCAATGGGGAAAGAATGCCACCGGAAGGACCGAGGCGTCATGCGTCCAGTGCTCGAACACCGCCCGTTTGCGGTCGTTCAGCCAGCGCAGGCTTGCGGGTTTGTAAGCTTGCCGGCGGGACCACAGGATCATGTCATGGGCGCGCGCCACGGTATTGACGCTGTCGACCTGCACGAACCCGAGATCCTGGATGACCGCGGCCAGCGCATCGCCCCGGGCCGCCCCGTTGGGGGCCGTCGCCAGCCCGTGGCGATGCAGAAACAACCGTCGCGCGGTGGCATTGTCTATCAGGGGCCGAGCCATGGCCGTATCATGGGGCGCGGATCCCGGCGGATGCAATCTCAATCGGCGATTGTCTCGTGGCCCCGACAAAACGGGATCATGTGCCCGCCAAGCGGGCCGCGTGGAGATCTCCGCCGGTTCGGCACTCCCGGCCACCGCGTCGGGCACAGGCCTCTGGCCCGGCCGGTGCCATGTTCATCTCCCCCGGGGCTGCCGGAACCCCGCGTGTGGTCTGAGGGTCTACACCCGTCAGGCGGCGCTTTTGGCGCTTCCATCCGCCCAGTCCCATGGCCGGGTGAACTCGCCCAGAACCTGGGCCAGCTTCGCCTCATCCACCTCGCCTGTGCGTTCCAGATGCGCGACCAGACCGCGTTTCTTGTCTTCGGTCACATCGACCACACGGGCCGCCAGACCCGCCTCTTCGAGGGCGGCATTGTAGACGCGGCTGATCGCCCGCTTGCGAAGATCGGGTTTGAAAATCTTGCCGACGGCGGTTTTCGGCAGTTCCGGCAGGATTTCCAGATGCTTCGGGATGGCCGCACGCTCATGCACGTGTTCCTTGCAGTGATCCAGCAGCGAGGCGACCGTGATATCCGCGCCCTCCACCAACTCCACATAGACGCAAGGCAGTTCGCCCGCGAACGCGTCGGGCTGACCGATGGCCCCGGCGAAGGCAACGGTCGGGTGACCCGCCAGCGCTTCTTCGATCTCGGCAGGGTCGATATTGTGACCGCCACGAATGATCAGATCCTTCGCGCGCCCGGTGATCCACAGATAGCCGTCCTCGTCGATCCGGCCCAGATCGCCGGTGCGCAGATAGATATCGTCGTTGAAAAGATCGATGTTCTTGTCGTCCTCGGTATAGGTCGATCCTTCGAACACGCCGGGATTGTCGACGCAGATCTCGCCCACCTCATCGGTATCGCACAAGGTCACCCCTTCGGAGGTGTGCTTCATGATCCTGACTTCCGTATGCGGGAACGGAAGCCCGACCGAGCCGATCTTCTTGTCGCCATCCACCGGGTTGCAGCTGACCAGACAGGTGGCTTCGGTCAATCCGTAGCCTTCGATCAACGTCACGCCAGTTGCCTTTTCGAACCGTTTGAACAGCTCCACCGGAAGCGGGGAGGAGCCCGAAAACGCCGTCTTAACCGACGAGATATCGGCATTCACCGGGCGTTGCATCATCGCTGCAAGCGCGGTCGGCACGGTAATGATGAAACTGATCTGCCAGCGTTCCACCAGCTTCCAGAAATTGTCGAACACGCCGTCGCCGCGATAGCCTTGCGGCGTCGGAAACACCACATGCGCCCCCGATGCGATCGCCGCCATCAGGATCACGTGGCAGGCAAAGACGTGAAACAGCGGCAGCGGGCAGATGATGTTGTCTTTTTCGGTAAACAGCAATGTGTGCCCGATCCAGCCGTTATAGATCATGCCGGAATACTTGTGCTGCGCGACCTTCGGCATGCCGGTGGTTCCGCCGGTATGGAAATAGGCGGCCACCCGGTCCGCGGTACTGTCGGCGAAATCCAGATGTTCGCTCCGCTGACGGCTCAGCTCCCCATTGAAATCGAGTATGCGGGCCTTATGCTGGATCTCGTATTTCGGGCGGATAAACGGCACGATCAGCTTTTTCAGGCCGGTCATGTACCGCAGCAGATCGACCTCCAGCACGGTTTTGACATTCGGCGCCAGTTCCACCGCCTCGGCCACTTTCTGCGCGACATCGGTCTTGGGGAAGGCCTTGAGCGTGACGACGACCTTGGCATTCGTCTCCCGCATGATGGAGCCGATCTGCTCGGCATCCAGAAGCGGATTGATCGGGTTGACGATACCGGCGACGGCCCCGCCAATCAGCGTGACGGCCGTTTCGTTGCAATTGGGCAGAACGAAGGCCACCGTGTCGTTTTCGCCGATGCCCAGACTGCGGAACAGATTGGCCGCCTGCGTCGCGCGGGCATGCAACTCGTTCCAGGTAAGGGTTTCTGCCTTGTCCCGCGGCCCGGAGAACAGCTGGAACGAGATCGCGTTCATGCCGCCGAACTTGTCCTTGGTGCTGCTCAGCAACTCGTAAAGCGTGGTCGCCGGCTGGCTGGCCGGCCACGGGTTCGACTGCTCGACGGCCTTGATATCCTCGGCGTTGGCAAAACGCACCATATGCCACCCTCCCTTAAGTCGCGTTGGAGGCCATTTTGCGTCTGGCCTCTCCTCCGGGGAGTAGATTGGGCACAACCGGGACGTGACGCAAGCGTAACGCTGCGCAAATCCCCCGGGCCCGCGTTATTCCGCGGCCATGCCTTCGGTGAATTGCAGCCGCGCCAGACGGGCGTAAAGCCCGCCCTGGGTCACCAGCGTGTCATGGGTGCCCTCGGCCACGATCTGCCCGTCTTCGAAGACAAGGATGCGGTCGGCCTGCTTCACCGTGGCCAGCCGGTGGGCCACGATCAGCGTGGTCCGGTCTGCGCTCATCGCGGCAACGGCATCCTGCACCGCGCGTTCGCTTTCCGCGTCCAGCGCCGATGTGGCCTCGTCCAGCAACAGGATCGGCGCATCGCGCAAAATCGCGCGGGCAATGGCGATGCGCTGTTTCTGCCCGCCCGACAACATGATGCCGCGTTCGCCCACATAGGTGTCGTACCCCTCCGGCAGCGCGCTCAGAAACCCGTGGGCGGCGGCGGCTCTGGCGGCCTCTTCCACCTCTGCATCGCTGGCATCGGGGCGGCCGAACCGAATGTTCTCCCGCGCCGAGGTGGCGAAGATCACCGGGTCTTGCGGCACCAGCGCCATCGCGTCGCGGAAGGTCGCGCGCGTCATGGCGCGGAGATCCTGACCGTCAAGGGTGATGCGGCCCGACTCGGGGTCGTAGAACCGCAAGAGCAGTTGGAATATGGTGGATTTCCCGGCCCCCGAAGGCCCGACAAGGGCGACGGTTTCGCCGGGCTGCACGGTCAGGTTCACACCGTCAAGCGCGGCCGTTTCGGGGCGCGTCGGGTAATGGAAGCGCACATTTTCGAACGCGATGGCCCCGCGCCCGCCAAGCGGCAGCGGCGCACCTGACGCCGGATCGCCCACGCTGTCGGCGGTTTGCAGCAGTTCCACAAGCCGCTCCGTCGCGCCGGAGGCGCGCTGCAACTCCCCCCAGATTTCGGACAGCGCGCCGACCGATCCGGCCACCATGATCGCATAGATCAGAAACTGGATCAGCTCTCCCACGGTCATCGCATCCGCGCGCACATCCCGCGCCCCGATCCAGAGCACGCCCACGATTCCCGTGAAAACCAGCGCGATCACAATGACCGTCATCACCGCCCGCGTGGCGATGCGTTTCTTGGCACTGTCGAAACTGCGCTCGGTCACCTTGTCGAAGGTCGCGGCGGAGGGGCGCTCATGGGTGAAGGCCTGCACGGTCTGCACCGACAACAGCGCCTCGGACGCATTGCCGGAGCTTTCGGCGATCCAATCCTGATTTTCCTTGCTCAGCACCCGCAGGCGCCGGCCCAGAACCACGATCGGTATGATGATGGCCGGCACGATCAGCAAGACCATTCCGGCCAGCTTCGGGGAGGTCACGGTCATCAGGATCAGCCCGCCGATCAGGATCAGCAGATTGCGCAGGGCGACGGAAACCGAAGAGGAAATCACGCTCAGCAACAGGGTGGTGTCCGTCGTGATCCGGCTCAGCACCTCGCCGGTCATGATGCGTTCGTAGAAGGCGGGGCTCATGCCGATCATCCGGTCGAACACCGCCTTGCGGATATCGGCCACCACTCGTTCGCCAAGCCGGGTGACAAGGTAGTAGCGCAGCCCCGTGCCAATCGCCAAAAGCGCCGCGATGCCAAGTGCCGCCAGAAAATACTTGTCCAGCAGTTCCGCGCTTTCCGTCTCGAACCCGTCAACGACGCGGCGCACCGCCAGCGGCAGCGTCAGCGACACGATCGCCGTCAGAACCAGCGCACCGACGGCCGCCCCCAGCATGACGCGATAGGGCGCGAGAAAAGGCACCAGCGCCCGCAGGCTGCCGATGCGTTTGGATTTCTCGCGCTCTTCCACTGATTGGGTTGGGCTGGTTTGTGGCCCTGCCATGACGGTCCCGGTTTTCTTAACGTGTTTCAATCCGAGATAAATGGACCAACGCCTGCGCACAAGGCTTGGTTGCCGCCTGCGACCCCGGGCCGCCGGTCAAACCGGGCGCAGCATCGCGGTCAGCCAGTCGTGCATGGCGCTTTTGGCGTTGCGCTGATGGCGGATGGCGGCAACCTCGAAGGGCCGGATCGCCAATGGGGGTTGCCGGGTGGTCAGGCCGAACCGGCCCGCATGCGCCGCAACCAGACGGCCGGGCAGGGTTGCCACCATGTCGCTGGCGGCGACCGCGGCCAGCGCCGGAAAGAACAGCGGAACAGCGGCCACCACCCGGCGCGCATGGCCCAGACGTTCAAGCTCCCGGTCGACGACGCCGGTCAGATCGCCCGCGGGCGAGACAACCAGATGATCGGCCTGCAGAAACGCCTCAAGCGTCCAGTCGCGGATGGCCAGCGGATGATCGGCGCGAAACACCACGGCATAGCCTTCCTCGTGGATCGGCTCGGCCTGAAACCGTTGCGGCAGATCCCAGATGAAGCCCAGGGCCAGATCCAGCTCGCCCGCTTCCAGCGCGGTCAGCGCCGCCTCCCGCCCAAGGGACCGGATCGCAAACCGCAGGCCTGGTGCCTGCGCCCGCGCGCGGTGCAGAAGGCCCGGAATCAGCGTGGCCATCTCGTTGTCATAGGCCCCGATCCGGATCACGCGCGTCTCGGCGGCCGGATCGAACTCTGTTTCCGTGGTCAGGGCCTCGGAGAGGATTTCCACCGCGCGGCGGATCTTCGGCTCAAGCGCGATGGCCACGGCGGTGGGCTCCATCCCGGCGGGCCGGCGCAGAAACAGCGGATCGTCGAAGATATCCCGCAAGCGTTTGATCGAATGGCTTATCGCCGATTGGGTCAGCCCCATCCGGCCCGCCACCTCCACGGCCTTGCGGTGCTGCATCAGCCCCAGAAACACCAGCAGCACGGTCAGATCCAGACGCCTGAGTGCAATTTCATCAATATCATACATGAAGTATATGCATTTTTATTTAAGTCAGTCGCTTGCTAGCACGGCTCGACGGCACATGCCAAGGGAGACGGACATGAAGATCGCGATCATCGGCGCCGGCAATGTCGGGCGTGCACTTGGCGCAAGCTGGGCCAAGGCGGGCCACGAGATCCGCTATGGCACCCGCAGCCGGAAGGCGGCGGACGAGATGACGCCACGCGAGGCCGCCAGTTGGGGCGCGGTGGTCGTTCTGGCCCTGCCCTGGGCGGCGGCCAGGGATGTGGCGGCCGATCTGGGCACTCTTTCCGGCAAGCCGGTCATCGACTGCATGAACCCGATTGCGCAGGGTCCCGACGGGATCGGGCTCGCCCTCGGCCACACAAGCTCGGGCGCGGAACAGGTGCAGGCCTGGCTGCCTGAGGCTCATGTCATCAAGACGCTGAATCAGGTGGGCGCGGAGGTCATGGCAGACACCACCGGTTTCGCCCTGCGTCCTGTGCAATTGATGGCCGGCAACGACGATGGCGCGAAATCCGTCGTCGCCGGGTTGCTGGACGATCTCGGGTTCGAGCCGCTGGATGCGGGCGATCTGCTCAAGGCGCGCCTGCTGGAACCCTTTGCCCTTGTCTGGATCAATCAGGCGCTGATGCGCGGCAAGGGCCGGAACTGGGCCTTCGGCGTGATGCCGCGGGCAGGCAAATGAGCGATCCCGTCACCGTCGTGGCCCGTCGCCATGTGAAGCCCGGATCCGAGGCGATCTACGAGGACTGGCTGTCCCGTCTGACCGATGCCGCGGCCACCCTGCCCGGCTATCTGGGTGCCGAATTTCACCGGCCTGACAAACCGGACGCGCCTTACACCAGCGTCTTCCGCTTCGACACGCCCGACAATCTCGCCGCGTTCGAGGCATCCGGGCTTCGCGCCCGCTTTCTGGCCGAGATCGCGCCCCATGTCCGGGGCGATGCGGTCTGGGACCGGCTGACCGGTCTGGAGATCTGGTTCGAGGCGCCGAAGGGCGCGCCCCTTCCGCAGCCGAACGCCTTGCGCATGGCGCTGGTTCTGGTCGCGGTCGTGTTCCTGCTGGTGCTGGCGCTGAACCTCGCGCTTGCGCCGTTGATCGGCGGCTGGCCACTGGCGCCGCGCCTGCTTCTGACGGTGATCCTGCAGGTCTTCCTGATGACCTACGTGATCATGCCGCGGGTCACCAAGGCCCTTGGCGCCTGGATCTATTCAACCCGATAACCCACTGAAAAGGAAAGATACAATGTCTGCATCCATCGACACATTCGGCACCAAACGCATCCTGATGGTCGTCGCCAATCCGGGCACCTCACCGACAACCGGCTGGCCCGTCGGTTTCTGGTGGGCCGAGCTCACCCACCCGTTCTGGACCTTCACCGAAGCCGGCTACGAGGTGGAGATCGTCTCCCCCAAGGGCGGCGATCTGATGGCAGACGGGTTTTCCGACCCGGAAGACGAAAGCCAGTATTCGGCCCACGATATCCTGTCGCTCGGGTTCAAGGCCTCGCCCGCCCATAGCGCCAGATTGCAGGCGACCAGATCCATCGCGGATGTATCGGTCGACGACTACGACGCGATTTTCATCGCCGGCGGCCAATCCCCGATGGTCACGATGATCGACGACACAGACCTGCACGGATTCGTGGCGCGCGCCTATGAGGCCGGAAAGATCGTCAGCATCGTATGCCACGGGACCTGCATCTTGCTGAAAACCCGGTTGTCGAACGGCGATCTGCTGGTCAAGGGCAAGACATGGACCGGCTTCGCCGATGCCGAGGAGGCGTTTGCCGATGCCTTCGTCGGGCAGAAGATCCAGCCTTTCTGGATCGAGGAGGAAGCACGCAAGATGGAAGATACCAATTTCGTGGTCCATTCCATGTTCAAGCCCTTCGCGATCCGCGACGGCAATCTCATCACCGGACAGCAGCAGTTTTCGGGCGCGGCCGCGGCCGAACTGGTCGTCGCCACGCTTGGTCGCTAACCGGCGCGGGAAAGATCAGCCGGCGGACAGGTCCTTGTCCCCGGCGTCCCGTTCGCCGCGCCGGATCGCGGCCATCTCGGCGGAAAGCGCCTCCTGCCGGGGGCCCAGAACCTCCTTGATGCGCGCGATATAGGCGGGGTTTTCCGGCGGCGGTATGTTGATGTCGTAGGCATCGGCCACGTCCACCATCGCGCGGCGGTCCATCTCATCGAAGGCCGCCGCCATCCTCTCGGCATGCGTGCGCGGAATACCCAACGCCTCGAATGCCGACCGGCCCATGCGGATCGAACTGTCATAGGTCTCGCGGATGATATCGCGGCACCCCACGGACCAGAGCTGATAGACATGGTCCCGGTCGACCGCGCGCGCCATCACGTGCAGATCGGGGTAGTTGTCGAGAGCGTAGCGAACCAGTTCTGTAATCTGCTCCTTGTCGTCGATAGCCACGATCAGCAGTTTCGCCTCGGCGATCCCGGCCGCGTGCAGCATGTCGGGCCGGGTGGCATCGCCGAAATAGGTCTTGATCCCGAAGGCGCGCAGATTGTCGATCTGTTTCGAACTGAAGTCGATGACGGTGGAGGAGAAGCCCGCCGCCGTCAGCATCCGCCCGATCAGCCCGCCAACCCTGCCCCGCCCGGCGATGATCACCTGACCGGTTTCGTCGATCTCGTCGGGCTGGCGTTCCTGACCTTGGGAGAATTTCGGCGCGATGACCCGATCGTAGAGAATGAAAAGCGCCGGGGTCAGCAACATCGACAACGCCACAACAAGAAGGAGCTGATCGGCAATCGCCGTAGGCAGAACGGAACTGGCCACCGTGAAGGACAAGAGCACGAAGCCGAACTCCCCGGCCTGCGCCAGCCCAAGGGCGAACAGCCATTTGTCACCGCCCCTGATGCCGAAAAACGGAGCAAGGGCCAGCAAGACCGCGCATTTGATCGCGATCAGCCCAAGTGTCATGGCCAGGATCAGCGCCAGATTGTCGAACAGAAGGGCGAAATTTATCCCCGCGCCGACCGTCATGAAGAAAAGGCCCAGAAGCAGGCCCCGGAACGGGTCGATATCGGATTCCAGCTCGTGGCGGTATTCGCTGTTGGCCAGCACCACGCCAGCCAGAAAGGTGCCCAATGCGGGCGAGAGCCCGACCAGCGACATCAAAAGCGCGATCCCGATGACCATCATCAACGCGGTCGCGGTGAACAGCTCGCGCAGTTGCGCCACCGCGATGAACCTGAAAATCGGCCGGGTCAGATAGGTGCCGCCCAGACCCACGGCCGCAATCGCGCCGATGGTCACCAGCGCCGTCTGCCACCCGTTCAGGCCCGACACAAGGCTCATCGGCGCGGCGTGATCGCCGCCCGAATGATCGTCGGCGGCGCCATGGGCCACGTCCGCGCCATGGGAAAGCTCCGCGCCCAGATCCATCAGCTCCGGCATTGCCAATAGCGGAATGAAGGCCAGCATCGGGATCACGGCGATGTCCTGAAACAGCAGGACCGAAAAGCTCGATTGCCCGCCATCGGACTTCATCAGCCCTTTTTCGTTCAGGGTCTGCAACACGATCGCGGTGGAAGACAGCGCAAGGACCAGACCGATCGCCAAGGCGATGGTCCAGGGCTGCCCGAAGGCCATCGCGGCCGCCATGACCAGCCCGGCGGTCAGCACGACCTGCCCCCCGCCCAGCCCCAGAAGCCGCGCGCGCATCTCCCACAACAGCCTTGGCTCCAGCTCCAGACCGACCAGAAACAGCATCATGACCACGCCGAATTCCGCAAAATGCTGGATCGAGATCACATCGACCCCCAGTACCACGAGGATCGGGCTGATCACGATACCGGCGATCAGATAGCCCAGCACCGAGCCGAGCCCGAGACGCGAGGCAATCGGCACCGCGATCACGCCCGCGATCAGGAAAATGAACGCCAGCAGCAGGAAATCCGTCATACGCCCCCCAATTTGCCGTCAGGTCGCAGGAGGGCATGTTGCCCGCAATCGGGCATAAGTCAATTTGAAGGGGATGGAGCGGGCGACGGGAATCGAACCCGTATCATCAGCTTGGAAGGCTGAGGTCTTACCATTACACAACGCCCGCAGACCGGGATTGGGGTAAGTCATGGCGGCCAAGGCGTCAAGCCGGATATGGCGCAAACCCCCGGCGGCAGGACCTTGTCGCAAGCGGCCGGGCGGGCCTCCTCGGCTCCGGCGCCATGACCGGCGGGCGCAAGGTAATGGCGTGCAACGGCACCCCGGCCGGGCGCGGCAGCGGGCCGATTGTTTCCAGCGCCTTATTTCCGCCTCTTTTCAAGCGTATCTGTTTCTCAAGCAGCAACAATAAGATCAACAACGAGCAGGCTGCATCAAAAACGAATTCTCCCTGGACTGGACCGGGCCGCGTCTCTTGCGCGGCCCCTTTTTTTGACCTCGGGCGGCGTCGATCTCAGGCCGCGAGGGGCCGGATCAGCTCCGCGCCCTCTGCCGTGTTCGAGTTCACCTTCCTGTCCACCCGATGGGCCCGCAACCGCCCCTCGGGCGCGGCCTTCATCAGCCGTGCGGCCCCGTGCCCGGCCTCTCCCAGCCACAGCGCCCATGCCTCGGGCGCAAGACTCACGGGCTCGCGGTGATGGATCCGCGACATCGCATCGCCGGCGGCGCAGGTCACGATGGCGCAGGTCTCAAGACTGTCCGGCCCCCCGGTCCAGCTTTGCCAGATGCCCGCGAAGGCAAGCGGTTGCGCCGTGTCGGGCCGGATGTACCATGGCAGGCGCGCGCCATCCGTATCCTTGGTCCATTCATAAAAGCCGGTTGCCGGGATCAGGCAGCGCCGTTCCCGGCATGCCATCCGGAACGCGGGTTTCCGGGCGATGGTTTCCGCCCGCGCATTGATCAGCAGCGGGCCATCCGTGGGTGATTTGTACCAATGGGGCAGGAAACCCCACCGCATCGGGCGATAGCGCCGCAGGCCCGTTTCGGACGTGACGACACCGACCTGTTGCGTCGGGCAAATATTGTACCGCGGCCCGTGGGGCAGATCATTCGCCGGCGTCGCCTCGAACAGCTCCGCCACCTCGCCCGTCGGATGGGTCAAAACAAAACGCCCGCACATTAGGCTGAGCCTAGTGCGGGCGTGACGGGGATAAAAGTTGGATCAGGCGCCGTAGACGGCCCGATAGGCAATTTTTTCGGCATCGCCGCGATAGATGTTCAGATCCAGCGCAACATCCAGAGGCATCCGGGAAATCTCGGCTACGGTCCGGTTGTAGGCCGCACGTTTTGCGGCGGCAGTGCGCAGGCGTGCAATCATCGAGGTCATTGTGCAGCTCCTTTCAATGCTGGTGTGTTCGTCTTCGATGACCTCCATATGATAGCGCTAACCGGATCTACAATTGACAGTTTTCGATGTCCGCCATGAGTTTTCTGCATAGCAGCATATGACAACGGAAAGGGCCGGTGAGGGAACACCCCCACCGGCCCTTTGCAAGTTGGATCAGCCGGTTACTCGGCCTGGCTCACGCGCCCGTCGGTATAGGGCGCATAGGGCGTGTTCTCGGCCAGATAGTCGGCCACGACCTGTTCCAGCCCGGGGCCGAAATCATAGGCGTTCATGCCGTTGGTGGCGAACATCGAATAGCCGTCGCCGCCGCCGCGCATGTAGTTGTTCGACACGACGCCGTAGATCGCCTCGGGATCGATCGGCTCCCACCCGGCTTCGGTCTCCAGTTCGGCCGAAACGATCCGGCTGCCCGGTTCCGCCGCCGCGTCCCAGACATAGCGCATGCCGGCGACCTGCGGGAACCGGCCCGCGCCATCCTCGACCCGGCTGACCCCGTTTTCCAGCGCCGCCACCACATCGGCGCCGCTCAGTTGGAAGGTTGCCAGCGTGTTCTGGAACGGCAGAACCGTGAAGACCTCGCCCATGGTGATCGGCCCGCCGTCGATGGAGGCGCGCAGGCCGCCACCGTTCTGAATGGCGATCTGGATGCCCTGATCGCGCACCCGTTCCAGCATCGCATCGGCCACGAGGTTGCCCATCGGGCATTCCCCGGCCCGGCAAACCTCGCGCGATCCTTCGATCGGCTCGGACGCCTCGGACACGACTTCGCTCATCGCCTCTTCGATCGGCCCGGCCAGTTCGGCGACGCGCGCGGCAATCGTCGGGTCGGGTTCCACGCTGGCATCCAGGACCATCGTGTCGCCGCCGGCATAGACCACATTGCCGGCGTCATCGAAGGTCACTTCCAGATGGCCCAGATACTTCGAATAGGCATAGGCCTGCACGATCGGCACCAGCGTCCCCTCGGGGTTGGTGGCGAAGGTCGGGTAAGGCCCCGCGCGATCCTCGTCCGTGGCCGACAGATAGGTGTGCGAATGGCCACCGACGATCACGTCGATACCGGTGACCGCCTCGGCGATGGCGATATCCACGGGCAGGCCCACATGGGTCAGCGCAACGATCATCGTCACGCCCTGCTCGGTCAGCGCATCCACATCCGCCTGCAGCGCGTCGACCTCGTCCTGAAAGATGATGTTGGGGCCGGGGCTGGAGGTTTCCACCGTGTCCGTGGCCAGCGCGGAGACCACGCCCACCTGCATCCCGTTCACATCCAGCACCGCGTAATCGCCAACCCGGTCGTTCAGCAGGTTCGACTGGCTCAGATCCAGATTGCCGGAGAGCACGGGGAAATCCACGAGATCGAGGAAATCAGACAGACCCTGCGGCCCGTCGTCGAACTCGTGGTTGCCCACGGCCATCGCGTCGAAGCCGATGGCCATCATCATCTCGGCCTCTACCTCGCCCTTGTAGGTCGTGTACATCAGGCTGCCCTGAAACTGATCGCCCGCATCCAGAACGATCACGTTTTCGCCCGCCGCCGTCAGTTCGTCGCGCAGCGTGTTGATCGCGGTGGCCACCCGGGCCACGCCACCGAAACAATCGCCCGCGGCGTCATCCTCGGCATTGCAGGTGCTGTCGAAACGGTTGATCGGCTGGATTCGGCTGTGCAGATCGTTGATATGCAGAATGTGCAGCGTCGTTTCCGCTGCCGCCGGCGCGGCGATGCCAAGCGCGGCAAGCATCGCGGTCGAGCGCATGATGTTCGCAAGCATGTCTATAACTCCCAGGTCTTGTTGGACCCGCCGAGATTGGCGGGCAGACGGAAGCAAGTAAAGGGATTTGAGTGACATGGAGGTGACACTTGACGCCACGGCGCATTGCGGCCATCCCCGGCGCCATGCTGATTTACAAGATATTGCGCGCCGGGGAATGGGCCGCGCTCCGCAGCGGCGGCGAAACCCGGGGGGCGCCGGTCGATGTCGCCGACGGGTTCATCCATTTTTCCACTGCGGCGCAGGTGGCCGAAACGGCGGCACGGCATTTCGCGGACGCCCGCGATCTGGAGCTTCTGGCCTGTGACAGCGAAACGCTCGGCCCGGCGCTGAAATGGGAACCGTCGCGCGGCGGCGCGCTGTTTCCGCATCTCTATGGCCCGCTCCGCCTGTCGGATATGCTCTGGCACAGCCCGCTACCCCTTGAAGACGGGCGCCATGTCTTTCCCGAAGGCGTGATCTGATGCTGGAACGCGCCGGTCTGGCCCTGATGCATCGGATGGAGCCCGAGCGCGCGCACGGGCTGGCGCTCTGGGCGCTGAAGGCGGGACTTGCGCGCGGTCCGGGGCCTGTGACATCGCCGCGGCTTCGCACGGATCTGGCGGGGATGGCTCTGCCCAACCCGGTCGGTCTGGCCGCCGGGTTCGACAAGAACGCCACCGCGTTCGGGCCCTTGATGCGCGCGGGCTTCGGCTTTCTGGAGGTAGGTGCGGCCACGCCCCGGCCCCAGCCCGGCAACCCGAAACCACGCCTTTTCCGGCTTTCCGAGGATCGGGCCGCGATCAACCGGTTCGGCTTCAACAATGACGGGATGGCGGCGATCGCGGCCCGTCTTGCGGCCACTGCCCATGAGATCCCGGTGGGTTTGAACCTCGGTGCGAACAAGGACAGCGCCGACCGCGCCGAAGACTTCGCGACGGTGCTTGGCCATTGCGGTCCGCATGTGGCCTTCGCCACCGTCAACGTCTCCTCCCCCAACACCGAGCGGCTGCGCGATCTGCAAGGCAAATCGGCGCTCACGGCGCTTCTGTCCGGCGTGATGGCCGCCAATGCCGGTCTGGCCCGCCCGATCCCGATCTTCCTGAAGATCGCCCCGGACCTTTCACCCGCCGAGCTGCAGGATATCGCCGAAGCCGCCATCGACGCCGGGCTGAGCGGGATCATCGCGACCAATACCACGCTGGACCGCGATGGATTGAAAAGCCCCCATGCCGGGGAGAAAGGCGGTCTTTCCGGGCAGCCGCTTTTCGCACGCTCCACCCGTGTTCTTGCCCGATTGTCGCAACTGACCGATGGCGCGGTGCCGCTGATCGGTGTCGGCGGCGTGGCCTCCGCCGATCAGGCCTATGCCAAGATCAAGGCGGGCGCGTCGGCCGTTCAGCTTTACACCGGCCTCGTTTATGGCGGGCTCAGCCTAGCCGCCAGAATCGCGCAGGATCTGGACAGGCTCTTGGCCCGCGACGGCCACGAGACGGTCGCCGCCGCCGTGGGCACGGAGCGCGAGCACTGGCTGAAATAGGGTCGGCTCAGGCTCATCCCCGCCACTGGGGCACGCCTACCCCGCCGCCCGCTCCAGCGCCGGATAGCGTACGGCGAGGCTCACCCCGCGGGCCGCAAAAAACACCAGCAGCGCCGCCCAGAGCCCGTGATTGCCGAAGGCCGGCACCAGTGCCCAGAGCGCGGCGAGATAGACCAGCCCCGACAGGATCATCATGTTGCGCATGTCGCGGCTGCGGGTCGCGCCGATGAAGATCCCGTCCAGCATCCAGGCCGCACAGCCCACCAGCGGCGCGGCCACCATCCATGGCAGGTAGGTCCGCGCCTCCGCCCGCACCTCGGGCGCAGTGGTCATCACATCGATCATCCAGCCGCCAAGCAGCGCGAAGCCAATGGCCATCGCGATGCAGATCATCAGCCCCCAGAATCCGGTCAGCAGCGCGCTGCGTCTCAGCCGGCCCGACGCCCGCGCGCCCATCGCCTGCCCCACCAGCGCCTCGGCGGCAAAGGCGAACCCGTCCATCGCATAGGCGGTGATATACATGAACTGCATCAGGATCTGATTGGCCGCCAAAGGCACGTCGCCGAAATCGGCGCCGATGAACAGGAACGATGTGAACCCCGCCATCAAGATGACCGAACGGATCAGGATATCGGTGTTCACCATCGCCATGTGGATCAGCCGCGCCCGGTCGAAGACCCTTGGCCAGTCGCGCCAAGCGGGCCGCCGGAACGCCCCCCGGCAAAGCCACAGGCCCAGCGCGAAGCCCGCCCATTCCGACACGAACGTGCCGAGCGCGACACCCTGCACGCCCCAGCCGAGGCCGAGTACGAAAAAGATGCTAAGCAGGATGTTCAGCAGGTTCATCCCCAATTGCAGAACCAGCATGCCAGTGGTGCGTTCATGGGCGATCATCCAGCCGGTCAGCCCGTAGATCGCAATCGCGGCGGGGGCGGAAAAGATCCGGATCGCCATGTAATCCCGGGCCAGCGCCTCGACCTCGGCGCTGGCCGGGGCGATCAGAAACGCAGCCCGGATAATCGGGCCCTGCAGCGCGATCAGCATCAGCCCCGCCGCCCCGGCGATCATCAGAACCCGGCTGAGCAGCGCCGAGACCTCGGCGGCGTCACGCGCGCCGATGGCCTGTCCGGTCAGCCCCACGGTGCCCATCCGCAGGAACCCGAAAATCCAGTAGATCGTGGACAGGATGATCGCACCGATGCCCACCGCGCCGATCGGCGCGGCCTCCCCCAGTTGCCCGACCACGCCGGTATCCACGGCGCCGAGGATCGGCACGGTCGCATTGGACAACACCACGGGCAGCGCGATTTTCAGAACCCGGCGATGGCTGAGGGGCTGGGCCGGGATCTGCGAGGCCAGCACCCTACCCCGGCCGGCCCGGCATCAGGAAATGCCCCGTGGCCTGCGCGAAAAGCCGCGAACGGTTGTCCTGCCATGCCTCCACATGGACCGAGGCGTAACGCCGCCCGCTGCGGTTGACCCGCGCGCGCGCATAGGCATCCCGCGGCAGGCCCGAGCGCAGGTAGTCGACGGTGAAATCGATTGTCTTTGGCAGTCGCGGCAGCGTCTCCGGCGTCAGCGCCCCGCCTTCCAGACGGCCGCTTTCGATCTCGTCCCACAGAATCTGGAAACTCAGCTCGATGATCGCCGTCGTCTCCAGAAACGCCGCCGTGGCCCCGCCATGCAGGGCCGGCAGAAACGGATTGCCGATCAGCTTGTCGTCATAGTTGAGCACCCCGGTCAACTCGTCGCCGCGTCGGTCGAAGGTGATCCCCATGGTGCGGATATAGGGCACCCCGTCGACAAGCGCCGACAGCGCCGCGTCGCGCCGCTGCTTGATCAGATGCACGGGCTCGGGGCGGGGGCGGCTCATGGCGCACGCTCCGGCGTCCGGGCCTGTTCGATGGTGAAGGCGCCGGTGGCCGCGGCCACCGGCCGGGTCTCGTCCTCGTCGAAGGCCTGGGCGCGCACGAAGGCCACGCTGCGGGTGACGTGATAGCATTCCGCCCGCGCCACGATCCGCTGACCGGGGGTGGCGGGACGCATGTAGTCGATCCTCAGATCGATCGTGGCCGTGCCGGCCGGCGCATCCGCATGGCTCATCACCGCCGCGCCGCCGCAGGTGTCCATCAGGGCCGATACCGCGCCGCCATGGATCACGCCGGTTCTGGGATCGCCCACCAAGGCCGCGTCATAAGGCATCGAAATGGCGGCAAGCCCCTCCCCGATCTCGTCCAGATGCATCCTCAGCGCCTTGGAAAACGGGATCGCCTCGATGAACTGCCGGGCGATCCGGGCCTTATCCTCTGACGTCGTCGCCATCTTTTCTGTCCTTATTCCGGGGCCGGCTGCGCGGGCCCTGAGCACGGGCCGACAGGTTTCCAGAAGCCCGGGCCCGGGTGCAAGCCATAACATCGCTTTGCATTCGCGTGACGGCTGGTGCAGAAATGACGTGATGGCAACAACCACTTAGATCAAGCGATGTCAGACGACCGGCTGGATTTCAAGCAGATGTGCGCCCGCTTCGAGGTGACACCGCGCACCCTGCGCCATTACGAGTATATCGAGCTTCTGGCACCTGAGCGCGATGGCCGCGCCCGTTTCTACGGCCCGCGCGAGGTGGCCCGGATGACGCTGATTCTGCGCGGGCGGCGCTTTGGGTTCAGCCTTGAGGAAATCCGCCAGTGGCTTGAGCTCTACGACGCAGACCCCGAAGGCAAGCTGCAACGGGACGCGTGGCTTGCCATGGCCGACCGGCAACTGGCCGAGCTTGACCAGCGCCGGAACGAACTGGACGAGATCATCGCCGAGTTGCAGGCGCTTCGCGACGCGACAGCGGCCGGCGGGTCATGACCCCGCGCTCCCTGCTTTGGGCGGTGGCCTTTCTTGCAGCAGCCACCCCCGCGCTGGCGGATCAGCCGCTGCCGCCCCCGGCGCAGTATTTCTTCATCACCGAGAGCCGGGTGCATGTAACCGGCGTTCTGGCGCGCGATGTGGTCCGGATCGAGCCCGTCAGCGGGATCGAGGACACCTGGGAAATTCCTGGCTGGCGGCGCAATGTCCACCCGTCGGCGGACGGGCAATATGTGCTGGTCGGAAATCCCGGTCTGAACCTGCTCGAAGGGGAGCCCACGCCGGAGCGCACCGTCATGGAGGTCTGGGCCGCACCGGGCGAGTTGCTGGGCACCGTTCCCTTGGGGAAGCTGATGGATCCGGCCGATCTGGAACCCGCCGCATCGCACCATCGCTGGATCGCCGGATATCAGTGGACCGGGACCGGATGGCGCTTTCTGACCCCTGACGGGCAGTTCTGGCATCTGTCCCCGAACCCGCTCAGGCTGGTCCGCGAATGACATCGGAAGGTAAGGTTTTCCTTACCTGCAAGGGGTTTCGCGCCAAATTCGGCGTTTGCAGATGTTGCGCCTGACCCAGCGTCATCTTTCCTGACCTTTCGTCAATCACGAAGTGACGCAACGTTTCGTTTACGTCAACGTAAGCTTTGCTTGTAGAAAAGATCCGGGCCGCGCACATCAGGAGCCAGAATCGATGTTTGATGCAATGAGGGATCTCATGACCGAAGAGACCATGACCATCCGCCAGATGTGCGACACGTTCGAGGTAACGCCCCGGACGCTCCGTTTTTACGAGTCCAAGGAACTGCTGTTTCCGATCCGGGAAGGCCAGAAACGCCTCTTTACCCGCCGCGACCGGGCACGGCTGAAACTGATCCTGCGCGGCAAGCGCTTCGGCTTCAGCCTGGAGGAAATCCGCCAGCTTCTCGACCTTTACTACGCCGGCGACCAGCAGGCCACGCAGCTGTCGCGGACACTTGATGTGGCCGGCGACCGGCTGGCCGATATGGAGCGCCAGCGCGCCGAGCTTGACCTCGCAATCGCCGATCTCAAATCGCAGATGGGCCTTGTCGAAGACATGCTGACGAATGTGACCACCACCAAAGACGCTGCCGAGTAAACGCCAAAACACGACCGTCCGGGAGGATTTACAGAAGATGCCAAGCTACACCGCCCCTACCAAAGACATGCAGTTCATCCTGCACGAGGTTCTCGATATCTCGGCGCAGGACATTCCGGGCTATGACGAAATGGAGCGCGACTTCACCGGCGCGGTTCTGGACGAGGCCGGCAAGATCGCGAGCGAGGTGCTGACCCCGCTCAACACGGTTGGCGACACCGAAGGCTGCCGGATGGAAAACGGCGTCGTCTACACACCCACCGGCTTCAAGGATGCGTTCGCGCAGATGAAGGAAGGCGGCTGGCCCGGTCTGGACATGCCCGAGGAATATGGCGGCCAGAACATGCCCTATGTGCTCGGCACCGCCGTGGGGGAGATGTTCTCGGCCGCCAATCAGGCCTTCACCATGTATCAGGGTCTGACCCATGGCGCGGCCTCGGCCATTCTGGTCCATGGAACCGAAGAGCAGAAAAACACCTATCTGCCCAAGATGGTCGCCTGCGACTGGACCGGCACCATGAACCTGACCGAGCCCCATTGCGGCACCGATCTGGGCCTGATGCGCACCAAGGCCGAACCGCAGGCCGATGGCAGCTACAAGATCACCGGCCAGAAGATCTTCATCTCCGCCGGCGAACACGACATGGCCGACAACATCATCCATCTGGTGCTGGGCAAGATTGTCGGCGGCCCCGAAGGCATCAAGGGTGTGTCGCTGTTCATCGTGCCGAAATTCCTCGTGAACGAAGACGGCTCGCTTGGCGCCCGCAACGGCGTGAGCTGTGGCAAGATCGAAGAAAAGATGGGCATCCACGGCAACTCCACCTGCGTCATGAACTATGACGAAGCGACCGGCTATCTGCTTGGCGAGGAGCACAAGGGCATGCGCGCCATGTTCACGATGATGAACGAAGCGCGCATCGGTGTGGGCATGCAGGGCCTCGCGCAGGCCGAGGCGGCGTTCCAGAACGCGCTGGAATACGCCAAGGACCGTCTGCAGGGCCGCGACGTGACCGGACCGAAGAACCCCGACGGCCCCGCCGACCCGCTGATCGTCCATCCCGATATCCGCCGTTCGCTGATGGCCCAGAAAAGCTTCGCCGAGGGTGGCCGGGCGTTTCTGCTGTGGGGGGCCACGCTGATCGACCGCGCCCATCGGGGTGAGGATGCGGCCGCCGACGGCCTGGTTTCGCTGCTGACGCCGGTGATCAAGGGATTCCTGACCGATCAGGGCTATGACATGACCGTCCTGGCCCAGCAGGTTTATGGCGGCCACGGCTATATCGAGGAATGGGGCATGTCCCAGTTCACCCGGGATGCGCGGATCGCCATGATCTATGAAGGCGCCAACGGTGTGCAGGCGCTCGATCTTGTCGGCCGCAAACTGTCTCAGGACGGCGGCAAGCACGTGATGGCCTTCTTCGATCTGGTGAAGGACTTCCTCAAGGAGAACGAGGACAATGCCGCGCTGAAGGCCGATTTCCTCGATCCGCTGAAAGCGGCCTCGAAGGATCTGCAGGCGGCGGGGATGTATTTCATGCAGGAAGGCATGAAGAACCCCAACAACGCCTTGTCCGGCTCCTATGATTTCATGCATCTGTTCGGGCATGTCTGCCTGGGCCTGATGTGGGCGCAGATGGCCAAGGCGGCACTGGCGGCCCTTGAAACCGGCACCTCCGACCCTGATTTCTATGAGACCAAACTGGCCACGGGCCGGTTCTACATGGCCCGTCAATTGCCGATGACCGCCACCCATCTGGTACGCATCCAGTCGGGCGGGGACACGGTGATGGCACTGGAGGCGGCCAATTTCTGATGGCCTGAATGCAGGAAAGACGCAGATATGCCCAAACGCCTCCGCCTGACCCGTCGCCCCAATATCGCGATGAGCGAAGATGGGTTCCGCCGCTTGCGGACGCTTTCGGCGGAGTCGGGTCTGGACGCGGGCGAGTTTCTGTCTTTCCTGTTCGAAAACTGGGCCAGCGTGATCGACGAGGAAAACCTGACCGCCAGGCTGAGATTGTTCAACTCGGAACTGGAAGACCGCAAACGCTGATGGAAACCGAAGCGGGCAGGACAGACACAGGGGCCGCGTCACGGGCCGACCTCATGTTTCAGAAGCGCAGGCATGGCGCGGGGGTTTGCTCCCGCGCCATCGGACATCATAAAGACCCCGCGCGGGGGAGGCGCGAAACATGACCATGAAACTCCATTGCTTTGCCGAAAGCGGCAACGCCTACAAGGCCGCTCTGGCGCTGGACCTCGCAGAGCTTGAGTGGGAGCCGGTCTTCGTCGACTTCTTCGCGGGCGAAACCCGCACTCCGGAATTCCGCGCGCTTAATCCGATGGGCGAGGTTCCCGTGCTGGTCGACGGCGATATCACCCTGTCCCAATCCGGCGTGATCCTTGATTACATCAGTTCGAAAACCGGCAAGCTGGGCGGAACCAGCGCCGACGAACGCCGCGAGGTCCTGCGCTGGATCTTTTTCGACAATCACAAGGTTTCGGGGGTCGCCGGACCCTTGCGCTTCAACATGAACTTCCTTCCCGAAGCCAAGAGAAACGCGGATGTGAACGGGTATATGGCCGCGCGTCTTGCATCGGCGCTGAAGGTCATGAACACCGTGCTGGCCGATCGCGAATGGCTGGTGGGCAACGGCCTGACCATCGCCGATATCTCCTGCGCCGGATACCTCTTCTACCCTGAGCCCTTCACCTTCGAGCGGGCCGATTACCCGAATATCGACCGCTGGCTGACCTCCATCGCCGCCACCCCCGGCTGGCAACATCCCTATGACCTGATGCCCGCCCCCACGGTGGGCCAAGACCTTCGGAGCTGATACTCATGACCGATGCCTATATCTACGACGCGATCCGCACCCCCCGCGGCAAAGGCCGCAAGGACGGCGCCCTGCACGAGGTGACCGCCGCGCGCCTGTCCGCCGTCACGCTCAATGCCCTGAAGGAACGCAACAACCTTGACGGCCACGCCGTCGAAGACGTGATCTGGGGCAATGTCACCCAGGTCGGCGAACAGGGCGGATGCCTGGCGCGAACCGCCGTTCTGGCCTCCGATCTGGATGAACGCATCCCCGGCCTCGCCATCAACCGGTTCTGCGCAAGCGGGCTGGAGGCCGTCAACCTTGCGGCCAATCAGGTCCGCGGCGGGGGTGGCGACGCCTATATCGCGGGGGGCGTCGAGATGATGGGGCGCGTCGCCATGGGCAGCGACGGGGCGGCGATTGCGGTCGATCCGTCCATCGCGATGGAGACCTATTTCGTCCCCCAGGGGATCTCGGCCGATATCATCGCCACCGAGTACGGATTTTCCCGCGACGACGCCGACGCGCTGGCCATGGAAAGCCAGGCCCGCGCCAAGGCAGCATGGGACGACAACCGGTTCGCCGGCTCGATCATCACCGTCAAGGATCGTAACGGGCTGACCATCCTCGATACCGATGAATACATGCGCCCCGGCACCGACATGCAGACCCTCGGCAGCCTGAAACCGGCGTTCAAGGAGATGGGGGAGGTGATGCCCGGCTTCGACCAGATCGCCTTGATGAAATACCCCCATCTGGAGGCGATCAACCACATCCACCACGCGGGCAACAGCTCCGGCATCGTCGATGGCTCCGCTGCGCTTCTGATCGGCAACAAGGCATTTGGCGAAGCCCGCGGGCTGAAACCCCGCGCCCGGATCCGCGCCACCTGCAAGATCGGCACCGACCCCACGATCATGCTGACCGGCCCGGTGCCCGCGACCGAGAAGATCCTTGCCGACAGCGGCATGAGCATCGGGGATATCGACCTCTTCGAGGTCAACGAGGCATTCTCGTCGGTTGTACTGCGCTTTATGCAGGCCTTTGACGTGGATCATGGTAAGGTCAACGTGAACGGCGGCGCCATTGCGATGGGCCACCCGCTTGGCGCGACAGGCGCCATGATCATCGGTACGCTGCTTGACGAGCTGGAGCGTAGCGGTAAGGGGACCGGCCTTGCCACACTCTGTGTCGCCTCCGGCATGGGCGCGGCCACGATCATCGAACGCGTGTAAGCCCGCAGGGTCGCTCGGAGCGTTTTCATGACCGGCAAGGCGCTGGATATCTATCAGACCTTCCTCGACGAGATGGGCGCAGCCGTGCTCGCCGCCGATACGGATGCCTTCGCGGCGCGGATCTTCCTGCCCCATGTCATCGAAACGGAAACCTTCCGGGTGCTGCTGGAAAGCCGGGAAAATGTTGTAAGGCAGTTTCACGGCTTCTGCGAAGCGCTCCGCGGTCATGGCGTCGATGCCTATATCCGGATCGCGCGCCGGGCGCGGTTCGACGGGCCCGACCACATCGAAGGCGAACACGAGACCTTCCTCATGTCGGGGAGTTCTCTGGTCGTACCGCGATTCTCCAATACGGCCTCCCTGGAATGGCGGGGAAACGTCTGGGGCTGCACCGTTTCGCGACACCATGCCCGCTACATCGCGTGGCCCGATCTCTTGCCGCGGGTGAACACATGACCGACCGCGCCGCAGATGTCAGCCGGGCCGATCCCAACGACGTGACGGGCGTGCTCCAGCAGGGCCCCGTCGCCGCGGCGATGCACGATCCGCAAACCATGCGGAGTGCCGATCTTCAGCCATGGCTCCACGGTCCGGGCCGCATGGCCCAAGCCGCCACCCACTCCCGCGACGACCTGCGCCGCCACGGCCGCCATGTCGCCTGTATCCTGCGTGGCGGCCAGTACGTGATCGAACCCTACAGCAATGAGATGGTTCTGGAGCTTCAGGACGGTATCTGGCGCAGCACCAAGCTGCGCGCCCATGTCGACAACGTGACCTGCACGGTCATCAGCCTGGGCCAGCTTCGCGAAATCTGGAAGACCTCCACGGAACAATCATGAGCGAGGAAGCGAAAGAGATATACCAGCGCGTGATCGACATTCTGTCGGACGCTCTGATGGAGGGGGATTTCAGCAAGTTCGGGCCCTACTTCACCCTGCCCCATGTCATGCAGACGCTTTCGGGCACGTTGCGAATGGAAGACGAAGACGAGTTACGACGCAGTTTCGAAGGGTTTTCGGCCTCGCTGAAAGCCCATCAGGCAACCCATTACATCCGCCTGACGGATCAGGCGGAGTTTGAAACACCGGATCGGATCGTGGGCGAGCATACCAGTCACATCCTGCGCAACGCCATCTACCTGGCCCCGGCCTATCCCAACCGGCTGGTCCTGGACCGTGTCGATGGCGTCTGGAAGGTCGGCAATGCCCTCAATGCGATCGGCAACACCACCTGGCCGGTCCTGTTGCCGAAGGTTCCGACGAATCCGAAACTGCCCGAGCGGAAAGACACAAATCGCAATGAAGACCCATGAGATCACATCGGGGCCCATCGCGGCGCGCCCCGTCCGAAGCCGCGCGGCCTCAAACGTCGGAGAAGCTCCGGCAAGCCCTTCTTGGAGACCAAATGACTGACCCACGTCAGATATATCAGGCCGTACTGGACAAGCTTTCCCGCGCGATCATGTCGGGGGACGATGCGCTTTTTCTGGAGAACATCGCCGCGCCGCATTACGTCGAAACCGCGTCCGAGAAAATCGTGATCGCGACGTTGGACGATGCGCGGGACAAGTTTCATATCTGGTCCCTCACCTTGCGCAGCGGCGGGATCACCGATTACCTGCGGACCTGCAAGGAAGCGCGGTTCGAAGGGCCCGACCGGATCATCGGACTGCACGGGAGCCGCCTGATGAGGGGCTCCGAGGAGGCGATGCCGTCCTTTCCCAGCTCTCTCGATCTGGAAAACATCGACGGTATCTGGAAAGTGCGCCGCGTGATCCAGCACGCGGACTATGTGACCTGGCCGGATCTTCTGCCGCGGGTCTGCGGAGCCGACAATGCCCAAACTTGACCTCGCCAGCGTGCCGGTGAAGACCGGCTCGATCTATCCCGCGCCCTATGCGGCCCAGATGGCCGGCCGGTCGTCTCTCCGCCTTGGGGAGGCGGGCGGATTGACACAGTTCGGCGTCAATCTGGTGACCCTTGAGCCGGGCGCCAAATCCTCCCTGCGTCACTGGCACGAACGGGAGGACGAGTTCGTCATGGTGACCGAAGGCACCTGCCTTCTGATCGACGATGATGGCGAACATGTCATGGGGGCCGGCGATTGCGCCGCCTTCCCCGCGGGCGAGGCCAATGGCCATCATTTCGTCAACCGATCGGAGAGCGTGGCGAAATTTCTGGTCGTCGGCAGCAAGATGAACCCCGAACGCGCGACCTATTCCGATGTCGATCTGGCCGTGGAGATAGCTGACGGGAAGGCCCGCTTCACCCATAAGGACGGCCGCGACTATGAAGGAGCCGACTGATGCCGAAAATCACTCTTGCGGATCTGCCCGTGGCCCGCGGCCTCACCGGTTACCCCTCGCCCTACGGCAAGGGCTGCGACCTGTATGAGGCGGTCGAGATCGGTCGCGCGGGCGGGCTGACCCAGTTCGGCGTCGGGATCGAAACCCTGCTGCCGGGCGGTCTGTCCTCCCAACGGCATTGGCACGAGAACGAGGACGAATGCCTGATCATGCTGGAGGGCGAGGCGGTGCTGATCGAGGATGACGGCGAACACATCCTGCGCGCGGGAGATGCCGCCGCCTGGACCGCGGGCACGCCGAACGGCCATCATATCGTGAACCGCGGCGACGCACCGGCGCGCTATGTGATCATCGGCACCCGCGCGGCCACCGACACCGTCCACTACCCTGATATCGACCTGGAATACCGCCGCACCGAGCAGGGCCGCGGATACTTTCACAAAGACGGCAGAGCCTACCCGCGGGCGCCGTCATGACCCGTTTCAAACCGACATATGCATCGGCCCTGCATCTCTTTGCAGGGCCTGTGCTTCCCCAGAACCCGAACCGAGAGGGATTGAGAAATGACTGACTTTAAAATGAAAACCGACGCCGACGGCGTGGCCGTGATCACCTGGGACGTGGCCGGGAAATCGATGAATGTGCTGAGCCGGGACGCCTTCGAAATGGTGGAAACGCTGGTCGATCAGGCCCTTGCCGACGACGCGGTGAAAGGCATCGTCATCACCTCGGGCAAGGAAACCTTCGCCGGTGGGATGGATCTGAACGTGCTGGCCTCGATCCGTCAGGAAAGCGGCGATGACCCGGCCAAGGGGCTGTTCGATTTCACCATGAACGGCCACCGGATCCTGCGCAAACTGGAACGCGCCGGGATGGACCCGAAAACCAACAAGGGCGGCAAGCCCGTCGCCTGTGCCATCACCGGCACCTGCATGGGCATCGGCACCGAAATCGCGCTTGCCTGTCATCGCCGCTTCATGGCCGACAATCCAAAGGCGAAGATCGGCCTGCCCGAAATCCTCGTCGGGATCTTCCCGGGCGGCGGCGGCACCACGCGCTATTCCCGCATGGTGGGCGCCATGGCCGCCGCGCCGGTGCTGCTGGAAGGCCGGACGCTCGACCCCGCCAAGGCAAAATCTGCGCAGCTGGTCGACGAGGTGGTGCCCGCCGGGGAGCTGCTTGAAAAGGCGAAGGAATGGGTTCTCTCGGCCACCGATGCCGATATCGTCAAACCTTGGGATCAGAAGGGCTGGAAAATGCCCGGCGGCGCGCCCTATCACCCGGCCGGCTTCATGACCTTCGTGGGCGCCAGCGCCATGATCAACGGCAAGACAAAGGGCGTCTACCCCGCGGCCAAGGCGCTTCTGTCTGCCGTGTACGAAGGCGCGCTGGTGCCCTTCGACACCGCGCTGACGATCGAGGCGCGCTGGTTCACCTCGGTGCTGATGAACCCCTCCTCCTCGGCCATGATCCGCTCGCTCTTCATCAACAAGGAAGCCCTGGAAAAAGGGGCGAACCGTCCGGCGGTGGACGACCAGAAAGTGCGCAAGGTCGGCATCCTCGGCGCGGGCATGATGGGCGCGGGCATCGCCTATGTCTCGGCCAATGCGGGCATAGAGGTGGTGCTGATCGACAACGCGCAGGAGGCCGCGGACAGGGGCAAATCCTATTCCGCCGATCTTCTCGACAAGGGCATGGCCCGCAAGAAGGTCACGCAGGAGAAGAAAGATCAGGTTCTGGGCCGGATCACCGCCACCACGGATTATGCGGCACTTGACGGCTGCGATCTGATCGTGGAGGCGGTGTTCGAGGATGTCGGCGTCAAGGCCGAGGTCACCAAGAAAACCGAAGCCGTCATCCCCGAAGACGCGATTTTCGCCACCAACACCTCCACCCTGCCGATCACCGAACTCGCCAAGGCCAGCGCCCGGCCCGAGCAGTTCATCGGCATCCACTTCTTCTCGCCCGTCGACAAGATGATGCTGGTGGAGATCATCAGGGGCGAGAAAACCGGCGATGTGGCGGTGGCCAAGGCGCTCGATTTCGTACGCCAGATCCGTAAGACGCCCATCGTCGTCAACGACGCGCGCTTCTTCTACGCCAACCGCTGCATCATTCCCTATATCAACGAGGGCATCCGGATGGTGAAGGAGGGCGTGGCCCCGGCCCTGATCGAAAATGCCGCCAAGCTGGTGGGGATGCCGCTTGGACCCCTGCAACTGACCGATGAGACCTCCATCGATCTAGGCGTGAAGATCGCCAAGGCCACCAAGGCCGCAATGGGCGATGCCTATGATGACAGCGTCGACGAGCTGCTGTTCTGGATGGAGGCGGAGGGTCGTCTCGGCCGCAAGGCGAATGCAGGGTTCTATGCCTATGACGACAAGGGCAAACGTCTGGGGCTCTGGGACGGGCTGGCGGACAAGTATCCGCTTGCAGAGGACCAGCCAGATCTGATCGAGGTCCAGCACCGGCTGCTCTTCGCCCAGGTGCTGGAGGCGGTCCGCGCGCTGGAGGACGAGGTGCTCATGGACATCCGCGAGGGCGATGTGGGCGCGATCCTGGGCTGGGGCTTCGCCCCCTGGTCGGGCGGGCCGTTCAGCTGGCTGGACATCCTCGGTGCGCCCTATGCCGCCGACCGTTGCGATCAGCTCACCAAGGCCTATGGCGCGCGCTTCACGACCCCGGATCTCCTGCGCGAGATGGCCGACAAGGGCCAGAGCTTCTATGGCCGCTTCGGCCCCGCGGCCAAAGCGGCCGCCTGACCGGCACCGGTTCGAAAAAACGTGCTCCCGGTACGACCGGGGGCGCGGGTTGCGGTTGTGTTACGGGATCGCGGTGAAACCTCAGTCTGATCCCGGAACATCCCCTCTCGCGCCCTTCCATTCATGCGTGCCGCGTGCAACCGGAACGCGCCCCGGTTACCGTGGCGCCGGGGGCGTGGCGAGATGGATCGAACGATCCCCAAAGCGGCCCGTCTTCCCTTTCCACCTGCCCTCTGCCATCTAATACTGCCACTACATCGCAGGGTTCAGGGGGGAGATGTTCGATGGGCTGGATGAAGGACGAAACCGGGCTGGAGAAGCGCCCGGCAAACCATGTGCCGCTCACCCCGTTGTCTCACCTCGCGCGGGCGGCCTCGGTGTTTCCGACGCGCGAGGCGCTGGTCTATGGCGATTTTCGCATCACCTATGCGGAGTATCATGCGCGGGTCTCCCGCCTAGCATCGGCCCTTGCAAAACGCGGCGTGGCGCCGGGCGATGTGGTGGCCGCCATGCTTCCCAACATCCCCGCCCATGTGGAGGCGCATTTCGGCGTTCCAGCCGCGGGGGCGGTGTTGAACAGCATCAATATCCGCCTCGATCCCGGCACGATCAGCTACATCCTCGATCATGGCGAGGCGAAGGTCGTTCTGGCCGACACCCAGTTCCTGACGGTGCTGGAGGCCGCCATCGGCGCGATGGAGGGCGAGCAGCCGCTGATTGTCGAGGTGCCGGACGAACAGGCCGGGTATCATGCCTCCGGCCGGCATCTCACCTATGACGCGCTTCTGGCCGAAGGGGATGCAGAGGCCCCGTGGATCATGCCCCAAGACGAATGGGAAAGCATCGCGCTCAACTACACATCGGGCACCACCGGGCGGCCCAAGGGCGTGGTCTATCACCACCGGGGCGCCTATCTGATCACGCTTGGCACGCCGATTTCCTGGCGGATGACGCTTTACCCCCGCTATCTGACCATCGTGCCCCTGTTCCATTGCAACAACTGGTGCCATGTCTGGGCGATGCCGGTGCTTGGCGGAACAACCGTCTGCTGCCGCGAGATCACCGCAAAGAACATCTATGACGCCATCGCCGATGAGGGCGTGACCCATTTCGGCGGCGCGCCGATCGTGCTGAACATGATCGTCAATGCGCTCGAGGACGAGCGGCGGAGTTTTGATCACGTGGTGGAGGTCTTCACCGCGGGCGCACCGCCGGCGGCAGCCACGCTGGCCGCGATCGAAACGATCGGCTTCAACGTCACCCAGGTCTATGGCCTGACCGAGGTGTATGGCCCGGCCACCGAATGCACCTGGCAGGATGGGCTTTGGGATGATCTGCCGCCCGATACCCGCGCGGCGATCAAGGCACGGCAGGGAGTGGCCTTTCCGAACATGGACCACGTGACCGTGATGGACCCCGAGACGATGGCGCAGATCCCGATGGACGGCGCCGCATTGGGGGAGATCGTGATGCGCGGCAACTCGGTGATGAAAGGGTATTACAAGAACCCGCGCGCCACCGCAGAGGCCTTTGCGGGCGGCTATTTCCACACCGGCGACATCGCCGTGCAATACCCCGACAGCTATGTGCAGATCGCCGACCGGGCAAAGGACATCATCATTTCAGGCGGCGAAAATGTCAGTTCCGTCGAAGTGGAGGGCGCGTTGATGCATCATCCGGCCGTGTCGCTTTGTGCCGTCGTCGCCAAGCCGGACGAGAAATGGGGCGAGGTGCCATGCGCCTTCGTGGAGCTGAAAGAGGGCGCGCGCGCCACCGAGGCGGAGCTGATCGCCTTTGTCCGTGAGCGTCTGGCAGGGTTCAAGACACCCAGACATGTGGTGTTTGCCGACCTGCCCAAGACCTCGACGGGCAAGATCCAGAAATTTGAACTCAGGCAGCAGGCCAAAACGCTCTGAAATCTCCGGCTTGATCCGGAGCCCGCCGCAGACTACCTCTGAACCAGCAGATGAGGAGCCCCGGTTCGATGACGATTTTCCACAAGACACCCGCGACGCGTTTTTCTGTCCTTGTGGAAATGACCTCTCATGCCTGCGACGATCCAGCTTTCGAACCTGTCCTGGTCCACACCTGACGGCCAGTCCCTCTTCACCGATCTCAACCTGCTATTCGGGCCCGTTCGCACCGGCCTTGTCGGCCTCAACGGCGTGGGCAAGACCACGCTTCTGCGTCTGATGCAGGGTGCCTTGCAGCCCCGCTCCGGCCAGATCACCTGCGACGGCGCCATCGCAGTTCTTGCCCAGCAGACGGAGCCGCGCCCGGGCGAGACCATCGCCGATCTGTTCGATGCCCGCGCCGCTCTTGCCCTGTTGACCCGGGCGGAGGCCGGGCTGGCGACCACGGCGGAACTGGCCAGCGCCGACTGGACGCTTGAGGCGCGGATCGCGGCGGCGCTGTCCCGGTTCGATCTGTCGGTCCCCCTCGACACCCCGCTGGCGCAGCTGTCGGGCGGGCAGCAGACCCGCGCGGCGCTGGCCGCGCTGACCTTTGGCGCGCCCGACATGCTGCTTCTGGATGAACCGACCAACAATCTCGATACGGGTGGGCGCATGGCCCTGATGGATCTGCTGCACGGCTGGCACGGCGGCGCCATCATCGTCAGCCATGACCGTGATCTTCTTGAAATCATGGATGCAATCGTGGAGTTGACCACCCTTGGCGCCACGACCTATGGCGGGAATTACAGCGCATATCGGGCACAGAAGGACGTCGAACTGGCCGCGGCAACCCGCGATCTGGATATCGCCCAACGGCATCTGGCCCAGACCGGGCGGAGGCGGCAGACCGCCCTTGAGCGCAAGGCCCGCAAGGACCGCTACGGCCGGGCCAAGCGGCGCGACGGAAGCATTCCCAAGATCTCCGCCGACAAGGCCAAGGCCCGCGCCGAGGCGACCGCAGGCGCCCTTGCGCGACTGGCCGAAAAGCAGGCCGATGCCGCGCAGGCCGCGGTGACGGAGGCGGCCGCCCGCGTTGAACGCCTGACCCCGCTGGCGGTGCATCTTCCGCCGACGGGGCTGGCGAAAGGGCAAACGGTGCTGCGCGTCGAGGATCTGACCGGCGGGGTCGATCCCGCCGCCCCTGTCATCCGCAATCTGTCGCTCCAGATCACCGGCCCCGAACGGCTTGCCCTGACCGGTGCGAACGGGGCAGGAAAATCGACGCTCCTGCACCTGGTGACGGGCGCGCTGACCCCGCACTCCGGAACGGTCGCCATCGTCCCGGATCACGCCTTTCTGGACCAGAATGTCGAGCTGCTGGACCCCGCGCTCTCCCTGCGTGACAACTTTCGGGCCCTGAACCCGCAGGCCGACGAAAACGCCTGTCGCGCGGCGCTCGCCCGGTTCCTGTTTCGCGGAGATGCGGCCTTGCAGTCTGTGGGAAGGCTCAGCGGTGGCCAGATGCTGCGCGCCGGGCTTGCCTGCATCCTGGGCCGCAGCCGCCTGCCGCGGCTTCTGATCCTGGATGAACCCACCAATCATCTGGACCTTGACGCGATCACCGCGATCGAGGCCGGGCTGGCGGCCTATGACGGTGCGCTTCTTGTCGTCAGCCATGAGGAGGCCTTTTTGCGAAACATCGGCGTCACGCGCCGGATCGAGCTTTAAGTTGAGCGGGTTTTCGCCATCGGCTATCCTTCCTGCAAAACAACGGGCAGTAGATCTGGCATGACGGTGCTTACCGAATATCAGCGGCTGGAGGCGACCGGCCTCTGGCGCGAGACTGAGGACAGCCAGCGCCGCGAGGTACTGGTGTCTCTCGGCGACGCGACGCTGATGATCTCCACGCTCAGCGAAACCGCCCTTTCCCATTGGTCGCTGCCCGCCATCGAACGGCTGAACCCCGGAAAGACGCCCGCCCTTTACGCCCCCGACACCCAGGCCGACGAGATCCTTGAACTGAGCGAACCCGAGATGATCGCCGCCATTGAAAAGGTGCGCGGCGTGATCGAACGGTCGCGGCCCCATCCGGGCCGGCTGCGGCTGGTTCTGGGCGCCCTGATCAGCCTCGTGATCGTCATGGCCGTGATCTTCTGGCTGCCGGGCGCGCTTCTGCGGCAGACCGCCGCCGTGCTGCCCGACGCGAAACGGGCGGAGCTCGGGCGTCAGATCCTGGCCGAAATGGCAACGTTGGCCGGGCGCCCCTGCGGCGACACGGCCGGGGTGCGGGCTCTGGCGGGCCTTGCGCGCGAAACCCTTGGACCTGACGCGCCAAGGCTGGTGGTGCTCCCGTCGTCCGTCCCGGGGAGCGCACATTTGCCGGGGGATATCATCGTTCTCAACCGGTCCCTTGTGGAGGATTACGAAACGCCGGAGGTTCTGGCCGGCTATCTTCTGGCCGAGGATGAGCGCCGGGCAATGCAGGACCCCGCCGCCCGGCTTCTGAAGGAGGCCGGGCTGGTCGCCACATTCCGCATGCTGACCACGGGCGAGATCGACCCGCGCCATCTCCATGCCCATGCCGCCACGCTTCTGACACGCACCCCGCAGCCCGTCACGGACGACGCGCTTCTGGCCCGTTTCGCCGCGGCGGAGCTGTCATCGGAACCCTATGCCTTCGCGCTTGATCTGTCCGGCGAAACGACGCTTCCGCTGATCGAGGGGGATCCGATGCGCGCCCGCCTGCGCGCGCCGCTGATGCCCGACGAAAGCTGGGTCGCCCTGCAGCAGATCTGCGGCGGCTGATCCGGGCCGGAACCCACGCCCCTCAGCGCCGCGTGACCGCGCCGCCGAACCCGGCGCCACGCGCGGTCTGCAACGCACGGTCCAGCGTGGCGCTGTCGCCATAGGGGCCGGCCAACACCACATAGGTCGTGCCCCCGCCACGTTGGGACAGACCGATGCTGGCCCCCAATCCACGCGCCGCCAGATGGTCGCGGGCAAGTCTCGCATCCGCCTGGCTGCCATACCGCCCAACCAGCACGAAGCGGTGGCCCGGCGCCCTGTCGACATCGCCGGGCGCTGCGGCGGTCGGGGCACGGGGCGCCGTTACCGTCCGCGTCCGCGTCATCGGTGTGCGGCTGGAGGCGGTCGGGGCCACACGCGGCACCAGCATAACATCATCGGCCGCATGCGCACGGGGCGTGTTCTGCCCGCGCAGGATCGGCGTGGAATAGACGGTGCCACCCTGGCTCGGCGACCATTCGACCGCCCGGCGGGGCACCTCATCGGTCCAGATCATGCTCATCTGGGCGTCTCCAAGGGCCGTTTGCGGCCCGCGATTGGGGTTCAGCCGCCCATCCTCCCACGCCGCGCGATAGCCGGGCGGAATGACCGGCTGGACGGGTCGCACCACCGCCGCGGAGGTGCCTGCCACCTGTCCGATGGCCGGGCCGCCGCCGGGATGGTGGGGCTGCGGGCCGCAGCGCACCCCCTCGCCGCGCAGGTAGCGCTGATCGGCGGCGGGGAAATTCGGGCATCCGCTCGCCACCGTCCGGCCGGCGGGCGAAGGTCCGGCCGACGCGGCGGCCGTTGCCGCGACGGGCTCCTGCAGGATCGTCGTCGTGGTGCGCGGGGTACTGGGGGTGGATGCCCCCGCGGTGTTCGCCGAACCGGCGGGCCGGAACACCTGCCCCGTCGTGCCGGTGCCGGGCCGGGGCGCGGGCGATGCGGTTGTGGCCGCGGGGGCCGTGCGAACAACCTCGGGCGCGGCCCGCGGCGCGGCGGCGGCGGGCGCGGCTGCCGCGCGGGTGTCGAGCGAGGGGGTATAGCCGCAAAGCACCTGGCGCGACCGGCTGACCCGTGGGACCCAGGTGGTGTTGCCGCCAAAACCCGCGCGGATGAAGACGCAGCCCCGGCTGTCCACATATTGATTGGCGGTATAGCTGGCCGGCGGCACCTCTGCCGGCCCGCCCACATCGGAGACGGATTGAGCGGCCCCCGGCACGGCAAGGCCAAGCCCCAAGGCAAGGGTCAACGCAAGACAAACCGGAACAGCAATTGGCAAAACACGCATCGGATTCCCCCAGAATCTTGGCAGAAACTGTGACGGAGGATTGTTTTCAAGTAAAGAACTGAAATCGCTTATTTTGTGCCGAACATCCGGTCACCCGCATCCCCTAGACCCGGAACGATGTATCCCTTTTCGTTCAGATGGCTGTCCAGCGCGGCGGTCACAATCGGGACGTCGGGATGCGCCTCCTTCATCCGGGCCACACCTTCGGGCGCAGCCAGAAGGCAGAGGAACCGGATATTGGTGGCGCCCGCCTCCTTCAGCAGATCGATCGCCGCGGCAGAGGAATTGCCCGTGGCCAGCATCGGGTCGACCGCGATCACCAGCCGGTCCTCAAGCTCCGTGGGTACCTTGAAATAGTATTGAACCGGTTGCAGCGTTTCCTCGTCCCGGTAGAGCCCGACAAAGCCCACCCTCGCCGACGGGATCAACTCCAGTATCCCGTCCAGAAGCCCGTTACCCGCCCGCAAGATCGACACCAGCGCCAGTTTCTTGCCCGCCAGCACCGGCGCATCCATCCGCTCCAGCGGCGTCTCGATGGACCGGGTCGTCATCGGCAGGCCCCGGGTGACCTCGTAGGCCAGCAAAAGGCTGATCTCGCGCAGCAATTGCCGGAAAACGGCCGTGGAGGTGCCGGTTTCCCGCATCAATGTCAGCTTGTGCTGCACCAGCGGGTGCTCGACGATATTCAGGTGGTCGCTCATGTGCTCGGCTCCAGTTTCTTGGCCAGGGTTTCGCGTGTGGCCTCGTCGCAGAAGGCCGCCTCCAGCGCGGTTCGGGTGACCTGTGCGAAAATCTCCTCGTCCCAACCGAAGGTATCGGCCAGACGCTCATATTCCCGCGACATGGTGGTGCGGAAAAACGGCGGATCATCGGTAGAGACGGTGACCCGCACACCCCGGTCGCGCAGCTTTTCGATCGGGTGGCTTTCCCATGTCGGAAACACGCCCAGAACCACGTTGGACCCGGGACAGCATTCCAGAACCACGCCGGTTTCGGCCAGATGCTCCACCAGCGCCGGATCCTCGATCGCCTGCACGCCATGGCCGACCCGTTCCACACCCAGATCGTTGATCGCATCCCAGACGGAACCGGCGCCGCCCCATTCGCCCGCATGGGCGGTGATGCGCAGGCCCGCCTCCCGCGCCATGTCGAAGCTCCAGGCGAAATCCTTCAGCTTGCCGGCCATCTCGTCGCCGCCGATGCCGAAGCCTGTGACGAACTCGCCCGCGGTCTCCGCGGCGCAAAGGGCAATCGGCTTGGCGCGCTCCGGCCCGAAATGACGGATCGGGGTGACGATGCCGCGCATGACGATGCCGTCGGACGCCTCCGCCCGGGCCGCCGCCTCACGGATCGCGGCAAGATATTCGCGCCACGCCCCAAGGTCGCCGCCACCGCAGAAATCGGGCGACAGGAACGCCTCGGTATAGATCACGCCATGCGCGGCGCTTTCCTCCAGCACCGCCGTGGTCAGCCGGGCGAAGTCATCCGGGCCGGTCAGCACACTGGTCGCGGCCTCGTAGACGCTCAGAAAATGGGTGAAATCCCGATAGGCATAGCCGCCGTCCTCGGTAAAGATATCGCGCAGATCGAGGCCTTTTTCGGCGGCCAGACCGCGGATGAAGGCAGGCGGGGCCGCGCCCTCCAGATGCAGATGCAGTTCGATCTTGGGCAGCGTCGCCAAACTCATATGAAACGTTTTCCCGGTCCTTGCGCCGGCACCCCCAGATGGGCCGCGACCGAGGCCGCCACATCCACGAATGCCACCTGCCCGATCTGCCCCGAATAGGGGACGGCCGCAACCACCGGAACGCGCTCGCGGGTGTGATCGGTCCCGGGCCAGCTCGGGTCGTTCCCGTGATCGGCGGTGAACAGCATCAGATCATCGGGGCGCAGGGCGGCAAGGATCGGCGGCAGGCAGGCATCGAACCACTCCAGATGCCGCGCATAGCCAGACACGTCGCGCCGGTGGCCGTAAAGGCTGTCGAATTCCACGAAATTGGCGAATGTCAGGCTGCCGTCTTCGGCATCGGAAACGGCGCGCGCCAGATGGTCCATCAGCGCACGATCCTCGCCCTTGACCACATCGTCGATGCCCCGCGTGGCGAAAATGTCCTTGATCTTGCCGATGGCGTGAACCTTGCCGCCCGCCTGCTGCACCCAATCGCAAAGCGTGGGCCCGGGCGGGGTGATTGCATAATCCCGCCTGTTGGCGGTGCGCGTGTAGGCCCCCGGATCACCGATGAAGGGCCGGGCGATGACACGGCCAACCTTCATCTCGTGCAGGCTTGGCGCCAGCCGTTCGCACAGATCCAGAAGCCGGTCGAGGCCGAAGCTCTGCTCATGGGCCGCGATCTGGAAAACACTGTCGGCGGAAGTGTAGCAGATTGGCCAGCCGGTTTTCTGGTGCCGTTCCCCCTCCTCCGCGATGATGACGGTGCCAGAGGCATGGCGGTTGCCGAGGATGCCCTGCACGCCCGCGATGCGCTTGACCTCCTCCACCAGATGATCCGGGAAACAGGGCGTCCTGTCGGGGAAATACGTCCAGTCCCAAGGCACCGGCAGCCCGGCCAGTTCCCAATGGCCCGATGGCGTGTCCTTGCCGGGAGAGACTTCCGTCGCCGCACCCCAGAGGCCGGCGGGTTCGGCCGTGAACCCCGGCATCTCGGCATCGCCGGCCAGTCGCGCCGCCGCGCCAAGGCCGAGCCCGTCCAGAACCGGCATCTTCAGCGGCCCGTTGCGCCCGTCCTCCGCCCTGCCCGCGACGCAGGCATCGGCGATATGTCCCAGAGTGTTGGCGCCCGTGTCGGCCACGTCGCCGTTGAAGAACCGGTCCGCATCCGGCGCACCGCCGATCCCGACCGAATCCATCACCACCAGAAAGGCCCGCGCCATTAGCCGATCCTTTCATGGATCAGCGGCGGCGAATCCGGCGCCCGCTCCGCCAGCACATATGCATCGCGAATACGGCCCGCCTGCGCGCGCGCGGCCTCTTCGGTTGCGGCGTGGATGCGGGCCAGCGGGCGCTCGCCATCGACGCGCGCACCAATGGGCGCAATATCAGACAGGCCAACGCCCGGGTCCAGTTGATCGGTCGCCACCAGCCGCCCACCGCCCAGATGCACCACCGCCTCGCCCAGGGCGCGCGTGTCGATCGCGGCCACATGGCCGGGCTCGCCGGGATGCACATCCATCATCACCCGCGCCGCGGGCAACCGGTCGCGCCAGCGTTCCACGAAATCCGCGGGCCCACCCAGGGCCGCGACCATTTCGCCAAACCGTTCCGCGGCCTGGCCCGAGCTGAGGGCCGCTGCGATCCGTCCTTCGCCATCGGCGGCATCCGCGGCCAGCCCGCCAAGGGCCAGAACCTCGCCGCCAAGCGCCACCGTCAAGCGGTGGAGCGATGTGCCAACCGAAGATCCGGTCAGCGCCTCCATCACCTCGATCACCTCCAGCGCGTTGCCGGCGGCCTTGGCCGCGGGCTGGCTCATATCCGTGATCAGGGCCGAACACATGCAGCCCGCCCCTTGCGCCGTTTCCACCAGCGATTGCGCCAGCGCCAGCGCGTCGTCCGGATCGGCCATGAAGGCGCCCGATCCGACCTTGACATCCAGCACCAGCGCCTCAAGCCCCGCGGCCAATTTCTTCGACAGGATCGACGCGGTGATCAGATCGATGCTTTCCACCGTGCCGGTGACATCGCGAACCCCGTAAAGCCGTTTGTCGGCCGGGGCGATATCGCCCGACGCGCCCACGATCGCGCAGCCGATATCGGCCACCAGTTCCTGCAACTCCTCCACGCCGACCTGCGTGCGATAGCCCGGGATCGCCTCAAGCTTGTCCAGCGTGCCGCCGGTGTGGCCAAGGCCGCGGCCCGAAATCATCGGCACATAGGCGCCGCAAACCGCCAGCGCGGGCGCCAGCAACAAGGACACCGCATCCCCCACGCCGCCGGTCGAATGCTTGTCCAGAACCGGGCCGTCCAGATCCCATTTCAGCACTTCTCCGGTCTGCAACATGCCATGGGTCAGATGCACGCGGTTGTCGCGGCTGAGACCCTTGGTGCAAACCGCCATGGCAAAGGCCCCGGCCTGCATATCGCTGACCTGACCCTGGGCGATGCCTTCGGCAAACCAGTAGATCTCGGCTTCTGTCAGGGGCAGCCCGTCGCGGGCCTTGATCAGGATCGACCGTGCATCCATCGCTCTAGACCCGGTCCATATGGTCGGCGTTGAACGCCCCCGGCAACAGCTCGGCCACCGTCATGCGCAGCGTCGCGCCATCGGTCGTGGCAAGGGTCACCACAACGTCGCCATCGGCGAACTCCGCCAGCTTCTGCCGGCATCCGCCGCAGGGCGGCACGGGCTCAGGGCTGTCCGCGATCACCGCGACCTCGGCGATCCGGCTGTCTCCGGCGGCGACCATCGCGGCAATTGCGCCGGCCTCGGCGCAGGTGCCTTCGGGGTAGGCGATGTTCTCCACGTTGCAGCCGCGATGCTCGCGGCCTTCGACACTGCGCAGGGCGGCGCCCACCTTGAAACCGGAATAAGGCGCGTGGGCGTTCAGGCGCACGGCGGCGGCGGCATCCAGAAGGGACATGCGAGGGGGCTCCAGAGTGTTGTTTCGGAACCCAGTCTGTGCCGCGCCGGGACCAAGCGCAAGCCTAGGCGATCGCCCCCTGACCCATCAGGTCCTCAAGCCGGGTTTCGACAATGGCGATCAGATCGCGCAGATCGTCCCGGCAGGCCGCCGCCAGACCGGGCAGATCGTCCCGCCGGTCGTGTTGGGCGGCGATGTTCAGGGCTTCGGCCAGATGGCGCAAACGCTCTGCCCCGACAGCTCCCGCGAGAGAGACCAGAATATGGGTCTGCGACCGGATATCGCGCAACGCACCCGCCTGAAACGCGATCTGGAGCGCCTTGGCCACATCGTGAAGATCCTCTCGCAGATGATAGAGCAATTCGCGCGCGCCGTTCGGACCTGCGGTGGTCAGCAGCGCATCGAACTGGCCTTGATCCATCGGCGGCACCCGTTCGCCGGAGGCGCCCCCCGCCGCCGCCGACACAACCGTCTCCACATCGGTCACGGACATCTCCTGGCCCGTGTGGCGCAGGATCGCCCGGCCAAAGGCCGCACCCGACCGGATCGGCTTGGCGATGATGCCTCCTGCGCCAGCGGCATAGATCGCCTCGCGATTGTCGCGCAGCACATAGGCGGTCAGCGCCACCAGCGGCATCGCCGCGCGCGTGTCGTCCAGATTGCGGACCGCGCGCATGAATTCCAGCCCCGACATGCGCGGCATCTCGATATCGACCAGCGCGATATCGAACTCCTGGCGATCCATCAATTCAAGCGCTTCGATCCCGTCATTGGCGATCACCGGGTCCGCACCCATCGTGTTCAGCAACTGCCGGACGATGCACTGATTGGTTTCATTGTCCTCGGCGACCAGAATGCGCAAATTCGACAGGTCCGGCGGCGCGCAGGGGGGGTGCCCCGCCGCCAGCGATCGTTGCCAGGCCGCAGGCGGCAGATCCAGCATGACCACCGCGCCCCCGGTTGGCGCATCGGACAGTTCCAGATCGCCGCCAAGGCCGACAGCCATATCCTTTGCAATGCGCAGCCCCAGCCCCGAGACGGGGGGCCTGTCATGGTTGACCCGGCGATGCGGTGTGAAAAGCCCGATCATCGCCGCGCGGGAAAACCCGGGCCCCTGATCGGCAACCGTGAACCGGAGCGCGCCGTCGCCGGTCACCTCCACACGCAGATCCACATCGCCCCCCCGGCCATGTTTCAACGCGTTCCCGATCAGATTTGACAGGATCCGATCGAGCGTCACCCGCGGAATGCCGATCCTGTCCGGCAAATGGGGCGCAGTTTGCAGAAGGAAACGGCACCCGGCCTCCGCCGCACGGCCCGCCCAACGCATCTCGACTCCGGTAAGATACCCGCGCAGGTCGATACCGCCGTCATCGAGGCGCAGCAGGGTTTCGCCCGCCGCCTCCATCAATGCGGCGTCGACAAGCTCGGCCAGCGTCTCTCCGGCGGCCTGAACCCGCTCCAGCTGCGCTCTGGTATCCGGATGCAGCTTGTCGATATCCACAAGCCGCAACCCGCCGATCACATCGGACATCGCGGCGCGAATATCATGATTGAAAAGACGTAATGTCTCCGAGACCGGATCGGGCCGCCCGGCGCCGCTGGCGGGCCGGTTGGTGCCAGACATATTGTCCATCGTGGCGGGAACTCCAGGGCGAGCCGTCCTCGCCGGTCAACTGCGTTACGTCACGCGTTAACTTTACATTAAGATACGTAAAAAGTCCAAGACACCCGAGAAGAATAGATTCTTCCTATCGGGTAGATGCATTTGGATATCCAATTCCTTTCAACGCCTCGGCGATCTCGTCCAGGATCGCCGGGTCGTCGATCGTGGCGGGCATCTTGAAATCCTCGCCATCGGCGATCTTGACCATCGTACCGCGCAGGATCTTGCCGGAGCGGGTTTTCGGCAATCGGTCGACCACAAGCGCCAGCTTGAACGCGGCAACCGGCCCGATCTTCTGGCGCACCAGCTTCACGCAATCGGCGATGACTTCCTCGGCCCCCATCGCCGAGCCGGAATTCAGGCACAGGAACCCCATGGGAAGCTGACCTTTCAGCCCATCGCTGACCCCGATCACCGCGCATTCCGCAACCTCGGGATGCGCGGCCAGAACTTCCTCCATCGCGCCGGTGGAGAGGCGATGGCCGGCAACGTTGATCACGTCGTCGGTGCGCGCCATGATGTAAAGGTAGCCGTCGGCATCCTTGTACCCGGCGTCGCCCGTCTCGTAATAGCCGGGGAAATGCTCCAGATAGCTTTTGCGATAGCGCGCCTCCGCGTTCCAGAGCGTCGGCAAGGTGCCCGGCGGCAGCGGCAGTTTCACCGCAATCGCGCCCAACTCCCCGTCCTTCACCGGGTGCCCGCCCTCGTCGAGAATATGCACGTCGTATCCCGGCATCGGCACGGCGGGCGAGCCGATCTTGACCGGCAGCTTCTCGATCCCCAGGGGATTGCCCGCAATCGCCCAGCCGGTTTCGGTCTGCCACCAATGGTCGATCACCGGCACGCCCAGTTTGTCCTGCGCCCATTCGATCGTGTCCGGATCGGCGCGTTCACCGGCCAGAAACAGGGTCTCCAGACTGCTCAGGTCGTAATCGGAAACCAGCGCGCCCTGTGGATCGTCCCGCTTGATGGCGCGGAACGCGGTCGGTGCGGTGAACAGGCATTTGACCTTGTGATCCTGAATGACGCGCCAGAATGTGCCCGCGTCGGGGGTGCCCACGGGCTTGCCCTCGAACACGATCGTCGTGCAGCCGAAAACGAGCGGCGCGTAACAGATATACGAATGCCCCACGACCCAGCCCACGTCGGACGCGGCCCAGAACACCTCGCCCGGGTTCATGTCATAAAGGTTGCGCATCGACCAGTTCAGCGCGACCAGATGTCCGCCCGTATGGCGAATGACGCCCTTGGGCTGGCCGGTCGTGCCGCTGGTGTAAAGGATATAGGCCGGGTGATTGCCTTCGACGGGCACACACGGGGCCGGATCGACACCGTACTGAAACCCGTGCCACTCCACGTCGCGCCCCTCTTCCAGATGGGCGACCTCCTGTTCGCGCTGGAAAATCACGCAGAATTCCGGCTGATGGCGGGCCAGCTCCAGCGCCCCGTCCAGAAGCGGCTTGTAATGCACCACCCGCCCCGGCTCGATCCCGCAGGAGGCCGCGATGATGCATTTCGGCGTGCAATCGTCGATCCGCACGGCGAGTTCATTGGCCGCGAAGCCGCCGAAGACCACCGAATGGATCGCCCCCAGACGCGCACAGGCCAACATCGCCTCCAGCGCTTCGGGCACCATCGGCATGTAGATGATGACACGGTCGCCCTTGGTCACGCCCTTGGCGGCCAGCGCACCGGCAAGGCTGGCGACACGGGCCTGCAACTCGGCATAGGTGATTTCGTGCTTGGTATGGGTGACCGGACTGTCATGGATGATCGCGATCCGGTCGCCATGACCGGCCTCCACATGGCGATCGACCGCGTTCCAGCAGGTGTTGACCATCCCGTCGGCGAACCATTGGTAAAGCGGCGCGTTCTCGTCGAAAAGCGCCTTGGTCGGTGCCCGGTCCCAATCGATCGCATCGGCGGCGGCCATCCAGAATGCGTCCGGATCGGTCGCAGCCTGCGCATAGATTTCGCGGTAGCCCATGGCGTTTCCTCCCTTTCAACGTTGCGCAGACATAGCCGAAGGCGCCTTTCCCGCAAAGCGACAGGGCGTCACTGGCAGCGGTAACACAGGGCACCCGCCGCGGCCTGCGGCCGGACGGGCTTGCGCCACACGCACGCCGCGCGCCATCGGCCCGTTCCCTCCCCCGTCAGGCCGCTCAGCCATAAAGCCCGACCGGTGTGCCCGCCAGCGCGGACATGTTCAGCAATCCTCGCGCCGTGATCGCGGGCGTGACGATATGGGCGCGGTTGCCCATGCCCATCAGAACCGGGCCCACCTCCAGCCCGCCGGCCTTCATCTTCAGAATGTTCCGCGCCGCTCCCGCAGCATCGGTGTTGGAGAAAACCAGCGCGTTCGCGGCGCCCTCCAGCCGGGAGTTCGGGAAAATCCGTTCGCGGAGATCCGGATCGAGCGCGCTGTCGATATGCATTTCGCCCTCATATTCGAAATCCAGGCCCCGGTCGTCCAGCAGGATCAGCGCATCGCGCATCCGCTGGCCGCTGTCACTGTCCAGATTGCCGAACTGAGACCCCGAACAGAGCGCGATTTTCGGCTCCACCCCGAACCGGCGCACATGGCGCGCGGTGGCGATCACCGTCTCGGCGATCTGCAGCGGGGTCGGATGGGCGTGCACATGGGTGTCGGCGATGAAAAGCGGCCCATCCTCCAGGATCATCAGGCTCAGCGCGCCGACCGGGTGCAGCGTGCCTGTGCCCAGCAATTGCTGCACATAGTTCAGGTGCCACAGATATTGGCCAAAGGTGCCGCAGATCAGGCTGTCGGCCTCGGCGCGATGCACCATGACGGCCCCGATGGCGGTCGTATTGGTGCGCATGATCGCGCGGGCCAGATCCGGCGTGACCCCCCGGCGCTGCATCACCTCGTGGTAGGTGCCCCAGTAATCGCGGTAGCGCGGGTCGTTTTCCGGGTTCACCAGTTCGAAATCGCGGGTCGGGCGAATATCGAGGCCCGCGCGCTCCACCCGCGCCTCGATCACCTCGGGGCGGCCGATCAGGATCGGCTTGTCGGTGGTCTCCTCCAGCATCGCCTGCGCGGCGCGCAACACCCGCTCATCCTCGCCTTCGGCAAAGACGATCCGGCGGCTGGTGGTGGCGGCCGCCTCGAAAACCGGCCGCATGATCAGCGCGGAGCGGAAGACCGACTGGTTGAGCTTCGCCTTGTAGGCCGCAAGATCGCGCATCGGGCGGGTCGCCACGCCACTGTCCATCGCCGCCTTCGCCACGGCGCTGGCGACCACCCCCATCAGCCGCGGATCGAACGGTTTCGGGATCAGGTAGTCGCGCCCGAAGGTCAACTGCTCGCCCCGGTAGATCGCCGCCGCCTCGGCACTGGTCGTGGCCCGCGCCATTGCGGCGATCCCGTCGATACAGGCCAGTTGCATCTCGTCATTGATCTCCGTCGCACCTACATCCAGCGCGCCGCGGAAAATGAACGGAAAACACAATACATTGTTGACCTGATTGGGAAAATCGCTGCGCCCCGTGGCGATCACCGCGTCGGGCGCGACCTCGCGCACCAGATCGGGCAGGATTTCGGGCGTCGGGTTGGCCAGTGCGAAGATGATCGGTTTGGCGGCCATTTTCCTGACCATGGCCTGGGTCAGAACGCCGGGGCCGCTGAGCCCCAGAAACAGATCCGCGCCCTCGATCACGTCGCCCAGAGCCGCCGGGACGCTGCCTTGGGCGAACTCCGCCTTCTGCGGCGTCATCTGCGCCTCCCGCCCCTCATAGACGAGGCCTTCGAGGTCGCACAGATAGACATTCTCCCGCTTCACGCCCAGCTTCAGCAACATGTTCAGGCAGGCGATGCCCGCAGCCCCGCCACCGGTGGAGACGACCTTGATGTCGCCGAATGCCTTGTTTACCACCTTCAACGCATTGGTCGCGGCGGCGCCCACGACGATCGCCGTGCCATGCTGGTCGTCATGGAACACGGGGATGTTCATCCGCTCGCGGCACAATCGTTCAACGATAAAACAATCCGGCGCCTTGATGTCCTCCAGATTGATCGCGCCGAAGGTCGGCTCCAGTGCGCAGACGATATCGGCCAGCTTTTCGGGGTCACTTTCATCCAGCTCGATATCGAAACAGTCGATATTGGCGAACTTCTTGAACAGGACCGCCTTGCCTTCCATCACCGGTTTCGATGCCAGCGCGCCGATATTGCCCAGGCCCAGCACCGCCGAGCCATTGGTGACGACCGCGACCAGATTGCCGCGGGCGGTATATCGCGCCGCATCCGCCGGGGTTTCCTTGATCTCAAGGCAGGCCTCCGCCACGCCGGGGGAATAGGCGCGGCTGAGATCACGACCGTTTGCCAGCGGCTTGGTGGCCCGGATCTCCAGCTTTCCGGGCTTCGGATGCTCATGATAAAACAGCGCCGCCGCGCGCAGACTGTCAGGCTTGTCTTCGTTCATGGCACCCTCCCTTGAGTGATAGTTTAGCGTTAAACTACCTTGCCGCCCGCTGCCAGCGCAACCCGGGACGCCCGCGTCGTCCCCGTCCACCCTGTCAGCTGAATTGCTCCTTGATCAGCCGTTCCTCCAGCCCGTGGCCGGGATCGAACAGGATCCGGTGCGCCACAGACGGTTCCGACCGGATCTCGACCGAGATCACATTGGCGACCGAGCGGCTGTCGGCATCGGCCATGACCGGGCGTTTCAGGTGATCCATCACCTCGAACTTCACCACCGCGCCCTTTGGCAGCAAGGCCCCCCGCCAGCGCCGGGGGCGAAAGGCCGCCATCGCCGTCAGGGCCAGAACGTCCGCGTCGATAGGCAGGATCGGCCCGTGGGCCGAATAGTTGTAGGCGGTCGACCCCGCAGGCGTGCTGACCAGCGCCCCGTCGCAGACCAGTTCCTCCATCCGCAGCTTGCCATCCACCCAGATCCGCAGCTTGGCCGCTTGCGGACCCGCGCGCAGCAGGCTGACCTCGTTGATGGCCAGCGCCTCGGTCACCCGCCCGCCTTCGGACAGCGCGCGCATGTGCAGCGGGTTGATCACCGCCTCCTCGGCGCACTCCAGCCGGTCGATCAGGCCGTCTTCGGCATATTCGTTCATCAGGAAGCCGACGGTGCCCCGGTTCATCCCGTAGACCGGCGCCTCCAACGCCTGGGTGGCATGCAGCGTGCTCAGCATGAAGCCATCCCCGCCAAGGGCCACGATCACATCCGCCTCCGACGGCTTGTGCTGACCGTATCTTGCGGCCAGCCGATCCCGCGCCTCCTCCGCGATGGGCATCTCACTGGCCAGAAAGGCTATATTGCGGGCGGCGGGCATGGCCCCTCCCTGTCCTCGGAACCGGACCCAAGTCTTTGCGCGCCCCATCGCGAAACACAATCCTTTTGATAGCGCCGCTTGATCGGGCCTTTCCATCGGCGGTCCTGGTCACGGCCTTTCGATCACGCCATTCTCCCAAGACCGGCGGGCCAATCTGCCGAAATGCCGCCGAAGGCGCCCATTGCGGCGGAATCTCCCCTTCCCCGACCCCGCGCATTGCCATAAACAAACGCAAAATTGCACCGTGTCCAGGAGCCGCTGCCATGAATGCCCCCCACCGCGATGACGGATTTTTCACCGAACCATTGGAAACCCGCGATGCGGAGCTATTCGGCGCCATCCGCTCCGAGCTTGGTCGCCAGCGAGACGAGATCGAACTGATCGCGTCCGAAAACATCGTCTCGGCCGCCGTGATGGAAGCGCAAGGCTCCGTCATGACCAACAAATATGCCGAAGGGTATCCGGGCCGGCGCTACTATGGTGGCTGCCAATATGTGGATATCGCCGAAAATCTGGCGATCGAGCGCGCCAAGCAGCTTTTTGCGTGCGACTTCGCCAATGTGCAGCCGAACTCCGGCAGCCAGGCCAATCAGGGCGTGTTTCAGGCGCTCCTGCAGCCCGGCGACACGATCCTTGGCATGAGCCTCGATGCGGGCGGGCATCTGACCCATGGGGCGAAACCCAACCAGTCGGGCAAATGGTTCAACGCCGTGCAATACGGCGTCCGCCAGCAGGATCTTCAGATCGACTACGACCAGATCGCGGAACTGACCGCCGAGCATCAGCCCAAGATGATCATCGCCGGCGGCTCGGCCATTCCGCGGATCATCGATTTCGCCCGCATGCGCGAGATCGCGGACAGCGTTGGCGCATGGCTGTTGGTCGACATGGCCCATTTCGCCGGTCTGGTGGCGGCGGGTCACTATCCCTCCCCCTTCCCGCACGCCCATGTTGCCACGACCACGACGCACAAAACCCTGCGCGGACCGCGCGGCGGCATGATCCTCACCAATGACGAGGCGCTGGCCAAGAAGTTCAACTCCGCCATCTTCCCCGGCATCCAGGGCGGCCCGCTGATGCATGTGATCGCGGGCAAGGCCGTGGCCTTCGGCGAGGCCCTGCGCCCGGAATTCAAGGATTATCAGGCCCAGGTGATCAAGAATGCCCAGGCGATGGGTGACCAGCTCATGAAGGGCGGGCTCGATATCGTCACGGGCGGCACCGACACCCATGTGCTGCTGGTCGATCTGCGACCCAAGGGCGTGAAGGGCAACGCGACGGAAAAGGCCCTTGGCCGCGCCCATATCACAACCAACAAGAACGGCATTCCCTTCGACACCGAAAAGCCCACGATCACGTCGGGCATTCGCCTTGGCTCTCCGGCCGGAACCACCCGCGGCTTCGGCGAACCCGAGTTTCGCCAGATCGCCGATTGGATCGTTCAGGTGGTTGACGGATTGGCCGCCAACGGCGAAGACGGCAATGCCGGAACCGAAGCGCGCGTTCGCGACGAGGTTCTGGAGATGTGCGGACGCTTCCCGATTTATCCCGAGCTGTAGGCGGCGCACATCTTTTGGTTGATTACCCTCGGCGAACCCTCGCCGAGGCACTACAAGCGTATGTTTTTCCTATGACTTCCCGGGGTTGCCCGCATGCCGTGCCAATGGCAATTTAAGGGGCGACTGGGCACATGCCCGCCCGTTTGGCATTGACGGATGAAAGACGCGATCATGAGTGTGACGACGCCCCATATCACCCCGGCCTACAGGCGCGAGGCGGAGCGCGAGATTCGGGCCTTTACCCGCGATTGGACCGCCCGTGACGACCGTATCGCGCTGATCAGCTATTTCGGCACATTCGCCGCCTATTTCGCAACTCTGGCGCTTGCGGTTCTGGCCTGGCCGAACCCGTTTCTGGTGGTTCCGCTGATCGTGCTGAACGCCTTTTCGGGGGTTCGTCTCTATGTGCTGCAACATGATTGCGGCCATGCCTCGCTCTTCTCGAAGAAGCAGCATAACGATCTTGCGGGTCACGGGCTTTCGGTCTTCACGCTCACGCCCTACCGGGTGATGCAGTTCAATCACAACGAACACCATTCCCATCTCGGCAATCTCGACGAGCGCGACACGACCGAGATCTTCACCATGACCCTGTCGGAATGGCAGCAGGCGGGTTTCTGGAAACGGCTGTATTACCGGCTTTACCGCAACCCATTCATCATGATCCCGGTCGGCGGGCTGTTCACCTATGTCCTGGCCTATCGCTGGCCGAAGAATTCGACCAGAACCGGCGCGGCCCTGGTACTGGCCCATAATCTGGGCCTTGCCGCCTGGGTCGGGCTGATCTGGCTCTTCGCCGGTCTTCCCGGTCTGGTCATCTATGCCGGCACCGTCTTCGTGGCGGGCTGCATCGGGGTGTTTCTGGTCTATCTTCAGCACAATTTCGAAGACACGTACTGGGACCGCAAGCCGGATCTGAACCCCGCCCGCGCAGCGCTTCAGGGGTCATCCGCGCTTGATCTGGGTTGGTGGTGGGATCTGGCCGTCGCCAATATCACCTATCATGACATCCACCATTTCAACGCCAATATTCCCAGCTACCGGCTGCGGCAGTGCCACCGCGCGCTCCGCCGGAAGTACGACGTGCAGACGATCCGCTGGCCCGAGGCGTTGCGCAGTTTCACCCTGAAGCTCTGGGATGAAGAGGCCGGGCGACTGGTCCCCTTCCCCCGGCACCGCCGAGCCCCAAGTCTCACACCGGCAGAATAGGCCCCGGTCCTGGTGTTCCCATAACACCCGCCGGACGCGCGGGCCAACCGGAGGTGCGGATCGGTCGTCTCCTGCCCCCGGAAAAACCCTCCGCGACGGGCGGAGGGGTCAGCCGTTTTCCTACCCCTCGGGTCCGGTGTATCGCCAGCGATAGGCGGGCGGTGTCGGCCCCTTGTTGCGCCCGCCCTGCTCCATCTGCTCCCACGCGTGGGCAAGTATGCCGACAGATCGCGAAAGGCAGAAAAGCCCCCGCGCCAAAGGCCCCGCAAAGCCGAGTTCGGCATAGATCACGGCGGTGGCCCCGTCGATATTCATCGGCACGGCGCTTCCCTTGCGGGCATTCAGCTCTGTCTGGACCGCCCGGCCGATGGCGGCGAACCGGCCCGAAACGGTGCCTGCGGCGGCGGCCTCGTCAACCAGCGCCAGAAGACGCGGCGCGCGCGGGTCGACCGGTTTGTGAAACCGGTGGCCGAAGCCCGGAACGAAGCGGTCACGCTCCTTTTGCCACCGGTCGATCGCGGCGGCGGTTGCGACCGCCAGATCGCCGCCTGCGCGATCGATCCATCCGTAAAGCTCCACCGCCTGTTCGCCCGCGCCCCCGTGGACATCCCCCAGCATGTTGACCGCGCTCGCCATCGCATTGTTCAACGGCAGCCCGCAGGTCACCGCCATCCGAGCCGCCGCGATGGAGGGCGCCTGCGGCCCATGATCCACCGCCGCCACAAGCGCGGCTTCAAGCAGCCGGGCCTCCGCCTCCGTGGGCAGCGTTCCGCGGATCATCAGCCAGATCATCTGCGGAAAACTGACCCGGCCGATCAGATCCTGAATCTCATGGCCACGCATCGCGATCCGACCGGGTTCCATGTCGATAATCGCGGTCGACCACCAGTCTGCGACATCGCTCATTCCTGCTCCTCCCCCGGCATCGCGATCACCTTCGCGCGGGCCAGCCCATCTATCTCGTTTCCGTCATATCCCAGCTCGCCAAGCAGCGCGCGCGTATCCGCCCCCGCAAGGGGCGGGTCGGCTGCCAGCACGGTCTTGCGCCCCGCCATCTCGATCGGCAGGGCAGGCAGCCGTGTGTCGACCCCGCCCGACAATCTGGTCGGCAAGAGCCGCCCGCCGGCGGCCAGATGCGGATCGTCGAACAGATGCTCGGGCCGCGCGATATGGGCGAAGGGAAGCTTCGCCTCACGCGCCTTTTCGGCCAGTTCGGGCAGGGAAAGGCGCGCGATGACACGAGCCACCTCAGGCAGCAGCCGGGTGCGGGCCTCGATCCGCTGATTGTTGGTTGCCAGCGTCGCATCCGCCGCCAGCGTCGGCACTTCGAATACTTCGCAGAATCTCAGCCAGTGCCGGTCGGAGGTGATGCCCAGAAACACGCGCTCGCCCTCGGCGCTCTCGAACTGATCATAGATTGCCCAGGCCGATACCCGCGCGGGCATCGGCGGCACGGGCCCGTCCGACAAGGCGGCATAGGCCAGATGCTGCCCCATCAGGAACACCGCAGTTTCAAACAGGGCCGAGGTCACGAACTGGCCCCTGCCCGTCCGCTCCCGCTCCGCCAGCGCGGCCTGCACGGCGACCACCCCCATCACGCCGCCCATCACGTCGATCACACTCGCGCCTGCCCGCAGAGGCTGCCCCGGCGGCCCGGTCATATAGGCCAGGCCGGACATCATCTGCACAACCTCATCCAATGCCACCCGATCCTCGTAGGGGCCGGGCAGGAAGCCCTTCAGCGACAGATAGACAAGACGCGGGTATGCACCGGCGATCTGTTCATATCCCAGACCCAGCCGCGCCATCGTGCCGGGGCCGAAATTCTCGATCAGCACATCGGCGGTCCCGATCAGCCTGCGGGCGATCTCCAGCCCGCGCGGATCCTTCAGATCAAGCGCGATGGAGCGTTTGTTGCGATTGTAGAAGGGAAAGTATCCGGTGCCGAACCCTTTGAGTTCCCGTGTCGGGTCTCCCGTCGCGGGCTCCACCCGGATCACATCCGCCCCCAGATCCGCCAGCACCAGACCGGCGGTGGGCCCCATGACCGTATGGCCGAAATCCAGCACCCGAAGCCCGACAAGGGGCTGGTTCGCATCAGTCATCGGATCGCGCCTTTCGCCGGGCCCGCAGGGCCATGTCGGCCATCTTGTGCCCGATGCAGGCGCCGGCAGCCAGACAAATGAAACCCTGCCCGATCCCGAAGATCAGGCAGGGTGTCCGTCGCCCCCATGAAAAAGCCTAGCGCGGACCGCGATGGCTCAACATCGGCATCCCGAGGGCAGCCGTGAACAGGCGCCCGCCGGAGATGACCGACAGTTTGCGCTTCTTGCTCAGCAGCTGCTTGCCGGGAAAGATCTGCCTGCCGCCCGAAATGGCCGAGTTGGCGTTCCGGTTCTTGACCAGAAGCGGCATCCGGAAGGCATTCGAGACCAGGCCGCGCTTCCGGCCCCGGCCCGGATCCATGTCGCTGGACAGGAATCTGGGGTGGTTGCTGAGTATGCTGTTGGACAGACGCACGTTGCGCGGCTCTTCGACATAGATGTCTTCGTCGGGCACACCCGCATCCATGCTGTCGCGGGAGTTCATGATCTCCATCGCATTCCGTGCCGCGCCGAAGGGCGTGAAGGGCGCGCGGTTGACCACCAGCCGGTTGTCGTCCGACATGGCGCCGGCGTATTTGGCCGCCGCGCGGGTGGGGACGCGGGCCTCCCTGATCTCGGCCTCCGCTCCGGGGCCTGGCGCGATCACACTTATATTCGCGGCCGGATGCCCGGCTGCGTGAAGCGCCGCCACGACCGCATCCGCGGTAGACGCATCGGCATAGAGCCTGCTGATTACGGTAGTCATCTTTCCTCCATTTCCGCTCACCGCCGGCCCGGTCAGCATTATGGCGCCTGTTCTCAGGGCACCGATTTCGCCGCTAGGTCTGTTGTCTCGGTCGAAACGTAATGCGCCCGCTGCTCCGGTCCAGCCAGCCGCCTCAGCAGCGGGTAGGCAACCAGCAGCGCAAGCGCCAGAAACACGATTTCCAGTGCGAAGACCGGGACATAGGGCGCCTCCGCCGCGAAAGCGTCGCTTCCGGGCATCGCGACGATCAGGTCGCGCATCACGCCGCCAAGCGCCACGGCGATCCCGGCCGCCGTGGCCTGAACCGCGCCCCAGGCCCCGAGCGCAAGCCCGATCTGTTCACGCGGCGCGTTGCGCATGGTCGCGGTCAGCGTGCCATGGCCGAAAAGCCCCGCGCCGAAGCCCGCGAACAGCGTGCCCAGAACGAAGCCGGCCACGGAATGGAACGGTGCGGCCAGCACGATCGCGCCGAAGGCCGGCACCCCCACGACGGCGCCCCAGAACGCCACATGGATCGGGTCCGCGCCACGCAGCAACACGCGGGAGGCGAGCGCGAACCCCGCCAGCCCGCCCACGGCCAGAACCGCCGTAAGCCGCGTGGTCTGCGCCACGGTCATGTCGAGCACATGGCCGCCATAGGGCTCCAACAGCACATCGGCCATGCCGAAACCCATCGTGCCAAGGCCGATGACAATCAGCAGGCGGATCGCATTGCGCCCGGTGACGAATACGCCCCAGGCCTCCCGGAACTCGGGGACGGGGGCGATGGAATTGGCACGCGTCCGGTCGCGCGGCTCCTGTTTCCACAGGGCGAGGATGTTCAATGCAATGGTGATGACGGCGGCGGCCTGCACCACCTGTATCAGCCGCCCCGGCGTGTAATCCGTCAGCAGCGCGCCGAAGACGATCGCACTGACGATCATGCCCAGAAGCAGCATGACATACATCAGGCCCACCACTTTCGGCTGATCCTCCACCGGGACCAGATCGGTCGCCAGCGCAAGGCCTACGGTCTGCACCATGTGAACCCCCGCGCCGACCAGCAGAAACGCCAGTGCCGCGCTGGACAGCCCGATCCAAGCAGGGGCGTCCACCGCCTCGCCATAGCCCGAAAGCACCAGCAGCGCGAAGGGCATGATCGCGAAACCGCCGAATTGCAGCATCGTCCCCTTCCAGATGTAGGGCACGCGCCGCCAGCCGAGGGCGGATTTGTGAATATCGGATCTGAACCCGATCAGCGCCCGGAACGGCGCGAAAACCAATGGCAGGGAAATCATGATGCCCACCAGCGAGGCGGGCACATTCAGTTCCACGATCATCACCCGGTTCAGCGTGCCCACCAGCAGGACCAGCGCCATCCCGACGGTGACCTGAAACAGCGCCAGCCTGAGCAGGCGCGACAGGGGCAGATCCTCGGTCGCGACATCGGCGAAGGGCAGATAGCGTGGTGCGATCCGGCCTATCTTGCTCAGGGCGAATTTGCGGAACTGGATCATCTTGGTCCTTGCCACCCGGTTCGGTCACCCGGCCGACTGAGGCCGGCCGGGCAAACCGAAGGAGCGGGAGGACGGGCCGGAGAGGGAAACATACCCCCGGCCCACTCCCTTACTTACGTGGCGCCTGCGCGCTATTGCGACGATGCAAGCGCGACGCCCTGGTCTATCACAAGTCTGGCCGTTCTCCCGTCGGGTAGAATCACCAGCATGCCATCTTCGGTCGTCGCCGCCGCGTCGATATAGACGGGTGCAGCGGTTGTCGCATCGACGCTGGCCGGCAGAACAGCGGTGTTGTTCGTGTCCATCGCGGCCATGCCGCTGCCCAGCTCCTGGCCGGACAGGAAATCCGCGACCCAGGTCGTGTTGCTCAACACCGCGACATGCACGGCAAACGATCCGATGGCGACCGCGCTGAGAAACAGCGGAACCCCCACGGTGGGCTTAACGACAAGCCACATTTTTGCGTTATTCATGACCGGGCCTCCTTATCCGAGCCACGGCGTCGACACCGCCACCAGAAGGTGGGCGATCAGGGCGATCACCCCGAAGACGCGCGTTCCGTCGATGAGGTAGCTATGCACCTCTTCGGCTTCTCTCTCAGTCAGGCCGGTAGGCCATATTTTATCGGGATCAGACATAATTTGCCTCCCACTCCTCTACAGTTCAGGTCTGGCCCGCAAGGCGTGGTCACCCGCGCCTCCGGCCTTGAACGATGGAAGTGTCGGCGCCTCCGGTCTAGGAACAGACGGCCCCATCAGCCTCGATAGTGTCATTTAAAGTAGACAGTATCAAGTGTAAGTTTTTAGTTACATTCGGATGGCGCAAGCAAAACAGGGCCGTAAACGCCCTTCTTTTGATGAAGCAGGAGGCATTTTAGGTCACTTCCGGAAAGTGTAAAGCCTGAATGACAACTGTTTGAGCTTTTGCAGGCAATTTCCATAGGCCCGGCCTTTCGAACCGAAGATGGTCATGACATCGCGACCGGATGGGCGCGCAGCGGGGCGCATCGGAACCGCCCAGAAATCCGCCCTCCCCCGAGATATCGCGCCCAAAAAAACGTCAGACAACGAATCTCCGGGGGAATCGGCGGGTTCCGCTTGGGCCACCCTGCCGCTGCGGGGCACACTCGACATGTCAGGATCGCTTACGTGCCTCTCCTCCCTTCCTCCGGCGCTTCGGTGACCTGACGCGAATACTGGCTGGCGGCCCGGCTCAATTGTCTCTCTTCCACCCTGTCGGGTCGCCAGACCTTTTTCCGCCGCACAAACGGCCCTTGCCACATTCATGCCTCATTTCCGTCCATGTCAGGCCCGAATCGCAGCGGATCCTGAAAGATCATAGGCATCAAGACCTATACCCATTGGAGCAGTATCATGCAGACACGCAAACCAAGCCCGCGCGACGCGCAGCCCCAGAAAGAGCGCCCGACACCGGTCCGCTTTTCTGACTGGGCCAGTATCTGAGACGAGCAGGCCCCCAAAGCCCCCGAAACAGGCGATGACCGCGCCGCGGATCCGGTCACGGCCTTCCGCAAGCATGGGCCGGCTCATGCCGGACCACGGGCATGTGCGGCCGGCGTCACCGATTGCATAAAGCATGGTGCCGACGTGCCCTCATTTGCTGCATGCCGCACAATCCTTGCGGCGACAGGTCCGACGCGACCGCAAAGCTGACCGACACATTGGTTCACACAGACATGCAGATAGGGTCGCGGCCCCCAATGCCGGTTGCGATCAGGGCTGGATCGGAGAGATATCGACCGGGATCCGACGCGACCCGCGCCACAGCGAATAGCCGACAAAAATACCCGGAAATCCGATGCTTAGCACTGGGTCAAACTGTCTCCTGTTGATCCAGATCAAATGCGCCCGGCCTGCGTAGTTTAGAATCATTCTTACTCTAAACTTATAAGGACTCGAGTCTATGAGACGTCTGCTCTCTACCGCCTGCGCCATACTGGCCGCAGGTGTCATGCCGGCATTTGCCGATACGGACCTGCGCGCAGCCGCGCAGGACTTTTTCGAACCCATCCCCCTGAGCCCGCCAAGCCTCGATGGCAACATCGTGAGCCGCACCCGGGTCGATCTGGGCGCGATGCTGTTCTTTGACCCGCGCATGTCCCGGTCGGGGCTGTTTTCCTGTCAATCCTGCCACAATGTCGGGCTGGGCGGGGATGACGGCCTGGAAACCTCGGTCGGCCATGGCTGGCAGCGGGGCCCGCGCAATGCGCCAACCGTGTTCAACGCGGTGTTCAACATCGCGCAATTCTGGGACGGCCGCGCGGCAGACCTTGCCGAGCAGGCGCAGGGACCGGTGCAAGCCGGGGTCGAGATGAACAACACGCCGGACCGCGTGATTGCGACGCTCGAATCCATGCCCGGATATGTGGACGCCTTCGCGGCCGCCTTCCCGGGCGAGGAGATGCCGATCACCTTCGACAACTTCGCGCTTGCGATCGAAAGCTTCGAGGCAACGCTGATCACGCCGAATGCCCGGTTCGACCAGTTCCTTCAAGGTGCCGACAGCCTGACAGAGGAAGAGTTGCGTGGCCTTGCCGCGTTCATGGACGAAGGCTGCGTCGCCTGCCATGCGGGCGTCAATCTGGGCGGGCAGGAGTACTATCCCTTCGGTCTGGTGGAGCGGCCGGGCGCGGATATCCTCCCCGTGGGGGACCGGGGGCGGTTTGCGATCACCCAGACGGTCACGGATGATTACGTGTTCCGCGCCTCGCCCTTGCGGAACATCGAACTGACCGCGCCATATTTCCATTCCGGCACGGTCTGGTCTCTGGAGGAAGCGGTCGCCGTCATGGGCACCGCGCAACTGGGGGCCGATCTGGATGAAGGGGACGTCTCGGATATCGTCGCCTTCCTGCGCACGCTCACCGGCGAGCAACCGGAAGTCGTTCACCCGATCCTGCCGGTGCGGACCGACGCCACCCCGCTGCCGGAAACGGATTTCTGATATCGGTGGGAGAAGACCGCGACCTGCGGTTCATACATGAAGGACAGCCGCGCTTTCGGGCGCGGCTGTTGTTTTTCGCCCCAGACCCGGGAACAAATCGCCGCCCCGCCCGTTGGTATGACGACAATCAAAGGAGATACCAATGGACCTCATTCGCATTCTCTTCGCCATCATCCTGCCGCCGCTCGGCGTTTTCCTTCAGGAAGGTCTGGGCAAGCATTTCTGGTTCAACATCATCCTGACGCTTCTGGGCTACATCCCCGGCATCGTGCATGCCGTCTACATCATCGCCCGCGACAATCCGCGGACCGTATAGACGCGGATGCCCGCAGATATCGACAAGCTCGATCGGTTGGCCGCGCAGATGGACGCGGCCTTCCGCATTCCCGGTATCGGCATCCGCATCGGTCTGGACAGTCTGATCGGGCTGATCCCCGGGGTCGGCGACGGGCTGGCCGTCGCGCCTGCCATCTACATCATCACCCAGGCCCGCAACATGGGCGCGCCGTGGTATCTGATCGGCCGGATGGCCATGAATACCGGTATCGATCTTGCCATCGGAGCGATCCCTCTTGTGGGTGACATCTTCGATGTCGGCTTCAAGGCCAACAAGCGCAATGTGGCCCTCCTGAAAGAGCATCTGGAAAAAGAAAAACGGCGGTCCGTTCAGACCGCCGCTCAGAAGCCGCACCGGATGGAAGCCTAGCCGACCAGTTCAAGACCCGAGAAGAAATAGGCGATTTCCTCTTTCGCCGTTTCAGGCGCGTCGGAGCCATGGACCGAGTTCTCACCGATCGACAGCGCGAACTCCTTGCGGATCGTGCCATCGGCCGCCTCCGCGGGGTTGGTCGCGCCCATCACTTCGCGGTTCTTCGCAATCGCATTCTCGCCTTCCAGAACCTGCACCACGATCGGCTCGGACGACATGAACTCGCACAGCTCGTCATAGAACGGGCGTTCCTTGTGCACCGCGTAGAACACGCCCGCCTGCGCCTTGGTCAGGTGGATGCGCTTGGAGGCGACGACACGCAGGCCCGCCTCCTCGAACTTGGCGGTGATCGCGCCGGTCAGATTGCGCTTGGTGGCATCGGGTTTGATGATCGAAAAGGTCCGTTCCAGGGCCATGGGTCTTGCTCCAAGTTTAAGGTTTGGCGCGCCTCTAGCATGGGGGCCCGGGCTTGGAAAGCCGCCGATTGACACCGGCGCAACGCTCCGCCACACCGCGCCCATGCTACGAATTGCCGAGATATCCTATTCCATCGCTGGCCGGCCCCTGCTTGAAGGGGCCTCGGCCTCCATACCGGCGGGTCACAAGGTGGGTATCGTGGGCCGGAACGGGACCGGCAAGACCACGCTTTTCCGTCTGATCCGCGGGGAACTCGTGCTGGATGGCGGCGCGATTACTTTGCCCGAGCGCGCCCGCATCGGCGGCGTCGCGCAGGAAGTCCCCTCCTCCGAAACGTCGCTGCTGGACACCGTGCTGGAGGCCGATACCGAACGCGCGCAACTGATGGCCGAGGCGGACACCGCGCAGGATGCGGGCCGGATCGCCGAGATACAGACCCGGCTTGCCGATATCGACGCATGGTCGGCGGAGGCGCGGGCGGCCACGATCCTGAAGGGACTGGGTTTCACCGATGCCGAACAGCATATGCCCTGCTCCGCCTTTTCGGGCGGGTGGCGGATGCGCGTGGCCCTGGCGGGGGTTCTGTTCTCGGCCCCCGACCTGCTGCTGCTGGATGAACCGACAAACTATCTGGATCTCGAAGGCGCGCTCTGGCTGGAAAGCTATCTGGCCAAATACCCGCATACCGTGCTGATCATCTCTCACGACCGGGAGCTTCTGAACCGCGCCGTGGGCCACATCCTGCACCTCGCCGACCGGAAGCTGACCCTTTACACCGGCGGCTACGACATCTTTGCGCGCACGCGGGCCGAAAAACGCGCGGTGCAGGCGGCAGAGGCCAAGAAGCAGGAGGCCCGCCGCGCCCATCTGCAAAGCTTCGTCGACCGCTTCAAGGCCAAGGCCAGCAAGGCGAAACAGGCCCAGTCCCGGGTGAAGATGCTGGAGCGGATGGACACGATCCGGATGCCCGAAGACGCCGCGCGCACCGTGTTCACCTTTCCCAGGCCCGAGGATCTGTCGCCGCCCATCGTGCAACTGGACGGTGTCGCCGTCGGCTATGACGGCCCCCCGGTGCTGAAACGGCTGAACCTGCGGATCGATCAGGACGACCGTATCGCGCTTCTGGGCCGGAACGGCGAAGGCAAATCCACGCTCTCCAAGCTGCTGGCGGGAAAACTCAAGGCCTCCGAAGGTCGAAAAACCCAGTCCTCCAAACTGCGCGTGGGCTATTTCGCGCAACATCAGGTGGACGAGTTGCATATCGATGAAACGCCGCTTCAGCATATCCAGCGCGAGCGGCCCACGGAAATGCAGTCCAAGCTGCGGGCCCGGCTGGCCGGGTTCGGGCTTGGCCCCGATCAGGCCGATACCGAGGTGGCCCGCCTGTCCGGCGGGCAGAAGGCGCGGCTGTCGCTGCTGCTGGCAACCATCGATGCGCCCCATATGCTGATCCTGGACGAACCCACGAACCACTTGGATATCGAAAGCCGCGAGGCGCTGGTCGAGGCGCTGACCGCCTATTCCGGGGCCGTCATTCTCGTTTCGCACGACATGCATCTGCTGAGCATGGTCGCCGATCGGTTGTGGCTGGTGAAAGATGGCAGTGTGGCGCCCTATACCGAGGATCTCGAAGCGTATCGCAGGATGCTCCTGCAAGGCGACGAGAAACCGCCGAAGCCCGACAAACCGAGGCCGAAGCGCCCCAGCCACGCGCAGATGCAGGATCTTCGGGCCGAACTGAGAAAGGCCGACGCGCGGGTGGAGAAGCTCAACCAGATGCGCGACAAGCTGGCCACCAAACTGGCGGATCCGGCGCTCTATGAAGATGGCCGCAAGGGTGAGCTGGACACATGGCAGAAGAAATATACCGAGGTCATGGAGGGGCTCGACCGGGCGGAAGCCTTGTGGATGGCCGCGCAGGAGCGGATCGAAAAAGCCGAAGAGGCCGCCGAATGACACCGGCACCCGCAAAATCGCTGCAGGGCTAGGGCGATGGATTTTTCCACCGCCATCCCCGCGTTCGTGGCGCTTTTCGTCATCATCGACCCGATCGGCATGGCCCCGCTTTTCGTGGCGCTGACCCAGGGCATGACCACCCGGGCGCGCCGCGGCATCGCGATCCGCGCCTGTCTCGTGGCGGTGGCGCTGCTAACGCTTTTCGGACTGGCCGGGGAAGCCGTGCTGAATTTCCTCGGCATCTCGATGCCCGCCTTTCGGATGGCCGGCGGCATCTTGCTGTTTCTGACAGCGCTCGACATGTTGTTCGAACGCCGCGCGCCCCGCCGTCAGGGGCAGGCGGATGCCGCCCATCCCGAAGATCCGTCGGTGTTTCCGCTGGCCATACCGCTGATCGCCGGGCCCGGGTCGATCACCACTATGATCCTGCTGGCGGGCGAGCCCGGCACCGATACGCTTCATATCGCGATGATCCACGGGGTCATGGTGCTGGTGCTGCTGTGCGTCTTCGTGCTGTTTCTGCTGGCCAGCCCGCTGGAGCGCCTGCTGGGGCCGGTCGGCATCAATGTGGTGACCCGTATTCTGGGCATGTTGCTGGCCGCGCTTTCGGTGCAGTTCGTGATCGACGGTTTCCGCGATCTGCAGGTGATTTGAGCGCCGAAGCCCCTATATCAGGGGCGAATGGAGGGTCGCGCATGAGCGGAGATCAAATCGCCTCATTTATCTATCTGGGGCTCTTCGGCACGGTTATCGCCGGATACTTTCTGGTCGCGAACCGGCACCAGATGGGCAAGATGGCACAGCAGGCCGCGATCTGGGTGTTCATCTTCCTGGGCGCGATCGTGGCGGTCGGCGTCTGGGGCGACATCCGCGGCACGGTTCTGCCCCGGCAATCGACCGCGCTGGATGGTGCCGTGATCGAGGTGCCGCGCGCGCCTGACGGGCATTACTATCTGATGCTGGACATCAACGAGACCCCGGTGCGCTTCGTCGTCGACACGGGCGCATCGGATATGGTGCTGACCCGGCAGGACGCGGTGCGCGTCGGGGTCGACATGGACCGCCTCGTCTTCTCGGGCCGCGCGATGACGGCGAACGGTCTGGTGGAAACCGCCCCCGTGCGTCTGGATCAGGTGGCCCTTGGCGGGGTGGTGGAAACGGATGTGCCTGCGGTGGTGAATTCGGGGGCCATGGCCGAAAGCCTGCTTGGGATGACCTATCTCAACCGCTTCGACCGGATCGAGATCACCGGCGGGGAGCTGGTTCTGACCCGCTGAACATTGCCGGGCGGATGGCCAGGCAACGCCGGGGCCCGGGCGATCAGGTGCCGCTTTCGGCTTTCATCTCCCAGGCGCCGCTTTCTTCGGACCAGTATCGGGCGGCGCAGCCCGCGGTTGTGAGCGTCTTCCATTGCTCCCGTGCCTGCTGCACCGCGCCCGGATCGTGCCCATCGAACAGGATGCAGACGCGGTCCAGCGCCGCAACCTCCTCGGCCCCGACGGGGGCACCCTCGACGCTCATCAGGCAGGTGGCGCCGTTGGGCATCTCGGTCAAGGTCGTCAACAGGATCGGTTGCTCCGCGTCATGATCACCGCCGGCGCGCCCATGGGGCAAAAACCCGTCCTCCGGGCGCAGCCAGAGCAGATCGTCCAGCCGCTCCACCATCGCATCGGTCCGGGCGCGCACCGCCACCCGCCAGCCCGCCCCGCGCGCCTTGGCCGCCAGACTGGCCAGCGTCTCTTCAAGTGGGCGCCGGGTCAGATGGTAGAAATAGGCATCCCCCAAGCGTCAGCCCTCGTAGCGGTCGCGGATCAGCCGGTCGAGCGCCAGCACGCCCCAGCCGGTCGCCCCTTTGGGCGCCAGTGCCGTGTCCGATTTCACGCTGGCCACGCCCGCGATGTCCAGATGGATCCACGGGGTCTCGTCCTTCACGAACCGCTTCAGGAACTGCGCCGCCGTGATCGAGCCGGCCGGGCGGCCGTCGACATTCTTCATATCCGCCACTTCCGATTTCAGCATCTTGTCATACGCCTCCCCCAAGGGCATCCGCCAGGCCCCTTCGCCCTCCGCTTCGGCCGCCTTGAGAAACGCGTTGCAGAACCCGTCGTCATTGGAGAACACGCCGGCGTTTTCATGACCCAGACCGATGATGATCGCGCCCGTCAGCGTTGCCAGATCGACCATCGCGGAAGGGGCGAACCGATCCTGCGCGTACCACATGACATCGGCCAGAACCAACCGCCCCTCGGCATCGGTGTTGATCACTTCGATCGTGTCGCCCTTCATGGATCTGACCACATCGCCGGGGCGCTGCGCATTCGGCCCGGGCATGTTTTCGACAAGTCCGACCAGCCCCACCACATTGGCCTTCGCCTTGCGCAGGGCCAGCGCGCGCATCACCCCCGAGACGACACCCGCGCCGCCCATGTCCATCGTCATGTCTTCCATGCCTGCCGCCGGCTTGAGGCTGATCCCGCCGGTGTCGAACACCACCCCCTTGCCGACCAGCGCTAGCGGCGGCTCCTTCCCGCCGCCCTTCCACTGCATCACCACGATCTTGGAGGGTGCATCGCTGCCCTGGCCCACCCCAAGAAGCGCACCCATGCCGAGCTTTTTCATGTCGGCCTCTTCCAGGATTTCGACCTCAAGGCCGATTTCCTGCATCGCGGCCAGCCGGGCGGCGAAATCATCGGTGGTCAGCACATTGGCCGGCTCGCTGACCAGATCGCGGGTGAAAAACACGCCTTCCGCCAGTGCCATAGCCGGTTTGGCGGCGGCGGCCACCGCCTCGGGTTTGCTGCAGAAGATCGTGGCGGGGCCGGGTTTGGCGGTTTCTTCGGTCTTGTGATCGGTGAAGCTGTAGGCCCGAAGCGCCAGCCCGAGCGAGACTTCCTCGATCCGGTTCAACGTGCCTGCCACCACCAGAAGCGGCTCATCGCCCTTGAACTTGGCAAGGCTCGCGCCGGCCTTGCGTGCCAGCTCCGTCGACGGACGGCGCGGCAGTTTCAGGACCATCACCGCGCTGGCGAGAACCCCGGCGGGAAAGCCCATCACGAAGCCTTCGCCCTCCTTCACCTTGCTCCAGCCCTCCGCATCCAGCATCCGCGCGACCGCGCCCCGTGTCAGCCGGTTGGCGCGCCGGGCGCCGGCATCCATCTTGCCGTCTTCGGTGGCAAAGACCGCGATCTTTCCCTCGAATTCGCGCAAGGCGTCCAGGTCGGTTTCAGCAAAGGAAATGTCGATGGGGGTGGTCATACGGGGCCTCATGATGTTCGAGATTTGCCGCAGCTTAGGCGGGGCCGCGGAGGATGACCAGATGGGCCTGTTAACGGAGACGGGATTGCAGTAAAACCGGGTAAAAGACCAACGAACGACACAAGATGAGGGGCATGACCTGTGGGGCGGTACGACCGGTATATCCTGTCACAACTGCTGGTGTTGTTCGGCTTTTTCAGCCTTGTCCTGATATCCGTGTATTGGATCAACCGGGCGGTCGACCTGTTCGACTCGCTGATCGCCGATGGCCAGAACCTTGCCGTCTTTCTTGAATTCACCGCGCTCAGCCTGCCGCAGATCATGCTGACGGTGCTGCCGGTTTCCGCATTCGTGGCCACGCTTTACATCTTCAACCGGATGATCGCCGAATCCGAACTCGTGGTTCTGCAGACCGCCGGCATGGGTGTGATCCGGCTGTTGCGGCCCGTGGCGCTGTTCGGGCTGCTGCTGGCGGTTCTGGTCGGCATTCTGGCCAATGTGCTGGCGCCCGCCGCCCGCGGCCAGTTCAACGAGCGCAGCGCCGAGGTCACCCAGGACATGACCGGGCGACTTTTGCGCGAAGGGGAGTTCATCCACCCCACCGCCGGGCTGACCGTTTATATCCGGGAAATCACCGAACTGGGCGAGTTCCGGGATATCTTTCTGCAGGATCGCTCCAGCCTGGGTGCCGAAACCACTTACAACGCACGCAGGGCGCTTCTGGTCCGCGGCGAGGCCGGGCCGCGGCTGGTGATGTTCGACGGGATGGCACAGACCCGAACGGCCGCCGATCAGCGGCTTTCGATCGTGGAATTCGACGATTTCACCTATGACATCGCCGGTCTGATCGAGGCGCCGGACGCGCGGCGCTACGATCTGGGCGAGTTGTCCACGCCGGTTCTGCTGCGCGCCGATCCGGATTTCGCCACCGAACAGGGATTTGACCGCGCCGCCATGCAGTTCGAGGGGCACAGCCGGATCGCGCGCGCGCTCTTCGTCCTGCTGGTGCCGGCGATCGGGGCGGCCACATTGATGCTCGGCTCCTTTTCCCGTTTCGGGGTCTGGCCGCAGATCCTGCTGGCGGTGGTTCTGATCATCCCGCTTCAGATGACGTGGAATGCGGCCGAAGCGCTGGCCCTCAGGGAGGGAGGGCAGATCCTGCTGATCTATCTGCAACCGCTTCTTGCACTTCTGATTGTCGCCGGGCTGACCCTTCGGGGAATGCGCGGGCCCCGCGTGCGACGGCGGGCGGCGGCATGATCCTGCATCTGTATATCGCGCGGCGCTTCCTGAGATCGTTCGCGATCGTGCTGGGGGTGTTCATCTCGATCCTGCTGCCCATCGATCTGGCCGAACAGTTGCGCCGGATCGGCAACCCCGAGGCCGGCCTGAACGCGGCGTTCCAGCTGGCGCTGCTTAATCTGCCCGGCACGCTTTACGAGATGTTGCCGCTGTTCATCATGATCGCGACCCTGTTCCTGTTCCTCGGGCTTGCGCGCACCTCGGAACTGGTGGTCGTGCGGGCGGCGGGGCGTTCGGCCCTGCGCAGCACGATGTCGCCTGTGGTGGTGGCGGTCCTGCTGGGCGTCCTGGGGATCACCGTGCTCAACCCCATCGTCGCGGCGACGGAACGGCAATATTCGCAAAGCATCGCGCGCTTCCAGACCGGCGAGGAGCGTACGCTTTCGGTCAGCGCGGAGGGCTTGTGGCTGCGTCAGGGCAGCGAGGCAAGGCAGACCGTCATCCGTGCGGACAGATCCAATGCCGACGGCACGGTGCTGAGCAATGCCAGCTTCTTCGTGTTCGACGACCAGGGAACCATGCAGCGCCGGATCGATGCCGGGTCGGCACAGCTGGAACTGGGGGCATGGTCGCTTGAGAATGTGAAGATCTGGCCGCTCGCGGGCAGCGCCAACCCCGAGGCCGAGGCCGAAACGCTGGCCGCGCATACCCTGCCCTCCACCCTGACCCGCGAACAGATCCGTGACAGTTTCGGCAGCCCCACGACCGTTCCGATCTATGAACTGCCCGGTTTCATCCGGCAGCTGAACCGCGCGGGCTTTGCCGCGCTTCAGCATCGGGTCTGGCTTCAGATGGAGTTGAGCAATCCGCTGATGCTGGCCGCGATGGTGCTGATCGCGGCAGGGTTCACGATGCGGCACACGCGGTTCGGAAAGACCGGCGTCATGGTCCTGTCGGCGATCCTGCTGGGGTTCGGGGTGTTTTTCATCCGCAGCTTCGCACAGGTTCTGGGCGAGACCGGCCAGCTTCCGATTTCTGTCGTCGCCTGGACGCCGCCTTTGGCTGCAATTCTTCTGGCGCTCGGCCTTTTGCTTCATACGGAGGATGGATGAGCCCGCTGCGCGCCCTTCTCCTGGCCCTGTCCTTGTTCGCAGCCGCGCTTGGCGCCACCGGGGCCGACGCCCAGCCCACGGACCCGATGCCCGCCACCCTGATCGCGGACAGCATCGAGTTCGACGGCGCGAGCCAGGTCGTCGAGGCCACCGGCAATGTCGAGGTGTTTTATCAGGGCAGCCGGATGCGGGCCCAGTCCGTGCGGTACGACGGTGTGAACGACACGATGGTCGTGCAAGGCCCGCTCAGCGTGATCGAAGCCAACGGGCGCACCGTTTTCTTCGCCGAGTTCGCCCAGTTGTCGGCGGATATGCAAAGTGGCATTCTGCAATCCGCGCGGCTGGTGCTGGACCGGCAACTGCAGATCGCGGCAACCGAGATCAACCGGACGGAGGGGCGGTATACGCAGCTTTACCAGACCGTCGCCTCCTCCTGCGAGATCTGCGCGAACAACCCGATCCCGCTTTGGGAGATCCGCGCCCGGCGGATCGTGCATGATCAACTGGAGCGGCAGTTATACTTCGAGGGGGCGCAGTTCCGGGCGCTTGGCATCCCGCTTGCCTATATCCCCCGCCTGCGCCTGCCCGACCCGACGCTGGAGCGCGCCACCGGCTTTCTCGCCCCTTCGATCGGCGGCGACGATCTGATCGGCACCGGCATCCGCCTGCCCTATTTCATCGAACTGGGCGACCATGCCGATCTGACGCTGACGCCGTTTCTGACGCTTGGCCAGAGCCAAAGCATCGAGGCGCGCTATCGCCAGGCATTTCGCAACGGGTTTGTCGAGGTCGATGGGGCGCTGACCTGGGATGACCTGACAGATGACGACCAGCGCGGATATGTCTTTGCCGAAGGCACATTCGACCTGCCCCGCGATTTCCAGCTCGATTTCGGGCTGCAAGGCGTCACCGACCGGAGTTATCTTCTCGCCTATGGCTATTCCGACGAAGACCGGCTGCGAAGCCACCTCACCTTCAGCCGGGCCCGCCGGGACGAGTATATCGAAGGCGGATTTACCTATTTCACCTCGCTGCGCGACGGCGACGACAACCGCATCCTGCCGAACCGGGCGCTGAATGCGGAGTATACCCGACGCTACACACCCGCGGGGCTTGGCGGCATCGCGTCCCTCAGCTTCAGCACCCATGCCCATTACCGCGTCGATGACACCGATACGATCGGCCGCGATGTCGGGCGCGTGACGGCAAGTGCAGACTGGCGCCGCGATTGGGTGCTGCCCGCCGGGCTGCTTCTGGCCGTCGAAACGGAGGTTTACGCCGACTATTACAACATCCGGGAAGACAGCGGCTTTCCGGATCAGGAAACCCGGATCGCCCCCTTTGCCGCCGTCGAACTGCGCTGGCCATGGGCCATGACCAGCGAGCGCGGCGTGACCCATCTGATCGAGCCGACCGTGCAACTGGCCTGGAGCGAGGACGACACGGCGATGATCCCCAATGAGGACAGCGCGGTGGTGGAATTCGACGAGGCAAATCTTTTTTCGCTCAACCGGTTCCCGGGCAACGACGCCCGCGAAACCGGACAGCGGCTGAATATCGGCGTGACCTATACGCGGACCGACCCGCTTGGCTGGTCGCTCGGCGTTACGGTAGGCCGGGTCTTCCGCGAAGGGGATTTCGGGCCTTTCACGCCGGGCTCGGGGCTGGACGGGCGCCAATCCGACTGGCTGCTTTCTGCCAATCTGGGCCTCGGGCAGGATCTGAGTGTGATGAACCGGATGCTGTTCGACGATGCGTTCGATTTCACCTCCAACGAGCTTGCCGTCTCCTGGACCGGGGAGGCACACGGCCTCACCTCCCGCTTCACTTGGCTACGGGCCGACCCGGCCGAGGGCCGCCCGCTGGATATGGCCGAATGGTCCTTCGATGCCCGCTATGATTTCGAGAATGCTTGGGCCGCGGCCGTCGATTGGCGCTATGATTTCGTCACCGACGAACCGACGCGGGCCGGGCTGGCGTTGAGCTATGCAACGGAATGCGTTGATGTGGAGTTTTCCCTCTCGCGCCGCTTCACCTCCTCGGCTACGTTGGAGCCGTCAACCGAATTGGGCCTGACTGTCGCGCTGAATGGCTTTGGCGCTACGCGGGATGGCCGCCGCTACGATCGCAGCTGCCGCTGACCGGAACTGCGCAACAGGATAACGGACAAGAAACGATGAGCATGCGAGCAAAACAGTTTTCCCGGCCCGATTGGATCGCCCTGATCGTCGCCGGCGCCCTGTCCCTGACTGCCGCGCTGGCGGCTGTCGCCGCAAACGCGCAGCAAAGCCCCTTCACGGCCGCGATCACCGTCAACGACCGCGCGGTGACCTATTACGAGATCGAGCAACGCCGCCGGTTTCTGGAGCTTCTGAACGCCCCCGGCGATCTGGAAGAGACAGCCCGCGAGGACCTCGTCAATGAACGTCTGCAGGCTCAAGCCAGCGAAAGGCTCGGTCTGACCGCCTCGGCCGAGGAGATCGAGGAGGGGATGGCCGAATTCACCGCGCGCGCCAATCTGGAACCCGAACAGTTCATTCAGGCGATCGCGGCCGAAGGTGTTTCCGCCGAAACATTCCGGGATTTCGTCGCGGCGGGCGTTACCTGGCGCAACGTGCTGCGCACCCGCTTCGGCCCGCGCGCGCAGGTGACAGAGGAAGAGATCGACCGCGCGCTGACGCTGAGCGGATCCTCGCAGGGCGCACGCATCCTGCTCGCCGAACTTGTCATTCCGCTGACCCCGCAGAACCAGGAAGAAGCGCGGGCGCAGATCCAGCGGCTTTCCGAGACGCTGGATGGCGATGTGGCCGGATTTTCGGCCGCCGCGCGCCGGTTTTCGGCTGCCGGCACCGCACGGGCTGGCGGGTCGCTTGGCTGGCGGCCCCTGTCCAGCCTGCCACCCGGATTGCGGTCTCTGGTGCTGACGCTTGGGCCGGGCGATGTGACCGAGCCGGTTCCCCTTGGTCCGGCCATCGCGATCTTCCAGCTGCGAGATTTCGAAGAGACCGATTTCGTGACCCCGGTGATCACCGCCGTCGAATACGCAACGATCCCGATCGAGGGCGGACGCTCCGAAGACGCGCTTGCCGAGGCGCAGCGTCTGCGCAACGACGTGGATGTCTGCGACGACCTCTATGGTGCGCGCCCCGGCGGATTTACCCGGCAATCCCTGCCGATCGGGGACGTGCCGGCGGATGTATCGCTGGAACTGGCGAAGCTCGACGATAACGAGATGTCCTTTGGCATCACCCGCAACAACGGCCAGATCCTGCAGGTGCTGATGCTCTGCGGCCGCTCGACCGAACTGCCGGAAGGCGGCCGCGAAGAGGTACGCCAGGCCCTGTTCCAGCAGCGTCTGGAAAGCTATGCCGACGGGTTCCTGGCCGAATTGCGGGCCGACGCGATCATCACGGAAGACGAATGAGCACTGCCCCCATCGCGTTGAGCTGTGGGGAGCCCGCGGGCATAGGGCCCGAAATCGCCGCCAAGGCCTGGGCCCGGCTCGGGGCCCGGTTGCCGTTTTTCGCGATTGGCGATCCAAAGCATCTGACCGGCCATGGCGCGCCGGTGGAGGTGATCCATGCCCCCGGCGACGCCACCCATATCTCGGGCCACGCGCTGCCGGTTCTGGCCCATGATTTCCCCGCCGCTGCCATACCCGGCAAACCCTACCCGGCCAATGCCCAAGCCGTGATCGACGCGATCGCCCGGGGTGTCGATCTGGTGATGCGGGGGGAGGCATCCGCGCTCTGCACCGCGCCGATCAACAAGAAGGCGCTGAAAGACGGGGCCGGGTTTTCCCATCCCGGCCATACCGAGTATCTGGCCCATCTGGCGGGCGTGTCCCGTGTGGTGATGATGCTGGCCTGCGACGCGCTGCGCGTGGTGCCGACCACCATCCACATCCCGCTGGCCAAGGTGCCGGGCGTCTTGGACCGCGCGCTCCTGATGGACACGATCCGCATCACCGAGGCGGCGCTGCGCCGGGATTTCGGTGTGGAGGCGCCGCGCATCGCCGTGGCCGGACTGAACCCCCATGCGGGCGAAGGCGGTACAATCGGCGCGGAGGAGACCGACCTGATCGCGCCCGTGATCGCCGCGCTGAAGGCCGAGGGCATGGCCATCACCGGCCCGCATTCCGCAGACACGATGTTTCATGATGCAGCCCGCGCGGGCTATGACGCGGCCATCGCCATGTATCACGATCAGGCCCTGATCCCGATCAAGACGCTGGATTTCTCGGGCGGCGTGAACGTCACCCTTGGCCTGCCCTTCGTCCGCACGTCACCCGATCACGGCACGGCGTTCGACATCGCCGGCACGGGCCAGGCCGATGCCACCAGCCTGATCGCGGCCTTGCGGATGGCCGAGCAGATGGCAAGGGCGCGCGCCGCCTGAACCTGCCATCGACGAGGCTTGGCGGGCTGCATGCAGCGGGGTCAGGCGTCCGTCCCCAAGGCCCATAGGCCGTCGAACCGGTCATGCAGAGCAGTCGCCACCTCTTGCGAGGTGATCGCCACCGACATGTCGCGATAGCGAAAGTAGGACCCGGCGGTCCAGTTATGGGAGCCGACAACCGCCAGCCTGCGATCAATCGCGACCGTCTTGGAATGCATCAGAACCTCCTCCGGGTCGATCCGCACCGGCACGCCGCGCGACTTCAGGAATCCCGCCGCCTCCGCATTGATCACGCGGGACCGGTAGGGATCATCCTCCCGGTCCCGATCCAGCAGCACCCGGACGGCAACGCCGGTGTCATGTGCCGACGCCAGCCGCTCCAGAAGCGCGCGGGTCGGGTGGGTCGGGCCGGGGAAAGCCATGAAGAACATGGCCACGTCGATCCGGTTTCGAGCCTCTTCAAGCAGGGTTTGCAGCCGCAGATAATAGGCGCCGTCTTCCAGCACCTCGATCTGGTCGCAGGCCTGCATCTGCGGAAGTGGCGTTGTGTCGCCCACCGGAAGATCATCGCGCGGACGCCCCGCCACGGTCGCCGGATGCGGATCCGCCGCCACGAACCCGGCCACCGCCTCCAGCATGCGGGCCAGACGGCGAGCGGGATCCGGTTCGGGAGAGAGGGCCAGCAGACGGGGAAGATCCGCATCCAGATCGCCCGAAACCCGCCCTCTCGACACTAGCGGGCCATCGAAGGACAGCATGAGGTTCAGCCGCTCCGCGCCGGCCGGCCCGATCCCGCTGACCCGCTCGGCAAGTTCGCTGGCGGAGGAGAAGGGCCCGCGCGCGCGGCGGTCGTTCAGAATGCGGGCGGCGGTTGCGGGCCCGATCACCGGCAGCGCGGCAAGCGTGTCGGCATCCGCGTGATTGACCTCCACGCGGGCGCGCGCAGTCAGCGTACGCTCCAACATCCCCGCAGCGGGGCCAAGATCGCAGCCCGGCAGATCCGTTCCATGCCCATGGCCGCGGCGCAGAAACCCGGCTACGGCCTCGGCCAGTAGCAGCCGCGCGGCCGCGGTGCAGTCGGCCCCGGACCATGGCTGTCCGGTGACCGGCAGGCCGCCCACATGCGCCAGAATGCCCGCCACAACCGGGCGCAGCAGATCGTCGCGCGCCGCCGCATCCTCAGGCGCCCCGGCGATCTGGCGCAGCCCGCCCAGCACATCCTTCGTCGTCACATCGTGCCAATCAATCCGGAACATCGAAACCCTCCGCGCCCGCTGTGGCCCATTGCGTGGCGAAGCGAGACAGCTGATAGGCCGCGAATGCCGCCGAAGTGATCGCGACACTGTCCTGCCGCTGGCCCGTCAACGCGCCGGGGGACCAGTTATGGGATCCCAGAAGCGTGACCCCGTCGGCCACCAACACCTTGGAATGGTTGGAGATCTGCTCGGTCGTCGCCACCATCCGGCACGGCAGGCCCAAAGAACGGGCCCGCGCCCGCGCCAGACGCGCCATATCCAGAATATCGCCATTCACGCGGGAGCCGCCCACGATCAGCCGTGCGTCCACCCCGCGCCATGCCGCCCCCGCCATCTCCTGCACCATGCCGTCCACGCGCAGATCGGTGTCGCCCGCCGGGTCCAGATCGACGATGAACAGGGTCGCAAGGCAGTATCCCCGCGACCGCCCGATCATGCCGCGCGCAACATCGCCATATGTGTCGTCGGGCACCAGAGCGGCCCCGGCGCCGGTGACGCCGAATACGGGATCAGCCATCCGATGCACCCTCCTGCGGCAGCGCGCGGGCCCGCGTCGACGCGATGAGATCGGGCGTTTCGGCCAACCAGACAAGCGCGTCGGCGCGCCGCGCCTCCTCCTCCGCGCGGGCGCTGGCGACCTCAAGACGATAGGCGGCCTGCACCAGCGCGGTCTGCGCGCCCAGCCACTGACTGCAATGCAGGGCCTCTTCGGCGCCTTCGATGAATTCCAGCCTGAGTTCGGCCAGCATCCGCATCAGCCCGGCGCGGGTATGGGTCTTGCGCGCGACCGCATGGGTGGCCAGGGCCTCCATCTGATGCTCGTTCAGTTCTGCAAATGCCATCTGGAACACTCCCTGTTCGCCGCCTAGCCCGATCCGCCCTCAAGCTCCTTCATCCGCAGATAAAGCAGGTAGTCCCCATAACCCGCCTTGCTGCCCTTGGACTTGGCGTCTTTCAGCATCTTCTCGTAGTCCTTGTCGCGCTGCTTGCGCGCCTCCTTCTCCCATTCCTGTTTCTCCTTCTGCCTCTCCTCCCAGGCGCGCATCGCCAGATAGACAGACCGGTCGATGATGAGATCGCCCAGATCCGCGGCCGCGTCGGGCGCGCCCTGGGTGAAAAGATCAGGCGACAGCCGATAGCTCATCCTGTCGGGTTGAAGGATTGGGTCGGCCGCCGCATCGCGCTGCAGGTCGATCGGGCCAATCAGGGAGTCGTAGCTGGCCAATGCATCGCCGATCCACGCCACGAAGGCGGAAAAGCGCTGATCTGGGGTGCTTGCGGACCACGCGTTTACGAAATCACTTCGGGTCAACGAACCACCTACCTCAAGAAATCACACTGAAAATCAAAGAGTTGTCGTAAAATATGGCATGATTATACCACAATCGGCCTGCAAAAAACATGCCGCTGCCGCTCGACAAGGCCCGCCCTGCCCTGCGATGAGGGGGGATGAGCCGAAATGACCGGATTTTCGCGAAATGAGCGGTATCGATATCCTGCCCCCGCTGCGCGAGGTCATCGCCGCCCATGGGTTGAGCGCACGGAAATCGCTTGGGCAGAACTTTCTGCTGGATCTGAATCTGACCGCGAAAATCGCCCGGTCCGCGGGCGATCTGACCGGCTGCGACGTTCTTGAGATCGGCCCCGGACCCGGCGGGCTGACGCGCGGATTGCTGGCCGAAGGTGCGCGCCGCGTGGTCGCGGTCGAAAAGGATGCCCGCTGCCTGCCGGCCCTGGCCGAGATCGCGGCGGCCTATCCCGGCCGGCTTGAGGTGCTGAATGCCGATGCGCTGGATCTGGACTGGGCCGCGCATCTGCAGCCCCCGGTCAAGATCGTCGCGAACCTGCCCTATAATGTGGGGACCGAATTGCTGGTGCGCTGGCTGACGCCGCCGGTCTGGCCCCCGCTATGGGACAGCCTGACCCTGATGTTCCAGCGCGAGGTTGCAGACCGGATCGTGGCCCGGCCCGGCGGCAAGGCCTATGGGCGGCTGGCCGTGCTGGCGCAATGGCGCTGCGACGCGCGGGTTGTGATGGGATTGCCGCCCGAAGCCTTCACACCGCCCCCCAAGGTCAGCTCCGCCGTGGTGCATCTGACCGCGTTGCCTCAGCCACGCTATCCCGCGGATCCGGATGTGCTGCAACGGGTCGTGGCCAAGGCCTTCAACCAGCGGCGCAAGATGCTGCGCGCCGCGCTCAAGGGGCTTGTCCCGGATATCGAGGCACGGATCGTGGCCGCCGGGCTGACGCCCACGGATCGGGCCGAACAGGTTCCGATCGAGGGGTTCTGCGCGCTGGCCCGCCAGATCGCGGCGGGCTGAGCCCGGGCTTACTCGGCCGCTTCCTGAGGATTGCCCGACTTCGGCTCGGACGCCTCTTGCGCCGGGGCGTCGGGTGCGCTGTCGGCATCGGCCTTGCGCGGGCGCCGGGCGCGGGTGCGTTTCGGCTTGCCGGTACTTTCGGGCGTTTCCACAAGACCGCTATCGGCGGCGGATGCGGTGTCGATCACGTCGCCCAGGCCGGACTCCGACTGCGGAGCGTTGCGGGTGTCACCCTGATCGCCATCGTCGTTCCACGGCTGGCGCTGATCGCCCTGCTGGCCGTCGTCATTCCGCGGCGGGCGTTGATCGCGCTGCTGGTTCTGTTGATTCTGTTGCGCTTCCTGCGCCTCGCGCCGCGCATCCATCTCGCGCTGCGCTTCGCTCAGCATGCGGGTGTAATGCTCCGCATGCTGCTGGAAGTTCTCGGTCGCCACACGGTCGTTGGAAAGCTGTGCATCGCGGGCAAGCTGGTTGTATTTGTCGATAATCTGCTGCGGGGTGCCGCGCACCTTGCCCTCGGGCCCCGAGCTGTCAAACACACGGTTGACGATATTGCCGACGGAACGGTTCCGGTTCCCCTTGGACCGCGAGCGGTTCTTCGATGATCTCATTGGTTTTTCTGTTCCAGTGTTCTGGTAGGGCCGCATCGGATCAGCCCCGTGCCGATCCCGTATACATGCGCCTTGGGTCGAGTATAGAGTGACCCGTTTCTGTGGCAAAACCACGGGCGATTGGCCAAGCCAATCTGCGTCCGTTGGGTAGGGAGTAACCACGCAATGCGGGCCAAAACAAGGCCAAAGTGACGGCAGCACGCTGTTTTTTGCCCAAATTGGCCGGTTTTCGCACTTTACCTCATGCGCGAGCCCGCCCGCTGACGACCCGGGGCCTGCCATCCATATCGGAATGCACGGCAATCTCTTCAAGCCCGGCCGCGCGGAAGAGAGCGGAAACCGCGGGCCCTTGCGTCCATCCGATCTCGACAAGCAGCCGGCCGCCCCGCGCCAGATGATGCGGCGCCCCGGCCGTGATCGCGCGATAGGCCGCAAGGCCGTCCCCGCCATCGGTCAGGGCAAGATGGGGCTCGTGGTCGCGGACATCGGGCGCCAGATCGGCCATTTCCGTGGCGGAGATATAGGGCGGGTTCGACACGATCAGATCAAACCTGCCGGTGACGTCCGCGGTCCAGTCCGACAGGCGCAGGTCGAGCTTGTCGGACAGGCCCAGTCCGGTCGCGTTCCGATCCGCGACCGCCAGAGCCTCGGGCGAGATATCCGTGCCCAGCCCGGTGGCCCCCGGGCGCACCGCCAGAAGGCTGAGCAGGATGCAGCCCGTGCCGGTGCCCAGATCAAGCACCGTCGAAAACGGCGCGCTCAGGGCCAGATCGACCAGCGTTTCGGTTTCCGGGCGCGGGTCCAGAACATCCCGCGTCACCCGGAACCAGCGCCCGTAAAACCAGCGCCCGCCAAGGATATGGCTGACCGGCTCGCGGTCCAGCCGACGGGCGATGGCGGTTTCGAAGGAGCGCGCCGCCGGGTCGCCCAACGGATCCTGCAACCGAAGGATCACGCGGTCGGGCGGGACACCCAGGGCGCCGGCCATCAGCCAGCGCGCGTCCCGGTCGGCCCCGTCCAGCCCCGCCGCGCGCAGCCGGTCGCGGCCTGCGGTCAGGGCCGTCTGGATCGTCCGGGGTGTCACCCCTCCATCTCCGCCAGCATGCGGGCCTGATCATCGGCGATCAGCGCGTCGATCACCTCGTCCAGATCGCCCTGCATCACCTGATCGAGCTTGTAGAGCGTCAGGTTGATCCGGTGATCCGTCATCCGGCCCTGGGGGAAGTTATAGGTGCGGATCCGCTCGGACCGGTCGCCCGAGCCGACCTGCGATTTCCGGTCCGCGGCGCGGGCGTCGTCCATCCGCTGCCGTTCCAGATCGTAGAGCCGCGCCCGCAGAACCGACATGGCGATTTCCCGGTTGCGGTGCTGCGATTTCTCCGAACTGGTGACGACGATACCCGAGGGGATATGGGTGATCCGCACCGCGCTGTCGGTGGTGTTCACATGCTGCCCGCCCGCGCCGGACGCGCGCATCGTGTCGATGCGGATATCGGCGGCGGGAATATCGATATCGACCTCCTCCGCCTCGGGAAGGACCGCGACCGTCGCGGCCGATGTGTGGATGCGCCCTCCCGATTCCGTGCTTGGAACCCGCTGGACCCGGTGAACGCCGCTTTCGTACTTCAGCCGGGCAAAGACCCCCTCCCCCGAGACATGGCCGATCACCTCCTTGATACCGCCAAGCTCGGTCAGGCTCTGCTCGATGATCTCCAGCTTCCAGCCATGCGCCTCGGCGTAGCGCTCGTACATGCGCAGCAGATCGGCGGCGAAAAGCGCGGCCTCGTCACCGCCGGTTCCGGGACGGATCTCGATCATCGCGGGACGCGCATCCGCCGCATCGCGCGGCAATAGCGCAATGCGCAACGCCTGTTCGGCCTTGGGCAGCGCGGCGCGAAGAACCGGCAATTCCTCCTCCGCCAGCGCCTTCATCTCGGGATCGCCCAGCATCGCCTCGGCATCGGCGATATCCGCAAGCAGTTGATGATAGGCGGAAATCTGCTCCACGATGGGCTTCAACTCGGCATATTCGCGGCTGATCACGGCAATCTCGGAGGCCTGCGGCCCGGCATTCAGCCGCGCTTCGAGAAACTCGAACCGGTCGGTGATCTGGTGCAGGCGGTCGGTGGGCAGCATCTGCGCGGTGTCGCTTGAGCGCCGGGAAAGGTCAAGAGCCCAGCTGTTCCAGCCACCGGGTCACGCGCCTGTCATTCACGCCCATGTCAGAGTGGCCGAAGCGGGAGCGGGAGAAGACCTCGATCGCGGCCTGCCCCGTATCCTCCGCCGGGCGGACACGGATCGAGATCGCATCGGGAAACCCCATGAGCGCCGTGCGATGCACATAGGTCATATGCCCCTCCGCCACGGTCCCTCCGATCAGCCGCGCCCCGTCGCCACGGGCGATTTCATCAATGCGAGCGGACACATCGGCCACGGTGCCGGGGCGTGTGACGGCCTCATCTCCCCTGAGAAGAACGAAATTCGGGGTGTCGGGCGGCGTGACGTCGGCGGGGTCCAGATGCCAGACCTCGGCAGGCATAGGGACCAGCCGCATGACAATCGCGGTGCCGGCGAAAAGAACCGCGACGATGCCCACGGCGATGACGATGAAACGCATTCAAACCCTCCGAACCTCTGCCCGCCATCCTGCGGCCGTGCCGCGTCACGTCAAGGGGGCCACCGTAAAAGCTATCGCCGGGGCGGGGTCATCCCGCGGCCCGGGCCGCACCGTCGAGGGAGCCCGCCACCGCCCGCGCGATCACCCGCTCCTCATCCGTGGGCACCACCAGCACCGGAACCGGCCCCGCATCGATGCGCGGGGCGCTGACCTCATTGGCGGCGGGCGCGATGCTGAGGCCCAGAAAGCCCAGCCCCGCAATGGCCCGTGCCCGGATCGGGGCCGCGTTTTCTCCGATGCCGCCGGTGAACACCACCGCATCGACCCCGCCCAGAACCGCCGCCATCGCCCCGATCTCCCGCCGGAGACGAAAGACATAGTAATCAATGGCTTCCGCGGCTTCCTTGCGGTCGCTCTCCAGCAGCGTCCGCATGTCGTGACTGAGGCCCGACAGCCCTTTCAGCCCGCTTTCGCGATACAGAAGATCGCTGATCTGATCCGCGGTCAGGCCTTCGCTCTGCATCATGTAGAGCAATACGCCCGGATCGAGCTGGCCCGAGCGGGTGCCCATTGGCAACCCGTCCAGCGCCGAAAATCCCATGGACGAGCCCACGGAACGGCCCTGCCGGATCGCGCAGATCGACGCGCCGTTGCCCAGATGCGCCACGATCACCCGACCGTCGGCCAGACGCGGCCAGTCCCGACGCATCGCACCCATCACGTAATCATAGCTGAGCCCGTGGAAGCCGTAGCGCCGCACACCCTTGTCGTAATAGCGGCGCGGCAGGGCGAACGTGTCGTTCACCCACGGGTGGCCGCGGTGAAACGCGGTGTCGAAACAGGCGATCTGCACCGCCTCGGGAAAGGCCGCCTGTGCGGCCTCCACCGCCGCCAGATTATGGGGCTGATGCAGGGGCGCGAGCGGCTCGTACCCGCGCAGAAGGTATAACAATGGTATATCAATCTGCCGTGGCCCGTCGATATCGGGGCCGCCATGCACCACGCGGTGGCCGACGCCCGCGATGGGCCGCCCGGCGGTGAGCGGGGCCAGCGCATCCAGGATCGCCTGCACGCCGCCCGCGTGATCCGTCGGGCCGAGATCGGTGTCCTGCCGCGCGGCGCCGCGCGGCTCCAGGATCAGCCGGGCCGCGGGGCCGAGCGCGTCGATCTGGCCGCGCGCCTCCTCCACCGGTTCGGCGGCGGCGGCATAGAGCCCGAACTTGATCGAGGAGGAGCCCGCGTTCAGGGTGAGGATCAGCCGGCTCATGGCGATTTGCTCGCCGCGTAAAGCGCCGCGATGGCGCAGGAGGCCAGCCGCGCCTTGTCGTCATCGGCCCGGCTGGTCAGGATGATCGGCACTTGCGCGCCCATGACGATGCCGCCGGCCTCCGCATGGGCAAGGAAGGTGAGCTGCTTGGCCAGCATGTTGCCGGATTCCATATTAGGCGCCACGAGGATATCCGCCCGACCTGCCACCAGACCCTTGAGGCCCTTGGTCCGCGCGGCATCCAGATCGACGGCGTTGTCCATCGCCAGCGGCCCATCCACCAGACCGCCGGTGATCTGTCCCCGGTCGGCCATTTTCGACAGGATCGCCGCGTCCAGCGTCGACGGGATCGACGCGGTCACGGTCTCCACCGCCGACAGGATCCCGACCTTCGGCTGCTCCACCCCAAGGGCCAGCGCAAGATCGATGGCGTTCTGGACGATGGACATCTTGCAATCCAGATCGGGCGTGATGTTGATCGCCGCGTCGGTCACGAACAGCAGATGCGTCAGCCCCGGCACATCCATCACGAAGACATGGGACAGGCGGCGATTGGTGCGCAGCCCGCCCTCCTTCTTCAACACCGCATGCAGGATCTGGTCGGTGTGCAGATGGCCCTTCATCACCGCGCGCGCCCGGCCTTCATGCACCAGCGCCACGGCCCGCAGCGCGGCGGCCCGGTGATCGGGAATGTCGATGATGTCGAGCCCGCCCAGATCGCCGCCCGCCTCTTCGGCGGCGGCGGCGATCTTGCGGGCGGAGCCAACGAGGATCGGGTCGATCAGCGTGTGATCGCGCGCCAGAAGCGCGCCCATCAGCGCATCGGGCGTTTCGGGGGCCACGACGCTGGTGGGGATCGCGGGCAACGGTGCCGCCATTTCCAGCAACCGGTCGAAATGCACATGGCGCTGCACGGTCAGGCCGGGCAGGTCGTGCACATCGAAATGCTGCACCACCGCGGGGGCGATGACGCGGGCCTCACCCTCGGCAATCCGGCCTTCGGGACCATCGACCCAGATCTCGAAACGCACCACGTTCTCGGGCAGTTTTTCGATCACACGCACGGCGGCGGTCAGCGTATCGCCCGCATGGGCCCGGCCCAGAAAGCGCAGGGACTGATCCAGATAAAGCGTGCCCGGCCCGGGCAACTGGTTGCCCAGAACGCCCGAAATCAGCGCCGCCAGCCAGGCCGAGGGGGCGACCGCTTCGGGCCGGCCATCGCCGTCGCCGTCTTCCTTCGGCAGATGCATCGGGTTGAGATTGCCGCTGGAATTGGCAAAGACATAGAGATCGTCGGCAAGGCAGAGCCGCTCCAGACTGGCCTGCATCCCGGGCTCGATCGCGTCATAGGGGGTGGTCGTGAATTTGGGCATTCTGCCTCCGGTCGCTGCTCGCCTGTTATCTGGGTATCCTACCGGAAAATTGCGACACTGCCTTGACGCAAGTCAGTTTTTTGTGCCCGGGCGCGGCGCGTCCTGCCGCCGCAGGCCTCCCGGCGGCCGAGATATGGCGGGGGCGTCGGACCCGGAGCCCGGAAGGCGAACCGGGCCCGATGCGCCGATGCCGCCCCGCTCAGTGGTTGTCGCGCGGCAGCACCCGGGCGATGCGTTGATAGGCGGTGGCGAGTTCCAGACAGCCGCCTTGCGCCAACTGGCCCACATGGGTGCGATAGATTTCCTGCCACGGGGTCTGATGCTCCAACTCCGGCGGCGTCCAGGCGGCGCGCCGGGCGCGCCATTCATCCGCCGCGATGGTGCAATCGAGCGTGCCCGCATTCAGATCGAGCCGCACCGGATCCCCGGTTTGCAGAAGCGCCAGCCCGCCCCCCACCACGGCCTCGGGCGAGGCATTGAGGATCGAGGGGCTTTCCGACGTGCCCGACTGGCGGCCGTCGCCCACCGTGGGCAGATGCCGGATGCCCGCCTGGATCAGCGCATCGGGGGGCTGCATGTTCACCACTTCGGCGGACCCCGGATAGCCCACGCAGCCCACGTTGCGGATGAACAGAATGCTGGTTTCATCGATGCCGAGAGAGGCGTCGTTGATGCGGTCGTGATAATCCTCGGGCCCCTCGAACACCACCGCGCGGGCCTCGAACACCCCGTCTTTCAGGAACCGGGCGCGGAAATCCTCGGAGATGACGGAGGTTTTCATCAGCGCGCTGTCGAAGAGATTGCCCGACAGCACCAGAAAGCCCGCATTGTCCCGCAGCGGGTCATCGACCGGGCGGATCACATCGCGATCGAGGCTGCGCGCGCCGCCCAGCGCCTTGGCCACGGGTTTGCCGCTTGCTGTCATCGCCTGCCCGTCGAGATGCCCCGCGGCCAGAAGCTCCCCCATCACCGCCGGAACGCCGCCCGCGCGGTAGAAGCTTTCGCCCAGATAGCTGCCGGCGGGCTGCATGTTCACCAGAAGCGGCAGGGCATGGCCGATCACCTCCCAATCCGTCACGTCGAGCGGCACGCCCGCATGGCGCGCGATGGCCTGCAGATGCGGCGGCGCATTGGTGGAGCCGCCGATGGCGGTGTTGACGCGAATGGCGTTTTCGAAGGCGGCGCGGGTCAGGATCCGGGACGGTTTCAGATCCTCGTTGACCATCGCGACCGCACGGGCGCCGGTGGCGAAGGCCATTTCCATGCGTTCGCGGAACGGGGCGGGAATGGCCGAAGATCCCGGCAGCGTCATGCCCAGCGCCTCGGCCAGCGCGTTCATGGTGGAGGCGGTGCCCATCGTGTTGCAATGACCCAGCGACGGCGCCGAGGCGCAGGCGCGGTCCATGAACTCCTCGTAGTCGATCTTGCCTTCGGCCAGCAGCCGGCGGCTTTCCCAGATGATCGTGCCGGAACCCGCGCGCCGGCCCTGCCACCAGCCGTCGAGCATCGGGCCGCCGTTGAGCGCGATGGCGGGGATATCCACGGTGGCCGCCCCCATCAGCATCGCCGGCGTGGTCTTGTCGCAGCCCGTGGTCAGCACAACCCCGTCGATCGGGTAGCCGTGCAGCACCTCGACAAGGCTCAGATAGGCAAGGTTCCGGTCGAGCGCGGCAGTGGGTCGTTTGCCGGTTTCCTGGATCGGGTGGACGGGAAATTCCATCGGGATGCCGCCCGCGTCGCGGATGCCGGCCTTGATCCGGTCCATCAGGAAGACGTGGATCTTGTTGCAGGGCGCCAGATCGGAGCCGGTATTGGCGATGCCGATGATCGGCCGGCCCGATTGCAGTTCGCCCCGGGTGAAGGTCTGGTTCTGGTAGCGTTCGAGATAGAGCGCGGTCATGCCCGGGTTGTTGGGATTGTCGAACCATTCCTGGCTGCGATAGCGACGATGCGCGCGGGTATCAGACATGAGTTTGTTCCGAATAGTGAAACCACGGGCCGTATTGTGAGACCTTCCCGCTCTACATACCCGGCGGGCCAGGAAAACAACAGAGCGATCTGGGTGAAACCGGCCTGCATGGGCTCAATCGCTAATGGGCCACGGAAAGCAACCGGCCCGGATGAACCAGATTGCACTTGACCTGATTTCGCGGCCGGCCGCATGATTTCTTCCATTGATTTAGGTGCTTTCAAGAGGAAACGGCATGTCCGGGACAAAAACCGATCTGGACACCCTCGCCCGGCCGGTGGATGTGTCGCCTGTTCTGCAGATCGTCGAACGCCTGAAAGACCGCGGCGCATCCTATGAGCGGCGGGCCAACCTGATCTTCCGGGCGCTGGTTCTGACCATTCTGGTGGGACTGGTCTATTACCTCGGCCTGCCCTTCTGGTCGCAATTCGTGGACGGCCGGAGGGAGACGTTTCTGGACACGCAGGCGTCGATTGACGCGGGCAACGCCGCGCTGGACACCGATCGCGCCGCGCAAGGCCGGCACCTGGCCGACGCCCTGGCCGCGCGGCCGGTGGCGACTCTTTTGCGCGGCCCGCTGATGTCGCCCACCGGTCACGTCACCACGTCCGAGGGGACAGTCTTCTATGGCCGCAGCGACCGGCTGGCCTTTTTGCCGGACGGTGCCGACAGCCTGCGGGAGATCCGCGTGGAGGAGCGGTTCGGCGGCCCGCTTCAGGGGTTCAGCAATCACGTTGAGTTCGCGGGCCAGACGGTGCTGTTCGGCAATGCGCAGGGTGCGTTGGTCTTTCGCGACGATCCGGCCCAGGCCGAACCGGTCTATTTCCAGGACGCCCCGCAGAACGAGGACAGCCAGTTTCACCTGACCGGAAGCCTCGTTTCCGAGACGACGCTCTACCTGTTCGGCAACGACGGCACGATCCTGTGGACGCAGTCGCCCCGCGACTGGTTCGAACGGTTCGAGACGGGGACCACGGACACCATCGTCGGCGGCCATCTCGACACCGGCGGGCCGGTGTTCGCCGGTCCGCCCGGGCGGCTTTTCCGCATCGACGAGGATACCGCGTCAGGGCCGCGGATCGGCGCGGTCGAGATCGACCTGGACGGGCCGGTCACGGTCGCGGTCGATGCGCCGGCGGGCTGGCTTCTGCTCTCGGGGCAAGGTCAGGGCTACGTGCTTCTTTCGGCCCGTGGCGGCACCATCGAAAGCGGGGCGCTGCCGCCCGAGACGGCGGGCGAATGCTGCGGGGCCGACGCCGTGGTGATGGGCGACCGCGTCTACGCCCTTGTCAACAACGCGGTCGTCACGTCGCGGGACGGCGGCGCAAGCTTCGCGGCCACCGCCGAGATCGGCAACCTCCCCAACACGATCCTGGCCACGCCCGAGGCCGTGGTGGTCTATTCGGGGCAGGTAAATCCTGCATACCGATCGGTTGATAGCGCGCGGGGTTTCGCGCCCGCCCCCGGTGCGCCAAGCATCTATTACGGGCATCTGGTGTTCGAAGACACGGTGATCCTGCATGGCGCGGCGGGCAGCATCGCGCGATCGGCGAATGGCGGGCGGAGCTTCGAGACGATCGACGACATCCTGGACGATTACCTATACGGCAACGCCACGGATGGCACGGCCTTCGTGCTGTTCGGGGGCAATGGCAGCGCGGCTTATGCCTCCGCACCGCGCGCGCCCGTGCAGGCCTTTGCCCTGCCCCTTGTGGCCGATGCCGAGCGCACGACCCAGTTTACCTATGGCGGCGGCCTGTCCCTCGGCGAAGGGGACTTCCTGATCTATGGCGAGGACGGGTTCATCCGCATCGACTGGCGCTGGCGCGACGCCTTCGCGGCGCTGGAACTTGCGCCCGGCGCCGCGGGCGACGTCGCGCTGGCAGGTTTCATCGACCGTCTGCCGAACCAGGTCCGCAGCTCGGCAGACATCTCGGAGTTGCGGCAGGCCGTGGGCGTGATCACCGCGCAGCGCGACGTGCTGACCGATCTTCAGATCAGCACCGACGCCGAGCTGCAACGCCTGAACGACTTCCCGCACAGTCTGCTGCTTCTGGAGCGCCAGCGAGAGAGTTTCGCGGGGTTCATGGCCACCTGTCGCGGGGCGACCAATTGGGCCACACCGCCCGAGCCGCGTGGGATCGCGGAGGCGGATGCGGACACCATAACGCTGGCCTGCCTGCAAGGCTGGGAGGCTCAGGTCCGTGCAGATCAGCCCTCGCCATGGTCTCTGGTGGCGGCGCAATTGCCTCCGGGTATTCTGCTTCTGTTCCTTCTGGCGACACTCAGCGGACTTTACCGCTACAACCTGCGTTTGGCCGGATTTCACTATTCGCGCGCCGACACGCTGGTGATGGCGATGGATCAAGAAGGCGGGCTGAACGCGGAAACACTGCTGAAGTATGCCGACGCGCTGGCCGCCGACAAGGTGGAGTTCGGCAAGGGCAATCTGCCGTCGGATCAGGCCGCGGCGATCGTGCAGGCGGTGGCCAACCGGAGCTGAGCCCCCGGACGGCCGCGAAACCACCGGCGCGATCCTGCGCATGACGCGACGTTCCGGTCTTCGGGATTGAGCCAAGTCAATTCGCCCTGGCACCTATCTGTTACAACGCAGGCGCGACAGGGTGGAAACGGGAGCCGGCAATGGCCGAGGTCATCTTCAGAACCGAAGACATCACCAAGGTTTACGACACCGGCGAGGTGAAGGTCTATGCGCTGGCCGGCGTCAGCCTTGAGCTCTATGCCGGTGAACTGGCCGTGCTACTGGGCCCGTCGGGTTCGGGCAAATCGACCTTGCTGAACATTCTGGGCGGGCTGGACCATGTCACGGACGGGCGGGTCTGGTTTCGCGATCTGGAGCTGACGGATCTGAACGACCGGGGGCTGACCCGGTTCCGGCGCGACCATGTGGGGTTCGTCTTCCAGTTCTACAATCTGGTGCCCTCCCTGACCGCGCGGGAGAATGTGCAGCTTGTCACCGATGTGGCCCCCGACCCGATGCCCGCGGCCGAGGCGCTGGAACTGGTCGGGCTGGGCCACCGGCTGGATCATTTCCCGTCGGAGATGTCGGGCGGCGAGCAGCAGCGCGTGGCCATCGCGCGGGCCATCGCGAAACGGCCCGAGGTGCTGCTTTGCGACGAGCCCACAGGCGCGCTGGACAGCAAGACCGGGGTGCAGGTGCTGGAGGTGCTGAAAACGATCAACGACCAGTTCGGCACGACCACGGCGGTGATCACCCATAACGCGGCGATCCAGCAGATGGCGCATCGGGTGATCCAGTTCCAGGACGGCAAGATCAACGAGGTCCATGTGAACGAGACCCGGATCGCGCCCCATGAGATCGTGTGGTGAGCGGCATGCAGGCACTCGACAAAAAGCTGTTTCGCGACTTCAGGCGCCTGTGGGTTCAGGCGGTGGCCATCGCGCTGGTGCTGTCCTGCGGGGTGGCGTTGCTGCTGACCTCTTTCGGGATGTATCAGGCGCTCGACGACACCCGCGCGGCCTATTACGAGCGCAACCGGTTCGGGGATGTCTGGCTCGACACGCGGCGCGCGCCCGAGACGCTGCTGCCGGAGCTGCGCGCGATCGATGGCGTCTATGCGATCGAGCCGCGGGTTGTCGGCGCGGCGATCCTGGATATCGAGGGGCGCAGCGAAAGCGCGGTGGGGCAGATCCTGTCCTGGCCCGAGGATGACGACCCGCTGCTGAATGTGCCGCTTCTGCGCTCGGGCGGCTACCCCGCGCCCACCTCCACCCGCGACGTGATGGTCAACGAGCCCTTCGCCGAGGCCAACGGGTTCGAGATCGGCTCGGTCTTTCATGCCAACCTGAACGGTCAGCGGCGCGAGTTGCGCATCGTGGGCACCGCGCTAAGCCCGGAATACATCTACACGATCAGCCCCGGCGGCATGATGCCCGACAACGAGGGGTTCGGCATCATCTGGATGCCGGAACGCGCCGTGGCCGCCGCCTTCGACATGGAGGGGGCGTTCAACAACCTGTCGGTCCGGATCACGCAGGATGCCAGCGAGGACGAGGTGATCGACGCGCTGGATAGGCTTGCCGAACCCTATGGCGGGCTTGGCGCCTACGGCCGGGCGCAGCAGATCAGCGACAGTTTCGTCACCTCCGAGATCGCGCAGTTGCGGGGCATGGCGATGGTGGTGCCGCCGATCTTCTTCGCCATCGCGGCGTTTCTGGTCAGCATGGTGATGGGCCGGATCGTGGCGCTGGAACGCTCCGAGATCGGCCTGCTGAAGGCGATCGGGTATTCGGATCTGGAAATCTGTCTGCATTACCTGCTTCTCGCGGGCTTCATCGCCGTGGTCGGCATCGCCATCGGCTGGGGCGCGGGCACGTGGCTTGCGCGCGGCATGGCGGTGCAATACGCCGAGTTCTTCGACTTTCCCTATCTTCTGTTCCGGGTGCCGGGCTGGGTCTATGCGATTTCGGGGCTTGCGGCGCTTGTCACGACGATGCTGGGCGCCGCGCGCGCGGCGCTGGCGGCGGCGCGGCTGGCCCCGGCCATCGCGATGCAGCCCCCCGCCCCGCCGCGCTTCAAGCGCAGCATGATCGATGTGGCCATGGCCAGACTGCGCCTGTCGCAGCCGACGGTGATGATCCTGCGCAGCTTTTTCCGCTGGCCCGGGCGCAGCGCGATGACCTGTCTGGGGCTGGGCTTCGCGGTCGCCTCCGTCGTGGCGGCCTCCTTCGTGAACGACGCGCTGGAAAACATCGTCGACGTGGCGTTCTACCAGTCGAACCGGCAGGACGCGATGTTGCTGTTCACCGAGAACGTGCCGGAAACCACGATTGCCGAGGTGCGCCGCCTGCCCGGTGTCCTGCAGGCCGAGCCGCAGCAATATCTGCCCGCGATCCTGCGAAATGGCCCGCTGGAAAAAAGCCTCGCCGTGGAGGCCCGGCGCCCCGGTACGGATCTGAGCCGGGTGATCGGCGCCGATGGCGAGGTCAGCACCGCGGAGCCCGGCGGCATGCTCCTGTCGGAGCGGCTGGCCAGCCAGCTTGACCTTGGCATCGGCGATATGGTCGAGGTCGAGTTTCTGTCGGGCCGGCGCGAAACCCATGAGATGGTGGTGACCGGGCTGGTGGAGCAGTATTTCGGGCTGGGTGCCTATGCGGATCTGGATTATCTCAACCAGGTGTTCCGGCAAAGCCCGCAGATGTCGGTGGTCAATGTCACGCTGGATGACAACGAGCTGGAGGCGCTGCACGCGCGCCTGAAGGACATTCCGCGCCTGTCCGGCCTGATCATGATGAACGACACGCGCCGGAGCTTTCAGGACACGATCCGGGAAAACGTGGTGGTGATGAACACGGTCTATATCGTCATCGCCGTGCTGATCACCGTAGGCGTGGCCTATAACGGCGCGCGCATCCAGCTGAGCGAGCGCGCCCGCGAACTGGCCAGCCTGCGCATCCTGGGCTTTTCACGGGGCGAGGTGTCTTACGTGCTTGTGGGCGAGACGATGCTGCTGGCGCTGGTGGCCCAGCCTATCGGCTGGCTGCTGGGCGCGGGGATCGCGCAGGCCATGGTGGGGGCGTTTTCGTCGGATATCTATTCGATGCCGCTGATCCTGAAACCCGACATCTTCTCCCGCGCCAGCCTTGTGGTTCTGGCCGCGGCCCTTGCCTCGGCATTGATCGTGCGCCGCAGGCTGGATAATCTCAATCTCGTTTCCGTCATGAAAACAAGGGAGTAACGGCTATGTCGCTGAAACCCAGAACCTTGGGCATCCTGGCCGTCGGCGGCGCCATTCTGGCCGCGCTGCTCTATGTCACGTTCCGGACCGAGCCGATCCCGGTCGATCTGCACGAGATCGCGAGCGGGCCGTTGCAGGTGAGCGTGGATGCCGACGGGCGGACGCGCATCCGCGATATCTACGAGGTGGCCGCGCCGATCACCGGAACCGCGCTGAGATCGCCGGTTCAGGTGGGCGATACCGTGGTTGCGGGGCAGACCGTTGTCGCCGAGGTGGAACCGGTGGCGCCCAGCCTGCTGGACAGCCGGACGCGCATGCAGGCCGAAGCCACCATCGCGGAGGCGGAGGCGGCGCTGAACGTGGCGCAGACCGATCACCGGCGCGCGCAGGAAGAACAGACCTATGCGCAGATGCAGTTCGAGCGGATGCAGGTGCTGGTGGAGCGGGGCGTGTCGTCGATCACGGCGATGGAGGATGTCACCCAGCGGCTGGCGATTGCCGATGCCGCGGTGGAGGCCGCCGCGGCGCGGATCGAGATCGCCCGGAGCACGCTGGAGCGGTCCCGCGCCGCGCTGATGGGCCCGGAGACGGCGAGTGCAGGCAATGGCGATTGCTGTGTCGAGATCGTCGCGCCCGCGGACGGCGTGGTTCTGTCGGTCGCCAATATCAGCGAACGCCCGGTGGTCGCCGGCGCGCCGCTGATGTCGATCGGCAACCCGGGCGAACTGGAGATCGTGGCCGATCTGCTGTCGTCGGACGCGGTGAGACTGTCGCCCGGTGCGGTGGCGATCGTGGAACGCTGGGGCGGGCCGGACCCGCTGATGGCGGAACTGGACCGGGTGGAACCCTCGGCGCGCACTCATATCTCCGCCCTGGGGATCGAGGAACAGCGGGTGGATGCGATTTTCCGCCTGACCTCTCCGCCCGAGGACCGTGCGGGGTTGGGCGACGGGTTTTCGACCTTCCTTCGGATCATCGAATGGCAGGCGGAGGATGTGGTGCAGGTGCCGCTGAGCGCGCTGTTCAGGCGCGGGCAGGACTGGGCCGTTTTCGTGGCCGATGGCAGCACCGCCCGCGAGATCATCGTGGAGCTGGGCCGGCGCAGCGACCGGTTCGCCGTGGTGACCGGCGGTCTGGAGCCCGGCATGATGGTGGTCACCCATCCCAATGACGATATCGTCGATGGCAGTCCGGTGATCGACCGGGCCGAGTTGTAGCGGCGCCGGGACGGTGGCCGGCGGGCCCGCGCGGCCCGAAAGAATTAGGATGACGGCCATGATCTGGGCGCTTTCGATATCTGCCGGTCTGGGGCTGCTGCTGGCCGCCGTGATGTGGAAGACCAGCCTGAGAAGGGCGTTCGAGGCGCGGCGGGCCGAGGCGATGACCGTTCCCCTTGGCGGCGAAAGGATCCTCGGCGAGGCCGATATCGCCCATCTGCCGCCGCCGGTCCGGCGCTATATCGCGCTGACGGGGTCGGTGGGGCGGCCCGTCGTCACCGAGATCATGATGCATTTCGATGCCGTGATGTACGAGGCCCCGGGCGCGCCGGGCATGACCGGCCCGGTCCGGCAATACGAGCGCTTCGACACGCCCGAGCGCCTGTTCCTGATGACCACGCGGATGAAAGGCCTGCCAGTGGCCGTGCTGCATGATTTCGACCGCGACCGTGCCACGATGCGCGTGCGCCTTGCGGGGCTGGTGAACGTGGTCGATACCGACGGCGCCGATCTGACCCGGACCGAAACGGTCACGATCCTGAACGATCTGTGCTTCTTCGCGCCCTCGCGGCTTGTCGATCCGCGCCTGTCATGGCGCGAGATCGACGACAGGCGCGCGCGGGTGCGGTTCGCGCTTGGCGGGAACACGGTATCGGCGGAGCTGATCTTCAACGCCGCCGGGGAACTGGTGGATTTCATGTCCGAGGATCGGGGCAGGCTGGAAAAGGACGGGACGCTGCGGCCTTTGCGCTGGAGCACACCGCTTGGCACCTACCGGGAGTTCGACGGGTGGCGGCTTGCCAGCGAGGGGGATGCGATCTGGCATCTGGAGGACGGACCCTTCACCTATGGCCACCTGCGTCTGACGCAGTACGACGCCCGATAGCGGGAACGGGGAGCTTCGCCCCCGGCGCAGGACCGTCCTAGCCGTCCGTCGCCGCGCCGATCCGTGCCGGCGAAATGCTGTCTGCATCGAAGCCGGGGCCGGACGTGTCCGGCGTGGCCGCCCCGTTCAGAGCAAGGCCCGCGGCGAAGCGCGCAAGGGCGGGCGCCATCATGATCCCGTAGCCGCCCTGCCCCGCCAGCCAGAGGAAGCCCGGAATGCGCGGATCGAACCCCACGACCGGCGCCTCGTCGGCGGTGAAGGAGCGCAGACCGGCCCAGGAATGGGAAATGCGGCGCACGGGGATCAGGGTTTCGGTTTCGATCCAGTGGGCCAGATGGGCGATGTCGAGCTCTTCGGGCCGCGCATCCTGCGGCGTGGTGGGCGTCGCATCGCCGGGCGATGCCATCAGCTTGCCCGCCTCGGGCTTGATATAGGCGCCGGTGGCCACGAAATCGACCGCGGGGCTGGTGGCCAGATCGATCCCGTCCGGCGCGTCCACGATGATCGCCGTGCGGCGCATGGGCACCAGCCCGACCGATGCCGCCCCGGCCATCGCGCCGATCTGGTCGGCCCAGGCCCCGGCGGCGTTCACGACGATGCGCGCGCGATGGGTCTGGCCCGCGGTCCGGACCTGCCAGACACCGGCGGCATGCTCCAGCCCCGTCACCGCCGCGCCGGTTTCGATCAGGCAGCCGCGCCGCCGGGCGCCCTTGAGATAGGCCTGATGCAGGCCTGCCACGTCGATATCGGCGACATTCGCCTCGTAGACCGCGCCCGCAAGCCGCTCGGGGCGCAGATATGGCGCGCGTGCCAGCGCCTCCTCCGGCGTGATCTCGACCACTTCCTCTCCGGGTTCGGAGAGCGCCAGAAGCGCCGGCAGCCGGTCCAGCGCCCCGGCGCCGGCCACGGTCAGGGCGCCGCGCGGGGTCAGAAGCGGGCTGTCGCAGAAGGCGGCGGGCGGGGCCGCGAAGAACGGGGCGCTGGCCGCATTGATCCGGCGCACCACCGGGCCGCCGTAATTCCGGGTGAAAAGGGCGGCCGACCGGCCCGTGCTGTGATAGCCGAGCGCGGTTTCGGCCTCCAGCACCAGAACGGTGCCGGCCTCGGCCAGTTCATAGGCGACGGAGGCGCCGGAGATCCCGCCGCCGATCACAAGGAAATCGTGGATCATGCTGATTGAGCCTTTGTGGCACGCCGGTGCCCGGAAGTGGCCGACCCCGCCACAAGACGCCTATTGCGCCGGGTTTGCAAGAAAAACCAAAAACGTTGACTTTTTGAAAGTTTTATTTCTTACTTAAGGGAACTGACGGGGAAATTTCATGTCGAGACCTTTGCGCGACCGCCTGAACGAGGCGCTGGCAACCGCCTCCAAGGCGGATCGCGCGCTGGCCGGCTACATGCTGTCGGATATGAGCACCCTGCCGTTCGAGACGGCCGCGAGCCTTGCCGTGAAGGTGGGGGTGAGCGAGCCGACCGTGGGCCGTTTCTGCCGCTCCATCGGCTATGACGGGTTCAAGGATCTCAAGAAGAACCTCAAGAATGACATGGGCGATCAGCCCTGGCTGATCGGGGATCGTCTGCGTGACCTGCAGGCCCGCACCAAGGCCGGCGAGGACCAGCTGGCGCGCGGGCTGGAGCTTGAAATGGCGGCGCTGGTCGCCGTCTACGAGGCCGCCCACAGCCCGGACTGGCACCGCGCAGTCAAGCGGCTGGCCGGCGCGCGCCGGGTTTTCGCCGCCGGTTTCCAGACCGAGCGCGGCATGGCCCAGATCTTCGTCAATCAGCTGCAATACCTGCGCGAGGACGTGCATCTGCTGGATCTTGCCGGCGGCAATTTCGCCGAGGTTCTGGCGATCTCGGACGGCGACGCGGCCCTGGTGATCTTCGAGGCGCGGCGATACTCGCGCCACGCGCAGTTGCTGGCCAGAGAGGCCAAGGCCGCGGGCATTCCTGTCACGCTGATCACCGACCCCTATTGCGACTGGGGCCGTGAGGTCTCCACCGAGATGTTCGTGGTGCCCACGGCGGTCAATCTGTTCTGGGAGTCCACCGCCCAGATGGCCAGCCTCGCCAATCTGCTGGTCAATGGGGTGTTCCTGGAACTCGGCCCCGAAGTCGAGGACCGGATGAACAGGATTGCCCGGCTTTACGGCCGTTTCACGGGCCATGTCGGCGATCCGGCCACCCCGCGCGCGGAGGGCCACCGCACAACGTAAGTCTGCACATAATTACATAACAGGGAAAATCTGCCATGCGATATTCGACCAAGACCCAACTTCTATCAGGATCGGCTATCGTAGCTGCCGGTTTGCTGTTTTCCGCCGCCGCGATGGCGCAGAACGTCTCCATCGCCTTTTCCGCGAGCGAATTGGGGGCCACGGCCTACAATCCCGTCGCGGCCAGCACGCTCAACACCGCCACATCGCTGATCTACGACCGGCTTGTGGAGCAGGACGCGGACCAATCCTATCACCCGCATCTGGCGACCTCATGGGAGGAAACCGCGGACGGTATGGCCTGGACCTTCTCATTGCTGGAGGGGGTGACGTTCCATGACGACACGCCGTTCAACGCCGCCGCCGTCCAGTCCTGGATCGCAAGCTATGCGGGCACCGAGAACGAATATCTGGTGGAGGCCATCGGGTCGGTCGACGTGATCGACGATCTGACCGTGCGTTTCAACATGGACCGACCGGAACCGAACCTTCTCTACAACCTCGCCAGCGCCTTCATGGGCATCCCCAGCCCCACGGCCTTTGCGGAACTGGGCGACAATTTCGGCGTGACCGCCGCGGTGGGCACCGGGCCCTACGAGCTTCAGAGTTTCGAAATCGGGCTGGAGACCGTTCTGGTGCGCAACGAGGATTACACCTGGGGTTCGGATCTGTCGGAGAACACCGGACCGGGCCATATCGAGACCTTCACCTTCCGCGAGATCCCCGACCAGTCCACCGCGTTTCTGGAATTGCGGACCGGCGGGATCGACCTGCTGTTGGGTGTGCCCACGGACTTCCTCCAGATCCTGGAGGCCGAGGCCAGTATCCAGATCATCCAGATGCCCGGCGTCGGCATCAGCTATATGCCGATCAACGTGACTGCGCCGCCCTTCGACAACATTCTGGTGCGTCAGGCGACGGGCATGGCCATCGACCAGGAGGGGATCGTCGCGGCGATCTATAACGGCGTCGGCGCGCCGGCGCACAACTTTCTGATCTCGTCCCTGCCCGAAGCCGATGTCGACCCGGCGCTCAACGTCCGCTACAACCCCGAACGCGCCCGCGAATTGCTGGAAGAGGCCGGATGGGTCATGGGCGATGACGGGGTGCGCGTGATGGGCGACGAGCGTCTGACCGTCCGCCTTTACACCGCCAACACGACGGAACTGACCCGCCTGACGCAGGTGGTGCAGGCGCAACTGGGCGAGATCGGGATGGAGGCGATCATCACGGTCTTCGACAGCTCCACCATCCGCGACGAATACCGCAACAACACCCACCAGCTTGCGGTGCGCAGCTATGACTGGAACAACTCGGACATTCTGGACTGGTTCTTCAGCGGCAATCGTCTGGGCTATCCGAACGTGTCGATGTGGCAGGACGAGGAAGGCCAGCGCCTGAACGACATCGCGATGACCGAAAGCAGCACCTCCGCCGAGCGGATCGCGAACTTCACCGCCTATCACGAATATGTCCTGTCGCAGCATCTCTTCGTGCCGATCTACCAGCCGACCCAGAACATCGCCTTCAACAGCGATGCGATCACCGTGCCCGATCCGGTGCGCGGCTCGCGGTTCCGCGGCCAATCGTTCATGGATATCCAGATTGTCGAATAAGCCTCTGAAACCTTGAGAAAAACGGAGGCACCGGGATGATCCTCAGATACACGTTCCTGCGGTTGCTGATGCTGATCCCGGTGTCTTTCTCGATCTCGGTGGTGATCTTCATGATCGTCTACCTGCTGCCGGGAGACCCCATCGACAACCTGTTGCGCGTCGGCTCCTCCCCCGAAGACCGGGCCGAGCTGGTCGCGCAATACGGGCTCGACCGGAACTTGGTGGTCCAGTACTTCGTCTGGATCGGCAACATGTTCCAGGGCGAGTTCGGGCAGGCCATCGTGCTGCGCCGTCCGGTCGCCGATCTGGTGGCGCAGAACCTGCCCTACAGCCTGACACTGGGCGGGCTGGCCTTTCTGTTTTCCTCCACCGTCGGCATGACACTGGGCACGATCTCGGCGGTGGTGCGCCACCCGGTGCTGGACCGGTTCATGCGCGGCTTCATCCTGCTTGGCTCCACCGTGCCGGGCTTCTGGCTGGCGCTTCTGCTGATCCTGTTCTTCTCGGTCAATCTGGGCTGGTTCCCGGTCTCGGGCGCGGGCGGATGGACATCGCTGGTCCTGCCGGTTCTGACCATCGGCTTCGGCGGGGTGGCGCTTGTCGCGCGGGTCACGCGGGTTGCCCTGCTGGATGCGCAGCGGGAGGATTTCGTGACCCTGCTTCATGCCAAGGGACTGTCTTCGGGCACGATCCTGTTCCGCCATCTGATGCCCCATGCCCTGCTGCCGGTCGTCACCATCCTCGCCCTGCGCATCGGCTGGATCCTCGGCGGCGCGGTCACGGTGGAATTCGTCTTCGGCCGTCCCGGCCTCGGCTCCCTTCTTATCCGCGCGTTGGGCCAGCGCGATTACCCGGTGGTGCAGGCCTGCCTGCTGATGCTGGCACTGGCCGTGATGCTCGGCACGCTTATCGGCGATGTCGCGCAGGCCTCCATGGACCCCCGTATTCGCGAGAAAAAATCATGAAAGTTTCCTCCATGACCGCGCGCACGCTCGACACGTTCGCGCGCATGAGCATCGGGCGCGCCTTCGCGTCGGGCATCGGGATGGTGGCCGGCGGCTTCCTGATCCTGCTGGTGCTGGTCGCGATCTTCGCGCCGTGGATCGCGCCGTTCGACTACGCCGCGCAGAACCTGATGAACGCCAACGCACCGCCGGGGTGGCCGCATCTGCTCGGCACGGACGAGTTTGGCCGCGACGTGCTCAGCCGGGTGATCTTCGGGGCCCGCACCTCGCTTTCGGTGAGTGCCACGGCGATTGCCATTTCGATGGCGGCGGGCATGACGCTTGGCGCCGCGGCGGGCTATTTCGGCGGGGTCTTCGAGCGCGCGGTGATGACGGTAGTGGACCTTACATGGTCCTTCCCCGATATCCTGATCGCGCTCATTTTCGTGGCGATCATCGGCCCCGGCCTGACCTCGACCACCTTTGCCATCGCCATCGCCTATCTTGCGCAGTTCACCCGGCTGACCCGCGCCCAGATCGTGCGCCTGAAGCGCGAAACCTTCATCGAGGCGACGATCAATCTTGGCGCGAAGCCGTCCCATATCCTGCTGAGGCACCTGATGCCCAACGCCATCGCGCCAGTGATCGTGGTGGGAATGCTGGCCATCGGCGACGGCATCGTGCTGGAAGCGACGCTTGGCTTCTTCGGGCTTGGCGCGCAGCCACCGACGCCAAGCTGGGGCGCGATGATGTCTTCGGGCACGGCGCAGCTGTTCCTCAGCCCCTGGGTCATCATCTTCCCCGGGGTGGCCGTCGCGGTCACGGTCATCGCGGTGAACCTGTTCGGCGACGAATTGATCCGCGCGCTGGATATCCGCGACCGGCTGAGGGGGGCGTGAGCATGCTCAGCGTCCGCGATCTGGGGGTCGCCTTCGGCGCGGTGGAGCCGCTCTCGGGCGTCAGCTTCTCCGTCGACAAGGGCGAGACAATCGGCATCGTCGGCGAAAGCGGATCGGGCAAGTCGCTGACCGCTATGAGCGTGATGGGCCTGTTACCGCTGATCGGCGGGCGCATCACCGGCGGCAGGATCGTGTTCGACGGGCAGGATCTGACCAGCCTGCCGGAGCGCGCCTATCGCAAGCTCAGGGGCGGGCGGATCGGGCTGATCACGCAGAACCCGATGACCTCGCTCGACCCGCTGCAGAAGATCGGCCCGCAGGTCGATGATGTGGCCCGGCTGCATCTGGGAATGAACGCCAATGAGGCGCGCGCCCGGACCGAGGAGATCCTCGGCACCCTGCGCATCCCCGAACCCGCGCTGATCTGCGACCGCTATCCGCACCAGATGTCGGGCGGGATGAAGCAGCGGATCGTGATCGCCATGGCGCTGGCCGCCGATCCGGACGTTCTGATCGCCGATGAGCCGACCACGGCGCTGGATGTGACCGTGCAGGCGCAGATCATCCGCCTGCTCGACGATCTGGTGAAGCAGCGCGATCTGGCGCTGGTGCTGATCACCCATGACATGAGCGTCGTGGCGCAGACCTGTGACAAGGTCGTGGTCATGTATGCCGGCCGCGCGGTGGAATACGGGCCGGTGGAGACCATTTTCGACCGTCCGCGCCACCCCTACACCCAGGCCCTGATCGCCTGCATTCCGCGGGGGCTGGACGACACCGCCCGGCTGACCGGGATCGAGGGGACGGTTCCGACCGTCATCAACTATCCCAAGGGCTGCCCGTTCCATCCGCGCTGCACCCGCGCCGAAGCGATCTGCGCAACCGATCCGCCGGATTTCTCGGTGGAGGGCGACAGCGCCGCCGCCTGCCATTTCGCGGAGGTCGCCGATGCCCAATCTGCTTGAGGTCCGCGACCTGTCGAAACGCTTCACCTCCGCCGGCGGGCCGTTCCGCAAGGCGCGCTCCATGCATGCGGTCAACGGCGTGTCCTTCGATCTGCCCGAGGGCCGGGTGATCGGCGTCGTCGGGGAAAGCGGCTGCGGCAAGTCCACGCTTGCCCGGCTGATCCTGCGGCTGATCGAACCGTCCAGCGGCACGGTCGCCTTCGACGGCGACGATTTGCTGGCGAAATCGCCGTCGCAGATGCGCAAGCTGCGCGCCCGGATGCAGATGGTGTTTCAGGATCCGTATTCCGCCATCGACCCGCGCTATACCCTGACCCGCGCCGTGGCCGAACCCTTCGAGGTGCAGGGCGTCAAACCCGCCAGACCGATGGCCGAGGAGGTGGCCGAGCTTCTGGAGATGGTCGGCCTCAACCCCGGTCTCGCCAGCAGCTATCCGCATCAGATCTCGGGCGGGCAGAAACAGCGGGTGGGCATCGCGCGGGCGCTGGCGCTCAGACCCTCCCTGCTGGTGCTGGACGAGCCGACGGCGTCGCTCGACGTCTCGGTGCAGGCGCAGATCATCGGGTTGCTGGAGGATCTGCGGACCGAGCTGGGCCTGACCTATCTGTTCATCTCCCATGACCTGAGTTTGGTGAAGTATTTCTGCGACGAGATCCTGGTGATGTATCTTGGCCGGGTGGTGGAGGCCCTGCCGGACACCGCAGCCCCCGCCCGGCATCCTTATACAAGAACCCTGATGGAGAGCACTTTCGAGCCCGACCCGAAGAAGCGCCGCCTTATCGCGCCCTTGGAGGGTGAGGTTCCAAGCCCGTTCGACCTGCCGCCCGGCTGCGCCTTCGCCGACCGCTGCCCGCAGGCAAGCGCGCTTTGCCGGACGGAAACCCCTGCCCTGTCATCGGAGACGGGCCATGCCGTCGCCTGCCACCATCCGCTTTGAACACGAAGGAAAAGACCCTTGGGGTTTACCATACTCTCCGCAGAAATCTCCCATGAAACCAACACGTTCAATATCCGGCCAACCGACCTTCAGGCGTTCCGCGACCGCTACCTTCTGGACGGGCCCTCCGCCGTGGGGGCGAAGGGGCATACGAATACCGAACTCGCCGGATTGCTCGATGTGGGCCGCGCCCATGACTGGGATGTCGCCCATGTGATCAGCGCCGCGGCGGGACCGGGCGGGCGGGTGACGCAGGCAGCGTTCGAGACGCTGCTTGCCCCCTTGCTTGAGGCCGCCGGACCGGGCGGATGGGACGGGGTGTTCCTGATCCTGCATGGGGCGATGGTGATCGAGACCCACGATGACGGTGAGGGCGAGATCCTGCGCCGCCTGCGCGCCGTGATCGGCCCGGACCTGCCCGTTGCCGTCACCCTCGACCCGCATGCCAACGTGACCCGCGCGATGTGCGATCTGGCCCAGATCCTCGTGTCGTTCACCACCTACCCGCATGTGGATATCCGCGCGACCGGCCGGCGCACGGCCGAGTTGCTGCACCGCACCATGGCCGGCGACATCCATCCGCGCACCTACCGCGCGCACCGGCCGATGCTGGAGGAAGCCAATGGCGGGCGCACCGATATCGGCCCGATGATCGACCGCCACGCCATGGCCCGGGCCTTCGAGGCGCGCAAGGGCGTTTACGCGATCAGCATCAATGCCGCCTTTCCCTGCGCCGATATCCCCGAGCTTGGCCCGACCGTTCTGGTGACCGGCGAAGGGGAGAGCGCCGATCTGAGGTCGATCGCCGAGGAACTGGCCGACGATATCTGGGACCACCGGCATGAGGCGCTGAACAGCTATCTGACACCGCAAGAAGCCGCCGAGGCCGCCCGCAGATGGCATCCGGGCGGCGGTTGCCTGATCATCGCCGATTACGCCGACAATCCCGGTTCGGGCGCCTATGGCGATGCCACCGCACTGCTGACCGCGCTGCTGGACGCCGGTGTGGAGGAGGCCTGTTTCGGCCCGCTGATCGACGCCGAAGCGGCGGCCACATTGCAGGACGTGCCCCTCGGCGCCACGGTGGAGCTGTCCATCGGCGGCAAGACCGCGCCCGAGTTCGGGGGGGGCCCGCTTGAGGTGACCGGCACGGTGCTCTGGCGTGGCGAGGGGCGCGTGGTGGGCGACGGCCCGATCCTCGGCGGGCAGGAGCGCAGCTTCGGCAAGACCGCCGTTTTGCGGGTGGCGGGTATCGACGTGCTGATCGTGTCGATCGCGCACCAGATGCTCGACCTTCAGCAATTCCGCGCCTTCGGGATCGACCCTGAGGAAAAGGCGGTTGTGGCGCTGAAATCCATGCAGCATTTCCGCGCCGCCTTCACGCCGATCGCCGGCCGGATCATCGTCTGCGACACCGGCGCGCTCTGCACGACGCAGTATGACCGCCTGCCCTATGTCCATGTCACGCGCCCGGTCTTCCCGCTGGACATGGACGGGGAGGCCGATTGACCGCCGAGCGGGTCTGTGACGGGATCATCGCTCCTGCCTGCCTGCCAGTTCGCGGGTGTATACGTTCGGGCCTGCGCCGGAACCCCTCCCAAGCCCGGCAGATACGGAGAACCGGCACCATCCCGGGCGCGAAAGACCGCGTAGAAGGGTTCGTGCAGCGCCTGCGCCCCACCGCACAAAAGCATCTTAGAACCGCGGAAACGGCCCTGGCTTTCGGTATGTCGGAGATTTACCGCCGCGAAGGGCGGGTTGGTGGAGCCTAGCGGGATCGAACCGCTGACCTCCTGCATGCCATGCAGGCGCTCTCCCAGCTGAGCTAAGGCCCCGAACCGTTGCCGCCTGTCGCGTCAACGACGTGCGGTTTATGGTGTCGCGCGGGGCAGATCAAGCGAAAAATCCCCGTCCCGCGCTGGTCTTCTCAACGGCGATCAGTCGTCGTCCTCATTCGTGGCCGCCACGTCGGCCAAATCGTCCAGAGCGACGGTTTCCGTATCGTCGTCATCCTCCAGAACATCATCGTCATCGTCCAGATCGACATCCGCGTCATCATCCAGAACCAGATCGGCACCGTCGTCGAGAACCACCTCTTCGGTGTCCTCGGCCACGTCTTTCTTGGTCGCGGATTTGTCGGCCTTGTCGGCCACCAGCGTGCGGGAGCCCTTGCCGGTATCCAGCGTGACGGTCTCCCCGGTATAGGGGCTGACGATCGGATTCTTGTTCAGGTCGTAAAACCGTTTTCCCGTGGTCGGGCAAACGCGTTTGACGCCCCATTCCTCTTTCGGCATGACACCCCCTTCAATCATCGGTATCGAGAGAATTGCGGTCACCTGCCACAATGTCGGAGGGGTGTCAAAGCCTTTCAACCCCGTCGCGGAGACGTGCAACCATCTTGAGGAAAATGTCCGGACTGTCCACCGATATCCACGTTCTGCCCGGCGACCCTCCGGTCACCGTCGCGCTGCGCCGCTCCGCCCGGGCCAAACGGTTTTCGCTCAGGGTATCGCGGGCCGACGGGCGGGTCAGTCTCAGCCTGCCGCACTGGGCACCGGAGGCCGAGGCGCTGGCCTTTCTGCGGGACCGCGAAGGCTGGCTCCGGCGGCAACTGGCAAGCGCGCCGGCGATACGGCGCCCGGAAATCGGCGGCAGGATCCCGATCTGCGGGGAGGACCGGCCCATAAGCTGCGGCGGCGGCCGATCCGCGCGATTGCTTGGCGGCAGGGTGCAGGTCCCGCAGGGCCCGCGCGTGGGCCCGCGTGTCCGCGCGCTGCTGCAGGCCATGGCGCGGGATCGTCTGGCGGCGGCCTGCGATCATCACGCGGCGGCACTGGGCCGGTCTTACGGTCGTCTGACCCTGCGTGACCCGCGCAGCCGGTGGGGCAGCTGCTCCTCGAAAGGCGATCTGATGTTTTCATGGCGGCTGATCATGGCGCCGCCCGATGTGCTTGACTATGTCGCGGCCCATGAGGTCGCCCATCTTGCGGAAATGAACCATTCCCGGCGCTTCTGGGATGTCTGCGAGCGGCTTTGCCCCGGTTATCATGCGCCCCGGGCCTGGCTGAAGGCCGAAGGCGCGCGGCTTCTGGCGTGGCAGTTCGACCCCTTGCCCGATGGCCCGGTTTTGTGATCACATCGATGGCATGTTGACCAATCCCCGTCCGACAGAAACCGGCGCCGCCGTGGCCCATGACCGGGTTTACCGCGCGCTTCGCACGCAGATCATGCATGGCGAGGTGATGCCGGGCCAGGCGCTGACCCTGCGCGGCCTGGGCCGGCAGTTCGGGGTGTCGATGACGCCTGCGCGCGAGGCGGTCCGCCGTCTGGTCAGCGAAGGCGCCCTGTTCCTGTCGGCCTCGGGGCGCGTCTCCACGCCGGAGCTGTCGAATGAGCGGATCGAGGAGTTGGCGGCCATTCGCGCGCTTCTGGAAACCGAGCTGTCCGCCCGGGCGCTGCCGCGGGCCCATATGGCGCTGATCGATCGCATGGAGGTGATCAATGCGGGCATCGCCACTGCCATCGCCCGGCGCGACGGCGTCGGCTACATCCGCAGCAATCTCGAATTCCACCGCACCCTCTATCTGCGCGCGCAGGCCCCCGCGATGCTTGCGCTGGCGGAAACGGTCTGGCTGCAACTGGGGCCGACCATGCGGGCGCTCTACGGGCGTCTGGGAAAGACCGAGGCACCGGGCCATCACAAGCTGATCCTTGCGGCCCTGCAGGCCGGTGACGAGCCGGGGCTCCGCATCGCGGTCCGCGCCGATGTCACGCAAGGTTTGAGGCTTCTGGCGGGATAGTCGCCCCCTTCGGAGATTTCCACGGCCCCGCAGCGGTATTCCGGACCGCCTTAACCGGACATTAACCGGAATCGGCTCTTGTCCTCCGGGTGCAGGTGCTGCGCTTGTTTCTTGCGGTGGGAACATGACAACGGCTTACCCTTGGGCCGGTATCATGGGCGCATTGAGACGGTGCGTGTAACAGGCGGGCGGCTCCCGACAGGTGCCGAGAGCTGCCCGCCAACTCGGTGTTCGTGGACCGGTCAGGTGCTGGACGCCCTCCTCTCCCCCAAGCAACGCGCCGTGCGGCCGCAACTCTCGCTCTAAATGTGCGCAGTCAGGCCACGGCCATGGGCTCTCTCGCCCGGCATTTCCGGCCAGCGGGGGGCGCTTCGACATCGACAAGACACATGTCTCCGACACAGGCGGTGCGGGACATCGCTTGTCATCCGGTAACGCCACCTAAGACGCGCGCGGCCGATCCTCTGGCCGCGCGGCCCCGGCCCCGACAGACTGGCCGGGTGTGTTATGCATTTTTGCATGGCGGCACTGGATTTTTTCGGCTTCCCGCAGAATACGACTTGCGTCCCAATGCAGCCATCGCCGCCGGATGACTCGTGCCGACAAGGTCTGGCACGCGGTTGACAGCTGATGACCACACTCACGGAACTCTCCCTTCCTGTCCTGAAAAAGAAGACGTCAAAAAATGAAGTATCTTGCCAAACTGCCGGCCCTTGCCCTGTGTTCGGTCGCGATCGCCGCCTGTGCACCCCAGCCGCAATTCGAGCCGATCCGGGCGGAACCGGTTTTCAACAAATACGGGGCAGTCACGGAATGTGTCTCACCGGATGGTCGGGTTTTCTCGGCGAGTGCGGGCCAGCCCGACCCGTGCCTCCCGTCGGAAGACTGCCCCGGAGGGTTTGTCTCGTCGGCGGGTGAGTACATCTGTCCGGAGGATGTCGACCGGGGCGATGAGCCCGGCGACGGGCCGTTCGGCACGCAGGCCGACCCGACCGCTCCCGGTGACCCGCGGACGCCCGACCCGACGCCGCCGGCGCCCGCCCCCGGCGGCCTTGCCACAGTTGGAACCGGCCGCGGGACCTGACCGCCGGATCACCGCCGTGCGCCCGTCCCCGGCATCGTGACCATCCGATGGATGCCGGGCAGTCCCGGCCCCGCCGCGGCGGCGGCAGAGGCTGGGGCGGGCGAAAGGAGGGCGATGGGCGCAAGCGCGGCGGGGTCCGGAGACGCAACCGCGTTCAACACTCCGTGAGCAAACAAGAACCGATGGATGTTTACCAATATAGATGCGACGCTTCCATGCAGGGATGCATAAGGGGTCTCATGAACTGGGATGACATCAGGCTTGCGTTGTCGATTGCGCGTGGCGGCTCCCTCTCGCGGGCGGCCATCGCTCTGGACATCAATCAGTCGACCGTCGGGCGGCGGCTGAACGCGCTGGAGGCCAGTCTGGGGGTCACCCTTTTCCTGCGGTCGAAAAACGGTCTGCGGCTTACGGATATGGGCGAGGTCTTCATCGCGAAGGCCGCCGAGATCGAACGGCAGGCAGAGGGCCTGTCCGATGCTCTCAAATCGCCGGAGCAACAGGCGGCGGGCATTTTACGGGTGCTCGGCAATCAATGGGTCATCAACCGATTGATCAAAAGCGGGCTGGGCGAACTTCTTGAGCGATATCCGTCGCTGCAGATCCGCACGATCGCGGGACGGCCCGAAACCAGCCTCTGGCGCGGCGAGCCCGGGGTCGGATTATGGTTCGAAACCCAGCCTGTCGATGGGTCGTTCCAGATCACGCTCGGGGCCATTCCCTATGCGGTTTACAGGAAGAAGGGCTGTGACGGCGGCAGGTGGGTTTCCTTCTTCGATGAGCGCAACCCGGGCAATCAGGCCAGCGTCCGTGTCATCGGGTCGGGTGGCGGAAACGCCAGAACGCGGCTCACCGCCCTTGATGCGGAGACCCTTCTGGAAGCTGTCGCCGCGGGCATGGGCAACGGGTTGCTGCCGGTCTGCCTTGCCGAGGGCGATGACCGGCTGGAGCAGGTCTCGTCCACAGAGCAGCCGTTCCAGCGGATCCTGTTCTGTCACATCCACCCCGACACAGTGGGATCGCCACGGGTCCAGGCCTTCATGACATGGATCCGGGCCAGATTTGACGTGGCCTTCCGGCCCAGAGAACCGGAACTCGGGACGGTGCCGGTTCCGGGGTATTCAAGGCAGTAACCCGTATTGAGAGTTATCTGACGCATTTGCGACGACTCCGGTTCCGCCGAAAGCCGGGCATTCATTACGACGAAAAGACAAAGATCCGTGAAATTATATCGGCCCTCGGGCCAACTTGAATTGAGTCAGCGAAATGTATCTTGAGCAAAATGACATGAACGTCCTGAAGGAAAGCCTGCGCCGTTTCCAGATGAGAAGTGACATGATGGCCGCACGGTTTCACGACACCCTGCTGCGCGATGCGCCGGAGACACTTGCCTTTTTCAGCAGGGACGTTCCCGGCCACCCGGAAAAAGCGCTTCAGTCCCTTTATGCCATCGTCGCGCTGCTGGAGGGCACGGAGGAAAGCCAGCGCATGATCTGTCGGCTGAGGCAACGTCAGGCAAGATCGGGTCTGGGGCCCGAGGTCTATGCGCGGATTTATCCGACCCTGGAAAAATCGCTGCTTCAGGTGTTCGGTGAAAGCCTGCCCCCGGAGTACTGTCGGGCATGGCGGGCCGCCCTCGCCGCCGTGGGCCGCATCCTCTACGATCATCCCGACCCGCAGGACGGGTGAACCGGACCTGTGCGCCCCGGGGGCTGCCCGGAAAGGCCCCCCTTCGCCATCATCGGTGCGGCGGGTTTGAGCGTGGCTATTCCGGCGCGAGCGCACTCACGACAGCGCCCGGCGGGCGTTCCAGTTCGGCCACCCACGCCTCGATCCGCCTGCGGTTGACGCCGAAATCCGTGGGCCCGAAGCGGGAGGTGGCGCGAAACACCAGCAACGACGGATCGCCGGAAAGGACGTAGACGCTTGTGTAATCCGGCATCCCCCAGATCTGCGACCGGGTGACATGGGTGACACCCAGATCCTCTCCGGCACCTCTCAGAACCGTGGTCCGGGGGGTCGCGATGACGAGGGCATGCGCCCTTTCGAACGCCTCGCGCTCGGAGGTTGAGATGGCGCGCACCGCCTCGTGGCCGGTCGGGAAAGCGTAGTCGCCCGGCCCTCTGGGATGGGGGGCGTCATGGGCGTGGTCCAGTTGATGCGGCGCAACCCGGATGTAGGTCGTAAGCCCAAGCACCAGCAGGGCGAGGATGGACGCAGAAATCCGTTTTCTCAAGGCGCAACGGCCGCGCGCAGGGCCGCCAGAAGCAGCAGGTGTTCATACCGCGCCCGGGTGGCGTCGTCGGAGATCCTCGAAACAGCGTCCATTGTATGGGTGAAATCCGAAAACCCGGTCATCGAGATGGCCGCGTCTTGCAGGAACAGGTCCCGTCTGGCGGGATCTTCGATCAGGTCCGCCAGTTCCAGAGCGATTTCGGGCCGTCCCGCCTGGATCAGACTGACCGACAGGTTGCGCAGAAGGGCAAGCCGCAGATCCGTATCCTCGACCGCGTCGGCGGCAGTCCGGGCGATTTCGAAATACGTGGCGAATTGGTCCTCTGTCCCGTTTGTCGCCGCAAACCCCATATTGGCGATACGGCCCATCACCGCATCCTCGGGGCTGGCGACGAACCGCAGGCGGGTTTCGGCCCGGTCGTATTCGCCGTTGCCGGCCTCCAGTTCCGCGAACAGTCTGACAGTCGCGTCCGTCACGGGAACCCAACACGGCCCTTCGATCAGGCCCATGGCGAGCGCGGCGGCCCTTTCGGCCAGCGCATCCTCCCCGGCCGCCTTTGCCTCCCGCGACAGGAGAATGTAGCCTTGGGTTTGCTCGTTCCCATCGGTCTGGCGCGGCAGAATGTCGAACGCCTCCTGCAACCGCCCTGCCCCGATCAGACCCGCAACGATCGTACCGACATCGTGCATCCGCCAGCTCTCGTCCGAGATGCGGTCAGCCAGTGTGACGGCGAGATCGGCATCGCCGGCCATGGCCACCGCGCTTGCCAGACGGCTCCACCCGTCGTCGCGAATGGTCAACGCATCCGCGTCGGCACCCCGCATGCTTTCAAGCTCTGCCATGGCGCGATCCGCCAGAGGCCGCCAGTCCGATGCGGGCGCGGATCCGGCCACAACGACGATGATCGTCTGAAGTGCGTTGGCATGGTCCGCCGGGAACGTCCCCACGTCGCGGGCAGCCGCAACCGCAAGATCGAGCCTGCGGGCAGCCCAGGCCGCTTGTGCGAATTCGGCGAAGACGTAGCTGCGCCGGTGCGGCTCCACAAGCGTGGCCATATCGGCCCGCGCCGCGTCGAACAGCGCCTCCGCTTCCGCCATCTGGCCGTTTTGCGCCATTGCGGCCGCCACCCTGCCTGTGGCGATCGGGCGCCAGTCGCCTGCCCGAAAATGCGGCAGCATCTCGTCGCCGTCCTCGATCCTGCCCGCGTCGAGGAGGTGGATGACAAGGGAGTTCAGCAGCGCGCCATGCGAGCCCTCGTCGCCCGACAGGTTTTCGTCGACAAGGTCGATGGCATCCTGAAGACGGCCGTCATCCAAAAGCGCCGTGGCAAGATGCAGGACCCCTATATAGGCCAGCGGCTCGTCGAAATCGTCCGTCGCGGCAAGTTCTTCCAGCGCGACGGTGAGGGTCGAGAAACGGGCCAGATTGGCAATGTACTGCGCCCGCGCACGGGCGAAGTGTTCCGGCGAGGAAAGACGGGCAAGAAGATCCCGTCGCGGCGCGGCTGAATGCCGTGCCGACGCGGCGATGATTTCGGTTATCGCCTGATCTACGATGTCGGAAGGGGCCGTGTCCGCAAGCTGCTCCCACAGCACGGCTTCGGCCGCGTCGAGCCTTCCGGCGTAGACCAGTGTCGTCAACCGCTGCAATTGGGCCGATGGCAGGCGCTCGGCGGGCAACTCCCCGGTCTCTATGGCCACCAGCCGGTCCTGAATGACGTCCAGACAGTCCGGAACCGGCGCGGCCAGACAGTGCCGAAGCGTATCCTGCGCGGCAACGGGCATTGGCGAGATCATCAACAAACTGCCGGCAAGCAACGCGCCCGCAGATCTTCCAAATGCAGTTCTCATATCAAACACCCAAACAAACAAGGACGCGCCGCAAAGCTGCGCGCAGCCCATCCGATATCGCGAACAACGTTCTGAGACTTATCCGGGCAAAAAAACCCAGTCTCTATTCTGACCCGCTAGGGTTCAGCCTATCGGCATACGGGACACCCACGAAGCCCCATTCCTGCACCGCTGCGATGCATTTTTGCCGGGTCCGATCGAAAGGGGTCACCAGATCTGATCCAGGCCATTCGTGTGACCAGCCGCGCGCCGAAGGGAGCATGATCCATGCGCCGCTCGATGGACCGGGTTGCCAGCCGGGCGCCGGGTTGGACAGGGTCCCGCCCTGCATCGAAGATCAGCCGGGCCCGTCGCGCTCCATCTGGGCCATTTCCGCGGCCTCCTCCGCATCGCGCCTTTCGTTCAGGGCCCGCAGGGAGTGGGCGATCTGGCGCGCGATGGTGCGGTCGTCCTGACCGCTGGCCTGCATCTTGCGAACCAGCGCCTTGGATTGCGGCGGCAGCGGCTGGACATAGAGAATATCGTCCAACTGGTCGTATGGCACCGCGCCGGCGCGTTTCAGCGCCGCGATGCGCGCCTGAAAATCGGGCGTGCCGCGCAGCCGAGCAATGCGCCCGGCATGTATAGCGAGCCCCGTCCGGTAGAGGGTTCGCAAGGTTTCATCCTCCAGCCAGGCGGAAATCTCACCCTCTATCGCCGAGCGGTGCTGCAAAAGCGTATCGCAGGGTTCCTCGTTGCGGTCGAAGATCGCAAAATAGGTCGCGTCATACTTCCCGATTTTGTTGTTCACATTTCCCCGCATTCCGCGCAGCAGATAGGATTCGGCACTCTTGACCGCGTAGTGGTGTATCTCGACAAGCTCGCGCCCGACCGAAGCCGCCGAAGACCGCCAGGCCGCGCGTTTGAAGCTTGGCGGAAGCGGGCGACCGGAGCCGTTGATCCAGAGCTGATCCAGAAGCGCCTGCATCCGCGCCGGGTCTTTCCGGGCCTGCTGAACCGTGGGGCGGTGAATGCCGAGCTTGAGATGCGGAAACGGCCGAAACAGGGTCTTCACGCCCCAGCCCTTGCGAAACCCGGCGGGGGCGGAGCGGGTGTAGCTGGCACTCACCAGCCCCGGGTTCCAGTCGACAAGCCCGTTCGAGCCCATGATCCGCCAGGTGGCCGCAATCGCCTGCGTGTCGGGCGGAACCGCGGCGATCAGGTCGTCCAGATGGCCCGCGCCGGTCTTGATCACCAGAAACTCGTCGGCATCCATCACCAAAAGCCAGTCGCTGTCGCGGATCTGGGGGTTTTTCTGGCCAAGGGTCAGCGCATGGGGCTGGGGCTTCTTGCCATCGGGCACCACATTCCTGAAATGCCGCACAAGGCCCATCTGTTGCATCCGGTCCAGCATCTGATCGGTGCCATCGGTACAGTCATTTGTGTAGACGCAGATGCCGTCGAAGCCGATCAGGCGGTGATAGGCGACCCATTCCAGAAGATCGGCGGCCTCGTCCTTCATCATCGTCAGAATGGTGCGGCGGTGCCCGGTCATGTCGTCCTTGTTCCTGCGTGTCCGCCCCGGCGGGCGGTATCTGATCCGATCCCGCGCCGACCCTAGCGCGCGGGCGCGGCGGGCGCGATGCTGAATACGTCCGGCCCTCTGCGGTGCCTTTGCGGATCGCGCAGCCGGGCTCCTTCATCCGGGGCCGGTGCGGGGCCGCTCGGCGTGGTGCCCCGTCGACCGGCGAAGGCCCGGATGCGGCCGCCTGTCATCGGTTTCACCCGTACCCCGACCTGGCCAGCCTTGCCTCACCCGAGCGGGGGGATTTCATCGCCAAGCCGCAGCAGGCCGCCCTTCGCGTCAAGCTGCGCCTCCTGCTCGGGGGTCAGCGTATGAATGGCCTGGTAAAGCGCGCGATACCCCTCCTCCCGCTCCGTCTGGCTGTCGGAGATGCGCTCCAGCGCGTCCTTCATCGGGTCGGTAAACCCGTGCGAGCCCCGCCGCCAATCCAGCTTCCTGCGCCACGTGTCGTAATCCGGCGCCGCGAAATGCAGCAAATGGGCACCGTCCTCATGGCGCAGAATCTCCCCATGGATGCGCGCCCCATCGGCCTCATGGGCCCAGTGCTGACGCAGACGGATCCCCGGCAATCCCGCCCGGTAGAAGGATTTGCCTTCGGGATGCCCGATCAGCCCGAAGCGGCTGCGGAACAGATCCGCATGCGCGCCGTATATCTCGTTGATCGTAGGCCGTGGCAGCGGCAGCCGGAACGCCTCCGTCCCATCGGCAAGAAAGACCTGCTCGGCGGACAGAATGCGCGCGGTCTGAAGCTCGTCGGGCCAGGTCGCCAATGCCTCCGCGATGGTCCGCCCCTCGAACCGCATCAACTCATCGGCATCCACGTTCAGAAACCAGCCCTCCGAGGTCTCGTGATAGGCCAAGGTCAGGGCCGCGTTCTGGCGACGGGTGAACCGTGCCCCGGGGGGCAGCCCCAGCCGGGTCCAGAACGCCGCATCGCAGGGGCGCGCATCGACCTCTGGGATGGTCCGCAGATAGGGCAGCGCCGGGTCGTCCGGATCATCCAGAAAGAGGATCATGCGCCCCGCCCCCTGCGCCCGATACCAGTTCAGGAACCGGGTCAGAACCGGCAGGGGCTCCCGCATGATCGCGGCGACCGTGAACGCCCCGGTCATGGCGCCGGAGGACAAGGGCGATGGGCGCGCACCCGCATCGCCTACCCAGCCCCGCCCAGCCCCATCCCTTCAAGCAGGGGGGCGAATTCCGGCAGGCTGCGCAGATGCCTGGCCTTTTTCTGATGGTGCGCCACGGATTCCTGATGCAGCGTGCCAAGCACCGGATCGCTCAGGAACTCCTCCCGCAGGCGCGTGGCCTCGGGCGATGGCGTCGCGGCGCGGGTGTCCACCGTGCCCCTGGCATCGTAATCGCGCCAATAGGCATAGCGCCGCTCCGGATCGAGGCGCGTCGCGCCGACAGCGTCGCCCCGGTCGATTTTCACCAGATACGCCTCGGCGGAGCGGATCGCGTAATGGTTGAACTGCGCCAGATCGACCGTGGTCAACGACATCGCGCCTTTGCTGCTCCCATCCGTCCATTCCGGCGGAAACTCGTTGCCGCTGCCGTCGATCCAGCGATATCCGGTCGAGGAGAAATCCGAACGCCGGGGGCGGTGATTGCGCCGCACGCTGAATTTCACCTTGTTGTGAAACATCGTCTTGACCGCGTTCGTCGGCTGGCGGCCGGCCGCGCGCAGGGCTTCGTAATCCTTCGACTGCGTGGTGAATTGCGAGACCACGGGTTCATCGACGATATCCACCACGCCGCCCGAACCGAAGGGCATCGAGGTGAAGGAGACCACATCGAACCCGCCGGTTTCCTCGTAGAAATCATTCAGATGGCCGCCGCCCGCCCAGATCATCAGAAACTCGTCCGCATCCGTGAAATAGATCCAGCCCGCATCCTTGTAGAGGTTGAACAGCGAGGCATAGCGGTGAGCCATGACATGCCAATTCGACCGGTCACCGAACAGCGCCTTCGGGTTCGGGACATGCTTCAGCGGGATCAGCCGCTCCATCCGGTCAAGGATCCGGTCGGTCAGATCGTCGCAGTCATTGGTGATGACGATGAAGCTGTCGAAGCCGACCGCCATGTTGTGGGCGACCCATTCCAGGATATAGGGCCCCTCATTCTTCATCGCGGCCACGATAAGCGCGGGTTCGTTGTTCAACATGAGATTCGCCGTCCCACGCAGGCTGAAACACGTCTCATCTTGTCAGGTCCCAATAAGAAAGTGGCGCGCCAAGGGCCTGCGCCAGGGCGTCGACATGTGCGTCGAGCTCCTCCTGCGGCGGGTCGGTCCAGGCGCTGTCGTCAGGAATGAAATCCGCCTTGGCCAATGCCGCGCCGACCGTCGGGAAATCGACATGGGCCTGCGCCTCCCGTTTCACGAAGCGCCCGCCCGAGGGCACCCAGCACCCTTTGATGGCTTCCACACGGACGGGCTCGACCCCCGCGAAACGGCGGAATTGCAGCAGATAATCCTCGATATTCATCGACGGGCCGCGATTGATGATGGCCACGCGCGTCACCGGATCCACCACCATCGCGGCCAGATGCAGGGCGGAACCATCGAGCGCCACGATCCGCCGCGCGGCCTTGTATTGCGCGATCTGTGCGTCGATCCCGTGGTCCTGCGGATGGTAGACGCGATACCCCGCGGCCGCCATGAGATCCTCGATCCGGGTCTCCATCACCACCCGGCCCCGGCGCGAAGACAGGCCCGAGCGGGAGATATAGATATCCTCTGCCCCGTCGGGCGCGATATCCTGCCCAAGCCGGTCGCGCATGAAGCGGCGGTATTCAGGCCGCCCGGCGCTCATCTCGCCGATGCCGAAGGCGGGCTCGGGGAATGCAATCTCGTCGATCTGGACCGGAACCTGCACCGCCCGCAGCGCCAGATCGCCAAGACCCAGCCTTGCAAAGAACGGCACGTGCTGGCGCATTAGCCTGAACTCATGGGTGAGCCGCTTTTTCGGGTAGAACACGATGCCGTCAATCGCCCCGATCCGGTCGATGGCCCAAAGCCGGCTGGTGGTTTCGGCCAGAAAATGCCCGAAATGCGGATAGAAGACACCGCCGAAAAGCCACCGCCCGGCCAGCCGTTGTTCGGATCGGGCCCCGTCATAATCGGGCACGACCGTCATCGGCTCGCCGGCATAGCGCCAGGCATGGCTGGCCGCGATATGGGCGCCCGAGCGGTCAAACACACCCGCTGCGCGCTTGTACCCGTTGGGCTCGTTCTCCGCCCAGGGCACCAGCGTCACATCGCGGTGCCATTCGGGCGTCCAGTCGATCGGTTCGTCGGGGTCGAAGGTCAGCTTTGGCGGGGCGGCGTCCTGCATTACTCCAGCGCGTCCTCCGGACGGATGCCCACCTCCCGGCACATCCGCCAGGCATAGGAGTTTTCCAGCGGCGGGTTCTTGCGCCACCACGGTTTTGTCCCGTTGGTATAGAGATGAACCGACACGGTTTCGTCGGTGAAATGCCCCTCCACCCGGCCGTGGGGGTCATAGAAGATGTCGTTCAGCTGGAACGGCACCGGATAGAGAACATCCGGCGGCATCGCCTTCTTGATGTCGCCCGTGACCTTGGCGAAATGCGTGAAGGCCTGCGGGCCGAAGGCGGTCCGTTCGGTCTTGTAGATCCGCACCGGATGCGGCGCGGCGCGATCCTGCTTGTCCATGCGCCGCCGCTGGCGCGGGTTCCACCACGCGGGATAATCCGGCAGGTTCTCGTAATAATCGAGCAGCTGATCCATCAGCTCGCAGTCCTGCGGCAGCCCCACCACGCCGCAATTCAGCGCCCCGCGCAGGCCATGGCCGGCAAAGATGTAATCCCAGTCGTCGGGAAAGGGCTTATGGCAAAAGGCGTCGCAATCGATCCAGATCGCGCCGGTGGCCCGGATCATCTTGTACCGGAAGACATTGGACAGGAACGACGCGGAGGTCTGCTCCACCACATCCATGTCGATATCCATGATCTCGGTCGCGGGCCGGATCACCACCCCCTCCGGGGCGTTCTTCACCTCATCGGTGCAGTAAAGCGTGACGGGATGGCCGTGCCGGATATGAGACGCCAGACACAACTGGTTAAGATACTGGAGACGCTCTCCGATCCAGAGAGACGCAACGGGACGGCGGGTTTCAGCCACGGGAAGAACCTTCTTTGCGTTATGATATGGTTCGATCTGCTCCTTGCACCGTTTTCCGGGATTTCACGGCCGGTGGCAAAGGCTTTTGCGGTTAACGCGCGAAAGCCGGGGCCAGTGTGGCGGTTTCGCAAAGCCCCGTCTAGCCGGATGGCAGCCGCAACTGCGCCTCGACCGCGGCGGGATCGGGGGCGCCGTGAAGATCGACGATGCTCAGACCCAGCCGCAGGCGGATCGCATCGCCGCGGGCGGTGATCCGGGGCCGTCCGGGCCAGCGGCTCAGGTCATAGATCTGCTCGGCCTGCCATCTCTCGATGACGGTCACGCCGCCATAGGCGATCCGGAAGGTCACGGCCCCCTCGCCCGGGTCGATATGATTCACCCCGGTTCCGACCAGCACCTCGTCATCTCCGGCGCCCAGAACCACCAGATTGCGCCCCGGGCCGGTATCGATCCGCGACGCGCCGTCGCCATCGTAGATCCGGTCATTCCCGTGCCCGCCGAAAATGCGGTTGCGGCCGGTGAACCCGTGGATTTCATCGTCCCCGGTGCCGCCGTCCAGCGTATCATGGCCCGGCCCGCCGCGCAGGGTGTCGTTGCCGGCCTCGCCATAGAACGCATGCCGGCGGTTGGACTGCTTGGCCTGCGCGATCAGCAGGTCGTTTCCTGCCCCGCCGTAGAATTCGGCCTGCCCGTGCTTGGGGCCAAGCATGATGTCGTCGCCATCGGATCCGCGCACATTCACCTCCACCCGTTCGGAGGTTTCGAACTCGATCGGGCTTTCGGGATGGGCCACGATCTTCAGCGTCTTGCCGGTCTTGCCGTCGCCCTCCTGCCGGGCGACCACGGTGGCGATACGGATCTTTTCGACATGCGGGGGGCAATGCAGCACGTAATCGTCGGGGCCGGCCATGTACCACAGCGTATCGGTGCCGCCGTCCTTCTCCTCCCGGATCTTCTCGGCATCCGCGCCATAGGCCCAGTAATCGTTGTTCGCCCGCCCACCGGCCAGGATCACGCTGCCATCCACCGCCATCATCGCGTTGACCCCGCTTGCGGGGTTTTCATAGCCGCGCATGTCGAGCCCCAACTCCAGTGCGCCGGTCACCAGCGCCTCACGCAGGAAGTCGACCGGGGCGCTGTCGATCAGGTTGGTGGTCTCGCCCGGATCGGTCTCGATGTCGTAGACATGCTCTTCCCCGTTGGGGTAGCGGAAGTACCGCAGGTGCCGGTACCCTTCCACCGAGGGGCGGACCGACAGGGTGCCGAAGACGCAGGTGACGGGCGATTTGCTCTCGTCGAACGCCCCAAACCCGTCATCCAGAAGCGGCAGCAGGCTCTGGCCCGAGATCCAGTCCGGCCGCGGCGGCAGGCCCACAAGCTGCATGATGGTTTTCGGGATGTTGTGCAGCGAGACCGGCAGGTCGATTTCGCGCCCCGTCTCCATCCCCGCATGCCAGATGGCCAAGGGGATATGGGCCGCGCTGTCCCACTGGCTCATCTTGTGGAAACTGTCGTGATTGCCCAGATTGAAGCCGTTGTCGGACAGGAAGACCACGGTCGTGTTCTGCCCCAGCGGCGAGGCCTCCAACGCATCGAGGAAACGGCCGATCTCGTGATCGACATGGCTGATCGCGGCGAAATAGGCGCGAACGACCTGCCGCCACGCCTCGTCCCCCGCCTTTTCCGGGGTCCACTGGCCATTGGCGATATAGGCCGCCTCATACACCGCGAAACCCGGCTGCGGCCCGTGATAATCCTCTTCGGCGGCGATGCTCGGCCAGCGGATCTGCGCCGGGTCGTACATCTGGTAGAACCGGTCCGGGCAGATCAGGTTGTAATGCGGATGCTTGAAACCAAGCTGCAACAGGTGGCGCCGCGACGGATCCGCCTCGGCCAGGAAATCGATCGCATTCTGGGCAACGCTGTGGTCGTAGAACCGGTCATCCTGGCTGCCGTCATCATCGGGGTGGTTCACGCCCTTGATGCCCGGCCCGCGCTCCGAATAGGTCTTGACGCCGCGCCTGCGGCCCTGATCCGACGCCTCCATATCCCGGTGGAACAGCATCCGACGATACTCTTCGGGCATTGGCCGGTAATTTGCATCCACCTTGCCGGTGGTGAAGGTGAAGAAGCCCGCCCGTCGCAGGTCATAGGCCCAGGCCTTTTCGGGCGGGAAGACATCGCGCCAGAACCGGTTGAGATCGACCAGCCCGGTGCGGAACGGGGCCAGCCCCGTGGCCAGTTCCGCCCGGCAGGGCGCGCAGAGCGGCACCGTGGCATAGGCATTGGTGAAGCGCGCGCCGCGGCCCATGAACCGGTCCAGATTGGGGGTCTCGATGCGGATGCCGAACGTATCGCGCCAGGTGAACATGTCGATCATGTCATCGACCCAGATGACGCAGATATTGCCGCCTTCCACAGTCTCAGGCGTGAACCCCGCCATGGCTCAATGCCCCCAGAGCATGTAGCGCCGAAGCGCCATGTGCTGGGCGCGGTCGGCCTCGTTCCGGGGCAGCAGGAGCGTGTGATCGCGCCAGAACAGCACCTCAAGGATCACCGATGCGCCAAGCGTCTTCAACAGCCCGCTTCGGTGACTGCGACAGCCGATGAACAGATCGGCTTTGCCCGACAGGGCGGGATCGCTTCCGACGACGCTGTGGATCGCGCCGCCGTTTTCCTGAAACGCCAGTTCCGATCCGCGCAGGGTGACCGTTGCGAGGCGCGGCCGGCTTCGCGGGCCCTCGACAGGAGCGGTGAGTTCAAGCGCGCCGCCGGTCCCCTTGACGGTAAACCTGTCGCCGTCATCGGACAGGAACAGATATGTGGCCGACCGGCCATCCCCGCTGCCGGCGTTCAGGGTCAGCAGCGTGCGCGCCCCGCCCGTCTCGGGCGGCAGGTAGATCACCGCCATGGTCCAGCCCGCAGGGTCCGGGTCCACCTTGTCGACCACCAGCCCGCAATGGGTGCCCGCCCGCAGGGCGAGGCCGCAAAGGTCATCGGTCTCCGACAGACAGGTATGGCCGTCATTGGGTGCGGTCGGGTGGGCGACGCGGCCGGCGAGGCCGTCGTGCCATGCCGTGACCGCCCCGGTCTTCGCATCCGTGGCGAAGGCCTCGCGCACACCTTCCAGCCAGACCCCGCCCGCGCCCGCCATCTGCTCGCGCAGGAGGGGCCGGGCGGCGTCGGCCCGCGCGCCGGGGGGCAGGTCGATGTCCAGTTCAAGCATCGCCATCTCCGTCGCGCACCGGCAACAGGCACGGCAGGGCCCAACGATGCAGGCTGCGGCCCGTGGCGCCCTGCATCTGCCAGTCATCGCGCACCGATCCGCAGCCGCGATCACCGGTGCCGAACGCATAGGCCACCCGCAGATCGGCGCCTTCGGGCGCTTTGGAACACGCCAGAAGAAGCGATTTGGGATCGCCCGGGTCGATCGTCACGGTCGTGATCCTGGCCCCGTTTTCCGCGCCCACAAGCGTGAAACCCGCGGTCTTGCCCGCGCCGAGCGGGTCATCCTTGTCGATCACCAGATCGCCGGCCGCCTGTGCCACGACACGGATGATGCTGCCGCCCTCCCGGCTCGACCGCTCGGCCAGATGGAAGGTGGGGCAGCGCCAGTCATCGGCCGCGGAAATGGCGGCGGCAGTCATCTCCGCCATCTCGCGCCGCGCCGCTTCGGTCGGCCGGTCGTGGTCGTCCTGGGCGAACATGTAGCCGGGGGCAGAGAAGATCAGACGATGATCCGCGTGGTTCCAGATCAGCTCCCACTGCCCTTCGATCGCGGCCTCGGTCGCCACCTCGGGCCCGCCGCTTTCGAACCGGGCCACGAAAAGCGGCTTGTCGAACCCGAGTTGTCCCAGGTCCCTTTCGGTCTGCGCCATCAGCGCCAGGATCCCATCCCGATACGCCACCGCCGAGCCCGACATATCCTCAAGCGCGAAATCCAGGTGGATGGCGAGAATCTTCGCCCGTTTGCCAAGAGCCGCCGCCGCCCGCGACAGGTTCGCCGCCGCCGTGATCAGGTTCTTGTAGGCCCGCCCGGTGGCCAGATCTGCACTGGTGGCGGAGCTGTCGGTCTCCGCGCGGGTCAGAAACAGCGGCAGCGCCTCGAACTTCTCCAACTGCCAGCCCAGCAGCGTTTCGGCCACAAGCGCCTCATGGGTCATCTCGCGCAGATGCTCCAGCCAGTCATGGGTGCCCGCGCGCTCCACCCCGGCATGCCCGACCGCGCCGATATCGTCGGCGGGCGCAAGGACATGCTGCGGAAACGCGCAGCCGCCGGGCGTGGCGAGCGCCGCGCGCGGCCCGCCAATGGCCAGCACGCCGTAAAGCGGCCCCGGCGCGTCGGCGATGATATCCCCGCCGGAGAGCGGCCGCCGAAAGGTCCGGATCCCCTGCCGCCCGGCAAGCCGCGCCGCGAAGATCAGCCAATCGCCGTCAATGCGCGCATCCCACGCGTCGATCCCTTCCAGAAGCTCATGCGGATCGGCCCGCGTCACGGCAGGCGCCGCGCCGCCCGGTGCCTGTGCCTGCCCTGCGGGCGATGTGCCCAGACGCAGGGCGATATCGTCGATCACCTTGTCCGACAGGCGCATGACAAGCCCGCTCGGGTCGTAGCGGATCACATCGCCATTGGCGGCACGGACCAGCACGCCGTGCCCGGCGGCGGCGGCTTCTGCCGGATCATCCTTCGTTGTCTTGCGCGCCACCAGCGCCCCCCTTACCTACCGTCGGACAGACCGGGCGCCGTTCATCCGACCCGATCCGAAGCGCACGTGCCGCGCGCGCCCCTGAGCCACGTTATGTCATCCGGATTGCGCAGACTAGGTGCAAGCGGTCCACCGACACGGATGCCGGCGCCACGGCTCAGGCCCGGTCGAATTGCAGCGAGCCGCTGGTCTCCCGATCCGGCGTTTCCGAAAGGCCATGGGCCGCGAGGGCCAGGGTGAACCGCTCCCGAAGCGCGCGGGCGTCCTCCTCCCCCACGAATGGCAGAAGCACGCGGTTCACCGTGCCCATCTCCACCGTCGCCAGCATGTCGGGCGTGATCTGAAGCGGCGGGGACAGGCGCAGGCAATCGGGCCGGAAATCGCGCAGACAGGCCGCCAGACCGCTGGCCTGCCCCGGCCCGTCGGAGGCAAAGCGCAACGGGCCGTCGGTGAGTTTCAGGCGGGATGTATCCGCCAGGCCGTTTTTCGCCGCGATCTCGCGGGCGATGCGGATCAGCGGCGCGCGGCTGTCCTGCGCCATCACGGTCAGATCGGGCCTTTCCAGACAGGCGCGCACGGGTATGAAGGCGACACCGGTGCGGATGTCCAGCACCCGCGCGCACCCCTCCAGATAGCCCGGGATGTTGCGCGCGTGGCGCCGCTCGAACCGGCCGCTCAGCACGGCGTTCAGCGTCTCGGGCGCGAAAACGCGGGGGTCCGCCGGCAGGGCGATGCCGTGGTTGGCCACCCAATCCACGCTCACCTCTCCCGACAGGTCGATATCGCCCCGCACATAGGGATCGCCGTCTTCGGCGGCCCAGCCCGCGACGGTATCGGTCCGCCGCTCTGTCACCGGCCTGTCGGCGGCGGTCTTTTCCACCCGCGACATCAGCGCGGCGATCTTGGCCGGGTCGCGCGCCTGGGGCGGTTTCGCCTCGACCCGTGTGATCGGCAGCTTTCCCGCCTCGATCAGGCTCGATTTGAGCTCCGCATAGGCATCGGTCTGGCGGTAGTCGTCCAGCCGCGCCTCGATACGCGCGAGTGCAGTCTCATGCAGATCGTTCAGGACGGGATCGGTCAGAAGTTCGGCCATGATCGCCGCCCGCTTTTCGGCATGGCGCAGGATCGCCCGATCCTCGACCTCGTTGCGATCCTGAAGCGCCCAGTAGTCGGCGTTGTACTTGTCTTTCTTGTTGTTCACATTGCCGCGGAACTTGCGCACCGCGTAACTGTCCACCGATTTCACCGCGTAGTGGTTCATCTGCGCCCAGTCGTAGCCGAGCGTGCGCCGGATCGAGCGCCAGCCGCGAAACCGGAAGTAATCCTCCATCGGCTGGCCCGAGCCGTTCAGCCACCGCACGGTGTCGGGAAAGCCGGTCTCCAGATGCTTGTTCTTGATCGACGGGCGGTGGATGCCGAGCTTCCAGTATTGCGGGTCGAACCTGAACAATGTCTTGACGCCCCAGCCCTTGTTCCAGAGCGGCGGCGCGGCGCGGGTGTATTGCTCGGTCACCGGCGCGCGGGACCAGTCGACAATGCCCGCCGAGCCGAAAATGCGCCATGTCACCACGACGCCGTTGGCATCGCGCGCGACCGTATTGTCCAGCAACCCCTCAAGCGTGCCCGACGGGTGATTGATACAGAGAAACTCGTCGGCATCGAAAACCATCAGCCAGTCCGACTGGCGCACCAGCGGTTCGTTCTGCGCATGCTTCAACGCACTGGGCTGCGGCTTGACGCCCTCGGGGATCGTGTTCGGCCGGTGATACCCCAGACCCAGCTCTTCCAGCCGCTTCAGCATCTCCACCGTGCCGTCGCTGCAATCATTGGTGTAGACAAGGATATCGGTGAACCCCACCGCCAGATGATGGGCGACCCATTCCAGCAGGAACGGCGCTTCGTCCTTCATCATCGAAACGGCCATGACCGTGCCGTGGGTGCTGTGCGGTTTGAGATGTTTCACGCGCTGATGCTCATCGGCCCCGGTGCCCTTGGGTCGGCTCTTGGGCGGCCGACCGGTTTGCGGCGAAAAGACGCCGGATCGACGGCCCCGTTGCCTGCGATCACGTCGCATAGTCCGTGCTGCAGGTCAATCTCGGCGACCGGGGTGCGACCCGGGCCCGACGATCCGGATGCCAGTCGCGGCCCGCGCAGGTCGCCCACGTCCATAGCAAAAACCTATTGCATATATAGGAGCTGACCTTGCGTCATATTTGTATTGCCGCTTCCCACACACGCGGAAGACGCTAACCTGCCTGCGGGAGAATTGGGAGGAACCATGTCGCGCGACGATCACCCATGGACGGCGTATTACGGCCCGTCCGCCAGACGGGAAATCGACAACCTGTCCTATCGCAGCATCGGCGACATGGTCAGTTCGGTCGCCTCGGTCTATGGCAAGGCCCCGGCCTTCACCGCATGTCTGCCGAACGGGATGAACGGCACGCTCAGCTATGCGCAGGTCGACGAGATGTCGGACGCGCTTGCGGTCTATCTGCGCGAGATCGCGGGGCTTGAACAGGGCGACCGGGTGGCGGTGCAACTGCCAAACGGGCTGTCCTTTCCGATCGCCGCATTTGCGGTGCTGAAGGCGGGCTGCGTGCTGGTCAACGTCAACCCGCTTTACACCGCCGAAGAGATGGCCAAGCAGTTCGAGGATGCCGAACCCCACGCGCTGATCATCGTCGACATGTTCGCCGACAAGCTGCCCCGGGCGACCCGCGGCCATCCGATCCCGAACATCATCGTGACCCGCGTGGCGGAGTTGCTGCCCGCGATGCCGCGCGGGATTGTCGGCCTTGTGCAGAAATACTGGGACCGGACGATCAAACCGATCGAGCTTGCCCATATCCGCCTGCCCGATGCCATCGCGGCGGGACGGCACAAACAGCATAGCGACAATATCGAGGTGGAGCCCTACCATTCCGAAATGTCGCCCGACGACACGGCCGTCTTGCAATATACCGGCGGGACGACCGGCGTGTCGAAGGGCGCCATGCTGTCTCACCGCAACCTGATCATGAATATGGAGCAGACCTTCGAGCTGCTTCACGGGCATGTGGAGAAGGGCAAGGAAGTCGCTCTGACAGCGTTGCCGATGTATCATATCTTTGCGTTCACGGTGAACCTTCTGGGGTTCTACTGGCTGGGCGGGCGCAACATCCTGATCCCGAACCCGCGGCCCCTGTCGAACCTGAAACGCGCCTTCGAGAACTACAAGGTGACGTGGCTGAGCGGGGTGAACACGCTGTTCAACGGTCTGACCAACGAGATCTGGTTCACCGACACCCCGCCCAAGCATCTGAAATTCGCGTCCGCCGGGGGTATGGCCCTGCAGACCGCCGTGGCCGAGCGGTGGGAGGAGATCACCGGAAAACCGGTGATCCAGGGCTATGGGCTGACCGAGACCTCGCCCGTTCTCACCTTCAACCCGCTTGGAAAGGCGCGGCCCAACTCCATTGGCGTGCCGGTCCCCTCGACCGAGATCATCTGTCTGGACGAGGAGGGAAACCCGGTGCCGCGCGGCGAGGCCGGAGAGCTTGCCGCAAAGGGCCCGCAGGTCATGCGGGGCTACTGGAACAAGCCCGAGGAAACCGCGAAATCCATGCGCGACGGCTGGTTTCTGACCGGCGATATCGCGGTCATGGATGAGGACGGTTTTTTCCGGATCGTCGACCGCAAGAAAGACATGGTCGTCGTCTCGGGCTTCAATGTCTATCCCAACGAGATCGAGGATTGCCTTGCGGGCCATCCGGGCATTCTGGAGGCCGCCGTGATCGGCGTGCCCGACGACGCCTCCGGCGAAGCGGTCAAGGCCTTCATCGTCAAACGCGACCAGAGCCTGACATCGGAGGCCGTCCGCGCCTACTGCAAGGAGCACCTGACCCCCTATAAGGTGCCCAAGCAGGTGGAATTCCGGGACGATCTGCCGAAATCGAATGTGGGCAAGATCCTGCGAAAGGATCTGCGCAGCGAGGATGCGGCGCAGGTGGCGGCGGAATAAGGGCAGGAAAAGATGGTTGGACCTCTCGAACAGGCGATCCTCGCGCTGATGATCTTCGTCATCATGCTCGGCATGGGTTCCTCGCTGACACCGCGCGATTTCATTCTGGCGCTGAAGCGGCCCTACGGGCTGGCCATCGGCGTGATCTCCCAATACGGCTTCATGCCCTTCATCGGCTTCATGCTGGCGGTGACGCTGACCCTGCCCGAGGCCATCGCCGTCGGCGTCCTGATCATGGCCTGCATGCCGGGCGGCACGACCTCAAACATCTTCACCTACTTTTCCAAGGGCAATCTGGCGCTGTCGGTTCTGATGACGGTGACCTCGACCGTGTTCGGGGTGATCCTGATCCCAATCATCCTGATCCTCTATGCCACTGCGCTGGATTTGCAGATCCCGCGGGAAAACATCATCGTAACGCTGATCCTGCTCCTGGTGCCGGTCGCGATCGGGATGGTCCTGCGCAAGATCAACGCGAATATCGGCGCGGTGACCGAGTTCATGGGCTCGCTTCTGGCGGTGGTCTTCATCCTGTTCCTGCTGGTGAGCTGGGTGCCGCGAAACTGGCAGTTCCTGCTCGACACCACGCCCGGCACCTATGTCGCGGCCATCGGTCTGGGGGTCATCGGGATCACCATCGGCTATGTGTTCGCGCGCGTCCTCAGGCTGCATCCGCGCAATGCCCGCACCGTGGCGCTGGAAACCGGCATCCAGAACGGTCCGCTCGCCATCGCGATCATCGCCTTCACCTTTTCTGGGACCGAGGCGCAGAGCATCATGGCCGTGCCGGCGCTCTATTCCCTGTTCATCGTGATCGTCTCGACGCTGGTGACATTCATCTTCCGCAGGGCAAACACGGCGGCGGAACAGAAGATGCCCGACGGGCTTCTCTAGGGCCGCCGGCAGAACGCGGGCGCCATCAGAACGGGTGCGCCCGTCCGTCCCATGTTTCGAAGACGCCGGTGCTGTCCGGCCCAAGCGCGTCGAAGCGTGCGATCAGGCCGCGCGCGGCGTCCTCGGGCGTGATATCGGCACCGGTTCCGCCCATATCCGTCTGTACCCAGCCCGGATGATAGATGCCCACAGCGATCCCCTCGGGCGCAAGGTCATGGGCCAGATTTCGCCCGATATTCAGCGCCGCCGCCTTGGAAGCCCGATACGCGTAGGTGCCGCCGGTGTTCCGGGTGGAACTGCCCATCTGCGATGAGATGATGGCGACCCTGCCCGCCTCGGCGCGCCGCAGATGGGGCAGGAACGCCTGTATCGTCAGAAACACCCCGGTCACGTTGACCGCCAGCGTCTCGGCCCAGATCTCGGACGCATAGCCGGTGTCGAGGTCTTCGCCCCGGTCCAGCAACACACCTGCGTTGCAGACCAGCAGATCCAGCGCGCCCCCGACACGTCCGGCCAGCCCCGTGATCGAGGCCGGATCGGCCATATCGGCCTGCTCCCACCGGAGGTCGTCGAGCGGTTTCGCGCCGCGCGTCGTCGCGATCACATGATCGCCGCGCAGCGCCATCTGGCAGGCAAGTGCCAGGCCCACGCCGCGATTGGCCCCTGTCACCAATATCCGCATGTCAGTTGGTTTTCGCCTTGGGCAATCCGGGCAACGGGGCGATGGGCACACCGTCGTCGATCAGTTCGCGGGCTTCCTCGGCCGTTGCCTCGCCATGGATCATCCGCTCCGGCGCGTCGCCCAGATAGATCGCCCGGGCCTCCCTGGCGAATTGCCCGCCCACATAGGTGGAATGCTTTTCCAGATGGGTCCGGATCATCTTGGCCGCAATCTCCATCGGCGCCGGGGGCGCGATTGCGGGCGCGGGCGCCTCGGCGGGATCCGCGGGGCCGGGCTGCGGGGCCTCGACGCCGCCCTTTTTCGTCACCCGCGGCGCCATAACCGCCTTCACCACGTCCTCGCCGCCGCAGACCGCGCAGGACAGCAGCCCGCGATCCGCAAGCGTGTCGAACGCCTCTGCGGACTGGAACCAGCTCTCGAATGCGTGCCCGTCGGCACATTTCAATGAATAGCGGATCATGACCGAGTCAACCTAAGCATATTGCGCGGACAATCAAGCATGCCACATCTCAGCGAAGGCGCGACGGATCGAACTCGCGCAGGATCTGCTTCAGCTCAAGTTCCTTGACGCGGCTGGCGGCCTTCTTGGGCGTGAACCACTTGCGCCGCCGCAGATCCGCTTCGGGATAATCGGTATCGAGTTTCTTCACCTCGACCGGAAACACCGCCACGATACAGGGCAGATCGGGCTGATCCTCCATGCGCTTGGTGTAGGAATAGATGCCGATGCAGTGATCATGGACATTGCCCTTCACGCCGCCCTCTTCCCAGGCCTCCTGCGCCGCCGCATCCGCCGGTGTCAGCCCGTCCATCGGCCAGCCCTTGGGAATGATCCAGCGCTTGGTGTCCCGCGAGGTCAGAAGCAGCACCTCGACCCCGGATTTGCGTTGCCGATAGCACAGGGCCGCGAACTGGGTCCGCGTCTCGCGCTTGGGCACTCCCGCAATCCGCAACGGAGCCTGATATGTTCTGGGACTACCCATATGGCGTTTTTTCATCCTATGCTGACCACAACATATGCTAATTCATGGCAGAATCCACCATAACCGGGGCGGGTGAAATGATTCTTGCGCCGCTGTGTGCGGTGTGCTTGACCCATGATCCTCCCGGCTTAGGTCTTGCACGACGAAAGGATCCCTCCGATGCGCCGTGCCGTTCTGCTGATCTGTCTGGCCTGTGTGACCGCCCTGCCCGCGCTGGCGGCGGAAACCTTCCGCTTCGCCTCGATCGACGGCGGCAGCTACAGCACCGATCAATGGCGCGGGCAGCCGGTTCTGGTGGCGAACACCGCATCGCTTTGCGCCTTCACCCCGCAATATGACGCGTTGCAGGCGCTCTATGACGAGTACCGCGAGGACGGGCTGGTCGTGCTTGCGGTTCCGTCCGACGATTTCGCGCAGGAACTGGGCAGCGATGACGAGGTTCGCGACTTCTGCGCCATCAATTTCAATCTCGATCTGCCGATGACCGTGATCACACCGGTCACGGGCGCCTCGGCGCATCCGTTCTATGCCTGGCTGCGGGACGATCACAATGTGGTGCCGCGCTGGAATTTCAACAAGGTGCTGCTGGATGCCGACGGCGCGCTGGTGGCCAGCTACGGCAGCCTTGCCGACCCCATGGGCCCGCGGATCCGCGCCGATATCGAGGCCCTGCTGGCCCGGTGACCCCGCCCCGGACCCTGCCCCTTTTTCTTGGCTCCGAAATCTATCGCGGGTCGAGCTATGGGCGGTGGCATCCGTTGCGGGTGCCGCGCGTCTCCACAGTGATGGATCTGGCCAGGGCGATGGATTGGCTGCCGGAGGTGCAGTACCGCACCTCGCCGCGCGCCAAACCGAAGGCGCTACGGGTCTGGCACACGCCCGCCTATATCGCCGCCCTTGAGCAGGCGGAACGCGATCAGGCGGTCAGCGGCGCGGTGCGCGAACGCCATGGGCTGGGCACGGTGTCGAACCCGATCTATCCCGAGATGTTTCGCCGCCCCTGCACCGCGGCGGGCGCCTCTCTGCTGGCCGGAGAACTGCTGGCCGGCGGCGGCGTGATCTATCATCCGGGCGGCGGCACCCATCACGGTATGCCCGACCGCGCGGGCGGGTTCTGCTATCTGAACGATCCGGTTCTGGCCATGCTGTCGCTGCGCCGCGCGGGCGCGCGCCGGATCGCCTATGTGGATATCGACGCCCATCATGCCGACGGGGTGGAGGCCGGGTTTGCGGGCGATCCCGACACGCTGCTGATCTCTGTCCACGAGGAGAAGCGCTGGCCCTTTACCGGCAAGCTGGAGGAGGATGGCGGCGGCAATTGCCTGAACCTGCCGGTTCCCCGCGATCTCAACGACAGCGAAATGGCCCATATCCGCGAGGCATTGATCCTGCCGGCGGTGGCCGCCTTCGGGGCCGACGCGCTGGTTTTCCAATGCGGGGCCGATGCGGTTGCCGAGGATCCGCTGTCCCGCCTGACCCTGTCAAACAACGCCCATTGGGACGTGCTTCGCGGGCTGATGACGCTGAATGCGCATCGGCTGCTGGTTCTTGGCGGCGGCGGATACAACCCCTGGTCGGTCGGGCGGCTCTGGACCGGGATCTGGGCGCTTTTGAACGGCCATGACATCCCCGAGCGGGTGACGCCTGCGGCCGAAGAGGTCCTGCGCGCGCTTCGTTGGGAAAATGCCCGCGCCGGGAAAGCCCCGCCGGAACACTGGTTCACCACCCTCCGCGACACGCCCAGGCCCGGACCGGTCCGCGCGCCTGTCCGGGACCGTGTCGCCCATCTGCGCCGCCGCCCCGCAGCGCGCGGATTTATTCCGAGGGAAAAACTCAGGATTGACATGTCTTAGTCTTTTGCTCAGGATTGAATCATGAGCAACCGGGAGACCCCCATGACCTACCATTCCTCCGTCGCGTCCGACCCGGCGACGCCGCGCCTCCCCGCGCCCGACATGCCCGTGCATGATGCGCGCGCGCTGACCGGGTCCGAGAACTCCACCGCGCTGATCGTGCTGGACGACAAGACTTACACGCTGCGCATCACGCGGGCGGGCAAGTTGATTCTCACCAAATAGTTTCGCGCGAACGAGGCCAGGCATGTCGAAGTATCCCAGCCCCTGTATCGATGTGTGCAAATTCCGCCGCGGCGGGCATTGCATCGGGTGTTCCATGACGGAAGCCCAGAAATCGATGTACAAGACCCTGAGCAAGGCCAGCCATCAGGAGGCCTTCATCAAGATGCTGATCGCGCAACAGGATGTGATGGGCAAGTTTTCCGCGTGGGAACCTGCCTATCTCCGCAAATGCAAGAAAAAGAAGGCAAAGCCGCCGCTTGGTCTTGGTAAACAGATTAAGGGCGTGGCCTGACGCAAAAGCCCCGGACCATCCGGCCGGGGCTTTTGCTTGTCCGGACGCGCGCCTTGCTCAGCGCAGATGGGCGCGCAGAATCCAGGCGAATTTCTCATGGGCCTGACCGCGCGAGATGCACAGATCCTCGGTCAGCGTGTCGCCATGCTCCGCGGCCAGCGCACCGGCCTCCGCAAGGGTCGCGGCGAGGGTTTCCTGGGCCTTTTGCAGTGCGGACACCATGGTCGCGGCATCCGCGTGGCCATCATGCTCATCCACCTTCGAGCGGTCCAGCATCGCGGAAAGCTGGCCCAGAGCGTGCCCGTCCAATGCCTTGATCCTTTCGGCCAGATCGTCCTGGGCGACGAAATGGTCTTCATAGATCTCCTGAAACAGGGCGTGCAGCGGGCCGAATGCCATGCCGGTCACGTTCCAGTGGAAATTCTGCGCCAGCATCGTGGTCACCGCCGTCTCGGACAGGCCCTGGGTCAGCGCCTCGACAATGGCCTCTTGCGCACTCGGGCTCATCTGGGCTGCTGGTTGCGTCATATCTTACATCCTCTTCTTCAGGTCAGGGCGGGCTGGCTCTGTGGCTGGCTGGCGATGCCGACCATTTTAGAGCCATTCTAAAAACTGTCGAGAGCGAAGATCGAAAAAACCGGGCTCATGCGCAGTTTTTTTCGACCGCCTGCCCCCGGATATCCTTTGTCGCCGCCAGCCGCTGGATCAGGAAGGCCACCTGCCGCCGCGCATGGGGCGCTATGCGCCGCCCGATCAGGAAAGTCAGGCTGTCGAGATCGCCCGCGCGCGCGCGGTTCAGCAATTGCAGCAGCCATGCCTCATCGAACGACACCTGTGCATCCCCCGGCGCATAAAGCCGAAGCCCGCCCGGCAAAAGACCGGGCAATGCACGAAAGAGCGCCTGCGCATAGGCCAGGGCCGCCTGTTCGCCCGACAGGCTCAGCACCGCACAGGCGTGGAACAGATCGCTGCGCCGCATCACCCGGCATCGCGCCCCGGCGACACGAAGCCAGGCCAGTTCGCGCTTCGTCTCGGGCTCCAGCGGCAAAGCCAAGGCGCGGCGCGGAAGGCCGGTTTCAGGGGTGGAGAGCGGTGTCAAACGGGCAAGCATGGGCAGAACTTTCCAATTCCGACTATTATTATCAGATAATCGGAGCCTTGCAATATGCAAGCCGGTCGCAGGTGGCTCAAAGTGCGCGCGCATACGCGGCGGGCGCGCGACGGGCAAGCAAAAAAGCCCCGGCGACAACCGGGGCTTTTGCGTGGGTGCTGTTCTTCCGGTCTCAGCCGATCTTCGGCAGCAGATTGTCGAGCGACGCCTTGGCATCGCCATAGAACATCCGGGTGTTTTCCTTGAAGAACAGCGGATTCTCGATACCGGAATAGCCGGTCCCCTGCCCGCGTTTGGACACGAAGACCTGCTTGGCCTTCCAGCATTCCAGCACCGGCATGCCGGCGATGGGGCTGTTCGGGTCGTCCTGCGCCGCCGGGTTCACGATGTCGTTGGAGCCGATCACGATGGCCACATCGGTATTGGGGAAATCGTCGTTGATCTCGTCCATCTCCAGCACGATGTCATAGGGCACCTTGGCCTCGGCCAGAAGCACGTTCATGTGCCCCGGCAGACGGCCCGCGACCGGGTGGATCGCAAAGCGCACCGTCTTGCCCTGCGCGCGCAGCTTGCGGGTCAGTTCACTGACCGCCTGTTGCGCCTGCGCAACGGCCATGCCGTATCCGGGAATAATGATGATGCTGTCGGCCTCGTTCAGGGCGCTGGCCACGCCATCCGCATCGATGGCGATCTGTTCCCCCTCGATCTCCTGTGCCGGGCCGCTCGTCCCGCCGAAACCGCCGAGGATCACGCTCACGAAGCTGCGGTTCATCGCCTTGCACATGATATAGGACAGGATCGCACCGGAGGAGCCGACCAGCGCGCCGACCACGATCAGCAGATCGTTGCCGAGGCTGAAGCCGATGGCCGCCGCCGCCCAGCCGGAATAGCTGTTGAGCATCGACACCACGACGGGCATGTCCGCGCCGCCGATCCCCATGATCAGGTGATAGCCGATGAACAGCCCCGCCAGCGCCAGCAGCACCAGCGCCCAGGACCCGCCCGTGGACAGATAGACGACCAGCAACAGCACCGACAAACCCGCCGCCGCCGCATTCAGCAGGTGACCGCCGGGCAGTTGCCTGGCCCCGGTATCGACCTGGAACGGCAGCAGGCTGGAGCCGCCCGCCAGCTTGGCATAGGCAATGACGGAGCCGGTGAAGGTCACCGCGCCGATCCAGATGCCAAGCACCAGTTCGACCCGCAGGATGCCGATCTCGACGGTGGATTTCTTGGCGATCAGCTGCGCGAAGGAGGACAGCCCCTCGTAGATCTCGCGCGGCAGGCCGATGGCGGTGACGCCATCCTCGCCCACGGCGCCCATCACAAGGCCCTCGGCCTCGTAGATATTGCCGATATAGTTAATCATGATGTCGGCGTTGAAGCCCACGAAGACCGCCGCCAGCCCGACAAGGCTGTGCATGATGGCGACCAGTTCCGGCATCTGGGTCATTTCGACCTTGGTGGCGAGCTGGTAGCCGACCGCGGCACCCGCGGCGATCAGGACGATCGAGACGACCCAAAGCCCCGCGCCGGGCCCGATGATCGTCGCCAGCACGGCGATGGCCATGCCCGCGATGCCGTACCAGACGGCGCGTTTGGCGCTCTCCTGGCCCGACAGGCCGCCAAGCGACAGGATGAAGAGGATACCCGCGACGACATAGGCCGCGATCGTGAATGCGTTTTCCATTGCCCCTGCCCCTTTAGGATTTCTGGAACATGGCGAGCATGCGCCGTGTCACGAGGAAACCACCGAAGATATTGACGGAGGCCATGAAGATCCCGAGCGCGCCCAGGATCGTGATCAGCACCGAGGACGATCCGATCTGGATCAGCGCGCCCAGAATGATGATCGAGGAGATCGCGTTGGTCACCGCCATCAGCGGCGTGTGCAAGCTGTGCGCGACGTTCCAGATCACCTGGAAGCCGATGAACACACTGAGCACGAACACGATGAAATGCTGCATGAAGCTGGCCGGCATGCCGGGGATCAGGCCGACGCCGAGCACCAGCGCGGCACCCACGGCGAGCAGGGTCACCTGCCTTTTGGTCTGCGCCTTGAAGGCGGCCAGTTCCTGCGCGCGCTTCTCTTCCGGCGTAAGCTCCTTGGCGGCCTCCTTCCTGGGCGCGGCCGCGATCGCCGCGACCTTGGGGGGCGGTGGCGGGAAGGTGATCTCGCCGTCATGAACGGCGGTCGCGCCCCGGATCACGTCGTCTTCCATGTCGTGTTTGACCTGTCCGTCTTTTTCCGGTGTCAGGTCGGTCATCATGTGGCGGATATTGGTGGAATAGAGCGTCGAGCTCTGAGCCGCCATCCGGCTTGGGAAATCCGTGTAGCCGATGATGGTCACGCCATTATCGCTCACGATCTTCTCGTCTTTTTCCGTCAACTCGCAGTTTCCGCCCCGTTCGGCGGCAAGATCCACGATGACCGAGCCAGGCTTCATCATCTCGACCATGTCCCTGGTCCAGAGCACCGGCGCATCGCGGCCCGGGATCAGCGCCGTGGTGATGACGATGTCCATCTCGGGCGCCAGTTCGCGGAATTTCTCCAGCTGCTTTTCGCGGAACTCGGGCGAGGACGGGGCCGCATAGCCGCCGGTGGACGAACTGTCCTGCCCACTTTCCTCGAACTCCAGAAACACGAATTCCGCGCCCATGCTCTCGATCTGTTCGGCCACCTCTGGGCGCACGTCGAAGGCGTAGGTAATCGCGCCAAGCGAGGTCGCGGTGCCGATGGCGGCCAGCCCGGCCACGCCCGCGCCCACCACCAGCACCTTGGCCGGCGGCACCTTGCCCGCTGCCGTCACCTGCCCGGTGAAGAAACGGCCGAAATTGTTGCCCGCCTCGATCACGGCGCGGTAGCCCGCGATATTGGCCATGGAGCTTAGCGCGTCCATCTTCTGCGCACGGCTGATGCGCGGCACCATATCCATCGCGATCACGCTTGCGCCCTTGGATCTGGCCAGTTCCATCAGCGCCTCGTTCTGGCCCGGATAGAAGAAGGAAATCAACAACTGGCCGTGTTTCAGGCGCTTGGCTTCCGTCTCGGTCGGCGGGCGCACCTTGGCGATGATATCGACCGCTTTCCAGAGGCCCGCAGGTGTCTTGATGATCTCGACGCCCGCCTCCTCGTAAAGCGCGTCGGAAAACCCGGCCGCCAGCCCCGCGCCCGTTTCAATCGCGCAATCATAGCCCAGTTTCTGCAGCTGCAATGCCGAGTCCGGCGTCATCGCGACCCGCGATTCCCCCTGACCAACCTCTTTCGGAGCGCCTATTTTCACTGTCATCCCTCATATCGCTGCAGGTTGCCGAACACCCGTTTAGCAACTTGCCAAATCTTTCACAACGGGCTGCGCGCACGACAGAAAATTGCCCTCGGCATGTGGTCCGCCGCCCTGCCCGCCGACCCAACGCATAAATGCGTCAGCCTTTTGGAATGTCCAGCGCCACCTCATGCCGCTGCGTAAGATGGCCTGTCTCTTGTGCGCGGCGTCGGGGCCGCTAGCATCGCGGAAGCTGAGCGAAAGGTCATGTATTATGGAACATCAGGGACGTCACGCGCTTGTCACAGGCGGCGGCACCGGCATCGGCCTCGATATCGCGCAGGCGCTTGCCGAGGCGGGGGCCGACGTCACGATCACCGGCCGCAACCTGAACCGGCTGGAAGAGGCCGCCACGGCCCATCCGCGCCTCCACCCCCTGCAGATGGATGTGAGCGACGAGGCATCGGTCAGGGACGGGATCGCGGCCGCCGCCCGATCGCGCGGGCCCGTCGCCATCTGCGTGGCCAATGCCGGCATCGCCGAACCCATGGCCTTCGCCGATATCGACATGAGCCACTGGCGCAGGATCATGGCGACCAATCTCGACGGGGTGTTCGTGACCGTGCAGGCCGCCATGGCCACGCTAGGGCCCGGAGACTGGGGCCGGATGATCGCGATCAGTTCCATCGCCGGGGTGCGCGGGCTGAAAGGCGCGCTGGCCTACACCGCCTCGAAACATGGCGTCATCGGGCTGATGCGTGGACTGAGCGAGGAATACATGCGCGCCAGTATCACCTTCAACGCGCTCTGCCCCGGCTATGTCGACACGCCCATCGTCGCCCGAAATGCCGAGCATATCGCGGCGCATCGGGGCATATCCGTCGACGAGGCGCGCGCCTATCTGGCCGGCGGCAACCGCCACAAGACGCTTCTGGATGTCGCTGAGATCACCGGCGCCGCGATGTGGCTCTGCTCCGACAGCGCGCGCAGCGTCAACGGCCAGACGATCCAGATCGCGGGTGGCCAGGTCTCCTGAGCCCGTATTTCGCGCCTCGGGGACGTGCCGCAGAGCAGCCTTGCGGCCGCACTCGCCGCTGCGTCATTCCGCCCGGACGTGGATGCATTGCCCGTCGCAGTTTCGGCGGATTTTCAGGCAGGAGACCGGCCCCTGCGGCCCGAGGGCGCGGTTCGGTATACCATTGTGCGCCACCAACCTACTCATTTCATTGGTATTTTTTGTTTACTTGATGACAGTTTCTGCTACGTCGAATGTGAACCCCGCAGCGAAAGCGACCCCGCCCCATGCCGCCCATCGAAGACCACCCCCTGCGCTACACGCTTGCCAATGAGCTTCACGCCCGCCCCTTTCCGGCGCTGAACTGCCCCGGGCAGGCTGCGTTTCTGGCGATCAAGCAACCCAAGGACGCGGCCAAGCGGGATCGCGCGCTGGACCGCGCCCATCTGATCGAACTGCTGGACCGGTTCGGCGCACAGCATCCGCCCGAAAACGCCACGCATTTTTTCGGCGCGTTGGGCAAGTTCCATCTGAAATGGGAACAGCACACCGAGTTCGTGACCTATACCGCCTTTCTGGACGGGAATGGCGGGCGCGCCTTCGATCCAACGATCTGGCAAATCTTTCCCGATGACTGGCTGGAAACCGCCCCCGGCGCGCGCATCACTTCGGCGCAGATCCGGATTGCCGATGCGCCGGAGGATGAAGGGCAGATCGTGGCGCAGCTTCACGAATGGTTCGTCCCCGAAAGCCTTGCCGTCAGCCATGTTCTGGATGACGCCGCGATCATCGCGGGGGATTTCCGTATCGCCAGTTCCGGCCACATGCATTTCGTCATTTTCTGCCGGCCCGATATCGGCGACCGCCGGGTGGGCCGGATTCTTCAGCGGGTCTGCGAGATCGAGACCTACAAGACCATGTCGATGCTGGGCCTGCCGCGTGCGCGCCAGATCAGCCGCCGCATGTCCGAACTGGATCAGGATCTGACCTCGCTGGTCAGCGACATGACCGGCGATCTCAGCCGGCCGGACGAAACGCTGAGCAGGCTTCTGACCATCGCGGCCGAACTGGAAAACGAGATGGCGCAGTCGACCTTCCGTTTCGGCGCGACCGGGGCCTATGAAGCGCTGGTCAACCAGCGGATCGAAGTGTTGCGGGAGGAACGGTTCCGCGGCCGCCAGACCTTCGGAGAGTTCATGATGCGCCGGTTCGACCCGGCCATGCGGACGATCAAGGCAACGGAACGCCGCCTGCAATCGATGACCGACCGGGCGCTGCGGGCGGGGGACCTGCTGCGCACCCGGGTCGATGTGGACCGCTCGGCCCAGAACCAGGCATTGTTGGAAAGCATGGACAAGCGCGCCGATCTGCAACTGCGATTGCAGAAGACGGTCGAGGGGCTCTCGGTTGTAGCGATCAGCTATTACGCGGTGAACCTCATGGTCTATCTCACCCAGCCGATCGCCGAAAACGCCGGGCTTTCGCAGACCCTTTTGACGGCGCTGGTGGCCCTGCCCGTGGTCATCGCGGTCTGGCTGGTGGTGCGCGCGATCAGACGGTCGATGGACTGACCCGTCAGCCGAGCGAAACCGTCAGCGGCACCAGATCCGTCAGCGGCACGCCAAGCGCCCGCATCGCTTCGAGTGAAATGCGGCTGCCCGCCCCCGTCGCCCCCGCGATCGGGATCAGCCTCAGCGTGACGGACGCGCCGCTTTCGGTGGTGATGCGGCCCTGACGTTCGGTGCTGACCAGCGGCGTGCGGAGCCAGAGGCCCGGCTCGCTCGGGTCGCCAAGGCTGGCAATGGTCTCGCCGCCGGCATCCCGGACGGGCTGCGGGCCGTCATCGGGGGCCAGACCCTCCTCCGCGGACGGCCGTTCCATCGGCCGGGGTGTCTCGCCATCCGGCGACCGCGCCGCCGAGGGGCCCGCATCCCCGCCCCGAAAGAGGCCGAGGCCCTGAGCGCATCCCGTCAGGGCAAACATCACGAGAACCGGTGCAATCCATTTTGTCATGGACCCGAGCCTAGGCCCGATGGACGGCGGCATCAACGGGTCGATCATGGCTTGCGGCGGTCTGTTGCCGGGATTACGCTTTGCGCCATGAACACACACGCCCCCCTGATCGACCCGTTCGCCCGCGCCATCGACTACCTTCGCGTCTCGGTCACCGACCGTTGCGATTTTCGCTGCGTCTATTGCATGTCGGAGAACATGACGTTTCTTCCGAAGAAGGAACTTCTGACCCTGGAGGAACTGGACCGGATGTGTTCCACCTTCATCCGGCTCGGCGTCAGGAAACTCCGGATCACCGGTGGCGAACCCCTTGTCCGCCGCGATATCATGACATTCTTCCGCGCCATGACACGTCATCTGGACAGTGGCGCATTGAGCGAACTGACGCTGACCACCAATGGCAGCCAGCTTAGCCGCTTCGCAAGCGATCTTCATGCCGCCGGGATGCGGCGCATCAACGTCTCCCTCGACACGCTGGACGAGGCGAAATTCGCCCAGATCACCCGTTGGGGCCGCCTGCCGCAGGTGCTGAACGGCATCGATGCGGCGCAAAAGGCCGGGCTGCGCGTCAAGATCAACGCCGTCGCACTCAAGGGCTTCAACGAAGACGAGTTGTTCCGCTTGCAGGAATGGTGTGCCAGCCGCGACATGGATCTCACCTTCATCGAGGTGATGCCGATGGGCGATCTCGGCAACGAGGACCGGCTGGATCAATACTGGTCGCTCAAGGATCTGCGCGCGCGTCTGGCGGAGCGTTTCACGCTGATCGATCTGGCCGAACGAACCGGCGGGCCGGCCCGCTACGTGCAGTTGCAGGAAACCGGCCAGAAGATCGGCTTCATCACGCCGCTCACCCATAATTTCTGCGAAAGCTGCAACCGGGTGCGTCTGACCTGCACCGGGGAGCTTTACATGTGTCTGGGCCAGGAAGACATGGCCGATCTGCGCGCGCCGCTCAGGGCCTCGGCGGATGACACCGCGCTTGAAAACGCCATCCGTGCCGCCATTGCGCGGAAACCGAAGGGCCATGATTTCGACTATTCCCGCCAGAAGGTCGACGGCCAGGTGTCACGGCATATGAGCCATACGGGCGGGTAAGACTACGGCTTCGGCGGCGGCGACCCGATTTCGCAGGCGCGTGACCATTTGATCCCTGCCATTCCGCGGGTTGCCCCCGTCAGGGCCTTGCGATCAATCAGGCGTCCAGTCATTCTGAAGCCGCCCAGTTCATCGTGCAGGCCGCCGTCAATCTTCACGAGCAGCAGTTTGCTGAAATGCGCCGACAGCTTCACCTTTACCTTTTCGGACTTACTGCGTGGCCCCAGCGTCTTGATCTCGACGAACGATCCATCCAGCGAACCGTCGGAGCCCTGAGCATTGGGTTTGCGATGCAGGCAGATGCCCCAACTCATCGCGCCGTAGAGTTCACCCAAAGCCCCGTAGATGTTGAGGTGCCTGCCCGTTTGGTCGAGATATTCCCTGGCCGCTCGGGTCAGGCGCACGAACTGGCGGATCACCGACGCTTCCGATTTCGGGAAACGGGTGGTGAGGGCGTCTTCCCATTCAAGAACAGGTAGACGCGCGCGTTGAGGTTCATCAGGGTCCAAATCGCCGAAATCATCCCAACTCAGCCATTCACCGTCGCCAAGATAGATGCCGTCACACGGTCTAAACGCGTTCATGAACTGGGCCTCCAGATCGGAAGCCCTAGGCGTTGCAGGAAATTGTGGAGATTTCAGGGCGTAGCGAGCAGCCCGCTGCACCGCTACGCCGGTTTCAGGTCACGCCGCCGGCAACCGTTTCTCCACGATCTCCGCCCACCATGAACAGCCCGCCGGGATCGCATCGTCGTTGAAGTTGTATTTCGGGTGATGGACGTTTGCGGTGTCACCGTTGCCGACAAGGATATAGGCGCCGGGCCGGGCGTTGAGCATGAAGGCGAAGTCCTCGCCGCCCATCACCAGAGGGGCGTCATCGCACCCGCCGGAGACCGATCTGGCGACTTCGGCGGCGAATTCCGTCTGCTCCTCGGAATTCACCATCACCGGATAGCCGCGCCGGTAGTCCACCTTGGCCACACCGCCCATCATCGCCGCCGTGCCTTCGGCAATCTCCGTCAGGCGTTTCTCGGCCATGTCCTGGATATCCGGATCCATCGTGCGGACCGTGCCCTTCAGATGCACGGTTTCGGGAATGACGTTATGGGCGTTGGAGCCCGTGGTGAAGGACGTGACGCTGACCACGACATGCTTCACCGGGTCCGCATTGCGGCTGGCGATCGACTGCAGCGCCAGAACCACATGGGCGCCCATCACGGTGGTGTCCACCGTATCCTGCGGCTTGGCCGCATGCCCGCCCCTGCCGGTCAGATAGATATCGAACTGATCCGCGGCCGCGAAGAACGCGCCCGGCCGGATCGAGAACGAGCCCACGGGCCGGCCGGGCCAGTTGTGCATCCCGTAGACCTCGTCGATCTTGAACCTGTCCATGATCCCGTCATCGACCATTTCCTTGCCGCCGCCGCCGCCTTCTTCTGCAGGCTGGAAGATCACCGCGACGGTCCCGTCGAAGTTCCGGGTTTCCGCAAGGTACTTCGCCGCCCCCAGAAGCATCGCCGTGTGACCGTCATGGCCGCAGGCATGCATCGCGCCCGGCGTTTTCGAGGCATAGGGCACGCCCGTCTCTTCATGGATCGGCAGGGCGTCCATATCGGCGCGCAACCCGATCGTCCGGCCGGCCGTGTCCGTCTTGCCCCTGATGATCCCGACGACACCGGTACGGCCAAGCCCCGTGACCACCTCGTCGCAGCCGAACTCCTTCAGCTTGTCGGCCACCAGTGCAGAGGTCCGGTGCGTCTCGAACAGGATCTCGGGGTTTTCATGCAGGTCGCGCCGCCATTCCGTGATCTCGGGCAACAATTCGGCGAAGCGGTTCTTGACGGGCATCTTCTAGTCTCCTGTTGGGGTCAGGCGGCGGGCATCCGGCGCTCGACCAGTTCGGCAAAGAAGCTGCACCCATAGGGGATCGCTTCATCGTTGAAGTTATAGGCGGGGTGATGGCAATGGGCGGTGTCGCCATTGCCAAGAAACAGATAGGCGCCGGGCCGCTTCTCCAGAAAGTAGGAGAAATCCTCCGACGGCATGATCGGCCGGGCGGTGTCGTCCACCTTCATGCCGACCGCCCGGGCGGCCTCGGCAGCGCGGGCCACCGATGTCGCGTCGTTCACAGTCACGGGATATCCGGGCGTCCAGATAACCTCCGCCTGCGCGCCGAATGCGCGGGCCGTGTCTTCGGCGACCTGGCGCACGCGCGCCTCGGCAAGCCCCCGCATACCGGGGTCGAGACAGCGGACGGTGCCCTCCATCCGGGCGGTATCGGGGATCACGTTGGACGCGCTCGAATCGGTTCTGAACGTGCCTACGGTCAGCACCACGCGCGCCAGCGGGTCGATGTTGCGCGACACGATCGTATGAAGCGTGACGACGATCTGCGCCGCGACCAGCGTGGTATCGACCGCGTTATGCGGCTCGGCGGCATGTCCGCCCTTGCCCGTCACGATGATCTCGAACTCGTCCGACGAGGCCTGCAGCGGGCCCGCGCAGGTGGCGATCTCACCCACCGGAATGCCGGGCGCGTTGTGAACGCCGTACACCTCATCGATTTGCCAGCGGTCCATCAACCCGTCGTCCAGCATCGCCTTGGCTCCGGCCCCACCCTCCTCGGCGGGCTGGAAGATCAGCACCAGCGTCCCATCGAAATTGCGCGTCTCGGCCAGATACTTCGCGGCCCCCAGCAACATCGCGGTATGCCCGTCATGGCCGCAGGCATGCATCGCGCCGGGCGTTTTCGACGCATAGTCGAGCCCGGTCTGCTCATGGATCGGCAGCGCGTCCATATCCGCCCTCAGCGCGATGGCGCGCCCCGACCCCTGAGCCTTGCCGCGGATCACGCCGACAACGCCGGTCCGCCCGATGCCCTCGACCACCTCGTCACAGCCGAAGGCGCGCAGTTTCTCGGCAACCATCCCGGCGGTGCGGGGAAGATCGTACATGATCTCGGGGTGTTCATGCATGTCGTGCCGCCACGCGGTGATCTCGGGCAGCAACTCGGCGAAACGGTTCTTGATCGGCATCGTGACAGGCTCCTTGTCAGGCGGCGGGCATCCGGCGCTCCACCAACTCCGCGAAAAAACTGCACCCATAGGGGATCGCGTCATCGTTGAAGTTATATTCCGGATGGTGGACCCGCGCGGTCTCCCCATTGCCGACATTGATGAAGGCCCCCGGCCGCGCCCGCAGCATGTAGCTGAAATCCTCGGCCCCCATGCGCGGCGGCCGCCCGTAATGCACACGTCCCTTCCCCGCGACGGCCTCGGCGATCTCGGCGGCGATGATTGCGTTTTCCTCGTGATTGACGGTCACCGGATAGCCGCGGTGATAGGTGATTTCGGCCTTGCATCCATAGGCCGCCGCCGTCGATTGCAGGATCTCGATCACCCGCACCTCGGCCATGTCGCGGATATCCTCGTCCAGCGTGCGGACCGTGCCGCGCAACAGGACGGAATTCGGAATGACATTATGCGCCTCGGAACTTGTCTTGATCGTGCAGACCGAAACGACAATCTGTTTCAGCGGGTCGACATTGCGGCTGGCCACGGTTTGCAGCGCCATCACCGAGGCACAGGCCGCAGGCGACGGGTCGATCGTGTTGTGGGGCTGCGCCGCATGGCCGCCCCGGCCCACGATCCGCACTTCGAACTCGTCGGCGGCCGCCATGATCGGGCCCGGCGAGACGCCGAACTCCCCGACCGGCAGACCCGGCTCATTATGCATGCCGTAGACTTCCCTGATCCCGAAGCGGTCCATCATTCCGTCATCGACCATCGCCTTGCCGCCCGCGCCGCCCTCCTCGGCGGGCTGGAAGATCACGCAGACCGTGCCGTCGAAATTCCGCGTCTCGGCCAGGTACTTGGCGGCACCCAGCAACATCGCGGTATGCCCGTCATGGCCGCAGGCATGCATTTTCCCCTCCGTGGCGGAGGCATAATCCAGCCCCGTTTCCTCGGTCATCGGCAGGGCATCCATATCGGCGCGCAGGCCGACACAGGCCCCGGCCGTGTCCGTCTTGCCGCGGATCACCCCCACGATACCCGACCGCCCGATGCCGGTGACAACCTCGTCACACCCGAACGCCTTCAACTGCGCCTCCACCAGCGCGGTGGTCTTCGGCAGATCGTATTGCAGCTCCGGGTTGGCATGGATCTGGCGGCGCCAGGCGGTGATTTCCTGATGGAGCTCGGCCAGGCGGTTTTTCACGGGCATGAATGTCTTCTCCCTTTTATGGCGCCCACGGGTTGCGGGCATCTTGGTGGCTGCGCGAAGGGTCGTAGGGATCCGCGCGGCAGCGTATTCTGCATTGGTGGACCGGGCGACCTTGGCGCATCCAGGGGGCGGGTTCAAGCCATCCGGCGAATCAAGCCGGGCAGGATCCGCACCGCGACCAACACCGATCACGGGAGCAGATCTGAGAGATTTCTCCTATCGAATCATGGTTAACGGCAAGCCCTGCTCAACCGGTTGATAGACAAATCCTAATATCCGCCGGTTTCTTCGGGCCTTCATTAATAATTGTTAACAAATCGTTAACATATCGGATCGTGCTGTTAACGATTTCGGACAGCCCTGCGTCACGGACAAGTCAATGCCGGATGCGGGGCACGAAACCGGCCCGAAAAAGGATGTCAGATCCGGGGCCGTCAAAGTCGGTTTAAGGGGGGACACCATGTTTCGGAACACACCAGAACACACAGCCGCGGATCGGGGCCCTGGGTTGCCGGTCAGACCAGTCTTGCCGGGTCTTCGGCAAAGCGAAGCCGCGCGCAGACCTGCGTGCTGATCCATGCATCTCGCATCACCGCACATCGCGCGCAGCCGGCGGCCCGTCCCGCAACACCGCCGCCTTGTGGCGCGGATCGGCGCCTGTCTCGCCGCCGGTCTTTCGCTGGTCCTCCTCGCGGGCTGCGCGACCGCGCCCCAGAACATCGCGCCGGCAGAGGTCGCGCCCCCCACATCGAGCTGCGCCGAGATGGAAGCGCGGCACGCCCGGATCGCCGCCGAACTCGGGCCGCTGGTGGAACGCCAGCGGGAGGCCCGCGCGGCGGATATCGCCTTCATGGCGCTGGTCGCCCCGATCCCGATCAGCGGCGGCATGCGCGTCGATGAAGAGATTGCCGCCGCCTTGGGGGAGGCCCGCGCAATCGAGGCCCGCCACGCCCGGATCTGCCGGTGATCGTCCGCGTTCTGCTGCTGGTCGCAACGCTTCTGACCGGCTGCGCGCAGCATATCCGGGAGGCCGAGCGCGTGCGGATCACCTATGACCCCGGCGGCCTGCTCAGCAGTCATTACGATCAGGCGGGCCGCTACCTTGTCGCCGGGCTGGCCGTCGAGGTGGAGGGGTATTGCGCCAGCGCCTGCCTGATCTATGCGGTCGCCGACAATGCCTGCCTGCATCGCGACGCGCGCTTCGGCTTTCACGCCGGCAGCAACGCCGTCGGCACCGGTTACATGGCGCGGATCATGCCGCCGAACCTGCGCGCCTGGTATCTGTCCGGCCCGTCAAGCCGGACCGCGATCACCACGCTTGGCACCGCGGATCTGCTGGCGCTGGATCCCGGCGCGTGGCGGCTCTGCGATGGATAGGCGCCCGCCCGGAAGCGGTTTCGTGCTCGCCGCGATCTGGGGGCTGACCTTCTGGGCACTGGTCCTGCTGGCGATCTGGATCTTCTAGGCCGCGCTATTCGGTGAGCACATCCAGCAGCCGGTCCATGAAATCCTGCCCCTTGCGGAACTGCTCCAGGGTAATGAATTCGTTCGGCTGATGGGCCTGTTCGATATTGCCCGGCCCGCAGACGACCGCCGAATAGCCGCCCGACTGGAACTGCCCGGCCTCGGTGCCGAAACTGACCACATGGGTGGCGTTGTCACCGGTCAGGCGGCGCACCAGCGCCTCGGCGGCGCCATCGGTTTCTGGTTTCAGTCCAGGCACATCCCATAGCGGCGTGGCGGTGATGAAACATTCGGACCGGACCTTGCGGATCTCCGCCTCCAGCGCGCGAACCTCGGCCAGATACCTGTCGGCCCAGTCCCCCGGCGTCTCGGTCGGGACACAGCGGAACGACAGCACGAAACGACAATCCTTCGCCGTGATGTTATGCGCCGTCCCGCCTTCGATCTTGCCCACATGCACGGATGTGTAGGGCGGATCGAACGGGCTTTCGGGATCGGCATTGGCCTTGTTCTCGGCATTGATCCGGTTTGCCCAATCGATCAGCTTGATGCCTTCCATGATCGCCGACACCCCCTGATCGGGCAGAGAGGAATGCACCTCGAAGCCGCGCACATGCATGTCGAAGCCGACGCCGCCCTTATGGCCCGTGACCGGGCGCATGCTGGTCGGCTCACCGATGATCGCCAGCGCCGCCCTTGGCATATGCGGCTGCATCGCGGCAATCATCGGCGGCGCCCCGATGCAGCCGATTTCCTCGTCCCGCGTCAGGCATATCTGCAAGGGCCGGATCAGACCCCGCTCCAGCGCGGGCGCGACAAGGCTCAGCGCCAGCGCGTCGAACCCCTTCATGTCGCAGGTTCCGCGCCCGTAAAGCCGGCCGTCCTTCTCCACCACCTGGAACGGGTCCGTGTCCCAGCTCTGGCCATCCACCGGCACCACATCGGTGTGGCCCGACAGGATGACGCCGCCCTCCACCTCCGGGCCCAGATGGCAATACAGGGAGGCTTTCGTGCCGTCGGCGTTGTAATCCCGGTGGCAGGAGACGCCCAGACCGTCCAGATAATCCTCCACCCAGTCGACCAGATCGAGGTTGGAAACACGGCTGACTGTGGGGAAAGATACAAGCTTTTCAAGCAGCTCCCGAGCGGAAAGGGCTGTTGGCATCAGGCGCTCCTTGCGGTGGGACATGCCCGACCCTGTTCCTTCCCCGCCCCTTCGTCAAGCCTGCGCTCCGGAGACTGCCCAACACTTGGGCATCTGCACACTCGTCACGCAACGGAGCCCGGATTGCCGCTTGCGGGCCGCGATTTTCATGTTACCGTCGCACGCACTACCTGCACCTGCCCATCAGAGGCGGGGCGTAACCAACTGGTGAGGAGCGTCACACGATGCCCGATGGGGGTCTGCCCTCTGTCCTTGATGTCAAGGACCTCAAAACTGTATTCCGCACCCGGCGCGGCGAAATCCATGCCGTGAACAACGTCAGCTTCCATCTGGAGGCCGGTGAGCTTCTGGGCGTGGTGGGCGAAAGCGGCTCCGGCAAATCGGTGACCATGATGTCGCTGATCGGCCTGCTGCCGATGCCGCCCGCGGAAGTCAGGAATGGCCGCGTGATGTTCGAGGGGCAGGATCTGCTTGCCTGCAACGAGGATCAGCTTCGCGCCGTCCGCGGCGCGCGGATCGGCTTTGTCTTTCAGGATCCGATGACATCGCTGAACCCGGTCTTCAATGTCGGCTTTCAGATCATCGAACCGCTGCGCAAGCATATGGGACTGAGCAAATCCAAGGCCCGTGCGCGCGCCGTGGAGTTGCTGGAACTTGTCGGCATCCCCGATGCCGCGCGCCGGCTTGGGGATTATCCGCACCAGTTTTCCGGCGGCATGCGCCAGCGTGTGATGATCGCCATAGCGCTGGCCTGCGACCCGAAGGTGCTGATCGCCGACGAGCCGACAACGGCGCTCGACGTGACGATCCAGGCGCAGATCCTGGAACTGGTCAAGGAACTGCGCCAGAAACTGGGGATGGCCATCGTCTGGATCACCCATGATCTGGGTGTGATCGCCGGTATCGCCGACCGCGTGATGGTCATGTATGGCGGCCAGGTGGTCGAGCAGGGGCCGGTGCGCGAATTGTTTGCCAACCCCAAACATCCTTATACAAGAATGCTTCTGGAAACCGTGCCTTCGGTAACCGGCGAACGGGCCGAGCGGCTGCAGGTCATCGATGGCCAGCCGCCGATGCTGGCGCAGTCGCCGGACAGTTGCCCGTTCCGGGCGCGCTGTCCGCTGGCGTTCGAGCGCTGCGAACAGGAAAACCCCAAGCGGGTGCCGGTCGGCCCCGGCCATGACGCCGCCTGTTTCTGGGATGTAGATGCGGGGGCTCCGCGCGATGTTTGATACCAGCGCCAACAAGAAGCTTGTCGAGGTTGACGGGCTGAAGATGTATTTCCCGATCTATACGGGCCTGCTGCGGCGCCATACCGGCAATGTGAAAGCGGTGGACGGGGTCAGCTTCGACATCATGGAGGGGGAAACCCTGGGCCTCGTCGGTGAAAGCGGCTGCGGTAAATCCACCTGCGGGCGCGCGATCCTGCGGCTTTACGAACCGACCGCCGGGTCGATCAAGATCGATGGCGAGGAAATCGCCGATGTGGGGTTCGACAAGCTGCGCAAGATGCGCCCCACCATGCAGATGGTGTTTCAGGAGCCGCAGGCCAGCCTGAACCCGCGCATGACCGTGGCCGCGATCATCGGGGAGCCGCTGAGCGAGCATTCCGGCAAATCCAGATCCGACCAGCTTGACCGGATCTACGAGCTGATGGACGCGGTCGGCCTGAACCGGGATTTCGCAAACCGGTATCCACATGAGTTTTCCGGCGGGCAGCGCCAGCGCATCGGCATCGCCCGCGCCCTTGCGCTGAACCCGAAATTCATCGTCTGCGACGAACCGATCGCCGCGCTGGACGTGTCCATTCAGGCGCAGGTGGTCAATCTTCTGGAAGATCTCCAGAAGCAGTTCGGCCTGACATATCTGTTCATTTCCCACGATCTGTCGATGGTGCGCCACATCGCCGACCGGGTCGCGGTGATGTATCTGGGCAAGGTCGTCGAACTGGCCCCGCGGGAGGACCTCTATGCCGACCCGCTTCACCCCTACACGAAGGCATTGCTCTCGGCCGTGCCGGAGCCCGATCCGGTCGCCCATGACAATGCCAACCGCACCATTCTGCAAGGCGACGTGCCCAGCCCGTCGAACCCGCCCGAGGGCTGCAATTTCTGCACCAGATGCCCGTCGGTCATGGATATCTGCCGAAAGATCGACCCCGAATTCCGGGAGGTGCGCCCCGGCCGTTTCGTCGCCTGCCACCTTCTGAACGATACCAAGATGCCCGCTGAACCAACAGCGGCGGTTGAGGCGTGAAATGAGCAATCCAACAAGGAGAGAGACATGAACTCGAAGACACTTTTACTGGGGGCCGCTGCTGCGTTTATGCTAAGCCCCGTGGCCGCGATGGCCGAGCGCGGCTCGTCCGGCCATCTGAACATCATCTATTGGCAAGCGCCCTCCACGCTGAACCCGTATCTGTCGGGCGGCACCAAGGAAGTGGAAAGCGCCTCTCTGGTGTTGGAATCCTTCGCCCGCTTTGACGACACCGGCACCATGGTACCGTGGCTGGCGGCGGATATTCCGACCGTCGAAAACGGCGGCGTCAGCGAAGATCTGACGCAGATCACCTGGACCATCGCCGATGGCATCACCTGGTCCGACGGTACGCCGCTCACCGCAGCGGACGCCGTGTTCACCTGGGAATACTGCACCCATCCCGAAGGCGGTTGCGCGCAGGCCTCCTATTTCGACGGTGTGGAAAGCGTTGTGGCCGTTGACGACATGACGGTTCAGATCAACTTCAACGCACCCAAGCCCTTCCCCTACACAGCCTTCGTGGGTTCGGAATCGCCGATCATTCAGGCCGCGCAATTCGCCGAATGCCTCGGTGCCCGCGCGCCCGAATGCACCGACGCCAATTTCGGCCCGATCGGCACCGGCCCCTTCGTGGTCACCGATTTCCGGCCGAATGACGTGATCGAGTTCGAAGCGAACCAGAACTTCCGCTACCCCGATCGCCCCTATTTCGCCACCGTGACCTTCAAGGGCGGCGGCGATGCGGCGGCGGCGGCACGCTCGGTTCTGGAAACCGGCGAGTTCGACTACGCCTGGAACCTGCAGATCGACCCGACGATCCTCGCGCAGATGGAAGCGCAGGGGAACGGCACGGTCGTGACCGCCTTCGGGACCTCGGTCGAGCGTCTGCACCTGAACCAGACCAACCCCGACCCGGCGCTCGGCGATCTGCGCTCCACGGTCGAGGGCGGCCCGCATCCGTTCCTGACGGATCCGATCATCGGTCAGGCAATGTCCATGGCCATCGACCGCGCCCTGCTGGTTGAAGTCGGCTACGGTGCCGGTGGTCAGCCGACCTGCAACGTCCTGCCCGCGCCCGAGCTTTATGCCTCGACCGCCAATGATGACTGCCTTGTGCAGGACATCGCCGGAGCCAACGCGCTTCTGGACGAGGCCGGCTATGTGGATACCAATGGTGACGGCATCCGCGAAGCCAACGGCATCCCGCTGAGCGTTCTCTACCAGACCTCCACCAACGCCGTCCGTCAGGACACGCAGGCGCTGGTGAAACAGTGGTGGAGCGAGATCGGCATCGACGCGGAACTCCGCAACATCGACGCCTCGGTTTTCTTCGGCGGCGACCCGGCGAGCCCGGACACCTTCCAGAAGTTCTATGCCGACGTGGAGATGTACACCAACAACTTCGCCGGCGTGGACCCGGAAGCCTATATGGCCAACTGGCGCTGCTCGGAAATCCCGGGCCCCGACACCCAGTGGCAGGGCTCCAACATCCAGCGCTTCTGCATGGAAGAGTATGACGCTCTCGTCGACGAGATGGCCACCACTGCCGATCTTCAGGAACGTGGCCGCCTTGCCCGTGAAATGAACGACATGATCATCCAGTCCTACTCGATCATTCCGCTCATCCACCGTGGCGGTGTTTCGGCCCATGCCAACAGCCTGGAAGGCATCCGCATGTCCGACTGGGACAGCGAGCTGTGGAACATCATGGATTGGCGCCGCGCCGAGTAACAATCTCTTAATCCTGCGCCGTCCCGGGGTCTCGGGGCGGCGCGACCAACCACCGGGGCAGTTTCGCATGAGCATTGAAGTCTATCTGGCCTATCTGGCGACCGTTGGGGTGTTCTTCGCCTCCCCTCCTGGGCCGAGCCAACTTCTGATGATCTCCAATTCCATGCGTCATAGCCCGCGCCGCAGCGGCTGGACCGTAGCCGGCGATCTTTCCGCCAATTCGCTTCAAATGCTGGCCGCCGGTTTCGGCCTCGCCGCATTGATTGCCACCACCGATTGGGCGCTTGATGTGATCAAATGGGCGGGTGTCGCCTATCTGGTCTGGATGGGCATCCGCACCTTCCGCGCTGCACCGACGCCCCCTGGCGCCGCCGCCGCGCTGGCCTCCGCCCGACAGCTTTATTTCCAAGGGTTCTTTACCTCTGCCTCGAACCCCAAAGCGGTTTTCTTCTTCGCCGCGCTCTTCCCGCAATTTATTTCGCCCGAAACCGCGATCTGGCCCCAGCTTCTGATCCTAGGCGCGACCTATCTGGTGGTCGATGGGGTGATCCTGTTCATCTACGGCGCGACGGCGGCCCGGCTGTTTGCCCGGCTCGCGGTACGCGGCCGACTTCTCAACCGCCTTTCGGGTAGCGCTATGATTGGCGCCGCGGGTCTTCTGGCCCTGCGCGACGCGCAGGCACGATGACCCGCACCGTTTCGCAAAGGGATCGCACGACATGCTGACCTACACAATCCGCCGATTGCTTCTGGCCATCCCGACGCTTCTGTTCATCAGTTTCATCATCTTCCTGATCGTGAAACTCTCCCCCTCGGACCCCACTGCGGGCCTGCCACTGACCATTCCGCCAGAGGTGCGCGAGCAGATCCGCGAAAGCCTCGGCGTGAACCAGCCGGTCTTCGTGCAGTATTTCCGATGGCTGCAACTCATGGTCTGGAACGAGCCGCTCCACCTGATCGAAGGCTGGACCGGCTGGAATGTAGCCCCCGAAAGCACCACCCGTATCATCAGCTATCAGACCCGCTCGCCGGTGATGGACCTGATCATGCAGCGCATGCCGCAGACGCTGTGGGTTGTGGGCATCTCCTATATCGTCGGCATCATCATCGCCCTGCCGATCGGCATCATCTCGGCCTATCGGCAGTATTCATGGTTCGACCAGCTCGGCACCTTTATCTCGATGCTCGGCTTCTCGGTGCCGACCTTCTTCACCGGCGTTCTGTTCATCGTGATCTTCGCGGTCAATCTGGGCTGGTTCCCAAGCGTCTATGACACCACCCATGTGGTCACCGACTGGGACAGTTTCATCGTCCAGCTCAAACAGATCATCATGCCGGTCATGGTTCTGGGCCTGTTCAACGCGAGCCAGATCAGCCGTTTCATGCGGGCCTCGATGCTCGACAATCTCAACCAGGATTACGTGCGCACGGCGCGCGCGAAGGGCCTGACCGAAAAGGTCGTCGTCCTCGTTCACGTGCTGCGCAACTCGCTGATCCCGGTGGTCACCGTCATCGCGCTGAACGTGCCCGCCGTCTTTGGTGGCGCGATCATTACCGAGCAGGTGTTCAAGGTGAACGGGATCGGCCAGCTTCTGATCATCGCGATCCAGTCGGGCGACGTGCCGACGGTGCAGACCGTATCCTTCATCTTTGCCGTGTTGATCGTGCTCTTCAACCTGATCGCCGACGTGCTTTACGGCGTTCTTGACCCGAGGATCCGCTATGACTGACGGACCGAACCAGCCGCTCGCCACATCCGGCGCCACGCCTGCGGGCGCCGCACCGGTCATGGAGATGGAGGCCTATCGCCCGCCGCGCAACCAGTGGTGGGATGTCTGGGATCAGTTCAAGACGCACAAGGGCGCCCTGCTTGGCCTCGGCTTTTTTATCTTTGCGCTGCTCTTCGTCTATGTCGGCCCGCTGATCTGGACCATAGATCCCACCTTCATCGACATCCGCGCACGTAATTCCGGGCCAAGCCTCGCCCACCCGATGGGCACCGATCAGTTGGGCCGCGATACGCTCGCCCGGATGATGGCGGGCGGGCAGACCTCCATCGCCGTGGGCCTGACCGCGATGCTGCTGAGCCTTGTCCTCGGCACGCTGATCGGCGTGGTGGCGGGCTATTTCCGCCGTCTCGACGGGCCGCTGATGCGCCTGACGGACCTGTTCCTCGCCATGCCGCTTCTGCCGCTGCTGCTGGTGATCATCATGCTGTTCCGCGACCAGCTTCGGGCGGCCTTCGGCCCCGAGGGCGGGATCTTCATCCTGATCGTCTTCGTGATCGGCATCACTTCGTGGATGCAGACGGCCCGCGTGGTTCGCGGCGACGTGCTGGCGCTCAAGGAGCGGGAGTTCGTTCTGGCCGCAAAATCCATCGGCACGCCGTCCCACCGGATGATCCTGCGCCACGTCCTGCCCAACGTGATGTCGCCGATCATGGTCTCGGCCACGCTTGGCATCGCAAACGCCATCATCACCGAAAGCGCGCTCAGCTTTCTGGGCCTCGGCTTCCCGTCGGACTTCCCCACCTGGGGCCGGCTCCTGTTCGACGCCACCGACTGGCTTCAGCAAAACCCCGAGCGGGTGATGTGGCCCGGCCTTGCGATCTCGCTCACGGTGCTCAGCGTGAACTATATCGGCGACGGCCTGCGCGACGCGCTCGATCCGCGCATCCGCGGTCGCTGAGAGGCCCTGACCCCCGGCCCTGCTTCCGGGTGAAACGGCATCCAGGCCCAGCCGCGCAAGAAAAAACGGCGGAGCCATGTGCTCCGCCGTTTCCATTCGGTTCGGTCGCCGGCCCTGACCGGCCGGGGCTTTATTCCGCCGGTTGGCCAGAAGGCTGCACCACAACGCCCGCCTTCTCGCGGCGGCCATCGTTGAACATCGCCTTGATCAGCGAAATCACCATCAGCACCATCACGATGGTGAAGGGCAGCGCCCCGATGATCATCGCATCCTGCAGGCTGTCCAGCGGGTTCGCGCCGCCGGAATTGCCCGCGATGATCAGCGCGCCGATCACGCCGGTCATGATCAGGCCCCAGATGATCCGATGCTTGATACCGGTCTCCTGCTCGCCGCCCGACATGATCGTGTTCATCACCAGAATGCCCGAGTCCGCCGAGGTCACCAGAAAGGTCATGATCAGCACCACGCACATGATGGTGATGCCGGTCAGAAACCCGCCGCTGATCATGTGCCCGAGGGTCACGAACAGCTTGTTGGTGTTGCTGGCCGCGATGATCGAGCCCTCCGCCACGCCGGACAGTTCCAGATCGATCGCCGTACCGCCCAGAATGGTCATCCATGCGAAACAGACCATCGCCGGCGCAACCACGCAGCCGAGGATGAAGCCGCGCACGGTCCGCCCGCGGGAGATGCGCGCCAGAAACAGCCCCACGAAGGGCGAGAACGCGATCCACCACGCCCAGTAGAACGTGGTCCAGCTGGATTGCCACCCGAAGAGACGGCCCTGCGTGCCCGCCTCATAGGCCGCCACCTGTGCCGCCGCCGGAACCGCCGCCGCCGCCTCAAGGCCCGGCAGGGATGCCGTCAGCGCCGCAAGCTCGGCGGTCTGCTCCGGTGTCGGGGCGGCTTCCGCCTCCAACGCGGCGATTGCGGTCCGGGCATCTGTCACGGCACCGCCGAGCCCGCCCTGAAATCCGTCAAGCGAGCCCCAGGGATTGGTGGCACCGCCGAACAGCTCCCCCGTCACGGGCGCGGCGGCGGCATCCAGATCTCCGGCAAACGCCGCCTCCGTCAGGGGGGAATACGCCTCGAAGCTCAATGCGAAGAAGCTCAGGACGTAGTCCGCCAACGCCGTCGCATAGGTCGTCATCGCGAACAGGAACGAGCCGAAGATCACAAAGGTCATCAGCAGGATGATCGACAGGACGAGGTTCAGGTTCGACAGATACTTGATCCCGCGCCCCACGCCCGAAACCGCCGACAGGATCGACAGCAGCATGATAATGCCAAGCGCGCTCAAGAGCCCCACGGTGGACGGTTTGGGGGCCGCATCTTCGCCCGCGGGGCCCATCAGCCAGCCCATGCCGGTCACCGCATAGACGCCATCGACGAACTGGCTGACGCCGAAGCCGATTGTCACGGACACGCCAAGGATGGTGGCCACGACGCCAAGGATATCGACCAGATGGCCGATCAGGCCGTTTGCCGCCCGCCCCAGAAGCGGGGTCAGCGCGGTGCGGATCGTCAGCGGCATGTCCCGGGTATAGGCGTAATAGGCCAGGCTCAGCCCGGTGACGACATAGATCGCCCAGGCATGAAACCCGTAATGCAGGAAGGTGTAGCGAAAGGCGGAGGTCAGGGCCTCTTCGCTGTTGGCCTCGACATTGCCGGCCAGGATTTCCGGGTTCGACCCCCAGAGACCCAATGGCTCGGCCGTCGCGAACACCATCAGCCCCACACCCAGACCGGCCCCGAACATCATCGAGAACCAGGAGAAGTTGGAAAACTCTGGCACCGTGTCCGGCCCACCCAGTTTGCGTTTGCCCACCGGCAGCAGTGCCAGCGCGAACAGGAAGAACGCGAAGGCGCCGACCGAGATGATGTAGAAGCTGTTCCAGCCCTGAAGAAGCGCCCAGTTCCAGGCGTCCAGACTGCCGTTTGCCGTCAGCGGAAAGATCAGTGCCCACAAGACCAGCCCCACCATGACGATCTTGGAGATCAGCGCGATGGGTAGCGAGTGGCCTTCGTAGAAGCCGTTATCCGCGGTACGGATTTCAAGCTCCGTGAATGGAGGTTTTGGTGCCATGACATCCCTGTCCTTTCTTGAAAGGGGGGACGTTTCCTGCCTCCCCCTTTCGGGGTGGGCTTTGGCCGGCACGGCCATGCCCGTTATCGGAGAAAGATAACAGGCGCCCGGCACCCCGCCGCAGCCCGTTTGCGACCGGCCAAAGGCCAGAGTCGTCGGTTGGGCGGCGAAATCGGGCCGTATCGGCCACACCTAAGGCGTCAGTGCGATTCTCCCCAGATCAACCTGCGGTGGTCGAAATCGGCCTCCACCGTCGGTTTCACAATGCGGAAATACGGCGACAGGTCGAAATCCCGGGGCGCGAAAAGCGAATGATGCCGGATATGCAGGATCTCCTTCTGCGTATAATCGGACCCGCCCGGGCGCCGTTCGGGCAGGATCGGATAGCGCAGCTTCTGGTAGGCCTGCGCGATCAGCGACGAACAGATCGCCCGCGTCGGATCGCCCGCGCCGAGAGCCAGCATGCGCCGGCGCCATCTGACCGGCACCGGCGGTGTCGGCAGGAAGTACCGCGCCAGATCGAAGATGTTCCGCATGTCGTATCGCAGCCCCAGATTGCCGATCATGAACTGCACGACCTGATCCCGCTCCGCCTCGGTCAGCCCCACCGCGCGGCAGATGCGGGTGTTGTAGCTTTCATACTTACTGAGCGGCACCGCAACGCAGCCCTCGCCCAGGTTGACCTCCACAAGGCGCGGCCGCTCGCTTCCGTCCTCGGGCATCGGCAGTGCATCGCCCACATAGAGCGCGGCATGGGACCAGGTCGATTGGGTCAGATACTTGATGGCGTTCGAAATCCGCTCGCTGCCTTCGACCAGCACGACATCGCCGGGCTTCAGCGTGCGGCAGAGTGTGGGAAAATCGGACGGCGTGTAGGGGCGATAGCCCGAACTCTGACTGCGCAGCTTGCGCGCCAGACGCCGGCCAAGCCGGTCCAGCAGGCTGTCTTTCGTCCGTGTCACCTGATCGCTCATCGCGGCTGCGCTTTCCGTTCGCTCCGCCCTGATCATAGCGGCCAAAACACACCGCCTGTCTATGCCGCTCACCAGGACGTTAGCCTGCGCGAGCGGGCTGAAACATATGTGGCCCCGCCCCCCCATATGCGGCCCGGCCCCGGGCGCCCGGACGGGCCAGGTCTGGCAAAATGACATTCTTTGCGCATTTTGTCATGGAAACCCGGCCGAACCCGCGCTATCTTGGCTGCAAGGCACCGGACAGGAGGTACTCGCATGGCGACCACGCTGACCATCAACGGCGACACGCATACCGTGGATCTGCCCGAAGACGTCCCGCTTCTCTGGGCGCTGCGCGACGAGATCGGCCTGACCGGAACCAAATTCGGCTGCGGTGTCGCGGCCTGCGGCGCCTGCACCGTCCATATCGAGGGGGAGGCCGTCCGCTCCTGCCAGATCGCGCTGGCCGATGTCTGGGGGCCGGTCACCACGATCGAAGGGCTGGGCCAGGCCGGCAATCTCCATGCCGTGCAGGCGGCCTGGGTCGAACATCAGGTCGCCCAATGCGGCTATTGCCAGTCCGGCCAGATCATGCAGGCCGCCGATCTGCTCTCCCGCACGCCCGACCCCACGGATCAGGAGATCGACGACGCCATGGCCGGCAATCTCTGCCGCTGCGGCACCTATGACCGGATCCGCGCGGCGATCAGGACCGCCGCCGCCAATCTTCAGGGGGCCTGAACAGATGAGCCGTTTCGGAACAATCGCCCGCCGCACCTTTCTGCTGGGCACCGCCGCGATCGCGGGCGGGGTCGCCTTCGGCTACTACCAATATGCCCGGACACTGCCCAACCCGCTGCCCCAAGGCGAAGGCCAGAACCCGATCACACCCTATGTGCTGATCGATCAGGACGGGGTGACCATCATCACGCCGCGCGCCGAGATGGGTCAGGGCGTCTATACCACCCTCGCCGCTCTGGTCGCCGAAGAGCTGGATGTGACCTGGGAGGATATCCGCGTGGCGCACGGCCCGCCCGATCAGGCCTATTACAACGGCGGGCTGATGTCCCATGGCCTGCCGATCAACGATTACGAGCGCTCCGGCTTTCAGGAGATGATGATCGAGGCGATGACGGTCGTGCCGAAAATGGCCGCGCTTCAGGTCACCGGCGGTTCCACCTCGATGCTGGATGCCTATGAGAAAATGCGCCTTGCCGGGGCCTCCGCCCGGGAAACGCTGAAACAGGCCGCCGCCGATCGCCTTGGTCTCAGCCGGGCCGATCTGCGCACCGAGGCCGGGGCCGTGATCCCGCCCGACGGCACCCCGATCCCCTATGCCGATCTGGCCGAGGCCGCCGCCCGCATCGACCCGATCACCCGCGGCATCGAACTGCGTTTGCAAGACAATTGGCGATATCTCGGGCAAAGCATGCCGCGCACCGATGTGGTGGCCAAATCCACCGGCACCGCGACCTTCGGCGCCGACATCCGGCTGCCTGGCATGAAACACGCCACCTTGCGCATGTCTCCCCGGCTTGGCGGCGAGATGCGGCACTTCGATGCAAGCGCCGCCGAAGCGATGCCCGGTGTCGAACGCATCATCGATCTGGGCACAGGGATCGCGGTCGTGGCCAGCAACACCTGGCTTGCGATGCAGGCCGCCGAGGCGGTGGAGATCGAATGGGCCCCCGCGCCCTATCCGGAAAGCAGCTCCGAGATGATGGAGATCATCCGCGCCGCGCTGGACAACAGCCCCAATTCGACCCTCCGCAACGATGGCGACGCGGACGAGGCCCCCGACGCCGCCGATATCGTGCTGGAGGCGGAATACACCGTGCCATGGCTCGCCCATTCCACGATGGAGCCGATGAATGCCGTCGCCCTTTACACCGGCGACGCGCTGGAGCTTTGGTGCGGGACGCAGGCGCCGGTTCTGGCGGAACAGAAAGCCGCCGAGGCCGTGGGGCTCGACGCCGCGCAGGCCACCTGCCACGTCACATTCCTGGGTGGCGGGTTCGGACGGCGGGGAGAGACCGATTTCGCCGTTCTTGCCGCACGCATCGCCGCCGAGATGCCCGGCACGCCGGTGAAAACCATCTGGTCGCGTGACGAGGACATGCGCCATGATTTCTACCGGCCCGCCGCCGCGGCCCGTATGCGCGGGGTGATCCGGCAGGGGTTCGCCCACACGCTGGACGGGCGCGTCGCGGCCCCGTCGGTGACCCGGCAATCGCTGAACCGCGTCGCGGGTTTCACGCCTCCCGGCCCCGACAAGGGCCATGTGGAGGGGATGTTCAACCAGCCCTACGGCATCCCGAATTACCGCGTGCAGGGCCATCTGGCCGATCTGGCCGTGCCCATCGGCTTCTGGCGATCCGTCGGCAATTCGTTCAACGGCTTCTTCATGGAAAGCTTCATCGACGAGATGGCCCACGCCGCAGGCCGCGACCCGCTGGCCTTCCGTCTCGATCTTGCCCGCGGCGAACACGCCCCGACGGCCGGCGTGCTGGAAGCGGTGGCCGATATGGCCAACTGGTCGGGCGAGACCCCGGCGGGGATCGGGCGCGGCGTGGCGATGACCTACTCCTTCCACACGCCCGTTGCCATTGCGATGGAGGTCAGCGACCGGAACGGCGCCATTTCCATGGATCGCGCCTGGATCGCCTGCGATGTGGGCACGGCACTGGACCCGGCCATTATCGAACAGCAGATGGTCTCGGGCCTCATCTACGGCCTGTCGGCGGCGGTGATGGGCGAGATCAGCTTTTCCGGCGGGGAGGTCGAGCAGTTCAACTTCCCAGATTACGACGCGCTGCGGATACATCAGGTCCCCGAGACAGAGGTTCGTATCCTCGAAACCCAACCCCATCTGGGCGGTGTGGGGGAGCCATCCACCCCGCCGTCCATGCCCGCGCTGGCCAATGCCATCTATGATCTGACGGGCGAACGGGTCCGCGACCTGCCGCTCAACCGGCGGTTCGATTTCATCCTCTGACCCCAGAGCCGCTTTGCCCGTCGCGAGGCGGCTATCGCGCTGAAGACGCATGACTTTCGCGCTGCTCCCTCGCGGCGCGCCAAGGCAGGCGGTGCTGTCTCAAATGCACCGCATCACCGCTCGAAATTTGCCACAAACCGCCGTCAGCTTGCTTGGAAAACACGTCCGACCAAGCCGAAGGCGCACAAGATGATCCCGAATGATCCAACCCTGTTTCGCTTTCGCGGCCTTTTCGGCATTCCGGTTCAGGTTCATCTCAGCACGCTGTTTCTGGCCGCCATCCTGATCCATTACAACAGCACCGCGTGGGATGTGGTGGCCGAACTGATCGTCTTCACGCTGCTGATGCTGGCCCTTTACCTGCACGGGCTGGGGCAGGCCGTGGTGGCGCGGCTGCACGGCATTCAGGTGCGCCAGATCGCAGTTTCGGCGGGCCTCAGCCTTTGCGACACGGACGCCGCCGACCCCGGTCACCGGATGACGATTCTGGCGATGGGGCCGTTGACCAACCTGACCTTCTGGGCGCTGGCGTCACTCGCGCTGCCGCTGCTGCGGGGGGAGGCTCTGATCTGGACGGTGGAGGTGTTTGCGACGCTCAATCTCTGCCTCGCCATCCTCAGCCTCGTTCCGATGCGTCCGCTGCCCGGCGGCGCGCTGATGCATCTGGCGCTGAGCCGCGTGATGCCACAGGTCGCGGCAGACAGGATCGCAGGCGCGATCGGGCTGGTCTGCGGCGCCATCTGGCTGCCCGCGATGCTGCTCGGCTATGTCTTTCTGGGCCTCACATTGCTGATCGTTCCGGGGTTTTCCGGGCATTGGCGGATGCTGCATCTGCGCCGCGCGCTTGGCCTGCGCGAGGGGTGAGAATCCGGCCAACAGGGTACAAGAAAGGCCGCTGTCCGGAATTTCTGCACCTAATCCTCGTCGAACAGGCTACCCTGCCCGGCTTTCGGCGCGGCTCCGGCGCTTCGTTTCGAGGCCGGTTTCCGCGCCCCGCCGCCACCAGGCAACACATCGAGCCGCCCATCGGCAAACTCGATTTCCAGATGCGCGGCCCTCGCCGCGGCGGATCGGCTGGTCACAAGGTTTTTTCCCTCCCGCACAACGGCATATCCCCGGCGCAGCGTTTCGGTATAGCCAAGGGTCTGGTGCAGCCGTTCCAGCGCCTCCAACCGGTCCCGCCGGGACCGGACCGAACTTGCCGCGACGCGCGCAAACCGTTGCTCCATCTCGCTGAATCGATCTCTGGCCATCTGCACCCGCTCCGCCAGACGCGCGGGCTGCAAGCGGCGCAGAAGCCCGGAAAACTCCGAGCGCCGGGTTCGCAGCCCCGCCGCCAGCCGTCCGGGGGCCAGCCCCGCGCCCACGCGGCCGGCCTGCATCCGCTTGACATTCAGCGCTTTTTCCAGCGCGGGCGCCAATCGCCCGCCCAGTCGATCCGCCGCAAGCCGCCGTGTCTGTGTTGCGTTTCGCAGCGCCGGTCCCAGTTGCACCACCGCCCGGTCCAGCCGTTGCCGGGGCGTCTCCAACAGGGCCTCGACCCTTGGCAGACCGCGGCCCAGATCGCCGAGCCGTTGTTTGCGCGCGGCAATCGCCTGCGTCACGCCCCGCGACAAGCGGCCCCCCTGCCCCTCCACCCAGCTCAGCAGTTCCAGCCGGACCGGAACCGCCATCTCCGCCGCCGCGGTGGGTGTGGGCGCGCGCTTGTCGGCGGCAAAATCGATCAGCGTGGTGTCGGTCTCGTGCCCGACGGCCGAGATCAGGGGTATCGCGCTTTCGGCCGCCGCGCGCACAACCGATTCTTCGTTGAACCCCCACAGATCCTCAAGGCTGCCCCCGCCACGGGCGACGATGATCAGGTCCGGGCGTGGCACCGCCCCCCCGGGTGTCAGCCCATTGAACCCCTTGATCGCATTGGAAACTTCAGGGGCGCATTTCTCCCCCTGCACGGCGACGGGCCAGATCAGGACCCTGCGGGGGAACCGGTCGCGCAGCCGGTGCAGAATGTCCCGGATCACCGCCCCCGAGGGCGAGGTGACGACGCCGATCACCTCCGGCAGATAGGGCAGCGGCTGTTTCCGCGCCGCGTCGAACAGCCCCTCCGCGGCCAGCGCCGCGCGACGTTTCTCGAGCATCGCCATCAGCGCGCCGACGCCGGCCGGCCGGATATCTTCGATCACCAGCTGGTATTTCGACTGTCCGGGAAAGGTGGTGATCCGCCCGGTCGCGATGACCTCCATCCCCTCTTCGGGCTGATGCGCCAGCCGGGCCGACACGCCTTTCCAGATCACACCGGCCAGAACGCTGCGATCATCCTTCAGATCCAGATAGATATGCCCCGACCGGGGGCGTGACAGCCGCCCCACCTCGCCGCGCACGCGAACATGGGAAAACGCGCCCTCGACGGTGCGTTTGACCGCGCCCGAAATCTCCGAAACGGTGAATTCCGGCGCATTGCCCGTGGTGTCCTCATCATCGATCAGGTCGTTCATCTGCCCGCCTTGCCCTTGGGGTTGCGCAAGCTTAGAACGCCTGTGATCCAAGGCCAAGGAGGCAGGCGCATGAACATTCTGATCCTCGGCGGCGGCGGGCGCGAACACGCCCTGGCCTGGGCGGTTCTGCAGAACCCGAAATGCGACAAGCTGATCGTGGCCCCGGGCAATGCGGGGATCGCCCTGATCGCGCAGTGTGCCGATCTGGATATAGAAAACCCGGCCGCCGTGACCGATTTCGCCTGTGACGAGGCGATTGATTTCGTGATCGTCGGGCCCGAGGGGCCGCTCGCCGCGGGCGTGGCCGATGCACTGGCCGATGCCGGCATTCTGACCTTCGGACCCTCGCAGGCGGCGGCCCGGCTGGAGGCCTCCAAGACCTTCACCAAGGAGGTCTGCGATGTCGCCGGCGCCCCCACCGCCGCCTGGGCGCGCTTCGATACCGCGGCTGCCGCCAAGGCCCATATCGAGGCGCAGGGCGCCCCCATCGTCGTCAAGGCCGACGGGCTGGCCGCGGGCAAGGGCGTGATCGTCGCGATGGACAAGGCAACGGCGCTGGCGGCGGTCGACGACATGTTCGGCGGGGCCTTCGGCGGCGCCGGCGCGGAGGTGGTGATCGAGGAGTTCATGGACGGGGAGGAAGCCTCTTTCTTCGTGCTCTCCGACGGGAAGACCGCGCTGCCCATCGGCACGGCGCAGGACCACAAGCGCGCCTTCGACGGCGACGCGGGCCCGAACACCGGCGGGATGGGGGCCTATTCCCCCGCGCCGGTGCTGAGCGAGGAGGTCGCGGCACGGGCCATGGCCCAAATCATCCAGCCCACCATCGACGAGATGGCCAGACGCGGCACACCCTATCGCGGCGTGCTCTATGCCGGGCTGATGATCAAGGATGGTGCGCCCCGGCTGGTGGAATACAACGTGCGCTTCGGCGATCCGGAATGTCAGGTGCTGATGATGCGCCTTGGCGCGCAGGCGCTGGACCTGATGCTGGCCTGCGCCGAGGATCGGCTGGCCGAGATGCGGGTGAACTGGGCCGACGACCATGCGATGACGGTGGTCATGGCGGCCAGGGGTTATCCCGGACGTTACGAAAAAGGGAGCGTGATCAAGGGGCTGGATGACCTGCCCGAAGACAGCTTCCAGATGGTGTTTCACGCCGGCACGACCCGGGCGGAGGGCAGCTTTCAGGCGGCGGGCGGACGTGTGCTGAACGTGACAGCCCGGGGGGCCACGCTGCAGGAGGCGCGCGACAAGGCCTATGGGATGGTTGACCGGATAGACTGGCCGGAAGGGTTCGCGCGCTCCGATATCGGCTGGCGCGCGCTAGGATAGCCAGGTCTTGTAATCCGAAACCAGCAGATGGGTCGGGGCGGTATCCTCTTCGATCTCGGCGAAACGTCCGATCGGCTCCCGAAACCAGTTGTCGGTTTCGTCGTCATTCACGGTGGAGACCTCGCCGATCAACACATCGCCCCCTTCGCCCCAGAACGCGTGCCAGTCGCCGGGCATCAGCGTCACGCTCTGGCCGGGCTCGAACAGAAGGATCTCTCCGGGCCTGAACGGTCTTTCGATACCGTCACAGAGTACGGTGCCGCCCGCGTTTTCATCGAAGGAGCCGTCCGCGGCGGAGCCGTAAAGCTCGATTGCCATGGTCGCGCCGCCGCGGTTGATGATGTCTTCGGCCTTCAGATAATGGCGGTGCATCGGGCTGATCTGGTCTTTCCTGGAAATCAGCAGCTTTTCCGCATAGCACATGCCCCCGCCCGCCTGCAGGTCGGCAAGCCGGCCATTGCGCAGCGTGAACAGAAACAGCCCCAACTCGTCAAACCGGCCCTGCCCGTAATCAGTGATGTCCCAGCCCATGCGCCCCGACACGATACCGCCGATGCGGGTGCGGTTGGCCTGCATCTCCTCGGGCGTCCAATAGGCGAAGGGCGGCAGGACAAATCCGAACGACCGGATGAACGCATCCGCCTCGGCCATGATCTCGTTGATCTCGGAACGCTTCATCTTGCCTCTCTCCTCCGGTGCCGGTGGCGGTTTCAGAATTCGACGCCCTTTTGCGCCACCACCCCGTCCTTGAACGGGTGTTTGACAAGCGTCATCTCCGTCACGAGATCGGCGGCCTCGATCAGTTCGGGCTTGGCGTTGCGACCGGTCAGGACCACATGGGTCATCTGCGGTTTCCGGGTCAACAGAAAGTCGACCACCTCGTCAATGTCCAGATAGTCGTAGCGCAGCGCGATGTTGATCTCGTCAAGCAGGACGAACCGGATTTCCGGATCGAGGATCAGTTCCCTGGCCCGCGCCCACCCGGCCTGCGCCGCGGCCACGTCGCGATCCCGGTCCTGGGTCTCCCAGGTAAATCCTTCGCCCGACACGACAAAGGTGCATTCCTCGGCAAAGCGGGTGCGCAACAGCTCCTTTTCCCCGGTGATCCAGGTGCCCTTGATGAACTGGACCACCGCGCAGGGAATACCGTGCCCGATGCAGCGCATGATCATGCCGAAGCCGGAGGAGGACTTGCCCTTGCCCGCGCCGGTATGAACGATGATCAGACCTTTCTTCTCGGTCTTGGTCGCCATCAGCTTGTCGCGCGCGGCCTTGATCTTGCGCATCTTTTCGTTGTGGCGGGCGGTGAGGTCGTCCATCGGGCGTCTCCTGCATGTCAGAGCGCCTAGATTGCCCAGCCAGACCCGGTTGGCAAGGACGGCATGTCCATGGCTGGGGCGGGGCCCGTGCCGCAAGATGGCGCGGGCCCGGTTTCGGTCAGGAGGCGTTGTCGAGGACGCCGCGTGCGATCTGATCGGCCTCGATGCTTTCGAACAGGGCCTTGAAGTTGCCCTCGCCGAAACCGTCATCGCCTTTGCGCTCGATGAACTCGAAGAAGATCGGCCCGATCACGGTTTTCGAGAAGATCTGCAACAAGATCCGCGTCTCGCCCCCGTCGACCACGCCTTCGCCGTCGATCAGGATGCCGTGTTTCATCATCCGGTCCAGCGGCTCCTCATGGCCGACGACCCGCTCCTTGCTCAACTCGTAATAGGCCGGCGGCGGCGCGGGCATGAACCTGATCCCGTTTTCGGCGATCCGGTCGGTCGCGCTGTAGATATCGCGCGCGCCGACGGCGATGTGCTGGATGCCTTCGCCGTTGTAGCGCTTGAGGTACTCGACGATCTGGCCCTTCTCCCCCCGGTCCTCGTTGATCGGGATGCGGATGCGGCCACAGGGCGAGGTCAGCGCCCGGCTGAGGAGCCCGGTGAACTTGCCTTCGATATCGAAGAAACGGATCTCCCGGAAATTGAAGATGCGGCCATAGAAATCGAACCAGACATCCATGTTGCCCTTGTGGACGTTATGGGTGAGGTGATCGAGATAGTAGAAGCCCACGCCCTCGGGGTGCGCATCATGGACCCAGTCGAACTCCGTGTTGTAGGGGCTGGTGTCGTAATACTGGTCCACCAGATAGATCAGGCTGCCGCCGATCCCGATGATCGCGGGTACATCCATGGTCTTGTCGGGGCCGGTGTATTCCTCGGCGCCCTTGGACAGCGCGTGTTTCAGGGCGTGATCCGCATCCACCACCCGCCACGCCATGGAGGGGGCGCAGGGCCCGTGCGTGTCGACGAAGCGGCTGGCGAAACTGTCAGGCTCGGCATTCAGCACATAGGTGATATCTCCCTGCTGCCACAGCTCGACCGCCTTGGTCTTGTGCGTCGCGGTTTGGATATAGCCCATCTTGGCGAAGAGGGTGCGCAACACGTCCGGATCGGGATGGGCAAACTCGACGAATTCGAACCCATCGGTGCCGGCGGGGTTCTCCGCGGTGATGGTTGCACGGGGGGCGTCATGGGGGAACGGACCCATCTGGTTTCCTCCTCGGTTGGTGAGACTCTGTTCGCTGCACCGATAATAGACTGGGAAATCTGCGAAATCTGCGCGTTTTTATAGACATACACATGTATTTTTGCGAGATTTGCGCATGTAATATCTCAAAGGTGCGGAAAATACGCATGCTGGACCAGACCGACCGACGGTTGCTGAAGGCGCTTCAGCAAAACGCCACCCTGACCGCGCAGGAACTGGGCGAGGTTCTGAACCTGTCGGCCAGCCAGGCCGGGCGGCGGCGCCAGCGGCTGGAGGCGGCCGGGTTCATCACAGGGGCCCGCGCCATCATCGATGCAGGCCGCGTGGGGCTGGGCGTGCAGGCCTTCGTTCAGGTCCAGATGGCGGCCCACAGCCGGGACAATGACGACAGTTTCGCCCGGCTCGTCCGCGCACAGGATGCGATCACCGCCGCCTTCACCCTGACCGGAGAGGCCGATTACCTGCTGCGGATCTGGTGTGCGGATCTGCAAGCCTTGCACCAGATCATCCACGGGATACTCTTGCCGCACCCCTCTGTCGCTCGCGTGCAATCCCAGATCGTCATGGACCAGATGAAACCCGACGCCCCGCTGCCTCTGTAGAGGCCGCTATCCAAAGGACGCCCGCTCATGGACGATTTCCTGCTACAGGCCACCATCTATCTCGGCGCGATGGTCGTCGCGGTGCCGCTTTCGGTGCGGTTCGGGATGGGGTCGGTGCTCGGGTATCTTCTGGCCGGCATCATCATCGGTCCGGTTCTGGGGCTTGTCGGTGCCGAAACGGAAGACCTGCAGCATTTCGCGGAGTTCGGCGTGGTTCTGATGCTGTTCCTGATCGGGCTGGAGCTGGACCCCCGCGGCTTGTGGGAAATGCGCAAGAAGCTGATCGGCCTTGGCGGCGCACAAGTCGTGCTGAGCACCACGGCCCTTGCGGCCGGGGCGTCGCTTCTTGGCTTCGGCTGGCAGACATCGCTGGCGATCGGAATGATCCTCGCCCTGTCCTCGACTGCGATCGTGCTGCAAACACTCAACGAAAAGGGGCTGATGCAGACGGGCGGCGGGCGCTCGGCATTCTCGGTCCTGCTGACGCAGGATATCGCGGTGATCCCGATGCTGGCGCTTTTGCCGCTTCTGGCGGTTCAGGGTCTCGTCAGCTTCGACGAGGACGGCTCGATCCAGCGCGCGGGGGAGGACGAGGCGCTCCACACCATGTCGCTGGTCGAAGGTCTGCCGGCCTGGGGCGTGACGCTCGTCACGCTTGGCGCGGTCGCTGCCGTCATTCTGGCCGGATACTACCTTTCGCAGCCCCTGTTCCGTTTTATCCACATGGCCCGCCTGCGGGAGATGTATACTGCGGTGGCCCTCGTCATCGTGGTGGGCATCGCATTCCTGATGATCCTCGTCGGCCTGTCGCCCGCGCTCGGCGCCTTCGTTGCCGGCGTCGTTCTGGCCAACTCGGAATTCCGGCACGAGCTTGAGGCCGATATCGAACCCTTCAAGGGCCTGCTTCTGGGGCTTTTCTTCATCACCGTCGGTGCCGGCATCAATTTCAGCGTGCTTTGGGCCAATCTCTTCGCGGTGGTCGGCCTGACGCTGGCGATCATGGTGATCAAGGGCCTGCTTCTCTACGGCATCGGGCTGGCCTTCAAGCTCAGGGGGCGCAACCTCTGGCTGTTCACACTTGGCCTTGCGCAGGCGGGCGAGTTCGGCTTCGTGCTGATCTCCTTCTCGCTTCAGCAATCGGTTCTGCCCGTCCAGATTGGCGAGATGCTGCTGCTCGTTGTCGCGCTTTCGATGCTGCTGACACCGCTTTTCTTCATCCTCTACGAAGTTCTGAGCCACCGTATGGGCGATGGCGGCGACGACGCACCCGAGCCGGACAAGATCGACGCGCAGGCCCCGATCATCATCGCGGGCATCGGCCGGTTCGGGCAGGTCGTGAACCGGATGGTGCAGGCCTCGGGGTTCAAGACCGTGGTGCTGGACAATGATCTGGCGATGATCCGGCTGATGCGCCAGTTCGGGTTTCGCGGCTTTTTCGGCGATCCGACGCGCCCGGAACTGCTCCATGCCGCGGGTCTGGACGAGGCCAAGGTGCTCGTCGTGGCGGTGGATGACAAACAGGCCGCCGTCCGTCTGGTTGCCTATGCCCGCCGCCTGCGGCCCGACATCGCGATCACCGCGCGGGCCCATGACCGGCTCCATGTCTACGAGCTTTACAACGCAGGCGCCGACCATATCGTGCGCGAGATGTTCGACAGTTCGCTGCGCGCCGGGCGCTACGTGCTGGAGGATATGGGCCTGACCGATTACGAAGCCCACGAGCTTGAAACCGCCTTTTACCGCCACGACCGGCAGAACCTGCGCGCGCTGGCCGATGTCTGGCGTCCCGGCGTGCCGGTGGCGCAGAACGCCGCCTATATGGAGCGGGCGCGCGAGTTGAACAACAATCTGGAGGCTGCCCTGGTCAGCCAGTTGGACGAGGGCGGAACGGGCGAGCCACCCCAGACCGGCGCGCGCCACACCCGCAGCGATGCCGGCGCGCTGAAAGGCGTCATCGCGCGCAGCACCGGCTCCACCCCGGCCTCCGGCGGGAGCTAGGGCTGGCCGGCGGCCACGCCCGCCTCGGCAAAGGTGGCCATGCCCGAGTGGCAGGCAAGCGCGCCTTTCAGGATCTGGATCGCCAGTGCGGCCCCGGTCCCCTCGCCCAGGCGCATGTCAAGCGACAGGATCGGCGCCTTGCCAAGGGCGGCCAGCATCGGGGCATGGGCATGCTCGGCCGAGACATGGCCCGCCACTGCATGATCGAGCGCGCCCGGCACCGTCCGGTCCAGGGTCGCCGCGGCGGCCGTGCAGATGAACCCGTCCAGAATGGCGGGAATGCGCAGAACGCGCGCATGCGCGATGGCCCCCGCCATCGCCGCCAGTTCACGCCCGCCCAGACAGCGAAGCGCCTCCAGCGGGTCGCAAGCGGCCGTCGGATTTGCCGCAAGCCCCTCGGCCACGACCGTGGTTTTCAGGGCCAGCCCCGCATCGTCCACGCCGGTGCCCCGCCCCGTCCAGTCCCCTGCCGTGCCGCCGAAAAGCGCATGCGCGATGGCCGCGGCCGATGTGGTGTTGCCGATCCCCATCTCGCCGGTGATCAGCAGGTCCGCACCGGGATCGACCGCTTCCCAGCCGATCGCGATGGCCTCCATCAGCTCGGCCTCGCTCATCGCGGGGCCTTGGGTGAAATCGGCGGTGGGCCGGTCGAGATCGATGGCATGCACGCGGAGATCGGCGCCCGCGGCCGTGCAAAGCTGGTTGATCGCGGCCCCGCCGGCCTCGAAATTGGCCACCATCTGGACGGTCACCTCGGCCGGAAAGGCGCTGACACCGCGCGCCACCACCCCGTGATTGCCCGCAAAGACCAGCGCTTGCGGCTTTGCGATCCGCGGGCGCGGATCGGCGCGCCAGCCCGCGTACCAGATTGCCAGCTCCTCCAGCCGGCCAAGGGCGCCGGGGGGTTTGGTCAACTGACCATTGCGCGCCCGGGCGGCGGCGATTGCATCCGCATCGGGCCCGGGGGCGCGGTCCAGCATCTCGCGCAGGGCGGCCTGGGTCTTGGGGGTGTCGGTCATCTGGCGCGTCTTTCATTGCGGAGGGCTTGTGTTTCGTGTTTATCGCAGCCTCGGCCAAGCGCCACGCGACAGAAAGGCCCACCGGATGCCCGATGGTGAAATGACCGATCAACGCCTTGTTCACCCCGCCGATCTCCGCATCGCCATGGGGCTGCTGACGCGGCTGCCATTGCCGGCGGGCACAAACCAGCCGGCCCGCGGTGCGCAGGCGGCATGGGCCTGGCCGCTGGCGGGGCTCGTTCTCGGCGGGTTCGGCGCGCTCGTTCTCTGGCTCGGCGGATGGCTCGGCCTGCCGCCCGGCCTCTCCGCGGCACTTGCGCTTGCGATCATGATCCTCGCCAGCGGCGCGCTTCACGAAGACGGGCTGGCCGATACGGCTGACGGGTTCTGGGGTGGCTGGACGGTGGAGCGCCGGCTGGAAATCATGCGCGACAGCCGGATCGGCACATATGGCGTGCTGGCCCTGGGTCTTAGCCTTCTGTCGCGCTGGTCGCTGATCGGCGTGGCGGCGGTGGCGGGGCCGGTCGCGCTCATAGCGGCGGCGGCGATCAGCCGAGCCCCGATGGTGGCGTTGATGGCCATGCTGCGCCCGGCGCGCAACGACGGGCTGTCGCGAAGCGTCGGCCGCCCCTCGGCCCGGACCGCCGCTCTGGCCGCGGCCCTCGCCGGGGTCATCGCCATCGCCTTTGCCGGTTGGGCCGGGGCGATGGCCTTTGTTATGGCATATGCGGTGACCGCCGGGCTGGGCCTGTTGGCACGGGCCAAGATCGGCGGTCAGACGGGCGACGTTCTGGGGGCCAGCCAGCAACTGGCCGAGATCGCCGCCCTGACGGTCATCGTGACCGCCCTGATCTAGGGCGCCGTTTTACGGGCAGGCAGCGTAGTAGACGCTCCGGCCGTCGCCGGTGGCATAGGCGCAGCGGTTCTGCTGCGTGCTGCGCGCGATCATCGTGCCCGCGGCGGCACCGGCCACACCGGCCACGATGGTCATTTCAGGGTTGGCATCCAGCGCGTCGGCCAGCAGAACCCCGCCCGCAGCGCCGCCCAGAAGGCCCAGATTGGCGCGGTCCTGATTGCTCAGCTGGCAGCCCGCAAGCGCGAAGGTGCTGGCCAGAATGGCGCTTATAAACAGTTTCGACATGACATGTCCTCTCCAATTTCGAGGGTTCGGGTCCCAGTACATCAATGGGTCGAACCACCCCTCAAGCAGGTTCAATCATCTCCCACCCGCGAAAGCGAGGCGAGTGGCATATTGCACCCGCGCGATGATCGGCGTTTTCCTGCCACGCCGCAAGCAGAAAGAAGCCCGCCGCAATGTCCTGCGGCGGGCCAAACCGTTGATTTTCAATATTTATCAGGCAGCGGCGCGGGCGGCCAGGACATCGTCCACGCGCTTCTGCGCGCCTGTCTCGTCCATGCCGTTCACGGCCGCCAGTTCACGGGTCAGCCGCTCGAGCGCCGCCTCGTAAAGCTGACGCTCGGAATAGCTCTGTTCGCGCTGGTCATCGGCGCGGTGCAGGTCGCGCACCACCTCCGCGATGGCGATCAGATCGCCGGAATTGATCTTCTGCTCGTATTCCTGCGCGCGGCGGGACCACATGGCGCGCTTGACCCGGGCCTTGCCTTTCAGCGTGTCCAGCGCCTTGGTGACCACGTCGGGGCTGGAAAGCGACCGCATGCCGACCTCGGTCGCCTTGGCGGTCGGAACGCGCAGGGTCATCTTGTCCTTCTCGAAGGAGATCACGAACAGCTCCAGTACAAGCCCTGCGATTTCCTGTTCTTCGATGGACACAATCTGTCCCACCCCGTGGGCCGGATAGACCACGTACTCGTTCGGGCTGAAATCCTGCGACTTGCGTGCTTTACTCATATAATTCTTCCTTTCGGACCCTTGCGGTCAGGCGACAAAAACACCCGCGGAAAGTCTGCCTTCCCACAGCCGGAGCTCTTATGTCCTGATTTGTCGTCGCAGGCTGGCACACCTGCAAAACGTGTCATCACCATATTTGTAACAGATATATAGCACAAAATACGGCCGGTTCAAAATCCGTGACAATCACAAAGGTGAAATACCCTGTTTTCACGGGGTTTTGCTGCGCTGCAACACGGTTCGGACAGGCTCCACCCTGCTCCGCCGCAGCGAATCAGTCAACCACCCTCGCCGGGGGCTTCCGAAAACAGCTCCATCTTGTTGGGCTTGCCGTCCATTTCCTCGGCTGTCGGAAGCTGATCCTTCTTGGTGATGATCACCGGCCAGGCCTCGGACCATTTGCGGTTGAACTCCACCCATGTCTCCATATCGGGTTCGGTATCCGGGCGGATCGCATCGGCGGGACATTCCGGTTCGCAGACGCCGCAATCGATGCACTCGTCAGGGTGAATCACCAGCATATTCTCGCCCTCGTAGAAGCAATCCACGGGGCAAACCTCCACGCAATCGGTGTATTTGCAGGCGATGCAATTGTCGGTGACGACATAGGTCATGGGCAAACTCGACTGTCTCGATCAGATATTAGCTACGCAAGCCGTAGCGAAGTTGCAAGACGGCTCTGGCGCGGTCGTGGCGTTATGTGTCAATTCTACCTGACACCTGCATTACAGACTATCAGACCCGTCGCCGCGCGCCGCGTCCATGTCACGGCGCGCCTTTTTGGTGGGCCGCGCCCCGACCCGGGCGGCAACCGGTTCGGCCGGCGGCGTCAGATCGTCATAGAGCGCCTGCGCCTCGCTCGCCGGGCCGCGCCGTGTGGCAAGTGCCCTGATCCGCACCACACGGATCACGCGACCCTGCGGAAAGGTCAGAACATCGCCGGGCCCGACGGACGTGGCCTTTTTCTGCACCTTTTCGCCATTGACCCGCACATGCCCGCCGGACACCGCCCTGGTCGACAGGCCACGGGTCTTGAAGAACCGCGCCTGCCAGAGCCATTTGTCCAGCCGGTCTTTGGCCGCCTCGCTCAGGACTTGTCCTTGAGGCCCGCCAGAGCCTGCGCAAAGGGATTGTCCGGGTCGATCCGATCTTTCTTGCGCTCAGGCCGTGCGGAAAAGCTCTGCGGTTTGGTGTTGCCCCGCGGCTTTCCGCCGGGCTTGCCGGGCGGCTTGCCCTTCTTGCCACGCGGTTTGCCGGCGCCGGCACCGCCCTCGCCACGGCGCTGCCCCTGCGGGTTGGCGCGTCGGCGCGGGGCCCAGGCAAAGGTATAGAACACCTCCATCTCGGGCGCGGCATCGGCAGCCCCGCCCGTCTCCGCGCCCGTCTCTGCGGCGGTCGCACCCTCAGCCGCCGGTACATCGGGGCTGGCGCCGGTCTCGGGCGGCGGGCTCTCGACGGGCACTTCCTGCGGCGGCATGGGCGGGGTTTCCGGCGGCTGTTCCACAGGCGTTTCCTGCGGGGTGTCCGGGGTGCCTTCGCCGGGCGTGTCGCCCGGAACCTCCACAGGTGTCGGGTCGGGCGTATCGGCGCCTTCCAGACCGGTCGGCGGGGCCACACCGGTCAGCTCTTCGTCCATCGTCTCGGCCGCGTCGGTCGCTGCCGGCTCCGGCTGAGGCGCGGGCGCGGGTTTGACTTTCGCGCGCTCACCTCGTTCGGCCCTGTAGCCAAGGCCGCCCATCAGATCGGCGAACTGTTCCAGCGTCATGCCGGTGATCGACAGCATGTCCGGTGTCGCCTCGAACCCGCCGCGCGTGTCCTGCTGGCGCAGCATGTCGGCCAGCCGCTCCAGCATGTCGATCCGGATCGCGCGGGCGCCCGCGGGCCGGTAGCCCGACATCGTATAATAGCCCTCGGGCATGTCGGCATTTGCGGGGATCGTCACCAGCCCGGGCGGCGGGCTCTCGGGAAACTCGGGCAGCCCTTTCGCCAAGCCCCAGAGCACAAGCCGCAGCCGGGTGGGCGCGGGTTTCAGCAGCGCCTGCTGGAAGATCGTGAACTGCCCGAACCGGATGCCGTGCTTGCGCAGGAGCGCGCGCGCATCCTGATCCAGCGCCTTCACGTCATCGGCCACATCGGCGCGCGGCAGCACCCCAAGCGCCTCGACCATGCGGAAGGCGAAACCGCGCGACAGACCGGTCAGCGCCTCGTCTTTCGACATCGCCAGCAGCGGCTCGAACAGCGTCGCCACCTTGCGGTCAACGAAATGCTGCAGGCGCCGTTGCACCTTCTGCATCACCTCCGGCCCGGCCTCGTCGTCCACGAAGGCTTCGGCCACGGGTTTCAAAGCATCGGGGCCCGCCACCAGCTTGCCCACGGCCTGATCGCCCCACATCAGCCCGCCTTGCTCGGTATAGTCGAACTCGGTCTCGGGCGCGTTGTAGAAGCGGTCCGCGCGCAGGTGGAATTCCGGGCGCAATGCGGCCACCGCCGCCTGCTGCAGGGTCTTCGCCTCATCGGCGGTTGCGGATGCATCCTGACGGAACCGGAACCCTTCCAGACGGCCCACAAACTGGCCCTCCACGGTCACTTCACCCTTGTCGTTCACCTCGGCCACAAGGCTCTCCTTCTGTTTCAACCGGCGCATCAGCACAGAGGTGCGCCGGTCGACAAATCTTTGCGTCAGCCGCTCGTGCAGAGCATCCGACAGGCGGTCTTCTACGGCACGGGTGGCGTCTCGCCAATGGGATTCATCGTCAACCCAGCCCTTCCGCTGCGCCACATAGGTCCATGTGCGGATATACGCCAACCGTTTCGATAACGCGTCAATGTCGCCTTCGGTTCGATCGATTCTTTCGACCTGTCGCGCCAGCCAGTCATCCGGCACCCGCCCGAGGTCATGCAGATGGTCGAAGATCCCGGCCAGAAGGCTGGCGTGCTCGGCATGGCTGATGCCCCGGAAATCAGGGATGCGGCAGACATCCCAAAGCAGCTTCACGTCCCGCGCCCCGTCGATCCGCGCGGCCACGTCGGGCTGGCCGGAAATCGCCTTCAGCGCCATCAGGTCATTCGCCGGGCGCGCGCGTGCCAGCCATTCATCCTCGGTCCGTTCCTCCAGCGAGCCGATCAGGCGCTGGACGGTGCCGAACTCCAGCCGGGAGTTGCGCCATTGCAGTTTGCGCACCGGGGCAAAGCGGTGGTTGCTGATCGCCTCGACGAACGGCTCGCTGATCGCCCCCGCCTCGCCGGTCACGCCGAAGGTGCCCGGTTCGGTGTAGCGCCCGGCGCGCCCCGCGATCTGCGCCAGTTCGTTCGGCATCAACTCCCGCATCCGACGGCCGTCGAACTTGCGCAGGCCCGAAAAGGCCACATGCCGGATATCGAGGTTGAGCCCCATGCCGATGGCGTCCGTCGCCACGAGCACATCGACATCGCCATTCTGGTACAGCTCGACCTGCGCATTCCGGGTGCGCGGGCTGAGCGCGCCCATGACAACGGCCGCGCCCCCCTTGGTCCGGCGCAGAAGCTCGGCGATGGCATAGACGTTCTCGACCGAGAACCCGACGATGGCGGATCGCGGCGCCGTCCGGCTGATCTTTTTCGACCCGGTATAGGTCAGCTCGGAAAACCGCTCCCGCCGCATGAACTGTACGCTGGGCACAAGGGCCGCGATCGCCCCCCGCATCGTGTCCGCGCCCAGAAACAGCGTCTCGTGCATCCCGCGCGCACGCAGCAGCCGGTCGGTGAAGACATGCCCGCGCTCGGGATCGGCGCAAAGCTGGATCTCGTCGATTGCCAGAAAGTCGGTGCCGTTGCCTTGCGGCATCGCCTCCACCGTACAGACCCAGTATTGCGTCCGCGGCGGCACGATCCGCTCCTCGCCCGTGACCAGCGCCACCACCGACGGCCCGCGCAGCGCGACGATCTTGTCATAGACCTCCCGCGCAAGCAGCCTCAGCGGCAGGCCGATCACCCCGGTCCGGTGCGCCAGCATCCGCTCAATCGCGTAATGGGTCTTGCCGGTATTTGTGGGGCCCAGAACGGCGGCGATCCGCCCCTGACCCGAGATACTGCTTGCCATCCTGCCTGACCGCCCGGAACGGGGCGGCCCCTTTCGGCCTTTTATCTGAAGTTCAGAGGGTCTCGCCCCCCAGCATCCGGTTCAACCGATCTACGGCCTGAGATATGTCCGGACGATGCGGATGTATAGATTGCGCGGTTTCGAATGCGACCAGCGCGGCCTGCAACTCGCCCATGTCCTCCAGCATCATGCCAAGACCGGTCAGCGCCCCGAAATGGCGCGGGTTCAGCGCCAGAACCCGCTGCACATCCGCCATGGAAGGGCCGTAAAGGTTGAGGCGGTAATAGGCGGTGGCCCGCGCATTCCAGCCTTCGGCGAAATCCGGCGCATGATCGGTCAGGGCGGTCAGATGGTCGAGCGCCGCATCCAGATCGCCGGCTTCCAGCGCCTCGCGGCCGCGCATCAGCAGATAGTCCGCCGAGGCCGAACCGGAGATCGACCAGCGCTGATAGATCTCGTCTTCCACGATCTCCCAGTTGCCCAGATCGGGCATCTGCAGACGGTCGAACAACTCGTCCAGACGCTCGGACTGGGCAAGGGCCGCGCCGGTTCCCGCCGACATCGCCAAAACTGCCGCAAGGAGAGTGTTGTGTATGATGCGAAATACTCTCATTCTGCATCCAACATTAGCACTATGACGCGCGGGTTCCAGAACAAAGCCGCGTGATCGACTGGAAGGAGAATTCGGATGAGCAGTGTAATCGATGGCGCGGTGGCGGCCCTGAGCGCGAAAATCGGCGACGGTTTCGACGGCAGCGCCAAATTCGTGATCGAAGGCGAAGGCGCGGTCATGGTCGATGGCGCCGGGGTACGCGCCGCCGATGACGGCGCCGAAGCCGATGTGACGATGACCGCGGATACCGGCACGTTTCAGGATATCCTGTCGGGCGATCTGAACCCCACCGCGGCCTTCATGGGCGGACGGCTGAAGGTCGATGGCGACATGGGCACCGCGATGCGACTGGGCAGCGCGCTCAGCTGACATGATGCAACCCGACCCGACCACGCCATCGATCGACCCCGCGCCCTATCTTGCCGATGTGGCAGACGGGCCGGAGGACGCCTCGGCCTGGTGGGTCACTGCGGAGGACGGGACCCGGATCAGGGTGGGATACTGGCCGGGGGGCAGCAAGGGCACGATCCTGATGTTCCCCGGTCGCACCGAATACATCGAGAAATACGGGCGTCTCGCCCGCGACATGGCCGCCCGCGGTTTCGGGATGGTCGCCATCGACTGGCGCGGTCAGGGTCTGGCGGACCGGCCCGCGCACCGGCGCGACATGGGCCATGTCGTCAGCTTTGACGAATACCGCCAGGACGTGGCCGCCGTGCGTCAGGTGCTTGACCAGATCGCGCCGCCGAAGCCCTGGTATCTGATCGGCCATTCCATGGGCGGAGCCATCGGGCTGAGGGCGCTCCATGACGGGATACCGGTGGACAGGGCGGTTTTCACGGCCCCCATGTGGGGCATCCAGATGTCGCCCTTCCTGCGCTCGATCTCGGGCATCGTGATGGGGCTGAGCGGCCCGCTTGGCCTCGATACGCGCTTCGCCCCCACCACCGGCCCGGCGGAGGCGATGGTGTTCGACGGCAATCCGCTGACCTCGGATCGGGACAATTTCGACTACATGTCCCGGCAGGTTGCCGAACACCCGGATCTGGCCCTTGGCGGGCCGTCGATCCGTTGGGTCAACGCGGCGCTTCGCGAAACCGATGCGCTGATGGCGATGCCCGCCCCGCCTGTCGACGCCCTGACCATTCTGGGCGCGCTGGAGCGCATCGTGGAACCCACCGCGATCAAGGAGAGGATGGCGCGCTGGCCCGGCGGCCGTCTGGACGTGATCGACGGCGCCGAGCATGAGGTGCTGATGGAGGCGCCAGGCATGCGCGACGGCATCCTGACCTCCATCGCGGACTGGTTCGAACGCAAGTCGTAACGCATCGGGCCCGGCAGTGGCCCCCGCCGACGCTCAGGCCGTCACGCCCGCATCCACCAGAACGCCGTTGTCGAGCCGCAACACCCGGTCCATCCGGGCGGCAAGCTCCATGTTGTGGGTCGCGATCAGGGCCGCAAGCCCCCGCCCCCGCACCAGCCCCATCAGCGCGCCGAACACCCGTTCGGAGGTTTCCGGGTCCAGATTGCCGGTCGGCTCGTCCGCCAGAAGCAGCGCGGGCCGGTTCGCCAGAGCCCTGCAAAACGCCACGCGCTGCTGCTCTCCTCCGGACATCGCGGCGGGCCGGTGCCCGGCGCGCGGCCCCACGCCGACACTTTCCAGCAACTCCTGCGCATGGGCCTCCGCGGCGCTGCGCGATACTCCATGGGCCAGTTGCGGCAGGATGATGTTCTCCGCTGCGGTAAACTCCGGCAGCAGGTGGTGAAACTGATAGATGAACCCGATCTGGCCGCGCCGCGCCGCGGTTCGGGCCCGGTCCGGCGCCCGGCCCAGATCCACCCCACCGATCTCCACCACGCCCGCATCGGGCGTGTCCAGAAGCCCCGCAATATGCAGCAGCGTCGATTTTCCGGCCCCCGAAGGCGCCACCAGCGCCACCACTTCGCCCGGGTGCACCAGAACGCAGGCACCGCGCAACACGCGGATCTCATTCGGCTTTCCGTGATTGTAGCCCTTCTCGATCCCGTCGAGCCGCAGCACCGCCTCACTCATATCTCAGCGCCTCTACCGGGTTCATCCGGGCCGCACGACGCGCCGGAAAGATCGTGACGACGAAGGACAGGCCCAGCGACAGCGTCACCGCCGACGCCACGTCGCCCCATTCCAGCCGGGCGGGCAATTGCGACAGAAGCCGCACGGACGGATCCCAGACGCCGCCCCCCGCGACCCAGTTCACGAAAGAGAAGATCGGGTCGATCCAGATGGCGAAGGCGCAGCCCAGCGCCACGCCCACGACCGTGCCCGCCAGCCCGACGGAGGAGCCGCAGATGAAAAACACCCTCAGGATCGAGCCCTCGCTCAAGCCCACGGTGCGCAGGATGCCGATATCGTGGCTCTTGTTCTTCACCAGCATGATCAGGCCCGAAACGATGTTCATCGTCGCGATCAGAACGAGGATCGAGAGGATGACGAACATGATGTTGTCTTCCATCTGGAGCGCCTGCAGATAGGCGCCCGAACTGTCCTGCCATGTCCAGAGCACCACATCGCGTCCCGCCGCCTGCAGGATCGGCAGTGTATATCGGTTCACGTTGTCGGGGTCTTCCACGATCACCTCGATCTCGTCGGCGACCCCGTCCCGGTTGAAATAGATCTGCGCCTCCGCAAAGGGCATGTAGACGCGCGTGGCGTCGATATCGTAGCGCCCCACCTGAAAGATGTAGGTCACCTCATAGGCCGATACGCGGGGGCTGGTGCCGAACGCCGTGCGCGCACCATCCGGAGAGATCAGGCGGATGCGGTCGCCCACCGTGACGCCCAACTCCCGCGCCACGCCCGAGCCGATCGCGATCCCGTCGTCGAAGCGGGCCAGATCGCCCCAGGACCGCTCCGGCTCCGCTATCAGGGGCACCTGTGCCAGATCGCGGGCATGGATGCCGTTGACCACGACACCGGCATTGCGCCCCTGCGCCGAGGCCATCACCTGGCCGGTCACCACCGGGGCGGCATGCACCACCCCCTCCACCGTCGAAAGACGCTCGGCCAGGTCGGCATAATCGGGCAGGCTGCGCACCGTCTGCCCGCTTTCGGTAAGACGGGCGGGGCTCAGTACCGAGATATGGGGATTTGCGCCGAGGATCGTGCCGACGAATTCATATCGGAACCCGGAGCGCACCGCGAGCGTGGCAATCAGCGCCATCACCGCCAGAGCGATACCGATGAAGCTGATCCATGTCATCACGCTGACCCCGCCCTCGGCGCGGCGCGCGCGCAGATAGCGCCAGGCGATCATGAACTCGAAGCCCGAAAACGGTTTGGTGCGGCCAGACATACTGGCTCCCCCTGCTCATTATTCTTTGGCGCAAACTGGGTGCTTTGGGGACAGGGGTCAAGCGGAGTTCATGCCGCCCGCAATACAACTTGCACGCGAGGGCCGTGTCGCTTTTAATCGGTTGTGTCGTTTTTCGACATGAAACGGTGCCGGTCCGCCGCGCCATCCAATGCCTGCGCCCGCAGTCACAGACCCGCCCGGGTTACATCCGGGCGAGGGCGCGCTCGAAGAAATTCAACGGGAGATCCAGAGAGATGAGAAAAACCGCACAGACCGTGCATCCTGCCGCCGTGGCCTACGCCCGGGAAGTCGCCGACGGAACGATGGACCGGCGCGAGTTCCTGACCCGCGCCACCGCGCTTGGGGTCACCATCCCCGCCGCCTACGCCCTGATCGGATCGGCGCGCCCGGCCCGCGCCGACGCGCATGTCCGCCAGGGCGGCACGATCCGCATCCAGCAGGACGTGCGCGCCATGAAGGATCCACCCACCTTCGACTGGCCGCAGATCGCGAATATCGGCCGCGGCTGGCTTGAATATCTCGTGGAATATAGCCGTGACGGCGTGTTCTCTGGGCGGCTTCTGGAAAGCTGGGACGTGAACGAAGACGCAACCCGCTACACGCTGAACCTGCGCCGGGGCGTCACCTGGAATGACGGCACGTCCTTCACCGCCGAGGACGTGGCCTACAACGTCACCCGCTGGTGCAACCGCGATATGGAAGGCAACTCGATGTCGTCGCGCATGGGCGCCCTGATCAACGAGGAGACCGGCCGGATCGCCGATGGCGTGATCGAGATCGCGGATGAACATACCGTGATCCTGAACCTCGCCTTCCCCGACATCACGATCATCCCGACCATGTCCGACTACCCGTCGGCCATCGTGCAGAACGGGTTTTCCGGCAATCCGCTCGACAACCCGGTCGGCACCGGCCCCTATCTGCCGGTTTCCTACGAGGTCGGCGTCGGGGCAGTTCTGGAAAAGAACCCCGATCACACATGGTGGGACGCGGAAAACGGCGCCGCGCTCGACAGGATCGAGTTCATCGACCTTGGCACCGAGCAATCCGCCCATCTGGCCGCCGCCGAGGCCGGCGAGATCGACATGCTCTACGAGACCGTGGGCAACTTCGTCGATGTATTCGATACCATCGGCTGGACCAGATCCGAGGCGCTTTCGGCCAACTCGCTGGTTTTGCGGACAAACCAGACCAACGCGCCCTATGACGATGTGCGCGTGCGGCGCGCCCTTGCGCTGGCTTGCGACAACAACGTGCTGCTGGCGCTTGGGTATGACGGTCGCGGCACGGTCGCCGAAAATCACCATGTCTGTCCGATCCACCCGGAATATGCCGATATCGGCCCGCCGGAATACAACCCCGAGGAAGCCCGCCGCCTGATGGAGGAAGCCGGGCAACTGGATTTCGAGCATGAACTGATCTCCATCGACGACAGCTGGCGGCGGCCCACCACCGACGCGCTGGCCGCGCAGCTTCGGGATGCGGGCTTTACCGTCAACCGGACGATCTATCCCGGCAACACGTTCTGGAACGATTGGGCCGAATACCCGTTCAGTTCCACCGACTGGGGCCACCGGCCCCTGGGTGTCCAGAACCTGACGCTGGCCTACAAGTCAGGCGAGCCGTGGAACGAGACCGGGTTCGACAATGCGGAGTTTGACCAGCTTCTGGCCGAGGCCTCGGCCATTGCCGATGCGGATGCCCGCAGCCAGGTGATGGCCCGCATCCAGCAGATCCTGCGCGACGAAGGCGTGATCATCCAGCCATACTGGCGCTCGGTCTACCGCCACTACCGCGAAGGGGTGGTGGGCGGCGACACCCACCCGATCTACGAGATACATCTGCATTATCTGGGCCTCGCGGCCTGAGACATCGCGGCTTCTCGATCGGCGGGCGGCGCAGAGATCTGCGCCGCCCGTTTTTCCTGCAAACCAGGTATCCGGTCACACCCAGGTGTGAAAACTCCGCTGCGCCATCGGCTCCACGTGGTGGGCCACATGGGCGTGATGCGGCGCGTAGATGCCGGCCACCCTCGTCACCGCCGTCTCGGCGGTCATCTCTTCGCTCTCGCCGGTCTTGCGGCAGGTCAGTTCGACGACGCCCTTGTCCAGCCCCCGTGGCCCCACCGTGATCCGCCAGGGCAGGCCGATCAGGTCCATCGTTGCGAATTTCGCGCCCGCGCGTTCTTCGCGGTCATCGTAAAGCGGATCCAGACCCTTGGCCTTCAGCGCCTTGTAAAGCTCCGCACAGGCGCCATCCGTCCCCGCATCGCCCTGCCGCAGGTTGACGATCCCGCAATGGAACGGTGTCACGGCTTCGGGCCAGATGATGCCCTTGTCGTCATGGCTCGCCTCGATGATGGCGCCCATCAGCCGGCTGACACCGATCCCGTGGCTTCCCATGTGAACGGGAACCTTTCCGCCATCGGCGGTCTGCACAGTGGCGCCCATCGCGTCGGAATACTTGGTGCCGAAATAGAAGATCTGCCCCACCTCGATCCCGCGGGCCACCCGCCGGCGGGCTTCGGGGATCTGGTTGAACATCGCCGCGTCATGGGTCTCGTCGGTGCGCGCGTAGCGGCTGGTGAATTCCTCCAGCACAGCCTGGCACTCCGCCACATCGTCGTAATCGACCTCCCGCTCCCCGAAGCGCAGATCGGTGATGTCGGCATCGTAGAACACCTCCGACTCGCCCGTTTCGGCCAGAACGAGGAACTCATGCGTGTAATCGCCGCCAATCGGGCCGCCATCGGCCCGCATCGGGATCGCCTGCAGGCCCATCCGCTCATAGGTCCTGAGATAGCTGACCAGATGCCGGTTATAAGCGTGCAGCGCGGCCTCCTTGGAGACATCGAAGTTATAACCGTCCTTCATCAGGAATTCGCGCCCGCGCATCACGCCGAAACGCGGGCGGATCTCGTCGCGGAACTTCCACTGGATGTGATAGAGCGTCAGCGGCAGATCCTTGTAGCTGCTCACATGGGAGCGGAAGATGTCGGTGATCATCTCCTCGTTCGTGGGGCCGTAAAGCATGTCCCGGTCATGGCGGTCCCGCACGCGGAGCAACTCTTCGCCATAGGCCTCGTAGCGCCCGCTCTCGCGCCACAGATCCGCCGATTGCAGCGTCGGCATCAGCATCGGAATATGGCCCGCGCGCTGCTGTTCCTCATGCACGATCCGCTCGATATTGCGCAGCACGCGAAAGCCGAGCGGCAGCCAGGAATAGATGCCCGCACTGGCCTGCTTGATCATGCCCGCGCGCAACATCAGCCGATGGCTGACGATCTGCGCCTCGGCGGGGGTTTCCTTCAGCACGGGCAGGAAATAGCGGCTCAGGCGCATTGGCTCTCTCACATCAAATCACGTCCCGCCCGGCCTACGCGATTGGCTTTCGGCGGGCAAGAGATGACGGCGGCGCACAGGCGCGGCTCAGACATCCCGGATGACGACGCCCTCGACCCCGATGGCGCCCGCCAGCGCCTGAAACCGCGCCTCGGCCACCTCTCCGAACAGGTCGCAGCCCGAACCGGTCAGCAGATGAAGCCTCAGAAGCTTCTTCTTCGGAAACAGCTTCAGACGCCCGTGATCGGTGGGCCTGTCCAGCGCGAACATGGCCCCGAACCGCATCGCCCGGCCAAGGATCTCGGCCTGGATCACATCCGTCTCGGGCAGCAGGTTCAACAGCTCGGTGTTGAAATTCGTCCCCGAACGGCTGGATTTGTACCGGTGCAGGAGCGCCAGACCCAGAAACACCCGTTCCGCATGGGTCATCCCGCCCAGATTGGCCCGCGTCGCGTTGTCGAAACAGACCTCGGCGCGATAGTCGGGATGCGCTCTCCAACTCACGTCATGCAGCAGGCAGGCCGCCCGGACCAGCCGCTTGCGCTCCGGTCGGGCGCTGGCGAAGAGCGGTTCGACGAATTTGTAGAGCGCGCGCCCGAAGCCCGGCAGGCGGGCGTTCTGCGCCTCGGCGTGGCGCGCGGCCTCGATCAGCGGGTCGCGCCGGCGAAGCTCGTCATTCATCTGTTCGTAGAGCAGGCCTTCACGGATCCCGTAGCTGGAGATCGCCACCTCGCGCGGCTTGAAGCTGCGCACCAGAACGCGCAACACTTCGGAGGCCAGCGGCACAAGCCGCATCCGCGCCTCGCTGGTTCCGGTCTGGCCGCGCAGGGTGTCGGTGTCGGTCTGCTCGATATACTTGATCGTTTCCATGATCGCGCGCGGCGTCATCCGGTACTCATGCAGCACCTTCAGCGGATAGCCGCGCCGTTCCATGTCGATCCGCGCAATCGCCCGCCACGATCCGCCGACCAGAAACAACCGCTCCGGCCGCTCTCCAAAATCGGCGGCCAACTGCCCGATCCGGTCCTTGATATGGGCGCGCATGGCCTTCTTGCCGCCCTTGATGCCCATCAGTTTCAGCGGACCCAGATCGGAGGTTTCGCACCGCCCGACCTTGCCTTCGCCCAGCAGCTTGGCCAGTTCCATCGACGAGCCGCCGATATCGCAGATCAGCCCTTGCGCCCCTGGCCAGCCAAGCAGCACACCCTGCGCCGAGAGCCGCGCCTCCTCCGCGCCATCGACAACGACCATGCGCAGCCCGGTTTCGGCCTCCACCTCGGCGCGGAACTCGTCCCCATCCTCGGAATCGCGCACCGCCGCGGTCGCAACGGTCACCAGGGGCGAGACGTCCATTCCGAGCGCCAATGCGGCAAATCTCTTCAGTGCGACCAGCGCGCGGGCGCGGCCATCGGGGCTGAGCCGGCCCGTCTCGGCAAACCCGGCGCCAAGCCCGCAGAGGATCTTTTCGTTGAAGAAATACGCCGGGGAGCGGGCGGCCCCGTCGAACACCACCAGACGAACCGAGTTAGACCCGATATCGATCACGCCCACCCGGCTGAGTGCACGTGCCTGTGGGCCATCGAACAATGGCGCGCCGAACGGCCCCCAATCGGGATGTGGCTCGGCTGTGTCGCGATCCAGCACTGGCGTTGCATCCCCCGTCATATCCACAGGCATGGCATGGCCGTGCGCCATGCGTCAATCGTTGGAATGCGTCAGCTCCGGCACATCCTTGGCTCCGGCGGAGCCCCGGCCGGACAGCGACGGATTTTCCATGAAAAACCGGTGGCAGGAAAACGGATTCTCGATCGCCGAGAGATCGGGCCGCTGGAAGCTGCCATCGGCACACAGCACCCAGCTTTGCGCCACGTCGGCAAGGTTCGCCGCCATGATCTGGCTGACGATCTGTGCCTTCACGGTGGCGTTCTTGCATTCCACCAACGTTTCGACCCGCCGATTGAGATTGCGGCCCATCCAGTCCGCCGAACTGATATAGACCTTCGCCTTTTTCGAGGGCAGGCCCGAGCCGTTGCCGAAACACACGATCCGCGAATGCTCCAGAAACCGCCCGACGATGGATTTCACGCGGATGTTTTCGCTCAAGCCCTTCACCCCGGGGCGCAATCCGCAGATCCCGCGGATCACCAGATCGATCTTCACGCCGGCCTGGCTCGCGTCGTAAAGCGCGTCGATCACATCGGCATCGATCAGGCTGTTCATCTTGGCCCAGACCATCGCGGGTCTGCCCGCCGTCGCATGCTCCGCCTCGGCGCGGAGATTTTCCAGGATCGTGGATTTCAGGCTGATCGGCGAGATCGCGAGGTTCTCCAGACCCTCGGGCTCGGCATAGCCGCCGATATAGTTGAACACCTTCGTGGCGTCGCGGCCAAGGGCATCGTCGCAGGTGAACAGGCTGAGATCGGTGTAGATCCGCGCCGTGATCGGGTGATAGTTGCCGGTCCCGTAATGGGTGTAGGTCACCAGCCTCTCGCCTTCGCGCCGCACCACGGTCGAGATCTTGGCATGGGTCTTGTAGTTGATGAAGCCATAGACCACATGCGCCCCCGCCCGCTCCAGCTTGCGGGATTGGCGGATATTCGCGGCCTCGTCGAACCGGGCCTTCAACTCCACCAGCGCGGTGACCGATTTGCCGTTTTCCGCCGCCTCGCAAAGCGCATCCACGATCGGGCTTTCATTCGACGTGCGATAGAGCGTCTGCTTGATCGCGACCACGTTGGGATCCCGCGCGGCCTGCGCCAGAAACCGGATCACCATGTCGAACGTCTCGTAGGGATGGTGCAGCAGCATGTCCTTCTGCCGGATCGCCGCGAACATGTCGCCCTCGTGATCCTGCACCCGTTCGGGCACCCGCGGCATGAAGCTGGGCCACAGAAGATCGGGCCGGTCGTCGATGACCAGCTCCTTCAGGCCGATCAGGCCGATCATGCCCTTCACCTCCACCACCTCATCCCCGCGCACATGCAGGTTTTCGGTGATCTCGTCATGCAGATCGGCCGGCGCCCCGTGAGAGATCTGCAGGCGCACGACCTCCCCCCGGCGGCGGCGTTTCAGCGCGGTTTCGAACTCGCGCACAAGGTCTTCGGCCTCTTCCTCCACCTCCAGATCGCTGTCCCGCAGGACCCGGAAGTTGCACGAGCCCGTCAGTTTGTAGCCGGGGAAAAGCGCGCCCACATGCAGCAGCAGCAACTCCTCCATCGGGAGGAACCGGGCCTCGCCCGCGGGGGCGGGCAGCCGGACGAAGCGGTCGATCTGGCCCGGGATCGGCAGCAGTGCCTGCAAGGAGCGCCCGTCGCGTTCGCGCTTCATCTGCAAGGCCAGCGAAAAGCCCTCGTTCGGGATGAACGGAAACGGGTGGGCCGGATCGATGGCCAGCGGCGACAACACCGGAAAGACCTGGGTCAGGAAAACCGTTTCGAGATGTTTCCGGTCCGCCGCGGACAGTGCCGAGCGGGTGACGACCCTGATCCCTTCCGCTTCGAGTTCCTTGCGCAGGGCGACCCAGGCTTTCTGCTGGCTCTGCATCAGCGCGCGGGCATCCTCGTTGATCAGCGCCAGTTGCTCTGTCGGGCTGCGGCCGTCATCGGATGGCATCGCGTTGCCTTCCAGCGCCAGTTCCCGCAGGCCAGCCACGCGCACCGTGTAGAATTCATCCAGATTGCCCGCCGAGATCGACACGAACCGCACACGCTCCAACAGCGGGACGCGCGTATTGCCGGCCTCTTCTAGCACCCGCCAGTTGAACGCCAGCCAGCTCAGCTCGCGGTTGAAAAAACGTTGCGGCCCCTTGGTTTGCGCCTCGGGAAGCGAAACGGGGTCAGGGATCGGGGCGGTCAGGAAATCTGCGTTTGTCATGGGCTCGGCGTTAGGTCCGGTATGTGACATGAGCGTGACATTTAATCCTTGTCTTCCGCAAGGATAGCCTTGGCCATCTTTCGCGTGGGCGGGCGTTTCGCCGCCAGAGCCATGGCATCCAGCGCCGCAATGAAGGCCTGCGCCGCCGCGAAAGAGCGTTCGATCCGCTTCAGGGCATAGCTCAGAACACGCGGTTTCAGCGGCATCTCCCGGTCCAGCGCCAGTTTCATCATCACCGCCGCAAGCAGCGCATCATCGGGCGGGGCAAGGCGCAGAACCCCGGCCTGACGCATCCGGCTGTCCAGATCGGGCAGGTTCAGCCCCCATCTCTCGGGCGCGGTGCGCGCGGTCAGCAAAAGCGGCGCGCCGCGTTGCGCCAGGGCATTGTGGAGGTGGAAAAGCGCGGTTTCCGCATCCCCTCGTCCGGCAATCTCGTCCACATCCTCCACCGCGACGCCGGAGGCCCGGGCCAGCGCCTCTCCGGCGGCATCGGTCAGATTCCGGGCCTTGATCACCTCTGCGCCGACGATATCGGCCCAGACATGGACAAGATGGGTCTTGCCCGCGCCCTCGGGTCCGACCAGCAACATCTTGCCGAAGGGCCAGCCTTGCCAGCCATCGATGCCCGCCACAGCAGCGGCATTGCCCGGGGAAACAAAGAAATCCTCCCGACCCATCGCCGCGCGGGGCGGGAGGTCGAAAACCAGTTGCTCGGCCATGGGTCACTCGTCTCCGGGGTTATCCAGACCACGGTAGAGCAGGCTCTGCTTGTACTGCTCCACCCCGAAACGGATCAACACGCCGATCGCCGCGGCCACCGGAACCGCCACCAGAAGCCCCACGAAGCCGAAGACAGAGCCGAAGGCCGACAGTGCGAAGATCAGCCAGACCGGATGCAGTCCGACCGAGCCGCCGACGAGGTTCGGTGTCAGGATGTTGCCTTCGACAAGCTGACCGACCTGAAAGATCGCGGCGACCGCCAGGATCCACCACCATTCGCCCCAGAACTGGAACAGCGCCAGACCCAGCGCCAGAGCCCCGCCGAAGAGCGCCCCCACATAGGGGATGAAGGAGATCAGCCCTGCGACGAAGCCCACCACCACGCCGAATTGCAGGCCGACGATCATGAGCGACACCGCGTAGAACGTGCCGAGGATAAGGCATACGGTCCCCTGCCCCCGCACGAAGCTGGCCAGTGTCCGGTCGATATCCTTGGCCAGACGGCGGATCACCGGGCGGTGATCGCGGGGCAACAGGTCGTCGACGCGCGCCACCATCCGGTCCCAATCCCACAGCAGATAGAACGAGACGACAGGCACGACGACGATGAAGACGATGAAGTTCAGCACCGACATGGCCGAACTGAGCAATCCGTTCACCAGTTCCCCGCCGCGGGACTGAAGCGTTTCGCTGATCGCCGCCAGCGAATCGCGGAGCGGCGAGTTTTCATCCATCAACTGCGGAAACCGCGTGGTCAGGAAGTCGCGCAGCCGTTCGAACAGTTCCGGCGCCGCCGCGATCAGCCCGGTCAGCTGGCTGACCAGAAGCGGGATCACGATAAGGGCCGCCACCACGACCACCAGGATCGCAACCAGCGAAATCAGAACCGTCGCCCAGATCCGCGTGAACCCCTTCCGCTCCAGCCAGTCGGCCACGGGATCGAGGAAATAGGCGATCGCCCCGCCGACCAGAAATGGCAGGATGACATCCCCAAGCGCCCACAGAATGACGAAGAACATCGCCAACGCGATGCCCCAATAGATCATCTGCTGTTTCACCGGCAATGCCATGGCACGCGCCTTTTCCTTGTCCTACCTAGATGCGACAGGCACCGGGTCAGGGCAAGGGCAAAGGCCCCCAATGCTTTCAGGATCGCGTATCAGCCCCGCGCCTGCCCGATCAGTTTCAGAATGTCGCGAGCCGCCTCGGGGATGTTCGTGCCGGGCCCGAAAATCGCCTTCACACCGGCATTTTGCAGGAATTCGTAGTCCTGATGGGGGATGACGCCGCCGCAGATCACGATGATATCGCCCGCGTCATTGGCCCTCAGCGCCTCGATCAGTTTCGGGGCCAGCGTCTTGTGGCCCGCCGCCTGTGACGAGATGCCGACGACATGCACATCATTGTCGATGGCGTCCTGCGCGGCCTCTTCGGGGGTCTGGAACAGCGGGCCGACATCCACGTCGAAGCCGATATCGGCGAAGGCTGTGGCGATCACCTTGGCGCCCCGGTCATGGCCGTCCTGACCCATCTTGACCACCAGCATGCGCGGGCGGCGACCTTCCTGCTCGGCGAAGCTCTCCACATCGGCCTGAATAGCCGCGAAGCCCGCGTCACCCTCGTAGGCGGCGCCGTAGACGCCCGCCAGCGTCCTGACCTCGGCGCGGTGGCGGCCGAAAGACTTTTCCATCGCCATGCTGATTTCTCCCACTGTGGCGCGTGCGCGCGCGGCTTCCACCGCCAGCTCCAGAAGATTGCCCTGCCCGGAGGCCGCCCCCTGCTCAAGCGCAAGAAGCGCGCCTTCGCAGGCGCCCGCATCGCGCGTCTCGCGGATACGCTCCAGCCGGGCGACCTGTCCCGCGCGCACCGCGTCGTTGTCGATATCGAGGATGTCGATCGGGTCTTCCTTGTCCAGCCGGTACTTGTTGACGCCGACGATCACCTCGTCGCCCCGGTCGATCAGCGCCTGACGCCGGGCCGCGCTTTCCTCGATCCGCAGTTTCGGCATGCCGGAAGCCACGGCCTTGGTCATGCCCCCCATCTCCTCGACCTCTTCGATCAGCGCCCAGGCCTGGTCGATCAGCTCGGCGGTCAGCGCCTCCACGTAATAGGAGCCCGCAAGCGGATCGACGACATTCGTGACGCCGGTTTCTTCCTGCAGGATCAACTGGGTATTCCGCGCGATCCGGGCCGCGAACTCGGTCGGCAGGGCGATGGCCTCGTCCAGCGCATTGGTGTGCAGGCTTTGCGTTCCGCCCAGAACGGCGCTCATCGCCTCGTAGGCGGTGCGCACCACATTGTTGTAGGGATCCTGTTCCTGCAGGGAGACCCCGGAGGTCTGGCAATGGGTCCGCAGCATCTTGGAGCGGTCGGATTTCGCGCCGAACTCGGTCATGATCCGGTGCCACAGGAACCGCGCGGCGCGCAGCTTGGCGGCCTCCATGAAGAAGTTCATGCCGATGGCGAAGAAGAAGCTGAGCCGCCCGGCGAACCTGTCCACATCCATGCCGCGCGCAATCGCCGCGCGCACATATTCGCGCCCGTCGGCCAGCGTATAGGCCAGCTCCTGCACCAGGTTCGCGCCCGCCTCCTGCATGTGATAGCCCGAGATCGAGATCGAGTTGAATTTAGGCATCTCGTTCGAGGTGTATTCGATGATATCGGCGATGATCCGCATGCTTGGTTCGGGCGGATAGATATAGGTGTTGCGCACCATGAACTCCTTCAGAATGTCATTCTGAATGGTGCCCGACAGAACCGCCCGGTCATGGCCCTGCTCTTCGCCGGCCACGATAAAATTCGCCAGAACCGGGATCACCGCGCCGTTCATCGTCATCGAGACGGACACCTTGTCGAGCGGGATGCCGTCGAAGAGGATCTTCATGTCCTCGACGCTGTCGATCGCGACCCCGGCCTTGCCCACATCGCCCACCACGCGCGGGTGATCGCTGTCATAGCCGCGATGGGTGGCCAGATCGAAGGCGACGGAAACGCCCTGCTGCCCCGCCGCGAGGGCCTTGCGATAGAACGCGTTGGATTCTTCCGCCGTGGAAAATCCCGCATATTGCCGGATCGTCCAGGGCCGGCCCGCATACATCGTGGCCTTCACCCCGCGGGTGAACGGCGCCTCGCCCGGAACACTGCCCATATGAGGCAGGTCCCTGGCATCGGCCGAGGTGTAAAGCGGCTTGACCCGGATGCCTTCCAGCGTCTCCCAGGTCAGATCCTCCACGGCGCGGCCACGCAGCTCCTTGGCGGCCAGGTCACGCCAGGCGTCGATGTTCTCCGTCATTCAGATGTCCTCTTCCTTGTCCTGTCGCGCCCCAATCTGTCGCGGGGTCGTCGATATAGCGGGCGAGCCCGTCCGCGCCGCCGCGCAGCCAGCCCAGATCTTCGGCGTACTGGCAGCGCAGCGCGGCCCTTTGAAGCGCCGTGAACGGCATGAACTTTCCCGACATTTCCGAAATCAGGCCCGGGTCTTCGCCGCGGTCCATCATGACCTCGCGCAGCGCCCCGGGGGTGGGCGATGCATTGTGCCAGTCGCGGATCGCTTTCAGCCGCGGCGCCGGCCCGCCCAGCAAGGCCGCGACCTGCTGTTCCGGCCGCGCGGCGAGGGCCTCATGCGTCCAGACGACGATTTCGGCCTGCGGAAACGCCTGTGCCGCCGCGTGAACAAGGTCGCGCCACCGGCGCGGCTGCGCAACAAGCGCGCCGCACATCTGGGATGTGGGCGGCGGGCCGCCGCGGGCAAGCGCGAAAGCCAGCGCCGAGGACCAGTACCGGTCGTAGCAGCGAATGCCGATCGCCACCCGGATGCATCTGTTGCCGAACGCCTCCGCAAGGCGGGCGAGCCGGGTATCCACATCGGGGTAAAGGCTTTGCCGGGTCAGATTGGGGCGAAGCATGCCGGCGATGTTCTCCTCGCTCACCAGAAGGGTGCGCATCCCCTCCTGCCGGTGGGTTTCCATCGCCAGCTTGATCCGCCCGGCCATCCGCCTCCGGCGCCGCGCCTGCCAAGGCAGCATCTGCGACGGATCGTCGGACAGACCCTGAAACAGCCCCCCCCGCAGACGCTTCGGCCCCCAATAGGCGATGCGCCCGGCGACCAGCGTCTCCCGGCTTGCGCCCATGACCCGCTGGACAGTGGTGGTGCCGGTGCGGTGCACACCGATGTGAAGGACGACGTCCATGTGTTTGCCCCTTTGCAAATCAATGCGTTGGAGCGGCCACCATGCCGTCGAAGAGCTAAAGACACGGTAAATCGCAGGTTTGCCACGATCTGGCGCAGAATACGTTACGAAAGCCTTCGCTTTCACCCGCCGACCCCCTATATCTGCCAGTGACGGAGGATCGATGCGCAGTACTCTAGCCCTTACCTTAGCCCTTGGTTTCGCACTGTTTCCCGGGTTTCCAGCCCTTTCGCAGGATGTGGCCATGGCCCAGAGCGACGTGACCGGGGAAACCCCCGAAGCCGTCGACCCGCTTGAACCGCGGTCCGCCATTGACTTGGATTTGAACGATTTTCTCTGGATCGCCCGGCCGATCGTCGTGTTTGCCGATACCGAGGCCGATCCCCGGTTCCGCGAACAGCTGGCGCTTCTGGCGGAGCGTCCGGGGCCGTTGCTGGAACGCGATGTGGTGATCATCTTCGATACCGATCCCGACGCGCAGTCCGAAATCCGCCGCCAATTGCGCCCGCGGGGCTTTGCGCTGGTGCTGATGGACAAGGACGGCGCCGTCAATCTTCGCCGCCCCTCGCCGCGCGACGTGCGCGAGATCATCCGCGCCATCGACAACATGCCGATCCGCATCGAAGAGACGCAGTGATCTATTCGTGAAATTCCGACCTGTCCGGTACCCGCTGGAACGCGATTTTCGCACCGGTGAAGGGCACCTTGTGCGGGGGCAGCTCCCCGAAACGCACGGTATCCTGGCCAAAGCGCGCATTCAGCCCGTCGATCATCGAACACAGCCTTTCGCGCGTGCTTTGCTGGCCCGCCTCCCGCGTTTCGAACAGATCGGCGATATGCGACGCCATCGGGATCAGCCCGCCGACCATCACCGATACGCTGCGCGGATCCGCAAGCGTCAGCCCGCGCCAATATCGCTCGAACGTCTTGAGTAGCGTGAAGGTGTCCTGCGTCGCCATGATCGCATCGCCGACCGATTGCCGCCCGTGGCGGTCGCAGCTGGCGCTGACGTGCAGCGACCGGGCCAGCAACCCCTCCCGTCTGAGCCGCGAGGCGGTCTTGATCAGCAGCCGCCGCGCCACCAGCCGGGCCGCCTGCGGCGTGCGGTTCTGCATCACCAGACGCTGCCCGTGGCCGAGCGAACTGCGCCGCGTCGGCGGGTAGACCACCGTGCCGCCCTGCAACTGGGTCAGGAACCGCGCGCCTTCCACATTTCCCCAAAGATGCCGGGCGGCTTTCGGGGTCAGTGCATAAAGGCCCTGCGTGTCGCGAATGCCCGCCCGCTCCAGCCGCGCCAGAATGCCCCGGGAAATGCCGGGAAACTCGCGCAAGGGTAAGCGCAGGATCTTCTCCGGCAGGGTCTCTGCCGTGATCCAGTCGAGCCCGTCCGGCTTGGCCATCTCGGCCGCGACCTTCGCCAGAAGCTTGTTCGGCGCCACCCCGACCGACACCGTCAGCGCCGGATGCACCTGTTCGGCAACGGCCCGTTTCACCGCCGCGCCGATCTTCAGCGCCACAGCGAGATCCTGCTGCGAGCGGTCCAGCAGACAGGAAAACTCGTCCACCGAATGGGCGGTATGGATCGGCAGCACCGTCTCCACCGCGTCGCGGATCCGGTGATGATACTCCACACAGACATCGTGCTGCGCCGGGCGAAACACGATCCCCGGACAAAGGCGCCGCGCCTCGGCCACCCGTGTGCCAAATTTCACGCCGCAGGCTTTCGCCTCGCGGCTGGCCGCGATCATCGCCGCCCCCGGCGCATCGGTCGTCACCACGCCCACGGGCCGGCCCATCAGCGTGGGTTCCTCCGCCTGGCAGACCGCGGCGAAATAGGAATCCATGTCGAAGAACAGGGTCGATACACGCTGAGGCATGGGGTGACTCGGGCGCAGTTTCCGGGTCGTCAGAATTAGAACATAAAGAGAACATTTGCAATCGAAAGCCGCGCCCCCCGGCGTCAGCCCCGGGCGCGCGGCTATCCGGCCCGAAAGCCGTCATTCAAACTCCATGATCACATCGTCCACTGACAGGCTGTCGCCCGGCCCGGCGTTGATCTTGGCCACGACACCTTTCTTCTCGGCGCGCAGGATGTTCTCCATCTTCATCGCCTCGACGGTGCACAGCGCCTGCCCCTCCTGGACCTCATCGCCCTCGGACACATCGACCTTCACGATCAGGCCCGGCATCGGACAGAGCAGAAGCCGCGAGGTATCGGGCGGCAGTTTCTCCGGCATCAGCGCCGCAAGTTCGGCCTGACGCGGCGTGCGGACCACCACTTTCAGATCGGCACCGCGATAGCGCAGCCGTGCCCCCCCGCGGATGAATTCCGTCTTCACGATCATCGGGCGGTCACCCACGGTGCCCCTGAACAGCCTGTCGCCAAGATGCCAGTCGGAGTTGACCTTGAGATGGCTGCCGTCCTCAAACGCGACCTCGGTGCCGAAATCGGTCTCGTCGATGTGAACCGGAAAGGACTGGCTGCCGACGAAGACCACCCAGTCGCTCGCCACACGGCGGGAATGGTTGGGCATGGTGCCGCTTATCCGGGCGGCGCGGTCCTCTTTCAGCATCTTCATATGGGCGGCCACGGCGGCCAGATGCTGCAGGTCGTTGCCTTCGGGCGTCACGCCCCCGAACCCGTCGGGATACTCCTCCTCGATGAAGGCCGTGGTGATATTGCCCGAGGTGAAGCGCGGATGGTCCATCACGGCGGCCAGAAACGGCAGGTTGTGGCCGATCCCCTCAAGTTCGAACCCGTCCAGCGCGTTGCGCATCCCCTCGATCGCGCCCGCACGGTCCGGCGCCCAGGTGCACAGCTTGGCGATCATCGGGTCATAATACATGGAGATCTCGCCGCCCTCGAAAACGCCGGTGTCATTGCGCACCGCCGTTTCGCCCGCGGGCGCCTCTCCCTGCCATCTGTCATTGGCCAGAAGCGGCCCGGCGGCGACCTCCTCCGGCGGGCGGTAGCGGACCAGCCGCCCGATCGACGGCAGGAACCCGCGATAGGGGTCTTCGGCATAGAGGCGGCTTTCCATCGCCCAGCCGGTCAGGGTCACGTCTTCCTGGCTGAAGGGCAGCGGCTCCCCGGCGGCCACACGGATCATCTGTTCCACCAGATCGACCCCGGTGATCAGCTCGGTCACCGGATGCTCCACCTGAAGCCGGGTGTTCATCTCCAGAAAATAGAAGTTCCTCTCGCCGTCGACGATGAATTCCACCGTACCCGCGCTGGTGTACCCCACGGCCTGCGCCAGTGCGACGGCCTGCTCCCCCATCGCCTTGCGCGTCGCCTCGTCCAGAAACGGGCTCGGAGCCTCCTCGATCACCTTCTGGTTCCGCCGCTGGATCGAACACTCCCGCTCGCCCAGATAGACGGCATTTCCATGGGCATCGGCCAGAACCTGAATTTCGATATGCCGGGGTTGGGTCACGAATTTCTCGATGAACATCCGGTCGTCACCAAAACTCGACGCCGCCTCGTTCTTCGACGCCTGAAAGCCCTCGCGCACTTCGCTTTCGTCCCATGCGATGCGCATGCCCTTGCCGCCACCGCCCGCACTGGCCTTCAGCATCACCGGGTAGCCGATCTCGCCCGAGATCTTCACCGCCTCCTCGGCATCGGCGATCAGCCCCATATGGCCGGGCACGGTCGAAACACCGGCCTCCGCCGCGATCTTCTTGGAGGTGATCTTGTCGCCCATCTGTTCGATCGCGGTGGCAGGCGGGCCCACGAAGGCCACACCCTCGGCCTCCAGCGCCTCGGCGAATTTCCTGTTCTCGCTCAGAAACCCGTAGCCCGGATGGACGGCCTCGGCGCCGGTGTCGCGGATCGCCTGCATCACCTTGTCGATGACGATGTAGCTTTCGGCGGCGGGCGCGGGGCCGATATGCACGGCTTCGTCGGCCATCTTCACATGCAGCGCGTTCCGGTCCGCGTCGGAATAGACCGCGACCGTGGTGATCCCCATCTTTCTGGCCGTTTTGATCACGCGGCAGGCGATCTCGCCGCGGTTTGCGATCAGCAGTTTCTTGAACATCAGGTGTTGTCCCTTCTTTTCAGGCTGTTTCGCCCGTTTGCAGCACAGAAAAGGCCGCCCGGGGTCCTGCCCCGGCGGCCTTCTGTCAGATCGTTGAATTCGGTGCCTGTGTGCCGCGCCCTAGCGGCAGATGTTTGTGACCTCGTCACAGATCGCGCCGACCGCGCCGCCGACCACGATGCCGGTCGCGACACTGCCACCAAGCGCCGCGGCGCCGACACCGCCGACAGCCGCGCCGACGGCGGCACGTTCCAGATCCGATGACACACAGGCCGACAGGCCCAATGTGGCAACGAGTGCGAGAGTGATTTTATGGATTCCGCGCATTTTGCGTCTTCTCCTGTCGATATGATGCCTCTGTAACCGGACCCTATCCCATTACGCGACCTAAAAAAAGGCGGTCGGCACAAATAACTGGCCGACCGCTTTGAAGGGGAAGGGTAACACGTCTTGTCACGATCGGCCCGGAAAAAGCTGGGGACAGGGGCCAACAATTCGACCGTTGCACAGGCTCCACCTGTCCAAAAGGACAAGTTCGGGGCGGTTTTGCTTTGAGCCGGATTTCGCGCAACCAGAACGGGCATAGGCAGCTTCATGCCGATCCGCTTTCCCAGATCCCGGTACCGTCGAAGGCTTCGGGAAAAGCGGCCCGCGCGCGGCCCTCGTCCAGCCGCAGCAGCGCGTCATAACTTTCGGGATCGAACGGGTCTTCGGCGGCAACCACCTCGCGCCCGAAGAGCCAACTGAGCCGGCCCGCGTCGAGATTGCCGCGCTCGAAGGGCTCCGCCCCGAAATACAGCCAGAGCGCCTCGACGAAGGCCGCATCCGCCCGCCGATCCGCGGGCCGTCGGTCCGCATACCGGTCCCGACGCACCAGCGGCGTGGCGCCAGCCTTGTTTTGCCGCCGAATGGTGAACTGGTAGTCCGTGCCCGGAAGGCGACCGGGGAAGCCGCGATGCTTGATCATCGCGCCCTCCCCTCTGTCAGATGTGCGGCAGCCCTATGGGATACCGGCCGTAGGCGTCTGTTGGCCCGTAGGTCTTGTGCCCGTCTGGGTGCTGCTGTCGTCGCCGTCCTGATCGTCGACGCCACGCTGCCGGCCGCGATCCACAATCGGCGGGCAGATTGCCACATTTGCCCCCGCGACCGGATCTTCGGCGCAGATCTCTTCGCAAAGAACGAGATCTGGCGAATAGGTGGCGCCAAGCACGGGCTCACTCGGGACACAAAGCGCTTCGCCGGATTTCGCATATAGCGGAACGGCCCGCGCCACCTGCGGCTGGGGTGGTTGCGCACAGGCCGCCAAAGTAATTGCCGCCGTGCCGGCCAACGCCATAAATCGCACATTAACCATGAGGTTCTCCCCTTAAATTGAATGGTCACACAGTACTCTGTTCGACCGAATCGGGGAAGAGGTTCAATAAACGGGAGATTTTTCGTTACCGCGATGTGCCGGACGGGCGGGGTGGCCCGTCCGGGCGGGACACGGTCAGTTGTACTTGCTGTAGACCGGTTCCTCGACAATCGGTGCCGGCTCGACAATGATGATTTCTTCCTGCGGGGCCTGCGCACAAGCGGCGACGCTTGCCAGAAGACCCAGGGCAAGAAGGGCCTTGATGCTCTTGGACATCTCGCTCTCCTGTTATGTGCGGGCGCATCCGGGTTGATCCCGGGCACACCCATTGGTTCGGTCACGTGAAGGTGACCGTCCCCGAGAATACCCTGAATAGCTGCCGCGCCATACCGGTTTCGGTGCGCCTCGCAGGTCTGTGGCGGACATGCATCATAAACTTGTCCACATGAACGCTGCCCCGCAACATGTTGTAGAGTCATCAGAAACCCTCCCATATACAGGTGTCGTTCTCGATGACGTAACCGGCGAAAAACTGCGTGGCGTCGGGCGCCGTCTCTCCGCGCGGCACGATGCGGTCCATGACCTGCACCACAACCTGCGCGGGTGGCTCGGGCGCGTTCCGGGCGGCGGCCACGCCCCATTCGGCGCACAGCCAGTCAAGGTCTTCCTGAGGGTCGGCGGAGCTGTCGGCGACGCCGGGCGCGAGGACGCGGAGCACCGTCCAGAGCTCCCCGGAAAAGGGCTGTTCCTCGTAAAGCGTCTCGTGCAGTTCCATGGTCACACCGGAGGGCGCGACCGCCTCCTGCGCCGCCGCAGAGGCCGCCGTGACGGCCAAGATCGGCGCGGCGAGGTATAACAATGGTATATCAATTCGCCCGATCATGACTCTTCCGGCCCCTCCTCGGGATCGGTTTCGAACGTGGCGGGCGCGGTGATCTCGATCAGCTCCATGTCGTCGGAATGGCGCAGCTCCCTATGGCGGATACCGGGCGGCTGGAGAACGCAGGAGCCAGCACGCAGCAGATGCTCCCCCTCCCCCTCATATTCGAAGAGGACCCAGCCCTTCGTGACGTAGACCATCTGGAATTCGAGCCTGTGGGAATGCCACTCGCCCGGGCTTTTCCGTCCCGGGACGGCCCGGATCACCTGCGCGCCGAACCTGCCATCCGTCGCCTCCGCGATGCCGAGCCCGCGATACTCGAAAAAGGCGCGGAGGCCTTCGCCGGCAAAAGGGGATGCGTCGGCGTGAGAGATGGTGAAAGGCTGAGACATCGTCAAGATAGATTCTCACCTTGGAAGTAAGCTGAAATAAATTCGCGGCCTTTGTCTGTCAGCAGGACGTAGACTGGTGAAACTGACATACCCATAATCAATACCGACCCTGGGCCGCGTTGGATGTTAACCAATTGATCATCAATCAAACCCTTTAGGTGCAGAAGGTCGTTCTCAGCAACTTGAATGTTTGACTGTGGATTCGACAATTTCTCGTTCTCGAAGAAGTGCTGAATCAGTCTGAGCTCAAATAGAGAATACCGGCCGTTAATGAGGGCCAAGTTGCGTTTGTAAGTACGGATGGCGTCTTTGCTAATCTCTCTTGAAGTAATGCGTGAATGGCAAACCGCGCAAAGCACGATCATATTGTCAAATTCATGCGCCTTAACTTTAGCCCACGGTTCAATATGCTCCATCTGCAAACCGCTCGTGCCTCTACAAGTCGGCACAGCGCAGCGGTAACCCGCTTCTTCATAAAGATGCCTTTTTAATGCGGATGGAACGGCGGGACGGGACATCACGGCCTCACAGCGGAATGTTGTCGTGCTTTTTCCACGGCATCTCCACCTGCTTGGTGCGCAGCGCGGCGAAGGCGCGGCAGACCCGCTTGCGGGTGCTGCGGGGCTGGATCACCTCGTCGATGAAACCGCGTTCGGCGGCCACGAACGGGTTGGCGAACCGGTCCTCGTATTCGGCGGTATGGGCGGCGATCTTTTCCGGGTCGCCCAGATCGGTCCGGTGCAGGATCTCCACCGCGCCCTTGGCCCCCATCACCGCGATTTCCGAGGTGGGCCAGGCATAGTTGATGTCGCCCTGCAGATGTTTCGACGCCATCACCACATAGGCCCCGCCATAGGCCTTGCGGGTGATCACCGTGACCTTCGGCACCGTCGCCTCGCCATAGGCGAAGAGCAGTTTCGCACCATGCTTGATGACGCCGTTATATTCCTGCCCGGTTCCCGGCAGGAAGCCCGGGACATCGACGAAGGTGAGCAGCGGAATGCTGAACGCGTCGCAGAAGCGGACGAAGCGGGCGGCCTTGCGCGCGCTGTCGATATCCAGAACCCCGGCAAGGTTCAGCGGCTGGTTGGCGACCACGCCCACCGTCTGCCCCTCCAGCCGGATGAACCCGGTGATGATGTTTTTCGCGAACTCCTCCTGGATCTCGAAGAAGTCGCCCTCATCGGCCACCTTGAGGATCAGTTCCTTCATGTCATAGGGCATGTTGGGATTGTCGGGGATCAGCGTGTCGAGGCTTTCCTCGATCCGGTCCGGATCGTCGTGGAAGGCGCGCACGGGCGGTTTTTCGCGGTTGGAGAGCGGCAGGAAATCGATCAGGCGGCGCAGTTCGGACATCGCCTCCACGTCATCCTCGAACGCGCCGTCGGCGACGGAGGATTTGCGCGTATGGGTGGTGGCCCCGCCCAGTTCCTCGGCGGTGACATGTTCATTGGTGACGGTCTTCACCACATCGGGGCCGGTGACGAACATGTAGGAGCTGTCCTTCACCATGAAGATGAAATCGGTCATCGCGGGCGAATAGACGGCTCCGCCGGCGCAGGGCCCCATGATCATGGAGATCTGCGGCACCACGCCGGAGGCGCGGATGTTGCGCTGGAACACCTCGCCATAGGCCGCCAGCGAGCTGACGCCTTCCTGAATGCGGGCGCCGCCGCTGTCATTGATGCCGATCACCGGGGCGCCGTTCTGCATCGCCATATCCATGATCTTGCAGATCTTCGCGGCATGGGTTTCCGACACCGAGCCGCCCAGAACCGTGAAATCCTGGGAGAAGACATAGACCATGCGGCCGTTCACCGTGCCCCAGCCGGTGACCACGCCATCGCCGCGGGGTTTGGATTTCTCCATCCCGAAATCCGTGCAGCGATGGGTGACGAACATGTCGTACTCCTCGAAGCTGTCTTCATCGAGCAGGAGTTCGACCCGTTCGCGCGCGGTCAGCTTGCCCTTGGCGTGCTGGCTGTCGATGCGGGTCTGGCCGCCGCCAAGGCGGGCTTCCTCCCGACGGTGTTCAAGCTCTTGCAGGATGTCTTTCACGTGGGTCCCTCCGGTATCCGCATGGCGCGTTTCGGCGGAGATTACAGAGGGAGATCGCGCAAATACAGGGCGAATTGGAATATTTGCAAATTACTGCGCCGTGTGATTTGTAATATTGCAAATGAGCAAACTCGCGGCCTTTCCCGGTGCCTGGCGGGTGGCGCGCACAGGCGCTTGTGCGCCGGCGCTCATGGACAACCCCCACCCGCGGGCGTAAACGAGGGTAATGACATCCCGCCCCGTGGTCCGGTTTCTCGACCGTTCGACCCCTCCGCATATCTTTACCCTGATCGTGCTGACCGGCCTCGGCGCGCTGTCGATGAACCTGTTTCTGCCGTCGCTTCCCAACATGACCACCTATTTCGACACGGATTACCGGCTGATCCAGCTGTCGGTGTCGGGCTATCTGGGCATGAACGCGGTGTTGCAGCTTTTCATCGGCCCGATCTCGGACCGGTACGGGCGCAGGCCGGTGCTGCTCTGGGGGATCGGCATTTTCGTGCTGGCCACGATCGGCTGCATCTTCGCGACCACGATCGAGATCTTCCTGTTCTTCCGCATGATCCAGGCCACCGTGGTGGTCGGCATGGTTCTGGGCCGCGCGGTGGTGCGCGACATGGTTCCGCAGGATCAGGCGGCCTCGATGATCGGCTATGTCACCATGGGCATGGCGGTGGTGCCGATGGTGGGCCCGGTCTTTGGCGGCAGGTTGGAGGAATCCTTCGGCTGGCAGTCGAATTTCTGGGTTCTCGCGGGCCTCGGCGCGCTGGTCTGGGCGCTGATCTGGCGCGATCTGGGGGAAACGGCAGGAGCCGGCGCAGGCAGCATCCGCGCCCAGTTCGCCGAATATCCCGAATTGCTGACAGCGCGCCGCTTCTGGGGCTATTGCCTGGCCGCCGCCTTCGCCTCGGGCGCGTTCTTCGCCTATGTGGGCGGGGCGCCCTATGTGGGCTCCGAGGTGTTCGGGCTGAGCCCGGCGATGGTCGGCTTCTTCTTCGGCGCGCCGGCGGTCGGGTATTTCTTCGGCAATTTCATCTCGGGCCGGTATTCGGTGCGCGTGGGCATCAACACGATGATCCTCTGGGGCTGCCTGATTTCCGCCGTGGGGATAACGGTGCTGCTGCTGCTGTTTCTGGCCGGGTTCAAGAGCGCCGTCATCTTCTTCGGGTTCATGACCTTCGTGGGTCTGGGCAACGGCATGGTCATTCCCAATGCGACCTCCGGCATGCTGTCGGTGCGGCCGCATCTGGCAGGCACCGCCTCGGGCCTTGGCGGGGCCTTCATGATCGGCGGCGGCGCGGCACTGGCGGCGCTGGCCGGCACGCTTCTGACCATGGGCAACGGGGCATTTCCGCTGATCTGGATCATGCTGGCCACCGCGGTTCTGGCCGTCGCCTCGATCGTCTACACGATCCGGCGGGAGCGCCAGGTCACCGGCATCTGACGCCCGCGCGCGCCCAGAATTCCCTTGCCAAGGCCGGGTCTGCGAGGTCTGCTCTCCCCCGGAGTTTGCAAACAAAGCTCCAGATTCTGCAAAGCGGAGGGCTCCGATGGCCGTTCGAAAGCTGTATGCGGGTGCCAAGCTGCGCGAATTGCGCACCCGGCTTGGCCTGACCCAGAAGGATTTCGCGGCCAAGCTGGGTGTCTCCCTGCCCTATCTGAACCAGATGGAAAACAACAACCGCCCGGTTTCCACCACCGTGGTTCTGGGGCTTGCGCAGGAATTCGGCTTCGACGTGACCGAACTGAGCACGGGCGATGCGGAGCGTCTGGTCTCTGACATGCGGGAGGCGCTGGCCGATCCGGTCTTCACCGACACCGCCCCGCCGCTGGCCGATCTGCGGCTGGCCGCGTCGAACGCGCCGGCGCTTGCGCGCGCTTTCCTGGATCTGCATCGCAGCTATCGCCAGACCCATGAGCGGCTGGCCTCGCTGGACGAGGCGCTGGGCCGCGACGGGGCCGATACCGCCCCCTCCCCGTGGGAGGAGGTGCGGGATTTCTTCCACTACTGCGACAATTACATCGACGCGGTGGATCGTGCCGCCGAACGGTTCGCCGCGCAGGCCGGGGCCGATCTGGCCCATCACACCGAAGACAGGCTGCGCGCGCGCGGCATCACGATCCGCCACGAGGCCGGCACGGGCCTGCGCCATTACGATCCGGGCAGCCGGACGCTGACCCTGTCGCCCCGCGCCGCGCCCGAGACGCAGCGGTTTCAGCTGCTGCACCAGTTCGCGCTGCTGGATCAGGCGCAATTGCTGGGCGCGACGCTGGATCTGGCCCGGTTCCAGTCCGATACGGCCCGGTCCATCGCGCAGATCGGCATGGCCAATTACTTCGCGGGCGCGGTGCTGATGCCCTATACCCGCTTTGCCGAAGCGGCGGCCGAAACCCGCCACGATCTGGAACGCCTGTCGATCCAGTTCGGCGCGTCGATCGAGCAGGTGGCCCATCGGCTGTCGACCCTGCAACGCCCGGGCGCCAAGGGGGTGCCGTTCTTCTTCACCCGCGTCGATCAGGCCGGCACGATCACCAAGCGGCATTCGGCCACCCGGCTGCAATTCGCGCGCTTCGGCGGGGCCTGTCCGCTGTGGAACGTGCATCGCGCCTTCGAGACGCCGGGACAGTTCCTGCGGCAACTGGCCGAAACGCCCGATGGGGCGCGTTATGTGATTCTGGCCCGCGACGTCTCCAAATCCGGGGGCGGATGGAACGCGCCGATGCGCCGCTATGCGATCTCGCTCGGCTGCGAGGTAAAACATGCCGGCGCGCTGGTCTACGCGGACGGTCTGGATCTGGAAAGCGCGGAAAGCTTCCAGCCGATCGGCATCTCCTGCCGGATCTGCGAGCGGACGGGCTGCCACCAGCGCTCGGTGCCGCCGCTGGAACGCAAGCTGCGGATCGACCCGAACCACCGCGATATCCTGCCCTATGAGATCGAGCGTTGACCGGAGCCCGGCGCGCACCGTACTTCTGATCGGGTCTCACCAACACAAGGAGAGGTCCCTTGGAACTGCATGCCACCCGCACCATCGCCGCAGACCGGGCCACGGTCTGGGCCGCGCTGAACGACGCGCAGACGCTGAAAGAGTGCATCCCCGGCTGTGAAGAGCTGACCGGAACGCCCGAGGAGGGGTTTTCCGCCGTGGTCAAGCAGAAGGTCGGCCCGGTGAAGGCCACCTTCAAGGGCGATGTGGTGCTGAGCGATGTGGTGCCCGGCACCAGCTACATGATTTCAGGCGAGGGCAAGGGCGGTGTCGCAGGGTTCGCCAAGGGCGCGGCGAAAGTGGTGCTGAGCGATGCGGCCGATGGCGGGACGGATCTGCATTACGATGTGGATGCCAAGGTCGGCGGCAAGATCGCACAGCTCGGCTCGCGCCTGATCGACAGTTTCGCGCGGCGCATGGCGGATCAGTTTTTCGAACGGTTTCAGGACCATGTGGAAGGCAACGGGGCAGAGACCCCGGCCAAAGACTGAAAATGGGCCCGTGCGGGCCCGGCGGCGGCCAGGGGTCCCCGCCCTGCCCGGCCGGAGACCACGCACCCGAGCCTGCCCGGAGCGACGCGCATCTTCATCTTGCTGACAGTCCCGGCGGGCCGGGAGAAGACCCCCCGGCCCCAGGTTCCGGCTCAGGCTTTCGACAGCATGGCCGCGATCTGGTCTTTCAGCGCCAGACGTTCCTTGCGCATCTGAACCTCGGCCAGTTCCTCGCAGGGTTCGATGCCGGTTTCGGCCCGGTGCACCGCGCGGTTGATCTCGTGATAGGCATCCATCAGCTTTGCGAAATGCGCATCCGAGGTTTTCAACTCGTGAATCTTGTCCACCTGATCGGGGAATTCTTCGGCCAGTTCGTGGGGTGTGTGGCTCATCGGTGTTTCCTTCTGCGTCCTGTTGCGGTCCGAGTCATGTGGTAGCACCCTCATCGGCGGGTGCAATTGAGGGAAATCAAATCAGCCGTGCGGCGCGCGCCAGCCGGCGGCTTCCGCCTCGGCCACGGAGCAGAACCAGCGTTCGCCCGCGGCCGCATCGATTCGCGTGGCGGCATAGGAGCGGCTGCCCGGCAGATGGTAGATCCGCCCGCTGTCCGAAATGTTGCCCTTGATCAGGCAGCCGCCGGTGCCGGCAGGTGGCGGATCCTGAGCCTGCTGCGCCGCCCGATGGGCCGCCGGGTCGGCCCAGAGACCGGCCCAGAGCCCGCGCTGCGCCCGCTGCGCCCTCTGTTCCTGCGGCACGTAGTCGACCGAATAGCGGCGATAGGCCCGGGCCATGCCGGTGCCGACCAACCACGCGCCCAGATCGCCGGACGCGGGCGCGGCGCAGCGCGCGATCAGGCGATCGTAGCGGTCGGTCCGCGCGCCGGTGCAGGTGATCCGCGCGCCCGCGATCTGCGCATCCAGCCGGGCGGCGACCCAATCGCCGCAGGCCCAGAGCCCGCCATCGCTGCGCGCGCAGGGCTGGTCGCGTTCCGGCGCGTCGATCCCGAACAGCCGGACGGTCACGCCCGCCACCTCCAGCGTGTCGCCGTCGATGACCCGGGCGGGCCCGCTCACCTCCCGCGCGGCGGCGCCGGACACCGCCCAGAGGAGGAGCGCCGTGGCGCAAACAAATCGTGAACGCAATCCCATGTCCGAGAGGTCGCCCAAGCCGCGCCCGGCTTCAAGCGAAATCTTAACAAAGGGTTAATCCGGCGGCCGGTTCCGGCGCTATTCGGCCGCCGCCATGGGCAGGCCGCGCCACGCCTCCAGCACCGTGGCGACGCTCAGGATCGAGGCCCGGGCGAGGGTTTCGGCAAAGCCGCCCTCCGCGGCGAGCAGCCCCGGAAAGCCCAGGCAGGGGATGCCGAGCGTTTCCGCCGCCTCCGCCGCGACGGGCGTGTCGACGATGGCCACCACCTGTTCGGGCGCGAGCGACAATTCGTCCAGCGCAAGCTCCATCGCCTGCGGATCGGGGGCCATGCGCTCCACGTCGCTGCGCAACACCGTCATGTCGAAGGGAATGCCGCCCCGCGCCCGGGCGGTGGCCTTCAGCAGGGCCTGAACCGGCGCCGCCTCTGACCGGCTGACAAGGGCGAGGGTCAGCCCGGCCCGGGCGGCCCAGCGCAGCACGCCATCCACCCCAGGCCGAAGCGGAATGCCCCCCGAGAGGCGTGCGGCGAACACCCGTTGATGGGTCGCGTCGAGCCGGGCGGCATCGACCGTCACGCGCAGGTGATCGGCGAAGCGCGCGGCCAGTTGCCTGTCGCCGCCGGGGCGCATCAGCTCCGCATAGGTATCCCAGGACCATTCCCAGGGCACGCCGTGGATGCGGAACGCGGCGTTCCACGCCGCGCGGTCGAGTTCGGCGCATTCCGCGAGGCTGCCGATCCCTCCGAAAATGACTGCTTTTGGTGTCATGAAACGTCTCCTGCCGCGCTCATGGCACCCCCGGGACAGGCGGCGCGCAACATCGCCGCCGCATTTGCCGCGCCGCAGCACACGCCATTGGTTCCGCAATGGGCGACGGCGACGGAGGCTGCCCAATTTCCGGGCAGGCTGGAAACCCGCCGGCGGTGCGGGCGCCCACCCGCGGGTCGCCTGTCCCGTCCGGGAACTGTCAAGTATTAACAAAGTGTTAACCGGGCTCAGGTCTTTGTCTGGGGAACCGACGGGGTGACTGCGCGGCGGCGCAGGACGGCCTCTCTCCAGGTCATGAAACTGATCGCGGCGATGATCAGCCCGCCGCCCGTGATCACCCAGATATCCACAGGCTCGGAGAAGACCAGCGCGCCGAGCGCGGTCGCCCAGACCAGTTGCAGAAAGGTGACCGGCTGGGTCACCGTGAGCGGCGCCGCGGCAAAGGCCAGCGTCATCGTGTAATGCCCGCCCGTGGCGAAGACGGCGACCAGAAACAGCCAGCCCAGTTGCTCCCATGTCACCGGCACCCAGACCGCCCATGCGAACGGCGCCAGACAGATCGTGACCGTGATCGACAGCATGCCCACCACCACGGTCGCCTCCACCTCATCGGCCATGATCTTGGCGATCAGATAGCCGATGGCGAAGCTGGCCGCAGTGAACAGCATCGCGAAATGCCCGGGCCCCAGTTCGCGAAAGCCCGGGCGCAGGATGATCAGCGCGCCCAGAAGGGCGACAGCCACCGCAAGAATGCGACGGACCGCAAGACGCTCGCCCAGAAAGACGACCGCCAGCAGCGTCACGTAAACCGGGCTGAGATAGTTCATCGCCGTCACCTCGGCGATGGGGATCTGGGTCATCGCGTAGAACCAGCAGATCACGCCGGCCGTGTGGGCCACGCCGCGGATGCCGAAGAGCCCGAGCGCCCGGGTGCTGAGCCGCGCGCGCAGGATCGGGCGGATCATCGGGATCAGGAACACCAGCCCCAGAACATAGCGCAGAAAGGCCGATTGCGCCGGCGGCACCTCGTTGCCCACCACCTTCACGATGGCGGTGACCGCAACGAAACAGGCCCCGGTGACCAACATCCAGAACACGCCCATCAAGGGGCGGGCGGCAGGTTTTTCAGGGGTTTGGACGGCATCGGCCATGGGCCCCAAAGAACCCCATCGGCGGGCGGGCCGCAAGCGGGCTCAAAGCAGAAAGATCAGTTTCGCCGCAATCGCCCACATCACCAGCCCGACCAGCAGATCGAGGATCTGCCACGCGCGGGGCCGGGCGAAGAACGGCGCCAGAAGCCGCGCGCCATAGCCCAGCCCGAAGAAGAACACGAAGCTGGAGGCGACGGCCCCCGCCCCGAACCAGGCGGCCCCATCGCCGTACTGGGTGGAGACCGAGCCCAGAAGCATCACCGTGTCGAGATAGACATGCGGGTTCAGCCATGTCAGCGCCAGACAGGTCAGCACCGTCGCGCGCAGGCTGCCCGCGCCGCTGCGCCCCGCCTGCAACGCATCGGCCCCGCGCCACGCGGCCAGAAAGGCGCGGGCGCCGTAGACGATCAGAAAGGCGGCGCCGCCATAGCGGAAGGCGGGCTCCAGCCACGGCAGTGCCTCGGCCACCGCCGCGAAGGAGGTGACGCCGAGCGTGATCAGCACCGCATCGGACAGCGCACAGGTCAGGCAGACGGCGAAGACATGGGCCCGGCGCAGCCCCTGCCGGAGCACGAAGGCGTTTTGCGCCCCGATGGCGAGGATCAGGCTGAAGCCAAGGGCAAATCCGGGAAAAAAGGCGGCGGTCATTCAAAGGCGCTTTCTCTTGGCAACCCGCCCCGGTTAGGCCATAGGGTTCCATAAGACCAGTTACGTTTTCTGCACCCGCATTAGAGTCGCGAATGATAGACACCCACGCCCTGATGGCGCTTTCCGCCGTGCTGCGCAGCGGCTCCTTCGATGGGGCGGCGGCGCAGCTGAACATCACCCAGTCGGCGGTATCCCAGCGGGTGAAGGCGCTGGAGGAGAAGCTGGGCACGGTTCTGGTGCGCCGGACCCGGCCTGCCAGCGCCACCCCCGCGGGCGCGCGGCTGCTGCGCCATGCCGAGGAGGTGGGGTTGCTGGAAAAGACCCTTGCCGCGGATCTGGGGGGGCTGCTGCCCGACCCGGCTACGCCGCTGCGTCTGGCGGTGAATGCCGACAGCCTTGCAACATGGGCCCTGCCGGCGCTGGCTGCGGTGCCGGGGTATCTCTATCATCTGGAGATCGACGATCAGGACCATTCGGCGGACTGGCTGAAACGCGGGGCGGTCTCGGCGGCGGTGACGGCGGGCAACGTGCCGGTGCCGGGCTGCGACGTGTTCCCGCTGGGGGCGCTGCGCTACATCGCGACCTGCGCGCCGGGCTTCGCCGAAACCTGGTTCGCCGACGGCGTCACCGCCAAGGCGCTGGCCGAGGCCCCGGCGCTGACCTTCAACCCCAAGGACCGGCTGCAACAGCGCTGGGCCGAGCAGGTGACGGGGGAGAAGGTGGCGCTTCCCACCCATTTTTTCGCGTCGAGCCACGGCTTCGTCGAGGCGGCGAAGCTGGGCATCGGCTGGGGCCTGAACCCCGAAAGCCTTGTGGAGGAGGCGCTGGCCGATGGATCGCTGGTGCCGCTTGGGCCCGATCAGGTGTTCGACGTGGCGCTGAGCTGGCAGGTGCCGCGGCAGATGGCCAACGCGCTGAGGCCGCTGACCCGGGCCATCCGGAAGGCCGCGGCGGACCGGCTGCATCCGGTGACCGCCGACTGACGAGGTCCGCGCTGCACGCTCCGCCGGGGGCGGGCGCGGCGGCTAGAGCTGTTCCATGATCTCGTCGGAGATCTCGAAATTCGCGGTCACGCTCTGGATGTCGTCATCATCCTCCAGCGCCTCGATCAGCTTCATCAGCTTCTGCGCGCCGTCCAGATCCAGCTCGGTCGTGGTGGTGGGCCGCCAGACCAGCTTGGTCGACTCGCTTTCGCCCAGTTCCGCCTCCAGCGCGGTCGAAACCTCGTTCAGATCGGTATCGGCGCACCAGATCACATGCCCGTCCTCGGAGCTTTCCACATCCTCGGCGCCCGCCTCGATCGCGGCCATCATCACCGTATCCGCGTCGCCCGCATCGGCCGGGTAGCTGACCTGCCCCTTGCGGTCGAACATGAACGCGACCGATCCGGTTTCCCCCAGATTTCCGCCATGTTTTCCGAAGGTCGACCGCACCGTGGAGGCGGTGCGGTTGCGGTTGTCGGTCATCGCCTCCACGATCACCGCGACACCGCTCGGCCCATAGCCTTCATAGCGGATCTCGTCGTAATTCTCCGCATCCCCGCCCAGCGATTTCTTGATCGCGCGGTCGATCACGTCCTTCGGCACGGATTGGGATTTCGCCTCCTTCACCGCAAGCCGCAGGCGCGGGTTCTTGTCCGGGTCCGGGTCGCCCATCTTGGCGGCCACGGTGATTTCCTTGGCGAGTTTGGAAAACAGCTTGGAGCGAACCGCATCCTGACGCCCCTTGCGGTGCTGAATATTCGCCCATTTCGAATGGCCCGCCATCGGTATTCCTCGTGCAAAATTCTCGGCAGCCCCGTCTATACGGCAGGCCATGGCGGCGGGGCAATCCCCCGATGACGCGGGCGCACCATGCACGCCGCCGGATTGCCGGGAAATGCCGTTTTCAAATCCCGCACGGGCCGCAAGACCTGCTATTCTGGCTGGCAAGGGGAGGCGTCCGCCATGATGATCTATCCGATGATCGAGTTGCAGAACGGCCGCTGCGTGAGCCTCTACCGGGGCCGGCTGGAGGAGCCGCAGATCTGGCATGTGGACCCGGTGGCCAAGGCCCAGAGCTTTGCGCGGGCCGGGGCGGAGTGGCTCCATCTGACCGATTTCGACCGGGTCGCCGGAGACACCGGGAACCGCGATCTGGTGCTGGAGATCATCCGCAGCGTCGGCATTCCGGTGCAGTTCGGCGGCGGTTTGCGCTCGTTCGACGCGATCGCGGACTGGATCGACATGGGCGCGGGCCGGGTGGTGGTGGGCACGCTGGCGGCCACCAGCCCCGATATCGTGAAACAGGCCGCGCGGCGCTACCCCGACCAGATCGTGATCGCGCTGGACGTCTTTCAGGGCAAGGTGATGACCGAAGGCTGGCGCCGGACAAGCGCGATCACGCCGGAGGCGTTTCTGTCGGCCTATGAGACCGATCCGCTGGCGGCGATCATCGTCACCGATATCGACGCCGATGTGCAGGACAGCGACGGCTCGCTGGCGCTGGTCACGCGGCTGGCCGACATCGCGCGCGCGCCGGTGATCGCGCGGGGCCTGTCGCGCAGCCTTGACGATATCGCGCGGCTGAAATTCGTGCCCCATGTCTCGGGCGCGCTGGTCGGGCGGGCGCTTTTCGACCGCTCGGTCGATCTGGCCGAGGCGCTGGCGGTGGCGCGCGCCGTGCGCGGCCCGACGCCCGAGTTCATCTGACGGGCAAATCCATCGGACGGCGAATTTATCCGGCATCGGGCACGTTTGGCGGTTTGCACGCCCCGAGCTTCGCCATAAGACTTGTCCTATGACCACGGACCAGATCATCCTATTCACCCTTTTCGGCGCGGTCTTCGCATTGCTGCTCTGGGGGCGGTTCCGGTACGATCTGGTGGCGTTTTCCGCGCTGATGGCCGGGGTCCTGCTGGGGGTCGTGCCCGTGGATGCCGCATTTGCCGGGTTCGGCCATCCCGCGACGCTTGTCGTCGCACTGGTTCTTGTGGTTTCGGCCGGGCTCGTGCGGTCGGGCGCAGTGTTCCTGATCACCCGCACGCTTGTGGATGCCACACGCTCCCTCAAGACGCATATCGTGATCATGGGCGGGATCGGCGGCGTTCTTTCGGCCTTCATGAACAATGTCGCGGCGCTGGCGCTGCTGATGCCGGTGGATATCGCCACCGCGCGCAAGGCCGGGCGCAGCCCCGGCGTGTCGCTGATGCCGCTCAGCTTCGCCACGATTCTGGGCGGGATGGTCACGCTGATCGGCACACCGCCCAACATCATCATCGCCACGATCCGGCAGGATGCGCTGGGCGAGCCGTTCAGGATGTTCGATTTCGCGCCGGTGGGCGGGATCGCGGCCATCGCCGGGCTGCTTTTCATCGCGCTGATCGGCTGGCGGCTGATCCCGGCCCGCGACAGCGGCGTCGGCGGCGACCGCATGGGCGAACTGGCGCCCTATCTCGCCGAGCTGATCATTCCGGCCGAGAACAAGCTGGTCGGCACCCGGCTGCGTGAGCTGCTGGACCCGGCGGAAAAGGCCGATGTGGCCATTCTGGGCCTGATGCGGGACGGCAAGCGGCGGTTCGGGACCGGTCGCAACCTTGAGATCAAACCCGATGACGTGCTGGTGCTGGAGGCCACGCCCGAGGCGCTGGACGAATTCCGGACCGCCTTTTCGCTGGCCATCGTGCCGGCCGACAACCCGGCGGCGGATGCCATCGGCGAGGGGGTCAGCCTGATCGAGATGGTCGTGCCCGAAAGCTCCCGGATCGCCGGGCGCACCGCTGAATCTCTGGGCCTCTCCTGGCGCAAGCGCACGGTCCTGATGGGCATCGCGCGGCAGGGCAAGCGGATCACCAGCCATCTGCGCAAGACCGTGGTGGAGCCCGGCGATATCCTGCTGCTGCTGGCCCCGTCCGACACCACCGATGACGTGGTGGACTGGCTGGGCGGGCTGGCGCTGGCCGATCGCGGGCTGAACGTGACCCGGGACAGCAAGACCTGGCTTGCCATCGGGCTTTTCGGGGCCGCGGTTCTGGCGGCGTCGCTGGGGCTGGTCTATCTGCCGGTCGCGCTGGGGGTCGTGGTGGTGGGCTATGTGCTGACCCGGATCCTGCCGCTGTCGGAGATCTACGATCATATCGAATGGCCGGTCGTGGTGCTGCTCGGCTCGATGATCCCGCTTGGCGCGGCGCTGGACACCTCCGGCGGCACGGAGCTGATCGCGGGCGCCCTCGTGGCGCTGACCGACGGGCTGCCGGCCTGGATGATCCTGACGGTGCTGATGGTCGTCACGATGACGCTCAGCGATATCCTGAACAACACCGCCACCACGATCGTCGCGGCGCCCGTGGGCATCCAGATGGCCCAGACGCTGGACGTTTCGCCCGACCCGTTCCTGATGGCGGTGGCGATCGCCGCATCCTCGGCCTTCCTGACGCCCATCGGGCACAAGAACAACACGCTGATCCTGGGGCCCGGCGGCTACGGCTTCGGCGATTACTGGCGCATGGGCCTGCCGCTGGAGATCATCATCGTGGCGGTCTCGATCCCCGCCATTCTGGTGTTCTGGCCGCTCTAGGTCGCACGTTTCCCGCTTCTTCTGGGTCGAAATACCGCCGCCGGAGGCATCTTGTCTTTTCTGGCGCAACGGAGACTTCAATGCCTCCGGCGGCGGTATTTTTGACCAGAAGAAGGGCCCTTTACGCTTTGCTAACCGGAATCACCGAGGCTCTCCGGGCGGTACAGGCTGCGGAGCCGATGACCGCACCAGGAGAAGGCGCCCGGGGAAACCGGAATTGGTTTGACCGGGTGCCCGACCTGTTTCGGTTTCGGGTTTCCGGGTTTCAGTCTTCCGGCTTTCAGTTTTCCGGCAGCGGCGGGGGCGAGGCGAAGGTGCGCGTCCGGCCGGTGCCGTCGGTGATGGTGACCGTGGCGAGCGGCGCGATGACATCCGGGCCGCCGAGGGCGGTGAAGATCTCCTCCAGCACATAGCGGACCGGGTTGGTGCGATCGTCGATCTCCACCGTGTAGGCATAGGCGGTGGGGCAGCCTTGCAGCCGCCCGGACCAGCCGGCAGCGGCGCCCGGGGGCGCGGTGTCGGTGCAGGTCGTCCCGTTCGACATGGGCACGGTGATGGTCGTGTCGGTCAGCGATACCGAGAGCGGGCGCGGCGGCCCGACGGTGCAGGCGACCAGCGCGAGGGCGGCGGCGGTTGTGAGGATCAGGGCGCGGGGCATGGGGGAATGTCCTTGTGGGTCAGAGGGGCCAGATGAGCGGAATGATGGCGCTGACCACAAGCCCGAGGCTCAATGTCAGCGGGATGCCCACCTTCATGAAATCGGTGAATTTGTACCCGCCCGGGCCATAGACCAGCATGTTGGTCTGGTAGCCGATAGGGGTGGCGAAACTGGCCGAGGCTGCGATCATCACGGCGATGACCAGCGGCCGGGGATCGACGCCGATGGCCTGCGCCAGGCCGATGGCGACGGGCGTAACCACCACGGCGACGGCGTTGTTGGACACAAGCTCGGTCAGGATCGAGGTGATCAGGTAGATCGCCCAGACCAGCAGGAAGGGCGGCAGATCGGCCAGCCACGGGGCCAGCCCGCCTACCACCAGCGCCACCGCGCCCGTGGCCTGAAGCGCGGCGCCGATGGCGAGCATCGAGAAGATCAGCGCGAGCAGGCGGCCATCGACGGAGGCGAAGGCTTCGTCCGCGTCGATGCAGCGGGTCAGCAGCACCACCGCGACCGCGACGATCGCCAGAAGAAAGATCGGCGCGATGTTGAGCGCCGCGAGGATCACGATGCCCGCCATCGCGGCCAGTGCGATCGGCGCGTGGCTGCGGCGATAGGCGCGGGCCGACGGCTTGGAGACATCGACGAGGTCCATATCCACCGCCAGCCGCTGGATATCCGCCGGGTCGCCCTCCAACAGCAGGGTGTCGCCCACGCGGACCACCAGATCGTCCAGTTGCCGGCCGATATTCTGGTTCCGCCGGTGCACAGCCAGCGGGTAGACCCCGTAGCGCCGGCGCAGGCGCAGCGAGCCCAGCGAGCGGCCGACCATGCCGCAGCCCGGCGTGATCAGCACCTCCACCGTCTGGGTCGCGACCGAGCTGAGCTTGTCGACCGTGCGGAGCTGCTTGTTGGCCTGAAGGCCCAGAACCTCGGACATTTCCGTGCGCAGAACCACCCGGTCGCCGGCGCAAAGCTCCACATCGGCCATGTTCCGGCGCAAGGAGGCGTCGCCGCGCAGCACGTCGATCAGGCGCACGCCGTCGCGGCTGAAAATGTCGACCTCGTTGACATTCTGGCCAATGAGCGCGCTGTCCTCGGGCAGGGCCACCTCGGTGAAGAATTTCATCTTGCCCCGGTTCGACAGCATATCGGCCATCGACCCGCGATCGGGCAGCAGGCGCGGCGCGATCACGCCCAGATAGAGCATGCCCCAGGCCACCACGACGAGGCCAATGGGCGTGATCTCGAAAATCGTGAAGGGTTCGAGCCCCTGCGCGCGCGCGACGCCATCGACCAGCAGATTGGTCGAGGTGCCGATGAGCGTCAGCGTGCCGCCCATGATCGCGCCATAGCTGAGCGGGATCAGCAGTTTCGAGGCCGGACGGCCGAGCGACCGCGCGATCTGCACGAAGACCGGGATCATCACCACGACGACGGGCGTGTTCGACACGAAGGCCGAACCGACGACGACAAAGGCCATCAGCGCGCCCAGCGCCACGAAGGGCCGGGTCTGGGCCTTGGCCTCCGCCAGGGCGGTGAACCGTTCAAGCGATCCGGTGCGCACCAGCGCGCCCATGGTGATGAACATCGCCGCGATGGTCCATGGCGCGGGATTGGACAGAACCGCAAGCGCATCGGCATAGGGCAGAAGCCCGGTGACCAGCAGAAGCGATACCCCCGCCAGCGCCACCACCTCCGTCGGGTAGCGTTCGCGAATGAACATCACGAACATCAGGCCCACCACCGCAAGCGTCGCGATGGCCTGGGTCTGGGCCGATAGGGTCAGGTCGATCATGGATGCCCCTGCGCGGCTGCCTCAGCGCGCATCATTCCCGATGCCGGCACCGCCGTCCAGCACCTCTTTCGGGCGCGGCTGCACCAGAAAGAGCCCCGCGAACATGACCGCGATGGCCGCCCAGACCCAAGGGGAGTAGGTTTCGCCGAGGATCAGCTTGGCCCAGAGGATGCCGCTGCCGGTGACCAGATAGCTGACCTGCGCCGCGAAAACCGCGCCCGCGCGCCCGACCAGCCATACATATCCCGCATAGGCGATGGCATGGAACGTGCCCAAGGCAAGGATCGCAAGGTCGGGCGTCCCGTAGGGCGGCAGCGGCGAAATCCATTGCCCGGTCATCAGCGCCAGCGGTGCGGTCAGAACGATGCCGACCAGCGAGGCGCCCAGCAAAACCTGCACCGGGTCGAGCCCTTCGGTGCCGTAGCGCGACACGAAATTGCCCTCGATCGCGTAGAAGGTGGGCGCGATCAGCGCCACGGGCAACCACCAGACCATGGCCCGGTCGGGCAGGCTCGTCTCGGGGGCCGCGATCATCACGATGGCGATGAGGCCAAGCACCAGGCCCAGAAACCGCAGGCCCGAAAACCGGTCGAGACCCCATGCCAGCGCGATGGGAAAGGCCAGCATCGGCACCAGCGAGATGACGATGGACAAGATGCCCGAGGGCAGATGGATGGCGGCGGTATAGCTGGCGGAGTTCGGCAACAACGTGCCGATCAGCGCGATGATGACATAGAGCGCGATATGGCGCGGGCCCCGCGGCAGGCCCCGGCCCCGCAGAAGGTTGATCGTACCCAGAAGCACGGCGCCGATGACGACCTGCCAGAAGATGATGCCGAAATGGCGGTAGCCTTCGGACACGGCGATCTTGGTCAGCGGGTGGGTGATGCCCCAGGCCGCGCCGATGCAGAGCAGAAGGCCCAGAAGCGACGCGGCATCGCGCCGTTTCACGGAACCGTCTCCTGCAGGCGGCCGCCGATGCGCACCGGCTGGATGCGGCCGGCCCTGCCCGTCCGGTCATCGGTTTCCAGATAGACGCCCGACAGGGTCGCCTCCCCGGCGGCGGGGGTGAAGCGCTCTTTCGGCATGCCGGTGATGAAGCGGCGCAGCGGCTCGGTCTTCTCCATCCCGATGACGGAATGATAATCGCCGCACATCCCCGCATCGGTCATGTAGCCGGTGCCGCCCGGCAGGATCTGCGCGTCGCCGGTGGGCACATGGGTATGGGTCCCCACCACGAGGCTGGCGCGGCCGTCGCAGAAATGACCCACGGCCATCTTCTCCGATGTCGCCTCGGCGTGGATATCGACGATCACCGCCTGCGCCTGCCCGCCCATGGGATAGGTCGCCAGCGTACCCTGCAACGCGGAAAACGGATCGTCGAAGGGCCGTTTCATGAAGACCTGGCCCAGCGCCTGGGCCACCAGCACCTTGCGCCCGCCCGCCGCATCGAACAGCCGCGCGCCCTTGCCCGGCGCGGATTTGGAGAAGTTCAGCGGCCGAAGGATGCGCGGCTCGCTCTCGATGAATTGCAGCATGTCGCGCTGGTCGAACGCATGATCGCCAAGCGTCAGGCAATCGATCCCGGCGTCCAGCAGGGTTTTCGCATGCGCCGCCGACAGCCCCGCGCCCGAGGTCGCGTTTTCGCCGTTGACCACGACGAAATCCAGCCGCCAGTCTTCGCGCAGCCGGGGCACATGGGCCACCACCGCCGCCCGGCCCGCCCGGCCCATCACATCGCCCAGAAACAAACATCTCATGGGCATCGGCTTAGGGCCTGTGCCGCCTCACGGCAAGGGCGGTTCTGGCGGGCGGATCGTTCCCGCCTCGGTCACCACGGCGTCAAGGGGCTGGTCCGTGGGCTCCACCGGCAGGGGCGGCAATTGCTGCGCGGCGAAGGCGAAGCCCACGGCCCGGACGGGGCCGTTGGCCCGCAGGCGCGCCAGGGTCCGGTCGTAGAACCCGCCGCCATAGCCAAGCCGGTTGGCCGCCCGATCGAACCCCACAAGCGGCACGATCAGGATATCGGGCTCCAGCCAGTCGCCATCTGCCGGGATCAGGGCGCCGAACGGGCCCGGGACCATCTCCGCGGCCGGTGTCCATTCCCGGAAGCGCAGCGGTTCGCCCTTCGCCGCGATCACCGGAACGCAGACACGGTTGCGCGCGGCAAGCGCCGTCATCGCCGGGATCGGGTCAAGCTCCGTCCGGATCGGCATGTAGCCCGAGATGACATGGCCGGAGACCGGCCCGATCTCGGCCAGGAGCGCGGCGGTGGCCGCCAGCCCGTGACCTTCCGCGAAGGCGGCCTTGCGCGCGGCATAGGCGTCGCGGCGAAGTGCCGCTTTCTGCTCGGACAGGGTCATCGGCGCGGATATCCCGGGGCTGGACGGTATCGGATCATGGACAGGAGCGTTCGCGCCGAATGCCCGGCGACGCAACAAAAAACGCCCGCATGCCGAGACCGGGCCGGGCCGGATGACGGGATGACCAGGGGGGCCGGCGCACGGGGCGGACGGCCCGGCCCCGGCCACAAGGCTTTGCGAAACCGCCCGGCGCGCGGTAGGCAGGAGGGCATCGTTCCGGGAGACACGCCATGCTGAGCCTAGATCACATCGCCATCGCCACGTCCGATCTGACCACCGGCACGGTCTGGGCGGAGACGGCCTTCGGCGTGCCGCTTGAGCCCGGCGGGACCCACGCGGAGATGGGCACCCATAACCGGCTGCTGTCGCTGGGGCCCGAGGAATACCTGGAGGTCATCGCGATAGACCCCGATGGGGCCGCGCCCGGGCAGCCGCGCTGGTTCGATCTGGACCGGTTCCGCGGCCCGACCCGGCCGGGCGCGTGGATCGCCCGCGTGCCCGATCTGGATGCGGCCATCGCCGCCGCGCCCGACGGGATCGGGGTGGCCTGGTCGCTGAGCCGGGCCGGTCTGCGCTGGCGGATGGCGATACCCGTGGATGGCAGGCTGCCCTTCGATGGCCTGTTTCCGGCGCTGATCGAATGGGAGGGGGCGGCCCACCCTGCCCCGCGCCTGCCCGATCGGGGCGTGCGGCTGACCGGGCTGACCCTTGCCCATCCGCAAGCGGACGCGCTGCGCGCGGTCCTTGCCCCGCTATTCGACGACCCGAGGCTGGAGATCGTGGCCGAGGACAGCCCCTATCTGGGCCTGCGGTTCGACACCGCCCGCGGGCCGCTCGACCTGTGATCCGCGGGGCCCGCGGCGAGGATGCCGCGGCGATCGCGGCGATCTGGACCGATGTCATCACCGGCAGCACGGCCACCTTCACGACCGTGCCGAAAACCGCCGGCGCGGTGACCGATGCTTTGGCCGCGCAGCCGTTCTTCGTGTCGGAAACCGCGGGCGCGGTATCGGGGTTCGCCACCTATGGCGCGTTCCGGGCCGGGCCCGGCTATGCGCGGACGGCGGAGCATTCGATCCATATCGCGCCGGCGGCGCGGGGCCGGGGCGAGGGCCGCGCGCTGATGGCCGCGCTTGAGGCGCATGCGCGGGGCCGGACCATCCATTCGATGATCGCGGGCCTCTCGGCGGAGAATGCAGCCGGGCGCGGGTTCCACGCGGCGCTGGGGTATCGGGAGGTCGCCCGTATCCCGCAGGCGGGCTGGAAATTCGGACGCTGGCACGATCTTGTGCTGATGCAGAAATTCCTCTGACATCCCCGGCGGTTTCCCGCTAAAAGCGCTTCAATGTCGCTTTGGACCCGCATAACGGACGCGCTTTCGGCACTCGCCAAGGGCGAAGGGCTGGGCGCGGTCTTCGACAGGCTGCGCAGCCCGCCGGAACGGTCGGTGGCCTTTACCATCGCGGTCATCGCGCTCAGCGCAAAGATGGCCAAGGCCGACGGGCTGGTGACCCGCGACGAGGTGACCGCCTTTCGCGAGGTGTTCCAGGTCCCCGCCGAGGAGGAGGAGGCGGCGTCCCGGGTGTTCAATCTGGCGCGGGAGGATGTGGCGGGGTTCGAGGAATATGCCGCGCGCATTGCGCGGATGTTCGCCGATAATCCCGCCGTCCTGTCGGACCTGATGGAGGGGCTTTTCCACATCGCCTGCGCCGACGGGGCCTATCACCCCAAGGAGGACATGTTTCTGGAACGGGTGGCGGAGATCTTCGGGATGAGCCCGCGCGATTTCACGTCCCTGCGCGCGCGCCACGTGCCCGATGCCGCCCCCGACCCGTATGCGGTTCTGGGCGTCGACAGCACCATGCCGCTGGAGGAGATCCGCGCGGTCTGGCGCAGTCAGGTGCGCGAGACCCATCCCGACAGGATGATGGGCCGGGGCGTGCCGGAGGAAGCCATTCGTCTCGCCGAGATGCGGCTGCGAAGCATCAACCGGGCGTGGGAGGAGATCTCCGCCCATCGCCGGGGCTGAAACCGCGATGCGCATCGCCACCTATAACGTGGAATGGTTCGCCAACCTGTTCGACGATGACGGCGCGCTTCTGGACGATGACGGCTGGTCCGGGCGGCAGGACGTGACCCGTTCGGCGCAGATCGCCGCACTAGGCTACGTGTTTCAGGCGCTCGATGTCGATGCGGTGCTGGTGGTGGAGGCGCCCGACAGTTCCCGCCACCGCAACGGCGCCACCGCCCTTGAGCGGTTCGCCATGCGGTTCGGGCTGCGGGCGCGGCGCGCGCAGGCGGGCTTCACCAATGACACCCAGCAGGAACTGATCCTGCTCCATGATCCCGATGTGATGGCCGCGCGCCACGACCCGATCGGTGCGGCCACCGGCAAGAAGGGCCGGGACGGCGCGCCGCGCTTCGACGGGACGTTCCGGATCGACCTCGATATCGACGCGACCGAGGATCTGGTGCGGTTTTCCAAACCGCCGCTCGAAGTGGCTCTGGACACGGCGGCGGGCGCGCTGCGCCTGATCGGGGTCCATGTGAAATCGAAGGCGCCGCATGGCGCGCGCGGCGATGACGAGCTGATGCGGATCGCCATCGCCAACCGCCGCAAGCAGCTGGCGCAGTGTATCTGGCTGCGCGCGCGTGTCGATCATCATCTGGATGCGGGCGAGCCCCTGATCCTGCTGGGCGATTTCAACGACGGGCCGGGGCTCGACGAATATGAGAAGCTCTTCGGCCGATCGGGCGTGGAGATCGTTCTGGGCAAGGATCTGCCCCCCGACAGGCAGCTGTTCGACCCCCATGCGCGCCGCGCGCTGCAAAGCCGGATCGCGGCCCAGCCCACGACCGCGCGGTTCTATCTGCGCGATGAAAACCGGTTTCTGTCGGCCCTGCTGGATTACGTGATGATCAGCCCCGATCTGCGCCCGCGGGCGCGGCGCTGGCGCATCTGGCACCCATTCGACGACCCAGATTGCTGGCGCGACGAGACGCTGGGGCGCGCGCTTCTGACCGCGTCGGACCATTTCCCGGTCGTTCTGGAGCTTGACGGGCCGGACGGCCTTTCCCCTTAAATCACGCCGTGAAATGCCCTATATCGAGGTCATGAAACAGCTCGCCCCCGCCGCCCTCGTCGCCCTGAGCCTCCTTGCCGCGCCCGCCCCCGCCCTCGCGCAGGACGGCGCGGAGCCCGAGAGCGGCTTTCGCGAAGGTCTTGATCTCTTCGCGCGGGGCGCGGAGCTGATCCTTGAAGGGCTGCGCGAGGAAATGGAGCCGATGCTGGAGGAGATCCAGCCCTTCCTGGAAGAGGAGATGCTGCCCTTCATGCAGGGTCTGGCCGATGCGATGGACGACATGACCGCCTATCATCCGCCCGAACGCCTGCCCAACGGGGATATCATCATCCGCCGCCGCGACGACATGCCCGTTCTGCCCGAACCGGGCGAAGGCGGCGAGGTGGAGCTTTAGGCCACGCCGCCGCATCCCCGGACGGACCGGGTGCCGGGCCGCCCGCGGGGACGAATTGCGCCCGGAGGGGTTGAGGCTCAACCCCCGCTGGCTCATATCAGGGGGGAACGCGATCCAGCCCCGAGGTTTTCCGATGCGCCTGCCCCTGCCCGCCCCTGCCCGCGATGCCGCCGCCGATACCGGGGGCGCGCCCCTGGGTGACCTGCCGGAATGGGATCTCAGCGATCTCTACACCGCGCAGGATGCACCCGAACTGGCCCGCGACATGGGCTGGCTGGAAGGCGAATGCGCCGATTTCGCCGCGACCTATGAGGGCAAGCTGGCCGGGCTGAGCCCCGACGAGATGCTCGATTGCGTGCTGCGCTACGAAAAGATCGATCTGGTGAGCGGGCGGATCATGTCCTTCGCGGGCCTGCGCTACTACCAGCACACCACCGATCCGGCGCGGGCGAAATTCATGTCCGATTGTCAGGACAGGATCACCGCCTTTACCACGCCGCTGGTCTTTTTCTCTCTGGAATTCAACCGGATCAGCGATGACACCTACGAAGCGCTGATGGCCGGGAATGCCGATCTGGCGCGCTACCGCCCGGTTTTCGACCGGATGCGGGCGATGAAACCCTATCAGCTTTCCGATGAGCTGGAGCGGTTTCTGCACGACCAGTCCACCGTTGGCGCGGCGGCTTGGAACAAGCTCTTCGACGAAACCATCGCGGGGCTCGGTTTCGATGTGGAGGGCGAACGCCTTGGCATCGAGGCGACGCTGAACCTGCTGACCGACCAGGACCGTGCCCGGCGCGAGGCGGGTGCGCGGGCGCTTGTCGCGACCTTCCAGACCCGGCTGGGCCTGTTCGCGCGGGTGCACAACACGCTTGCCAAGGAAAAGGAGATCGAGGATCGCTGGCGCAAGCTGCCCAGCCCGCAGGCGGGCCGCCATCTGGCGAACCATGTGGAACCCGAAGTGGTCGAGGCGCTGAGAAATGCGGTGGTCGCCGCCTATCCGCGCCTGTCCCACCGCTATTACGCGCTGAAGGCCAAATGGCTGGGGCTGGAGACGCTGGAGGTCTGGGACCGCAACGCGCCCCTGCCGATGGAGGATACCCGGCTGGTGAACTGGGAGGAGGCCCGCGCGACCGTGACCGATGCCTATGCCGCGTTCGACCCGCGCCTGGCCGATCTGGCGGAGCCGTTTTTCACCGATGGCTGGATCGATGCGGCGGTGAAGGACGGCAAGGCGCCCGGGGCCTTCGCCCATCCCACCGTGGTCGACGTTCATCCCTATGTGATGCTGAACTATCTCGGGAAACCCCGCGATGTCATGACCCTCGCCCATGAACTGGGCCATGGCGTGCATCAGCGGCTGGCGGCCGGGCAAGGCGAATTGCTGTCCTCCACCCCGCTGACGCTGGCCGAGACCGCAAGCGTTTTCGGCGAGATGCTGACCTTCCGCAAACTGCTCGACGCCGCCGAAACGCCGGAGCAGAAGAAGGTGCTGCTGGCAGGCAAGGTGGAGGACATGATCAACACCGTGGTGCGCCAGATCGCGTTTTACGATTTCGAGTGCAAGCTGCATGACGCGCGGCGCGAGGGCGAGTTGACGCCCGACGATATCAACGCGCTCTGGATGTCGGTGCAGGCGGAATCGCTGGGGCCGGTGTTCAATTTCATGGAAGGCTACGAGACCTTCTGGGCCTATATCCCGCATTTCGTTCATTCGCCCTTCTACGTCTACGCCTATGCCTTCGGCGACGGGTTGGTGAACGCGCTTTATGCGGTCTATGCGGAGGGCGAGCCGGGCTTTCAGGAGAAGTATTTCGAGATGCTGAAAGCCGGCGGATCGAAGCACCACAAGGAGCTTCTGGCGCCCTTCGGACTGGATGCGAGCGACCCGGCCTTCTGGGACAAGGGATTGAGCATGATCGAGGGCTTCATCGACGAACTGGAGGCGATGGAGGGGTGAGCCGCGTCCCGGAACGGCGTGACCGGCGCCTTTCCGGCCTGCGCGGACCGGGCTGCCTCCATGCCTGATACGCCGCCCCGGACGCCCCCCGTCAAGCGCACCCTCAGAGGGCGGCTTGCCCGCGCGCTGGTCTGGGTGCGGTCGCATGTCCCGCCGGGCCTGCGCCTGATCCTCGGCCTGCTTCTGATCCTGGGCGGGGTCTTCGGGTTTCTGCCGGTTCTGGGCTTCTGGATGATCCCGCTTGGCGTGGCCGTGGCCGCGCTCGACATCGCGCCGATCTGGCGCCGGATCCGCGGCGGCGGGCGACAGTAGCCAGACCGCGTCCTCGCGGGGACGGAAGCGGGATGCGCTCCGCGAAAGCCTCTCTGGGCGGGCAACCGCGCAGCCCACCATGGGCTGACCCGGCGCGTGTCGGGGATCTAGTCCAGTTCGGTCCAGGGCCAGGGCTTGACCTCGCTGGCGGCGGTCTGGAACCGCGCGGCCTTGGCGATCCAGATACCCAGATCGGTGCCGAATTCGGCCAGCCGGGCATTCGGCTCACCGCCATTGATCACCATGACGACGAACTGGATGATCGTCAGCGCGCCCAGAACCGTATGCGCGAAACTCAGCATGACGGCGATCAGCACCATGTAGACAAAGCGCATGACCAGCCCTTCGCGACCACTGGGCTCGTTCTGCTCGCCGTTCAGGCGACCGTTGACTTTCTCTTCCTCGCTGAGCGGCATCCGTATCTCTCCTTGTGCACGGTCGAACCATGATAGCTCAGCCCGGGCCCTGTCGGCCACCGCAAAGACGGCATCGACCGATGCAGAGCCGCGCCCGCGCGCAATTCGGGGGAAAAAACCGTCGCGCCTGCCGCCGCATCGCGCGCGCCCGGCCACACCTTTACGGCTTTGGCATGCGCAAACGGCCCCCGGGGTGGATACCCGCGGGGGCCGTTTCTCGGCGGTCGGGGTGCGGCGGCGGGGGGAGGGAGAGGCCCCCGGCCGCGCGCGCCCGCTTCCGCCTTTGCGATCACTCGTTCTCGCTGTCGGTGAACCCCACCAGCGCGCGGGCGATGGCCACATGCTCGGGCTCCCCGAAGCTCTGGGTGGAGACCTGCTCGTCACCGCCGTTCAGCAGGAAGGCGACATGGCTGTGGTCGTCGTTTTCCAGCGCGCTGCGCAGCTGGATCAGTTCGGCCAAGGTGTAGTCGCCGGCATCGACGCCGAGGGAAGCGGCCAGCTGCGCATTCGCGAAGGCCGGGGCGGCGAAGCTCTGGGTGGAAATCGTCTCGGAGCCGCCGTTCAGCAGGAAGGCGACATGGCTGTGATCGTCGTTTTCCAGCGCGCTGCGCAGCTGGATCAGCTCGGCCACGCTGTAGTCGCCGGCGTCGACGCCGAGGGAAGCGGCCAGTTGGTCATTCGCGAAGGCCGGGGCGGCGAGCGACAGGGCGAGGGCGGTGGTGAGGGCGATGCGTGTCATTGAAATGGTCCTTTCAGGGATCTGGGTCATGTGTGTTTCGGTTTCTGTGCGGGGCGCTGTCTTGCGTCCGATGAGATGAAGTTATGGGGTGCGGCCCTGTGTTTCACCCCACAAACCCGTGAAAAACACATGATATCGGTGCGCAAACGCACAGACACATCTGCACCATCCGCAGGTCCGTCACGTGCCCTCGCGCGCCCGTGACCCGCCGCAACATCCCTCACGAAAACAGAGACTTGCCCTCGCAACCCCGTGACAATCGCAACGCCCCGCGCGCGCCGCGCGTGCCCGGGGGGCAGCCAGACGCGAATCGGGCGGCCGGTGAGTGGCGTCGGGAAGGGCGGTGGGCGCGGCTTAGCGCGCGATCATCTCCACCCGGCGGTTCAGGGCGCGCCCCTCCGCCGTGGTATTGACCGCGACCGGGGCCAGAAACCCGGCACCGGCATGGGCCATCCGGGCGGCCGCGATCCCGTGATCCCGCGCCAGCGCGTCGGCCACCGCGGCGGCCCGGCGCGCCGACAGGGCCAGATTGTACTCCATCGTGCCCTGATTGTCGGTATGGCCCACGATCACCACCTGCAGATCCGGATTGGCCGCCAGAAACGCCGCCATCTCGGCGATGGTCGGGGCGCTTTCGGCGCGGATCGTGGCCTGATCGGTGTCGAATGTGATGCCGTAAAGGGCGACGCGGCCGGTTTCGCCGATCGCGCTCTGCATTTCGGCGGCGTCGATCATCCGGAACGCCATCGCCTCTTCCTCGGTCACGGTCACGACCGACAGGACATTGCCGTTGTTGACCGACAGGAACAGGCTGACATGGGCGGTCCCTTCGGGCCCGTCCCGCGTGGCCATCACATAGCGGTAGTTGAACGCATCCGCCCATGCGGGGGAATTGCCGAACTGCTCCACATCATAGCTGATGCGGCCGCAATCCGCCTGATCGCAGCTCAGCAGGATGTCGAACCCCCGCCCCTCCAGCGCCTGTTCGAAATTCCGCACCACCTGCACAAGGGAGGTCTCCGCCGGATAGGCGTAGGACAGCCGCGTGACGGCCCCCCCGACCGTGCTCACCTCGTCGGGCGCGCGCGCCAGGTGCGCCTCGTCGAACTCCTGGGTCTCATAGGCGCGGATCACGCTGCCGTCGAAACGGCCAACCAGCGGGTGATCGGCGCTGCCCGCGATATCCTGGGCCAGGGCCGGGGCGGTAAGGCAGACGAAGGCGGATGCAAGGCGCAAAAGGCGGATCATGGGGGCCATCCTGTCCAGTCGGGTCGTGTGTCATGGGTCGGCACGGGCCGCGCCCGGGTTCAATCCATAGCGGATTTTGACAGGTTGCGCACGAAAAGCCCCCGAAACGCGCCTTTCTGGTGCGCCGTGTCGACCGCCTGGCCGGAAAGGGCCGGTTTGCGCCTTTGCATGGCGGTGGCGGGGTCGCGACCAAAAAAGGCCCCGCATTTGCCGCGGGGCCTTTTGATTAAAGGTCGGAAAGTCCGGCTCAGGCGGCTGTCAGACCGTCTTCGCGGGCCAGTTCGCGCATCCGCTTCTGCAGCTTCTCGAACGCGCGCACCTCGATCTGGCGAATGCGTTCGCGGCTGACATTATAGACACCGGACAGATCCTCCAGCGTCACGGGCTGATCCTGCAGTCGGCGCTGTTCCAGAATATCGCGCTCCCGCTCGTTCAGAACCTCCATCGCCTGCTCCATCAACGCCATGCGGTGCTGGAACTCGTCCTTTTCGGCATAATCCTCGGCCTGATCGGCATCATCGTCTTCCAGCCAGTCCTGCCATTGGGTCGCGCCCTCGCCATCGCTGCCGACGACCGCATTCAGCGAGGCATCGCCGCCCGACAGGCGCCGGTTCATGGAGATCACCTCATCCTCGGTCACGCCCAGATCATTGGCGATGCGGGCCACGTTTTCGGGCCGCATGTCGCCTTCTTCCAGCGCGCCGATGCGGGCCTTGGCCTTGCGCAGGTTGAAGAACAGCTTCTTCTGCGCGCTTGTCGTGCCCAGCTTCACCATGCTCCACGACCGCAGGACATATTCCTGGATCGAGGCGCGGATCCACCACATCGCATAGGTGGCGAGGCGAAAGCCCTTTTCGGGGTCGAATTTCTTGACCGCCTGCATCAGCCCCACATTCGCCTCCGAGATGACCTCGGCCTGGGGCAGGCCATAGCCGCGATAGCCCATGGCGATTTTCGCGGCCAGACGCAGATGGCTGGTCACCATCTTGTGGGCCGCTTCGGTGTCTTCATGATCCACCCACCGTTTGGCGAGCATGTATTCCTCTTCGGGCTCCAGCATCGGAAACTTGCGGATTTCCTGAAGATAACGGTTCAGGCCCTGTTCCGGCGACGGTGCGGGCAGATTTGCATATGTACTCATGTCACGGACCCCCTGCTTGGCTCCAGATAATGTAAATTCGGTTAACTTTTAACTAAGGTGGGTATTGCTGGACAGCACGTCAAGATGTTGTGTCATCTGGCTTGGGTCCAGAGTACGCTTGGCGCAGGCGCACGGCAATCCGTGTTACAGATAAATAACGTGCAATTGCGCACAAGTTACAGGGACGCACCGCGCAGATCGTCCAGCAGTTCCGACATGTCGGACGGCATAGGCACCTGAAAACGCAGGGTTTCTCCGCTCACGGGATGCACGAAACCAAGGCTTGCGGCATGCAGGGCCTGTCGGGGAAACCCGTTCAACTTTTCGGCAAGAGCCTCCCCCACCGCTTTCGCGCCGATCCGGCGCCGCCCGCCATAGGTCTGATCGCCGATCAGCCCGTGGCCCACATGGGCCATATGCACGCGAATCTGATGCGTCCGGCCGGTTTCAAGCCGGCAGTCCACCAGCGCGGCCACGCCGAAGGCTTCGGTCACGCGCACCCGCGTCACCGCGTGGCGGCCGCCCTGAAACAGCACCGCCTGACGTTGCCGGTCGGTCTTGTGGCGGGCCAGTTGGGTGGTGATCTTCAGCGCCCCCCCGGGTTCGAAACTGACACCGCGGATACCGCGCAACCGCGGATCGGCCGCATCGGGCACACCGTGGCAAAGCGCCTGATACAGCCGCTCCACGCTGTGATCTGCAAACTGCTCGGCCAGCCCGTGATGCGCCCGGTCCGATTTCGCGACCACCAGCAAGCCACTGGTATCCTTGTCGATCCGGTGCACGATGCCGGGCCGCTTTTCGCCGCCGACACCGGACAGTCTGCCGCCGAAATGATGCAGGAGCGCATTGACCAGCGTGCCGCCCGGCGTGCCCGGCGCGGGGTGGACGACCATGCCGACAGGTTTGTTGATCACGATCAGATCGTCGTCTTCATGGCGGATATCCAGCGGGATATCCTCTGCCCGGGTGCGTATCTCCACCGCCGTTTCCACGGTGATCTCCACCCGATCGCCCTCGGCCACGCGCGCCTTGCCATCCGTCACCACGGCGCCGTTCACCGTCACCGCCCCCGCCGCGATCAGCCGCGCCAGCCGCGAGCGGCTCAGCGCCGCGGCCTCTGGCACATCGCGGGCCAGTGCCTTATCAAGGCGCGGGGCCGGGTCCGGGCCGATCAGGACCGTGACGATCTGGGCCAGAGACATGAATGACACTCCGCAGGACGACAATGATCCGCCGCTTCCCGGCCACCTGAAGCTGCTGCGCAATCTGGTGACCGTGCTGACGGTGGTGATGATTGGGGGGGTCATAACCATCGTCGCGCTGCTTGTCATCCGGATGTCGGGCGCGCCCACGCCGGCGCTGGTCTTTCCCGACAGTTTTCCGATGCCCGCAGGCGTGGCGATCACCGGCTACAGCCAGACCGGCACCGCCGCGATTCTGGTCAGTGACGACGATCATATCCGGGTGTTCGACGTTGCCACGGGCGAAATGACCCATGAGATCGACCTGGCGGACTAGACCCTGAGAGGAGTGGTACCGCCTCCCCGGCTTGAACGGGGGACCTCTGGATCCACAATCCAGCGCTCTAACCAACTGAGCTAAGGCGGCAAACCGGCTTCATACCGTATCATGACCCCTCAAACCGCGGGGCTAGCGGGCCTATAGCAATCTTTCCGACCCGCATGCAACGAGGAATCGCCCGATTCGGGTCGGCAATATCGACCTTTGACAGGCACGGCGCCCCAATTGTTTTCCGTCATATGGTTAATCTGCACCGGTCAGGTAAAGAACCCTTGAAAAGTTAACATTTTGCTTGCGCACAAGGCGTGGAGGCGGATGATGCGATCAGAAAAGCTGCATTGATTGGGGGATTATGACGAGATGGCAGGCATGAAGATTTTAGGACCTTTGGTTTGCATAGCAGTTTCCTTTACGGCACCCGCGAGTTTCGCGAACGGGTTCGGGGAAGCGCGTGGATTTCAGTTCAGATCGCCGAGCGAACGGCAGGTGCTGCTCCAGCAAGAGCAGACCCGCCTTCAGTTCATGAACTTCGAGCGTCAGGGGAGCCTTGCCAATCAGGGCATCGGCCAGACCGGCAACCAGCTCAGCATCACGATCACCGGAAACGGTGACAACACGATCACTCTGGACCAGACCAACAGCGGCAATCAGTCGATCCAGGATGTCGACGGCAACAACAACCAGACATCCGGTACAGAGCCGGACGCCGCGATTACCGCGGCTGCGACCGCTTTGCAGAATCTGAACTGATATGCGGAAACTGACTGGAATTCTTCTCGCCACGACGCTGGCGGGATGCGGAGCCCTACCCGAGCCATTGAGCAGGCCGGTTCCCGAGTTGGTGGGCGCGTTGCCCGTGGTCAGCGATACGCCGGCAGATGCGGCGCTGGCTTGCCTTTCCGAAACCCCCGAAGTCCGGAACAGCCGCGCGGTGTTCGCGGTGCATATCATCTCCGATCTCACACAGCGGGTCAGTGTCGACGAGGTCGGCGCCTATGTGCCGCGCGATGTGGCCGGCATGCTGGTGACGGCACTGGACCGCGCCGGCGTGCGCCAGGTCAACCGGATCAACACCGCCGTGACCGAGTTCGAGATCGCCCTGTCGCGGGAACAGATCCTTGGCGATGGCGGCCCCGTCAACGTAGAGGGGGAGACCATTCCCTACCGGCCGCTTCGCCGCGGCGTTCTGCGCGGGTCGGATTTCGTCATTGACGGGTCGATCACCCAGCTTGATTTCAACGTCTATTCCGAAGGTGGCGAAGTCGGGCTTTTCGGGGCTTCGGCCGGGCGGCGGGTATTCGCACTGACCGCGGGCGCCGATCTGCGCGTGACCAACACCGAGACCACCGAAATCGTGCTGAGCAACGCCTATTCGAAACAGGCGGTCGGGCGCGAGGTGTTCGGATCGATCTTCCGGTTCTTCTCGGACGAGCTGTTCGACGTGCAGATCGGGCGGGAGAACATCGAGGGTCTGCATGCCGGGATCCGCTGGATGCTGGCCGAGGCGGCCTATGATATTGTCAGCGAAGTCCTGAACCATGATGGAAGCTGCGACGCGCTTCTGCCCGAAGCCTTCGGTCAAGGGGAAGAGGCGCTTGCGGCCCTTAACGCCACGATTGACAACCTTGAGTAACGCGCGCCTCATATCCGGCCTTGTTCTGGCCCTGTTCATGGCCCCGGTGACAGCCGGGGCCCAAACCGCGGGCGATGCCACAGCCCCGCAAACCGGCGCGGACGCGCAGGCAGCGCCCGCGGACGCGGCCCCGCCCTACGATCCGCGCCCGTTCCTGACGTCGATGGTCGATTACCGGCTGATCGCATTTTCCTGCGAACAGGTGCTGCCGGGGTCGCCGCTTTCGGATTCCTCCGAGATTGCGCAATTCTTCATAGATCTGGGTCAGCAGCCTCCGGTCGGCACCGATGCGCGGATGGACAGGATCATCTACCAACTGATCCGTCCGCAGAGCGCCTCGATCTGCACCGAGCGGTTGCGGCGCGCCGCGCTGGCCTATTCCGAAGAGGCCGCCGCCTATGAAGGCCAGAAGCCGGACGGCTGGCCCCCTGCCCCACGCATCAGCGCAGGACCCTGGTGCCAGGATCTGTCCTGCGCGGACGTCCGTTAGATGATCTGAAGTATCTCGTGCCTTGGGGGAGGTGTGGCCCGGGCCCCGGCCTGTCCTGCACGGTATGGTATGTCCCGACGGCTACGAACTGCGGCGGTGGACGTTGGCAATCTCGCATGCGGGCCCCGGCGTCAGCCCGGTCTCAGCGTTCGACCGTTGCCGCGTTGCCGACCTGAACCTGGCGGCCGTTGCCTGACACGCTCGATTGCGGAATCCGCGCCTCCTGGGAGGCCGAAACCGTCGCGTCCAGCACCGTCAAAGTGCCGCCGGACGGGTTCCCCGGCGCCCGGATATGCAGGACATTCACATAGTTTTCAGCCACATGGGTGTATTGCGGCACTTGTGCCGTGAGATCGGCAAGCGATCCGTCGGTCACGCGGTTTTCCACAATCTGCACCCCGTCGGAGACCTGTGTCAGGCCCGATACCCGGGAGGCAGACACGAAATTCGCCACGTTGATGCCCGATTGGGTGATCTGCGGAGGCGCCTGACCGATATCGTCCAGGATGATGTGGTTGTTGATGATCTGCTGGCCGTTGAAAACCCGGGCCACGTCACGCACTTCATCGGCAATCAGGATGTTGCCCATATTTGTGCCCTCCTGCCAGATGGAGGCGTCCGATGACATCCGGATCAGCGTCGTCGCCGGCACGTCGAACCCGGCCATCTCGGCGGGCAGCGGGGCGGCGTCGGAAATCCGGACGAAATTGTTGATCTGCTGCGTTGAATCGAAGGGAAACACCTGACTGCCAAGGCCGATGGACAGTTCTGCCTCGACGATGTTCGCGGTGTTCCGCCCGATCTGCACGACCGAGCCCGCATTGCCCCGCAAAAGGGCCGTGTTGGTCACATCCTGCATCGCGCCCGGGCCGAATTGCTGCGTCACGCTGTCCACCTGTTCGGCGGTGATGACATTGGCGAGGTTCTCGCCCATCTGGCGCAGTGTTCCATCCGCAAGCGTGGCGTTGCGCCCATCCATCAGGTTCGTCGCATATTGCGACCCTGTCGAGATCTGCGTCGCATTGGAAACCACGGATCCCTTGGAGACCAGAACGTTCAGCGCATTGGTGATAAGCTGGTCGACATTGCCGCCCACAAGCGGGGCGGCGGTGCCGATATCGGATTCGGTTTCAAGACTGGCGGGGTTCTGTGAGCCGGCGTTCAGGATAATCTCGTTCAGACCGCTCTGAATGCCGCTGAATTCCTGCTGAAAGATGCTGCCCTCGGTATCGTCGGCCATGGCGGCCGTGGCGCTGAGAGCGAGCGAGGCGAATATGGCGACGGTGCGCGTCATGACGGGCCCAATAAATCCAATAAAAAGGTCTGGAATGTGAGGCGGCGGCATGACCGCCGCCTCGATTGTCTGTCTGACCTGCGTCGCTTACGGAGCGGACGGCAGGCTGATCGAGTTCGCCACGTTCACGGCGGACTGAGCGAAGTTGTTGACCATGCCGTTCGTGACAAGCGAATTGATCGCGAACTGCTGACCGTTAACCGACATCTGAACGATATCCGTAACACCCGACAAGCTGGGCAGAACCTCAGCGGTCAGGATGTTGGCCGCGTTGGTTGCCGACTGCTCGGTCACGCCGACCTGACCGACGACATCGCCACCCCAGTAATGGCTCCCCGGCTCAGCGGTGTTGTAAGCTTGCTGGTCGAGGCCAACGGCGAACTGGCGAATCGTTCCGTATACCGTTTCAACCGAGATCAGGTTTGCCGCGTTGGTTGCCGCCTGCTCCAGGTTCACAAGGCCATCACCGATACCGTGGTAGGAGCCGGTACCGAACGAGACATAGTTTGAGGCAAACTGAAGCTCCTCCGGTTCATGACCCACCTCAACCATGTTGACGTACTGGACGATATCCCAATTGTAGGGACCATTACCAAGATCATCGCCGGACAACGAGTTGATCACGTTGGTCGCGCTTTGAGTCAGGTCCTCAACGCTTCCCCAGGAGGATCCATCTGCAACAGTGTTGGTCGCAAGCTGGTAGCTGTCGCTATAGAACTGGTCGGAATACTTGTTGATATCACCAACTACGGCAACGTTCGCAGCATTCGTCGCCGACTGGGTCACATCCGAAACGGATGAACCATAGTCAATTGAGTTCAAAGCGTTCTGGTCCAGGCTGTCGACAGTCTGCGACAACACGTCAAGATCCATACCCGCATCATTGTCGGTATCAAGGCTCATGCTGTTGGCAACGTTGGTCGCCGATTGATCAAGATATCCCAGCTGATCCGAGTAGTCCAAACCCCAAAGGATGTTGTTGGCGGTTTGGGTGCTTCCATAGACCGATTGCGTGATCGTGCTCGTGATCGGCCCGCGATCACTCAGAACCGTGGCAATGTTAAGCGCGTTCACAGCGTTCTGCGTGTTGGGGATGATATCTCCGACACTCGATCCGTCAGGAATATCCAGATCTCCTGCGGCATACATTTCCGTCGCCGATAGATCGTTATCAAGTTCGATGTAGTTCTGTGCAAACTGGTCCACATAGCGGGCTCTTTGCAACACGTCATCGAAATCGCCAACCGTCAGGCTGTTGCCCACATTGGTCGCGGATTGAGCAATGTCTGTAAGCGTGTCCCAATGATCATCCGCGAGAGCGGAGTTGGTGGCAGTCTGGTCAAGATTTTTGAGAAGCTGATCTGCGTTGTTGTAGAGTTCAACATCCTCAGCCGACACGATATTCGCAGCGTTGACGGCCGCCTGGGTCAGGTTCGAGCTATCTCCATCGAATTCAATGACGTTGTAGGCGGTCTGGATCGTATTTTTTACCCGTTGCGTCACATCTTCAAGCGAATCTGCGCCTTCCATGCTCAGGCTATTCAGCACATTGGTTGCTGCCTGATTTACATCGTCCCAGCCACCGCCGTGAGGAAGGCCGTCGTCTGAGAGATAATTTCCGGCCAACTGGTTAACGTGACGGACACGCTGCCTGATATCGTCCAGCGATTCAGTGCCGCGCGAAATGACGTTGCCGGCATTGGTTGCAGCTTGGTCGATATCCATACCGCCGTCGCCCGCTTGGATGCTGTTCAACGCTTGCTGAACCCCACTGAGGATCTGATCAATGTCTGTTTGGCTACTGTTTGCAAGAGCCGGCGACGTCGCCAGCGCCAGCGCAACCGCTGTTGTTGTAAGATACGTCTTCATTGTGTTCACCCTTAAGCCCGATCCCGGGCGGTTGATGGACCAAAACGGGCGCAACGCGCCCGAGAACTGGTTGCGGCAAAAATCACCGCAGCGGCCCGACTCAACCCAGACATGTGAAGAATATGAATCTGTCCGCGAGTATCGGCAGCAGACGCCGAGTTATCTACGGATCCATCCAGGAAAGAATCAGCCCGGACAGTTCAGACAGCAGCTTCTCAGTCCATGCCAAGTCGGCACAGCCCGGATGACAACATTGAAGGGAAGCAGGCGCCAGTCAGGCAAATCCTGACACAATTCAACCACAAGTTGAACACCGCCTGACCTTTTAGACAGGTGACACTACGTAAACCCATAATTTTAATAGAATTTTAACCAACCGCTCAAGGCAGCGATTGTCTCTGAATCCGCGCTTTCCAGGGACTGGAAAACAATCTGTTTCGAAAAACGCGGCACATGATCACAAAATCATATGCACCATTAACAAATGGTAAATTTTTGGTATGTTCATGGCATAATTGTGGCCTGAGCAAGGCTTAGCTAGTTCCCGCCGTTTTTAGGCGGATTGTTGCCCTCGGTAAGCAGATTGCGGCGAACGCAACGCCCCGTTCCTCATCGCGCCCCTGGCACGCATCAAGACGTGCCGCGGGAGTGACTCTGGGAACAATACATTTTTGTGAGTAGTCCTTCTGGGAGGACGATTATGAGCGAACGCATTGTTGCGCGCAGGGTCTCTGCGCGCCATTCTTCAAGTGTGACGGCTGCCATCATTGAAAAAGATCCTCTGGTCGCAAATGCGATGAGCGAGGTCATTTCCAATCTGGACGGGATCACGAATGTCCTGCATTTCGGGACGATCAATGCCTGCCGTGACGCAATTCTCAATACGCCCATCGATCTGGTTATCCTCGATCCCTCAACGCTTGGCGACCTGGCGGTCGATGCAAGCGAGATTCTGGACAACCCGGCGCTGTCGACATTGCTTTACACCTCCATGGACCAAAGCCGGCTCGCCCTCGCGCTGGTGCGCAACTCGGTCATCGGGTTCGCCCGCAAGATCGAAGGCCTGTCCAGCTTGCGCCGAGCGGTGGTCAGGGCTTTGCTGCGGCTTCAACGCCCCTTTCCGGTGGCAAACTCGACCGAGCGGCCGGAACCGGTCTCTCTCAGCCTGCGCGAACGCCAGACCCTTCAGGCGATCGGCCGTGGCTTCACGCTCAAGGAAACCGCCGGCAGACTGGGGATCAGCCTGAAATCGGTCGAAACCTACAAGGCCAGGGCTTGCAGCAAGCTGGGCATACTGTCCCGCTCCGAGCTGGTGGGGTTCGTAGCGTATGGAGAGCGCGTCCAACGCCTTTGTCCGGCCGATTTCGAGTTGTCATAATCCAATCTTTTCTAGGCGGATTTCCGCGCCTTCCATCAATGCTCAATAGCTCGACCCCAGCCAGAGCCGCAAGTCAGGGGGAACGATTCGGCGCCGCAGACGACAATTTTCCCGCCAGAACCCACCGATTCGCCATTTATCAGCGTGTGAAAAGGTCGAAATACAACCTATACGTGTATGAACCTGTCCAAAAGTGGCAGTTTTAGGGCAAAAGGTTAACAAAAGATTGACGAGCGGATTTCCGCCTGTCCTAGTGCGGAGTTATCGATGTCCAACTTTTTAAGATGTGAGTAACGCAAGAACTCTACGGGAAGCCAATTTCCGAAAGCGCTATCCGCGGTGTAAGCAGCAAAACAGCTAGGCGACCGCCATATTTGAGCAGAGCGCACAAATCGTTACCCGCAGAACGTGGGAAAAGGTAATGCGTATGTCTTCCGGTTCACCCGCCATTTCGCGGGCCAGTCAAGCTTTGTCAATTGCCCGGCCAAACCCCAAAACCGTATTGATTGCCGGTGGCGCGGGCTTTCTCGGCTCAAGTCTCTGTGAACACTACCTGGAAAACGGCGACCGCGTGATCTGCCTGGATAACCTGTCCACCGGGCGGTTCACGAACATTCACCACCTCCTTCCTCACAAGAATTTCAAGCTGGTCACCCATGACGTGACGCAGCCCTATTCCCCTCCGGGGCCGATTGATCTGATCTACAACATGGCCTGCCCGGCCTCCCCGCCAAAGTACCAGATCGATCCGATCCATACTTTCAAAACAAACGTCTTCGGCGCGTGCCATCTGCTTGATCTTGCACGCAAGAAGGGTGCGCGCATTCTTCAGGCCTCGACCTCGGAGGTCTATGGCGACCCACTGGTCAGCCCGCAGCGCGAGGACTACCACGGCAACGTCAACATTCAGGGCCCGCGCTCTTGCTATGATGAAGGCAAAAGGGCGGCCGAAACCCTGTTTCACGACTATCACGCCCAGTTTGGCGTCGAAGTGAAAATCGCCCGAATCTTCAACACCTACGGCCCTCGGATGGACCCCGGTGACGGGCGTGTGGTGTCCAATTTCATCGTGCAGGCGCTGCGCGGCGACGAGATCACGGTCAATGGCGACGGGTCTCAGACAAGATCGTTCTGCTATCTCGACGATCTGATCGACGGCCTCGTGAAGCTGATGCATTCTCCCGCCGATCTTGTTCAGCCGGTCAATATCGGCAATCCCGGCGAACTCACGGTGCTGGAACTGGCAAAGATCGTTCTGGACATGACGGGCTCCTCCTCGACGCTGAGCTTCCGTGACCTGCCACAGGATGATCCGCGCCAGCGTCGCCCCGATATCTCGACCGCAAAGACGCTTTTGGGCTGGAGCCCGCAATGCGATCTGGCGGGGGGGTTGTCGCGCACCATTCCTTATTTCGCGGCGGAGCTGTCCAAAATCAACGCCGTCACTGCTTCCGCGGGTCAGTGATGTCTGCGACACCCGTCATCGTAACCGGCGGCGCCGGGTTCATCGGCAGCCATGCCTGCAAATGCCTTTCTGCGGCAGGGTATCTGCCCGTCGCGGTGGATAATCTGCGTACCGGCCATTCCGACGCGGTGAAATGGGGCCCTCTCGAACAGCTCGATATCCGGGATACCGAGGGGCTCGCCAAGGTGATCGCCACCTATCGCGCCGACACTGTCATGCATTTCGCGGCAGCTGCGTATGTTGGCGAGTCGGTGGGTGATCCGGGGCTTTACTATGATCTGAATGTGGGCGGGCTTATCTCCCTTCTGCGCGCGATGGACATGGCCGGCGCCGGCCAGATCGTCTTTTCCTCAAGCTGTGCGACCTATGGCATTCCCGATCAACTGCCCATCACCGAAGGCTCGGCCCAGCGCCCGGTCAACCCCTACGGGCACAGCAAGCTGATGGGCGAACAGATGATCCGCGATCACGCCGCCGCATATGGGCTGCGCTTCGCCATTTTGCGGTACTTCAACGCCAGCGGGGCCGACCCGGAGGCCGATCTCCGCGAACGCCATGACCCCGAAACCCATCTGATCCCGCTGGCGCTGATGGCGGCCGCCGGGCAGCGGCCCGCGCTCGATGTGTTCGGCACCGATTACGATACGCCCGATGGCACCTGTATCCGCGATTACATTCACGTCACCGATCTGGCCAGGGCGCATGTGCTTGCCTTGCAGCATCTGGCTGATGGCAAACCGGATATTGCACTGAATCTCGGCACCGGCCGGGGGCTTTCGATCTTTGAGATCGCCACCGCAATCGAAGATGTCACCGGTCGGAAGATGCCTTGGCGCGCGGCCCCGCGCCGCCCGGGCGACCCGCCGATCCTTGTGGCCGATATAACCCAAGCACGCCGCGTTCTTGGGTTCGTGACGCAATATTCGGACATCGAAACGATATTGCGTCACGCTGCGCCGGGATTTGGGCTGGAGGTTTTTGATGACCTTTGTGCCTGACATGCCCGGCGCAGCACCTCTGTCCGGCTCACCGCCGCCCGCCGCTTCGCCGCATCCCTATCTCAAACCGCTTTTCACCGGACGAAAGCGGGTGAAATACAACCTTCTGGCGTTGGTTTGGGCCATTGCCGCGGTATGGTTCTGGGCGTGGTGGCTCAGACCGGAACATATCATCGAAGGGTCGAGATACTGGGTCGTAACCGCCGCACTCGGCTGGCTCTTCTTCCTGCAGATATTCTTCATCGCAGTGTTCCGTCAGGCCAAGGTGCCGGCGGTCGACCCGCCCGATCCTGCGAAGGTTCGCGTCGCGATGATCGTGACAAAAACGCCTTCCGAACCTTTTTCGATCGTCCGGCGCACGCTGCAGGCAATGCTCGATCAGACCTATCCACATGACACCTGGCTGGCCGATGAAGACCCCGCACCAGACACGATCGCCTGGTGCGAAGCCCATGGTGTGAAGATATCGACCCGCAAAGGGCAGCCGGACTATCACCGCACGGAATGGCCCCGCCGGACCCGCTGCAAGGAAGGCAATCTGGCCTTCTTTTATGACACTTACGGCTATGAGAATTATGATTTCGTGGCGCAGTTGGACGCGGATCACGTGCCGCGCCAGTCATATCTGACCGAAATCATGCGCGGTTTTGCCGACCCCCGCATCGGTTATGTCAGCGCCCCGAGCATATGCTCCCAGAATGCCAGAGAGAGCTGGGCCGCGCGCACCCGGTTGTATACCGAGGCCGCGTTCCACGGTGTCTTCCAGACCGGATATAGCGGCACCATGGCTCCCATGTGCATCGGATCTCATTACGCCGTACGCACCAAGGCCCTGCGCGAGGTCGGTGGACTGGGACCGGAACTGGCCGAAGACCACTCCACGACCATGCTGATGAATGCCGGTGGCTGGCGTGGGGTCCATGCGCTTGACGCGATCGCCGAGGGCGACGGCCCTGCGACGATCACCGATCTCTGCACACAGGAATTTCAATGGTCTCGCAGCCTTGTGACGCTTCTGTTGCGCTACACACCTGACTATCTGCCCCGTCTCAGCCCCGGTCTGAAACTGCAGTTTCTGTTTTGCCAGATGCTGTATCCGCTTTTCGCGCTGTTCATGCTGACGTTGTACCTCATCCCCGTCGTGGCCGTGCTGTTCGATATTCGCTATGCGAATGTCACCTACCCGGCCTTTTTCGCCCATGCGCTGGCTCCGGCTCTGGCAATCACGCTGATCGCCTATGTCATCCGGGCCGACGGTTTTTTCCGACCCACCGACGGCAAGGTGCTGAGCTGGGAAAAGGCGCTGTTTCTGGCCATACAATGGCCTTGGGTTCTTTGGGGATGCATCATGGCGCTGCGTGACCGTCTCTTCGGCGGTTTCGTCGACTTCCGGATCACCCCCAAGGGAGAGGCCGCCGAGGCGCAATTGCCGATGCGAGTGATCCTGCCCTATGTCGCCTTGGCGCTGGGATGTCTTTTGCCGGTTCTGCTGGTCGACGACCTGATCGATGCGCGCGGCTTCTATCTACTGACGCTGCTGAATGGCACCATCTACGCGATAATCGTTGGCGTCGTGGTGATACATCACTTTAAACTTGCGGGACTGAATGTAAGACAGGTGGGGATACGTGCCGTCACGCAAATCGCGGCACCGCCTGTGCTGGCAGCTTTGGTTTTCTTCGCCGCCACGATCCGCGGCGTCGAAAGCTCGTATGCGTTGATGGTGGGTCTTGAACCGTTCCAACTGGTTCGGACCGAGTATGTTGTTGCTGGCGCCGGAATGGGACGTCCCGGGACCGTACATATGGTCTTCGACCCGGGTTGGTCGAGCGGAACGCCCCCGAACCGAGAGGATTGATTCTATGACTTACCCAAAGAGCACCGATCTTTCGAACCGCACCTGGCCATGGGTTGCGACCTTGGGCGTAATTCTGGGCGCGGTGACACCCATGGCCTTCGCCGCTCCGCCGGGCGACCTGCCCTTCGGCGTCTACGATCCGAACGGGGAATTCACCGATGACCCGGATGTCCAGATCGAACATCTGTTCCTGCCGTGGGAGGATGTGTTCCTCCCTTCGCTGGATCTTGCGGACATATATGCCCGCGACCGCAACCGTTCCGTTCTGGTCACGATCGAACCCTGGACCTGGACACGTGACGAACGCAACTCGCCGGAGGTGCTCATCGCCGGCATCAACGAGGGCGCCTATGACGAGAACATGGCGACGATCTGCGCGGTCCTGAACACGTTCTCAAGCCCGGTGACCGTCCGCTGGGGTCAGGAGATGGAGGACCGCTCGGGGCAGTTCATCTGGGCCGCATGGGAACCGGAGGTCTTTATCGCCGCCTATCAGCGCATGGTAACGGTGTGCCGGGCCGCGGCGCAGGATATCGATTACATGTGGTCGCCCCTCGGCCTGACCGGGTTCGAAAACTATTACCCGGGCGATGATTATGTGGATGTGGTGGGCCTTTCGGTCTTCGGCCTGCAGGCCTGGGAACAGGAAATCCTCGGAGAGGAGCAACGCTTTCGCGACATTCTCGCCCCCCGCTACGAGCGCGCGCTGCAATTCGGCAAGCCGATCGTGGTGGCCGAACTCGGCTTTCGCGGCGATGTTGAGTACGTAACCCGCTGGATGAACGACGTGCGTCAGGATATTGCGGATTTCCCGGCACTTGAGGCCGTGATCTACTTCAACCAGACCGAGGTTTATCCATGGCCCGATGATTTCGGGCTGCCCGACTGGCGGTTCTCCCAACACGTCGTCGAATAACCTTGATCGGGGCTTCGGCCTGAAGCAGCGGAATCCCGCTCTGTATTCTGCACCATAAGCGGCCTTTGGTCGCCTTTGAAGGCGTGTCGAATCCCCTTGTTTTCAAGGGGTTTTGCACGACTTTATGCGTATTTTCGACGCCATTTCCTCACTGAATCAACAACCTGCGGCCCTCATTCAGCCCCAAATCTCCGCGACCTTTGTGCTGCGTGAGAAACGGTTTGTTAGGCTCCTGACAGTACCAAGGTCTCAGGCCGGTCGATCGATACATCGGCCGCGTGCAGGTAACCGATGCAGGAGGTTTGGATGCAAACCGCTACTCTGAGACCGCTTTTTCGTGTGCTCAAAATGTCCGTTCTGGCGGCGGCGCTTGCTGTTTCCGCGCCGCTGGCGACGGCAGAACCGGATGAGGGCGGGAGTATTCACACCGCCATGCATCTGGCCATGTATACGGCACCCGTGCGTCAGGTGAGTCTGCGACAGGCTGAAACGCGCCAGCGAGTCGTGGCCAACCAGATCATCAGTGCCCGGCAATTCGTGGCCGCCAACCGAGTGGCCCCGGTACAGCCACAACGCCCGAGGGCGAACACCAGTGGGCTCAACCTGCTCTCCGGCGCGCAGCCGCGTCAGGTGCGTCCCGTGCGTGTGCGGGTCATCGGCAATGGCAGCTACATCTGTTCCCCCGCCGGGTTCGGCCACCGGTCGCGCTGCTACAGCAACTAGACCCCGGCCATTTCGAATAGAGCGACCGTCGGCGCCGTGCGCATGTCCCGCGCGGCCTGGCCCGCTCCCCCTGTCCGGTCACGTGGTCAGCCCGATCGACCAGTGCTGTTCCACCAGGTCCACACCGAAGGCGCGGACCGGCACCGCGCTTTCAAGGGCAAATCCGTTCTTTTCGTAAAGCGCGCAGGCGGCGCGATGGCTTTCATGGGTCCACAGAACCAGCCGGTCGTATCCGCGCGCACGGGCATAGCTCATGCAGGTATCAAGCAGATGCTGGCCCAGCCCCCTGCCGCGCGCCTCCGGCAGAAGCAGGAACAGGCGCAGCTTGGCCACCCGCGGCTCCGGGCCCTTCACGCAGAAGATCGACCCGATGCGTTGCCCGTTCGACCATGCGATCCATCCCCGCTCGCAGGACCGGTCCCGGGTGCGGATGAAATCGGCAAGGATCTCGGCCACCAGCGCCTCGAACCCGGCGTCGAACCCCGCCTCGCGGGCATAAAGTGTGCCGTGCTGTTCGATGAGCCAGCCCGCATCGCCGATCGCCAGATCGCGCAGCTCGATCTGCGGCGCGGCGGTCTTTGCCTCCGACAGGGCGGCATCGACCGCCTCCATCCGCGCCACCAGCGCCGCGATGTCCGGCTCCGCCCGGCCCTCGATCCACTCCGCGATCTGCGCCCGCGACAGGACCGTCAACTCCGCGGCGCGGATCAGCCCCTCCCGCGTCAGCCCGAGGATCTGGGCCCGCCGGTCGCGGGGATGCCGGGTCTTCTCCACAAGCCCCGATTTCTGCAACCGGCCGAGCATCCGGCTGAGATAGCCCTCGTTGAGGCCCAGATGCTGGGCCAGCGCCCCGGCCGTCCAGCCGAACCCGTCGGCCAGTTCGAAGATCACCCGGGCCTCGGCAAGGCTCAGGCCCGCCTCCAGATATCCCTGGCGCAGCAGGCCCAGACGCCGCGTATGAGCCCGGTTGAAAGCCCTGATCCGGTCTATTGCATCCATGCCGCCCCCTCTTTATTCTTGCCTTAGGCAAGTATTTGCCTCTTGTCTCGCAAATCGCAAGGGGCTACCTGCATCGCCGCACCCAAGGCGCGGAGACCTGCCCGATGAGCATCAACAAAGAAAGCGACCTGGCCGCGAATTTGCAGATCGGCCCCACCACGCTTGGCATGGTCCGTATATATATCGAAGGCGACGGCGTGGACCTGCCGCTCGATTTCGATCCGGACGAGGCGCTGGAAATCGCCGACGAGCTGCGCGCCGCCGCCGAGGCGGCCCGGAAAATGGCGAAATAGGCGCGGGTGCTACCGCCGAAATTGATATACCATTGTTATAGGTCGATCCGGGCCGAGATGCCGGTTCCCGGCGGCGCCCGGCAATGGATCATGTCCTGATCTTGCGGCGCCGATCCTCACCGCGCCCACCATCACGCGGCCCGGGAGGGTGCGGCCCTTGGGGCTTGAACTGCGGAGTCAGCCCCCCGTTGCCGATCTCAGATAATCGCCTCCGGATCGCGAAGGCCCTGCAAACGCAGGGCCGCATGGCGGGCAAACCGCTGGGTCAGCGCCCGGCGTCTTGCCCCCGCCAGCCTGCTCTCCGGCCCAAACCGCAGGATTTCCGCGTCATAGGCATCGGCGATGATCAATCCCGTCCCGTCGGGAAGAAGATCGGTCGGGAAAGCTTCGTCGACGGCCCAGAAATACCTGTCGGCCCAATCGAGATACCCCTCCCATTTCGCGTCGGAGGTGAAATCCGCGCGGGAGGATTTGCACTCCACCACCCATAATTCACCCTTCGGCCCCAGGGCCATGACATCCACCCGTTTGCCCCGCTCGGGCGAGAATTCCTCCAGCACGGCAAAATCATGGGTTCGCAGATGGCGGCACACGCCGCGGGCCAGCAACTGACCGGGGCGGGGCGTTGAAGGAGAGAGGTCATCCGGCATGGCGCAAGCATGAACAATAGGTGAACAAAAATCAAGCCGGGTCGGAACGCGGGCGAAGCCGACGGCGGACGCGATCCGCCGTTTCAGATCGCCCAAAGTGAACTGCGCCCTTGCTCAGAGAGGGTAGACCGCCTATCTGGCACAACAGGCGGGTACTGCCTTTCTTGTCATATGGGGCACGATTCCGGTGGCCTTACACATCTCCGAGGGAGCTGGCTCTGTCCGGACCCTGGTCCGGTTACCTGGCGCCCACCTGTACTAACAGGTCCTCGGGAATGAAAACCCCGACGGTTTGCGTGGTCCCGCCGCATCAATCCGAAATCAGCGGCACGTCCGCTCGGCGCCGCTACGCCGCTGGATCAGGCCGATGCACGCAACGCGAGCGGTCGGATTGCACCCGCGGCGTCGACCCGAACCCGTTATACTGAAATGTGGAGATGTGGGGCGAACCGAACGCAATCCCGGAACCGGCCCGAACACGTGTGAGCGGCGAGACGCCCCGCCGCGCAAATTGCCCGCCCGGATCAGCCGTTCGGATCGTTTGGCGGCGCACCCGTCCAGTCATGCATATCGGTGATGTCCGTGCCGAGCTGGGTGTTCAGGCTGTTCGTGGGTTCCCGAACCCCGGCCACGACCACGGCGACAACGGCAATTCCAAGCCCGACAAGGGCGGCCGTCAGCACGACCCAGTCGACCGTAACGGCGCCGCTCTCGGACCCCATGAAGGTTTTGACAAAAGACACGATAATGTCCTCATTCTTTGTTTGCGCACCCCGTTAACCATGTTGCTAGCGCTGGATTAGGCCAAATCTGTGGCCTTTCTGGGGTGGTTTTGCATTTTGCGCGGGGCGCGCACCCCGCTGGACTTCGCCCGTGGCCGCCCCAATACTCCAGCACATGAGTCTGCCTCCCGGTTTCCTTGACGAATTGCGCACGCGCATTTCCCTGACGCAGGTCGTGGGGCGCAAGGTGACGTGGGATACCCGCAAATCGAACCAGGCCAAGGGGGACATGTGGGCGCCCTGCCCGTTCCATCAGGAGAAGACCGCCAGCTTCCATGTGGATGACCGCAAGGGATTCTATCATTGCTTTGGCTGCAATGCAGGTGGCGATGCCTTCAAATTCGTGCAGGAGACGGAGAACGTATCGTTCATGGAGGCCGTCCGCATGCTGGCGCAGGACGCGGGCATGCCGATGCCGGAACGCGACCCGCGGGCTCAGGAAAAAGCCGATCATCTGGGCGAATTGGCGAAGGTGACCGAAGCGGCCGTGGGCTGGTTCCGCCTGCAACTGAAAACGGCCGGCGGCGGCGCGGCGCGCGATTACCTGTCCGGCCGCGGTCTGGATCAGGCGGCGCTTGACAGGTTCGAAATCGGCTTTGCGCCCGCGGGGCAGAATGCGGCCTTTAAGGCGTTGACCGAAAAGGGATTTGCCGCGGATCAGGTGATCGCGGCCGATATCGCGCGCCAGCCCGAAGACGGGCGGGCGCCCTATGATGCGTTCCGGGACAGGATCATCTTCCCCATTCGCGACGCGCGCGGGCGCTGCATCGGCTTTGGCGGCCGGGCAATGGCCGCCGAGGCGCAGGCGAAGTATCTCAACAGCCGCGAGACCGATCTTTTTGACAAGGGCCGCGCACTCTACAATCACGGGCCGGCCCGCGAAGCGGCGGGCAAGGGTCAGCCGCTGATCGTGGCCGAAGGCTACATGGATGTGATCGCGCTGGCCCGTGCCGGGTTCGAGGCGACGGTCGCACCGCTTGGCACCGCGATCACCGAAGACCAGTTGCGGCTTCTTTGGCGCATGGCCGATGAGCCGGTCATCGCGCTGGATGGCGACACCGCCGGCCTGCGCGCCGCGATGCGTCTCGTCGATCTTGCGCTGCCGATGCTGGAAGCCGGCAAATCGCTTCGGTTCGCCCTGATGCCTGACGGCATGGACCCCGACGACCTGCTGCGCGCGAAAGGTCCGGACGCCATGCGCGGGCTGATCGCGGCGGCGCAGCCGATGGTCAATCTGCTCTGGCAAAGGGAAACCGAAGGCAAGATCTTCGACAGCCCCGAACGCCGGGCTGCCCTCGACAAGACGCTTCGCACGGCGATCGGCCGGATTCAGGATCCGTCCCTGAAGCGGCATTATAGCGAGGCGATCAATGAGTTTCGCTGGCAGTTGTTCAAGGGTCAGCGCCGGAGCCAGACCCGCGGCGGCTTCAGGCCGAAGGCGGACACCGCCCCCGTGGCGGCCACCCGCGCCTCCGCGCTGGCCGCGGGGTCTCTGGGCGATGCGGATCTGCGGTCGGCGCTGATCCTTGCCACGCTCTGCCGGTTTCCCGCCCTCATCGACCAGTTCGAGGCCGATCTCGACCGGCTCGCGCCGCATGATGCCGACCAGGCCCGGCTGGCCCGGCATCTTCTGCAGACCGAAATCCGGGACGCAGACCGTCTTTCCGCCGAACTGGACACGGCAAATCTGCGGCAAACCCTTGAAAACCTGCTGTCGCTCGGCCATGTGCGCATCGCACCCTTCCTGCGCGCCGATGGGGACGCAGGCCAAGCCGCACGGTGTCTGCTTGAGGAATTCGCCAAACTCGCCGCGCGGCGCGGGATCGACCATGAACTGACCGAGGCGCTGGAAGATCTGGAGACGACCGAAGAAGACGCGCACCTGTCCTGGCGGCTGAACCACGCCGTACGGACCCGGCATCGCGCAGATCACCCCACCCCGCCGGAGACCGCGGATCAGGGCGAGGATCGGGCCGCGCTGTCGGCGCATCTGCGCAGCTTGATAGACGGCCGTGCCTGGGAGAAGAAAAAAAGGTGACGTGGGTGTGCGAATCAGTGATTCGCGCTATGACATGAACTAACGGTGCGGGTGCGAATCACCCCGTAGGAAAAGGATATCGCGCATGGCCAAAGACACCGACGATCGCAAACAGGACGGCGAAGAGGCCGATATCAGCCTGGATATGAGCCAGGCCGCCGTCAAGAAGATGATCGCCGAGGCCCGGACGCGAGGCTACATCACCTATGATCAGCTCAACACGGTCCTGCCGCCGGAACAGGTGAGTTCCGAGCAGATCGAGGACGTGATGTCGATGCTCTCGGAGATGGGCATCAACATCATCGAGGATGACGAAGCCGAAGACGGCGACGACACCAAGCAAGGCACCGATCTTGTTGAAACCTCATCCTCCCGCGAGGTGGCCGTTTCCGCGACCGAAACCGAAAAACTCGACCGCACCGATGACCCGGTGCGCATGTATCTGCGCGAGATGGGCAGCGTCGAGTTGCTGAGCCGCGAAGGCGAGATCGCGATCGCCAAGCGTATCGAGGCCGGGCGCAACACGATGATCGCGGGCCTGTGCGAAAGCCCGCTGACCTTCCAGGCGATCACGATCTGGCGCGACGAACTGCTGGACGAGGACATCCTGCTGCGCGACGTCATCGATCTGGACGCCACCTTCGGCCGCACGCTGGAAGGCGATGATGACGAGCCGGTCGTCGCCTCGCCCGTGTCCAACGACAATGCCGCCCCTGCCAAGAAGGAGGGCGAGGCCCAGCCCGAGCTGGACGCAGACGGCAACCCGATCGCCACCGACGATGACGAGGACGAGGACGATCAGGCCAATATGAGCCTCGCCGCGATGGAGGCCGCGCTGAAGCCGCGCGTTCTGGAAACCCTCGATCTGATCGCGCGCGACTATGTCAAGCTGAGCGAGATGCAGGATCTGCGGATCTCGGCCACGCTGAACGAGGACAGCAGCTTCTCCTCCAAGGAAGAGAAGGCCTATCAGAAGCTGCGTTCCGAGATCGTGGAACTGGTGAACGAGCTGCATCTGCACAACAACCGGATCGAAGCGCTGATCGACCAGCTTTACGGGATCAACCGCCGGATCATGTCGATCGACAGCGGCATGGTGAAACTGGCCGATCAGGCCCGGATCAACCGCCGTGAGTTCATCGAGGCGTATCGCGGATACGAGTTGGACCCGACATGGGTGGACCGCATGGCCGAAAACTCCGGTCGTGGCTGGCAAGCGCTGATGGAGCGGAGCCGTGACAAGGTTGAGGAGCTGCGGGCCGACATGGCGCAGGTCGGCACCTATGTGGGCCTTGATATCAATGAGTTCCGCCGGATCGTGAACCAGGTTCAGAAGGGCGAGAAAGAGGCGCGCCAGGCCAAGAAGGAAATGGTCGAGGCGAACCTGCGTCTGGTGATCTCCATCGCCAAGAAATACACCAATCGCGGCCTGCAGTTCCTGGACCTGATCCAGGAAGGCAACATCGGCCTGATGAAGGCGGTCGACAAGTTCGAGTATCGGCGCGGTTACAAGTTTTCCACCTACGCGACCTGGTGGATCCGTCAGGCAATCACGCGGTCCATCGCCGATCAGGCGCGCACGATCCGTATTCCGGTCCATATGATCGAGACGATCAACAAGCTGGTCCGCACGGGCCGCCAGATGCTGCACGAGATCGGCCGCGAGCCGACACCCGAGGAACTGGCCGAAAAGCTCCAGATGCCGCTGGAGAAGGTCCGCAAGGTGATGAAGATCGCCAAGGAGCCGATTTCCCTGGAGACACCTATCGGCGACGAGGAAGACAGCCAGCTTGGCGATTTCATCGAGGACAAGAACGCCGTCCTGCCGCTGGACTCAGCCATTCAGGAGAACCTGAAAGAGACGACGACCCGGGTTCTGGCGAGCCTCACGCCGCGCGAGGAGCGGGTGCTGCGCATGCGCTTCGGCATCGGGATGAACACCGATCATACGCTTGAAGAGGTGGGCCAGCAGTTCAGCGTGACCCGCGAGCGGATCCGTCAGATCGAGGCGAAGGCTTTGCGGAAGCTGAAACATCCGAGCCGGAGCAGGAAGTTGCGGAGTTTCCTGGATCAGTGAGGGTCGCACAGCCTCCCGGTGACAAAGGCAGCCTCAAGTGGTTGCAAGTTTCCGTTGAAAGGCGGCCTGACCTTCTGCAGCCATCGACGCTAGGTTCACGGATCGATTGGCTTTCGCCGCTTCGTTGCGACAACTGGGCTGAGTATCGCGATGCGAGTTTCCTCGCTTGCCTGGGGCTGTCGCACCTTGCAGACGACCTCGCTGAGTTCTGGCCCAGACGTGGGCCTCAATGGGACGCCTTGGGACGCTCTGGAGACAAGGTCATCCTCGTTGAGGCAAAGTCGCACTTGCGAGAATTTCTCACACCGGCAACGCAAGCGACCAATGCCTCGCGGAGCAAGATCGAACGGGCGTTCCGAACTGTGCATCAGCTCGAGGGAATAGAACCGCCTTCCGATTGGACTCGATGTTTCTTCCAATTGGCGAACCGCATTGCGCATCTTTCCTTTTTTGCGTCAGCGCGGCATAGATGCGCATCTAATCAACGTCGGTTTTGTCGGAGATGCGGAGATGCGCGGGCCAGATACACCCGAGGCATGGAGCGCCGCGGAGATGACCGCTTTGTTCGCCCTCGGATTGGCTGACACACATCCTTTGCGGCGTGCAATACACAGCGTTCATCCGCCCGTGGCTTTGCTGCAAGACTGATTGCATCCCGGAATGCGTTCCTGAGTCGAGGTGACGCCCGCTCGGAACCAAGGCCATAGGTCGCCGGGCGAGCGCCTGCCCGTCCCGGCGGGCTGGCGCTTTGGACACCTCGCGCTCCGGTCATCGCAAGCAAAGACCTGGCTGGCATAAACTGCGTCGCCCCATCGTAGCCGCGCCATCCCACGGGCAAGCCCGCGTCCGGCTTTGCGCTGTTCCTTCGGACGGGTTTCGGCTAGATCGGCCTATATGCCGCTCACCACGTTCGACGCCATTCTCACCGACCGAGGCTCCAGATACGCCGTCTCCGGTGCCCCTGCCGCCACCAAGGCCGAGGCCCTCGCCCTCCTCAAGACCCTCAAGCGCAACAAGAAATTCGCGCGTGCCACCCACAATACATGGGCTCTGCTCACCCCCGATGGTCCCGTCAAGAACGATGACGGAGAAGCCGGCGCGGGCATGGTGATCGTGCGGATGCTGGAACGGGCGAGGCTGCAAAACCACGTCATCATCGTCACCCGCTGGTTCGGCGGCACCCATCTGGGCGGCGACAGGTTCCGCCGGGTGCAGGATTGCGTTACACATTACCTCGACCGGATGGACCAACAGGATTAACTTCATGTCGATCTTCTCCAAGCTCTTCGGCGGTGGCAAAACCGGTGCGGCGGCCCCGCAGGCCGACCCCATCGAGCATGATGGGTTCCGCATCTTCCCGGCGCCGGTGAAAGAGGCGGGCGGCCACCGCATCGCGGCGCGGATCGAGAAGGAGATCGATGGCGAGGTGAAGACCCACCAGATGATCCGGGCCGATCTGGTCGCCTCTGTGGACGAAGCGACGACCATCTCCATCGCCAAGGCCAGACAGATGATCAAGGAGCAGGGCGACACGATCTTCGGGCCCTAGACCCCGCGGGAGCGCCTAGAACAACCCCTCCGCCCGGAACGATACCTCCGCATCCTTGCCGATGATCACATGATCGTGGATCGACACGTCGATCGCGCCGCAGGCATCCGCGATGCGTTGCGTCATGTCGATATCCTGCGGGCTTGGCGTGGGGTCGCCGGACGGGTGGTTATGGACCAGAATGATCGCCGAGGCCGACAGTTCCAGCGCCCGTTTCGCCACCTCCCGCGGGTAGACGGGCACGTGATCGACCGTTCCCCTGGCCTGTTCCTCATCGGCGATCAGCACGTTCTTGCGATCCAGAAACAGCACGCGGAACTGCTCCGTTTCGCGATGCGCCATGGTGGTCCGGCAATAGCTGACCAGAGCATCCCAGGAGGAGACGACCTCCCGGTGCAGGACCCGGGCCTGCGCCATCCGGTGGGCAAATGCCTCGACGATACGCAGTTGCAGATACACTTTCGGCGTCGCGCCCGCGACCTGAAGCAGCCTGTGTTCACTGGCCGCAACCACGCCGTTGAGATCGCCGAAGCTTTCCAGCAGCCGCTTGGCCAGCGGCTTCACGTCGATCTTGGGGATCGCGTTGAACAGCAGGAGTTCCAGCAGCTCGTAATCGGGCATGGCCTTGTGGCCACCCGACAGGAACCGGGTTCTGAGACGCGCGCGGTGGCCCCAGTAATGCGGCCGCACGCCGCCCGTCTTGTCGATCAGAAGCCCGCCCCCCGCCGCGGCATCCTGCGACAGCCGCTCGGTCTTCCGGAACGGGCGGGTGAAGGCCGCACTGGTCACGGCATCCGCGGGCGGAATGCGCGCTTCCAGATCGCTGAGGCCGCGCAGCGCCTCTTCGGAAAAGCCGCCCCGCATGCCGGATACCGACCGGCCCGTTTCCTGATTTGTCATCTGATCCCCTACCGTCGCCGCGTCTCAGCAGCCGGCCATGCGGCCAGCACCGGGTCGTTGTCCGACCCCGGGGGGCAGAATTCCCAAATTTAGTTAACGCAGGATTAAGCGGGATGCAGGTCGTGGCGATCCCGGGGGGTTACCCCTTGAGCCAGGTCAGCATTTCCTGGGCCGCCGCGTCGGGGCTGATCTCTCCGTCGGCCACGCGCGCGCCGGTTTCTGCCATTCTGCGCTTCACCTCCCGGTCGGTCCGAAGCCGCGCCAGAAGCCCGCTGCGCACCTCCTCCTCGAACCAGTGTGCCGCCTGCTCTGCCCGTCGGCCCTGCCAGTGACCTTTCGCCTTCCGCCAGTCCGCGAGCGCCTGCATTTCCTCCCAGGCGCGGTCCAGCCCATCGTCCCGAAGCGCCGAAACCGGCAGCGCCTTGGGGAACCCTTCCGGATCCTGCGCCCGCTTGCGCATCAGTCTCAGCGCACCAGCGTAATCCGCGCAGGTGCGTGTGGCGGCCGATTTCAACTCCCCGTCGGCCTTGTTCACAAGGATCAGGTCGGCGATCTCCATGATCCCGCGCTTGACGCCCTGCAACTCATCGCCGCCCGCCGGGGCCAGCAGCAGCACGAAGATGTCGCACATCTCCGCCACCATCGTCTCGGACTGGCCCACGCCCACGGTTTCGATCAGCACCACATCGAACCCCGCCGCCTCGCACAGCGCCACCGCCTCCCGCGTGCGGCGCGACACGCCGCCCAGATGGGACAGGGAGGGCGAGGGCCGGATGAAGGCGGACGGCTCCCGGCTAAGCCGTTCCATCCGCGTCTTGTCCCCCAGTATCGAGCCGCCCGAGCGGGTGGAGCTTGGATCCACCGCCAGCACCGCGACCGACAGGCCGCGGGCCACGAGCATCATCCCGAAGGCCTCGATAAAGGTGGATTTCCCTACCCCCGGCGTGCCGGAAAGGCCGATGCGCAGGGCCTGCCGCCCATGGCCCCTCAGCGTTTCCAGCAGCGCCGCCGCCTTGGCGCGATGATCGGCGCGCGTGCTTTCAACCAGCGTCACCGCGCGGGCCAGGGCACGGCGCTCCCCGGCCAGCACACGGGCCGCCAGATCGCCGTTCAGGGGCTCTGCTTGCGTCATCGGAGGTCTGTCTTCCCGATCCTGATTTCGAGTATCCGTCCTGCTTCTTGCCCGCTCCGGTCGGGGTCTGTCCAGTGCGGGCGTGGAAGAGCCGCGCGCGCCGAGGGCCGCCCGCCTACCCCCGGGGCCACAGAGGGGGTGTTGACGGCGGCCGATCGGACCTTCCTTTATGGTCGGGTGCGGACAAGCAGACAGACCCAGACCATGCAGCTCCCGATCGAGGACATCCTGCCAGAGCTTCTTGACGCTCTGGAGACAGAGCGGCGCGCGGTATTGCAAGCGCCGCCGGGCGCGGGCAAGACCACCCGCGTGCCGCTCGCCCTGCTTCAGGCCGATGTGTCGAAGGGGCGGATCCTGATGCTGGAGCCGCGCCGGCTTGCCGCGCGGGCCGCCGCCGAACGCATGGCGCAGACCCTTGGCGAGCAGGTCGGCCAGACCGTCGGCTACCGGATACGCGGCGACAGCGCGGTCAGCCGCGCGACGCGGATCGAGGTCGTCACCGAGGGTATTCTCACCCGGATGCTGCAAGACGCGCCCGATCTGCCCGGCGTCGGCACCGTCATCTTCGACGAGTTCCACGAACGCTCGCTCAACGCCGATCTGGGCCTCGCACTTGCCTGGGAGGTGCGTCAGGCGCTTCGCGACGACCTGCTGATCCTGGTCATGTCCGCAACGCTCGATGCCGCACCCGTCGCGCAGCTTCTCGACAACGCGCCGCTGATCTCCTCTGCCGGGCAGGCCTTTCCGGTCGAAACGATCTGGCGCGACAGGCCACCCGCACGGACGGAGCGGTTCGAGACGACCATGACCGATCTGATCCGCCGTGCCCTTGGCGAAACCCGGGGCGGTCTTCTGGCCTTTCTTCCCGGTGAGGGGGAGATCCGCCGTGTCGCGGGGCTTGTCGCCCCCCATCTGCCTGCCGATGTCACGCTGCATACGCTTTACGGCGCGATGAGCCTGACCGATCAGCGCGCCGCGATCCGCCCGGCAAGCCACGGGCGCAAGCTGGTTCTGGCCACGGCCATCGCGGAAACCTCGCTCACGCTGGCCGATATCACCGTGGTGGTGGATGGCGGGCGGGCGCGCCGGGCGCGCTTCGATGCCGCGTCGGGCATGTCGCGTCTGGTGACGGAGCCGGTTTCCCGGGCCGAGGCCGATCAGCGCCGGGGCCGCGCGGGGCGTACCGCACCGGGTCACTGCTATCGCAACTGGACCAAGGGCGCGGAGGGCGCCTTGCCCGCCTTCCCGCCCGCCGAGATCGAGGCCGCCGATCTGACCGGTCTCGCGCTCGATCTTGCCGAATGGGGCAGCGCCGAAAACCTCGCCTTTCTGACGCCGCCGCCCGATGGGGCACTGGCCGAGGCGCGGGCGCTTCTGGCGGCACTTGGCGCGCTCGATGCGGATCATCGCATCACCGCCCATGGCCGGGCGCTGGCCAAGCTGCCGCTTCACCCGCGTCTCGGCCATATGCTCACCCTTGGCGGAACCGGCGCTGCCATGCTCGCGGCCCTTCTGTCCGAACGCGACCCGCTGCGCGGACAGGGCAGCGATCTGGCACTTCGTCTCCGCGCATTGCAGGGCGTCGTGCCCGCCAATGCCGACCGGGCGGCACTGGCACGGATCAGAACCGAAGCCAAACGCCTGTCGCGCTTTGAATCCGGCCCGTCCCGCGACCCGGCGGAGCAGGCGTCGCTGGCCTATCCGGACCGTATCGCGCTCCGCCGCACGGGCGATGCGCCGCGCTACCTGCTGTCGGGCGGCAAGGGCGCGATGTTGCCCGATGGCGATCCTCTGGCGGGCCAGCGGCTTCTGGTTGTCACCGATCTGGACGGCGACCCGCGGGAGGCCCGCATCCGGCAGGCGATCCCGATCAGCGAAAGCGCCCTTCGCGCGCTCCATGCGGACCGGATCGCCTGGCATGAAACCTGTGACTGGTCGCGCCGCGATCGCCGGGTCATGGCCCGCAGGCAGGAGCGCCTCGGCGCCCTGATCCTGGATGACCGGATCTGGCCCGATGCCCCGGCGGAGGCGATGGCCGAAGCGCTTGTCGCGGGCATCCGCGATCTGGGTCTGGGCGCGCTGAACTGGAGCAGGGAGGCAACGCTCCTGCGGGCGCGCATCGGGTTTGCGGGACTGGCCGACATGTCTGACGCAGCGCTTCTGGACGGTCTGGACCGATGGGCCGCGCCCTATCTGTCGGGCCTGAAATCCGCCGGGGATCTCAGCCGTTTCAATGTGGCCGAGGCGCTGAGGGCCGATCTTGGCTGGGAGCGCCGGCAACGGCTTGACGAGCTTGCGCCGATGGCCTGGCAAACGCCGCTCGGCCGGGCCGCAGCGATCGATTACAGCACCGGGACGCCCGAGATCGCGCTGCGCCTGCAAGAGGTGTTCGGCACCACCGAACATCCCCGGATCGGTCCGGACCGGCTGCCGCTCAAGCTTGTCCTTCTGTCGCCCGCGAACCGTCCGATCCAGATCACGACGGATTTGCCGGGTTTCTGGGACGGCTCCTATGCAGAGGTTCGAAAGGACATGCGCGCCCGTTACCCCAAGCATCCCTGGCCCGAAGACCCCCGCCATGCAGACCCCACATTGCGTGCCAGCCGGAGAAAGTGACCGGCCCGCGGTCTCTCTCGCGCGCCGTCGCATCTGCCATGCCGCGGTGCGGGCCGGGCGCCATCCCTGCGGACACTGTCAGGTTACGCCCACCGGGGGCAGGACCCGGCCCGCTGCCACCGCCGCGGCGCGTGCGGTCGGGTGTATCCGCTCGGACGGATCGCGCCCGATGACCCGGCGGTGCCGGGACAGGAACATCTTGCCCCACCCCGATGTCGTTCCGACCGATGGCGCCGACACATCGGTGATGTAGCGCATCCGCCAGTGTTCCGGCAGCGGCAGGCCCGCGGCCTCGACCTCCGTCAGCATCCAGACCAGCGGGATGTTGGCCAGCGGCCGCGCCGCCCGCCAGCCGCCCAGTTGCCCGCCGATATCGCCATGGGCGCCCCGGAACCACATCTGTTGAACCTGCCCGGCGCGCGCCTCGGGAACGCTCCACAGAACCGGCGCATAGACATCGCGGGTTTCATCCATCGCCAGCGCGTGGCGCGCCTGCAGGGTCGAGGGGCCGAGCGCATCGGAATGGTAGGGGTGGGCCTGTTGCATGAACCGCCAGACCAGTGGCCATCTCAGCCCAAGCGCGCGCACGGTGTCGTAGGCCCCCAAAAACGCGATCGGAACCTGCGGGTGGCACAGCGCCGCCCGCAGAGCCGCGGCGCGCGGCCCGTCCGGGTCGGAACGGTAATGCTCATAGACCCGGGCGAGCGTCTCCTCCTCCACCTGTGCAGCGCGCAGCAGGCCCATCCTGTCGATCAGCCCGGCAAGCGACCGCACGGCATAGGCGCCGCGGGAAAACCCCATCAGAACGATCCGGTCACCGGGGCGATAGTTGCGGGCCAGAAAGAGATAGGCGCGCTTGATCTGCCGGTCGATGCCGACACCCGCCAGGACCTCCACCGCGCGACGATAGCCGCGCCACTGGATACCCGGTTCGTAATAGAGCGTCACATTCGAGGACGGGCCCAGTTCGGACAGCAACCGGTAGGTCAGCCCGATGTTCGTCTCCCATCCGCGCCTGAGGCTCGACATCGTGCCATCGAGCAGCACGACGTGGCAGCGGGGCGCGGGCACATGGGCCAGCCGGACCGGCGGCGGCGCGTTGCGAAAGCCCTTCCATCGGGTCCAGAGGCGGCTATTCCGCAGCAATGCCCCTTTCTCCTTCTTGCAGCATCGCCCAGACACGCGCCGGTGTGAACGGCATGTCCACGCGCCGGATGCCGAGCGGCCAGAGCGCATCCTGCACCGCGTTGGCAACCGCGGCCAGCGCGCCGACCGTCCCCGCCTCGCCGCAGCCTTTCATGCCAAGCTCGTTGGCGGTGGAGGGCACGGGCTCTGCGTGAAACGCCACGAAGGGCATGTTGTCGGCGCGCGGCATCCCGTAATCCATGAAGGTCGCGGTCAGCAACTGGCCGGTTTCGTCATAGACTACATGTTCGGTGATCGCCTGACCGATCCCCTGCGCCACACCGCCATGCACCTGCCCTTCGGCCAGCATCGGGTTCATCAGGTTGCCGAAATCGTCGACGACCGTGTAGCGCACAACCTCGGTCACGCCGGTTTCGCGGTCGATCTCCACCTCGGCGATATGGCATCCGTTCGGATAGGAGCGGCCGGGGAGCTTGCCGGTCTCCTCCGCCACGCAGAGCGCCGCCTGACCATCGGCCCGCGCCGCTTCCGCGGCCTCCAGAAGCGTGACGACCGTGTTCGACCCCGGCGTGCGGAACACGCCCTCCTCCGAGTCGAAGGACACATCCTTGGCGTCCAGCATCCCCTCGACGAAGGGCACGAGCCCGGCGATCAGCGCCCGCCCCGTCACGCGCAGCGCGGTGCCTTGCGTGGTCACCGACCGGCTGCCGCCAGTGCCGCCGCCATGGGCGATGAGGTCGCTATCGCCCTGCACGATCTCGATCGCCTCGATCGGCAGGCCGGTCTGGTCATGCACGAACTGCGCATAGACGGTTTCGTGGCCCTGCCCGTTGGATTGGGTGCCCACATAGACCCGGGCACCCGTCTGTGTCAGCTCGATCTTCGCGGTCTCGCTCGGATCGCCCAGAATGCTTTCGATGTAATAGCAGATCCCGAGGCCGCGTAGCCTGCCGGCCCGTTCCGCGACGGATTTGCGCGCGGCAAAGCCGGCCAGATCCGCTTCGTGCTCGGCCCGCGTCAGCAGGCGGTCGAACTCCCCCACATCGTACAGCTCGCCCACGGCGGTCTTGTAGGGGAACTGATCGGGCTGAATGAAGCTTTTGCGGCGCAGTTCCAGCGGATCGACGCCCAGCTCGCGGGCGGCATAATCCATCGCGCGCTCCAGCGTGTAGATCGCCTCCGGACGGCCGGCGCCGCGATAGGCATCCACCTGGGTCGTGTTGGTGTAAACGCCGCGATTGTTCATGAACACGTCCTGAACATCGTAGACCCCGGTCAGCACCCGGGAAAACAGCTGGCTCTGGATCGGCTGCGCGAACTGGGAATTATAGGCGCCCATGTTCGACAGCGAGGTCATCCGGTAGGCCGTCATCCTGTAATCGGCATCGAAGCCAAGCTCGGCCACGCAAACCAGATCCCGGCCCGCATTGTCGCTCAGCATCGCCTCGGTCCGTTCGGACATCCAGCGCACCGGGCGCCCCAACACCCGCGCGGCATGGGCAACCATGAAGCTTTCGGGGTAATCCATACCCTTCATGCCGAACCCGCCGCCCACATCCGGCGTCGTCACGCGCACGTTTCCGGCCTCAAGCCCGAACCATTTGGCCAGCGCCGCCTTGGTGCCCCAGACACCCTGCCCGTTCACCGCCAGATGCAGCCTGTCGCCATCCGTCTCGGCGTAGCAGCCGCGCGGCTCAAGCGAATTCACGATGATCCGGTTGTCCTCGATCTCGAACCGCACGCGATGCGCCGATGCCGCAAGCGCCGCCTCCGTCGCGGCCTCGTCGCCAAGCGCCCAGTCATAGGCCACGTTGTCGGGCGCTTCGGGATGCAGCTCGGGGCCGCCGGGGCGCAGCTCCATATGCGGCTCCAGCTCCTCGAAATCGAACACGATCAGTTCGGCGGCATCTTTCGCCGCGGCGACGCTGTCGGCCACGATGAAGGCGATGGGCTCGCCGACGAACCGCACCCGACCCTCGGCCAGAATGGGCCGCGCCGGGGCCGCGCCATCCGATCCGTCCCGGTTTTTCACCGTGGAGAACTTCATCGCGTTGGGCAAACCGGCCTCCGCCAGGTCGGCGGCGCTCAGCACCAGATGCACGCCCGCCGCCTCCCGCGCCCCGGTCAGATCGAGAGCCGTGATCTCTCCATGCGCGACCGGGCTGCGCAGCACATGGCCGAACAGCGCATCCTTCGGGGCCACATCGTCGATATACCGCCCGTGGCCGGTCAGCAGGCGGGTGTCCTCCAACCGGGTGACCGGCTGGCTGGTTCCGAATTTCGTCATGGGGTGTATCCTCGCAGCATTCTGCTTCGGCCTTGAGATTAGCGACCCGCGCGCCAGTGTCCAGAGGGCCCGCGTCTCCATCGAGGCTTGGCCTTTCCCGCGCCGTTCGCTAGATGGTCCCCCGACGGACAAGAACCCCAAGGGTACAGGGCGATGGAAAAGACCTTCGATGCAAACCGGGCCGAGGCGCGGATCTACGAGGACTGGGAACGGAAGGGCTGTTTCAAGGCCGGCGCCAATGCATCGCGGGATGAAACCTTCTGCATCATGATCCCGCCGCCCAATGTGACCGGCTCGCTGCATGTGGGTCACGCCTTCAACAACACCTTGCAGGATATCCTGACCCGCTGGCACCGGATGCGCGGCTTCGACACGCTCTGGCAACCGGGGCAGGACCATGCAGGCATCGCCACGCAGATGGTGGTCGAGCGCAAACTGGCCACCGAAGGCAACGCCACCCGCCGCGATCTGGGGCGCGAGGCGTTTCTGGAAAAGGTCTGGAACTGGAAGACCGAAAGCGGTGATACGATCATCACCCAGCTCAAGCGTCTGGGCGCGTCCTGCGACTGGTCGCGCAACGCTTTCACCATGTCGGGCGCGCCCAATGCCCCCGAAGGGGAGGACGGCAATTTCCACGACGCGGTCATCCGGGTTTTCGTGGAGATGTACAACAAGGGCTACATCTATCGCGGCAAGCGGCTGGTGAACTGGGACCCGCATTTCGAGACGGCGATTTCCGATCTGGAAGTCGAGCAGATCGAGAAGGACGGATACATGTGGCGGCTCCGCTATCCGCTGGAAGATGGCGAGACCTATGAACACCCGATCGAGTTCGACGAGGACGGCAACGTCACCGACACGGAGACCCGCGATTACCTGACCGTCGCCACCACGCGCCCCGAAACCATGCTTGGCGATACCGGCGTCGCGGTTCATCCCGACGACCGGCGCTACGCGCATCTGGTCGGCAAACACGTGATCCTGCCGATCACCGGGCGGCGGATCCCGATCGTGGCCGACAGCTACGCGGACCCCGAAAAGGGCACCGGCGCGGTCAAGATCACCCCGGCCCATGATTTCAACGACTGGGATGTGGGCCAGCGCACGGGCCTGCGCGTGATCAACGTGATGGACACCAAGGCCGCGATGGCGCTGCGCGGCAATGCGGATTTCGCCGAAGGCTGCGCGGAGGACATGATCGCCGCGGCCATCGAACGGCTGGACGGGGCCGACCGCTACGAGGCACGGGATGCGATTGTCACCTGGGCCGAAGACAATGGCTGGCTCGACGGGATCGACGCGGACCGGCACATGGTCCCGCATGGCGACCGCTCCAAGGTTTCGGTGGAGCCGTTCCTGACCGATCAGTGGTTCGTGGACACCGCGAAAATCGTGGGGCCGGCGCTGGAAGCCGTCCGCGACGGGCGCACGAACATCATGCCCGAGCAGCACCGGAAGGTCTATTTCAACTGGCTGGAAAACATCCAGCCCTGGACCATCTCGCGCCAGCTTTGGTGGGGGCATCAGATCCCGGTCTGGTATGGCTTCGATCTTGGCGCCGGTGGTTTCGTCGATGACGAGGGTGACAATGCGCTTGATCAGGTGGAGATGTTCCGCCTGCTCGACGCGCAGACCCTGCTCAAAGGCAGTGAACGGCACCACGCCGCCATGGATTTCGATGGCATCACGGGCCAGTTCGCCGATGTGATCGCGGCGCTTCCGGCGCCGCTGAACCATGCGCGGGTTGTGGAGGCGCCGGATCGCTCTGCCGCCGCACAGATGCTGGCAGAGAGCCTTGCGACCTATACGGTGGATCAGGATCCCACCCAGCTCCTCTATCCGGTCTGGCGCGACCCCGACGTGCTTGACACCTGGTTCTCGTCGGGCCTCTGGCCCATCGGCACCTTGGGATGGCCCGAGCAAACCCCTGAACTGGAACGCTATTTTCCGACCTCCGTCCTGATCTCGGGTTTCGACATCATCTTCTTCTGGGTCGCCCGGATGATGATGATGCAGCTTGCGGTGGTGGGCGAAGTCCCGTTCCGGGATGTCTATGTCCACGCGCTCGTCCGGGACGAGAAGGGGCGGAAAATGTCGAAATCCATCGGCAACGTCCTCGATCCGCTGGACCTGATCGACAAATACGGCGCCGACGCGCTGCGCTTCACCATGGCGTCGATGGCTGCGATGGGCCGCGACGTGAAGCTTTCCGATGAGCGCGTGGCTGGCTACCGCAATTTCGGCACCAAGCTCTGGAACGCCGCCCGGTTCGCGGAAATGAACGACTGCAAACCGGTCGCCGGTTTCGATCCCGGCGCGGTGACGCAGACGGTCAACAAATGGATCGTGGGCGAGATCGCGCGCGCCCGCGTCGCCCATGACGAGGCGCTGGCGGGCTATCGCTTCAACGATGCGGCGGGCGGGCTTTACGCCACCACATGGGGCAAGGTCTGTGACTGGTATCTGGAATTCGCCAAGCCGCTGTTCGCCAGCGGCGATGACGCCGTGATTGCCGAAACCCGCGCCACCATGGCCTGGGTCATCGACCAGTGCCTGATCCTTCTGCATCCGGTCATGCCGTTCATCACCGAAGAGCTTTGGGGCCAGATCGCCACGCGCGACAAGATGCTGATCCATGCCGACTGGCCCGCCTATGGCGAAGAACTGGTCGATGCGGAGGCCGATGCCGAAATCACATGGGTCATCGGATTGATCGACGAAATCCGTTCGGTCCGGGCGCAGATGCATGTGCCCGCCGGGATGAAAGTGCCGCTGCTGCAGGCGGACCTGGATGCCGGGGGGCAGGCCGCATGGGACCGGAACGCCACGATCATCCGGCGGATCGCCCGGGTCGACAGCCTGACCGTTGTCGACGCCCTGCCCAAGGGCGCGGTGACCGTCGCGGTGGAGGGTGGTGTCTTCGGCCTGCCGATTGCCGATATCATCGACGTGGAAGAGGAAAAGGCCCGGCTGGAAAAGCTCCTCGGCAAGCTGGCCAAGGAGTTGGGCGGGTTGCGCGGACGCCTCGGCAACCCGAAATTCGCCGAAAGCGCCCCGGCGGAGGTGGTCGAGGAAACCCGCAACAACCTTGCCGCGCGCGAAGAGGAAGAGGGCAAGATCCGGGACGCGCTGGCCCGGCTGGAGGAGATCGGGTGAGCGGCGCGGCGCGAGGCGGGACCGTGGATGTCCGCCATTGCGCCTGCCGCCCGGGCCCGGCACCCTTGATCACAAAGACCAGTCGAGGATTTCTCCGATGACGCGCATTTTTCTGGCTCTGGCCGCGATATTGTCCCTCGCCTCCCCCGCGCTTGCGGAGGCCGACGGGCCCGACGGGTGGCGGGTCAGCGGTGTCTCCGCGAACGATGTTCTGAACGCGCGCGCTGGCCCCGGTACCCGCTATCAGGTGCTGGAGACACTGCCCCATGACGCCCGCGCGCTGGTTCAGGTGGTCTGCGTCCCCACCATAACGCGGGAGCAGTTCTTCGCGCTGAGCGAGGCGCAGCAATCCGCGTGGGGTGCCGGTCAGTCGCGCTGGTGCCTGGTCGGCTGGAACGGCCGCCAGATCGGCTGGGTCAATGCCCGATACCTAACGGAAGATGGCGGCTGAAGGGTTACCGGCGACCGCGCGCGCGTTTCCCGGCAACCTGTCCACCGCCGGCACCCGGCCGGGCCGTCGAGAGAGAGCCTTCATCGACCCCATAGTGGGGTAGACATCCTGCATGAAGGCCGATGGCTGCCGGGCGCGGGCCATGACGGCGAATGGCCCGGAACGCCTCTTGCACCGCGCCCCGCTTTCGGCTTTTCCTGCGCCCATGACCGGACCCCGTTACACAAGGCTGGTGGACAGCCTGCCCGCCTCCGTGCCCTTTGTCGGCCCCGAAACCCAGGAACGCGCCAATGGCGCGGCTTTCGTCGCACGACTGGGGGCCAACGAAAGCGTCTTCGGCCCATCCCCGAATGTGCTGAAGGCAATTGCCGATGCGGGCGCCGAAGCCTGGATGTATGGCGATCCCGAAGTGTTCGATCTCCGCCGGGCACTGGCCGACCATCATGGCGTGCAGCCGGAAAATATCGTTGTGGGCGAAGGGATTGACGGGCTTCTGGGATATCTCGCCCGGATGCTGGTGGAGCCCGGCGACGCGGTCGTGACCTCCGCCGGGGCCTATCCGACCTTCAACTATCATGTGGCGGGCTTCGGCGGCGTGTTGCATCAGGTGCCCTATCAGGGCGACCATGAAAACCCCGACGCGCTGATCACCCGCGCGGAAGAGGCGCGCGCGAAACTGATCTACTTCGCCAATCCCGACAATCCGATGGGAAGCTGGCACGCGGCGGCCCCCGTGCAGGCGATGATCGAGGCCGTTCCCGAAGGCTGCCTTCTGGCGCTGGACGAAGCCTATGTCGATATGGCCCCGCCGGGCACCGCCCCGGCGCTGGACATGGAGGACCGCCGCGTGATCCGCTTTCGGACCTTCTCCAAGGCCTACGGTCTGGCGGGCCTGCGGGTCGGCTATGCGCTGGCCCATGCCGACCTGATCGCCGGCTTCAACAAGATCCGCAACCATTTCGGCCTCGGGCGGCTGGCGCAGGCCGCGGCCCTCGCCGCGCTGAGCGATCAGGACCATCTGAACGCCACGCTTGCGCGCATCGCCGCCTCCCGCGAGCGGATTGGCCGGATCGCCCGCGAAGCCGGGCTGACGCCGCTGCCATCGGCCACGAATTTCGTCACCATCGATTGCGGGCGGGACGGAGATTTCGCCCGCGCCGTGGTCGCCGCACTGGGCCGGCGGGGAATTTTCGTGCGCATGCCCTTCACGCCGCCGCAAGATCGCTGCATCCGGGTTTCCTGCGGAACGGAGGCCGATCTGACGCTGTTCGAAGCCGCGCTACCCGACGCGCTCGCCGAGGCCGCGGGCTAGGCTCCTGTTCCGGCGATGACGGCGGTGGCGGCTTCCAGCCCGCCCGGATGATGGGGGATCTGCAGCGCGGCCATGCCCGCCTGAAGGCTGCCCAGAACACCCAGAACCATCTGCGCGTTCACATGGCCCATATGGCCGATCCGGAAGAAATCATCCGGCGCGGCGTCCATGCCGAGCGGAATGCCCAGGGTCACGCCCGCCTCATGGATCATCCATTCGCGCAGCCGCGTCGCGTTCCCGCCGCCCATGTTAACCGTGGTGACGGCGTTGCTGCGTTTGCCGGCCTCGGCGATATTGAGGCGCATCTGCCCACCCTGCCCCCATGTCTCGAACGCGGCCCAGATCGCACGGGCCAGCGTGGCATGGCGGGCCCAGACCTGTTCCAACCCCTCCTCCTTCAGGATCATGTCCAGCGCCACCCGCAAGCCGTAAAGATGATGGGTCGGCGCGGTGCCGCAGAAGTACCGGTAGAAAAGCTCCGGCTTGGTTCGCGGACGCCAATCCCAATAGGGGGTGACCAGATCGGCGGTGTCCCGGGCCGCATCGGCCTTGGGATTGAAATAGACAAAGGCCATTCCGGGCGGTGTCATCAGGCCCTTCTGGCTGCCGGTGACCATCAGATCGACACCCCAGTCATCCATATGGAACTCATCGCAGGCCAGGCAGGCGATGTTGTCGGAAAACAGCATCGCCGGGTGGTCGGCGGCGTTCAGGGTCTCTCGCAGGGCCTGAATGTCGTTCTTCACGGAGGTTGCAGTGTCCACATGGACGGCCAGAACCGCCTTGATCCGATGATCCCGGTCGGCGGCCAGCGCCTCGGCCACGCGCCCCATATCGATATCCGATGCAAGACCGAAATCGATTACCTGCGCCTCCACGCCAAGCGCGCTCGCCATCTCGCCCCAGCCAAGACAGAATCGGCCGGTTCCAAGGATCAGGATCCGGTCGCCGCGCGACAGGGTATTGGTCAGCGCCGCTTCCCACGCGCCATGGCCATTGGCGATATACATCGCCACGTCATGCCGGGTCCGGGCCACGGATTTGAGATCGGGCACGATATCGGCCACCATATCCACCAGTTCCCCGGTATAGATGTTCGGCGCGGGGCGATGCATGGCCTGCAGCACGCGGTCGGGCATGACCGAGGGGCCGGGGATGGCGAGGTAATGGCGACCGTTGGCAAGGCTCATCTTTGCGTCTTTCCTTTACAGTAGGGCCAGACGTAAATCGGGGATTGCGTCCGGTCAATTGCACGGGCAGGTCTTGGCAGCGGCAGGGTCATGATTAGCTGTGATTTGAGATATCAGGAGCGATGATATGACAGGTGAAATCGCGACGGACCGGATGGTCCTGAAGATCGGCGGGGCCGAGCGGGAGCATTTCCTCTACGGGCTGGTGACCCAGGACCTCAAGCCCGAGGGGGAGGGGCTGGCCTATTCCGCGCTGCTGAGCCCGCAAGGCAAGTATCTTGCCGATTTCTTCCTTCTCAATCGGGGCGATCACATCCTGCTCGACGTGAAGGCCGACGCGGCTCAGGCGCTGGCGCAGCGGTTGATGATGTACAAGCTTCGCGCCGATGTGACGATAGAGGACAGCGGTCTGCCGGTTGTGCGCGGTCTGGGCGAGGCCCCCGCCGGGGCATGGCCCGACCCCCGCGATGCAGCGCTTGGCTGGCGCGGCTACGGGATGGAGGGCGGCCAGCCCGAGGTGGATTGGGACGCGCTCCGCGTAAGCCATGTGGTCCCCGAAACAGGCGTGGAACTGGTGCCCGATGGCAGCTTCATTCTGGAGATGGGGTTTGACCGCTTGTCCGGCGTCGACCATCGCAAGGGCTGTTACGTCGGGCAGGAGGTGACGGCGCGGATGAAGCACAAGACCGAGCTGCGCAAAGGTCTGGTGCAGGTCGAGATCGAGGGCGCGGTGCCGGTCGGAACGGAGGTTCTGGCCGAGGATGGCCGCGCGGCGGGCACGGTCTACACCCAAGCCGACGGGCGCGCCCTGGCCTATCTGCGCTTCGACCGCGCCAAGGGTCCGATGACGGCGGGCGAGGCGCGGCTGTCCTGGCCCAGCGCCAGGGGCTGATCCGGGTGAATCCCGCGCGGGGCGGCGGCACCGTCACCACGCGCGACGGTCAGATGAGAAGCGAGGCCGCCCCCTCATGACGCAGAAGCGCCACTTTGGTCTCCACCCCGCCCCCGCCTGAAAAGCCGGTCAGACCCTTGGCGCCCATGACCCTGTGGCAGGGGATCAGGATGGGGATCTGGTTGCCGCCACAGGCCTGCCCCACGGATTGGGCGGACTGGCCCAGATCGGCGGCGATCTCTCCGTAGGTGCGGGTATAACCGTAGGGAATGGCGGAAATCGCATCGCAGACCGCGCGTTGAAACGTGGAGCCGCTTGGCGCAAGCGGCACGGTGAACACCGTCAGATCTCCCGCGAAATAGGCCTCCAGCTCCGCCATCGCCTGTCTCAGGATCGGTGTCGATGCCGCGCCTGCACCCTGCCGCCAGCGGACGGCGGTGATCGCGCCATCCTCCTCGGTCAGGGTCAGCCAGCCGACGGGGGTTTCCACGCTTGCCTGCATGCGCCCTATTCCGCCGCGTCCAGCTTGTCCTGGGTCCGGGTCTCGAAATCGCCCGCGTCGTGACGCTCGTGCAACTGCATGCTCGGCTCGCCGAAGGTGCGGTTGACCATGCGGCCCCGCTGGACGGCCGGGCGGGCATCAATGCGACCGGCCCATTCCACCACATGGGTGTAGCTGGCCACGTCGAGAAACTCCGCCGCATCGTAGAGACGGCCCAGAACCAGTTGCCCGTACCATGCCCAGATTGCGATATCGGCGATGGAATAGACCCCGCCCGCCATCCAGTCCCTGTCGGCCAGATGCCGGTTCAGCACGTCGAGCTGCCGCTTTGTCTCCATCGCGAACCGGTCGATCGGATACTCCCATTTCTCCGGCGCGTAAGCATAGAAATGGCCGAACCCGCCCCCCAGATACGGAGCCGACCCCATTTGCCAGAACAGCCAGGACAGCATCTCGGGCCGGTCTTTGGCGTCCGTCAGGAACGCGCCGTGCTTTTCGGCCAGATAAAGCAGGATCGCGCCGGACTCGAAAACACGGGTGGGCGGCGTGGTAGACCGGTCCATGAGGGCCGGTATCTTGGAGTTCGGGTTCACGTCGACAAAGCCGCTGCCGAACTGATCCCCCTCGGAGATGTTGATCACCCATGCATCGTATTCGGCCTCTGCGTGGCCCGCCGCCAGCAACTCCTCCAGAAGAACCGTGACCTTCACCCCATTGGGCGTGGCCAGCGAATAAAGCTGCAGCGGGTGCTTGCCGGTGGGCAGTTCCTTGTCATGGGTCGGGCCCGCGATGGGGCGGTTGGTGCTGGCGAATTTCCCGCCGGAGGATTTGTCCCAGGTCCAGACCTTGGGGGGTGTGTAGTCGTCGGAACGGGTCATGCGGGGCCTCCTGTTTGCAATTCCATCGCAAGCTAGGCCGCGCGACCGGAAAACCCAAGGCACAAGCAAATGTGCAAATTTGCAAGTCAGTCGCCTGATGCCTGACGGGCGTAGTCTTCGGCGTCGAACCAGCCTTTGGAGGCAATCACCTTGCCGTCTTCATCGAGATCCCATTCCTCTCATCCGCTGATCTTCAGGGGTTCCCGGTGCCGGCATCATGGCCCGTGAGACTCCAGACGAAGATCACGTGATCGCCCGCTGGCCGCACGACATCGAGGGTCAGCGCCAGATCCGGAACATCGGCGTAGAATCCCGCCGCCATCTGGGCCACGCGCGCACGGCCCGTCGACGGCTCGCCGCGATTGAGGATGATCTCGCCGTCCTCCGCATAAACGATGCCACCGAGTCAGGATCGCCGGAATTCCAGGCGGCCGTATAGGCATGGGCGATATCGGTGACGGCAGCGGCTGAGAAGGACATCGGAGCTTGTACGAATTGACTTGGGGTCAACGCCGCAAACCCGCGCCGTACCGTCCACGGGAAACGGGCGCGAACCGGTCGCGCCCTTCCTCCTCAGTCCGACAGCGCCTTATCACACCGTCCGCAAACGCCCGGATGCGCATGCCGGCCCACATCGGGCAGGATCTTCCAGCAACGCTGGCATTTCTCGCCCTCGGCCATCTCGAACACCACGCCGACGCCCTCCACTTCCGGCAGGCGGAACGCCTCCGCCGGGATCGGATCGCCGGTCAGCGTCAGACCCGACGTGATGGCGATATCGTCGAAGGACACGGATTTGAGCGCCTCCAGCATGTCGCCATCGCGGGCATGGACCACCGGGGCCGCTTCGAGGCTGGCCCCGATCACCTTGTCCTGACGCTGGATTTCCAGCGCCGCCGTCACCACGCGCCGCGCGGTGCGGATTTTCGCCCATTTCGCGGCAAGTGCATCGTCGCGCCACGTGGCCGGCGTTTCGGGGATATCCGTGAGGTGTACCGAGCTTTCCTCCCCCGGAAACCGCTCCAGCCAGACCTCCTCCATCGTGAAGACCAGAACCGGCGCAAGCCATGTGGTCAGTCGATGGAACAGGATATCGAGAACCGTGCGCACGGCACGGCGCCGCGGCGTGTCGCCATCGCAATACAGCGCGTCCTTGCGGATATCGAAATAGAAGGCCGAAAGATCGGTGGTGGCGAAGGTGAAGACCGCCTGAAACACGCCCTGGAAATCGTATCTGGCATAGCCCTCCCGAACCAGTTGGTCGAGATCGGCCAGACGGTGCAGAACCCACCGCTCCAGTTCGGGCATCTCTGCGGGCGCGACCCGGTCCGCCTCGCTGAAATCGGCCAGACTGCCCAACAGAAACCGCATCGTGTTGCGGAGCCGCCGGTAGCTGTCGGCGGTGCCTTTCAGAATTTCGGGCCCGATACGCTGATCGTTGGTGAAATCCACCTGCGCCACCCAGAGCCGCAGAATATCGGCGCCGTATTGCTTGACGACCGTCTCGGGCACGATGGTGTTGCCCAGGCTTTTGGACATCTTCATGCCCTTTTCGTCCAGCGTGAAACCATGGGTCAGCACGCCGCGATAGGGCGCGCGGCCCATCGTGCCGCAGGCCTGCAGCATCGAGGAATGGAACCACCCGCGATGCTGGTCGGTGCCTTCCAGATAGAGATCGGCGATGCCGTCTTCGGAGCCGTCGGGCCTGTCCCGCAGGACGAAGGCGTGGGTGGAGCCGCTGTCGAACCACACATCGAGGATATCGAACACCTGCTCATAGGCGTCCGGATCGTGGTCGTTGCCGAGGAACCGGGCCTTGGCGCCATCCTTGTACCATGCATCGGCGCCCTCCTCCTCGAAGGCCGCGAGGATACGGGCGTTCACCGCCGGATCGCGAAGAAGGAAATCGGGGTCATCGGGCTTGGCCCCCTTCCGGACGAAGCAGGTCAGCGGCACGCCCCAGGCCCGCTGGCGGGACAGCACCCAGTCGGGCCGCGCTGCGATCATCGAATGCAGGCGGTTGCGGCCGGTCTGCGGGGTCCAGGTGACCAGCTCGTCGATGGAGCGCAGCGCGCGCTCGCGGATGGTCTTGCCATAGGTGTCCTGCCCGTCGCCGACCGGCTTGTCGATGGCGACGAACCATTGCGGCGTGTTGCGATAGATGAGCGGCGCCTTGGAGCGCCAGCTGTGGGGGTAGGAGTGCTTGAGGCGGCCTCGGGCCAGAAGCGCGCCGACCTCGACCAGTTTGTCGATCACGGCGGTGTTGGCATTGCCCTCCTTGCCGTTCGGTTTGAGGATCTGCGTGCCTCCGAAAAACGGCAGGTCGGGCCGGAAGGAGCCATCTTCCAGCACGTTATAGGTCATCGGCAGCCCGTATTTCAGCCCGATCTGGTAGTCGTCATCGCCGTGGCTGGGCGCGGTATGAACGAACCCGGTCCCGGCGTCATCGGTGACATGATCGCCGGGAAGGACGGGAACGTCGAAGTCCCACTTGCCGTTCGCGCCCTCGACGCCGCGCAGAGGATGGGCACAAGCCAGCGTGCCCAGTTCGTCGGCGGTCACGTCGCGCAGCCGGCGATACATGGTGTCGTCCAACCGCGCCTGGGTGAAAATGCTTTCCGCCAATGTATCCGCCATCAGATATCTGCGGCCGATCTTGGCCCAGCATTCCTCAGGGCGGCCTGTAACCTCGTACAAACCATAGGATATTTCCGGACCAAAACAGATCGCCCGGTTCTGCGGCATCGTCCAGGGCGTCGTCGTCCAGATCACCACATGCGCGCCGTCCAGATCGCCAAGCGGCTCCAGCCGCCCCGGGGTCAGACCTGGCCCCATGACCAACGGATCGGTGCGCTTGTCAGCAAGTACCCGAAAGGTGACCCAGATCGTATGGCTCTGGTGGTCGTGATACTCCACCTCCGCCTCGGCGAGCGCCGTCTTCTCGACCGGGCTCCACATAACGGGCTTGGAGCCCTGATAGAGCGTGCCGTTCATCAGGAACTTCTGGAACTCCTCCGCAATCACCCGTTCGGCGTGGAAATCCATCGTCAGATAGGGGTTCTCCCACTTGCCGGTGACGCCGAGACGCTTGAACTCCTCGCGCTGGATATCCACCCAACCCGTCGCGAAATCACGACATTCCTGACGGAACTCGACCACGGGCACGGCATCCTTGTCGCGCCCCTTCTGGCGGTACTTCTCCTCGATCTTCCATTCGATGGGCAGGCCGTGGCAGTCCCAGCCGGGGATGTAGCGGGCATCCTTGCCCATCATCTGCTGGCTGCGCACCACCATGTCCTTGAGGATCTTGTTCAGCGCGTGACCGATATGCAGGTTCCCGTTGGCATAGGGCGGGCCGTCATGGAGCGTGAAGGGCGCGCGGTTTTCCGCTTTCTCGCGCAGCTTGTCGTAAACTCCGATTTTCTCCCATCTTTCCAGCCACTCGGGCTCGCGCTTGGGCAGGCCCGCGCGCATCGGAAACTCGGTTCGCGGCAGATTGAGGGTGGACTTGTAATCAGGGGTCTCGGCGCACATGTCAGGCGTCCTTTGGTGCGGAATTCTTCAGGGATTTCAGGGCGGTGCGAGGGCTCAAACACCTTGTCCCGGCGTCTCAGTTGCTAGAGAGCCGGGGTTGTAATTCGAATGATGATGCGCGCGATCACATACGTCATGGCCCGGGTTATAGGCGCGCGGCGCTGCGGCGTAAAGATGTCGAACGCACCCACGGAGCGCCCGTTGAGGGCCTGTGCCGACGCGCCCCGCGCTGAACCACCGATCCATGGTGCCCCCGGCGGGATCGCCGCCCCTTCGACGGGAGCAGCGCAAAGGTCGTATGAGGGGTCATGCTCCGAGAGGCCGGCGGCGGCACCGACGTTGAGAACGCCGCTGTCTGCGGGCTGATTCGCAAGAAACCGTTAAATCGGCCCCGCGCCCCTTCATGCTTTGTTAATTAATTCCGTTTCCGGCGACAATCCGCCGGAATTACCCGGATTGGGGGCTCTTTCATGAGCGAATTCTGGCCAAACTCTGGCATTGCGTCACGACAATGCCCCGATTTCTTCACTTCGCAGCATGAATTTTAGTCAATATCTCCGCGTATGTAATGAGTGTATTGAGTCAGGAAAATGAATGGCTATCAGAAATTTTGTCGCTTTCGACAGTGCTGGACTGACTGTCGCCGCCGGATCGCCATCGCTGACGCCGGGCAGCAGCATCATCAACAATTCCAGCACTCCGAATGGCACGATCTTCGATTACGCCGCCGGGTTTGGCGTGAACATCGCGCTGAACGATCTCAGCAGCAACACATCCATCTTCGATGACGATCAACCCGGCAGCCACACCATCACCGATGGCGCGGGAATTGTAAGCGACGGCGCCAGCGTTGAATCGGAATCGCAGATTTTCCTGCGCGCACTGGACGAGTTCGGCAATGAAACCGGGCCGCAGATTACGGTTTACGTCTTCTCGCAAGGCGGAAATACATCGGATGTCTGGGGGTTTGCCAGCGATATAGCGCTGGTCGACGGCACCCGCTACGTCAAGACCGGCGGCAGCAATAACGGGTCGTCCAGCTATTCCGATTTCATAACCTGTTTCGGCCCGCGGACGGTGCTGCGCGGCCCGAACGGCCCGGTTCCGGTGGAAGATCTGGAGATCGGGCAGAAGATCTGGACGCTGGACGATCCGGCCTGCCCCGTCAGCTGGATCGGCCGCGCGACGGTCGAGGCCGAAGGCCGGTTTGCGCCGGTGGTGATCGCGGCGGGCGCAATCGGCAATTCCGAGGAGCTTGTGGTGTCCCCGGAACACCGGATCTATTTCGAGGATTTGGCGCTGGATCTGCTTTTCGGCCATGACCGGGCGCTGGTCGCGGCCAAACATCTGGTTGGCCTGCCCGGGGTCGACCGCCGGACGGGCGGGACCATCACCTACACCCATCTGATGTTCGACAGGCATCGGATCGTCGATGCCAATGGCTGCCTCAGCGAAAGCTTCTTTCCCGCCGACATGGCGCTTGCGGCGCTGGACTACGAGCCGATGGCCGAACTGCTGAGCCTTTATCCCGATCTGATCCGGCGACCGGCCGCCTACGGCCCGACGGCCGCGCCGGTGCTGCGCCGGTATGAGGCCGAGGCGTATCGTGCGGTCTATCGTCATCAGGGCGCCGCCCCGCTGGCCCACGCGGTGGAACAGCGCGAAACGGTTTAGGCGGCAGGCGGTGCCGCGGCCCGCGACACGGCCCGTTCCCGCAGGACGACGTAAAGCCCCGAGGCGATGGTCAGCGCAATGCCGAAGGCCGCCAGCCCGTCGGGAAGATCGCGGAAGACCAGCCAGCCGACCAGCGTGGCCATGGGAATCTCCAGATACTGCATGGGCGCCAGCGTGGCCGATGGCGCGAAGCGCAAGCTCCATGTCATCAGCAGGTGACCCACAACACCGAAGACGCCAACGGCGGCCAGCAGCCACAACTCGGTACTCTGCGGGGCGATCCAGCCAATCATCGGCGGGTTGCTGCCCGGACCCGGCGCAAACAGAAAGAGCGGCAACAAAAGCGGCAGCGCCATCAGACCGGAGGCCGCCTGCAGCGCCACCGGATCCACCTCCTTGGCGATTTTCCGGGTGACCAGCATGAAGAGCGCAAACACCAGTGCCACGCCAAGTGGCAAAAGCGCGGGCGCGCCGACCTCGGCAAAGCTCGGCTGGACCACCATGAGGGTGCCCGCAAAACCGACCGCGCAGGCGATCAGCCGCCTCGGGCCCACCTCCTCACCCAGGAAGTACTTTCCGAGGATCAGTATGATGAAAGGCATCACGAACGCGATGGCGACCGCATCGGCAAGCGGCAGATAGCGCAGCGCCGTGAACATCAGACCAAGCCCCAGAACCTGCAGGATCGTGCGCAGCAATGTCAGCCGCACGATCCGCGCCGAGGGGAAGAGCGCGGCGCCTGCGAGGAGGGCAAACGGCAGAAGCAGCCCCGCCTGCGCACCGAAGCGCACAAGGATCAGCTGCAGCAGCGGGATGGTATCGCCAAGTATCTTGGCGAGCGCGTCGGCAACCGGGATCACGATGCAAAAGCCAAGCATCAGCAGGATGCCGAGAAGGGGGCGGTCGGCGGTCATGGGGCAAGGCCTGACATGTTTCGCCCGCGATGTCAGCCGTCAATAGCTGCCCTTGACGGCGGAGATCAAAGTCTCGGCCAGTGCAAGGCCGCAGCGGCGATAGATCCGGCCCGGCGCGCCATCCCGATCCGCCACGATCACCGGGATCGCGTGTGGCTCCTCTGCGGCGGCCCAATCGGCGCCCGCGGTGACAAGGGCCGCGCAAATCCCGCGGCGGCGATAACGGGCCCGGGTCTCTACACTCTGATAGCGCGCGACCCCATCACCCAGAAACACGCCCAGATCGCCAACCAGCAGGTCACCCTCGAACGCCGCCAGCCAGACCGCCCCGCCGACCCCGATCTGGCGGCGACGATTGCAGAAACGGGCCGTGACAAAAGACCGATGCGGGCCGGGATCATACCCTTCCTCGACACCTGTCTCGATCTGCAAGCCTATCACCTGATCCCAGTCCGCATCCGTGGCGACCGGGCGGATCGTGATCCCTTCGGGAGTGCCATGGCGCCGGAGCGGGCCGGTCAATGTCAGCACATCGGCCGCCTCTATTGCAAACCCCCGGCGGGCCAGTTCCGCATGGCCCGCGCCCGGCACCATACCCGGCACGTCCCAGGCGAGCGTCACGTGGCCAGCATCGGGGAAATCGGCGTGAAACCGGGCGATCTGCGCGTCGGGGTCCACTTCCCCGTGGCGAAAGATCAGCATGTTTCCGAACCAGAAATCCGGCTCCGACGGGGTGCGGAGGACAAGCCTGTCGGGATGGCTCTCGATCAGGCTGACGCCGCGCTGGACCACCACATCGCTTCTGAGCCCCAGGGATCTCAGCATCGCGTTCAGTCCCGGTTTTCGAGAAAATCCCAGACCCGGGAGATCACGACGGAGCCCTCGCCCACCGCACTTGCGACCCGCTTGACCGAGCCCGCACGCACATCCCCCACGGCGAAAACCCCCGGGCAGGACGTGGCATAGGCCGAGGACGCCCCGACCGCCGACCCGGTTTTCACGAAACCGCGGTCGTCCAGGTCCACATGGCCGGACAACCATCCGGTATTGGGGGCGGCGCCGACCATGATGAACACCGCGCTGCTGTTGATCCGCCAGTCCTGGCCTGCGGATTTGTCGCGGATATCGACGCCCTCCAGCTCCTCTCCGCCATGCAGCGCGGTCATCTCGGTCCGGTAATGGATGGTGATCCTCGGGTCGGCCTCCAGCCGGCTGAGCAGGTAGTCGGACATCGACGCGGCCAGCGACGGGCCGCGCACCAGTACATGGACATGCCGCGCGGTCCGGCTGAGAAACATCGCGGCCTGACCGGCCGAATTGCCGCCGCCGATCACGACCACCTCGGTATCGCGGCAATAGCGTGCCTCCACATCGGTTGCCGCGTAATAGACGCCGGCGCTCTCGAACCGTTCCAGCCCTTCGATCGGCAGGCGGCGATATTGCACGCCTGTCGCCACCACCAGCGCGCGGGCACAGGTTTCGGCCCCGTCATCGAGGGTGATACAGAACGTCCCGTCGTCGCGCACGGACAGGCCCGCCGCCCGTCGCGGCACCGCAAAGCGCGCGCCGAACTTCATCGCCTGCACCTCGCCCCGCCAACACAGGTCCGCGCCGGAAATGCCGGTGGGAAAGCCCATGTAGTTCTCGATCCGGCTTGACGTGCCCGCCTGCCCGCCAATCGCCATATCCTCCACCACCAGCGCGTTCATTCCTTCGGACCCGGCATAAACGGCCGCCGCCACGCCCGCCGGTCCGCCGCCCACGATCAGCACGTCGTGGACCTCGTCCGCGTCGAATGTCAGATCAAGGCCGAGCAGGGCCGCAACCTTGCGCGGCGTCGGATCGGCAATCACGTCGGTCTTGCCGAAAATCACCGCCGGCTGCGGGGCCCCGATATTGCATTGATGGGCCAGCGCCTCGGCCTCATGCTCGTCCAGCGTGAGCGAGCGAACAGGAATGCGGTTCCGGCCGGCGAAACTGGCGATCTGGCGGATGTTCCTGTCGGCCTCGGCGCCGATCAGGGTCAGGCTGGCGCGCCCGCTCTCCAGTTGCCCCCGGCGGCGCGCGGCATAGACCGTGATGATGATGTCCGACATTTCCGGGATCCGCCGCATCAGGTCGAGCATCGCGTCCCGCGGCACGCACAGAAGCGTCGTATCCTTCACGGCGCGGGCCGACATCATCGCGGTCCCGCCCGACAGAAACGAGATATCGCCGAAGAATTGCGTCGGCCCGAGGGAGGCATTGCCGTATCGCTGGTTGGTGCGCGGATCGATCGCTTCGATCTCGCCCTCGATCAGATAGCAAAACTCGGTGATCGGATCGCCGGCATGGGCCAGCCACTCCCCCGCTTTCAGATGCCGCTCGGTGCCGATGCGCGCCATGGCGCGGACATGGGCGTCATGAAGCGGTGTGCGGATCATCGTGGTCAGATCGGCGGCAAGCGATTCCATCCCGGTCTCAATCCTTCTGGCCAAAAAGCCCGGTCAGGGCGCGCCTGACCAGCGATGTAACGCTCGGGCGGCGATTGTCACCAAAGGGCAGCGGGCGGCAGACCTCCATCGCGGCGACGCCGACCCGCGCGGTCAACGCGCCATTGACCACCCCCTCGCCGAACCGGCGCGACACTTTCGACAGGACCGAACCGCCCGCGACCGACCCGATCAGATCGTCGCCCACGGCCACGGCGCCCGTGGCCACCAGATGGGTCAGCACCGCGCGCGTCAGCCGCCAGGCGCCAAGCGTGCCGGACCGGCCGCCATAGATCTCGGCGATGCGCCGGATCATGCGCAAATTCGCGGTCAGCGCCGCGATCACATCGGCCAGCGCGATGGGAACAAGTGCGGTCACGGTCGCCACCTGCCGGGCGGCCGCCTCCACCTCCCGGCGGGCAGCGGCATCCAGCGGGGCGAGCAGTTCCGCTTCGGTCAGGGCAAAGAGGTTCGCCGCATCGAAGACGTCGTCCCGCCGCCGCGCCAGCGTTTCGCGGCCAAGCCGCAACTCCGGCCGGTCGCGGTAAAGCGCCGTCAGCCTGTCGGAAACCCTGCGCGCGGCGCCCAGATCCCCCGCGGACAGCGCCGCATCGGCCTCCCGTCTGAGGTCATCCAACCTGCCAAGACGCGAAAACGCCGCCGCCTCCTTCAGCGCGATCAGCACCAGCGCCAGCAACACGAGCCCCACCAGAACCGTCGCCGTCCAGCCGAGGATCGGGTTCGCCGCCAAAAGCCCGGTGACGAAGTTCCACGCCGCGATGGACAGCACGAAGCCAAGAAGCGCCAGTGCCGCCGCCCAGAAGAACCGCCCCAGGCGCGACGGGCGGCGCGCGGCCAGGGTCGCCATGGTCTGCATCGCCTGCCCGCTGGCGACCGGCACGCCCGCATCGGGCACCGGCGGCGCTGCCACCGGCCCGATCTCGGGTGCGTCCTCCAGCTCGATCAGAACGGGGCCCTTGCGATTAACCATCCAACCTGTCCTGCTTTTCTGGTGCAAAAAAATCCCACGGGGCGGGTCCGGCCCGGGGGCAGAGCCCCGTCCCGCGCAAGCCACCGGCGCTCATCTGAGCCTGTCTCCGAGCAGGAACTCCGCCGCGCTGTCCAGCCGGATATGGGGTGGCCCCTCCCCCGGTTTCAATGTCAGCGTCGCGGGCGCAAAGCGCATCACGTCGAAATCACCGTCCAGCCACGCGGCCTGTCCCTGACGCGCGGGGACCAGAAGCGCGTTCGGATCCTCCGGTAGGTCGCCGGGATGGAACGCGGCCTGTTTGCCGCCGTCCAGCAAGGTGCCGCGCACCAGATCGAGGCGCCCGCCATCATGGCTGCGGGTCTCTTCCACCGTGGCGCGCAGGGCGGCAATGGCCATGGCCCGGGTGGCCGCCCCGGCGAAATCGGCGCGATCGCGGGCGTCGCGCACCAGCGCCTCCATGATCGCGGTCAGTTTCGGGTGCTGGGAATGATGCAGATGGTCCGCCTTGGTCGCGGCAAACAGGATCTTGTCCGTGCGCCGCCCCACAAGCGTGCTCAGAAAGCTGTTCCGGCCGGGGCGAAAGGCACGGAGGATCCCGGCCATCGTGCGGCGCAGATCCTCCACCGCGGGCGGGCCAGCATGGATCGCGCCAAGTGCGTCGATCAGCACGATCTGCCGGTCGATCCGGGCAAAATGGTCGCGAAAGAAGGGTTTGACCACCTGCGCCTTGTAGGCCTCGTAACGCCGCGCGAATTCGCGCGCCAGCGAACCGCGCGAGCTGGCCGAGGGCGGCAGGGGCGCAAATGTGAGCGCGGGGCTGCCTTCCAGTTCCCCGGGCAGGAGAAACCGGCCCGGCGTGCAATCGGAGAAACCCGCCGCGCGCGCCGCGGCCAGATAGGCGGTATAGGCGCGCGCCAGCGCCTGCGCCTGCGGCTCGTCCAGCCTGGCGGACGGGTCAAGATCGGCCAGATGCGCCAGGTATTCGGCCCCGCCGGGGCGGCTGCGGGCCTGATCGAGCGCCTGCGCGGCCCAGTCTGCATAGCCCTGATCCAGAAGCGACAGGTCCAGCAGCCATTCACCGGGATAGTCCACGATATCCAGATGGACCGTGCGCGGCCCGGACAGGCCCGAAAGCAGACCGCTTGGCTGCACCCTCAGCGACAGTCGCAGTTCCGACACATGCCGGGTGCTGTCGGGCCAATGCGGCTTGGGGCCGGTCAGGGCCGCCAGATGGGTTTCGAAGTCGAACCGGGGCACCGTATCATCGGGCTGCGGTTGCAGGAACGCGGCCTGAATCCGGCCCGATTGCGCCGCCTCAAGCCCCGGCATCCGCCCGCGATCCAGAAGGTTGGCGACAAGCGAGGTGATGAAAACGGTCTTGCCCGCCCGGCTGAGCCCGGTCACGCCCAACCGGACCACCGGTTCGAAAAAGGTTTCCGACACGGCGCCGGTCACGCTTTCGATCCCCCGGCCCAGAGTGTCCGCTATTGTCCCGATGACCACTGCGCAATCGTCCTTTGCCTGCCTCAGGATCAAAGAATAGTCATCGGCGGGTGCGGTTTACAGGGTTGATTGCGCCCCTCCGCTTTGTCATAGGCGAACCCCATGCCCCGCTATGCCCTGAAACTGGAATATGATGGTGCGCCCTTTGCCGGGTGGCAGCGTCAGGCCGACTGCGCCACCGTGCAGGGCGCGGTCGAGGCGGCGCTGGCCAGGCTGGAGCCGGATGTGCCCACGATTGCCGCCGCCGGGCGCACCGATGCGGGCGTTCACGCCACGGGTCAGGTGGCCCATTGCGACATGGCGCGCGACTGGACGCCCTTTCGCCTGTCGGAGGCGGTGAATTTTCATCTCAAGCCCCTGCCGGTGGCCGTTGTTGCCTGCGCTCGGGTCGATGACGACTGGCATGCCCGGTTTTCGGCCGAGGAGCGGCGCTATCTCTACCGGGTGGTCAACCGCCGGGCGCCGCTGACGCTTGAGGCAGGACAGGCCTGGCATGTGCGGGGCAAACTGCGGGCGGACCCGATGCGGGAGGCCGCCCGGCACCTGATCGGGCGTCATGATTTCACGACCTTCCGGGCCACGATCTGTCAGGCCAAGAGCCCGGTCAAGACGCTCGACGCGATCGAGATCACGGAGCTGCCGCTGGATCACGGGGTCGAGTTTCAGTTTCGTCTCAGGGCCCGGTCCTTCCTGCATTCGCAAGTCCGCTCCCTTGTCGGCTCGCTGGAACGCGTGGGCGCGGGCGGCTGGAGCCCGGCCGACATGAAGGCGGCGCTGGAGGCCGCGGACCGCGCCGCCTGCGGGCCGGTCGCACCCCCGTTCGGGCTTTATCTGACGGGGGTCGGCTATGCGTCGGATCCGTTCGCGGAACCTGCCGGATGACCCCCGCCGCGCCGTTCTCAAGGGAGCTGGTCCTGATCGGCGGCGGCCATACTCATGCGCTGGTTCTGCGCAATTGGGGGATGGATCCGGTGCCCGGCACGCGCCTGACGCTGATCAACCCGGGCCCGAGCGCGCCCTATTCCGGCATGCTGCCCGGCCATGTGGCGGGACATTACGACCGGGATGAGCTGCAAATCGATCTGGTGCGGCTGGCACGCTTCGCCGGTGCAAGGCTGATCCTCGGCGCGGCCACCGGGCTCGACCGGAACGCCCGGACCGTCCGCGTGGTGGGCCGGATCGCCCCCATCTCCTACGACATCCTGTCGATCGATGTGGGCGTGACCTCGGCCATGCCCGGCCTGCCCGGCTTCGCCAGCTTCGGCGTGCCTGCGAAGCCGCTGGACCGCTTCGCCGATACCTGGGCCCGGTTCTGCGCCGATCCGCCGGCCCGCCCGGAAATCGCCGTGATCGGCGGCGGCGTGGCCGGGGTGGAGCTTGCCATGGCCGCGCAGCATCGGCTGACCGGTCTGGGATGCGCGCCCACGGTCACGATCATCGAGCAGGCCGAGGCGCTTGCCGGGCTCCCCGAAAAAAGCCGCGCGCGGCTGATGGAGGCGCTGAAAACCGCGGGCATCGCCCTGATCGAAGGGGTCGGGGTCACCGAACTTGGCGACGACACACTTCGCCTGTCCGACGGTCGCGCGCTTCGCAGCGACATGACCATCGGCGCGGCGGGCGCCCGGCCCCATGACTGGCTGGCCGATCTGGGCCTTGAGACCGAGGCGGGGTATCTGGTGGTCGACGCGGCCCTTCGCTCGGTCACCGATCCAGCCATCTACGCGGCGGGCGACTGCGCCCATCTTTCCCATGCTCCGCGCCCCAAGGCCGGCGTTTTCGCCGTGCGCGCCGCGCCGGTTCTGGCCCATAACCTGCGGGCCGATCTGACCGGCGGGTCCAGGCGGGCCTTTGCCCCGCAGCGCGACTATCTCAAGCTGATCTCCCTTGGCCGCAAATCCGCCTTGGCCGAGAAACGGGGCATCATGCTGTCCGGCGCGCTGATGTGGCGCTGGAAGGACCGGATCGACCGCGCCTTCATGGCCCGCTTCACCAACCTGCGCCCGATGCCGTCGCCCCCCGTGCCCCGGGGTGCCGCGGACGGCGTGGCCGAGCAGATGCGCGGCCCTGCCCCTTGCGGCGCCTGCGGCGCGAAGCTGGGCCGGACGGCGCTGCAGAAGGCCTTGGGCGCGCTGCCGACGGGCCTGCGCGACGATGTGCTGAGCCGCCCGGGCGATGACGCGGCAGTGCTGAACATCGGCGGGCGGACGCTTGTGCTGACCACCGATCATCTGCGCGCGTTCAGCCCCGATCCCGGGCTGCTGGCCCGGGTCGCCGCGGTCCATGCCATGGGTGATGTCTGGGCCATGGGCGCCCGGCCGCAGGCGGCCCTGGCCAGCGTTACCCTGCCGATGATGGTGCCGCGGATGCAGGCGGCCTGGCTGGCCGAAATCATGGCCGAAGCCGGTGCGATCTTCGCCGCCGAGGGGGTGGAGATCGCCGGGGGCCATTCCGCCCAGGGGGCCGAACTGTCCATCGGCTTCACCCTGACCGGTCTGCCCGATGGCCCGCCCGTGACGCTGGCCGGCGCTCAGGATGGCGACGCGCTGGTTCTGACCCGGCCGCTTGGCACCGGCGTGATCCTGGCCGCTGAAATGGCGCAGGCCGCGAAAGGCGCGGATGTGGCCACCGCCTGGGCGCAGATGAGCCGCCCGCAAGGCGACGTCGCCGCCCGTATCGGCGCGCTTGCCCATGCGATGACGGATGTCACCGGCTTCGGTTTGGCCGGGCACCTGATCGGTATATGCGACGCCTCGGCCCTCGGCGCCGAAATCGCGCTGGCCGACCTGCCCATGCTGCCGGGTGCCCGGGCGCTTCTGGATGCGGGCCAGCGGGCCAGCCTGCACGCGGCGAACGAGGCCTCCCTTGCCGGGCGGATCAGCGGCGGCGACGGCGCGCGGAAGGCGCTGCTGTTCGACCCGCAGACCTCGGGCGGGTTTCTGGCCGCTCTGCCGCCGACCGATGCCGCCAGGGCGGTGGCGGAGCTGCGCGCGGCCGGCCATGACGCGGCCGTCATCGGCCGGTTCGGGACCGGCGCGCCACGGATCACCCTGATCTAGGCGCTCGCGATCCATCGGGCGAGCCGGTCCGCCAGGGCTTCGCGCGCCTCCACCGTCAGGCTGTCACTCCGAAACTCCGCCAGCCGTTCCGTGGCGTCGGATCTGCGCGCCCGGGCATAGGCCGGATCGTAATGGCGTTCGATCAATCCAGCGGAAAGCTCCTGCAACCGCCCCTGACGGGCCAGCGCGATCCAGCCATCGACCACCTCATGTCCGGCCAGCGGGCGCAGATGATCCAGCCGGGTGATCAGGCGCGGAAGATCGGCGGCATACGTTCCGTAGACGTCGGCCAGATAGGCCGCGCGCGCCGGCGCCGGAACGGCAACGACCAGACGCGGCGCGGCCCGCATCGCAGCCCAGAGCGAGGGCGGCAGGCGCAGCTTTCCGATCCGGCTCGATTCCGCCTCCAACAGCAGCGGCCGCGCGGGATCCACTCGGGAGAGCGCCATGGCCAGCGCCGATTCGAACGCCTTTTGCGGGGGCTGCGGCCCCTCCATCTCGCCCAGGATGGAGCCGCGATGCGCCGCGAGGCCCTCCAGATCGACAACCTGCACCCCGCGTGCGGCCAGCCGGGCTAGAAGGTCGGTCTTGGCACTGCCGGTATTGCCATCCAGCCGGATCAGCCGCTGCGTCAGGGGCCGGTCGTAGAGCATCTCCACCACCCGCCGCCGATAGCTGCGATATCCGCCGTCCAGAACCTCCACCCGCCATCCGATCTGCCGCAGGATCGTGGCGAAGGAGCCCGAGCGCTGGCCGCCGCGCCAGCAATAGACCAGCGGCTGCCAATCCCCGCCCTGCGCCATCAGGGAGTTTTCGATATGGGCGGCGGCGTTCCGCGCCACCAGCGCTGCCCCGATCTTGCGCGCGGCGAAGGGGCTCTGCTGCGCGTAGATCGTGCCGACGCGTACCCGCTCCGCATCGCTGAGGACGGGCATGTTCACCGCGCCGGGCATGCGATCCTCGGCAAACTCTGCCGGGCTGCGCACGTCGATGATCGCATCGAAGCCGGCGGCCCAATCCATCGTTTCGGCAAATGCCCCGGTGTCGCCCAAGTCGGATCCGCCTTTCCCCACAGTCTTCTTTGCCTCAAAAAACAGCGCCATGGCGGGCCCCGGCACCCGTCAACGGGTCCACGCGGCAAATCCGCTCCCGCCGGTCGGACGCCCCGGACGCGGCGAAACACGGCGGCGCGGTGTCGTCAGATGTCCTGCCCGTGCATCTTGCGGAACCGCTGGATCAGGCTGGAAGTGTCCCACCGCCCGCCGCCAAGCTGCTGCACCTCGGCATAGAACTGGTCCACCAGCGCGGTGATCGGCAGGCTCACGCCCATCTCCTTGCCCTGGGCCAGCGCGATCCCCAGATCCTTGCGCATCCAGTCGACGGCAAAACCGTGATCGAACTCATTGTCCACCATCGTGCCGGCCCGGTTGGCCAATTGCCACGAACCGCCCGCGCCCTGCGACACCAGATCGGCCACTTTCTTTGCGTCCAGCCCGGCCTGCATGGCAAAGAACAGACCCTCGGAAATGCTCTGGATCGCACCGGCGATGCAGACCTGATTGATCATCTTGGTCAACTGGCCCGCCCCGACATCGCCGAAATGCACAATCGCCTTGGCATAGGCATCGATCACCGGTTCGGCCGCCGCGAAATGCGTCTGCTCGCCGCCGCACATGATCGCCAGTTGCCCGTTTTCGGCCCCGGCCTGCCCGCCAGAGACCGGCGCGTCGACCCAGCCCACCCCCTGTTCCGCGGCCTGCGCCGCCAGTTCCCGGGTGACCGTTGCCGATACGGTCGTGTGATCCACGAAAACCGATCCCCGCGCCATGCCGGCAAGCGCCCCGTCCGCGCCCATCACGACGGCGCGCAGATCATCGTCATTGCCGACGCAGGACATCACGAATTCCGCGCCCGCCACCGCCTCGCGCGGGGTCGCCGCGAAATCGCCGCCATGCTCCGCCGCCCAGGCTTCGGCCTTGGCGGTTGTCCGGTTGTAGACGGTTACCTCATGGCCTGCGTTCCGCAGATGCCCGGCCATCGGATAGCCCATGACCCCCAGACCCAAAAACGCCAGTTTTGCCATTTCATCCCTCCGCTTGACGATCCCTTGCGCGCAGACCTAGCAGCGCGCGATCCCGCCGACCAGACGGCCGGGGCCGGTTCAGGGCGTCCGGCCTTCGAATTGTGCCAGCGCCACGCCTTCGGCCTCCAGCGCCGCGCGGACCGAACGGGCGATCTCCACCGCTTCGGGCGTGTCGCCATGCAGGCAGATCGTGTCGATCGCCGCCGGGATCTCCTTGCCGCTTCCGGTGATGATCGCGCCGGCCTTGACCATAGCGGCAACACGTGGCCCGGCCACGCCCGCATCATGGATTACCGCGCCGGGCCGGGAGCGATCGACAAGCGTCGCATCGTCGTTATAGGCGCGGTCCGCGAAAATCTCGCCAGCCCAGGCGCAGCCAAGGGCGCGCGTCGCCTCTTCCTGCGCGGTGGCGGTCAGCACCATGATGATCAGGTCAGGGTCCACCGAAAGCGCCGCGTCGTAGCAGACCCGCGCCAGTTCGGCATCCTCCGAGGTCATGTTACCGAGCGCCCCGTGCAGTTTCAGATGCCGGACCCTGCCGCCGGCGGCGCGCGCCATGGCCTGCGCCGCGCCAAGCTGGAACCGGACGAAATTGGCCAGTGTCCTATGGGGCAGATGCATCCGCCGGCGTCCGAACCCCTGCAGGTCGGGAAAACCCGGATGCGCGCCGATCCCGACGCCGTTTTCCACCGCCAGCGCCATGGTTTCCGCCATCACGTCGGGGTCGCCCGCATGGGCACCGCAGGCGATATTGGCCGAGGTGATGATCTGCAGCAGCTCGGCATCCCGGCCCATGACCCAGGGGCCGAAGCTTTCGCCCATATCCGCGTTCAGATCGACAGTCAGGCTCATTGATGCTCCTCCTCATGGCCGGAAATGGCCCCGTCGGCCAAGTGATAGCTCAACAGATCGGGGATGTCGCGCGGGTCGCGCACAAGCGGCCGCACATTCGAACGGAGCGCGTTGCGCGCGGCCAGATCGGCGCGTTCCGCCGCCAGACCTTCGTCGGGCGTGATGAAGTCAAGGCTGAGCGGGGCGCCGGGCGGGGTCTGCGCCGCGCGCGGCAGATCTGCCGGCAGAACCGTCGCGATCCGCGGGTAGCCGCCCATGGTCTGGCATTCCGCCATCAGGATCACCGGCACCCCGTCGCCGGTGATCTGGATATCCCCCGGCACGATGACTTCGGAGACCACGGTAAGACCGCCTTCCAGCGCGAACCCCTCGCCATCCATCGCAAGGCGCAGCGCCATGCGGTTCGAGCGCGGATCGCGCTGAAACGCGGTCGCTTCCAGCCGGGCGCGGGTGTCTTCGTCGAAAAAGCCGGTCTGGACCGATGGCAGGATCCGCAACCGACCGCCCGAAAAGCGATCGGCCACATCCAGCACCATGCCGGTCGCGCCCTGCCTGTCGGTGCCGACGGGCAGATGCGTGCCCCCCTCGACCGGGCCGCCCAGCCCCGCGTTCAGCTGCGCCGCGCGCGCGCCCAGTCTGACATCGGTGTCGAACCCGCCGCCCACATGCAGATAGCCGACCGCGCCTTCGATCACGCCGCCGATGGACAGTCTGCTGCCCGCGGGCATGTGGTGGCTGGCATTCCAGATCAACGGCGCGCCGTCGAACGTGGCCTTCATCGGCGCGCCGGTAAGGGCGATGCGAAGGGGCGCATCGGCCTCGAACTCTCCGCCCATGCCGACCATTTCAAGGACGGCAAGCTCGGGCGCCTGACCGAGGAGCGCGGCGCCTTCGTAAAGCGCCAGCCGGTCCATCGCCCCGCCCCGCGAAAGGCCCTGCGCCAGATGACCGGGGCGGCCAAGATCCTGCACGGTGACACCGGGCCCCGCGCGGTGGACGATCAGTGCGGTCATGAGATCACCTCGACCTCGGCGCCACCGTCCAGCACATCGGCATCGCCCATCATGCGCTCCACATGGGCGCGGTCGGTGGCGACGAACTGCACCTCGTCACCGGGGTTCAGGGGGAAGGCCGGGTCGCTGTCGGGGCGGAAATTCTCGAACGCGGTCTGCCCGATATGCCGCCAGCCCGTGGGCGACGGCCGGGAGAAGAGCACGCATTGACGGATGGCCTGGATCATCGCGCCGGCGGGCACCATGGGGTTCAGCTCAGTCCGCCGTGGCAGGTTCCAGTTTTCCGGAAGCTCGCCCAGATAGGGCTGCCCCGGCGCGAAGCCAAGCGCCATGACCCGCAGCCGGGCGGTGGAAAGCTCCCTGATCGCCTCCGCTTCGGACAGGCCCGCCGCCGTAGCCGCCTCGGACAGTTCGGGGGCCAGATCGGTGCCGTAGACGGTCGGCACGCGGAACAGGCGCCGCCCCTCAGGCAGGGGTGCCTCGTACCAGTCCTGCCGGGACACCAGATCGCTCAGCCGGGACACCAGATCCGCGTGATCGGCGGCCAGCGGGTCGATGCGCAGAAAGACCGACACCAGCGAGGGGGCGGTTTCCTCCACCCCCGGCCATGGGTCCCGTTCCAGGGCCGCCCGAAACGCAAGCGCCGCCCGGTTGGCAGGTTCGCTGAACGCATCCGCGAAGCTGACCAGCAGCCCGGTCAGGCCGAGGGATCGGATGACCGGCCATGAGCCGGATGCGGAAACGGGGGCGGATGTCATGGTGCAAGCAAGTCCTGAAGTGGCGCGGCGCTCCCCCGTGATAACGCGGGTGCGCAAAGGTGCCAATGGGGGGTCAGCCCTCGCCCTCGGCCAAGGTCAGAGTGACCCGATCGCCGGCAAACCAGGTGCGGCCGTATTCCACCGGGCGGCCTTCCGGATCGACGCTCAGCCCGACTGTGCGCAGGATTGGCGCGCCCGGCTGCAGATGCAGATGCCCGGCCTGCGTGGGCGAGGCGGCAAGCGCCGTAAGCTGGGTCCAGCTGCGGGTGTAATCCATCAGCCCCTCGGCCCGGAACGCCGCGGTGACCGAGCCGGTACGGGCCAGATGGGTGAGCAGATCCGGGAACCGTTCGGCCGGGAAGACGGCGCGCGACACTGCAATGGGCTGATCGTCGGCGAAAGACACGCCTTCGGAGACATGCACCGGATCGCCGGGTTTCAGGCCAAGTGCGTCGGCCTCCCGCGCGTCGGCGGCGCGGGTCGCACGGTGCAACGACCGGCGGCGCGGCTCCCTGCCGGCGGCAATCAGGTTCTGGTGGAACCGCACGCGCTTGCCGATCGGGTAATAGGTGGGCTGGTGCGTCACGAAAACGCCCGCGCCGCGCCGTGCATGCACCGTGCCGATCTCGGCCAGGGCCGCAAGGGCCCGGCGCACCGTGTGGCGGTTCACGCCGAACCGTGCGGCCAGTTCCGCCTCGGTCGGCAGCTTGTCGCCGGGCGCGTAGCGGCCCGCGCCGATCTCCCCCGTCAGGGTGTCCCGTATCGATGTCCAAAGCGCGGTGCGGCCCATGTCGGTATCCGTTTGTCATCAAAGTTTCACGGAGCCCGGGCTTGCGCGACTCGCGGGCTGGGCGTAACAATTTGTCTAGTTGTATATAAATATGGACAACTCCGCAAGATGTCTGAGATAGACGCGAACACAGACCGCAAGGCCCGACTGTCGACCCTGGCGCAGGCCCCGGGGGCGCGGCTCGCCGCTCTTTGGCAGGCCTTTGGCAGGACGCCCGAGCATGAGACGCTGCGCCCGCCGGAGATCGGAACCGTGATGGTGCGGGGCCGGGCCGGCGCGGTCGGGGCGCCCTTCAATCTGGGTGAAATGAGCGTGACACGCTGTTCCATCCGGCTGAGCGACGGCGCCGTCGGCCATGGATATGTGCAAGGCCGCGACAAGCAGGCGGCGCGCACGGCGGCGTTGATCGACGCGCTGGCCGAAGCCGGCGAGGCCGAAGCGCTGGAGGCCGCGATCCTGCGCCCGCTGCGCGACGAGGCGGCCGCCAAGCGGACCGCGCGCGCCGCCCGCGCCGCCGCGACGAAGGTGGAGTTCTTCACGATGGTACGGGGAGAGGGATGATGTCGGCACCGACCCAAAGCGATGCGATGACCGGCGGGTTCGAAGCGCCCGCCTTCGACGCGGCCTTCGCGTTTCGCGCGGTCTTGCAGGCCATGGCCCGCCCCGGGCGGATCGAAACCGTCAGCAGAGCCGCACCGCCCGCCCCGATCTCTGCGGCGGCCGGTGCCGTGATCCTGACGCTCTGCGATCCGGAGACCGGCGTCTATCTGGCACCCGGCCATGACACGGAGGCCGCGCGCGCCTGGATCACATTCCATACCGGTGCGCCCTTTGTCGGCGCCGAAGCCGCGATGTTCGCCCTTGGCACATGGGACGCGCTGGCGCCGCTGTCGGCTTATGCAATCGGCACCCCGGAGTATCCCGACCGCTCGGCAACGCTGATCGTGGAGCGCGACGACCTGCGCGCCGATGGCACCGTACTGAGCGGGCCGGGGATCAGGGACCGGGCCTGTCTGAACCTGCCGGAGATCGCCGCGTTCCGGGCAAACCGGGCGCGGTTCCCGCTTGGCTTCGACTGTATCTTCACCGCAGGCGCTCAACTGGCCGCCCTGCCCCGATCCACCCATGTGACGGAGGCGATCTGATGTATGTGGCGGTAAAAGGCGGCGAGCGCGCCATCGACAATGCCCATGCCTGGCTGGCCGAAGAGCGGCGCGGCGACCGGACCGTCGCCGAGATGTCGGTGGCGCAGATCCGCGAACAACTGAGCCTTGCGGTAAACCGTGTGATGGCCGAGGGCTCGCTTTACGACCCCGATCTGGCAGCGCTGGCGATCAAACAGGCGCGCGGCGACATGATCGAGGCGGTTTTCCTGATCCGCGCCTATCGCACCACCCTGCCGCGCTTTGGCGCATCCGAGCCGATCGATACGGGCGCGATGACCTGCGACCGGCGGATCAGCGCCACGTTCAAGGATGCCCCGGGCGGCCAGATACTGGGCCCGACCTTCGATTACACCCACCGGCTGATCGATTTCGCGCTGGCCGCCGAGGGAGACGCGCCCGACGCACCACAGACCACCCCGCAAACGGGCAAGACGCCCCATATCACCGGGTTTCTGGCCCGCGAAGACCTGATCCAGACGGAACCCGCAGGCACCGAAACACCGCGTGACCTGACCCGGGAGCCGCTTGATTTTCCCGCCGATCGCCCGCTGAAGCTTCAGGCGCTGACCCGTGGCGATGAAGGTTTCGTGCTGTCGATGGCCTATTCCACGCAGCGCGGCTATGGCCGCAATCACCCCTTCGTCGGCGAACTGCGCGTGGGCCAGCTACCCGTGGAGATGGAGATCCCCGAACTGGGTTTCGCCATCGAGCTTGGGGAGATCACGGTCACCGAATGCGAAACGGTGAACCAGTTCACCGGCTCGAAAACCGAGCCGCCGCAATTCACCCGCGGCTACGGGCTGGTCTTCGGCCATACGGAGCGCAAGGCGATTTCCATGGCGCTGGTGGATCGGGCCATGCGCTGGCAGGAACTGGGCGAGGACAATGTGGGCGCGCCCGCGCAGGACGAGGAGTTCGTGCTCAGCCATTCCGACAATGTGCAGGCCACGGGCTTTCTTGAGCATATCAAGCTGCCGCATTACGTCGATTTCCAGTCGGAGCTGGAACTGATCCGCCGGTTGAGAGCCGAGGCCATGGCCACCCGTGCGCAGGAGGCGGCGGAATGACCGCTGTCGCCCGCTACCGCGACTTGGGCACGCCGCGCGGCATGGACCTGCGCGCCGCGCGCCGCGCGTCGCTCATCCGTTGCGGGCCCAGATTGGGTTCGTGCCTGTCGCGAACCAGACTCCGCCAAGCCCCTACGGCGATGATCGCCAGCACCAGCGCCAACAGGCTGCCGAAACCCCAGATGACCCATTCCATTGAAAATCCTCCCGGAGGGTGCCGTGTCTGACTGCAAGTTGGCATATCTCCAAGGACAGACCAAGCAGATCATCCATCTCGCGATCACGGGCGGCGGGCAGGTCCCGGCCACATGCGTGACGCCCGATGACACGCTCAAGGCAATCGGGCGCAGGGCCGATAAGACCCACGCGGCGCCATTCCGCAAGCTCTTCGAGCCAATGGACAGATGCGGCCGTGACGGGAAGGACGGCCACCGGCCACCGGAAGGCCGCGGAAGGACCGTGTTCGGCCTATCAGCCGCGGCGGCGCAAGGCCCGGCTTTCGCGATCGGCGCGGAAGATCAGCGCGAAAAGCGGGCCGAACACCCGGATCAGCCAGATGCCCACCAAGCTCATCACGCCGGCAAAGATAATCCCGTAAAGATGCTCAGAGATCCATTCCATCTCATTCTCCCTCAGATCACGGCCGTTCAGCATGACCGACTATAACTTCGCATATCTCGATGAACAGACAAAACGCATGATCCGCCGCGCGCTTCTGAAAGGCGTCGCGATCCCCGGCTATCAGGTGCCCTTCGCCTCCCGCGAGATGCCGATGCCCTATGGCTGGGGCACGGGCGGCGTTCAGGTCTCGGCCGCCTGCCTGACGCCCGATGACCGGTTCAAGGTGATCGATCAGGGGGCCGACGACACCACCAACGCCGTCTCGATCCGCAAGTTCTTTGAAAAAACCGCCGGGGTGGCGGTGACCGAGAAGACGAGTGAGGCCACCGTCATCCAGACCCGGCACCGGATCCCGGAGACCTTGCTGGGCGAGGAGCAGATCCTTGTCTATCAGGTGCCGATCCCGGAACCGCTCAGGTTCTTGGAACCGCGGGAGACCGAGACGCGGAAAATGCACGCGCTTGAGGAATACGGGCTGATGCATGTGAAGCTTTACGAGGACATCGCCCGGCATGGCGAGATCGCGACCGCCTACGCCTACCCCGTGAAGGTGGAGGAGCGCTATGTGATGGACCCGTCGCCGATCCCGAAATTCGACAACCCCAAGCTGGAAAGCGCAGCCCTGCAACTGTTCGGCGCCGGACGGGAACAGCGGATCTATGCGGTGCCGCCCTATACCAGGGTCGTGAGCCTCGATTTCGACGACCACCCGTTCGATCCCTCGAAGGCCGATCATCCCTGCGCGCTTTGCGGGGCCGAGGACAGCTATCTCGACGAGGTGATCGTCGATGATACCGGCGGGCGGATGTTCGTCTGCTCCGACACCGATTTCTGCGCCGGCCGGCGGGAGGATGCCGCATGAGCGGACAAGTGATCTTCCTGACCGATGCCGAAGGCATGATCGACCCGGGCGTCGCTGTGACGGACCGGGCGCTGAGCGCCAAGGCGTGGGAAACGGCGTGCACCGCACAAGGGCGCATCGTCGGTGCGGTGGACCGGGCTTTGTTCGACGCCCCCGCCGACGGCGATATCCCGATCGTGGCTCATAGTGGCGTGGGTGCGCCGCTGCGGCATCATCTTCCAGATGTCGGGATCAACCGCACCGAAGGCCGGCCCCACGGCGGCGGGTGCCGGTTCACCTTCGCCCCCAACCTGACCTCGACGCCGACCGATTGGAGAGCGATATGACACCGCTTCTGGATGTTCGCAGCCTGACCAAGACCTATGGGTCCCGCACCGGCTGCGCCGATGTGTCCTTCACGCTTTACCCTGGCGAGGTCATGGGGATCGTGGGGGAAAGCGGATCCGGCAAATCGACCTTGCTGAACTGTCTGGCCGGGCATCTGGAGCCGGACCGGGGCGAGGTGTTCTTCGACACGCGCACCGACGGGCCGCGCGACACGCTGCGGATGTCGGAGCCGGAACGGCGGATGCTGGGCCGCACCGACTGGGCCTTTGTGCATCAGAATCCGCGCGACGGGCTCAGGATGCGGATCAGCGCGGGCGGCAATGTGGGCGAACGGCTGATGGCCGTGGGCGCACGCCATTACGCAGAGATCCGGACCGCCGCCGAGGATTGGCTGGACCGGGTCGAGATCAGCACGAACCGGATCGACGACCGCCCGGCGGCCTTTTCCGGCGGCATGCAGCAACGGCTTCAGATCGCCCGCAACCTGGTCACCGGGCCGCGGCTGGTGTTCATGGATGAGCCCACCGGAGGGCTGGATGTTTCGGTGCAGGCGCGCCTTCTGGATCTTTTGCGCGGACTGGTCCGGCGGATGGGCCTCTCGGCGATCGTGGTCACCCATGATCTGGCGGTGGTGCGTCTGCTGGCCGACCGGCTGATGGTGATGAAGGACGGCCATGTGGTCGAAACCGGGCTGACCGACCAGGTGCTGGACGATCCGCAACACGGGTATACGCAGCTGCTTGTCAGCTCGGTTCTGCAGGTATGAGAGGACAGGGAATGATCGAGGTTCAGGGGCTTGGCAAATCATTCACGCTGCACAATCAGGGCAGTGCGGTGATCCCGGTTCTGGAAGGCGCAAGCTTCACGGTGGCACCCGGCGAATGCGTGGCACTGACCGGCGCGTCGGGGGCGGGGAAATCCACGGTCATGCGCATTCTCTACGGGAATTATCTGGCGCAGGCGGGTCAGGTGCTGATCGGCGGGGTCGACCTGACGGCGGCGGAGCCGCGCGAGATACTGGCGCTGCGCCGCGAAACACTTGGTTATGTCAGCCAGTTCCTGCGCGTGGTTCCGCGCGTACCGACGCTGGAGGTGGTGGCCGAGCCCTGTCTGGCCATCGGCATGGAGGAAGGCGCAGCGCTTGACCGGGCGCGCGGCCTGCTGGCGCGGCTGAACATCCCCGAACGGCTGTGGGCCCTGTCGCCCACCACGTTTTCGGGTGGCGAACAGCAGCGGGTGAACATCGCCCGCGGCTTCGCCCACACCTACCCCGCGCTGCTGCTGGACGAGCCGACCGCCAGCCTCGATCCGCAGAACCGGGAGGTGGTTCTGAGCCTCGTCGAAGAGGCCAAGGCCCGCGGCACCGCGATTGTCGGCATCTTCCACGACGCCCCGGCGCGCGACCGGCTGGCCAACCGCGAAATCGATGTCAGCGCCTTCACCCCGGCACGGGCTGCATGACACAGGGGCGCTTCATCGCGGTGGTCGGCCCCTCCGGTGTCGGCAAGGACAGCGTGATGGAGGCGCTCTGCCACGCGCGGCCCGGTCTGCACCGGGTGCGCCGGGTGATCACCCGTGCGGCGGACGCGGGCGGCGAAGACTATGAGGCCGTCAGCGCGGAAACCTTTGCCCGGCGCGCAAGGGCGGGCGCCTTCGTGCTGCATTGGCAGGCCCATGGCCTGAGCTACGGGATCCCGGCCCAGATCCGCAACGATCTCGACGCCGGTCGCGATGTGCTGGCCAACCTGTCGCGCGGCAAGCTGGAGGATGCGGCAGCCGCGTTCGCACGGGTTCATGTGCTGTCGATCAGCGCCGATCCGGAGGTTCTGGCCGACCGGCTTTCGGCCCGCGGGCGCGAGACACCGGAGGACATCGCCGCAAGGCTCGCACGCGCTGCGCCACCCATGCCGCAGGGCGTGCGGGTCACCCAGATCGACAACAGCGGCGCGCTGGAGGCGAGCGTCGCCGCCGCGCTGGCCGCACTTTACCCGGCAAGGGTGTAACGGTGGATCAGATGAAACCGGCCATCCTGCGCCTCGCCCATCAGGGCCAGTGCATCGACCCCGAAGGGGCGCGGCAGCACCGGCGCGAAATGCGCCGTCAGGCGGCCTGCCAGCGCTTCGGCCTCCGCCTCGGGGAAATGCCCGCTCAATGTCAGGTGGAACCGGAACTCCTCCATCACATAGGGATAACCCCAAGCCTCCAGCAATGCATCCTGCCGCCGGCTGAGGCCCGATTTGCGCCGCCGGGCCAGTTCCGCCTCGCCCGGCGGGGCGCGGAACCTGTCGAGCCCCCGGACGACGGCCGCCGCCAGATCGGCCAGCCCCGCCGACGGCCGCTCGGGCACCGCGGCCACGAACCCGCCCAGACGCCGGATGACAAGACCGGGAAGCTGCACCGGCGAAAGGCTGGCCAGCAAGGCCTCCGCGACAGTTTCCAGTTCGGCGCGGCTCGTCCCCTCCGCCAGACGGAAGGGCGGCTTGATCGTGCCGTGGAAGCCGTATTTGCGAGGTGTCGCCGTGATCTCTTCCGGCGTGGCGGGCAGGCCGTCCAGCACGGGATGCGCACGTTCCGCGCCGGCCTCCGCATCCCATCCCAGCCAGGCCGCTCCGGCCTGATAAAAAGCGCCTTGCGGCAGCATGTAAATCGCGTATCGGGTGAATTCGCTCATAACCTTGGCCCCTGCGCCGAATACCGGAGGCCCCGGCCATGCCAGACAACCTGACCCTTGCCAATGCGACACTGGTTCTGCCGAGCGAAACCCTCACTGGCAGCCTGTATATCGAAAAGGGCGAGATCGTCGATATCGACACAGGCACCGCCGTGCCCAAAGGGGCGACGGATTGCGGGGGCGATATTCTGGCCCCCGGCCTGATCGAGTTGCATACCGATAATCTGGAGCGCCATCTGCGCCCCCGGCCGCGCGTGAACTGGCCCCATAACGCCGCGATCGTCGCCCATGACGCGGAGCTTGCCTCGACCGGGATCACCACTGTGTTCGACGCGATCCGCGTGGGCTCGATCGAGGGCAAGGGCGCCACGGGCTGGCAACGCTACGCCCGCACCATGGCCGATGAAATCCTTGCCATGCGGGCCGAAGGCGCCTTGAAAATCAGCCATCATTTGCATCTCAGGGCCGAAATCTGCTCGGAAACGCTTCTGGAGGAACTGGCCGGGTTCGGCCCCGACGACCGGGTCGGCATCCTCAGCCTGATGGATCACACGCCGGGCCAGAGGCAGTTTGCCGATCTCAGCCAGTATGAAACCTATATGCGTGGCAAACACGGGCTGAGCCAGGAGGATTTCGACACCCATGTGGAGGCGCGCGTGGCCCTTGGCGCACGTGTCGGGCCGGCCCATGAGATCGCGGCGGTGGAGGCCGCACAACGCTTTGGCGCGGTGCTGGCCAGCCATGACGACACGACCGCCCAACATGTCCGCGTTTCGGCGAGCCACGGCATTCAGCTTGCGGAGTTCCCGACCACGCTGGAGGCCGCCAAAGCCTGCCATCAGCACGGGATCGCCGTGATGATGGGCGCGCCGAACCTGATCCGCGGCGGGTCTCACTCCGGCAATGTCGCCGCCGAAACGCTGGCCGAAACCGGACTTCTGGATATTCTGTCCTCGGACTATGTGCCCGCCGCGCTGCTTTACGCAGCTGTGAAACTGGGCGCGATCTGGGATGATCTGGCCCGCGCGATGGCCACCGTCACATCGGCCCCGGCGAAGGCCGCGGGGCTGGTGGACCGGGGCGCGATCGCACCCGGCATGCGCGCCGATCTCGTCCGCTTCGCCCGGGTGGGCGAGGTGCCGGTACTGCACGGGGTCTGGTCGAACGGTATCCGTGTCGCCTGAGGGCGGCGGCCCGTCTCTTGTGCTGCGCCATGCAGGTCGGGCACAGAATGTCCGGAACCCCGGCAATTCGACGGATACCCGTAGCCAGGCTTGACGTTTCACCGGATATCCCGAAACCTGCAGCGGATGTCCAGCCGCAAGAGAGGCTTCATGCGAGACGCCCTTGATCGCCGGATCCTGGCCGAACTGCAACATAACGCCCGCGCGTCGACCTCCCAGATCGCGGGACGGCTGGGCGTGGCGCGCTCCACCGTGCATGAACGGATTGCCCGGATGGAACGGGACGGCACCATCGCCGGCTATTCGGTTGTACTGGGCCAGCCTCAGGGCGACGAGGTCGTCCAGATCCTGATGCTGCTGGAAATCCGGCAGCAGGACACCCGCAAGATCCTGCAAAGACTGAACAATCTGCCAGAGATCAAGCTTTGCCTGTCGATCAACGGAGAGTTCGACCTGTTTCTCACTGCGGAGGCGCCGAGGATCGAGGATCTGGATCTTCTAGTGGATGAAATCGCCGAAATCCCCGGTGTGATCCGCACCAAGACTTTCGTCGTCTTCGGGCGGAAATTCGACAGGCGCTACAGCGAGACCGCCGCCCGGATGATGCCTCCACCAAACGTGCGATCCTGACAGATTGCAGCCTTGACCGGCAAATTGCCGAATGAGCCGGCATTATCGCCAGATTTCCGTCTTCGCACCCGACAGCATCACCGGTGAACTGGGAAGAAACAGGCGGAGGGCTCTTATGGCGCGTTGGAAAATCTGTATCGTCGGTGCAGGCAAGATCGGGCGGATGATCGCCGCACTTCTGAAAACCTCGGTGCATTACGACGTGCGCGTGATCGACCGGGATGCCAGCGGTCTGGCGCAGATCGACACGACCGGGGTTGAGGTCATGCAGATCGATGTGGAGGATGCCCGCGCGCTGACGGAGGCGTTCGGCGATTGCCATGCCGTGATCAGCGCCGCGCCCTTTTTCCTGACCCCGGCGATTGCGACAGCCGCGAAAGCCGCGGGCGCGCATTACTTCGACCTGACCGAAGATGTGGCCGCCACGGATGCGGTGCGCGCGCTGGCGCGGGATGCGGAAACCGCCTTCATGCCGCAATGCGGCCTGGCGCCCGGGTTCGTCGGCATCGCGGGCGCGGATCTGGCCGACCAGTTCGATGAACTGGATACCCTGTCGCTCCGGGTGGGCGCGCTGCCGCTCTATCCGACCAATGCGCTGAAGTATAATCTGACATGGTCGACGGACGGATTGATCAACGAGTATCTCAACCCCTGCGATGCCCTGATCGACGGGCGCCCGGTGAAGGTTGCGCCCCTGGAAGACCTGGAAATCATCAGCCATGACGGCGTGGATTACGAGTGCTTCAATACGTCCGGCGGGCTGGGCACGCTTTCCGAAAGCCTGTCCGGCAAGGCGCGGCGTATCTCCTATCGCACAATCCGCTATCCTGGCCATCGCGATATCATCAAGCTTTTGCTGGACGATCTCGGGCTCGCCCGCCGCCGAGATCTTCTGAAAGAAGTTTTCGAAACCGCACTGCCGCGAACGAAACAGGACGTGGTGCTGGTGTTCTGCACCGCGACCGGGATGAAGGATGGCGTCTTCACCGAACGCTCCTATGTCAACAAGTCCACTGCGCGCCAGATCGCCGGCAAGACCTGGAGCGCCATTCAGGTAACCACCGCCGCCGGGGTGACAGCCGTGGTCGACCTGATGCGGCAGGGCAAGCTGCCCGCCAAGGGGTTCATCGGACAGGAACAGGTGCGGCTGGACGACTTTCTGGCAACCGAGTTCGGGGCGCTTTACGGCGCGGGGGCGGTCACGCCGCTGGATCGCGCGGCCTGAGACATGGCCGGGGCGCAGCGCCGTTCCCATAAGGGGTTTGTCTTTAGCACATTCATCTCCGCAGTCTCTGGCTGAGCGTTGTCGGCGCGTCAGACAGGCCCTGCCCGATCCGGTACCGCAGCCGATTGGAGCCCGGCATGGGATGGTTCACCCGTCATCCCCTCGCGACCCGCTGGCGACGTGGCAAAGGCCACCAGCTCCGCGACAAGCCTGTCGAGGCTGTCGAATACCGTCGCGCCGGGGGCCACCGCATCGGGGATAAGCGAAAATTCGGTACAAGCGATGATCTGCACCACCGCCCCTTGCGCAAGCACCTCGGCGGAAGCAGCGGCCAGTACCGCGCGGGAGGCGGCGTTGACCCCCTCCGCCTTGATCCGGCGGATGGCCGCAAGCATCGCGTCATCATCCTCGGGATAGATCGGCGTCAGATCTTCCAGCGCGAAAGCCGCATCGAACAGCGCCACCTTGCGCAGCGCAGGCGAGGCGAGAATACCGACCCTGGCGCCGCGACCGGAAAGCGTCGCGGCATGGCCTGCGGACAGCACCACCATGTCGAGAAACGGCACCGACGTTGCGCTGCGAATGGCGTCGGCATAGTGGTGCGCCGTATTGCAGGGCATCGCAAGCGCCTCGGCACCCGCCGCCTCCAGCCGCTGCGCCATCTCCGCCAGCACGGGTGCGGGATCGTCGCCTGTGCCCTCGATCAGCCGCCTGATGCGCGACGGCACCTGCGGGTTCTGGTCGACGATCAGCGGCACGTGATCGGCGTCATCGCTCGCGGGCACGGCGGCCAGCACTTTCTGCATCAGAAGAACGGTCGCCTGGGGGCCCATACCGCCCAATATGCCGACCCGGCGCATCATCGGTTATTCCGCCGCCATCTGCTTGTCCGCAGCGATCAGCACATTGTCATAGCCGAACAGCCCGACGGAGCCTCCGGTGTGCAGAAACACGACACGCTCACCCTTGGTGAATTTCCCCGTCCGGCAATAATCGATGAGACCCGCCGCCCCCTTGCCGGAATAGACCGGATCGAGCAGGATCCCCTCCAGTTCCGCGAAAAGCCGGATCGCCTCGATCGTATCGGCCCGGGGCAGGCCATAGCCGGCACCCACATAGCTGGTGTCGGCCCGCACATCGGTGCGCGCGACCACACCGGCGCAGCCCAGCTTCTCGGCCGTTTTCACGGCCAGATCGTAGACCATCTGTTCCTGACGTTCCTGCGGCGCACGCGTTCCGAAGCCCAGAAGCGGGATACCCGCGTTCAGCGCCTTCAACCCGACGATCAGCCCGGCCTGCGTGCCCGACGAACCGGTCGCGTGGACCAGATGATCCACGACCAGCCGCCGCTCGTTCACCTGGCTCAGCAGTTCCATCGCGCAGTTAGCATAGCCAAGCGCACCGGTCGCGTTCGAGCCGCCGCCCGGGATCGTGTAGACCTTCCTGCCCTCCGCCCTTGCGGCCTTGGCCGCGCGTTCCATCTCGCCGGGCATGTCATGGCCGCCGGGAAACTTTTCGGTCGTGGCGCCGTGCAGATGGTCCAGCAGAACATTGCCGTTTTCGTTGTAGTTGTGGTCCTGATAGCCGGTGCGATCTTCCAGAAGGATATGGCAGGCCATGCCCAGTTTCGCGGCAGCCGCAGCCGTCTGTCGGGCGTGGTTCGACTGCGTCGCGCCCTGGGTCATCACCATATCGGCGCCCATCGCCATGGCCTCGGCCATCAGGAATTCCAGCTTGCGGGTCTTGTTTCCGCCGCTCGACAGGCCCGTGCAATCATCGCGCTTGATCCAGATTTCCGGGCCTCCAAGCTCCTTCGACAGCCTGTCCAGACGTTCGAGCGGGGTCGGCAGATGCGCGAGCGAAACGCGGGGGAAACGGGCAAAATGCATGGCGGCTGTCTTTCTCGGGATATGCGTGATGCGGAGTGTCGCATTCGGCATTGCGCGATGCAAACGCGAATGACCGGAAGCGCGCGACCCTGCCCGGCCCGCCGGAAGCAGGACAGGAGACAAGGGCAGGACACCCCGCGTCGGGCAGCCAGCTGTCCCAGATCATCCTGGCCAGGGTGCCGGCAGAAACGAAAACGCCGCGCAATTGCCCGCGCGGCGTTTCCGATACCTGACCGGTTGGGGGCGGCTCAGCCCTCCTCGGTCTCCGTGGCCTCTGCCGCGGCTGCTTCGGCGGCGTCTTCGGCTGCGGCCGCATCTTCCTCGGCCTCTTGCGAGACAAGGCTGGACGGCGCCGTGAGGTTGGCGATCACGAAATCGCGGTCGATGATCGTGCGGGTGCCCTCGGGCAGGCTGATCGCGCTGATTGTCACCGTGTCACCGATATTCAGGCCCGTCAGATCCACCACCAGTTTTTCTGGGATGTCGGAGGCCGTCACCATCAGTTCCACCTCGGGGCGCACGACAGTCAGAACGCCACCGCGTTTCAGGCCCGGCGCGTCTTCCTCGTTGATGAACTCGACCGGAATGAACAGGTTGATCCGGCTGGTGCGCCGCAGACGCATGAAATCCACATGGGTCGGCAGGTCCTTCACCACGTCGCGCTGCACATTCCGGCAGATCACGCGCACATCGTCCTGCCCCTCGACCTTCATGTTGAACAGGGTCGACAGGAAGCGGCCGCTTCTCAGGCGCTTCAGCAACTCGTTGAAGGGGATATTGATCGGCAGCGGGTCAACGCCACCACCATAAACGATACCGGGCACCTTGCCTTCGCGGCGTGCTTGACGGGCGGCCCCCTTGCCTGTCCCCGTCCGTGCCTCGGCGACGAGATCAGGAATCTCACCAGCCATTGCTATTTCTCCATAGGTTATGCGGCTGCCTCCAAGGGTGTCGGGCCGCGTGAAGCCGTGCATATAGGGCAGAGATACAGGTTTGAAAAGGCGATTCTGGGTTTGTCGGCTTGTGCGGCCCCGGGCCCCGTGGCAATCGTGCGCGATGGCCGTTCTCTCCGCCCTCCGACTGTCCCGCCGCGCCGCGCTCGGTTTCGTGGCGATGGGGGTGTTGTGGGGCAGTTTCGCGGCACAGGTGCCGGTTCTGAAAGCCCAGATCGGGGCCGATGACGCCGTGTTCGGCCTGTTACTTCTGGGCAGCCCGCTCGGGCTTCTGGCCACATTGTGGCTCGCCCCGCTGTTCGACCGGAGGCTTGGCGCGCTGTCGCTACCGATCGCGGCACTTGCCGTGGCGCTGGCCTATCTGGTGCCGGGGCTGGCCACCGGACCTTGGGTGTTTCTCGCGGCGATGGTCGGCCTCGGGCTGGGCTCGGGGCTTCTGGATATCGTCTCCAACGCTCGTGTCTCGGAACTGGAGGCGCGGCACAACCGCTCCTTGATGAACGCCAATCACGGCATGTTTTCCGTGGCCTACGCGGTGAGCGCCATCGCCACGGGATTTGCCCGCGAGGCCGGGCTTTCATCGGCGGAGATCTTCTCCGCGCTGGCGCTTCTCGTCGCCGGCCTCAGCCTCGGCATGCGCAGCGAGGTGACGCCCGTCTCGGACGAGGAGCGCCGGGCGGTGCGCCTGCCCTGGGCGATCGTTCTGATCTGCGGTGGGATCGTGCTTCTGGCCTTTTTCGTGGAGGCGGTCGTGGAAAGCTGGTCCGCGCTTCACATCGAACGCACATTGGGCGGCCGCGCCGCCGAAGGGGCCTTCGGTCCGGCGATCCTCGGGCTGACCATGGCGCTTGGCCGGTTTTCGGGTCAGGCGATCAGCGGGCGGTTTTCGGATGTCTCGATCATCACGCTCGGCGCGGCCATGGCCTGTGCCGGTGCGTTTCTGGCGGCCCTCGCGGGCGGGCCGTTCCTGGCCTATATCGGCTTCGGGATCATGGGGCTCGGCGTTTCCGTCGTCGGCCCCATGGCTCTCGCACTGGTGGGCCGGCTTGTGCCACCCGCACACCGGACTTCCGCCGTGGCGCGGGTCAACGTCATGGGGTTCGCGGCCTTCCTGCTGGCGCCGCTCGTCATGGGCCAGGTTTCGGAGGCATACGGCCTCCGCGTCGCCTTCGCGGTGGTGGGCGGGCTGGCCCTGATCGCGCCGATCCTGGCGCTGATGTTGCGCGCGCGCTCGGCGCGCTATGCCCAATCGCCGTAAAACTCCTTCGGGACCAGAAGGTTGTGCTTGCCCAGATTGGCGATGTCCCGCTCGCCGCAAAGCGCCATGGTCACGTCCAGTTCCTTGTGGATGATTTCCAGCGCCTTGGTCACGCCCGCCTCGCCCATCGCGCCCAGACCGTTGACGAATGCGCGCCCGATATAGGTCCCCTTTGCGCCGAGGGCCAATGCCTTCAGCACGTCCTGACCGGAGCGAATGCCGCTGTCGAGATGCACCTCCACCTTGTCGCCCACCGCATCCATCACCTCGGGCAGGATGCGGATGGAACTGAGCGCGCCATCGAGCTGGCGCCCGCCATGGTTTGACACCACAATCGCATCCGCGCCGACCTCCACCGCTTTCTTCGCATCCTCGGCATCCAGAATGCCCTTCAGGATCACCTTGCCGCCCCACATCTTGCGGAACTGCTTGATCCGCTCCCAGTCGAGGGACGGATCGAAGGCTTCCGCGGTCCAGGAGGCGAGTGACGACGGGTCGCTCACACCTTTCGCATGGCCCACGATATTGCCGAAGAAGCGTCGCTTGGTCCGCAGCATCTCTAGCCCCCATGGGATTTTCGTGGCCAGGTTCGCCATGCTGGCGATGGTAAATTTCGGCGGGGCGGACAGGCCGTTTTTCAGGTCCTTGTGGCGTTGGCCCATGATCTGCAAATCCACCGTGATCACGATTGCCGAGCAGTTCGCTGCCCGCGCACGATCGAACAGCCGCTGCATGAACTCGTCATCCTTCAGCGTATAGACCTGAAACCAGAACGGCTTGGTCGTGTGGTCCGCTACGTCCTCGATGGAGCAGATCGACATCGTGCTGAGCGCAAACGGCACCCCGAACTTCTCCGCCGCGCGGGCCGCCTTTATCTCGCCATCGGCACATTGCATGCCGGTCAGACCTACCGGGGCCAGCGCCACCGGCATCGCCACATCCTCGCCGATCATCTGGCTTTTGGTGGACCTTCCCGCCATATCCACGGCGATCCGCTGACGCAGGCGGATCATGTCGAAATCGGAGGAGTTCTCGCGGAAGGTCTGCTCCGTCCAACTGCCCGATTCCGCATAGTCGTAGAACATTTTCGGCGTGCGGCGCTTATGCATGCGGCGCAGATCTTCGATCTCGGTGATGACGGGCATCGGCTTCCCTTCCGGCACGTATTGGTCACATTGATTTACCAATAGGCCAGGTTTCGCGCAATGCGGCAGATCGGACACGCAAGGTGGCCGACCTAGGGGAAGTCAGGCCCGACGCCGACGGCAGGAAAGGGCCGGAAAAACGCGTCGCGCCGAGGCTGATTGCCTTTGCCGTGGGCCCTTTTCAGGCCCGATGTGCGCCATCGGCCAGCGATCTGACGAAGGCGAGGATCTCGGCCACCGGCTTGCCCGCGGCGATCTCCCCCACGATGGCAGAGCCCACGACCGCCCCGTCCGCGACCCCCGCAATCGCCTCCGAGGCCTCCGGTGTCTTGATCCCGAAGCCCACGATCACGGGCAGATCGGTTTGCGCTTTGATCCGCGCCACCTCGGGGCCCACATCGCCGGCCTGCGCCTCTGCCGCGCCGGTGATCCCGGTGATCGAGACGTAATAGACAAAACCGGATGTGTTCTGCAGCACCTTCGGCAGGCGCGCGTCATCGGTGGTGGGTGTGGCGAGGCGGATGAAGTTCAGCCCGGCTTCCTGCGCGGGGATGCACAACTCCTTGTCCTCCTCCGGCGGAAGATCCACGACGATCAGACCATCGATGCCGGCTTCGCGCGCATCGGTCAGAAAACGCGCGACACCGCGGCTGTAGATCGGGTTGTAATAGCCCATCATCACGATCGGGGTCTTGTCGTCGGTCTTGCGCAGTTCGCGCGCTATTTGCAGCGTCTTTTCAAGGGTCTGGCCCGCTTCAAGTGCCCGCTGGCCGGCAAGCTGGATGGTCGGCCCGTCGGCCATCGGATCGGTGAACGGCAGGCCGAGTTCGATGATATCCACCCCGGCGCCCGGCAGGCCCTTGATGACCTCCAGCGATGTCTCGTAATCGGGATCGCCGGCCATGACATAGGCCACGAAGGCCTTCTTTCCCTCGGCCTTGAGGCGGGCGAATGTGTCGTCGATACGTGTCATGGGCGTCCCTTGGCATTGATCCGGGACGGTTTGGGACAAAGGCCGGAGGAAATCAATGGGGCTTGGACGGGCGGCCCGGCCGCAACGCTCATCGGCCGGGCGCGAATCCGGTTTTTCGCCAGAACCGGACCGAAAGCAGGATCGCGGCCAGACCGATGCCGGCGCCGTAGCCGGCCCAGACCCCGATGGCCCCATAACCAAGCGGGAAGCCGATGACATAGGCGGCCGGCAGGGCCAGCGGCCAGTAGCTGATCAGCGTGATCGCCGTGGGTACGCGGTTGTCGGACATGCCGCGAAGCGCACCCAGAGTGCTTGACTGCACGCCATCGGCCACCTGAACCAGTGCGGCGACGATGAACAGACCCACGGCGACATCCACCACTGCGCCATCCTTGGTCAGCGCTTCCGACATTGCCCGCCCCCCGAAGATGTAAAGCGCGGTGATCGCCAGCATCCAGAGCGTCACGATCCAGAGCGCTGCGGCCAGAATGGGGCGAAGCCGTGCGCGTTCCTTCCCGCCGATCGCCATACCGATCCGGATCGAGACCGCGCTCGCCATGCCAAGCGGGATCACGTAGAAGACGCCGCCAATCGCGTTCACCACCTGATTTGCCGCCAGTTCGACCGCGCCGAACCACCCAAGCATGATGCCCAGAAACGCATAGGCCGCGCCCTCGCCTGCGTAGCCGATGCATATCGGAAGCCCCTCGCGGTAAAGCGATCTGATCCGGGACCACCGGATCGGGACGGCCACGCGATAAGCTGCCAGATCGGGGGAGCGGCGCCAGAACAGCCATGCCACCAGAAGCGTCGCACTGCTCGACAGCACGCTGGCGATGCCCGCCCCGACCAGCCCGAGACCCGCGACATGGATCAGCCCGTAGTTCAGCGGCAGGTTCACCACCACACCGAGATATGAGATTGCGACCCCGGTCCAGGGCCGCCCGACCGTATCGAACAGGGCCTTGAAGGCGAAGAACGTCAGAATCGGAACCAGCCAGAGCGCCATACTGAGCCAGTAAGGCAGGAGGATCGCCAGGACCTCCGGCGGCTGATCGAGAAGATCGAGAAACGGGAAGGCCAGAACCATCAGTAGCCCCGCCCCTGCCCCGCCGATTGCACAAAGCGCCAGACCGTTGCGAAGATTGCTGGCCACCTCGCCCGCGTCGCCGGCACCATGGGCCTGAGCGATCCTGACGCCCACAATCGTGACAAGGCCCCAAAGCGCCGAGATCAGGATGATCAGAAAGGCGGTGGTGATCCCGGCCGCCGCCAGCGGCACCGTGCCCAGAGGGGCGATCATGACGGTATCGATCACACCGATCAGCGTGGCCGCGGCAAAGGCGATGATCAACGGCATCGACAGCCGAAGCAGCGGCATCACCTCTGCGCGGGTGCGACCGCCCGACGGCGGAGGGCCGGGTTTTCCATTTGCGACAACCGACATGGGCCAGACTGGATGCGCGTCCGGCGGGCCCCCGGTTCGGCGCGAAAGATATCTCCTCAGCCACGCGAGGGCGACCCTTCGGGCCCGCCCGGCGAGATTACGGAGGGCGCAATCCAAGTCAAGGCGCACCACGCGGCTTGACGCCCGCCCCGGGCGCGACCTAGATGCGCCGCGATTGCAGCTTTGCCGAAAAGGGGCGCGAGATGGGTTTCAAGATGGGGATCGTCGGTCTGCCGAATGTGGGCAAATCCACCTTGTTCAACGCGCTGACACGCACCGCCGCGGCGCAGGCGGCGAATTTCCCGTTCTGCACGATCGAGCCGAATGTGGGCGATGTCGCCGTGCCCGATGACCGGCTTGAAAAGCTGGCGGAGATCGCCAAGTCGAAGCAGATCATCCCGACCCGGATCACCTTCGTGGATATTGCTGGGCTGGTGAAGGGCGCATCGAAGGGCGAGGGTCTGGGCAACCAGTTTCTGGCCAATATCCGCGAGGTTGACGCCATCGCCCATGTGCTGCGCTGTTTCGAGGATGGCGATGTGACCCATGTAGAGGGTCGGATCGACCCCATCGCGGATGCCGAGACCATCGAGACCGAGCTGATGCTGGCGGACATGGAATCGATCGAGAAACGGCTTCAGAACCTCGTGCGAAAAGTGCGCGGCGGCGACAAGGAGGCGATCCAGCAGGAGCGGTTGCTGAAAGCCGCGCTGGCGATGCTGGAAGAGGGCAAGCCCGCCCGTCTGGTCGCGGTCGACCCCGAGGACGCGAAGGCCTGGGCCGGGCTGCAACTTCTCACCACCAAGCCGATCCTCTATGTCTGCAACGTGGAGGAGGAGGCTGCGGCAAACGGCAATGCGCGCTCCGCCGAAGTGGCGAGGATGGCCGCCGAACAGGGCGCGGCGCATGTGGTCATTTCGGCCCGGATCGAGGAGGAGATCAGCCAGCTGGACGCCGAGGAGGCGCAGTTGTTCCTAGAGGAAATGGGGTTGGAGGAGGCAGGTCTCGACCGGCTTATCCGTGCGGGCTACGAATTGCTGGATCTGGAAACCTATTTCACCGTCGGCCCGAAAGAGGCCCGCGCGTGGACCATCACCGCGGGCACATCGGCACCCAAGGCCGCCGGTGTCATCCATGGCGATTTCGAAAAGGGTTTCATCCGCGCCGAAACCATTGCGTATGAGGATTTCGTGGCTCTGGGCGGCGAACAGCCGGCCAAGGACGCCGGCAAGATGCGCGCCGAAGGCAAGAGCTATGTCGTCAAGGACGGCGACGTGCTGCACTTTCTGTTCAACACCTGAGGCCGCACCTGCAAGGCCGCCGGGATCTCGGCGTCTTTTCGCCGATTGCGCACATGGTCTGCACTGTTAACCCATCGAATCGATAATTTTCTGAGTTTTGAATTGCGACTTGGGCAATTTTATTACGTGGCGCATGGCGTATTTCGCTGTTTTTTTGCGTCACGGCCTTGAGTTGCTGTTTTCAGCAAAGGAGACTTCATAATGGCAAACGCCAAAATTCAATCGAAACTGGAAGATCGCATGGCCAAGGTCGACGCGGAACGCGCCGAGATCAAGGCGCAGCTTGACCGGGAGCGTCTGGTCAAGATCACCAGCAATGTGATCGAGACCATCACCGCGCCGGAATTCATCGAGCGTATGCGCGTGGCCCGAGACGAGGCCGCCGATGGCGCGGGTATGGAGAAGGTCGGCGAAATGCTGACGATCGAGGGGCTGCGCAAGGCGGGGGCCGATATTCCGGAGGATTTCCGCCTCACCAGCCGGGTGTTCGAGGATAAGGTCAACGGCCTCCGCTTCGAAGTGACCCCGAAACTGGACCGGATCTCGGATATCGATCCGCTTGGCTGGGGTGCGTGCGCCGGCGGCGGTGCGGCCACGGTGTGCGGCTGCGGCGGGTTTTCGACCTAAGCGGCTCTTTCTGTCCTTTCGGATTTCAACAGCGGCGCCCGGCATCCTGGCGGGCGCCGCCCACCCAGATTTTGCACAATTTTGCACGGGAGATACCCCCATGACACCTCAGACCCTGCCCTATACGGGCTATGATGGCCTTGCCTATGACCGCGACGAGCTCGCCCGCGTGATGCGCGCCACCTATGACGAGATCATCGACTTCGTCACCACGCCCGAATTCAAGGCGCTCATGACCGAGATGAGCGCACTTTCCCCCGTCGAACGCCCGCGTTTCGTTTTCGATGTTCTCCTGAATAACGAGGCTCTGGCCAGCCGGGGGATCGTTGCGCCCGAAGGCCTGCTGATCCAGCGCTCCGCCTTCGGTGACCGGCGGCCCACCCTGTTTGTCGTCAAGAAGTTCCTGCCCGAGGAGTACAAGAATGTCTGGCAGAACGTGAACATCACCTTCGACAACGCCTTCGTCGACGAAAGCGTGGGCCGCGATCCCGAAACCAGTTGGCGCGTGCCCCTACCCGCCGATGTGCAGGCCGCCGCCATGGCCCGCGGTAAGGAACTGGAAACCGTCTGAACACTACGGCCACGCGGCAGGAAACCGGCCAGCCGCGCGGCCCTTCGGATAGCTGGGCGCCCCGCAACAGCGACCGTCCAGACGCATCAGCGATCTCAGGTCGAGGCCGGGCAAAGGACACGGATCAACCGTATCCGGGCGCTCCGCAGCCACGCTGGCCCGGACCGCCCGGAACCCGGACATTGCGCTTCACGCCCGGCCATTCCCCGGCAAATACCATGAGACCGGGTGTTTTCGGCTTGTGTGTTCCACACGGTCTCCGCTAAACGGGTCGGCGGAGACGTGGCCGAGTGGTCGAAGGCGCTCCCCTGCTAAGGGAGTAGGCGGGAAACCGTCTCGAGGGTTCGAATCCCTTCGTCTCCGCCATTTTCCTCAGAATCACTATCTCATAACCACCTGATAGTAGTGTGGAATTCGGCGTTTTCGCGCTTATGGCGGTTCTTGGTCCGCTTGATTTGCTGCACATTTTGCTGCACATTTTGCTACACAAATGGGGGTTTCTCCGCCATGAGCATTGCCAAACGAGGCCGTCTCTATCACCTCCGCCGCCGCGTCCCGCGCCGGTATCAGGGCGTCGAGCCACGTGAAACCGTCTGGATCAGCCTTCATACCGACTAGGAAACGGTGGCCGGGAACGGCGCAAACGCGAGAGCGCTACGAAGTAGCGCGTGATCTCGCCTGGTCGCAGAGCTATTGGTGCCGCAGCGCCGGTGTGCGGTGCCAATCCATTAGCCATCCTTGACCTAAGCTTCTCGATTACGTGGCGAGTCGGGCGAAGAGCGGTTGTTTACAGATTTGAAGCTTGGCCGCGATGGCACCTGTAGTCAGGCGGCTGACCAAGGCAAAGGGAAGACCGCCGCGGCCAGCGCATCGGTGGTCACGGGGGCAAGCCCCAAAGAAAAAGGACGCCCAAACGGGGAGCGTCCTTTCCCACACACATTGGTGCCGCAGATATCAGTGCACGCTGACTGGCGTCATGTCGTTCTGGCGCGCGACGATGAAGGCCAGCTTGCGGTCTCTCACAAGGGCAAGCTGCTCTCCGGTCTCGCTGCCGATCGCATAGAGCGTATCCAGCCCCGCTGCCTGTTTGCGCAACTCTCTCGGCAGGTCGGCCACGGCCACCTGGCGGATGTAGACGATAGGCTGACCCACGGTCCGGGCGGCATCATTCTGTTCAAACATTGCTCTTACCTCCGGTTTTGATCTCGATATTCTGCACCACCTTGTCGGGCACCACGCGGGCCAGATCCACATGCAGCAGACCATGCTCCATCGCCGCTCCGGCAACCTCGACCCCCTCGGCCAGAACGAAAGACCGCTGGAACTGCCGCGCCGCGATGCCGCGATGCAGGAACATCCTCTCATGGTCTTCCTCGGCTTGGCGCCCGCGCACCATCAGCTGCCGGTCCTCGACCGTGATGGACAGATCCTCTTCCGCGAACCCGGCCACGGCGAGGGTGATCCGATAGGCGTTTTCGCCCTTCTGTTCGATATTGTAGGGCGGATATCCATCATTGCCGGATTTCGCGGTGCGTTCCACCAGGCGTTCCAGCTGATCGAAACCCAGAAGGAAAGGGTGCGATCCAAGGGTCAGTTTCGTCATCGGGCACATCCTCAAAGCTCAAGCGATCTGCGTATCCGGGCCCCGCATTCGGCAGCCCTGTCATCGGAGAATATGGGGCGCTCAGGCCACCGCTGCAAGGGCGGCAACGCTTTGCGTCACGCAGATTTGTCGCTATCTTGAACCGCTACCGAGACGAATCCCATCAAGGCCGGTTCATGAACGCCCCCACCGAGATGACCCATGAAGAGGTGTTGCGCGTGAAGCTTGAAGTGCTGCGCCGGCAGCATCGCGATCTGGATGACGCGATTGCGGCCCTGTCCGAACGCGCCATGCCCGACCAGCTGACGCTGAAGCGGCTGAAAAAGCAGAAGCTGGCGCTCAAAGACCGGATTGCCCGGATCGAGGATGAACTCACCCCCGACATCATCGCCTGAGGCGTGGGCCAAAAAGGTGAAACCGGGGGCAGACCATCTTGCACGTAAAATCAAAAAGATAGAGCATCGCACCGAACTCAGATGACGAAACCGATGCACCGGGCCCGCACCACGGCCGGCATCGCGCTCTCAGATCCGCCGAAGGGGCCTTTACGATCATGGATGACATCCAAATTGGCATCATCATGGGCAGCCAGTCGGACTGGCCCACCATGCGGGAGGCCGCCGATATTCTCGACACGCTCGGCGTGGGCCATGAGGTTCGCATCGTCTCCGCCCATCGCACGCCCGAGCGGCTTTGGGAATATGGGGCGACCGCCGTGGACAGGGGGCTGAAAGTGATCATCGCGGGTGCGGGCGGCGCGGCCCATCTACCGGGCATGATGGCGTCCAAGACCCGGCTGCCGGTGATCGGCGTCCCGGTGCAGACCAAGGCGCTCTCGGGCGTCGACAGTCTTTATTCGATCCTGCAGATGCCGCGCGGCTATCCCGTCGCGACCATGGCGATCGGTGCCGGTGGTGCAGCGAATGCGGGGCTGATGGCCGCGGAAATCCTCGCGCTGTCGGACCCGGCCCTTGCCGCGCGTCTCGACGACTGGCGCGCGTCCCTGTCCGCCTCCATTCCCGAGACACCGCAAGATGACTGAACCTCTCCCGCAAGGCAGCACCGTCGGCATTCTGGGGGGCGGCCAACTGGGCCGGATGCTCGCCATGGCCGCCGCACGTCTGGGATACAAGGCCCATATCTACGAACCCGGCGCGGCCCCCGCCGCGGATGTGGCCGCCGCCTGGACCAAGGCCGCCTATGACGATATCGACGCGCTCCGCGTGTTTGCGGCCTCCTGCGATGTCGTCAGCTTCGAGTTCGAGAATATTCCTGCCTCCGCGCTCGATCACCTTGCCCGCGATGCCGCATTGTACCCCGACCGGCGCGCACTGGAGGTCAGCCAGGACCGGCTGGCGGAAAAGACCTTCCTGACCGGTCTGGGGCTCCGCACCGCGCCCTTCGCACCCCTCGGGACCGCCGCCGATCTGCCCGAGGCGCTTGCAGTCACCGGCACGCCCGCCATCCTGAAGACCCGCCGCTTCGGCTATGACGGCAAGGGGCAGGTGCGGATCGCCACCCCCGATCAGGCCGAAGGCGCCATGGCCACCTTCAACGGCGCGCCCGCGATTGCCGAAGGCTTCGTTGCCTTCAGCTGCGAAATCTCCGTCATCGCCGCGCGCGGGCTCGATGGCAGCATCGCGGCCTATGACCCGGGCGAGAATGTGCATCAGGACGGCATCCTCGCCACCACGACGGTCCCGGCCGCGATTCCGGCCAGCCTCAAGACCGATGCGATCCTGATCGCCTCGCGCATCCTGAATGCGCTTGAGTATACCGGTGTTCTGGGTGTGGAGCTTTTCGTGACGCCCGACGGCCTCGTGGTGAACGAGATCGCTCCGCGCGTGCACAATTCCGGCCATTGGACCCAGGCCGGATGCGCCGTCGATCAGTTCGAGCAGCATATCCGCGCGATCACCGGCTGGCCGCTTGGCGACGGCGCGCGGCACGCCAATGTCGTGATGGAAAACCTGATCGGCGACCAGATCGACGAGGGCCGCCGACATGCGGCGGAGCCCGGCACCCAGATCCATCTCTACGGCAAGGCCGAAACCCGCCCGGGCCGCAAAATGGGCCATGTCAACCGTGTGACAGGCCCGGCCTGAGCCCCGCGGATACCCCGTCCGCGGCTACTCCACAAACCCTTCGATCGCGTCGAAGATGTCCATGTCGTGATCGAAGGCGCCGGTTTCGAGAAATGTGATCACCTCGGCAATCACAAGCGGGTTGTTCATCATGAATGTATGGGTCACCGGCAGCACGATATGGTCGCTCATCCCGGCCACGCGGGTACTGGACACAGCGACCTTTCCGTCATCCGCCCCTTCGATCAGGGCGGAATAGACCGGGTTCAGGGTCCGGTCGCCCGCGATCACACCAAGCTCGAAATCCACCGATGGCAACCGGTTCGGCAGGGCGTCCTCGCCGGTTCCCAGTTGCATGCCCGACGGGCCGTTCAGCCATTCGAAAGGCTCCAGTTCGCCCAACACGTCCACCAGCTCCGAGCCGCTATTCGGCGGCGCCAGCATCACCACCCGCCCCAGCCGGACGGGCCGGTGCCGCGACAGCCAGTAGCGCACCAGAATGCCGCCCATGGAATGGGTGACGAAATGCACCTTGTCGGCCCCGCACCGCGCCATGGCCGGCAAGATCGTGACAGGTGCAAGCTCCGAGATCGAGGCGCGGGTCGACGGATAGCTCTGGTTGACCACCTGATATCCCGCGGCTTCCAGCGCCTCCTCCATCACCGCAAGGGACGCGGCCCCGCGCGCCAGCCCATGCAGCAGCACCACGCATTCCGCCCGCGCCGGGGCCGCGGACAGAAGGAACAGTACCAGAAGGGCAACCAGAACACGCATGTGCGTAATCTAGGCATGAACGGACGCCACTGCGAGTATGGAAATTGCGCCTCTTGCATCGCCGTTGCGTCACGGGGCACCATCGCGGCGATGTCAACGCGCCGCCCCCGCCTTGCCGTTCGCGGCCTGCTTCTTCTGGATAACCGGCTCTTGCTGGTGAATGCGTGGCGTGACGGGTCGGATCTGTGGTGCGCGCCGGGCGGCGGGGTGGAGCCCGGCACATCGCTTCCGGCAAATCTGGTCCGCGAGTTTCACGAGGAAACCGGGCTGGCGGTCCGCGTCGGCGCGCCCTGTCTGGTCAATGAATTCCACGATCCCGCGGGCGATTTTCATCAGGTCGATATCTATTTTCATGTCACCTATGAAGCAGGCCAGCTCTCCGATGGCTGGATCGACCCCGAAGGCGTTGTGAACAAGCGCCGTCTGGTCGCCCGGGACGAGCTTGCGGGTCTGCGCGTGAAACCCGACAGCCTCGCCGATGCCGTCTGGGGGCAAAGCCTGCTCTACGATCCGCTGGAGCCGATCCTGCGCTGAAACAGCCCATAGGCGATCCCGCCCAGAACCAGCGCGCTTGCCGCCACGAGCCGCAAGGTGATCTCTTCACCCAGAAGCAGCATGCCCCCGACGATGGCGATCACCGGCACGGTCAGTTGCACCAGCCCGCCGACAGACGCACCAAGCCGGGGCAGAACGCTATACCAGAGCGCATAGCCAAGCCCCGATGTGATCGCGCCCGCCACAATCGCCAGCGAAATGCCGGTCGCCGCGGTGCTCACGGCATCAGGCTCGGCGGGCCAGAGCAGCACCGGCAGCCCACAGAGCGGCACTGCCAGAAGGAAATTCGCGGCCGTGTCGGGTAGCGGGTCCTGCGCCTTGCGTCCGGCAAGGGAATAGAGGCCCCAGCCCAGCCCGGCCACGGCCATCGCCGCGGCGGCGACACCGGGCACCGTGACCGCGCCTGCCGGCCAGATCAGCCATGCCAGCCCGACAAGCGCCAGACCTGCCCCGATCCAACGCCGCAGCGGCGGCTTGTCTCCGCCGATCACGCCGCCTGCAAACATGGTGATCTGCACGACACCGAAAAGGATCAGCGCGCCAAGTCCCGCATCCAGCCGGGTGTAGGCAACCGAAAAGCCGAGAAGATAGAGGCTGAGCCAGATCGCGCCCGCGATCCGGCCGCGCGCCAGCAGCGGCAGCGCCCCGCCCCGGAACAGAACCAACGCGCATAACATGGCCGCCCCCGCCACGACGCGGATCAGGGAAAACTCCAGCGCGCCGATGTGCCCGCCCCCGACCGCCAGACGGTTCAGGATCGAATTGGCCGCGAAAGCGATCATGACAAGCGTCGTCAGAACGCCCAGACGCAGAACCGGGCTCATGCATCACCGCCGATCAACCGGTGGGCCAGCAGACCGGACAGATAGGCGATCTGCCCGTTCGCGATGGTGCCCGCGATGCGCTTGGTCGCGGTTTCGACGATCACCAGATCGGCCCGCTGACCGGCGGCCAGATCGCCGCGGTCGTTCAACCCCATCATCCGCGCCGGGTTGGTGGAGATCAGCGCCCAGGCCTCCGCCAGAGGCAGGCCCGTTTCCGCCAGCCGGAAGGCCGATTGGGCCAGTGCCGGGTAATGATAATCCGAGGCCAGCGCGCTCACCGCCCCCATCTCGATCAGCGCCGCCGCCGAGACGCCGCGGGCGTGGCTGCCGCCGCGCAGGGCATTCGGCGCGCCCATGACCACCGGGTCGCCCGCCGCCTGTGCCGCCATCGCGGCGGCTTCGCTGGTCGGGAATTCGGAGATATCGACGCCAAGGCCGTGATACCAGGCGCGGGTTTCCGCATCATGATCATCATGGCTGCCAAGGATCACATCGCGGTTTTTCAGATCCGCGGCCAAAGCGGCAAGCCGTGTGCGGGCCACAGGCATCTCCGCATGCAGGCGCTGCATCAGCGCCAGATGATCGGCGGGCGACCGGCGGGATTTGAGCGCCTGCCCCTCCAGCCGGGGCGGGCGCTTGCCGGCGGCCAGAGCCTCGTGCGGCAGATGATCGTTCAAGACCACATAGCCGATCCCGTAGCGCGCAATCAGGTCGCTGGCCGCTTCGAACGCATCGTGACAGCCAAGCTCCAGCCGCAACTGCACCCGTATGTCCGGCATGGCCCCGTAGCGTTCGAGGGCCGCGCAGAGGGTGGCGGCGAAGTCGGGGCTGCGCATGCCGCCCTCCCAGCTCCAGAATTGCGCCAGCCACGCGGTGGTGATCCCGTTGGCGGAAAGCTCCGCCTCCACCGCGGCCAGGCCCGCGCGCGGATCGGTGACCGCCCCGCGCCGGGGGGCCAGATGCCGCTCGAACGCATCTCCATGGATATCGACGATACCCGGCAGGATCATATATCCCGACAGGTCCACCTCGCGCCCGCCATAGGTCGCGATCCGCCCGTTGCAGAGACTGATCGGATCGGTGTCGAGACCACCCGGCCGCAGCACAGTGGCATTCACAAGGCGAAGAGGCATCAGCGTCATGAACCGCGTGGTGCGCCATTTCGCGCCGAATGAAAACCCCGCCTAGCCGTCCTGATACGCGCGCGTGATCAGGGCGGCCACATCGGCATCGGCAAGCCCGGCGTCGATGCCGCGATCCACCACATCGCGCGCAACCTCCAATACCGGGGTCGCCACGCCCATGTCGCGCGCAACCCTCAGGAACACATCCGCGTCCTTCCGAACTCCTGCAATCGAGAAGCCGACCTCCGTATCCTGCCCCAGGATCTTCGGGAGCCGCGCCTTGAACATGTCGCAGGCCGCGGGTCCGCCCGCCAGAATGTCCATCGTCCTTTCAAGTGTCAGCCCGGCCCGCTTGGCTAGCTTCGTCATTTCGGTCAGGCTGGCGAAGTATCCCTGCAACATCGCGTTGTTGATGGTTTTCATCGCCATGCCCGCGCCAAGCGGTCCGACATGGAACACCCGCCCGGCGATCACCTCGGCCACGGGACGGAACCGGGCTGCATCCGCATCGGCACCGCCCATGAAAAAGCCGGCCGTTCGCGCGCGGACCATCTCGGGCCCGCCAGAAATCGGCGCATCCACCGCCCGCCCCCCGGCCGCCGCGATCTCCTCCGCGCGCGATTGCAGAACGATCGGGCTCACCGTGCTGGTATCGACGATCAGCTTGCCGTTCAGATCCGCCAGCAGCAATTGCCCGATCACCGCATCCACGGCCGCATCGTCAAAAAGGCTGAGGACCAGAATGTCGGACGATGCCGCCAGCGCGTTCAGGTCTTCGGCGACGGCGATGCCCAAACCGGCCGCGCGGTCGGGGGTGATGCCGCTCCGCGTCCATCCGGTGACGGCTCGCCCTGCCCCCGACAAGGCCTCGGCCATCGCGCTGCCCATCCGGCCCAATCCTATGACACCGATCTTGTCCATGTTACGATCTCCCATTTCCCAAGCGTTCCTGCCATGGAACCGGTTTTCACGAAACCGCCTTTCCCGGAAGGAGGACAGGATGACCGATCCCGAAAGGCTTTACGAGCGGCTGGCGACGGCCTGTCTAGCCGGGCCGCACGTTTCGAAGGGAAAGATGCTCGCATCCGAGGCCCTGCGCATTGACGGCAAAAGTTTCGCCTATCTGTCGGAAGCCGAGCTGGTGCTTAAGCTGCCCGAACCGATTGCGGCGGGCCTGGTGACCGAGGCGAGGGCTACCCACCTGCAGGTTGGCAAACGCATGATGCGCGATTGGGTCGTGATCCCTGCTGCGGATACGGATCGTTGGGAAAGCATGATGAGTGACGCGATGGATCTCGTCGGGGACCGCGGCAAGCCATGAAAAAGGGGCGCCCGACCGGGCGCCCCTTAGTTTTTCGGCGATGTCTTCCCCTTTCGGCAGCTTTTCGGTCCGAAAAGCTCCTGTTGGGTGCGGTCGAATTTCCCTTGGGAAATTCGTATCTTACATCATGCCGCCCATGCCGCCCATGTCGGGCATGCCACCGCCGGCGCCTGCGCCCTCTTTGGCGGGCTTGTCGGCAACCATGGCTTCCGTGGTGATCAGCAGCGACGCGACCGACGCCGCATCTTCCAGCGCGGTACGCACCACCTTGGCCGGGTCGATCACGCCGAACTTGAACATGTCGCCATATTCTTCGGTCTGCGCGTTGAAGCCGAAGGTCGCGTCGTCGCTTTCGCGGATCTTGCCTGCCACGACCGAGCCGTCCACGCCGGAGTTTTCGGCGATCTGGCGCAGCGGAGCTTCCAGAGCCTTGCGGACGATCTGGATACCCGCGTTCTGGTCGGCATTGACGCCTTCCAGCCCGGCAAGCGACTTGGCGCCCTGAACCAGCGCCACGCCACCGCCCACAACGATGCCTTCCTGAACGGCGGCACGGGTTGCGTTCAGGGCGTCATCGACGCGATCCTTGCGCTCTTTCACTTCCACTTCGGTCATGCCGCCCACGCGGATAACGGCAACGCCGCCGGCCAGCTTGGCCACACGTTCCTGCAGCTTCTCGCGGTCGTAGTCCGAGGTGGTTTCCTCGATCTGCTGGCGGATCTGCGACACCCGCGCCTCGATCTCGGCCTTCTCGCCGTGACCGTCGACAATGGTGGTCTCGTCCTTGGTGATCGAGATACGCTTGGCCGAGCCCAGCATATCCATGGTCACGTTTTCCAGCTTCATGCCCAGATCTTCGGAGATCACCTGACCGCCGGTCAGGATCGCGATATCCTGCAGCATGGCCTTGCGGCGATCGCCGAAGCCCGGTGCCTTGACGGCCGCGATTTTCAGGCCGCCGCGCAGCTTGTTGACCACGAGAGTGGCCAACGCTTCGCCTTCCACGTCTTCCGCGATGATCAGCAGCGGCTTGCCCGACTGGATGACGGTTTCCAGAAGCGGAACCATCGGCTGCAGGGACGAGAGTTTCTTCTCGTGCAGCAGGACCATGCAGTCCTCAAGCTCGGCAATCATCTTGTCCGGGTTGGTCACGAAATAGGGCGACAGGTAACCGCGGTCGAACTGCATGCCTTCGACGACCTCGGTCTCGGTCTCAAGGCCCTTGTTCTCTTCCACGGTGATCACGCCGTCATTGCCGACCTTCTGCATCGCGTCGGCGATCTGGCGGCCGATTTCGGCCTCGCCATTGGCCGAAATGGTGCCGACCTGCGCAACCTCGTCGCTGTCGGCGACTTCGCGGGCGGAGTTCTTGATCTGCTCGATGACCTTCGCCACGGCCAGATCGATGCCGCGCTTCAGATCCATCGGGTTCATGCCGGCGGCAACGGATTTCATGCCTTCGCGGATGATGGCCTGGGCCAGCACGGTCGCGGTGGTGGTGCCGTCGCCGGCTTCGTCATTGGTGCGGCTGGCGACTTCTTTCACCATCTGCGCGCCCATGTTCTCGAACTTGTCTTCCAGTTCGATTTCCTTGGCGACGGTGACGCCGTCCTTGGTGATGCGGGGCGCCCCGAAGGATTTTTCGATCACCACGTTGCGGCCCTTGGGGCCGAGGGTGACTTTTACCGCATCTGCCAGCGTGTTCACGCCCTTGAGCATGCGGTTGCGGGCGTCGGTATCAAACTTGACGTCTTTAGCAGCCATGATGTGCTCCTATCTCTGATTGGAATTGGAAGGGCGATCTCAGGCGATGATGCCGAGGATGTCGCTTTCCTTCATGATCAACAGCTCCTTGCCGTCGACGGTGACTTCGGTGCCCGACCATTTGCCGAACAGAATCTTGTCGCCTTCCTTGACGTCCATGGCGATCCGGTCGCCATCTTCATCCTTGGCGCCCGCGCCCACGGCGACGACCTTGCCCTCGGCAGGTTTCTCTTTGGCGCTGTCGGGGATGATCAGCCCGCCTGCGGTTTTCTCGTCGCTTTCGACGCGTTCGACCAACACACGGTCATGCAGCGGTGTGAATGCCATCTGCGAACACTCCTTCGGTTCGTTGTTTCTCCCATGGCGTTAGCACTCACCCGTGGCGAGTGATAACGGACCGGAGATAGGCAAAGACCCGGCCGCTGTCAACACGGCTTGGCCAGAGATTTTGCGAGAGATTTTCCGGCCGACCCGGGCAAGCCCGGCAACCCAGGATATCCGGCATGGAAGTGCCCCGGGGCGCGGCTTGTATCACCCGCCCCCACCGGGCTCCGACACCCCGATATCGGCAGCCGTCCGGACAATGCATCGGCGCAAAGACATGGCCGCCCGTGACACCCTGCCCCGCCTTCATTACGTGACAACGCAAATCGCCACCGTTACAAGGGCGGCGATTTTCCCTGACCTCATCTGTCGAGACCCGAACCCATGACCACCCTCGTTTTCGGCCACAAATCCCCCGACACCGATTCCACCGGCTCTCCGATCATCTGGGCCTGGTATCTTTCCAGCGTGAAAGGGGCGCCCGCCGAAGCGCGTCTCCTTGGGGAACCCAATACCGAAGCCGCCTTCATGCTGAACCATTGGGATCTGGAGAAACCCGAGATCATCGAGACGGTCGAGGCGGGCACACCGGTCGTCATCGTCGACACCAACAACCCCGCCGAGCTGCCCCAAGGCATCAACGACACCGATATCACCGCGATTATCGACCATCACAAGCTGGTCGGCGGGCTGGAGACCAAGGGACCCATCGACATCCGTATCGAACCGGTCGCCTGCACCGCCACGATCATGTGGAAAATGATCGGCGACGACATGGCTCAGGCGCCGAAGGCGATCAAGGGCGCGATGCTGTCCTGCATTCTCAGCGATACGCTGGAATTCCGCAGCCCGACCACCACGCAGGAAGACACCGCCATCGCCCATGCTCTGGCCGAGGATCTGGGCGTCGACATTCCCGCCTATGCCGCCGAGATGTTCGCCGCGAAATCCGATGTCTCCGCCTTCTCGGATGCCGAATTGCTGCGGATGGACAGCAAGGAATACGAGGTCGGCGGCAAATCCTTCCGCGTGAGCGTTCTGGAAACCACCTCGCCCGAAACAGTGCTGTCGCGCAAAGCCGATCTGATGGAGACCATGCCGCTGGTTGCCGAGGAGGATGGCGTCGATCAGGTGCTGCTTTTTGTCGTCGACATCCTGAACGAGGAAAGCACCATGCTGATCCCCAACGCGCTGACCAAGCAACTGGCCGAGGCGAGCTTTGCCACCGCCTGCGGCGATGCCGACACGGTCGTTCTGCCGGGCGTTGTCAGCCGCAAGAAACAGATCATCCCAAACCTCAAACTCTGAACCATCGGCCAAAACCGGCTGAGCGAGGGGCTGCCGATGGTGGCCCCTTGCCGTGTCCGAGCTTGTCTGCAACGGTCCATGCGGGACCAAGGCATTATGACCACACACCGCATGACCCGCTTTCCAAAACCGCTGAAACCGGCTCTGCCTGTCTGGGCGATTTCCCCGTCTGGCCGCGCCGACACCGGTCGCCCAGGTTCGGGGCAGCGGCTGGCACCCCCGGCAAACGGCCCGACCGTGACGGCGCCCGATCTCTCTCCCGTTCAAAACGCTCCCTTCGGCGCACCGCGCCAGACCGGGCCGATCATCATGCGCCGGGATAACGCCGATCGCATTAACCCATGACCGCGCCCGAACCCGGGAAGCGGTGTAGAAAAGCGGTCACGAACCACCACAAGAACGACACACACCATCGGAGGACACTGCCATGCCCATCTATCTCAACCGCCGCACCTTTCTGGGCACCACCGCCAGTTTCATCGCGCTGCACCCGTTTTCCGCCCATGCGCAGGCGGGTCAGGCGCATCTGCGGATCATGGAGACGACCGATCTGCACGTGCATGTCTTTCCTTACGATTACTATGGCGACCGGCCCGTCGACACGGTCGGCCTGGCCCGCACCGCGGCGCTGATCCAGTCGGTCCGTGATGAGTCCACAAATTCGCTCCTGCTCGATAATGGCGACTTCCTGCAGGGCAATCCGATGGGCGATTACATCGCCTATGAGCGCGGCATGGCCGAGGGCGACATGCACCCCGTCATCGCCGCGATGAACACGCTCGGCTTCGACGGCTCGACGCTTGGCAACCATGAGTTCAATTACGGGCTGAGCTTCCTGATGAACTCGCTGGCCGGCGCGGGCTTTCCGATGATCTGCGCCAATGTGGCCACCGAAATGGGCGCAAGCCCGACCGGGGATACCACGCTGGTCCCGCCCTACGTGATCCTTGATCGCCAGATCACCGATGGCGCGGGGGAAACCCACCCGATCCGGATCGGCCTGATCGGCTTTGTCCCGCCGCAGATCATGACTTGGGACCGCCGCCATCTGGAAGGCAATGTGATGGCGCGCGACATCGTGGAAACCGCCCGGGCCTATGTTCCTCAGATGAAGGAAGACGGGGCCGAACTGATCATCGCGCTGTCGCATTCCGGCATCGGCGCGGCGGATCATACGGACGGCATGGAAAACGCCTCCGTCCCGCTCGCCGCCATCGACGGGATCGACGCGATCCTGACCGGCCATCACCATCGGGTCTTCCCGGGTCCCGATTATGCCGACACGCCCGGCGTCGATGCGGGTGCAGGCACGATCATGGGCAAGCCAGCCACGATGGGCGGGTTCTGGGGCAGCCATATGGGGCTGGTCGATCTGATGCTGGAGCGGGACGGCAACAGCTGGCGCATCGTCAGCCACATGTCCGAAGCCCGCCCGATCTCCCGGCGCGAGGAAGACCGCTCGATCACCGCCTTGGTGGAAAGCGTGCCCTCGGTGCTGGCCGCCGCTCAGGCGGACCATGACGCAACGCTTGAATATGTCCGCCGCGCCGTCGGCGAAACGACCGCACCGCTGCATTCCTATTTTGCGCTGGTGGCCGATGATCCATCGGTCCAGATCGTTTCCAACGCGCAGACCTGGTATATCGAGCAGATGATGGCGGGGACCGAGCATGCAGGCCTGCCGATCCTGTCCGCCGCGGCTCCGTTCAAGGCCGGCGGGCGCGGCGGCCCGGAGTATTTCACCGATGTGCCGACGGGCGATATCGCCATCCGAAACGTAGCCGATCTGTACCTTTATCCCAACACCGTCCGCGCGGTGCGCATAACCGGCGCGCAGGTGCAGGACTGGCTTGAACGCTCCGCCGGCATGTTCAACCAGATCGAGCCGGGCACGGCGGATCAGGTGCTGCTGAACCCGGATTTCCCGTCGTACAATTTCGATGTCATCGACGGCGTGGAGTATCAGATCGACCTGTCCCAGCCCTCCCGCTACGACCGGGACGGCAATGTGGTGAACGAAGGCGCCCAACGGATCGTCAATCTGACCCATGATGGCCAGCCCGTTGATCCCGAACAGGAATTCATCGTCGCCACCAACAATTACCGGGCCGGCGGCGGTGGCAACTTCCCCGGGGCCTCGCCGGAGACGACAATCTTCGAAGGGCCGGACACCAATCGGGACGTGATCGTGCGCTATATCGTCGAGCAGGGCACGATCAACCCGGCCGCCGATGCCAACTGGTCCTTCGCGCCGATGCCCGGAACGACGGCTCTGTTCGACACCGGCCCCGCGGCCAGCGCCTATGCGGACACCGTGCCGGGCGTGACGATCGAACCCGCGGGAGAGGGGCCTGACGGGTTCGCGCGCTACCGCATCTCGCTCTGAGCGCCATGGGCCGGACGGTTCTGGCCGCCCTGCCCTATCCCGTCCCCCGATGGGCGGCGATGGCCTTGCGCGTCAGCGTCACCAGCGCCACGCGTTCCTCGTCGGACAAGCCGGTCAGGATCTCGGCATTGACGGCACTCGCCGCTTCGGTCGCGGGGCCATGCAGCGCCCGCGCCTTTTCGGTCAGCCAGATCCGTTGCACCCGCGCATCCGCCTGGTCCTTCCTGCGGATGATCAACCCGTCGCGTTCCATCCGGTTGAGCGTGTTGGCCATGGTCGCCTGTTCGATATCCAGACGCGCGATCAGATCCTTCTGGGTCAGCCCGTCGGTTTCCCACAACTCCAGCAGCGCGGGGAAGTTGCCCGGGCTCAGGCCAAGCGGCCCGATCCGTGCCGTCAGGCCGCGTGCGAAAAGCCGCGCCAGGTGATTGGTCAGGTATCCGGCCGACTGGGTTTTTCTGAACCGCATGCCGGCATACATGCACTTGCATAGCACGCTATGCAATATTATATAGCTTGCTATACAAATGATCGATGGAGACCTCCCATGACCAAAATCCTGCATCCCCTCGCCGGGATCACGGCGTTTCTGATCATCCTCGGTTTCTGGGTCTCGACACTGGCTGTCGAACTCTTCGGGCCGCAAAGCGCCATCGTCGCGGTAAAGACCACGATCCCCTGGCTGTTTGTGATCCTGATCCCGGCGCTGGCGACCGTCGGGGCCACCGGCTTCATCCGGACCAAGGGGCGTGGCGGGCGCGTGATCGATGCCAAGAAGCGCCGCATGCCCTTCATCGCGGCCAACGGGCTGCTGGTTCTGGTGCCGGCGGCGCTGTTTCTGGCCTCCCGCGCCAGTGCGGGGATTTTCGACACGGGCTTCTATGTCGTTCAGGGCGTGGAACTGCTGGCCGGTGCGGTCAACCTCACGCTTCTGGGGCTCAGCATGCGCGACGGCTTCCGGCTGACCGGGCGGTTCCGGCGCCGCCGGACGGTGCGTTAGCCCCCGAATTGACCCTTTTACACCGTCGTTCCCGGGCGTATGGAAGGGCGCGGCCGATTTGGCCGTGCCCAACCATTCGAAAGCCCGCATGACCCGTATCATTTCCAGTTTCGCCGAAATCTCCGCCCGCTACGATGCGCTGTTTTGCGATCTCTGGGGCTGCGTCCATGACGGGCTGCAGGCCTTCCCCGACGCGGTCGCCGCGTTGCAGGCCTATCGCGCCCAGGGCGGCACCGTGGTGCTGCTGACCAACGCGCCCAGACCGCGGGCGGGCGTGGAAGCGCAGATCGAAAAGCTCGGCGTCCCCCGCGACGCCTGGGATGTGATCGCAACCTCCGGGGACAGTGCCCGCGCGGCGATGCTGCGCGGTGTTGTCGGTCGGCAGGTCTATTTCATCGGCGAAGACCGGGATCAGACGTTTTTTACCCCCATGGAACTGGTCGAGGATGCGGTCGAGATCACGCAGGTGCCGCTTCGCGAGGCCGAAGGGATCGTCTGCACGGGGCCGTTCGACCCGATGGTCGATCCGGCCGTCTATCGCTCCGATTTCCTCTATGCCAAGACAAAGGGACTGAAGCTGCTCTGCGCCAATCCCGATATCGTCGTGGACAGGGGCGACACGCGCGAATGGTGTGCCGGCGCTCTGGCGAAGCTCTATTCCGAGATGGGGGGCGAGAGCCTTTACTTCGGCAAACCGCATCCCCCGATCTACGATCTGGCGCGGCGGCGCCTGCAACAGATCGGCAAGCTTGCAGGGGATGAGCGTATCCTCGCCGTGGGCGACGGCATCAGCACCGACATCCAGGGCGGGATGGGCGAAAACATCGACACGCTTTTCATCACCGGCGGGCTGGCCCGGGCCGAAACCGGCACCGACACGCAGCCGGATCCCGACAAACTGGCGCAATTCCTGGCCCAGGCGCAGATCGGTCCCAGCTATGCGATCGGCTTCCTGAGATAACACAAGCGCAACAAAGTTACAAAATATGTCCCACAAAGGGTCACATTGTTACTTCTGCGTTGCAGCATAGCTCGATCTGCGGTATGCCGCCATCACAATGACCGATGGACCGGATGACATGCTCGACAATATGCCCCGCGGTACGATCTGCATCGAAGATATCGAGATCGGGATGACCCGCAGCCTGACGAAAATGGTAACGGATCGGGATATCGCGCTGTTTGCCGAGGTCTCCACCGATCACAACCCGGTGCATCTGGACGACGACTATGCGCGGGACACGATTTTCGAAGGGCGCATTGCGCATGGCATGCTGACCGCCGGTCTCATTTCCGCAGTCATCGGAGAGCAACTGCCGGGCCATGGCACCGTGTATCTGGGGCAAAGCCTGAAATTCATGGCGCCGGTTCGCCCGGGCGACTTGGTTCGCGCCGAGGTCGAGGTGACGCAGATCGATTTCGCCAGGCGCCGGGTCACGATGGACACGCATTGCGCCGTGGATGGCCGGGTTGTGCTGAAGGGGGAGGCGGTCGTTCTGGCCCCATCCCGGAAATTCGACTGAAAACAGATTGCGGAAAACTCCGGATCTGCCGGTTTTTCCAATCTGTCATCTGCTCAGACCCCATCTTGCCCTTCCCGCGCCGCAGGGCTAATCCCCCCTTATGCGGACGGTGCGCGATTATCAGTATGTCTCAGCCGATGACCGGGGCGCCTCCGTCGCGATCGGTAATTTCGATGGTGTGCATCTGGGTCATCAATACGTGATCGATCTGGCGCGGGGCCACGACGCCCCGCTCGGCGTTCTGACCTTCGAGCCGCATCCGCGGGAATTCTTCGCCCCCGACGCCCCGCCCTTTCGGCTGATGAACGCGGAGGCCCGCGAGAACCGCTTGCAGAAGCTGGGGGTGGATCTGCTCTATGAGCTGTCCTTCAACCGCGCGCTTGCGACCCTAGAGGCGGAAACCTTCGCGCGCGAGGTGCTGGCGGAGGGGTTGGGCCTGTCCCACGTGGTTGTTGGCGCGGATTTCTGTTTCGGCAAGGGCCGCGCCGGAAATGCCCGGGCATTGCAGGAGTTCGGCGCGCGCTACGGGTTTGACGTGACCATCGCGGAGATCATGCAAGGGGAACTTGGCGCCGTCTCCTCGACGAATATCCGCAACGCGCTCACCGATGGGCGCCCGCGCGATGCCGCCGCGATGCTGGGTCACTGGCACCGGATCGAGGGCCCCGTGCTCCACGGCGAAAAACGCGGCCGTGAACTGGGATATCCCACGGCGAACATGTCGCTCGCCGGCCTGCATGTGCCGAAACTGGGCGTTTACGCGGTTCTGATCGACGTGCTGGATGGCGCGTATCGGGGCACCTATCACGGGGTCGCCTCGCTTGGTGTGCGCCCCATGTTTGGCGGAGAGACACCCAATCTTGAAAGCCATCTCTTTGATTTCAAGGGAGATCTCTATGGGGCGGATCTGTCCGTGGGCCTTATCGACTTTCTGCGCCCTGAGGAAAACTTCGACGGGATCGACACCCTGATCACACAGATGGATGCCGACAGCGCCCGCGCGCGCGGCATTCTGGCCGCCCTGTGAGACAGCGGTTCTGGGACCGTGTGCCGATGCACAAGATGACCCCCGAGGAGTGGGAGGCCCTGTGCGATGGTTGCGGCAAGTGCTGCCTGAACAAGCTGGAAGACGAAGACACGGGCGAGGTTGCCCTGACCCGCGTCGCCTGCCGGTTGCTGGACGATCAAAGCTGTCGCTGCGGCCAGTACGAGATCCGCAAGACGCTGGTCCCGGACTGTATCCGCCTGACACCGCAGACGATGGGGGATGTGGCCTATTTCATGCCGGAAACCTGCGCCTATCGGCTGCTTCATGAAGGCAAGCCGCTTTACTGGTGGCACCATCTGATCTCGGGCGATCCCGAAACGGTGCATGAGGCGGGCATTTCGATACGCGGCATCACGGTGCCGGAGTTCGAGGTGCCGGAAGAAGACTGGGAAGACTATATCATCGAGGAGCCGGGCAGATGAACTTCGCCTCGGACAATGCAGGGCCCGCAGCGCCCGAGATCATGGCAGCCGTGATCGCGGCGAATGAGGGATCGGCCATGCCTTATGGCAATGACCCGGTCCGGGACGGCGCGATTCAGAAGATCCGCGATTTGTTCGAGGCGCCCGAGGCCTCGGTGCATCTGGTCGCAACGGGCACCGCGGCCAACGCGTTGGCCCTGTCGGTCCTGGCCCGCCCTTGGGAGGCGATTTTCTGTCATCGCGCCGCCCATATCGAGGCGGATGAATGCGGCGCGCCGGAATTCTACACCGGCGGCGCGAAGCTGGCGCTGGTGGAAGGCGTCGGCGCCAAGATGACGCCCGAGGCGCTGCGAAAGGCGATCCACGCCAAGGGTGGCGGCGACGTGCATTCCGTACAGCGCGGGCCGGTCTCCATCACCCAGATCACCGAGGAGGGCGCGGTCTACGCCCTGCCGGAGATCGAGGCCCTGAGCGACGTGGCCCGCGAATTCGGTCTGCCGCTCCATCTGGACGGTGCGCGGTTTGCCAATGCCTGCGCCACACTTGGCTGCACACCAGCAGAGATGACGTGGAAGGCGGGCGTGGATGCGGTGAGCTTCGGGGGCACGAAAAACGGCTGCCTCGGTGTGGAAGCGGTCGTGATCTTCGATCAGTCGAGTGCGTGGGAGCTGGAATTGCGCCGCAAACGCGGCGGGCATCTGTTTTCCAAGCACCGGTACCTGTCGGCCCAGATGGAAGCCTACATCACCGACGGCTTGTGGCTTCGGCTGGCCCAAAGCGCCAATGCCCGCTGCGCCGAACTGGCGGAAGGTTTGCGCGGACTGCCGGGCGCGTCCTTCATGGAAGAGCCCCGGGGCAATCTCGTCTTCGTCCATCTGCCGCGCGCGGCCCATGCCCGCGCCATGGCGGCGGGGGCGAAATACTATCTGTTCGGCGAGGATCAGGCGCTTGACGGCGATCCCGAGACGCCGATCCTGTGCCGGCTGGTTTGTGACTGGTCCTGCACCTCCGAAAAGGTCCAGTCGCTTCTGGCGCTGTTCCGCGGTGTCTAGCCGCGCCTGATATGCGCCGCGATTTCAGCGGCAACCGGGCCGGGATGGGTGATCGGCAGCATATGACCTGCGCGTGCGATCCGGGCCCTGTAACTCCGGGCAATGCTCGCGGCCAGACGGTCCAGAATATCCTCCACCACCGGCGGGGAGGCATCGCCGGACATCAGCAGGACGGGCGCGGTCACCTGCCCCAGACGCGGCAACAGCCCGGCGCTGTCATGATGCAGCGCGCGGTGACTGGCCGCGATCAGCGGCATGCGCGCGGACATATAGGCTTGCTGCGCCTGGGGCAGATCGTCATAGGCGGTGCCGCCGCCCCAATCCTTCAGAAACACTCTCGCCGCTGCGACCAGATCCGCATCCGACCCAGGCAGATCCTCCTCCCCTTGATCGGCGGACGTCGCCCTTGCGGCGTCTTGCGCATCTTGCGCCACGGCCGCGAACAGCACCGGTTCGATCAGCGTCAGGGTCCGCACGCGCGCGGGATGCCGTTCTGCCAGACGCAGCGCGATCGTCGCGCCGAAGCTGTGGCCGATCATATGGCAGGGCGCATCCGGCAGAAGCCCCTCGACCTGCGCGGTCGTCTGGTCGTGGAGATCCTGGCTCCGGTCCCAATCCGGGGCCCGTCCGTGGCCGATCAGATCCGGCGCGGTCATCGTCATCCGATCGGAAAGAGCCCTGGCCACGCCATCCCATGCGCCGGAATGCGCCAGCGAGCAATGCAGCAGCAGGGCCGGCTCCGGCCCCTGCCCCCATGTCCGGACGTCTCCGCTCAAAGCTTGCCGGCGAGATACAGATCCAGGTCTTCCAGCCTGTCCTGTCCCCAGAAATGCGCGGTTCCGTCGACCACGAAGAACGGGGCGCCGAACACGTTGTCGGCGACGGCGTCCTCCAGATTGCGGGCATATTCCTCGGCGCCCTGCAACATGCCGCTGTCGGCCAGCGCCGGATCGAACCCCGCCGCCGACAGGGCCGCGCGGATCACGTCATCCTCGGCGATGTTCTTTTCCCCCGCCCAGACCGCTGCGGTCAGTTCGGCCAGAAGCTTGCCCAGATCGCCGCCGCCGGCCTTTTGCGCGGCAATGAGCGCATAGGAGGACGGCGCGGGGTTGGTGGGCCAGAACGCCGGTTTCGGGTTCAGCGGGCGGCCCAGACGGCTGGCCCTCCGCACCATGTCCTGAAGGCGATAGGCCTGCCGGGAGGGGTGGCGATCCTTTGGCGGAAGCCCGCCTGTCCGGGCGAAAAGGGCCATGATATCCAGCGGCTTGTAGGTGAGCGTGGCGCCATGCCTGGCGGCGATCTCCTCCACTGTGCCGGAGGACAGATAGGTGAAAGGCGAGATTGTCGCGAAATAGAAGTCGATATGGGCCATCGCTGCCTCCGGTTTTGGCTTTGCGCGGAGGGTAGCCGGATGCTAGGGGGTGTCAACGCATCAAAGGGCGGGAAAACTGCCCGAAACAAGGGACATCTGCCAATGCCAGCCACCGACCCCAAACTCATTTCCGGCAATGCCAATCGCAAGCTGGCAGACGCCATTGCAAGGCGGATGTCGATGCATCGGGGAATGCAGGTGGGGCTGGTCGATGCCCGGGTCGAGCGGTTCAACGATCAGGAGATCTTCGTCGAGGTCTACGAGAATGTCCGCGGCGAGGACATGTTCATCATCCAGCCGACCTCCAAGCCCGCGAATGACAACCTGATGGAACTGTTGATCATGGCCGATGCGCTGCGCCGCTCCTCGGCGTCCCGCATCACGGCGGTCATCCCCTATTTCGGTTATGCCCGGCAGGACAGGCGGACCAAGGCGCGCACCCCGATCAGCGCGAAGCTGGTCTCGAACCTGATCGCCGAAGGCGGCATCGAGCGGGTTCTGACGATGGATCTGCATGCCGCGCAGATCCAGGGCTTCTTCGACATTCCGGTGGACAATCTCTATGCCAGCCCGATCTTCGCGCTGGATATTCTGCACCAGTTTGGCGGCGACATGTCCGATGTGATGGTCGTATCCCCCGATGTGGGCGGCGTGGCGCGCGCCCGCGAACTGGCCCAACGGATCGGCGCCCCGCTGGCAATCGTGGACAAGCGCCGGGAAAAAGCCGGCGAAGTGGCCGAAATGACCGTGATCGGCGACGTGACGGAGAAGAAATGCGTGATCGTTGACGATATCTGCGACACCGCCGGTACGCTCTGCAAGGCCGCCGATGTTCTGTTGGGAGCGGGCGCAACCGAGGTTCACGCCTATACCACCCATGGTGTTCTGAGCGGGCCGGCCGTGGACCGGATCACCAATTCCGTCCTGAAATCTCTGGTCATCACCGATACGATCGAGGCGACATCGGAGGTGGCCGCCTGCAAGAACATCCGCATCTGCCCGACGGCCCCGATGTTCGCACAGGCGATCCTGAACATCTGGAATGGCACCAGCGTATCGTCCCTTTTCGATACGGACACGCTGATCCCGATCTACGAGGGGCTGTATCCGAACGGAATGTACGGGCGCTAGACGGCGTCTTTTCCGGGCCTCGACAGAAGAGGCCCGCGGAAACAATTCAGTTTCAAAGCCTTATGGCCTAGTAGAGCGTCCACTCATCCTCGCCGACGATCTCGCCGATGGCCATCCAGTCGGTTCGGACGCGCGCGATACGGCTGTCGCCCCAGGTCCGAAAAACGATCTCGAACCCTTCAAGCGTGATGTTCTCGGCCTTCAGATCGGCGCGCTGGTTGGTCCTGCCGTCGGTATCCCACATGCTGAACGCCAGATGGACCGCCGGAAGGGCTCTGAACGCTTCGGAGAACTTCGCGGCGAAGCGCGCCTCCCGCGGGCCCTCGCCCGTCCACATCTGGCCACCATCCTCGAAATCCGAGAACAGCAGTCGGGAGCCTTGATCGACCCCGATCAGATGGTTTCTGAGCCGTTTCATCGCCTGTCTTTCCTGCACGCCATCGACAGCCTAGGCGACCATACCGATGGCATAATGATTAAAAAAAGGAAAAATAGTGCAGATCCGGGTGTGAAGGCCCCGCCCGGACGGACCGGACGAGGCCAAGATGTTCGCCAACCCGTGGCTCAGCTGGCTCTGACCTGATCGCGCAATGCCGTCATGTCGGCCACCAGCTTGGCGGCGGCATCGGCGCCGGTATCGCTGGCTGCATCGCGTTTGGCCTCGGCCTCGGCAACCAGTTCCGCCATGATCTCGTCGGTGACTTCGGAAAGCGGCATGGCCTGCTCGGCAAGGATCGTGGTGGCCGGGCCGGACACATCCGCGAACCCGCCGGTGACTGCGAATTGCAACTTGCCATCCGCGCTTTCGACCGTCAGCACGCCGGGGCGCAGCGTCGTGATCGTCGGCGCGTGATCCGTCATGGCGGTCATATCGCCATCGGCACCAGGGATCTGCACGGAGCTTGCCTGCACCGAAGCCAGACGGCGTTCGGGCGAGACAAGATCGAACTGCATCATATCGGCCATATCGGCCCCTCCTTACGCGGCGTCTGCGGCCATTTTTTCGGCTTTGGCGACCACATCCTCGATGCCGCCCACCATGTAGAACGCGGCTTCCGGCAGGTGGTCGTATTCACCGGAAACCACCGCCTTGAACGATGCGATGGTGTCTTCCAGCGGCACCTGCACGCCGGGGAAACCGGTGAACACCTGCGCCACGTCGAAGGGCTGGCTCAGGAAGCGCTGGATTTTCCGGGCGCGGGCCACGGTCAGCTTGTCCTCCTCGGAGAGCTCATCCATGCCGAGGATCGCGATGATATCCTGCAGCGACTTGTAACGTTGAAGGATACCCTGCACTTCGAAGGCCACGTTGTAATGCTCCTCGCCCACAACGGCGGGGTCCATCAGGCGCGACGTGGAATCGAGCGGGTCCACGGCCGGATAAATGCCGAGTTCCGAGATCGCACGGGACAGAACGGTGGTGGCGTCGAGATGGGCGAAGGATGTGGCGGGCGCCGGGTCGGTCAGGTCGTCCGCAGGCACATAGATCGCCTGCACCGAGGTGATCGAGCCCTTCTTGGTGGAGGTGATCCGCTCCTGCATCTGGCCCATGTCGGTGGCCAGCGTCGGCTGATACCCCACGGCCGAAGGGATCCGACCCAGAAGCGCCGACACCTCGGACCCCGCCTGCGTGAAGCGGAAGATGTTGTCGACGAAGAACAGAACATCGGTGCCCGAACTGTCGCGGAAGGATTCCGCCATCGTCAGGCCCGACAGCGCAACCCGCATCCGCGCACCCGGCGGCTCGTTCATCTGGCCATAAACCAGCGCCACCTTGGATTTGGTCAGGTCATCGGCGTTGATGACCCCGGATTCGATGAATTCGTAATAGAGGTCGTTGCCCTCGCGGGTCCGCTCCCCCACACCGGCGAAAACCGAATAGCCCGAGTGCACCTTGGCGATGTTGTTGATCAGTTCCTGGATCAGAACGGTCTTGCCGACCCCCGCCCCGCCGAACAGGCCGATCTTGCCGCCCTTGGCGTAGGGCGCCAGCAGGTCGATCACCTTGATACCGGTCACAAGGATCTCGGAGGCGGTGGATTGTTCAATGAATTCCGGTGCTTCAGCATGGATCGAGCGGGTTTCCTCGGCGCCGATCGGGCCCTTTTCGTCCACCGGATCGCCGACCACGTTCATGATCCGGCCCAGTGTGGCGTCGCCGACCGGCACGCTGATCGGGCCATCGGTGTCGGTCACTTCCTGCCCGCGGACGAGCCCCTCGGTGGCATCCATCGCGATCGCGCGCACGGTGTTTTCACCGAGGTGCTGCGCCACTTCGAGGACAAGCTTCTTGCCGTTGTTGTCTGTTTCAAGCGCGTTCAGGATCTCCGGCAGGTGATCGTCGAAATGAACGTCCACGACGGCGCCGATGACCTGGGTCACTTTGCCTTTTGCGTTTGCCATGTGGTTGTCTCCAGCGTTGTCGTTAGAGCGCCTCGGCGCCCGAAATAATCTCGATCAGTTCATTGGTGATGACCGCCTGACGCGACCGGTTGAACTGGATGGTCAGCTTGTCGATCATCTCGCCCGCGTTGCGGGTCGCGTTGTCCATCGCGGACATCCGCGCGCCCTGCTCCGAGGCGGCATTTTCCAGCAGCGCGGTGAAAATCTGCGTGGCCACACCGCGCGGCAGCAGATCCTCCAGAACCGCCTGTTCGGAAGGTTCGTAGTCGTAGAGCGTGCTGTCGGCGCCGTCTTGGGACGCGTCGAACACCGCCGGGATCACCTGCCGTTCGGTCGGAACCTGGCTGATGACGGACTCGAAACGCCCGTAGTAAATCGTGGCCACGTCGAATTCACCGCCATCGAAACGGCCCAGAACATCGGCCGCGATCTTGGCCGCATCCGCATAGCCCACGCGCTTCACCTCGGTCAGGTCGACATGGCCGACCATGTGATCGGCATAATCGCGCTTGAGCTGATCCCGGCCCTTCTTGCCGACGGTGAGGATCTTCACCGTCTTGCCCTGGCCCAGCAACTCGATGATGCGGGTCCGCGCCAGCCGGACGATCGAGGAGTTGAACCCGCCGCACAGCCCGCGCTCGGAGGTCATCACAACCACCATATGGGTCTGGTCCTGCCCGGTTCCCGCCAGAAGCCTCGGCGCGCCTTCGGCATTGCCGACCGATGCGGCCAGCCCGCTCATCACGTCTTCCATCTTCTCGGCATAGGGGCGCGCCATCTCCGCCGCTTCCTGCGCCCGGCGCAGTTTTGCGGCGGCGACCATTTGCATCGCCTTGGTGATCTTGCGGGTCGATTTGACCGACTCGATCCGGTTTTTTAAGTCCTTGAGACTTGGCATGGACCGGTCCCCTTACGAGAAATCAGCGGCAAATTCATCCAGAACGGCCTTGAGGCGGTCCGACGCGTCACCCTTGATTTTCGGATCTTCATTGGTCAGCCAGTCCAGCACATCGCTGTGCTTGCCGCGCATGTGCTTCAGCAGGCCCTGCTCGAACCGGCCCACATCCTTCACCGCGATCTTGTCGAGGTAGCCTTCGGTGCCCGCGAAGATGACGACCACGATTTCCGCGTTGGTCAGCGGCGAATACTGCGGCTGTTTCATCAGCTCGGTCAGGCGCGCGCCCCGGTTCAGAAGACGCTGCGTCGAGGCGTCGAGGTCGGAGCCGAACTGCGCGAACGCAGCCATTTCACGATACTGCGCCAGTTCCAGCTTCACCGGGCCCGCAACGGATTTCATCGCGTTGGTCTGGGCGGAGGAGCCCACACGGCTGACCGACAGACCGGTGTTGACCGCCGGGCGGACGCCCTGGAAGAACAGTTCGGTTTCAAGGAAGATCTGGCCATCGGTGATCGAGATCACGTTGGTCGGAATGAAGGCCGACACGTCGCCGCCCTGCGTTTCGATGATCGGCAGCGCGGTCAACGAGCCTGCGCCGTGATCCTCGTTCAGCTTCGCCGAACGCTCCAGCAGACGGGAGTGCAGGTAGAACACGTCGCCCGGATAGGCTTCCCGGCCTGGCGGACGGCGCAGCAGGAGCGACATCTGACGGTAGGAGACGGCCTGTTTCGACAGATCATCATAGACGATCAGCGCGTGCTTGCCGTTATCGCGGAAGTATTCGGCCATGGCAGTGGCGGCGTAGGGCGCCAGAAACTGCATCGGCGCGGGGTCGGACGCGGTCGCCGCGACCACGATGGAATACTCGATCGCGCCGCTTTCTTCCAGCTTCTTGACAAGCTGCGCGACGGTCGAGCGTTTCTGGCCCACGGCCACATAGACGCAATAAAGCTTCTTGCTCTCGTCATCACCCGCGGCGTCGTTATAGGACTTCTGGTTGAGCATCGTGTCGAGCGCCACGGCGGTCTTGCCGGTCTGGCGGTCGCCGATGATCAGCTCCCGCTGGCCACGGCCGATCGGGATCATCGCGTCGATGGCTTTCAGGCCCGTGGCCATCGGCTCGTGCACGGATTTGCGCGGGATGATGCCCGGCGCCTTCACATCCGCCACCCGGCGCTCGGTCGCCTTGATCGCACCCTTGCCGTCCAGCGGATTGCCCAGACCGTCCACCACACGCCCCAGCAATTCCGGGCCCGCGGGCACGTCCACGATGGAGTTGGTCCGCTTGACCGTGTCGCCTTCCTTGATGTCCCGGTCGGACCCGAAGATCACGACACCCACATTGTCGGATTCGAGGTTCAGGGCCATGCCCTGGATGCCGCCGGGAAATTCCACCATCTCGCCGGCCTGAACATTGTCGAGCCCGTACACACGCGCAATCCCGTCGCCCACGGACAGGACGCGGCCCACCTCGGCAACTTCGGCGTCCTGACCGAAACTCTTGATCTGTTCTTTCAGGATCGCAGAAATCTCTGCTGCTTGGATCGCCATATTATCCGACCTCTTTCATGGTGTTTTTCAGGGCGTTGAGCTTCGAACGGATCGAGCTGTCGATCATCTTCGAGCCAACTTTGACGACAAGACCGCCGATGAGGCTTTCATCCACGGTCGTATTCAGGTTCACATCCTTGCCCACCGACGCTTTCAGCGCCTTGGACAGCTTTTCGGACTGGGTCTTGGTCAGCGGTTTGGCCGACACGACATCGGCGGTCACTTCGCCTTTGTGATCGGCGATCTTTTCGCGCAGGGCGCGCAGCAAGGCAGGCAGCACGAAGAGCCGCCGCTTCGACGCCATCAGGCGCAGCGTGTTGCCGGTCATGTCATTCAGGCCCATCGCCTTGGCCACGGCGCCGATGGCCGCCTCGGTCTCGTCGCGGCTGTAGATGGGGGAGGTGATCAGATCGGCCAGATCGTCGCTTTCGGCAAGCGCGCCCTCAAGCGCGGCCACATCGGCTTGCAACGCATCCAGCGCCTTTGCTTCGGTGGCCAGTTCAAACATCGCGGTCGCGTAGCGCGCAGCAATGCCCATTGAGATCGAAGCAGGTTCGGACACGTCCACCCTTTCAGTATTTTGGCCCAGGCCGCGCGAAGGTCGCGCCCGGGCAGTTCGCGTGTTCAAGCGGGTGGAGCGCCCGCCGTTTCCCCAAAATCGCCGTTGATCTAGCAGAGGGGTTGGCTTGCTGCAACCGCCACAGTTATCGGGCGAATTACGGCCATCTCCTTTGTTTTCAAGGCTTTGCTCACGCAGCGTAAAACTGCGACGCTTTGAAGCTTAACACGATAGGCGATTTCTATGGAGAAATCTGCGATTCTGCGGCTGCTAAGGCGCGTGGCGCCCCGTCAGACCCGCGGGCGTCGGCACCCCGTCAAGCACGCGCAGGGGCCGGCGCACCCGTTCGGCCAGGCCTGGGCGGGTGGGCGCATAGACCTGTTTCGAGGCCTCGACCAAAATCACCCCGCCCGCGTAATAGGACGAGAGCCTGCGGCCCATCTTCTCGACCATCTCCGCAGATTTCAGCCAGGCCCGGCGCTGACTTGGGGGGGCGAAAAGAGCCGCAGCGTGGCGTTCGGGCACAAAGTCATGGCGTTTCAGCTGCGCTTCCAGCTGGCTGAGACTGTAGGGGCGGCCGAAGCCGAACGGCGTCACGTCGCGCCGCGCCCACATGCCGGAGCGGTTCGGCACGATGAAAAGCGCGCGCCCCCCCGGCCCCAGAACCCGCGCGCATTCCTCCAGCACGGCGGAGGGATGTTCCGATGTCTCCAGCCCATGCAGGCAGACGATGCGGTCGGCAAACCCGGTCTGGATCGGCCATCTGCCTTCGCGGCACAGGACCGAGACGTTTTCCAGCCCCGCGGGCCACGGCATCACGCCCTGCTCCGCGGGCATCAGGCCGATCACCCGGCGCGCATCCGCCAGATAGGGGCGCAGCAGCGGCACGGCGAAGCCGAAACCGATCACGGTCTGCCCCTTCGCCTCGGGCCACAGCGCCAGAACCTGATCGCGCACCGCTTTCTGGGCAATCCGCCCCAGCCGTGTCCGATAGTAGAACTGGCGCAGGTCCAGAACATCAAGATGCATTGCAAACCCCTTGGCCGTGCGCGACGCTGCACCGGCACCTTAGCTGCGGCGCCGGAGATTACCATGACCGACAGAGCCCAGATTGTGACCATTCCCTGCCTCGGCGACAATTACGCATTCCTGCTCCACGACCCAGAGAGCGGACGAACGGCGCTTGTGGACGCCCCCGAGGCCGGTCCGATCCGGGCGGAACTCGACGCCCGCGGCTGGACGCTGAGCGATATCCTGATCACACATCACCACGACGATCATATCCAGGCCGTCGCTGCCTTGCGCGGACCCGGCGGGGCCCGGGTCTGGGGTGCGGGCGCCGATCGGGAGCGCCTTCCCCGGCTCGATCACGAGCTGGTCGAAGGCGACGCCGTCCGGATCGGCGGGCTGTCGGGCCACGTGATCGAAGTGCCGGGGCATACAATCGGCCACATCGCCTTTCATTTTCCCGATGCGGGGGCCGTTTTCACCGCCGACAGCCTGATGGCGCTCGGGTGCGGGCGGCTGTTCGAAGGCACTGCGGAACAGATGTGGGACAGCCTGCAGAAGCTTGCGGCCCTGCCGCCCGAAACGCTGGTTTGCTCGGGACATGAATACACCATGTCGAACGCGAAATTCGCGCTGAGTATTGAACCGCAGAACGCCGCGCTTATCTCTCGGATCGAAAAGATCAAATCGGCGCGGGCGGCAGACAGCCCCACCGTTCCGAGCAAACTGGCCGACGAACTGGCCACAAACCCCTTCCTGCGTGCGCATCTGGACGACCTGAAATCGGGGATCGGGATGTCGGGCGAGCCCGATGTCGAGGTTTTCGCGGAAATCCGGGCCCGCAAGGACCGGTTCTAGGCCCCGGCCAATGATTGCCCGATTTCCGGGCACGCGCGGCTCACGGCAAGTAAAAAAGGGCGCTCTCGCTGAAGTTACGATCCTGTAACGTACTATTTGAACAGAAATGCCTTGAAACCCGTCGGTAAAAACCGAAGCTTAACACTATGAGGCCATAGTCGGCGGGCCAGTCCATGGAGCCGCTGCACATGAAAAGGAGCACCTCACGTGCCGTCGTTTTCGAACACCCTTGAGCAGGCCATTCACGCAGCGCTGGCACAGGCCAATGCGCGCCGCCACGAATTGGCGACCCTCGAACATCTTTTGCTGGCGTTGCTGGATGAACCCGATGCCACCAAAGTCATGAAAGCCTGCAGCGTCGATATCGAGGCGCTGCGCGAAACACTTGTAACCTTCATCGACGAGGATCTTTCGACACTCGAAACGGATGTGGAGGGTTCCGAAGCGGTGCCGACCGCCGCGTTTCAGCGGGTGATCCAGCGGGCCGCGATCCATGTCCAGTCCTCGGGCCGGACCGAAGTGACCGGCGCCAATGTTCTGGTCGCCATCTTCGCCGAGCGGGAATCCAATGCCGCCTATTTCCTGCAGGAGCAGGACATGACCCGGTACGACGCGGTCAATTTCATCGCCCATGGCGTTGCAAAAGACCCCTCCTACGGCGAGGCGCGCCCGGTGACCGGGGCCTCGGACATGGAAGAAGAGACCAACCAGACCGGTCAGGACGGCGGCGGAGACGGCGATCAGAAGGAATCGGCACTTGCGAAATACTGTGTCGATCTGAACGCCAAGGCCGAGAAGGGCGAGGTCGATCCGCTGATCGGCCGCGACAACGAGGTCGAACGCTGCATTCAGGTTCTGTGCCGCAGACGCAAGAACAACCCCCTTCTGGTGGGCGATCCCGGCGTCGGCAAGACCGCGATTGCCGAGGGTCTGGCACGGAAAATCGTTTCCGGCGAGACACCCGAAGTGCTCTCCGGCGCCACGATCTATTCGCTCGACATGGGCGCGCTGCTTGCCGGCACGCGGTATCGCGGCGATTTCGAGGAGCGGCTGAAGGCGGTTGTGACCGAACTGGAGGATCACCCCGACGCGGTGCTGTTCATCGACGAGATCCACACCGTTATCGGTGCCGGAGCCACCTCCGGCGGGGCGATGGACGCCTCGAACCTGCTGAAACCTGCCCTTCAGGGCGGCAAGCTGCGCTGCATGGGTTCCACCACCTACAAGGAGTTCCGCCAGCATTTCGAGAAGGACCGCGCGCTGAGCCGCCGGTTCCAGAAAATCGACGTGAACGAGCCTTCCGTGGAGGATGCGGTCAAGATCCTGCGGGGCCTCAAGCCTTATTTCGAGGATCATCACGATATCAAATACACCAATGATGCGATCAAGACCGCGGTGGAATTGTCCGCGCGCTACATCAACGACCGCAAGCTGCCGGACAAGGCGATCGACGTGATCGACGAGGCCGGCGCCGCGCAGCATCTGGTGGTTGAATCGAAACGCCGCAAGACCATCGGCGCCAAGGAGATCGAGGCGGTCGTCGCAAAGATCGCCCGCATTCCGCCGAAAAACGTCTCCAAGGACGATGCAGAAGTGCTGAAGGATCTGGAGGTGACGCTGAAGCGCGTGGTCTTCGGGCAGGATAATGCAATCGAATCGCTCGCCTCGGCCATCAAGCTGGCGCGCGCCGGGCTGCGGGAACCGGAAAAGCCGATCGGCAACTACCTGTTTGCGGGCCCCACCGGCGTCGGCAAGACCGAGGTGGCCAAACAACTGGCCGATACGCTCGGTGTGGAACTGCTGCGCTTCGACATGTCGGAATACATGGAGAAACACGCGGTTTCCCGCCTGATCGGCGCGCCGCCGGGATATGTGGGCTTCGATCAGGGTGGTCTTCTCACCGATGGCGTGGACCAGCATCCGCACTGCGTGTTGCTGCTCGACGAGATCGAAAAGGCGCATCCGGATGTCTTCAATATCCTGCTGCAGGTCATGGACCACGGCACGCTGACCGACCACAACGGCCGGTCGGTGGATTTCCGCAATGTCGTTCTGATCATGACCTCGAATGCGGGCGCGACGGAACAGGCCAAGGCCGCCATCGGCTTCGGCCGCGACCGGCGCGAGGGCGAAGATACGGCCGCCATCGAGCGGACATTCACGCCGGAGTTCCGCAACCGTCTGGACGCGGTCATCTCCTTCGCGCCGTTGCCGAAGGAGGTTATCCTGCAGGTGGTGGAGAAGTTCGTTCTGCAACTCGAAGCACAGTTGCTGGACCGGAACGTCACCATCGAGCTGACGAAAGCTGCCGCGGAGTGGCTGGCCGACAAGGGGTATGATGACAAGATGGGCGCCCGCCCGCTTGGCCGCGTGATCCAGGAGCACATCAAGAAGCCGCTGGCCGAAGAGCTCTTGTTCGGCAAGCTCGCCAAGGGCGGCAACGTCAAGGTCGGCCTGAAAGACGGCAAGATCGACCTGCGGATCGAAGAGCCCGGCAGCCCGCGCCTGTCGTCGAAGAAAAAGCCGCCCTTGCTGACGGCGGAATGATCCGGCGGCATATGATCGGAATTTCGGCGGTCCTGCTCGGGGCCGCCGTTTTCACATCCGCGGCCCGCGCGGACCCGCCCGCGCTGCACTTCCCCGTGGATTGCACTCTGGGCGAGACCTGTTTCCTCCAGCAATTCGTCGACCGGGATCCCGGGCCGGGCGCGCGGGATTTCACCTGCGGGCCACTCAGCTACGATACCCATCAGGGAACCGATATTCGCCTCCCCGATCTGGAGGCCATGGCCGCGGGCGCGACCGTTACCGCGGCGGCGCCCGGCATCGTGCGCGGCACGCGCGACGGGGTGGCGGACCTGGGCCGCGCCGCCATGCTGGACGGCCAGGACTGCGGGAACGGCGTGGCGATCACCCATGCGGACGGCTGGGAAACCCAGTATTGCCATCTTCGCATGGGCAGTGTCGCCGTGACCACCGGAGACGCGGTTGCGGCGGGTACGCCGCTCGGGCTGATCGGGCTGTCCGGCAATACGGAGTTTCCGCATCTGCATCTGACACTCCGCCGGGACGGGCAGGTCGTGGACCCGTTCTCCCCCTCCGACATCGCCCTTTGCGGCGCGCAGGCGGCGCAGCTTTGGGCCGATCCGATCACGCCTTCCATGGGCGGGTTTCTGTCTGCCGGGTTCTCCGCGGCGCTTCCCGAATTCGATGAGATCGAGGCGGGCCGCGCCGATGCCGCCACCCTTTCGGCGACCACGTCCGCGGCGCTCGTTCTCTGGGCGAATGTCTATGGCGGGCGGGCGGGCGACGTGCTGACGCTGACCATCACCTCGCCGGACGGGGGCGCATTTCACACGCAATCCGTGACGCTGGAGAGGACGCAGGCGCAGCTCTTCCGCGCATCCGGCAGGCGGGCCCCGGCGGGCGGCTGGCCGGCGGGGCGGTATCTCGGGCAGATCACGCTCACCCGCGAAGCGCGCGAGATCGACCGGATCGAGGCGGACGTGACGCTCCGCTAGCGTTCGGTCAGCTTCATCTCGATCCGCCGGTTCTGGGCCCGGGCCTCATCGGTGTCTTCGGCACTGATCGGCCTGTATTCGCCGAACCCGGTGGCGGCCAGACGGCGCGGCGGAATGCCCAACTCTTCAGACATGTAGAGCACGACAGACAGCGCGCGCGCCTGGCTGAGTTCCCAGTTGTTCGCAAACTCGCCGAAGCCCGACAGCGGCGTGTTGTCCGTATGGCCGTCCACCCGGATGATCCAGTCGATACTCTCGGGGATCTCGTCGGCGATCTCGGTCAGCAGACCGGCCACATTGGCGATCTGCGCGCGGCCCTCGGCGGCCAGCTCGGCCGAGGCCGGGGCAAAGAGAACCTCGGAGGAGAAGACGAAACGGTCCCCCTCGATGCGCACCCCTTCCCGGCCTTCCAGCAGGTCCCGCAAGCGGCCGAAAAACTCCGACCGGTAGCGTTCCAGCTCCTCGGCTTCGGCGGCCAGACGCGCGGCCTCGGCAGCCTCCAGATCTGCGCGCGCGCTTTGCTCCGTCGCCAGTTGTGCCAACGCCGCGTTCAATTGCGCGCCGAGGGTTTCGATCTGAACCTCGGCCTCCGCGTCGCGCGCGGCGGATGCATCCAGCAGGTTCTGCAACCCACCCAGTTGGGCGCGCAATGCCGCGACCTGCTCGTTCAGCGCGGCCACCTGCCGCTGGCTATCCGCCGACAGCGCTTCGGCAGCCTCCAGTTCCAGATTGGCCTGCGCCAGAAGTGCCGCGCGCGTTTCCGCCTCCGTCAGGCTGTTCTCCAGATCCGCCTCGGCAAGGCGTTGTGCGGCAAGCGCCTCGGCCAGCGCAAGTTCCAGCGCCGAAAGCCGTTCGGCCTGCCCCGCCGCATCGCCCTGCAACGCCGCCGCGCGGGCCTCCGCCTCGGCCAATGCGGCCTCCAGGGCGGCGGCGGTCTCGGCCTCGCTCGCGCCTTCGGCAAGTGCTACGGCCAGCCGGGCGGCAAGGTCGTCCTCCGCCTGATTGGCCGCGGCCAGCAGCGTCAGGGTTTCCTCCGCCTGACGGCGTTGTTCTTCCAGCGCCAGCGCCATGGCGGTCAGTTCGGCATCGGCGTTTTCCAGACGGGCCCGCAACGCCTCCGCCGCGGCGGCCTCGGTCAACCGGGCGGCTTCCTCGGCGCTCAAGGCGGCTTCGGTCGCGTCCAGACGCTGACGCAGGGCTTCGGCGGCCGCCAGCTCCGCCAGACGGGCCGCCTCCTGCTCGCTCAAATCCGCTTCAAGATCGCCGATCCGGGCGCTCAGCCCGGTGGTTTCGGCCTCCGCCTCCTGCAGGGCGGCAAGGGTCTGGGCCAGCGTCACCTCGGTCTGCGCGGCCTCGGCCTGAAGGTCGGCCATCAGTGCCTCCAGCGCCGCGCGCTCCGCCGCGGCGCGGCGCGCGGCCTCGGCCGCCTCGTCGATCTCGGAACGGGCCGTCGCCAGCGCCAGTTCCAGCGCCTCGGCCTCGCTGATCCGCTCGGTGATCTCGGCGCGGGCCGCATCCCGGTCGGCGGTCAGATCCGTATTGGCCGCGATCAGAGAGGCCACCTGCTCCTCGAAACTGGCGATACGGACGGCCTGCGCCGTGCGCTCGGCGCTGAGCGAAGCGATCAGGGCAGCCTGCGTTGCTACCTCCGCCTCGGCCTGTGACAGGCTGCTGCCAAGGGTTGCCACGCGCGCCTCCAGCCGCGCATTGCTGCCCTGGGCCAGTCCAAGCGCGTCGGCCAGTTCGTTGAGTTGCGCATTCAGCGCGTTCAGTTCGTCATCCTGGGTGCTGATCTCTTCGCGCAGCACGTATTGCACGACCATGAAGATCGTCAGCAGAAAGATCATCACCATCAGCAGGGCGGTGATCGCGTCCACGAAACCGGGCCAGATCGAGGCGGTGAGACGTGTCCCTGCCCGTCGCTGAAAGGCCATCCCCGGTCACTCCCCGCCGCCGCTGCGGGCCGGGCGCGGGCGACGTGGCGGCGCCGGGTCCGAAGCGGCCCGGGTGAGCGCGCGCAGCGCCTCGGTCAATTCCTGAAGATCGCTGCGCAGGACGCTGATCTCCTCCTGCCGGCCGGCGCCCATCTCTTCGAAGATCTTCAGCAACTGCACGTCGATGGAGCGCAGGCGCATCCGGCTTTCCGCGTCGATCCCGCTTTCGCCTTGTGTGGCGGCCAGAACTTCGGAGAGCCGGTCCTGCGCGGCGGCCAGCCGCTCGGTCGCCTCCACCGGGCCGGGGCCAAGCCGGTCGGTCAGCGCGGCGACCGAACTCGACAGGTCCATCATCCGCGCCTCGGTCTCCGCCCGACGGCTTTCGGATTGCGCAAACAGGCTCTGAAGCGTGTCGATCTGGTCCACCATATGGTCCAGCACGGTCGCGATCGCACCCCGATCCACGCCTCCGCCATCCCCGTCGGCAGAGGAAAACCCGACCCGCGTGATGGTGGACAGCCATTCCTCCATCTCCCGGTAGAACCGGTTCTGGCCATGGCCCGCGAACAGCTCAAGCAGGCCCACCACCAGCGAGCCCGCAAGCCCCAGAAGAGAGGAGGCGAAGGCGGTGCCCATACCGCCCAACTGGTCCTCCAGCCCGTCCATCAGGCGGCCAAAGACGGCAATTCCCTGTTCGCCTTCAGTCGGTTGCAGGCTGCGGATTGTTTCCACCACCGCCGGAACGGTCGTTGCCAGACCGAAGAACGTACCCAAGAGACCCAGGAAAATCAGAAGGTTGGCGATGTAGCGCGTGATATCGCGGCTTTCCTCCATCCGCGCGCCGACGGAATCGAGGATCGAGCGGGAGGAGGAGGAGGTAAGCTGCATCCGCGCGCCACGACCGCGAAAGACGCCGGACAGGGGCGCCAGCAGACGCGGGGCGCGATCCATGTCGTGATCGTCCCGGTCCGTTGCGACACCCTCGATCCAGGCGACCGAGGAAAACAGCTGCAGAACCTGCCAGAAACAGGCCAGAACGCCGACCACGAAGACGATCGCGATGGTGCCGTTCAGATAGGGGTTGGCCAGAAACACCGGCTCCACGCGGGGATAAACCAGCATACCGCCAAAGCCGACGAGACCGCAGATGATCAACATCAATACGATCTGCCGAAGCGGTCGGGTGAAACGAGGCGCCGGGGCGCCGTCTGGTCTGCTCGTCATGGCTGGTCTTTGGCCATCCTGAATGGGTGCGCGCAGCCTACTAGGCTTGGGGCGGCGTGCCAACACCCATGCGCCTAGGCGGTGTCGATCAGCTCCCGCACCCGCGCGACCAGCCAATCCATGTCGGCATCGGCGAGATCAAGCTCTCGCAGATGGGCGGCGGTGTTGTAGAGGTAATCCGCGTTGGCGCCCTGATTTCCATGGGCGCGGGCAATGATCCGGGCCTGCTCTTCCAGATCAAGCGCGCCTGCATATTGCCAGTGATCGCGGTCGATCACATAGGTCAGCGCCTCGACCCCGCCCTCGCAATGGAAGGTGACGGGCAGGCGTGCCTCCAGATAGGCCGCCGAGATCAGCTCGCGTTCCCGCAGATAGGCCAGGACGGCGTCTTCCTGGCCGGATGCAACCCTGAGCGCCACACCGTCGCAAGAGGCGCCATCCGCCGCGTCAAGGGCCAGCACGAGGCCGGGATCGGTCTCGGTGCCGCGATAATGTACCGAGGACATGCAGAAACTGCGGTGCCAGCCATCGAGCCGTGCAAGACGACGTTCGGCCACGTCGAACCCGGGCCGCCAGAGCAGCGAGCCATAGCCGAAAACCCAAAGCTCATCCGACATCGGAGATGGTCCTTTCCTGACCCCTTGCCTATATGCAGGACAGGAGCGGATTTGAAGGGGAGAGATCGGGCCATGAAAGTCTGGCTTTGGATCCTCGGGATCATCGGGCTGGCCTGGTCGGGCATCTGGTTTGCCGGTGCCTATGGCACCGAACGGGTGATGGGCGCATGGCTGGACGCACGGTCGAACGAAGGCTGGCTGGTGAATTACCGGAGCCTGGAGACGGCCGGCTACCCCGCGGCCTTCCGGACAACCCTGACGGAGGTGGAACTGGCCGACCCGGAAACCGGATGGGCCTGGATCGCGCCCCGTTTCGAGATTACCCAGCCCAGCTACAAACCCCACCGGATCGAGGCGGTCTGGCCCGCGGAGCAGACGCTCGCCTCCCCTTTCGAGCGTTTGGATATCACCAGCGGCGCCATGGAAGCGGTGGTGCAGGTTCGCCCCGGCGGCGATCTGGCCCTAGATCAGTCCCGGGTCACGCTGGCGGAGATGGCCATGTCCAGCACCGAGGGCTGGCAGATGGCGCTGGCCGACGCGACGTTCCAGATGATGCGCGAGGACGGAAGCGAGGCCAGTTACGAGATCCTGTTCGAAGCGAACAGCCTGACACCGCCCGAGCCGTTGCAGGCGGTCCTAAACCCCGCGGGCATCCTGCCCGACGCGATGGAGCAGATGCGCTTCGATGCGGTGATGGGGTTTGATCGGCCCTGGGACCTGTCGGCGCTGGAGCAGTCGCGGCCGGGTATCACCCGCATCGATCTTGCCGATCTGAGCGCGAACTGGGGGGATCTGTCGCTGCGTCTGGCGGGGTCGATGGATGTCGATGCCGAAGGTTACCCGACCGGAGAGATTTCCGTGCGCGCCCAGAACTGGCGCGAAATGGTCGAGATGGGGGTGAATGCAGGCGCGATACCGGCGGAAACACGCGGCGGGATCGAGCGGGTGCTGGCGCTGGTCGCCGGCTTGTCGGGGCGCGAAAGCGATATCGACGCCCCGCTCAGTTTCCGCAACCAGCGGGTATTTTTCGGGCCGATCCCGATCGGAGCTGCGCCGCAGCTTGTGTTGCGCTAGCGCCCCACGGGGCGCGGCGGCACCCGCAATTGGTGGAACGGAACCCGCGTTCTAGCGGCAATAGGGCCCCGAGCGATAGCCCGCCACGTCGAAATGGAAGTGGTCCTGATGGAAGTGGTCCGAATTCGGGCCGAGCACGGTGCCGAACGGGCCGCAGGCCGCGCGATGCAGGCGTTGCATCAGCCGCCCGGTACTGCCGCGGCGCCAATCGGTCAGCACGGACAGTTCCTGCCCGTTGACCAGCCCGATGGCCGCGATGTCGATCGCATTGCCCGTGGAATGCTCGCTGAGCCTTGCGCCGGGGCGGCTGTTGCGGGTTCGGCAGGAATAGGAGGCGACAACGCGGAGGGAGGCGATGCCGCCGCCCGTCCGCCCGACGGCCGGAATCGCACCCTCGTTGAGCCACTCCTGCAAGGCGCGCGCCGCATCGCAGTTGATGGTCGCGGGCTGGTTCAGCGTCACACCGTCAATCTCGCGCACACGCACCGGCTCGGCGATGCCGCAGCCCTGTATCCGCCCGGTGATGGGCGAAAGCGTCTCGCCCACGATACCGGGCCTGCCGCAGAGCGAGCCGCGCCGCCCCGGCTGCGCGACCCGACTGGGCGTGGTTCTGGCGGCCACGGCGCGGACCTGTCGTTCCAGACCATCCGGGCGGATCTGCGGCCTGAGCGATCGCACCACCGCCAGCCGGGTGGCCCCGGCGATGGTGCGCACCTCCACCGTTCTGCGGCCAAGGCCGAAAAGCCCGCTGCGCTCGATCACTTGCACGGTTTCGCCCGTGGCGACGGGGGCGTCGGCCGCGGCACTGCGCGCGGCCATCTGCGCCGCCGCCCGCGCGGGCGCCGGGCTGCCGCCGGGCCGCTGCATCGGGCGCAGCGACTGACGGGGCGCATGAGCCCCTGCACGGATCACCACCTGGGCAGTGCGGGGCGCATCGGCGGCCCCGGGCGGGGTGGCGGCGCGGTCTGTGGTTGCGGGCCGCGGGGATGGAAGCGGGGACCGGTCGGGCGCCTGGGCCAGGGCCGGCGCGCAAAGGGAAAGGGTCAGAAGAAACACCGCAACGGGCTTCATTCCGCCGGCCCCTCCTTGCGCTGTCCGATGCGCCCGAAATCGGGGGCATCGGTGTCCTGCCCGGCTTCGATGATCCCGCGGCGGATCGCGCGCGTGCGGGTGAAATACGCATGCAGATGGTCGCCGTCGCCGGTGCGGATCGCCCGTTGCAGGGCAAACAGTTCCTCGGTGAAGCGGCCAAGGATCTCCAGCGTCGCCTCCTTGTTCGACAGGAACACATCGCGCCACATGGTCGGGTCGCTGGCGGCAATCCGGGTGAAATCGCGGAACCCCGCGGCGGAATACTTGATCACCTCACTGTCGGTGACGCGGCGCAGATCATCGGCGACGCCCACCATCGTATAGGCGATGAGATGCGGGGTATGCGAGGTGACGGCAAGCACGAGATCGTGGTGATCGGGGTCCATCTCCTCCACATTCGCGCCGCAGCCTTCCCAAAGCGCACGCAGTTTCGCCGTGGCGGACGGATCGGTCCCCGCGGGCGGGGTCAGCAGCACATAACGGTTGTCGAACAACTGCGCGAAACCGGACCGGGGCCCGGAATGCTCCGTGCCCGCCAGCGGATGGCCGGGGATGAAATGGATGCCATCGGTCAGATGCGGGCCGACCTGCGCGATCACGTCCTGCTTGACCGACCCGACATCGGTCAGCGTGGCGCCCGGCGCCAGATGCGGTGCGATCTCGGCCGCGACCGTACCCATGACGCCAACAGGCACCGCCAGCACCACCAGATCGGCGTCGCGGACGGCTTCGGCGGCGGTGTCGACAACGCGGTCGCAGAGGCCGATTTCGCCCGCGATCTTCCGCGTTTCGGAGGAGCGCGCGGTGCCCACGATCTCGCCGGCAAGCCCGGCACGGCGCATCGCATGCGCCATGGATCCCGCAATCAGGCCAAGACCGATCAGGGCCACGCGGGCGTAGATCACGCTCATAGGGCCCCCTTGAACCTGGCCATCGCATCCAGCACGCGGGTCACGTCATCGGGCGTGCCGACGGTGATCCGCAACGCCTCGGGGAAGCCGTAGCCCTTGACCAGACGCACCAGAATCCCTTCCGATTTCAGATGGGCATCGGCCGCCAGCGCTTCGGCCTCGTCGGAGAACCGGGCCAGCACGAAATTGGCGTGGCTTTCATCGGACGGGATACCAAGCTGCGCCAGCCCGCCCTGCAACCGCGCCCGGCCTTCCGCGTTCATCCGGCGGCAGGTCTCGACGAATGCCCGGTCGCGCACCGCGGCCTCGGCTCCGGCCAGCGCGACCTTCGACATATTGAACGGGCCGCGGATACGGTTCAGCACGTCGATCACATGCTGCGAGGCATAGCCCCAGCCCACGCGCAGGCCGCCAAGCCCGTAGATCTTGGAGAATGTGCGCGTCATCACCACGTTTTCGCGCGCCTCCACCAGCGACGCACCGCCATCATAACCCTCGGCAAACTCCGCATAGGCGCCATCGAGAACCAGCAGGCACTGGGCCGGAACGCCATCGGCCAGCCGGGTCAGCGCGCCCATGTCCAGAAAGGTCGGGCTGGGGTTTGCCGGGTTGGCCAGATAGATCAGCCGCGTGGCTGGCGTCACCGCGGCCAGAAGCGCCTCCACATCCACCGTCCGGTCCTTTTCCGGCGCGACCACGGGTGTGGCCCCGGCCGACAAGGCGAAGATCCGGTACATCGAAAACCCGTGTTCGGGATAGAGCACCTCGTCGCCCGGGCCCGCGAAGGCCAGCGAAAGAAGGGTCAGAACCTCGTCGGAGCCCACGCCGATGATGATCCGCTCGGCATCAAGGCCATGCACCTCGGCGATCGCCTGCCTGAGTGCGGCGTGGTCGGTGGACGGGTAGCGGTGCATCTGGGCCAGCGCATCCTGCATCGCCGCCACCGCCTTGGGGGAGGGGCCGAACGGGTTTTCGTTCGAGCTGAGCTTCAGCGGCTCGTCGATTCCGGCAAGGGTGCTCGCACCGCCCTTGTAAAGCGCGATGTCGAGGATGCCGGGTTGCGGGCGGATCGGTGCGGACATTGGCAGCATTCAACCGAAAATGGACAGGTTTCGGGTTCATAGCCGTGGGCGCGGGCCAAGGGAACCGGTTTTCAATAGAAGCTTTGCGGATCGATATCCACCGCCAGCCGCAATCCGCCCTTCAGCTTCAACCCGCCGACCCATTCCGACAGCGCCGGTTGCAGGGCCACGCCCTTCGGCGCCTTGACCAGCAGCCGGACCCGGTGCCGCCCCCTGATCCGCGCGATGGGGGCCGGCGCGGGCCCGTAGACGGTGGCGCCAAGCGCGCGAAGCGGCGCATCGCTGCGCGCCAGATACGTGCCGAGATCGAAGGCCGCCGCCGCGTCCGGGCCCGACACGATGATCCCCGCCATCCTGCCATAGGGCGGCATCCCGGCCTGCTGGCGCTCGGCCGCTTCGGCCTGCCAGAAGCCTTCCTCGTCGCCCGACAGGATGGCCCGGATCACCGGATGCTCCGGCTGGAAGGTCTGCATCAGCGAGACGCCGGGCTTGTCCGCGCGCCCGGCACGGCCCGACACCTGCCGCATGAGCTGAAAGGTCCGTTCGGCGGCGCGCAGATCCGACCCCTGAAGTCCCAGATCCGCGTCGATCACGCCCACCAGCGTGAGCCGCGGAAAATTGTGCCCCTTGGCGACCAGCTGCGTGCCGATGATGATGTCTGTCCCGCCGTGGGCGATCTCTTCGATCTGGGCTTTCAGTGCGCGGGCCGACCCGAACAGGTCGGAGGACAGCACAGCGATCCGGGCCTCCGGAAAGAGCTTTGCCGCCTCTTCCGCAAGCCGCTCCACGCCCGGCCCGACCGGCGCCAGTTTCCCCTCCGCCTTACAGGCGGGACAGATCTCCGGCATCGGTCTGGTCTCCCCGCACTGATGACACATCAGCCGTTTCTGGAACCGGTGTTCGACCATCCGCGCATCGCAATTGTCGCAGCCCACCTGATGCCCGCATGCCCGGCAGATCGTGACCGGCGCATAGCCGCGCCGGTTCAGGAACAAAAGCGCCTGCTCGTCCCGGTCCAGCCGCTGGTTCACCTCCCCCTGCAAGGTCGGGGAGATCCACGCATTGCCCGGCAGATCCTCCAGCCGCATGTCGATCGCCTGCATCCGGGGCAGGACCGCCGCACCGAACCGTGCGCCGAGGTTCAGCCGCGCGTATTTCCCGGCCTCCGCATTGGCCCAGCTTTCCAGCGACGGCGTAGCCGAGGCCAGTACGACCTGCGCCGAATTGATCGAGGCGCGCAGAACCGCCATGTCCCGCGCGTTGTAGAGAACCCCGTCCTCCTGCTTGTAGGAGGTGTCGTGCTCCTCATCGACGACGATCAGGCCAAGGTCGCGAAACGGCAGAAACAGCGCCGAGCGCGCGCCCACCACCAGTTGCGCCGCCCCCTGCCCCAGCATCCGCCAGCAGCGGCGGCGTTCGGTCATGGTCACGCCGGAATGCCACTCGGCGGGCTTCGCGCCGAAACGCTGCTCGACCCGGGTCAGAAACTCCGATGTCAGCGCGATCTCGGGCAGCAGAACCAGCGCCTGCCGCCCCGCCTTCAGGCAGGCGGCGACCGCTTCCAGATAGACCTCGGTCTTGCCCGATCCGGTGACACCCTTGAGCAGTGTCGTGCCGTAGCTGCCGGACCGCACCGCGTCCCGCAGGACGCGCGCGGCCACGGCCTGATCATCGGTCAGGTCCTTGCTAGGGCGGTCCGGGTCAAGCGGCAGATAGGGTGTGTCGCGGGGGGTGTCGGCCTCCTCCACCGCGCCCTGCGCCGCCAGCCCCTTGACGACCGACGACGTCACACCGGCCATTTCCGACAGTTCCTTCAGCGTGAAGGCCAGCCCACCATATTCCTCCAGCGTGGCCAGAACACGGCGCCGCGCATCGGTCATCCGGTCGGGCGCGCCCGCGCCCAACCGGTAGACCTTCCGCATCGAGGGCGGGTCGCTCAACCCCGGCGCGCGGGTGGCCAGACGCAGCATCGCGGGCAGCGGCGTGAGCGTATAGGCGCCAGCTTTTTCCAGAAACGCGCGCAACTCTTCGCGCATCGGGGCCACATCCAGCACCCGTCCCACGGCCCGGACCTTGGCACTGTCCCAGTCACCGCGGCCCGGCCCCCAGACCACCCCCAGCACCTTGCGCGGGCCAAGCGGCACCTCCACGAACGCACCCAGCCAGCAGCCGCCTTCGGGCGCCTTGTAGTCAAGCGCCCGATCCAGCGGCTCGGTGGTCAGAACGCCCACCAGCTCTCCTTCTGCGAAATAGTCCCGGGTCATGTCTTTCCGCTTGGCGGCCATTGCGATAAGAGATCGTCAAATGACCACGGCTGCCACCCGAAAGGAACCGTCCGAATGAAATTCTTTGTCGACACCGCCGATATCGATGCAATCGCCGAACTGAACGATCTGGGCATGGTCGATGGGGTCACCACGAACCCCTCCCTGATCCTGAAATCGGGCCGCGACATTCTGGAAGTGACCAAGGAGATCTGCGATCTGGTCGATGGCCCGGTCTCTGCCGAGGTTGTCGCGCTGGAGGCGGACGAGATGATCGCCGAGGGCCGCAAACTGGCCGAAATCGCCGAGAACATCACCGTCAAGGTTCCGCTCACATGGGCCGGCCTCAAGGCCTGCAAGGTACTCTCGGGCGAGGGCAGAATGGTCAATGTCACGCTGTGTTTCTCCGCCAATCAGGCGTTGCTGGCGGCCAAGGCGGGGGCCACGTTCATCAGCCCCTTCATCGGGCGGCTGGACGATCTGAACCTCGACGGGATGGACCTGATCGCGGACATCCGCACGATCTATGACAATTACGGCTACGAGACGGAGATCCTCGCCGCCTCGATCCGGTCGGTGAACCATATGAAGGACGCCGCCCTGATCGGTGCCGATGTGGCCACCGCACCGCCGGGGGTCATCAAATCCATGGCCAGCCACGTGCTGACGGACAAGGGCCTTGAGGCCTTCCTGAAGGATTGGGAAAAAACGGGGCAGAAAATCCTGTGAACATCGTGTAAGGTCCCCGCCAATCAATAAAACCAAGAGGCACGGACAAGACCATGGGCGAACGAGCAGACATGTTGGGTGATTGGCGCGAACGGGTTCTGAGCGACCCGGAGCTTATTCTGGAAGACCGCGATCTGATGCGCGCCTTGATTGCCGCGAATGATCGGCAGATGGGCGGCAACATCGTCGACATGCGCGGAATTGCGATGGAACGGCTGGAAAACCGGCTGGACCGGCTCGAAGATACCCACCGGTCCGTCATCGCCGCGGCCTATGAGAACCTTTCGGGCACCAATCAGGTGCACCGCGCGATCCTTGCCCTGCTGGACCAGCCGGGTTTCGAGGGGTTTCTGAGGGCGCTCGGCACGGATGTGGCCGGGATCCTGCGGGTCGACCGCATCCGGCTGGTTCTGGAAAGCGCCGAAGCGACCGAGACAAGCGCGCCCAAGGTGCAGAAGCTCGAAGACGTGCTGACCATCGTCGCCCCGGGCTTTGTCGAGCGCTATCTGACCGGGGGCCGCGATGTGCCGCATCGCTCGGTCACGCTGCGCCAGGTGGGCGACAGTTCCGGCGTGATCTACGGGGAGGCCGCCGACTGGATCAAATCCGAAGCCCTGCTGTGCCTCGATCTGGGTGCGGGGCGCCTGCCGGGCCTGCTTGTCATGGGCGCCGAGGATCCGCATCAGTTCCGCCCGAGCCAGGGCACCGACCTGCTGACCTTCTTCAACGGGGTCTTCGAACGGCTGATGCGGAAATACCTGGCCTGAGGGCGGAGCCGTGACCCTCTCGCTCAGCCCGGCCGCCCGCGATCTGCTGCAAAGCTGGCTGGCCCATGTGGCGGCGCTGGACGGTGCGGCGGCGGCCACGGTCGACGCCTATGGCCGCGACGTCACCGGGTTTCTGGCATTTCAGTCCTCCTATCACGGGGAAAGCCTCGGCCTTGCCCCGCTCCGATCGCTCGGCATCCGGGACATGCGCGCATGGATGGCCGAAGAGCGTGGGCGCGGCCTTGGCGCGCGGTCTCTGGCGCGGCGGCTTTCGGCGGTGAAAAGCTTCTTCCGGTGGTGGGCCGAACGCGACGGGTTCGAACCCACTGCGGTACTGGCCGCGCGGGCGCCGAAATTTCAGCGCCCCCTGCCCCGGCCGCTGGCGGAAACCGCGGCCCGCGACCTTCTGGATACGGTCGAGATGCAGGACGGGCGCGACTGGGTCAGCGCCCGGGATCTGGCGGTCATGACCCTTCTTTACGGCTGCGGCCTGCGGATTTCGGAGGCGCTTGGCCTGACGGCGGCCGCACTGCCCCTGTCGGACACATTGCGCATCCGCGGCAAGGGCGGCAAGGAGCGCGAGGTGCCCGTGATCCCCGCCGCGCGGGAGGCCGTGGCGCGCTATGCCCGGCTCTGCCCGCACCGGCTTGACCCGGCGGGGCCGCTTTTCCGCGGCATGCGCGGCGGCGCGCTGAACCCGCGGCAGATTCAGAAGACGGTGGAACAGGCCCGGCTGCAGCTTGGCCTGCCGGCCACCGCAACCCCGCACGCGATGCGGCACAGCTTCGCCACCCATCTGCTGGATGCGGGCGGCGATCTCAGGGCGATCCAGGAACTGCTTGGCCATGCGTCGCTCTCCACCACGCAGGCCTATACCGCCGTGGACACCGCGCGCCTGCTGGAGGTCTACCGCAACGCCCATCCGAAAGCCTGAGCCTTGCGCATGGGCCGACAACCGGGCATTGGACTCCGATGACCGCGAGACTTTCCGCCTTTCTTGTCCACGGCTTCACCGCCATCGGAGCCGCCCTGGCCATGCTGGCGCTGCTGGAGGCGATGCAGCAGCAATGGGACATCATGGCCCTGTGGCTCGCCGTGGCGCTTCTGGTCGACGGGATAGACGGCCCGCTGGCCCGGCATTTCGAGGTCAAGAAACACGCCCCCGAAATCGACGGTGTGCTTCTGGACCTGATCATCGATTTCCTGACCTATGTGGTCATCCCGGCCTATGCGCTCTACGCCTCGGGTCTTCTGCCCGGCTGGACCGGCTGGCTGGCGGTTCTGCTGATCCCCTTCGCAAGCGCGCTCTATTTCTCGGATACGCGCATGAAACTGCCCGATGACAGTTTCAGCGGCTTTCCGGGCTGCTGGAACATGCTGGTGCTGGCGCTTTTGGTGATGACGCCCGGGGTCTGGGTGACGCTGGCGCTGGTGGTTGTTCTCAGCGTGGCGATGTTCGTCCCGCTGAAATTCGTCCACCCCGTGCGCACCAAACGCTGGCGTCTGGTGACGTTGCCGGTCGCGTTGATCTGGACACTGGCCATTGGCTGGGCCGCATGGACCAACTTCGCGCCGAACCCGGTTCTGACGCTGGTCGTGGCGCTCAGTTCGGTCTACCTGCTTGTGGCCGGCATCGCTCAGCAGGCGCTGAACGGACGGCCCAACGCCTGATCTCAGGCCCCGGGGCGCTCCCGGATCACCTTGGCGAACGCATCGAACATCGCCCCGTTGGACGCGATCAGCTGTCCGCCTTCCAGCATGTCCTGCCCCTCGCGCAGCGGGGCAACCATGCCGCCGGCCTCCCGCACGATGATGACGCCCGCCGCGATATCCCAGATGTTCAGGCCGCGTTCCCAATAGCCCTCGTACCGGCCCGCGGCGACATAGGCGAGATCGAGAGAGGCCGCACCCCACCGCCGGACGCCGGCACATGCGGGCATCAGGCGGCCAAGGTCCTGCAACGTTGCAGGCAGATACTTGCCGCCACCGAAGGGCACGCCCGTGGCAAAGACGCTTTCGATCATCTTCGCGCGGCCCGATACGCGCAGCCGCTGATTGTCGTTCAGCCACGCGCCCTGCCCTTTTTCGGCAAAGAACATCTCGTCCTTGGCGGGGTCGAACACGACACCGGCGACAATGTCGCCCTTGTGTTCCAGCGCGATGGAGACCGCCCAATGGGGCATCCCGTGCAGGAAATTCGTGGTTCCGTCCAGCGGATCGACGATCCAGCGGCGCGTCGGGTCGGTGCCCAGAACCTCGTCGCTTTCCTCACCCAGAAACCCGTAATTGGGGCGTGCCTCCATCAGGGTTTCGCGCACGATCTTCTCCGCGGCCATATCGGCCTTGGACACGAAATCGCCCGGACCCTTGGTGCTGACCTGCAGGTTCTCCACCTCGCGGAAATCCTTGGCCAGCGAGCGCCCGGCCAGACGCGCCGCCTTGATCATGATGTTGAGATTTGCGCTGCCCTGCATGACCGGCCCCTTTTCGTGGTTCAGCCCGCGCGTATAGACCTGTGCGCGCGGGCTGCCAAGGGTACAAACGGGCGCGTGGCCTAGCGGGCGGCCAATTCGTCCGCAAAGCGATGATTTGCGTCCCGGTGCCCGGCTTCGTCCGCGCGCACGGCGACGACCACCTCGCGCAGCCGCGCATCGGCGGGCAGCTTCCAGTAGTCGATGGCCAGTTCCGGCGCGGGCACGTTTTCCACCGCGCCGGCATCCAGTTGCGCCAGATATTGGGTATAGCTGATCACCGCCTCTTCTTCGAGATAGGCCACCACGCGATGGGCCGTGCGCGGCGCAAAGAGGTACAGGAAGAAGTAGAAATTGAAGAACACCGCCTGCCCCAGCATGATCAGCAGGCGTTCGAACCGGCTTGGCTCGGCGATCTTGATGAAGGTCATCAGATGCATGCGCTCGTTATCGGCCTCTTCCAGCAACTCGCGGATCCAGCCCTGATCGTCGCGGATATGGCGCAGCGCCTTGAGATGCTGCAACAGACCGCCCACCATTCCGGGCACGGCCGCGACCGTTTCCAGCACCACGGCCCGGTGGCCGTAGCGCTTGGCAAAGAATCTGTCGGCAAAGATGCGCATGAACCTTACGGTTCTCAGCGCGATCCTGTCATGAATATCGGCCGGCGGTCTGTGAACATTCAACTCCGGGCCATGTGTTTGAACGATCTGGGTCATCTGTTGCGCCTCCTGGCTCATAGATGCGCCCGAGACAGCGCCGGACAAGCGCCTGCGACACCATGATCCGCGTTGCCATTAGCCTTTTTTTCAAGGGGATTGCGTCACTCTGCCGCCGCGGGTTTCCGTTGCAGCTTCAGCGGCTCGGTCCGGGCGAGTTTCAGCACATGGGACATGAAGGGCTTGGTAGTGTCGTCGGCGCGGGTCGCCCCGTAAAGCCGCCGGGTCAGGCCGGTGCTGGTCAGCGGGCGGGTGACGTAGCTGGCATTGTGCCGCAGCTCCCGCACCACCCAGTCCGGCAGGACGGAGACCCCCCGGTTCGACGCCACCAGCAGCAGGATCACCGCCGAGAGTTCCACCTGCCGGATACCCTTCGGCTCCACCCCGGCGGGTATCAGCAACTGGCTGAACACATCCAGCCGGGCCCGCTCCACCGGGTAGGTGATCAGCAACTCATCGCGAAAATCCTCCGCCTCGATGAACTCCTTGGCGGCCAGCGGATGCTGGGAGGAGGCGACGAAAACCGGCTCGTAATCGAAGAGCGGGGTGAAATCGATGCCGGGCAGGTCTTCGGGATCGGAAGAGATCACCAGATCCACCTCCTCCCGCATCAGCGCGGGCAGCGCCTCGAACTGCAAACCGGGCCGGATATCCACATCCACATCGGGCCATGCGGTGCGGAACCCCTCCAGCACCGGCAACAGCCAGTCGAAGCAGGCATGGCATTCGATCGCGATATGCAGACGGCCCGATTTGCCCGATCGCAGGCCGCTGAACTCCTCCTCCAGCGCGGCGATCCGGGGCAGAATCTCTTCGGCCAGCCGCAGCAGCTTCATCCCCGCGGGCGACAGGCGCATCGGCTTCGAGCGGCGCACGAACAGCTCCACCCCCGCCTGCGCTTCCAGACCCTTTATCTGATGGCTGAGCGCGCTTTGCGTGATGTGCAGCGTGTCCGCCGCCTTGGCCAGCCCGCCCTCCTCATGGATGGCGCGGATGGTCCGCAGATGGCGAAACTCCAGATGCATATACGCCTCATATAGATGATGAGTTTTATGAGTTTGTCTCGATAACTCTTCTATGCGACATCCAAAGGCGACTTTTCAAGGATCAGAATCGCCATGACCGCCGCTCCGTCCGTTTCCTTCGAGTTCTTTCCGCCCCAATCCCTTGAGGCGTCATTTCGTCTGTGGGACACGCTTGGCACGCTGGCGCCGCTGGCGCCCGAGTTCGTCTCGGTCACCTATGGCGCGGGCGGCACGACACGGACGCTGACTCATGAGGCGGTGAAGACGATCCACAGCAATTTCGGGGTGAAGGTCGCCGCACATCTGACCTGCGTCGACGCAACCCGCGAGGAAACGCTGGCGATTGCTGACAGTTACGCCGAGGCGGGTGTGACCCAGATCGTCGCCTTGCGGGGCGACCCGCCGAAAGGCGCCGGCGCGTTCACGCCCCATCCGGACGGTTTTGCAAGTTCGGTCGAACTGATCGAGGCGCTGGCAAGGACCGGGAAATTCACCCTGCGCGTGGGCGCCTATCCCGACCCGCATCCCGATGCCCCCGACATGGCGGCATGCGTCGATTTCCTGAAGCGCAAGATCGATGCGGGTGCGACCTCCGCCATCACCCAGTTTTTCTTCGAGGCGGACACTTTCTTCCGGTTCCGCGATGCCTGTGTCGCCGCCGGGATCGAGGCCCCGATCATTCCCGGCATCCTGCCGATCAACAACTGGACCCGTGTCCGCCGCTTTGCCAGCGCCTGCGGTGCCGTGATCCCCGCTTGGCTGGACGAGGCCTATGCCGCCGCCATCCGCGACGGGCGCGAAGACCTTCTGTCCACCGCGCTTTGCTCGGAGCTGTGCACCGACCTGATCGAGGGAGGCGTGGGCAATCTGCATTTCTACACGCTGAATGCGCCGGATCTGACACGGGACGTGTGCGCGGCCCTTGGGGTGACCCCCAAACTGTCCCTGGCCGAAGTCGCCTGAGCGGCGAACAGGTTACGAAAAATCGCGCAATCCGGTTTTCTTGTAACCTGTCGCCTTCCTGACGCTGCGTAAATCGCGCGGGCAGCTTGCACCGCTTCCCGGCTCGGGGTTGGCTGATCGCAACAGCCCTTTTCGGGACACGCACGACATGACCGAACCGGTCTTCGCACATTCGCTCGACGCCTTGCCGGATCAGGCGCGGCTTCTGTCGCTCTCCGGGCGGGCCTTCATGGAGGCGATGCGGGACGGCGCCCTGCCTCATCCGCCCATTTCCGAAACTCTCAACTATCGTCTCGACACCGTCGAAGACGGTCGTGTGGTCTTTCGCGGCGCGCCCGAATTCGCCCATATGAACCCGATGGGAACGGTCCACGGCGGCTGGTACGGCACCTTGCTCGACAGTTGCATGGCCTGCGCGGTGATGACGAAAGTGCCAAAGGGCTCCGTCTATAAGACATTGGAATACAAGATAAATATCATCCGCCCGCTATCCGTCGGCACGGAAATTCTGGCCGAGGGCATCACCAGCCATTCGGGCCGGTCCACCGGCGTGGCGGACGGTACGATCCGCGGCGTGGAGGACGGCACGCTTTACGCGACCGGGTCGACCACCTGCATGATCATGAAAATCCGCGATGGTGCATAACCGCGCTTGAATTGACTTGAGGTCAGGTTTCGGGCAAGCCCCGTTCTTCCTGAAAACCCTCATTCCTGGAGATGGTCATGATATCGCCGGTTCTTCCCAGCTATTCCCGCGCGCCGCTCTCCTTCGTCAAGGGCGAAGGCGCATGGTTGGTGGAAGCCGACGGCCGACGGTTTCTGGATTTCGCCAGCGGCGTCGCCGTGATGGCCCTTGGCCACAGCCACCCGAAACTGGTCAATACGCTGAAATCGCAGGCGGAAAAACTGTGGCACACCTCCAACCTCTACACGGTGCCGCAGCAGGAGGAACTGGCCGCGAAACTGGTGGAGCACACATTTGCCGACACCATGTTCTTCTGCAATTCCGGCACGGAGGCGGGTGAACTGGCGGTCAAGATGGCCCGCAAATACTGGTACGAGAAAGGCCAGCCCGAGCGGACCACGATCCTGGCATTCGAGGGCGCGTTCCATGGCCGCTCCATGGGGATGATTTCCGCGGCGGGGGCGGAGAAGCTGACCAAGGGGTTCGGTCCGCTTCTGCCGGGCTTCGTACACCTGCCCTTCGGCGATCACGATGCGCTGAGGGAGGCCGCCGCACGCCCGGATGTCGGCGCGATCATGATCGAACCCGTTCAGGGCGAGAGCGGTATCCGCCCGGTTCCCGACCAGTGCCTGAAAGGTCTGCGCGATCTCTGCGATGAACATGGGCTGCTGCTCATCCTGGACGAAATCCAGTGCGGCATGGGCCGGACCGGCAAGCTGTTCGCGCATGAATGGGCAGGCATCAGCCCCGATATCATGATGATCGCCAAGGGTATCGGCGGCGGCTTTCCGATCGGCGCGCTTCTGGCCACCGAAGCGGCGGCGGTCGGCATGACGCCGGGCACCCATGGCTCCACCTATGGGGGGAACCCGCTTGGCTGCGCCGTGGCCAGCACGGTCATGGATGTGATCACCGAAGAGGGGTTTCTGGAGGATGTGAACCGCCGCGCCGGGCTGCTTCGCCAGAAGGCCGAAGGCCTCGTCGCGGCCCATCCGGAGGTGTTCGAAACCGTGCGCGGCGCGGGCTTCATGCTTGGGCTGGTCTGCAGGAAACCCAATCTGGACGTGATACACGCGGCCTATGATCAGGAGATGCTGACCGTGCCCGCGGGGGACAACGTGGTCCGCCTGCTTCCCTCGCTGACGGTGACCGAAGAGGAAATCGCCGACGGGATCGACCGGCTTGACCGCGCCGCGACCGCGCTGGAGACGCAGGACGATGATGCCGCAGACTAACCGCTACAGCTTTCCCCGGCTGACGCGCGCCCATTATCCGTTGATTGAAAGCTGGCTCAGCCAGCCGCATATCGGCGGTTGGTGGGGCACGGCGGCCGCCGAGATCGCCCTGATGGAGGAAGATCTGGACGCGGGCCCCACGGATATGCGGATCGTGGAACTGGACGGGCACCCCTTCGCCTTCGTGCAGGATTACCCCGCGCATCACTGGCCGGCTCCGCATTTCGCGGACCTTCCCGCCGATGCGCGCGCGATGGACACGTTTCTCGGTGACCCCGCCTTTCTGGGCAGGGGGCACGCGCAGGCCTATCTGCGGCAGCGCGCGCTGGAGATCATCGAGGCCGGGACATCGACCGTCGCGATCGACCCCGACCCGTCCAATACCCGGGCCGTCGCGACCTATCGGGCCGCCGGGTTCAGCGCATTGGAGGAACGCGCCTGCGAGGATGGCGACATGGTGCTTGTCATGGTCTTCCGACGACAGGCACCCGAACCGCCCACCCCGGCCCCGCCATCCCCTGGCGACCGCATTCCTGCGCCCGACAAAAATACAAGTATCTGATATGAAACATTTTCTCGACATTCACAAAACCGACCCTTCCGATCTGCGGCATATGATCGACGATGCGCGCGCGATGAAGACCGCCCGCGCGGGGCGCCCCAAGGGCATGCCCGATGACGAACAGCCATTGGCAGGCCACATGGTGGCGCTGATCTTCGAAAAGCCCTCGACCCGGACCCGGGTCAGCTTCGATGTCGGCGTTCGCCAGATGGGCGGCGAAACGATGGTCCTGTCCGGCACGGATCTGCAACTGGGCCATGGCGAGACCATCGCCGACACCGCCCGGGTGCTGAGCCGATATGTGGATCTGATCATGATCCGGACCTTCGAGGAGGATGTGCTGCTGGAGATGGCCGAACACGCCACGGTGCCGGTCATCAACGGGCTGACGAACCGCACCCATCCCTGCCAGATCATGGCCGACGTGATGACCTTCGAGGAACATCGCGGGCCCATCGCCGGCAAGAAGGTGGTCTGGACCGGAGATGGCAACAATGTCTGCGCCAGCTTTCTTCATGCCGCGGGCCAGTTCGGTTTCGACCTGACCTTCACCGGACCCGAAACGCTGGACCCCGAACGCGTCTTCATCGAGGACGCCCGCGCGCGCGGCGCGAAGGTCGAGATCGTCCGCGACCCCGTGCGCGCCGTCGCCGGTGCCGATCTTGTGGTGACCGACACGTGGGTGTCGATGCATGACAGCCAATCCACCAAGGAACGCCGCCACAACCAGTTGCGGGGCTATCAGGTCAACGAAGAGCTGATGTCCCACGCCAAGCCGGACGCATTGTTCATGCATTGCCTGCCCGCCCATCGGGAGGACGAGGCGACAAGTGCGGTCATGGACGGGCCTAATTCGGTCATCTTCGACGAGGCGGAGAACCGCCTGCATGCGCAAAAGGCGATCCTGCGCTGGTGCCTGGGCGTCTAGCCCGGCCCTGACGGGGCGCCATTGGGACCCCGGCGTCGGGCCCCTGCCCGCAGGCTCCGGCGAAAGCGCTCTGCCCCCGCGTTGACACCGCCGTGGGGAATGGTCATCGATTGCGCATGGCCGTCCCGCCCATCCCTCCGGTCCCGGCGACCCCGCAGACGGCCGAGGACCGTCCCCGTGCCGTCGCCTTCATGCTGGTGGCGACGCTGTTCATCGCCGCCACCACGCTTCTGGCCAAGGCGCTCGGGACCGATGCGCTTGGCCCGCCGCTGCATCCGCTGCAGATCAGCCATGGCCGTTTCCTGTTCGCGTTTCTGGCAATCGCGGCCACGGTCCTGGCGCTGCGTCCGCGCCTGATCCGACCCGATCTGAAAACCCATATCGGGCGTACACTCTGTGGCTGGGGCGGGATCAGCCTGATGTTTGCCGCCGTCGCCTTCATCCCGCTGGCCGATGCCACCGCCATCAGCTTTCTGAACCCGGTCTTCGGCATGCTGCTGGCCATCCCGCTTCTGGGGGAGCGGGTCGGGCCTTGGCGCTGGCTGGCGGCGGGCATCGCGCTTGCGGGGATGATCGTGCTGATGCGCCCGACGCCGGAAAGCTTTCAGCCCGCCGCCCTTCTGGCACTTGCGGCGGCGGCGTTGATGGGGCTGGAGCTGATCTTCATCAAGCGGCTGTCGAACCGCGAAGGTCCGCTTCAGATCCTCTTCGTCAACAACGCGCTCGGGCTGCTCATCGCGTCGGTTGCGGTGCTGTTCGTCTGGGCCGCCCCGACCCCCGCGCAATGGGGGGCGCTGGTTGCGCTTGGCCTTGCCATGGCCTGCGCGCAGGCCTGTTTCATCCACGCCATGCGCCGGGCCGAGGCGAGCTTCGTCACGCCCTTTTCCTATCTGACTCTTGTTTTCGCCGGGCTTTACGACCTGATCATTTTCGATGTGATCCCGGATGCCATCAGCCTGACCGGCGCGGCGATCATCATCTCCGGCGCCGCCCTTCTAGCCTGGCGCGAGGCGCGGTTCAAAAGGCGGCCCCGGGCAGACCGGACAGGGCCTCCGCCCCCTCCCTGACGGCTTCGTCCGTCAGGGAGGGGGCCCAAGAACTCACCCCCACGAACGCCGCCCGCCCCGCCGCGATGTCTTCAACGCCGGCCCTCACGACTTCAGCCGGTAGCCTGTCTTGAACCACCACCAGGCCAGCGCCATCACGGCCAGGATCGCGCCCGAGGCCACGCACAGCCCAAGCCAGGGCGAACTGTCGGAAACGCCGAGAACCCCGTAGCGCACCCCGTCGATCAGATAGAAGACCGGGTTCCAGTGCGTGATCGTGTTCAGCCAGCCGGGCAGCGCCTCGATCGAATAGAAGGTCCCCGACAGGAAACTGAGCGGGACGACGATGAAATTGGTGATCGCGGCGATCTGGTCGAATTTCTGGGCGATGATTGCCGCGACGATCCCCAGGGCCCCCAGAAACGCGCTGCCCAGTACGACGAAGACCAGCGCCCAGACCGGATGCGCGACCGAAAGGCCGATGACCGGAAACATCACCAACGTCACGGCCAGGGCCACCAGAACGCCGCGCAGCACACCGCCGATGATATAGCCCAGAACCAGTTCCAGCGGGCTGAGCGGCGGCATCAGCGTATCGACGATGTTGCCCTGCACCTTGCCGATGACGATCGAGGAGGAGGTGTTCGCAAACGCGTTCTGGATGACCGTCATCATCAGGATGCCGGGCGCGATGAAATGCAGGAAACTGACACCCATCACCTCGCCGCGCTGCCCGCCGATGGCCAGCGAGAAGATCAGGATGAACAGGCCCGCGGTCACCAGCGGCGCCAGAAGCGTCTGTGTCCAGACCACGACAAATCGCATCACTTCGCGCTTGGCCAGCGTATATAACCCCAGCCAGTTGACCCGCCCGAAACGGCGCACGCCCATTCCGGTTTGCGCCCCTGTCGCCTGTCCGTCCATCATTCCTGCCCTTTCGCTTCTCGCCGCCTTGTATCCGTCTCCATAGACAAGATAGAATAGGGGTTCCAATTCGCTGGTCCCGGGCCCATATGCAAGGGCCGTGGCGCACCGAGCCATGTGCATAAACGAGCAGGAGGACGCAGATGTCCTGGACCGACGAGCGTGTCGAGAAACTGAAGAGGATGTGGGGCGAAGGCCAGTCGGCCTCCCAGATCGCCAAGGAATTGGGCGGTGTCACACGCAATGCAGTGATCGGCAAGGTGCATCGGTTGGGCCTGTCGAACCGGGCCACCACCGGGGCGACGGGCAAGCCCGCGCCCGCGAAGGAGCCGGCGAAAGCCACGTCGAAGGCCGCGCCATCGGCTCCGAAACCTGCCCCCAAGACCGAACCCGCCCGTGCCGAGACCGCGACGGAGACGGCACCGCGGCCATCGAACGTGACGCCGTTGCGCAAGCCGATCGTGCCCGCGGGGCAGCCCCTGCCCCCGCAGCCCTCGGCCAACGAGATCAGCCCCGAGGCCCTGGCCAAGGTCAACGAGGTCGAGAAACATGCCAAGCGCATCAGCCTGATGGAGCTGACCGAGCGGACCTGCAAATGGCCCATCGGCGACCCCGCCACCGACGATTTCTATTTTTGCGGTCTTCCGGTGCAGCAGGGCAAACCCTATTGCGAAGCGCATGTGGGCGTGGCGTTCCAGCCGATGTCCAGCCGCCGGGATCGCCGGCGCTAGACCCCGGTTTTCCCGGCCATCCGGCACCGATCAGCGGTGATTGCGCATACGCATCGCCTTGACTGCAATCGCCGTCAGGATGACGCCCCCGCATATGAATGCCATCCCGACCGCGGTCAGCGATGCGATGGCGGCGCCGATGAACGGCGCAGTGAGCAGGGCAATGGTGTTGAGCGCCTCGCTCAACGCGGTCACCCGGCCCATGCGGCCGGGGGCGACGGTGTTCTGAAGCACGGTTCGGAACGGCACGACCGACAGGGCGGATGCCACGCCCAGAATGGCGAAAAGCCCAACGAAGGCGCCCACGGGCCACCGGATGTCGAGTAGATCCATACCCCCAAGCACCGCAACGGCGCAGGCCGCGATGGCCGAGCCCGCGGCGATCAGCAAGAAGGGCCGGGGCAGGTCTTTCATCGCGCCCAGCATGACCGCCCCGACCACGCCGCCGGCCCCCACTGCCGCAAGTGCGAAACCCAGATGTGTCTGCGAATAGCCCAGATCCCGGGTCAGGGGCGCGATCAGCGTGTCATAGAAGAACATCGCGAAGTATCCCGCCGCCATCAGCCAGATCGCCGATCTGAGAAGGGAGCTTCCCGCGACCTCCGCCAGCCCGCCCCGGATCGCGCCGATTACGCCTGTTTCGGCGGCGCCGTCATCGGGCACCGGTGCGAGGGATGACAGGCGCAGCAGCAGACCCGCCGCGATGAAGGAAACGCCGGCATTGAGCAGAAAGATGACCTGCGGTTCGACCCAGATCAAAAGCGCGCCGCCCAGAGCCGGCGCCACGATCTTGGAGGCCTGATTGATGGCGTGGCTCAACCCGTTTGCGCCCATCCGCTCCTCCGGGCGGGTCAGGGTCTGGATCGCCGCCTGCTTGGCCGGGGTGAAGAACGTGTCCACCGAGCTTCTGAGCGCGACCAGAAGCAGCAGGATGCCCCAGTCCGGCGCGAAAAACAGCGCCGCGGTGACCAGCCCGCGCCCGATATTGCTGAGGATCAGGACGGATTTGACATTCACACGATCCACCACGGCGCCCGCCCAGAGGCCGACCACCAGATAGGGCAGGCCCATGCTGACCGCGAGAAGCGCGAACACGAACGGATCGACGGTCCAGACAAAGGCAAGCAGCGCGCCGATGGCCACGAAATCAAGCCAATCCGCGAAATCGGCGGGCAATTGGCCCATCATCAGGGTTCGGAAATCGCGGTTGGAGAGGGCTGCCGGCAGGGTGAACATGCGCACAGACTATGCCCGGCCGGGGCGGAGTGCCATAGCGCCGCCCACCGGGCCGCGCGTGCCTTGCGTCAGGGTCCTTCGGACCGGCCCGAAACTATCGGCAATCGCGTCTGATCTCGCGATTCAGCAAACCGGTTTCCACCAGCATGCAGCGGTTGCGCGCCTCGTAGTAATAGCCGCGCGCATACCAGCCCACCGCCGTGTCGAAATCCCCGTCGGACAAAAGCCATGCGCCGCGCAGATACCGCACCGCGTAACGCAGGTTGGTTTCCGCATCCAGCAATTCGGACGGTGGGCCGTCATGGCCCATGGTCCGCGCGGTTTGCGGCAGGATCTGCATCATGCCGTAATAGGGGCCGTTTCGGGCGGCGGGGCGATAGTCGCTTTCGCGCTGGATCACCCGATGCACCAGGGCCGCCGGCACATCGTAGCGCGCGGCGTATTCGTTGACCAAAGCACGGATTTCCGGTGTTTCGTTGGGATAGAGCGCAGGTTGCGGGCTTGCGGCGGGGCCCGCGCCCCGGCCACAGGCCGCAAGCAGACCCAGAAGGATGAGTGTGGAGATAAGGCGTGTCATGCGCCGCCTTTAGCCCGCCCGGGGGCGGTCTGGCCAGAGCCGATACGACGGCCCGGCAACAGCTTGCCGATCAGTCGAACAATCGGCGCAATTGCTCCTCCGCCTGCTCGCGCAGACGCTGTTCCAGCGCGTCTTCGATTTCTTCGCGGCCCTGCCCCTCCTCGATCTCGACCCCAAGCGCATCGCCGGCCTGGTCGCGCAACCGCCGTTCCAGTTCTTCGCGTTCCGCCGCCAGCCGCTCACGCGCCGCCGCTTCGAGCCGCGCGCGTTCCTCCGCCAGTTCCTGCTCGGCGATGAAGGCCAGATCGGGGCGGAAGCTGAGATCCGACCATGGGCCGGTGATCAGGATCGGCACGGCGAACCCGCCGGTCCCGTCCGCGCCCTGCAACACGCCCGGGATGACCCGGTACTCCACCGTCTGCGCCCCGATATCCGTGCGCCCGGCGCCGGTCACCTGGCCCCAGGGTGCGGCCAGCACCAGATCCTCGTTGCGGAGCACCCCGTCGGCGATGGTGAAGCTGCCGGTCAGACTGTCATAGACCGTCCGTTGCCCCTCGCCCCGGTAGGACGGGTCGAAATTCCGGATCATCCCCGCAAGATCGAAACCCAGGATCGCCCCCTGCCCGAAAGTGACCGACCCGCTGCCATCGAGGCTGCGCATCAGCGCGTCCATGTCATTGCCCACGGCCAGCACGTTCAGCGCGATATCGCCCCGGCCCTCCAGCCGGTCGTAATCGGCCAGTTGCGCCAGAAGCGGGCCAAGCGCCACGCCGCGGAAGGCCAGATCGGCGCGGGTCGAGAGCCCGCCGCGCCCGTTCACCACCACCGACCCCGAAAGCGCCCCGCCATAGGCGCCGATCCGGCGCAGATCCAGAACCAGACGGCCCCGGTCCAGACGCGCGCGCAGGTCGAGCCCGTCAAGGCTTGCCAGCCCCAGATCCAGTGCCTCAAGCGTTACCGCAATATCCATATCCACCGCAAAAAGACCGCTGACGTCGATCGGGTCGCGCGGCCAGCCGGAGCTTGCCGCGCCCGCCGCGCCGCCGCGGCCTGCGTCCGGTGCATTTTCGCCCGCGGTCATCGCGCTGAGATCGACATCGCCGCCCCGGATCACACCCCGGAGCATCGGGCGCTCGGCACCGGGCAGCAGGTCCAGTTCGGCGGTGAACCGGTGATCGTCCAGCCGGACATCGCCGGCGCGCAGATGCACCGACCCTTCGGAGGCGAGGGTGACGTCTCCGGTCACGTCGATCCGGTCGCGGCCAAGACCTTCGGGAAGCGTCGGTGCCACTTGACCCAGCGCCGCCATCAGCGGGCCCAGATCCCGGGCGTCAAGCTGCAACTGCCCGTCCGCGGCGGGGTCGAGACCGGCACGCCCGTCGAAAGACAGCGTGCCACCATCCCATTCAAGGGCCAGCGTGACGGGTTGCACCTCTCCGGCCAGCAGATCGCCGATCCCGTCGATGGAGGTGTCTAGGGTCAGGGCGCTGCCGTTCACGATCGCGCTGGCCTCCGCACGTGCCGTACCTCCGGCTTGGGGCAGGCGCAGGGTCAGATCCAGCGCCTCGACCAAGGTGGTCGTGCCGGCCCCGAGATCGCGATAGAGGACCGTGGCGTCGCGCAACACCGCCGCGTCAAAGCCAAGCGTTGCCAGAACCCCGCCGCTGCTTTGGGCGGCGGGCGCGGCTTCCGAGCCGTTGGGCGCGGGCGCCGGCGTGGCATCGGCGCCGCCGAAGCTCCAGCTTTCACGCCCGTCGGCGGCGCGCACGAGCACAAGCCGCGGCGCATCGAGCGACGCCTGATCCAGTTGGATGCGGCCCGCGATCAGCGCCTGCCAGTTCACGCCGACATTCAGCGCCTCCGCCTGCAACATCGGCCCGTCCGACACCCAGTCCGGGTTGCCGATCTCCAGCCCTTCGACCCGGACGCCGAGATAGGGCACCAGCGTCGGGCGGATGCCGCCGGTGATCCGCACCGGCCGCTCGGTCGCGCGTTGCAGCCGGTCGGCGGCCACATCCGCGATCCGTTCCGCCGGGATCGACAGAAGCGCGCCCATGGCCAGCAGGCCAAGGACCAGAATGGCCAGTATTGTCCTGATGATCCACCGCATGAAAAGGCTCCGCCCTGTTGGCCCGACATTAGCGCGCAAAAAGGGTGTGAAACAGCCCCTCGCGTCCCCGGCTGGCCGGTAAAACCGCGGCAGGGTCGAACCCGCCGATCCGCGCCGTTCGGACCCTACCTGAGCGCGGTTTTGCAAACACGCCCTTTCCCCGGATCGCGGCAGGGGTTATCTGCCAGTTCCATGACCCAGAACCCGCCCGATCTTCGCCCCGATCTCGCCCATGCCCGCGTTCCGCGCGCGGCGGATGCGGCCCGGCCCGGCCAGCCCACCATCGGGATGGTCTCCCTTGGCTGCCCCAAGGCGCTGGTCGACAGCGAACGGATTCTGACCCGCTTGCGCGCGGAGGGTTATGCGATCTCTCCGGATTACGCAGGCGCGGAGGCGGTGATCGTGAACACCTGCGGATTTCTCGACAGTGCCAAGGCCGAAAGCCTCGACGCCATCGGCGAGGCGCTGCGCGAAAACGGGCGGGTGATCGTAACGGGGTGTCTGGGGGCGGAACCCGATTACATCACCGGCGCGCATCCCAAGGTTCTGGCCGTCACCGGCCCGCACCAGTACGAACAGGTGCTGGACGCGGTACATACCGCGGTGCCCCCCGCGCCCGATCCGTTTGTCGATCTGCTGCCCGCGACGGGCGTGTCGCTGACCCCCCGGCATTACAGCTATCTGAAGATCTCCGAGGGCTGTAACCATAAGTGCAAGTTCTGCATCATCCCGGACATGCGCGGCAAACTGGCCTCCCGCCCTGCGCATGCGGTGATCCGCGAGGCGGAAAAGCTGGTCGAGGCCGGTGTGCGGGAACTTCTGGTGATCTCTCAGGACACATCCGCCTACGGGGTCGATATCCGCCATCGCGAAGATCGCGGGCACCGGGCCCATATCACCGATCTGGCCCGCGATCTGGGCGCGCTCGGGGCCTGGGTCCGGCTGCATTACGTCTATCCCTACCCCCATGTGCGCGACCTGATCCCGATCATGGCGGATCCGGCCAGCGGGCTTCTGCCCTATCTCGACATTCCGTTTCAGCATGCCCACCCGGATGTGCTGCGCCGCATGGCCCGGCCCGCCGCCGCCGCGCGCACGCTTGACGAGATTGCCGCGTGGCGCGCCACCTGCCCCGAGATCACGCTGCGCAGCACCTTCATCGTCGGCTATCCCGGCGAGACCGAAGCGGAGTTTCAGACGCTGCTGGACTGGCTGGACGAAGCACAGCTCGACCGGGTCGGATGTTTCAGATACGAAAATGTCGAGGGCGCGCGCTCCAACGCATTGCCGGATCACGTCGCCGAAGAGGTCAAGGACGAGCGCTTCGCCCGGTTCATGGAAAAGACGCAGGCGATTTCCGCCGCCAAGCTTGAGGCCAGAATCGGCCAGCGGATGGATGTCATCGTCGATGCGGTGGATGACGAGGGCGCGACCTGCCGAACAAAGGCGGACGCGCCGGAAATCGACGGCAACCTGTTCATAGATGCCGGGTTCGAGACGCTGGAGCCCGGCCAGATCGTGACCGTCGAGGTGGATGAAGCCAGCGAATACGACCTTTGGGGCCGGCCGGTCTGAAACCGGCCCGGTCCTTCAGACCGGTCGGTATTCGACGGGTTCAGATATCGCGCAGCGCCATCAGAACCATGCCGTTGCGGCAATAGTCCGGTGTGCTTTCGGCGATGGGGGTGGTGTCGAGGAAATGCGCGCAATCCTGCGGTGCGCTGCATCCGACGCAGCGGGACAGCATGTCGTGGCGCATCTCGGGCGACAGATCGCCCCGCAGTTCCGCCTCGTCGAGATCGGTGCCCACAAGCCGGGCCATCCGCGTCATCAATGCGTCATGCTCTTTCAATGTCTTGGTTCCGGGCATATCCCATTCCTCGCAAGCATCCTGCGTCCGGTCGCCCGGTACGCTCCTTGCATCCGAAACTAGGCTATGCGGGTGGATGCACCTTGATGCAGATCAACTGCGCCCACCATAGCGGGCGACGGTTTCTCGCACGATCGCCTGACGCGCGGCATTGGGCGGGTGAGAGCCCAGGAACTGCTCGCCCGGATCCGGCAGGCGCTCGAAAAAGGCCGAGCCCCGCACCGGATCGAACCCGGCCCGAAGCGCGATGATCGTGCCCATGGCATCGGCCTCCAGCTCGTGTTCCTGCGAAAACCGGCGCGCACCCACGGCGGCACCGATTTCCACGGCCTGCTGAATGCCGGCCTGATTGGCCCCGCCCATCTGCGCCAGAATGCCGAACACGATCGCGCCCTCGCGCGCGGACGCGCGCTGTTGCGGGATATGCCCCTCGATATGATGCGCGGCCTCGTGCCCCATGACAAAGGCCAGCTCGTCGATATTGCGCGCCTCCGCGATCAGCCCAAGAGAGAAGATGATCAGGGGCCGGCCCTGGCGATCCACGGTCTGGAACGCGTTCACCCCAGCGCGGGGGTCCCGTTCCACGGCAATCACGTAGTCGCAATTCTGCCGTCTGGTCTGCTCCCGGCAGACCCGTTCGGCCACGGGTTCCACCCGGGCCACGACCTCTTCGAAATTGGCGACCGCGACTGCCGGTGAGAGGCGCGGCGTGTTCTCGGTCGCCGCCGGGGCCGAGGGCGCGCGGGGCGCTGTCGGCGCGGGGGCTATGTTACAGGCGGCCAGGGTGGCCAGAACAAGGATCAGCAGGCAGGTCCGCATTCACACACTCTCCGTTTGGGTAAGGAGTAACACGGGGCGGCCCCGCGTCCAGTCCGCATCACATCATTTTTGGCGGCACGGGCGCGCCCGTGCCGCCGTTGCAAAGGCATGGAAACAGCCATAGGTTGACCGTCATGTTTACCATCGAGCACGAATTCGACGCCACCGTGGTCACCCTTGTGGACGAGGGCGAGGCGCCCCTGCAGGAAGACCTCACGATTTCCGCCTTTTCGGAATGCGTGACGCTGGAGCAATTCGATCCGCGCACCGACCAGATGCAGAAGATCACCCTGTCGATGGCACAGATCCACGATCTGGCCGCCGCACTCGACCTGCCCGAAGGCGTCTACCGGCTGCGGCGCGAGGCGGCGGATTAGGACGCGCAGCCGATGCAACGGGGCGCGCAGGGGTCGAAGTCCAGCCTGCCTGAGCCGATGAATTCGCCGCAATCCTCGCACCAGCCGAAATCGCCCGCCTCGATCCGGGCCAGAGCCGCCCCGATCGCGCGCAACCGGCCATGCCGCCGCGCTTCCAGCCCTTTGGCCATGGCCTGACCCTGCAACGCATCCATCCGGCTCAGCCGGCCGACCGATTGCTGATCCAGTTCCACCGGCTTGCGGCTGTCGCCCGTGTTGTCGGAAGCCGCAAGGATCTCTGCCCGCTCGGCCAGAAGGCGCGGTCGGTAGCGGGCGGCAAGCCTGACATCGGTTGGATCGCTCATGGCGCCATCGCATCAGATCGGCGCCCGGCCCGCAAGGTGGCCCATGGGGGGAAACATGCACCTTTCCCGGCAGGGCAACGCCCATTGCGCCCGGTCGCGGGCCGCTGCCATACTCCAACCGAACGAAGGGGGAGCGTATTTCATGGCGACGGGTTTTTTCTGGGACGAGCGCTGTTTCTGGCACACCGGGGGCAATTACGCCTTCATGTCGCCGGTGGGCGGGCTGGTGCAGCCGATGGCAACCGGCGGGCTGCCAGAAGACCCCGAAACCAAGCGGCGGTTGAAAAACCTGCTGGATGTAACCGGATTGCTGGCGGAACTGGATGTGGCCAGCGCGCCCCCAATCGCGGAAGAGGACCTGCTCAGGGTGCATCCCGCCCGTTACCTTGAAAGCTTCCGGAAAACGTCGGAGGCGGGCGGTGGGGAGCTGGGCTTGCGCACGCCCTTCGGCCCGGACGGCTACGAGATCGCCCGGCTTTCCGCCGGTCTGGCCAAGGCCGCGCTCTTCGCCACGCTCAGGGGGGAGGTGGACAATGCCTATGCCCTCTCCCGCCCGCCCGGGCACCATTGCCTGCCGGATTTCCCCAATGGCTTCTGCCTTCTGGCCAATATCGGCATCGCGGTCGAGGCGGCCTTTGCAGCCGGCATGGTGGACCGCGTCGCGATCATCGACTGGGATGTGCATCACGGCAACGGGACGGAAGCCATTTTTTATGATCGGGACGACGTTCTGACCATCTCGATCCATCAGGAGCGCAACTACCCGCTCGACTGTGGCGATTTCGAGGATCGCGGCTCCGCTGCCGGTGACGGGTTCAACCTGAACATTCCGCTGCCGCCCGGCGGCGGGCACCGGGCCTATATCGAGGCGATGGAGCGGCTGGTGGTGCCACAGCTTCACGGCTTTCAGCCGGACGCGATCGTGGTGGCCTGCGGGTTCGATGCCTCGGGCGTGGATCCGCTCAGCCGGATGCTTGCGGGCTCCCACACCTTCCGGCAGATGACCGAGATGACCCGGGAGGCCGCGGCGGAGCTTTGCGACGGGCGGCTGACGCTTGTGCATGAAGGCGGCTATTCCGCGGCTCATGTGCCGTTTTGCGGCCATGCGGTGCTGGAGGCCCTGTCGGGCAGCGCGATCACCGCGCCCGACCCGTTGGCCGCCCGGATCGAGGGCCAGCAGCCGGGCCCCAGATTTGACGCCTATTGCGCCACGCTGATCGCCGAGATGGAAGACGCGCTGAACCCCTAGACCGCTTGCCGCAGCGCGGCGCGGTCTGCGTTGACTTCCCTAGCGGCACGGGCCAGTTTGCGGCAGAATTGCCAGGATGGGGAGCGGCTGCTCATGAAAAAGGTATACGGCTCGGCAAGCGAAGCGCTGGACGGGCTCTTGTTTGACGGGATGCTGATCGCGGCGGGCGGCTTTGGCCTGTGCGGCATACCCGAGCTTCTGATCGACGGGATCGTGGAAAGCGGCGTGAAGGACCTGACGGTGGCCTCCAACAACGCGGGCGTTGACGGCTTTGGCCTGGGCAAGCTGCTCGATACGCGGCAGATCCGCAAGATGATGAGCTCCTATGTGGGTGAAAACGCCGAGTTCATGCGCCAGTATCTGAGCGGCGAGCTGGAACTGGAGTTCAACCCGCAGGGCACGCTCGCCGAGCGTATGCGCGCGGGCGGCTGCGGAATTCCCGGCTTCTATACCAAGACCGGCGTGGGCACGGTGATTGCCGAGGGCAAGGAGGTGAAATCCTTCCGGGGCGAGGATTACATCCTTGAGGAAGGCATTTTCGCGGATCTCTCCATCGTCAAGGCGTGGAAAGCGGATGAGACGGGCAATCTGGTCTTCCGCAAGACCGCGCGCAACTTCAACCCTCCCGCGGCCATGTGCGGCAAGGTCTGCGTGGCCGAGGTGGAGGAGATCGTCCCCCTTGGCAGCCTCGACCCCGACAAGATCCACCTGCCGGGGATCTATGTCCATCGCCTGATCCAGGGCGAACATGAGAAACGGATCGAACAGCGCACGGTGCGCAAGCGGGAGGAAGCCTGATGCCCTGGGATCGCAATCAGATGGCCGCGCGCGCGGCGGAAGAGCTGGAAGACGGCATGTATGTGAATCTCGGGATCGGCATCCCTACGCTTGTGGCCAATTACGTCGGCGACAAGGATATCACGCTGCAATCGGAAAACGGGATGCTTGGCATGGGCCCGTTCCCCTTCGAGGGGGAGGAAGACCCGGACCTGATCAATGCCGGCAAGCAGACGATTACCGAACTGCGCCGCACAAGCTATTTCGATTCAGCCACCAGTTTCGGCATGATCCGCGGCGGCAAGATCGCCGCGGCGATCCTGGGCGCGATGGAAGTGGCCGAAAACGGCGATCTGGCCAACTGGATGATCCCCGGCAAGCTGGTCAAGGGAATGGGCGGCGCGATGGACCTCGTGGCGGGCGTGGGCCGTGTGGTGGTGGTGATGGACCACACCAACAAGCATGGCGACAGCAAGGTTCTGCGCGAATGCACCCTGCCGCTGACGGGCAAGGGCGTGGTGGACCGCATCATCACCAATCTCGGTGTGCTGGATGTGGTCGAGGGCGGATTGAAGATCGTCGAGACCGCCGACGGCGTGACCGAGGAGGAGTTGCGCGCCGCGACCGAAGCGACCATTGTCTGAGATCGCGCGGGAGATCGCGGGATCCAAGGGTCGCTATGTCTTGCAACAAGACGGGGCCGAGGCGGAACTGACCTATTCCATCGCCTCGCCCACGCTGATCATCGCCGATCACACCGGTGTGCCCGACGCGTTGCGCGGGACGGGGGCGGGCGAGGCGCTGGTGGAGCGGCTGGTGGCGGATGCACGCGCCGAAGGGGTCAGGATCGTTCCGCTCTGCCCGTTCGTGAAATCGCAATTCCGCCGCCACCCGGACTGGGCGGATGTGTTCCAATAGGCACTAGCCGCCGATCATCGTCTCGAACACGCAGCCATCCGAGATCAGATCGGGCGGGGTCAGGCACAACATCCGCGTCACCGCCCATGTCGCCAGAACCTTGGGAACATAGCGCCGGGTCTCGGCGTAATCCGGTACGCCGCCCGCGCCCCTGACCGCCCCTTCGCCCGCGTTATAGGCGGCCAGCACCAGCACCGGGTCCCGGTCGAACTCCTCCATCAGCCAGGCGAGATAGGCGACGCCGCCGACGATGTTCTGGCTGCTGTCGAACACATCCTCCACGCCGAACCGGTCGGCCGTGGCGGGGATCAGCTGCATCAGACCCTGGGCGCCCGCATGGCTGACCGCGTCGGTCACGCCGGAGGATTCGACCGACATCACCGCCAAAACCAGTGCCGGAGAAACCGGCGTGCCCACCGTCGCCCGCAGGATATCGGCGCCATGGGTGCCGGACAATGCGCGCAGATGTTCCAATCTGGGGATACCGAGCCCCGCCGTTTCGGGCGACAGCGAAAGATGCTCCAGCGCGGCCTGAAACCGCCCCGCCCCGGCGGACAGGTCGGCAGGCACTTCGGCCCAGAACCACTCCACGCCGTTCGGCACGGCGAGCGCCGCCCCATCGGGCGGCGTCGGCGCAGGGGCCGTGGCCGGTGTGGCCTGCGGCTCGATCTGAATGGTGATCCTGGGCCCGGTATGGCCCGCGGCGGGTGGTGTCACCCTGCGAAAAGTGAATTCGGGAAAGGGTGGCGGGTCGGCGGATTGCGCCGCCACCGGCATAGCCCCCGGCGTTGCCAGCATGCACGCCACCACTAAAACGATCATCCGCATGGGTCCGGAACACCTGCTGCTCTTTTTTTGTCACCATGCCTGAAAGCGGCGCTGAAAGGAATCCCTCCCGCGCCGGGTATGGGTTTCTGCCGGATACTGCCGCATTCGGAAACAATGCGCTCAGGATCCGGCGATTTACGGATTTTGGGTAAGTGAAACGTAAAAGAACCGCCAACAATTCTCATAAAAAGCCAGAGAGTGCCCAATTTGCGCCGCCTTTCCGGGGGAAAACATCCTCATCCGAGGGGGCAGGAGCCAACCAGGTAGACTGACGGAAACTCGAAATCGAAGTTAAAACTGGAGACAGAGACTATGACCAAACTGATGAAAACCTTTATCGCATCCGAATCCGGTGCCGTGACCGTTGACTGGGTCGTGCTGACCGCAGCCATCGTGGGCCTCGGCCTGGCCGTCATGGCCGTTGTGTCCGGTGGCGTTGGCGAAGTGGCCAACAGCATCGATACTGCTCTGGGCGAGGCCGGTGCTACCGAATGGGACTTCACACTCCCTCCGCCCGATGAGCCCGATGAAGACTGACGGCACCGACGGCTAACGATCGGAAGCAGGCTCGCCCAAGCGACGGGCTTGTTCGAAAAAGGAAACAAAAGCCGCGCCCGACCGGGCGCGGCTTCTTCGTTGTGCCGGCTCAGGTAACAATTTACCGAGATTGGTTCTCAAATTTGTCAAAAATGCATCATAATCGCGCAACTTTGACACATTCCCGCCGCATTTCGCCACGACTCTGCCCCTGTCTGCTCTGGGGTCTACGGACCCTGTTAACTATCGTTGGGGAGAATCCCGAATGCCGAGTCTCGATTTTGCCGCGTCCTTTGTTAAGGACGAGAGTGGCGTCGTAAGTGTCGATTGGGTGGTTTTAACTGCCGCTTTGGTGGGACTTGGCCTGGCCGTCACGAATGTGGTGGGTGCTGGTTTGGAAGATCTGTCGGAGGATATCCGTACGCAATTGATGACTGACCATATCCGCACCGGTTTCAACGAGTAACACGATCAAGACAGGACAGACAGGTATGCGGGCGTCACCCTTCGGGGTTGGCGCCCGTTGCTGTTTGAGCGCCCTCACGCCCCTGCAACGCTCATAGTTTGATTCAAAGACTTGCGAATTGGCCACGCCAAGCCGCCGCTCCGCCACATTCCTGCCTTGGCCGAATTCGAGACAGACCGCACCCATCGAGGTGCCGGCTGCAGAATGCGCCTGCCTGCAAGACGCGGGCTGATCCAATCAAGCATCCATGCAGGAGCAAATCATGAAACTTACTGAAGCAAAGACCTTTTTCGCCGACGAGTCCGGTGCCGTCACCGTCGACTGGGTCGTTCTGACCGCCGCTCTGGTCGGCCTTGGCCTCGCCGTGATCTCGGTCGTGTCCGGCGGAATGGAAGAACTGTCCACCGATATCGGCCAGGCACTGACCGATACGGACCCGCTGACCGATCCGTTCGCCAACAACGTCACCTTCACGGAAACAACGACCACCCCGTGACGGACCGCGCCCGGACCGTGCCGACACGCACCGGACCGCTCGAAGATCGGGTGAAATTGCGGATGGCCGCCGAGGGGGACGCAACTCTCGGCGGCCAGACCCAATGTCTCCGCCGCGGGACCATGTTTCTGCCCAATTTACGAACCATGATCATCAGCGGAAAACCGCGCGGCACATGTCTTCGGGCCTGTGCCGCGCACTGATAAAAAAGGACCTACGACATGCGAGTGATTTTCGGGCTTGTCCTCATCGTCGGCGTCGCCTTGGCAGGATTTGCGGTTTATGTCGCACAGGACCGGTTTGCGCAGTATCAGCGCGCGCTGGCCAATCAAAGCAATGCCATCATCCAGACCACCGAGGTCTTCGTGGTAAACACGCAGCTGCGCTATGGCCAGGTGCTGCGGCCAGAGGATGTCACGGCGGTGCAATGGCCTGCAAGCCATGTGCCCTTCGGCGCATTCACCAGCCAGGAGGATCTTTTTCCCACCGGCACGGATGAGTTGCGCACCGTTCTGCGTGTGATGGAGCGCGACGAACCGGTGCTGATTTCCAAGGTGACCGCCCCCGGCGAAGATGCCGGCGTGGCGTCGCGGCTTGGCGCCGGGATGCGCGCCTTCGCCCTGTCGGTCGATGTGGCCTCGGGCGTGTCGGGCTTCCTGCGTCCGGGCGACCGGGTCGATGTCTACTGGACCGGCACGTCGCGTGGAGAGAACGTCACGCGGCTGATCCGGTCCAATGTGCAGATCATCGCAATCGACCAGATCGCGGATGAGGATCGCAACAACCCGACCATCGCCCGCACGATCACCGTCGAAGCCCCGCCCGAAGAGATCGCGGCGCTGGCGCATGCGCAATCGAGCGGCCGGCTGACGCTGGCGCTGGTTGGTGTCGGCGACGAAACGGTCAGCGAGACAGTCGAGATCAACCAGGATCAGCTTCTGGGGATCGTTGCGGTGGAGCGGGAAGCCGGCCCCCGGATCTGCACGGTCCGCAACCGCCGGGGCGGCGAGGTGGTCGTGACACCGGTGCCCTGCACCAACTGAACTTTCCGAAACAGACGATCGCGGCCCCCAGCATCTTGGGGGCCGCATTGCGTTTGCCGCGATACCTTGGGTCGCGTGGTTTCCCGAACACATAAGAAACGACCCGCAACTCCCTGATTCTTGCGCGGAAAGCGGAATTGAGGCATGGTGCGCGTAATCGGGCACGAAAAATCGGCCCATAACGTGATCAGAGAGGCAGGATCACAATGAGCTTTATGACCCTTATTCGGGCAGGCCTGATCGGCTGCGCCCTTGCGTTGGTAGTATTGCCTGTCGGCATTCAGGCACAGACGCTGCGCGTTCTCGAAGGCAGCACCTCCACCTCGCTGAGGGTTCCGATGAACCGGGCCGTCGTGGTGGAAAGCGAAGCCATTTTCGCCGAACTTTCGGTCGCGAACCCCGCGATCGCGGATATCGCGACATTGTCGGAGCGCACGATCTATGTTCTGGGCCGCGCTCCGGGCCGGACCACGATGACGCTTCTGGGCGTCGATGGCGGCCTGATCGCGAATGTCGAGGTTCAGGTCGTCCCGGATGTGGCCGAGCTGCGGGAGCGTCTGCGCGACATCCTGCATGGTGAGCCGGTCGAGGTACGCACCGCAAATGACGGCATCGTGCTTTCCGGCATCGTCAGTTCCGGTCGTGCGGTCCAACGGGCCCTGGAACTGGCCGAGCGCTACGCGCCCGGACGTGTCTCCAACCTGATGATGGTCGGCGGCACGCAACAGGTGATGTTGCAGGTGCGCTTTGCCGAAATGTCGCGGAGTGTCCGCCAGAACCTTTCCACCAGCTTCGGCGCCAGCAGAGGCGATGCCCGGTTCGGGTCGGGCAGTGCGGCGGCGAACTTCCCCGCTGCCGTGATCAATCCGACGCTCGATGGCGCCAACGGCGTTCTGGGAATCACTTTCGGATCGGGCAGCGCCCAGTTCGGCATCCTGCTTGAGGCGCTGGAAACCAACGGTATGGTGCGCACCTTGGCCGAGCCGAACCTTTCGGCCTTGTCGGGACAGGAAGCCAGCTTCTTCGCAGGTGGCGAGTTTCCGGTCCCCACGCAAAGCGACGATGGTATCGGTATCGAGTTCAAGCCCTTCGGGATCGACCTGAACTTCACACCGACCGTCGTGGGCGATGGCGTGATCAATCTGGTCCTCGCGACCGAAATCTCCTCCATCGGGCAGACGACGGCGATTGCGGGCAACCAGATCCCGTCGCTCAGCACCCGGTCCGCCAGCACGACCGTCGAGATGCGGGATGGCGAAAGCTTTGCCATCGCGGGCCTTTTGCAGGACGATTTCCGCGACTCCATCGGTCAGGTGCCCTGGCTTGGCGACATCCCGGTTCTGGGCGCGCTTTTCCGCAGCACCAACTATCAGCGTGAGCAAAGCGAACTGGTCGTCATTGTCACCGCGCATCTAGTGTCCCCGACCCGGGGCGAGGCTCTGGCGCTGCCGACGGACAGGGTCGCGATCCCGACCGAGAGGGAGCTTTTCCTGAATGGCAGGGTCGCCGGCGCGAACCGTGCGGGATCTGCCGCGGCCGATGTGGCGCAGCAGGATTTCGGCGGCTCCTACGGCTATGTGATGGAGTAAGCAGATGGCTATCCTGACACCCGCAAAATACGCTGTCTTCGCCTTGGCCGCCTTGGCGCTGGCCGGTTGCGCATCCACCCTCGACCGGCAGGCCGGCGGACGCATGGACGAGGGGGGCTTCGGCAACCCGACCATGAACAACGTGCTCGTGATGTCCGGTCAGCGCAGTTACGTGGAAAGCCTCGCGGAGCGATTCGCCGCCGAGGTGCCCACGACCATCACATTTGCGTTCAATTCGGCGCAACTTGACGATGCGGCGCGTACCACGCTCCGCCGCCAGGCGACCTGGATCCGGCAGTTCCCCGAGGTGCAGTTCAGCGTGTACGGCCATACCGATCTGGTCGGCAGCCAGGCCTACAACCAGCAGCTCGGGCTGCGCAGAGCGCGGGCCGCGGTGAATTACCTGGTCAGTCAGGGGATCAGCCGCAGCCGGCTCCATGCCCTTGTTTCCCTAGGGGAAACACAACCGATCGTTGCAACCCAGAGCCGGGAACGCCGCAATCGCCGGACCGTGACCGAGGTCAGCGGGTTCGTGCAGGACAACCCGATGGTTCTTGATGGCCGATATGCGGCAATCGTCTACCGGGCCTATTCCAGCGGCACCCCCGGAGCGGCGGAAGAGTAGCCTCGCACCTGTTGGTCGCCACGCCCCCCGGCGTGGCGATTTCCCAATAGTTTGGGCAATTTGGTCGTATTGTTGCCCATTTTAGCAGCCAAAACAGTCTCAAGGCATGGGGCGATTCCGCATCCGAGCAGCGCGGAAATGACCCTGGCCCATCTGACCCGGCAAAAACATGCAGGGCCCGGGTGGCTACAGAACCTGGCGAAGTCAGGCAATATGGGAATTGAGGAATGAGTGGCGGACTTGCGCTGAAATCAGACCCCGCACCGATCGTGGCTTCCACGATCTCCCGGGATGTTCAGAAATTCGATCTGCTGATCGATGACATGGAAGCCGAACTGGGTGAGTCCTGGGGCGATCTGCACCTGGAGGAGGCCCGCGCCTTTCTTGACCAGACCGAATCCGGCGAGCTGGAATTCGTGGCCATCGCCGTGGATCAGAGCGACGAGGGCGATATCGGCCTGATCGGCGAGATCATTCGCGGCGCGAAGGAAAAAGACATCAAGGTCATCCTGATCGCTGACGATCTCAGCACGCAAGGCCTGCACCAGCTTCTGAAGCTGGGGGCGGATGATTTCGTGCCCTATCCCCTGCCCGAACGGGCCCTGCACGACGCGATCAAGAGAATCCGCGAACCGGAGCCCGTCGTAAGGCTGCCCGCCCCGCCGCAAAGCGGATCGACCATCGATCCGTCCCCGCGTCTGGAGGGTCGCTCGGCCATCTTCGCGGTGCAAAGCCTTGCCGGCGGCACCGGGGCCACCACGCTGGCGGTCAATCTTGCGTGGGAACTGGCCAATATCGACAAGAAGAAATCCCCGTCGGTCTGCCTGATCGACCTGGATCTTCAGTTCGGCTCGGCCTCCACATTCCTTGATCTGCCGCGCCGCGAGGTGATCCTCGAAGTGCTGTCGGACAGCCAGAGCATGGACGTGGACGCGTTCAAGCAGGCGCTGGTGGATTACCACGGCAAGATGTCGGTGTTCACCGCGCCGGCGGAGATCATTCCGCTGGACATGATCGGCCCCGAGGATGTGGAGGCGATACTGAACCTCGCCTCGGAATGCTTCGACATCGTCATCATCGACATGCCGACCACGATCGTGCAGTGGACCGAAACGATCCTTCACCGGACGGATGTGTTCTTCGCCATGCTGGAACTGGACATGCGCTCGGCCCAGAACGCGATGCGCTTCATCAAGGCGCTGCGGTCGGAGGATCTGCCGCTTGAAAAGGTGAATTTCGTCCTGAACCGCGCCCCCAAAAGCCTCGATCTGAACGGGAAATCCCGTGTCAAACGCCTGGCCGACAGCCTTGGCGTGAAGATTTCGACGCAATTGTCCGATGGCGCCAAGCAGATCACGCAATGTGCCGACCACGGCGTGCCTCTGGCCGAAATGGCAAAGAAAAACCCGTTGCGCAAAGACATCATGAAACTGGGCAGCGGCCTCTTCAATGCGATGCTGTCAGAAGCCGCCACCGGCTAGGGAAAGATCGCCATGTTCTCGAAGTACAAGAAACCCTCGGCTGCCAGCCCCGTACCGCCCATTGCAGCCGTGCCCGAACCCGATGCGCCCGAAACCGGTGCGGCGGCAACCGAGGCGCCCAAGGTCCAGCGCAAGCAGATGTCGGACGGCGAGCCCGCCCGGCCGGCGGCGGAGGTTGCAAATCTCGACAAGGAGAAGAAACGCCGTCTCCGTCTGGACGAGATCAAGACCGAGATGCACCACCGGCTGCTCGAAAACCTGAACCTGTCCGCACTGGAAAGCGCCAAGGATACTGAGCTGAAGGCGGAGATCATGGCGATCACCACCGAAGAGCTGAGCGAGATGGGCGTCGTTCTGAACCGCGAAGACCGTCAGACGCTGCAAACGGAGCTTTTCGACGAGGTGACCGGCCTTGGCCCGCTGGAACCGCTTCTGAAGGACGACACGGTCAACGACATTCTGGTCAATGGCCCGAACCGCGTATTTGTGGAACGCGATGGCCGCCTGACCCTGACCGATGTGCGCTTCAAGGACGAGCGTCACCTTCTCAGGATCATCGACAAGATCGTGTCGGCCGTCGGCCGCCGGGTCGACGAATCCAACCCGCATGTGGACGCGCGCCTCAAGGATGGCTCGCGTTTCAACGCGATGGTCCCGCCCGTGGCCGTCGACGGCTCGCTGGTTTCCATCCGGAAATTCAAGAAGGAAAAGCTCGGGGTCGACGACCTGGTGAAGTTCGGCGCCTTCTCCGAGGAGATGGCCGCCTATCTGCAGGCCGCCGTCGCCACCCGGCTGAATGTGATCGTCTCGGGCGGGACCGGCTCGGGCAAGACAACCACGCTCAACGCGCTTTCAAGCTTCATCGACAATTCCGAGCGGATCCTGACGATCGAGGATACCGCGGAACTGCAGCTGCAGCAGGTCCATGTGGGCCGGATGGAAAGCCGGCCCCCCAATGTCGAGGGCAAGGGCGCCGTCACGCAGCGCGATTGTCTGAGGAACGCGCTGCGGATGCGGCCCGACCGGATCATCGTCGGGGAAACCCGCGGCGACGAGGTGATCGACATGCTGCAGGCGATGAACACCGGGCATGACGGCTCGATGACCACGATCCACGCAAACTCCGCCCGCGATGCCTGCTCGCGTCTGGAAAACATGATCGCCATGTCGGGCATCGAGATGCCGATCAAGGCGGTTCGCGCGCAGATCTCCTCGGCGGTCAATCTCATCGTGCAGGCCTCGCGCCTTCAGGACGGCTCCCGCCGGATGGTCTCGATCACCGAGGTGACGGGCATGGAGGGCGAGGTGATCTCGATGCAGGAAGTCTTCCGCTATCAGCGCCTTGGCCTGAAACCCGACGGAAAGATCATCGGGCGGTTCACCGCCTGCGGCGTGCGTTCGCATTACTCCGAGCGCTTCAAGCAATGGGGGTATGACCTGCCGATGTCGATTTACGACCCCGTGGCAGCGGAGTAGCGGATATGCAACTTAGCATCGAACCTCTTATTTACATTGGCATTTTTGTCGGCATCGTGATGCTGGTAAACGGCATCTATCTGATGGTCTTCGGCAAGTCCGTGTCGATGAATGCGCGGGTCAACCGGCGCCTGACCATGCTTGAGAAGGGATCCTCCCGCGAGGACGTTCTGGCAAAGCTCCGCAAGGAGATGGACCAGCACATGAAGTCGCGGACCATCCCGCTTTACTCGCTGATCGCGGACAAGGCGCAGAAGGCCAATATCGCCTTCACACCGCAGCAATTGATCATCGTCATGGGCGTGCTGACCGTGACGGCCTTTCTCGTGCTCACGCTTCTGACCGGGGCCTCCCTGCCGATCCGGCTGCTGATCTCGGTCGCGATGGGCGTGGGCGGCGTGTTCTACTGGGTCAACTCCAAGGCCAAGAAGCGCATCGGCATGATCGAGGAGCAGTTGCCCGACGCGGTGGAGCTGATGGTGCGCGCGCTGCGCGTGGGCCACCCGTTCGTGTCGGCCATCAACACCGTTGCCAAGGAGGTTGCCGACCCGCTCGGCTCGGAACTGGGCGTTATCGCCGACGAGGCCGCCTATGGCCGCGACATCGCCGAAAGCATTCAGAACATGGCCGATCGCCTTGATTTGCAGGATCTGCGGTTCATGGCGGTGGCTGTGGGCATCCAGCAGACCTCGGGCGGCAATCTGGCCGAAATCCTTGAGGGGCTGGCCAATGTGATCCGGGCGCGCTTCAAGCTGTTCCGCCGGGTGAGAGCCATCACCGCCGAGGCGAAATGGTCCGGCAGCTTCCTGTCCTTCTTTCCGATCCTGTGCCTGATCGGCATCAACGTCATGCAGCCCGATTACTACAGTGAAGTGATGGAAAGCCCCGTCTTCATTCCCGCCGCCGCGGTGGTGGGCGTCATGTTGTTCGTCAACATGGTTTTCATGCGTATCATGGTCAACATCAAGGTCTGAGGACGGGCAAGCACATGGACTTCATCCAAAACCTTCTGGCCAGCATCAACGAGGTCATGACCGGCATGTTCGGCGATCTGGGTCCCCTGATCCTGGTCGGCGGGCTCGGGTTCCTGCTGGTCATCGTCGCATTGCCCGCGTTTCTGTTTCGAAAGCAGGACCCGCTGGACAAGCTGCGGAACCAGACGAAAACCGAAAAGGAAAAAACCACTGGGCGCGCGTTGCGCGTCGGTGGCAAGGACCAGAGACTTGACCGTTTCGCGCAATTCCTCGAACCCCAGAATGTGGACGAGCTCAGCCAGGTCCGCCTGACCCTGATCCGCGCCGGATACCGGTCGAAAGGTGCGGTCCAGACCTTCCATTTCGCGCAATTCGCGCTTGGCCTGGGCCTTCTCGCCATCGGCTCGATCTATGTCCTGATCGCCCCCGGTCTCAGCGCGCAGGCGTCGATCCTGTCGGTGATCGTACCGGGCGGCATCGGGTACTTCCTTCCGAAATACTGGGTGACCAAACGGGTCCAGAAACGGGCCGAGGAAATCACCCAGGGCTTCCCCGACGCGCTGGACCTGATGCTGGTCTGCGTGGAAGCGGGCCAGTCGCTGGATCAGGCGATCATTCGCGTCTCCAAGGAGATGCGCGCCGCCTACCCCGCCCTGTGCGAGGAATTCGAGATGGTGGCCTATGAAATGAAGGCCGGCAAGGACAAGACCAAGGTCTTGCGCGACATGGGCGAACGGGTCGATATTCAGGATGTGAACAGCTTTGTCACCGTGTTGATCCAGTCGGCGACATTCGGGACCTCGGTCGCCGATGCGCTTCGGGTCTATGCCAGCGAGATGCGCGACAAGCGTGTGTTGCGCGCCGAGGAAAAAGCCAACAAGCTGCCCACGAAGCTGACACTCGGCACGATGATGTTCTGTGTGCCGCCCTTGCTGATCATCCTGATCGGCCCGTCGGTTTACGGGATTGCCCAGAACCTCGGTGGAGCTGGCAGCAGCGGGTTCTGATCAGGGAGAAGGATCATGATGCGGGGGCTCATCATCATCACCACACTCATCGCGCTGGCCGCCTGCAACAATCAGGCGGCCGTGCCTTTGGGGGCCGAGCGGCAGGGTCTGCCTGCGCCGTCCGGCACGCCTGTCCTGCGCAATGCGGTGGACGGGCTGATCGTGGGCCACCGGCTGATGGATGCCGGCGAATACGAGCTGGCGCTGCGGGCCTATACCCGCTCGGCCGCCACCGATGGTACAACGCCCGCGCATCTGTCGGCCATGGGCTCCGCCAATCTGCAACTCGGGCGGCTGGGACAGGCCGAAACCCTGCTGCGCGCGGCGATCGAGGAAGACCCCGATTTCCCCCCCGCCTGGAACAATCTCGGCGTCGTTCTGATGGAACAGGGCGAATACGGCGAGGCGCGGCAGGTCTTTCAGCACGCCTTCGCGCTGGATAGTGGCCAAACAGACTCCATTCGTGAAAACTTGCTGCTGGCTATCGCAAGAATGGAGAATACCGGGTATATTCCTGAAGATAATGAAAACCGCTATGACTTGGAGCGTCGCGGCGGGGGCCTTTATGTCCTCTACGAGACTCCGTGAACATAGCGATCGAGCAGTAAGAGGTCGCCAATGCGCCTGACCACCCGGATCACTCTGGTTGTCGGCTTGTCCGTCGGACTTGCCGCATGCGGAAACTCCGACCGTGCGGATGTCGATCGCGCGATGGATTCCATGAATGTCATCGACGAGACAAACCTCAACGATATCATGCTGACCGTGGCCGACCCCGAAGAGGCGGTCGCCTATTTCCGGCGCGCCTCCGCCGCGGAGCCCGAACGCGTCGACCTGCGACGGGGCCTGGGCCAAAGCCTGATCCGCGCCGGGCGCGCCACCGAGGCCGCAGTTGTCTGGCGCGCCGTTGTCGACACCGGCGAGGCCACGGATCAGGACCGCGTGGATTTCGCCGACGCGCTGATCCGCAACGGCGATTGGGAAGAAGCCGAGGCGCAGCTCGATCAGGTGCCCCCCACCTTCGAGACTTTCGAGCGGTACCGTCTGGAAGCGATGATCGCCGACAGCAATCAGGAATGGGAAAACGCCGATAGTTTTTATGAAACGGCCGTTGGCCTGACGACGCGGCCGGCGGGCGTTCTGAACAACTGGGGCTTTTCCAAGCTGACACGCGGCGACAGCGAAGCCGCCGAACGGCTGTTCACCGAGGCCATCACCTACGATCCGAGCCTGTTCACCGCCAAGAACAACCTCGTTCTGGCCCGTGCCGCGCGGGGCCAGTACGGGCTTCCGCTGGTCCAGATGACCCAGATCGAGCGGGCGCAATTGCTGCACACCGCCGCGCTTGCCGCGATCCGTCAGGGGGAGGTCGATGTGGGCCGCGGCCTGCTGGCGGAGGCGATCGACGCCCATCCGCAGCATTTCGATGCCGCCGTCCGGGCGTTGCGCGCCCTTGATACCGAGGTTCGCGGCTGATGGAGCTGACATTTGCCGAAGCCGCCTGGTTCCTGCCCTTCGTGCTGCCGATCTGTCTTTGGGTGGCCTGGTCCGACCTGCGGGAGATGCGGATCCCCAACGTCGCCGTTCTGGCGCTGGCGGGCGGATTTCTGGCGATCGGGCTGATCGTGTTGCCCTTTGACGCCTATCTTTGGCGTCTGGCGCAGCTTCTGGGCGTATTGGTCATCGGCTTCGTCATCGCGTCGATCGGAATGGTCGGCGCGGGCGATGCCAAATTCGCCGCCGCCATGGCCCCGTTCATCGCGCCGGGGGACGTGCTGTTCTTCCTGCTGCTCTTCTCGGTCGTGCTGATCGCCTCCTGGGCGACACATCGCGGGGCCGCCCGGGTTCCGGCGGTCCGCCGCGCCACACCGGATTGGGTATCGTGGGAACGGGGCAAGCTTTTCCCCATGGGCGTGGCGCTGGCCGGCGCCCTCTCGATCTATCTGATCCTCGGTCTCGGGCTCTGGGCCTGAGCCGCTTGAATTGACGGTTTTTCAAGGCGATCCGCCTAGTTTGTGCCGCATTCATCCGGCAGAATCGCATCAGTCAGAGGGCCTGCAATGAACGTTCAAACTCCCAATGCGACCGACAGTATTGCCCCGCCCGCCTTGCGCAAGCTGGGCGATACCGGCCTGCCGATGGTGATGATGCGGGACATCCTGCTGAAAACCATTTTCCGCAAGAACGTCGAAACCGCGACCGAGATCTCCGAGGCGATCTGCCTGCCGCTGACCCTGACCCAGGCCCTGATCGACATGGCCCGCGACATGAGCCTGCTGCAGGCAACCGGAACGCTGCATGCCACCTCCGGCTCGGAAATGGGCTTTCAGCTCACCGATAACGGCAAGGCCCGCGCGCTGGATGCGCTCAGCCAGTCGGAATATTACGGCGCCATGCCGGTTCCGCTTGAGGCCTACAAGGTCCAGACGAAGCGGCAGTCCATCCGTGACATTCATCTGACGCGCGAGATGCTGGAAACCTCCATGGGGCATCTGATCCTGCCCAAGGGCCTGATCGATCAGCTTGGCCCCGCGGTGGGATCCGGGCGTTCCGTCCTGCTTTACGGTCCGCCGGGCAACGGCAAATCCTCCATCGCCGAGGGTATCCGCGCGGCGATGGGCGATACCATCTACATTCCACGCGCGCTGAGCTATGCGGGTCAGGTCATCACCCTGTTCGACCCGATCGTGCATACGCCGGTCAGCGAACCCGAAGTGACCGGCGGCAGCAGCCTGCGCAAGGCTTCGGCCCGGTTCGACACCCGCTATCTGTTGTGCAAGCGGCCCACTGTGATGACCGGGGGCGAACTGATGCTCAGCATGCTCGACCTGAACTACAACGCGGTCAGCCGCACCTATCAGGCCAGCCTGCAACTCAAATCCTCAGGCGGCGTTTTCATCGTCGACGATCTTGGCCGCCAGGAAGAGCCGCCACAGGCTCTGATCAACCGCTGGATTGTGCCGATGGAAGCCGGATACGATATTCTGGCGCTGCAATCCGGCGAGAAATTCGAGGTGCCCTTCGATACGCTGGTGATCTTCTCCACCAACTTCCACCCGAACGAACTGTTCGACCAGGCGGCGCTTCGCCGGATCTTCTTCAAGGTCAAGATCGACGGGCCCACGCAGGAGGAATTCCTGAAGGTCTTTGCCATGGTCGCGCGCAAGAAAAAGGTGCCGCTGAACGAGGAAACCCTCGTCCACATGCTCAAGGTCCGTTATCCGAAAATCAACAACCTCTACGCCAATTATCATGCGAATTTCCTGATCGACCAGTTGATCGCGATCTGCGAATTCGAAGGCATTCCCTATCAGATGCGGCCCGATCTGATCGATCGCGCGTGGGAAAACATGTATGTGAAAGAGGAAGCCATCGTACACTGACGCGGGCCGCCGCCGCGCAACCCATCGGTTACGAAAGGGGCTGACCCGGGCCCGCGCAGGCATTATCTCTGCCGCATGACGGCATTGCCCCCGGAAATAGACAACTGGTTCCATGCCCGTGGCTGGTCGATACATCCGCACCAGCAGCGGATGTGGGAGCTTTCCTCGGAACCCTGTCAATTGCTGATCGCGCCCACCGGCGGCGGCAAGACCATGGCGGGCTTCCTGCCCACGCTGGCGGAGCTTGCCGATGGCCAGCACCAGGGTCTGCACACGCTCTATATCTCGCCCCTGAAGGCTCTCGCGGCCGACATCAAACGCAATCTGCGGACCCCGGTGGAGGAGATCGGCCTGCCGATCCGTATCGAGGATCGGACCGGCGACACCACCCAGACGCAACGAAAACGCCAGCGCGCCGATCCCCCGCATATCCTGCTAACCACGCCGGAAAGTCTGGCGCTGCTCACCTCCTACGAGGATGCGGGCCACATGTTCAAAGGTCTGCAACGGGTGATCGTCGACGAGATTCACGCCCTTGCCGAAAGCAAACGCGGCGACCAGTTGATGCTGGCGCTGTCGCGCTTGTCAACGCTTGCGCCCGGATTGCGCCGGGTCGGTCTTTCCGCCACGGTCGAAGACCCGCCCGCCATCGCCCGCATTCTTGCCCGCCATCCCGACCCCTGCCAGATACTGGAGGCCGATCCCGGGCCCGACCCGGATATCTCGATGCTGGAAACCAGCGACCGCCCGCCCTGGTCCGGCGGCGGGGGCCGCTATGCGATCCCGGCGGTTCTGGAACAGGTGAAGGCCCACAAGACCACGCTGATCTTCCACAATACCCGTGCGCAGGCGGAGATCTTCTTCCATCATCTCTGGCTCGCCAATGAAGACCGGATGCCCATCGGCATCCATCACGGCGCCCTGTCCCGCGAACAACGCGAGAAGGTGGAGGCAGCGATGGTCGCGGGCGAGCTGCGCGCGATTGTCTGCACCGGCTCGCTTGATCTGGGCATTGACTGGGGCGATGTGGATCTCGTCATTCAGGTGGGCGCGCCGAAAAACGTCAAACGGCTGGTCCAGCGGATCGGCCGGGCCAATCATCGCTACAACGCGCCGTCGAAGGCACTTCTGGTGCCCGCGAACCGGTTCGAGGTTGTCGAATGCGTCGCCGCATTGGAGGCCGCGCGCGATCATGATCTGGACGGCGAGCCGATGGGGGACGGCCCGCTGGATGTGCTGTGCCAGCATATCCTGATCCGCGCGGCCGCAGGGCCCTTTGCCGCCGATGATCTCTATGCCGAGGTCATCTCGACCGGGGCCTATGCCGCTCTCTCCCGCGACAGGTTCGACCGGTGCCTGGATTTCTGCGCCACCGGGGGATACGCGCTTAAATCCTATGATCGCTGGCAAAAACTGATCCTGAGACCTGATGGGTACTGGCAGTTGCGCGACCCGCGGGCCGCGCGCCAGATCCGTATGAATATCGGCACGATCCTTGCCTCCGACAAGCTGAAGGTGCGCCTGAAACATACCCGTGGCGGCATGCCCCTCGGCGAGGTGGAGGAGGAGTTTGCGGCCACGCTGATGAAGGGAGACACGTTTCTGATCGGCGGCCAGATCGTGCGCTACGAAGGGTTGCGCGAGATGACCATCGAGGTCACGCGCAGCCCGTCGGACAAACCCAAGGTCGCGACCTTCATGGGCAGCAAATTTGCCACGTCGACCCAGCTTTCCGACAGGATCCTTGCCATGTTCCGGCAGGAGGACTGGCCCAACCTGCCCGCCCACACGGCCGAATGGCTGGCGCTGCAACGCGAGGTGTCCCGTCTGCCGGAGCGCGACCGTTTGCTCGTGGAAAGCTTTCCCCATGACGGCCGCGAACATGTCTGCGTTTACGGATTTGCCGGCAAGAACGCGCAGCAGACCCTTGGGCTTCTGCTCACCCAACGCATGGAGGAGGAGGGGCTGAATCCGCTTGGCTTCGTCTCCACCGATTATGCGACGCTGATCTGGGGGCTTGATCCGCTGAAGGACGCCAAGCCGCTCTTTTCACGCGAAAATCTGACCGAGACGATGGAAATCTGGCTGTCCGGAAACGCGGTGATGAAACGCACCTTCAAGGGGGCGGCCATCATCGCCGGGTTGATTGACCGGAACATGCCCGCAGGCAAGCGCAAGACCGGGCGGCAGGCGACATTTTCGACAGATATCCTTTACGATACGCTTCGGAAATACGATCCCACCCATGTGATGCTGGAGATCACGAGGGCGGAGGCGATGCGCGGCATGGTCGATTACGGCCGGATCGATACCATGCTGACCCGGATCGGCGACAGGATAGACCATGTGCAACTGCCGCGACTGACGCCGCTGGCCGCGCCGCTTTTTCTGGAGGTGGGCCGGGTTGCCGTCAAAGGCCGCGCAGAGCAGCGCCTGGTGGAGGAAGAGGCCGCCCGCCTGATGGCCGAAGCGGGACTGCCTGCGGCCGGATAGGTGACGAAAACGCCCCCGGTTTCGAGCTTAAGTCGACCCTTTCCGTGCCCCGGCCCATCCCCCGGATGCACCCGCGGGCATCGGATGCAGCGGCAGTCCCTGTCGCGATGCCTTGCAAGACCCGCTGCGCCGTGCCATCGAACGAAGCATGAACGGATACAGCTTCACCTTTGCCGGGTTACAGCTTGAGGCGCTGCGCTCAGGCGCGCTTTGGTGGGAGGCCGAGGGCCTGCTTTGCGTGTCGGATCTGCATCTTGGAAAATCCGAACGAATGGCCCGCCGGGGCGGCCCCATGCTGCCGCCTTACGAGGTGCGGGACACGCTGATCAGGCTTGAGGACGATCTGACCGCGACGGCCGCGCAGACGGTTATTTGCCTGGGCGACAGTTTCGATGACCTTGCCGCCGCCGGCGCGCTGAGCGACGAGATGACCGCGTGGCTTGCCACGCTGATGGCCGGGCGCCGCTGGATCTGGATCGAAGGCAATCACGATGCAGGCCCGGTCGATCTGGGCGGCACCCATCTCAGCTGTTTCCGGGCCGGCCCGCTCAGCTTTCGCCATATCGCGGAGCCGGGTGAAAAGTACGAGATTTCAGGCCATTACCACCCCAAAGCCAAGGTGCCGACAAGGGCACGACATGTCACACGACCCTGTTTTCTGATAGATGAGATGCGGGTGATCATGCCCGCCTACGGCACCTATACCGGCGGGCTGCACAGCCATGATGCGGCGCTGGCCGGGTTGATGGGCCCCGGCGCCACCGCAATCCTACTGAGCGACCCGCCTGTCCGGGTTCCGATGCCCCGCTAGAACCGGGTGACATCGCCGGGCAAGTCCTGCTGATATGCCTGGCTGACCGGCAGGCGGCGGCCGCAGGGCAACACCGCGAAGACGCGCCTGCCGCGCTGTTCCACCCGCGATACGGCATGCCGCGCCACCCAGTGGGATCGGTGAATCCGAACGCCGTCATAGCCGTCCAGCTCGGCCAGCGCGTCGGAAAACCGCATCAGGATACGGTCCTTGCCGTCACGGGTGACGACCTCCAGATAATGGCCGTCTGCCTTGATGTGCATAAGCTCGTTGCCCAGCTCCCGGGGCAGGCGGCGCAGAAACGGCACGTCCTCCTCGGGCTTTGCCGTCCCGGCTTCCTGCTCCGGAAGGGCTCGCGGCGCGGCCTCCCCGTCCTCCTCTTCATCGCCCTGCAGATAAAGCCGGATCAGGACAACGACCATACACACCACAAGGACCACCGACATGTGCCAGCCGATACCGGGCAGATCGTCGGCCGGGATCTGATAGACATATCGGTTATAGGCCCAGACCGCCGGTCCGAGAGACAGCCCCATGATCGCGCTGCTGGCCATGTCCACGGCAAATCTGCTTCCGGTGAGCCGTCTGGCCACCCATGCCTTGGTCAGGCGCGCAAGCAGGATCGACGCTCCGATCAGGCCGCCCCAATACACCGCCCGCTCTGTCACCGACATGGAAACATAGGTGCCGAACGGCCCGACCATCGTGGCCAGAAGGCTTGCGGCAAACCACCCGGATGTGACCGGCGAGCGAACAATCCGGATGGCCAGATGACGGAGATCGCAATTGTCGGTTTGCATCTTCCCCCGGTTCAGTCTGAGTTTGGCGCGGCTCCTGTCCCAACGCGAGAAAGTTATGATAAACCATGATTTCGATAAGTGTAGATCGGATATACACAAAGGCGTGATAATTTATGCGAGACCGAATTGCGAAAAGCTTTCATAAGCAAGGGTTTATGCGCAGTCTCGATGCACGGATCGACTCCGTCGCGGCAGGCCGGGTCACGCTTTCCGCGCCGGTCGTCCCGGCGACGTCGCAGCAACACGGGTTTGCCCATGCCGGGCTGACCTTCGCGCTTGGCGACAGCGCCTCGGGCTATGCGGCGTTGAGCCAGATGCCCGAAGACAGCGAGGTGATGACCGTCGAGATGAAAATCAATCTGATCGCGCCTGCCGACGGGGTCCGCCTCTGGGCGCATGGGGAGGTGATGAAACCCGGTCGCCGGCTGGTGATCACACGCTGCACCGTGGAGGTCGAGCGCGCCGATGGCAGCCGCCGGGACGTGGCCCTGTTGCAGGGCACGATGATCCCGGTCTGAGCGTGTTTCACCGAGGCCGTTGACGTCGCATCGGCGCGCGCGCTCCCGGCAATCTCCCTGATCAGGCGGTCAGGCCCTGCGGCTCCGGCAGGCCATGTGCGCGGCAGCAGGCGGTGACCGTATTGGCCAGAAGACAGGCGATGGTCATCGGGCCCACACCGCCGGGCACGGGCGTGATGGCACCGGCAACCTGCGCCGCAGCGGCAAGGTCCACATCCCCGACAAGCTTGGTTTTATCAGGGTTACCAGGGTGTTGGATGCGGTTCATCCCCACATCAATCACCGTCGCGCCGGGTTTGACCCAATCCCCCTGAACCATTTCCGGGCGTCCGACCGCAACCACCAGAATATCCGCGCCCCGGCAGATGCGGGGGAGATCCGTCGTCCGCGAATGGGCGATGGTCACGGTGCAATTGTCGGCCAGCAAAAGCTGGGCCATCGGCTTGCCGACGATGTTGGAGCGGCCCAGAACCACCGCGTTCAGCCCCGACAGCGACCCGTGATGATCGCGCAGCATCATCAGGCAACCGAGCGGCGTGCAGGGCACCATGGATTTCTGCCCCGTGCCCAACAGCCCCACATTGGAGATATGAAAGCCGTCAACGTCCTTGGCGGGGTTTATCCTGTTGATAACCTTGGAGCTATCCACATGATCGGGCAGCGGTAACTGCACCAGAATACCATGCACTTTCGGATCGGCGTTCAACCGGTCGACAAGATGGAGGATATCCGCCTCGGAGGTTGCCGCATCCAGTTTATGTTCGAAACCGGCCATGCCCGCCTCGACGGTTTGCTTGCCCTTGTTGCGCACATAGACTTGGCTGGCCGGGTCTTCGCCCACCAGAACCACGGCAAGACCGGGCACCATGTCATGGTCGGATTTCAGCCGCGCCACATGGGCCGCGACCTTTTCCCGTATCTGTGCGGCGAAGGCTTTTCCGTCGATGATTTCGGCCGTCATGGGGGTGTCCTTTGCTGCTGCGTCGTCGGGGTCAGGTATATCAATGGTAGATCAATTTGCCACTGCGCCCGACCTCAGAACAGACCCTCGATATCGCCCGCGTCGTTCAGCATGATCGCCTCGGCGGAGGGCACGCGGGGCAGGCCCGGCATGGTCATGATCTCCCCGCAGATCGCCACGATGAAGCCGGCCCCCGCCGACAGCCGCACCTCCCGCACCGGGATCGTGAAGCCCGTGGGCGCGCCCCGTGCGCCGGGATCGGTGGTGAAGGAATACTGTGTCTTGGCCATGCAGACCGGCAGGTGGCCGTAACCCGCCTCTTCCCAGGCCGTCAATTGGTCGCGGATCTTGGCATCCGCCACAACGCCATCGGCGTGATAGATGGCGGTCGCGATGGTCTCGATCTTCTCGAACAGCGGCATGTCGTCGGGATAGATCGGCGCGAAATCGGCGCCGCCCTCGTCGATGATGTCCACCACCTTGCGGGCCAGCGCCTCGGTTCCGGCGGAGCCATCGGCCCAGTGCTTGCACAGGACCGCCTCGGAGCCCTGGGTGGCGACATAGCTTTGCACCGCCTGCACCTCGGCCTCGGTGTCGCCCGCGAAATGGTTGATCGCGACGACGACGGGCACCCCGAAGGATTTGACGTTGCCGATATGGCGGCCCAGATTGGCGCAGCCCGCCTCCACCGCCGCCACGTTTTCCGCGCCCAGATCGGCCTTGGCGACGCCGCCATTCATCTTCATCGCCCGCACCGTGGCCACGATCACCACCGCATCGGGCGCGATGCCCGCCTTGCGGCACTTGATGTTCATGAATTTCTCGGCCCCCAGATCGGCGCCGAACCCGGCCTCCGTCACCACGTAATCGGCCAGCTTCAGCGCGGTGGTGGTGGCGATGACCGAATTGCAGCCATGGGCGATATTGGCGAACGGGCCGCCATGGACGAAGGCGGGGTTGTTTTCCAGCGTCTGGACCAGATTGGGCTGCATCGCATCCTTGAGAAGGACGGTCATGGCGCCATCGGCCTTGATGTCGCGGGCATAGATCGGTTTGCGGTCCCGCGTATAGGCGACGATGATGTCGCCGAGCCGCTTTTGCAGATCGTCGAGACCGGTGGCGAGGCACAGGATCGCCATGACCTCTGAGGCGACGGTGATGTCGAACCCGGTCTGGCGCGGGAAGCCGTTGGCCACCCCGCCGAGCGAGGTGACCATGTCGCGGAGCGCGCGGTCGTTCATGTCGAGCACGCGGCGCCAGACGACGCGCCGCTGGTCGATCTCCAGCGCATTGCCCCAGTAGATATGATTGTCGATCATCGCCGACAGCAGGTTATGGGCCGAAGTGATCGCGTGGAAATCGCCGGTGAAATGGAGGTTCATCTCCTCCATCGGCACGACCTGGGCATAACCGCCGCCCGCGGCGCCGCCCTTCATTCCGAAACAGGGCCCGAGGGAGGCCTCGCGGATGCAGATGGCCGCGTTCTTGCCGATCCGGTTGAGACCGTCGCCAAGCCCGACGGTGGTGGTGGTCTTGCCCTCGCCCGCGGGCGTCGGGTTGATCGCCGTCACGAGGATGAGCTTGCCGTTCTGGCGGCCCTGCACACCGTCGATGAAGCTCTGGCTCAGCTTGGCCTTGTCATGGCCGTAGGGCAGCAGATCCTCGGACGGGATGCCCAGTTTGCCGCCGATCTCCTTGATCGGGCGTTTGTTGGCTTCGCGGGCAATCTCGATGTCGGTTTTGAAGGCCATGATATGGGGTTCCTGCGGCGATAGAGGGTGGTCTCCCATCGCCTATAGCGTCTCAGTTTCGGGTGCATAGGGGCATTTCCGACATTTTCGCCCCTCGGGCCGTCAGAATGCGGGCGGCTGCGCGCCCCCGCGCGGATCCGTCGGAGATTTCTTTGAACCTTTTCGCGGCTCAGCCGTTCTAACAGTATCGAATGAAGGAGAAATACGATGTCAGCTCCGATGATTCTGTTGCAGGCCGGTTTCGCAGCCGGGATGATGCTTGGCCTGACCGTGGCACTTCTGGCCTAGGAGGCTTGGGGGCGGCGCGCGGCCTCCAGATGCGGCCAGGCCGGCTGGTCCGGCACATGCAGGCGCAGCGCTTCGCCCAGATCGAGCCGCCCCTCCCGCTCCACCCAGGCGGTTATGCCGCGCCGATGTGCAGCCGCCCGTTTGAACGCCTTTCCGAAACCCGGCCGGGCCGCCTCGATCACCTTCGCGGGGAGGGAACAGGGGCGGTTTTCCATATCCACCGTCAGTGTCGTGCCACGTTCGCCCTGAAGGCGCGAGGATGGCGGGATATGGGTGAAATCCGGGATCCCCTCCACAAGGACCGAGGCGCCGAGCCATGACGGCTCAAGCCGGTCCAGCCCCATCTCCGCCGCGATGGCGGCCAGATCCTCCACCGACAGGATGGACAGCTGGCGGGTGTTCCTGATCTCGGTGCCGCGCGGATATTGCGCCGCCACCCGGCTGTCCGATGGCCGGGTGAGCCCCGCATGGCTTTCGCCCTCATAGCCCGCAAAACTCAGGTCCATATGTGTAAGCGGGCGTGTCTCAAGTGCGGCATCCCGGTCGGCATTGTGGCCGAGCCAGACGATCCGGGCGACGAAATCGGTGGGGACGAGGGCGGGCATCGGTGGCTCCTTGGCGGTTTGCATGGCAGGCGGGACCGACCGGCAGGATATGCAGAAGGCCGGATATGGGACAAGGCGGGTTCGGACCGGCTCGCGCGGCGGCGAAGACCGGATATCCGTGTGCGGAAGGTGCTCGCGCGCAAAGAAAAGACCCCGGCACGGATGCCGGGGTCTTTTGCGTTTCGAAGAGCATGGCAGCGCCGGGATCAGGCCGTGGGTTCGGGCTCCATGTCGCCCGAGGGTTTGGGCTTCGGCTTGGTCTTCGGGATCGCCGTGATCGACGCGGTGCCGCCGGTGTCGTGATCGTCGTCATCCTCGCCCCGGTTGAGCGGCTCGCCGGCGATGACCCTGGTGATCTCCGACCCGGTCAGCGTTTCGTACTCCAGCAGGCCTTGCGCCAGCCGTTCCAGATCGTCGCGCTTTTCGGTGAGGATGCGCTTGGCGGTCTCGTAGCCTTCATCCACCAGCGCCTTGACCTTGTCGTCGATGATCTTCTGGGTGGCGGCGGAGTGGCTTGAGCCGCCACCATAGGCACCCAGATAGGATTGCTGCTCATTGGCGTAATCGATATAGCCGAGCTCCTCGGCATAGCCGAATTGCGTGACCATCGCGCGGGCGATCTTGGAGACCTGCTGAATGTCGGACGCCGCGCCGGAGGTCACGTTGTCCTTGCCGAAGACCAGTTCCTCGGCCACGCGCCCGCCCATCGCCATGGCGATCTTGGAGGTGTATTTGCGGTAGCTGACGGAGAGCTGATCCCGCTCGGGGAGTGACAGAACCAGACCCAGTGCGCGGCCGCGCGGGATGATCGTGGCCTTGTGGATCGGGTCATGGTCGGGCACGTTCAGCCCGACGACGGCATGGCCGGCCTCGTGATAGGCGGTCAGTTTCTTTTCATCCTCGGACATGACCATCGACCGGCGTTCGGCGCCCATCATGACCTTGTCCTTGGCGCTTTCGAAATCCTCCATCGTCACGAAGCGGCGCCCGAAACGCGCGGCCATCAGCGCGGATTCGTTGACGAGGTTGGCCAGATCCGCACCCGAGAAGCCGGGCGTGCCGCGGGCGATGATGCGCAGATCGACATCCGGGCCCAGAGGCACCTTGCGGGCGTGGACGCCAAGGATCTTCTCGCGGCCCTTGATGTCGGGGTTGGGCACCTGCACCTGCCGGTCGAAGCGGCCGGGGCGCAGCAGCGCGGGGTCGAGCACATCGGGGCGGTTGGTGGCGGCCACGATGATGATGCCCTCGTTCGCCTCGAACCCGTCCATCTCCACCAGAAGCTGGTTCAGCGTCTGTTCACGTTCGTCATTGCCGCCGCCATAGCCCACGCCACGGGAGCGGCCGACGGCATCGATCTCGTCGATGAAGACGATGCAGGGCGCATTCTTCTTGGCCTGTTCGAACATGTCCCGCACACGGGAGGCGCCGACACCCACGAACATCTCCACGAAGTCGGAGCCCGAGATGGTGAAGAAGGGCACGCCCGCCTCCCCCGCGATGGCGCGGGCCAGAAGCGTCTTACCGGTGCCCGGGGGGCCCACCAGAAGCGCGCCCTTGGGGATCTTGCCGCCGAGGCGGGAGAATTTCTGCGGATTGCGGAGGAACTCGACGATCTCCTCAAGCTCTTCCTTCGCCTCGTCGATGCCGGCCACGTCATCGAAGGTCACGCGACCGGATTTCTCGGTCAGCAGTTTGGCCTTGGATTTGCCGAAGCCCATGGCGCCGCCGCGCCCGCCGCCCTGCATCCGGTTCATGAAGAAGATCCAGATACCGATCAGGACCAGAACCGGCAGCCAGAGCGAGAGGACACTGAGGAACCCGGACTGCTCCTGCGGCCGCGCCTCGATCCGGACGTCATTGGCCAGAAGCGTTTCGGTCAGGTCGGTGCCATCGGGCCGCACGGTGGAATAAGTGCCGTCCCCGGTGGTGAACTGGACGTTCTCGCCGTCGATCGTGACCGAGGTGACCGCCCCGTTCTCGACCTCCTGAATGAAGTCGGAATACGCAACGCCACGCTGGTTCACATTGGACTGGCCGCCGCTGAACAGATTGAAGAGCGCGAGGATCAACAGAAAAAGGATGACCCAGAAAGCGATATTTCTCGCGTTGCCCAACAGAATTCTCCTTACATCAGCGCGCCAAACAGGGGGGCGGACAGACTGCGCCCGGCACGTCCCCGTAAGATAGACATGCTCGGGCCAACTTCAATGCGATAATATGGTACGATGAAAGCGCGCCTGCGGTGCATAGCTGGCCTGACAAAGCGGCGCGTGCCAAAGCTCGGGCGCCGCCACGAGGCTCTCGCCGCTCCAGATCCCGGGATAGGAGGTGAGCGCCGCATGGGGCAGCGTGGCCGGACGGTCGATTTTGCTGGCCCCGTCGGGGCCCAGCGCGCGGATCGTGCAGCCCTGAAGCCGCGCGCCCCGCACCTGCCAGCGATTGTCCCAGAGCGCCGTGCCGTCGGCGGGCGTTTCCAGCCCCGCGACCGCGGCATGTTCGCGGACCACGAAGATATGCGATGCGGTGGCCACAACCTGCCCGCCATGCAGCGTGGCGCCCCGCCCGGCCAGCGCGTCGTCAAGCGCGGTTTCCAGCGTTTTCAGGCGCGGGCGATAGGGCGCCGAGGACAGGCGCGAGAGCCCGTGCGCCATGAGGCGAAGCTGGGTTTCGCGTTCGGTCGCGGCAAAATCCGAGCGCGCCAGTGCGATCACGCCGGGCAGGGGTTCGGTCGCGATCCGTGCGGCGGTTTCCGCGCAGCGGGCCTCCAGCGCCGTGCGGGCGCGGGCAAGCTGCCGGGCGGTCTCGGCCAGACGGTCGGTGGTCAGGCCGAGCGGGCCAAGCAGGTCAAGCGCCTGACGCATCCGCACCCGGTCAAATCGCGGGTCGTCATTGCCGGGATCGTCGCGCCAGCCGAGGCCGCGGGCCTTGAGCATGTCGCGCAGGGCCTTGCGGCGCTCGGCCAGAAGCGGGCGGAGAAACGGAATGCCGTGACCTTGCGTCGTCTCGGCCATGGCGGAGAGGCCATCGACACCGGAGCCGCGGGCCAGACGCATCAGGAAGGTTTCGGCCAGATCGTCCCGGGTATGCCCCAGCAGGATCGCGGAGATCTCCGGCCTTTCAGCGTGCGCCCAATCGGCCATGAGGCCATAGCGGGCGGCGCGGGCTTGGGCCTGCAGGTTTCCCTGCCCGTCCCAGCCCCGCCATGGCAGCGTGACATGGGCCGCGCCCAGATCTTGCGCCCGGGCGGCGACCCAGGCGGCCTCGTCCGCGCTTTCGGCGCGCAGGCCGTGATCGACGGTGATCGCCTGCACATCCGGGGGGGTGGCTTGCGCCCCTGCCCAGTCGGCGGCAAGGGCCAGAAGCGCCAGCGAGTCGCTGCCGCCGGAAACCGCAACCCCGATACACCGGCCGGGCCGCCCCGCCAGAAGCCGCTCAAGCGTGGCGGCGAACCGGCTTTCGATGCTCAAGTGCAGCCAAGGCCGGCCATGGCGGAGCGCGCGTCGAACACCGATTGAGAGGTCGGATAGCGAAGTTCGACTTCCGCCAGGGTGAGGCAGGCCTCTTCCGTCTGGCCGAGCTGGCCGAGGCTGGTGCCCAGTTTCGTCAGGCTTTCGGGCGCACGGGGCGCATCGGGCGCGCCGGAGAAACTATCGAGATAGGCCCGCGCGGCCTCGCTCCAGTTGCTTTGGGCCGCTTCCGCCTCGCCGCGCAGGAAATGCGCCTCCGCACTCAGGGGGCCGCCGGGATAGGTTTGGGTGAAAGCGGCAAAAAGCTGTGCCGCTTCGGCGTAGTTGCCCGCGTCATAGGCCGCCTGCGCGCGGTCGAAATCCGACTGCTCGCCCACCGCTAGCGCCGCGCCGCCGCCCGGCGCCGGGAAAGGGGCCGCAACCGGGCCAGCCCCGGTCAGCGGTTCCCCGCCAAGGCTGGGGGTATCGCCCAGATCGGCGATGTCGCAATCGGTCTCAAGCTCGCACAGGCGGAACTCCAGATCACCCACCCGGTTGGTGCCGTCGCTGACAACCCGGTCGATCCTGAGCTGCATCTCTTCGGTCAGGCTGGTCAGGCGGCGCAACTCCGCCTCGATCCCGTCGACGCGCTGGAGCGTGTCGCCCGACGCCCCGCTGCCCAGAGGCGCGCCGGTGGTGTTCAACTCCCCCCGCAGCCGTTGCAGTTCCACATAGAGAACGGAAAGCTCCTGCCGGATATCGGCCAGGGTCTGATCCCGGTCCTGCGCCATGGCGGGCATGGGCAGGCTGAGGGTTGCCGCAAGGGCGACGGACAGGACGAACGGGCGCAGCATCGTCATTCAGACCCCGGCGCCGGCGCCCGCGGCGATGACGCTGACCGCGCGGCGGTTCTGGCGATAGCAGCTTTCGTCGGAGCAGATTTCGATCGGACGCTCCTTGCCGTAGCTGATCGTCCGGAGCCGGTTGGCCGCAACGCCGCGGCTGATCAGGTATTCCTCCACCGCGCTGGCCCGGCGTGCGCCGAGGGCGAGGTTGTATTCACGGGTGCCCTGTTCATCCGCGTGGCCTTCGATCAGGACGGTGTATTCGGTGTTTGTCAGCAACCACTGGGCCTGCCCGTCAAGGGTTGCCCGGGCGTCGGGCGCGAGGGTGGACTGATCGACGGCGAACAGAACGCGGTCGCCCACGGTCTGGTTGAAATAGGCCGGCGATGTCGGATCGAACGCCCCCTGCTGCCCCGCGCCGTTCAACGCGCCGGCAGTGTTGCCGCCAAGCCCGCCCTGGGCGCAGGCCGAGAGGCCAAGGACCGCAACCAGAAGGGCGGATTTCATCAGGATATTCATGGTGCTCATTCCTCGGTTCAGGGTGTGTTTTGCCGCGCAGCGTAACATGGGTGCGGGTTCATGCAAATCACAAGGGGGCCAGATCGGGAATCAGCAAAGATTTCCGCGCCGACCGGGCGCCCGCCGGATCCGGGCGGGAGGGTGGCACGCGCCGGAGGGCAGCGCCGGCACACGTGCGGTCAAGGCGACAGGCGCGGCGCGGAATGGCCACGCGGCGAGATACCGAAAGCACCGTCCCGGAGACGGCGGATATCACGATGGCTGTTTTGCCCCGGCTTTGGCGGATATCGGCCTGAAACCTAGGCGTATTCGGGAAAGCCCAACCGCTGAAGCGCAGCCTGAGCGGCATTGCGGACCGCCTCGTCGGCGGACATCAACTGCTCGTTCAACTGCCGCATGATCACACTCAAGGTCTTGGAACTGGTGTGCTTGTTGATGAATTCGGCAACATGATCACTGGACAGTTTGAGAATGTCCTCAGTGCTTGGCACATGCATCGCGCAACTCCGTTGTTGTCATGTAAGGCCGTTTCCCCGCCGGGAAGGTTAATGCACCCCTTCGATTCGGGCGACTCCAAAGTAACAGCTTTGCGACGCCACGCCGCAGTGCAGCATCGGGCGGCGCGATCCGCGCTTGCAAGCCAAACCCATTGCCCAATACCATCGCCGCGAAACATCTCAAGGGAGAGACGCATGTTCCACCGTTTCAAGATGACCGGCGCAATCCTTGCCCTTACGGCAAGCGGCGCGTTGGCGCAGCAGACCGACATCACCATCGGGATGCAGCTGGAACCGCCCAACCTGGACCCGACGGGCGGCGCCGCCGCCGCCATCGACGAGGTGGTTTACGCCAATGTCTTCGAGGGGCTGACGCGCTTTGCCTCCGATGGATCGGTGGTGCCGGGGCTGGCCGAGACATGGGAGATTTCCGAAGACGGGCTGACCTATACGTTTTCGCTGCGTGACGGGGTGATGTTCCATGACGGCAGCAGCTTCACCGCCGAGGATGTCGTCTTCTCCCTCGATCGCGCCCGGGCCGAGGACACCACGAATGCGCAGGCCGCGCTGTTCGCGGGGATCGAGAGCGTCGAGGCGGTTGACGACACCACCGTGGTGCTGCGTCTGAGCGCGCCGAACGGGGCGCTGCTGTTCAACCTGGCCTGGGGCGATGCGGTGATCGTCGCCCCCGAAAGTGCCGAGACGAATGCCACCAATCCGGTCGGCACCGGCCCCTTCGTCTTTGCCGACTGGGTGCAGGGCGACCGGGTGGAGCTGACCCGCAACCCCGATTACTGGGGCGAGGCCCCGGCGCTGGAGGCCGCGACCTTCCGCTTCATTTCCGACCCGAACGCCGCCTTTGCCGCGCTGATGGCCGGGGATGTGGATGCCTTCCCGGTCTTTCCCGCGCCCGAAACGCTTGGCCAGTTCGAAGCCGATCCCCGGTTCTCCGTCATCGTCGGCTCGACCGAGGGGGAAACCATTCTGGCGATGAACAACCAGTCCGCGCCGCTGGACGATATCCGCGTGCGTCAGGCGATTTCCCATGCGATCAACCGGCAGGACATCATCGACGGTGCGATGTTCGGCTATGGCACGCCCATCGGCACCCATTTCGCCCCGCATCACCCGGATTACGTCGATCTGACCGGGCAATCCGCCTTCGACCCCGAGACCGCCCGCGCGCTTCTGGCGGAGGCCGGTGTCTCCGATCTGACCCTTCGTCTGGCGCTGCCGCCCCCATCCTATGCGCGCCGGGGCGGGGAGATCATCGCGGCCCAGCTTCGCGAGGTGGGGATCGAGACCGAGATCAGCAATCTGGAATGGGCGCAATGGCTGGAACAGGTGTTCCGGGGCAAGGATTTCGATCTGACCATCGTCAGCCATACCGAACCCATGGATATCGGGATCTATGCCCGGCCGGAATACTACTTCCAGTATGACAATCCGGGGTTTCAGGATCTGATGAACACGCTGACGCTGACCGCCGATCCGGCGGAACGCTCGGTGCTGCTGCGCTCGGCTCAGGAGGTGATCGCCGACGATTACGTCAACGGCTATCTGTTCCAGCTTGCGAAAACCGGCGTGGCCAACGCCAATATCGAAGGTCTGTGGGAAAACTCCCCGACACAGGCCAATGATCTGAGCGGCGTCCGCTGGACGCAGTAGGCCCCGCGCGACACAATCGCAAAAACGCCCAGGGCGCCATCGCCCGGGGCGTTTTTCATGCCTGCCACATCGGTGCCCCGGGGGCCTGCGCGGGGCGCGGCCGGAGAGAGACGGCCTAGAAAGTGACCGTGCCCTGTTCCCCGGCATCGGGTTTCTGATCGGTCAGGTTGGCTTTGGCGATTTCGTAGAGGAACTTCACGCCGCTGGTGGGTGTCACCGAGATTTCGGCGCTGTCCGGCGTGAATTGCAGCAGGCAGACATCCGGATCGTGCTGCCCGCCCTCGAACCAGGCATCGGCGACGAAGCTCCAGACCTCATCCAGCGCCTCGCGGTCGGTGGAGCGGCTCAACCGGCCCTCCACATCCGCGTAGAGACCCGTTTTCGCGTCGGCCACGACGAATTGCGCGGGCTGCGCACCGGCTTCGACGGATTTGGCGAGATCGGTGCCCTTGGCGGTGATGAACCAGATATGCCCGGGCATGTCGTCGTCGACCTGCGGCGACATGGCGACCAGACGGCCCTGCCCCCTGACCCCCAACATCCCGGCCCGGACATCTTCCATACGGCTCCAGAATTCGTGCTTCAGATCGCTCATTGCTTGTGTCCTGTCCTGAGGATTGTGTCACCTCTCAACCAGAACGAGCCGCATTTGTTCCCCGCCCGGCAGTTGCGCCGAACGGAAAAACGGGGAGCCGCGGCAGTTTCCGGGGCGGCTCAGCCCAGCCCGTAATACCCCAGAACCTTGTTGTACCATTTGCCTTCGATCCGGTCGCCGATCTCATGCAGTTCCGGGCTGCTGTCGACGGTGCTTTCCGGGCAGCTCAGCGTGATCCGGGGTGTCGACCAGTCGATATCGGCGACCATGCCCACCGGGATCACCCGCTGATGTTCCATATCCGTGGGGCCCGCATGGATCACCAGCATGGCGATATGCCAGCCGTCGGTTTCGACGATCACATCCATCAGGCTGCCGGCCAGCTTGTCGCTGCCCATCACGTCGGCATCCAGCAATCTGCCCACCCGGTGCAGATCGGCGCTGCTGCTGGCAGCGGCCAGTTCGCATTCGGCCTGGCTCAGCATCTCGGGCTCGACCTTGGCATCCTCGGGCGCGCGGGCCGCCACGACCTCGCCGGCTTCCACATCGGCGGCGGCAACCGTCACCGGCCAGACGCTCTCGGCCACATCCGGCTGCCCGAAAACCGCGATCCGCATCGCGCATTTCTGCCGCTCGAACCAGCTGCCGATATCGACGACCACATGGGTGACCCTGTGATCTTCGCCCACGAACAGATCGGTGACGGTGTGGCGGCTGTCATCCGACGCGACCGCATCGAGCGATTTCAAGTCTTTCAGTCTGATCAGCATGGTGTTTCCTATCTGCCCTGTTCACGAACAGGTGTAGCCGCTCCACCAAGGCAACAAAAGGCCCCCCGCCACGGGATGCAGCGGGGGGCCGGTCGTCATCGGAAATGGCTTACATCTCGCCGTCGATGGCAAAGAACATCGTTTCGCCGGAATGGTCATCGACCCCGTCATTGTCGGTGGACACCCACATGGTTCCGTCCGCCATGATCGCCAGCCCCTCGACCTTGTCGAGCACGAAACCGCCGGTGGAGGTCAGATACGGAATGAGATCGACCACGGGTTCCGGCGTCACCACCGGCAGATCGCCGCCCAGCGCCGCGGGCTGCATCTGGGCCAGCGGAATGCGCGTGATCCGCTTGGTCACCGCCGCCGCGCCGATCTGGTTGTCACGCTCGATGACATAGACATGCTCTCCATGGGCCGCGATCTCGCTGAGACCGACCCAGCCGGTCGCGGGCTCGGTCAACGGATAGAGAACCGCGCCCCATTCCTCGGTTTCGAGATTGTAGGACACCAGCTTGGTGTGGTTTTCCGGGTCATCGGCCCAAGGCCGCTGCACCGCCATCCACAGGCTGTCGCCGACCCGGGTGATGCCTTCGAACCCGAACCGGCGTTCCACCGCCTGCAACGCGGCGGGCAGCGGCACATAATCCGCGATCTCGCCATCGGCCCCCACATGGTAGAGCGCATGGGGCACAAGCCGGTCGGTCCGGCCTTCCGAGGCGATCCAGAAGCCGCCGTCGCCGTCCAGCGCGATGCCTTCCATGTCCAGCAACTGCGCCGGCTGGCCGGCCCGGGTCACCCGGATCGCATCGACGATCTGCGCCGGGCGTTCCGATGGGTCGATCACGAAGATCGTCGGCTGCATGGCGTAAAAGCTGTCATTGACCGCGTAGATCAGGCCATCGTCGCCCGCGACCTGCCCGGAAATCGCACCCCATCCGGTCAGCTCCGCCATGTTGGCGGAACTCAGATGCGGGTAGCTGGCCGGAGCGTCCTGATATTCGAACAGCATCACATGGGCCCGCGCGGCCCCGTCTTCGAGACCGTCCACCTCGTTCGCGGACACAAGCAGGTTGCGTTCGGAGATGGTGACGTACCCCTCCGGCCCGATGCCGGACGGCAGAAGCTGCGTCAGGACCGGATTGGCGGGGTCGCTCACATCGTAGACGCCCACGATGGAGGCGCGTTCGGCCCCCACGAAGACCATGGGCGTGCCGCCGAATTCGGCAAAGGTCACGCTCTCGGGCTCCACGCCCTTGTTGCCCGAGCGGCGCTCGGGGTAGTGGCCGATCTGGATGATCGCCTCTTCGAAGGAGGTGCCGCTTTCGTAGATCACATCGCCGGTCTGGCTGAAGATCGTCCACCCGCGGGATCCGCCATCCATGTCGCCCTCGTTGGCGGTGGCGAAATGGGTGTCGTCGATCCATGCGACCGCATCGGGCTCGCGGACCCGCCCCGGCTGGCGCCCGTCATGGACGAAAGCGCCTTCCTCTTCCACGTCGATCCCTTCCAGATCGACGGCCCCGGCGGAGAAATGGCTCAGCACCGCGCCTGCGCGGTCCAGCACCACCATATGGTTGTTTTCCTGAAGCGTGACGACCACCTCGCCCTCGCCATTGATCGAGACGTATTCCGGCTCCGGATCCTCGGGGGCGACCTCGGCCAGGCCGGTGATATCGGCCACGCGGAGCGTGTCGCAGGCGATCAGACCGTCGGGCGTGAGATCCACCATCACGACCGACCCGGCCGGCATCTGGCCCACGCGGCCATCGCCCAGATCCTCGTCCCGCTCGTTTTCGATCGCCACGGCAAGGAAGGACGCATCCGGCGCAATCGCCACGGAATCGGGCTGCCCCGGCAGGTCGCAGCGGCCAAGCTCGCGCCGGTCGGTGACGTCGATCTCGACGAGATAGCCCGATGGCTCGGTATAGCTTTCAGAGGTGTTCACACCGGCCAGCGCGTAATTGCCCACCACCGCGACGGAGGTCGGCTCGCCGTCCAGTTCGACGATCCCGGCGGGCATCGGCGCGGCGGGATCGGTGATGTCGATGAACCCCAGCGCTTCCAGCGGGCTATCGGTATAGACCAGCGTCATCCCGTCGCCGGTTGCCGCGATGATCTCGGCGGAAGTTTCCGCGGCCTCAGGGCTGTTTTCGGAAACCGCGAACGAGGCGATACGGTTGAAATTCATGTCCGCCAATGCGGGCCCCGCCATCAGCGCGAGCGCCGATGTCAGGGTCAGAAAACGCGTGGTCATGCAGAAGGCTCCCCAAGTTGCTGTGACGGCCCCTCCTCGCGCGGTCGCGTGACCCTGACGTAACGGAAATGTATCGGTTTCATGAAATGCCGCGCCCGGCCGGCCCGTCAGACCACGTTATGCGCCGGACCGTAGGGGAAGGCGGTGATGTTCTCGGCGCCCTCCTCCGTGATGATCAGGATGTCGTGTTCACGATACCCGCCCGCGCCCGGCTGCCCCTCGGGGATGGTCAGCATCGGCTCCATGGAGATCACCATGCCCGGTTCAAGGCGCGTGTCGATATCCTCCCGCAGTTCGAGCCCCGCCTCCCTTCCGTAGTAATGCGACAGCACGCCGAAGGAATGGCCGTAGCCGAAACTCCGGTATTGAAGCAGACCGCGCCCGGACAGGAAGTCGTTGATCTCGCGGGTGATCTCAGAACAGCGGATGCCGGGCCGCATCAGGGACATGCCTAGCTCATGGGCCTCCACATTCGCCTCCCATATCGCGCGGGAGGCGTCATCCAACTCGCCGATGAACAACGTGCGTTCCAGCGCGGTGTAGTAGCCCGAGATCATCGGAAAGGCGTTGAGGCTCAGGATATCGCCACGCTGCAACCTGCGCCCCGTCACCGGGTTATGCGCCCCGTCGGTGTTGAGGCCGGACTGAAACCAGACCCATGTGTCGCGGTATTCGGCATCGGGAAACCGGTGGGCGATTTCCAGCTCCATCGCGTTGCGCCCGGCCATCGCCACCTCGATTTCGCGGACGCCCTCCCGGATGGCCGTCTTCATGGCCCACCCGCCGATATCCGCCACCGCGGCGCCGGCGCGGATCAGATCGCGTTCGGCTGCCGATTTCACCATCCGCTGGCGCATCGTCATCGGCGCAAGATCGACCGTATCGCGGGGCGCCGCCGCATCGAAAAACGCCTGCCGCGCGGCAAGGGTCATGTGATCGCCCTCATAGCCGGCGACGCGGGCCGTTCCGGTGACCGACAGCACCGCGCGCCAGAAATTGCCGCGCTGCCAGTCGGTATAGGTCAGCGCATCGCAGGCGCAGCGCCGCCACGGCTGGCCCCCGTCAATTCCGGCGGCGATCACCACCGCCTGGTCGGCGGTCACCACAAGGCCGTAGGGCCGCCCGAAGGCGCAGTAGAGAAAGCCCGAGTAATAGGCGATATTGTGCATCGAGGTCAGCACCGCCACCTCGACCCCGTGGGCATCCATGATCGTGCGCAGGCCCATCAGGCGGGTATCGTACTCCGCCTGCGAAAATGGCAGCGGTGCCTTTTCGCCGTTGTGAAAGCTGAAGAATTCCGGGCGCTCCATGGCGGACCCTCCTGTTCAGAAGGCCCCGGCGTTCAGGGCGAAAGCTTGGCCCGCTGAGAGCGCGGCCGGACGACGCCATCGTCCCATCGCGCAAACCTGCCGCAACCCCGCCCGGTCAGGCAAGGCCAAAAAGCGCCTGCAGCGCCAGAAGGATCGACCCGAAAGCGGTGGCCAGCGCGACATTGCCGAACAGCATCGTGCAGGCGAGATTGGCCAGCATCACCACCCCGAACACCCAGCGCCACTCCGGCGAGGTGCGGATCTGCCCGACATTCAGGATCAGGATCAGCATCGCCGCGATATAGACCGAGATGACGGAGACCGCGGGCTCGGGATCCAGCCAGGCCAGGAAAAGCGCGATACCCCAGGGCAAGGCCACGTTGATCAGCGCAAACCGCGCCCATACAGGCAATCCCGTCATTGTCCCGCTCCTTTGCGCCCACTCCGCCGCAGAACGGCCCGGGCTGTCAACTCTGCTCTGGTCCCGTCCCCGCGCGCCGTCTAACCTCCGGGATATGCTGCGGTATCTTCTCAACCGTCTGATTTCGCTCTGCCTCAGTCTGGTTGCCGCCAGTCTGGTGATCTTTCTGGTGATCGAGGTGATCCCCGGAGATCCGGCCGCGTTCATGCTGGGCCTGAACGCGACCGAGGCGAATGTGGCCGCCCTGCGCGAGGAACTGGGGCTTGGCGGCACCCTGCCCGAACGGTACTGGGCCTGGGTCTCGGGCATGCTAACCGGCGATTTCGGCACCTCCTACACCTATCGCGTGCCGGTGGCCGACCTGATCCTCGACCGGCTCTGGGTCTCCTTGCCGCTTGCGGGCTATGCGCTGGCGCTGTCGACGGCCATCGCCTTTCCGGTCGGGCTGATCGCGGCGTCGCGGCGCGGGACGGCCACCGATTACGGCATCATGGGCGGCACCCAGCTTGGCATCGCGGTGCCGAACTTCTGGTTCGCGATGCTGCTGGTGCTGGTCTTTGCGGTCAACCTGCAATGGTTTTCGGCGGGCGGCTTTCCCGGCTGGGCCGATCCGATGGCGGCGATCAAGGCGCTGACGCTGCCGGCCATCGCGCTGGCGCTGCCGCAGGCCTCGATCCTGGCGCGGGTCATGCGCTCGGCTCTTCTGGACACGCTCGGGCAGGATTACATCCGCACCGCGCGCGCCAAGGGTCTGAGCCGGCGGCAGGCCGTCATCCGCCATGCGCTGCGCAATGCGCTGATCCCGGTGCTCACCATCATCGGGCTGCAATTCTCCTTTCTGCTGGCCGGGGCGATCATCATCGAAAACGTCTTCTTCCTGCCCGGTCTCGGCCGGCTGATCTTTCAGGGGATCACCCAGCGGGATCTGGTCGTGGTGGAGAGCGTGACCATGCTGCTGGTCTTTGCCGTCATTCTGGTGACCTTTCTGGTGGATATCGCCTATGCCGCCGCCGACCCGAGGCTGCGCCGGAAATGAGCCGCCTGCCCGTCTCCCTGCTGCTTGGCGCAGCACTTTCGGCGGGGTTTCTGGCCGCGGCCCTGCTCAGCTTCGTCTGGACACCGCATGACGTGGAAAGCCTCGTCATCGCCAACCGGCTGCAACCGGCGGGCGGCGACTTCCCGCTTGGCACCGATCAGTTCGGGCGCGATCTTCTGTCGATGCTGATGGTCGGGGCGCGCACCTCCATCGCGGTGGCGCTGGTGGCCGTGGGCATCGGCATAACGCTTGGCGTGCCTCTGGGCCTTGCCGCCGCCGCGACGCGGGGCTCGCTTCTCGACGAGATCATCATGCGCGGCAACGATCTGATCTTCGCCTTCCCCTCGCTGGTCATCGCGATCCTGATCACCGCGGTTTTCGGCCCCTCCGCGCTCAACGCCATTCTGGCCATCGGCATCTTCAACATCCCGGTCTTTGCCCGCGTCGCCCGCGGTGGCGCGCTCAGCCTGTGGACGCTGGACTATGTACTGTCCGCGCGCACCGCCGGCAAGGGCAAGGTGCGGATCAGCGCCGAGCATATCCTGCCCAACATCGCCAACCTGCTGATCGTGCAGGCCACGATCCAGTTTTCGCTCGGCATTCTGGCCGAGGCCGCGCTCAGCTATGTCGGACTGGGCGCGCAGCCGCCCACGCCAAGCTGGGGCCGGATGCTGGCCGAGGCGCAGACGATGATCTACACCCACCCGATGCTGGCGGTGCTTCCGGGGCTTGCCATCGTGCTGATGGTGCTGGGGCTCAACCTGATGGGCGACGGTCTGCGCGATGTGCTGGACCCGAGACTGCGGAGGCAGCGGACATGATCCGTATCGAGGCGCTGTCCCTGTCGATCCACGGCCTGCCGATCCTGCGCGATGTGTCGCTTGCCATCGGCAAGGGCCAGATTTTCGGGCTTGTCGGCGAAAGCGGGTCGGGCAAATCCATGACCGCGCTGGCGCTGATGCAGCTGCTGCCGAACGGCGCCGAGATCACCGGGCGGGCCCATCTGGACGAGATCGACCTGCTGACGCAATCCGAGGCCGATATGTGCGCCCTGCGCGGCAACGAGATCGGGATGATCTTTCAGGAACCGATGACCGCGCTCAACCCGGTGCAGAGCATCGGCGATCAGGTCGCCGAGACGCTGTTGATCCACGATGCCGCCACGCGGGCGGAGGCGCGGCGCATCGCGCGCGACCGGCTGGACCGTGTCGGGCTGTCCCATATCGGGATGGACCGGTTCCCGCACGAGCTTTCCGGCGGGCAGCGCCAGCGGGTGTGCATTGCCGCGGCCATCGCGCTGCATCCGCGGCTGTTGATCGCGGACGAACCCACCACCGCGCTGGACGTGACCACCCAGGCGCAGATCCTCGATCTGCTGAAGGATCTGGTGGCGGAGGAAGGCATGTCCCTGCTGCTGATCACCCACGATCTGGCCGTCGTCTCGGACATGGCCGATCATGTGGCTGTCATGCAGAAGGGGGAGATTGTCGAGCAAGGGCCCACGGCACAGGTTCTCGGCCAGCAAAACCATCCCTATACGCGCGCGCTTTTCGCCGCCTCCTCCCATCAGCCGGACCGGGCACAGATGGCCGGGCGCGCGCCGCTGCTGGATGTGGAGAACGTCTTGCGGCTCTATCCCGGACCCCGCAGGGGGCTGACCCGCGGCGATCCCGTGCGCGCGGTGGATGGCGTCAGCTTCCAGCTTCACAAGGGCGAAAGTCTGGGCCTTGTGGGCGAAAGCGGCTGCGGAAAATCCACGCTGACCCGCGCGATCCTTGGCCTTGACCCGATACAGGGCGGCGCGATCCGCCTTTTCGGGGAGCCCGTCACGCCCGCCATGCGCAATGACCTGCGCGCCGGCATTCAGGTCGTGTTTCAGGACCCCTATGGCAGTTTCAATCCGCGCTGGCAGGTCGAAAAGCTGGTGGCCGAGCCGTTCCACCTGATGGCGGCGCCGCCGCCCGATCGCCGCGACCGGGTGGCCGAGGCGCTGCAATCGGTCGGTCTTCAGCCCGCGGACATGACCAAGTACCCCCATGAGTTCTCGGGCGGGCAGCGCCAGCGCATCGCCATTGCCCGCGCGCTGATCACACGGCCCCGCATTCTGGTTCTGGACGAGGCCGTTTCGGCGCTGGATGTCCGGGTGCGCGCGCAAATCCTCGACCTTCTGGCCGATCTGCAAAGCCGCCTGCATCTCAGCTATCTGTTCATCAGCCACGATCTGACGGTGATCCGCGCGATCACCGACCGGGTTCTGGTGATGCAGGCCGGCCGGATCGTGGAGGAAGGAGAGACCGAGACCGTTTTCACCGCCCCGGCCCACAGCTACACCCGAACCCTGCTGGCTGCCGCGCCAAGGCTTGATATCATGGGGCGGACGGGCACGAACGCGGCCATGTGAGCCGACAGGAGGACCAGTGTTGACCCGATTTGGCAAGTTCCCGGTTTTCTTCGTGCTTCTGGCACTGTCGGTGCTGGCCGCGGGCCTGTTCGGCGCGGTTCACAATCAACTCAGCTTCACCGTCGGGCCGGATTACTTTCACAGCCTGAAATTCGATCAGATGGGCATTCCGGACACGGCGCGGAACCGTCTGGGCGCGGCCATCGTGGGCTTTCGCGCAAGCTGGTGGATGGGGCTGGCCGTGGGCGCACCGGCCCTTCTTTACGGTCTTTTCCGCATCCCCCGGGCGGGCACGTATCTCGCCGCCGGGATCGGTGCGATCGGAATGGTCGTGTTTCTTGCGGCCTTCGCCGCCATGCTGGGGCTGCTGGCCGGATTGGCCCTGCCCGCGACCGGCTGGCTCGACCCGCTGCAGACGCCCGAGGGCGTGGAGCGGCAGGATTTCCTGCGCGCGGGCCTGATGCATGAAGCAAGTTATGTGGGCGGTGCGCTCGGCGCGTTTCTTGCGTTCTGGCCGATCCATCGCGCCGCCCGGCTTGACACGGCAAGGCTTGAAGGAAAGGCACAGGCGACATGACATTGCAGAAGGTCAATCTTGCGGACAAGCTGGCCAAGGTCACCGAGCACTGGGCCCCGCGCATCGTGGCGGGGTACAATGGCAACGACATCATGGTCGTGAAGGTCGAGGGCCCGTTTGTCTGGCACAGCCACCCGGAGACCGACGATCTGTTTCTGGTGCTCAAGGGCGAGATCGACATCGAGATGCCCGGGCAGACCGTGACCCTTGGGGAGGGGGAGCTGTTCGTCGTGCCCCGCGGCGTTGACCATCGCCCGGTCGCCCGGAGCGAGGCGCATCTGCTGGTGATCGAACCGGCCGGCACACCGAACACCGGCAACCCGGAGACCGCCGTTCGGAAGGAGCGCCTATGACCGGCTTCGCCCGCCATGTCCTGCCCGCCGACATCACCGTTTTTGCGGCCGATTTCGCAAGCCAGCCGCTGGCCTTCGCCCATCTTCTGGATGTGGCGCCCGGGCTTGATCTGGACCATGTGGAGGTGATCCCCGCCAGCGCGCCCATCGCGCGCCTGACCCCCTATTTCGGGGCCGATACCGCGCAGGTCATCCGTGCGGCGGCAACCGGGCGGAACACCCTTCTGCTGATCCTGCCGGCGGCCTATCCAGGGCTGGACTGCCCGGTCGGGGCCACGGATCTGCTTTCACCAATAGGCACGTTCCGGGGCACCGTCACGCGCATGATCCCCGCACGCGGAGAAACCTGAGATGCAGCCCGGACCCGGAAATCTGATCACGGACATCAAGGGCCTGCGCGTCGGCAACGCCGCCGATGCGGAGATCAAGACCGGCTGCACGGTGCTGGTGGCCGACAGGCCCTTCACCGCCGCCGTGCATGTCATGGGCGGCGCGCCCGGCACCCGCGAAACCGACCTTCTGGCCCCCGACAAGACCGTGCAGCAGGTCGATGCGCTGGTTCTGTCCGGCGGCTCCGCCTTCGGGCTGGATGCCGCCTCGGGCGTGGCGGATGCGCTTCGGAAGGAGGGGCGCGGTTTCGCCGTGGGCGATGTTACGGTGCCCATCGTACCCGCCGCGATCCTGTTCGATCTGATCAACGGCGGACAGAAGGACTGGGCGCAGAACCCCTACAAGGCGCTTGGCGCCGCCGCGCTGGCCCATGCGGCGGAGGATTTCGCCCTTGGCACGGCCGGGGCCGGCACCGGCGCGCTGATCGCGGATCTCAAGGGCGGGCTCGGCTCGGCCTCCCTGAAGGTCGGGCGCTATACGGTGGGGGCACTGGTCGCTGTCAATGCGCTCGGCCGGGTCACGGTGGGCGAAGGCCCGCATTTCTGGGCCGCGCCGTTCGAGTTCGGGAGCGAGTTCGGCGGATTGGGCCCGGCGCGCGATTTCGATCCCTCCGCGCCCGCGCCTGTCAAGGGCGGCGGTCAGGCCACGACCATCGCGATTGTCGCGACCGACGCGGAGCTGACCCAGTCCCAGGCCAGCCGTCTCGCCACCGCCGCCCATGACGGAATGGCGCGCGCGATCTATCCCAGCCATACGCCCATGGATGGCGATCTGGTCTTCGTGGCGGCCACCGGCACGACCCCGCTTGAGGCACCGGAGGCAGATCTGCTCCGCCTTGGCAACGCCGCCGCGCTTTGCCTGGCGCGCGCCATCGCCCGCGGCGTCTATCATGCGACCCCCGCCACGGGCGACCTGCAACCCACATGGGCCGCGCGGTTTTCTTCGACCTAGCCGGCGGCTCCCGGCTTCCCGAAAACCTCCCGCCAGAGGCTCCCCGGCCATTATCCAGCCCAAAACAAAAACCCCCGGCGGTCCACCGGGGGTTTTTGCAGGGTTGGGTACCAGGCCGGTTCAGTGAAGCCGGGCTTCGACCTCGGTGATGGCGTTGTCGATCAGCTTGTTGGCCTCGGCCGCCGTGGTCTGCGCCGCGATCACCTGCGCCGCCGCGGCCACGGCCACGTCTACCGCGCGATTGCGCACGTCACGGACCGCCGATTGCTCGGCGCTGGCGATCTGATCCTCCGCCGCCTGCAACCGCCGCGCGATCGAGGCTTTGAGATCTGCCTTGGCCTGCTCCGCCGCCGCCGCCGCGTCCTCCCGGGCGGAGGCCACGATCCGTTCGGATTGCGCCGCGACTTCACGCTGCTTGCGCTCGTAGCTGGCAAGGATCGTCTGCGCTTCCTCGCGCAGCGCGCGCGCCTCGTCCAGATCGGCCCTGATCTGGCGTGCGCGGTTGTCCAGCATCCCGCCCAGCATGGAGGGGACGTTGAAATAGAACAGGATGGCCAGGAACAGCAGGAAGCCGATCAGCACCACGAAATCGGTGTTGAACAGCGACGTGAAGTCGTAGCTGCTGTAGCCGTCCTCGCCCGCGGCAAAGACAGGCGTCGCCAGGACGGAGGCAGCAATCACATAGCGCATCATTGGCGTCCCCCCTGCATCCGTTCGGCAACGGCATCCTTTACCGCGGCCGCATCCGCCTTGCCCTCGGACAGGGCCGCCACAAGTGCGGTCGCGGTATCCCGCGCCACCTCTTCGACGCTTTGCATCGCGCCGGCCCGGATCTCGCCGATGCGCGCTTCGCTTTCGGCGACCTTGGCGGCAATCTCGGCATCCGCATGCGCCGTGGCTTCGGCCAGTTCGGCCTGAATCTCGGCGCGGGTCTCGGCAATGATCTCCTGCGCCTCGGCGCGGGCATCGGCAAGCGCCTTGTTATACGCCTCCTCCGCATCGCTGGCCTGACGTTTCAGGTCTTCGGCGGCGGCAATGTCATTCGTGATCGTGCCCTGGCGTTCGGCCAGAACCGCCCCGATCCGCGGCAGCGCGATGCGCGACAGGATCAGGTAGATCACGATCAACGTCACCACGAGCCAGAAAATCTGGTTCGGGAACGTGGAAAATTCGAGCTGCGGCATGCCCGCCGCACCGGCGGCTTCTTCTGCAGCTACAAGGGCTTCATCGGCCATCTTGTCCTCCTGGAACCGGGATTACACCGGGCCACCCGCGCAGTGCGGATGACCCGGACGTAAGGATGGTTCGGGTGGCTCAGACGGCGAACATCAACAGCAGAGCGACGAGGAACGCGAAGATCCCGAGCGCTTCCGCAAATGCGATACCGATGAAGAGCGTCGCGGTCTGACCGGCGGCCGCGGACGGGTTGCGCAGCGCGCCCGCCAGGAAGTTGCCGGCCACATGGCCCACACCGATGGCGGCGGCACCGGAGCCGATGGCTGCCAGACCTGCACCGATGAATTGGCCCATATTTGCGATATCGCCTTCCATGATCGTCTCTCCTTACGTTGGAATTGGCTAAGATTTCGAACCCTGACCGCCGCCCTAGTGGTGCGGATGAAGCGCGTCTTTAAGATAGACGCAGGTCAGGATGGTGAAGACATAGGCCTGGATGGCGCTGACCAGCACCTCGAGACCGTAGATTGCGATGACGCCGATGATCGGCGCGACGGCGCCCACGCCCAGCGCCCCGGCGAAGCCCGCGAACACCTTCAGAACGGCGTGGCCCGCCATGACGTTGCCGGCCAGACGAATGGAATGGCTGACCGGGCGGACGAAATAGGAAATCAGCTCGATGACCGCGAGGATGGGCCGCAGCACGAGGGGGGCGGACGACACCCAGAAGAGGCTCAGAAAGCCCGCTCCGTTCTTGATGAAGCCAAGGATCGTGACGGTCAGGAAAACGGCCCCGGCCATCACCGCGGTCACCGCGATATGGCTGGTGGAAGTGAAGCTGCCGGGGATCAGCCCAAGGAAGTTCGCGAACAGGATGAACAGGAACAGGGTGAAGATATACGGGAAATAGGGCAGCGCATCCTTGCCGGCCACGTCTTCCACCATCTTGCGGACAAAGCCGTAGGCCAGTTCGGCCACCGACTGGACCCGGCTGGGAATGACCGCGCGCCCGCGCGTGCCCAGCACCATCAGCGCCGTGATCGCCAGGATCGCGGCCGCCATCCAGACCGTGGAGTTCGTCACCGTGTACCAGTGGATCGGGCCATCGCCGAAGAACGGCTCGATGATGAACTGGTCCATCGGGTGGATCGACAGACCGCTTTCGTAATCGTCCATCAGACCGAGGATGAACAGCACGACCGCAACGCCGATAAGACCGAAGGCAATGAGGCGACCGGAGCCGGATTGCGCCGTTTGGGTGTCGCCAGAGGTGTTGCTATCCGTTGCCACGTCTTATTCCCCTTCGTCTTTCGCCTCTGCCTGGCGCTGCATTTCCTGCGCCGAGCGGATCATCGTCTTCACCCCGGCGATGAAGCCGAGAAGCGTGAATATCACCATCAGCCACGGCCGGGTGCCCAGAAGCGTATCCAGCCCGTATCCGATGCCGAACCCGATCCCGAGACCGGCCACCAGTTCGATCACCATTCGCCAGGCATGCTGCGCCTGAGAATAATGCTCCTCGGTATGGGGTTTGCTGTCTTGCGCGCCCTTGGCTCTGGCCAGCCGCTCCTCTAGCGCCTTGAGGCGGTCGGGATCGGGTTGGTCAGGCATCGCGGGACACCCCTTCGAGGTTCGGGCGGAAGCTAGCAGAGCCGCGCGCAGAGTCAACGCGCGAAACGCACCGGCAAAAACCGGCCAATGCATTGAAGAGAAAAGAGAAGTTTCAGGCGCGACACTGGCGCCACGCCGCATGTGGGATTGGCGCATATTCAACCGGATGGTTGACGATTGCGGTGCGCTGCGCTTTTAACCACCCCCATGCCCGATCGTCTGGACACCACATTTGCCGCCCTTGCCGACCCGACGCGGCGGCAGATCCTGTCGATGCTGCTGGAAGACGACATGGCGGTCACGGATGTGGCCGAGCCGTTCGAGATGTCCCTGGCCGCGATTTCCAAGCATCTCGCCATACTCACCCGCGCCGGTCTCATCACGCAGGAGAAGCGCGGACGGGTGAAATGGTGCAAGCTGGATCCCGATGCGATGAAGGATGCGTCCGTCTGGATGCAGGGCTTCGGGCAGTTCGATCCGGTGAACCTTGAGGCGTTCGAGGCCTATCTGGCCGAAACCGGTCTGGATCGGGACGGGTGACCGTTCAGATCAGAGGATACCCGCAAGCCGCAGGATGACGACCACGACCACGACGAGGCCGATGACATAAAAGATATTTCTCATGAGGACCTCAGATAAAATTGATGATGGCGACGACGACCACGACGAGGCCGATAAGGGTCAGTATACCACGCATGAGAAATCTCCGAATTTTTTGTTCTATGCCAGTTCAACGCCCCGTCAGGGGGTTCGGTTCCCATATTCGCCCCGATCAGGCCGCGCGGCGTTGGCGGGCCGTCCCGAACCGGGGCCTGTCGCGGGAAGGTTGATGCCCTTCCGGCGACGCCCGCGGGGGTCCGCGCGATTGAACCCCGATGACAGGTGCGCCGACATATGCATGATTGTCCGCACATCACGAAGGAAGCTGTCCCATGCGCCATGCCCTGCCCCTCACCCTTGCGGTCATGCTTGCCGCGCCCGCCGGGGCGCAGACCTGCGACGGCCCGGTCGGCCCGATCGAAAGCTGCGTCGTCGGCGCATGGATCGGATCCAGCACGATCCCCGAGGCGATGGAGCGGGCGATGCGCGCCATGCCGGAGAACGTGCGCGCCAATTTCAACGATTTCGGGCGGCCGGTCGCGATGATCATCTACGAGGACGGATTTTTCGAGACCTTCCCGATGGGCGCCAATGGCAATGCCGTGTTCGAAGACGATGACGGCAATGTCACGCGGGTGGAGATGAACGCGCAGACGATCACCTCGGCCGGTTACCTGACCGCGATGGGTGGCATGCTGGACATCTGTCACCTGCCGGGCGGCGGCGGCGGCCTTACGGGCGAGATGACGGTCACCACATCCGATGGCAGTGCGACCGTGCCGCTTGCGCCTCCGCCCGGCCCGCAAAGCTTCAACCCCGTGATCACCTACACCTGTTCGGGCAACTCCATGCAGCAGATGGTGGCCCTGCCCGCGCCTCTGGGCACGATCACCTACGATCTGGCCCGCGTACCGCTTTCCGCCTTTCCCGAGGAGATGCGCGACCGGGTGGAAGATCTGCCGACGGATTGAGCGCTCAACCTGCCTGTTTCAGGCAGGACCGGATGAATTTCGCGGCCGAGCGGTAATGGCTGGGCCCTGACGCCTCCGCATAGCGCCCGATGGTCCATCCGGTGGCCCCCGGCATGGTCTGCCCGTAAAGCGACGCATCGGTCCCGGCCTGCATGAAATCCAGAAGCCGCCCATGCGCGCGGGCCAGCCACGCCCTGGCGTCATCCCAGGACATATCGGCATAGCGCCGCCGCAACTCCGCGTTATAGGGCTTGAGCTGGTTCCATTTCACGCCCTCGTCGGGGATATGCACCGGCCCGCCCGCCGCGGCCTGATCCAGCCATTTGAAGAACAGCCCGCTCCAATGGGCCCGGTGGGTGACGATATCCTTGATCGAGGTATCGTCCTCGAATTTCCGCTCCGCCAGATCGGCGGGAATATCGGCGATCAGGGCCTCCAGCTTGGCGTAGTCCTTCCGGGTGACGGCGATCAGGTCTTCGCGATTGGTGGCGGCGGGCATGAGACATTCCTTTCACATGCAGTTATTTTTGCACTGCGCGGAGGCGCGTCCTTGACCCAGGTCAACCCGCGCCTTCATCCTTCAGCAGCATCGCCAGCGCCAGAACGGTCAGCCCCACGCCCGCAAGGATCAGCACGCCGGGCACGGGCTGTCCCAGCGCCATTTCCCACAGGATCACCCAGGATGGCGTCAGATAGGTATAGGCCATCACCTTCGATGCGGGCAGCCGCAGGGTCGCGAACTGCACCAGAAACACGGTGGTCGAGCTGGCGATGACGGCGACATAGACCAGCGTGATCCAGACCAGCGGGCGCAGACCGGCCCAGTCGGTTTCCGCCAGATCCCGCCAGCCCCAGACCAGCAGAACCAGCGCACAGGCCAGAAGCGTGCCGAAGGTGAAGCTCAAGACCGGCTCCCCCCGGTTCAGGAGCCGCACGGCGGGCGTATAGGCCGCGTGGCAGATGCAGCCCCAGAAGAAGATCCACTCTCCGCGCCCGATCTCGAAGGCCAGAAGCGCCGACAGATCGGCGCGGAAAATCACCCAGAGCGCACCCGCCGCGCCGACGGCGAGCGCCACGCCCATGCGCGGCGTGGTCGCCTGCCGCAGCATCAGCCAGCCAAAACCCGCAGCCATGACTGGCGTCAACGTGAAAACCGCCGCGGCGGAAACGGGCGGGGCCGTTTTCAGCCCTTCGAACATGGTAACGAAATAGACCGCGAAAAGCCCGCCGAGGATGAAGTACCGCCAGGGCGCGACCGCAACCGCGCGAAACCCGCCGCCCCGCGCCGCGATCACCCCGGCGATCACCGCCGCGGCGATGGCGAAGCGCACGGCGTTCAGCGCGGCGGGCGAAATCTCGTTCGCGATCTGCCCGCCAAGCGAAAACGATCCGGCAATCAACGCGGAAAAGGCCAGCATCGCAAGATGCCCCTGCCGGGCAGGTGACAGGGCCTCAGCCATGCCGTTTCAATCCACCGGCCAGGTTTTCACCTCTTCCTTCAGGAACCGCAGGAAGGTCTGCACCTTTGCCGTCCGGTGCAGGTCCATATGGGTGACCAGCCACAGCTTGGCGGACCATTCCTCAAGGCTCGGCAGCATATCGACCAGATCCTCGGTCCCGTCGCGATCCCATGCGGGCAGAAAGCCGATGCCGATCCCGGCCATGATCGCATCCTTGACCGCGCGCATCTCGGTCGTGCGGAAGTAAATGCTGGTTTCCGGCACCATCTGGGTCAGCCAGCGCAGAAAGGGTGCGCGCGGCGTCTCCACCGAGGAGCCGATGAAGCGGTGCCGGTCCAGATTCGTATCGTCCAGCGCCCCGTATCTCGCCACGTAATCCTTGTGCGCGACAAGGCGGATGGTCTGGGTGAAGAACGGCTGCACGATATTGTCGGGCTGTTCGGGCAGGGCACCGGCCCGGATCGCCACATGCGCCTCGCCGTATTCAAGGCGGAACAGGCGGTTGTCGGTCACCAGCCGGACGCGCAGTTCCGAATGCTGATCCTGAAATCGGGCGATTGCCGGGATGAAGAGCGGGGAGAGGGACTCCAGCGACGTCACGATCAGCTCGCCCGTCACCTCGTTGCCACGCCCCTTGATCCGGCCCGCAAGCTGGGTGAACTGGTCGTCCGCCCCGCTGGCCACGCTCAGCAGATCCTGCCCCGCCTCGGTCGCGGTATAGCCGCGGGCATGGCGCTGGAACAGCTTGGCGCCCAGCCGCCCCTCCAGCGCATCGATATGGCGGATCACGGTGGCATGATGCACGCCCAGAACCTCCGCCGCGCCGCTGACCGTGCCCATCCGCGCGACCTGATAGGCCGTGCGGATCTCATCCCAGTGATCAAATGACATCTCTGTGCACTCCCACACATAGTTACACATATTTGGGCATATTGTGTTCATCCTCGCAAGGATCATTTTCAGCAACACCGACCGCAACAGGTGTTCAAAAGGATCTGCCCCATGACCAACTCCATTCTCCGCATCGATGCCTCCGCGCGCCGCGCGGGCTCCGTCTCCCGCGATCTGACTGACCGGATCATTGCCCGCCTCGGGGGAGATGCCTCCGTTGTCCACCGCGATCTGGCCGACGGCCTGCCGCTGATCGACGAGGCCTGGATCGGCGCGAATTTCACCCCCGCCCCGGACCGGACGGAGGCACAGCGCGCAACGCTGGAGCTGTCGGATACGCTGATCGCCGAGATCGGGGCCGCGCGCACGATTGTCATCGGCACGCCGATCTACAATTTCGGGGTGCCCGCCGCGCTCAAGGCCTGGGTCGACCTTGTTGCCCGCGCCGGCGTTACCTTCAGCTACAGCGAAAGCGGCCCGGTCGGCCTGCTCACAGGCAAACGCGCCATCGTCGCCATCGCGTCAGGCGGCACACGGGTCGGATCCGAGATCGACTTCGCGGCCGGATATCTCCGCCATGTTCTGGGCTTCATCGGCATTCAGGAGGTCGATTTCGTCACCGCCGACCAGTTGATGATCGATGCGGAAAGCACCTTGAAATCCGCCCATGACCAGGTGGCCGGTCTGGCCATCGCCGCCTGAGCGGCGGCGGCCCGGGTCTGGCCCGGCAGGTACGGGCCGGGCCGGACCCGGCAATCGCGCGTTTTGCCAAACAAAATTGCCATGCTAGGCTCCCGCTCATGTCAAGACGGATCCTCTGCGCGATCATGATTCTGGTGATGCCGATCCAGGCCCAGGCGCAGACCTGCAGGCTGGACTTCATCATCTCGATAACGCAGGGCGTGGGCGACATCCGCCCCGGCTCCGAGCTTTCCGGCCGGGCGGACTTCACCACCGAAGGCAGTTTCCGGCAGGAAGGCGGCGCCACCGCGCATTTCGCCACCGGCACCATGGTGCTTGAGGGCGACATCACCGGCCCGGTCTGGACCCTGATCACCACCAGCCGGGATTTCATGTTCGATCTGGTCGGCGTCTACGCCCACCACGTCACCGGGTTTTCCTTTGCCGGCGCAACCTTCGAGGGACCGATGGCGCTCACGCTTTACGGCGAACCGGGTACGCGGCCCGAACCGATCCCGCCGGTGACGCAGGCGGAATGGGACAGCCTGACGCTTCGGCGCAGCTTTCAGCTTCATTCCGACAGCGGCGACATGCTGGCCGGGGACGTGACGACACTCACTGCGACCTGTTCGGGCGCTTGACACCGCCCGTCTCTCCGGCCTAAACGGGCCGTCAAATACCGGAAGCATCAGCATCCGGTCCTGTGACACATACAGGATCGCCCCCCGTCAGCGAGGTTTCGCCCACGGGGGCAAAACCCGTTTGGTTTTGTCCCCCGATGGAAATGACGCCGGGCCTTGGTGCATTCGGCCATGTCCCTTACCTGTCAGGGGCAAAGCAGAGGTAACAAAGGGGGCCGTGGCCCATGTTTGAAAATCTGTCCGAACGCCTCTCCGGCGTCTTTGACCGCCTGACCAAGCAGGGCGCGCTCAGCGAGGATGATGTGCGGACCGCGATGCGCGAGGTCCGCGTGGCGCTGCTGGAGGCGGATGTGTCCCTGCCCGTCGCGCGCGAGTTCATCAAGGCGGTGGAGAAAAAGGCGACCGGCGCCTCGGTGACCAAGTCGGTCACGCCGGGCCAGCAGGTCGTCAAGATCGTTCATGACGAGTTGATCGGCACGCTGCGGGGCGAAGGCGACCCCGGTGCGCTCAAGATCGACAATCCGCCCGCACCGATCCTGATGGTCGGCCTGCAGGGCTCGGGCAAGACCACCACCACCGCCAAGCTGGCCAAACGCCTGAAAGACCGCGAGGGCAAGCGCGTGCTGATGGCATCGCTCGACACCAACCGGCCCGCGGCGATGGAACAGCTTGCGATCCTCGGCGCCCAGATCGGCGTCGACACGCTTCCGATCGTCAAGGGCGAGGACCCGGTCACGATCGCGAAGCGCGCCAGGACGCAAGCCAGCCTGGGCGGCTACGATGTCTATATGCTCGACACTGCCGGGCGGCTTCATATCGACGCCGAACTGATCGCCCAGGCCGCCGCCGTGCGCGATGTGGCCAAGCCCCGCGAAACGCTGCTGGTCGTCGATGGCCTGACCGGTCAGGACGCGGTGAACGTGGCGCAGGAATTCGACGACAAGATCGGCGTGACCGGTGTCGTCCTGACCCGGATGGATGGCGACGGGCGCGGCGGTGCGGCGCTCAGCATGCGCGCGATCACCGGCAAGCCGATCCGCTTCGTGGGTCTGGGCGAGAAGATGGACGCCATCGAGACCTTCGAGCCGGAGCGGATCGCGGGCCGTATCCTCGGCATGGGCGACATCGTCGCGCTGGTGGAGAGGGCGCAGGAAACGCTGGAGGCCGAACAGGCCGAGCGTATGATGAAGCGCTTCCAGAAGGGTCAGTTCAACATGAACGACCTGCGCTCACAGCTCGATCAGATGCTCAAGATGGGCGGCATGGAAGGCATGATGTCGATGATGCCCGGCATGGCCAAGATGTCGAAACAACTGGACGAGGCGGGCTTCGATGACGCGGTGATCCGCCGCCAGATCGCGCTGATCAACTCCATGACCAAACGCGAACGGGCCAATCCGGGCCTGCTGCAGGCGTCGCGCAAGAAGCGCATCGCGGCAGGCGCGGGTCAGGAGGTGAGCGACCTGAACAAGCTTCTGAAGATGCAGCGGCAGATGTCGGACGCGATGAAGAAGCTTGGCAAGATGGGCAAGAAGGGGATGATGCGCGGCGGTCTCGGCGCGCTCATGGGGCGCGGGACGCCCGATGCGCTGAAGGGGATGGACCCGGCCGCGATGGACCCCAAGGCGCTCGAGGCCGCGGCCCGGCAGATGGGTCAGGGCGGCGGCTTGCCGGGCCTCGGCGGTGGCGGAGGCCTGCCCCCGGGCCTCGGCGGGTTCGGCAAGAAGAAATGACCGCGACCACGATCCATATCCCCACGCTTCAGACGGAGCGTCTGAGCTTGCGCGCGCCCGGTCCGCAGGACGTGGCGCCGTTCGCGGCCTTCTTTGCCTCGGACCCGTCCAGACCCATCGGCGGGCCGCTGGATCTGGCGCAATCCTGGCGGTTGCTGGCGGGGATCATCGGGCATTGGGGCCTGCGCGGATACGGCCGCTGGATCGTGACGTGGAAAGGGTCGGACGCGGCCATCGGCCTTGTCGGGCTGCACCATCCCCAGGACTGGCCGGAGGTCGAGATCGGGTGGACGGTCTGGGGCGACGGTCTCGGCAAGGGCGTGGCACAGGAGGCGTCGCGCCGGGCCCGGTCCCACGGGTTCGAGACGCTGGGCCTGTCGACGCTGATCAGCTCCTGCGCACCGGACAATCCGCGCTCGGCCAAGGTCGCCGAACGGCTTGGCGCCGTGCGCGATGGCGCCTGGACCCATCCCGAATACGGCCCGTTCGACATCTGGCGCCACCCGAAGACCGCGCCATGACGACACCGCACCCCGATATCCTACGCCGCTCCACAGCTTTGCCCACAGGCAGAGCCGGATTGTCTTGCGGTTTTCGAACATCCGCCGAGGCCTGTGCATGACCGCCCATCTCGCCGACACCCCCGTGCTCGAGACCGAGCGTCTGATCCTGCGCGCGCCCCGCGCGGAGGATTTCGACGCCTTCGCGCCCTTCGTAATGTCCGAGAGGTCGCGGTTCATCGGCGGTGGCGCCGACAAGGACCGGGGGTTCGCGTGGCGCGTGCTCGCGGTCCTGTCGGGGCATTGGCATCTGCACGGCTGGGGCACCTTCGTCGCCGAAAGCAAGGCCAGCGGCGCGCCCCTGGGCTCGATGGGTCCGTGGTATCCCGCGGGCTGGCCCGAGCGCGAGCTGGGCTGGACGATCTGGGACCCGCGGGCCGAAGGCACCGGTATCGCCTTCGAGGCGGTCGAGCGTGTGCGCCGCCATGCCTTCGGCGATCTCGGCTGGACCACCGCGGTCAGCTACATCGACCCGCGGAACACGCGCTCCATCGCGCTGGCCGAACGTCTCGGCTGCCGGCTGGACGAAACCGCCGCCCGCCCGCATCCTGACGAGCCCTGCCTCGTCTATCGCCACCCCGCGCCGGAGGCTTTGGCATGACCATACCCACCGTCACCACCGAGCGCCTGACCATGCGCGCGCCGCAACTGTCGGATTTCGACGCCTATGCCGATTTCCGCGGCTCGGATCGGGCCGCCTTTGTTGGTGGGCCTAACTCTCCCATGCAAGCATGGCAGCAGTTCTGCGCGCTGGCCGGGCAGTTGCAGATCCGCGGGTATGGCCGTTGGATCATCGCCGACAAAGACACCGATGAACCCTTGGGGGTGTCCGGGATTCACCATCCCGTTGAATGGCCCGAGCCGGAACTCGCCTGGTCGCTCTTTGCGGCAGGCGAAGGGCGCGGCATCGCCTATGAAGCGGCGCTGGCCGTGCGCGCCTATGCCTATGAGACGCTTGACTGGACCACGGTTATCAGCTGCGTCGATAGCAGGAATGCCCGCTCTCTGGCCCTGGCGAAACGCCTGGGCTGCAAGCCCGATGGCCAATTCACCCACGAGCTCTTCGGGACGATGGATGTCTGGCGGCACCCCGCGCCGGAGGCCTTGGCATGACAGAGATCCTTGCCACAGATCGGCTGAACCTTCGCCGGCCCGCCGCTCAGGATGAAGACGCCACCACAGCGTTCTACATGTCCGAACGGTCGAAGATGACGGGCGGTCATGTCCCGCGCCCGGCGGCGTGGCGGCATTTTGCATCGACACTCGGTCATTGGGAAGTGCGCGGCTACGGCTTGTGGGCCGTCACGCAGCGCGGTGAGGATACGATCATCGGCCTTGTCGGGCCCTATTATCCCGACGGCTGGCCAGAAACAGAAATCGGTTGGCTGATGTTCGACGGGGCGGAGGGCAAGGGCTATGCGTTCGAGGCGGCGAAAGCGGCCCGCGACTACTGCTACGGCACGCTCGGCTGGACAACAGCGGTCAGCTATATCGCGCCGGGCAATACCCGCTCCATTGCGCTGGCCGAGCGGCTTGATTGCACGCTGGACGAAGCGGCCGCAAAACCGAAACCCGACACGCTTGTCTATCGCCACCCCGCTCCGGAGACTCCGCAATGAGTGATGCCGCCACCCGCGCCGCCGCGCTTCTGAAAGAGCACCGCGAGAGCATCGACCGGCTGGATGCGATCCTCGTCTACACGCTTGGCGAGCGGTTCAAGCGCACGCAGGCGGTGGGCCGCCTCAAAGCCGATCACGACCTTCCCCCGTCCGACCCCGCGCGCGAAGCGCAGCAGATCGAACGGCTTGAAGACCTGGCGCGCCGGGCCGATCTGGACCCGGAATTCGCCAAGAAGTTTCTGAACTTCATCATCGCTGAAGTCATTCAGCATCACAAGAAACACCAGGAATAACAGGCATCTGCCTGTCCACGCCATCAAAGGAGATCACCCCATGGCTATGAAGATCCGGCTCGCCCGCGGCGGCTCGAAAAAACGTCCCTTCTATCGCATCGTGGCCGCCGACAGCCGCATGCCCCGCGACGGGCGCTATATCGAGAAACTGGGCACCTATAACCCGCTTCTGCCGAAAGACAGCGAAGAGCGCGTGAAGATGGATATGGAGCGCGTGCAGCACTGGCTGAACGAGGGCGCGCAGCCCACCGACCGCGTTTCCCGCTTTCTGGAAGCCGCCGGCGTGATCGAGAAGAAAGAGCGCGCGAACATGAAGAAGGCCGAGCCCGGCAAGAAGGCCATCGAACGCGCCGAAGAGAAGGCCGCGAAAGCTGCCGCCGCCGCCGAAGCGCCGGCCGAGGAGGAGGCCCCCGCGGAAGAGGCGGCCGTGGAAGAGACCGCAGCCGCGGACACGCCTGCCGAGGAAGAAAAGACCGAATAATCAGGTTGCGTGCGGCCCGGCCCCTGCCGGTCGGGCCGCACCCCCAATCAACCGGGACACCCCGTATATGTTTCGCCTGATCCGTCTTGTCGCTCTGCTCCTGCTGGCCTTTCTGGCCGGTGTCCTGTTCGAGCGGAGCCACCAGCAGGGTCTGTGCGAGCGCTCCGGCGGCGCATGGATGCGGGCCGGTTTCTGCGCGGAAGGTTAGGCGATGAAAGATCGGATCTGCGTCGGCGCCATCACGGGGTCCTTCGGGGTCAAGGGCGAGGCGCGGGTCAAGTCCTTCTGCGCCGATCCCGCCGCGATCGGAGATTACGGCCCGCTTTCCAGCGAGGATGGCAGCCGCAGCTTCACCCTGAAGATAACCCGCCCGGTCAAAACCGGCTTCGCCGTGCGGCTTTCCGGCGTGACGAGCAAGGAACAGGCGGATGCGCTGCGTGGCACCCGGCTTTATGCGCCGCGCGACGCGCTGCCCGGCCTGCCCGACGACGAGTTCTACCATGCCGACCTGATCGGGCTGACGGTGCTCGACACCGGCGGCACCGATCATGGCAAGGTCCATGCTGTTCACAATCACGGGGCGGGCGATCTTCTGGAGCTTCGCCCCAAGGGCCGTAAAGGCGGCGTTCTTGTCCCCTTCACCCGGGACATCGTGCCGACGGTCGATCTGACATCCGGGCGGATCATCATCGACCCGCCGGAGGGGCTTTTCGACGATCCGGACAGCAGCACATGACCCCGGCATTCGACAAGGTTCTGGTGGTCGGCGGAACCGGCATGCTGGCGGATGCAAGCCGCTGGATCGCGGGCCATTGCAATCACCTGACCCTGCTTGCCCGCAGGCCCGAGGCGCTTGCCAAGGAGCTTGGCGCGACGGCGGTGCCCATCGACTGGTCGGGGCCGGATGCCACTGGACGGCTTTCGGCTCTGCCCCGGGATTTCGACCTTGCGGTAAGCTGGCTTCATGATGCGGCCGCCTTTCTGGCCCGGCCGATCGAGGACTGCCTGAAACCGGGCGGGCGGTCGATCCGCGTTCACGGCTCCCGGTCCGCCGATCCCCACACCCGCGCGGCACGCGACCCGGACCCCCGCCCGGATGTCGCCCGGCAGGTGGTGATCCTCGGCTGGCATCCCGAACCGGGAGACGGCCAGCGCTGGCTCAGTAATGCGGAGATCAGCGCCGGTGTCGTCGCGGCCATCCGCGAGCCCGTTTTCGAGGCCCTGACCATCGGAGGCGCAAGTGGCTGATGCGCCCAGATCCCATGGCCGGCTGTCGATTTCGGCCAGCGCGACGCCCCGCGATCTGCTGACGCCCTCGCCTCGCCTGAAGGGCGCATGGACGGCCAAAGTGATCACCCTTTTCCCCGAGATGTTTCCCGGTGTCCTTGGGGCATCGCTGACGGGCAAGGCCCTGCAGGACGGGCTCTGGGCGCTGGAGACGGTCGATCTGCGCGCCTTCGGCACGGGCAAGCACCGCAATGTGGACGACACGCCCGCAGGCGGCGGCGCGGGTCTGGTGATGCGCCCGGACGTGCTTGGCCGCGCGCTTGGCATGGCCGCACGCGGCACACCGGACGATCCGGAGCGCTGGCCGCGCGTGTATCTTTCTCCGCGCGGCAAACCCTTCACCCAGAAAGACGCGCAACGGTTTTCGCAGGCCGAGGGAATCACGCTGCTCTGCGGGCGGTTCGAAGGCGTGGACCAGCGGGTGATCGAGCATTTCGGGCTGGAGGAGATCTCCATCGGCGACTTTGTCCTCACCGGCGGAGAGATCGCGGCACAAGCCTTGATTGATGCCACCGTCCGGCTTATACCCCGCGTGCTTGGGAATCAGGCATCGACGGAGGAGGAGTCCTTCTCCGAAGGGCTGCTGGAACACCCGCATTATACGAAACCGGCCGTCTGGGAAGGCCGCGAGATACCTGAGATTCTCCTTTCAGGCCATCACGCGAAAATCGCCCGCTGGCGGAAGGCCATGGCCGAAAGGCTGACCAAGGAACGTCGCCCTGACCTCTGGCGGGCTTATCTTGCGGCGCAGGATAGGGACCCGGACGGAGACCAAGAGCTCTGAGGGGACATCACATTCGCGGGCAAACCGTGATCATATATGGAGAGTTGCGATGAATCTGATCGCACAGATCGAGGCGGAACAAGTTGCCGCCCTCGGGGCGGATATCCCCGATTTCAAGGCCGGCGACACCGTTCGCGTCGGCTACAAGGTGACCGAGGGCACCCGCTCTCGCGTTCAGAATTACGAAGGCGTCTGCATCGCCCGCAAGAACGGCGACGGCATCTCCGGCTCCTTCACCGTCCGCAAGATCAGCTTCGGCGAAGGTGTGGAGCGGGTCTTTCCGCTGCATTCGACCAATATCGAGTCGATCACCGTGGTGCGCCGCGGCCGGGTCCGTCGCGCGAAGCTCTACTATCTGCGCTCGCGCCGGGGCAAATCGGCCCGGATCGCCGAGGATTCCCACTACAAGCCCAAATCTGGCGCTGAAGCGTAAGGAGCGGCGAGATGAAAAAAGACATCCATCCCGACTATCACGTCATCGACGTCAAGATGACGAATGGCGATATCGTGCAAATGAAATCCACCTGGGGCGCGGAGGGCGACACGCTCTCGCTCGACATCGACCCTTCGGTGCATCCGGCCTGGACCGGCGGCAGTTCCCGCCTGATGGATACCGGCGGGCGCGTATCGAAGTTCAAGAAGAAATACGAAGGCCTCGGGTTTTGATCTCCGGGTTCTCGTCGAAACTCAGAAACGCCATCCCGGACCGGGGTGGCGTTTTTCCGTTCGGGCGCCCGCAAAAGCCGCATCCCGGCTGATCGGTGCCGGCCGCGCGCCCGAAAGTGACCTCCAAACCATCATATATGGGCCATCCGCGGCTTTCCGCTTAACACCCGTCCAACCCTTCCCTATATTCGCGCCTCACAGGCGCCCCACCAAATGAGGGTGCATTTCACGGGTAACGCGAGGGGCTCACCGTGGCGCATATCATTGTTTTGGGGAACGAAAAGGGTGGTTCGGGCAAGTCCACGACTGCCATGCACATCGCGACCGCACTGGCGCGGATGGGGCATACGGTGGGGGCGCTGGATCTGGACCTGCGCCAGCGCAGTTTTCATCGCTATATCGAGAACCGGCAGAACACCATCGCCGCGCGTGACCTGGGCGTCGCTTGCCCGCTTCTGATGGAACTGCCGCAGATCAGCCCGGAGCAGCTTGGCGAAGGCGAAAATATCTATGATCGCCGCCTGTCTGCCGCAGTCGCCGATCTTGAGGGACGGTGCGATTTCATCGTGATCGATTGTCCGGGCTCCCACACCCGGCTAAGCCAGGTCGCCCACAGCCTGGCGGACACGCTGGTCACGCCGATGAATGACAGCTTTGTCGATTTTGATCTGTTGGCCCGGGTCGACCCGGAGACCTATGAAATTCGCGGCCCCTCCGTCTATTCCGAAATGGTCTGGCATGCCCGCCAGCTTCGCGCCAAGGCCGGGCTGAACCCGATCGACTGGATCGTGGTGCGCAACAGGCTGGGCGCGCAGCAGATGCACAACAAACGCAAGGTCGGCGGCGCGCTCGACCGGCTGGCAAGCCGTATCGGCTTTCGCGTCGGCACGGGCTTTTCCGAGCGCGTGATCTTCCGTGAATTGTTCCCCACCGGCATGACCCTTCTGGATCTGCGCGAACTGGGGGTCGAGCGGCTGAACATCTCCAATCTCGCCGCACGGCAGGAGGTGCGGGATCTGATGGCGTGTTTGAACCTGCCCGGCGTCGAAATCGACTTCTGAGCCTCCCTCGGGGCACATGAAAACGGCCCCGCGCACTGCGGGGCCGTTTCCGTTTCAGGATATCGGGGGTCAGACGCCGATCTGGCCGCCACCCTGTTTGGTCACCACCACGACCGACGGGCGCGGCGGCATGCCTTCGGCGAAATCGGGCCAGCGGGTGGCCGGATCTTCGAAGGTCGAATCCCGCTCGAACCCGACGAAATCGTTTGTTCCGTCCGTGCCCGGATGCTGAACCGCGAGGAAGAGCGTTTCGGAGTTGTCTGCGAAATACGGCCCGCAAAGCTCCCCGCCCACCGGGCAGCGGAAGAAGAGCTTCGAGTGACCGCGCAGCTCGCCTTCGGTCTCCAACGCATAGAGACCGTCGGATTTGCCGGTGCGGCCCCAGCCCGATCCCTGGTCGGTCGAGATCCACAGACGGCCGATATCGTCCAGCGCGCAGTTGTCGGGGGAGCCGAACCACCCGCTTTCGGAAGTCTCGGGGTTCCACACCGCGCCGACCTCGGCGATGTTCGGGTCACCGCATTGCACCAGAATATCCCAGGTGCCGGTGGTGGCCGCGTGATCGCCGCCCGCCTCGTTCATCTGCAGGATATGACCGAAATTGCTTTCCGGGCGCGGGTTGACGGCATCCACCTGCTCCGGTGTGCGGCGCGAGTTGTTGGTCAGCATTACAAAGACGGCGCCATCGCCCCGCGGCTCGATATCTTCCGGCCGGTCCATCGGCGTCGCGCCCAGAAGGTCCGCCGCCAGACGGGTGTCGATCATCACGTCTGCCTGGCTGTTGAAGCCGTTTTCCGCGGTCAGCGGGCCCTCGCCATGGACAAGCGGCATCCACTCATAGCTGCCGTCGTCATTGTAGCGGGCCACGTAGAGCGTGCCTTCGGACAGAAGCTGCATATCCTGCGCCTTGTCGCCGGACACGGTGCCCGCGGACACGAACTTGTAGACATAGTCGAAGCGGTTGTCGTCGCCGGTATAGATCACCACCTGACCCGACGGCGCGATGGTGGATTCGGCGCCTTCATGACGGAACCGGCCAAGCGCGGTGTGCTTGACGGGGGTGGAGGTCGGGTCCATCGGGTCGACCTCCACGATCCAGCCGAACCGGTTGGACTCGTTGGGTTCGACATCAATGTTGAACCGGTCGTGATATCTGCCCCAGGCATACCAGCGGCCCGGCACGCCATAGCGGCCCATGCTTTCGGCCTCGGCCTGCGCGGAGAGATCCGGGTCGCCGTCGCCATCGACCGTGTCGGTCCAGAAATAGCCGTGGAAGTTCTCCTCGGCCATCAGGTAGGTGCCCCACGGGGTGATCCCGCCGGCGCAGTTGTTGATGGTGCCGTTCACGGCCAGGCCGGTCGGGTCCGCGCCCGTCATCATCCGCGCATGCCCGGCGGCGGGCCCGTCAATGGTCATCGGGGTGTCGGCGGTGATGCGGCGGTTGTATTCGCTGTCGAGCACGACGGACCATTTGCCGTCATCGCCTTTCACGATCTCGAAGACCGACCCGCCATGGGCGGCCATTTCGATATTCACCAGCTCTTCGGTCATGCCCTGGAACCCGTCGCGATCCTGCCGGCCCAGACCCGGGAACATCACCTCTTCATTGGTGTATTCATGGTTCACGCACAGGATACCGCGACCGGGCTCAAGCTCCACAAAGCCCACATAGTCGTTGTTGTAGCCAAAGCGGCGCGCCTGGTCTTCCGCCGACTGGCTCTGCGGATCGAACTCGGCCATGTCGGGGAAAATCGGATCGCCCCACCGGATCAGGATATCGGCGTTGTAACCATCGGCGATGTGATGGTTCACGTCGTTGCCCCAGGGCAGCTCTTCAAAGACATACCGGCTGTCGGCGGCGGTTGCGGCAGCGGCGCGGCCCGGGGCCACGATGGCCGAGGTGCCGAAGAGTGCAGTGGTCGCGGAGACCGCCAATGCGCCGCGCATCACGTCGCGGCGGCCATAGCGGCGGTTGATCACATCGCCGATGGTGTTGCCGAGATTGGGGTTTGTCGGGATGTCGTCGAAGGCTTCGAAGGCTTCGGCCTTGTTGCCGTAGTCATCACTGCTGATGATGTCGTCACGTTTCATGAAGGGCCTCCCTGTGGCGCTGAACGCAATGCTGCATGGGGAGCGGTCCCGGAGCATCCCGGACCGCGCGCGGTTGTTAGACCGCAGGATTGTAACGGGGTCGTAACAAGGTTTCCGGTTCCGGCCTCCGATGGGAGGAAACGGCCCGGCAGATACATCCCCGACACCGCGAAGTCTGCCTCAACGCGGCGGGCCGGAGCAAATGAAGCGGGAAGAGAGCCTTGGAAATACAGCGGTTTTCCGCCTGTCCGGCGGAGAGGTGCCGCCGATGGCCGGCATAGGAAAAGCCGGGCATGGGGGCCGGTGAAGAAACATCCTATCGCGGAGAGAGCCGCGCCCTATTGCTGCCGTTCGGCGCGCCCTGAGAAATGGGCCCAACGGGATCGCATGACCGCGGGCAGACAGGGTGAGGGACCGTGGTTCACCATCGCCGGATCGCTCGGGCCTGCCGGGGCGGTTCAATGAAAAAGGCCCCGTCACATGGACGGGGCCTTTCGGATTTTGCGGAGCTCGGGTCGCTCAGTCGTCGTCGCCTTTCTTCAGCGCCGCGCCCAGAATGTCTCCAAGCGATGCGCCGCTGTCGGACGAGCCGAACTGCTCGACGGCTTCCTTTTCCTCGGCGATCTCGCGCGCCTTGATCGACAGACCCAGACGGCGGGTCTTGGCATCCACGTTGGTCACGCGGGCATCGACCTTGTCACCGATCTGGAACCGTTCGGGACGCTGCTCGGCCCGGTCACGGCTGAGGTCGCTGCGGCGGATGAAGGATTTCATGCCTTCATACTCCACCTCGATCCCGCCATCCTCGATCGCGGTCACGGTCACCGTCACGACGGAGCCGCGCTTGACCCCATCGACAACCTCGGCGAACGGGTCACCCTCCACGGCCTTGATCGAAAGGCTGATGCGCTCCTTGTCGGTATCAACCTCGGAGACCACGGCCTGAACCACATCCCCCTTGCGGTAGTTGCCGATCACATCCTCGCCACGACCTTCCCATGTCAGATCCGACAGGTGCACCATGCCGTCGATGTCGTTGTCGAGACCCACGAACAGACCGAATTCGGTGATGTTCTTGACCTCGCCCTCGACCTGCGTGCCCACGGGATACTGCTCTTCGAACACTTCCCACGGGTTCCGCATGGTCTGCTTCAGGCCAAGCGACACGCGGCGTTTCGCGGTATCGATTTCCAGCACCATGACTTCGACTTCCTGAGAGGTCGACACGATCTTGCCGGGATGCACGTTCTTCTTGGTCCAGGACATCTCGGAGACGTGAACCAGCCCTTCGACACCGGGCTCCAGTTCCACGAAGGCACCGTAATCGGTGATGTTGGTCACGCGGCCGGTATGGGTGCTGTCGAGCGGATACTTGCTCTCGACCGAATCCCACGGATCGTCCTGCAGCTGCTTCATGCCGAGGCTGATACGATGGGTTTCCTTGTTGACCTTGATGACCTGCACCTTGACGGTTTCGCCAATGGACAGAACCTCTTTGGGATCGTTCACGCGGCGCCACGCCATGTCGGTGACATGAAGAAGGCCGTCCACACCGCCAAGGTCCACGAAGGCCCCGTATTCGGTGATGTTCTTGACCACGCCGTCGACCACGTCGCCCTCGGCCAGCTTGCCGATGACCTCGGCGCGCTGTTCGGCACGGCTCTCTTCAAGAATCGCACGGCGGGAGACGACGATGTTGCCCCGGCGACGGTCCATCTTGAGGATCTGGAACGGCTGCTTGAGGCCCATCAGCGGGCCCGCGTCGCGCACCGGGCGGACATCGACCTGAGAGCCGGGCAGGAACGCAACCGCGCCGCCCAGATCCACGGTGAACCCACCCTTGACCCGGCCGAAGATCGCGCCTTCGACGCGGTTTTCATCGGCATAGGCTTTTTCCAGACGATCCCACGCGGCCTCGCGGCGGGCCATCTCATGGGACAGCACTGCCTCGCCCCGGGCGTTTTCGACATTGCGAAGGTAAACCTCCACCTCGTCGCCCACGCTGATCTCGGGGGCCTCGCCGGGATTTGCGAATTCCTTCAGATCGACACGGCCTTCCATCTTGTAGCCGACATCGATGATGGCTTGGCCTGCCTCGACGGCGATGACCTTGCCTTTGACAACGCTGCCCTCTTCGGGCGTGTCAATTTCGTAGCTTTCGTTCAGGAGGGCTTCGAATTCCTCCATGGTTGCTTTAGCGCACATGCGTTTTAACGTTCCTTATCAGGGTTTTATCTGGCCGCGCGGTTGTCTCCGCCGGTCTTTGGGGTTGGTCTTTGACGCGCATTGCCGGAAAACGATCAGGGCCGGGGGAGACCCGACCCTGCTCGATCCGCGGCGTTGCCCGCCGACTTGACGCGGCTGCTATACCCCGGCGGGCCCTTGCTGGCAAGGGCTTCGGCACAATTGGCGGATGGCGCTTCCCGGTATCTAGAGAGGTTGACCGCGCTGCAAGAGATCCTCCAGCAGATCGCGATAGATCCCGGGGCTATCACCGCCGCCGAAGATCCGTGAGCCGCTGGTGTAAAGCGTGCCATAGCTCCGCGCCAGATTGACCGTCTGGGCAATTCCCTCGATCAGCTGCGCGCCGTGCAGCTCCGCCAGAGGATGCACATAGACGGCCCAGAGACGCCCCTGCCCGATGGCATAGCGCGCATCGAGCGCGGTATCGAAATTGGCCTGCATCACGCGGGCCAGATCGGCCTCGCTCAGCGCGTCGGCCGAAGCCACGGGCACCATGGCGCGCATCCGGTTGGCGGCCTGATCCATCACCACCAGAACCGGAACATCCTCGATTGTCAGCTCCACTCCCTGACCGGAGGCCGCCGCATCCGGATCCAGCGCCAGCAGGATCGCGGCGACCCTTTCGGGTGTCATCGGCGGGTCTGCCTGCTGCGCGGCAAGCGGCGTCGCGGCCAGAACGGCGACGAGGAAAAAGGCGCGTATCAGCATCGGGCATACTCCTTCCGGAACGAGGTCGCGCCCAGACTAGACCCTCCTGCCCCACACGCCCAAACCACGCTTTGGTGACCGGTCAGAGCCGCCTGAGGCTGAGCTAGTTGCCGGCGCCCGGCCCGATGGCCCGGACCGCCCGCCGCGGGCCCCGGTCGATTGCCGCCTGCACCCTGTTCAGATCCGTGGCGACCGGTATCTCGACGCTGGAACTGGCCCCGAGCTTTGCGGTCTTCACGCCATCGACGAGGATCCTTCAGGCACGCGACCGGTCCGTGGAGCCACCCCCGCGGGCGAGGGTGAGACGGGGCTCCCCGCTTATCGAGCCTCTTCGACGGTGGCGATCGCCCGGGCGACCGCCGCCTCGATACTCAGATCCGAGGTGTCCAGAACCACCGCATCGGCGGCGGCCACCATCGGAGCTTCCGCCCGCTCGCTGTCGCGCGCATCGCGTTCGCGCACATCGGCAAGCACTGTCTCGAAATCCGTGTCCAGCCCCCTGCCTTTCAGCTCCGCCAGACGCCGCTCCGCCCGCACCTCCGCGCTGGCGGTGACAAACAGCTTCACCCGGGCATCGGGACAGATCACCGTGCCGATATCCCGCCCGTCCAGAACGGCGCCGCCTGCGCGGGTGGCAAAGGCGCGCTGAAAATCCACAAGCGCCGCGCGCACCTCGGGGATCACGGCCACCTTGCTGGCGGCTCGCGCCACATCCGGGCCGCGCAGGTCGTCGCCCTCCAGATCCGCGGCCCGCAAGCGTCCTGCGGCCTCGACCGGGTCTTCGCCATGCAGCATCCGCCGGCCCACCGCCCGGTACAGCAATCCGGTATCGAGATGTGCAAAGCCGAAATGCTGTGCAACGGCACGGCTGATCGTACCCTTGCCCGCGGCTGCCGGGCCATCGATTGCCACGGTGAAACTCATGGCATCACCTGTGTCGTCAGCGACGGATCGTCCTGCGGCGCCTGCGGCAGCCCGTCGGTGATCTCGTAATAGGCGCCCTTGTCGGCGCAGAAGATATGCCCCGCCAGACGGATGCCCGGATCTCCGTCCAGCGTGCCTGCGAAAATCGACAGGTGGCTGCCCGGCCCGTCCCAGAACAGGTTTGATCCGCAGATGCCGCAAAACCCCCGCCGCGCAATGTCCGAAGAGGCGTACCAGGTCACGCGCCCCTCTATCTCCACATGCTCGCGCGGCGCGGAGGTGGCGGCCACATGATGCCCGCTCGACTTGCGGCATTGCCCGCAATGGCAGGCGATCACCGGGCGCAGCGGCGAGGACACGACATAGCGGACCGCGCCGCAAAGACAGGATCCTGTACTCATCGGTTGCTCCGTTCGATGCGCGCGCCAAGCCCCGCCATCAGCGTCTCGAAGATCGGAAAGCTGGTCGCGATCGGGCCCGCATCATCGACCCGCACCGCCTTTTTCGCCGCCATCCCGAGACAGAGGAAGGACATGGCAATCCGGTGATCCAGATGGCTCGCAGTCATCCCGCCGCCCGGCACCCCGCCCGGCCCCATGCCGGTCACGGCCCACCAATCCGGCCCATCCTCCACCGTCACGCCATTGGCGCGCAACCCGGTGGCCATCGCCGCGATCCGGTCGCTCTCCTTCACGCGCAGTTCCCGGACGCCGCGCATCATCGTCCGCCCCTCGGCGAAGGCCGCGACGACGGACAGGATCGGGTATTCATCGATCATGCTGGCCGCACGTTCCGGCGGCACCTCGATGCCTGTCATATCCGGGGAGTAGCGCGCCCGGAGATCGGCCACCGGCTCCCCACCCTCCTCGCGCATGTTCTCATAGGTCAGATCGGCGCCCATATCGCGCAGGGTCTCGTAAAGTCCCGCCCGGGTCGGGTTCAGCCCGATGCCCGGCACCAGCACGTCGGAGCCCTCGCAAAGGAGCGCGGCACAGACTGGGAAGGCGGCGCTGGACGGATCGCGGGGGACGTCGATCGCCTGCGGGCGCAACTCGGGCTGCCCGGTCAGGGTGATCACCCGTCCCTCGCCGGTCATCTCGGTCGCGATGTCCGCGCCGAACCCCGCCAGCATGCGCTCGGTATGGTCCCGCGTCGCCTCAGCTTCGATCACCACGGTCTGGCCCGGCGCATTCAACCCGGCCAAAAGCACCGCGGATTTCACCTGCGCCGAGGGCACCGGCACCGTGTAGCGAACCGGAACCGGCTCTGCGGCGCCTGTCAGCGTCATCGGCAGGCGGCCGCCGGAACGCCCCATGACCTGCGTGCCGAACAGCGCCAGCGGGTCCGTGACCCGCGCCATCGGCCGCCCGTTCAGGCTGGCGTCGCCGGTGAAGGTGGCCACAATCGGCGAGGTCGCCATCGCCCCCATGATCAGCCGCACACCGGTGCCGGAATTGCCGCAATCGATCACCTGATCGGGCTCTGCAAAACCGCCTACGCCGACCCCGAAGACGGACCATTCCCCCGGCCCATGTTGCTCCACCCCGGCACCGAAGGCCCGCATCGCGCGGGCCGTGTCCAGCACGTCCTGACCTTCCAGCAATCCGGTGATCCGCGTCTCGCCGACGGCCATCGCCCCCAGAATGAGCGCCCGGTGGGAGATCGACTTGTCGCCCGGCACCTCCGCAATACCGCGCAACGCCCCCGCCCTGCGGGAGGTCATCGGAACCGGATCACCATGGCCAGACATCAAGGTCACCTCATCTTCAGTCGCCCGCGGTGATAAACCGCCCCTTCGGCGCGGTCCACACCCCTTCTGTGCGTTCAGGAACGGCTGCCCGGACAGGGCGCGGCAAGGCGCCCCCAGGGTAACTTCGGGCAAGAGCCAGCGCGGCGGCCTCTAGTTTTTCCGGAAACTCAGGTAATGTGGCACCCGGCCCGCGCGCAGCGCCTTCTGCTCGTAGCGGGTCGCAATCCAGTCCTCCCACGGGGTCCGCCAGTCCCGCGGCCCCTCGGCCAGCCAATCGAACCCGGCCTTGGGGACTTCCAGCAGGGTCTGGCGCACGTAGTCGGGGATATCCGTCGCCACCCGGAACTCGGCCCCCCGTTTCAGAACGCGTGCCAGCGGGGCAAGATGTTCCGCCGTCACGAAGCGCCGGCGGTGATGGCGGGTCTTGGGCCACGGGTCGGGATAGAGCAGGAATGCCTTCGACACGGCACCGTCTTCAAGCACATCGAAGAGGTCGCGCGCATCGCCGGGATGGACCTTCAGATTTTCCACACCCGCGGCGCGGATCTTCCCCAACAGCATCGCGACACCGTTGATGTAGGGTTCGCAGCCGATGATGCCCACATCCGGGTTCGCCGCCGCCTGATGGACCATGTGTTCGCCACCGCCAAACCCCACTTCGAGCCAGACCTCCCGCCCGCCGAACAGCGCACCAAGATCGAGCGGCCGGCGTTCTGGGTTCGTCTCCCAATCCACCGGACCTGGCGAGAGCGCCGCCAGATCCTCTGTCAGATACCGCGCCTGACTGCTTTTCAGATGCTGGCCCTTGCGGCGGCCATAGAAGTTTCGCGCCGGGCGGCGGGCCGCGTCGGTCACCGCCTTCTCCATCACCGCGACGGGTAGCGCCAGTCCGCCCCGGCTGTTATGGGTGCCGCGCCCGATCACCCGATAGCCAAGCGCGCCCCATACCGCCTGCCCGGCGGGGCCTGCCTTCAACTCGATCCGTGTCGCACCGCTGTCGAAAAGCCGCGCCTCCACCAGTTCGGTCAGCCGACGGGCGATGCCACGGTTCTGAAAGGCCGGGTCCACATACAGGCCCACGATTTCGGCGTCGGGCGATCCGGTCCGATAGCTGCAAAACCCCGCAACGGCCCCGTCAATCTCGGCCAGAGCAAACGCCTCGCCCGCCGCGCAGGCCCGCAGATAGACATCGGGGGAGATCCCGGCGGCCCAGCTTTCGCGCTGCTCCGGCGACAGAATGTCGTCGGGGACAGCGGCGATCGCACTTCGATGCACGTCGGCAAGGGCGGGGGCGTCTTCGGCAAGACCTGCGCGCAGCACCTCCGTCATCGGCGTGACCCTTATCTCAAACGGCCGCTCTCAACGCCTCGACCAGATCGGTCCGCTCCCAGCTGAACCCGCCGTCGGCATCCGGCGCGCGGCCGAAATGGCCATAGGCCGCCGTCCGCTGATAGATCGGCCTGTTGAGTTGCAAATGTGTCCGGATACCGCGCGGCGTCAAATCCATGATCTGCGCCACGGCGGCCTCGATCTGGCTTTCATGCACCTTGCCCGAACCATGGGTGTCGGCATAGATCGACAGCGGCTTGGCCACCCCGATCGCATAGCTGAGCTGTATCGTGCAGCGATGGGCCAAACCGGCCGCGACCACGTTCTTGGCCAGATAGCGGGCCGCGTAAGCCGCCGAACGGTCCACCTTGGTCGGATCCTTGCCGGAAAACGCGCCGCCGCCATGGGGGGCCGCACCGCCATAGGTGTCGACGATAATCTTGCGCCCGGTCAGACCGGCATCGCCATCGGGGCCACCGATCACGAATTTTCCGGTGGGGTTCACCCACCATTCGGTATTCCCGTTCAGCCAGCCGTCGGGCAGTTCTTCGCGGATATACGGCTCCACGATCGCGCGCACATCTTCGCTGGTGAGGGTTTCATCCAGATGCTGCGTCGACAGCACGACGGAGGTCACCTCCACCGGCATGCCATCTTCATAGCGCACGGTCAGCTGGCTCTTGGCATCGGGGCCAAGCGCAGGCTCGGCGCCGGATTTCCGCGCCTCGGCCAGACGGCGCAGGATGCAATGGGCGTAATGGATCGGGGCGGGCATGAGCTCGGGCGTCTCCGCCACCGCATGGCCGAACATGATCCCCTGATCGCCGGCGCCTTCGTCCTTGTTGCCGGACGCATCGACGCCTTGCGCGATATGGGCCGATTGCTCGTGCAGCAGGTTGGTCACTTCCACAGTCTCGTGGTGAAACTTCTCCTGCTCATAGCCGATATCCCGGATGCACTCCCGCGCGATGTCCTCGATCCGCTCCATGTAATCGTGAAGCTTGTCCTGATCGCTCAATCCCACCTCTCCGCCGATCACCACCCGGTTGGTGGTGGCGAAGGTCTCGCAGGCGACCCGCGCTTCGGGCTCCTCGGTGATCAGCGCGTCCAGAACCGCGTCCGAAATGCGGTCACACACCTTGTCCGGATGGCCCTCCGAGACGGATTCAGAGGTGAAGGAGAAGTTCTGTCGCGACATGGGGAATGCTCCATTGAATATGTCTTTCCCCACGCCAGGAAGCCGTTGTGGAGACTTGATCGGCATGCCTTACGCCCAAGTGCGGCGGGGTTCAATGCCTGTTGACGCGGCGTCTTGCGGTAACGGCGAAAAGCGCGGCCAGAATAACCAGAAATACGGGCCAGTCGCCGGTACGGGCATAGAGCGTCGGCGGCAATGCAGGCGGCAAAGCGACATCCAGCGCCCCCGCCACGCCCAGGGGCAGGCTGTCCAGCACCCGGCCGCGGGCATCGATCACCGCCGAGATGCCCGTATTGGCCGCACGGACCAGCGGCAGCCCCTGCTCCGCCGCGCGCAACCGGGCCAGCGCAAGGTGCTGATAGGGGCCGGAAAACTGCCCGAACCACGCGTCATTGGTGATGTGCACCATCCAGTCGGGACGCTCTATCCGGCGGATATAGCCCGGAAAAATCGCCTCGTAGCAGATCATCGCGAAGGCGCGGCCAAGAGTGCCAAGATCCAACGCCTGCGGCCCGGGCCCGGGCCGGTAGCCGGTCTGCAGGGCGGCGGCGAGCCCGTCGATGCCGAAGCGCGACAAGAGATCGCCGAAGGGCATGTATTCGCCGAAGGGCACCAGATGGTGTTTGTCGTAGATCGCGGCGATCCCACCGGTTTCATCGAGCAGCGCCAGGGAATTGCGCGCCGTGACCCCCTCCAGCCGCTGCGCGCCGAGGATCACCGGAACCAGCCCCGCCGCCTGTGAGATAACGGCACGCCAGTCTTCGGACTGGTTTAGAAGTGCGGCCAGCGACGTTTCCGGCCAGATGACAAGGGCGGGCGGGCGGCCATCACGCTGCGGCGGCTCGGCGGTCAGATCCACGGCGCGGGCGAAGAAGACCGGGATCATGTCCGGCTGCCATTTCAGATGCTGCGCGGCATTGGGCTGCACCAGACGCAGGACCGGGGCATCGGGCGCGGCATCGGGGGCGGGCGGAACCGTCAGTGCAAGCCCGACCAGCCCCGCATGAATGCCCGGCACGATCAAGACCCACCAGCGCGCCCGCAGCACCCCCACCGCGATCAGAGCCGCGGCCGCGACGGTGTAAAACGTCATCCCGTAGGGGCCGACAAAGGCGGCCAGCGGCAACAGGCTCGTATCGATCCAGATATGGCCCGGTTGCGCCCATGGAAACCCGGTCAGCACCGTTCCCCGCGCATATTCGGCCGCGGTCAGGAGCGCCGTCCAGAGCAAGGCCCGTTGGCCGGGCCCGGGCGCCAGCCGCACCGCCAGCGCCGACGGCACCGCCCAGAAAAGCGCCAGCCCGACGGCCAGAAACAGCAAGGCGAAAGGCGCCATCCAGCCGTGGCGGAGCGGGTCGACTAGAAAGGGCTCGACGATCCAATGCAGGGAAACGGCGAAGTATCCCGCCCCGCCGCTCAACCCGAGCGAGAAACCGCGCCGTGCCGTATCGGCGCGAAGAACCAGCACCACCAGACCGGCAAGACCGATGACCGCCAGTAGCGAAAGATCGAAAGGCGCCTGTCCCAGCCCGCCGACCGCCCCGGCGGTCATGGCCAGAGCCAGACCCTGGCGGACGGAGCGGGCCGCCAGCCACTCGGACACGGAATTGGCCGTGGTCAAGTTCAGGAGCCTTTCGGAAGTCGCACGCGCAATCGCTTGATTCGCCGGGGGTCGGCGTCCACCACTTCGAATTCCGCGCCCGACGGATGGGGGATCACCTCGCCCCGCGCGGGCACCCGGCCCGTCAGGACGAACACCACGCCGCCCAGCGTGTCGATTTCATCCTCATCGGCCTCTTCGACCAGCTTCATCCCGATCTCCGCCTCGAATTCATCGAGCGGGGCGCGGGCGAGCGCCAGATAGGAGCCGGCATCCTCCATCAGCCATGGCCGGTCTTCCTCCACATCGTGTTCATCCTCGATCTCGCCGATCACCTGCTCGATCAGGTCCTCGATGGTCACCAGCCCGTCGACCCCGCCATATTCGTCGATCACCAGTGCCATATGGGTCCGATCCGTCTGCATCTTCTGCAGCAACACACCGATGGGCATGGATGGCGGCGCGTAGAGCAAGGGCCGCAGCATCGTGCGAAGCGAGAACCCGCCGCCGCCGCCGTTGAAGCCGTATCGCAATGCGACATCCTTCAGGTGAACCATGCCGATGGGCGTATCGAGCGTACCGTCATAAACGGGCAACCGCGTGAGACCGCTCTGGCGGAACACGGCAACCAGATCGTCCAGCTCGATATCGCAGGAGACCGAAATGATCTCGACCCTCGGGATGGAGACATCCTCCACCCGCAACCGGCGCAGGTTGGACATGCCGGTGCCGGGCACGAGCCCCGGCGCGCCGTCCACTGCGGGCAATGCGGGCACACCGTTCATACTCTCCGGTTCCGGGTCGGGGGCAGTGCCAAAGAACCGGGCGAAAAAGCCGGGTTTCCGTTCAGGCAACTCATCCGTCTGTGGCGCGCTCTGCGCTGCGCTAGACGACGGGTCAGGGCTTGAGCTCATGGCTCCTTTCCAAAAATACACCGGGTCACGCGCAACCCGTTGTCTCAATATGGGTCAGGGATACCCAATCTTGCAAGGATACGCGTCTCCAGATCCTCCATCAATATCGCATCTGCATCATTTATGTGGTCAAAACCCAACAGATGCAGCGTTCCGTGGACCAGAAGATGGGCCACATGATCGGCGAAACTCTTCTTCTGCGCCTCCGCCTCGGCCAGACAGACGCCATAGGCGATCGCGATGTCGCCCAGTTCATGGGGCGGATCGCCCGGCGCGGGATCGGGCAGGTCCGGCATCCGGCCCGGGCCGGGCTGATGCAGTTCGGATGGCCAGCTCAGCACATTCGTGGGCGCAGGCTTGCCCCGGAACTCGGCATTCAGCTCGGCGATGCGGCCGTCGTCGCAGGCCAGAAGGCTGATCCCGAAGCTTTCGGCCTGCAACCCCAGCTCATCAAGTGTCGCGGCGCAGACCCGGCGCGCCAAGGCCTCCACGTCCAGCGCCTCCCAGGCCGGATCTTCAATGAGACAGTCAATCTCCATGGGACCGCCCTTGGAAAACCCGCCGACCCGGCAGGCGGCGGGCGAGGCCACCGCGCTTGCGCCACGCGTGAACGCGACGCTTGCCCGGTTCGAAACACACTCCGCTATGTCGCAGGGTCATCCGCGTCATAGGCCTCGATGATCTTGGCCACCATCGGATGGCGCACCACATCCTTGGCGGTGAAGTAATTGAAGCTGATCCCGTCGATATGACCCAGGATCCGCTCCGCCTCGGACAACCCGCTTGTGACGCCACGGGGCAGATCCACCTGGGACCGGTCGCCGGTGATCACCATCCGGCTGCCCTGCCCCAGACGGGTCAGGAACATCTTCATCTGCATCGCGGTGGCGTTCTGCGCCTCGTCCAGCACGACATAGGCATTGGAGAGCGTCCGGCCCCGCATGAAGGCCAGCGGTGCGATCTCGATCTGCTTTTCCTCGATCAGTTTGGCCAGTTGCTTGCCGGGCAGGAAGTCGTTCAGCGCATCGTAGAGCGGCTGCATGTAGGGATCGACCTTGTCCTTCATGTCTCCGGGCAGAAAGCCCAACCGCTCGCCCGCCTCGACCGCCGGGCGGCTGAGGATGATCTTGTCGACATGGCCGTTGATCATCTGGTTCACGGCCACGGCTACCGCCAGATAGGTTTTGCCCGTCCCCGCCGGGCCGATGCCGAAGGCCAGTTCATTGGCATAAAGCGCGCGAACATAGGCCTGCTGTGCCTGTGTCCGCGGTTCGATCGTTTTCTTCCGGGTGCGGATCTCGATATGATCCCCCGCATCGCCCTTGAACAACTCGATCTGGTCGCCGTCCCGGGCCCCGGTGCCTTCGGCCGAATTGCCGAGCCTGACCACCGCGTCGATATCGCCCGGGTCCAGGCTTCTGCCCGCTTCCGCACGCTCATAGAGCTTTTGCAAAACCTCGCCCGCTTCGGCCCGGGCCTCCCCGAGCACCGCGAGCATGTTGCCCCGGCGCAGGATCTGGACGCTCATCAGATGCTCGATCTGTGCCAGGTTGCGGTCGAACTCTCCACACAGCTCGATGAGCAAACGGTTGTCGGGAAATTCCAGCAGCAGTTCCAGAGGAGGGTCAGACGGGTTCGCAGTCAGTGTGGACAGATCCAAAGAGAACTCCCAAATCACGAAGGCTTGCGATCAGTTTGGCAACCTTGGCCACGCAAAGCAACATCTTGTGGCCGCGGCGGCGGAAAAAGGCGGGTCTTGGGGTAACCGTCGCAAAAACGGGCGATCCCGTCTTGGAATCGCCCGTCAGAAAAAACATGCGTTTGGCGCCATACGGCCGCTACCGGCGGGGAATGCGATCCCGAATACCGCTATCGGCGCCGATATCTCCGACAATTGAGTTCGGCGGGGCAATCGGGGTGCAGACAGGCAGGCCGCTGCGCGGATCGCGACGGCGCGACCAGTAACCTTCCAGCCCGTCGTCGATCATCCAGATATGACACCCGTCAGGATCCACATAGATCCCGGCCTCCAGTTGTGTCAACGATCCGGCATCGCGGCCAAGGTCATCGCCGATGGCGCGCAGTGGCGGGCCGTCCCCGCGCGGCACCATCACGCTCTCGAAGGATTCCGTGCATCCCGCCAGCGCCAATGAACAGGCAATCATGATCGCCGGGGTCTTGAGGGTGTGAAGACTGATCATACTGGTCACCTGTAACATACGATTTCGACGCGGCGGTTCTGCTGCATGTTCGCCGCAGAGGTGTTGGGCACGAGCGGCTGGCGTTCGCCAAATCCGATTTCGCGCGCCACGCGCGCACCCACCGATCGCGCCACGCCCGCAACCGAAGAGGCGCGACGCTGAGAAAGCCGGATGTTGTATTCATCCGAAGCGCGGCTGTCGGTATGGCCGTAGATCGCGTAGGCAAAAGCCCCGCCATTGCGGAAGAAATCCTCCAGCCGGGCCCGGCCCGAACTGGTCAACCGGGCGCTGTCGGTGTGAAACAACACATCCGAATTGGCCACGGCGCAGGTGTTGAACTCCATGCAGACGGGCCGCCCGTTCTGCGGGTTGACCCGGCCTTCCATATAGCCCTCGATGCCGCCATCGGCGACCCAGTGGTGGCAGCCATCGGGGTCGATCCAGATCGCCGGCTCCACGGTGCCTGTTATGGCCTGCTGCGCCTGCACGGCACCGCCCGACGGCAACAGGGCAAACGCGCCAAGCGCCGCCCCGCAGAACGCTGTCCTCAGACCAGGCCCAAATGTCGACCAAAAGAGTGAAACCACGGCACATTCCCCCAGTTCTCAATACCAGTGCGCTGGCTTGGCACGGCGCAGCACAAAACACCATTTATTCGCAGGAGGATAGCAAGTTTCATTGGCTTGTGAAGCCGTTTTTACCAAATATAGTCTTTGGGGTGGAAACACTGCCCCTAGATATGGGGGATTGTTCGAAAAGCTGTTTGATATCCGTCGGAAAGCCCGCGCTTCGCGACCCCGTGTCGGGCAGGCGCCCCGATATCAGATCAGCACACCGGCCAGAGAGTTCGACGCGCTTGCGATGATTCTTACCGGAGCGATCTGACCGCGCAGGGTTTCCGGGCCGTCCACATGGACCGCGTGCAGATAATCCGACTTGCCGACCATCTGGCCCGGCATCCGGCCCGGTTTTTCGAACAGCACCCGAACCTCGCGCCCGACCATCCCGTCCTGCGCGGCGCGCTGCTGCTCTGACAGAAGCGCCTGAAGCCGTTGCAGCCGGTCATCGGCCTCCGCCTGATCCACGCCCGGCCGTTCGGCGGCGGGCGTGCCGGGACGCGCCGAATACTTGAAGGAATAGGCCTGACCGTAGCCCACGGCCCTGACCAGATCGAGCGTCGCCTGGAAATCCGCCTCCGTTTCGCCGGGGAACCCGACGATGAAATCGCCCGAAAGCAACAGATCGGGCCTTGCATCGCGGATCCGGGCAATCAGACGGATATAGTGTTCGGCCGTATGTTTGCGGTTCATCGCCTTCAGGATCCGGTCGCTGCCCGATTGCACCGGAAGATGCAGATAAGGCATCAGCTTGGCGCAATCCCCGTGGGCCGCGATCAGATCGTCTTCCATGTCATTGGGATGGGAGGTGGTGAACCGGATCCGTTCCAGCCCGTCGATCTCTGCCATCCGCCGGATCAGCCGGGCCAGGCCCCATTCCGCGCCGTCCGGCCCGGTGCCGTGATAGGCATTCACATTCTGGCCCAGAAGGGTGATCTCGCGCACCCCGCGTTCGACGAGATCCTGCGCTTCGTGCAACAGCCGGTCGACCGGCCGGGACACTTCCGCGCCGCGCGTATAGGGCACCACACAGAACGCGCAGAACTTGTCGCACCCTTCCTGCACGGTCAGAAAGGCGGTCGGCCCTCTGGGCGCCTTGCGCGTCTTCGGCAGATGCGCGAACTTGTCCTCCTCGGGGAAATCGGTATCCAGCGCCCGGCCGCCGCCCGCCAGCGTATCCACCATCTCCGGCAGGCGGTGATAGGTCTGCGGCCCCACAACCAGATCGACCATCGGCTGCCGCCGGATGATCTCTTCGCCCTCGGCCTGGGCCACGCAGCCGGCGACCCCGATCTTGAGATCCGGGTTGGCGTCCCGCAACGGCCGGAACCGTCCAAGCTCGGAATACACCTTTTCCGCCGCCTTTTCGCGGATGTGGCAGGTATTCAGCAGGATCATGTCGGCGTCGTCGGGGGTGTCCGTCTGGACATATCCCTTCGACCCCAGTGCCTCCACCATGCGCTCGCTGTCATAGACATTCATCTGACAGCCATAGGTCTTGACATAAAGCTTCTTCGGCTCGGACATGAAACGGGCTCCGGTGGGGTCGACCGCCCGTGTACCCCATGGGCGCGCGGCCTTCAACGGCGCGTAATTGCAATCTTTACGCTTGCGCGTCAGATTGGCCGGAAAGCGACGCAAGGTAGTGAACCATGATTTATCCAAGCCTTGACGCGTTCCGTGCGGCGCCCCCGTCCGCCTTCGGCAAGGGGCCTTTCGCGATGATCATCGCAGAGGACGCAACCGAGGTCGTGTCCACGGTCATGCATGTCCTGCAACTTGGCTTTGCCCGTGTTTTCCTGATGGCGCCCGAGGGGCTCGACCTGCCGGAAAACGAACCCGAGATCGCCAATCAGGTGGACATCATCCGCCACCGCACCCGGCAGCCGGGGACGGTGGTGGATGCCGTGAACACGCTGATCGACAAGATCCCCGGCGAATGGCTGCATTACTGTTTCAACGGGGAATACCTGTTCTATCCGTTCTGCGAAGACCGCACCGTGGGGGAAGCGGTCTCCTTCGTGATGGAGGAAAGACGCAGCTCGATCCTGACCTATGTGATCGATCTCTATGCCGATGATCTGTCGCTTTATCCCGATGCGGTCTCGCTCGATACGGCGCATGTGGACGGGTCGGGATATTACGCCGCAACCAGACGGAATGAAGATGACGACGTTCTGGAACGTCAACTGAATTTCTATGGCGGGCTGCGCTGGCGGTTCGAGGAGCATGTGCCCGAACCGAAGCGCAAGATCGACCGGGTCGGTCTTTTCCGGGCGCGCCCGGGCTTGCGGCTGCGCGAAGACCACACGCTGAACGATGAGGAAATGAACACCTATGCCTGCCCGTGGCATCATTCGATGTCGGCCGCCATCTGTTCGTTCCGCGTGGCCAAGGCGCTGCGCACCAATCCCGGCTCGCGCGACGATATCCCCGATTTCCGCTGGCATAAATCGGTCAGGTTTCAATGGTCGTCGCAGCAATTGGCGCAGCTTGGGCTGATGGAACCGGGGCAATGGTTCTGAGACGACCCGCGCGGGCCGGACCATGCGCCTGATCCGCGACCCGGCCATCCTTGCCCTGATGGGCATGCAGGTGACGGTCTGGGCCGGATTGTTCTACAGCTTTCCCGCGCTGGTTCTGCACTGGCAGACCGAATTTGGCTGGTCGACCGCGGAGATCATGGGCGCGTTCACGATTTCGATTGCCGTCTACGCCCTTGGCGCCCCGCTTTTCGGGCGGTTGATAGATCGCGGCGCGGCCCCGATCAGCATGCCCCTGGGCGCGGCCATCGGGGCCGGGCTGCTCGTGGCACTGGCATTCGCGGACACGCTTCTGGCCTTCTACCTGATCTGGGCGGCCATCGGGGCGACCATGGGCCTGACACTTTACGAGGCCTGTTTTGCCATCGTTACCCGGGCGCGGGGCGCCAATGCGCGGCGGGCGATCACCGCGATCACGCTGGTGGGCGGGTTCGCGAGCACCCTGGCCTATCCGTTGACCCACTGGTTGGCCGGGATCGGCGGCTGGCGCACCGCCATCTGCGCGATGGCGGCACTGGTGGTCCTCGTGGCCGCCCCGCTGGCACGTCTGGCGGCGCGCAAGCTGGAGGCGCAGGCGCGGGCACAGGCGCTGCCTACGGACACGGCGCCATCGCGACCCCGGCCATTCGTGCTGCACGTGCCCGGCTATTGGGCGATTGCGGGCGGCTTCGCTCTGGCGGCCCTGACCAGCGGCATCGTGCTCAGCCATCTGTTGCCGATCATGGCCGCGCAGGGCGTCAGCGACGATATGGCGATCCTTGCGGCCGCGGCGATCGGCCCGGCGCAGGTTGCCGGGCGGATGGCGATGATGGCCGTCGACAACCGGATCTCCGCGCTGCGGATCGCGCAAATCGCCATGGCGACGCTGGCCCTGGGCGCGGTGATGATGGCCGCGGCGGGTTGGGTCGCGGCGCTGGTTCTGGCCTTCGGGGTCTTGCAGGGCGCGGGCTACGGTGTGGTCGGCATCATGCGCCCGGTGGTGACCCGCGATATCCTCGGTCAGCGGGATTTCGGAGCGGTGTCGGGCGCGGTCTCCCTCCCATCGCTGTTTCTGTTCGCGCTGGCCCCGTTTCTGGGCGCGGTGCTGTTCGATCTGGCGGGCTACGGTCCGGTCCTGCTGCTTTGCATGGCGGCACCAGTCGCGGGTGCGATCTTGCTGCAGACGCTGGACCGCACATGAAAAAGCGCAGCCCCATGGGGACTGCGCTCCGTGTCATCGCAAAGCGCGAGATCAGGCCGTCACCGGCTCCGCATCGATCGCCTTGGGCGCAGTGCCGTTGATCTCGATCTGGCGCGGTTTCAGCGCCTCGGGCACTTCGCGGACCAGATCGATATGCAGCATCCCGTTTTCATGGGACGCGCCGGTCACCCGGACATGATCGGCCAGCTGGAAGCGTTTCTCGAACGCCCGCGTGGCGATCCCGCGGTGCAGGTAGGTGCGTGTCGTCTCCTCCTTCGCCTTGCGCGCCGTCACGACAAGCTCGGTCTCGCGCTGTTCCACGGCGAGATCGTCATCGGTGAAGCCCGCAACCGCAATCGAAATGCGATAGGCGTCTTCATCCGTCTTTTCGATATTGTAAGGGGGGTAGGTGCTGGTGCCCACGTCCTGGGTCATCACGCGGTCCAGCAAATCGGCCATGCGGTCAAAGCCGACGGTTGCCCGGTACAGGGGCGACAGATCATAAGTGCGCATCACGTTATCCTCCGTTTGAGCGACAACTCTCTTTTGTCAGGCGGTCCATATGCGAACCCGCCAAGGTCATGCCGCGGCCCCATCCGGGCACCACAGCGCCCTATATGTGTGATACGGTTTTCGGCGTTTCAAGAGGGTCAGGGGCGGACAAACCGGGCGCCCGAGCTTTCGCGCCCGTCATTGCTGCCCGACAGGGTACGGATCTGCGGCAGGGAACGGACGAATTGCGCATTCGAACGGTCCAGCAAATCCAGCAGCACCACAAGTTCACCCTGCAACTCAGCCGACAGCGCCACCGGCTCATCCCCCCAATCGGCGAGGGCCGACACCACCGACACGACATTCATCTGCCCGTCCCGGTCCACCATGACCGGCGAGCCGGAAGAACCCTGAACCACCGAGCAGGACAGGACCAGAATACCGGGATCCTCGGCCAGAACCTCGCAATCGTCTTCGAGGGAGGCATACTCCTCCCGCTCGGCGCCATAGGAGACGACCTGTACGACATCGCCGGGGCCGACACTGCCGCGTGTCGCGATCGGGCGAATGGTCTGTTCCGGGATCGCGCGGTCAAGCTGGAGAAGGGCCATGTCGGTGCGGATCCGGTTCAGATCATCGGGGCTGCCATAAGTGTAATCGGGATGCAGGATGCTTTTGCGAATGCCCCGGTGTGCGACGGCATAGCCATTTCTGAGCCCGGCGTTGAAGGACAGGGCCGCGTCGGGCCGGCGGGTCGCGCTGTCTTCGGGTCCGTCGAACAGGCAATGGGCCGCCGTCAGGACCAGATCGGGCGCGATCAGCGTGGCGGTGCAGAACCCCGCACCGGTATCCAGACGCCCCACCGCCTCCCATCCGCGCAGATCATGCGCCGAGTCCAGCGGCCGCAGCGGCGTATCGGGTTCCACGGTGGGCAATCCCCGCGTCTGCGCCATTGCCGGACCCGCAAGCGCCAAGGCGATTGCAACGACGGGGAAAATGGCCTTCATCACCGGGTCTCCGCAGGGAACTCCGCTTTTTCACTACCGGTCCAGTACGGCGAAAATGAGGCCGGGCGCGGTGATTGGACCGGGCCCGGCCCGCCGGTGAATGCGCACAGGCAGGACCGGGACAGAACCGGAACCGCGGCTATTCGCGGGCCCCGGTCGCGGTCAGCGCAGCATCGGCACTGCGGGGGTTGCCCGCTCCGCCGTCAAGGCGGGTGGCTGCGGGCCGCCTGTCGCCCAGTCCAGCAGTTCGACCGTATGGACAACCGGAATATCCGTTCCGCCGCCGATCTGCATCATGCAGCCGATATTGCCCGCCGCGATGATATCCGGAGCCTTCGCCTCAAGGGTCCGCACCTTGCGGTCTTTCAGCTGTTTCGAGATCTCGGGCTGCATCAGATTATAGGTGCCGGCGCTGCCGCAGCACAGGTGACTGTCCGCAGGTTCCACGACCTCGAACCCGGCCCGCTTCAGAAGGTCCTTGGGATAGGTCTTGATCTGCTGGCCATGCTGCAGGCTGCACGCGGCGTGATAGGCGACTTTCAGGCCCTGACCGATCGGGGCGGGCGCGCTTTCGGGGGTATGCGCCGCATCGGTCCCGGCGATGGCGTCCCGCGCGGGGTTGATGGCGCGCCATTGCGGCGCGTCACCGGGCAGAAGGTCGATCAGCACTTCCGAGATGTCTCTCGCGATACCCGCCACGGCGGCGGCCTCTTCCGCGAGCGGCTCGTTGCGGAACATGTGGCCGTAATCCTTCACGGTCGTCCCGCAGCCGCTGGTATTGATGACGATGGCGTCCAGCCCCGCACCCTGCATCTCGGTCCACCACGCGCGGATATTCCTTGCCGCCGTGGCGTGGCTTTCCCGGGTCTTGCCCATGTGATGCGTCAGCGCACCGCAGCAGCCCGCGCCCTCGGCGATCACCACTTCGGCGCCCAGTCTGCGTAGAAGCCGGATGGTCGCGTCGTTGATATCCGTGTTCAGCGCGCGCTGCGCGCATCCGGTCATGAGCGCGACACGCATCTTGCGCGCGCCCGTTGCGGAAAACACCTGCGGATCGTCATTGCGGCTGACCGGGGGGATGGTTTTGGGCGCCATTTCCAGCATCGCCTTCAGCCGCGCATCCGGCATCAGCCATTTGAAAGGCCGGCCGATCTTGGCCCCGAGCAGCGCCAGACGAAACCTCGTCGGGTAAGGCAGGATCCGCGCCAGGATCCAGCGCAGCGCCCTGTCGCTGAAGGGGCGTTTATAGGTCTGTTCGATATATTCGCGCGCGTGATCCACCAGATGCATGTAATGCACGCCCGACGGGCATGTGGTCATGCAGGCCAGGCAGGACAGGCACCGGTCGATATGCTTTACGGTCTTTTCGTCCGCAGGGCGATCATTTTCCAGCATATCTTTTATAAGATATATCCGTCCGCGCGGGCTGTCCAACTCATCGCCCAGCACCTGATAGGTCGGGCAGGTGGCCGTGCAAAAACCGCAATGGACGCAGGATCGCAGGATCTCGTTCGACCGTTTGGTCGCAGGATCCTTCAACTGCTCAGGCGTGAAGGTGGTTTGCATGACCGCCCTTTCAGATAAATGAGAGAATGACGAGCCCCAGGACCGCCGCAGAAACCAGGAAGAGCGCCGCGAAAACGCCGCGCGCGGCCCAGACCGACGTGAAGCGGCCGAGATAGAGGTGATACCCCATGCCCGCCACCGTCGCCGCCAGAAGGGCGACGCCAAGCGCGCTGACCCATGCGGGATCGCGCCCGAGCATCGGCCCCTCCACGATCAGCGAAGCGAAGACAAGGGCCGCGGCAACGGCCGAGCCGATCTGGGCAATCAACGCCCCGAGCGGGCGGTCGCGGATAAAGACAAGCCCGCAGAACACGGCGGCGGACAGGACCGCAATCGGGGCGGCATCAAGGCCCATCATCTCACACCTCTCCGCCCATCAGGCCAGGGTTCAGGATACCCTTCGGGTCGAACTGCTTCCTCAGCTCCGCCGACAATGCGGCAATCGGCGCGGCTTCGGGGTGAAAGACCGGCAGACGGGCGCGGGTGTCCTCGCTGGCCCGGATCAATGTCGCGTGGCCTGCGAAATCCGCCAGCTTCGCGCGCAGATCGGTGCCGCCCGGAACCAGCGCCCAGACCAGCCCGCCGCCCCAGTCATAGAGCACATCGCGCGCGTCCAGCTTCGCCACCAGCTCCGGCGCATCGGTCGGCTTCACCGAGATGCGCCAGACATCCCCGTCCTTGCCCTTGAACCCGTCCACGTCCCGCACCCATTTCCAACCGGTATCGGTGCCGGACACGCCCCCATCGGCCGCAAGCCCGGTTTCGATCTCGGCCTGTCCGAACGGGGCCAGCAGGGCCTGAAGCCGACCGGCCCGATAGGCGACCGAAGCCTCGAACCCTTCGACGCGAAGCATGGTCACCGGATCGCCGTCCAGACCATTGGGCGTGTGCGCCGCGCCGGAAACCTCGAAAGGAGAGCCGAGCGCCGCAGCCATCGCCGCGACCGCGGTTTCGTCGTCAAGCCCCCGGAGAAGCACGCAGGCCGTTGCCGCCACACCGGGCAGAACCTTGAAGCTCAATTCCGACAGGACGCCAAGCGTGCCATAGCTGCCGGCCATGAGCTTCACCAGATCATAGCCGGTGACATTCTTCATCACCCGCCCGCCGTTTTTCATGATGCGTCCGCGCCCGTCGACGAACCGTACGCCGATCAGGCTGTCGCGGCAGGCGCCGGCCTGGATCCGGCGGGGGCCCGATACGTTGGCCGCGACAACGCCGCCGATGGTGGGAACCCCGTCGGTTCCCATCAGGGACCGGTGATCCATGGGTTCGAAGGGCAGCCTCTGGTTTTCCGCCGCCAGCGCCGCCTCCACATCCGCAAGCGGAGTGCCCGCCTTCACGACGATGGTCAGCGCGCCAGGTTCATAAAGCTCGATCCCGCGCATGTCGGCCATGGACAGGACCTCTCCCACCACGGGGCGCCCGATCGGCCGGGTGCCGCCACCCTGCACCCGCAACGGGGCGGATGCGGCCGACAGCATCTCGGCAAGCTCAATCTCGGTTTCAGGGGTCAGCACGGCGGCCTGCTCCTTCTCTGCGCCCCGGATCTTCACGGGGTTTCGGATATGGGCGGGGCGCGCCTGCACAGGCCCCTGTCCCGATGACGTGCAACCTTCAGGCGGCGAGGGTCCGGCGGCTGGCCGAAGCCTCCAGCGGAAACACCTTGGCCGGGTTCAGCAGCCATGCCGGATCGAAGACATCCTTCACCTGCATTTGCAGTTCCAGATCCTCCGGGGTGAACTGCGTGGTCATCAGATCGCGCTTTTCGATACCCACGCCATGTTCGCCGGTCAGGCAGCCGCCAACCTCGACACAGAGCTTCAATATCTCCGCACCGAACGCCTCGCAGATTTCCAGATCGCCGGGCTTGTTCGCGTCGAACAGGATCAGCGGGTGCATGTTGCCATCGCCCGCATGGAACACGTTACCGACCTCCAGCCCGAATTCCTTGCTCATCTCGCCGATGCGGCGCAGCACATACGGCAGGCTGGAAACCGGGATCGTGCCGTCCAGACACATGTAATCGTTGATCTGCCCGACCGCTCCGAAAGCCGATTTCCTGCCAAGCCAGATCTTCGCGCTTTCCTCTGCGGATTTGGACTCGCGCAGCTCCACCGGGTCATATCTGCGGGCGATCTGCAGGATCACGCCAAGCTGTTCGTCGATCTCGGCTTCCGAGCCTTCGACCTCGACAATCAGCAACGCGTTGCAGTCCGGATATCCGGCATTCGCGAATTTCTCCGTCGTCTCGATGCAGAGCCTGTCCATGAATTCGATCGCCACCGGCAGGACGCCCGCCTTGATGATATCCGCGACACAGGCGCCCGCGGTTTCGTTATCGTCGAAACCGATCAGAACCGGCCGCGCGCCCTCGGGCTTGGGCAGGATCCGCAGCGTCGCTTCGGTCACCACACCCAACTGCCCCTCCGACCCGCAGACAAGGCCCAGAAGATCATAGCCCGCCGCATCCAGATGCGCGCCGCCGATCTCCATCACCTGACCATCCATGGTGACCAGCGTCACACCCAGCAGGTTGTTGGTCGTCACGCCGTATTTCAGGCAATGGGCACCGCCGGAATTCATTGCGATATTGCCCGCGATCGCGCAGGCCAGCTGGCTTGACGGATCGGGCGCGTAGAAAAACCCGTCCTCCTCCACCGCGCCCGTGACCGACAGGTTGGTGCGCCCGGACTGAACCCGGATAATCCGGTTCTGATAATCGGTTTCCAGCACGTCGTTCAGACGTGCCACACCAAGGATCACGCTGTCGGCGGTCGGCAAAGCCCCCCCGGCAAGCGACGTGCCGGATCCGCGCGGCACAACCGGCACACCCATTTCGTTGCAGATTTTCAGAACCGCCACGACCTCTTCGGTCGTGGATGGCAGGACCGCGACCATCGGCGGGCATTTATAGGCGGTGAGCGCGTCGCATTCATAAGCGCGGGTGCCGGCTTCCTCGTGAATCACCGCATCCTTCGGCAGAACCGACATCAGTCGAGCCACCACAGCCGATTTTTTGGCCAGAATCGCCGGGTCCGGGGTTGGCATCTCCATGATATCGCTCCTCCCATCCAATATTGGTAAATAAATATAACCAATTTTTGCAGATGGCAAGAGATTCCTTGCCCGCTACTGTCGCAGCCATGAACTTCATCATGGTGCTCACAACCCTCAGCTGGCTCGATGCGCTTGCCCTTGCCACAATCCTTCTGGCCTGGGGCGGTCTGGGCGCCTGGATCGAGGCGGAAAACGTCGCGCGCCCCTCGGTGACCGTATTGATGACGCATTACCGGCGCGCCTGGATGGAGGAGATGATCAATCGCGACGGGCGGGTCTTCGATGCGACCATCCTGACCAATCTGCGCCAGGGCACGGCGTTCTTCGCCTCGGGCGCGATGCTGGCCACCGGCGGGCTGCTGACGCTGATCGGCAATTCCGACCAGTTGATCGTCGTGGCCCGCGACCTGACACTGGAGGAGGAAACCGCCCTGATCTGGCAGATCAAGCTGCTGCTGACCGTAGTCTTGCTGACCCAGGCGGTGCTGCGGTTCGTCTGGTCGAACCGGCTATTCGGCTATTGCGCCGTCCTGATGGCCGCCGTGCCGAACGACCCGACCGACCCGCGCGCCCTGCCCCGCGCCGGGAAAGCCGCCGAGATCAACATCCGCGCCGCATTCAATTTCAATCGTGGCATGCGGGCGATCTATTTCGCGCTTGGCTCGCTGGCGTGGCTGCTTGGGCCGGTGCCTCTGATCGCGGCGGTGCTGGTGATCTCCTACGTGATCTGGAACCGGGATTTCGCCTCCGCCTCCCGCGAGGTCATGCTGAGCGATGGAGAACAGCTATGAGGCATGTGTTGGCGGCGATCTGCGTCCTGCTTCCGCTCGCGGCGTTTGCGGAACCGCCGGAGATCGTCGCCGCGGCCTATTCCGCCGGCCGGGTTTCGGTCACGCTGGCGCATCCCGATACGGGCTGGGATCATTATGCGGATGGGTGGCAGGTGGAACTTGAAGACGGAACGGTTCTGGGAACGCGGGTTCTTCTGCACCCGCATGTGGAGGAGCAGCCTTTCACGCGCAGCCTTGGCAATGTGGTGATCCCTGCGGGCGTGACGCAGGTCTTCATCCGCGCCCGCTGCAACGTGACGGGATGGGGCGAAGACCGGTTTGTGCTTTCGGTCGAGTGATCTCTGCGCGCGAGGGGGAATGACGCCCTGAGACCGGACGGCACGACCGACCGCCAGAACCGCTTGCTGGACGACCGTCAATCAGCGTCGTCGGGGCCGTCATAGGGCCGGTCGATCTTGAGCGTTTCAGCCAGCTTTGCCCATGTCACCTCTTCGAAGCGTTCGGGCCAATCCACGCCCCAGGTCCTGGCGAGCCTGCGGGCCCGGAGCAGATAGGCGGCCGCATAGGCAAGGTGGGCGGCAACCATCCTGTCCTGCGTGGCCTCCGGGGCCGGCAGGGAGGTCAGCGCCTGTTTCTGCTCCTCGGTGATCAGCCTGTTCAGATGCAGCAGACCGCCCCTGTGGCGTATGCCGGTTTCGGCGATCATCAGATCGACCAGTTTGTTGCGCAGGTGAAAGACACCCAGCACACCGTTGAGATACTCCTGCCGACCGACCGCAAGGGGCAGAAGCCCGAGAATACGGATGAACTCCTCGATCTGATACCGCATTTGCTTCGGATCGGGCACCGGACGCGGCGTGACCTCGGGCAGCGTCGGGTACAGCCCGTCATGGTCGAACAGCACTTTCAGGCCGTCCTGTCTCTGCCCGCCCATCTGATCCGGCTTCAGCATGACGAGATCGATCCGCAGCCAGTCGGCGGTGATCGCATTGATCAGAAGCGGCCGGACGTTGCGATCCCACCAAAGCACGATTTCGCCGGTTTGCTCGACGGCCTCACGCCAGAGCGCCACAATCTCGTCGGTCGCGCCCTCCGGGGCCGCGAGAACGAAGTCGATATCGCTGAAACGATCCGCAAATCCGGTGCCATGGCTGCCGCCGAGAAACAGCGCGCGGATCGCCGGTTTCTCCTTCAGGGCGGAGGTGATCGTTTCTATCGCCTGCTGTTGATCCATTCGATCCACCACTCTCCTGCTGCGCGTTCCTGCGCAGATTTCCGGGCCAAAGATTAGGGGGGTGCAGCCCGCCCCCGATCCGGCTTATCGCCGCCCTTCACGGAGCCAGGCGCCGAGCATAAGGGCGGACGCGATCAGCAGAAGCAGCCAGGTCGCGATCAGCGGCATGACGGTCACATCGGTGGTCAGGTAGGCCGCCCGCGGGGTCAGGCCGATCCAGCCACGGCCGGCGGCATTGCGCCCCTCGGCCACACGCCGCAAATCGGGGATCCCGTCTTCCAGGCGCAGGATGCCGCCCCGCGTCGGATCGATGGCGGGTGTCAGACGGGCCGCACTGGCGATGGTCTCCTCGAACTCGCGCGGCGCGGCGGGGCCGAGGGCGATCACCGTCTCCATCTCTCCCTCCCGCAGGCGGTAGAGGCCCTGATCGGTTCCGGTATACTCAGCCGTGAACTGACCCGGCGCGGTCTCTTCCAGAGTGATCTCCGTCTCGGCGCCGTCCGGACCGGTCACAGTGACCCGGCCGACCTCTTCGGCCAGCGTCTGACGCGTGATCCGCACGGTCTGGCCACTGGCTTCGACCCTCAGCGCCTCCTCCTCCAGATCGGGCTCCCCCATCATCCAGTGGGCCAGACGGCGCAGCATCTCCAGTTGCGGCCCCCCACCCTCGTAGCCACGATCCCACAGCCACGCGTGATCCGAGGCCAGCAGCGCGACACGCCCCTCGCCCACCCGGTTCAGCAGCAGAAGCGGCGCATCGTCGGCTCCGGTCATGACGGTTTGACCGGCCCGCTCGATCACCTCGATCTGGCGGAACCATCGTCCCCATGGCGCGTCGCTGTCTTCCAGCCCGGCATGGGTCTGTTCCAGACCGGTCGTGACCGGATGACGCGCGCCCAGATCCGAGATCTGCGGCAGGAACGGCGTTTCCACCACCCGCGCGGTCGGCTGGCCCGGCAGGATCGTGGCCAGCGGCGTCCGATAGAGCGAATCCGCGCTGGCGAAATCGGGGCCCGCCGCCATCAGCAATGCACCGCCCTCTTCGACATAGCGCCGGACATTGTCGAGATAGAGCATCGGCAGGATGCCGCGTCGCTGATAGCGGTCGAAGATGATCAGGTCGAACTCGTCGATCGCCTCCATGAACAGCTCCCGCGTGGGGAACGCGATCAGGCTGAGCTCGGTCACCGGCACGCCGTCCTGCTTGTCAGGCGGTCTGAGGATGGTGAAATGCACCAGATCGACCGCAGGGTCCGATTTCAGCAGGTTGCGCCATGTCCGCTGGCCCGGATGCGGCTGCCCCGAGACAAGAAGCACCCGCAACCGGTCGCGCACCCCGTTGATCTGGACAACCGCCGCATTGTTCCTGTCGGTCAGTTCGCCGGCGGCCTCCGGCACGATGAACTGGATCACGTTCATCCCGGCATGGGGCAGGGTCAGCGGCAGGGTTATGTCTTCGCCCACAGGCACCTGGAACCGGCGCGCCTCATCCCCGTCAATGGCGATCAGCAGCTCGGCCCGGCCCGCAACGCCGGCCGGAACCGCGCCCTGATCCTCGATACGGAGCGTCAGGGTCACCTCCTCATCGAGGATCGCGAAGGCCGGGGCGTTCTGGACCAGCAAGCGGCGATCCCAGTCGGTCTCCCGCCCGGTCAGCAGGGCGTGAAGCGGCGCGGGCATGTCGGGCACCAGCCCCGCATCATGCAACTGACCGTCGGTCAGCAATATGGCACCGGCGACCCGCGCGCGCGGCTCGTCCGCCAGCAGATGGCCCAACGCCTCCATCAAAAGCGTGCCCGCGTTGTCCGCACCATCGCCGACGCGGATCCGGCGCAACTCCATGCCAAGCGCGGACACCTCCGCCTCCAGCGCCGTGACAGCCTCGGCCACCTGCGCCCGGCGGTCAGACAGGTCCTGGCTGGCGCTGTCATCGACGACCAGAAGCACGATATCGCTGAGCGGCTCGCGTTCCTCGTTCTGAAGCGCGGGATTGGCAAGCGCCAGCAGCAGCACCGCAGAGGCCAGCGCCCGGAACGGCCAGCCCGACAACCCGCGCCAGATCGCTAATGCCGTGATCAGCAAGGCGGCGCCGGCCAAGCCCCAGATCACGGGCCAGGGCAAAAGCGGATCGAAGAGGATATCGCTGGCCATGCCCTATTGCCCCAATCGATCAAGCAGCGCCGGCACATGCACCTGGTCGGATTTGTAGTTCCCGCTCAATACATGCATCACCAGATTGACCCCGAAGCGATGGGCGATCTCGCGCTGGCGCTCGCCGGTAAACCCGCGGCCCACGGGAAACAGCGGCCGCCCGCTTGCATCGACCGCCCAGGCCGCGGCCCAGTCATTTCCGCCGATGACGACCGGGGTCACACCGTCATTGAGGTTTCGGAACGGCATGCCCTCCACCTGTTCGGCATCCGGCGGCGACGCCTCCACCCAGACATCGCGGGACAGGTGGCGCCCGGGGAAATCCTGCAACAGATAGAAGGTGCGAGTCAGCACGTGGTCCGGCGGGATCGGCTCCAGCGGCGGAATATCCAGCGGACCGGCCAGTTGGCGCAGGCGGCGGCCGGCGGGCGTGGCGGTGCCGAAGCCGCCGATATCGGCATCCCGCGTGTCGAAAACGATCATCCCGCCCGAACGAAGATAGGTGTTGAGCCGCGCATAGGCCTCGGCCGACGGCAGCGGCTGCTCGGGCGAAACCGGCCAGTAGAGCATCGGGAAAAACGCCAGTTCATCGGTTTCCAGATCGACGCCGATGGGCGGTGCGGGCTCGACGGAGGTGCGCTGCCACAATGTGTTGGACAGGCCCTGCAGACCCGCGCGACTGACATCATCCATCCGCGCATTGCCGGTTTCCACATAGGCCAGCGTGATCTCGGTCGTCGCCAGAAGAGCCAGCAGATCCTCATCCGTGGTGCCCTGCGCCTCCGCCATGGGGGTCAGGGCGAGCGCCAGAAGGATCCCCGCGGCGCGGCGGGTCAGCCCCGCAAGACGACCCGACAACCAGAGTGCCGCGATCGCGTCCAGCATCAGGAGCGCAAGCGCCGCCGTCAGGAACGCGGCCATCAGATCCGTGGGCGCCAGAACCGTCATCCCCTCGACCGGGACATCGGCGGGCCAGCTTGCCGGGGCCAATTGGGTCTCGGGTCCGATCACGTTGCGCGCCACGCGCCGCTCGGCGCCTGCGTAAAGGCCCGGCAGGATATCAGCCGAGAGCGGCGCTTCGGCCAGATCCGCACCCGCAACACCCGGCCGCGCCCCGGCATCGCGCAGGGTGCCGAACCCGTCCAGCACCTGTTCGGGAACCCAGGTGACCCCGTCGAGATCCTGCGCCGCCGGATTGACCGGCCGGGTAGAGACCGCGAGGCGTTCCAGCATCTGCACGAACAGGCCGGACAGCGGCAGGCTGGACCATTCCGCATTGGCCGTGACATGGAACAGCACGACGCTGCCCTGACCAAGCGCGGCGCGGGTCACCAGCGGCGTGCCATCGGCCAGCGCGGCAATCGTCCGCTCGGCCAGCATCGGGTCGGGCTGGGCCAGAACCTGGCTGGTCACGGTCACGTCATCGGGGATCGGCAGGCCGAAAAACGGCGAGGTCTCGGCAAAGGGGCGCAGGGCCTTGGGCTCCCCCCAACTCATCGCGCCGCCGACCGACCGGCCCCCTTCGCGCAGCCGGACCGGCAGAAGCGGGTCCATCTGGGCGCGCGCCACATCCGATGCCGCAAGGCGCGGACCGGCGAAGCGCACCAGCAGGCCACCGTCCTGCACCCATTCGATGACGCCCGCCTGTTCCTCGGGGCTCAGCTGCGCCACATCCGCCATGATGATCACATCCGGGCTTGCCAGCAGCAGATCGCCCAGCGCCCCGTCCAGGACATCCGCCGTGGGTTCCAATGCCTCACGCAGGAAATGCAGCGGTGTCAGGAGGATCTGACCCTCCCGTTCGGGCGTGCCCGAGATCAGCGCAACCTCGCGGCGTTGCAGGCTGTCATCGGTCAGGGATACCGCACCGGCGCTGCGTTCACCGGATATCTCGAACCGGCTGATGCGGTTGCGCAACTCGGGCGGCAGGCTCAGCGCCAATTCGGCCGTCATCTCGCCGGGGCCGAACTGCAGAACCTCCCGCGCCAGTTCCCGCGGGATCCCCGCAGGGTCCAGCCCATGGGCGACAATCGTGACCTCGCGGGGCGCGGTTGTGCCGATGCGCAGGGCCGGCACGTGGATCACACCATCCTCGAACCGGGGCGGCGCCAGTGCCGTTACGTCCCGCGCACCCTGAAACACGCTCAGCCCGCCCAGACCCTGAAAGGCGTCGATCAGATCGTCCCGGCCAGGCCGCTCGATACCGTCGGAGAACCAGAACACCTCCAGCGGGCCTTCAAGGCTTTCGGCCCAGGCGCGTGCCGCGTCCATATCGGGGGCATAGGGGCGCGGGGCGAGGTTCGGCACCCGCGCGGCCCATGTATTGGCAGCCTGAAGCGGCAATGGGCCGGTGTCCTGGCTGCCCAGTTGCGTCAGCGCCACCGGCCGCCCGGCGCGCCCCGCCTCGTCTAGCAGCAAGCCGACCCGGTCCAGCCGCGCCTGCCAGTCCCCGGCACTGGCCCAGGAGGCATCCATCACGATCAGCAAGGGCCCCTCGCCACTCCGCTCGGCGGCGGGGTTGAGCACCGGGCCCGCAAAACCGATGATCGCCGCCGCCACCGCGATCATCCGCAGGAGCAGCAGCCACCAGGGTGTCTTGTCGGACTGGCTGTCATCGTCCTTGAGGCCGAGAAGCAGCGCCACACCGGGGAAGCGCCGCCGGATCGGCGCGGGCGGAACGGCGCGCAGCAGCCACCAGAGGATCGGCAGCGCGATGAGCGCAACCAGCAGAAGCGGCGTGTCGAAGGCCAGATCAGATATCATCGGCGCCCCCGCTGGTCACGGCAGGCGGAACACGAGGTCCGGACCCGGTGGCGCGCCCCCCGGGCATGTGCGGTCTGATCGCGCGTTCCCTCATGAGGTCCGGTCCAGCATCTGATAGAGCCACAGAAGCGCGGGCTCGGCGGGCTGATCCGTATGATGGCACAGATAGCGCCACCCGGTGCGTCTGGTGATGTCCTTCAGCCGCGCCTTGCGCATGGCAAGCCGCTCCAGATAGGCCTCCTTCAGCCCCTTGGCCTTCAGGGTTTCAAATCGTATCGCGCCCGACATGCTTTCGAAAACCGTCCGCCCGTCGAAGGGAAAGAGCTCCTCATGCGGGTCGAGGATCTGCACCAGCGCGCCCTTCACATCCCGGTCGGCGGCCTGGCCGAGGACGGTCTCGATCGTCCCCGGATCGCCCAGAAAATCCGAGAAGAACACGGCACGGCTTCCAACCGGCAGAATCCGCGGCTTGGGCGCGCCGTAATCCCCGGGCTCGTGACTGTCCATCAGGGCCGCGGCCATGCGGATTAGTTGCGCTTCGCCGCCCCGCGGCGGGTCCGCCAGATGGGTCAGGCCCACCCGCTCGCCCCCCCGGATTGCCAGAATGCCAAGCGCCATCGCCAGGGTCTGCGCCCGGCGCAGTTTCGACGGACGGGAGCTGTGCCCGGTAAATGTCATCGAAGCGGCGTCATCCACGCCGATCATCACCGATTGGGCGGCCTGCCACTCGGTCTGACGCACGAAATGGCTGTCTGCGCGGGCGGACCGCCGCCAGTCGATGCTGCGATAGGCGTCGCCGGCCTCGGCCGGGCGGTATTGCCAGAATTCATCACCCGCGCCCGCGCGCTTGCGACCATGCTCCCCCAGCAGGATCGTCGCGGCCAGATGCTGCGCATCCGCCAGAAGCGGCGGCAGGCTCTTGGCGACGGATTCCGAGCGGGAGCGAAGCGTGGCCGGCGTATGGAGCGCGGTATCGCTCAAGCCGCGGCCTCGATGCGTGTCACCCGCGCGGTGACCTCGCCGATCACCTGATCAAGCTCGGCCCCTTCGGCGCGCGCCGCAAAGCTGAGCGCCATGCGATGACCCAGAACCGATTTGGCCAGCGCCGCCACATCCTCAGCCGATGGCGCGAGACGGCCATCGAGCAGGGCGCGCGCGCGGACCGTCAGCATCAGCGCCTGCGCCGCGCGCGGACCGGGACCCCACGCCACGGTGTCCCGCACGATCTGCGGCGCGCCGGCATCCTCCGGGCGGCAGGCGCGCACCAGATCGAGGATCAGTTCCACCACCGCCTCGCCCACCGGCATCTGGCGCACGACCTGCTGCGCGGCCATCAGCGCCTCGCCGGTAAAGACCTGGGTGGCCCGCGCCTCCGCAGTGCCCGTGGTTGCCAGAAGGATGCCCCGCTCGGTCTCGCGATCCGGATAATCCACGTCGATCTTCACCAGAAACCGGTCAAGCTGCGCTTCGGGGAGCGGATAGGTCCCCTCCTGTTCGATCGGGTTCTGCGTCGCCAGCACGTGAAACGGGCGCGGCAAGGCGTGGTGAACACCGGCTATGGTCACCTCCATTTCCTGCATCGCCTGCAACAGGGCCGATTGGGTCCGGGGGCTGGCGCGGTTGATCTCGTCGGCCATCAGAAGCTGGCAGAAAACCGGCCCTTCGATGAACCGGAAGGACCGCGCCCCGTCGGCGGCGGTTTCCAGAACCTCCGAGCCCAGAATATCGGCAGGCATCAGATCCGGCGTGAACTGTATGCGGTTCGCAGAAAGCCCCATGACCGTCGACAGAGTGTCGACCAGAAGCGTCTTGCCCAGCCCCGGCAACCCCATCAAAAGCGCATGTCCACCCGACAGCATGGCCGCCAGCGACAGATCCACGACCGCCTGCTGCCCGATGATCTTTGTGGCGATGCTGGTCTTTGCCTCCGCCAGTTGAGCCCCCAGGCGTTCGATCTCGGCCACAAGGTTTTCGGGATCAGACATGGCAATGCTCCGCAAGGTGAATATGTAGGTCTAAGTAAATCGAACAATTGCCCCGACCACAAATGGCAAAAGGCATGTCTGGACAAAACATTGTGACCCCCGATGCGGAAAGCCTGTTGGCCTCCGCCAAAGCCGCCCAAAAAGACGGCAAACTCCCGCCGGTACATCTGTGGGATCCGCCTTTTTGCGGCGATCTGGATATGGAAATCCGCCGCGACGGCACGTGGTTCTACAACGGCACCCCGATCGGTCGCGCTCCGCTTGTGCGGCTCTTTTCCTCGATTCTGAAGCTGGAAGACGGGAAGTACTTCCTTGTCACGCCGGTCGAAAAGGTCGGCATCCGCGTCGAGGACGCGCCCTTCGTCGCCGTCGATTTCGAAGTGGCCGGCACGGGCGCGGCGCAGGTCGTCACCTTCACCACCCATGTCGGCGACACCGTGATCGCGGGGCCCGAAAACCCGATCCGCGTCGTCCGCGACGACACCGGGGAGCCGTCGCCTTACGTCATGGTTCGCGCCGGCATGGAGGCGCTGATCGACCGCAAGAGCTTCTACCGTCTCGTCGATCTGGGCGAAGCCCATCTGGAGGACGGAACCGACTGGTTCGGCGTCTGGTCCGGCGGCAGCTTCTTCCGGATCATTCCTGTGGCCGAGCTGGAGCTTTAGGACGGGCCTGCGCTACCGGGCCGGAAATCTGGCTTCCAGCTTTTCCAGCAACAGCTTTGCCGACTGCATGTCGGTGATCGTACTGTCGGGATCTGTCAGCCGCACACGCGAGGCGAACCCGTACATCGCCGCGCCGCCCACCAGAATATGAGCCGTCGGGCGCGCGATCCGCAATGCGACGATCAACCGGGCCAGCGGCTCCATCGTCTTGGCGCCGCTGCAGGAGAGGCCGATGACCGGGCTGCGATCCTCTGCCAGCTTTTCGACCAGAACATCGTGATTGTGCCCCAGCAGAAGCTGGACGCTCCAGCCCCGTTCGCGGAAAAGATCGGCCGCCATGGTCACGCCGAGCGTGTGCGCCTCGCCGGGCACCGGCGCGAAAATGGCCGCACGGGCCCGATCCTCGGGGTGTTGGGCGGCATGGGTCCGGAAGGTGCGCATGATGGCATAGATGCGCCCGGTGCCGATGGTAACGTCGGTGAAGGGCGTCCGATCCTCGGACCACCATTCGCCAAGCAGCCGCGCGGCCGGCGCCAGATGATCAAGGTAAACCGCCTCTAGTGGAATGTCCCGATCGAAAAGATCGAAGACCATTCTTGTAGCCTCGACATCGTCGTCACCGATCAGGGCCTCGGCCAGACGTTCGACCATTTCCGGCTTCGCGTCGGTGGATGCGGTCGGATCGGCGTGCGGCAGTGGGCCGTTGCGATTTCCAAGGCGGGTGATGATCTCTCGAGCCAGAAGCTCCACCGTTGGCTGGGGCAAACGGCGGGCGACCCGTGCCAATTTGGTGTGCTGGCGCGCCAGTAGGGCCGGATTGGGCCCAGAATTGGGGGCGTTCGGATCAGTCGTCACATCAGCGTCCCGAGCTGGTCTGTCTTGATCACGCTTGGCCGGATTACCGTTCTGGCTCTCATTAAATTGACACTTAGCGCGCACGACTTGTCAGGCAAGGTTGACACACATCTCTGCTCGAAAAAACTTTCAGATGCGCGCGCCGCTCCTGACACTACGCTGTCAGGAGCGTTGTGTCATCATGCCGGAATATGCCGATTATATGGAGTCAAAAATGCCCGTGCATCCGCAAAACACAATCTGCTGGTTCGAGATCCCGGTCAGCGACCTCGACCGCTCCGTCGCATTCTACAATGCCGTGCTCGATACCCGCCTGACGATTGACACCAACGGTCCCAACCCGATGGCCGTCTTTCCCTGCGACGATCCCGTCACCGGCATCTCGGGCCATCTATATCCCGGCACACCGTCGGAGAAAGGAGCGACCGTGCATCTGGTGGCTCCTGACAGCCTGAACGCGACCCGAAAGCGTGTCGAAGCGGCGGGCGGGAAGGCGGAAAGCCCGGATATCGAGATCCCCGCGGGCGCGTTTTTCTATGCCCGCGATCCGGATGGAAACTCGATCGGCTTCTTTCAGTTCGCCGGCTGACGGAAACGCGCTGGTCCCCGCACCGGGGGCCGCGCTACCCTGCTTCCCATGCGCCGTACCGACCGCCTGTTTCAGATCGTCCAGCTTTTGCGCTCCGGCAAGCTGTTGACCGCCCGCCATCTGGCCGAGGCGCTGGAAGTCTCCGAGCGCACGATTTATCGCGATATCGGCCATCTGGTCGGATCCGGTCTGCCGATCGACGGCGAAGCGGGGCTGGGGTACCTGATGCGGGCGGGCTATGACCTGCCGCCGCTGATGTTCACCACCGAAGAGATCGTGGCCCTGACCGCCGGCGCGCGCATGATCCAGGCCTGGGGCGGTACGGCCATGGTCAAGGGGGCCGAACAGGCGCTCGGCAAGATCACCAGCGTCCTGCCCGAGCCTGCACGCAGACGGGCCGAAGCCGTGGCGATCCACGCCATGCCGCGCTCAAACATGACCGAAGCGCTGCGCCGGACAATCGATCAGCTGGAGGCCGCCGTCACCAGCCGCGAACGCATCACGATCGCCTATACGGACGAGGCCGGGCAGGAGACGACCCGCACCGTCCGGCCCGTCGGCCTGTGGTACTGGGGCCCGGTCTGGACCCTTGTCGGCTGGTGCGAGCTGCGCCGGGACTTCCGGATGTTCCGGCTGGACCGGATCGGGTCCTCCAAGAGCGCCGGGGCCTTTCTGCCCGAACCCGGCCAAAGCCTGCAGGATTTCTACGCCCAGCAACTGGCGCAGCACGGCTGCAACCCGGATCAGACGGGAGCCCGGTGATCCCGCTGCCGCCGCACCCCGACCGGCTTCAACATCCCACAGATATCTTTGAACCGGTCGCAAGCCTCACGCGACTCACGAATGAACGGGGCGCGTTCGGCCTGCTTCTCGCATCATGGCGGGCCATCCCGTTCGGTTTCGAGCACCAAGACCTTTCAAGCAGAACCGCTTTTCAGCCACGGCCCCGCTTCGGCGGGGCCGTTTTTTTCCGCCCCCGTCATGCAGCGATGCTTTTCCGGAGACACCACATTTCCTGCCGGGTCCCGCCGGGCAGCACTGCCGCGCCGATCTGGCGGAGATTGCAAGGCAAGTTCCGAAGTTCACGGACTGGATAGCGAGCAACTGCCGTTTGTCATCCATATTCCGAAAACGGCCCGCATTTTTCGGGGCTCTTATCGGCTCTGGGCATCTCCTTGCGAAACGCAGGCTGAACCCGGACTGCCCAAATCCTCGGTCCCCGAGGGCCGGCAAAAGTCATGTTCTGAGCAGTTCGTTAAACATTTCCCGATTAAACGAAGTACCGAAAAGCGGAAAATCGCAGATATTCGAGGGCATCATGCAGAAAATTCAAGAAATCATCGCGGCGATCCTGGATCAGATGGTCAACGTCCTGATGTACCCGCTTGATCCGAACAACCGCATATATGCCCTCTATATCGTCTCCTCCATCGTCTTCGCGTGGTTTGTCTATCGGGCGATCAAAAGCCGTGGTGCGGACAACACCGAGCAGGACACGGATGCTGCGAAGGGCAACTTCCTGCAGTTCCTGTTTCCACGGCGGGTCTGGAGCCATCCCTCAGCCTGGCTCGATCTGCGCTACATGATGTTCCACCGGGTGGCATCCTATTTCCTGCTTCTGGGCGTCGGCACATGGGCTCTGGCCGCCGGGTTCCGCCTCGGCTCGAACGGGGTGGCTTTCTCGGACATTGTCGCATCCGCCAGTAGCGCCCCGGCCGCCGGGGTGGTCTTCTCCGTCATCTACATGATCGTCGTGATGATGGTGATCGATTTCATCGCCTGGGCGATTCACTACGTGCAGCACAAGGTTCCGCTGTTGTGGCAGTTCCACAAGGTTCATCACAGCGCCGAGGTCATGCACCCGATCTCGAACTTCCGGGAACATCCCATCGACAATCTCGGTTATGGGCTGATCATCGGGCTCGGCTACGGGCTTGTTCAGGGTCTGTCGGTCCGGCTTCTGGGGTATGCGCCCACTATTCCGTCCCTTCTCGGCGTGCCGCTGCTGATGTTTCTTTTCAATTTCACCGCCTACAATCTACGCCATTCCCATGTCTGGCTCCGGTGGCCCGGTCGCTGGTCGATGATCTTCCCGTCGCCTGCCCATCACCATGTGCACCACAGCTGCCATCCGGAACATCTGGACAAGAATTTCGCCTTCATGTTCCCGATCTGGGATGTGATCTTCCGTACCTATCACATGCCCGAAGACAACCGGAACGTGAAGTTCGGGATCGTGGAGGACTCCAGCGATCTGAACTCCTGTCTGCGGCTGTATTGGGTGCCGTTCCGCGATGCCTACCGCCTGTTCCGCAAACCCGGCAAGGGCGAGATGGCCCATGAAGAGAGCGCTGACACCAAGGCAAAGAGACCCGGCATCCCGGCCGAATGAGGCGCAGCCGGCCGTCGCTTCAGTGGCGCGGCGACCGGATGGCCGGCGGGGACTGATCCCGCGCCGGGCAGGGCCGTGGGAAATGAGCTGGGTCACCGCCTCCCGCCAGGCAACCGCATTCCTGGCGGGTCCCGGACCCGGGGGTCATGCGTGGATCGGCCCATCTCCGCAGGCAAGCGCCGCCTCGCGCACCGCTTCGGAATAGGTCGGATGGGCGTGGCATGTCATCGCCAGATCCTGCGCCGATGCACCGAACTCCATCGCCACGCATATCTCGTGGATCAGATCACCGGCCATCGGGCCGATGATGTGGGCACCCAATATCCGGTCCGTCTCCTTGTCGGCGAGAATCTTCACGAACCCGTCGGCCGCGAAATTCGCCTTGGCGCGGCCATTGCCCATAAACGCGAACTTGCCGATCTTGTAAGCCCGGCTCGCCTCTTTCAGGGTCTCTTCCGTCTCGCCGACATTTGCGACTTCCGGATGGGTATAGATCACGCCCGGAATGACGCCGTAATTCACATGGCCGTGGCGGCCCGCGAGAACCTCGGCCACCGCCATCCCTTCATCCTCGGCCTTATGGGCCAACATCGGGCCCGCGATTGCATCGCCGATCGCATAGATGCCCTTCACATTGGTCGCCCAGTGATCGTCGGTCTTGATCTGGCCGCGATCCGTCATTCCGACGCCCAGATCGGCAAGGCCCAGCCCGTCAGTATAAGGTTTGCGCCCGGTCGCGACCAGCACCACATCGGCATCCATCGTGGCTTCGCTGTCATCCTTGCGGAGCTTGTAGGTGACCTTGGCCTTGGTCTTGGTCGCGTCGACCTTCTGCACGGCCGCGCCGAGGGTAAACTCAAGACCCTGCTTCTTCAGCAGACGCTGGAACTGTTTCGAAATCTCCGCATCCATGCCCGGAGTGATGTGATCGAGGTACTCGATCACCTGAACCTCCGCCCCGAGACGCGCATAGACCGACCCCAGTTCAAGCCCGATCACGCCGGCGCCGATCACCACCATCTTCTTGGGGATCTTCGTCAGGCTCAGCGCGCCTTCGGAGGTCACCACCACCTTTTCGTCGATCTCTATCCCGGGCAGGGCCGACGGCTCGGACCCGGTGGCGATGACGATATGCTTGGCCTCGTGGACCTCGTCGCCGACCTTCACCTTGCCCGCCCCGGGGATGGACCCCCAGCCTTTCAGCCAGTCTATCTTGTTCTTCTTGAACAGAAATTCGACACCCCGGGTGTTCTGGGCGATCACGTCATCCTTGTAGGCCTGCATCTGCTTCCAGTCGACGGATGGCGACTTTCCCTTCAAGCCCATCTTGGCGAAGTTATGTTCCGCCTCATGCAGTTGATGGGACGCATGGAGCAGCGCCTTGGACGGGATGCAGCCGATGTTCAGGCAGGTGCCCCCGAGCGTCTCCCGCCCCTCGACACAGGCGGTTTTGAGCCCCAGCTGCGCGCAGCGGATGGCGCAGACATAGCCGCCGGGGCCGGAGCCGATGATGATGACGTCATAGCTGGACATGGGGTCTCCTAAGTCGTTTCGGGCGGGATAGAACCGGTATATATCCCGTATATATCCGGTATATCCCCGCGATGTCTGTTTACGGTCATGACCCGGCTCCCAGAAGGGCGGCGAGGGTCATGGCGATTGTGGCGGCGAAGCCAAGGAACCAGATCGCACTCCGCCAGGGCGACCAGCCGAAGGCATAAGCCGGGACATAGAGGATGCGGGCGCCCAGATAGGTCCAGGCGCAGGCGGCGGTGAAGGTCGAATTGCTGCCCGACAGCTCCACCACCACAACGGCGATGGTGAAGAGGATCAACCCCTCGAAATGGTTGTTCATCGCCCGGTAAAGCCGCGCGGTGCGAGTCGAGAGCTGGTCCTCCAGAGACCCGCCCAGCCGGTCGCGGTCCCGCGGTGAGGCGGTCTTGCCCGCGCCGAGTTCCCGATTGGCGGGGATCGCCATCAGGCAGAACTGAACGGCTTGCAGAAGGAGCGCCAGGGCGAGGGTGGTGAGTTCGGGGGTCATGGGTCCTCGCGGTCAACCGCCATATCGTCAACGGGATGCTCAAGCTTGAAACAAGAGACGCCATGCGCGTTAAACCATCGACGGGCGTCTCGGGAGTTGAAATCAGAATGACCCGTTGCTGCGCGGTATGCGTCTTTCACGCCAATCACCCAGTGAACTTCACCCGGCTTCGTTCCTGTGTCGCCCGCCATGTGCCTCACAAATCCATCAGCAGACGCCGGGGATCCTCAAGCGCCTCTTTCACTCGCACAAGGAAGGTCACGGCGCCTTTGCCGTCTACGATCCGGTGGTCGTAGGACAGCGCCAGATACATCATCGGGCGGATCACCACCTCGCCATTGATCGCCATCGGGCGGTCCTGGATCTTGTGCATCCCCAGAATGCCCGATTGCGGCGGGTTCAGAATGGGCGAGGACATCAGCGAGCCATAGACCCCGCCATTGGAGAGCGTGAAGGTGCCGCCCTGCATCTCGGCCATGGACAGTTTGCCGTCGCGGGCGCGGCGGCCCTTCTCGGCGATCGCCTTCTCGATCTCGGCGAAGGACATCGAATCCGCGTCCCGGATGACCGGCACCACAAGACCCGTGGGGGTACCCGCCGCCACGCCCATATGCACGAAGTTCTTGTAGACGATATCGGTGCCGTCGATCTCCGCATTCACTTCGGGGACTTCTTTCAGGGCATGGCAGCATGCCTTGGTGAAGAAGGACATGAAGCCCAGACGAACGCCGTGCTTCTTCTCGAACTGGTCCTTGTACTGGTTGCGCAGCGCCATGACCTCGGTCATGTCCACCTCGTTATAGGTGGTCAGCATGGCAGCCGTGTTCTGGCTGTCCTTCAGGCGCTTGGCGATGGTCTGGCGCAGCCGGGTCATCTTGACCCGTTCCTCGCGCGCGGCATCATCGGCGGGCACCGGGGCGCGGGGCGCCGCCGGCGCGGATGCGGTGGGCGCGGACGCCGACGTGGCGGCCGCAACCGCTTTCTGCACGTCCTCCTTCATGATCCGTCCATCCCGGCCGGATCCCTTGACCTGATCGGGGCTCAAGCCCTTTTCGGCCATCATCTTCCTGGCAGACGGGGCGTCTTCCACATCGCCGCGGCCTTTGCCTGCATCCGCCGCATCCGGCGCTTTCGGTGCCGCCGTCTCGGCGCCCCCTTCCGCCGGTGGCGTGGCACTGCCCGCGGCGGCTTCGGCCCCTGCGCCGGCACTCATCACCGCCAGCTTGCCCCCGGCCTCCACCGTCTCGCCTTCGGCGGCCAGGATCTCGGTCAGGGTTCCCGATGCGGGCGCGGGCACCTCCACGGACACCTTGTCCGTCTCCAGCTCGCACAGCATCTCATCCTGGGTGACGCTGTCGCCGACGGCCTTGAACCAGGTCGACACGGTCGCCTCGGTCACGCTTTCACCAAGCGTCGGCACCATGACGTCCACGCTTTCGCCTTGGCCGCCACTGTCCTTGGCGTCAGCCTTGGCGGCGGGCGCGGCCTTGTCCTTGGCGGGCGCCTCCGATCCGGCATCGCCTTCGCTGAGCGTCGCGAGCAGGGCATCGACCCCCACGGTCTCGCCTTCCGCCGCGACGATCTCCGCCAGGGTTCCGGCAGCGGGCGACGGTACTTCGACCGTGACCTTGTCGGTTTCCAGTTCACAGAGCATTTCATCGACCGCAACGGCTTCCCCCGGTTTCTTGAACCAGGTCGCCACGGTGGCTTCTGTCACGCTTTCGCCCAGGGTGGGTACGCGCACTTCAACGGACATCGCTTATTTCCCTTCGATCGTCAGCGCATCATTCACGAGCGCGGCTTGTTGTGCTTTGTGTTGGCTCGCCAATCCTGTCGCCGGCGACGCGGAGGCCTGCCGCCCGACATAGACCGGCCGCTTGTGCTTGGCTTTCAGGCGCGTCAGGACCCATTCAAGGTTCGGTTCGACGAAACTCCACCCACCCTGGTTCTTGGGCTCTTCCTGGCACCAGTACATCTCGGCCCCCTTGAAGCGTTCAAGCTCCTTCATCAGGGCAAGGGCCGGGAACGGGTAGAACTGCTCCAGCCGAAGCAGGTAGATATCGTCGATACCGCGCGCATCGCGCTCTTCCAGCAGGTCGTAATACACCTTGCCCGAACACAGCACGACCCGTCTGATCTTGTCATCGGGTTGCAGCTCGGTCTCGGAATGGCCCTTCTGCGCATCGTCCCAAAGCACCCGGTGAAAGCTGGATCCGGTCGTGAAATCCTCGGTCTCGCTGACCGCCAGCTTGTGCCGGAGCAGCGATTTCGGCGTCATCAGGACCAGCGGTTTGCGGAAACTGCGATGGATCTGCCGGCGCAGGATGTGAAAGTAGTTCGCGGGCGTGGTGCAGTTGGCGACGATCCAGTTGTCTTCCGCACACATCTGCAGGAAGCGCTCCAGCCGGGCGGAGGAATGCTCCGGCCCCTGCCCTTCGAAACCATGCGGCAGCAGCATCACCAGACCCGACATCCGCAGCCATTTGCGTTCGCCCGACGAGATGAACTGGTCGAACATGATCTGGGCGCCATTGGCGAAATCGCCGAACTGCGCCTCCCACATCACCAGCGCATTGGGTTCCGCCAGAGAATAGCCGTACTCGAACCCCAGAACCGCGTATTCCGACAGCATCGAGTCGATCACTTCATACCGCGCCTGCCCTTCACGGACGTGGTTGAGCGGGTAATACCGTTCTTCGGTTTCCTGATCGATCAGCGCGGAATGGCGCTGGCTGAACGTGCCGCGCGTCGAATCCTGACCGGCCAGACGCACCGGATAGCCCTCGGTCAGCAGCGAGCCGAAGGCCAGCGCCTCCGCCGTTGCCCAGTCGAACCCGGTGCCACTGTCGAACATCTGCTTCTTGCTTTCGAGCAGGCGGCCCACGGTCTTGTGCAGCTTGAAGCCATTGGATGCACGCGCAAGGGCGGCGCCCACCTGTTCGAAGGTTTCCGGGTTGATCGCCGTCTCGCCGCGCTGGTACTCCTCCCCCTCGCGGTCCAGATGGGACCAGCGGCCATCCAGCCAATCGGCCTTGTTGGGCTTGTAATCCTTGCCCGCTTCGAACTCTTCGTTCAGATGGGCCTGGAACGCGGCCTTCATATCCTCGATTTCACCTTCGGGGATCAGACCGTCCTTCACCAGACGTTCGGTATAGAGCTGAAGCGTCGTCTTCTGCTTCTTGATCTTCTTGTACATGATCGGGTTGGTGAACATGGGTTCATCACCCTCGTTATGACCGAACCGCCGATAGCAGAAGATGTCGATGACGACGTCCTTGTGGAACATCTGTCTGAATTCGGTGGCCACCTTGGCCGCATGCACCACGGCTTCCGGATCGTCGCCGTTCACGTGGAAGATCGGGGCCTCCACCATCAGCGCGATATCGGTGGGGTACGGGCTGGAGCGGCTGAAATGCGGCGCCGTCGTGAAGCCGATCTGGTTGTTCACGACGATATGCATCGTACCACCGGTGCGATGCCCGCGCAGGCCGGACAGGCCGAAGCATTCGGCCACCACGCCCTGCCCGGCAAAGGCCGCGTCACCATGGAGCAGGATCGGCAGAACGCTGGTGCGTTCCGGATCGTTGTTCTGGTCCTGTTTGGCGCGGGCCTTGCCCAGAACGACCGGGTTCACAGCTTCCAGATGGGACGGGTTGGCCGTCAGGGACAGATGGACGGAGTTCCCGTCGAATTCCCGGTCGCTCGACGCGCCCAGATGGTACTTCACGTCGCCCGAGCCATCGACGTCTTCCGGCTTGAAGGAGCCACCCTGAAACTCATTGAAAATCGCGCGGTAGGGTTTGGCCATGACATTGGCCAGCACACTCAACCGCCCCCGGTGCGGCATGCCGACGATAATGTCTTTCACACCCAAGGCACCGCCGCGCTTGATGATCTGCTCCATCGCCGGGATCAGGCTTTCACCTCCATCCAGACCGAACCGCTTGGTGCCCATGTATTTGACATGGAGGAACTTCTCGAAGCCCTCCGCCTCGACCATCTTGTTGAGGATCGCCCGGCGCCCTTCGCGGGTGAAGGCCACCTCTTTGCCGAAGCCTTCGATCCGCTCCTTCAGCCATGCGGCTTCGGTCGGGTTCGAGATATGCATGTATTGCAGCGCGAAGGTGCCGCAATACGTCCGCTTCACGATGTCGACGATCTGGCGCATCGAGGCCATTTGCAGGCCGAGCACATTGTCGATGAAGATCGGCCGATCCATGTCGGATTCGGTGAAGCCGTAGGATTTCGGGTCCAGTTCCGGGTGCGGGGTCTGGTCGCGCATGCCGAGCGGGTCGAGATCGGCCACCAGATGGCCCCGGATGCGGTAGGCGCGGATCAGCATCAGCGCCCGGATCGAATCGAGCACGGCGCGCTGCACCTGATCATCGCTCAGCGAGACGCCCTTCTCCGTCGCCTTGCCCCTGATCTTGTCGCCTGCGCCTTTCATCTCCTCGGCTGCCGCCGGCCACTCCCCGGTCAGCGCATGGGTCATCTCGTCGGCGGGTTCGGGCGGCCAGTCGCTCCTCGCCCAGGACGGGCCGGAGGCTTCGGCTTTCACCTCCATCTCCGCATCGCCAAGCGCCCGGAAGAACTCCTGCCAGGCCGCATCGACGGCGTTCGGGTCATTGGCGTATCGGGCGTAAAGCTGCTCCAGATACTCGGCATTGTGGCCTTGCATGAAGCTCGACGCGTGGAACTGGTCGTTCGGGGATTGGTCGGTCATGTCTTGGCTCCTGTCAGGCATTCCATGCGACGGGTTGGTTGGGGACGGGCAGGCGCATCAATCCAGTGCTCCCGGTCCAGTAGGGCGGTGGCGCTACCGCGGCATTGCTCGGTCATGGTGTCACCTCATGTGGGTTGGGACCGTACATGTTTGGACCGGGTTGGGATGGTTCGGCCATCTGACTGAAAAGGGCGGACCCAAGGATCAGGCCCGTCGCGAACTGATGGATCGCCACGGGTACGAGCACGATCATACCCGAGCCCCAAAACAGGAAGACTACGAACCCGGCTGGACCGTCGGCGCCCGCTGTGGCGTCATTCGCCCACGACGTCAAAGCCCCGCTTGCCCAGCTTGCAAGAAGGAAACCAGCCAGTGCCTTGGCTGGTTCGTCGAATGCAATACGGGCTTCACCGGTGTCCGCAAGTCGGCGGCAACTGACCGCACAAATTGGCAGGAGTGCGACCAATGCTGTGCCTACTTTGACCTGCCAAGAGTGTTCCGGCAGAGCGAGGCTCGCGAGCACGAGACCCGCTGCGAAAATCGCCAAACCGACAGGCAGGAACCACCAATACTCTGCTCGGCATGACCTCCCAGAGAACTGGAACGCCTTTCGTAATCCCGCGCGTATGGCTTTGCCCGCTGTCATTACCTCACCCAATCGCCTTCAACACGGCCTCGCCCAGACCGGCGGGGCTTTCGGCCACCACGATGCCTGCGCTCTGCATCGCTTCGATCTTGTCCTCGGCGCCGCCCTTGCCACCGGCGACGATGGCACCGGCGTGGCCCATGCGGCGGCCCGGAGGGGCGGTGCGGCCTGCGATGAAGCCGGCGGTGGGCTTCCAGCGGCCCTTTTTCTTCTCATCGGCCAGGAACTGCGCCGCTTCTTCCTCGGCGCTGCCGCCGATCTCGCCAATCATGATGATGCTTTCCGTCTCGTCATCGGCCAGAAACCATTCAAGCACATCGATATGTTCGGTTCCCTTGATGGGGTCGCCGCCGATGCCGACGCAGGTCGACTGGCCCAGACCCACATCGGAGGTCTGTTTCACGGCCTCATAGGTCAGCGTGCCCGAACGGGAGACCACGCCACAGGAACCGCGTTTGTGGATATGGCCGGGCATGATGCCGATCTTGCAGGCATCCGGGGTGATGACACCCGGGCAGTTCGGCCCGATCAGGATGCTGCCGGAGCCTTCCAGCGCACGTTTGACCCGCATCATGTCGAGGACCGGAATGCCCTCGGTGATGCAGCAGATCAGCTCCATCTCCGCATCGATCGCTTCCAGGATCGAGTCCGCGGCAAAGGGCGGTGGCACATAGATGACGCTCGCATTCGCCCCGGTCACCGCCTTCGCCTCGTGCACGGAGTTGAAGACCGGCAGATCCAGATGCGTCATGCCACCTTTGCCCGGCGTCACCCCGCCCACCATTTTCGTACCGTAGGCGATGGCCTGTTCGGAATGGAACGTGCCCTGGCTTCCGGTGAAACCCTGACAGATCACCTTGGTGTTTTCATCTACGAGTACGGCCATATGCCTGTTCCTTCTCGATTAAGTCGCTGAGCCATAAAGGGCTGAGTAATAGGTTTCATTTCGATCAAACGGGCTTTGACGCGCGACGCCCAACACGGCCGGCACCGAAGACAGCGCCGCCGCGATCTCTGCCTGGGAGGAGCGGCTGACAAACACCAGCGAGCACGGGCCATCGGCCCGGATCGACAGGTTGTAGCGCTGATGGAAAAGGGTGCCCGTCCGGCTGTTGCGGACAAACCCGTTGGCCGCCGCGGCAGCATCCCGGTTCGAGGATGCGCATACAGTCTGCATCAGGGACGCGGCTGTCCGTGGCGGGGCCAGCGCCTCTCCGGGCGCGGCATCGGGCGTCGAGACGAGCCCCTGCGTCGCGGGGGCCGTGGGGGTCACCGGGGCCGTGGACACGCAGGCCGCAAGACCACCGCAAAAGGCAATGATGAAGAGCCGACGCAACCCCGTCGCCAGATACGTGCGGCGATCGAAACCAATCATGCTTGGCCAGCCTTTCATCATTGATCCCCACCTTGAAGTCCACCTGCAGGCGGCAGGCGTTCCAGATTCACGACCACCTCCGGTCTTCCCGGAGCCGGGCGTGTGCCCACATCAAGCACATTACGGAGATCGCGGACCTGACCGAACTCCATGGCTTCGGTTGCGGCGAAGGCGGGCTGGACAAGATCGGCGGCCAGGGGCGTCTGCGCCGCAACCGCCCTGCCCGCGCCGACCCCGATGAGCAGCACGATGCCGAGGCCATGAATGATCTGCCACAAGGAAAGGGATTTCATCGCCCCGTCGCCCTAGCCCTTCACCGCCGCCACGATCTTTTCAGCGCCGTCCTTCAGGTCATCCGCCGCGATCACGTTCAGGCCGGAATTGCGGATGATCTCCTTGCCCTTTTCAACATTCGTGCCTTCCAGACGCACCACGAGCGGCACCTCAAGACCCACCTCCTGCACGGCGGCGATCACGCCTTCGGCAATGATGTCGCAGCGCATGATGCCACCGAAGATGTTGACCAGAATGCCTTTGACCTGCGGGTCGGAGGTGATGATCTTGAAGGCCTCGGTCACCTTCTCCTTGGTCGCGCCGCCGCCCACGTCGAGGAAATTGGCGGGTTCCGAGCCGTAGAGCTTGATGATGTCCATCGTCGCCATGGCAAGGCCCGCGCCGTTGACCATGCAGCCGATTTCCCCGTCGAGCGCGATGTAGTTCAGATCGTATTTCGAGGCGGCGAGTTCCTTCGGGTCCTCTTCCGTCTCATCGCGCAGCGCCGCGATATCGGCGTGGCGGTAAACGGCATTGCCATCGAAGCCGACCTTGGCATCCAGCACTTTCAGATCGCCGCTATCGGTCACGATCAGCGGGTTGATCTCCAGCATCTCCATGTCCTTCTCGGTGAAGGCCTGGTAAAGAAGCCCCATCAGGCGGACGCATTGCTTGACCTGCTGGCCTTCGAGACCGAGGGCGAAGGCAACCCGGCGGCCATGGAACCCCTGATACCCCGTCGCCGGGTCGACGCTGAAAGACAGGATCTTCTCGGGCGTCGCCGCCGCGACCTCCTCGATATCCATCCCACCCTCGGTGGAGCAGACGAACGAGATACGGCTGGTCTGGCGATCCACCAGAAGGGCCAGATACATCTCCGTCTGGATGCCCGAGCCATCTTCGATATAGATCCGGTTGACCTGCTTTCCCGCGGGGCCCGTCTGATGGGTCACCAGGGTACGGCCCAGCATCCGCTTGGCCTCGTCCGCGGCCTCTTCGACCGATTTGGCAAGGCGCACACCGCCCTTTTCACCGGCATCCGCTTCCTTGAAGCTGCCCTTGCCACGCCCGCCTGCGTGGATCTGCGCCTTCACGACCCAAAGCGGGCCGTCCAGCGCCCCAGCGGCGGTTTTTGCCTCTTCAGCCCGCATCACCACCCGGCCATCGCTGACCGGCGCGCCATAATCGCGAAGCAATGCCTTCGCCTGGTATTCATGAATATTCACGAAACTGTCCCATGATTGGTGTTATCTGCTTGGGACTAAGCACAAGAATTGCACACAATAAAACGTCAATCTGACGCAGTATGGGGAATTCTGCCTAAAAAGCGACATTTGTGATCACAGCCAGAAAAAGTGTGATCACAAAATCAGGCGCGGGGCCGGGATCCGAACTCGGAAAGCGATTGCGAAAGGCCCGAACTTTCAAGGAGCGTGCGCTCCCGCTCCTGCAAAACAGCGTCAAAAGCCCCGACCGTCAGATCAAGGGCGAGGTTGCTGCGCCCGGTGGTCGGATCAAACGCGCGGCAATCGAGAAGGCCAAGCGCCTGAAGATCGCCCATCTGGCGCGGCGTAAGATATCTCAGCCTGTCGTGAAACGCCCTCAGCCCCGGCGCATGTCCCGCACAGGCCGCCGCGTCCGCAATCTGGCTCCGCCGGTGGCGGGTCACGATCCGGTCGAGAATTTCGGGGTCATAGCTTGCGTATCGCAAGAGCTTCAAAATCCAGTGGAGCGGCGTCAGACCGTCGAAATGCAGGATCCGGGCAGATGTGGAGCGCCGCAACCGCGCCCGGGCGCGTTCTCCCCCGCGGTCAAGAAACGCGGTATGGATCGACAGGGAAAACCCCTGGCCCACGGGCACCGCAACCTTGCCCGCGGCATGGCCCAAAAGCCCAAGCCGCCGATAGCCCCGATCCGCGCCGAACACCCGCCGCGCGACGGCGCGGTTTTCGCTCCTGGCGTCACCGGGGGCTGTCAGCGCGGGCATGAAACCGCCTTCGAAAAGGGTTTCCGGGGCCGATCCGGGCAGATAAATGCGCTCCCAAACCGGCAGTTGCAGCGCCATGGCGGTTCCGTTCAAGGCGGCCATCTCTCCGGCAATCGGGCGCTCCTGAAGCAGAAACTCGTCCGCATCCAGATGGATGAGCCAATCGCATGCGGTTCGCGACAAGGCGTGGTTTGCATTCAGCGACTGCCGCCGCACCTGCGACGCGGGCCTTGCGCGCCGCTTGGCCTGTGTTCTCCAGTGATCCAGAGTGCACCTGACGACGCGGCAGCCCGGCATCGATTTCAACAGGTAGAAGGCCGGGTCGTGCGGGTCGTCCAGATAGACGTGAATTTCCGATGCGCCGCTCGCCAGATGCCAGGCGACATTGGCCTGAACCAGCACCGGCGGCTCCCGGACCGTCATCACGACACCCCAACTCACATCGCCCATTATCCGCCCAAATCCAAACTCTGCGCCCGTTCAGCTATCTACCGTCTACCTGTCTTGCGAGGATCTGTCGCCATCGGGAAAAAGAAAATGGCGGCCGGGCGGGCCGCCATTCCAACTTGCAGATGCGTGACCGTTCACGCCAGGCTGTCGTCGATCCCCTTGCAGGCGTCGACAAGGCCTTTCACGGCAGCCACGGAATTGTCGAACATGGCCTGCTCTTCCTTGGAAAGCTTCACATCGACGATCCGTTCGATACCCCCTGCGCCGATCACGGTCGGCACGCCCACATACATGCCCTTCAGCCCGAACTGGCCATCGCAATAGGCGGCACAGGGCAGAACCCGCTTCTGGTCCTTCAGATAGGCTTCCGCCATTTCGATCGCCGATGTCGCGGGCGCATAGAAGGCGCTGCCGGTTTTCAGCAGGCCGACGATCTCGGCGCCGCCATCGCGCGTGCGCTGCACAATCGCCTCCAGCTTCTCCTGCGTGGTCCAGCCCATCGCCACCAGATCGGGCAAGGGAATACCCGCCACGGTGGAATAGCGCGTCAGCGGCACCATCGTGTCACCATGCCCGCCCAGAACGAAAGCGGTCACATCCTTCATGGAGACCTCGAACTCTTCGGCCAGGAAATGGCGGAACCGCGCGCTGTCCAGCACCCCGGCCATACCGCAGACCTTTTCATGCGGCAGACCCGAAAACTCGCGCAGCGCCCAGACCATCGCATCGAGCGGGTTGGTGATGCAGATCACGAATGCATTCGGCGCGTGATCGCGGATGCCCTCGCCCACGGATTTCATGACTTTCAGGTTGATCCCCAGAAGGTCATCCCGGCTCATCCCCGGTTTGCGCGGCACGCCGGCGGTGACGATGCACACGTCCGCACCCGCGATATCCGCATAGTCATTCGTGCCCTTCAGCTTGGCGTCGAACTTTTCCGACGGACCGGATTCGGCGATATCCAGCGCCTTTCCCTGTGGAATGCCCTCGGCGATGTCGAACAGGATGACGTCCCCCAGTTCTTTCAGCGCTGCAAGATGGGCAAGGGTGCCCCCGATCTGTCCCGCGCCGATAAGCGCAATCTTGGGTCTGGCCATGAGAGTGATCTCCAGGTACCTCGTTGATATTGGCGACGGGCCTATCCGCCCACCCCGTTCGGCGCAAGCCTGCGCGCGCGCGGCGGAAAGACCCACGCGGCAGTGCAGCACCGCCAAGCCGCTCGAAACAAGAGAAAAATCAGCCACTCCACCTGAATTTCCGGCACGATGCGCGCCGCTCGGATTCCGCCAAAGTGACCGTTCGGGCCGGCGATTTCCTGCTCCCCGGCCCGCTTTCCACACGCGATTCTGACCGGCGGGCCGGCATGGAAAACGCCCCGGGCACGTCTCTGTTCAGAGCGGTTCCCCGGGCGCGGGCTGCACCAATGTCACGTAGGACGCGCCGGAGGCCATCAGGCAGGTCATCCCGTCCGCGCTTGTCACGGTGATCGTCCATGTCCCGGTCTCGTCCGAGGCATAGACCTCGACGATACGGTTGCCCGGGCCCATCCCGATGGACCGCGCGGTTTCGCCGTACCGGCTGCTCAATGTCCCGATGATCGCATCGCGCTGACCGCAAATCGCCTGTCCGTTCGATTGCGCCCCGGCGGGAAACGTCAGAGAGGCGAGCGTCAGCGCGGCCCCGACAATCCTGTTCATTCTGGTCATGGTCCTGCCTTTCATCTGCCGAGGGGCCCGGAGAAAAGCAGTCCGCAAGAGGGTGAGCGTGCGACCGCCTGGCTCCCCCTTTTGCTGTCTGGTCATTTGCCCGAAGGCTCGGGCGCCATCTGTCCTGTATCGGAAAAGATGACAAAAATTCCGTTAACTCCCGGGAAAAACCGTCATCCAACCGTGACAGGATCCCGCAGCTGAGCCGGAATTATAGCGGGTTCCGGCGCAACATAGTTTCGCCATGCTGCGGCATAACGGAACTTGCGTTCGCGCGGCAGGCATGATTCTTGCCAGTCCGACACGGATCGAAAGGCTTCCCATGGATCATCGCGCGCGCCCCTACCGCTCGGTTCTTTATATCCCCGGCTCCAAGCCGCGCGCGTTGGACAAGGCCCGTTCCCTGCCTGTCGACGCCATCATCTTCGACCTTGAGGATGCGGTCGCCATCGACGAGAAAGCCGTCGCGCGAACGCTCTTGGCCGAGACACTGGCCGCCGCAGGATATGATCCGCGGGCGCAGATCGTCCGGATCAACGGGTTCGATACCGATTGGGGCGCGCAGGATCTCGACACGATCGCCGCGATCTCGCCGCAGGCGATCCTGCTTCCCAAAGTCAACTCTGCCGCCGATATCGAGGCTCTTGCCACCCGGCTGGACGCCCGGGCGGAAACGGCGCAAACCACGATCTGGGCGATGATGGAAACGCCCCTCGGCATCCTGAACGCCGCCCAGATCGCCGCTGCGCCGCGCATGGCGGGCTTCGTGATGGGCACCAACGATCTGGCCAAGGATCTGGGCACCCGGCAGCATGCGGACCGCGAACCGCTTCTGACCGCGCTTCAGCTCTGCCTGCTGGCCGCCCGCGCCCATCGCCTCGTATGTGTCGACGGGGTCTATAACGCCTTCAAGGACGACGAGGGGCTCGGCCGCGAGTGCAGGCAAGGCCGCGACATGGGATTTGACGGCAAAACCCTGATCCACCCCGCGCAGGTGGCCATCGCGAATGCGGCTTTCGCCCCGTCGGCGGAGGAGATCGACCTCGCGCGCCGCCAGATCGAAGCCTTCGATGCGGCCACGGCCGCCGGGCAGGGCGTGGCCGTCGTGGATGGCCGTATCGTGGAGAACTTGCATGTGGAGAGCGCTAGGGCCACCTTGGCCAAGGCGGCAGCCATCAGCAAGTTGGAGCAAGCATAATGGGTTACATCCTCCTCATCCTCGGCCTCGCGCTGTTCATGGGATCACATTGGTTCAAGCGGCTGATGCCCGCCCGGCGTGCGGCCATGGGCGATCCCGGCAAAGGTCTGGTCGCGCTTGGCATCCTTGCCGGCATCGTCCTGATGGTGATCGGCTACCGCAGCGCGGCCTATGTGAATGTCTGGTTCCCCCCGTTCTTCCTGATCCATGTGGCGAACCTGCTGATGGTCATCGCGTTCTGGCTCTTCGCGCTGAGCGTCATCCAGGGAACGATCTCGGCGCGCATTCGCCACAAGCAACTGACGGCGACCAAGACCTGGGCCATCTCGCATTTGCTGGTGAATGGCGATCTGGCCTCGATCCTGTTGTTCGGCGGTCTGCTGGGCTGGGCCGTGGGCAGCGTGATCATGATCAACAAGGCCGAACCCACATGGGAACGCCCGGCCAATGCATCGCTCAAAAACGACGGGCTGGCCTTCGTCGCGGGGCTGGTGGCCTTTGTTGTCGTGGCGTTCATCCACAGCTGGCTTGGCTACTACCCGTTCCCGGCCTGATGCAGATCTATCGCTTCCTCTCCGAAGACGACACGTCGGCCTTCTGCCACAAGGTGAGCGAGGCGCTGAACGCAGGCTGGGTTCTGTATGGCCCGCCGACATATGCGTTCGATGCAGCCCGCGGCGTCATGCGCTGCGGGCAGGCCGTAACCAAGGAGGTCGACGGCACCTACACCTCCGCCCTGAAACTCGGAGATCTCTGAATGCCCAAAACCGGTTCCGGCAATTTCTTCGAGGATTACAGTCTTGGGCAGGTCATAGACCACGCCACGCCGCGCACGCTTCAGGGAGCCGAAAGGGCGCTCTATCACGCCCTTTATCCGGCGCGGCACGCGCTTCATTCATCCGACGAGTTTGCCCGCGCCTCGGGTCTTCATGCCAGCCCCCTGGACGATCTGATCACGTTTCACACGGTCTTTGGCAAAAGCGTGCCCGACATCTCCCTGAACGCGATTGCGAACCTGGGATATGCGGAGGGGCGGTTTCACGTGCCGGTCTGGCCTGGCGATACGCTGCGCGGCAGATCGGAGATCATCGGCCTGAAACAGAACTCAAACGGCAAATCCGGTGTCGTTTACGTGCAGACCGAAGGTGTGAACCAGCACGGAACGATCGTGCTGGACTACATCCGCTGGGTGATGGTGCGCAAACGCGATCCCGACGCGCCCGCGCCCGAAACCCATCTGCCCGAACCGAGCCCGGTTGTCCCGCCCGACACGTTGTTTATCCCCGAAGGGCTGGATTTTTCCCATTATGATTTCGATCTTGCCGGAGAGCCGCATCGCTGGTCGGATTATCAGATCGGCGAGGTGATCGATCATGTGGACGGTGTCACGCTCAGCGAGGCCGAACACATGATGGCCACCCGGCTCTGGCAGAACACGGCCAAGGTGCATTTCGATGCGACTGCGCGGGAGGATGGCAAGCGCCTGATCTATGGCGGCCACATCATCAGCCTTGCCCGCGCGCTCAGCTTCAACGGGCTGGCCAACGCGCAGATGATCGCCGGCATCAATGCCGGGGCCCATGCCAACCCGGCCTTTGCGGGCGATACTGTCAGGGCATGGTCCGAAGTTCTGGACAAGGCCGAAACCTCCGCTCCCGGCGTCGGCGCGCTTCGCCTGCGGCTGGTCGCAACGAAGGGTGGCGCCGCCGGCACATTGAAGGGGGAGGATGGCAGGTATCTGCCCGACATCCTGCTGGATCTGGATTACTGGGCCCTGGTCCCGGAATAGGGACCGGGACGCTCAGTGGAGCGTGTACCCCATCCCCTTCTGCGTCACCGGATCAAGCGCCGACACATGGGTCAGGCCGGATTCGTCGGCGATATACTCCTGTAGCGGAAGCGCCTTGTCGAAATCACCCGACAGCAAGCTGACCGGAATGGGCAGATAGGTCTGGTCATGCGCCAGCCCCTTCTGTTCGCAGAAGGCGTAGATATGGTGCAAGAGGACCTTGGGCGAATGATGCAGGCGGCTGTGATCCCAGCCGATGCGATTGCGCTGATATCCGTCAGTCTGCGACCGCATGCAGACCGCCCGCGCAATCTCGAAGATACGCGCGTCGGCATAGCGCTTCTTCTCGGTCGGCACGATGATGTATTCCCAGGCCTCAAGCCGGACGAGGGCCGCGGCTGCGGTGGCCATGTCGCATTCGGGCTGCTGAACGATCCAGAGCGCCGAGTCCAGTCCGAGTCCGGTGGTCAGATCCAGGCCGACCACGATCTCGTGCCACAGATTCGGATCCGGGCATTCCACCATCCAGGCCAGCAACTGGGCCCGATCCCTGTCGACTGTAAAAGCCAGTTTATGTCGCACCATCTATTCCTCACAACCTGTCACACTAAATCATCGACGTGGCTAGGTCCCCAATAAGGCAGTTCTGAGGCAAAAACGAGAGTGCCTTTGGACACTTTTGGGAGATATCTTTTGTGATCACGGCCCACGATACTGTGATCACAAGAAGGGGCGCTGCGGCGTTAGGACCCAGAATTGGGCGCATTTTCAACGTCGCACCACGTGACAGCGGCAAAAAACCCGCTATGCATTGTCGTGACGAAAACAGTCCAAGCTCAACCTGAAAGGGTGTCCGCCATGGCAGACGTGAACCGGGGCAACAGGCCTCTGTCCCCACACCTGACGATTTATCGGCCGCAACTCAATTCGATCACCTCGATTCTGGTGCGGATCAGCGGCAACGCCCTGTTGGTGGGCGCGCTGCTCATCGTGTGGTGGCTTCTGGCCGCGGCGACCGGCGAAAGCTACTTCACCACGGTCGACGGTCTGATCACCTCGGTCCTGGGCGATCTGGTGATGCTCGGATCGGTCTGGGCGCTCTGGTATCATGCGCTCGGCGGTCTTCGCCACCTGATCTGGGATCAGGGCTACGGTCTTGAGGTGGACACCGCCGACAAGATGGGCTGGGGCATGATCATCGGGTCGGTCGCGTTCACCTTTCTCACCATCATCGCAATCTAGGGGGGCAACAGACATGGCATTTCTGACCGACCGCAAGCGCGTCGAGGGGCTCGGCTCCGCCAGAAGCGGCACCCAGCATTTCTATTCGATGACGGTCACCTCGATCGCCCTTCTGATCCTGACCCCGATCTTCCTGTTCTCGGTCGGCCCGCTGCTTGGCGAACCTCATGCGGAGGTCATCGCGGGGCTCTCGCGCCCGTTCACCGCCATCGTAACCGCCCTGATGCTGATCGTGGGCTTTCATCATTTCCGACTGGGCGTCACCACGCTGATCGAGGATTACGTGCATGGCCCGGCAGGCAGGTTGGCCATCATCGCCATGACCCTCATCAGCTATGGCCTTGCCGCCACGGGCCTTTTCGCCATCGCAAAAATCGCGCTCTGAGCAGACAGGAGCAAATTCAGACATGACGGCTTCCTACGATATCACCCATCACACCTACGACGTTGTCGTCGTGGGCGCTGGCGGCTCCGGCCTCAGGGCCACCCTTGGCATGGCAGAGCAGGGCCTCAAGACCGCCTGCATTTCAAAGGTGTTCCCGACCCGCTCTCACACTGTCGCGGCGCAGGGAGGCATCGCGGCCTCGCTTGGCAATATGGGCCCGGACCACTGGCAGTGGCACATGTACGACACGGTGAAAGGGTCCGACTGGCTGGGCGACACGGACGCGATGGAGTATCTCGCCCGCGAGGCGCCCAAGGCCGTGTACGAGCTGGAGCATTACGGTGTGCCGTTTTCCCGCACGGAAGAGGGCAAGATCTATCAGCGTCCCTTCGGCGGCCATACGACGGAGTTCGGCGAGGGCCCGCCGGTGCAACGCACCTGCGCCGCCGCCGACCGGACCGGGCACGCCATCCTGCACACGCTTTATGGCCAGAGCCTCAAGCACAACGCGGAATTCTATATCGAGTATTTCGCGACCGACCTGATCATGTCCGAGGATGGCCAGTGCCAGGGTGTCGTCGCCTGGAAGCTGGAAGACGGCACGATGCATGTCTTCAACGCCAAGACCACGGTGCTGGCCACCGGTGGCTATGGGCGGGCCTATTTCTCGGCCACATCGGCCCATACCTGCACCGGCGACGGCGGCGGCATGGTGGCGCGGCAGGGGCTGCCGCTTCAGGACATGGAGTTCGTGCAGTTTCACCCGACCGGCATCTATGGCGCGGGCTGCCTGATCACCGAGGGCGCGCGCGGCGAAGGCGGCTACCTGACCAATTCCGAAGGCGAGCGGTTCATGGAACGCTACGCGCCGACCTACAAGGACCTTGCCAGCCGCGATGTGGTGTCCCGCTGCATGACGATGGAGATCCGCGAAGGTCGCGGTGTGGGCGAGAACAAGGATCATATCCACCTGCACCTGAACCATCTTCCGCCGGAGACACTGGACCTGCGCCTGCCGGGTATCTCCGAAAGCGCCCGCATCTTCGCCGGTGTGGATCTGACGAAAGAGCCGATCCCGGTTCTGCCGACGGTGCATTACAACATGGGCGGCATCCCGACCAATTACTGGGGCGAGGTGCTGAACCCCACCAAGAAAGACCCGGACGCCATCGTCCCCGGCCTCATGGCCGTGGGCGAAGCGGGCTGTGCCTCGGTCCACGGGGCGAACCGGCTTGGCTCCAACAGCCTGATCGACCTCGTGGTGTTCGGCCGCGCCGCCGCGATCAAGGCAGGCGAAGTGGTGGACCCGGACGCGTCGAACCCGGCGCTGAACCAGGCTTCGCTCGACAAGGCAATCGCCCGGTTCGACGATATCCGCCATGCCGACGGGGGCACGCCCACCGCCGAGCTGAGGCTGGAGATGCAGCAGGCCATGCAATCCGATGCCGCGGTGTTCCGCACCGACAAGACGCTGGCCGAGGGTGTGACCAAGATGGAGGCCATTGCGGCAAAGATCGACGATCTGCACGTCACCGACCGGAGCCTGATCTGGAACTCCGACCTGATGGAAACGCTGGAGCTGACCAATCTGATGCCCAACGCGCTGGCCACGATCGTTGCCGCCGAGGCGCGAAAGGAAAGCCGTGGCGCACATGCGCATGAGGATTATCCTGACCGGGATGACGAGAACTGGCGCAAGCACAGCCTTGCCGTGGTCAATGGCAGCAAGACGACCCTGGATTATCGCCCGGTGCATCTCAATCCGCTTCTCGGCCATAACGAGGGCGGGATCGACATGAAGAAAATCGCACCCAAGGCGCGCGTGTATTGAGGAGAGACACAGAACTGATGCCACTCCGAACCAGGCCCATGGGAGACAGAGGTGAACCGGCGCCGCCGGCATCCCGGGCGGAGGCAGCAGCCCCCGTGCGCCTGTCCGCAGCTCTCCGCCATCTGGGGTTGGCGATGACGCTCACCACGCTGGCCGCCTGCAACATCGCGCAGGGCACTGCCGACATCATCGCCCGCGATCAGGCGCGGGGCGTGGTGAATGACGTGGTCGCGGAACGGTTTCCCGGCATCGATGCCACGCCGGTGACCGATTGCGTGATCGACAACGCCTCGGCGCAGGAAATCCTCATCGTGGCCGGCGCCGCCGTCACCGGCGTGACCGAGCAGACCAGCCGCACCGTCTCCGGCATTCTGCAGCGTCCCGATACGGTCCTTTGCATCAGCCGCAATGCGCTTGTCTCCCTGGAGGCATTCGCATGAGGCCGAGACCGCACCTTGCCCTCGCCGTCCTCGCTCTGCTGGCGGCCTGCGGGCCGATGTCGCCCGAACGCGCCTATCAGACTTGCAGCGAACGCGCCCGTGCCGCGGCGGGGCCCACGGGCAGCATCGGCGTCGGCGTGGGATCGGGCGGGCCGACCGCCCGGCTTGAGGTCGGGATCACGTCCGACTACCTGGCCGGGCGCGATCCGCAACTGGTCTATGACCGTTGCTTCCGTCAGCTTACAGGCGCCGGTCCGACCCGGCCCCTGATCCTCTGAGCGCGGCCCGGCATGACAGAGCTTATCGAGCCTCGCTTCATCTGCATCGGCACCCATCACAAGACCGGCACGATCTGGATGCGCCGCGTGTTCCGGATCATCGCCCGGCGGTTGAAGCTGGCCTTTGTCTATGGCTTCGCCAACTGGCACGAGGGCAAGCATTGCGACGCCGGTCGCGCTATACTGTACAACTGGTCCTCGAAACTGCCCAAGCCGGTCATGGACAGACCCGATGCGAGGATTCTGCATCTGATCCGCGACCCCCGCGATGTGCTTGTCTCGGGGATGCGGTATCATCTGCGCTCTGTTACCCGGGACGAGAAATTCCTGCATCGCCCGCGGCCGGAACTGAACAACCGCAGTTATCAGGAGCATTTGCAGAACCTGCCGGATGACGAGGAGCGGCTGCTGTTCGAAATGGAACACAAGCACCGCGAAACGCTCGGCCAGATGCTGGCATGGGATTACACGCGCCCCAACGCGGTCGAGATGCGCTACGAAGAGCTGATCCGCGACACCACCTGTCAGCGGTTCGTCGAAGCCCTCAGCTTTCTCGGGTTTTCGGAGGAGGAAACGGCCCTGGGCAGGCGGATCTTCTGGAAACACAGCCTGTTCGGCGGACTTTCCGGGGCGACGCCGCGCGCCAAACGGGTCGATGCGCATATCATGTCAGGGCGCCCCGACCAGTGGCGGCAGGCCCTGCCCCGGCGTGTGGCCGAGATATATGCGGAACGCTATGGCGCGGCGCTGGTCCGCCTTGGCTATGAACCCCATCCGACCCGCTGGCTGGCGGAGATGCATCATGCCTGACCTCATCACCCCTTCATCTGCCAGCGCTGGCAAACGCGCATGGCAGGACATATTATCCTTCGTACAAGGAACCGGAGACAACCATGGTTGAACTGACGCTCCCCAAGAACTCCCGCATCCGCACGGGCAAGACCTGGCCCAAGCCGGAGGGCGCCACGAATGTGCGGAAGTTCAGCATCTATCGCTGGAACCCCGATGATGGCGAGAACCCGCGTGTCGACACCTATTTCGTCGATATGGACAGCTGCGGGCCCATGGTTCTTGACGCGCTGATCAAGATCAAGAACGAGATCGACCCCACGCTGACCTTCCGCCGCTCCTGCCGCGAGGGGATCTGCGGCTCCTGCGCGATGAATATCGACGGGATCAACACGCTGGCCTGCATCTACGGCATGGACGAGATCAAGGGCGACGTGAAGATCTACCCCCTGCCCCACATGCCCGTGGTCAAGGACCTGATCCCCGATCTCACCCATTTCTACGCCCAACACGCCGCAGTGATGCCCTGGCTGGAGACCAAGACCCAAAATCCTGAACATGAGTGGCGCCAATCTATCGATGACCGCAAAAAACTCGATGGGTTGTATGAATGTGTGATGTGCGCCTGCTGTTCGACGTCCTGCCCGTCCTACTGGTGGAACGGGGACCGCTATCTCGGGCCCGCCGCGCTGCTGCATGCCTATCGCTGGATCATCGACAGCCGCGATGAGGCCACGGGCGAGCGGTTGGACGATCTGGAAGATCCGTTCAAACTCTACCGCTGCCACACGATCATGAACTGCACCAAGACCTGCCCGAAGGGTCTGAACCCGGCCAAGGCGATTGCCTCGATCAAGCAGATGATGGTGGAACGGGCGCACTGATCCCGGGCCGGTATCTCGCAGGGCCGCGATCATGTGCGGCGGCAATCGTTCTCCGGGGGCCGACGTATGCGGACGCGCCAATCATGCGCTGGCCGGGTGTGATCTGTATCGCCGGAAAGGGATTTCGCAGACGTCCGGCGCAGCGCCGAACTCCGTGAGGGCCGGGGCAGTCCTCGCCGCGGCAACCTGCACGGGGCAAAGATGCCGCATCCGCCCTCGTCAGGCGGCGGCGGAAGGCAAAGGGACCGCCCCCTGCATGAAGGCGATCCTCCTGCTCAAACCCCTCCGGCAAGCGCGCCTTGCGTCAGGCCGCCTTCACATATTCGTAGTATTCCGGGGTCTTATCCACAGGGTATGGCAACTCTGTGTAATAGGCCCAGGCGTCTTCCAGACATTTCAGGGCCTCGTCGCTCTTCTGCTCAGTCTCACGTTTGGACATATCAACCTCTTCTGGGTCAGCTCTGTCCTCCCTTGCATCAAAGATACGTGCGGATCGCGATTTGAGCACCGCGTATCTGCACAACGCTGCCATGCGGCCCGTGCAACGCGACGCAACGTCGGCGCGGGACAAGTGGAGATGACCCGGTTTACACTCCCAAGGCGGAGGAGACGGAACCATGATCAAGGTCGATACAATTGTCATCGGTGCGGGTCTATCTGGCCTTGTGGCCGCCTTTCACGCGGCCGAACGTGGCCGCAAGGTCGCCATTCTGGATCAGGAAGGCCCGCAATCGCTTGGCGGGCAGGCCTGGTGGTCGCTTGGCGGGCTGTTCATGGTGAACACGCCCGAACAGCGGCGAATGGGCCTCAGGGACAGCCGGGATCTGGCGGCGGCCGACTGGTTCGGGGCGGCGGGCTTCGACCGGCCCGAGGATGAAAACCCCCGCAGATGGGCCGATGCCTATCTGGATTTCGCCGCCGGCCCCATGCGCGGTTACCTGCATGATCTGGGCATGCGCTGGTTTCCGGTGGTGGGGTGGGCCGAACGTGGCGGATCGCTTGCCCCCGGTCACGGCAATTCCATCCCGCGGTTTCACGTCACATGGGGCACCGGCACCGGTGTGGTGAAACCCTATGCCGAACGCGTCCGAACCCACCCCAGGATCGAACTGCATTTCCGCCACCGGGTCACCGGGCTCACGCTCGAAGGGGGCCTGCTGAAAGGCGTAGAGGGCGACATTCTTGTCGACGATCCGGCGCCCCGCGGGGCGCCCACCAACCGCCGGGCCGCCGTGCCCTTCGACTATGCCGCCGATACCGTCATCGTGACGACAGGCGGCATCGGCGCCAATCACGATCTCGTCCGCGATTACTGGCCGCGCGAGCGTCTTGGGCCGCCGCCGATCAGGATGATTTCCGGCGTTCCCGACTATGTGGACGGACAGATGCAGCAGACGGTGGAGGCGGCGGGCGCGCAGGTCATCAACAAGGACCGGATGTGGCATTATTGCGAGGGTCTGGCCAACTGGAACCCGATCTGGCCCAATCACGGCATCCGCATCCTGCCCGGCCCGTCGTCGATGTGGTTCGATGCAAACGGCGACCGGATGACCGCGCCCTGCTTCCCCGGCTTCGACACGCTGGCCACGCTCAAGCGTATTATGGCCACCGGTCATGAGTATTCATGGTTCATCCTGACCCAGAAGATCATCGAAAAGGAGTTCGCCCTTTCCGGCTCTGAGCAGAACCCGGACCTGACCTCCGGCAAATGGTCGGCGGTTCTGAAGGAACGCCTTGGCAAGGGGGCGACCCGTGCGGTTGAGGCATTCAAGACGCATGGGGAGGATTTTGTCGTCGCCCCCGATCTGGCGACGCTGGTCGAGGGGATGAACAGGATCACTCCGCAAGTCCCGCTCAGGCTCGCCCATATCCGCGACCAGATCGCCGCACGGGATGCGCAACTGGGCAACGCGGTCTCCAAGGATGCCCAGATCACCGCCATTCGCGGCGCCCGCGCCTATCTGGGCGACAAACTGATCCGCACCGCCAAACCGCATGCGATCCTCGACCCGAAAAACGGCCCCCTCATCGCCGTCCGTCTCAGCATTCTAACGCGGAAATCGCTCGGCGGGCTGCATACGGATCTCAGCGGTCAGGTTCTCCGCCCCGATGGCACGCCCTTTTCCGGGCTCTTCGCGGCCGGCGAGGTGGCGGGCTTCGGCGGTGGCGGCTACCACGGCTATAACGCGCTTGAGGGCACCTTTCTGGGCGGGTGTATCTATTCCGGCAAGGTTGTGGGGGAGCATGTCTGACCGGCGGGACGTCGCGATGCGGAACGTGGATGCCCGGCCTTGCCACAACCCCTTGTGAGCCCGGAAAGCAACGGTTTTGCCGAACTCCGCTTGAGGCGGCCACCCAGCCCGACGGCGGTTTGCGGAACCGAACCCGGAACCTGTAAAACCCTCAGCATCACCTGCACATAGACTCATTTACCCCGGAGATACCCATGTCCGAGCCCGCAGACGCCGCCCAACGCCGCGCCATCGCTCCTGTCATCTGCTATCCGACCGATACGCTCCCACAGCCGGACGCAGCGGTGATGCGCGCGGCAACCGAAACGCTGCAGAAGCGGCACGAGGTGACCGTTCCTCCCCGCGAGGCGCGCAGCTTCCATGTCAGGGCAGGCCAGACCTTCCGCATCACCAGCATCAAGGGCCCACAGGTTGGCGACCTCAATCTCTGGAATGCCGCCGATCTGACCGAACGCTTTTTCTCCGGCAAGACCCGTGCGCTTCACGGCACCCATGTAACGACCGGGGACCGGCTCTGGTCCAGCCTTCCCTATCTTCGCCCGATGGCGACGATCGTCGAGGATACTCTGGGCTGGTACGGGCTTGATGCCCATGGCGGCGGCGTTCACGACGTGATCGGAACCCGGTGCGACCCATATACCCACAACCTGCTGTCAGACGGGCACTATCACCATTGCTGCCACTCCAATCTTACCCGTGCGCTGGCCGAGGAAACCGGTCTCCCTCTTGCCGAAGCCGAGCCGCATATCCACGATGTCCTGAACGTTTTCATGTGCACCGGCTTCACTCGCGATACCGGTCAGTACTTCATGAAAGCGAGCCCTGTACGGCCAGGTGATCACATTGATTTTCTGGCAGAAATAGATCTTGTCGGCGCCCTTTCCGCGTGCCCCGGCGGCGATTGCGGCGCGACCCATTCCAGCGATACGGCACCCTGTTTCCCGCTGCTGGTCGAGGTGTTCGACAGCGCGGCGACACCCGGTTACACGCCTCCCCCGGTCAACGGGTATGATCGGACCCACGGGCGCTGACTGTGTCTCAAAAACCACGGGCCCGGATTGCGAAAATCACCCCGAGATTTCCCTTGAATCGAATCCGTCCCGGTCCTACTTGGCGCCCATAGACGCCAACGCACGCGCCTCTGTCGAGGTGGGCTCAACACCCACGCGGTTACGTAGCGACGGTAACGTCTCCCTTTGAAGTGAGCGGTCTGCGCCGGGACACCGGAATGGCCGGGTCTTATGGAGATGACCAATGCACGTAACCCACGCCGATTTTTCGGCGGCTTCTGCCGTCGTACCCTCCTCCCGCCTCGATGCCTTCGTCGCAGCCAACCGCTTCGACAAACCGACCCTCGTGCTCGATATCGACCGGGTCGAGGCGCAGTATCACGCGCTGGCCGCAGGTCTCTCCTCCGCCGATATCCATTATGCCGTGAAGGCGAACCCGGCACGCCAGATCATCGAACGTCTGGTGGCGCTTGGCTCGCATTTCGACGCCGCATCGCGGGGCGAAATCGAGCTCTGCCTCTCGCTTGGTGCGGACCCGGCGCAAATCTCGTTCGGCAACACCGTCAAACGCGCGTCGGACATCGCTTTCGCGCATCAGGCCGGGATCGGGATCTTCGCCGCCGACGCGGAAGAAGAGCTTGAAAAAATTGCGGAAAATGCACCCGGGGCGCAGGTTTACATCCGTCTTATCGTGGAGGCCTCCGGCGCCGACTGGCCGCTGACCCGCAAATTCGGCACCAGCCGCGACAAGGCCGTGCGTCTGATGAACATGGCCCGCGATCTGGGTCTCGCACCCGTTGGCGTTTCCTTCCATGTGGGCTCCCAGACCCGCAAACCCGAGATGTGGGCCGATACGCTCGATCAGGTGGCCGCAATCTGGGCCGAAGCGCTGGATGCAGGCCATGATTTGAGCCTTCTCAATATCGGCGGCGGCTTTCCCGCCTTCTACGGCGACGAGATCGCCCACCCGACCGATTATGCCGCAACGGTGATGCAGATGGTTCGCGCCCGCTTCGGCGACGCGCCCCGCGTGATGGCCGAGCCCGGCCGCGGGCTGGTGGCCGAAGCCGGTGTGATCGCCGCCGAGGTGCTGCTGGTGTCGCGGAAATCCGATGACGACCTCTGCCGTTGGGTGTTCCTCGACATCGGCAAGTTTTCCGGTCTGGCCGAAACCATCGACGAGGCGATCCGGTATCAGTTCACCACCGATCGCGACCATGAAGACACCGGCCCCTGCATCCTTGCGGGCCCGTCCTGCGACAGCGCCGATGTGCTTTATGAAAAACGCCCCGTGGCCTTGCCTGTCGGCCTCAAAAGCGGCGACAGGATCGTGATCCGCAATTGCGGGGCATATACGTCGAGCTACAGCTCGGTGGGCTTCAACGGGTTCCCGCCGCTGGATGTGATCGTGATCTGACATGGCAAGGGCCCCGAAACCGGGGCCCTTTGCTCAGGTGAAGGCCGCTTCCAGCGCAATCTCCACCATATCGGCAAAACTGGATTGCCGGTCTTCCGATGGCAACGCCTCGCCCGTGATCAGGTGGTCGGAGATGGTCAGAACCGCCAGAGCCCTGCGGCCGTACCGGGCAGCAAGCGTATAAAGCTCCGCCGCTTCCATTTCCACCGCGAGGATACCGTGGCGGGTCATCTGCTCAGTCAGGTCCGGACGCTCGTCGTAAAACACGTCCGACGAGTAGATGCCGCCCACATGGATCGCGCTGCCCCTGGATTGGGCCGCCTTGTAAGCCGCCTGCAACAACCCGTAATCCGCACATGGCGCAAAACTCAGGTCCCTGAATATCCCGCGCGATGGCGTGGACATCGTGGACGACGTCATCGCCAGCACCACATCCCGGATCTTGACGTTGTCCTGCATGGCGCCCGCCGATCCGATGCGGATCAGGGTTTGCGCACCAAAGTCGCGGATCAACTCATTGGCATAGATCGAGAGGCTGGGCATCCCCATACCCGACCCATGAATCGTGACGCGATTGCCCTTCCAGGTTCCGGTAAACCCCAGCATGCCGCGCACTTCGTTGACGCAGACGGGATTTTCCAGAAACCTTTCGGCGGCCCATTTCGCCCGGAGCGGGTCGCCCGGCATCAAAACCGTTTCGGCAATCTCTCCGGGCTTTGCCCCAATGTGAACGGTCATCTTCTGCGCTCAGATCGCCATATCGTCGAGAGATTTTCCGGACGCAAGCGCCTCCTTGATCCAACCGGGCTGGCGGCCACGGCCGGTCCATGTCTGGCTCGGATCTTTCGGATTGGCATATTTGGGAGGCGATTTCGGGCCGGATGTGGATTTGCCGCCAAGAACCTCGTCCAACGAAAACCCGTGTTCAAGTGCCGCCTTTTGCGCAGCAGCCAGGGCTTCCTTCTTTTTGCGTTTCGCGTAGTCTTTCAGCGCGGCGTCGACTTCCTTTTGCAGGTCCAGCAGTTCCTGCCGCGTCATGTTACTCAATTTCTTCGTCATTTCGGGTGTCCCTATTTTTGGTGCATTGGTGCTAAGCCTGTACACTCATGCATGCAATAGGAACTATTTATGGACATGTCTTTTTAGGCAGGTTTCGACCTATGAGACCATGTTTTTCAGCGTTTATTCGGCGGCGACCGGCTTCGGGTCGACCAGGTGAACAATATCCATCATGATTCGATTGAGCTCGAAATCCTTTGGCGTGTAGACTTTCGCCACCCCGAAGCTCCGCAATTTCTCTGCGTCTTCCTCCGGAATAATGCCCCCGACGGCCACTGGAATGTGATCCATGTTTTCGGCCCGCAATCTTGTCATGACCTCCTGGATCAGAGGAATGTGGCTACCGGACAGGATCGACAGGCCAATAACGTGGACCTCCCCGGCTTTTGCAGCTGAAACGATTTCTTCCGGCGTCAATCGAATGCCCTCATAGGCGATATCCATTCCGCAATCCCGCGCGCGGAACGCGATCTGCTCCGCCCCGTTCGAATGCCCGTCCAATCCGGGCTTTCCTACCAGAAACTTCAATCTCCGGCCAAGCCGGTCGCTGGCGGCATCCACCGCCTGCCGTATCTCGTCAAGCCCGTCCGTCTTGTTGGAGGGATTGCGCGAAACGCCAGTAGGCCCGCGGTATTCGCCATGAACCGCGCGCATGATGCCTGCCCATTCGCCCGTGGTCACCCCGGCCTTCGCTGCCGCAATCGACGGCGGCATGATGTTCTCGCCCTTCTCTGCGGCGCGCCGCAGGGCATCGAGGCTCGATGCAACGGCATCCGCATCGCGCAGACTCCGCCAGTCGTTCAGCCGCGCAATCTGCTCGGCCTCCACCGCCTCGTCCACCATCATGATGCCGCCATCGGCATCCATCAGGGGCGATGGCTCCGTCGTGGTGAACCTGTTCACACCGACGACGACCGTCTCGCCCTTTTCGATCCCGTTGACGCGGTCTGCATTGGACTCCACAAGCCGGCCTTTCATGTAATCGATTGCCGCGATCGTCCCGCCCATCGATTCCAGATTGGCCAATTCCGCAAGCGCTCCGTCTTTCAGCGCGTCGACCTTGGCCGCGACCACCGGATTGCCGTCAAACAGATCGCCATATTCCAGAAGATCGGTTTCGAACGCCATAATCTGCTGCATCCGCATCGACCATTGCTGATCCCATGGGCGCGGCAGGCCCAATGCCTCGTTCCAGGCGGGCAACTGCACGGCGCGGGCGCGGGCATTCTTGCTGAGTGTGACCGCCAGCATTTCGATCAGGATGCGGTAGACGTTGTTTTCCGGCTGCTGTTCCGTCAGGCCGAGGGAGTTGACCTGCACCCCATAGCGGAACCGGCGGTATTTCGGATCTTCGACGCCATAGCGCTCGGCGCAGATTTCGTCCCAGAGGTCCACGAAGGCGCGCATTTTGCACATCTCGGTCACAAAGCGGATCCCGGCATTCACGAAAAACGAGATCCGCCCGACAAGGGCGGGGAAATCCTCCGCCGGTACCCGCGGCTTCAATGCGTCAAGCACGGCCGTAGCCGTGGCCAGCGCAAAGGCCAATTCCTGTTCCGGCGTGGCACCGGCTTCCTGCAAATGATAGGAACACACATTCATCGGGTTCCATTTCGGGACATGCGTGTAGCAATACTCGGCCACATCCGCGATCATCTTCAGGCTCGGCTTCGGCGGGCAGATATAGGTTCCGCGGGAAAGATATTCCTTGATCAGGTCGTTCTGCACCGTGCCCTGCAACAGGGAGATATCCGCGCCCTGCTCCTCGGCCACGGCGATATAGAGCGCTAGAAGCCAGGGGGCGGTCGCATTGATCGTCATCGACGTGTTCATCTGCTCCAGCGGGATCTGGTCGAAGAGCGTGCGCATGTCGCCCAGATGCGCCACGGGAACACCGACTTTGCCGACCTCGCCACGAGCCAGTTCATGGTCGCTGTCATACCCCGTCTGGGTCGGCAGATCGAAGGCCACCGAAAGACCGGTCTGGCCCTTGGCCAGATTTCCGCGGTAAAGCGCGTTGGAGGCCTGGGCGGTGGAATGGCCGGCATAGGTCCGGATAAGCCAGGGGCGGTCTTTCTGGGCGGTCACGGGGCAGGCCTCCTGAATCAGACGCGGTAATTTTCTTCCGCTCACGGGCATATATTGATAACTTTATGTCGATGTCAATTCGCTGCGTCGCGGCATTTGGAATGATTGTGCGCAGGCGGCTTTCCTGTCAGGCTTCCCTGCAATGATGGCGACCGTAGAACTGCCCGTCTGGGCCCTGATCCTGATCCTGGCCTTCGCAGCGGTCGCGGCCTTGAACAATGTGCTTGTGCCATCGGTGCGCTGGTTCCTGCGCCGCCGCCTTGAGCGGGCGGTGGAGCAGTTGAACACAAGGCTGACCCGACCGATCCAGCCTTTCAAGCTCGCGCGCCGCAACGATACCGTCCTGCGGCTGATCTACGACCCGGAGGTCGCCCGCGCGATCGTCGAGCATGCCAAGGCGAACGGCATGCGCGAGGATGTCGCCGCCCAGACCGCCGAACGTTATGCGCGCGAGATCGTTCCGGGTTTTTCGGCCTTCGCCTATTTCGGCTTTGCGATCCGAGCCGCAAAGTTTCTCAGCCAGTCACTCTACCGTGTCAGGCTGGCTCACGGCAACGATGCCGCGCTGGAGGCAATCGACCCCGAGGCCACGGTGATTTTCGTCATGAACCACCGCTCGAACATGGATTACGTGCTGGTCACATGGTTGGCGGCGGAGCGGTCCGCATTGGCCTATGCCGTGGGCGAATGGGCCCGGGTCTGGCCGCTTCGGCAACTCGTGCGCGCGATGGGGGGCTATTTCATCCGGCGACGGCACAACAACCCGCTCTACCGCAAGGTACTGGCCCGCTACGTGCAAATGGCGACCGAGGCAGGCGTGACCCAGGCCGTTTTCCCCGAGGGGGGCCTGTCCCAGACCGGGGCCATGGGCAAACCCAAGCTCGGTCTGATCTCCTACATTCTCGACGGGTTTGTCCCCGGCAGTTCCCGCGACGTGGTTTTTGTCCCCGTGGCGCTGAACTACGACCGGGTCATGGAGGATCGCACCCTGATCGAGGCGCATGCCAACGGCACCCGCCGCTTCCGGTTCAGTCTGAAACCGATCTGGCGTTACGTCTGGCGGCAGACATGGCATCGGATCACGGGGCGTTTCCATCGCTATGGCTACGCCGCCGTCAGCTTTGGTTCGCCCCTGAGCCTGACCGATTTCATGGCGCTGGATCACGAGGATCGCCCCACCGCTCTGGGCGTCGAACTGATGGCGCGGATCGGGCAGGTCATGCCCGTCGTTCCGGTGCCTCTGGTTGCCCATGGCCTGCGGGATGGTGCCAGAAACCGCGCCGAGCTTCGCGATCTGGTCGGGCGCCAGGTCAGCGAGGCCAAAAGCCGCGGTACGGCGGTGCATATCCCAAGAAACGATCTGGACTACACGGTCGAGGTCGGTCTGCGCGCGCTGATCGAACGCGGTATGCTGAGCGATGGGCCGGACGGCTTCGTGCTGAACCCGGAAGGTGCCGCACTGGTCGCGTTTTATGCGGCGTCGGTTGCGCATTTGCTGGACAGGCCGGCGCTGGAGGATGCCGCGGAGTGAACGCCGACTGTGCTGGCGCTCCGGCGCAGATTGGCCCGGAGTTTCGGGGGCGTCGCACCCCGGCAACCCCAGCACATGCGACATAAAATTACGAAATATCATACTTTCGTGTTGCTTTCTTGCGCACTGGCAAATAAATCTCGCATGAGCAGCAATTGATTCCGCAGCGCGGCATTGCCCGCAAAGGACTGAGCATGACGGAGAGCACGATGGCCCTGGACACCCAAGCCCCCGCGGCCCCTTACGAGGCGCCGGTGAAGGACCTTTACGAGATGGGCGAAATGCCCCCCATGGGCCATGTTCCCGCCAAAATGCATGCCTGGGCGATCCGCCGTGAGCGCCACGGAAACCCGGACACGGCGTTTGAGCTGGAAGTCGTGGATACCCACCAGATCGATTCGAACGAGGTGCTCGTTCTCGTGATGGCCGCAGGCGTCAACTATAACGGGGTCTGGGCCGCGCTTGGCCAGCCGATCAGCCCCTTCGATGGCCATGGCCAACCCTATCACATCGCGGGGTCCGACGCCGCAGGCATCGTCTGGGCCGTGGGCGACAAGGTGAAGAACTGGAAGGTTGGCGACGAGGTCGTGGTGCATTGCAACCAGGACGATGGCAATGACGAGGAATGCAACGGCGGCGATCCGATGTTCTCCCCCACGCAGCGGATCTGGGGCTATGAGACCCCCGATGGCGCGTTCTCGCAGTTCACCCGCGTTCAGGCGCAGCAGCTCATGCCGCGGCCCAAGCACCTGACCTGGGAAGAAAGCGCCTGCTACACGCTGACGCTGGCCACCGCGTACCGCATGCTTTTCGGCCATCATCCGCACGAGTTGAAGCCGGGGCAGAACGTGCTGGTCTGGGGCGCCTCCGGCGGGCTGGGCGTCTATGCGATCCAGCTTGCCACGACGGCAGGCGCCAATGCGATCGCGGTCATCTCCGACGAGGACAAGCGCGATTACGTTCTCGGTCTTGGCGCCAAGGGTGTCATCAACCGCAAGGATTTCAATTGCTGGGGGCAACTCCCCACCGTCGGAACCCCGGAATACAAGGAGTGGTTCAGCGAGGCGCGCAAGTTCGGCAAGGCGATCTGGGACATCACCGGCAAGGGCGTGAACGTGGACATGGTGTTCGAGCATCCCGGCGAGGCGACCTTCCCGGTCTCCACGCTGGTCTGCAAGAAGGGCGGCATGGTGGTGATCTGCGCGGGCACCACCGGATTCAACTGCACCTTCGATGTGCGGTATATGTGGATGCATCAAAAGCGTCTTCAGGGCAGCCATTTCGCCCATCTGAAACAGGCCGCCTCGGCCAACAATCTGATGGTCGAGCGCCGGCTTGACCCGTGCATGTCCGAAGTCTTCCCCTGGGCCGAACTGCCCGACGCGCACACCAAGATGCTGCGGAACGAACACAAGCCCGGCAATATGTCGGTGCTGGTACAGGCCCCGCGCACGGGTTTGCGGACGCTGGAGGACGTGCTGGAGGCCGGCCCCACGGCCAGCTGAAACGAAACAAGGTGCGAAACCTGGCCCGCGCCATACCGGTCGCGGGCCTTTTTTCATCAATGCAGATTTCGCCCGGCCGTCAAAGGCTTGGCAGCCCACCCGTTCCTGCTAGGGTCGCGCCGGACAACAGGCGCGGGATAATGTCATGCGGGATATCGTGCAATCCGGGGACGAGACGGTTTGGGATCTGTGTATTCTTGGCGCAGGTATTGCGGGGCTGAACGCGCTTTACGCGGCCTGCGAGCATCTGCCGCCGACGGCCCGCGTTCTCCTGATCGACCGAAAGGCAAGCTGCGGCGGCATGTGGTGCGCGACCTATCCCCATGTCCGGCTGCATCAGCCGCACCCGATGTTCACGGTCGGCAATATCCCCTGGGCCTGGTCCAAGCGCCCGGAATATCTGGCAACCGGGGATGAGGTGGCGGCCCATCTTGCTCATTGTCTCGACCAGATCTGCGACAAGGTCGCCGTTACGGAACTCTACGGCCAGAACTGCATCGCGATCGAGGAGATCGCGACCGATGGCGGCGCGCGGGCCCGGCTCAGCCTTGAGGCGGTTGATGGCGGGGCCTCTCGGGTGGTCGATGCCAGACGCCTGATCGACGCTCGCGGTCTGGATATCCCGGAGCTGGAGCCGCTGCCCCTCTCTTCGGATCGGGTCGTCTCGACGACGCCTCAGGCCCTCGACATGGCCGGGGATGCGCCGGTCTATGTCATTGGCGGCGGCAAGACAGGAATGGACACAGCCCACGCGCTGATCACCCGGAACCCTCGGCGCCCGGTCACGATGCTGACCGGCATGGGCACCGTTTTTGCCAGCCGCGACTTCACGCTGCCCACCGGTCTGCCCCGATACTGGCGCGGAAAACTGGTCCTGCCCACATTCCGCGAACTGACGATGCGGTTCGACGGCACAAATGCAGATGAGGTTTTTGCCCATTTTCGCGACACATATACGCTCTGCCCGACGGGCACGGGCGAACAGTTTCTTTTCGGCATCCTGTCCGAAAGGGAAAGCCGGACCATCGCCCGCGGGGTCAAGGCGTTTGTGGGCGATTATCTCGTGGATGTGTGTGACGGCCGCGGGGGCCCGGAACTGGTGCTGCGTTCGGGGGCGAAAATGCCCATCGCGCCGGGCAGTGTGATTGTGAACTGTACCGGATACGTGCTCCGCGCCGCGCGACCCGATCAACCGTTCCTGTCTCCGGGCGGGACGATCCTCACCATCACGTCCCGCGCCGCGACCCATTTCCTCAGTAGCGTGGCGGGATACTTCCTGCCGCATCTGTTCCTGACGGACCAGTTGCGCCAGACACCGCTCTATCTGCTGGATATCGACGCGCTTCGCCGGATCGACCGCAAGCTGATGCATATCACCACCGTCACCCATACGTTTCTCAACACCCTCGTATTGATGAATGCGCTGCCGTTTCGCGTGCTGGACGGCTGCGGGCTGGATCTGGACCGCTGGTTTCCCATGCATCGCAGGCTGGCCGCGCTGATCGACGTCAAGCTGAACCAGCGGCGCTACTGCGATCACGCACGCAGGGTGCTGGACCGCGTGCAGGCCGACCATGGCATTCTCTGCGGCCCGATACCGGGCTAGCCAGCCGCCGCCCGGATCGCGCGGATGTTCTCGCCATAAACCTCCGGCCGCTCGACCGAACCGCCCTTGAACACGGCGGATCCCGCCACCAGCACATCCGCCCCCGCACCGGCGACAAGAGGCGCGGTGACGGGGTCGATCCCGCCATCCACCTCGATATGGATCGGTCTGTCGCCCACCATGGCACGGGCCTGTGCGACCTTTTCCACCATCGAACGGGTGAATTTCTGCCCGCCGAACCCGGGGTTGATCGTCATCACAAGGATCAGGTCGACCGCATCGAGGATATGGGCGATATGGCTCAGCGGTGTGGTCATGTTCAGCGCCACTCCGGCCTTGGCCCCGTGGTCGCGAATGCTCTGCAGGGTGCGGTGCAGATGCGGCCCGGCCTCCGCATGCACGGTGATCATGTCCGAACCCGCCTTGGCGAAGGCCTCGATATAGGGGTCAGCCGGTGCAATCATCAGATGCACATCCATAAATGTCGTCACATGAGGCCGGATCGCGGCCACGACATTCGGCCCGATGGTCAGGTTCGGCACGAAATGCCCATCCATCGGGTCCACGTGGATCCAGTCCGCACCTTCGGCTTCCACCGCGCGGATCTCTGCACCCAGATTGGCGAAATCCGCGGACAGGATGGACGGTGCGATTTTGATCGAACGGTCGAAGGGCATGGGCGGCGGGTCCTTATCTCTGACAGCGCCTTCCTGTTAACGCGGTGCGGCGGGGCTGTCACGCCCCTTGCCCAAACGTCGCGGAGTGGCCACGGTGACACCGGACAACACGCGGGGACCCATGATGAATCTGGCACCTTGGATGGCCCTTGCCGCCATCGCACTGGGCGGCGTCGCGATTGCCGTCCAGGCCCCGATAAACAGCCGGCTTGCCGGACATGTGGGCGATCCGGTGGCGGCGGCGGCGATCTCGTTTCTTGTGGGGTTTCTGGTGCTTGGCTCCATCGTTGCGGCACGGGGCACGATGCCGGGGCTTCAGGCGATGGCCAATGCGCCCTGGTGGGCCTGGACAGGCGGCGCCCTTGGCGCGATCTATGTCTGGGCCGCGGTCTGGAGCGTGTCGGCGCTTGGCGTCGTCACGATGGTGGCGGCCCTGATCTTCGGGCAACTGACCGCAGCGCTCGTTCTGGATGCCGTCGGCGCCTTTGGCCTGCAAGTGCGCGAGATCAGCTGGACCCGCATCCTCGCCGTCGCCTTCGTGGCCGTCGGGCTGATCCTTTCCCGGTTGTGACCCGCTGATTTTTGACCAAATGGTCAAGCTTGTCTTTGCCGCGCCGACATGAGACGCTGACCGAACCGTCCCCCAATGGCTGCAGTTTACTCCCGTGACACACGCCCCGACCCAGACCGCCACAACCTTGACCGATCCGCAACTGCCGCAGGTCCATGAGCCGCGCAACGCCGGCATGCCGCTTGATCTGGATTGGGTCGCGCGGGTGCAGGCCAACACGTCCGCCATCGAACGCCGGGCGGCCAGCCTGCCGGGCCGCCGGACGGTCAAGAAGACCTATCAGGCCGCATGGCTGGCCAAGGCCATTACCCTGATCGACCTCACCACGCTGGCCGGAGACGACACGCCCGGCCGGGTCAGGCGCCTCTGCGCCAAGGCCCGCCAACCGGTCCGGGCCGATCTGCTCGATGCACTTGGTCTGCCGCCGATCACCACCGGGGCCGTCTGCGTCTATCACGACATGGTCGAAACCGCCGTCGAGGCGCTGCAGGGCTCGGACATTCCGGTCGCCGCCGTATCCACCGGCTTTCCCGCCGGGCTGTCGCCCTTCCATCTGCGGGTGGCCGAGATCACGGAAAGCGTGAAGGCAGGCGCTGCCGAGATCGACATCGTCATCTCCCGCCGCCATGTCCTGACCGGCAACTGGCAGGCGCTCTATGACGAGATGAAGGAGTTCCGCGCCGCCTGCGGCGAAGCGCATGTCAAGGCGATCCTCGCCACAGGGGAGCTTGGCACGCTGCGCAACGTCGCCCGCGCCTCGCTTGTCTGCATGATGGCGGGGGCCGATTTCATCAAGACCTCCACCGGCAAGGAAAGCGTCAACGCAACCCTGCCGGTGTCCTTGACCATGGTCCGCGCGATCCGCGCCTATGAGGCCGCGACCGGCATCAAGGTGGGCTACAAACCGGCGGGCGGGATTTCCAAGGCCAAGGACGCGCTTGTCTACATGGCGCTGATGAAAGAGGAACTGGGCAACCGCTGGCTCCAGCCCGACCTCTTCCGCTTCGGCGCAAGCAGCCTTCTGGGCGATATCGAGCGGCAGCTGGAACACCACGCGACCGGCGCCTATTCCGCGTCCTACCGGCATCCGATGGCCTGACCCGCCATGATGTTCAGCTTCAACACGGTCATCCTGATCCTGCTGACACTCTACGTGATCTGGATGGGGTTTTCCGAGTATCGCAAGGAAAAAACCTCCGCCGCGTCGCTGAACGATGCGCAACTGAAACGCTTCAACGAGGCCTATACCTTCGGGCGCCCGCCGGAGGAGTATGCCGATGACATCCGCGCCCATGCCGTCCTTGCGCAGCGCGCGCGCATCCGCAAGACAGCCGCAATCGTCATCCTGATCGCCGTCCTTTTCATCTTCCTCTTCATGGGGCCCTGACATGACCACCCGCGAAATCTTCGAGACGATGGACTACGGTCCCGCCCCCGAATCCGATACCGAAGCCCGCGCCTGGATCGCCGGGAAGGGCCCTGCCTTCGGGGCGTTCATCGATGGCGTCTTCGCGAAACCGGGCGAGACATTCGCAACCAGAAACCCGGCCACGGGCGCCGAACTGGCCCGGATCACCCAAAGCTCCACCGAGGACGTGGACAAAGCCGTTGCCGCCGCGCGGCGGGCCTTTCCCGGATGGTCGAAACTCAGCGGCCACCAGCGGGCCCGCCACCTTTATGCACTGGCGCGCCTTCTGCAAAAACATGCGCGCCTTTTCGCCGTGCTCGAAACACTCGACAACGGCAAGCCGATCCGTGAGGCGCGCGACATCGACGTGCCGCTGGCCCAGCGGCATTTCTACTACCACGCCGGTCTCGCCCAGCTGCTTGACGACGAAATGCCCGACCACGCCCCGCTTGGCGTCTGCGGGCAGGTCATCCCATGGAACTTCCCGCTGCTCATGCTGTCGTGGAAGATTGCGCCGGCGCTGGCCGCCGGCAATACGGTCGTTCTCAAACCGGCTGAATACACCTCTCTCACCGCGTTGCTGTTTGCCGATATCTGCCGGGAGGCCGGCCTGCCCAAAGGCGTGGTCAACATCGTGACCGGCGATGGGCGAACGGGCGAGGCGCTGACCACCCACCCGGATGTGAACAAGGTCGCCTTCACCGGGTCCACCGAGGTTGGTCGCCGGATCAGGCAGGCCACGGCGGGGTCCGGCAAATCGCTGACGCTCGAACTGGGCGGGAAATCCCCTTACATCGTTTTCGACGATGCAGATATCGACAGCGCCATCGAGGGGCTGGTGGATGCCATCTGGTTCAACCAGGGCCAGGTCTGCTGCGCAGGATCCCGACTTCTTGTGCAAGAAGGTATCGCCGCGGATTTCCATGCTAGGCTCAAGGCCAGGATGGACAAGCTGCGCCTTGGCGATCCGCTGGACAAATCCATCGATGTGGGCGCGGTTGTGGATCCGGTCCAGCACGCCACGATCACCCGGCTGGTCGACCGCAACACCGAAGGCGAAACCTACCGCGCGGCCACACCGGTGCCGGAACAGGGCTGTTTCTATCCGCCGACGCTGATCACCGGCCTGTCGCCCGCCGCCCCGCTGATGCAGGAGGAAATCTTTGGCCCCGTTCTGGTCTCCACCACCTTCCGCACCCCGTCGGAAGCCGTGGAGATTGCCAACAACACCCGCTACGGGCTGGCCGCCACGGTCTGGACCGAAAACCTGAACCTCGCGCTTGACGTGGCGCCGAGACTGGCCGCCGGTGTGGTCTGGGTGAATGCCACCAATCTCTTCGACGCGGCCGCGCCCTTCGGCGGTGTGCGCGAAAGCGGCTTTGGCCGCGAAGGCGGATGGGAGGGGCTGCTGGCCTATCTCGAACCTGCCCTGAAAACGAAGCCGTTGAAGCCGGTCGATCCCGTTCCGGCTCCGGACACGCCCGATGCCCCCGGTCTCGACCGCACCGCCAAGATGTATGTCGGCGGCAAACAGGCCCGGCCCGATGGCGGGTATTCGCAACCGGTCTGGTCCGCCAAGGGCAGGCTTCTTGGTCATATGGGGCTGGGCACTCGCAAGGACATCCGCAACGCGGTGGAGGCCGCCCGGGGCGCAGCGGGATGGGCCCGAACCACGGGCCATCTTCGCGCGCAGATCCTCTATTACATCGGCGAGAACCTGTCCGCACGGTCAGCGGAATTCGCGGCCCGCATCCGCGACCTGACCGGCGTGAATGCTAAAACCGCCGACGCAGAGGTGGATGTGGCCATCGACCGGCTCTTCACCTACGCGGCATGGGCCGACAAGTTCGACGGCACTGCGAAATCCGTCCCGATCCGGGGTATCGCGCTGGCGATGACCGAACCGGTCGGTGTGATCGGCGCGCTGGCACCCGACGATGCGCCGCTTCTGGGGGCGCTTTCCCTTATCGCGCCCGCCATCGCCATGGGCAACCGGATCGTCCTGGTGCCCAGCTATGCGGCCCCGCTTGCCGCCACCGATCTCTATCAGGTGCTCGACACGTCGGATCTGCCCGGCGGTGTGGTCAACATCGTAACCGGCGACCCAGCCGATCTGGCCGAACCGCTTGCCGGTCACATGGACGTGGACGCGATCTGGGCCTTCACGCCCCATGTCGGGGCCGAGGCCGTCGAAAAAGCCTCCGCCTCCAATCTCAAACGAAGCTGGGTGCATGACGGGCGTGGGATCGACTGGATGGGCAAATCGGGCGAAGGCAGGCGCTTCCTGCAGGCCGCCACAGAGGTCAAGACGATCTGGGTGCCCTACGGCGAGTAAGATACCGGAGCGACGGAAATCCTGCCCAGCCGGGACGGCCATCTCCGGCCGGGCTATCCGTGACGCAGCGAACCGATGGAAACCCTGCCCAGCCGTCGTACCCGGCCCGCGCGTCACCGACGCCCGGCCATCCAGTCTCGCAGCTTTGCCCAGCGCACGGCGGTTCGATCCACCGTCGGTTCAATCACCCGGTCCTCGAACCGTTCCCACATGCGCCAGATGAAGAACAGGAGCAGCGCCAGAAGCGCCAGAATGATGACATTGAGCCACGGGAACAGGCTGACATCGGGGCCGTCCACCGGTCTCAGCGCGACGGCATTGGGATAGGTGGACAGAAACCGCGACCGCCAGCCGTAGTGGGTGATGGCGACCCATTGCGGGTCAGCCGCCGTCGAGCTCAGATTGCTGGCCTCGGCCTGCAGGTCGGCACTGTCCAGCTTGAAATATGGCGGCCAGCCAAATCCGGTATCCTCGTTTCGATAGACCATGACCGACCCGTCTTCCCGGATCGTGTTGATCAGCCTCAGATCGCGATTGCCGCTATCGGCGTTGCCGCTGTCGGGTTGGGCGTAGAAAATCCTGTTCCAGCCCGAAAAATCCTGCCGGATGATCTCCGTGTCGGTGATCCGCGCGATGTCACGGCCCGGTAGCGTGTAATGCATGAAGCCGCCGATGATCAGCGCCAAAATCAGCAGAAAGATTATTCGCGGCCAGCGCATGGCTCAGTGCCCCTCGTTCAATTGGTAACGTACACAAACACGCTCAGCGCGGTGATCGGCAGCACGTAGACGAAGAGGATCAGCCACCTGCTGATCCGTCGCGCCTTGGGGGCCACGCGCTCGTCGACCCATGTATCCCGGTCACCCGGCCGACCTTCCATCACCCAGTCTTCCTCAAGCCGTTCGCGCACGCCCGAACGCCAGTAGAGGAACACGCAGACATACACCAATGTCAGTACAACAATAAGGATGATCGCCATCCGGCCGATATTCAGCATGCAGCACTCCCGGTCTCGCGCGTTTTCATAACCCCTTATATGGGGGCCCGAAAGGGCTTTGGCAGGGCTTGCGGCGCAAGTCTCATCAGCGCAAGTTGCAAAAATGACCGACAGCACCCGCCTTTTCGACGAAATCGCCGCCCGCCGTGACGATCTGATCGCACTGACCCAGGATCTGATCCGCATTCCCACGCTGAACCCGCCCGGTCGCAACTACCGGGAGATTTGCGACTATCTCTCCGCGCGGTTGAGCCGTTCGGGCTTTGCCGTCGAACTGATCCGCGCCGTCGGCGCACCGGCGGATAGCGAAACCCATCCGCGCTGGAACCTCGTCGCCCGCCACGAGGGGCGAACGCCCGGGGACTGCGTTCATTTCAACTCCCACCATGACGTGGTCGAGATCGGCCATGGCTGGACGATGGAACCCTTTGGCGGCCAGATGAAGGATGGCCGGATCTACGGGCGCGGCGCCTGCGACATGAAAGGCGGGCTCGCCACCTCGATCATCGCCGCGGAGGCGTTCATAGCGGCCTGTCCGGACTATCGCGGAGCCATCGAGATCAGCGCGACGGCGGATGAGGAATCGGGCGGCTTCGGCGGTGTCGCGTATCTGGCCGAACAGGGATATTTCGACCCGTCACGGGTGCAGCATGTGATTATCCCCGAGCCGCTCAACAAGGATCGGATCTGCCTTGGCCACCGGGGCGTCTGGTGGGCGGAGATCGAAACCCATGGCCGGATCGCCCATGGCTCGATGCCGTTTCTGGGCGACTGCGCGGTTCGCCACATGGGCGCGGTTCTCGAAGAGATGGAGCGGCATCTGTTCCCGCTTCTGGCCAGCAAGCGCACGGCGATGCCGGTGGTGCCGGACGGGGCCCGGCAGTCCACGCTCAACATCAATGCGATCCATGGCGGCGAGCCGGTGCAGGAGGAAGGCTACACAGGCTTCCCCTCTCCCTGCGTGCCGGATCGGTGCCGGATCACCATAGATCGCCGCTTCCTCATAGAAGAGGATATCTCGGAGGTGAGAGCCGAAATCACCGCAATGCTGGAGAAGATCAAGGCGGAACGTCCGAAGTTCAGCTATGAGATCCGCGACCTGTTCGAGGTCCAGCCGACAATGACGGACGAAAATGCCCCGGTGGTCAGAACCGTGCAGGCCGCCATCGAAAAGGTGCTGTCGAAACAGGCTGAGTTCGTGGTTTCCCCCGGAACGTATGACCAGAAACATATCGACCGGATCGGCCGGCTGAAAAACTGTATCGCATACGGGCCCGGTATTCTCGATCTGGCTCATCAACCCGATGAATGGATCGGCATCGATGACATGGCCGACAGCGCCAAGGTCATGGCGCTGACGCTGATGGAGTTGCTGGGCAACGGCTAAGGTGGCAACTCAGCAGGAGTGCATGCCCCCCGTCACCGCCGCAGAGCAGATTGGGCGACCTGCCCGGCAGGTCATGCCGGCTAGGGCAAAAGAGGCGACCATGCCGGATCGGAGGCCATGCCCGGCGTCGCCACCCTTTGCAGGTTGCGCCCCGAGATATCGACGGAATAAAGCGCGGGCGCACCATCGGCGCCGGCCGTTTCGCGAGTGAACATGATCACCCGGCCATTCGGCGCCCAGGTCGGGCCTTCGTCGAGGAAAGACGCGGTCAGCAACCGTTCCTCGGACCCGTCGGTGCGCATCACGCCGATATGGAACCGGCCCGCGTTCTGGAAGGTGAACGCGATCAGATCCCCGCGCGGGGACCAGACGGGCGTGCCATAGCGCCCGACCTGGCCCTGGCTGATCCGGCGCGCCTCGCCACCGCTGGCGGGCATCACATAGATCTGCTGGCGGCCCGAACGGTCGCTTTCGAACACGATCTGGCTGCCATCGGGGGAAAAGCTGGGCGCGGTCTCGATCGACGGCGCCTCGGTCAGCCGCGTTCGCTGGCCGGTGTTGAGATCGTAGAGATAGATATCGGTGTTGCCGCCCGATTCCTCGGAATAGACGATCCTGTTGCCATCCGGAGAAAAGCGCGGGGCGAACGACATGGTATCCGGCAGCCCTTCGAGCTGGCGGCGCTGCACCGTGGCCACATCAAGCAGGTAGACGCGCGGAAAGCCGCTTTCGTAGCTGGTGAAGATCACCCGGTCGCCATTGGGCGAAAAGCGCGGGGCCAGCACGATGTTCCGGCTGTCGGTCAGATACTGCACATTCGCACCATCGTAATCCATGATCGCGAGCCGCTTCAGACGGGCATTCTTGGGGCCGGTTTCGGAAATGAAGGCGACACGGGTGTCGAAATACCCACCCTCGCCGGTGATCCGTTCATAGACCTGATCGGCCACGTTATGGGCCATCCGCCGCCAGCTGTCCGGGGACCCCACGAATTGCAGCCCCTCGCCCAGTTGCTGGTCGGCGAACACGTCGAACAGCCGGAACCGCACCACAAGTTGCCCATTGGCGGTCTGTTCGACAGATCCGGTGATCAGCGCCTGCGCGTTGATCGCCTTCCAGTCCGCATATTGAACCGGGCTGTCGAAGCTGGTGATGGTGGAGATGTACGCGCTGGACGGGATCTCCCGGAACAGCCCGGTGCCCCGCAGATCGGCGGAGATCACACGGGTGATATCCTGCGCCACGTCGGCGGCAGCTGCGTTTTCGGCGATGAACACCGGGGCCGCGAAGGGCAGCGGTTCGATCACGCCTTCGGTGATTTCGATGCGCAGCGGGCCGGGGCTGCTCTGAGCCATGGCGGATGTGGCAAGTGCCAGACCTACGGCCAGACAGGTGATCAGAAAGCGGATCATCGCAACCTCATTCCTTCAGGATTAAATACCATTTCTACGCTCCGCCAGTGGTCATAGCTTTCCTCCGGCAGATCAAATCCGTTCGCCCCGCAGCGGATGATCGCCCGGCGCGCGGCCTCGAACGCCTGATTGGCGCCCGAGTTGGTGCCGCCCGTCGCCTCGATCAGACGGATCGAGCCTGTCTCCGGGCGTCCGTCGCGCGCCATGTCGACGCCAACCACCACGGTGGTCTGCAACGCGTCGGACGACAGTGAGCCGACATTCCAGCATTGCTGCACCGCGATCCGGAAGCCGTCGCGCTGACCGGCGGTCAGCGGCGGGCCGGCGGGCTGCGCAGGCCCTGTCGGGGCGGGTGCGCTGGCCGCCTCGGCCACCGCATCGGCGATGGCGGCAGCAAGCGGATCTTCTTCGGCCACGGGCGGGGCCGTCTCGGCGGGCGCAGGGGCGGCGGTTTCGACAGAGGCCGGGCGATCGGGCCGCGCCGTGGGGCGGACGGAGGCCTGCGGCGCGATGCTGCCCGCCGAAGGCTCTTCCGCCTCGGTCACGATCTCTGTCGTCGCCTCCTCGGGCGCGCTCGGCGTGACCTCCTCCACCGGAGCATCGGAGGGCTCGGGCGTTGTCGGCTGTTCCACGACGTCGGGCGCCGTTTCGACCTCTGGCTCCGGCACGGGCGCGGGTGTGGGTGCGACGCGCGGCGCCTCCTGCGGCGTCGGCGTGGCGGAGGGCGCGGCGGTCGGGTCGCCCTGCGGCGGGCTCGGCAGCGCGGCGATATCGTCGGTCACCTCGGCCTGAGGCGTTTGCAGATCTGCGACATCCGGGGTGGCCTCGGCCTCGGGCGGCGCGGTTTCGGCGGGTTGGGCCACCTCGGGCGCCGGCGCTTCGGCCTCTGGCGGGCGGGGGGTGGGCGTCGGGCTCGTCACCTCGGGCGCGGCGGGCGTATCGGTCACCGGGGCCGCGGGCGCGGTTTGCGGGCGTGTCATCGCATCGAATTCCGACGTGCTGATGATGCTGACACCGGTCACCTGAAACTCCACAGGGTCGCTTTCGCGCACGATGCCGCCGATCGCCACCCAGACGATAAGGCCAATATGCATGCCAGCGGAGGCGTAGAGGGACCGGCGCATCGCCACATCACCCCCCCGACCCGTCGAGCGCGGGGCCACCGGCATCGGTGACAAGCCCGATCTCGCGGAAACCTCCGGCATTGAGCGCGCCCATGACCTGCATCACCTGTTCATAGGGGATCGATCCGTCGGCACGAAGAAAGACCTGATTGCCATCACGTTCCGCGGCAATCGCCTGCAGCCGCGGGATCAGATCCGCAAGCGGCACCTCGGTGGTTTGGATCATCACCCGGCCATCCGCGGCCAGCGTGATCGACAGCGGCTCCTCCTCATCGCCGGGCAACGCCTCCGCCGCCGTTTCCGGCAGTTCGACCGGGACGCCGACCGTCATCAGGGGGGCCGCCACCATGAAGATGATCAGCAAACACAGCATCACGTCCACAAAAGGCGTGACGTTGATCTCGGACATCGGCTTCGAGCCGCCGCCCCGGCGGCCCCGCCTGCGCCCGCCCGATCCCTTCGTTGCGACATGCGCGCCCATGGCTCAATCCAACTGCCGTGAGAGAAGCGTGGAGAACTCATCGGCAAAGCCTTCGTAGCCGCCGATCAGCCGGTCCGCATCGGACGAGAGCTTGTTGTAGAAAATGACCGCCGGGATGGCCGCCAGAAGGCCAAGCCCCGTCGCCAGAAGCGCCTCCGCGATGCCCGGTGCGACCACGGCGAGCGAGGTATTGCCCGAAATGGCAATCTCCTGAAACGACCGCATTATGCCCCAGACCGTGCCGAACAGGCCCACGAAAGGTGCCGTCGCCCCGGTCGTGGCCAGAAAGTTCAGCCCCGAGGTCAGGCGTTCGTTTTCCCGCGCGATGGCCACATCCATCGAGCGATCCACCCGCTGCTGAACACCGGGGATCAGCGCGCCATCGTCCCGGAGGGACCGGCGCCATTCCGTCATCCCGGCCACGAACACCCGTTCCGACGCGCTGCGCGGCTGGTCGGCCACTTGGTCGTAAAGCTCGTCCAGCGGCTCCCCCGACCAGAATGCCGCGTCGAACGCCGCGGCGTTGCTGCGCGCCTTCCGGTACAGCGCGTATTTGGAAAAGGTAATCGCCCAAACCCAGACAGAGGCCACCATCAGGGCCACCATCACGAGTTGGACGGTCAAGGTTGCACGAAAGAAAAGCGCCAGAAGGGTAAAATCCGCCTCCTGCGCCATGCTTAGCGTCTCGGTTTCCATTGCCTGGTCTTCCTGCTTGCCCCAGCCCGGTTCGGGCGCGGTTGTCGATTGCGCCTCATTAAGGTCTCACATTAACAACTTGTAAGGGGGAACACCAATGATTGTGCGTCACCCCCGCGTGAGCACTGAAATTGTTTCAAGCTTTTGGCGAATATCCGCCGGGAGGCGCGTCGCCCGCCCCGCAGGTCCGATGCAGACCACGCTGACCCGGGCCTGAAAGATCAGCTGATCGCCGCGCAGCACAGTCTGCGGCATGTCGAACCGAGCGCCGGTCACACCGTCGAGCGTGGTTTCGACCACGAGTTCATCGTCGTAATGCGCGGCGGCAAGGTAATCCGCCTCGACCCGGCGCACGGCGAAAACGATACCCTGCGCGCGCTTCATCTCCGCCTGGTCGATCCCCGCCTCGCGCACCATTTCGGACCGGGCCCGTTCGATGAATTTCAGGTAATTGGCGTAATAGACCAGACCCGCAAGATCGGTGTCTTCGTAATAGACGCGGATGGGCCAGCGATGGATCATTGGGCGGCTCCGATACGCGCGGCAAGGCGCAGGGCGTGAGAGGGATCGGCGGACATCTGTGGCATCACCGGGTCATAGCTTGCGCGGATCACCCCGGCGATCCCGGGTTTGAGCAATGCCGGGCCGCCCGGGCGCAGGATCGCAAGGGGCGATGTTCCGACAAAGGCGGTATCCGACCACAAAACGATGGTCTGCACCATCTGCGACAAGGCGATGGTTTCGGCGGCGGCCTCCCGCATTGCGGCGTCCATCCGGATGAAGACGAAGGCGGCCTTGATTGCCCCGCCCTCGTCGAAGCGAAAACTGCGGTACTGGTTTGCATCGGCCTCTTCAAGCCGCGCCACCAGCGGGCCCAGATCGGGGATCAGACGGTCCAGATTCGGGGTCGCCGTCAGTTCACCCCATTCACGCAGAAAGAACACCATCAGATTGGCGCCCAGCTCCGGGTCGGTTTCGGCCATCCGATGGTTAGCCAGCGTCACGATCGCCTCGACCGCGCCCTTGAACACCGCCACCGTGGCGTCATCCACACCGAAAACCACGGGCGCGATCGGCCGGCCCCACCGCGCGAAAAGATATTGCCCGTCCGACCGGGTGAAAAGCGCCCTGACGGCTTCGGCGGTCGGCGCGCTAGGATCCCCGGACATATCAGTCTCCCTGCTTTTGCGATATCGACGCCGGATGCATCCGAACTATCCCTCGAACAAATCGGTCTGATCCGGGCGTCTCGGGGCCTCAAGCCCCAGATGCGCCCAGCCTTTATGCGCCAGCATGCGCCCGCGCGGCGTCCGGGCGATCAGCCCCTGTTGCAGCAGGAACGGCTCGATCACCTCCTCGATCGCATCGCGGCTTTCCGACAAGGCGGCCGACAGCGTTTCGACCCCCACAGGTCCGCCCGCGTAATTCTCCGCCATCAACCGCAGATACCGCCGGTCGGCCCCGTCCAGACCCAGATGATCGACCCCCAGCCGGGTCAGCGCGCTGTCGGCGATGCTCCGCGTCAGCGTTCCATCCCCTTCGACCAGCGCGAAATCGACGACGCGCCGCAAAAGCCGCCCCGCGATCCGGGGTGTGCCCCGCGCCCGGCGGGCGATTTCAAGCGCCCCGTCAGCTTCGGTGGAAATCGCCAGCAGGCGTGCGCCCCGGGTGACGATCTCGTGCAGTTCCGCCACGGTGTAGAATTGCAGCCGGGTGGGAATGCCGAACCGGTCGCGCAGCGGTGTCGTCAACAGGCCAAGCCGCGTGGTCGCCCCCACCAGAGTGAAGGGCTGCAACTCGATACGCACGGTCCGTGCTGCGGGGCCCTCGCCGATCACCAGATCCAGCTCGAAATCCTCAAGCGCGGGATACAGCACCTCCTCCACCGCCGGGTTCAGCCGGTGGATCTCGTCGATGAACAGCACGTCACGCGGTTCCAGATTTGTCAGGATCGCGGCCAGATCCCCGGCGCGCGCCAGAACCGGGCCGGATGTCATGCGGAAATTCACACCCAGTTCGCGCGCCATGATCTGTGCCAGCGTGGTCTTGCCCAGCCCGGGGGGGCCGTGAAAGAGCACATGGTCCATCGCCTCCCCCCGGCGCCTCGCGCTTTCGATGAAGACCGCGAGATTGGCGCGCGCCTCCTCCTGCCCGATGAACTCGGCCAATATCTGCGGGCGCAGCGCCCGGTCGGGGCTGTCCTCGCCGGGTTGGCGGTCGGGGCGGAGGGTCGGATCGGGTTCAGACATCTGCATCGGTTATGGCTGAGGCGCGGAAGTTCCGCCAGAGGCGGCCTTGCCCATGGCCGCTCATTCCCTCGGGGCCAGAAGCCGCAGGGCCGCGCGGATCAGGGCGGGTGTATCGGCCTCGCCCGCGTCGCCCGCGGCGGTCGCCACGGCGCTGGCAGCTTCGGATGGCGCGTAGCCCAGGTTCTGCAATGCCGACAGGGCCTCCGCCTGCGCGGACGCAGTGCTGTGGACGGGTGCACGCGGCGCATCTGCGGGTGTGGTCGTGTCGATCACCTCCACGGGCGCATCGCCAAGCGCCTCATGAACGGTCCCGCCAAGCGCCATGACGGCGGGCGCCTTGTCCTTCAGTTCATTGACCACGCGCTGTGCGATCTTGGGCCCGACACCCGGAGCGGCCTTGACTGAGGCCCAGTCCCCGATGGCAATGGCCCGCGCGATGCCTTCGGCCCCAAGCGTCCCGAGGATGGCCATGGAGGCCTTGGCGCCGATCCCCTGAACCGAAATCAGCAAACGGTGCCACTCACGCTCGTAAAGCGTGAGAAAGCCGAACAGTTGCAGCAGGTCCTCCCGCACCAGCAATTCGGTGTAAAGTGCCGCCATCTGGCCTGCCGGCGGAAGCGCGGCCAATGTCCGATCGGAGCAATAAACGATGTATCCCACCCCGTTCACATCCAGGAGCACCTGATCGCCCGCACGGTGGTCGACCCGGCCTGTCAGCTTCCCGATCATGACGCGGCCTTGATCGCGCGGGCCAGACGCCCGGCGGTCTGCGCGTGAAAAGCGTGGCAGATGGCGATGGCCAGCGCATCGGCGGCATCGTCGCCGGCAGGCACGGCGCCGGGCAATTGCATCCGCACCATATGCCCGATCTGGCGCTTGTCCGCGTGGCCCACACCGACGACCGCCTTCTTCACGGCATTCGGGGCATATTCGGCAACCGGCAGTCCGAACTGCGCGGGCACCAGCATCGCGATGCCACGGGCCTGACCCAGTTTCAGAGTTCCCGCCCCGTCGCGGTTCACGAAAGTCTGCTCCACCGCCGCATGCGTGGGCCTATGCGCCATGAGAACCGCGGTGAGCTGCTGGTGCAGGGACAGAAGCCGGGCGGCCAGATCGCCACCGGAACTGACGCATTGCCCGTTTGCGATGTGACTGAGTCGCGCGCCATCGACCCCGATCACACCCCATCCAAGACATCGAAGCCCCGGATCAATTCCGATTACCCGTATCACCGCCCGTTACCGCCTGTTTCTGCGTCTTTTGCGCATCACTAGCACGAAACGCGAACATTGGCCAGCGCGAGGTCGAAAACCATCCGCGCAATGTCGGTTTTCGAAGCCGGGGTGAACAGGTGGTCGAAAAGCGCCACAGTGGGCATCAAAAACGACGCCCTGAAATCGCAATTTTGCCATAATTTATAGGGTTTTAACCTGGAATCCAGCTATGCTGAAATTGCATGCGTCCCATGCAAAAAAAGATGCTTGCGAGGGCGTTGGAGGGGGCCTAGGTGCGGTTCAGAGCAGGACGCTCGTAGAGAACATCTTACGAGATCGGAAAGGACGACTCAGATGGCATTCATTGCAAACCGCCCCCTTGGCGCTGGTTTCAGCGCTATCACCTTTATTGCCGGTCTTGTGGCAAAGATTACCGCATGGAACGACGCCCGTGTGACCCGTACCAGCCTGTCGCGGCTCAGCGATCGCGAACTGGACGATCTGGGCCTTGTCCGTGGTGATATCGACGACATCGCAGCAGGCACGTTCCGCCGCTAGACGGCCCAAGCACAGATCACGGCAAAGGCCGCGCCCGAGGGATCGGCGCGGCCTTTTCCATCCGTGTCACCCCCTGTCGGTGATCTCAGGGCTGACGGACGAAGTTCACCGCCAGGGCATATTTTTCCGCCAGCCAGAGGGAAGCCGGTTCGGGCATCAACACCCGGGCTGCGAACTGGTCATAGGTGGAGCCGGCCAGCAACGTGTCGATGCGGGCGCTGTAGCTTTCCTGTCCCAGGTGATAGATCAGGAACCCCTTCAAAAGAACGGCGCAGGCGAACCCGTAAATCAGCGCCCGAAGCGGGAAGCGAAAGCGCAGCCGACGACGGGAGCGCGGCACCACAAGCCCATCGGAGGTAATCGCATATGCATTCGGGATTCGCGTCGCATAAGCCTGTTCAATCCGGCTAACCCGATTGTTAAAAAGGCGAATTTGATGATTCATATCGGCAACCCGTGAACCGTGTTGCCCCCACCTTTATCCAATTTAGCAGAATTTGTGACATATCGCCACATTTTTCAGTGACCTAGCGTCAGGGTCGCCCAGTCACCAAGCTCGGCCCGGCGGATCAGTGCGAATCCGGCGCCTTCATACACCGCGATCACCTCATCGGCCTGATCCACAAGGAGGCCGGACAGGATCAGGCGCCCGCCGCGGGCCGAATGCCGGGCCATGTCCGGGGCAAGGTCGATCAGCGGACCCTTCAGGATATTGGCGAAAATGAGGTCAAAAGGAGATTTTGCCGCCAGATCGGGATGATCGAACCCGGCCGCCTCCAGACAGATGACGCGATCGGCCAGGCCGTTGGCCGCGGCGTTGGCGCGGGCCACATCAACGGCAACCTCGTCGATGTCGCTGGCCAGAACCGGTGACGCCCAAGTCCTCGCGGCCGCCAGAGCCAGAACGGCGGTGCCGCAGCCGATATCGGCGGTGTTGTGCGCCACGAAGCCCTGATCGATCAGGGCGTCCAGCGCCTCAAGGCAGCCCTGCGTGGTGCCGTGATGGCCCGTGCCGAACGCCATCGCCGCCTCGATCAGAAGGCCCACGGCATCATCGGGCAGGTTGTCCGCATCATGGCTGCCATAGACGAAAAACCGCCCCGCGACCACCGGGTGCAATTCACGCCGCACCTCGGCCACCCAATCGGTTTCGGGCAATTCGGACACCGCGAAATCTCGTGCCCCATGCGCCGCGGCCAGAAGCGCCAGTGCCACCGCATCGGGCCGGGTCTCGAAGTAGGCACCGACTTCCCAGAGCCCCGATCCGTCCTCCATCTCGAAAACACCGACCCCGGTCGGCTCAAGCGCCTCCAGCGCCGCGCCCAGTGCATCGGCGGCAGCCTTGCCCGGCAAGGTGGTCAACGCGGTAAAAGTGGGCATCGGCGCAGTCCTATTCTGCCGCGGTCGGCAGGGGGCGGGCAAAAACCGTTTCCTGCCCGGCCTCGGGGTGGCGGGGGATCAGCAGGCTGAGCAGAAGGGACACCACCGCCATGCAGGCCGCCAGCACGAACACCCCCATCGGGGAGGTGAGCCAGAGATACCCCAGTGCCGCGGGCAGGAACACCGCCGCGATATGGTTGATCGTGAAGGCCACGGCCGCGGTCGGCGCGATATCCCCGGGCTCGGCGATTTTCTGGAAATAGGTCTTGATGGCAAGCGCGAGCGAAAAGAAGATGTGGTTGATCACATAGAGGCTGGCCGCCATCCAGGGGCCCCAGTCAAAGTGGTAGAGGCCGGCATAGAGAACGAAAACCATCGTCAGCCCGGCATATTCGAAGACCAGCGCCGCCCGTTCGCCAAAGAACGATACCGCCCGGCCCAGAAGCGGTGCGACGATCATGTTGGTCAGCAGCGTCACCATGAACAATGCGGTGATCTGGTGAACCTCGTAGCCATAGCGCTCCACCATCATGAACCCCGCGAAGACGACAAAGATCTGCCGCCGCGCGCCGGACATGAATTGCAGCGCATAATAAAGCCAGTAGCGTTTCCGAAGGACCATCTTCTTGGTCTGCGGGTTGGGGCTTTCGAACTGCGGATAGGCGAGAAACGCAAAAAGCGCGATCGCCGCCGTTGTGCCGCCGGCCAGCCAGTAGACCAGATCATAGCTGAGATCATAGGCCCGCCACGTGAGCACGATCAGCACATAGGCTACCAGCGTCGCGGCCGACCCCATGGAGAGCAGCCAGCCAAGGGTCTGCGGCGCCTTCTTCTTGTCGATCCACTGCAACTGCAGCGACTGGTTAACCGTTTCATAATAGTGAAACCCGATGGAGCTGAGCAGCGTGACAAAGAGAAGCCCGCCTAGCGAGGGGAACTGCGCCGTCATCGCGGTGGCCACGCCAAGCAGCATAAGCGAGATCAGCCCCAGAACCTGCTCGCGGATGAAGATGATCAACGCAATCACACCGATGGCCAGAAACCCCGGGATCTCGCGCACCGTGTGCAGCCAGCCGATATCGGCGCCGTCGAACCCGGCCATTTCGACCACGAAGTTGTTGAGCAGGGCGGACCATGTGGCAAAGGCGATCGGCATCGCGAAGGCCATCAGGAACAGCAATGCCTGCGGGCGCCGCCATCGCGGCAGCGATTTCGCCTGTTCAAGCGTCAGGGTGTTGAAGGTATCGCCAAGCGCCATGGGCTTGGCTTTACGCCTGTCGGACCGGTTTGGCGAGAGCCAAAGGCCCCAAGCCGCCGCCCGGCCGATCGCGGTGAAGATCGGATCTTCCTGACCGCCAGGCGGCCGCACCGCATCAAATCGGGTTCCCCGCCGAGACACTTCTCCCGGGGGGGCGGATATGTCAGATTGAGCCATGAGCCAGGCCGAGACCCGCGACAACACCCATCTGACCGACCGCTACGACCGGCTTGCCGGCGTCTGGCGCGACAAGATGCGAAGCCTCGGCTATTACGACGCCTATCTCGGGTTTCTTTCCTCGCAATTGCCACGGCCCGGATCGGAGGCGCGCATTCTGGATATCGGCTGCGGCAGCGGAGCCTTTGCCGAGGCCTGGGCGGCGATCCACGGGAGCGGGGTCGATATCACCTTGCTGGACCCGTCCGCCCCGATGCTGGCCCGAGCGGAAGCCGCACTTGCGCGACGCGGCCTTCGGGCGGAACCGGCGCAAGGGATACTGGAAAGCTACCAGCCGCCCGCTCCGTTCGACCATCTGCTTGCGGCCCATGTGATCGAGCATTGCCCCGATCCGGGCGCAGCGCTGGCGGATATGCGCGGGCTTGTCCGGACGGGCGCGCGGCTCTGGCTGGTCGCCTCCAAACCCCATTGGTGCAACGCGGTCATCTGGCTGCAATGGCGGCATCGGACCTTCGAGCCATCGGAGGTCGCCCTGATGCTGGAACGGGCCGGATGGGCGCTGGACGACATCTACGACTTTCCCGCAGGCCCGCCGTCGCGCACCAGCCGCGGGTACCTTGCCCGCGCGATCTGAGGCCATAGCGTAGCTTTCGCACCCGTTGGCGACCTGACAGCAGCCCGGGCAGGGCTGAGTCCGGGCCCCGCCCCTTGTCAGCCTGCTGTCAGGTCGCCAACACGTTGCGAAACGCCCAGGGCATGGTCGGATCAATATCCTCGGGGAAATGCTCCCAACGATCCTGAAGCGGGGTCCAGTCCGTGTAGTGAGCCTCCACCGGGCCCAGATACGGGCGCTGCACCTCAAGGCAGCGGGCGTGGTCCATCTCGTCGGTCTCCACGATGCCTGCATCGGGGTTCTCCAGCGCCCAGACCATGCCCGCCAGAACGGCGGAGGTAACCTGCAGCCCGGTCGCGTTCTGAAACGGCGCAAGGTCGCGGGTTTCCGCATTCGACAGCCGCGAGCCGAACCAGAGCGCGTTCTTGGCGTGGCCGTAAAGCAGTACGCCCAGCTCGTCGATGCCGCCGACGATCTCGTCCACATCGAGGATTTCATGTTTGCTCTGCTGACGGCCGGCACCGAACATCTCATGCAGCGAAAGGACCGCGTCGTCGCAGGGATGATAGGCGTAATGGCAGGTCGGGCGGAACTCGGGCGATGCCCCCGCGCCCACCGTGTAATAGTCGGCGATGGAAATCGCCTCGTTATGGGTGACGAGGAAGCCGAATTGCGGGCCCGGTGTGGGGCACCAGGTATGAACGCGCGTGATCGCGCCCGGACGGTCCAGCCAGATGCCCGCCTGGCAGCCGGTTTCATGCCGGTACCCGTTTTCGGGGAACCAGGGTTCATGTGTGCCCCAGCCCAGTTCTGCGGGCTGGAAGCCTTCGGCAATGAACCCTTCCACAGACCAGGTGTTGACGAACACATTCCGGGGCCGCGGCTTGGGGCGGACCTGCGTATCCCGCTCGGCGATATGAATGCCCTGAACGCCAAGCCCCTGCATCAGCCGCCCCCACCCGGCACGGTCCGAAGGCACGGTCGCGTCCTGGCCGGTGTCCCGCGCAAGGGTCAAAAGCGCTTCTTTCACGAACCAGCTGACCATGCCGGGATTGGCGCCACAGCAGCTTACCGCGGTCGAGCCGCCGGGATTGGCTGCCTTTTCGTCGCGCACCGCCTGCCTCAGCGCGTAATTCGTCCGCTGCGCATTGTCGCTCGTTTCGAAGTAGAACCCCGCCCAGGGTTCGACCACCGTGTCGATATAGGGCACTCGAAGTTCGCGGCAGAACTTCATCAGATCCAGCGACGAGGTGTCGACGGAAAGGTTGACGACGAAGCCCTTGCCCGGCTCCAGCATCTCACCCAGGATTTCCCGGTAGTTCTCACGGGTCAGCGCCACTTGCCGATGCGCGATCCGGTGCTGTTTGAGAAACAGCGCGGCGTCGGCGGACGGCTCGATCACCGTCAGCTTGTCGGCGTCATGGTCGAAATGGCGCTGGATCAGCGGCAGCGTGCCTTTGCCGATGGAACCGAAACCGATCATCAGGATCGGGCCATCGATGCGGGCATAAACGGGATGGGACATGGGGCGCGGGCTCCGGGCTGACTTGGTTTGCGGTGCTCATACGCGCAGAGACCTGTCGTTGCAAACTGGCGCGGATGACACCCGGGCGCAATCCGCGCACGCGGTGCGGAAAAGCCGCGCCAAGAGCCCGAGACAACTGGTATCCCGCCCGGGGATCACGATAGGGTCCTCCATCTGCACTCTTCGACGGATCTGACCTGAATGACCCAAACGCCTTCAAAATCATCGCGTGCCCTGATGGTGATCGGCTGGCACGAATGCATAAGCCTGCCGGAGCTTGGGTTGAGAAACTTCGCCGTCAAGGTCGATACCGGGGCCAAGACAACGGCGCTCCACGCATCCGATATCGAGACGTTTCGCAGAGATGGCCGTGATTGGGTCAGGTTTCAGCCGCCGGAGGTCAATGGGCTGACCCCCGCTCAGGTCGAATGCCCGATCCATACGATCCGGGACATCACAAATACCAGCGGCGTGCCCGAGACCCGGATCGTGATCCACACACCGATGGTGATTGCGCGGCGGAAGTGGCATATAGACATTTCCCTGGCTGATCGCGGCTCCATGCGATTTCCGCTTATTCTCGGGCGGCGGGCGCTTCGCGGGCACAACATCGCGGTTCATCCCGGTCGATCCTACCTCGTCAGCTCGAAACCCCGTTTCAAAGGAACACACCTATGAAAATCGCCATGCTTGCCAGAAACCCCACGCTTTACTCTCACCGGCGTCTGGCGGAAGCAGCGGAAGCACGGGGCCATTCGCTCGATATCATAAACACTTTGCGGTGCTACATGAACATCGCCTCGCGGAGGCCCGAGGTTTTCTACAATGGCGAGAAGCTTGTGGGGTATGACGCCGTCATCCCGCGGATCGGCGCATCGGTCACCTTTTACGGAATGGCCGTCCTGCGGCAGTTCGAGATGCAGGGCGTCTATCCGCTGAACGAAAGTGTCGCCATCGGGCGCTCCCGGGACAAGCTGCGATCCATGCAGCTTCTGGCGCGGGACGGGATCGGCCTTCCGGTGACCACATTCGCCCATGATCCGAAACAGACCGAAGAGGTGCTGGAGCTTGCGGGCGGCGCGCCCGTGGTGATCAAGCTGCTCGAAGGCACACAGGGCATCGGGGTGGTTCTGGCCGATACCAAACGATCGGCCAAATCGGTGGTGGAGGCGTTTCGCGGCGCGGGTGTGAACATCCTGCTGCAGGAGTTCATCAAGGAAGCTGGCGGCACCGATATCCGCGCCATCGTGGTGGGCGGCAGGGTCATCGCCGCGATGAAACGCACGGGCGCGGCGGGAGACTTCCGCTCGAACCTGCACAGGGGCGGCTCGGCGGAGCTTATCAAACTGTCGCCGGAGGAACGCTCGACCGCTGTCCGCGCGGCCCGGGCGATGGGTCTCAATGTCTGCGGCGTCGACATGTTGCGCGCCAATCACGGGCCGGTGGTGATGGAGGTGAACTCCTCCCCCGGGCTGGAAGGCGTGGAAAAGGCCACCGGGCTGGACGTGGCCGGCAAGATCATCGAATACATCGAGAAGAATGCCAAACCCGGCGCCACGAAGACCAAAGGCAAGGGATGATCAGACGCGCAAGCTTCGGGATCGCCGGCGAGATCATCGACGCCGGAAGCCGAAAGACGGTACAGCTTCCGGTCAGCACGCTGTCCGATCACACCCCGGTCGCCATCTCGGCCCATGTCATCCATGGTCGCCGCGAAGGCCCGACGGTCTTTGTCAGCGCGGGCATTCACGGGGACGAGGTGATTGGTGTCGAGATCGTGCGTCGGCTGCTGCGGGCCCGAACCCTCAAATCCTTGCGCGGCACCCTGATCGTTGTGCCGATCGTGAACACTTTCGGCTTTCTCAACCATTCGCGCTATCTGCCTGACCGGCGGGATCTCAACCGCTGTTTCCCCGGTTCGCCCCACGGGTCGCTTGCGTCACGGCTGGCGCATATCTTCCTGAAGGAAATCGTCTCGCGCTGTTCGCTCGGGATCGATCTGCATTCGGCGGCGATCCACCGGACCAACCTGCCGCAGATCCGTGTATCCGCCCGAAATCGCAATGCCTTGCAACTGGCGCAGGTGTTCGGCGCGCCGGTGATCCTGACCAGCAGCCTGCGCCCCGGCAGCTTGCGGGCCGAGGCGCAGAAGCTTGGCGTCGACATGCTGCTTTACGAGGCGGGCGAAGGGATGCGGTTCGATGAAATGTCCGTCCGCGCCGGTGTTGCCGGCATCCTGAGGGTTCTGAAGAGCCTTGAGATGCTGCCGCCGAAAGGCATTGCAAAGGCCAGTGCGCGGTCGGTTTTGTGTTCGGACAGCCACTGGATGCGCGCGCCCGTCGGCGGCCTGCTGCGCATGTTCAAAAGCGAAGGCGATGTGATCAAGGAAGGCGAGATCATCGCCGCCATCGCGGACCCGTTCGGCGAAGTCGAAACAGAGGTGGCGGCGGAATACAGCGGCATCATCGTCGGCCGGGCGGTCATGCCCATCGTGCATGAGGGCGATGCCCTGTTCCATATCGCGACGGTGAAATCCGTCGATGTCGCCGAAGCCGCGATCGACGATCTGGCCAGCCAGCTGGAAGAAGATCCGCTGTTCGACGAGGACGAGATCATCTGATCACGCGCCCGTCGCCCCGAAGCCGCCCGACCGGGCGGCGCGGGCGCGCACTCCCATGACCAAAGCAAAAGGGCCGCGCATGGCATGGCGCGGCCCCTGATCCTCCGGCGTCGAAACGCTCAGTTCTTGGCGTAGTATTCCACGACCAGATTCGGCTCCATATGCACCGGATAGGGCACATCGCCGAGGGTCGGGGTCCGCACGAAGCTGGCGGTCAGCTTGTTGTGGTCGACGTCGATATAGTCGGGCACATCGCGCTCGGCCAATTGAGTGGCCTCCAGAATCGCGGCCATCTGCTTGGACTTCTCGCGCACCTCGATCACGTCGCCCTCTTTCACGCGGTAGGAGGGGATGTTGACGCGCTCGCCGTTCACCAGCACATGGCCGTGGTTCACGAACTGACGCGCGGCAAAGACGGTCGGCACGAATTTCGCGCGGTAGACCACGGCGTCCAGACGGCGCTCCAGCAGGCCGATCAGGTTTTCACCGGTATCGCCCTTGACCCGCTCGGCCTCGGCATAGATGCGGCGGAACTGCTTTTCGGTCAGATCGCCATAGTAGCCCTTCAGCTTTTGCTTGGCGCGAAGCTGGATGCCGAAGTCGGACAGCTTACCCTTGCGGCGCTGGCCGTGCTGGCCGGGGCCGTATTCGCGGCGGTTGACCGGGGATTTCGGACGACCCCAGATGTTTTCGCCCATCCGACGGTCGATTTTGTACTTGGCAGACGTGCGTTTGGTCACGGCTGGTCTCCTTCCGATGCGCCGCCCGATGGCGGCTATGAAGGGCGTTGTCCTCTGGCAGAAGCCTGACAGGTCTCCCCTTGCGGGGACCACCAACACCAATGAAAACCCCGGCAGGTGACCGCCGGGGATGGGTGCTTTTACTCAATGCCGGAGCGGTGTCAATGCCCTCGCGTGGTATGCATCAGGATCGCGGCCTCGGCCCGGCTGACCATCCGCCGGGCCGAGGGGCCGTAATTGTGGGGATCCTGCAACAGGTCGGGGCGCATCTCGATCAGCAGATCCCGCTGCCGGGGTTCCAGATGATCCAACCCCATGAAGCCGGGATGAAAGGTCTCGACCTCCAGCCCGTTGGCCCAGATCACCTGATGCCGGTCCAGCATCAGATGCACATAATGGGTTTCGCGCAGCGAATGATCGACGGTGATGAACCAGTCCCCGACAAGATCGGCGGCGCGCACCAGAACCTCGGGCTCGCCCCAGAGGTCCTGCGCGGCACGGCCCTTGACCAGAACCCGATGTTCGGGCGAGACGATCAGATCCTCATCGGGACGATCCACGCCAAGCGCGCCCACCCGCATCCGGATCGGCCGCTGCTCCGGCATTGCGAAAAGCCGCGCGCCCGACATGCGCCGATGGCCGGACCAGAGCACCTCCTGCGGGCCGTCATCCCGGGTCAGCACCCTGTCGCCGGGGCCCAGATCCTCGATGGTCATATCGCCGTTTTCGGTACGGATCCGCGTGCCCGGCGTGAAGCAGATCACCGCCGGCAGGGTCTCCCCCACCGGCGGCAGGATACGCTGGCTGGCCTGCACGATCGTCATCTCGCGATTGGCGGGCGGCATGTTTTCGGGAAACAGCAGGATCGGCAGGCGCCCGTCGGCAGGCACCACCGGGACGACCGTGTAGAACCGGGCCCCGTCGGACAGGATGAAGGCTCCGCGAAAAAGCGGATCGGCGTCTTCGGCCGCATCTTCCATGGGTGTCGGGGCGGGGTGATGCAACATCTTGCGAACGACCCGCGCGGCCCGCGCGCGCAACTCCGCATGATCCCGGCTTGCTCCCAGAAGCAGTGCTGCGCCATCGCCCTCAAGCGGCAGCGCACGTCCCCGCCAGCGCCAGGTCATCCCCTCGGCCAGCTCTTGCGCCTGTTCTGCCGGAAACCCTTCAACCAGAGTCTGCGCCCATGAAATCATGAACGTGCCCCGAAAGCCCGTGCCCATCTGTCCCGCCTCTTGCGTATCTTGTTTTTATCCGGCCTTTTCAGCCTGTTCTGGACAAAGGTTAACAGAATCGAATCAGTTGGGGAAGCGTCGTCTGTCCTAAAAGGCCCAGCCAAGCGTCAGCGAGCCGACAACCTGCCCCTCGGGCTGGCCCACAAACTCCTCGGACAGGTAGGTCAGCCCATAGAAGATGTTCGAGGCTCCGATATCGTAATTCGCGCCCAAACGCAGGCGATAGCGAACATCCTCCACCTCGTAGCCGCGATCCGATGGCAGCAACTCCGAGCTGTCGACATAGGCGACATCGCCCCCGAAAAGGAAAGAAAAGCCGCTTGGATCCAAGCCGTCGACACCGGCGACGCGTTGCCCGGAAACCACATCGCGAACCCGCAATCCGCCCTCACCGAAGCTGCCAAGCGTCACATCGACCCCGGCGCGGGCCATATTCTCAACCCCGGCCTGAAGCTCCACGAACGGGCGGATCGCACCGCCCGCAAAATAGATGTCGCGCGCGATTTCCAGTGTGCCGTGCAGGAAAAACCCGTCATCGACCTGAAAATTCCCGACATTCAAGTCTGACAGGCTAAGCACATCATGGATGTTGGATTGCAGACTATCGAGCCCCGTCTGCTCGCCGATCATCACCAGATCGGCGCCCGCGCTCACATCGAAGCCGGACCAGTCGAAATGGAGATGCGCCCCGGCGCTGAGCACGCCGGCATAAAGCCGGTCTGCCGGGTTCGGGTTGGTCAGATTGCCCGGGGCCACGATCTCTCCGCGGAAGCGGTACTCGACGACATCGCCAACACGCGGGCTCAGTTGGCCTTGCCATTGCTCGCCGCGGATAATGGAAAAGGAGTAAGAGCCGGTGCGCCAGCGATCGCTGCCGTCGCCGATCCAGTCATTGGTAAACACCCGCCCTATGCCAAGCGTCTCGCGCCCCTGTGCAAGGGCCGGCGTCATACCGGTGAGAATCGCAAATGTCGTGAAAGCCGCAAGGCGAATGCCCTTTGCCATGTCAAACTGCCCCATATCCTGCGCCGGCATTTTCTGCGGCTTAATCTAGAATTTCGTCGAAATTAACACGACTTGTGCATTGCGACTAGCCACATTTGGAATAACCGCAATCGGCGCAGGTCAGACATCCTTCGATCATCCGCATCTCGTGACTGCCGCAGGAGGAGCAGACCGGCCCCCTCGGGCGCCCGCCCATCTCGATCACCCTGGCCTGCGGATCGGCCTTCAGGCCCATTCCCTCGCCATCGATGAAGCCGATGGAAATCAGATGGCGTTCGATCACGCCGCCGATGGCCGCGAGGATCGAGGGCACGTATTTTCCGTTCATCCACGCACCGCCGCGCGGGTCGAACACGGCCTTCAGTTCCTCCACCACGAAGGAGATATCGCCGCCGCGCCGGAACACCGCCGAAATCATCCGGGTCAGCGCCACGGTCCAGGCGAAATGCTCCATGTTCTTGGAATTGATGAAAACTTCGAAGGGCCGGCGATGACCGTTCTGCACGATATCGTTGATGGTGATGTAGATCGCATGGCTGCTTTCGGGCCAGCGCAGCTTGTAGGTCTGCCCCTCAAGGGACTGTGGCCGGTCGAGCGGCTCGGAGATATAGACCACCTCGCCTTCCTGTGCGATTTCGCCGACCTTCGATCCCGGCGTCTTTTCCTGCGCCTCCGACACGCTGAGAACGGAACCTGTCACGTCATTGGGCCGATAGGTCGTGCAGCCCTTGCAGCCGGTGTCCCAGGCCTGCATGTAGACATCCTTGAAATCCTCGAAGCTGATATCCTCGGGACAATTGATTGTTTTCGAGATACTGCTGTCGATCCAGCGCTGCGCGGCGGCCTGCATTTTCACATGATCGGCGGGCGGCAGGGTTTGGGCATTCACGAAATGATCCGGCAGATCGATATCGCCGAATTTCTCCCGCCAGAGCTGGACGGCGTAATCCTCGACCTCTTCCTCGGTCCGGCTTCCGTCCCGCTGCAGCACCTTGCGCGTGTAGCTATAGGCAAAGACGGGCTCGATACCCGAGGAGACATTGCCGGCGTAGAGCGAAATGGTTCCGGTGGGCGCGATGGAGGTGAGCAACGCGTTGCGGATGCCATGCTCGGCAATGGCTTCGCGGATATCCTCGTCCATGCCCTGCATGTTGCCGGAGGCGAGAAAGCCCTTGGCATCGAACAGCGGGAACGCGCCCTTCTCCTTCGCCAGATCGACCGAGGCGAGATAGGCCGCGCGCGCGATCTGATGCATCCACGCCTCTGTCTGCGCCGCGGCGGCATCGGAGCCGTAGCGGAGCCCCAGCATCAGAAGCGCGTCGGCAAGCCCGGTCACGCCCAGACCGATCCGGCGTTTTGCCTGCGCTTCACGCGCCTGCGCCTCCAGCGGGAACCGGGAGGCATCGACCACATTGTCCATCATCCGGATCGCCACGCGAACCAGATCGTCCAGCGCCGTCTCGTCCAGGCGCGCGGCGCTCTCGAACGGGTCCGTCACAAGGCGGGCAAGATTGATCGAGCCAAGCAGACATGCGCCATAGGGTGGCAGGGGTTGTTCCCCGCAGGGGTTGGTCGCCGCGATATCCTCGACATAGTTCAGATTGTTGGCGGCATTGATCCGGTCGATGAAGATCACCCCCGGCTCGGCATAATCATAGGTCGACTGCATGATCTTGTTCCACAGATCGCGCGCCTGCACCGTGTGGTAGACCTTGCCGTCAAAAACCAGATCCCAGGATCTGTCGTCCTTCACCGCATCCATGAACGGATCCGTCACAAGAACCGAGACGTTGAACATCCTGAGCCGCGCGGGGTCAGATTTGGCGGTGATGAAATCCTCGATATCCGGATGGTCGCAGCGCATCGTGGCCATCATCGCGCCGCGCCGCGAGCCCGCCGACATGATGGTGCGGCACATCGCGTCCCAGACATCCATGAAGCTGAGCGGTCCCGACGCATCGGCGGCCACACCTTTCACATCCGCGCCCTTTGGCCGGATGGTGGAGAAATCATAGCCGATCCCGCCGCCCTGCTGCATCGTCAGCGCGGCCTCCTTCAGGTTGTCGAAGATACCGCCCATGCTGTCGGGGATCGTGCCCATCACGAAACAATTGAAAAGCGTCACCGAGCGGCCGGTTCCCGCGCCCGCTATGATGCGCCCCGCAGGCAGGTATCTGAAATCCTCAAGCGCGGCATAGAAACGGCCTTCCCAAAGCTCCGGCTCGGTCTCCACGCTGGCCAGCGACCGGGCGATCCGACGCCAGGTGTCTTCGACCGTCTGGTCGATCGGTGTGCCATCCGCCTCTTTCAGGCGATACTTCATGTCCCAGATCTGCTCGGCAATCGGGGCGGAAAAACGGGACATCGGCGGCAGCTCCCTTAACGCGGCGGGGTGACGAAATTAACAGTGATCTGTGGATAAGTCCACCAAACCTTGTGGCCTTTGGCGGTGGACGGCTAGATATATAGGTATGGCTGCAAATCTCAATCTCATCAAGCTTTCTGTCGGGACGGACCATGTGGAGGGTCTGGCCCGGTGGCAGGCAAGCGCCCGCGCGCAGGGCCCCGACGGCTTGCCGCGTCACGTCACACGAATGTGGCCCAAACGGGCGGCGGAGCTGCTTGACGGCGGCTCGATCTATTGGGTGATCAAGGGTGTGGTTCTGGCCCGCCAGCTGATCCTGCGGCTGGACGAGGTCGATCGCGGCGATGGCATCAGACGCTGCGGCATCGTGCTGGACCCCACGCTGGTGCGCGTGGAGGCGACCCCGAAACGCGCCTTTCAGGGGTGGCGCTACCTGCCGGGTGCGGACGCACCGCGCGACCTGCGCAAGGGGCGACAGAATGAGGAAAGCCTGCCACCCGCCTTGCAATCGGCGCTTGCGGAGATAGGAGTGCGATGACGCCGCGGGTGCGGTTGTCGGACAGCGCCGACAGGGATCCGCCCGGTCGGTTACCCCTTAGCGGCGATCATCCGCATGAATCGGGATCGGTACCTGATTCAGGGCGGTCATGTCGTCCAGCACGGGAAGGTCATCGCGTTTGCCGCCATCGGCATCGTCATCCTCCTCGCCCATCGTCATGATCTGCATGCCGATCTGAACCGAGCCGAAGGTGATCGTGCATAGGATCACGAACACCGCCAGGGCGATCGGCCCTTCGGTGGTGTGGGTCACCAGATGCCAGATATTCGCAATGTTGAAATAGAGCACCAAGCCGGTGAAGGTGCAGGCGATCAGAAAGCCGTAAAAGGCGTGGCGCAGAATGAATTTGATATGGTCAGGCATTGGCACGGATCCTTTTTCATTCACCTTCTAACGTAGCAGCCCCGGGTCAGGTTGCAAGAACAGGCCGACAAAAACGCGGCGGACAGGCGCAGATCCGGGAACGCCTCGGCGCTTCGCCATTCGCGGCCCCAGACGATCAGGTCGCCAGCCAGCCGATATAGCCCAGATAGGCCGCCAGCATCGCGGCCCCAGCCCCGCGCCCGATGCGCGGCAGGAGCAGAAGCAGCAGCAGGCACAGACCGGCCCCGAGGAACAGCGCCAGATCCAGCGCGGCGATATCGGCGGGCACATCGATGGGAAACACCATCGCGGTCACCCCCAGAATGCCAAGGATGTTGAACACGTTGCTGCCGACGATATTGCCAAGCGCCATGCGCCCCTGCCCGCGGATCGCGGCCATCACGGTAGTCGCCAGTTCGGGCAGCGATGTGCCGACCGCCACCAGCGTCAGACCGATCACCGCCTCGGAGACGCCAAGGCCGCCCGCCAGATCGACCGCGGCCGTCACCAGCAGATGCGCACCCCAGATCGTCACCGCGATCCCGCCCAGGGCAAGGCCGGCCGCGCGCCAGAGCGGCGGCGGCACAAGGGTAAGCTCGGGCTGCTCGCCCGGGGCCCGCCGCGCATCTCCCACCGCGCGCCAGAGATACGCCGCCAGCAGCGCCAGAAGCGCAAACCCCGCCAGACGCGACACCTCCCCCAAAAGCACAAGGCCCGCGCCGATACCCGTCGCCAGCGCCAGCGCCCAAAGGTCCAGCCGCGGCACCGCCCCCGCAGGCGTCACCGGTGAGATCAGCACGGCCAGCGCGAGGATCAGCAGAATATTGGCGATGTTGGAGCCCAGGACATTGCCGATGGCGATCCCGGGCGCGCCCTGCGCCGCGGCTTGCAGCGAGGTCACCATCTCGGGCATCGACGTGCCAAAGCCCAGCACCACCACCCCCACGATAGCGGGGGTTATCCGCATCCGTTGGGCGAGGCCGACGCCGCCACGCACAAGGATCTCGCCACCGACCAGCAGCAGAAACAGCCCGATCAGGCACAGGATCACGGTCATGAAAACAGGATACTCCACCGCCCGGCTGCGCCAATCGCCGTTCCGGCCCCGCGGCGATGCAGAGATTTGATTGCCCGGGGACGGCCACAAGGGGTGCGGGAAAAGAAATCTGCGATATGGTTGCAGGGGCGGCACGGCCATGGACGGCCCCGGCGCGTTTGGGATTCGCCCCCGGGCGGTTTATATCCGAAGGCCTGGACAGGAGAACCCGATGAGCGAGACGGATCACGACCGCAGCACCAAGAGCCACGGCCTGCGCCACGCGCGGGAGCTTGAGGGGCATCTGACATGGCTGGACAGCTTTTCGGGCGCGGCGCTTGCGGTGCTTGCCACGGCCTCGGGCATCTACACCTATCTCGGGGTCTCCTCGCTTCTGGACGACACCGGCGCGCTCAGTTTCTTTGCGGCCACGGCCTATTCCATCGCGGTTTCGGTCGGGATTTTCGTCTTCTGGTCCTATCTGCTGCGGCTTCTGCCCGCGATGCGCACGGCAGGCTCCAAGATCAAGCTGATGGGCGCGATGGCGCTCGGGTCATTGGCGATCATCGCCATGTCCTCCTGGCTGAACGCCGCCGCGCTGGCCGGGGCGGCGGCGGTGGAGCAGCATCTTGCCCAGACCGTTCAGGAATATCAGGGCGCGCTGGAAGAGGCCCATGACATCGCGATCAGCGCGCAAGCGCTGGAACGCGACGTGGCGCGCGTCCGCCAGAGCTTCGAGGATCTGAGCGAACAGGAGGCCGCGGGCGATCTGTCCGGCCTCGCGGGCCGGGGTGCGGTTTTTCGCGTGCTGCGCCAGAAGTCGGCCGAGCTTGCAGCGCTGGAGCTTCAGATCGCCGAACAGGGCCCGCTGATCGAAGGCGCGTTCGACGAGGGCAACGCAATCCTGAGCGACATGCGCAGCCTCACCGTGGCGCCGGGCCCGGTGGAGGCCCGGTCGGTCGCGTTTTCCGAAGAGGCCGTGCGGCTGGCCGGTATCATCACCACGATGCGCCAGCTTTCGGTGGCCCCGCTGGTGGACCGGGCGGCGGAGGATCTTTCCGCCTCGGTCGTGCTGCCCGAGCTGGACGGGCGCACCACCGACGGGCAGGCCGCGCAGGCCAGCACGATCACGTCCGTGCTTGACGTTCTGCAACTGCGCGCGGCCTCGCTGGAACAGGCCGCCGAGCAGGTCATTGCCCGCCCGGCCCCGGCAGAGACGACCTACCGCCCGATTTCGACCGCCGATGCGGTGATCCTTTATGCCGGCAATTTCGTCCCGTCCTGGGCCGGGGCCATCGCGATCGATCTGTTGCCGATGGTGCTGGTCCTGATCCTGATGGTCACCCATGGGGCGATCCGCTCCGGGCGGGGCGATGTTCCGGCGGAAGACACGCTGACGCTGGCCGAACTGCGCGCGGCCCTGCACGCGATCCGCGATGTGGAAGAGGCGATGCATCCGCAACCAACCGGCACGACCCCGGCCAGAGCACCAACACCGGCCCCCGCGGAAGAGGCCGAGCCACCCAATGTCCAGCCGCTGAAACCCGGACCGACGCGATGAGCGACCGGGCGGACCGGCCGTATCTGCGCCCCGGCAGGGACTGGACGACGCGCCGCGCGATCCTGGCGATCCTGGCGCTGCAGATCGCGATGGCCGTGGTGCTGGCCGGCCGGGATCTGGTGGCGGCCCTGCCCGATCTGATCTCCCCCGCGCGCCAGCCCACGCTTGATACGCCGGTGGCGCCCGGCGATCAGACCCGCCGCTTCCGCCCGGGCGATCTGCCCGCCCGCCCGGCGGTGCAGGACCCGGCGCGTCAGACCCGCCTGCCGGATCCGGGGCGGATGCCCTCGCGGCTGCGATTCACCGCCGGGGCCGATGGCATTCTGCTCCTGACCGGCGCAATTGCACCCGGCGATGCGGCGCGGTTCGAAGAGGCCCTGTCCGATCCCGATGACAGCCCGTCGATTATCCGTCTGCATTCCACCGGCGGTAGCGTCGCCGACGCATTGGCCATCGGGCGGGCCGTTCGCGGCGCAGAGATCGCGACCGTGATGGAGGCCGGCGATATCTGCCTGTCGGCCTGCCCCTATATCCTTGCAGGCGGGGTCTCCCGGACGGTGGACGATGCCGCGATGGTCGGTGTCCATCAGCATTACTTCGGCGAAAACACGGCGCTCCCCGCCTTTCTGGCGGTGGAGGATATCCAGCGCGGACAGGCCGAGGTGATGGCCCATCTGGATGCGATGGATGTGGATGTGCGCGTGATGCGGCACGCCATGGCGACCCCGCCCGACGAGATCTATATCCTGCTGCCCGAGGAATTGCTGGACTACCGGATGGTTTTCGACCCCGCCGCGGACGGTGCCGGTGGCTGACCGGGCGCTTGCCCCGCCGCAGCCACCCTCGCGACGATCCCGGATGATTGCAGAAGCGCTCTGCCCCTCGACCCGTGAAAAAGGTCGCGCGCCTGCAATGCCCGGATATGCCGGACGATCCCGCGCGGGCCTCAGAACGCCTCCGGTCGGGCCTCGCGCGCCATGTGATCCAGCACCGCATTCACGAATTTCGGCTCGCGACCCTCGGGGAAAAACGCGCGCGCCACATCGACGAACTCGGTGATCACCACCTTGGGCGGTGTGTCCCCCTCCACCAGTTCGGCGCCGGCCGCGCGAAACAGCGCCCGCAGCGTCGGGTCGATCCGGTCGATCGGCCATGTCGCGACAAGCGCCCGGTCGGTCATCTGGTCGATCTTGGCCTGCCGGTCCACCGCGTCGTCCAGCAGCTTGCGGAACAGATCCACGTCGCCCTCGGCCATCTCCTCGCCGTCGATCGTCTCACCGAAGCGGAAATTCTCGAACTCCCGGCGGACCACGTCAACGCTCTGGCCCGAATGCTCCATCTGAAACAGTGCCTGCACGGCATAAAGCCGGGCCGCCGATTTCATCTGGCGTTTCTGGTCTCGGCTTGGCCCATCGGGGCGGGGGGAGGTCATGCGGTGGCCGGTCCTTCGCTTTTGCCCGCGACCTGAATGCTCTCACCGCGCGGCTTGAATCCGATGCCGCCTTTAGGCTTCCCGAAGCGGCGCGTCAACGCGATGAGGTGCAGGGCCGCCGCCGCGGCCCCGCCGCCCTTGTTCATTCCCGACGGATCGGCCCGGCGCGCGGCCTGATCATGGTTTTCCACCGTCAGGATGCAATTGCCGATACAGGCACCGCCCATTCCCAGCATCGTGATCCCGCGATTGGATTCCTCGCACACCGTCTCGTAATGGGTCGTCTCGCCCCGGATCACGCAGCCAAGCGCCACGTAGCCGTCGAAATTGGACTGCCGATGGGCGATCCCGATGGCCACCGGGATCTCCAGTGCGCCGGGCACCTTGATCACCTCGTACCTGGCGCCGGCCTGCTCCAGCATCGCCTTGGCACCGGCCAGCTGATCATCCGCAATGTCCTTGTAGTAGGGCGCGATGACGATCAGCAGTTTCACCGGTTCGTCAAACTCCGGCAGCGGCAATTCGTGATGGGTGGTTCCGGCCATCTATCCGATCTCCGAGATCTTGCGGGTGTCGGTGATGTTCAGCCCGTAGGCCTCCAGCCCCACCACCTTTGGTTTCGGCGAGTTGGTCAGCAGGATCATGTCCGACAGCCCGAGCGAGGACAGGATCTGCGCTCCGAGACCATACTGGCGCAGTGTCTGCGGGGAGACTTCGCTTTCCGCGCTCAGCTTCATGTTCAAATCGCGCAGCAGCACCAGAACACCGCGCCCTTCCGCCGCGATCAGCTTCATCGCGTCTCCGAACTCTCCGGCCCGGCCCGCACCGCCCGTACCCACCACATCCAGAAGCGGATCCATCGCATGCATCCGCACCAGAACCGGCGCATCGGTCGCGATATCGCCCTTGATCAGGACGATATGTTCGGCGCCCTGCGTCTCGTCGGTGTATATCCGCAGCGTCCATTCACCGCCGAATTCGGAGGTGATCTTCTGTTCGTTGCGCACCTTGACAAGGTTGTCGTGGCGACGCCGATACGCGATCAGATCGGAGATCGTGCCGATTTTCAGGTTGTGCCGCTGTGCGAAGGCCACCAGATCGGGCAGCCGCGCCATGGAACCGTCCTCGTTCATGATCTCGCAGATCACGCCCGACGGATTGAGCCCGGCCAGCCGGGAGATATCCACGGCCGCCTCCGTATGGCCCGCGCGCACCAGCACACCGCCATCGCGCGCCCGAAGCGGGAAGACATGGCCGGGGGTTGCGATATCCGCCGCGCCCTTGCCCGCATCGATGGCCACGGCCACGGTCCGCGCGCGGTCATGGGCGGAGATCCCGGTACTGACCCCCTCCCGCGCCTCGATCGAAATGGTGAATGCGGTCTCGTGCCGCGAAGAGTTGTAGGACGACATCAGCGGCAGGCCCAACGCGTCGATCCGCTCGCCCGGCAGCGACAGGCAGATCAGACCGCGCCCGTGGGTCGCCATGAAGTTGATCGCCTCGGGCGTGGCCATCTGCGCCGGGATCACCAGATCGCCCTCGTTCTCCCGATCCTCGTGATCGACCAGAATGAACATCCGCCCGTTGCGGGCATCCTCTATGATCTCCTCGATGGTGGAGACGGCATCGGACCAGTCCTGCTCGACCGGGCCGGGTTTTTCGAATGGGATCGGATCAGACATGCACGTTCCTCCGGGGCGGGCTTGGGGCCCAGATATCGCACCAACCGCCACCTGACCAGTGCCCGATCCGTCAAAACAGCGGCCGGACACGACGTCACCTGCGCTCGGGGCGTGGTGGCCCTGTCTCGCTCAGGTGTGTCCGGGATCAGCGGCGGCGCTTTCAGCCCCCGGGCCGGAAGAACCGCTCCGCCGAGAGGACGCCGGCCATCTGCGCGGCACCGCACCAGTCCCGCTCGACGCCGGTTGCAGCCACCAGAACGACGCCATCGGCGGGCAGCCTGACATCGCGCAACGTGGTCTTGAGGCGGTCCCGCATCGCCGACCAGCTTTCGGTGAAGCCCGGCGCCACATCGGCAAAATCGATCAGGCCGCGGTTGCTCTCCAGAACCGCCTGCGGATGGAGCGGCCCGTAGATGGCCGCAATCCGCCCCGCGCCGCCATCAAGCGCGGTCAGCCGGTTGCGAATGGCATCGGGCACCGCAATCCGTTGCGGGCGCAGTTCCAGCGCGTTGCCGGAAAAGAGAAACCCCACGATATCGCGCCCGGATGTCGCGCGGATCGTCGCATAGGTCGTGTAGTCCAGACCCAGACGTTTCGCGCGGGCGACCCGGATCCGCACGATCTGCAACGGCAGCTTGGGCAGCAGATCGTGGCGCGCCTTGCCCCAGGCGTGTTTGCGAAAGCCAAAGCCCGGTTCCATGCTGGGCCCGCCATTATGCCCGATCCCGCTCATCCGTCGCTCTCCATCTTCATCCATCCAACCGCGTCCCGGGCGGCAAGAACCGCTGCAGTCTCGTCCGCATAGGGCCCGCGCGGCGCATCCAGTCTTCGCCAGCCATGGGCGTCCTCGGGGTCACGACGGCATTCGGACCAATAGGCACCCCCGTCCGTGCCAAGGATATCCACACAACGCTGACCGGTCGCGTCATTGATCGACCGCATCACGACGGGCTTCATCCGCCCCACTCCTGCAGCCGCGCGACATAGCGGGCCAGCGTGTCGATCTCCAGGTTGATCGCGTCGCCTACGGCGACACCGCCCCAGGTCGTCACCTCCTTGGTATGCGGGATGACATTGACGCCGAAGGTGGCCCCGTCCACCTCGTTCACGGTGAGCGAGGTGCCGTTCAGCGCGATCGACCCCTTGGGCGCGATAAACCGGGCCAGCGGATCGGGCGCGCGAAAACTCAGGCGCGTACTGTCGCCCTCATCCTCCATCTTCACCAGTTCGGCCACGCCATCCACATGGCCGCTGACGATATGCCCGCCCAGTTCGTCGCCCACCTTCAGGGCGCGTTCCAGATTGATCCTTTGGCCCTCGGTCCAGCTTCCGATATTGGTCCGGGATACGGTCTCGGCGGAGATGTCCACGTCGAACCAGCCCGGCCCAAGGGCCACCGCCGTCAGGCAGACGCCGTCGCAGCAGATCGATGCGCCGATATCGATGCCGCCCGTGTCGTATCCGGTGCCGATCCGCGCCCGAAGGTCGCCGCGATGCTCCAGCGTCCGGACGGTGCCAATATCGGTGATGATACCTGTAAACATGAACGCTCTCTCCGTTTGTCCCTCTCACCTAGCTGCGGTCCGGCAACGGGGCAAGCCACGCCCGCGCCTTATTGCGGGCCAAAACCAACCGTAAAACCGCCAAGCCCCTATGAAAACCTGTATCAAAGCAGTAGGTCTATCACGGCGAGCCCTTTCGGGGATTACACGGTTGCAGAAAGTATTCCTGTTCCTTCAGGGCCCGCACGGGCCGTTCTTTCACGGACTTGGCAAGAGTTTGCGAGCCGCGGGTGCGGATGTCTGGCGCGTGGGGTTCAATCAGGGTGACAGCGCGTTCTGGCACCATCGCGAAAGCTATATTCCCTATACCGGCACCATCGCGGACTGGCCTGACCGGCTGCGCCGGCTGATCGCCGAAAAAGACGTCACCGATCTGGTGCTCTACGGCGATACCCGGCCCGTCCATGCCGAAGCCGTGGCCATCGCGAAATCGCAGAACCTTACCGTGCATGTCTTTGAGGAGGGGTATCTGCGCCCCTATTGGGTGACCTATGAGCGCGGCGGCGCCAACGGGCATTCGAGGCTGATGAACACCTCCGTCGCGCAGATGCGCCGCGCGCTGAAGGATCTGGATCTGGATCTTCCGGACACCCCGTCGAAATGGGGCGATATGCGCCAGCACATGTTCTATGGCGCGCTTTATCACTGGTTCGTCATGTTCCTGAACAGGCGCTACCGGAACTTCCGGCCCCATCGCAACATCCCCGTTTCGCGGGAGCTGTGGCTCTACTTGCGGCGTCTGGCCTTCATGCCGTTTCTCTGGCTCGACCGGGTGCAGGCCACATGGCGCATTCGCGTGGGCGGGTTCCCCTATCATCTGGCGCTGCTGCAACTGGAACATGACGCCAGCTTCCGGGATCATGGCCCGTTCGACACCATGCCCGATTTTCTGGCGCTTCTGATCGAAGGCTTCGCACAGGGCGCGCCGACCCATCACCATCTGGTCTTCAAGTCCCACCCGCTGGAGGACGGGCGCGTTCCGATCCGCAGGGATATCCGCCGGCTGGCCGGCGAACACGGCGTCGGCGACCGGGTTCACTTCGTGCGCGGCGGCAAGCTCGCGCGGCTTCTGAACGACGCCCGCAGCGCGGTGACGGTGAACTCCACCGCCGCGCAGCAGGCGCTCTGGCGCGGATTACCGCTCAAGGCGTTCGGGACCGCCGTCTATCTCAAGCCGGAATTTGTCTCGACCCAGTCGATGGAGGCGTTTTTCACCAATCCGACCCGCCCCGACAGCCGGGCCTATCGCGATTACAGGCATTATCTGCTTGAAACATCGCAGATCACCGGCAGTTTCTATTCCGGCAGCGGCCGGCGGCAGCTTTTGCGCCAGGTGGTCGACATGATGTTGTCCCCGGAAGACCCGTATGACGCGCTTGATGCCGGTCGACCGGCCCATCGGCAACACCTCCAGGTGATCAAATAACCGAAAGGCTAGCGCGGTTTGCGCAGATAAGCTAAAGTCGAAAAAAAATAAACTGAGGCAGTTTCAGGCAATAAGGAGCCACTTCCGTGAAATCACTGGCTTCCCGAGGGGCGCGCATGGTCGCGCTTTCGGTTGTTGTATCTATCGTCGCATCCTGCGCGTTGCCTCGCTCGGGCCCCAACCGCAACGAATTGTTTGCAGGTTCGGTCCAGCGCGAGGGCGATGCCTTCGTGGTCGAGGTGAACCAGAGGGTCATCGCCGCCACGTCCATCGTTCCCGCGCTCGGCTTCAGTCAGGCGTTCCAGAATGCCGGCCCCACCTCCACCGAAGTGATCCGCCCGGGCGATGTGCTGGGCCTGACCATCTATGAAAACGTCGAAGACGGGCTGCTGGCCGGGCAGGGCACCAATGCCGCCCTCATCAACGAGGTGACGGTGGATGGCGCGGGTTTCATCTTCATCCCCTATGCGGGCCGCATCCGTGCCGCGGGCAACACACCCGAGCAGCTTCGCGAGATCATCACCCGCAATCTGGACGAGCAAACCCCCGATCCGCAGGTTCTCGTGCGCCGCCAAGCGGGCGATGGCGCCACCGTATCGGTTGCGGGCGCGGTCGGCGGGCAGGGCATTTATCCGGTGGAGCGGGCCACGCGCACCTTGTCGGGCATGCTGGCCGCCGCCGGCGGCGTCAGCGTGGAGCCCGACATCGCCCAGATCACGGTGGTGCGCGGCGCACATTCCGGCACGATCTGGTTCGAGGATCTCTATGCCAACCCCCAGTTCGACATTCCGCTGCGCGGCGGCGACCGGATCCTGGTGGAGGAAGACAGCCGCAGCTTCACCTCGCTCGGAGCGACCGGCACACAGGCGCGCGTGCCCTTCGACAGCCAGACGATCTCTGCCATCGAGGCGATTGCGACCGTCGGCGGACTGCAATCCAACCTCGCCGACCCGACGGGCGTTTTCGTCCTGCGCAACGAGCCCGAGGAGATCGCCGAAAGCGTGCTCGGCCGCAGCGACCTGATCGGTACACAGCGGATGATCTATGTGCTGGATCTGACGGCGCCGACCGGCATGTTCGAAGCCCGGGATTTCGTCATCCGCGACGGCGACACCGTTTACGTGACCGAGGCCCCGTTCACGCAGTGGAGCAAGGCCCTGAGTGCACTGACCGGGACGCTTGGCACGGCCAATTCGATCGCCGGCCTGGCCGAGTAGGCCTGTGCCGGGTGACGGGCGTCGCGACATCCCCGCCGGGTCACCCAGCCGGCGGGGATTTCACTTCAACGCCGGTTTTCTGACCAATACCCGCGTGCGGCGCATTCTGTCGCTGTCGGGATATGACCTGAAGATCGGCAAACCGGGGCCGGACGATGACGTGCTGGTCTGGGGCCATTCGCCCTATGCTCCGCGCGGCGAAAAGGCCGCCGCCGCCACCGGCGCGCATCTGGTGCGCGTCGAGGATGCGTTTCTGCGTTCGCTTCATCCGGGCCGCGCGGGCGAGCCGCCCCTTGGCCTGACAATCGACCGGCGCGGCGCCTATTTCGACAGCACCCAACCCTCCGATCTGGAACATCTGCTGGCCAGTCACCCGCTGGACGACACCGCCCTGCTGGACCGGGCCCGCGATGCCATCGCCCGCATGGCCGACGCGCATCTGACAAAGTATTCCGCCGTCGATCCCGGCATCGAACCGCCCGATCCCGGCTATGTGCTGGTCATCGACCAGACGCGCGGCGATGCCTCGATCCGGCTTGGCGGGGCCAATGCCGACACGTTCCGCGAGATGCTCTACTGGGCGGGAGAGGATCACCCGGGCGCACCTGTCGTCATCAAGACCCATCCCGAAACAACCGGCGGCCATCGCACCGGGCATTTCAGCGCGGCCGACCTCCCCGGGACGGCGACGCTGTTCGACGCGCCCGTCTCTCCCTGGCGGCTCATGGCCCATGCCCGCGCGGTCTATACGGTGTCCAGCCAACTGGGGTTCGAGGCGATCCTGGCCGGACACAGGCCGGTGGTGTTCGGGCAACCCTTCTATGCAGGCTGGGGCCTCAGCGACGACCGCCAGCCGGTCGGGCGCCGCCAGCGCGCGCTGACCCGCGCCCAACTGGCCGCCGCCGCGCTGATCCTCTACCCGCGCTGGTACGACCCCTATCGGGACCGGCTCTGCCCGCTGGAGGATGTTCTGGGGGCGCTGGAGGCGCAGGCCCGGGCATGGAGAGGCGACAGGGCCGGGCATGTCGCAATCGGCATGCGCGCCTGGAAACGCACCCATCTGCAGGCGTTCTACGGCAGATCGGGCACCCGGTTGCGTTTTGCGGCGACGCCCGCGGCTGCGGTGGCCACCGGCAGGTCCGTGATGGTCTGGGCGGGCCGCGAAGACCCGGCCCTGCGCGACGCCTGCCTCTCGGCGGGGCTGTCGCTCTCCCGCGTTGAAGACGGGTTTCTGCGCTCCCGCGGGCTTGGCGCCGATCTGATCCCCCCGCTCTCGCTGGTCCGGGACGATCTGGGCATCTACTACGATCCGACCCGCGAAAGCCGCCTTGAACGGCTGATCACGGAAGTCGCGGGCTGGCCTGCCAAACGTCTGGCCCGGGCCGAGGCGCTGGTGGCCCGGCTGACGGCGCTCGGTCTGAGCAAATACAATCTGGGCGAGGTCCCCGATCTGCCCGAACCGGACACACGCAAGATGGTTCTGGTCCCGGGCCAGGTGGAGGATGATGCCTCGATCCGGCTTGGCGCGGGCGAGGTGCGCAGCAATCTGGACCTGCTGAAAACCGCCCGCCGCCTGCATCCGAACGCGATGCTGGTCTACAAACCCCACCCGGATGTGGAGGCCGGCCTGCGCAGCGGCGCGGTGCCCGCCGAGGCCCTCGCCCGGCTGGCCGATGTCGTGGCCCATCGCGCGGATCCCGCCGCTCTTCTCGCGCGGGCCGATCGCGTGGTGACCATGACCTCGCTTCTGGGGTTCGAGGCGCTGTTGAGGCAGGTGCCGGTCACCGTATTGGGCACGCCCTTCTATGCCGGGTGGGGCCTGAGCACCGATCTGGGGCCGGTACCCGCCCGGCGGCAGGCGCGGCCTTCGCTCGCCGCGCTCGCCCATGCCGCGCTGATCGTCTATCCGCGCTATCTGGATCCGGTGACGGGCCTGCCCTGCCCTGTGGAGATCGCGGTGGAGCGTCTGGCCACGGGCCAGGGGCTGGCGCGGAAACCGGGTTTGCGGGCCTTGGCAAAGCTGCAGGGCTGGTTCGCGGGTCAGGCCTGGATCTGGCGGGGTGGACGCTGACGCGACCTGCGCACGCAACCGGCAATAGCGAATGCAGAGGCCGGGGCTAAGGTGCCGGGGTCACACCGGTCCGCGGGTCCAGCTATGCAGGATGTCCGGGCCGATGGCACGGGTGTCACGCAAGATGAACCGCGGCGCCTCGCCAAGCGCCGCCACCCCCATCGCACCGATCGCGGGCTGGCCTTCGGCGCCAAGCGCTAGCCCGGCGGTGAACCCCACCAGATCGTCCACCAGATCCGCCGTCAGCAAGGATGCCGCCAATGCCCCCCCACCCTCGCAGAAAACCCGCGTCAGCCCCTCCCGCCCAAGGGCCTGCATCACATCGGACAGGTCCAGTTGCCCCCCCGGCGCAGTGGCGCATGGGATCAGCCGCGCGCCCCTGTCGCGCCAGGCCGCCTGCACGCCGCCCGCGGCATCCTCCCCATGGCAGAGCCAAAGCGGCACCTCGTGGGCGTTTTGGGCCAGGACGCTGTCGGACGGAAGATCGAGCCTGCGGGAAATCACGACACGAACCGGCTGATGCGCGACGCCCAGCCCCCGCACGGTCAGGTTCGGGTCATCGGTCCGGACCGTGCCCGCGCCGACCATCACCGCATCATGGCGCGCGCGCATCCCGTGAACCACCCGGCGCGCCAGGGCGCCGGTGATCCAGCGGCTTTCCCCACTGGCCGTCGCGATCCGCCCGTCGAAGGAGCCGGCAAGCTTCAGCGTCAGAGCCGGGCGGCCCTGCGTGATGCGGCTGACAAATCCCGTATGGGCCCGCGCCGCTTCGTCCCGCAGGACATCTTCGGTAACCGCGATCCCGGCGTCGCGCAGCCGCGCAACTCCCTGCCCTCTGGTGCGGGGGTCCGGATCCTCCATGGCGACGACCACCCGCGCGACCGAAGCCGCGATCAACGCCTCGGCGCAGGGCGGGGTCTGGCCGTGATGGGCACATGGCTCAAGGCTGACATAGGCCGTGGCGCCCCGTGCCCCGGCGCCTGCCTGATCAAGCGCCCGGGGTTCGGCATGGGGGCGCCCGCCCGGCGCGGTCCAGCCCCGGCCCAGCACCCGCTCGCCCTTCACGATCACGCAGCCCACTGCCGGGTTGGGCCAGGTCCGACCCTGACCGCGCGCGCCAAGGCTGAGCGCAAGGCGCATCCAGCGGGCATCCGCGCCCGTCACGGGTCAGCTTTCGGTCGGGTTTGGCGGGCGCAGCTCGGCCACGAATTCCTCGAAATCATCCGCGTCCTTGAAGTTCTTGTAGACACTGGCGAAGCGCACATAGGCGACCGTGTCGATCCGGGCCAGACTTTCCATCACGATCTCGCCGATGGTTTTCGAGGGAATATCCGTCTCGCCCATGCTTTCCAGCCGGCGCACGATCCCGCTGATCATCTGATCGATCCGGTCAGGCTCCACCGGGCGTTTCTGCATCGAGATGCGGATCGAGCGCTCCAGCTTGTCGCGGTCGAAATCCTCGCGCTTGCCATTGGTCTTGATCACCACCAGGTCGCGCAGCTGTACCCGTTCATAGGTGGTAAACCGACCGCCGCAGGCGGGGCAGAACCGCCGTCTGCGGATGGCCACATGATCCTCCGCCGGTCGGCTGTCTTTTACCTGAGTGTCCACATTTCCGCAAAACGGGCAGCGCATCCACGTCCCCTCTTCTTGTCCCTGGGCGCCCGGGCCGGGGGCGCGTATCCTGGCTGATTGGGTCTTAAGCCCGGTTATCCACAGGCACTATAGGGCGATGCATAATGGTTGGGTAGTATTGAAATTCTGCCACAGCATTTTGGGGTTGGAGTGGCAGGAATACCTGCCCTTGCCTACGCCATTGCCCGGCAGGGTACGATTGGCCGGGCGTTTTTGCGCCCTCCGGTGTGCCGCGCGGCCATTAACCCCATCGGGCGATCAGATGTGCTATCGACCCTTCTGAAACGAATGTCGCGCCATGCCGGAGATCCCGGGCGGATCGGCGATTTCAAACTGTTGAACCCCGGGCCGAATTGGGCTCATCATCGCCGGATCGCATTATGTCAGCCGATATTCGACTCCGCTTTCGCAGCCAGCCTAAACCGTCGCATCGTCAAGAAGAGAACCATATGCAGCAACCCAGTACCGACCGCTACGATATCTGCCAGAAGGCCGACGCCATCCATGGCTGGCTGAAAATGGTCACCTCCCGCCGCACGGTGGATATCCTGCATTGGCAGGAGGCGCAGGGATACACCGGAAACCTGATGGAAATCGGCGTCATGTGCGGCAAGTATTTCTCGCTCATGGTCGACAGCGCGATGCGGACCGGGGATACGGTCCTCGGGATCGACACATTCCAGTATGCAAATGAAAAACGCGTCGTCACCGAGTTGACCGGCGTTTTCGGCAAGGCTGTCACCGATCGTTTCAAGTTATGGCGCCGGCAATCGAACACGGTCTCGGCGACCGAACTGACACATGCGATCGGGCGGCCCCGGTTCATCAGCGTCGACGGCGCCCATGATTTCGAAAACGTCTACCGCGACATGGAACTGGCTGAACAGGTCGTGTCCCACAAGGGCGTAATCTCTGCCGACGACTTCCTCAATCCGCTGACGCTCGGCGTCAATCAGGCGATCAATGCCTTCCTGTCGCGGCCGCGCGCGGTCGTTCCGGTGGCCTTCGTCGCCAACAAGCTGTTCCTCGTTCACCGGTCGGTGGAGGAAGAGTATCGCGGCGCCGTCGAAGAGATGATCCGGAACGGCAAGGATGCGGAGGCCGAAGCCTTCAAGCAGCGCGCGACCCATGGCCGGCACCATATCGAGCAGGATTTTCACGGCCACAAGGTTCTGATCGGCTGATTTCTGCCGCTACCGGCGGGCTGGCGGACCGGCCCGGGGCAATCATGTGCCCCGCTGGTCCGAAGCGCTTCTTGCGAAATCCCTGAACTGCGCGGTGCAACCTGCTAGACTGTCCCTTTAACACGCAACAGGAGACAGATCATGAGTATCGCCCGTGTGACGGAGATTTCCGCAACATCGCCCGACAGCTTCGAGGCCGCGGTGCGGGACGGCGTGGCCCGCGCCAATTCCACGCTGCGCAACGTCACCAGCGCCTGGGTCAAGGAACAGCGCGTGGCGGTCAGCGACGGGAAGATCGACTATTATCAGGTCAATCTGATGGTCACTTTCGTGCTGGACGACTAACCTCCGATCAGCGCCGCCGCTACCTGCCGTGAATGGGCCCGGCGGCGGTGCTCGACCACATAGATCCCTTGCCAGGTGCCCAGCATCATCCGCCCGCCGCTCACCGGGATCGATAGCGAAACCGGCATCATCGCCGCCTTGATATGGGCCGGCATGTCGTCGGGGCCTTCCTGGACATGGGTCAGATAGGACATCGCCGGATCGTCGGCGGGCGGCACGAGCCGCTCGAAATAGGCCCGCAGATCGGTCTGCACATCCGGATCGGCGTTTTCCTGTATCAGCAGGCTGGCCGATGTGTGGCGGATCATCAGCGTGACCACCCCGCCACCCTGCCCGGATAGCCAGCGGCTGACCTGCGATGTGATCTCGTAAAGCCCGGGGCCACGGGTCTGCACTGTAAACACTGTCTCCATGCGCCTATCTGAAATCAGGACGACACCTGTTGCAAGCTGATCGGAGACCAATCCCCATGACCCGCAAAACCCTGTTCATCACCGGCGCCTCTTCCGGCATCGGCGCCGCCACCGCCCGGGCCGCCGTCGACGCGGGCTGGAACGTGGGGCTGATGGCGCGCTCCGCCGACAAGATCACCGCACTGGCCGAAGAGCTGGGCGGCGCGGCGCTGGCCCTGCCCGGCGATGTCACGCAACTGGCCGTGCAGGAGCAAGGTCTTCTGGCCTTGCAGGAGGCGTTCGGCGCGGTCGATGCCGCCTTCGCCAATGCGGGAATGGGCCTGAGCACACCAGGCACGGAAAACGGCGACCCCAAGGAATGGGAGGCGCTGGTGCAACTCAACATCCTTGGCCTGCTCTACACCGCGAAGGCCGCGATGCCCTATCTGAAGGAAACACAGGGGCAGATGGTTCTGACCGGATCCGTCGCCGGGCGGCAGCACATCAAGGGCTCGATCTACGGCGCGTCGAAATGGTTCGTGCATGGCTATGCGGGCAATCTCGCCGAAGAGATGCGCGAATGGGGCGGGCGCTGCACGGTGATCGCGCCCGGAATGGTCGACACACCGTTCTTCGACACCCCGCGACCGGACAAGCTCATGCCGGAGGATGTGGCCGAAGCGGTCATGCTGGCGCTCAACGCGAACCCGCGCAACACCGTGCGCGAGGTGTTCCTGTTCCCGACCAACTGACAGGCCCCGGCGCGCGGACCCGTTTACGGCGGCCTGGCCTCGAAGGAGACCAGCGCCGTCCTGCCCGCGCCGGTCAGGGTATAGACCCCCTTCTCGACCCGCTCGAACCAGCCGTAGTGATCGTCCCGCATGATGGTCGTGGCGCGGTCCACGCCCGTGGCCGCCTTGACCGCCGCCCCTCTGCACGGGCCGTGTGCCGCCAGATGCCCGGCGCAGCGCAGCGCATCCTGCCGGTAGGCCGTGATGATCTTGCCGTTGGTCCCGCCCCGGTTCGGATCGCCCGACCGGCGGGCGAATTCGCGCAACAACCGCGCCTTGCGCGGTTTGGAGATGCGCGGCGCATACGGGCCCGGATCGCAATGAACCTCCACCAGAGCGTCTGTCAGGCGCACGGTCATCAGACCCAGCCCCAGACGCCTTGCCAGCTTCACATTCTCCGCCAGCGCCTTCTGAAACGCCCGGCCCGTGCCGCGTGGCACCGCCAGATAGACCACGTCGCTGACCGCAAGCCGGGCCACGCCCTGATGAAACAGCGCAAGCGAAAACCGCGCTTTCAGCTCCACGATCACGGGGTCTTCATCGGCCCGCCGGGCGACCACATCGGCCCCGGCGATCTCGGCCTTGACGTCGTAGCCTTGTGCTTCGAGAAACGCCTTCACCGGCGGGTAGAGATCGGTTTCCTTCACCATCGGGGCAAACCTAACGCGTTTCGCGGCCTGGGTGAATCGCCAAAACGTGCCGGTCCGCAACCGCCGCCCGGTCCGGCGGGTCGACGGTGCGCGCGGATCCCGGCGCCGCCGCGCGCAGGGCACGCCCGGCCTTTCAAGGTCCCGTTCCCCCGATTCCCGGCTTGACACGACCCAAGCCGCGCCGTATCCCCGCCCAAGATTTCCGGGGCGCTGATATGGATCACGCGCCCCCTTCCGTTTCTGAAACCCGAGGGTGCCCACATGTCTCGCGTCTGCGAATTGACCGGCAAAGGTCCGATGACCGGCAACAATGTCAGCCATGCCAACAACAAAACCAAGCGCCGCTTCCTGCCGAACCTGAACGAAGTCACGCTCGGCTCCGATACGCTGGATCGCCGGTTCAAGCTGCGGATTTCCAACGCCGCCCTGCGCACCGTGGATCACCGCGGCGGCCTTGACGCGTTCCTTGCCAAGGCCAAGGATGACGAGCTGTCGCCCAAGGCGCTGAAAATCAAGAAAGACATCGCAAAGGCCCAGGCCACCGCCTGATCGAGATCTTGCGCATGACAGAGACGGCCCCGCATCCCGCCGATGCGGGGCCGATGTCATTTTGTCGCTTCCCATTCCGGCACCGGGCGGCATAGACCAGAGACATGACCCGGGTCTTCCGCCCCATATCTGCCACGTGTCTGGCACTGGTCCTGTCGCTCACCAGCGTCAGCATGGCATTGGCGCGCGGCGACATGGCGGTAAATGGCACGATGATTCTGTGCCTAGGCGGCATGCAGGTCACGGTCGCCATCGGCCCCGACGGCGCCCCGGTGATCGAGGAGCATATCTGCCCCGATTGCGTTGTCGGCGCGTTGGCGCTTGGCGGCACACCGCCCCTGACACCTCCGGTACCGGCCGTCTGGACATTCCGCGCGCCGCTTCACGACCTCTCCGCCGATGCCGAGCAAGTGCAGGCGCCTCAGGCCCGCGGCCCGCCCGCCGCCCGCGCCTGACACCAGCACTTCACGTCTCAGTATTCTCGCACAAACGGAGGGACATTCCATGTCCATCAAAGCAGCGACGCTTGCCGTCGCCATCACCCTTGGTTTCATCCTGCCCGGTGCAGCCAAGGCCGAAATGATCATCGAAGATGCCTATGCCCGGTCTGCCAGCCCGGTCGCCCAGACCGGGGCGGCCTTCATGGCCATCACAAATCGCGGCGACACCGATGACCGGGTCGTCTCGGTCAGTTCGGATGCGGCGGCCCGCGTCGAACTTCACACCCACCTACAGGACGGCAATGGGGTCATGCGCATGGTCGAGGTCGAAGATGGCTTCCCCGTTGCCGCCGGCGAAACCCATATGCTGGCCCGCGGCGGCGATCATATCATGTTCATGGGGCTGACAGCGCCCTTCGTTCATGGCGACGAGATCGAGGTGACGATCCGCTTCGAACATGCGGAGCCTGTGACCGTGAGGATCCCCGTCGATCTGGAACGTCAGGACCACGGCGGCATGGGCGGCTAGCGTCCCGCACTGGTCCTTCCGACCGACCGCCCTGCCCGCGCACCGGGCGCAGGTGGCGGCACCCCTAAAGCGCGCCTCTTCGTACCTTCGCGAACGGGCGCGCCACCCGCATCCTCAACCGCCCTTGCTGGCGATCATCCGTTCGACCCATGCCGGAACGGCACGCGACGCCTGTCCCGCGATCACCTCGTCGAAAAGGCCCGGCCGGCGCGTCGGCTCCAGATTGATCTCCACCGTTTCGGCCCCCGCCATCCGCGCCTCCTCCACCAGCCCGGCGGCGGGATACACTTCGCCCGATGTGCCGATGGACACGAACAGATCGGCGCGCGCCACCGCGTCATAGATCCTGTCCATCTGATACGGCATCTCGCCGAACCACACGATATCGGGGCGCGTCGCGGCCCGGTCGCAGGACGGGCAGAGATCGGACATGTTCATCGCTCGAGGCGCAGGCCAACGGTGGCCGCAGGCGGCGCATAGCGCCCCGGTCAGAACCCCGTGCATATGGATCAAGGCGGTCGAGCCCGCGCGCTCATGCAGATCGTCCACATTCTGCGTGACCAGCACCACCTCCCCCGGCCAGTCACGCTCAAGCCGCGCCAGCGCCACGTGGGCCGCATTGGGCGTGGCCGCCAGCGTATTGGCGCGCCGGGCGTTGTAGAACTCATGCACAAGGCCCGGATTGCGCGTAAAACCTTCCGGGGTTGCCACCTCTTCCAGATCGTACCGGGTCCAGAGCCCATCGGTGTCGCGGAACGTGCCCAGACCGCTTTCGGCGGAGACGCCCGCGCCCGTCAGAATGACAATTCGTTCCATCGACATCCCCTTTCATGGCAAGACTGCCCGAAAGGAGCCTGTCATGACCACCCGTATCTTATGTGTCTGCCTGGGGAATATCTGCCGGTCGCCCGCCGGTCAGGCGGTGCTGGAGGCCCTGCTGCCCGGCGCCCGGATCGACAGTGCGGGCACCGGCGACTGGCATATCGGCCGCGCGCCCTACGGACCGATGCAAAAGACAGCGTTGGCCCGTGGCTATGACCTATCCGGTCAACGCGCGCGGCAGGTCGCCGCCCGCGATTTCGAGGATTTCGATCTTCTCCTGGCGATGGACCGCCAGAACCTTGCCGATCTGCACGCGATCCGCCCCGGTGGATCACGGGTAGAACTGGCGCTGTTTCTCGCCCATGCGGATGGCACGCCCGAAGACGTGCCCGACCCCTATTTCACGGGGGATTTCGACACAACGATGGATCTGATCGAAACGGGCGCGAAAGCTTGGGCGGCTCAGCCGCACATCGCTTCGGCGGTTTCCCCGAAGGAGCGGTAACGATCCCAGAACGCCTCGTCGCTGGCGCGATCCGACATCCGCACATCCTGCGCCCGCTGCGGGTCGCTGAAGAACCGCGCGGCTTGGCGCTGATCGGTCCTGCTGAGCGTCATATCGGCCACAACCCCGATACAGCCGCAAAGCTGCCGGTTGGCGGCGCGGCGATCCGACTGGTTGCAGGCCCGCTCGATCGCATTTGCGGATGCCGGCGTGGAAATAGGCGCGCTGGCCATCATCAGCGCCGCCAGAAGCAAAACGGATTTCTTCATGTCACTGGCCTCATTCATGCACGTTTGCGGAAGATCTGACGCCTTCCTGATCACGCCGAAGAATGCCCGAAAACGCCCGGGTTTTCAATGTTTCCCGTCATGCAGAGATCAGGCGGCTCTGAGGCGCTGCATCTTGGCGGCGACCGTTTCATCGGCCACACGATCTGGTCCCACACCCCGCTCCGTGGCGCGCTTGAAGATGGCCTCCAGCGTTTCGTCAAGGGCGGCCAGTTTGTCGCTGACAAACCCCTGCCGGTCCCGAATCCGCAGAATCTCGGTCGCGACATTGATGATCCCGCCCGCATTGGCCACGTAATCCGGCGCATAGAGGATGCCGCGCGCATGCAGCGCCGCGCCGTCCTCCGCGCGCGCCAATTGATTGTTGGCCCCGCCGGCCACCGCCTGAACCCGCAGCGCCGGGATCGTGTCGGCATTCAGCACGCCGCCGATCGCGCATGGCGCCAGAATATCGGCCTCCACCTCCAGGATCCGATCCGCGTTCACAACCGTGGCGCCGAAGCTCTGCCCGGCCCAACCGGCCCGCTCCGGGTCGATATCGGCCACACTCAACCGCGCACCGCCCGCCCTCAGCAGCTTGCACAGATGCCAGCCCACATGGCCCAGCCCCTGCACCGCCACATGCCGCCCCGCCAGAACCGGAGAACCGAAGCGGAATCGCGCCGTCGTCCGGATCGCCTGAAAGATGCCCCGCGCCGTGATGGGGGACGGATCGCCACTGGCAAATTCCCCGTCCGGCAGACCGGCCACAAACGGCGTGACGGTGGCCATCGTCGCCATATCGGCCGGGCTCATCCCCATATCCTCCGCCGTCCAGTACCGGCCCGCCAGACCGTCGATCGCGCGGGCGAATGCCCGCAGTTGCGCCCCGGTCTTGGCTTTAGGGTCACCGATGATGACCGCCTTGCCGCCGCCCAGGGGCAGATCGGCCGCCGCGTTCTTGAACGTCATCCCCCGCGAAAGCCTCAGTACATCCTCCAGCGCCGCCTCCTCGCTGTCATATGGCCGCATCCGCAATCCGCCCGCCGCCGGGCCAAGCTGCGTGGAGTGAACGGCGATGAAACCGATCAATCCGCAACTCCGGTCTTCGACACGGAGAACCTCTTCGTGGGTGGGACGGGACATGGGTGTGACGATCATTCTGGGCCTCCTCTGACCTGAAAAGGCTAGCCCGGAGCGGGGAGCGAAAGACGGCAAAGATTGGCCTTGCGACAGAGAAAAATGGGGATAAAATCTCAAAAATGGCCGTATGATAGAGTTTTCCACTCATGGACAAAATCGACCGCCGGATTATCACCACGCTGCAACGCGATGGACGGATTCCGATCGTCGAGCTGGCCGACCGGGTCGGCCTGTCGCCCACGCCCTGCGCCCGCCGCGTCGCCAGACTCGAAAGCGATGGCATCATCACCGGCTATGCGGCCCGCGTCGACCAGACGAAACTGGGCTACCCGCTTACCGTGTTCATTTTCGTGGAGCTGGAACGCCAGAGCCATGACACCGTGGCCGCCTTCGAACGCGCCGTGACCCGGTTTGACGAGGTGGTGGAATGCCATCTGATGACCGGCACCCGCGACATCCTGCTGAAAGTCGTGGCGCCGGATCTCGCGGCCTTCGACCGGTTCCTGGAAAAACACCTGATGCACGTCCCCGGCATCCGCGCGACCCGGTCCAGCTTTTCGCTCCGCACCATGGTGCAGCGGGAGGTCATGCCGCGGGATTAGTGCTGCCGCGCCTGCACGACGAACCCGGTCACGGTCTCTTCGCCCAGGGCGCGCAGCGCTTCCAGCCGATGATACCCTTCGATCAGCACATACCGACCCTTGCCCTGCCGCACGCGGATGGGCGTGGTCTGCCCGTTTTCCAGAATGTCGTTGGCCAGCGCCTCGACCTTGCCCGCCTCCAGCGTCTTGGCGCGTTTGACCGGCACATAGACCTCATCGATCGGCAAGGTATGGGTCCTCAGCATCGCGCCTGTCCTCCAACATGGTCAGCGGAGGATAGCATGGCCGGATGGGGGTCGAAAGACGAACTGCCGGGGTGGTCGGGTAGACACGCGACAACTACACCGGACGGCTTGCAGCCGCCGACCGATCGCGCCCCGCAAGCCGGGGGAGCGCCTGCCCGGCGGGACGGCACCGTCCATTAAGCGCGACCATGACGCCCCTGCAGCCGCGCTTTCGCAGTGGGCGCACACCCCGTCTCACCCGCCGAAAACGCTTTTCAGCATTTCCACCAAGGTCGATCCAGTCGTGCCGATGCGCGCGGCCTTATATCCACCGGATGCGTCTATATCTTTTGCAGTTTGAGATGCTCGTTCGATGATATTGGCTTGGGCCGCGCGCCCGCCAGTCCGCTGAATAGCGGTGGCTTTGGCCTCAATGCCGCTGTCCTGTTCCACCGTTTCGGCATCCAGCCCAGTATCTTCATACAGCCGGCCGGCGGTCCGGTCTCTCTGAAAGGCCCGCATACCGCCTGCGACCAGCTTCATGGTTGCGTCATCAACCTCACGTAATCTTTGCTTAACACGGATTTCATACGCGGCCCCCACCTCAGGATGGCTTCCACGAAGCTGCAAAGCGTGTTGGTCCAGTCCATCAACCAACGCCGAAAGCGCATCGTCAGGGTCATATTCGCCTTCGCGGAGCTTACGTCTGAGAATGTCGCGCGCCTGTCGAAAATGTTGTTCCATGGCATTCGGATCGTCGCGGCAATCATCAAGCGTATAGCGCAGATATTTGAATGCGACGCACATCTCATTGAAACCGCTATTGGTTCTGAGCGCGAGGTCGAGCGCGAACTCTACCTGCCCGAGCATCTTCTCGGTTCTTTGATCGTCGGGCGTCGGGTCTGGTCGCACATCGAAGCGCCCGTCGGCGACCACCACAAGCGTCTCCGCTTGTGGCAAGGCTTGCGCCCAAAATTCGTCCTCAACCCGCGCGACCTCCTCCGCCACAGCCTCCGGTCCGGCGTCCCAGATATCCTCCGGGATCAGCGCGACCGCCTTCTGCAACCCCCATGGCAGCGGCTCCCCCGCCATCGCTCCGGCATACCATTTCGCCCAGAACCGCCAGGCTCCGCCGGAGGCCAACACATCCACCATCCGGTCCGACGCCTTTGCAATGACCTGCCGCAGCGCATCAGGCACGGACACCGCGCTGGACATGAGCGTTTCCGGCCGAAGATCGGCATCCGCATAAATGGCGGCGCGGGCGGAGGAAAAGGCGGCGTTGGAGGTGGCGGCGGCGGCGCGGGCCGCGGCGGTCGCGTCGGTGGCTTGGGCGGCGGCGAGGGTGGAGAGGGCGGCCTCGGTGGCGCAGGCGGCGGCGGTGGCGCGGGCGGCGGCGGTGGCGCGTGCGGCGGCGGTGGCGCGTGCGGCGGAGGCAGCGGCGGAGGCGGCGGCAATGGTGGAGGAGTGGGCGAGGGAGGAGGCCTTGGAGGCGGCGGCAATAGCGGAGGAGTGAGCGAAGGCGCCGGCGACCCACACCTCGGGTGTCGGATACATGGCCGCGACCCTCGACGTAAGGATCGCCCGCATAGTTCTCAAGGCAAGGCGGTCCAATGTCTCATGGCGTTCAGGGAACCGGGTCGCGAAGGGCAGAACTCTCAGTGCGGCGCGACAGGCAATCGCCACGCAGACATCTAGCGGCTGCGCATCAAGCCACGCCCGAAACTGCTCCTCGTTTTCTATCGCCACGCGCCATGCACTCCAATCCCGCGCCCACGCTGCATCATCCGATACCCCCGTTCAATCTGAAACCGCGCCACCCCTTCCCTCACCCACGAGCTTGGGCTATCTCACCGGCTGACCCTTATCACGCAGGCCGACATGACCGACCTCTCCCGCATCCGCAATTTCTCCATCGTAGCCCATATCGACCACGGCAAATCCACCCTTGCCGACCGGCTGATCCAGCTGACCGGCACCGTGGCCGAGCGCGACATGAAGGAACAGATGCTCGACGCCATGGATATCGAGCGGGAGCGTGGCATCACCATCAAGGCCAACACCGTCCGCATCGAATATCCCGCGCGCGACGGCCACACCTATATCCTCAACCTCATCGACACGCCCGGACACGTGGATTTCGCCTATGAGGTCAGCCGCTCGATGCGCGCTGTCGAAGGTTCGCTTCTGGTGGTGGACGCCTCGCAGGGTGTCGAGGCGCAGACGCTGGCCAATGTCTATCAGGCCATCGACGCGGACCATGAAATCGTGCCGGTCCTCAACAAGGTCGACCTGCCCGCCGCCGAGCCCGAGCGCGTCCGCGAACAGATCGAGGATGTGATCGGCATCGACGCGTCCGATGCCGTCCTGATCTCGGCCAAGACCGGCGTCGGCATCCCCGATGTGCTGGAGGCCATCGTCACCCGCCTGCCCGCCCCCCGGGGCAACCGCGACGCGCCGCTGAAAGCCATGCTGGTGGACAGCTACTATGACAGCTATCTGGGCGTCGTCGTCCTGATCCGCGTCATCGACGGCGTGATCCGCAAGGGCGACAGGATCAGGATGATGCGCACCGGCGGCCTTTACCCGATCGACCGGCTCGGCGTCTTCACGCCGAAGATGAAAGACATCCCCGAGCTTGGGCCCGGCGAGATGGGCTTTCTCACCGCCTCGATCAAACAGGTCCGCGACACGCGCGTGGGCGACACCATCACCCATGAACGCAAGGGCGCGACCGAACCGCTGCCGGGCTTCAAACCCTCGCAGCCCGTGGTCTTCTGCGGCCTCTTCCCGGTCGACAGCGCGCAATTCGAGGATCTGCGCGACGCGATCGAGAAACTGGCGCTGAACGACGCCTCCTTCTCCTTCGAAATGGAAACCTCCGCCGCCCTCGGCTTCGGCTTCCGCTGCGGCTTCCTCGGGCTCCTGCATCTGGAGGTCATCCGCGACCGGCTGGAACGCGAATACGATATCGACCTGATCACGACCGCGCCCTCGGTCATCTACCATGTCTATCTGCGCGACGGCACGATGACCGAGCTGCACAACCCCGCCGACATGCCCGACATGACCCATGTGGACCATATCGAGGAGCCGCGGATCAAGGCCACCATCCTCGTGCCCGACGATTATCTGGGCGATGTGCTCAAACTCTGCCAGGACCGGCGCGGCATCCAGCTGGACCTGACCTATGCCGGCTCCCGCGCGATGGTGGTCTATGACCTGCCGCTGAACGAGGTGGTGTTCGACTTCTACGACCGGCTGAAATCGGTCACCAAGGGTTATGCCAGTTTCGACTACCAGATGATCGGCTATCGCGAGGATTATCTGGTGAAAATGCAGGTGCTGGTGAACGAGGAGCCGGTGGACGCGCTGTCGATGATGGTCCACCGGGACCGGGCCGAAATGCGCGGGCGCGCGATGTGCGAGAAACTGAAGGAACTGATCCCCCGCCACATGTTCAAGATCCCGATCCAGGCGGCCATCGGCGGCCGCGTGATCGCGCGCGAAACCCTCTCCGCGCTCCGCAAGGATGTGACGGCGAAATGCTACGGCGGGGACGCGACACGGAAGCGGAAGTTGCTCGACAAGCAAAAGGCGGGCAAGAAGAAGATGCGGCAATTTGGGAAGGTAGAAATCCCGCAGAGCGCGTTTATTAGCGCCCTGAAAATGGACAGCTAGCTGACCATTTTCAGGGCGAGTGGGCGAAAGCGACTTTTCGCCAGAAAAGTCTGCAGGCCCACACCGGTGAAATAACGCGGAAGCTCTGGATTGAAGATGGATGGTTGAAATGAATGGAAAAGACTTAGCCCAGCTTATTTCGCTTGGCGCTTCGGTGGCAGAGTTTGATAGCGATCTGGCAAACTACTTTATCGAGACCGAAACTTTCTCATCGGTCATTTCCGACGCTGGAGATATTATCTCTGGCGACAAAGGTACCGGCAAGACAGCGATATACCGAATTCTTAAACAAAACTACCGTGCATATGAATCACTCGAAAGCGTAGAGATTGTAGATGCTTTTAATCCACAAGGTGACCCCGTTTTCCAGAGGCTTACCTATGGCCCAGACCTAAGCGAAGATCAATATCGGACGTTTTGGAAGGCATATCTTCTTTCCCTGGTTGGGAACTGGCTGATAGATATCTACGAACCTACTTTTAACCAAGAAATGGTCAATCTCAAAAACACACTTGATCATTTGGGACTGAGCGCCACCGATGTGAGTCCGGAGACAATTTTCGGGAACCTTCACGAGTTGGTAACCAAGCTAACCAAGCCCAGCAGCATGGAAGTAGGCTTGAGCGTGACAGAAACGGGGATGCCCATTGTTACACCTAAGGTTGAACTGGGCTCGAATCGCAACAGGGGAGAGATAATCTATAATGGTGATTTCCTTTCTGTGCTCGACGCAGCAATCGCATCCACAGACTTAACGGTTTGGGTATTATTTGACCGGCTTGACGAGGCGTTTTCTGGTCGGCAAGAAGTGGAAATTCCTGCACTTCGGGCACTTATGAGAACATACCTTGACTTAACAAACCTGAAGAACTTGCGGCTGAAGTTATTTCTTAGAAAGGATCTCTTCAGAAAAATAACGATGGGTGGTTTTGTTAACCTCACCCATATCAACGCCCGCAAAATTGATATTGTCTGGGACGATGAGGACCTCATAGACATGGTGGTCAGACGAGTGCTGCAAAACCCAAAATTCAGGGAACTCGTTCCTGATCCAGGCAACAACGACGCGGTCTTCTCGGTTCTGCTCCCCGAGCAAATTGACGTTGGAGACAGAAAGCCCTCTACTAGAACTTGGATTATGGGACGAATAAGAGACGGCAACAATAACCGACCGCCACGCAACATGATTGACCTGCTGAACAAGGCGCGAGAGTCTCAATTGCGCCGAGAGCAACGAGACCAGCGAGACGTTGATCCAACGGTCGGTCCGATTATGGAGGCAGACGCTGTCAAGCGTGCATTCACGCAGCTATCCGAACAACGTGTTCAAGACACATTGCTAGCTGAAGCAAGCGATCTTGCGGAAATAATACAACGGTTCAGGGATGGTAAGTCTGAGCACAACCCTAAAACCTTGCGCGATGCGATCGGCGACGTTCCTGACTATGCCCACGTTGTTCAATCCTTGGTGGATATTGGTTTCCTGGAAGAGTTCGGACAGAATCATAAGATTCCAATGCTTTACCGCGATGGCTTGCGGATAAAACAGGGAAAAGCTTTCGCATAAAAATGGAAGCTTAGGGTGCGCGGCCGCCTGCGCACTATCCCAGACTCACCCCACCCAACCAACTCGCCAAATCGCCCCTGAGGGGTTACCCGTGTCACCCACACGTTGGCCCGCGGCATAGCATTTCTACCAACTGAAGAGACTCGATCCGCGTCTGCAGTACATGTGCATCCCAGAACTCACGCCCGAAACCGCCTTTCGCCCCCACGAAAATCACACCCATCCACACCCCGTAACCGCTCCACCCAACCCCGCCTACCCAAACCATTTTTCCACGCAACCCCCAACCCACCCCCAGAGTTACCCACCATTTCATCCCCAAGAAATAAGGCCCAAACGCAATTTCCTGCTTGCGCGACTCGGGCTTGAGTTGTGAATGTTTCCTTACCGCAACGGAGCGAAAGCAGACCGGGCGGGGCGCAAAAGGCCCCTTCGGAGCCGGAGCGGATCAGGACGGGACTAGCGCCCGGATTGGACTGCAAAGGCCGTGGGGTGCGGGGCGGAATTCAGGGGCTCTTCGGAGTTGTTGGAGGACACTTGCACAACAAGGGTTGGAGCGCGTTACGGGACCAAACTCTTCGGAGGGCGGGAGTGTAGCAGCGGAGGGCTCGCAAGGGTCATCCGTAACTGGACCGGGAAACCTCTTCGGAGGGGAACCGGAACAGGAAGACGTCAGGTTGGGTTTCGGCCCAATGCGAAGACCGCGTCTGAGCACCTGGCGTCTTTTCCTGTTCCAGCCATATGACACCCCACAAAAAAACGAGGCCCGCCTGCCATGAACAGTCGAGCCCCGTCGTCAGTGTATACCGCGTCTATGCACCTGTGGATAACCCACTACACCGCCGATTCGGATAAATCAACAAGATCTCGCAGCCATGACGCGGAATTCCGCAAGATGCCGTAGGCAGCCGCAAGATCTTGGCCCGGGTTAAGCCGGGCGCTGGTCAGCGCGGCGCGAAACCTAGATGTCCTCCTGAACCTCCCCTGCCACCTCGGAGATCCCCTGACCGGCAGCCTGGACGTCCTGGCCGAATCCGTCGACCGTTTCACAGGCGGCAAGGCCGAGGAGTGCGGCGAAAGCGAGGGCGATACGGGTCATGATGATATCCTTCTTCCGTGGATGAGGTCGTGCCCCTCTAACGCGCCTGCCCACCTGGCGGTTCCCTCCCCGCGTTCAGGAACTGATCCGACCCGGCGGCGTTGACCCTCCGAAAGGAGAATTCTCATGGATCGTCTCAGCATCATCCTGACCTTGATGACAGGCGCCGTTCTGACCGGCGCGCTGGCCGTCACCGCCATGGCTTCCGGCTGGTATGGCTGGCTGCCCCTGCTTGGATCGGCGGCCATCGGCTTCGTGCTCAGCTGGCCTGTCGCCTATCTTATCTCGCGCCGGATCAAGCGCGATGACCCGAACTGGTCTGCGAAGACCGCGCAGAAAGGCCCCTTGCCCAAGCCCGGCGCAAAGGAGGTCTGACCGCCCCACTGACAGTTGGGCCGCGCACGGCGCGCGCGGGGGCAAGAGCCGGGCCCTGTGACAGAGCCTAGCCTGCCCCGCGTTCCGCCTCCGGGTGCTCGGCGATGAAATGCTTCAGCACCACGAACAGCTCCCGCGCATGGTCCAGATCGTCGCGGTGCAGCGCCGCGCGAATATCGTCGCAAATCATCTTCTGCACCTTTTGCGGCCCGTGATGGAGGTTCATCATCCGCTCCGCCAGCGCCGAGGCATTCAGCTCGGGCAGGCCTTCATGCTCCGCGACGGCGGCGATTTCCGCCCGCGTCAGGCAGGTCATGTCTTCGATATCGTCAAGTGTTATCATTGGTTTGGCTCCCCCCTCACCAACGGTGTCATGAAACTGTTACAGTTTACCACGGGCGGGCGGCGCGCCGACTGATCTAAGTCAAAGACAATAATTGTCGGTGCCGATACTTCGAAACGCAGGGAACCGCGCCTTGGAAGATGGACGACAATCATGCGCTTGTTTTTGCTGATGTTTACACTGGCCGCCACGGTGCTGGCCGGGGTCGGGGTCACGGCGGTTCTGGCCGCAGGTATGGATGGCTGGCAGCCAATCGTTGTGGCCGCGGTTGCGGGCGGATTGGTCGCGCTGCCGGCCGCGTGGATGGCAGCCAAGAAGATCAGAACCCTCTAATCCGGCGCGTTCAGAAACACGTCGAGCGCTGCCTCGAACTCGCGCGGCTTGTCGGCATGGAGCCAGTGCCCGGCACCCGGGATCTTCGCGAACCGGGCATTGGGGAACTGTGCGCGGATAACCGGGCGGTGATCGGGCGTCACGTAGTCCGACGCGCCACCTGAGAGAAACAAGGTTGGCCCCTCGAACACGCCCTCGGGCGCGGGCCAGCCGATGATCTTCGGCATGAACGCCTCCAGCACATCGAGGTTCAGCCGCCAGCGTCTTGCCTTGATATCAAGGGATTGCAGCAAAAAGGCCCGGACGCCATCTTCCGGCACCTCTGCCTTCAGGGCCTCGTCCGCGTCCCGGCGCGTGTCGAGCGTCGACAGGTCCAGCCCGCGCATGGCGTGGATGAACTGCACCTGCGTATGCCCATAGGCCGCCGGTGCGATATCGGCCACGACCAGCCGCCGCACCTGCTCCGGACGCGCCAGCGCCAGCGCCATGGCCGCCTTGCCGCCCATCGAATGCCCGATCACATCGGCCAGCCCCCCATGGGCTGCGACGACATCGGCCAGATCCCCGGCCAGATCGGCATAGTCATGGCTGTCCGCCCACGGGCTTTCGCCATGGTTGCGCATGTCCACGCTGATCACCCGGCGCGTGCCGGACAGGCGCTTGGCAATCACGTTCCAGTTCCGCGCCGAGCCGTAAAGACCATGCGCGATGAGGATCTGGGGCAGATCACCGGGATCGCCGAAGAAATAGCTGGCCAACATGGGGCGTGTTCTATCCTTCGCTTTACGCCGGGACCAGAGGGGTTGAGCCTTGCCCGCCGCGCCTTATGCTGTGGCGCCTGAGTATCGGGGTACGGGGCATGACGCCGGAGCAGTTTCAGGACATCACCGACGCCGCCCGCGCGCAGATCGAGGAACGGCTCGGCATCCGCGCGCGCAGTTTTCGCCGCGCTGTCGCGCGGGCCGGCCGCCTGCTGCCCGCAGGCGCGCGTCAGGCCGCCGGCAGCCTGCTTGAGATCGAAGCGCGGATGCGGAACCCGAAACTGGCCGCCCGGCTCGACCCGCGTGTCGCACAAGAGGCTCTGGCGCGGTTCAGCGCGCAGATGCGCGGGATCGAGCCCGGAAAACGGCAGGCCATGGACCGGGCCGTGTTCTGGGCCGAGATCGGGTTTCGCGCCGCGGTGTTTCTGGCGCTTCTGATCGGATTTCTTGTCTGGCGCGGGTACATCTGACCACCCGCACCGCCGGACGGGAGAGGTCGCGTTTAGTGCGCGGCCTTGATGAAGGTCCCGTTCTGCAGATCGCGTATGGCCTGGCGCAACTCATCCTGCGTGTTCATCACGATCGGCCCGTGCCACGCCACGGGTTCCTCGATCGGCGCACCGGATATCAGCAGGAACCGCACACCCTCCGGGCCGGCCTGCACGGTGACTTCGTCGCCCGTGCCGAAGCGGATCAGCGTGCGATCGCCGGACATGTCGCGGATATTGAGTTCCTGGCCCATCACCTCCTTCTCCAGAAGCACGCCCGTGGGACGGCTGGCATCGGCAAAGGCCGCCGTCCCTTCGAACACATAGGCAAACGCCCGGCGATAGGTGTCGATCCGGAAGGTTTTCTTCACCCCCGCCGGAACCGAGACATCCAGATATTGCGGATCGGCGGCGATCCCGTCGACCGGCCCGCGCCGGCCCCAGAATTCACCGACGATCACGCGCACCACCGTGCCGTCATCGTCGATCACTTCGGGGATCTCGGTTCCCTGCACATCCTGATAGCGCGGGGCGGTCATCTTGAGGCTGGACGGCAGGTTGCCCCAAAGCTGGAAGCCATGCATCTGACCCCGCGCATTTCCAAACGGCATCTCCTGATGCAGGATGCCCGACCCCGCCGTCATCCATTGCACATCGCCTGCACCAAGGGTTCCGGTGTTTCCCAGACTGTCGCCATGTTCGACCGATCCGGCCAGCACATAGGTGATCGTTTCGATCCCGCGATGGGGATGCCAGGGGAACCCGCGCAGATAATCCTCGGGCCGGTTGTTCCGGAAATCGTCAAACAGAAGGAACGGATCCAGCTCGGACGGGTCCTGAAACCCGAACGCACGATGCAGATGGACGCCCGCGCCTTCCATCGTCGGCATGGCGCGGCGGGCTTCGGTCACGGGGCGGATCGACATCGGGGACCTCCTTGCGGGTACGGGTTGAGATATACGCCGATGCGGAGATCAGGCAATTCGGTGCCCCTGAACGGGGCCTGTGCAGCCCTGCAGGTGTCGCTTTCGGGGACCAAGGGAGGATCGGGTTCATCGGCCAGGGCGATGCAGGCCGGAAACCTGCGGGAACGCCGCCGCCCGAGGGTGTGCCCGCGCGCGGGCGACGCAGGTCTCGCCAATCCGGGCGCAACCGGCTATGGCACCCCGGCAGAATGGAGTTGGATCATGGATGACGAGATTATCGGGGTGATCGAACCTCGCGCGGTCCGGCGCTATGTCGCGACCGGCGGGATCGGTCTTCTGGGCATGATCCTGCTTTACATCGCTGCCGCCACGCCGCCCGTCGATCCGGGCTGGCTTGTGTTCCTGATCGTCATGGGGCTGGGCAGCCTTTTTCTGTCCTGGCGCCTATGGCAGGCCAGCGGCATCACGCTGGAGCTGACCCGCCAGGAACTGCGGGAGGCCGGCGGCCGCGTATTGGCGCGGGTCGAGAATATCGCCTCTGTCGATCGCGGCTTCTTCGCCTTCAAGCCATCGAACGGGTTCATGATGCGCCTGAAGACCGCCGACAGCGCGGTCTATGCCCCGGGCCTGTGGTGGCGCTACAGGCGCACGATCATGGTCGGCGGCGTCACCTCGGGTACGCAGGCCAAATCCGTGGCCGACCTGATCAAGATCCTGATGGTCGAACGCGATCACGAGGGTCAGGCGCCGCAGGGGCGCCCCTAGCCGCCCGCGATCCGGCGGGTCCTACAGCCCCTTTGCCTTGTAGCTCGACGCGACCCGCCCGATGGAGACGAGGAACCCGGCGGTGCGCAGGTCGGTGACATCATTGCGCGAATGCCAGACCTCGCGCATGGACTGATAGGCCACGCGCATCGTGTCATCGAGGCCCGAGCGCACCAGCTCAAGTTCATCGGCGCCGCGCAGATATTTTTCCTTGAAATTCGGGCTGAGGCTCCAGCCGAGATCCTTGTCCCGCGACAGGCGTTCAAGCTCGTTCACGATCAACTCGTGCCGCGCCTCTTCCTGACGGCGCTGCATCCGGCCGAACCGGATGTGGCTGAGATTCTTGACCCATTCGAAATAGCTCACCGTCACCCCGCCGGCATTGGCATAGAGATCGGGAATGATGACCACGCCCTTGTGGCGCAGAACCTCGTCGGCCCCGGCGGTGATCGGCCCGTTCGCCGCCTCGATGATCAGCCGCGCCTTCACCCGGTCGGCATTGTTCATGTTGATCACGCCTTCGAGGGCGGCGGGGATCAGGATGTCGCACTCTTCCTCCAGCACCTTGCTACCCTCTTCGATATAGGTGCCGTGCGGGCAGCCGCGAACGCCGCCGTGATGCGCGATCCAGTCGCGGACGAGGGCGATATCCAGACCCGCGGCGTTGTGCAGCGCGCCATCGCGCTCCACCACATGCGTGATGATCGAACCATCTTCCTTGGAAAGGAACAGGGCCGCGTGATAGCCCACGTTTCCAAGCCCCTGGACGATCACGCGCTTGCCGTCGAGCTTGCCGTCGAGCCCGGCCTTTTTCACGTCCTCGGGATGGCGGAAGAACTCGCGAAGCGCGTATTGCACGCCGCGGCCCGTCGCCTCGACCCGGCCCTGGATACCGCCCGCATGGGGCGGCTTGCCCGTGACGCAGGCGCGCGCGTTGATGTCGGTCGTGTTCATCCGCGCGTATTGGTCGGCCATGATCGCCATTTCCCGCTCGCCCGTGCCCATATCGGGCGCCGGAACGTTCTGCGACGGGTTGATCAGATCGCGCTTGATCAGCTCATAGGCGAACCGGCGGGTAATCTGCTCCAGCTCATGTTCCTCGTAATGGCGCGGGTCGATGCAAAGCCCCCCTTTGGAGCCGCCGAAAGGCGCCTCCACCAGGGCGCATTTGAACGTCATCAGCGCGGCCAGCGCCTCGACCTCGTCCTGATGCACGTTGGGCGCATATCGGATGCCCCCCTTGACCGGCTCCATATGTTCCGAATGAACCGAGCGATAGCCCGTGAAGGTCTGGATCTCGCCCCGCAGGCGCACACCGAACCGAACCACATAGGTGGAGTTGCAAACCCGGATCTTCTCCTCCAGCCCCGGCGGCAGATCCATCAGGGCCACGGCACGGTTGAACATCAGATCGACGGATTGGCGAAAGCTCGGCTCGGTTGTCATGGCATATCCCTCCCTAGACGCATGACCTGTGGACTTGCACGGAAACAAGGCCTTGGCCAGACCCGACCACAGCCTTGGCAACAAAGCAAGAAAACACGCCACGGCAGGGACCGGGAGGCATGACTTCAAAAGCTTAATTACGGATTAATTGTTTGTTTCCGTATTGCAAACATCGCGTTTCTTCCCCTCTGCTGCCCAATTTCTGCCTTTGTTCCGGCGCACAACCGCTTCTTGGGGATTTGTGCGCAAGCGCGATGACCAATGGATTGATGCAAGGACTTGGATGTCATGATCGCTCGGACACGGAAGACCCTTCAAAAACTTCGTGAAAGCGCCAGCCTTTGCGGCTTCGCGCGCGAGGAAGACGGCACAGTCACCATTTTCGGACTGATGATGTTCGTTCTGATGATTGGTGTGGGCGGTATCGCGATCGACGTCATGCGATATGAAACGCAGCGGGTTCAGCTTCAATACACGCTGGACCGCGCCATCCTGGCCGCCGCCGCCATGACGCAGGAGGAGGATGCCGAGGTCGTCGTGCGCAATTACTTCGAGGTTTCCGGCCTTGAGAATTACCGCCTGACGATCCTGCCCGAGGAAGGGTTCAATTATCGCCGCGTCTCCGCACATGCGGAAATGGATATCAATTCGGTCTTCATGCACATGTTCGGTGTGCGCGCAATGACATCGCCCGCATATAGCGTGGCCGAAGAGCGCGTTCAGAATGTCGAAATCTCTCTCGTTCTCGATATCTCCGGTTCAATGGGCTGGAACGGCAAACTCCGCAATATGCAGACCGCCGCCCGCGAATTCGTCACCGCGGTGATGGAACCCAATGATTACGGCACCGACGAGATGCTCGTCTCGATGTCGATCGTTCCCTACAATGGCCGGGTCAATGCGGGCTCGACGATAGAAAGCGTGTTCACGCTGTCCAATGAACATAACGAATCCAGCTGCACGCGCTTTGACCAGGCCGATTTCCAGACGACCGCGATCGACCCGGCCCAACCGATCGAACGCCTGGCGCATTTCGACTACGACAACCGGGCGCGGTATTCCACGTTCCGCTGGCCGCATTGCCAGACGGACGACTATGGCGCGATCCTGCCCTGGTCGCATGACATCGCCGCCTTGCACAGCCACATCGACAGCCTGAATGCCGATGGATGGACCGCTATCGATCTTGGCATGAAATGGGCTGTTGGTCTGCTCGACCCCGCGGCCGCTCCCGCCCTGCAGGCTCTGGAAAGCAGCGGCGTGGTGCACAGCGATTTCGTTGATCGCCCGGAGGTATTCAACGACCGCGAAACCATGAAGATCATCGTGTTGATGACCGATGGAGAGAACACCAACCAATACGATGTGGTGCAGGAGTTCAAACGCGGGCCGTCGACGATCCTGTATCATGAAGAGGATGATCGCTGGTCGATGTATATGCCTGAAACGGGTCTCTACTGGATTCCCGATGGCGATTACGACGACGACGATGGCATATATTCGCTTAATCCCTATGATGACGGCAACGCCAACGACGGGCATGAAAGCGTCCCGCGCTCCTGGCCCTATTTCTGGGCTCGCTGGTCGGCCCGGATGATGGCGGGAGAGTTCTATTGGCATGGCAGTCGCGGATACTTTGGCGACTGGGATTACTATCGGGACTTGCGCTACAATTCGATCGAGCTTTACGCGGGCGCCAACGAAGCGGACGCAAACCTGCGCGCAATCTGCGATGCGGCCCGGGAACAGGGGATCATCGTCTTCACAATCGCCTTCGAAGCCCCCCAGCGCGGCGAAGAGGTGATGCGCTACTGCGCCACGGAACCGGTGAACTACTATGATGTCGAAGGCACCGAAATCAGCCAAGCCTTTGCCTCGATCGCGAACACGATCGACCAGCTGAAGCTGGTCCAGTAGCCCGGATGCATAGCTTCGGATATCATATCGTCCAATTCGCAAGGTCCGAGCGGGCGACGGCCACGACGGAGTTCGTGATCGTCTTTCCGATTATCCTGATCCTGTTCATCGCGGTGTTCGAAACCGCGATGATCCTGACCCGACAGGTCATGCTGGAACGTGCCCTGGACCGGACGGTGCGCTTCCTGCGGATCACGGCCGATCTGGAGGTCACCCACGACCAGATCGCCCAGAACATCTGCGCCAATACACTGGTGATCCCGCAATGCGACGACATCCTCGTGCTCGATCTGCGGCCGATCGACAAGACCAACTATATCCTTCCCGATGAGCAAACGCTCTGCGTGGACCGCGACGGCATGGTGCGTCCCCCCAACACGTTCGACGTGGGCCGCGATGTGGATCAGGAAAACCAGCTCATGCTGATCCGGGCCTGTGCCGTGGTGGACAGGATCCTGCCGATCTCGGGTTTCGGCCTGAACCTCACCCGCGACGACACCGGCGGCATCCACATGACCTCTGCCACCGTCTTCGTCAACGAGCCATCCTAGGAACACATGATGAAACGCCTGATAAGACGATACATGCGCGAAGACGACGCGGCCGTCGCGTTCGAGGCCGTCATCATCACACCGATCCTCGCCTGGCTTTTCGTGGGCAGCTTCGTCTTCTTCGACGCATTCCGGACCTACAACACCTCGCTCAAGGCGACCTATGCGGTTGCCGACGTTCTGTCGCGGGAGACCGACGTGATCTATGGCTCGGATATCGAAGGGCTGGCAGATGTGTTCCAGCACATCACACGAAACGTAGAGCAATCCTCGTTGCGGGTGACGCAGGTAAGCAGAGGCACGAGCGAGTACAGTATCGACTGGTCCTATGCCACGGACGGCACGGAGGAGCTTTTCGACTCCAACATTCCCGCAATCCAGTCGCAACTGCCGAATATGGTCTTTGGCGAAACGATCATCGTGGTTGAAACCTTCTTGCCCTATCGCCCCGCTTTCAATGTGGGGTTGCGCCCGCTTGAGTTCACGAACTTCACCGTGACCCGCCCCCGTTTTGGCGGCCAACTGCAATTCGACGATGGCAGTGACCCGTTGTATTGCGGCAGCAGCTGCAACTTCGGTGACGGCGACGAGGAACCCGATCCCGACACGGATAGCGGCCCTGCGGGCAGTTAAGTCGCGCGGCGACGCTTCGGTGTCGCGGACGCGCTTTCGCTTGTCACATCTCCATTGAATAGTCCTCTGGAAACCGGTTGACTGGACAGCGGTGACCAAGGGGAGATGGCGCATGCGCTATTCGGGGCTTCAGGTTCTGGCACAGGGCCTGATGGGCAACAGGGGCTGGAAACCCGTGTGGCGCGACCCCGAACCCAAACCCGCATACGACATCGTCATTATCGGCGGCGGCGGCCATGGGCTGGCAACCGCCTACTACCTCGCCAGGGAACACGGGCTCGGCAACATCGCCGTGCTGGAAAAGGGGTATCTGGGCGGCGGCAATGTGGGCCGGAACACCACCATCGTGCGCGCCAATTACAATCTGCCCGGCAATTCCGAGTTCTACTCCCATTCCCTGAAGCTCTGGGAAGGGCTGGAGGCCGACCTCAACTACAACGTGATGCACAGCCAGCGCGGCGTGATCAACCTGTTCCATTCCGACGGGCAGCGCGACGCCTATGCGCGCCGCGGCAATGCGATGATCAATCAGGGCGATGACGCGATCCTGCTGGACCGCGAGGGCTGCCGCCGGATGCTGCCCTATCTCGACTATGATCAGACCCGGTTTCCGATCTATGGCGGGCTCTACCACCCCCGCGGCGGGACCGCGCGGCACGATGCGGTGGCCTGGGGCTATGCCCGCGCAGCCGATCAGCGCGGCGTCGATCTGATCCAGCAATGCGAGGTGACGGGCATCGATATCGCGGGCGGCAAGGTGACCGGCGTGCAGACCACCCGCGGTGCGATCCGCGCCGCGAAGGTGGCGATCGTGGTTGCGGGCCGCTCCGGTCAGGTGGCGGCCATGGCCGGCCTGCGCCTGCCGATCGAAAGCCACATCCTTCAGGCCTTCGTGACCGAGGGTCTGAAACCCTGCATCGATCATGTGGTGACCTACGGCATGGGCCATTTCTACATCAGCCAGTCCGACAAGGGCGGGCTGGTCTTCGGCGGCGACCTCGACTTCTACGCCTCCTACGCGGCGCGGGGGAACCTGCCGATGGCCGAACATGTGATGGAGGCCGGGCTGACACTGATGCCGATGATCGGCAAGGCCAGGGTGCTGCGAAGCTGGGGCGGGATCATGGATATGACACCCGATGGCTCGCCCATCATCGACAAGACGCATGTGGACGGGCTCTATATCGACTGCGGCTGGTGCTATGGCGGGTTCAAGGCGGTGCCGGGGTCGGGTTTCTCCTTCGCGCATCTGATCGCGACCGACCGGCATCACGACCCCGCCGCGCGCTTCCGTCTGGACCGGTTCCGCCGCGGCGTCCTGCTGGACGAAGAGGGCACCGGCTCTCAACACAACCTGCATTAGGGGGAAAGCAGATGCGTATCACATGCCCCCTCTGCGGGGATCGCGACAGCCGCGAATTCAGCATCCGGGGCCACGAAACCTATCTCGACCGCCCCGCGCCCGACGCGGGAGAGGCCGCATGGGACAACTACCTCCATTTGCGGGACAACCCGGCCGGAGAGACCGCGGAGCTTTGGTATCACGGCGCAGGCTGTGCCGCGTGGCTGCGGGTCCGGCGGAACACCCTCACCCATGAGGTGCTCAAGGTGGACCTGGTCCGCGACCTGACCGGAGGCGATCATGCGGATTGAGGGCAAGGGGTTGATCGACCGCGCACACCCGGTTCGGTTCCGCTTCGACGGCGTGAGCTATGGCGGGTTCGAGGGCGACACGGTCGCCTCGGCCCTTCTGGCAAACGGCGTCAGGCTCATGGGCCGCTCGTTCAAGTATCACCGCCCCCGGGGCGTGCTGACGGCCGGGTCCGAGGAGCCCAATGCCCTGATGGAGATCGGCACGGGCGCGGCCAGAACACCGAATGTGCGCGCGACGATGCAGGAGATCTACGAGGGGCTTGAAGCGCGCAGCCAGAACCGCGTCGGCCCGCTTCACAGGGATCTTCTGTCGATCAACGATCTGTTCCCGGGGGTCCTCGGCGCCGGCTTTTACTACAAAACCTTCATGTGGCCCCGCGCCTTCTGGGAAAAGCTCTACGAGCCGGTCATCCGCCGCGCGGCGGGTCTGGGTGCGTTATCCGGCCAGCCCGATCCGGGCCGATACGAGAAAGCCTTCGCGCATTGCGACCTTCTGGTGATCGGTGCGGGGCCGACCGGGCTCATGGCGGCGCTCACCGCCGCCCGGGCCGGGGCGGACGTGATCCTGGCTGACGAAAACGCACGATTGGGCGGGCGACTCCTGTCTGAAACCGAAGAGATCGGCGGGAAGCCTTCCGCGCTATGGGTCGCGGATATGCTGGATCTGCTGCGCGACACCGGCAATGTCCGCATCATGACCCGCACAACGATCACCGGGGCCTATGATGGCGGCACCTATGGCGCGCTGGAGCGGGTCGGCCAGCACCGGCCCGAGACACCGGATCTGCCGCTGGAATGCTTCTGGCGGATCCATGCCGGACAGGCCGTGCTGGCGGCAGGCGCGCTGGAACGTCCGCTGGCCTTCCCGATGAATGATCGCCCGGGCATCATGCTGGCCGGGGCGGTCCGGACCTATCTGAACCGCTATGGCGTCGCGCCGGGGCGAAACATCACCCTGTTTGCCTGCAACGACGACGCGCATCGTACGGCGCTTGACCTGATCGAAGCCGGCATCCGGGTTACCGCCGTGATCGACAGCCGCGCCGATGCGACGGCGCAGGGCGATTACCGGCTGCTGGCGGGGGCGCAGGTGATCCACAGCAAGGGCCGCCGGGCGCTGCGCGAAATCACCGTGCGCCACAAGGGCCGGCAGGACACGATCCTGACCGACTGCCTTGCCATGTCGGGCGGCTGGAACCCTTCGGTGCATCTGACCTGCCACATGAACGCCCGCCCGATCTGGAATGACAGGATCAAGGGCTTTGTCCCCGCCCCCGGCGCGGTGCCGGGACTGACCGCCGCCGGGGCCTGCGCCGGGATCTACGCCACCCATGCCTGCCTGACCGCCGGGGTCGACGCGGCGAAAACGGCGCTCAAGGCGCTCGGGAAATCCGCGCCCGGGGTCGCGGTGCCCGCCGCAAGCGACCAGACCGGCGCGGTGCAGGCGCTGTGGTATGTGGATGGCAAGGGTCGCGCGTGGCTGGACTTCGCCAATGACGTGACCACCAAGGATATAAGGCTCGCGGCGCGGGAAAATTTCCGCTCGGTGGAGCATATGAAACGCTATACGACACAAGGCATGGCCCCCGATCAGGGCAAGAACTCCAACATGGCCGCATTGGCTCTTCTGGCGGATGCCACCGGGCGCGGCATTGCCGAAACCGGCACCACCACCTACCGCCCGCCTTATGTGCCCGTCTCGATCAGTGCGATGGCGGCGGGCGCGGGCGGCAAGGGCTTCGCGCCGGAACGGTTCACCACGTCGCACGCGGCCACCGTTGCACGCGGAGCCCCGATGATCGAGGCGGGGCTCTGGTACAGGCCCGGCTATTTCCCGGCCCGGGGCGAAACCACCTGGCGGCAATCCTGCGACCGCGAGGTCGCCATGGTGCGCGACGCGGTCGGCATCTGCGATGTCTCCACCCTTGGCAAGATCGACATTCAGGGCCCGGATGCGGCGGCCTTTCTCGATTTCGTCTACACCAACATGTTTTCCACCCTCAAACCCGGGCGCGTCCGTTATGGGCTGATGCTGCGCGAGGATGGCCATGTGATGGATGACGGCACGACCGCCCGGCTTTCCGACACGCATTTCGTGATGACAACGACCACCGCCGCCGCAGGTCAGGTGATGACCCATCTGGATTTCGTGCATCAGGCGCTCCGCCCCGATCTGGATGTCCGGTTCATCTCCGTTACCGAACACTGGGCGCAGTTCGCGATTGCGGGGCCGCGGTCGCGCGATCTGCTGAACAGCCTGCTCGACAGCCCGATAGACGGGGAAAGCTGGCCGTTCATGGCCTGCGGCCCGGTTTCGGTGCACGGGGTCGCGGGCCGGCTCTTCCGCATCTCCTTTTCCGGGGAACACGCCTATGAAATCGCCGTGCCCGCCCGCTATGGCGATGCGCTCTTCCGCGATCTGGTGGCCCGTGCGGAAACCCTCGGCGGCGGCCCTTACGGGATGGAGGCGCTGAATGTCCTGCGCATCGAAAAGGGCTTCATCACCCATGCGGAGATCCATGGCCGGGTCACCGCCTTCGATATCGGGATGGAGCGGATGATATCCCCGGGAAAGGACTGCATCGGAAAGACCGCGTCCATGCGCGCCGGGCTGACCGGCCCGGAACGGGAGCAACTGGTGGGCCTGAAACCCGTGGGTGCCGTCAAGCAACTGACCTCAGGAGCGCATCTGTTCGAACCCGATGCGGACCCGGTGCGCGTGAACGATCTGGGCTATGTCACCTCGGTCTGCTTCTCGCCCACGTTTGGCACCTATCTGGGGCTCGGCTTTCTGAAAAACGGTCGTGCCCGTCATGGCGATACCGTGAAACACGTGGATCATCTGCGCGGTCTGGAAACGCTTTGCGAAATCTGCGATCCGGTCTTTTTCGACCCTGAGGGAGCGCGCGTCCGTGGCTAGACTGATCGCAAAATCCGCGGCGTCCGGGCTGCTGCCGATCGAAATCGGCACCGTCACCCTGACGGAGGAAACCCCGGCGGCCATCACCGCGCTCATGCCCTTTGCCGGCAAGCTGCGCGCCCTGTCGGCCGCGTTGAAGGCCGCCCATGGCGTGCCTTTCCCCGGGCCCAACCGCAGCAGTGCCAAGGGCGGCACGCGGGTCTGCTGGTCCGGGCTTGATCAGGCGTTTCTGATCGGTGATCCCGCGCAGGCGGATCTGGCCGACCACGCGGCCGTGGTGGACCAGACCGATGCCTGGGCCGTGTTGCATCTGGAGGGCAAGGACGCGGCGGAGGTTCTGGCCCGGCTCACCCCGATCAATCTGGGCCGCGAGCATTTCAAGCGCGGCCATGCGGCGCGCAGCCTGATCGGCCATATGACGGCGCTGATCATCCGCACAGGCGCGCAGGGCTTCACCATCCTGATCTTCCGCTCGATGGCGGCGACGGCAATCCACGAACTCGACGTTGCGATGCGCGGGGTCGCCGCCCGGGCCGCCGTGCAATCGTCCCCCTGAGCCCCGCGATCAGCCCCTGCCGGTCTCTGCCGGCACAGCGGCCCCGCTCAGCCGCCGATCTTCGCCAGAACGTTCTTCAGCGTGGCCCGGTCGGCGGGCTGCCAGTCGGCCTTGCGGGACTTGAACAGGATGGCCTGGCTGCGATGGATCAACCCGTCTTCCAGAACCTTGAGATGATTGGCGCGCAAGGTATCCCCGCTGGAGGTGATATCGGCAATCGCCTCGGCGGTGAGATGCTTCACCGTTCCCTCGGTCGCGCCCTGGCTGTCGACCAGCTGATAATCGGCGACGCCCGCGTCCCGCAGGAACTCCCGGACGAGACGGTGATACTTCGTGGCGATCCGCAGCCGGAACCCGTGCGCGGCGCGGAAATCGGCCGCGGCGGCATCGAGATCGTCCAGCGTGTCCACATCGACCCAGACCCGGGGCACGGCAATCACCAGATCGGCAAAGCCGAAGCCCATCGGTTCCATCTCGCGCACGACCTGCTCCCATCCCGGGATCCGTTCCCGCACCAGATCGCTGCCGGTGACGCCCAGATGAATGCGCCCGGCCTGCAACTCGCGCGGGATCTCCGAGGCGCTGAGCAGCAGAAGCTCCAGATCCGCGCCATCCACATGTGCGGCGTATTCCCGGTCGGAGCCGATGCGCCGCATCCCGATGCCGCGAGCCGCGAACCAGTCGAAGGTCTTCTCCATCAAACGGCCCTTGGACGGAACCGCAAGCTTCAGGCTCATGATCCGCCCTCCGCGAGATCGTTGTGCAGCGCATGCACCAGTTCGGGCCGGATCACGCCGCCCACGGCCGGGATTTCCCGCCCGCCGCCCAGCATCCGGCAAAGCGCATCATAGCGCCCGCCGGTCGCCACGGGTGGCAGCCGCGGCTGCCCCTCCGCCAGAAACCCGAACACGAACCCGTCGTAATACTCCATATTCGTGCGACCGTAGCTCGCCTCGAACGGCAGGCCCGCCACATCCACGCCAGCCTGATCCAGCGCGTCCATCCGGCGCGCCATGCGCGCCACCGCGTGGGACATGCCCGGCAGGTCCACGGCAATGTCGCGCAGTTGCTCATGGGCATTGTTCAGCGTTTCACGCAGCGACAGGATGACATCCAGCACTTCCGCCTCGGCCGCGCCGATGGGCTCGGCGGCGGCATCTTCCTGAAGATGGCGGATCCGCCTTTCGATCTCGTCCGGTCCGCGCAGGCCGATCATCGGCCCGCCCGACGCGATCAGCGCCTCCAACCCGGTTTCGGCACGCTCCAGCAGGGCCGCACGACCGGACGGCGCGGGTTTGCGGCCCGTGAACCGGTCCAAGAGGACCCTGAACCGGCGCGGGCGCCAGATATGCCGGCGCAGCGCGCGTTTGCGCCGGTCCGTGGTCGACAGGCTGTCGACCGCGGCCAGAAGGATCCCGATATCCCCGGTGACCGGCGCCAGACCTAGCGGTGACAACACTTCCGAAAACAGCGCGAACACCTCCGCATCGGCGGCGGCGGGATTGGTGCGATCGAACACCTCGTATCCGACCTGAAGATATTCGCTCGCGCGCCTGCTGTCGGCCTGTTGCTTGCGGAACACCTCGCCCAGATAGGTGTATCGGGCGGGTTCCGCGCCATTGGCCATATGCATCTGCACCACGGGCACGGTGAAATCTGGGCGCAGCATCAACTCGCCCCGGTCGGGATCGTGGGTGGTATAGGCGCGCGCCCGGATATCCTCCCCGTAGAGATCCAGCAGCGTCTCGGCGGATTGCAGCAGATCGGCCTCCACCGGCACAGCGCCCGACACCGTGAAAAAGGCCTGAAGCCGCGCGGCCTCGGCCCGTATGGTGGCCTTGTCGCTCACCCCTGCCGGTCCAGAATGGCGCGGATTTCGGTCACCAGATCGCTCACGGGCACCTCCCGCTGCGCGGGCTGGGACTTCCATTCCTCATGGCTGACGCGTTCCGCAAGCTCTGCGCCAAGAACCAGATCCTTGATCTGGACCACGCCGCGCGCGGCCTCGTCCGAACCTTGGATGACGGCTACGGGGCTTTCGCGTTTATCGGCGTATTTCAACTGGTTACCGAAGTTCTTCGGATTGCCCAGATAGACCTCCGCGCGAATGCCCGCCTGCCGGAGCGTCGCGACCATCGCCTGATAATCGCCCATCCGCTCGCGGTCCATCACCGTGACGATCACCGGACCAAGGGCCTTGCCGCCGATCCGGCCCGTCGCGCGGAGCGCCGCCAACAACCGGTCGACACCGATGGAGATACCGGTGGCAGGCACGTCCTGGCCGGTGAACCGCTTGACCAGATCGTCATAGCGGCCACCGCCGGCGACGGACCCGAACTGCCGCGGGCGCCCCTTCTCATCGGTGATCTCGAATGTCAGCTCGGCCTCGTAGACCGGGCCGGTGTAGTAGCCCAGCCCCCGAACCACGCTTGGATCGATCTCGATACGGTCCGGGCCATAGCCTTGCGCGGCCAGAAGTTCGGAAATGGTTTCAAGCTCTTGCACGCCGTCCGCGCCGATCTGCGAACCGGCGACAAGCGCGCTCAGCCGGGCGACGGTGGCCGGGCCCGTGTCCCGCTTGGCGGCCATGAAGCCCATGACGATATCGGCCTGCGCGCCGGCCAGCCCGGCCCCTTTGGTGAAATCGCCGGAGGCATCCTCTCGGCCCGCGCCCAACAGCGCGCGGACGCCCTCTTCGCCCAAGCGATCCAGCTTGTCGATGGCGCGCAGCACGATGCCGCGTTCGGCCTCCTTGTCGGTCCCGGCAAGCCCCGCGACCTCCATCACGCCGTTCAGGACCTTGCGGTTGTTGACTCGCACGATGTAGTCGCCGCGCGGGATGCCCACGGCCTCCAACGTGTCCGCCAGCATCGCGCAGATCTCCGCGTCCGCGGCCATCGACGCCGACCCGACGGTATCCGCATCACATTGATAAAACTGCCGAAATCTCCCCGGCCCAGGCTTCTCGTTGCGCCAGACGGGGCCCATGGTGAAGCGCCGGTAGGGGCTTGGCAGATCGTTGCGGAACTGGGCCGCGACGCGGGCCAGCGGGGCGGTCATGTCATAGCGAAGCGCCAGCCAATCGCCCTCCTCCTCCTGCCAGGCGAAGACGCCCGCATTGGGACGATCCACATCGGGGAGGAACTTTCCCAGAGCCTCGACCGTCTCCACGGCGGAGGTTTCCAGCGGATCGAACCCATATCTGTGGTAGACCTCGCCGATCACCCGCAACATCTGCTCGCGCTCGGTCACTTCGGCGCCGAAGTAATCGCGGAAGCCTTTGGGCGTTTCGGCCTTGGGGCGGGGCTGTTTCTTCACTTTGGCCATGGGGCTCGCGTCCGGGTCTGAAAGGTCGCGGGACGTGTAGCCGAGGGGGGCGACCGGGGCAAGGCGGGGCTGAAACCGGGCATATAGATGCGGTATATCTCCGGTATAGAACCGGTATATACGCGGCGGCGGATCGCAAGGAGGCGGAGATGGCGGATCGGACGGAGCTGGAAGAGCGGATGGCGCATCTGATCAGGACGGTGGAGGACCTGTCGGAGGTCGTCGCCCGGCAGGACGCGGAGATCGCCACGCTGACCCGGCGGGTGGAGATGCTGATGATGCGCGAGGCGGAGCGGGAGATGGAGAGCGGCGGAACCTTGCCGCTGGCCGATGCGAAACCGCCGCACTGGTGAGAGCAGGCGCCCCGGAAACGCTCCGGCGGAGCGGTTCGCCTGCGAACGGGCGTAGCGCCGATACCCTGCGACCCGATGTTCAGGCTTGGCAAATGGAGGCCCGGCGGCCCGCGACGAAAACCTGTTTCTCTCGCCCCTCCCGACAATGGCTCTTTCGGGACCTCTGACGACAGATATCGTCAGCATGACCGATCAGGGCGACCGAGGCGCGGCGGCGACCGGCGCAGTTCAGGCAGGGACCGCCATGACAGTCCTGGCCGGAGTGATCAGCTCCTTTCCTGGCGGGATCTGCTTTCTGGCTGGCCTGATCCTCTCGTCTGGAGGGCGTCGCGAAGTGGTGGTTGTCGACAGAGACCTGCGAAAGTCTTCACCCGGTATCAAACCTCCTCCACGGTCATCACCCCGCCAAGGCTCTTCAACGCGCCCTTTATCTGCGGGTTGACCGGGAAGTCATCGCCCAGAAGCACCTCCACCTCCCCCGGCAGGTCCGGATGCATGAGGCAGAGATGGACCGGTCCACGGCCTTTCAGTCTGGATTCCGATCTGGCGCGGTCCAGAAGACCCGCCACGGTGGAAATCGCCTCGGATTCTTCTACAAAAACCCGCAAACCCCGGCCGATCTCTCCGGCGATGTTGTCATCGATGGGCTGAACGCCTCGGGCCAGCAGCTTCAGGCTGTCGCCCTCCAGCGTGGCCTCGACCTGCAGCACGACATTTGCGCCGGTATCCAGATGCTCCCGAGATGCCTCCAGCACATCGGAGAACATGGTGACCTCGTAAAGCCCCGTCGGGTCGGACAACTGCACGAAGGCGAAGCGGTTGCCCCGTTGGCTCTTGCGTTCCTGCCGGGAGGAGACTGCGCCCGCCATCTTGGCGACGAAGGCCCCGCCCTGCACCCGCGCCTCCATGTCCGCAAGGGTCTTGCAGCCCTTCCGCTTCAGGGCCGGCATGTAATCGTCCAGCGGATGGCCGGAGAGGTAGAAGCCGATCGCCATGTGTTCATTGGCCAACCGCTCATTGGGAAGCCAGTCGTCGCGGTCTGGCAGGCGCGGTTCGGGCAGGTCGTCGCCCGCCTCCCCGAAGAGCGAGACCTGATCGGAGGCGCGCTGGTCATGGATCGCGGCGGAATAGGCGGTGAGCGCATCGAGGCTGTCGAAGACGCGGGCGCGGTTGCGGTCCAGCTCGTCGAAGGCGCCGGCGCGGGCGAGCATTTCGAGGGAGCGTTTGCCCACGCGCTTGAGATCGGCCCGGCGGGCAAGGTCGAAGAGCGTCGCGAAGGGCGTGTCTTCGCGCGCTTCTTCTATAAGTTTCATAGCCTCCACGCCGACATTCTTGAGCCCGCCAAGGGCATAGACCACCTTGTCGTCCTTCACGCTGAACCTGGCCGAAGAGCGGTTGACACATGGCGGGATCGTCTCGATCTCCAGCCGGTCGACCTCCTGCTTGTAGACGCCAAGCTTGTCCGTCAGGTGGATGTCGCAATTCATCACCGCGGCCATGAATTCGACCGGGTGATTGGCCTTCAGCCACGCGGTCTGGTAGCTGACGACCGCATAGGCGGCGGCGTGGGATTTGTTGAAGCCGTAATTGGCGAACTTGTCGAGCAGGTTCCAGACCTCGATCGCCTTCTTCTCGTCGACGCCGTTTTCCGCGGCGCCTTTGAGGAATTTCGGGCGTTCGGCATCCATCGCCTCCTGAATCTTCTTGCCCATCGCGCGGCGCAGCAGGTCGGCGCCGCCAAGGCTGTAGCCCGCCATCTCCTGCGCGATCTGCATCACCTGTTCCTGATAGACGATGATGCCCTGGGTCTCGTCGAGGATATGGTCGATGGTCGGGTGCAGAAGCTCGCGTTCCGAAATTCCGTTCTTCACCTCGCAGAATTTCGGGATGTTCTCCATCGGGCCGGGCCGGTAGAGCGCGACCAGCGCGATGATATCCTCGATGCAGTCCGGCTTCATGCGCCGGAGCGCGTCCATCATGCCCGAACTTTCCACCTGGAACACCGCGACCGTCTTGGCGGAGGCGTACAGATCGTAGGTTTTCGCGTCATCCAGCGGGATCAGGCCCGGATCGATCACGATCCCCTTTTCTTTTAGAAGATCTATGGCGTTCTGCACCACCGTCAGCGTCTTCAGGCCCAGAAAGTCGAATTTCACCAGCCCTGCGGGCTCCACCCATTTCATGTTGAACTGGGTGGCGGGCATGTCCGAGCGCGGATCCTGATAAAGCGGGACAAGCTCGTCGAGCGGCCGGTCGCCGATCACCACGCCCGCGGCATGGGTGGAGGCATTGCGCAACAGGCCCTCGACCTGCTGGCCATAGGTCAGAAGCCGCTCGACAACCTCCTCCTCCTTGGCCATCTCGCGCAGGCGCGGCTCGTCGGCCAGCGCCTTTTCGATCGAGACGGGTTTGACCCCTTCGACCGGGATCATCTTGGACAGGCGGTCGACCTGCATGAACGGCATCTGCAACACCCGGCCCACATCGCGAATGGCCGCCTTGGACAGCAGCGCGCCGAAAGTGATGATCTGGCCCACCCTGTCGCGGCCATAGCGGTCCTGCACATATCGGATCACCTCTTCGCGCCGGTCCATGCAGAAATCGATGTCGAAATCCGGCATCGACACTCGTTCGGGGTTCAGGAACCGCTCGAACAGCAGCGAATAGCGGAGCGGGTCCAGATCGGTGATGGTGAGCGCATAGGCCACAAGGCTGCCCGCGCCGGAGCCGCGGCCCGGGCCCACGGGAATATCGTGATCCTTGGCCCATTTGATGAAATCGGCCACGATCAGGAAATAGCCGGGGAAGCCCATGCCCTCGATGATCCCCAGCTCGAATTCGAGGCGTTTGTCGTATTCCTCCACGGGCACGGCGGGCTCGATGATCTCCAGCCGGGCCTTCAGCCCCTCGCGGGCCTGACGGCGCAACTCCTCCACCTCGTTCTCGGCGAAGCGCGGCAGGATCGGGTCGTGGGTGCGCGCCCGAAAGGCGCAGCGGCGCGCGATTTCCACCGTGTTTTCAAGCGCTTCGGGAAGGTCCGCGAAAAGCGCCGCCATCTCGGCGGGGGTCTTGAAGTAATGCTGCGGCGACAGGCGGCGGCGCGGCTCCTGCTGGTCGACATAGGCGCCCTGCGCGATGCAGATCAGCGCGTCATGGGCCTCGTACATGTCGGCCTTGGGAAAATAGACATCGTTGGTGGCCACCAGCGGCAGCCCTTCGCCATAGGCGGTTTCGACGAACCATTCCTCGGTCAGCCGCTCGGCTTCGGGCGGGCTGGCATCGTCGCGGGGATGGCGTTGCAGCTCGATATAGAGCCGGTCGGCATAGATCTCCCGAAGCGCCGAGAGAACCGCGGCGGCGCGGGATTTCTGGCCATCCTGCAAGAGGCGGCCAAGCGGGCCCTCGGGTCCGCCCGTGAGACAGATCAGGCCCGCGCCGTGCCGCGCCAGTTCGGCCATCGTGACATGCGGCAGCGTCCCGTCGCCGCGCAGATAGAGCGCGGAGTTGAGCTTCATCAGATTGGCATAGCCTTCGGCGTTCTGGGCCAGCAGGACCAGCGGCGCGGCCGGGCGCGCGCGCTCCCCCGGGGCAGCGGTTTCGTATTCCACGTCGATCTGGCAGCCGAGGATCGGCTGGACACCGGCCCGGGCCGCGGTTTCGGAAAATTCCAGCGCACAGAACATGTTGTTGGTGTCGGTCACGGCCACGGCGGGCATGCCCGCATCGGCCACGAGACCGGGCAGCTTCTTGACCCGCATCGCCCCTTCAAGGAGCGAATATTCGGTGTGGAGGCGGAGATGGATGAATCGCGGATCACTGCTCATGCGGGCAAGGCTACCGCAGGATGATGGGGCGCGCCACAGGAACGCCACCGGATGTTGGGGATAACCGCAAAATCGAAAACTTAGCCTTCTGGCTTTGTTTCAGCGCATTTTCATGATAGTTAGCCATATGGCTAATCGAATCACACCCGGTCTCGACACCCTCTTTCAGGCGCTTGCCGATCCGACCCGCCGCGCCGTCATCGCGCGTCTGGGCCGGGGGCCCGCGCCGGTCAAGGAACTGGCCGGACCCCACGACATGGCGCTTCCGAGCTTTCTGAAACATCTCGACATGCTGGAACGCTCGGGCCTCGTCCGGTCGCGCAAGTCCGGGCGGGTGCGGGTCTGCACGCTCCACCCCGAGGCCTTCGCCATGGCCGACGCCTGGATTGCACAGCAAAAACAGCTTTGGGAGGGCCGCATCGACCGCATGGCCGCGCTGGCCGAGGATCTGGAGCGAAAGGAGATGGAATGAATACGGATTTTCAGACATTCGATGTGACGCGGGAGATCGCCGCCCGCCCCGAGACGGTCTATCGCACATGGGCCGAGCCGGATCTGAAGCGCCGCTGGTTCGCCCCGGAAGTATCGAACGGATGGCACGCGGAGGGCTACGAGGCCGATCTGTGCGAGGGTGGCGTGGAACGCAGCCGGTTCCGCCATGACGAGATCGGAAGCTTCCAGTTCGAGGCGCGCTACATCCAGATGCGCGCGCCCGGGCGGCTGGTCTACAGCTTCACCATGGCGACCGCGGAGGCGCTTTTGTCGGCCTCTCTCGCGACCGTCTGCATTCACGCGCATGGGGCCGGCAGCATGGTGATCTACACCGAACAGGCGGTGTTTCTGGATGGCGGAGACCGGCGCGAGACGCGGCTGGCCGGGACCACGGACCTGATCGCGAAGATGGCGGCAATCGCGGGCGAGGTCGAAAATGCCTGATTTCGATGCCGATGCCGATCTGGAGATCGAACGGCTGATCCGTGCGGCGCCGGAGACGATCTGGCGCTGCTGGGAAGACCCCGATCTGTTCAGGCAATGGTTCACCCCGCCCGGTGTGGAGGTGACCGAGGTGGAGAATGACCTGCGCAGCGGCGGGCGGGCCTTCGTCGTGATGAAGCTGCCCGATGGAACGCTGATGCCGAGCGAGGGCTGTTTCTTCCTTGCCGAGCCCTGTCGGCGGCTGGTCTACGGCGATGCCGTCCGGGCCGGCTTCCGTCCCGGCGACGGGATACCCTTCATGACCGCCGATATCACGCTGACCCCGCAGCCGGGCGGCACGCTTTACCGCGCCCATGTGATGCACAACTCCGCCGAGGCGCGGCGCCGCCATGAGGAGATGGGCTTTGCCGATGGATGGGCGACGACCCTTGCCCAGCTCGACGACCTGGCCAGCGGGCTGGGCTAGCCGCCCGAAAAACGGGCAACTGCCGCAAAGGCGGGCAGGGCCACGGCAGGGAAAGCTTGCAATATGCCGCGTTCCCCGCTTTGCTTGCTGACGGTCGAACAGGGAAACGGGCCGCCTTCTACGCCGCATCGAAGGCCGGAGACCACCCGTAATTACGGTAACGCGGCGGGCAAATCTCATGAGCATCCGGTTTCTTCTGAATGGGGAACCTGTGGAGGTCGAGGCATCTCCGACGACCACGCTGCTGGATTGGCTGCGCGAGACGCGCGGGCTGACCGGCACGAAAGAAGGCTGCAACGAAGGCGATTGCGGCGCCTGCACCGTGATGGTGACCGATGGGGACGGGGCGCGGGCGCTGAACGCCTGCATTCTGTTCCTGCCGCAGGTGCAGGGCCGCGCGGTGCGCACGGTCGAAGGGCTGGGCGGACCGGAGGGGCAGTTGCACCCGGTTCAGCACGCGATGGTCGCGCACCACGGCAGCCAGTGCGGCTTCTGCACACCGGGCTTCATCGTCTCCATAGCCGTGGCGCATCTGAACGGGCGCAGGGATTTCGACGATCAGCTTGCGGGCAATCTCTGCCGCTGCACGGGCTATGCGCCGATCCTGCGCGCCGCCGAGGCGGCCGCGGCCGAGCCGGTGCCCGACTGGATGCGTACCGATGCGGCGGCGCTGGGCACCCTGGCCGTGCCGGACGCCGTCCCACGGGACGGGGACGGATCGGCGGCCTTCGCCCCACGCTCCGCCGATGCGCTTGCCGCGTGGTATGAGGCCCATCCCGACGCGACGCTGATCGCGGGCGCCACGGATGTGGGTCTATGGGTCACCAAGCAGTTGCGCGATCTGGCCCCGGTGGCGTTCCTGAACCGGTGTGACGACCTGCGCGGGATCACCGCCGATGACGGCGTGATCCGCATCGGCGCGATGACCAGCCTGACCGAGCTTGGCGCGTTCTTCGCCGACCGGCACCCGAGCCTTGCGGAGATGATCCGGCGCTACGGCTCGGTGCAGGTGCGCAACGCCGCCACGCTGGGCGGCAACATCGCCAACGGCTCGCCCATCGGGGACAGCCCGCCGGCGCTGATCGCGCTGGGCGCGCGGCTGCATCTGCGCAAGGGAGATGCGCGGCGCGAGATGCCGCTGGAGGCGTTTTTCATCGAGTACGGCAGGCAGGACAGGCAACCCGGCGAGTTCGTCGAGGCGATTTCCCTGCCGGTGCAGGCCGACCGGCTTCGCTGCTACAAGCTCAGCAAACGCTTCGATCAGGATATCTCGGCTGTCTGCGGGTGCTTCAATATTCTTGTAGAAGATGGCACCGTGACATCGGCGCGGATTGCCTTCGGCGGCATGGCGGGCACGCCGAAACGGGCCGGCGCGGTCGAGGCCGCCCTGACCGGCAGCCCCTGGACGGAGGAGACGGTGCGGGCGGCGATGGCGGCGTTCGCGCGCGATTACGCCCCGATGAGCGACATGCGCGCCTCCGCCGACTACCGGATGGAGGCGGCGCGAAACATGCTTCTGCGGGCCTTCCATGAGGATCGGGGCGTGGCGACCGATGTGCTGGCGGTGACGGCATGAGCGCGCACAAGCCCCTGCCCCATGATGCGGCGCGGCTCCATGTGACGGGCGCCGCGCGCTATGTGGACGACATCCCGACGCCCGCGGATTGTCTGCATCTGGCCTTCGGGATCAGCTCCGTCGCGGCGGGCACGGTCACGGCCATGGATCTGGATGCGGTCAGGTCCGCGCCCGGGGTCGTGGCGGTGATGGAAGCGGCGGATTTCGACGTGATCCCGGATTGCTCCCCCTCCAACCACGACGAGCCGCTGGTGAGCGACGGGACGGTGCATTATCTGGGCCAACCCCTGTTTCTGGTGGTGGCCGACAGCCATCTGGCCGCGCGCAGGGCGGCCCGGGCGGCGCAGGTCTCCTACGCGGAGACGGCGGCCATCCTGACGATCGAGGATGCGCTGGCCGCAGGCTCGATTTTCGAAGACGGGCCAAGGGTTTACACCAAGGGCGACGTGACGGCGGCGCTGGCGGGCGCCGATCATGTGGCCGATGGCAGGATCGAGATCGGCGGTCAGGAGCATTTCTATCTGGAGGGACAGGCGGCACTGGCCCTGCCGCAGGAAGACGGCGACATGATCGTGCAGTCATCGTCGCAGCACCCGACCGAGATCCAGCACAAGGTCGCCGATGCGCTTGGCCTGCCGATGCATGGCGTCAGGGTGGAGGTGCGGCGCATGGGCGGCGGTTTCGGCGGGAAGGAGAGCCAGGGCAACCATCTGGCGATTGCCTGCGCCGTGGCCGCGCGCGCCACCGGGCGGCCCTGCAAGATGCGCTACGACCGGGACGACGACTTCCTGATCACCGGCAAACGGCACGACTTCAGGATCGACTACCGGGTCGGGTTCGGGGCGGACGGCCGGATCGCGGGCGTGGATTTCACCCAATATGTGCGCTGCGGCTGGTCCATGGATCTGAGCCTGCCGGTCGCGGACCGCGCCATGCTGCATGCGGATAACGCCTATCTTCTGCCGGCGGCCCGGATCACCTCCCACCGGCTCAGGACCAACACCCAGAGCGCCACCGCCTTTCGCGGGTTCGGCGGGCCGCAGGGCATGGTGGGGATCGAACGCGTGCTGGACCATGTGGCCCATATCCTGGGGCGCGACCCGCTGGAAGTGCGGCGGGTGAATTACTACCCCCCCGCGCAGGCGGCATCCTCGGATACCGCCACCGGCGACACGCCCGGGGCAAAGACCGGCGCGCCGCTCGACACCGCCGATCTGGCCGGGCGCGGATCGGTCCGGGTGGAGGGCAGCTCCGGCGGCGGGCGGCGGTTCGGCGCGGCCTATTCGCCGGCGCCCGCGGCCACCGGAAACACCACGCCCTACGGGATGGAGGTGGAGGATTTCATCCTGCACGAGATGACGGAGGCCTTGTCGGAAAGCTGCGACTATGCGGGCCGGCGCGCGGAGGCCGCGGCGTGGAACGCGACCCAGCCGGTGCTGAAGAAGGGGATCGCGCTGACGCCGGTGAAATTCGGCATCTCCTTCACGCTCACCCATCTGAACCAGGCAGGTGCCCTGGTGCATGTGTATCAGGATGGCTCCATCCACATGAACCATGGCGGGACCGAGATGGGCCAGGGCCTGTTCCAGAAGGTGGCGCAGGTGGCCGCAAGCCGGTTCGGCGTGGGGCTGGAGCGGGTGAAGATCACGGCCACCGATACGGGGAAAGTGCCCAACACCTCTGCCACGGCGGCCTCCTCCGGCACCGATCTGAACGGGATGGCGGTGAAAGTCGCCTGTGACGAGATCCGCGCCCGGATCGCCCGGGTCGCGGCCCCGCATCTGCAGGCCGAGCCCGAGGCGGTGATCTTCGACGGGGGCATGCTGCGCGCGGACGGCGCGGAGATGACCTTCGAAGAGGCGGTGAGCATGACCTACATGGCGCGCGTCTCGCTCAGCGCCACGGGGTTCTACCGCACGCCCAAGCTCGAATGGGACAGGATCGCGGGCCGCGGGCGGCCGTTTTTCTATTTCGCCTATGGCGCGGCCTGCACCGAGGTGGTGATCGACACGCTGACCGGCGAGAACCGGATCCTGCGCACCGATATCCTGCACGATGCGGGCGCTTCCCTGAACCCGGCGCTCGATATCGGCCAGATCGAAGGCGGGTTCGTACAGGGCGCGGGCTGGCTGACGACGGAAGAGCTGGTCTGGGATGCCAAGGGCGCGCTCCGGACCCATGCCCCCTCCACCTACAAGATCCCGGCCTGTTCGGACCGGCCCGACATCTTCAATGTCGCGCTCTGGGACCGGCCGAACCGGGAGGATACGATCTATCGCTCCAAGGCCGTGGGGGAGCCGCCCCTGATGCTGGGCATTTCGGTGCTGATGGCGCTGAGCGACGCCTGCGCGGCCTCCGGGCCCGCCTATCCCGACCTGCATGCCCCCGCGACCGCCGAAGAGGTGCTGCGCGCGGTCGGACGGGCGCGCGCGTGAGCTTCGATCTGCCAGCGCTGCAGCGGGCGGTGGAGGCCCATGGCAAGGTTTGCCGGGTCGTTGTGGTGGAAACCCGCGGCTCCACCCCGCGCGAGGTGGGCGCGGCGATGCTGGTCTGGCGCGGCGGGCAGTCGGGCACCATCGGCGGCGGGCGGCTGGAGTATGACGCGGCCGCCATGGCGCGCAGCAACCTCGACCGGCAGATCCTTCATTCTGGCAAGGCCTTCGCCCTTGGCCCCGCGCTCGGGCAATGCTGCGGCGGGGCGGTGGTCCTCTCCTTCGAGCTATTCACCCGCGACAGGCTGCCCGGGAGCTTCCCCCATGCCCATCCGGTGATGGCGCCCGGCTCCCGGCCCGAGGCGGTGGACCGCGCCATCGCGCGCGGGGTCGACCGCCCGCTTCATGTCTCGGACTGGTTCATCGAACCCCTCGCCGCGCGCCGCCAGCCGGTCTGGATCTACGGGGCGGGCCATGTGGGGCGGGCGCTGGTCGATGTGCTGGCGCCGCTGCCCGATTTCGCGATCACATGGGTCGATACCGGGCCGGAGCGGTTTCCCGATCCCGTCGCCGATGGCGTCACCGTTCTGCCCGCGGCGCGGCCCGAACTGGCGATGCGCCACGCGGCGGCGGATGCGCATCATCTGATCATGACCTATTCCCATGAGATGGATTTCGCGCTCTGCCACGGGGCGCTCTGCCAGCCGTTTCAAAGCTGCGGGCTGATCGGCAGCGCCACGAAATGGGCGCGCTTCCGGAAACGCCTGGCGGATCTGGGCCACAGCGCTGCACAAATTTCGGGCATCACCTGCCCGATCGGCGATCCGGAACTGGGCAAGCACCCGCAAGCCATTGCAGTGGGCGTCGCCACGCGGTTACTTGGCGGGCAGATGCACGAAAAACCGGCATATTCCCTCCGAAAGATGTTTCGGTGACGGCCCCGCTTCTGGAGATTGCGGGCCTGACCAAGGCCTATCCCGGGGTCGTCGCGAATGACGCGGTGTCCTTCGCCATCCGCCCGGGCGAGGTGCATGCGCTTCTGGGCGAGAACGGCGCGGGCAAATCCACATTGGTCAAGATGATCTATGGGCTGGTCCGGCCGGACGCGGGCAGCATGACGCTGGAGGGGCGGGCCTTCACCCCCGCCGAACCGCGCGCCGCCCGCGCGGCGGGCGTGGCGATGGTGTTTCAGCATTTCAGCCTGTTCGAGGCGCTGAACGTGGCCGAAAACGTGGCTCTCGGAATGGAGGACCCGCCCCGTCCGCGCGATCTGGCGCAACAGATCCGGGAGGTGTCCGAAACCTACGGCCTGCCGCTCGACCCGGACCGTCTGGTGGGGGATCTGAGTGCGGGAGAGCGCCAGCGGGTGGAGATCATCCGCTGCCTGCTGCAGGACCCCAAACTGCTGATCATGGACGAACCGACCAGCGTTCTGACCCCGCAGGAGGTGGAGATCCTGTTCCACACATTGCGGAAACTGAGCGCCGAGGGCACGGCCATTCTCTATATCTCCCACAAGCTTGAGGAGATCCGCGCCCTGTGCGACGCGGCCACGATCCTGAGGCTGGGCAAGGTGGTGGCCGAATGCACCCCGCGCGAGGTCTCGGCGGCGCATATGGCCGAGCTGATGGTGGGCAAGTCGCTGGCCGCGCCGGCGCGCGCCGCCACCCCGCCCGGCGCCGTGCTGCTGAAGGTGACGGGCCTCTCGCTGGAGCCCGCCACGCCCTTCGGCACCCCGCTTCGCCATATCGGGATGGAACTGCGGGCGGGCGAGATCCTCGGCATCGGCGGGGTCGCGGGCAACGGGCAGGACGAGCTTTTGGCGGCGCTCTCGGGCGAGGCGCGCACGAGCCCTGGCGCGATCGCGCTGGCAGGCGCGCAGATCGGCGCGCTTGGCCCGAACGAGCGGCGCAGGCTGGGGCTGCTCTGCGCGCCGGAGGAACGGCTGGGCCATGCGGCCGCCCCGGATATGAGCCTGACGGAAAACGCGCTTCTGACCGCGCGGCTGAGACAGGGGCTCGACCGGCACGGGTTTCTGAACTGGAACGGGGCGCAGGCCTATGCCGAGCAGGTGATCGCGAAATTCGACGTGCGCACGCCGGGGGCCCATGTGGCGGCCCGGGCGCTCTCGGGCGGAAATCTGCAGAAATTCGTGATCGGGCGGGAGATCATGCAGGCCCCCCGCGTTCTGGTGGTCAACCAGCCGACCTGGGGCGTGGATGCCAGCGCCGCCGCCGATATCCGGCAGGCGCTTCTCGATCTGGCGCAGAACGGCGCGGCGGTGATCTGCATCTCACAGGATCTGGACGAGTTGCTGGAGATCTCCGACCGGTTCTGCGCCCTGAACGAAGGGCGGCTGAGCGCCCCGCGTCCGGCCCGCGGGCTGAGCATGGAAGAAATCGGCCTGATGCTGGGCGGCGCCCATGACATGCACGAGGCCGATGGCGAGATGCCCCATGTTCCGGCTTGAAAAACGGCCCATGCCGTCGCGGGTCTGGATCCTCGCGACCCCGGTCATCGCGGTGATCCTGACGATGATCGCCGGCGGGATCATGTTCGCGATACTGGGTCAGGACCCGGTGGAGGCGATCCGGATCATCTTCCTCGACCCGCTGTTCGACGAACGCTTCGCAAGCTTTTCCCGCCCGCAACTGCTGGTCAAGGCCGGGCCGCTGATCCTGATCGCGATCGGGCTTGCGCTGGGCTTCCGGGCCGGCATCTGGAATATCGGCGCGGAGGGGCAATACATCATCGGCGCGATCTGCGGCGCCGCATTCGGGCTGGCCTTCTACCCGTCGGAAAACCCGCTGATCTTCCCCGGCATGGTGCTGGCCGGCCTGTTCGGCGGATGGGCCTGGGCGATGATCCCGGCGGTGCTGCGCACCCGGTTCCGGACCAATGAGATCCTCGTGTCGCTGCTGCTGGTCTATGTGGCCGAGGCGATCCTCGCCTCCGCGGCCACGGGCTTTCTGCGCAATCCCGACGGGCGCGGCTTTCCCGGCAGCCGCAACCTGAGCCAGCATCCCGGCACCGACAATCTGGAACTGATCGCGGGCACGGGCATGCACTGGGGCGTGGTCGCGGCCTTCATCGCGGTGATCTTCAGCTATGTGCTGCTGAACCGGCACCTGATGGGCTATCAGATCAAGCTGGCGGGTCAGGCCCCGCGCGCGGCGAAATTCGCGGGCGTGAACCCGACCCGGCTGATCGTGCTCTGCCTCGGCGTGTCCGGCGCGCTGGCGGGGATGGCGGGACTGTTCGAGGTGGCGGGCCCGGCGGGCCAGATCAGCATCGACTTCAATGTCGGCTACGGCTTCACCGCGATCATCGTGGCCTTTCTGGGCCGCCTGCACCCGGTGGGGATCCTGCTGGCGGGCCTCCTGATGGCGCTGACCTATATCGGGGGCGAACTGGCGCAGCTGATGCTGGGTATCCCCGCCTCCGCGATCCAGGCGTTTCAGGGGATGCTCCTGTTCTTCCTGCTCGCGCTGGATGTACTCTCGAACTACCGGGTCAGGATCGGCCGGGAGGTCGCGGCATGATGGGCATCGACCCGGTCACCCTGATCGTTGCGCTGATCGGCGCCTCCACCCCCATCCTTCTGGCCGCCATCGGCGAACTGGTGGTGGAGAAATCCGGCGTGCTGAATCTCGGCGTCGAGGGGATGATGATCGTCGGCGCGGTCTCGGGCTTCATCATCGCCATCAACACCGGCTCGCCCTGGCTCGGCTTCGCGGCGGGCGCGGTGGGCGGCGCGGGCCTGTCGCTGATCTTCGCGCTTCTGACCCAGTATCTTCTGTCCAATCAGGTCGCCACCGGGCTGGCGCTCACGCTTTTCGGCCTCGGCCTGTCCTCGTTGATGGGCGAGGCCTATACCGGCATCAACCCGCCGCTCACCCCCGATCTGTTCCCGCAGGCGCTGCGCGACATCCCCGTCGCCGGGCCGATCCTATTCGGCCATGACCTCGTCATCTATCTCTCCGTTCTGCTGGTGGCCGGGGTCTGGTACGCCCTGCGCCACACCCGCATGGGCCTGATCCTGCGCGCGGTGGGCGAAAGCCACGACGCGGCCCATGCGCTGGGCTACAAGGTGATCCGCATCCGCATCTGCGCGATCCTGTTCGGCGGGGCCTGCGCCGGGCTGGGCGGGGCCTATCTGAGCCTTGTCCGCGTCCCCTCCTGGACCGAGGGGATGACCGCAGGCGCCGGCTGGATCGCACTGGCCATCGTGGTCTTCGCCAGCTGGAAGCCATGGCGCGCGCTGATCGGGGCCTATCTTTTCGGCGGCATCGCGGCGCTGCAACTGCGGCTGCAGGCCGCCGAAATCAACATTCCGGTCATGTTTCTCGACATGTCGCCCTATCTGGTGACGATCATCGTTCTGGTCATTATTTCCTCCGACAGGGGCAGGGCCGCATTGAATGCACCCGCAGCCTTGGGCAAGGTGTTCCATGCCAGCGGTTAAGGGGGCCCATGACACGCGCCGGGATCATCCAGCTTCTCGATGGAACGCACCCGCGCGACGGGCGCGGGGTGGCGCTGGCGCTGAACGCGCTGATCCTCTTGTCGGCCATCGCCATCGCGATGGAAACGATGCCGGACCTGCCGCAGCCGGTCACGCGCCTGCTTGGCTGGTTCGAGATCGCGGTGCTGGCCATCTTCGCGCTGGAATACATCACCCGCATCCTCTGTTCCCCCCGGCCGCTGAGATATGTCTTCAGCTTCTGGGGCCTCATCGACCTTCTGGCGATCCTGCCTCTTCTGGCGATCCTGCAACCGCAATGGACCGCGGTGCGGATCCTGCGGCTCGTGCGGCTGATCCGGCTGCTGAAACTGTTCCGCACCTCGCGGGCGCTGGACCGGATGGCGCGCGCCTTCCATGCGGTCAAGGGCGAGTTGACGGTCTTCGGCGTGCTGGCCGCGATGATGCTCTATGTCTCGGCGGTGGGCATCTATGTCTTCGAACACCCGGCCCAGCCCGAGGCCTTCACCTCGATCCCGATGTCGCTCTGGTGGGCCGTCGCCTCGCTGACCACGGTGGGCTATGGCGATCTGGTGCCGATCACGCTTGGCGGGCGGCTGTTCACGACGCTGGTCCTGTTCATCGGGCTGGGCATCGTCGCGGGCCCGGCGGCCATCATCACAACCGCCCTTCTGGAGGCGGATAAATACGAGGCGGGGCCGAGCACCCCAACCGAAACGGAAAACACGTCCAACAAGGAGACCAAGGAATGAAACCCAACTTGACATATCTCGCCGGCGCCGCGCTGGCGCTCGGGCTGGCCGCGCCGGCCATCGCCCAGGACGAGCCGCTGCAGGTCGGCTTCGTCTATGTCGGCTCGATCGGCGATCTGGGCTGGACCTACGAGCATGACCAGTCCCGCCTTGCGGTGGAGGAGCATTTCGGCGACGCGGTCGAAACCACCTATGTGGAGAACGTGCCCGAAGGCGCGGATGCGGAGCGGGTGATGACCCAGATGGTGCTGAACGGCGCCGATCTGATCTTCACCACCTCGTTCGGCTACATGGATGCCACCAACGCGGTCGCCGCGCGCTTTCCCGAGGTCTATTTCGAACACGCCACCGGATACCGCCGCGATCATCCCAACGTCTCCACCTATTCGGCCCGCTTCTATGAAGGCCGCGCGGTGATCGGCCATATCGCGGGCCATATGACTGAAAGCAACATCGTGGGCTATATCGCCTCCTACCCGATCCCCGAGGTGATCCGGGGCATCAATTCGGCCTATCTCCACGCCCGCGAGGTCAACCCCGATGTCGAGTTTCGCGTGGTCTGGGTCTACACATGGTTCGACCCCGCGCAGGAAGCCGATGCGGCCCAGGCCCTGATTGATCAGGGCGCAGACGTGATCATGCAGCATACCGACAGCACCGCGCCTATGACCGTCGCCGCCGAGGCCGAGGTGGTGGCCTTCGGGCAGGCCTCCGACATGGAGCAGTTCGCCCCCTTCCCGCGCGTCGCCTCGATCATCGACAACTGGGCGCCCTATTACATCGCCCGGACGCAGGCGGTGATGGACGGCACATGGGAAAGCGTCGACACATGGGATGGGATCGCACCGGGCATGGTGGAACTGGGCGAGTTCTCCGAGCGGATCCCCGAAGATGTCCGCGCCTCGGCGCAGGCGCTGGCCGACAGCATCGCGGATGGCAGCTATCACCCGTTCACCGGGCCGATCAACCGGCAGGACGGCACCGTCTGGCTGGTCGAAGGCGAAGTGGCCGATGACGGCACGCTGGCGGGCATGGATTTCTACGTCGAAGGCATCACCGGCGAGATCCCCAACTGATCCGGCCAGACGGCTCGACCGATCAGGATACCGAAAGGCCCGCCGTTTCGCGCGGGCCTTTCCGCATTCGTGCGGCCCGATCCGGGGCCGAAACCTGTTGATCCGGGGCGGAGACCCGCCAAGAATACCGCTATCGGACCCATCGGGACGCCCGCACATGTATATCGTCGGCTTCGTCATCCCCGTGCCGGAAGACAGGCTGGAGCATTACCGGCTCTGGTCGCGGCAGGCCGCGGCACTTCTCATGGAATACGGATGCCTTGAAATCGTGGAGGCATGGGAAGACCACGTGCCGGTGGGAAAGCATACCGATTTTCGCCGCGCCGTCCGGGCGAGACCCGAGGAGAAAATCGTCTTCTCATGGCAAAAATGGCCGGACAGGGCCAGCTTGGACGCGGTCGAGAAAGCGATGTCCGAAGACCCGCGCTTCGATCCGCCGGGCGGCGCCCCGTTCGATCAGAAACGTCTTATCATGGGCTGCTTCGCGCCGATCCTCTCCACCGCCTCCGACAGGGCGTAAGACGCCGGGGCGGGCAGACCGGCCTACCTGCCGCGCCTTCGCGACGGCCCTGCGGAAGATGACACCGGCAGCTTTGTTTCGGGGCCTTGCACAGCGCGCGGGCGGCGCATAGCGTCCGGCCCATGATCCATGATTTCCTTATCATCGGCGGCGGCATCGCGGGCGTGTCCACCGGCGCGGAGCTCAGCCGCCTCGGCTCCGTCCTGCTCCTGGAGGCCGAAGACGCGCTGGCCTATCACGCCTCGGGCCGCTCCGCCGCGCTGTTCGAGGCGCATTATGGCCATCCGGTCACGATCGAGCTGAACAAGGCATCCCATGCGTTTCACATGACCGCCAATGGCGGTGTCCTGTCGCCGCGCGGGCTGATGTTCGTCGCCAGCGCCACCCAGGCCGACAGCTTCGCGCAGGATGTGGCGCTGATGCATCTGGACGAGATCAGCCCGGATGACGCCCGCGCGATGGTTCCGATCCTGAACCCCTCCCATCTGGCGATGGCTGCCTATCACGGTGCCGCATGGGATATCGACACGGATCGGCTGCTGCAGAACTACGTGCGCGCGATCCGCGACAATCAGGGCGAGATCCGGAATGGCGCGAAGGTCACCGGGATCACCCGCGCCTCCGGGCTCTGGCAGGTCACTGCCACCGGCCAGACCCACGAGGCGCGGGTGCTGGTCAATGCCGCGGGCGCATGGGCCGATCACATTGCCGCACTGGCCGGGGTGCATCCGCTTGGTCTCAAGCCCCTTCGCCGGTCCATGGCGCGGATGCCCGCCCCCGGCGGGCATGACGTGCGCCGCTGGCCCATGGTGATCGGCTCGGGCGAAAGCTGGTACGCGAAACCCGACGCGGGCGCGTGGCTCGTTTCCCCCGCCGAAGAGGACCCCGCCGAACCCCATGACGCTTGGGCCGATGATCTGGTGCTGGCCGAGGGGATCGCGCGCTACCAGCCCTTCGTCACCGAAGAGGTGACCCGCATCACCGCCACATGGGCGGGGCTGAGAACCTTCGCGCCCGATCGCTGTCTGGTTCTGGGCCCGGCCCCGGACACGCCCGATTTCGTCTGGGTCGCCGGACAGGGCGGATACGGGTTTCAGACCGCGCCCGCCGCGGCGCGGCTGGTGGGCGACCTGCTGTCCGGCCGCACGCCGGAACTTGCGCCCGACACCGTGGCCCGCCTTGGCCCGGCCCGGTTCGCATGAGCCCGCGCAGGCTCGATCTTCCCGATGCACCCGGCCCGGCGCCCGACGGCGCCCTGTCCGCCCCGTCCGCCCTGCGCAACCGCGCGGCGATCCTGTCGGTCCTGACCCGGATCGCGCCCCCGGCGGGCCGGGCGCTGGAAATCGCCTCCGGCACCGGGGAACATGTGGTGGCCTTCGCCCCGGCCCTGCCCGGGCTGATCTGGCAACCGAGCGACCCGGACCCGGCCCGCCGCGCCTCCATCGCCGCATGGGCGGCCCTGCACCCGGCGCCGAACCTGCTGCCGCCGATTGCGCTGGACGCCTGCAAACCGGGCTGGGCCGCAACGCAAGGGCCGGCCGATCTGATCGTTCTGGTCAACCTGATCCATCTGATTTCGGATGCCGAAACCACTATTCTTATAGATGAAATCGGCAAGGCCCTGGCCCCCGGCGGCATACTCGCGCTATACGGTCCGTTCCTGCGGGATGGGGAGGCGACCTCCGACGGCGACGCCCGGTTTCACGCCAGCCTGCGCGCCCAGGATCCGGCCATCGGCTACAAGGATGTGGTGGATGTCGCCGCGGCCCTGAACCGGCACGGCCTGTCTCTGTTCGAAACGGTGAAACTGCCCGCCAACAACCTGATGCTCTGTGCGGAACGGCGCATTTGATGTCGATCAAAGTGCAGCGCGCGATCACCCCGTAACGCGCCGGGAAACATCTGAAAAAAGGGACAGACGATGAACTGGATGGAAAAGAACGCGGCCATGCGGCGCGACCTTCAGGCGTTGAACGGCGCGGCACCCGACACGCTCAAGGGCTTCGGCGCGCTGTCCAAGGCGGTCAAGACGGGCGGGGCGCTCGACCTCAAGACCAAGGAATTCGTGGCCCTCGGGATTTCGGTCGCGGACCGCTGCGAGCCCTGCATCGGCTTTCATGTGGAGGCGTTGGTCTCCGCCGGTGCCAGCCGGGAGGAGATCGCCGATGTCCTGTCGATGGCGGTGCAGATGGGCGGCGGGCCGTCGCTGATGTATGCCGCCAAGGCGCTGGCCTGTTTCGACGAGTTGAGCGGCGCAACCCGGGCCGCGGACTGACCCCGCGGCTTGCCCGCTCCGCCGGCGCCTGCTATCAGACCCCCATCAACAGGAGTGCCCTGCCAGTGATCAAGACAGCCTGACCCCCGTTTTCCGGTCCTGAAACGGACCAAGGCTTTCTCGATCAGACGGAGCAGTCCATGCATCCCATCATCTATGACGTGGCGGTCTCCGCCGACGGCTTCATTGCCGGCCCGAATGCCGACATCTCGGCCTTTCCCCATCAGGGAACGGTCGTTGATGACTACGTGGCCCGCCTGCCGGTTTACAGCACGGTCCTGATGGGCCGGGCGACCTATGAATTCGGCTATGGGTTCGGGCTTCTGCCCGGGGCCAACCCCTATCCATGGGCGCGCAGCATCGTGGTGTCCTCGGGCCTTACCCTGCCGGAAACCGCGGATGTGGAGATTTGGCGCGCGGCACCCGAAGGCGCGCTGCGGGCTTTGCGCGAAGCAAGCGCCGGGCCGATCTATCTCTGCGGCGGCGGCGTGCTGGCGGCGCATCTGCTGGCCATGGGCCAGATCGACCGCCTGCGGCTCAAACGCGCCCCGATCCTTCTGGGCGGCGGCGTGCCGCTTTTCGCCGCCATGGCGCGGCCCCCGGTGCTGACCCTGCGGGACCAGCGGGACCATGCCAATGGACTAATCTATCAGGAATTCGCGCTGTCATAGCCAGTTGGCGCGCCGCGCGCCGCCTGCGGTCTATCCATCCATCCGGATCGCCGCGTTGCCGGGGTCATAGGGGCTGTCCTCCACCACCTCGGCCTGCCAGAGCCGGTTCAGCATCTTCACCTGAAGCTTCCGGCCCGTCACGGCCAGATCGGGCCGCACATAGCCCATCCCGATGGATTTGCCGAAGGCCACGGAATACCCGCCCGATGTCAGGCGGCCCACCTTGGTGTCGCCGTCATACAGCGCCTCCCGGCCCCAGGGGTCCGCATCCCCGGGCCCGTCGATCAGAAGCGTCACGCATCTGGAACGGATGCCCAGCGCCGTCATCGCCTCCTTGCCGTGAAAGTCTTTCGACAGGTCCACGAACCGGTCCAGCCCGGCCTCCAGCGGCGTGGCGTCCCGGCCCAGTTCGGTCCCGAAGGCACGGTACGATTTCTCCTGCCGCAGCCAGTTCTGCGCCCGCGCGCCCACCAGCTTCATCCCATGGCCCGCCCCCGCGGCAACCAGTTGATCCCACAGGTAATTCTGCATCTCGATAGGATGATGCAGCTCCCAGCCCAGCTCACCGGTATAGGCCACACGGATCGCGCGCACCGGGCACATGCCAAGCTCGATATTGCGCATCGACAGCCACGGGAAACGCTTGTTGCCCAGCACCGTTTCGGGGTCCGCGTCCTTCACGATCTCGCGCAGCACATCGCGCGATTTCGGCCCAGCGATGGCGAACACGCCCCACTGGGTCGTGACATCTTCCTCGTTGATCCGCCCGAACCGATCCTCATTCGCCATGATCGCCTTGTAGAGGTAATCCTGATCGTAGGCGTGCCACGCACCCGCGCTCACGAGGTAATAATCATCCTCCGCGATCCGCACGATGGTATATTCCGTCCGCGTCGTCCCCGCATCGGTCAGCGCATAGGTCAGGTTGATCCGCCCGACCTTGGGCAGCTTGTTCGTGGTGAACCAATCCAGGAACGCCGTCGCCCCCGGGCCTGATATCCGGTGCTTGGCAAAGGCGGTCGCATCGATCAGGCCGACCCCCTCGCGGATCGCCTCAGTCTCGGCCTTGGCATAGTCCCACCAGCCCCCACGCCGGAACGACCGCGCGTCCTTGTCGAACGAAGACGGCGCATCCAGCGGTCCATAATAATTCGGCCGCTCGAACCCGTTCACACAGCCGAACTGCGCCCCCGCCGCCTTCTGCCGGTCATAGGCAGGCGCGGTCCGCAAAGGCCGGCAGGCCTCCCGCTCCTCGTCCGGGTGATGCAGGATATAGACGTGGTCGTAGCATTCCTCGTTCTTGCGCGCGGCATATTCGGTTGTCATCCAATCCTGCCCGTAGCGCTTGGGATCGAGGCTCGCCATATCGATCTCGGCCTCGCCGTCGACCATCATCTGCGCGAGGTAATAGCCCGTCCCACCCGCCGCCGTGATCCCGAAGCTGAACCCTTCCGCCAGCCACATATTCTCCAGCCCCGGCGCGGGGCCGACCAGCGGGTTCCCATCGGGCGTGTAGCAGATCGGGCCGTTGAAATCGTCCTTCAGACCGCTCTCCTCGCAGGACGGGATGCGGTGGATCATCGCCATGTACTGCGCTTCGATCCGCTCAAGATCCAGCGGGAAGAGATCCGCGCGGAAACTGTCCGGCACGCCATACTCGAACCGCGCCGGCGCGCCCTTCTCGTAGACGCCAAGGATCCAGCCGCCCCGTTCCTCGCGCACATAGCTCTGCGCATCCGCGTCGCGGATCACCGGGTGTTCGGCACCGCCGTTCCTGCGATAGTCCAACAGCGCCGGGTCCTGATCCATGACGATGAACTGATGCTCCACCGGGATGGCCGGGATCTTGATGCCCAGCATCCGCGCCGTGCGCTGCGCATGGTTGCCCGAGGCCGTCACCACATGCTCTGCGGTGATCACCATTTGCTCGTCCGAGGGCACCAGATTGCCGCCCTTTTCCACCATCTTCGTGCAGGTGACCTCCCAGGCCTGACCGGTCCAGTGGAACTCGTCCGCCTGCCATTTCCGCTCGATCGCCACGCCGCGCTGGCGCGCGCCCTTCGCCATCGCCTGCGTCACGTCGGCGGGGTTAATATAGCCATCGGTATTGTGGTAGAGCGCACCTTTCAGATCGGCGGTTTCGATGAGCGGCCAGCGCGCCTTGATCTCGTCCGGGGTCAGCCATTCATAGGGAATGCCCACGGTCTCGGCGGTGGCGGCATAGAGCATGTATTCGTCCATCCGCTCCTGCGTCTGCGCCATCCGCAGGTTGCCCACCACCGCGAAGCCCGCATTCAGCCCCGTCTCCGCCTCCAGCGTCTTGTAGAACCGGACCGAGTAGTCGTGGATATGGGTGGTGGCGTAGGACATGTTGAAGAGCGGCAGAAGCCCCGCCGCATGCCAGGTGGAACCCGAGGTGAGCTCGTCGCGCTCCAGCAGCATCACATCGTCCCAACCGGCCCTGGCCAGATGATAGGCAATCGAGGTGCCGACAGCACCGCCGCCGACGACAAGGGCTTTGACTTGGGTTTTCATGGGCGCGGGCACTCCGGTCGGAAAGATCGTCCCATCTTCCATGCCAGAGCGCCGCGCGACAATCCTGCGCTATTCGACCTAAGCCCGCGCGAAAACGACATGCGCGCCCCTCCGCCCCCGCCGGGGTGCGCGCAAGAAACCTGCTGGCCTATCCCGGGATTTGGTTGTTCACTGCGGCCCATGTCACACAAACGCATCCTCTCCATCGGCGAATGCATGGTCGAACTGGCCGCAAGCGCGCCCGGCACCTACCGGCAGGGCTTCGCCGGCGATACGTTCAACACCGCCTGGCACATGCGCCGCGTGCTCCCCGCAAGCTGGGAGGTGGCGTATCTGACCTGCATCGGGACCGATCCGATGTCGGACCGGATGCTGGCCTTCATGGCCGAAAGCGGGATCGCGACCGATGCGGTCACCCGGCTGCCCCGCGCCACGCCCGGTCTTTACATGATCGACACCGATGCCAGCGGCGAGCGCAGCTTCACCTATTGGCGCAGCGCGTCGGCGGCGCGGCATCTGGCCGATGACCCCGATCAACTGGCCCGCGCCACGGACGGCGCCGATCTGGTCTATGTCTCGGGCATCACCCTGGCGATCCTGTCGCCACAGGCGCGGGACACGCTGCTGACGATCCTCGCTCAGGTCAAGGCGACCGGGCGGGATGTCGCCTTCGACAGCAATCTCCGCCCCGGCCTCTGGGAAACGCCCCGGATCATGCGCGAAACGCTGATGGCCGCCGCCGGCGCCGCCACGATCGCCCTGCCCACATGGCCCGACGAGGCCGCACTGTGCGACGATGCGAACGAAGAGGCCGTGATCGCCCGCTATCGCGGCGCGGGCGTGGCGGAGGTGGTGGTGAAAAGCGGGCCGGGCCCCGCGCGGATCGTCAGCGACCGGGGCACGTGGCAGGTCGCGCCCGCGGGCCGTGTCGCCCCGGTGGACACCACCGGGGCCGGGGACAGTTTCAACGCCGCCTACCTGGCCGCCCGGCTGACCGGCGCGCCCGAGCCGGAGGCCGCGCGCGCCGCCCATGCGCTTGCCGGCAAGGTCATCGGCGAGCGCGGCGCGCTTTGCGCGGTCTGAACGCCGGGCACCCCCGCTAGCTCCGCCGCCGCGCGACCTCCGCCAGCATCGCATCTGTGAACCAGCGCGCATCGGCCAGATCGCCGAACACTGCCCGCAGCGACAGGATCGCCTCCGGCCCGGTCGCGGCCGCGGCCCGCAACGGCCCGGCCAGCGGATCCTCCACCGCGCCGTCCCGGGCCAGCACATAGGCGATCCAGCCCGCCACGCCCCGGCCCATCGCCGCCCATGGCCTGCCCGCCGCCTGCGCCTCCGCGATCGGGGCCAGCAGACGCTGCGGCAGTTTCTGGCTGCCATCCATGGCGATCTGCGCCGTCCGGTGATGCAGCGCCGGGTTGCGGAACCGCGCCTGCAACCGCGCCGCATAATCCGCCATATCGGCCGCAGGCAGGGGCAGCGTACCCGCCGCCTCCCGCATCACCTCGGCCACCAGCGCGGCCAGCTCCGCATCCTCCATCACGTCGGCGACCGTCTCGTGATGCCCAAGCTGGCCCAGATAGGCCAAGGTCGAATGGGCCCCGTTCAGCATCCTGAGCTTCATCTTTTCATAGGGCGCCACATCGTCCACGAACTCCACGCCCGCCGCCGCAAGATCGGGCCGCCCGGCGGGAAAGCGGTCCTCGATCACCCATTGGCAAAACGGCTCCGTCACCACGGGCCAGGCATCCTCCACCCCGGTCAGCGCCGCGATCTCGGCCAGATCCCCATCGCCCGTGGCCGGCACGATCCGGTCCACCATGCTTGCCGGAAAGGCCACCTCCGCGGCGATCCAGTCGGCCAGACCCGCGTCACGCTGCCGGGCGAACTGCGTCACGATCCGGGCCAGCGTCGCGCCATTGTCCGGCAGGTTGTCACAGCTCAGCACCGTAAAGGGCGCCACGCCCGCGGCCCGCCGCCGCCTGAGCGCCTCGACCAGCAGACCGGGCACCGAACCGGGGCTCTCGGGCATCGCCAGATCGGCGGCAACCGCCGGATGTTCCAACGCCAGATCGCCCGCCCCGTCGCGGCAATACCCCTTTTCGGTCACCGTCAGGCTGACGATCCGGATCGCCGGGTCGCAAAGCGCCGCCAGAACGCCGCCCCCCGCCTCCGTGGCGACCAGAACATCCAGCACCGCGCCGATGATCCGCGCCCGCGTCCCCTCCCCATCCCGTATGGCCAGCGTGTAGAGCCCCGACTGCGGGGCCAGCGCATCACGCATATCGGGCCGACGCAGCGACACGCCGCGAATGCCCCAGTCGGGCATGGCGGCCAGACAGTCATCCACATAGACCGCCTGATGCGCTCGGTGGAAATTGCCCAAGCCCAGATGCACGATCCCCGGCGTCACCCGCGCGCGGTCATAGGCGGGCCGCGCCGCATTCCGCGTCTCGGCCAGGGTCCGGGGCGACAATCTCACAACCGATACGCCTGCCGCGGCAGATCCACGGTCAGGGTCCGGGCGATCCCGAACGCCTCCGCCTCGCGCAGGCGTCCGTCATCCACCAGACGCGCCAGATAGGTGCAATCGACGCGCCGGGCCATGTCGTGCCGTGCCGGGATCGACGGAAAGGCGCGGGTGTCGTCATTGAAGCCGACGGTGTTGTAAAATCCCGCCGTCTCGGTCGTCATCTCGCGGAACCGGCGCATCCCCTCGGGGCTGTCATGGAACCACCATGCCGGCCCCAGCCGCAGGCAGGGATAGGCGCCTGCCAGCGGCGCCAGTTCGCGCGCATAGGCGCTTTCGTCCAGAGTGAACAGGATCACGGTCAGGTTCGGCTCCATCCCGACCGCGTTCAGCAGCGGGCGCAGGGCGGTGACATAATCGGTGCGCGTCGGGATATCGAAGCCCTTGTCGCGCCCGAACGCTCCGAAGACGCCCGCATTATGGTTGCGATAGCTGCCCGGATGGATCTGCATGACCATCCCGTCCTCGGCGCTCATCCGCGCCATTTCGGTCAGCATCTGCGCCCGGAACAGGCCTGCGTCCCCGGGTTCGGCCCGGCCCCGCCGGATCCGGTCATACAGCTCGGCGGCGTCGCTTGCGAACAGATCGGCGGTGTCCGCCGTCGGGTGGCCGTGATCCGTCGCCGTCGCGCCATGGGCGCGGAACCGGGCGCGGCGGACGCGATGCGCCTCCAGATAGCCGGCATAGGTGTCGGTCTCGCCGCCGGTGATCTCCGCCAGCCGGTCCAGCCCCTCGGCAAAGCCTTCATGCTCCGGATCGGTCACCTGATCGGGCCGGTAGGTCGTGATCACCCGGCCGTCCCACCCGCTGTCGCGGATCGCGGCGTGGTGCTCCAGCGGGTCCAGCGCCCCTTCGGTGGTGGCCAGCACCTCGATCCCGAACCGCCCGAACAGCGCCCGGGGCCGGAACCCGTCCTGCGCCAGACAGGCGGCGATTTTGTCGTAGGTGGCATCCGCCGTCTCCGGGCCAGGCGGCGTCTCCAGCCCGAAAAGCGTCTCGAAGGTGTAATCCAGCCATAGCCGGGTCGGCGTGCCCGCGAACAGATGGTACTGGCCCGCGAACCGCCGCCAGATGGCGCGCGGATCGGTCTCCACCGGCGCGCCGTCGCGCCGCGCCACGCCCATATCCTCCAGCCGCACGCCCTGGCTCACCAGCATCCTCAGCACGTAATGATCGGGCACGATCAACAGATTTGCGGGGTCCGAAAACGGCGCGTCGGTTGCAAACCATTCCGGGTCGCAATGGCCATGGGGGCTGATGATCGGCAGGTCCCGCACGGTGTCGTAAAGCGCGCGGGCCAGCCCGCTCCGTCCGATAATCAGATGATCCGCGCTCAGCTTGCCCATGCACGCACCCTAGCCCCGTCGCCCGCCATGGCAAGGGGGCCTCTTGAGTGGAAACCAACCGGTCCCCACATGCGTTTTCACCCGGCTATATGGAGATCTGACGGATGGGATATCTGCGCACGGCGATGCTTCTGGCGGCGATGACGGCGCTTTTCGGCGGCGTCGGGCTGATGCTGGGCGGCCAGACCGGCCTGATCGTCGCCCTGATGCTGGCGGCCGCGATGAACCTCTTCGCGTGGTGGCGGTCGGACAAAATGGTCCTGCGGATGCACAACGCGCGCGAGGTCAGCGCGCAGACCGCGCCCGATCTGGTGGGGCTGGTCCACGAGCTGGCCGACAAGGCCGGGATGCCCCGCCCCAAGGTCTATCTGATAGACACCGATCAGCCGAACGCCTTCGCCACCGGCCGCAACCCCGAAAATGCCGCCGTCGCGGCCACCACCGGCCTGCTGCGGGGCCTGTCGCGCGAAGAGATCGCGGGCGTCATGGCCCATGAGCTTGCCCATATCCAGAACCGCGACACGCTGATCATGACCATCACCGCCACGCTGGCGGGCGCCATCGGCCTGCTTGCCAATTTCGCCTTCTTCTTTCGCGGCGGGCGGGACAATCCGCTTGGCATCGTCGGGCTTCTGGCGACGATGATCCTGGCGCCCCTCGCGGCGGCGCTGGTGCAGATGGCGATCAGCCGCGCGCGGGAATACGAGGCCGACAGGATCGGGGCGGAAATCTGCGGCCAGCCGCTCTGGCTCGCCTCGGCGCTGTCGAAAATCGCCACCTTCGCCCAGCGGATCGACATGAACACCGCCGAACGGAACCCGGCCACCGCGCATATGTTCATCATCAACCCGCTCCATGCCCACGCCCATGACCGGCTGTTCTCCACCCATCCGGACACGGCCAACCGAATTGCCAAGCTGCGGGAGATGGCGGGCGGAACAGGCGGGCCCTGGGCCTGAGGAGCGCGTGCGTCGGCCGCGCCTTACGCGCCGGCCGCGTCCGTATCATCGGGGTCATGCTCGAAGCGCTCGATCTCCGGGAAAGCCGGCAGCCATGCCTCCCGTCGCACGGTCCAGCATTCATAATCCGGTTTCAGCCGGTCCGGCGCGTCAAGCGCGCCCAGATGCAGTTCGACCTCGTCGCCACTGCGCGCGAAGACCGACCCGCCGCAGACGGGGCAGAAGAACCGCCCCCGATAATCTCGCGGGTCGCCCTCCACCGTCACCGCCTCCGACGGGAACATCGCGGCCGCGTAGAACAGCGCGCCGTGATGCTTGCGGCAGTCAAGGCAATGGCAGATCCCCACGCGGCACGGCGGCCCCGACGCCACGATCCTGACCTTGCCGCAAAGACACCCGCCCGTGAATCGCTCCATCACACCACATCCTTCAATACGACCCGGCCCGGACCCGCGCGACGCCGTCCGGAAGGACAACGCCGTTCCGTCACAGCATCGACGGCACGACCAGATCGGGCGGGCGGTGCCCGTCATCGAAGGTCTTGATGTTGATCAGCACCTTCTCCCCCATCTCGACGCGGCCCTCCAGCGTGGCCGAGCCCATATGCGGCAGGAGTACGACATTCTCCAATTCCCGCAGCCGGGGGTTCACCTCATGGCCGCGCTCGAACACGTCCAGCCCCGCCCCGCCCAGATCACCCGCGCGCAGCATCCGGGTCAGCGCGTTTTCGTCGATCACCTCGCCGCGCGACGTGTTCACGATCACCGCGCCGGGCTTCATCAGTTTCAGACGCCGCGCATTCATCAGATGGAAGGTCGAGGGCGTGTGCGGGCAATTGATGCTCAGGACATCGACCCGCGCCAGCATCTGGTCGAGGCTTTCCCAATAGGTCGCCTCCAGCGCGGTCTCGATATCCTCATGCAGCCGCCGGCGATTGTGGTAATGCACCTGCATGCCGAAGGCCGCCGCCCGGCGCGCCACCGCCTGCCCGATCCGGCCCATCCCCAGAATGCCCAGCCGCTTGCCGCCGATCCGGCTGCCCATATAGGCGGTCGGCGCCCACCCGGTCCAGCGCCCCTCCTGCATGACAGACAGCCCTTCGGGGATCCGCCGGGTCACCGCCAGCATCAGCGCGATGGTCATATCCGCCGTATCGTCGGTCATCACGCCCGGCGTGTTGCTCACCAGAATGCCCCGCTGCCGGGCGGTGGACACGTCGATATGGTCTACACCCGCGCCGTAATTCGCGATCAGCTTCAGCCGGTTGCCCGCCTGACCCAGCATGCCCGCGTCGATCTGGTCGGTCACGCAAGGCACCAGAACATCCGCCCGGGTCATGGCGGCGACCAGTTCGGCCTTGTCCATCTTGGTATCGGCCTCGCGCAGTTCCACATCGAACAACTCGCTCATCCGCGTTTCGACGACCTCGGGCAACCGTCGCGTTACGACAACACTCAGCTTCTGACCTGGCATCCCGGCAATCCCTTCGCTGGCATTTCTGCGCCTGCCGTGACACTCTCTGATCCAAGGCGGCGGCGCAAGATGCGGCCCGAAAACCGCGACAAAAACAGCAGTTGAGGCCGGCGCGACACCGGCCGGGACAATATGACAGGCACATCCCCGATGCGGACCATTTCCCGTATTGCCCTTCTCGCGACGGCGCTGGCCATCGCAACGCCCGGTGTGGCGCAGGACACCGCGCCCACCCCCCGCCCCGAAGTCGAGATCACCGGCGTGATCGCCACCGCCACGCCGCGCACCGGCGCCGTCACCGGCTTTCCGATCCCGCGCTATGTGTCGCTCAAGGCGGGCGAGGCAAACGCCCGGCGCGGCCCGTCGCGCAGCCACCGGATCGACTGGGTCTTTCAACGCAGGAACATGCCGATGATGGTGGTGGCCGAATATGGCCACTGGCGCCGCGTGGTGGACCGCGACGGGGCCGGCGGCTGGATGCATTACTCGCTTCTGTCGGGCGTGCGCACCGCGATTGTCGAATCCGACATGCTCCAGATGCATCAGCGCCCCGATCCCGCCTCGCCCGTGCGCGCGCAGGCCGAGCTTGGCGTGGTCGCCCGGCTGGAGGAATGCAACGGCGAATGGTGCCGGATCAGCACCGGCGGGCATTGGGGCTGGGTTCCGGTCAGCGCCCTCTGGGGGGTCGAACCGGGCGAGATCGTCGACTGACGCGGCCCCGCCGCGCGCGCCCGGAATGCCCGGATCGGCCGCCCCTCGTCAGGCGTTCAGCAAGGCCGCCACCGATGCCGCCAGAAGCCTCAACCGCTCATGGTATGTCTCGGTCGCGGCGCCGGGCTCCTTGACGCCGTAAAGCGCGCGCAGAACCATATCGGCCAGCGCGTCGGGGGCAACGCTGCCATCGCTCCCCAGACGGGTCTGGACCGCGCTGAAATACGTGGTCATCGCGGCGATGAACTTCGCATCGGCCGCGGCCGCGATATCGCAGGCCACCTCCAGCCCCGTCCCCATCAGTTCCGCCCCGTGGGGCGAGGCGAACACACGTTCCGTCAGCGGGCCGTTCTTTTCCAGAAAGGCCCGCAGCAAGGTTTCCGCCACATCGTCGCCGGGCACCAGCGCGGCCTGAAACCGTTCCACCGCCTCGGCGAACATCACCGCCGTGGCGGACCGGAACACATCGCGCTTGTTCCTGAAATGCAGATAGAGCGCGGCCCGCGACACACCCGCCTGCTGCGCGATATCCTCCATCGACGTGCGCCGGAAGCCGTACAGCAGAAACGCCTCCATCGCGGCGTGGATCAAATGGGTGTGTTTTTCGTCAGGCATGGCCACAAACGTTATTGACATATATTGTATATTTTGTCAGTCATTGGCTGACATTTTCTGCCTAGACTGTCAGAGTTGTTCTGGCAAGACCAAGCCCCGGAAGGATGGCCGCGATGACAGACGCCACCGAAGACGGCCCCGCCGGCCCCCTTGTGCTGGTGACCGGCGCCAGCGGGTTCATCGCGCAGCATGTGATCCTGCAGTTGCTGCACAAAGGCTACCGCGTGCGTGGCACGCTGCGCAGGCTCGACAAGGCCCCGGATCTGCGCGCTGCCTTCGCCGCCCATACCGACCGCGCCGCCGGGCTCGACTTCGCCACCGTCGATCTCGGTGCCGATGACGGATGGGCCGGAGCGATGGAGGGCGTCAGCTTCGTGCAGCATGTGGCCTCCCCCTTTCCGCCGAACCAGCCGAAGGATCCGGACGAGCTGATCGCGCCGGCCCGCGACGGCGCCCTGCGCGCCCTGCGGTTTGCCCGCGCCGCCGGGGTGAAACGGGTGGTGCTCACTTCCTCGATGGCCGCCGTCGCCTATGGCCACGGGCCGGACCGGCCCGCGATGGCCGATGAAACGCTCTGGTCGAACCCCGACAATCTCGCGGACAACACCGCCTATACGCGCTCCAAGACCATTGCCGAGCGCGCCGCCTGGGCATTCATGGACGGCGATGGCGGCCCGATGGAACTGGCCACCATCAACCCCTCCGCCGTGCTCGGCCCGCTGGTCGGGCGCGACGGATCCGCCTCGCTTGAACTGGTGACGCAGCTTCTGACCGGCAAGGTCCCCGCCTATCCCGATTTTGGTTTCGAGATCGTGGATGTGCGCGACGTGGCCGCGGCGCATCTTCTGGCGATGGAACGCCCCGAAGCGGCGGGGGAGCGGTTTCTGGTCACCGCCGATTACATGATGTTCCGCGAGATCGGCGACGTGTTGAAGGCGACCCTGCCGGACCGCGCCCGCAAGATCCCGTCGCGGAACCTGCCAAGCTGGCTGTTCCGGCTTCTGGCCACGGTCACGCCCGCCATGCAGCAGGTGATCCCGGAACTTGGCGTGCGCCGCCGGGTCAGCGCCGACAAGGCGCACTGGATGCTGGGCTGGAGCGCCCGCCCCCCGGCCGAAAGCGTCAGGGATTGCGCCCGCGACCTGATCGGCAAGGGGCTGGTCTGACACGCGGTCCACGGCGGAGGGACGGCCCCGGTCCGGCGGCAAATTGATATACGATTGTTATACCTGTGCCACCAGCTGCGCCCCCGCCGCGCCTCAGGCGACCTTGTCCAGACCCCGCCCCTTCAGAAGCGCCTCCACCCCCGGCATCCGCCCCCGAAAGGCCGTGTAGAGCGCATCCGCCTCCCGGCTTCCGCCGGCGGAAAGGATATGCGTTTCAAGGAGTTTCGCGGTCTCGGCATCGAAGGGGTCGCCCGCCTCCTCGAACGCCTCGAACGCGTCGGCATCCATCACCTCGGACCACATGTAGCTGTAATAGCCCGAAGAATAGCCGTCGCCCGCGAAAACATGGGCGAAATGGGGCGTCGCGTGGCGCATTCCGATGGCGTGCGGCATGCCGATCCGCGCCAGCGTTTCGGCCTGCGCGGCCATCGGATCGGACGGCGCCGGACCATGGTGAAAATCCAGATCGACAAGAGCCGAAGCGACATACTCCACCGTCTGGAACCCCATATCATAGGTCTGCGCCGCCAGAAGCCGGTCCAGAAGCTGCTTCGGCATCGGCTCCCCGGTGCGTGCATGTTTTGCATGTTTTTCAAGAACTTCCGGCACTTCCAGCCAGTGCTCGTAGAGCTGGCTGGGCAGCTCCACGAAATCCCGTGCAACCGAGGTGCCCGAGATCGAGCCATAGGTCACGTCGCTCAGCATCTGGTGCAGCGCATGCCCGAACTCATGAAACAGCGTCCGCGCATCGTCATAGGACAGAAGCGCCGGATCGCCCTTGGCGAAGTTGCAGACATTCACCACGATCGGCCGGGTCTCCCCGCCCAGCTTCTTCTGGGACCGCATCGCCGAACACCATGCGCCGGAGCGTTTGGAGCCGCGCGCGAAGTAATCCCCGATGAAAACGGCCAGATGTTCGCCGTTTCGCGTAACCTCCCAGGCCCGCGCGTCGGCATGGTAAAGCGTGACGTCGAGCGGTGAAAACTCCAGCCCGAACAGACGGTTGGCGCAATCGAACGCTGCGTCGATCATCGCGTCGAGCTGCAGATACGGCTTCAGCGCCGCCTCGTCGAGATCATGCTCCGCCTTGCGCCGCTTTTCGGAGTAATAGCGCCAGTCCCAGGGTTCCAGATCCCCGTTCACCCCCTCCGCGTGCATCATCGCGGTCAGCTTTTCGGCATCCGCGTCGGCCTGAGCCTTCGCCGGCTCCCAGACCTGCATCAGCAGATCGCGCACCGCGCCGGGGTGTTTGGCCATTTCGGTTTCCAGCTTGAAATCCGCGAATGTGTCATAGCCGAGCAGCCCGGCCCGCTCCTCGCGCAGGCGCAATGTCTCGCGCGCGATCTCGCGATTGTCGGTCTCGCCGCCATTGGCCCCGCGCGCGGTCCAGGCCTTGTAGGCGATCTCGCGCAGATCGCGCCGCGGCGAGAATTGCAGGAACGGCACGATGATCGACCGCGACAGGGTCACCACCGGGCCGTCCACGCCCTTTTCCTCGCCCGCGGCGCGCGCGGCGGCGATAGCGAAGTCCGGCAGCCCTTCAAGATCGGCCTCGTCCAGTTCCATGAACCAGTCACGCTCGTCCGCCAGCAGGTTCTGCATGAAGCTGGTGCCCAGAACCGCCAGACGGCTCTTCACCTCGGTCAGCCGCTCCGACGCCGCCCCTTCCAAGGCGGCCCCCGCGCGGGTGAAACTGCGATGGGTCAGCATCAGAACCCGCGCCTGCTCAGCCGTCAGGTCCAGCGTATCGCGGGTCTCCCACAGCGTCTTGATCCGCTGCCAGAGCGCGCGATTGTTGGTGATCTCCGAGTAATAGGCGGAAAATCTCGGGGCATAATCGCGCTGCAACGCCTCGCGCGCGGGGGTCGCATCGGCCCCGACGAGGTTGAAGAACACGCCCGCAACCCGGTCCAGCGTCTCATCAGCCAGTTCCATCGCCTCGATCGTGTTGGCGAATGTGGGGGGCTCGGGGTTTTCCGCAATCGCCTCATAGGCCGCGCGGCCCGCATCCAGCGCCGCATCCAGCGCGGGGGCGAAATCCTCGTCCCGGATCGCCTCGAACGGCGGCAGTTCGAAAGGCGTGGTCCAGTCTTGCAAGAGCGGGTTGGTCATGGGCGGGTCTCCTTTGTTCCAGAAGGTAAGGATACGCGCCCGACATGCCAGACCCGTTCTGCCCCGAACCGCGGATATCCGCCATGTCCCGGGGTTTCGTGCCCCTCATATCCCGCAGGCAGGCCGCTCGCCGGACGCATCGGCCGGGGCCTGCGCTACTCCACCGTGACCGTGATCACCTCGCTGACCACGGGCGGGTTGTGCGGCACATGCCCGTGATCGCCCAGAACCAGTTGCAGCGTGTGATCGCCGGGCGGCAGTTCCAGCGTCATCTGTGTCTGGCCGCCCCCGAAATGCCGGTGGTTTTCATCCGTCGGCAGGGCAAGCTCGAACTCCTCCTCGCCGAAGAATCCTTCGCCAAGCGGCGGGCGGTTCACCAGCAGATGGTGGTGGCCGGTATTGTCCACCTCGGTGCCGGCCGGCGCCACACCCATCCCGCGCAGCCCGAAATAGATCGTCAGCGGGCTGCTGACCGTGTCGCCGTCTTCCAGACCGATGAAGTACAACTCCGTGCCCTCCGCCGAGGGCGTGTCCTGCGCCAAGGCAGGCGCGGCCATGACCAGGGCCGCCGCGAACAGAAGTGACCGCATGTGACATCCTCCTCCTCTGTCGTCATGTGACCCAAGGGAAGATAGCGCGGCCGCCGCTCAAGTCCCGCGATCCTGCCCCTGCCGCATATAGCGTTCCAGCCGCCGCAGCCCCATCGACAGCGTGATGGTCATCGTCAGGTAGATCAGCGCCACAACGTTGTAGGTTTCGAAATAGCGGAAATTGCTGGCCGCGGTGACCTTGCCCAGTTGCGTGATGTCCAGCACGCCCAGAACCGAGACAAGGCTGGAATCCTTCACCATGGCGACGAAGTCGTTGCCAAGCGGCGGCAGGATCGTGCGGATCGCCTGCGGAAAGATGATGAAGCGGAAGCGCAGCCAACGGCCCATTCCCAGGGCTTCGGCGGCTTCGATCTGGCCGCGGTCCACCGATTGCAGACCGGCGCGGAACACCTCGGCGATGAAAGCGGAATAACCGATGGCCAGCGCGATGATCGCGCGCCAGAGCAGTGGAAAATCACGGGTGCGGATCGCTTCGGCACCCACCAGTTCGGCCACCCAGTTATACGACGCCACCAGCGCGGGCGCGAAGACGAAGGCCACATAGAGCAGCAGGACGATGATCGGGATGCCGCGAATGATCTCCACATAGAACCGCGCCATCTGGCGCAGGATCAGGCTCCGCGACAGGCTGGCGATCGCCAGCAGCATTCCCATCGACGCAGCCATGGCAAACCCGACCAGCGTGACGAAAATCGTGATCAGGATACCCTGACGCAGCGTGTCGAGGACCTGCAGATAGACCGCGTCGGTCAACACCTGCCACAGCGCATAGATCCCGAGACCCACGATCGCCACCAGCCACCAGGGGAAATCGCGATCCGGCGGCGCGGACGGCATCATGTGCGGGACGGGCCCCGGCCCGAACGGGCCAGGGCGGAAAATCGCGGCATCGGGAACGCCTTACTGGCCGAGCGAGTATTCTACGAACCAGCGCTGGTTGAGCATGTCCAGCGTCCCGTCGGCCCGCATCGAGGCGATGGCCGCATTGATCGGCGCCACCAGATCGGAGCCGTTGGGGAAGATGAAGCCGAACTCTTCGGTGCCAAGCGGCTCGCCCACCATTTTCAGCCGCTCGGGATTGGCGTTGACATAGGCCTCGCCGCCGGCGCTGTCGCTCAGCACCATGTCCACATCATCGCTGAGCAGGGCCTGAACCGCCGCCGGGATGGTTTCCAGAAGCACGATCCGCGGATTGGCTTCATTGCCGTCCAGCACTTCGTAAACCCCCACGTAGAAGGGGGTAATCCCGGCCTGCGTGCCAAGCAGCAGGTCGTCATCGGCGGCGAATTCCTCGGCGGTGGCGAACCGGTCCTCGTTGGCGCGGACCAGCATCCGCATCTGGCTGACCATGTAAGGGTCCGAGAAATCCACCAGTTCGTCCCGGTCCTCCCGGATGGTGATGCCCGTCATGCCGATATCGTACTGGGCCTCGGACACCGCCGGGATCATCGCGTCCCAGCTGATGTTCTCGTAGACGACATTGATGTTCAACCGCTCGGCGATGATCTCCATCGCGTCATACTCCCAGCCGATCGCCTCCCCCGACGCGGGATCGACGAATTGCAGCGGCGGATAGGCGTTTTCGGACACCACCACCACCTCGCGCCCGTCAAGATCCGGCAGATCCTGGGCAGCGGCAATCGTGGCGGTGGCGGCCAGAAGGGCCGTGGCGGCAAGCAGATGTTTCATGGGGTCAGGTACTCCCTGTTGGTTATGGCGGTTGAGTATGGCGAGCCGCAGGACAAGGGCAAGGGGCGGCGCGGTCAGTCCTGCCCGCAAACCATGCAATCTGCCCTCCGTTTCAGCGAAATGATCCGCGTCTCGGCGTGAAACGCATCGTAAATCAGCATCCTTCCCCGCAGGCCGTCGCCCGCACCGGTGATCTCCTTGACCGCCTCCAGCGCCATCATCGCCCCGATCACGCCCGGCAGCGCCCCGATCACGCCGGTCTCGGCGCAGGTCGCAGACAGGCCCGGGGCCGGCGCCTGCGGGAAGATGCAGGCGAAACAGGGCGCGCCGCCCGCGGGATCGTAAAGCGTCACCTGCCCCTCCCATGCGGAGATCGCGCCGGCCATCACCGGCCGTCCGCTGGCTTGCGCGGCGGCGTTGATCAGGGCCCGGGTCGCATAGCTGTCGGTCCCGTCCAGTATCAGATCGTATTCGGCGAAAAGCTCTTCCGCGATCTCGGCGCTCAGCGCCCGATTATAGGGCTTCACCGCGACGAACGGGTTCAGCGCCTTCATCGCGATCTCGGCGGAAAAGACCTTGGGCATCTCCTGACGCTGATCGGTGTGGATCACCTGCCGCTGGAGATTTGACAGATCCACCACATCGCCGTCGATCACGCCGATGGTTCCGACCCCGGCCGCCGCAAGATAAAGCAGCGCGGGCGAGCCAAGCCCGCCGGCCCCCACAACCAGCACCCGCGCCTCCTTCAGCGCGCGCTGCCCGCGCCCGCCGATATCGGGCAGGGTGATGTGGCGGGCATAGCGCTCCAGCTCATCGCCCGAAAATGGCCCTCCATGACTGGCCGTGGCCACCCCGTCCACACGCTGCTCCGCCGCTCTGGCCCGGTTGCGCACCTGGCCCAGGGCCGCCCGATAGGCCAGAACCAGCACCACCATGCCGCCAAGGATCAGCCACAGCGCGGGCGAGCTTCCGGTGGCTTCGCGCAGCGGATGCCCGTCGGGCAGGGCGACCTGCACCGCCAGAACCGCCACATAGAGCAGCCCCAGCATGTAGAACCGCGCCTGACGCGGCGCGCCCATCAGCGCGCCGATACCCCAGATCACGCCCGCAAGGCCCAGAACGAACAGCATCAGCCAACCCCTGTGGAGCCGAAACCGCCCGCGCCCCGCACGGTATCCTCCAGCCGGTCGACGACGCGGAACTTCGCCTGCACCACCGGCGCCACGACGGCCTGCGCGATCCGGTCGCCATGGGCGATGTGATAGGCCTCGACGCCGAAATTCACCAACAGCACCCCCAGGGGGCCGCGATAGTCGCTGTCGATTGTGCCGGGTGTGTTGGGCAAGGTGATCCCGTGCCTGAGCGCCAGCCCCGAGCGCGGCCTGATCTGCATCTCGAACCCGTCCGGCACCGCCACGCGCAGGCCCGTGGGCACGATCCGCCGCTCCATCGGGCGCAGGGTCAGGCCCGCCGCCCGCTCCTCCGGTGCGAAATTCGCCCGCAGATCGGCACCCGCCGCACCGCCCGTGGCATACTCCGGCAGCGCCACCCCCGGATCGGCCCAGTCTTCCCGCATCACCCGCACATCAATGCTCATCGCCGCCAGCTTCTCTGCTTCAAAAAATCCCCGCCGGAGGCTCCGGCGCCCTCAACCGGTGCCGAGCTCCGCCGCGATCCGTGCGGCGAGCCGCCGGGCGACCTCCCCCTTGGCCATCCGCGGCCAGTCTTCGACGCCGGTTGCGGTCACCAGATGCACGGCGTTTTCCGCCCCGCCCATGATCCCGGTTTCTGGCGAGACATCGTTGGCCACGATCCAGTCGCATCCCTTGCGGTCCAGCTTGGCGCGCGCATGGGCCACCACATCCTCGGTCTCGGCGGCGAAGCCCACCACCAGCGCGGGCCGGCCCGCGCCCATTTTCGCCACGTCGGCCAGGATATCCGGATTCTCCGCGAAGGCCAGAACCGGCAACCCGCCGGCGCCTTTCTTCATCTTCTCGGCCGCGGCGTTTTCCACCCGCCAGTCGGCCACCGCCGCAGCGAAGACCGCCACATCCGCGGGATGCGCCGCCGCCACCGCCTCGGCCATCTCGCGTGCGGTCTCGACCCGCGTCACCGCCACGCCCTCGGGCGGCGGCACCGTTGCGGGGCCGGTCACGAATGTCACCCGCGCGCCCAGATCCCGCAGCGCGGCGGCAATGGCCGCGCCCTGCGCACCCGACGACCGGTTGGCAATATATCGAACCGGGTCGATCGGCTCGTGGGTCGGCCCCGAGGTCACGATCGCATGGCGGCCCTTCAGCGGCCCGTCGCCCAGTGCCGCGCCGATCGCGGCGACGATATCGGGCACCTCGGCCATGCGCCCGGGCCCGTATTCGCCACAGGCCATGTTGCCCTCGTCCGGCCCCACCACATGCACGCCGTCACCCCGCAGCACGGTCAGGTTCCGCTGCGTCGCGGGATGCTCCCACATCCGGACATTCATCGCGGGCGCGATCAGCACACGCTTGTCCGTCGCCATCAGCAGAGTGGAGGCCAGATCGTTGGCGTGCCCGCCCGCCATCTTGGCCATCAGATCCGCGGTGGCGGGCGCCACCACCACCAGATCGGCGGCGCGGCTCAGCTCGATATGGCCCATCTCGGCCTCATCCGTCAGATCGAACAGATCCCGGTAGACCTTCTGCGCAGCCAGGGCCGACGCGCTGAGCGGGGTCACGAATTCCTCGCCTGCCTTCGTCAGTACGGGCACCACGCTAGCGCCCTGGTCCCGCAAGCGCCGGATCAGATCCAACGCCTTGAACGCGGCGATTCCACCCCCGATGATGAGCAAGATTCGTTTTCCGGTCAGCATGGCGGCCCTCTTCTCAGGTCTCCTGCTCCGGTGTAGGCGCACCCTAGCTTGGACACAACTGCAATGACCCCTCGCGTGATCCGCGAAACCAGCCACTTGCCCGCGCCGCCGGATCTCGTCTGGGATCTGCTGCAGCGGCCCGATACGCTGATCAGGATCACCGAAGGCTGGTTGAGCTTTCGGCCGCTCGATCTGCCGGACTGGCCCGAAACCTGGCAGGAAGGCGCGTATCGCGCCGCACTATCCGGACCCTTCGGCATCCCGCTCGGCCTGCAGATCCTCCGTGTCAGCTTCCCGCCGCCGAAGGGTGACACGCGGTTCATCCGCGATCGGGGCGAGGGGCAGATGGTCCGCCTTTGGGATCATCTGATCAGTCTGAGACCGGAGGGAAGCGGTACGTGCTATGCAGATGAAGTGGCTGTAGAGGCCGGCTGGAGAACACCATTTGTGGCCGCCTTCGCCCGCGCCTTCTATCGGCGCCGGCAAAGACGGCTCAAAGCATTGGTCGGGCGCTCATACCGGAAGAACCAGTAGCGCCGTGACAAACAGCCCCGCCATCAGTCCCAACGGGGCGTGAAACGCTACGCGGCGAAGAATGACAGCACCTCTTTCGACTGCGCTTCGAGATTCTTGCGCATCTTGCCGAACGCGGCCGCCTCCAGCTGGCGAACCCGCTCCTTCGACAGGCCAAGCTCGTTGCCGAGGCTTTCCAGCGTCCGGGGATCGTCGCGCAGCTTGCGTTCGCGCACGATAAACCGTTCCCGGTCGTTCAGCGCGTTCATCGCGGTGATCAGCCAGGTGCGAAGCTGTTCGGTGTCGTGGGACTGCTCCACCAGTTCGGCGGCCTGTTCGCTGTCGTCTTCCAGCGCGTCGATCCATTCCCGGCCTTCGTCATCCACGGATTGGGTGGCATTCAGCGAATAGTCCGACCCGGCCAGGCGGCCTTCCATCATCTCCACATCGTGAAGCGGCACCCCCACCTCGGTCGCGATCATCTGGCGCAACTGATGCTTGTCCAGCCGCTCACCCGCGGCCATCGCCTCGCGCTCAAGGCGCGCCTGAACCCGGCGCATGTTGAAGAACAGCGATTTCTGGCTGCTGGTCGACCCGGTCCGAACCATGGACCAGTTGCGCATCACGTAATCCTGGATGCTCGCCTTGATCCACCAGACCGCATAGGTCGAAAACCGCACCCCCCGGTCGGGGTCGAACTTGTCGGCGGCCTTCATCAGGCCCAGCCCGGCTTCCTGGATCAGGTCGTTCATCGGGGCGCCGTAGCGTTTGAACTTCGCCGCCATCGAGATCGCCAGACGCATGTAGGCTGTTACCAGCCGGTGCAGCGCCGCCTCGTCGCGGTGGTCCCGCCAGGCATAGGCCAGACGCAACTCCGTTTCTGCATCCAGCAGCTCGGCGCGCATGGCGCGACGCGAAAGCGACTGGTCTCCACCCATATCCAAAGCCATAACTCACCCCCCGGTAAGTGTTTGATGTTGGACCGCGCTGATCGCGGTTCTATGAGGGATACGAAGCAATATGCCGTTTGGTTCACTGTAAGGGACAAATAATTGCGCCTACCCTCTCTCAGCCTCGTGATCGGCGGGGCATCCTCGGGCAAATCGGCCTTTGCCGAAAGGCTGGTCCACGCCACAGGGCTGACCAAGGTCTATCTCGCGACCGCGCAGGCCTTCGACGACGAGATGCGCAGCAAGATCGCGCTGCATCAGGCCCGCCGCGCCGGACAGGGCTGGCGCGTGATCGAAGCCCCGATCGAGGCGGCCCCGGCGCTGGCCGCCATGGGGGGCGAGGACATCGCGCTTGTCGATTGCGCGACCCTGTGGCTGACCAACATCATGCTGGCGGAGATGGACTGGGACGAACAGGCCACCGGCCTGATCGGGGCCATGACCGGGACCGCGGCGCCCGTGATCGTCGTCACCAACGAGGTCGGCCAGGGCATCGTGCCCGAAACCCAGCTCGGCAGGCGGTTTCTCACCGCGCAAGGCCTCCTGAACCAGCGCCTTGCCGCCAAGGCGGACCTCGTCGTGCAGATCACCGCCGGGCTGCCGCAGGTTCTGAAGGGCGCGCTGCCGGAGGGCGTGCCGCGATGATGACCCGCTGGTGGTGGGTGCGTCACGGCCCGACCCATGAAAAGGCCATGGTCGGCTGGCGCGATGTTCCCGCCGATCTTTCCGACGACGACCGGATCGCCCGCCTCCACGCATTCCTTCCGGAACCGGCGGTGCTGGTCTCCTCCGACCTGATCCGCGCCACCGCGACCGCCGACAGGCTGGAGGCGAACCGCCTGCGGCTCCCCCATGAACCGGATCTGCGGGAGTTCAATTTCGGCGCCTGGGACGGGCTGGGCTTTCCCGACATCATGGACCGCGAGCCGGAACTGAGCCGCCGGTTCTGGGAAATGCCGGGGGATGTCGCCCCGCCCGATGGCGAAAGCTGGCATCAGGTCGCCGCCCGCGTCGATCCGGTGGTGAGCCGCCTCACACGGCACCATGCGGGGCGGGATATCGTCGCCGTGGCCCATATCGGCGTGATCATGACCCAGATCGGCCGCGCCGCCGGTCTGCCGCCCGCGCAGGCCATCGGCCACCGGATCGACCCTCTTTCGGTCACCTGCCTGCAACACGGGCCCGAAGGCTGGTCGGTGGAGCGGATCAATCACACACCCTGATGGGCCCGATCAGGAATTGCCGTTTGACCGGGCAGGCGCCCGCCGTCTCAATATCCGCATGACTTATGCTCTTCTGATCGCCGATCGATCCTATTCCAGCTGGTCGCTGCGCGGCTGGCTGCCCTTCGCCGCCTTTGACATCCCCGTCGAGGTGTCGGTCACCCGCCTTTATGACGAGCGCTTCGCCCGCGACGTCGCCGCCTTTGCGCCGGGCCGCACTGTCCCCGTCGTTCGCACCCCCGATGGCGGGCTTCTGACCGAAAGCATCGCAATCGCCTGGCATCTGGCCGAAGCGTTTCCGGATCGCGGGCTTCTTCCCGCCGAACCCGTGGCGCGCGCCCGAGCCATCAGCCTCGTTTCCGAAATGCATGCCGGGTTCGCAACGCTTCGCGGGGCGTGTCCGATGAACCTGCGCACTGCGTGGGGCGGGTTCGAGGTGTCGGATGCCGTCCGGTCCGACCTCGCGCGGCTGGAGTTGATCTGGCGCCTGGCGCTGGAGGCGCATGGCGGCCCGTGGCTGTGCGGCGCCTATTCGCTGGCCGATGTGTTCTTTGCCCCGGTCGCAACCCGGATCGCCACCTACGGCCTGCCCGCTTCCGACATGGCACAGGCCTATGTCGCCAGACAGCTCGACCATCCGGCCTTTCGCGCGTGGTATGAGGCCGGCCTGTCTGACGGCCCCGAGCAGCCGAATTACGACATGGATCTGCCGCGGCGCCCGTTTCCCCTGCCCAGGTGACGGCGCGGCGCAGACCAGCGGGTGTTAACGCTTTCCTAACCTCCGGATCGTAGCGGTTAACCATGCTGGATACCGCCCGCCCCGATAGCCTTGCCCGAATCCATACCGTCGCCTTCGAGGGGTTGGAGGCGCGCCGCGTGGAGGTGCAATGCGCGGTCACGCCGGGCCTGCCCGCCTTCGCGATCGTGGGCCTGCCGGACAAGGCCGTATCGGAGGCGCGCGAACGGGTTCGCACGGCGCTTTCGGGCATGGCCATCGCATTGCCGTCGAAACGGATCACGATCAATCTCTCCCCCGCCGACCTGCCCAAGGAAGGCTCTCATTTCGACCTCCCGATCGCGCTCGCCCTGCTGGCAGCCCTCGGCGTTCTGCCCCGCGAACGCGTGGAAGAGGCCGTGGCATTGGGCGAACTGTCTCTCGACGGCAGCCTTGTCGCGGTTATCGGCGCCCTGCCGGCGGCCCTTGCCGCGGGGGAGGATGACCGCGTGCTTCTGTGCCCGGCGGCCTGCGGCGCCGAAGCGGCCTGGGTCGGGGTCACGCCGGTTTTCGCCGCCGGGTCGCTGGCCGAAATGATCGCCCATCTGACGGACCGCGCGCCCCTGGCGCAGGCCATGCCGGGCGAGGTGACGCAGGATGCAACGCCCGGGGATCTGCGCGAAGTTCGAGGGCAGGAACGGGCCAAGCGCGCGCTGGAGATTGCGGCGGCGGGCCGTCATCACCTTCTGATGGTCGGACCGCCCGGGTCGGGCAAATCCATGCTGGCGGCCCGCCTGCCGGGGCTTCTGCCGCCGCTGTCGCCCGCCGAAGCGCTGGAAACCTCGATGATCCATTCGCTGGCGGGCCTTCTGGACGAGGGCGGCATTTCGCGCACCCGCCCCTACCGCGCGCCGCATCACACCGCGTCGATGGCGGCCATCGTCGGTGGCGGGCGCGGGGCCAAACCGGGCGAAATCAGTCTTGCGCATAACGGCGTGCTGTTTCTTGACGAGTTTCCCGAATACCCGCGCGCCGTGCTGGAAACGCTCCGACAGCCGATCGAAACCGGCGATGTCGTCGTGGCGCGGGCCAATGCCCATGTCACCTATCCCTGCCGCTTCCTGCTGATTGCCGCCGCCAATCCGTGCCGCTGCGGGCATCTCTACGATGCCGATCAGGCCTGCGGCCGGGCACCGATCTGTGGGGAGGACTATCTGGGCAAGATCTCCGGCCCGCTGATGGACCGGTTCGACCTGCGCCTTGAGGTGCCGCCGGTGGGCTATGCGGATCTGGATCTGCCGCCCTCGGGCGACAGCAGCGCCACGATCGCCGCGCGCATTTCGGCGGCGCGGGACAGACAGGCCGCGCGCTTCACCGCACTTGATCTGCCCGCCCGCTGCAACGCGGATGCCGAGGGCGACGCGCTGGACCGGATCGCAACGCCGGATGCCGAAGGCAAGGAACTGCTGCTGAAGGCCGCCGACCGGTTTCGCCTCTCCGCGCGCGGATATCATCGCATCCGGCGCGTCGCGCGCACCATCGCCGATCTGGACGGGGATGAGACCGTGGGCGCGCCCCATATCGCCGAGGCGATCGGGTTTCGCCTGATCGGAGCGCAGAACTGACAAGAGCCGCCGGGCCCGCAGACAGGTTACGAAACCGGCGGTTCCCGCGATCCTGCGGCGCCTTTCAAGGTCCGGACGGTTCCCGGATCGGGCCCGTCCGTCCGGCCTGCGACGCCGCTCGCCGCGGCGGCTCCGTCAGCGCCCGGCGCGTTTCGCCTCGATCGCCTGCCAGATCTTCTCGGCGATGTTCACGCCATCGAAACGCTCCAGTTCCTGAATGCCGGTGGGCGAGGTCACGTTGATCTCTGTCAGCCAGCCGCCGATCACGTCGATACCTACGAAAACCTGCCCCTTTTCCCGCAGCAGGGGCCCGATCCGGGCGCAGATCTCCAGATCACGGTCGGTCAGTCCGATCTTTTCCGCGCGCCCGCCCACATGCAGGTTGGACCGCGTTTCGCCCTCCGCCGGAACACGGTTGATGCCGCCGACCGGCTCTCCGTCGACCAGAATGATCCTCTTGTCGCCAGCGCTCACATCCGGGAGGAACTTCTGGGCGATCAGCGGCTCCCGGTTAATGGCGGCAAAAAGCTCGTGAAGCGAGTTGAGGTTCCGGTCCTCCGGCGTCAGGCGGAACACGCCCGCCCCGCCATTGCCGTAAAGCGGCTTGAGAATGATGTCGCCATGGCGCGCCTTGAACGCCTTCAGCGTGTCGAGATCCCGGGCGACGGTGGTCGGCGGGGTCAGGTCGGGAAAATCGAGAACCAGCAGTTTTTCGGGATAGTTCCGCACCCAGAACGGATCGTTCACGACCAGCGTGGCGGGATGCAGCCGATCAAGCATATGCGTCGTGGTGATATAGCCCATGTCGAAGGGCGGATCCTGACGCAGCCAGATCACATCCCATTCTGCAAGATCCACCTCGGTATAGGCGCCAAGCGAAAAGTGATCGCCCTTGACCCGGCGCACCTCAAGCGGCCAGCCGCGGGCGGTCACGCGGCCTTCCTGATAGGCCAGCTTCTCGGGCGTGTAGAAGAACAATTCATGGCCCCGGACCTGCGCCTCTTCGGCAAGCCGGAAACTGCTGTCCGCATCGATGTTGACGCGGTCGATCGGGTCCATCTGAAACGCGACTTTCAGGGCCATGGCAGCACTCCATCCAGCGTAGGTCCCGCCTTCATGGCGCGACGGCGGCGAGCTTGCAATGGGGGAATGCCGCGATCAGGCGCAGAGTGCGTTTTCGACGATCTCGATCATGCCGCGGTCATTCACCAGCGCCACATCGAACCGGGCAACACTGTTCTGCCCATCCGGCAAATGGCCAAGGTAGTCGGAGGCGCTGGCATAGATCCGCTGCATCTGACGGCGGGAGAGGCGTTCGGCGGCCCGGGCAAAACTGCGGCTTTTCTTCACCTCGATGAAAACCGTCTCCCCGTCCTTTTCTGCCACCAGATCGATCTCGCCGGCCTGGCCGCGCCAGCGGCGGGACAGGATCACGTGGCCGCCGCGCGCATATTCCGCGGCAACCCTGTCTTCTGCGGTCCTGCCAGCCAGATAGCTCGTCATCCCGCTCATGCGTTATCTTCCAGTTTCAGGGCCGCCTGATAGACAAGGCGACGCGGCAGCCCCAGTTTCTCGGCAACCTCGGCGGCGGCATCCTTGACCCGTTGGGTTTTCAGCGCCTCGCGCAACGCGGTCTCCATGTCGTCGGCGCTGGCCTGCCGGGATTGCCCGCGCCCGACCACCAGCACGATCTCGCCTTTCAGCGCGCGGCCCTCGATGGCCTCGCGCAGTTCGGCAACCGTGCCGCGGATGACCTCCTCGAAACGCTTGGTCAGCTCCCGGCACAGCGCGATCTGACGCGCCTGGCCCAGAGTTTCGCCCAGAACATCTAACAATCGGTGAATGCGCTTGGGGCTTTCGTAGAGGATCACGGTGGCCTCGATATCCGCCAGCCCGTCCAGGAACCGCTTGCGGGCACCCGCCTGGCTGGGCGGGAAGCCCGCGAACAGGAACCGGTCGCTCGGCAGGCCGGACACCGTCAGCGCCGCCAGCGCGGCGGAGGGACCCGGCGCCGCAAAGACCGGCGCACCCGCCTCGATCGCGGCGCGGCCAAGCTGATACCCGGGATCGGCCACAAGCGGCGTCCCGGCCTCGGAGACATAGGCCACCGTCCTGCCCTCGGCCAGGGCCGCCAGCAGCCGGGGCCGCTGCGCCGGGCCGTTGTGATCGTGATAGGCGACAAGCGGCCTGTCGCCCAAGGGTATGCCATGCAGCTCCATCAATCTGCGCGCGGTGCGCGTATCCTCGGCGACCAGCAGATCGGCGCTCAGCAGAATGTCGAGGGCGCGCAAGGTGATATCGCGCGCGGCACCGATAGGCGTCGCCACGAAGTACAGCCCCGGCGCCAGCGTCACGCGGCGCGCGGGCGTTGCCATTGGGCTGGGATCGGTGGGCAGATCGGGCATGGCCAAAGGCTCCGGCGGCGTTTACTTGGGGGTCTGAACGCACTAGTCTCGCCCGTATAGATGACAGGTGCCCCAAGGGAGACGAGGATCCTCATGATCTCTGCTTTGCGTAGCTTCCGCAAGCCATTCCGGCTGCTTTCCGTTCTCGCGCTGACCGGCCTTCTTGCCGCCTGCCAGGTGGGCAATCCCGTCAGCGGCCCCATCGGCCCCCGCGTCTCCGGCCAGACCATCGAGGTGGCCATGCTCCTGCCCTACGGCTCGGCCAGCGCGGGCGACGATCTGGTGGCCCGCAGCCTCGAAAACGCGGCGCGCATGGCCATGGCCGAAGTCCAGGGCGTCGAGATCAACCTGACGGTCTACAACACAGCCGGCAATGCGGCCCAGGCCGCCGCGGTCGCGCAACAGGCGGTCAGCGCGGGTGCGGATGTGATCCTCGGGCCGCTCCGGTCCGATGCGGCGGCCGCGGTCGGGGTTGCGGTGGCGCGCTCCAACATCAACGTGCTGAGCTTCTCCAACAACACCGAGATCGCGGGCGGCAATGTCTTCGTGCTGGGCCATACCTTCCAGAACACCGCCGCGCGCGTCGTCAACTATGCCGCGACCCAGGGGCGCAACCGGATCCTGATCCTGCATGCCCGCAATCTGGCGGGCGAGGTCGCACGCGACGCGGTGGAACGCGCCGTTGCGGGCACCGGCGCCACGATCACCGGCCGGGTCAGCTACGAGTTTTCGCAAAACGGCGTGGTCGCGGCCCTGCCGACCGTGATGAGCACCGTGCGGTCCACCGATACCAATGCGCTGATCATGACCTCCGATGCCGCGGGCGCCCTGCCGCTTTTCGCGCAATTGCTGCCCGAAAACGGGCTCGACACGGAAAGCACCCGGGTCATCGGGCTGACGCGATGGGATGTGCCGCCGCAGACGCTGGAACTCTCGGGCCTGCAAGGCGGCTGGTTCGCCCTGCCCGATCCGCAGGCGGCGGCCAGTTTCAATGCCCGCTACAGCGCGGCAAACGGCTCCACCCCGCATATCCTGGCCGCCATCGGCTATGACGCGATGCGCGCCGTGGCCGAGACGGCCGCGTCCCAGGGCAGACTGGGTGCGGCGGATCTCACCGCCTCCTCTGGCTTTAACGGCGCGAACGGAGTATTCCGCCTCAGAAGCGATGGCACCAATCAGCGGGCCATGGCCATTGCCCAAGTCCAAAACAACCAGGTGGCCGTGATTGACCCTGCCCCAAGACGCCTTGGCCCTGCGGGGTTCTGACCCCTCGCCACCGGTCCTTTCAGAGCCTTCGGATGCCGCGGAGCTGATCTGTCCCGCATCGCAGGTCTTCGATCAGCCTGCCATCCGCCGGCGGATCGAGGCGCGGATCGCCGATTGCGCCGATGCCGGCGAGATCCGCGCGCATGTGGTCGAGATCCTCGCCGAGGTGAAGGAGGCCGGGCGCAGCAAGATCAGCGCGGCCTTCGCCGCCGATCCGACCGCCGCGCGCCGGGTGCTGCGCGCCTATGCCTATCTGACCGACGGGATGCTGCGCGAAGTACTTCATGTGGCGACCGCGAAGCTGCATCCGACCCCGACACCCACCGACGCGGAGCGCGTCGCCGTGATGGCGGTGGGCGGCTACGGCCGTGGCGAGATGGCGCCGTTTTCCGATGTCGACCTGATGTTCGTCACGCCGTGGAAGATGACCGCCAAGGTGGAGAGCATCATCGAATCTACGCTCTACATGCTGTGGGATCTGCGCCTGAAGGTCGGCCATTCCAGCCGCACCATCAAGGACTGCCTGCGTCTGGGCAAGGACGACTACACCATTCGCACGACCTTTCTGGAGATGCGCTATCTGGCGGGCGATGCCGCCCTGGCCGCCGATCTGCAGGACACGCTGCGCAGCCAGCTTTTCGCCGGCACCGCCTCCGAGTTCATCGAGGCGAAACTGGAAGAGCGTGCCACGCGCCACCGCAAGCAGGGCGGCCAGCGCTACATGCTGGAGCCCAATGTCAAAGAGGGCAAGGGCGGGCTGCGCGACCTGCAGACGCTCTACTGGATCGCGAAGTACCTGCACGGCGTGCAGCGGGCCCGCGAACTGGTGGGGCTGGGCGTGTTCACGCAGGAAGAGTTCGATGCCTTCGACGCGGCGGAGCGGTTTCAGTGGTCGGTCCGGTGTCATCTGCATCTGATCGCCGGGCGCGCGCAGGATCAGCTGACCTTCGACATGCAGGTCCAGGTGGCCGATCGCATGGGCTATACCGATCATGACGGGCGGCGCGCGGTCGAGCATTTCATGCAGGATTACTTCCGCCACGCCACCCGCGTGGGCGAACTCACGCGGATTTTCCTGACCGCGCTCGAGGCGAGCCACGTCAAGCGCGAACCGGGTCTGTGGGAGCTGTTCCGGGGCCGCAAACGCACCCGCCGCAAGAAGCTGAAACCCGGCTACGCCGTCAAGCAGAACCGCCTGAGCGTGGAGGACGAGACCGCCTTTCTGGCCGACAAGCTGAACGTTCTGCGCCTCTTCGAGGAGGGGCTGCGCACCGGATATCTGCTCCATCCCGATGCGATGCGGATGGTCGCGGGCCATCTGGAGCTGATCGACGAGGATCTGCGCCGGGACCCAGAGGCGAACCGGATTTTCCTGGATCTCCTGCTGAAACACGGCAATCCGGAACGCGGGCTGCGTCGGATGAACGAACTGGGCGTTCTGGGCGCGTTCATTCCGGAATTCGCCGAAATCGTCGCGATGATGCAGTTCAACATGTATCACAGCTACACGGTGGACGAGCACACGATACAGGTGGTCTCCACCCTCGCGCAGATCGAGCGGGAAGAACTGATCGAGGAACTGCCGGTCGCCAGCCGGATCCTGAAGAGCGGCGTGAACCGCAAGGTGCTTTACGTCGCCTGCCTGCTGCATGACATCGGCAAGGGCCGGAAGGAGGATCATTCGATCCTCGGCGCCCGGATCGCGCGGATGATGTGCCCGCGCCTCGGGCTGAAACCGGCGGAGTGCGACACCGTGGAATGGCTCGTGCGCTATCATCTGCTGATGTCGGACATGGCGCAGAAACGTGATATCTCCGACCCGCGCACGGTCCGCGATTTCGCCAAGGCCGTCAAAACCAGGGACCGGCTGGACCTGCTGACCGTGCTGACCGTCTGCGATATTCGCGGGGTCGGGCCGCATACCTGGAACAACTGGAAAGCCACGCTCTTGCGCGGGCTTTACCGGGCGACCGCCCATGCGCTGGAAAACGGTCTGGAGGATCTCAACCGCGACAAGCTGGAAAGCGAGGCCAAGCGCGCACTGCGCGAAGCCCTCGACGGCTGGGACAAACCCGAACTCAAGATCGAAATGGCGCGGCATTACGGGCCCTATTGGCAGGGCCTCGATCTGGCGAGCCAGATCACCTTCGCCGAGATGCTGCGCGATCTGGGCGAGACCAAGATCCGGATAGACACCCGCCGCGACACCGATCGCGATGCCACCCGCGTGTGCTTTGCGCTGGCCGACCATCCGGGCATCTTCAGCCGTCTGGCGGGCGCGCTCAGCCTTGTGGGGGCCAATGTGGTGGATGCCCGCACCTACACGTCCAAAGACGGGTTCGCCACCGCCGTGTTCTGGGTGCAGGATGCCGATGGCAACCCTTATGAGGAGGCCCGCCTGCCCCGCCTGCGCGACATGATCGGCAAGACCCTGAAAGGCGAGGTGGTGGCAAGTCACGCGCTGGAGCGCCGCGACAAGATCAAGAAACGCGAGCGGCCCTTCGATGTCCCGACCAACATCACCTTCGACAATGACGGCTCCGAGATCTACACGATCATCGAGGTCGACACCCGCGACCGGCCCGGTCTGCTCTACGATCTGACCAAAACGCTTGCGGCATCGAATATCTATATCGCCAGCGCCGTCATCGCGACATATGGGGCCCAGGTGGTCGATACCTTCTATGTCAAGGATATGTTCGGGTTGAAGCTTTACACCAAATCCAAGCAGGACAGCCTTGAACGCAAGCTCCGCGACGCGATCGCACGGGTTGCCGAGCGGGCCGGAGCCTGAGCGCGATGGCGGCGGCGCGTCCGATCCGGCTTGTCGCGGGGTTCCTCACGGTCGGGGTCTGGACCCTGCTCAGCCGCGTCTTCGGCTTTGCCCGCGACATTCTCATCGCCGGCATTCTGGGCGCGGGTCCGGTGGCGGAGGCCTTTCTGGTGGCCTTCAGCCTGCCCAACATGTTCCGCCGGTTCTTTGCCGAAGGCGCGTTCAACACGGCCTTCGTGCCGCTTTTCTCGAAGAAACTGGAAGGCCGGGAGGATGCCGAAGGCTTCGCGAGAGAGGCCTTCGCGGGGTTGGCCACGCTCCTGATCGTCTTCACGCTCGTCGCCCAGTTGATCATGCCGTGGCTGGTGCTTGCCATGGCAAGCGGCTTTGCCGGGGATGCACGGTTTGATCTGGCGGTGGTCTTCGGGCGGATTGCGTTCGGCTACATCCTCTTCATCTCCCTTGCGGCACTGCTGTCCGGGGTCCTGAACGCCTCGGGCCGGTTTGCCGCCGCCGCGGCCGCCCCGGTGCTTCTGAACATGGTCCTCATCTGCGCCCTGCTACTGGCGGACACCGGTGTGCTGGAAGACGTGGTCACGGTCGAGGCGCCCGGGCTGGCCGGGATCACCGGGATCCACGCCGGCACGATGCTGGTCTGGGGCGTATTGGTGGCGGGCGTGGCCCAGGTGGTGCTGGTCTGGGTGGCCGCCGCGCGCGCGGGGTTCCGGATGCGGCTGCAAATGCCGCGCCTGACCCCCGATCTCAAGCGGCTGGCGATCATCGCGGCGCCGGCGATGCTGGCCGGTGGCGTCGTGCAGATCAACCTGCTGGTGGGCCGCCAGGTCGCCAGCTTCTTCGAGGGCGCGATCGTATGGCTCAGCCTTGCGGACCGGCTCTATCAATTGCCCCTCGGCGTGGTGGGGATCGCCATCGGGATCGTTCTTTTGCCGGATCTGTCACGCCGGCTGCGCGCCGATGACGCCACGGGCGGGCGCGAGGCGCTCAGCCGCGCGGCGGAACTCTCGATGGCGCTGACCGTGCCGTCGGCGGTGGCGTTGATGGTGATCCCGGTTCCGCTCGTCTCCGTCCTTTTCGGGCGCGGCGCCTTCGGGCCGGACGACGTGGCGGCCACGGCGCTGGCGCTGGCGGTCTATGGCGCGGGGCTGCCTGCCTTCGTGCTTCAGAAAGTCATGCAGCCGCTCTATTTCGCGCGCGAGGATACAAGATCGCCGTTCCGCTATGCGGTGGTGGCGATGGTGGTCAACGCCGTTGTCGCCGTCGGGCTGGCCATGGCGATCGGCTTTCTGGGTGCCGCCATCGGCACCACGGTCGCGGCCTGGGTCATGGTCTGGCTTCTGTCGCGCGGCACCAGACCGATGGGGGAGGTCGCCCGCTTCGACGACCGCTATCGACGGCGGATCTGGCGGATCTCCATCGCATCGATCCTGATGGGGGTGGTGCTGTGGGGGCTGGCGCTGCTGCTCGGGCCGCTTCTGGGAACCGATGGCTGGCGCTACGGCGCGCTGGCGGCCATGGTCCTGCTCGGGATGCTCAGCTATTTCCTCATCGGGCGGGCCCTGAACGCTTTCCACATCGCCGAACTGCGCAGCGCGCTCCGCCGCTCCTAACGGCGGCGCAGCTTCGCCAGGACCCGTTGCCAGCCGCCGGGGCTGACCACGAAGGACATCAGGAAGCCGGCCACGAAGCCGCAAAGATTGGCCACCACATTGCCGAAATCGCCGTCGATCACGCCGAACAGGATCTGGATCGCCAGCAGCGCCGCGATCAGCGCGAAGGCGCGAAACCGGTTCGCACCATGCGCCGCCAGATCGGCCCAGAGCAGAAAGGTGAACGCCCCGATCAGCCCATAGACCGCAGGATACCCGCCGATCAGCGGATACGGGCTGTCGAGCAGGAGCGTGAAGCCAAGCGCCCCCGCAATCGCGGAGACGAGAAAAACCGCGACGAATGCCAGCGGCGAAAACACCTCCGCCACCATCTTGCCGATGGCCAGGATGAAGACGACCACGAAGACGGCATGGATCATTCCGGCGTGGATCAACGGATAGGTAACAAAGCGCACCAGATGTTCGGGCGGATAGCTGGTATTGGCCAGCATCCAGTCGACCACGTCATTGAGCACGCCATAGTCGCCGATGGCCGCAAGCCGCCAGCCGACGCCGGCCTGACCGCCCAGAAACCCCGCGGTGGCGGCCTGAAACATCACCTCCAGCCCGAAGATCACCACGGCCAGCGCAATCACCACCGGCGGCAGCACGTTGAAGGGGTTGGCATCCGGGTCCTGCATGCGTGATCTCCCTTGGTTGACGGGCTTGGCCCGCATGGGTAAGCGAGGCCGAAGCCGATGGCCAGAGTGCATCGGCACCGCAGATAAGGTCACATCAAAGATGTCCAACCCATCTTTCACCCCCCGCGTCTTCTCCGGCATCCAGCCTTCGGGCGGTCTGACGCTTGGCAACTACCTGGGCGCGATCAAACGCTTCGTCGAGATGCAGGATGCCGGCACGCATGAAACCGTCTACTGCATGGTGGACCTGCACGCGATCACCGCGACCTTGCTGGACCCCGACACCCTGCGCCAGAACACGCGCGAGCTGTGCGCGGGCTTTCTGGCGAGTGGGATCGACCCGGAAAAATCCATCCTGATCAACCAGAGCCAGGTGCCCGAACACGCCCAACTGGCCTGGATTTTCAACTGCATCGCACGGATGGGTTGGATGGGGCGGATGACCCAGTGGAAGGACAAGGCCGGCAAGAACGCCGAGGCGGCCTCGCTCGGGCTTTTGGCCTATCCCGCGCTGATGGCCGCCGATATCATGATCTACCACGCCACCCATGTGCCCGTGGGCGAGGATCAGAAACAGCATCTGGAACTGACCCGCGACATCGCGGCGAAGTTCAACCACGATTACGGGGTGGAGTTCTTTCCCATCGTCGAGCCGGTGATCGAAGGCGTGGCCACGCGGGTGATGAACCTACAGGACGGCACGAAAAAGATGTCGAAATCCGACCCATCGGACAAATCGCGGATCAACATGACCGACGATGCCGACACCATCGCGCGGAAGATCCGCAAGGCAAAGACCGATCCGGACCCGCTGCCCGGCGATGTCCGTGGTCTGGAGGGGCGCCCGGACGCGCGCAACCTGGTGAACATCTATGCCGCGCTGTCCGAGATTGAGCCGCAGGCGGTGCTGGATCAGCATGCGGGTGCCCTGTTCGGCCATTTCAAGGCGGCGCTGGCCGATGTGGCGGTGGCGAAGCTCTCGCCCATTTCCGAAGAAATGGCCCGGCTGATGGACGACCCCGCCGAGATCGACCGGATTCTCGGCCGTGGAGCGGAACGGGCCCGGGAGATCACGGTGCCGATCCTTGAGCAGACCTATGATATCATCGGGATGATCCGCAGCTAGACCCGCCTGAACGCAAGGGGGAAGCATGGCGATCCATGTCATCACCGGTGTATCGGGCGGCGGCAAATCCACCTTGCTGGCGGCGCTGGCCGCGCGCGGGTATCGCACGGAGCCCGAGATCGGCCGCAGGATCGTGCAGGATCAGGTCGCCGCGGGCGGGCAGGCCCTGCCATGGCAGGATAGCGTCGCCTTCCGCGATCTGCTGTTTTCCCTGTCGGTGGAGGCCTATCAGGCGCACTCCGCAGCCAGGCCCCCCGTGTTCTTCGACCGCAGCTTTGTCGAGGCGTTGGGGTACAGCCGGGTCATCGGCGCACCGATCCCGGACCGGATGGCGCAGACAGCCCGCGACCTTCGCTTCGCCGCGCCGGTGTTCCTCTGCCCGCCATGGCCGGAGATCTACCGCGCCGACGCGGAGCGGCAGCATGATTTCGCCTTCGCCGAACGGGAGTTTCACGAAACTCGCCGCGCCTATGCGGAGCTTGGCTACAAGCTTGTGGACGTCCCGAAACACCCGGTGGAGGACCGGGTGGACTTCGTTCTGCGGCATATCGGGGCAGGTGCAGGGCGCGGAGGTGCTGGCCGGGTTTGACCCAAACGCATCCCCACCCGCCAGCGCGCATCTGCGCGGACATGCACGAAAGCCCTGCGGGGATGGCGGTTTTTCTGTCCGCGTTCCGGCGGTATGCCGTTCAGCAAAGGAGAGCTGACATGTCTGAGATCACGCACGGAGCCTACGCCGCACCCAAGGGGACATGCATCGGACATGTGCATCTGAAAGTCGCCGATCTGGACCGCGCGATCGCGTTTTATGCGGATGTGCTGGGGTTCGAGGTGCAGCAGCGCCATGGCGATCAGGCCGCGTTTCTGTCGGCGGACGGCTATCACCACCATATCGGGCTGAACACATGGAGCAGCCGGGGCGGCACACCCGCGCCCCGCGGGCATACGGGCCTGTTTCACACGGCCTTCCTTTACCCCGACCGTGCGGCGCTTGCCGGGGCGGTGGCCCGGGTCATCGCCGCCGGCATTCCGATCGAAGGCGCCTCCGATCATGGTGTCAGCGAGGCGGTCTACCTATCCGACCCCGATGGCAACGGCGTCGAACTCTACCGGGACCGCGCGCCCGAAGACTGGCCGCGCGCCGCGGATGGCAGCCTGTCGATGATAACCGATCCGCTGGATTTGCAGGCGCTTCTGGCCGAAGACTGACACTCACCGGTCCTTCTCTGTTCGCAGTTGCACAAAACTTTCACAATCCCGGGCTGGACTTTCCCGGGCGCACACTTACATCTCCAACTCCGAACCGCGACTTCAAACCTTGGGGGAGCATTCTCATGACATATCTGACCAAGACCAAACCGGTCCAAACGGCGGCCGAAACACCGCTGAAACCGGTGGCCAGACCCCGGCCCGACGCCCCGAAACCCGGCGCGATGGATTATCAGCTCGGGTTTACGTCTGGACCTCTGACCTAAAGTCACTCATGCTCCCCCCGTCACTTGCGGGGGGAGGATCAGATGGCGACCGGCAGCAACATCAAAACCTATTTCGATGGCGCATGGCATGATGGCGATGTTCCGATCATGCGGGCCGCCGATCATGGCGCATGGCTGGGCACCACCGTTTTCGATGGCGCGCGTCACGTGGACGGTCTGGCGCCGGATCTTATGGCCCATTGCGAGCGGGTGAACCGCTCCGCCGCGGCGCTGATGCTGACGCCGACCCATACGGCACAAGAAATTTTCGACATCACCTGGGAGGGGCTGAAACGCTACCCGAAGGACACGCCCGTTTACATACGCCCGATGTACTGGGGTCTGGATGGCGGCCATATGGGGATTGTTCCCAAGGAGAACGCGACCGGCTTCGCGATCTGTCTGGAAGAGATCCCGATGGCGGCGCCCGAAGCCGCCTCGCGGCTGACCACCACGCAGTTCCACCGCCCCGTGCTGGCCGACAACGTGACCAACGCCAAGGCGGGCTGTCTCTATCCGAACAACGCGCGGATGCTGGCCGAGGCCGCGTCTAGGGGGTATGACAATGCGCTGGTCGCCGACGCGCTTGGCAATGTGGCCGAAACCGCCACCGCCAATATCTTCATGGTTCAGGACGGCGTGGTGTTCACCCCGATCGCCAACGGGACATTCCTGTCGGGCATCACGCGGGCCCGCCATATCCGGAACCTCCGCGCAGACGGCTACGACGTCCGGGAGGAAGTGCTGGGTTTCGACCGCTTCCGCGCGGCGGACGAAGTGTTCATGTCGGGCAATCTCAACAAGGTCACGCCGGTAACCGAATTCGACGGCACCCACTACCAGATCGGCCCGGTGACTCGGAAAACAAGGGAGCTTTACTGGGACTGGGCGCAATCCGCCGATGCCTGAGTTTCGACGGCCGCTTGTCCGGATGCGCGCAAGCGGGCATTGGCCGGACCGGCCCCAAGGCGGCCGGAGCCTTGCGCTAAATCCGTTGCATGGACCCGCCCGACAGGTCATTCTCCGCCACCGGAGGGCCTGAACCATGCGCAAATTCCTGGTCGTGCTGGACGATACCCGCGAATGCCTGAACGCGATGCGGTTTGCCGCCATGCGCGCGGCCCATACGGGCGGTGGCGTCGAAATCCTGTCGGTGATTCCGCCCGATGAATTCAATCACTGGATCGGTGTGGGCGAGATGATGCGCGCCGAGGCCCGCGAACGGATCGAGGCGCATTTCAACGTCTTCGCCAAATGGATGCGCGATCGTCAGGGCATCGACCCCGAACTGGTGATCCGCGAGGGCGAACCGGTGGACGAGATCCTGGCGCAGGTGCGCGAAGACCCGGAAATCGGCGTTCTGGTTCTGGGGGCGGGCACGGGCAAGGGCGGCCCCGGGCCTTTGGTGACCGCGCTGACCAAAAGTGCCGGCACCCTGCCGGTTCCGATGACGATCGTGCCGGGCGAGATGTCGAAAGAGCAGCTTGAGCAGATCACCTGATATGCCGGCACCGGACGCCTCCTGCCAGTTTAGAACCGTTCCAAAACTTGACTTCCCGGACCATCGGGCGCATATCTGAGCAAACCGCTAAGGATATGCCGCCATGTTCATCCAGACCGAATCGACCCCGAACCCCGCAACCCTGAAATTCCTGCCGGGCCAGACCGTGCTGGGTGTGGGCACCGCCGATTTCCCCTCCGCCGACACGGCCGGAAAATCTCCGCTGGCAAGCCGTATCTTCGCCGTCGACGGTGTGACTGGCGTATTCTTCGGCACCGATTTCGTGACGGTGACCAAGGCCGAGGCTGTGGAATGGGACCATGTGAAGCCCGCCATTCTCGGCGCGATCATGGAACATTTCCAGTCCGGCCAGCCGGTGATGGAAGGCGAAGGCGGCGGCACCGGCGGCCATGCCGAACATGATGGCGAGGACGCCGAGATCGTGGGGCAGATCAAGGAACTGCTCGACACGCGCGTGCGCCCGGCCGTGGCACAGGATGGCGGCGATATAACGTTCCACGGGTTTGACCGGGGCGTCGTCTATCTGCATATGCAGGGCGCCTGCGCCGGCTGCCCGTCATCGACGCTGACCCTGAAAATGGGCATCGAAAACCTGCTGCGTCATTACATCCCCGAAGTGCTTGAGGTTCGCCCTGTCGCAGTCTGACGCCGGGATGAGAACCGGGCGCTGCCGTTACGGCGCTACGCACATCATCACGGTCTCACCCCTGCCTGAGACGGCGTCCTCTCGCCGGTCCGGCGATTGCCGGCGCGTCATCGCGGCGCCGGTTCTCGAACCATGATCCTCGCCTTCGATACGTCCGGCCCCCACTGCGCCGCCACGTTGGTCCGGGGCGACCGGGTGCTCGCCCATCGTCACGAGCCGATGAAAAAGGGGCAGGCGGAAGCTCTGATGCCGCTCATTGCGGATATGATGGAAACCGAGGGGCTGACCCCGGCGGATCTGGCCACCATCGGCGTCGGCACCGGTCCGGGCAATTTCACCGGTTTGCGCATCGCGGTGTCCGCCGCGCGCGGCATGGCGCTGGCCCTTGGCGTGCCCGCCATCGGCGTCACCGGCTTTGAAATCATGCGAGGCGGACACTGCCCGCAAGCGGCCACGCCGCAACTCGTCAGCCTGCCCGGTCCGCGCGGCACGGCCTATGTGCAGCCCTTCAGGGGCGGCGCGGCGGTTGGCCCACCGCGCCAGATCGACCCGGCCGATCCGCCCGCCGATCTCGAACTGCCGGAGGGTGGCGAGGTGCTGGGCCATGAGGCCGCAGCCATCGCCTATGGGCTCGCATCCGGCGCACATCCGCGCCCGGCCGTTCTTCTGGACTATGCCCGCCCGCTGGCCCGCATCGCGATGGCGAAATTCGCAACCGGCCAGAGCTTTCAGCGCCCCGCCCCGCTATATGTCCGGGCGGCGGACGCGGCCCCCTCCCGGCAGGCAGCCCCGGTCATTCTGGAATGACCCCGGAGCAGCTGGCCCTGATCCATGACCGCGCCTTCACAAGGCAGCGTGCATGGAGCGCTGCGGAGTTCCGGGAGCTTCTGGCGCAGGCCAGTATCCGGCTGCTGCACCGGGGGCAGGCGTTTCTGCTCCTGCGGCTTCTCCCGCCGGAGATGGAGATCCTCACCCTCGCCGTCGCACCGGCCGCGCGACGGCAGGGTCTCGCGCTGGCCCTTCTGGACGACACCGAGATGCTGGCCCGCGATCAGGGGGTGAACCGCCTGTTTCTGGAGGTGGCCGCATGCAACGCGCCGGCGGTCGGCCTCTATGTCCGGGCAGGGTTTGCGAAAACCGGCCTGCGCCCGGCCTACTACACCCATAAGGACGGCACCCGCGACGACGCGTTGATCATGGAACGCGTGCTGACCGCCTAATTTGCCGTCAACCCGGGAAAAGCTGACGTTGGGTCCGCCTGCCGTGCCGCGCCGCACACCAGAATCCGGTTGACCGCCCCGCCCGGCTTTGCCCTTATTCTGCGCAGGGATCACGAGATCTTTGCTTGCGGGCGCCGGATCGTACCGGCCACTGGCCCGCCACCAACTGGGAGTGTTTAAATGAGCTTGATGAAATCTTTGCTTGGCGCGGCCGCGGCGACGGCGCTGAGCGTCACGGCGGTTCTGGCCGACGGCCCTGCGCTGGTGTTCGATCTGGGCGGAAAATTCGACCGGTCGTTCAACGAGGCGGCCTTCAACGGCGCGCAGCGGTGGGCCGAGGAGACCGGCGGCGAATATCGCGAGATCGAGTTGCAGTCGGACGCACAGCGCGAACAGGCGCTCCGCCGTCTGGCCGAAGCGGGCTCCAACCCGGTGGTGATGGCGGGCTTTGCCTTCGGATCGGTGCTGGACACCATCGCGCCCGACTACCCGGACACCACCTTCGTGATCATCGACAGCGTGGTCGACCAGTCCAATGTGCAGTCGATCATCTTCCAGGAACATGAAGGCTCGTTCCTTGTCGGCATGCTTGCCGGCATGGCGTCGGAAACCGGCGTCGTGGGCTTTGTCGGCGGCATGGACATTCCGCTGATCTCGCGCTTCGGCTGCGGCTATGCCCAGGGCGTGGTGGCCGCAAATCCCGACGCGACCGTGATCGCGAACATGACGGGCACGACGCCTGCGGCCTGGAACGACCCGGTTCGCGGCGGTGAGCTGACCCGTGGCCAGATCGCGCAGGGCGCCGATGTGGTCTATGCGGCCGCCGGCGGCACCGGCGTGGGGGTTCTGCAAACCGCGGCGGATGAGGGCATCCTGTCGATCGGTGTGGACAGCAACCAGAACGGCATTCATCCCGGTCAGGTTCTGACCTCGATGCTGAAGCGCGTGGACGTGGCGGTCTACAACGCCTTCAGCGCCGGCGAAGAGATCGAAACCGGTGTGACGGTTCTCGGCCTGGCGGAAGACGGCGTCGGCTATGCGCTGGACGAAAACAACGCCGAGCTGATCACGCCGGAGATGCAGGAGGCCGTGGACGCGGCGCGCGAACAGATCATCGCGGGTGAAATCGTCGTCCACAACTTCTCCGATGACGGCACCTGCCCGGTGGCGATGCAATAATCCGGTTGTGGTGCATCGGCATAGACATATGCCCCTGCGCCGTTCCATAACGTTGACGAAGGGCCGCCCCGGTCTCCGGTGTGCGGCCCTTTCCATACCTTTTTTCCAAGCCCGTGCGCACGCAGGACCACGTAAATGACCCAAGCCTCCCCCGCGATCGAGCTGAAAGGCATCTCCAAGGCATTCGGCCCGGTTCAGGCCAACAAGGACATCTCCATTTCCGTTCAGCCCGGCACCATCCACGGCATCGTGGGCGAAAACGGCGCCGGAAAATCGACGCTGATGTCCATCCTTTACGGCTTCTACAAGGCGGATGCGGGCGAGATCTTCATCAACGGGCAACTAACGCCGATCCCCGACAGCCAGGCCGCGATCAGCGCCGGCATCGGCATGGTTCACCAGCATTTCAAGCTGGTCGAGAATTTCACCGTCGTCGAAAACGTGATCCTCGGCGCCGAAGACGGCGCGATGCTGCAACCCTCCATCGCCAAGGCCCGCAAACTGCTGACCGAACTGGCCGAGGAATACGGGCTGAACGTCGACCCCGACGCGGTGGTCGAGGAGTTGAGCGTCGGCCACCAGCAGCGCGTGGAGATCCTGAAACAGCTTTACCGCAAGGCCGACATCCTCATCCTCGACGAACCCACGGGCGTGTTGACCCCGGCGGAGGCCGATCAGCTGTTCCGGATCCTGGGTCGGCTCAAGGAAGAAGGCAAAACCATCATCCTTATCACCCATAAACTGCGCGAGATCATGGAGGTGACCGACACCGTTTCCGTGATGCGCCGGGGGCAGATGACCGCGACCGTGAAAACCGCCGAGACCTCGCCCCCCGAACTGGCGGAGATGATGGTGGGCCGCAAGGTGCTGCTGCGCGTGGACAAGAAACCGGCAAATCCCGGCGCCACGGTCCTGAAGGTCGATGGCCTGAAGGTCAGGGACGGCAAGGGCGTGGAACGTCTGAAGGGCATCTCGTTCCACATCCGCGCCGGCGAAATCCTCGGCATTGCCGGCGTCGCGGGCAATGGCCAGACCGAGCTTCTGGAGGTGCTGGGCGGGATGAGGCCGGCCCAGAGCGGCACAGTGATCCTGAACAACGACCAGATCGACCTGACGGGCAAGCATTCCAACGGACAGACCCGCCGCAATCGCGGCATCGCGCATGTGCCCGAGGACCGCCAGCAGGAAGGCCTCATCATGCCCTATGAGGCATGGGAAAACATCGCCTTCGGTTATCACCATGACCCGAAGTACCAGCGCAACCGTCTGTTGATGAACAATACCGAGATCCGCGCCGACACCATGGCCAAGATGGAGCGCTATGACGTGCGCCCGCCCAATCCGCGCCTGCCGGCGCGCAATTTTTCGGGCGGCAACCAGCAGAAGCTGGTCGTGGCCCGGGAGATGGAGCGCAATCCCGACCTGTTGCTGATCGGGCAGCCGACACGCGGGGTGGATATCGGCGCGATCGAGTTCATTCACCAGCAGATCATCGCGCTCAGGGATCAGGGCAAGGCGATCCTGCTGGTGTCGGTCGAGCTGGATGAGATCCTGGGGCTTTCCGACCGGATCGCCGTGATGTTCGATGGGCATTTCATGGGCGAACGCCTGCCCGATGAAACCGACGAAAGAGAGCTTGGCCTGATGATGGCGGGCATGACCAAGGGGGCCGCGTAGATGGACAAGATGCCAAAATGGGCCGATGTGATCCTGATCCCGCTGATCAGCGTGATCCTTGCGCTGCTCGTGTCCGGGCTTGTGGTGCTCTATATCGGCGAAAGCCCGGTCGAGGCGATGCAGATCATGGTGCGCGGCGCCATGGGGTCGGCCTATGGCTGGGGCTACACGCTTTTCTACGCCACGAATTTCATCTTTACCGGGCTGGCCGTGGCGGTGGCCTTTCACGCGCGGATGTTCAATATCGGCGGCGAGGGGCAGGCCGCTCTGGGCGGTCTCGGGGTGGCGGTCGTCTGCCTGTCCGTGCCTTGGCCGCACTGGTCCGTGGCCCTGCTTGTGGCCAGCGGCGCAGCGGCGATCTTCGGCGCGGCCTGGGCGGCGATCCCGGCCTATCTTCAGGCCAAGCGCGGCAGCCATATCGTGATCACCACGATCATGTTCAACTTCATCGCATCGGCGCTGCTGGTCTATCTTCTGGTCAACGTGTTCCGCGTGCCGGGCAGCATGGCGCCCGAAACCGCGCGGTTCGCCGACGCCGTGCATCTGCCGAACGCGGCAGATATCGTGCCGTGGCTGGGGTTCCGGTCCTCCACCCCGCTCAACATCTCGTTCCTCCTCGCGTTGCTGGCCTGTTTCCTGGTCTGGATGCTGATCTGGCGCACCCGTCTGGGGTATGAAATCCGCGCCTTCGGCCATTCCGAAACGGCGGCTGTCTATGCCGGTATCAGCCCGGTGCGCATCATCATGATCGCGATGCTGATCTCGGGCGGGCTGGCCGGGCTGATGGCCACCAACTCGGTCATGGGAGAGGCCGAACGGCTGGTGATCGACAATGTGCAAGGCGCGGGCTTCGTCGGGATCGCGGTGGCGCTGATGGGCCGGTCGCACCCGGTGGGCGTGTTCCTCGCGGCGATCCTCTTCGGTGTGCTCTATCAGGGCGGAGCGGAGCTTGAATTCGAGATGCCGGCCGTCAGCCGCGAAATGATCGTCGTGATTCAGGCGCTGGTCATCCTGTTCACCGGCGCGCTCGACAACATGGTGCGGATGCCGATGGAAAAGCTCTTCCTCAGCCTGCGCCGCCGCGACCGCGCGGACAGCCCGGCGGAGTAACCCCGATGATCGCCCAGCACCTGCCCGCATTGCTCCTGGCTCTCGGCATCTTCGCGTCCGGGTTCTTGGTACTCGGCCCCAACATTCTGGCCGTCATGGGCACCTCGATGGCACAAGGCCGCCGCCGGAACGCGCCGTACGGGGTCGAGGACGAGGAGCCCACGGGCCTGAACATGGTGCTGCGCGGGCCTGCCATCAAATTGACGAAGCCCGAAGCGCCGCCAGATCGAAACGGGCATGGGTCTCTTCTTCGCCTTCGCCGCCTTCAAACTCGCCACATCCCGGAGCTGAGCCCATGGATTTCCTGACCATCCTGCAAATCCTCGACAGCACCGTCCGGCTGGCGACGCCGCTGCTGCTGGCCTGCCTTGCGGGACTATATTCCGAACGTGCGGGCATTTTCGACATCGGACTGGAAGGCAAGATGCTGGCCGCCGCCTTCTTCTCGGCGGCCGTCGCCTTCACCTCCGGCAATGTCTGGGTCGGGCTGATGGCCGGGATTGCCGCATCCTGCGTCCTGTCGGGCATTCACGGCCTGGCCTCTATCACCTTCCGGGGAAATCAGCTGATCTCGGGTGTCGCGATCAACTTCCTCGCCGCGGGCATGACCGTGGTCATCGCCCAGACATGGTTTCAGCAAGGCGGGCGCACGCCGCCGCTGCAAGGGGCCGCACGCTTTCAGGAAATCACCCTGCCCTTCGCCGATGCGATGGCCGATGTCCCGATCATCGGGCCGATCTATTCCGAACTGATCTCGGGCCATTCGATCCTAGTCTACATGGCGCTGGCGATCGTGCCGCTGACATGGTGGATCCTGTTTCGCACCCGGTTCGGCCTGCGCCTGCGCGCGGTGGGTGAAAACCCCGCCGCCGTGGACACCGCCGGTATCTCGGTGGTGGGCGCGCGCTATGCGGCGGTGATGATCTGCGGCGTCCTGTGCGGGCTTGCGGGCGCGTATCTGGCCACCAGCCTTGCCGCCGGATTTGTGAAGGACATGAGCGCCGGGCGCGGCTTCATCGCCCTTGCCGCGCTGATCTTCGCCAAGTGGCGGCCCTGGTACGCGCTTTATGCCTGTCTTCTCTTCGGGCTGCTGGATGCGGTCGGCAACCGCTATCAGAATATCGAGCTTGTCGGCGTGACCATCCCGGTGCAGTTCATGCAGGCCCTGCCGTACATCCTGACCGTGGTGATCCTTGCAGGGTTCGTGGGCAAGGCGATCCCGCCGCGCGCCGGCGGGGAGCCCTACGTCAAGGAACGGTAACGATCGGCCTGAGCCCGTCCGGCAATGCCGGTACCGGCCCCGGATCAGGGCGCCGCGCGGCGTTTCCGTCCGGCAGCGCGACCCGAAAATCCGGGGCGGGGCACAGCCCGATGGCCCCATAGCGATCCTGTTCCGATCTGTCGCAGCCGGCCCGGGGTGCGACACTCTGGCATTGACGTAAGGGCCGCGCTACACGGGAAGCCATAAGGACGGAGGCCTCAGCCAACCCATGCAAATCTACCTGCCCATCGCCGAGGTCAGCGTGAACGCCTTTCTGCTGCTGGGTTTGGGCGGGTTGGTCGGCGTTCTGTCGGGCATGTTCGGCGTCGGCGGCGGGTTTCTGATGACGCCGTTGCTGTTCTTCATCGGCATTCCGCCCGCCGTCGCCGTCGCGACCGAAGCCAACCAGATCGTGGCCTCCAGCTTTTCCGGCGTGCTGGCGCATCTCAAACGCAAGACCGTGGATCTCAGGATGGGCACGGTCCTGCTCATAGGCGGGCTTGTAGGGGCCGCGGCGGGCGTTCAGGTCTTCGCGATCCTGACAGCCCTCGGTCAGGTCGATCTGCTGGTGCGGCTCTGTTATGTCGTGTTTCTGGGCCTGATCGGCGGGCTGATGTTCATCGAAAGCCTGCGCGCGATCCGCCGGGCGCGCGCGGCGGGCGATGCGCCTGTTCCGCGCCGCAAGCATCGCGGCTGGATCCATGCCCTGCCGTTCAAGATGCGGTTCCGCACCTCGGGCCTTTACATCTCGGTCATCCCGCCGCTGCTGGTCGGGCTTCTGGTCGGTGTGCTGGCGGCGATCATGGGCGTGGGCGGCGGCTTCATCATGGTGCCCGCGATGATCTATCTGCTCGGAATGCCCACCAAGGTCGTCGTCGGCACATCGCTCTTCCAGATCATTTTCGTCACCGGCTTCGCCACGCTTCTGCACGCCACGACCAATTACACCGTCGATATGGTGCTGGCCGTGCTACTGCTGGTGGGTGGCGTCATCGGCGCGCAGATCGGCACCCGGATCGGTGTCAAGATGAAGGCCGAACAACTGCGTATCCTGCTGGCGATCATGGTGCTGGCGGTCTGCGGTCGGCTGGCGCTGGATTTGCTTCTGGAACCGGCGGAACTCTACTCCCTCGGCAACGGGGGGTCCCATTGAAACGGTTGCTCCTGATCCTGGCCCTGATCCTGCCCGCGCCTGCGCTGGCCGAGCAGGTCGTGGCCGGTCTCAGCCGCGACGAGATCGCGATCACCACCAATTTCGACGGGTCCGAGATCCTGATCTTCGGCGCGGTCCGCCGGGAAGCGCCGATCCCGCGCAGCGGCCCGCTTGAGGTGATCATCACCGTCGAAGGCCCCGACCGGCCGGTGACCGTGCGCCGCAAGGATCGCCGCTTCGGCATCTGGATCAACACCGACGCCGCCGAGGTGGATGAGGCGCCGACCTTCTATGCCGTGTCCACCACGGCGCCGCTGCGCGACGTGCTGAGCGACACCAACGATCTGCGCCACCGGATCTCGATCCGCCGGGCGATCCGCGCGGTGGGCTCGGGCGTGAGCGATCAGCCGAGTTTCACCCGCGCGCTGATCCGCATCAGGGAGGAGAACGGCCTCTACCAATTGAACGAAGGGGCGGTGAGCCTGCGCGATGACACGCTGTTCGATACCTCCGTCCGGCTGCCCGCAAATCTGGTCGAAGGCAGTTACCGCACACGGATCTTCCTGACCCGGAACCGCGAAATCATCGCCGAATACGACACCGTGATCGCGGTGCGCAAGGTCGGCCTTGAACGGCTGATCTACAATCTCGCCCATGACCGTCCGCTGATCTACGGCATCCTGTCGCTGGTCATCGCAATCGCCGCGGGCTGGCTCGCCTCGGCGGTGTTCCGGTACATCCGCGCATGACCGGCCCCGCCGACACCGTGCGCGGTTTCTGGGACGCGATGGCCAGCAATGATTTTCATGCGGCAAGCCGCTGGCTCAGCCCCGATTTTCGTCTCGATTGGCCCCAGTCGGGCGAGGTGATCGAGGGGCCCGCGGCCTTCGCCGCCCTGAACACCGCCTATCCGGCCAGCGGGCGCTGGCGTTTCGATATCCGCCGCCTCGTGGCCGAGGGCGACACCGTGGTGACGGAGGTTCACGTGACCGACGGCGCGATAGAGGCCATGGCGCTCACCTTTCACACCGTTCGCGCGGGCCGGATCACGAAACAGGTGGAATACTGGCCCGATCCCTACGATCCGCCGGAATGGCGGGCGCAATGGGTCCGGCGCATCTAGCCGCGCCCGACATAGGGCATATTCGTCGCCAGCACCGTCTGGAACAGCACATTGGCCGAAGGCGGCAAGCTTGCCATGTGCAGCACCGACCGCGCCGCGTCGGCCACATCCATCATGTCCATCAGCGGCTTGCCCTCGGCCAGCATCCGCTCATTCAGCTTGTCGACCAGTTCGGTCCGCGCATTGCCGATATCGATCTGTCCCGCCGCGATCCCGAACCGCCGCCCGTCGAGGCTCAGCGTTCTGGTCAGCCCGGTCACCCCGTGTTTCGTGGTGGTATAGCAGACGGAGCCTTCGCGCGGCGAATGGGCCGAAAGCGACCCGTTGTTGATGATCCGCCCGCCTTGCGGATCCTGCGCGCGCATCTGGGCGAACGCGGCGCGGGCGGTGTTGAACATGCCGGTCAGGTTCACCGCCAGGCTGCGGTGCCAGTCATCGGGGTCGATCTCGTCAATCGTGCCCTGGGGCGTGAAGATGCCCGCATTGTTGAAAACGGCATCCAGCCGGCCCCATTTCTCGGCCAGCGCCGCAACCGCCACCTCGACCGCCGCCAGATCGCTCACATCGGCGGGCAGGCACATCGCCGATTGCCGCCCCCCTGCAAGCGCCTCCAGCCGTCCGGCGCGGCGCGCGAGCAACCCCACGCGCCAGCCCTCGGCCAGAAACAGCTCCGCCGTGGCACGGCCAATTCCGGAACTCGCCCCGGTGATCAGAATGGTCTTCATGTCTCCTCCTCGTGCAGGGCCAGCGGCTCCGCGGGCACCTCCAGATCGTCGACCCCCAGAACCGCCTGCGGTTTCGACAGCATATAGCGCGTGACCCAGATCAGCCGTTCCTCGGCGCGGGTGATCGCCACATAGGCCAGCCGCTTCCACAGCGCCTGCCCGGCCTCTTCCCGCCCGGCGCGCGCGGCGGCATAAAGATCGGGCGCGAAGACCTGCACCGTTTCCCACTGGCTGCCCTGCGCCTTGTGGGTCGTCACCGCCGCCCCATGCAGAAATGTGGCGCCCATCCGCGCCGCGAAGGGGATGAAGGGCTCCTCCTCCCCCGGCTTTTCGATCTTCACGATGGAGGCCGCCGACAGGCGCGGGCTTTCCGCGCCCACCACATGCAGCCGCGAAAACCCCGGCTTGCTGCCGGGCCCGATATAGACCACCTGCGCGCCCTTGATCAGGCCGCGCGCCTCAAGGTCGATCCGTTTCTTCCGATGCTTGATCGGCAGTTCGATCCCGTCGCAGATCAGCGGCTCCCCCGGCAGAAGCGCATCCTCTGGCGCGCCATGGGCCATGCGGAACGCGCGGATCAGGCGAATGCGGGTCGCATTGCGCCAGACCAGAACCGGGCTGCGCGCCATCAGATCGCTGTCGGCGCGCGGCGCGACAACGATCCGGTCATCGGTCCGCGCCGCCTCCTCGATCATCCGCTCGAACTGCTCGAAGCTGAGCGCGGGGTCGCCAAGGGCATGGGCCAGATCAAGGATCGGGTTGTCCGCCTCCTGCCGGTGGACCCGGGCCAGTTCCTGCTTGCGGGGGCCTTTCAGTTGATCGAACACCATCGCGCCCGACTGACCGACCGGGGCCAACTGCGCGGGATCGCCGAACAGAACGAGAGTGGGGAAAATCTCCTGCAAATCCTCGAACTGCTTTTGATCCAGCATCGAGCTTTCATCGACCAGCCCGATATCCAGCGGGTCTTCGCGCCGCTTCCAGCCGGTGATGAAATCGGACCCGCGCAGCCCCGCGGCGGCCAGGGCGGCCGGCACCGATTTATGCGCGTCATACACCACCCTGGCCCGGTCCAGCGCCGTATCGCTCAGCGCCTCGATCTCGGGCCGCTCGCCCTGACCGGCCAGCCATTCGGCGACTTTCTCGTATTCCGGGTCATAGACCGGCGTGTAAAGGATGCGATGGATCGTCGTCGCGGGCACGCCCCGCGTCCGCAGCACGCTTGCTGCCTTGTTCGTGGGGGCCAGAATCGCGACGGTGCGCCGGTCCCTGCGGCGGCGGCCTTCCCAATCGCCCGACACGAGGTCAACGCCCGCGCTGACCAGCGCGTCCACCAGATGGGCCAGCAACAGGGTCTTGCCGCTGCCGGCCTTGCCGATCACCGCCATCACCGCGGATTTGCCCTCCGCCATCGGCGTCAGGGTATCGCGGTCCAGATCCACGCCGGCGGCGCGCAGCATCTCGGCAATCGCATCGTAGGCGGAGGCCTGATCGTCGGAAAAGGAAACAGCGGGGCGCGTCATGGGCGCGACCCTAGCCCGGCCCCCGCCCGAGTGCCACGGCCAAACCGCGCGCGGGCCTAGAGTGCCAGATCGCGCAACACGACAGGCGCGCCCGGTCGCGCCTCTTCGACCAGATCGGCCAGTTTCGCCAGATGCACGGCCACCGCCCGGGCCAGCCGCGCATCGCCCCGCTGATCGGCGCCGCCATTGAAGGTCGCGGTGATCATCGCATCGGCCTCAAGCAGCACCCGGATCAGGCGCAGCGTGCGCAGATCCGCGTGATCTGCGGCGATCTGCGACAGCACCTGTTCAGGACTTTTCGGAAGTCTCATCAGAATTTCCAATACGGCTTCCAGCAGCGTATCGGGATCGTCGGCAGTCATGGTCTTACCTGTCCCGTTCCGGGTGGGTGACCGGGCTTTGCCCGCCATTCAGGGCCCGCGTTCTGCGGCGTCTGGTCAGTGACCAATGAACTACGCCCTGCCCGTCGGCATTAACAACGAAAGGCGCGCGCGACCGGCAGTTTATTAACAACTGGTTAACAAAAGCGGTGCATTCTGGCAACAGAGGCCCGGCCGGGCGGACGGCATGCCCGCCCGCGCCCGACGGGCCGGACCAGCCGGACACCCCGCCGCGTCCATCTGCGATAGATTGTCCTTGCACCACCCGCGCCGTTCTCCGCTAGACTGCGGATATCGAGAAAAAGGGGCCCCAAATGCTGACCAATGATCAACTGTCCCAATGGGACCGCGACAGTTTCCTCCACCCCTCCACCCATCTGGCGCAGCATGCGCGCGGCGAGGTGCAGGGCCGGATCATCACCGGGGGCGAAGGCTGCTACATCACCGACCGCGACGGCAACCGCCTGCTCGATGCCTTTGCCGGGCTGTATTGCGTGAACGTGGGGTATGGCCGCACCGAAATCGCCGACGCGATTGCCGAACAGGCGCGCGAGCTGGCCTATTACCACGCCTATATGGGCCACGGCACCGAAGCGTCGGTGACCCTGTCCAAGATGGTGATGGACCGCGCGCCCGATCACATGTCCAAGGTCTATTTCGGTCAGGGCGGGTCTGACGCGAATGAAACCAACATAAAACTGGTCTGGTACTACAACAACATCCGCGGGCTGCCCCGAAAGAAGAAGATCATCAGCCGCTGGCGCGCTTATCACGGATCGGGGCTGATGAGCGGCTCGCTCACCGGGCTCAGCCTGTTCCACAGGAAATTCGATCTGCCGCTCGACATGGTGCGGCACACCACCAGCCCCTATTATTATCGCCGCGACACCCGGGAGATGTCGGAGACCCTGTTTTCCGCGCAATGCGCCGCCGATCTGGAACAACTGATCGACACCGAGGGGGCGGAGACGATCGCCGCCTTCATCGCCGAACCCATGCTGGGCACCGGCGGCATCGTCCCCCCGCCCGAAGGCTATTGGGAGGCGATCACGCCGATCCTGGAAAAGCACGATATTCTGCTGATCGCGGACGAGGTGATCACCGGGTTTGGCCGTCTGGGTCATATGTTCGCCAGCCCCGCCTACGGGCTGACCCCCGATATCATGACCATCGCCAAGGGGCTGACCTCCGCCTATGCCCCGTTGTCGGGCTCGATCGTATCGGAAAAGGTCTGGAAGGTGCTGGAACAGGGGACGGACGAAAACGGACCCATCGGCCATGGCTGGACCTATTCGGCCCATCCCATCGGTGCCGCCGCGGGCGTTGCCAATCTCAAGCTCATCGACAGCCTTGGCCTTGTCGAGAATGCGGCCACCGTGGGGCCCTACCTCACCGCGCAGATGCAGGCGGCGCTTGGCGATCACCCCCATGTGGGCGAGATCCGCGGCGAAGGCATGCTGACGGCGGTGGAACTGATCGCCGACCGCGACAGCCGCACCTATTTCGACCCCGACCGCAAGATCACACCGCAGATCGTGGCCGCCATGGGCCGGCGCGGGGTGATCGCGCGGGCGATGCCGCAGGGCGACATCATCGGCTTCGCCCCGCCGCTCTGCCTGACCCGGGAGGAGGCCGATACCGTGATAACGGCCACGGCCGGGGCGGTGGCCGAGGTCCTGGGCTAGACCCGGCGCGCTTTTCATTGCCCCGCACCCCCCGCATAAGGTACCAGTTCGGCATCATATGACCCGATTTTCTGATATCTTTTCATGACGCCCAAAGGCCATCTTTCCTGCCCGAACTGCGGCAATGGCTTCGACCGCCTGCAAAAATCGACGCGGATGTTCGATTGCCCCTCCTGCGGCACGACGCTGTTCCGGGAGGCTGATGCGCTGGCCCCGATCGGCAACCATGGCGAGATGCATGAAGTCCCGATGCTGCTCGGCCTTGGCGACAAGCTGCGCGTCGGGCGGCATGTCTACCGGATGGTGGGCCATGCCCGGTTCGACTACGGGCGCGGCTGGTGGGATGAGCTTTGGGCCCTCGACGGCAGCGGCAATGGCGCCTGGATCAGCATCGACGAGGGCGATGTGATCCTCCAGACCGCGCTGCCGGAGCGACAGGCTCCGAAATGGAACGGGGCGCCCCCGCTTGGCTCCAGCTTCCGGGTGGAGGGCGAGACCTACACCGTGACGGAGGCCGACACCGCCGCCTGCGTTGCCATTCGCGGGGAGTTCCCCGAAGTCATGGAAATCGGGGAGCGGTACGACTTCGTGAACGCCGCCGGCGACGATGGCGCGCTTATCTCCGGCGAGTTCTGGGCCGGGGGCCGCGCATGGTACAGGGGCCGCTGGCTCGACCCGTTCGATCTGAAGCCGGACCGCGCGGCATGACCCGCACCACCGATCTCTCCTCGATCAATTGCACGCAATGCGGCGCGGGCCTGGGCGTGCTGGGCGGGGGCCGCGTGCGAACCCATGTCTGCGGCTATTGCGGCGCGGTTCTCGACGCGCAGGACAAGTACAGGATCCTGACCTCCATCGGCAATCGGGACCACCCGTTCAGCCCGGTGAATATCGGCATGACGGCCACCATCGAAGGCGCGGATTTCACCGTCATCGGCACGCTCGGGATGATCGAGACCTATCGCGGCGAAACCTGGCGCTGGACTGAGCATCAGCTGTTTTCGCCCACCCACGGCTACGCATGGCTCAGCTATGAAAGCGGCGCCTTTGTCTTCACCCGCAAGCTGCGCGACCTGCCCTCACCCATGTGGATCGGCACCGCGCAGGTGGAACGCGCCGAAAGCCCGCCGCGCGCCCGGCTGAACGACGGCCATTACCGCTACTACGAGACCAGCACGGCGCGCATCGATTTCATGGAAGGGGAGTTCAACTGGCTCCCCAAACTGGGGGAGAGCAAGACCGCCGTCACGCTGATGTCCCGTGAGGCGATGCTGAGCTATTCCTTCAGCCGGAACGAACGCGAGGTGGAACGCTCGATCCTGCTCCCGACCGAACGGATCTGCGCCCAGCTTGGCATCGATCCGGCCACAATCCGCGTGACGGAACCCCATCCCCTGACCCCTTTCAAACCGTTGAAGGACGAAGGCTTCCTGCGTGCCGCGCTGCTTGGCTTTGCCGCCCTCGCGCTTTTCCTGACCCTGGCCCTGTGGATGTTGCCCGGTGACAGGGTGCTGAACGTCGACCGGGTGCCGGTCCGCGATCTGCCGCAAACCTACGACTTCACGCTCACCTCGACCGATCAGCTGGTTCGCGTGGACCTGCAAACCGATGTCAGCAACGCCTATGCGCTCTTCTCGACCGAGATCCTGAATGCGGCGGGCGAGCCTGTGGTCGAGGGGATGCGCGCGGCGCAGTATTACTCCGGCACCGATGGCGGCGAGCGATGGTCCGAAGGTTCGCGCCGCGCGCATTACCTATTCCGGCCCACGGACAGCGGCGTGCATCGGATCACGCTGGATCTGGAGGAGGCGGAAAGCTGGCAGGGCAACCATAGCCCGCTCTCCTACGTCACCATATCGGTGCGGCAGAAGGTGACGACCTCTCTCTGGATGGGGGCCATGACGGTTGTGTTCCTTCTGGGCGCCCTGGCGCTGCAAGGCCGCTACGCATTGTATGAAAAACGCCGCTGGTCCGGCTCGGACTGGACCGATGAAGATTAGAAAGGCCCGCCCATGACCCCGTTTCGCGTCGTCATACTGGTCGGCTGCAGCCTCGCCCTTATGGGCGCAGGCTATCTGTCCTATTACGGCATCGGCCGCGAAAGCCGGGATATCGCCACCGCCGCCTCGATCCGCGCCGGCAGCCCGGGCGGTGGCTACAATTCGCTCGGCCGTATCAAATGACCCAAAAGGAGCCCGTCCCATGAACCCGTTTGAGCTGATCGTTCTGGCCGAATTCGTCTCCACGCTGTTTTACACCGGCATCGGGCTGGTCCTGTTGTGGATCGCGTGGAAAGTGCTCGATCTGATGACCCCCTTCTCGATCGTCAAGGAGATCGAAGAGGATCAGAACACCGCCCTGGCCGTGCTGATCAGCGCGGTCTTCATCTCGATCTCGATCATCATCGCCGCCGTCATCCTGTCTTGACCGCCTCCTCACCGTCCGAGGTCACGCCCAAGGTCGCCTGGCTTCTGGCGGCCACCTTCGTGGTTGCCGTCGCGGGACTGATCTACGAGCTGATCGCGGCCACGATCTCCAGCTATCTGATCGGGGATTCGATCCGGCAGTTTTCCTTCGTGATCGGGGTATTCCTGTCCGCGATGGGCTTGGGGGCCTATCTGTCGCGCTTTGTCGGCGATGCCCTTGGCGGGTTCGTGCGGGCGCAGATCGCCCTTGGCGTCTTCGGCGGCGCATCGGGGCCGGTCCTGTTCTTCGCCTATGCCTGGTCGGGCAGCGTCGGCTTGCCGCTTTACGGGCTGCTGATCATCATCGGCGTGCTGTCGGGGATGGAAATCCCCCTGATCACCCGGGTGCTGAAACAGATCGGGGCGGCCGAGTTCCGCTTCGAAAACGTGCTGACCGCGGATTACATCGGCGCGCTTGCCGCCAGCCTCGCCTTTCCGCTTCTGATCATCCCGAACCTCTCCCTGATCGCGGCCAGCCTCGCCTTCGGCGTGCTGAACCTGCTGGTGGCGGGGTTTTCGCTCTGGCTTTTCCGCGACCGGCTGGGCCGCAGCCTCTGGCTGCCCTGGGCCGGGTTTCTGGGGCTTGCCCTGATCGGCCTCGCCGCGAGCGACCGGCTCGTCTCCGCAATCGATGCGCGGCTGTTCGAAGACGACGTCATCCTATCCGAACAGACCCCGTATCAGGCCATCACCATCACCCGCTTCGACGAGCGGATCCGGCTGTTCCTCGATCAGTCGATCCAGTTCGACACGCTGGACGAACACCGCTACCACGAGGCGCTGGTCCATCCGGCCATGGGCCTCGCCCCGCGGCGGTCGGATGTGCTGATCCTTGGCGGCGGCGACGGCATGGCGCTTCGCGAGGTGCTGCGCCATGACGATGTGGAGACCGTCACGCTGGTGGATCTGGACCCGCGCGTGACGGAGCTGTTCGCGACCAATCCGGCCCTGACCCCGCTCAACCGCAACGCGTTCAACGATCCGCGCGTGACCGTCGTCAACGCCGATGCCTGGGCCTTCATCGCCGAGGATACCGCCATTTACGATGTGATCATCGCCGACCTGCCGGATCCGAAAACCATCGCAGTGTCAAAGTTTTACTCGATCGAGTTTTACGCCATGCTGGTCGAGCGCCTCTCCGCGCAGGGGCTTTTCGTGACGCAGGCCGGGTCGCCCACATTCGCGCGGCAGGCCTTCTGGACGATCGAGGCGACGCTGGCGGCCACCCGCAACCCGCAAGCCCCCGGCGCAGGTCTCGCCACGCTGCCCTATCACGTCTACGTGCCCAGCTTCGGCGATTGGGGCTTTGTCATCGCCGGTCCCATGGGCCTGACGGATCGCACGCCGGTCCTGCCCGAAAACCTGCGTTTCCTCACGCCCGGGGTCTGGCAGGCCGCCCGGGTCTTCGGCCTCGATACCGCGCCCCTGCAGGCGGAGGTCAACTCCATTCAGGGCCATCCGCTGGTGCCGCTTTATCACGCCGGATGGAACCACTGGTTCCGCTGATCCGTCCGGCGCTGGAAAGCCCTGCTAACGGTTCAGCAGGCGGCGCATGGCCGCCATCCCGTCGCCGGTTATCCCGTGCCCGTCGCCGGGTGTGACCTGAAGCTCCACCTCCGCGCCCAGGGCCCGGAACACCTTGGCGCTATCTTCGGCGCGGGCCAGCGGGATATGCGGGTCGCGCGCATGAACCGCGATCACGACGGGGGTGCCCTCCAGCCGGTTGTCATAGTCGAAAAGCTTGGGCCCATACCCGTAGAGCGCATCGGTCGCGCCGCCACCGGCGTCGCCCGTGCCCACCAGCCCGCCGGACAGGCCGATGACCGCCCCCAGACCGGCGCTTCGCGCCCCGTATTCCAGCGCCAGACAGGCCCCCTGACTGAAGCCCGCCACCGCAATGCGGTCCCGCGCCAGGCCACCCTCCACCAGCGCCTCCACCGCCCGGTCCAGCGCGTGCAATCCCGCCTCCAGATAAGGGGCCATCTGTGCATGCGGCGCCAGAAACGACGTGGGCCACCAGCTTTGCCCGATGGCATCCGGAGCCGCCAGCGCGACATCCGGCAGACCAAGCGCCGCGCCCAGGTCCAGAATGTCGGCCGCGGAGCCACCGCGCCCATGCGCCAGGACGAGGCCCCGGGCCGCCCGGCCCGGGCTGGCCCCGCCAAACGACAGCAGGGCCCGGTTGCTCATGGGGTTACCTTGAGGGGCGGCAGCACCTGTTCGAGGCGGTCGCGCTGCGACTCGTATTGAGCCGGCAGCTTCAGCGCGCTGCCCAGATCGGCCACATCCTCATCCACCGCAAAGCCCGGCGGATCGGTCGCGATCTCGAACAGAACTCCGCCCGGTTCCCGGAAATAGATCGCGTTGAAATACTGCCGGTCGATCACCGGCGTCGGCCCGAACCCGGCGCTTGTCAGCGTCTCGCGCCACGCCTGCTGCACCGCGTCGTCTTCGGCGCGGAACGCCACATGATGGATGCTTCCGGCGCCCTGCCGCCCGATAGAGGGGGCATCGGACCGGATCAGATCGACCACCGCACCGCGCGCGTCGCCCGGTGCTTTCAGGCGCAGGCGTTCCACCCCGCCGGTCGTCTCATGGCTGGCCTGCTCATAGCCGAACACATCCACCAGAAGCCGCGCGGTCGGCTCGGTATCCCGCTCCCAGAGCGTGACGGAGTGAAACCCGTCCAGATCCTCCGCGCTCTCGCGGTCGGTCTCGATCAGTTCCACCGGCGCGCCGTCGGGGTCCGCGAGGGTGATCACCCGGGCGCCAAAACGCTCCACAGGCCCGTCGAAAGCCACGGCCGCTTCGGCCAGCCGCTCCATCCAGGGGTCGAACCGCCCCGCGGGCACCGCATAGCCATAGGCGGAGGCCATGCCCGGCCCTGCCCGGCCCGGCCCCGCATCGGCAAACGGAAAAAAGGTCAGGATCGTGCCGGGGCTGCCCGTCCGGTCGCCGTAATACAGATGGTAGGTGCCCGGATCGTCGAAATTCACAGTCTTCTTGACCAGACGCTGGCCCAGCACGCCGGTGAAGAAATCGACATTGGCCTGAGGCGGGCCGGAAATGGCCGTCACATGGTGCAGGCCGGGGATCGAATGGGTCATCTGATATCTCCTCCAGATCGTGAATGGGGCAAGCGGCCCCGCTTGCTGGAAAGCTGGGTCGGCATCTCCCTACATCAATGCACATACACGCGCGAAGGTTGTGCGGAAATGCACTGCGCCCACTCCCCGAAACGCCGGTTTCCGGGGCCAACGGGCCCGCCCTTGTGAGGTCTGGGGAAATCAGCTAGCGTTTCATTTCCATACCGCTTGATCATTCCAGAGCGGCGTTTTTTTGACAATCGCGCTGGTTACGGGACGTTTCGCCCACCATGATTTCACGATTGAGATCTATTTTCAGCCGATATGCCGATCAGCACATCACGTTGAAAATGCCGGGCTTTCCCTTGGGCCCCGATCCGGACCATCCGACAGGCTATGTGGATTTCTACACATTGGCCGGGGATCATGTGCATGTGGTGGGCTGGTCCACCGCGTCCCATCTGATCCTGTCCAGCGAAACGCAATCCGGTGTTGCCCGCCCGGATATCCCGCGCCCCGATGTCGCTTCCGCGCTGAACCTTGCCGACACGGCCGCCCTGGGCTTCGAGTTGACCATGCCGCGCGACGGCACCGACCTGACCCTGACCAGCGTGACCGGAAGCTTCGGCCATGCACAGCCCCTGCCCGGCCCCGGCACGGCGGAGGTGCGGGCCGCGCAACGCGCGCTGCGGCCCGAATTCGCCCGGCTTCTGTTTCGCAATATCGGGCCGATCCTGCGCTGGAAACTGTTTCGGGACACGCGCGCCTACAGCCGGATCATATCCGAACTGGGGTTCGACCGCAGCCCCTCGGGCCGCGGCCTTCTGGATGATGATCTCTTTGCCCGCACCGATACGGCCCATCCCGCGGCGATGACCGGGGCAAGGGCGGAAACGCAGGAATCAAGCGCCGGAACCGGCACCGTCACGATCATCCTGCCTGTCTACAACGCCCTCGATCTCCTGCCCGAGGTGCTGGACCGGGTGATGCGGCACACCGATATTCCCTTTCGCCTGATCATTCTGGAGGACTGTTCCAGCGATCCGGCGGTCCGCCCCTATCTGCGGGACTGGCGCGAGGGGCTTGGCTCCGACGCCCCGGTGGAGTTGCTGGAAAACGAGCAAAATCTCGGCTTCATCGGCAGCGTCAACCGCGGGCTGGCGCGGGCGCGCGATCTGGGCGAGCACGTCATCTTGCTGAATTCCGACGCGTTCGTGCCGCAGGGCTGGGCCTCCCGGCTGATGCAACCGATCCTGACCGGGGACAAGGTGGCGACGGTTACGCCCATGTCCAACGATGCCGAGATCTTCTCGGTCCCCGGCATCTGCAGGCGAAATGTCCTTCTGCCCGGGCAGGCCGACCTGATCGACCGGGCCGCGCGGTGGATCGACCCCGTCGCGGGGCAGGCCGCAACGCCCACAGGCGTCGGCTTCTGCATGGCGATCAATGCCGCGTTTCTCCGGCGGCTTCCCGCTCTCGATACCGTCTTCGGGCGCGGCTATGGCGAAGAGGTCGATTGGTGCCAGAAAGCAGCCGCCCTTGGCGGGCGCCATATCGGGCTTGGCAATCTCTTCGTCGAACATCGCGGCGGGGAAAGCTTCGGCACGCTCCAGAAGCAGGAACTGCTTCGGCGCAACGGCGCAACCATTTCCCGGCGCTATCCCCGCTACGATGCCCAGGTGCAGGACTTCATCGCGACCGACCCGCTGAAATCCGTGCGTCTCGCGCTGGCCATCGCCTGGGCCGGCAGCCTGACCGCCGATCCGTTGCCGATCTACCTCGCCCATAGTCTCGGCGGCGGGGCGGAACGCTATCTCGAACGGGAAATCAGCCGCCGGATCGCGGCGGGCGGGGCGGCCGTCGTGCTGCGCGTGGGCGGCGCCAGCCGCCTGACGCTGGAGGTCCACGGCGCGTTCGGAACCATCTCGGGGCACACCGGAAATCTGGTTCTTGTCACCGGGCTGCTGGCATCCACCGGACCGCGCAGGGTGATCTACTCCTGCGGTGTCGGCGATGCGGATCCGGTCGGCCTGCCCGAGATCCTGTCCGGCCTGAAACGGGGGCCCGAGGATCGGCTGGAGATCCTTTTCCACGATTTCTTCCCGCTCAGCCCCTCTTACGTGCTGCTGGACGAGGAAAACCGCTTCACCGGCGTGCCCGCCGCCGACAGCACCGCCAGGATCCACAGCATCCTGCGCCCCGACGGCACCCATGTCCCCTTGCGGGACTGGCGCAAAGCCTGGGGCGCGCTGATCGCCAAGGCCGACGGTTTGACGGTCTTTTCCCGGGACAGCCGCGATCTGGTCACCGCCGCCTATCCCGAAGCCGCCGACCGGATCACCGTCGCCCCGCACGAGATGCTGGCCAGGGTGCCCGCCATTCTGCGCCCGCCCGAAGGCCCGCGCCCGGTTCTCGGCGTGCTGGGCGATATCGGCATGCAAAAGGGCGCCGGCGTCGTGTCCGCGATCTGCAAGAAGCTGACCGGCCCCGGGCAGCGCCCGTTCGACATGGCCGTCATCGGCAATTTCGACCGGGCGTTCCCCATGCCCGACTGGGTGCCGATCCATGGCAGCTATGCGATCGGGGAGATCCCCGATCTGGTCGCCAGATACGGGGTCAGCCACTGGCTCATCCCCTCGATCTGGCCCGAAACCTTCTCCTTCGTGACCCATGAGGCGCTGGCGACGGGCTTGCCCGTCTTCTGCTTCGATCTGGGCGCGCAGGCCGAGGCGGTGCGGCAGGCCGGCCCGCCCAACCGTGTCATCTCGCGCCGCGGCACCTCCCGCCTCATCGCGGATCTGTCCGCCGCAATGGCTCCCGCCGAGACCGCGCGGATCGCCGCTGCCGATTGATCGAATGCCGGTTCTCTGCACGCGAGGTCGCCCCGGTTCGGGGGCCTGCACCGCGACCTGTACCGCTGTCCGACCCGGGCCCGATAGGCGGGGTCTTGCCGGTGCCCGCGCGAATTATCTTGCTTTATGTGCGGCCCCGCCCCATATGCCCCTTGCGACCGTTACCGCAAATCGACCCGCTGTCTCCCTACCATAGGCGCCACGACTCGACCTGCCACTGACTGACGCCATAGCTGCCGCACTACGCGGGCAGTTGATTTTAAAGGAGAAAAGCGGATGGCCAATGGCACCGTAAAATGGTTCAACGCAACTAAAGGCTTCGGCTTCATCGAGCCCGAAGGCGGATCGCGCGACGTGTTCGTGCACATCTCTGCCGTGGAACGCGCCGGTCTGACCGGTCTGAATGATGGCCAGAAGGTCACCTTCGACGTGGAAGCAGGCCGTGACGGCCGCGAAAGCGCGACCAATCTGGCTCTGGCCTGATTTTTTTCGCCTAGCGAAAGATCGAAATTCAGAAGGCGCGGTTACTACCGCGCCTTTTTTGCTCAGAACATCGGCGACGAGTTCGTCATCAACGTCGTTCAAACCGCGCGCGAGCGGCCTGCTGACCGATCCGCCAGATCCCCTCAAAAGCGTCAGGACCAGCGGCATCTATCGTCATGATCGCCTGGTCAACCAGCAAGCGGTTGCCGGACAGTGAAATCTCTGACGCAACATAGTCCGTGCTGCCATTGCACCCGCTGTCGAAGCTATAGCTGTATCCGCTCCCCACGATCAACTCACCGCAACCTTCGGAAAACGTCCAGTCGTAAGTACCTGCGACCAGGTTAATCGGCGGCACAGTTGGTTGCTGACTACATGCGCTAACCAACAAGCATGCCGGAAGCAAAAGATAGCGGATCATTGTCCTGCCCCTTATCTAACTGATTTGCCAAACGATTTCATTCGAAACGGTCAATGTCAATAGCACTGACGCGCCATGCGATTCGGCCATCTACCACCGCATCTGAATGACGAAGACGATCGGGATGATGAAGCTGCTCCAGAGGCAGAACAGCATCGCGAAATACCCCGCCTTCAGCCACAGCCGCATGTCGCGGTCCACCTCCGGCGTGTTGCGCAGGGCAACCTCCGTACCGGATGCGTTTTCCAACTCTGATCTGACCATGATGTCCCTGCCCTTGCCTGTCCCCGGGATTCCACCTAGTGCATCCCGGATAGCCGTCCAGCCGGTCCCAAGGCACTGGCAAACGCCGGAATATCTCTTATCATGGCACAGGCCCGCGTTCTACGGAGTTGATGTGATGCGATTGATCCTTGCGCTTGTGCTCGGCCTGATGACGGCCCCCCTCGCTCAGGCACAGAGTGCCGAGGAAACCGAGTTCATCACGGCGCTTTTCAGAAACATGAACCCGCTGTCGATCGAATTCAACCGAGAGGTATGCGGGTATGTGCTGCGCGCGCCCTCCGGCGAGCTGGAAAGCACCAAGGTCAGTTGGGGCGGCCATGCCTCCTGCGCGAGCCTGCCCCTGCCACCCGGTGCGGAGGTCCTGTCCTCCTGGCATACCCATGCGGCCTGGGGCCAGGGCTATGACGGGGAGGTCCCGTCGACCGTCGATGTCGAAGGCGACATGAGGCAGGGGATAAACGGCTGGGTCTCCACGCCCGGCGGGCGGCTCTGGTTCGTCAACGGGCAAACCGGCAACATGCATCAGGTCTGTGGCCGCGATTGCCTGCCGTCGGATCCGAATTTTCAGCCCGAGGAGCATGGTCCCGTCGCCAAGCAATACACGCTGGAAGGCCTGCGCGCCCGGTTCGGGCAGCGCTGAGCGGCGACGAAAGGCGAGGAGAGCGACTTCATGCGGATCAGACCCGCCGAAACCGGCGACGCCGGGGGTATCAGCGATGTGCTGGAACAGCTTGTGGCGGCAGGGCTGCGCAGCAATGCCAGCGACAAGGCCTTCGTCCTGTCGCATTACATCGCCGATCCGCACCGGATCGCGTGTACCGTCGCCGAGGATGGCAGCGGCAGGATACTGGGCTTGCAGTCGCTCAAACGCGCGACCGAAGACAATCCCTACGGGGTGGAGCCCGGCTGGGGCATCATCGGCACCCATGTCAGCCCGCAGGCCGCGCGCCGGGGCATCGGCTCCCGGTTGTTCGCCGCCTCGCGAGAGGCCGCCATTGCGGCCGGATTGCGGAAGATCGACGCGACCATCGGCGCGGACAATTCCCTTGGCCTTGCCTATTACGAGGCCATGGGCTTCAGAACATACCGCAGGACGGATAGCGCCATCTGCAAATGCTATGAGCTCCCCTGAGAACGAGGCGCAGCACCCTGCACCTGCGCGCGCCGTCTGTCGTCAGGGGCCGGCCCTCTCACCGGCCCCGCCGCCTGCGCTCATTCCGCCGCGTCGAGATATTCCTCCAGCGGCGGGCAGGTGCAGATCAGATGCCGGTCCCCATAGACATTGTCGACCCGGTTGACCGGCGGCCAGTACTTGTCCACCCGGAAGGCACCGGCGGGGAAACATCCCTGTTCCCGGGTATAGGCCCTGTCCCAGTCGCCGATCAGATCCTCGACCGTATGCGGCGCATAGTGCAGCGGGCTGTCGGCGGCCGCGATCTTTCCCGCCTCCACATCCGCGATCTCTGCCCGGATCGACAGCATCGCGTCGCAGAACCGGTCGATCTCGGCCTTGGTCTCCGATTCCGTGGGCTCCACCATCAATGTACCGGCCACGGGCCAGCTCATGGTGGGCGCGTGAAACCCGTTATCGATCAGACGTTTGGCGATGTCATCCACGGTGATGCCCGCCTCGGCGAAGGGGCGCGTATCCAGAATGCATTCATGGGCCACATGGCCGCTCTTGCCCTTGAACAGAACCGGGAAGGCCGCGTTCAGGCGGGCCGCGATGTAATTCGCGTTCAGGATCGCAACCTTGGTCGCCTGCGTGATGCCCTGCCCGCCCATCAGCAGGCAATAGGCATAGGAGATCGGCAGGATCGAGGCGGAGCCATAAGGCGCGGCGCTGACCGGCCCCTCCGTTCCGCCGGTTTCGGGGTGGCCCGGCAGATAAGGGGCCAGATGCGCCTTCACCCCGATCGGCCCCATGCCGGGCCCGCCGCCGCCATGCGGGATGCAGAAGGTCTTGTGCAGGTTCAGGTGAGAGACATCCGCCCCGATCTCGCCCGGCTTCGACAGCCCCACCATCGCGTTCAGATTGGCGCCGTCCAGATAGACCTGCCCGCCATGGGCATGGGTGATCTTGCACACCTCGCCGACGGTCTTTTCGAAAACCCCATGGGTCGACGGGTAGGTGATCATGCAGGCCGCAAGGTTCTCCCCGGCGGCCTCCGCCTTGGCGCGGAAATCCTCCACGTCGATATCGCCGTTGGCGGCGGCGGCCACCACCACCACCTTCATCCCCGCCATCTGCGCGGAGGCCGGGTTGGTGCCATGGGCCGACACCGGGATCAGGCAGATGTTGCGGTGCGCCTCGCCATTGGCGCGGTGATAGGCGGCAATGGTCAGAAGCCCCGCATATTCCCCCTGCGCGCCCGAATTGGGCTGCATCGACATTGCGTCATAGCCGGTGATCTCGCACAGCTTGGCCGACAGATCCTCCAGCATGTCTGCATAGCCTTCGGCCTGATCGACCGGGGCAAACGGGTGCATCGCGCCGAATTCAGGCCATGTGATCGGCATCATCTCGACCGCGGCGTTCAGCTTCATCGTGCAGGAGCCAAGCGGAATCATCGCCCGGTCCAGCGCCAGATCCCGGTCCGACAGGCGCCGCATATAGCGCATCATCTCGGATTCGGCCCGGTTCATGTGGAAAATCGGATGGGTCAGATACTCCGATGTCCGCAACAGATCGCCTGGGATCGCCGGCAGGTTCTGCGGCCCCGCGAACAACACGCCGAAGGCGCGGCACACCGCGGCCAGATGCTCCACCGTCGTGGTTTCGTCCACCGATATTCCGATCCGGTCCGAGCCCACATCCCGCAGGTTGATCCCGCGCGCCACGGCGGCGGCCATGATCCGGCTTTGCATATTGCCCACCGGCACGGTGATCGTATCGAAAAACCGGTCCTGCTCGGGTGCGAACCCGCCCGCGCGCAGGGAAGCCGCCAGACGCACCGCCTTCAGATGCACCTGTTCCGCAATCGCTTTCAGCCCAAGCGGCCCGTGGAACACCGCGTAGAACGAGGCCATCACCGCCAGCAGCGCCTGAGCCGTGCAGACATTCGAGGTCGCCTTCTCGCGGCGGATATGCTGCTCCCGGGTTTGCAGCGCCAGACGGAAGGCCTTGTGCCCGTGGCTGTCGATGCTGACCCCCACCAGCCGGCCCGGGATCGCGCGTTTATAGGCGTCCCGGCAGGCCATGAAGGCCGCATGCGGGCCGCCATACCCAAGCGGCACGCCGAAGCGCTGCGCCGAGCCCACGGCGATATCGGCATCCATCGCGCCGGGCTCCTTGATCAGCGTCAGCGCCAGCAGATCGGTGCAGACGATCCCGATCGCCTTCGCCTCGTGCAGTGCGGCGATCTGCGCCGACGGGTCGGCAAGCCCGCCATAGGTGCCCGGATACTGAAACAGCGCCCCGAACACTGCCGAGGCGTCCAGATCGGCGGGGGCGCCGACGATCACGTCGATCCCCAAGGGCGCGGCCCGCGTCCGGATCACGGCGATATTCTGCGGATGGCAGTTCTCGTCCACGAAAAATGCCGTGGCCTTCGATTTCGCCACCCGCTGCGCCATCACCATCGCTTCCGCGCAGGCCGTGCTTTCATCCAGAAGCGAGGCATTGGCCACCTCAAGGCCGGTCAGATCGGCCACCATGGTCTGGAAATTCAGCAACGCTTCCAGACGGCCCTGCGCGATCTCCGGCTGATAGGGGGTGTAGGCGGTGTACCAGGCCGGGTTTTCCAGCACGTTCCGCTGGATCGCGGGCGGGGTATGCGTGTTGTAATAGCCCTGCCCGATCATGCTCACCATGACCTTGTTCTTGGCCGCGATCTCGCGCATCCGCGCGATCAGTTCCGCCTCCGACAGGGCGGGCCAGTCCAGCGGCCTCTTCTGCCGGATCGAGCTTGGCAGCGTCTGGTCCATCAACTCGTCAAGGCTGCCCGCACCGACCTCGGCCAGCATCTCCGCCATCTCGGACGGCGAGGGGCCGATATGGCGGCGATTTGCGAAATCGGTGGGGTCGTAGTCGGACGGCGTGAAGGTCATGAAGGTGTTCCCGTTCAGGCGTGGCAAAGGATAGTCACGAGATTTCCGACAGGCGCGCGCAGGCGGGCCCGGCGATGCCCCCCGTGGTGGATTTGCGGAGCGGGGCCAAGGCCCAGACGGCGGGCCCGGGCCAAACCGCAAGGGACCTCTACGTCGCGCCCGGCCACGATCCGCGTCATCGTCATTCGATCAGGGCCTTGTAGGCGGCTTCGTCCAGCAGGTCGTCCATCGCGCTCATGTCTTCCAGCTTCATCTTGAAGAACCACGCCGCACCGGTGGGGTCTTCGTTCACCAGCCCGGGATTGTCCGTAAGCGCCGTGTTCACTTCGACGATCTCGCCATCCAGCGGCGCCAGAATGTCGGACGCCGCCTTCACGCTCTCGATCACCACGACCTCGTCATCCTTGACAACCTCAAGCCCCTCCTCCGGCAGTTCCACGAACACCACATCGCCCAGTTGCGTGGCGGCATATTCGGTAATGCCCACCACCACCAGATCGTCCTCGACACGCAGCCATTCGTGTTCCTCGGTGTATTTCATCGGTCTGTTCCCTCGCTCAGCGTTTGTATGTCTTCTTGTAGAACGGTATCGCGACCTGCGCCGCAGGCAGGCGTTTGCCACGAACCTCGCCATAAACCATGGCCCCATCGGGCACCGCGCTGTCAATCAGGCCCATGGCAATCGGCCCGCCCACCGATGGCCCGAACCCGCCCGAGGTGACAACCCCGATCCCGGGCCCGCCTTCGGCATCGGCGAATAGCGGCACGCCCGCGCGCATCGGCGCGCGCCCCTCGGGCCTCAGACCCACACGTTTGCGCAAGGCGCCCCCCGCCATTTCGGCAAGGATGCGCGGCGCCCCGGGGAACCCGCCCGCGCGCGCGCCGTCCGCCCGCCGCGCCTTGGACACGGCCCAGCCCAGACGCGCCTCGATCGGGGAAATCCCGGGGCTCAGATCCTGCCCGTAAAGCGGCAACCCGGCCTCCAGACGCAGGGAATCGCGCGCGCCCAGACCGATGGGCGCAACCTCCTCCATCTCCAGCAGGGCGCGGGCAAAGGCCTCGGCATTTTCCGCCGGCAGCGAAATCTCGAACCCGTCCTCGCCGGTATAGCCCGAACGCGACAGCCACAGCTCGGCCCCCTGCCACGTCATCACCGCCACATCCATGAACCGCATCGCCGCCGCATCCGGCACCATCCGGGTCAGAGCCGCCTCCGCCAGCGGTCCCTGCAACGCCAGCAGGGCACGCCCCTCCACCGGCTGCACACCGCCCAGATGCGCGCGAAGATGCGCGATATCGGCCGCCTTGCAGGCCGCGTTGACCACCAGAAACAGGTCCGCGTCGCGCCGCGCGATCATCAGGTCGTCCAGAATGCCGCCATCGTCGTTAGTGAAGAAGCCATAGCGCTGCCGCCCGACCTCCAGATCCAGCACATCGACCGGCACCAACGCCTCCAGCGCCTGCGCCTGATCCGGCGGCAGCAGAACCTGCCCCATGTGGCTGACATCGAACAGACCCGCCTTTTCGCGGCACCAGAGATGCTCGGCCATCACGCCATCGGCGTATTGCACCGCCATCTCATAGCCCGCGAAGGGCACGAATTTTCCGCCCAGTTCGGCGTGTAGCGCATGAAGCGGCAAACGGTTGAGTTCTTCGGCCATCGGTCCCTCGGGTCTACCCGGGGCAGGCCCGGCATCGTTTCGGCCGCGCAGCACGCGCGCGACCCTCGATGCCCCCTCTGTCCTTTCGCCTGAGATCGTTATCCCTTCGGCGGATGCCTCCCGGCATCTCTCTCCAGAGTTTCTTGGCGCAGACAGGTCCCTGTTGCCTGAGAGTTTACCGGGGCGGTTGCTCCTTCGGCACCGGCGCGTCTTGCCGGGTTCTCCCTGTCTGAACGGTGCCGAAGATACCCGGATTCTCGCGTTCGGCAAGGGGTTGCGTGCAGCGGTGCAAATGGTCATCACTGGCGCCCATGTCCGACCCGTTCTTCTTCGGCTATGGCAGCCTGGTCAATCGCGCCACACATGACTTCCCCCGCCCCGCGCGGGCGCGGGTCACGGGCTGGGCACGCACCTGGAAACGCACCCGTCTGCGCAAAGCCGCGTATCTGACCGCGGTGGAGGCGCCGGACATGTCGATCGACGGGCTGATCGCGGCCGTCCCCGGCGCCGACTGGACGGCGCTCGACCAACGCGAACATGCCTATCACCGCCTGCCGGTCGCCCAGATCACCCATGACCACGGCCATCTGCCCGATATCCAGATCTATCGCACCCGGCCCGAACACGACACCGACGCGACCGACGAACACCCGATCCTGCTCAGCTATCTCGACACGGTGATCCAGGGGTATCTGCGCGAGTTCGGCGCAGCGGGCGCGCAAGGCTTCTTCGACACCACCGCAGGCTGGGACGCGCCGATCCTGAATGACCGCGCGGCCCCCGTCTATGCCCGCGCGCAGCCGCTCGAAGCCGATGAAAGGGCCTTTGTCGACGACAATCTTGAGCGGCTATCGGCGGTGATAAAAAAGCTGTAGCAGGCGCGCCTGGCGCTGGAACGGGCCCGGCTCGGCCCCGGCCCCCTCCTGTTTCGCGATCACCCTGAGCGCCAGCCAGAGCGAGACCAGCCCGAAAAGCACACCCCCCACCGCCTGCCCGATCAGCACGCCTGCCGCGCCGAACCACACCGAAAACACGATCACCAGCGGGATCGTGCCCGCCGTGTGCCGGCCCCAGTTGATCCATGTCGAGTAATACGGATGCCCCAGATTGTTGAATGCCGCGTTCGAGACGAAGATCATTCCGTTGAAAAAGAAGGCCAGCGCCAGCGGGCCGCAGAACAGAAAGACGAGGTCGCGGGTGATGCCGCTGGCGGAGAACAGATCCGCGATCGGCCCGCGCAGGGCGAACAACACCGCCGTGACGAGGATCACCACCAGCGCGGTGAAGATCAGCCCGTCCCAATAGGCGCGCCTGACACGCGCCGCGTCCCGCGCCCCGAAATTCTGCCCGATGATCGGCCCGACCGCCCCCGACAGGGCAAAGATCACGCCAAACGCCACCGGCGTCAGCCGCGCCACGATGGCCATGCCCGCCACCGCCTCTTCGCCATAGCTTGCCATGGATCGCGTGACATAGGCCTGCCCGACAGGCGTGGCCAGTTGCGTCAGGATCGCCGGAAAGGCCAGCCTGACGACCGGCGAAAGATCGGCGCGCAGGCCCGGAAGATCGGGCTGCCCGAAACCGCCATGATGCCGCAGGATCGGGATCAGTGCGGTGGCCGCGATGGTCACCCGCGCCGCGACCGAGGCAAGGGCCGCACCGGTCAGCTCCAGATCGAGCCCGAAGATCAGGATCGGGTCCAGAACCGCATTGACCAGCCCGCCATAGATCGTCGCCATCATCGCGCGGCGCGCATCGCCATGGGCGCGCAGGATCGCACCGCCCACCATGCCCACCAGCAGGAACGGGAGGGAGGGGATGATGATCCGCAGATACTGCACCGCCAGGTCCTGGGTCTGGCCGCTTGCGCCCACCAGCGCCGTCAGCCCGTGCAGGTTGACCCAGACGATCGCGCTGAACACCGCACCGAAGGCGACCCCGAAGATCAGGCTGTTGGTCGCGCGCCGCTGCGCCAGCATGGCGTCGCCCTCGCCCAGAGCGCGCGCCACCAGCGCGCCGCCGGCAATGGCCATGCCGATCCCGAAAGAGGTCGTGAAGAACAGGATCGCCCCGGCATAGCCCACGGCCGCGGCCAACTCCGCCTTGCCCAGCATAGCGATGAAGATCATGTCGATGAAATCGACCAGAAAGACGGCCATCAACCCGATCGAGGCGGTCAGCGACATGATGCTGATATGCCGGAAGAGATTGCCGGTCAGAAATTTCGCCTGTGCCTGTGCCATGCGCGTCCCTTCCTGCTCAAGGCGTGGCACGAATGGACAGGGCCGACCAGTGTTTTTCATGTCTGCCACGGGAGAGATTGCCGCTCATGTCCGCGGATTATCGCGGCGCGCCGCGTCTCCGGGGCAGCCCCCCGCTTCGCTCAGCTTCGGGAAGGGCCCCGAAACTCTCCCTGCCGGAGGGCGCCCGGTGGGCCATCGCGCACCCCGACGCCACCGCGTCCGGCGCGTCGGCTGGGGAGGCTTGCGGAGGGCGGCCTGGAGGCCAAGTAAAGGTTGCTGCACGGCGTATGCAGGTCAGCTATCGGCTTTCCACGGCCAGTCGTCTGACCAACACCAAGGACAGCATCACTGCAATGACCAGAAACACCGCACCGACACTCCATGCGATAGGTGTGGCGTAAATCTCGGCGACAGTTCCCGCCAAAACCAGACCCAACGCGCCCCCCAATTGCTGTATTAGCGACCGCAAAGACAGCATGGTGGACCGCTGACCGTCGTCCACACAGCGATGCAGAATGCTGCTGGCCGGCGTTTCGGTGACACCAAGGATCACGGAATACAGCACAAACACCGCCACAAAGCCGATGATATTGCCCTGCCACGCCAATGCGATCTGAACGCCTGCCAGGCAGGCAAAACTCGTCGCCAGCGTCATGGCGTGCCGCCGCCTGAAGATCCGGCCGATATGCGGAGACAGAGATGCGCCGAACGCGATGGAGAAGAAATAGGTCGCAGTGACGACACCGATGACGGTGTTTGCATAACCCACGTCCAACATGGGTTTTGCGTGGGTCGGCCAGATCACCTCGACAGGGTTGGCTGCCATCAGAAAGAACGCCAACGCGGCCAGAAGGATCGACAATGTGGGATGTCTCACGGCCAAACGGCTCGCGTCCTTTATCACCGTCGGGACACTGGCGAAGCCGTGCATGAGAGCGGTGACGTCTCTCGGACGCGGTTTTTCGACAATGGCCAACATCGTGAAAACAAACACGCCCAACATCACACCGAAGCTTGCCACGTAGGACACATCATAGATGCTGAACCCAAGGCTTTTCGCGACCTCGCCCAAGATATCGGGCAGAAGACCTCCCAAGACCGCGCCAATGGCCAGGCCCATGGCATTGGCCCATTGCGCTTTGGCCAGTGCGGGCTGGACATCCACATTGGGCGCAGTGGCCTTGAACGTTTCGACGAACCACGCATCAAGCGTGCCCGACCTGAGTGCGCGTCCAAACCCGATGAACGCGAAGGAAAGCGCCAGAACAAGGAAATCGCTTGTCGAGAGAAAGAGCGCGAGCGACATCAGGCTGGCGACGACCGCCGTCAAAAAGACCGGCTTGCGGCCAATGCTGTCGGCCAGGCCACCGAACGGCAGTTCCATCGCCATCGTCGTGAGCGAGTAGACCCCGAAGAGAAGCGAGATCTGAAAGAGGTCCATGCCCCGGTCGGTCAGTGCCAGAGCGACAACGGCGACTGTCAGTCCCATCGCAAAACGGTCAAGGAACTGGTGTATCTGAAACACGCGAATGTGCCGGCGCGCGGGCTCGTTCAGTGCGGCGTATGAGAACTCGATTTCGGTGGCCATCCTTGCAGGATCGCCGTTGGTGTCGACATACACAATACATCAAGTGAGCCAGAACCTGTGCCGCGCACCAAAGCGGATGTTCGTGCAAGCGGGCGAGGGGCTGCTTCGTCCCGCTGTTTGGACATCCGCCAGCGTTGAGATCATACAGGTGCAGTGAGCTGCCGGTTTGACGGGCCGCACCGCAGCAGGCGGGACGACAGCCCGAGGTCCACTAAGGGCCGTCCTTACCTAGCAGGGCATATCATGCCGATGCCGCGCCGCATCCGAGGTCGGCAGTGAGCCCTGTTTGCAGGAATTCTGCGCTGTAGCGGATGTCCGGTTCGACTGATGTTGGCCGATGAAGAGTTGCTCGTTTGATTCAGAGGATTTACTCAGGACAGCATGGAAAACGTGAACATCGTTATCGTGTTGAGCGCGGCCTTGATCGGTGGCCTTTCTCCTGGGCCAGGGACAGTTGCGATTGCTGGAACTGCCATGGCGCGGGGTCGTTCTATGGGTTTAGCGGTGGCTTGGGGCATCACATCGGCCTCCACGATCTGGGCCGTCGCGGCGGCCCTTGGTTTCGGGGCGCTCCTTCAAGCGAACGCCACTCTATTCGAGTTGTTGAAGTATATCGGCATCGGATACCTTACATGGCTGGCATGGAGGTCCGCGCGTTCGGCACTTTCCGACAAAGCGATTGTGCCTGTGGATGTTGGTGCGTCCAGATTGCTTGCAGCGTGGCTGAAAGGCCTCGGCACTCATCTGACCAATCCGAAAGCGGTGATTTATTGGGGCTCAATTCTCGCGATTGGCGTCAAACCGGGCGGCGGCACGGAAGCTGTCGCGTGGGTTCTGGTGCTCAGCCTGCTCGTCAATGTAACTTTAACGACGAGTTACGCGCTTATCTTGTCCAGTCAGGCTGCCATGGCGGTCTATGGAAAGGCTCGGCGTTGGATTGAAGCTGCCGCTGCGGCTGTTTTCGGAGCCGGAGCTTTCCTGCTGTTTCGAACCAGAGAAATCTGAATGCTTCGGGGAGGGGCGCACAGAACGCATCATATCGAAAGCTGACATTCGAACCGCATAGTCGAAGGTCAGTTCCGTCCGCAAACCCGCTCTTCGGCACCGATCAGCCGGACGGAACCCCTCCCATCACAGCCTCCGGCCCCTTGAACCGGGGGTGATGCGCCCCTGCTAGATGATCCGTTGGTCGAGTTCCGAAGGGTCGTCCACCTCCACGTGCCAAAAGGCCGCCGCGCCGTCGGGCATCTGGGCCAGCACGCGCTCGAAGTCTCTCTTGTCGGTGCAGCGCCGGATGGCCCAGGCGGTCGCCTCGATCGCATTGTCCGGTGTCAGGTTGTGGTTCACCCGCACCCGCTTCACCTCGTCGATGAGCGCGCGCCTGTCGGCGAACGCAACGGGCGGATCACTCACATCCCAACCGTTCACGAAGATCGCGCGCAGGACGGTTGGAAGAACGCTTGCGAAATCCAGCCCCTGCTGCGCGGTCAGACGGCGCCGGAACACCTGCAACACCGCATCGAGGGCGGTATAGGCCATGTTGTCGGATTCAAGGGACATCCGCTCTTTCACATCGTCGAGAAAGGCACGCCATTCCTTGGACGCGTGCCGGTATGTCCATGGCATCGGCATCGGTGATCTCCCTGTCGACGCGACTCGAACCGCACCCAGCCTAAAGAGATCGGGGGCCGGATGTCGATGTCGTGACGGGCGGCGGCGTTCCGCCGTTCCGCCATCGCGCGATCCTGATGCGCCGGGCCCGGTTTGAGCCCACTTTCGCGGTCCTCTGCCCCTTTTGCGCCGCGCCCCTGACCCGGCTGTTCGTGCTTGTTGCGCCCTCTCCCGTCATGCAATCTCTCCGGTGCCGGCGTGTGCGCGCGGCCCTCTTGCCCGGGAAGGACCTCCATGCCCAAAGCGTTCGATCACGAGGAGGTTCTGCGCCTGCCTCTGGTGGCGAGCCTCGCCACCTGCGAAGCCGATGGCGCGCCCCGATGCGCGCCGGTCTGGTATCATTGGGAAGACGGTGCGCTCTCCATGCTTTCGGACGACGGCACAAGTTCGGTCCGCCGGATCCGCCAGACGCCTCAGGTCGCGGTCGAAATCGTCGACTACGACAACGCGCGCGGCATCATGCGCCATCTGGGCCTGCGCGGCCGCGCCACGGTCGAAGCGATGGATCAGGATCTGTTCCGCCGCCTGCTGTCGCGGTATCTTGGCCCCGACGAAACCCGTTGGAACCCCTGGTTCATCGAGAATGTGGCCCGCATCCCGGACCCTTCGGGCCGCCTGATCCGGCTCGTCCCCGACAGCATATTCACCAATGATGTAAGCTTTTTTCGCACCGGGCCGCGCTTCGCCACCGAGTGACAGAGGCCCCGCCATCGCCTGACAGATCACGGCTTTGGCGCCGGGCGCAATCTCCTCCGCGGGCCAAGGCCCGCCTCGTCCTGGCGCTGCCATGGTTGGAGTGTTGGAGCCAAGCTCCGACAGCCCCCCGCGCGAGGCGCGGGCACACCGGCTTGGCGGCGGCCGCTTGCTGGCGGTTTCGACATAGCTGAGGTACCTTTTCGCCATGCACTCACATGACGTTGTCATTGTCGGAGCAGGCGCCGCGGGCATCGGCGCCGGGCTCGAACTCGCCGGAACGGATTTGAGCTTCGTCGTTCTGGAGGCTGCGGATCGTGTCGGAGGACGCGCGCTGACAGACGCATCGACCTTGCCCGTCGCGTGGGACCATGGCTGTCACTGGCTGCATTCCGCCGACATCAATCCGCTGGTTGCATGGGCCGACCGGCTCGGCGCCGTCTACCGGACGGAGGACCGCGTCGATCATTTCGCGATCTGGCAGGCGGGACGGTTCGTTTCCGCCGCCGAGCTGGCGGAGGCCCGCGCCGCCACGCTGGCGGCCTTCGATGCAATCGAAGCCGCGGCCGAGGCCGAAAACGACGTTTCCATCCAGGAGATACTTCCCGATGCCGGGCGCTGGAACGCAGGCGTTCGCTGCGTGCTGCAAACCATGGCCGGCGCAAATCCTGAACAGGTCTCCGCGCCCGACTATGTCGACGGTGAAGACACCGACCTGAACTGGCCGGTGATCTCCGGCTACGGCGATTTTTTTGCCCGGATGGCCTCCAACCTTCCGATCAAACTGAATGTACGGGTCGAAAAGGTGCTGCAGAGAGCGGGCTCGGTCACGCTCGACACCTCCGCAGGCACGATATCGGCAAAGGCCGCGATCATCACCGCCTCGACAAGCGTTCTGGCCTCGGATTCGATCGGCTTCTCGCCCGGACCCGCGAGCGAACTGCTCGACATCATCGGCGACCTGCCCTGCGGCAAGTATGAAAAAGTGGCCCTTGCGGTGACCGACCTCCCTCCGGAGACCGCCGGGAAGATCTTCTGCATGATCGACCCGGGCTCGGGCGCAAGGGCGATAGACTTCCAGATCATGTCGACCTCGCCGCCGGTGCTGATCGCCCATCTGGCCGGCGATGCGGCAGGCCCGGCGATCGACGAAGGTGGACCGGCGATGATCGCCCTTGCGACGGAGAGGCTGGTTCAGGCGTTCGGGAACGACTTCCGGCGCGGGATCATCGCGTCCGGCACCAGCGACTGAAGCCACAACCCGCTGATTTTGGGAAGCTACTCCAATGCGCGCCCCGGCGCAGCCGGGCAAAGACGCCGGGCGATCTCCATGGAGACGGACAACATCGTCTTCGCGGGCGAGGCCTTTTCGCCGCACTGGACCGGGGCGGCGCATGGCGCCTATGAAAGCGGTCGGGAGCAGGCCCGCCGGCTGGCCCTGAGGATGAAAAGAGAGGTCGGCTGAACGCCCGCGTCGCCCGCGGACAAGCCGGACCAACAGGCTCGGCGCGCATATCTCAAGGACGACGGGAAAGGCCCCGGCTTTCTCAGGCGTCTATCGACCCCGCAGGCCGACCCGGTGACAAATACCATGGCCGCCGCAGAGCGCTTCCGGTCTCCCGGTGAAAAGAACATCGCCGCCGCTCCTCCGGCGGCGCGGGCTCACATCAGCGGACTTCTTCCCGGGTGCCCGCGCAGCGCCGCCGGCCATCTTGCGACACCGCGCTCGGCCCCCCGCTTGTTCCGGGGGCCTACAGGACCGGCTTCTTTTGCAGAAGCGGCATCACATCGGCCATCTCGGGCCCCCGTTCCAGCCCCGTGACCGCCTTGCGCAGCGGCATGAACAGCCCCCGCCCCTTGCGCCCGCTCGCGGCCTTCACCGCATCCGTCCATGTGCTCCAGGTCTCCGCCGTATAGGGCGGATCGGGCAGCATGGCGAAGGCATCGGCCACGAAATCCCGGTCTTCGGCATCCACCAGCGGTGTCGCCCCGTCCCGGAACAGCGCCCACCACCCGGCCAGATCGGCGCGGGTCGTGATGTTCGCCCGCGCCACGTTCCAGAACGGCGCGGCCAGCGCCTCGGGCACGCCCAGCGCGGCCACGTCCTCCGCAACGGCCTCCAGCGGTAGGCCGTGCAGATAGCGCCCGGTCAGCGGGTAGAGATCCTGCACATCGAATTTGGTCGGCGCGGCGCCGAAATGGCCAAGGTCGAACCCGTCGGCCAGCTCCTCCAGCGATCCGGCCAGTTCAACCGGCTGAGACGAGCCGATCCGCGCCATGTGGCTCAGAAGCGCCAGCGGCTCCACCCCGGTCGCCCGCAAATCGCGCAGCGCCAGCGTGCCCAGACGTTTCGACAGCGCCTCCCCCTGCGGGCCGGTCAGCAGCGAGTGATGCGCGAAACGCGGCACTTGCCCGCCCAGCGCATCAATGATCTGGATCTGCGTCGCGGTGTTGGTCACATGGTCCGATCCGCGCACCACATCGGTGATCCCCATCTCGGTGTCGTCCACCACCGAGGCCAGCGTATAGAGCACCTGCCCGTCGCCCCGGATCAGCACCGGGTCGGACACGCTGGCCGCGTCGATCGACAGATCGCCAAGGATGCCGTCGGTCCATTCGATCCGCTCATGGTCCAGCCTGAACCGCCACACACCCTGCCCGCGCTCTGCCCGCAAAGCGTCCTTGTCCGCCGCGCTCAGCGCCAGCGCCGCCCGGTCATAGACCGGCGGCAGACCCATGTTCAGTTGTTTCTTGCGTTTCAGGTCCAGCTCGGTCGGGGTCTCGAACGCCTCGTAGAAACGGCCCTTTTCCCGTAGCTCGTCCGCCGCCGCCGCATACCGGTCCAACCGGGCCGATTGCCGCTCCAGCCGGTCCCATGTCAAGCCGAGCCATTCCAGATCCTCCTGAATCGCATCGGCATATTCCGGTTTCGAACGCTCCGGATCCGTATCGTCCAGCCGCAGGATGAACTGCCCGCCCGCCTTCCGTGCGATCAGATAGTTGAACAAGGCGGTGCGCAGGTTGCCCACATGAAGATAGCCGGTGGGTGAGGGCGCAAAACGGGTAACGGTCATGAATGCCTCCAAATCAGCGTCGATCCTCTTTCACAGGCGGCGCATTTTGTCCATATCGGGGCCATGTCCAGCTTGCCCGGCAACACCCCCGCTCCCGATCTCGCCAGTTTCGAGATGATGGCCCATGCCGCGCGGGAGGCGCTTCCGCCACCTTACGGGGAGGCCGCGCTTGCGGTCGCCCTGCGCGTCGAGGATTTCGCGCCGGACTATATCCTGAACGAAATGGAGATTGCGGACCCGCTTGATCTGACAGGCCTTTACGAAGGCATACCCCTGACCGAGAAATCGGTGATGGACCAGCCCTACGGCCCCGATACGATCTGGCTTTTCCGCCGCGCCATTCTGGAGGAGTGGACCGATCGCGGCGACGTGCCTCTGGAAACGCTCGTGGCCCATGTGCTGGTCCATGAACTTGCGCATCATTTCGGCTGGTCGGATGACGATATCGCCGCGATCGACCGCTGGTGGGAATAGGCGGTTGCGGGGCGCGGGGACCCGCCTGCGGTCCGGCCCGCTTCGACCGGATTTGTTTCGGATTTGCGCCAAACTCTAAGTTCATTGTCGCACAGGTAAGCTTACCGTTAGTCTGTCGGAGGATATCCTGCGTCCACCCAAGTTTCAGGTTAGGCGCTTACGATGACGTTCGACTTCCAAGACATCTCCGACGAGGATCTCGACTATGTCCTTGATCTGATCAGCCTTCCCGTCTTCGTGGTCGATATCGACCAGCAATCGAATTGCGGTTTTCGGTTCAAGGGCCTGAACCGCGCCTATGAACGCGATGTCGGCATGAAAAGCGCCGATATCGCGGGGATGAGCCCGACCGATCTGCTCCCCGAACGGCTGGCCGAGACGGTGCTCAGAAACTATCGCCAATGCGCCGAAACCGGCGCGCCCTACTCCTACCACGAGGAACTGACCCTCGAAGGCGAGACGCGCTGGTGGTCGACCACCCTGTCACCGGTTTTCGACAGGAATGGCCGGGTCTGTCGCCTGATCGGCATCGCGCGCGACGTTACCGAGCTGCAACAACGCCATTTCGATGCGGCCAAGAAAATCGCCCGGCTCACCCGCCTGAATGACGAGGTGCGCCTGCTGGCGGAGGTCGCGACCACCGACGTTCAGGGCCCGCTTGGCACCGCACATGCGATGATCAGGCTGGCGATGGAGGATTTCGTCGATCTCGGTGACGGCAAGCTCGATCTGCTGTCCTGTGCCCTCGACGTGGTCGGAAGCCTGGAAAAGCAACTGGTCCAGCTGGCGGATCAGAGCATGCGGACACCGGCGAGCGGGTCCGATCTCAAGCCCGTCGATCTGGGGCATATCTGTGCCGATCTGGTTGCCCAGTTCGACCCAGGCGCCCGTCTGCTCATCCAGTACCCCTCCTGCGTGCTGCCCGCCGATCCGGTCGCGCTGCCGCTGATCCTGCGCCTGTCGGTGGCGCAGGCCGTCCGGCGGGCGATCCGCGCCATCAACATCAAGGCCGAGGAGGAAACCGACGGCACCCTGAGACTGCAGATCGCCGATGACCGGAAGTCCGTCCCGTTCTCCACCAACCCGACGCTCGCCATAGGTCTGGATGAGCCGACCGACCACTATGATGACTTGCGCAACATGGTCGAAAGCCGGGGCGGAAAGATCGAAAGCACGCTTGGCGGCCCTTTCGATGGCGGGGTTCTGACCCTCGTGGTGCCGCTGAAGCCCCCATCGGTCGATGCGGCCCAGATGCACTGAGCGGCGGGAACGGGTCCGGCGCGGACCGGTCGCCGAGACCTGCTGTCCGTGCCATCTCACGACAACTTGTGCTACATCCCGGCCCGCGTCGCGCTATCCTTCCAGCCATCTGAACAAAGGATACCGCGATGCCCCGACTGACCCGCCGCCAAAGCCTCGCCGCCGGCGCCAGCCTGCCGCTTGCCACATTCGCCCCCGCCCTCGCCCGGGCCGAGGCCCCGATGCTGGGCGCCGATCTCGCCCCCTATCGCCGGATCACCCTCGGCGCGTTCGAGGTCACGACCCTGCTGGTCAACACGATGGTGGTGCCCGACCCGCAATCCATTTTCGGAATGAATGTCAGCGCCGCCGCCTTTGCGGAGGCGAGTTCCGAAAACTTCCTCTCCCCCGATGAATCCCGGTTCTTCTTCACCCCGACCGTGGTCAATACCGGGGCAGAGCTGGTCCTGTTCGACACCGGCCAGTCCGCGGAGGGGACGACGGCGGCGCTGGCTGCCGCAGGCTACGCCCCCGATCAGGTGGATATCGTGGTGCTGACCCATATGCACGGCGACCATATCGGCGGCATGCAGACCGGCGGCGCGCCGACCTTCGCCAACGCGCGCTATGTCACGGGCCGGGTCGAATACGATGCCTGGGCCGCCGCGGACGATGACGGGTTCAACACCAATGTGCGCCCCTTCGCCGACCGGATGACCTTCCTCGACGACGGGCAGGATGCGGCCTCGGGCATCACCGCGCTGGCCGCCTTCGGCCACACGCCCGGCCATATGACCTATCGGCTGGAAAGCGAAGGCGCCGGCCTCCTGATTTTCGCCGATCTGGCCAATCACCCCGTCTGGTCGCTTGCCCACCCCGACTGGGAGGTTCGCTTCGATATGGACAAGGCGGCCGCCGCCGCCAGCCGGCGCGCGGTTCTGGGCATGCTGGCCGCCGAACGGCTGCCCGCCATCGGCTATCACATGCCCTTCCCGGCACTGGGCTTCGTCGACACGCGCGGCGACGGGTTTCGCTGGGTGCCCGAAGCGGGCCAGCTCATGGGGTGACCCCCGGGCTGGCGGAGACCGGCCACCGCCGGCCCAGATCCTCCAGCCCAGCGGCGATCAACTCCGCCAGAACCTCCCTGTCGATATCGGCAAGCTTGTTGACGTAAAGACAGGCCCGCCCGGTCCTGTGCTTGCCCAGCCGGGGCAGGATCGCCCCGCGCCCGGCATAGCCGGGCATGATGTAAAGCGACAGACTGGCCTTGCGCGGTGAAAACCCGGCGGCCAGAAACGTCCCCTCTCGGCCGTTCTCATAACGGTACCGATACTGCCCGTAGCCCACGATGCTGCTGCCCCACATCACCGGCTCCCAGCCCGTGACCTGCCGGAACAGCGCATCCAGCGCGACCGCGTCGGCGCGTCGGACCGGATGCTCCACCGCCTCCAGAAACGCGGTCACATCCTGATCCGTGGGTCGTGTCGCGATCTCGCTCATCCGTCAGCCCCCGCTCACGGGCAGATTACACCGGAACGCCTCCCGCACCAAAGCGTCGCGTGTCGTCACGACCGCAAGCTATGCCCGCGCGCCGCGCTTGCACCGTCACACGCGGTCCCCTGCATCCAGCCGTTCCAGCACCGCCGCCGCATCGGCCAGCACGGTGCGGCGGCGCTCCGCATCCATCTTGTCCCAGGTCCGGTACATCTGCGCCATTCGCGGGTTTTTCTCGAACCGGTCGCGATGCCGGTCCAGAAACCCCCAATAGAGCAGGTTGAACGGGCACGCCCCCTCGCCGGTCTTCTTGCTGACCGAATAGGCGCAATCCCCGCAATAATCCGACATCTTGTTGATGTAGTTCCCGCCCGAAACATAGGGCTTCGAGCCCACGATCCCGCCATCGGCAAACTGGCTCATGCCGATCACGTTCGGCGCCTCGACCCATTCATAGGCATCCGCATAGACCGCCAGGTACCATTCATGCACCTCCGCAGGGTCGATACCGGCCAAAAGCGCGAAATTGCCGGTGATCATCAGCCGCTGGATATGGTGGGCATACGCCTCCTCGCGGGTCTGTTCGACCGCCTTGGCGACACAGAGCATATCGGTCTCAGCCGTCCAGTAGAACGCGGGCAGGCTTCGGTCATAGCGCAGGATGTTCCGCGCGGTGTATTCCGGCCCCTCGCGGAAATAGATGCCGCGCATGTATTCTCGCCAGCCGATGATCTGGCGGATGAACCCCTCAACCGCGTTGATCGGCGCGTCGCCGGACCGCCACGCCGCCTCGGCCGCCTCGCACACTTCCCGCCAGCCCAGCAATCCAGCATTCAGATACATCGAAATCACCGAATGATAGAGAAACCGGTTCTCCTGCAGCATCGCATCCTGATAGTCGCCGAATCTGGGCAGGGCCTGCTTGATGAAATGGCTCAGGGCGCGCCGCGCCTGCCCCTGATCGGTCGCGAACCAGAACGGGCGGAGCGTGCCGAAATTCTCCCCGAAACGGGCCTCCACGAGGTCCAGCACCTCTTCCACGGTGTCGTCCGGGGTGAAGTGCATCGGCCCGCCGAAATCCACCTCATCGGGCGCGGGTTTGCGGTTGTCGTGGTCGAAATTCCATTTGCCGCCTGCGGGTTTGTCATCCTCCATCAGTAACCCGGTCTTGCGCCGCATCTGCCGATAGAAATACTCCATCCGCAGCTCCTTGCGCCCTTCCGCCCAGTCGTCGAACTCGTCATGCGCGCACAGGAACCGGTCATCGGGAAACTGGTGCACCGGGATCGGCACGTCCTCCAGCGCCGAAATCAGCCGCCATTCCCCCGGCTCCGTCGCGATGACCTCCTTGGCCCCGGTCTCCTCGGCGCGGCGCAACAGTTCACCTGCGATCGAGCCCGAATTCCCGTCGTCATCCAGCCGCGTATAGCGAACCTGCCACCCGGCCTCTTCCAGCTGGCGGGCGAATTTCCGCATGGCCGCGAAGATGAAGGCGATTTTCTTGGGATGATGGGGCACATATCCCGCCTCATCGGCCACCTCGGCCATCACGACCACATCGCACGCCTTGTCGGCCTCGCGCAGGGCGGAAACCTCCTCGCTCAACTGGTCGCCAAGGATCAGGACGAGCTTCACCATGGCACGGGTTTCCCGGCCCAGTCGAAGAAACCGCCGGTCTCCGGCGGCGTCAGCCGATCCATCACCGAAACCAGATGTCCTGCCGCCTCCGCCGGTGGCACCGCCGGATGCCGCCCCACGTATTTCTCCGTGAACCGGGTCTGAACCGTGCCCGGATGCAGCACCACGCAGATCGCCTGCTTGTGGGTCCGCCCGATCTCGATCGCCGCCGTATGGACCACCTGATTGACCGCCGCCTTCGCCGTCCGGTAGCTGATCCAGCCGCCCAGCCTGTTGTCTCCGATGGAGCCTACACGCGCGGAGAGTACCGCAAAGACCGACCGCCTGTCGCGCGGAAGCAGGCGGAGCCCGTGTTTCAGGATCATCGCGGGCCCGACCGTGTTGAGCCTGAATTGATCTACCATTGATATACCTGAAAGCTGTTTCAGCGCCTTTTCCGGAACGGCGCCGTCGATCTCCAGCGCACCGGTCGCCACCACGATCCGGTCAAACGGCCCGTCCAGCGCCCCCAGATGCGTGGCGATGCTGTCTTCGTCGGTCACGTCCAGCCCGTCGCCGCTGCGCGATAAGCCGGTCACCTCGGCGCCCCTGCGGTCCAGTTCCGCGACCAGCGCAGCGCCGATGCCGCCGGAAGCCCCTATTATCAAAGCTTTTTCCGTCATATCCAGCGATCTAGCCGGGCATGGCCACAGGTCAATCGCATTGACCCAAAAAGGGGCTTTTCATCTTCGCAGGCGCCCGTAAAATGCCGGTCATGACGATGCGCAGCCATATCGCCTTGATTGCCGCCCCCACGGGTCGCTTCGGGCTGCGCGGTCTCCTCCTTCTTAGCCGCCTCTGAGCGTGCCATCCGGCGCGACCGCTCAGGGGAGATCCAGCGCCGAGAAAATCACGTAAAATCAAGGCTAAGGACCGAATTCATGAGTAATGACGAAAACCGTGTGCTGATCTTCGACACCACGTTGCGCGACGGCGAACAGAGCCCCGGCGCCACGATGAGCCATCAGGAAAAGCTGGAGATCGCCGGCCTTCTGGACGATATGGGCGTCGATATCATCGAGGCCGGTTTCCCCATCGCGTCGGAGGGGGATTTCGCCGCCGTCTCGGAGATTGCGAAGAACGCCAAGAATGCCGTGATCTGCGGGCTGAGCCGCGCGAATTTCAAGGATATCGACCGCTGCTGGGAAGCGGTGAAGCATGCAAAAGCGCCGCGAATTCATACCTTTATCGGCACGTCACCGCTCCACCGCGCGATCCCCAACCTGACCATGGACGAGATGGCCGAGCGTATCCACGACACGGTCACCCACGCCCGCAACCTGTGCGACGATGTTCAGTGGAGTCCGATGGACGCCACCCGGACGGAGTGGGAGTATCTGGCCCGCGTCGTGGAAATCGCGATCAAAGCCGGCGCCACCACCATCAACATTCCCGACACCGTGGGCTACACCGCCCCCAATGAATCCGCCGATCTGATCCGGCGGCTGATCGCCGAAGTGCCCGGCGCGGACGAGGTGGTTTTCTCCACCCACTGCCACAATGATCTGGGCATGGCGACGGCGAACTCACTGGCCGCGGTGGCCGGCGGCGCGCGGCAAATCGAATGCACGATCAACGGCTTGGGCGAACGCGCGGGCAATACCGCGCTGGAGGAGGTGGTGATGGCGATGAAGGTGCGCCACGACATCATGCCCTATGCGACGGGCATCGATTCCACCAAGATCATGAACATCTCCCGCCGGGTCGCCACGGTGTCGGGCTTCGCGGTGCAGTTCAACAAGGCCATCGTCGGCAAGAACGCCTTCGCCCATGAATCCGGCATCCATCAGGACGGGATGCTGAAAAACGCCGAGACCTTCGAGATCATGCGCCCCGAAGATGTTGGGCTTGCCGAAACCAATATCGTGATGGGCAAACATTCGGGCCGCGCCGCGCTGCGCTCCAAACTGTCCGATCTGGGGTATCATCTGGCCGACAACCAGCTGAACGACGTCTTCGTCCGGTTCAAGGCGCTGGCGGATCTCAAGAAGGAAGTGTTCGATGACGACCTGATCGCGTTGGTCACCGACAGCACGGCCACCGATCAGGCCGACCATCTGCAACTGGTCTCGATGACGGTGGTCTGCGGCACCGAGGGCCCGCAACGCGCAACGATGACCATATCCGTCGATGGCCGTGAGACGTCGGTCGAGGCCACGGGCGACGGCCCGGTCGACGCCGCGTTCAACGCGGTCAAGGCGATCTATCCCCATCATGCGGTTTTGCAGCTTTATCAGGTGAATGCGGTCACCGAAGGCACCGATGCACAGGCCACGGTCAGCGTCCGGATGGAGGAAGAGGGCCGCATCGCCACCGGCCAGTCGGCGGACACGGACACCGTGGTGGCCAGCGTCAAGGCCTATGTGAACGCGCTCAACCGGTTGATTGTGCGCCGCGAAAAGACCGGCGGCGGCCTGAGGGAGGTCTCTTACAAGGACGTCTCCTGACCAGGGTCTCGCGCCTCCGGGCGCACCCTGAACGGGCGATGGCCGGGCAGATCGCAAGACCTTCGCGCCGCGCCGGCCACTCCGGCGCGGAGCAGCGAAAATGCGCTGATCCGATCCCAGATCGCCCTTTACGGGGCTGCATGGGGGTGCCTATAAGCATGCTGGTTTGGCGCCTGAGTCTGTCAGGCGCTTTTTGGGACGCGACAGCAGGATTTCCCCTCATATGGCCGGATTTGGCAGTCTTTTCTCCGCCGACATGGCGATCGACCTCGGCACGGCGAACACACTTGTCTATGTGAAGGGCAAGGGCGTCATCCTGAATGAGCCATCGGTCGTGGCCTATCAGGTGAAGGACGGCGTCAAGAAGGCGCTGGCCTTCGGGGAAGATGCCAAGCTGATGCTGGGCCGGACCCCCGGCAGCATTCAGGCGATCCGCCCGATGCGCGACGGTGTCATCGCCGATTTCGACGTGGCCGAAGAGATGATCAAGCACTTCATCCGCAAGGTCCACAAACGCACCACCTTCACCAAGCCGAAAATCATCGTCTGCGTGCCCCACGGGGCCACGCCGGTGGAAAAGCGCGCGATCCGGCAATCGGTGCTGTCCGCCGGCGCGCGCAAGGCCGGGCTGATCGCCGAACCCATCGCCGCGGCCATCGGGGCCGGCATGCCGATCACCGACCCGACCGGCAACATGGTGGTCGATATCGGCGGCGGAACGACCGAGGTGGCGGTGCTGTCGCTGGCCGATATCGTCTATGCCCGTTCTGTCCGTGTCGGGGGCGACCGGATGGACGAGGCGATCATTTCCTACCTGCGCCGCCAGCAGAACCTGCTGATCGGCGAAGCGACGGCCGAGCGCATTAAGACCTCAATCGGCACCGCGCGGATGCCTGATGACGGGCGCGGCGCGTCGATGCAGATCCGCGGCCGCGACCTTCTCAACGGGGTTCCGAAAGAGACGGAGATCAGCCAGGCGCAGGTGGCCGAAGCGCTGGCCGAACCGGTTCAGCAGATCTGCGAGGCGGTCATGGGCGCGCTGGAGGCCACCCCGCCCGATCTGGCCGCCGATATCGTCGACAGGGGCGTCATGCTGACCGGGGGCGGTGCGCTTCTGGGCGAGCTGGACCTCGCACTTCGTGAGCAGACGGGCCTTGCCATCTCGGTTGCCGACGAAAGCCTGAACTGCGTTGCAATGGGCACCGGCAAGGCGTTGGAGTATGAAAAACTGCTCCGCCATGCGATAGATTACGACAGTTAACCCGCCCGCGCCGCGCCCGCCGCGGCCCGATTGCGAGGATCGAGATGGCACGGGATCGCAATGATCAAGCCTATGCCCGCCCCGTCCGGCGTTTGCTGTTGACGGTTCTGATCCTGTGTCTGGTGTCGCTTGTGCTGATCTGGCGGATCGACAATCCCCGCGTCGAACGTATGCGCGCGGCCATCATCGACCGGGTCGTGCCCAACATGGAATGGGCCATGGCGCCGGTAACCGGCATGGCCCGCATGCTGGATGATTTTCAAAGCTACACAAGGCTTTACGAGCAGAACGAGCAACTGCGCCGCGAGTTGCAGCAGATGCGCGCCTGGCGCGAGGCGGCGTTGCAGCTTGAGCAGGAAAACGCGCGCCTTCTGGATCTGAACCGGGTGCAGCTCGATCCGGAGCTGACCTTCGTGACCGGCATCGTTCTGGCCGACAGCGGCTCGCCGTTCCGACGCTCGGTCCTGCTGAATGTGGGCGCGCGGGACGGAATTCTGGATGGCTGGGCGACGATGGACGGGCTTGGCGTCGTGGGTCGGATCTCGGGCGTGGGGGAGCGGACTTCGCGCGTGTTGCTTCTGACCGACAGCAACAGCCGTGTGCCGGTGACCATTCAGCCCTCGGGGCAACAGGCCCTGCTGCTTGGCGACAATTCCGTCGCGCCGGTCCTGGAATTCGTGGAGGACCCCGAGGATATCAGCGCCGGAGACAGGGTCGTGACCTCCGGCGATGGCGGCTTGTTTCCGGCAGGCCTTCTGGTCGGTCAGGTCGGGCTCAGCCCCGATGGCCGGATGCGCACCCGTCTGGCGGCGGATTACGCGCGGCTGAATTTCCTGCGGGTGATGCGCAGCCATCCGGGCACCACGCTGTCCGATCCCGGCGGGCTGGTCGGGCCGCCCTGGCCCCTGCCCGACGACAGCACCGAAGCTCCGCTGCAGGGGCCGTTGCTGCCGACCCTCGAAACCGGGGAGTTGAACCAGTGATCGACCCGGTTACACGGCATATCTGGACCTATCGGCTGATCTATCTGGCGCTCGGTCTCCTTGTCATCGCTTATAAGCTCATGCCCCTGGGTCTGGGCGAGTCCGGCATCCCGGCGCCCGATATCCTGCTGGCCCTGACGCTTGCCTGGCTGATGCGGCAGCCCGCCGTCGTCCCCATGGGGGCGATCATCCTCCTTTTTCTGCTGGCCGATTTCCTGTTTCAACGCCCGCCCGGCCTCTGGACCCTGCTGGTGCTGGTGACAAGCGAAAGCCTCCGCCGTCGCCGCGCCCACATGACCGAGTTTCCGTTTCTGGTGGAATGGGGGGCCTTCGCGGCGGCGGTCTTCGCGCTTTTGATCCTGAACAGGGTCGCGCTCTGGCTGCTGGTCGTGGATCAGACCACGCTTGGCCTGACGCTGGCACACGGAATTGTCACCGTTGCAGTCTATCCGATCGTGGTCGCCGTCTCGAAATTCGTCTTCGGCCTGCGTAAACTGGGGCCCATTGACTCGGAAGCCGCGGCAAGCTCATGAAACGCACCCCCAAGGAAACCGAAGACAGCGCCCGCCTGATCGGACGCCGCAGTCTTATCGTGGCGGGTGTGATGGCGGGCACCGGCGCGGTTCTGGCAGGCCGGATGCGCTATCTGCAACTGGAACGGGCGGATGATTTCCGCCTGCTGGCCGAAGAGAACCGGATCAATATCCGCCTGCTTCCCCCGGCACGCGGCCTGATCTTCGACCGGGCCGGCACGCTGCTTGCCGGCAATGAACAGAATTACCGGATCACGATGGTCCGCGAAGATGCCGATGACATCGACGAGGTGCTCAGACGGCTCAGCGAACTGGTCAATCTTGACATGGGCCGCCTTTCCCGCGCGCGGGAGGAGATGCTGGCCCGTGCGCCCTTCGTCCCGGTCACCATTGCCGACCGGCTGAGCTGGGAGGAGTTGTCCACCGTCGCGGTCAATGCCCCCGCCCTGCCCGGTGTGACGCCGGAATTCGGCCTCAGCCGGATCTATCCGCTCGGCGCCGATTTTGCCCATGTGGTCGGGTATGTCGGCCCCGTCTCGGACTGGTATCTGGAAACCACCGGGGATACCGACCCGGTCCTGCAGATCCCGGATTTTCAGGTCGGTCGCTACAATATCGAAGCCCGGATGGAGAACAGTCTGCGCGGCCGTGCGGGTACCAAGCGGGTCGAGGTCAATGCCGGCGGCCGGGTCATGCGCGAGCTGGACCGCGATGCCGCCACGCCCGGATCGGATCTGCAACTGACCATCGACGCGGGCCTGCAGAATTACGTGGAGGCGCGCATGATCGGCGAAAGCGCCGGCGCCGTGGTGATGGAGGTGCAGACGGGCGATGTGCTGGCGCTCGCCTCCGCCCCGACCTTCGATCCCAACCTCTTTGTCCGCGGCATCTCCACCACCGACTGGAACACGCTGAACCAGGACCGCTATCGCCCACTGGCCAACAAGGCGGTGCAAGGGCTGTATCCGCCCGGCTCCACCTACAAGATGATCGTCGCCATGGCCGCACTTGAGGCGGGCGTCATCACACCGGAGGAAACCGTCTACTGCGGCGGCTTCACCGAGCTTGGCAACCGGCGTTTCCATTGCTGGCGGCGGGGCGGGCATGGCCATATGAACATGATCGACAGCATCACCCAGTCCTGCGATGTCTATTACTACGAGCTTGCGCAACGCACCGGGATCGAGGCGATCTCCGCCATGGCCCGGCGCTTTGGCTGCGGGGTGCGCCACGATGTGCCGCTGTCCGGCGTGGTGGAAGGTCTCGCCCCCACGATGCAATGGAAGCGCGAGAACCGGGGCGAGGACTGGCTTGTGGGCGATACGCTGAACGCCTCCATCGGTCAGGGGTTCGTGTTGAGCTCGCCGCTGCAACTGGCGGTGATGACCGCAAGGCTGGCCACGGGCCGGATGATTTCTCCGCGTATGGTGAAATCCATCGACGGGCGGGAGGCGGGGGCGCTTCATGGCGAGGATATGGGCCTGCACCCCAACCATCTCGCGCTGATCCAGGAAGGCATGTACCGCGTCAACAACCACCGCCGCGGCACCGCCTATCGTAGCCGGACGGAAGACGCGGCCTATACCATCGCGGGCAAAACCGGCACCAGCCAGGTTCGCAACATCACCGCCGCGGAACGGCGCGCCGGCGTGATCAGCAACGCCGATCTGCCATGGGAACGGCGCGATCATGCGCTTTACGTCGGATATGCGCCCTATGACAATCCGCGCTACGCCGTCTCGGTCGTGGTCGAACATGGCGGCGGCGGGTCGACGGCGGCGGCGCCGATCGCACGCGACATTCTCCTGCGCGCCCAACATGGCGACGTGCCCCCGCCCGAGCTTTATCCCGCCGATCAGCGCCGCGAGATCGAAGACCTGCACGAACGCCTGCCGCTTCGCCCCGCTCCCCCGGTCGACGGTCCGACGGGCGGGAGCAGTCAGGCATGAGCTTTCTGGAATACACGGTCAAATCGACCCCCAACGGCCTGCGGAAGCTGCTTTACGTCAACTGGGCGCTGGTCATCCTGCTTACGGCGGTCGCCAGCATCGGATTTCTGATGCTGTACTCGGTCGCGGGCGGATCCATGTCGCCCTGGGTCGAGCCACAGATGCAGCGGTTCGGGATGGGGCTCGTGGCGATGTTCGTGGTCGCCATGGTGCCGATCTGGTTCTGGCGCAACATGTCGGGGCTGGCCTATGGTATCTCGATCCTCCTGCTTCTTTACGTGGAATTCTTCGGCGCCATCGGCATGGGCGCGCAGCGGTGGATCGATCTGGGCTTCATGCGGCTGCAACCCTCGGAATTGACGAAGATCACGTTGGTGATGCTGCTTGCGGCCTATTACGACTGGCTCGACAGCCGGAAAATGTCGCGTCCGCTCTATGTGCTGATCCCGCTTCTCATCATCGCGGTGCCGGTGATGCTGACCCTGCGCCAGCCCGATCTGGGAACCGCGCTCCTGCTGCTGATGGGGGGCGGCGCGGTGATGTTTCTGGCCGGCGTCCACTGGGCCTATTTCGCCGCGGTTGTCGCCGCGGGGGTTGGCGCCGTCACGGCGGTGTTCGCGTCTCGCGGCACGCCATGGCAGTTGCTGCAGGATTACCAATACCGCCGGATCGACACCTTCCTCGATCCCTCCACCGATCCGCTTGGGGCGGGCTACCACATCACCCAAAGCCAGATCGCGCTCGGCTCGGGCGGGTTTGCCGGGCGGGGTTTCATGCAAGGTACCCAAAGCCGGCTGAATTTCCTGCCGGAAAAGCACACCGATTTCATCTTCACCACGCTCGCCGAAGAATTCGGCTTCATCGGGGCGGCGTCGCTTCTGCTGCTTTACCTGCTGATCCTTCTGTTCTGTGTGATCACCGCCTTGCAGACCAAGGACCGCTTCGCGTCTCTGGTCACCCTCGGGATCGCGGTCGCCTTCTTTCTTTACTTCGCGCTCAACATGGCCATGGTCATGGGGCTGGCGCCGGTCGTCGGGGTGCCCCTGCCGCTTGTCAGCTACGGCGGCTCGGCCATGTTGGTCTTGATGGTGGCCTTCGGTCTGGTGCAATCAGCACATATTCACCGCCCACGCTAAGGCTCGGAAATCCATGCCCAACATTCTTTTCGCCGCGCGACCGGAGCGCTGGACTCTCTACGAACCGCAACTGCGCGAGGCCCTGGCCGAGGCCGGTCTTGCACATGCGGTGCTGACGACCGAGGCCGACCCGTCGGAGGTGGACTACATCGTCTATGCACCAAACGGCCCGGTCACGGATTTCACCCCCTACACGCGGCTGAAGGCGGTCCTGAACCTCTGGGCCGGTGTCGAGGACGTGGTGGGCAACGACACGCTCAAGGCCCCTTTGGCGCGCATGGTGGATTACGGTCTGACCGAAGGCATGGTGGAGTGGGTCACAGGCCACACCTTGCGCCACCATCTGGGAATGGACGCCCATATTCACGGGCAGGATGGCGTCTGGCGCGCGGGTGTCGTGCCGCCGCTTGCGCGCGACCGCACGGTCGCGATCCTGGGCCTTGGCGCGCTCGGATCGGCTTGCGCAACCGCGCTGGCCGGGCTCGGCTTCCGGGTCACCGGATGGTCCCGGACGGAGAAACGGATCGAAGGCGTCCGGACCGAACACGGCCCGGACGGGTTACAGGAAATCCTGAAATCGGCGGAGATTGTAACCCTTTTGCTGCCGGACACACCGGCAACCGAAAACACGCTGAACGTGGACACCCTTGCTCTGATGCCCCGCGGCGCGGTGATCCTGAACCCCGGGCGCGGCGCCCTGATCGACGACGACGCACTTCTTGCCGCGCTCGACAGCGGCCGGATCGGCCACGCGACGCTCGACACGTTCCGCATCGAACCGCTGCCGGCGGATCACCCCTTCTGGGCCCATCCCAAGGTTACCGTAACGCCTCACATCGCCTCTGAAACCCGCGTCGACAGCGCCGCGCGGGTGATCGTGGACAATATCCGACGCGGCGAAGCGGGCGAGCCCTTTCTTCACCTCGTGGACCGGACACTGGGATACTGAGCGCTGCCCGCCACTGCCCGCGCCTCAGCGCAAACGCGGCGGGGTGTCCGGGTCCATACCCGGCGCCGTGCCGGGTGCCTTTTCCACCACCGGGTCCGGCAGGTCGAACCTCAACCCGACCCGCGCCAGAGACGCACAGATCGGATCCGAGGCCTTGAAAAAGGCCGCGTCCAGACTGCCGGCCTCGATCCCCGAAAAGGTCAGGGCCTCCGCCACCGCCTGCGCCAGCGCCCGCTCCGCTGCCGGGTCCGCATCGACGAAGCCCAGAAGATGTGCGCGCCGCCCGCCCTCGTAGGTCACACCCGCGAGATAAGCCAGTTTCGCCATACCGGCCGCGCCGGCAAGCTTCGCATCCAGCGCCGTGATCACCGCCTCGGGCAGCCCCTTGGGCGGAAACAGCTCGTCCGGGCGTCCCTCCACTTCGTCAGGCGCGTTCTCCAGTGTCTGCGCCAGCCAGTTCACCGCCGCCGCGTCGATCAGGATCGAGGAGGGTGCCACGCCCAGATTGACCCCAAGGCCGATCTCCTGCCCCGCCAGCATGCCCGCCAGCGTGCGCCCCGAGAGGGCCGCATAAGGCGCGATCTGGCCTACGAATTCCGTCAGCCGTTCCTCCCGGTCGAAGACGAGCGCGAAACTCTGCCCCTCCACCGGAAAGATCCGTGGCGTGACGCGGTCGCCATCCGCCTCGCTCTCCAGAAGCAGGAACAGCTCCGCGCTTGCCAAGCGGTCGTAAAATCTCAACCGCGCGGCATCGTCGCCGGGGGCGGCCTCCATCGCCGCATGGGCCTGATCAAGCGATGTCATCTACGCCAGAACCTCCGTGACGCGGGCCCGGAGAACGGGCAGAAGCTCCGTCTCGAACCAGGGGTTTTTCTTCAGCCATCCGGTGTTGCGCCAGGACGGGTGCGGGAGCGGGATGACGTCGGGCGCATGCGAACGCCACCCGGCGACCGTTTCGGTCACACCACCCGCGCGCCCCAGATGCCAGTTTTGCGCATAGCCACCGATCAGCAAGGTCAACCGCACCTTCGGCAGGACCTCCATCACCCGCTCGCGCCATGTTTGCGCACAGATTTTCGGCGGCGGCAGGTCGCTGCCCTTCGCATCGTAGCCGGGGAAACAGAACCCCATCGGCACGATCGCGATCCTGCGTCGGTCATAGAAGACATCCTCCGCCACGCCCATCCACGCGCGCAGCCGGTCGCCGGATGGGTCGGTGAACGGCTTGCCCGATCGATGCACCCGCAGTCCCGGCGCCTGCCCGGCGATCAGCACGCGCGCGCCGGAGGCAAACCAGATGACCGGCTTGGGCGCATGCGCGGTTGCGGTGGCTGCAAATCGGTCGGCGCAGATCGTGCAGCCCGCCAGTTCGGATGTCAGCGCTTCGAAAGACATGGGCACAGACCTAAGCCCGGCCGATGAATAATGCCAGCGGGTTCAAGGGGCTGGACATCATTTCTATATTTATATAAATCTAGAATCATGAAAACGATGTCTCTCTCCCCACCCGCCCTGACCCTGGCAGCTACCGCCTTTGCGGCGCTTGGCTCGGAACATCGACTGGCGATCCTGCGCCGTCTGGTCAGGGCGGGCCCGGAGGGCGTGCCGATGGGGGCGCTCGGTGCGGATGTGGGTATCGAAGGCTCGGTTCTGACCCACCACCTGAAACAACTGGTCAGCGCCGGGCTGGTCACGCAACGCCGCGACGGGCGGCGCATCCTGTGTTCGGTGGCCTTCGACCGGATCACCGGGCTTTCCGATTTTCTTCTTTCCGAATGCTGCGCCGATCATGGCGGACATGACAAGGGAACGGCACATGGCTGACCTGACGCAAGATCTGAGCCCGATCCGCCACGTCTGGATGCGGATCGACAAGGTTCTGTTCAGCTACGCCGCGATCCTTCTGGCGATTTTCATCCTCGACCGGCCCGCATTCGCGCCAAGCCTGAGCGACGCGCTCGACAGCCTGCTGGACACGCTGCCGTTCATTCTGTTCGCCGTGGCCGCCATCGGGGTGATGCGCGCCAGCGGGTCCGAGCGGCTTCTGGAAGGGGCCTTCAAGGGGCATCAGATCCGGATGATCGTCCTTGGCGCGCTTGCCGGGGGCCTTTCGCCCTTCTGCTCCTGCGAAGTCATTCCGTTCGTTGCGGCGCTCCTGGCTGCCGGGGCGCCACTGGCGGCGGTCATGGCCTTCTGGCTCGCCTCCCCGCTGATGGACCCGGCCATGTTTGCCGTCACCGCCGGCGCATTGGGCTTTGATTTTGCGCTGGCCAAGACATTGGCGGCCGTGTCGCTCGGCATCATGGGGGGGCTCGTGGTGATGGCGATGGCGCGCACGCCGGTTTTCGCCGATCCGCTGAAGCCGCAAACGGCCACGGGATGTGGCTGCTCGGGGCCGAAAATGACGCTGAACTGGCGGTTCTGGACCGAGGCCCCGCGCCGGAAGCTCTTTGCCGAGGCAGCCTGGTCTAACCTGGTCTTTCTGGGCAAATGGCTGGCGCTCGCCTATCTACTGCAAACCCTTCTGATCCGGTATGTGCCGGCCGAAATGATCGCGAATGTGGTCGGCGGCGAGGGCCTGGGCCCCATTTTCCTGGCCGCGCTGGTCGGCGCGCCCGCCTATCTGAACGGCTATGCGGCGGTGCCCCTGATTGGCGGGCTGCTGGAACAGGGCATGAGCCAGGGCGCGGCCATGGCCTTTGTCATCGCCGGCGGGGTCAGTTGCATCCCTGCCGCGGTCGCCGTCTGGGCGCTGGTCAAACCCCGGGTTTTCGTGGCTTATCTGGGGCTCGCCCTCAGCGGTGCAATCCTTGCGGGCATTGCCTGGGGTGCGTTCGCCTGACCCATTGTGCGACGGGAAACCTTCCGCTATCCCGTTTCGAAGGCTGACGGAAGGTAACCCATGTATCGCGTCTGGAATTTTGTCACCAGCTATTCGCTGTTTCTGATCGGTGGCGCGATTGTCGCGCTGATCTGGGCCAACATAAACCCGTCCAGCTACCACCATTTTGTCGAGTTCGTGCTGATCGAGGATTTCTTCATCGGCCATTTGCATGTGGACGAGGCGGGCCATGCCCATCGGACACTGACGCTGCATTATCTGGTCAATGACGTGCTGATGGCGCTGTTTTTCGCCATCGCCGCCAAGGAAGTATGGGAGGCAGTGATCCTTAAAAACGGGTCGTTGCGCGGCAAAAAGGCCGCCACTCCTCTCTTTGCGACGGCGGGCGGCATGTTCGGCCCGATCGCCGTTTATCTGGGCCTTGCGCTGTTGCTGGGCTCCGACACCTATTCGGCTGTGGCCAATGGCTGGGCGATCCCGACGGCGACCGATATCGCGTTTTCCTATCTTGTGGGGCGGCTGGTCTTCGGTGCGGGCCACCCGGCGGTGCGGTTCCTGCTGCTTCTGGCCATCGCCGATGACGCGGCCGGTCTTCTGATCCTGGCGATTTTCTATCCCTCGGCCGAGCTTGCGCCGGCCTGGCTGTTGCTCAGCCTTGCCGCGGCGGTCGGGGTTTTCGTTCTGTTCAACTGGCTGCCCCGCGTTCTGGACAGGGGCGACCAGCTTCGCACCCGGTCCACCTTCGTGCGCAAGACCTTCAGCTTCTGGCCCTATGCGATTGCCGGCTGTCTCAGCTGGTACGGCTTTCAGGAAAGCGGGTTGCATCCGGCACTCGGGCTTTTGCCGATCGTGCCGACCATCCCCCACGCAGACCGGGCCTTCGGCTTCTTTGCCGATGCGGAGCGGCATTTGCATGACCTTCTGAACCAGATGGAACACGCGTTGAAATACCCCGTGGAGATCATTCTGGGCCTGTTCGGGCTGATGAATGCAGGGGTGGAGTTCAGCTCGATGGGCGAGGCGACGTGGCTGGTGCTGGCGGGGCTGCTCATCGGAAAACCGGTCGGGATCTTCTTGTTCGGCTATATTGCCGCCAAGCCGCTCGGGCTGGGGATACCGCAAGGCATGCGCCTGATCGATCTGGTCGTGATCGGCTGCGTCGCGGCGATCGGCTTCACCGTTTCACTGTTCGTCGCCTCCGTCGCCTTCGACAGCGGGCCGGTTCAGGATGCCGCCAAGATGGGTGCGTTGTTCAGTTTTGCCGCCGCGGCCGTATCCATCGCGGTCGGCAAACTGTTGCGGGTCGAGAAGCAGGACGCCTGAATTACCGTTTTGTTAAGGTTAATAGGCGTTTTCTGTGACATCTTGATGCCACAAATCTCGCATCGGGCTTGGAACGCGGGGCGATCGCGGACATAATGGTGCCCAATTGGGGCACTAGCACTTGTACCATCCAGTCCTTGCGCACAATGACGGGGCGGATGGTGGCAGATCTGGCAGCAGCGGGGCAATCACTTGCTCGAATTCATCAATGTCTCGAAGTCCTTCTGGACCGGTACGCAGCGCAAGGTGATCCTTGACCGCGCATCGTTCCGCGTGGACCTGGGATATTCGCTCGGCATCCTCGCCCCCAACGGCACCGGCAAGACCACTGTGATCAACATGATCGCCGGGCTGGAAAAGCCCGATGAAGGCGAGATCGTGCGCGCCTGCCGGGTGTCTTTCCCGCTTGGGTTCATGGGCGGCGTGGTGACCCGGCTGTCGGCTACTGAAAACAGCCGCTATATCGCGCAGCTTTACGGGCTTGACCCCGATTACGTGGAGGCGTTCTGCCGCTGGCTTTGCGGCATCGAGGAGTATTTCGACATGCCGGTCGGCACGTATTCGTCGGGGATGCGGGCGCGGTTCAACTTCTCATTGCTTTTGGCGCTTGATTTCGACGTCTATCTGATCGACGAGGGTATGCCGCAATCGACCGACCCCGAGTTCAACCGCCGCGCCGGCAGCATCCTGGCCGACAGGCTGCGCTCGGCCACGGTGATCATCGTTTCGCACCAGGCCAAGACGCTTGAGAAGTTTGCACGCCGCGCGGCCGTCCTGAAGGATGGGCAGCTTTATTCCTTCGACACGCTCGAAGAAGCAAAAAGGCTATATGATTATGAAACCCAAGGGTAAGAAATTCCGCATCCGCAGGGGGGCCGGTCACGCGCAGGCGACGCCCTCCCCGCCCGCGGATGACAATCTTCTGGGTGAAATTGACGATGGGTTCGGCGACACCGCCTTTCCCGGATCCGCGGCCCATGCGCAGACGAACGACCAGGGCGCCAAGGACGCGCCCCAGAACGCCGAGCCGGGCGCGATCCCCATGGAGCAGCAACTGGCCGCGATCCGCCAGGAAGGCCTGACCGGGCGGCAATTGCGTATGGCGCGCCGCACCGCGCAGAAACACGGCCTGCGCCCGGCCTCCGATTTCGACGCCGTGCGATTGCTGCGGGCTCAGGGGATCGACCCGTTTGCCCGGACAAACATGCTGGAACTGATCGTGAATGACGATCAGGGCGCCAAGGCCGCCGCAAACGCGGCACAGCCAAACCTGCCGGCAACCGTGCGACAGCCGGCGCCCCCAGGGCCCGCCACCGCACCCTATGACGAAAGCACCCGCGCCAGCGAAATCATGCGCGTGCAGCGCGATATTGCGGCCAGACGGCGCAAGCGCCTCGTTTTGCTGGGCGTGCGGCTGATGTTCTTCGTGATGCTGCCGACGATGCTGGTCGGGTACTATTTCTTCAACGTGGCAACGCCGCTTTATGCAACGCACTCGGAATTCGTAATCCAGAAATCCGAAGGTGGCGGCTCCGCCGGCGGACTGGGCGGGCTTCTGGGCGGCACCAGCTTTGCCACGGTGCAGGAAAGCATCACCGTTCAAAGCTATCTGGAAAGCCGCGAGGCGATGTTGCGGCTGGATTCCGAGCTTGGATTCCGTGCGCATTTCTCAGACGAAAGGATCGACCCGCTGACACGTCTGGCCCCGGATGCCACCGACGAGGACATGTATGACACCTACCTGAAGCACCTGAACATCGGCTATGATCCGACCGAAGGCTTGCTGCGGATGGAGGTTATCGCCGCCGACCCGGAAAGCAGCCAGGCCTATGCCGCGGCCCTGATCGACTATGCCGAGGAGCGGGTCGACCAGATGACGCAACGTGTGCGCGAAGCGCAGATGGCCGATGCCAATACCAGCTTCAACGACGCCGAGACCCGGATGGTTCAGGCGCAGCAACGGGTCCTGCAATTGCAGGAACAGCGCGGCGTTCTGAGCGCCGAGGCCGAGGTGAGCACCGTGTTCCAGCAGATCTCTACCTTTGAGCTTCAGTTGCAGGAGGAGCGCCTGAGACTGTCGGAATTGCTGAGCAATGCCCGGCCGAACCAGACCCGGGTGGAGGTTGCCGAACGCAATATCGCCCGGCTGGAAGCGCTGCTTGCCGAGTTGCGGGGGGGCCTGACCGACACCGATGACGGTGAGATCTCACTGGCGCGGATCTCCTCCGAATTGATCGTGGCGGAGGCCGATCTGCAAACCCGGCAGCTTATGCTGGCCCAGTCCCTGCAGCAGATGGAAACCGCCCGCCTGGAGGCCAACCGGCAGTCACTTTACCTGTCGATCGGCGTCTACCCCGTGGCGCCCGACGAGCCCGCCTACCCCCGTGCGTTTGAAAACACTCTGCTTGCCTTCCTGGTCTTTTCTGGCATTTACCTGCTGGTATCGATGACCGCCTCAATCCTCCGCGAACAGATATCTGCATAGCAACATGAAAAGAATCGACATCGGACCGGTCGCGTGCGGCAATGATCTGCCTTTGACGATCATCGCCGGCCCGTGCCAGCTGGAAAGTGCGGATCACGCGCAGATGATTGCCGGGCGGATGGTCGAGGCCTGCGCCGCGGCCGGCGCGCAATATGTGTTCAAGGGCAGTTTCGACAAGGCCAACCGCACATCCGTCCGCGGGGAGCGCGGGGTCGGCGTCGAGGAGGGGCTGGCCATCCTGCAGGGCGTGAAGGACAGGTTCGGTTGCCCCGTGCTGACCGATATCCACGCACCCGATCAATGCGCGCCCGTGGCCGAGGTGGCCGACATCCTGCAAATCCCCGCCTTTTTGTGCCGGCAGACCGATCTGTTGCTGGCCGCGGGCAAGACGGGCGCCGCGATCAATATCAAGAAGGGCCAGTTTCTGGCCCCGTGGGATATGGCGAATGTGGTGGCCAAGGTCGAAAGCACCGGCAACACCCGCATTCTGCAAACCGAACGCGGCGTCTCGTTCGGGTACAACACGCTGGTCACCGATATGCGCAGCCTGCCGATAATGGCACAGGGCGGCTACCCGGTCGTGATGGATGCAACCCACGCCGTCGCGCAGCCCGGCGGACAGGGAGACAGCAGCGGCGGGCAACGGGAATTTGCCCCGGTCATGGCGCGGGCGGCGGTCGCGCTCGGTATCGCGGCGGTTTTTATCGAAACCCATGAGGCGCCGGATACGGCCCCCTCGGATGGGCCCAACATGGTCAAGCTTGACGACATGCCCGCGCTTGTCGCCAGTCTGATGCAATTCGACCAGCTTGCGAAAGCCGATCCCATTCGCCTTTAACCTTTGGTGGAGCGTTCCCGATGCCGAAACCCCTCAACCAAGTGGCGCAGAACACCTGGGAATTCCTGTACCAGCCGATGATCGCGCCAACGGGCTTCCGCGAATATGACGCACGGTGGAAATTCCCCGACGAAATCAACCTGCCCGGCATCACAGCCCTTGGTCTTGGCCTCGGCACGCAGATGCACGCACGCGGTGTCGACCCGGTGATCGCGGTTGCAAACGACTATCGTGACTATTCCCTGTCGGTGAAAAACGCGCTGATCGTCGGGCTGATACAGGCCGGCATCCAAGTCAGGGATATCGGCCCGGCGCTTAGCCCCATGGCCTATTTCAGCCAGTTCCATCTGGACGCCCCCGCCGTCGCCATGGTCACCGCAAGCCACAACCCCAATGGCTGGACCGGCGTCAAGATGGGCTTTCAGCGGCCGCTGACCCACGGGCCCGACGAGATGGGAGAGCTGCGCGACATCGTGATGGGCGGCCAGGGCGTGGCCCGCGCGGGCGGCGGCTATGAGTTCGTACCCGGCGTCCGGGAGGCCTATCTGGACGATCTGGTGGGTGATTTCACGATGACCCGGAAACTGCGCGTGGTTTGCGCCACCGGCAATGGCACCGCGTCGGCCTTTGCGCCGGACCTGTTCGCGCGGATGGGGGTGGAGGTTGTCCCGTCCCACAACACGCTCGACTACACCTTTCCGCATTACAACCCGAACCCCGAAGCGATGGAAATGCTGCACGACATGGCGGCCAGCGTCAAAGACAGCGGCGCGGATTTCGCGCTTGGCTTCGACGGGGACGGGGATCGCTGCGGGGTGGTGGACAACGAGGGCGAAGAGATCTTCGCCGACAAGATGGGCGTGATCATGGCCCGCGATCTGGCGCGGCTCTACCCGGGCGCGACCTTTGTCGCGGATGTGAAATCCACCGGGCTTTTCGCCTCGGACCCCGAGCTGAGAAAACATGGCGCCAAAGCCGATTACTGGAAAACCGGCCATTCCCACATGAAACGCCGGGTCCATGAGCTGGGTGCGCTGGCGGGGTTCGAGAAATCCGGCCATTACTTTTTGGCCGAGCCGATCGGCCGCGGCTATGATTGCGGCATGCGCGTGGCGGTGGAGATCTGCAAACTGATGGATCGCAACCCCGAGATGTCCATGGCCGATCTGCGCCGCGCCCTGCCCGTGACCTATGCAACCCCCACCATGTCACCCCACTGCGCCGATACCGAAAAGTATCAGGTGCTCGGCAGGCTGGTGGAGAAACTCGTGGCGCGTCATGCCGGTGGCGGCAGTCTCGGTGGCGTCAAGATCGCCGATGTGGTGACGGTGAACGGGGCCCGTGTGATGCTGGAAAACGGGGGCTGGGGGCTGGTCCGCGCCTCGTCCAACACGCCCAATCTGGTTGTCGTCTGCGAAAGCCCCGAAAGCGATGCGCAGATGCACGCCATCTTTGCCGATCTGGATGCGGTGATCCGGACCGAGCCGTCGGTGGGCGAGTACGATCAGACGATCTGACTTTCCCCGCATGGGAAATCGGCCTAGACAGGCGGGGTATTTCTGACAAACGCCCGTTACACCTATGCGCTTTATCCTGATCCTCTGGCTCTGCCTTGTGCTGCCTTTCGCCGGTTTCGCACAGGAGACCGGCCAACAGCCCGATGGGACGATCTCGGTCGAAAACGACGCCCGGCAGGATGCCGCCATCGCGCTGCGCATCCGCGATATCCTGCGCCAGCTTGACGGATACGAGCAGGTCAGCGTTTCGGTCGCCGACGGTATCGTCACCTTGCGCGGCACCGCGTTGGAGGCGACCCAGATCGAAGCCCTGAACGGGCTGGTCGGCCGGGTCGAAGGTGTCGTGGCGATCGAAAACGAGGTGACGGAAACCACCGATGTGGTCGAGCGTCTGAACCCCGCCATCGACCGCATTCGCGCGCGCTTCGAACAGTTCATCGCGTTCCTGCCGCTGATCCTCGTGGCCGCAACGGCCGGCATCATGATCTTTCTTCTGGGGCTGTTCATCGCCCGAATGAAACGGCCCTGGGACAGCATCGCGCCAAACGCGTTCATCGCCGATATCTACCGGCAGGTCATCCGTCTGATTTTCGCGATCGCCGCGGTCGTTCTGGCGCTGGATCTGCTGAACGCAACCGCCCTTCTCGGCACCATTCTGGGTGCGGCCGGCATCGTCGGGCTGGCGATCGGATTTGCCGTCCGGGACACGGTGGAAAACTTCATATCCTCCATCATGCTGTCGATCCGGCAACCTTTCCGCCCCAAGGATCTGGTCGAGATCGAGGGCGATATGGGCCATGTGATCCGCCTGACAAGCCGAGCGACGATCCTGCTCAGCCTTGATGGCAACCATATCCGCATTCCCAACTCGACGGTCTTCAAGGCCAAGATCATCAATTACACCCGAAACAACGAACGCCGCTTCACCTTCACCCTCGGGATCGACCCCAATGCCGATATCGCGGAAGCACAGCGCATCATGATGGACGCCCTGGCCGAACTGCCCTTCGTGCTGGCCGCCCCCGGCCCGGCCGTATGGGTGGAGGAGGTGGGCGACAGCACCATAAACATCACCGCCGCGGGCTGGATCATGCAGCACGAAACGGGCATCGGCATGGCCAAAGGCGAGGCGATCCGCGTGGTCAAGGCACGGCTGGAAGAGGCCGGGATCACCTTGCCGGAACCCACCTATCGCCTGATCGGTCCGGGCCTCCCCGGCCCCACACAGCCCGACACGCATCCGGGCGACAAACCGTCCAGGACGCCCGAGCGGGTCGAAGTTCAGGATGTCGGGACGGAGGAGACCAAAGCCTTGCAGGAAATAATCGAAGCCGAGCGCGAAGCGCTTCCGGAGGATGATCTGCTTCGTCGCGAAGCGCCTCAGGAATAGGGCTGCACGGCCGCGCAAATTTGTCGCTCCGGGGTCTTGATCCCGCAGCCGTCACCGCGTAACTAGCGCGTCACAGTTGGGGTGTAGCCAAGCGGTAAGGCAGCGGTTTTTGGTACCGTGTACCGTAGGTTCGAATCCTACCACCCCAGCCAACCACTCCCCCATATCCAGACCGTGCAAGGTGCGCTCTGAATAGTCGCGCGTTATCTGCGGGTTAGCGACTTGTCACACCAGCGCAGACCGTGGACCGGGCCGGAACAGTGGCGCAAATGCGCAAAAGTCTGCGCTCGGCATTTTCGCGGTAGCAGGTGTGGGTTCGGGGGATCAGAGAGTAGCGAGAAGCGCGCGCTGGTCCTGCCAGTCCGATGGCAAAGTGCGCGCCTTGCACCAGTCTGAGGTGAAGCCGAGGGGCTGTTCGCCGGCCACAACATCGCGGATAATAGCAGGTGCGAGGAAGGCAAGATCGATCATGTGCTGGACGCGGCGTTTGGAGATGCCATCAGTTCTGGCGATATCGCCGAAGGTCTCGCCCGCCTTGATCCGCTCCAGCCAGTGATGCGCGGGAGCGATGTTGCGGATTAAAGCCTCGTCTCTGTTGCGGGGCGTTTTGGCGAGGATGATTTTCGTTTCAACTCCGCGCTTTCGCAGCTGGAACGGCGCGTTGATCTTCAGGGTGTCTGCGTCGAGCGCATCGACGTCGATGTCCAGCGCTTCCGCGAAGCCCTTGGGATCAAGCTTGAGGATGATCTTGCTCGGCGCGAGCGTGATGCGTTCGACGAGCGCAAGGATGTCTTTGACATTCGGCCCGCTGGTCAGATTTGTCAGCTTGCTTCGAACGCGAGCGATCTCACTGGCGTCGGACTGCCTGGAGACACGGCCTGCGAAGGTTGGTTCGGTGAGATGGCGATGGGCAAGAGTGCTGATCTGTGCCTCAAGCTGATCCGCCGGCAAGCGCCAGCCATCGAGGTTTTCCTCGCCGCTGCGCGTAATCAGCCGGTGCGAGACGTAGTAGCGCAACCGGGTTCCCCGTTTGGTGCGTGAATGCGATGGCGTCAGCCGGTCTCCGGTTTCATCGAAGAGCTTCCTGCAGAGAAGCGACACGCGGCGTGGTGTCTTGCGACGGCGAAGGCGCGACGCCTTACCCTGCAGACGCAGTTGAAGCGCATCCCAACGGTCAGGCGCAATGATCGGGTCGTGCTGACCATCATGCACCTTTTCACGATGCCGGATGCGCCCAGCATAGACCGGGTTCGTCAGGATGTGATGGATATGGCCACGGTCGAAGGCACCGCCACCGCGCGTCTCGCCAGAAGAAAGTGTCCTGCGCCGGGTGCGCAAATCCAGCGCATCGGCCTGCGCTTTCACCTCCCGGATCGTACCATGCTGCTCGTAGAGGGCGTAGAGCCTCCGGATCGTTCTGGCTTCGCGTTCATTGATGGTGAGCGTCCTTCCATCCGGATCATACCCCATTGGCACCTGCCCGCCCATCCAGAACCCACGGCGTTTCGAGGCGGCGATCTTGTCGCGGATCCGCTCCGCCGTCACCTCGCGCTCGAATTGCGCGAATGACAGCAGCATGTTCAATGTCAGCCGCCCCATGCTGGTGGCCGTGTTGAAGGACTGCGTCACCGAGACAAAGGAGGCGCCACCGGCATCCAGGATATCGACGATCTTTGCGAAGTCGGCCAGCGACCGGGTCAGGCGGTCGATCTTGTAGACGACAATCTGGTCGATCTTTCCGTTCCCTATGTCAGCCAATAGCTGCTGCAAGGCCGGGCGGTCCAGCGATCCACCGGAGAGCCCACCATCATCGTATTGATCCGGCACCAGCACCCAGCCTTCATGCTTCTGGCTGGCGATGTAGGCGGCACAGGCTTCCCGCTGGGCATGGAGGGAGTTGAACTCCTGCTCCAGCCCGTCTTCCGAGCTCTTGCGGGCGTAGATGGCGCAGCGGATCGTCTTCATCTGCCGCTCCCCGGCCTGCGGGTCAGGCCGAAGAACCTTGGGCCGGACCATGTGGTATCAGTGATGTGCTTTGCGATGGCCGAGAGCGACGCCCAGTCTTTCCCGTCTATGCGATAACCGCCTTCGACAACTTCGACCTGGTAGGTCCGGCCGTTCCACTCCCGCACGAGATGGGAACCGGATCGAAGATCCCCGCCGCCGGCATCGGCCACCGGTTTGCCCTCCGCGATCTGCCGCAGGCTGCGGCGCACGGATGCCGGAAGTCCACCCGAGGCCTTGCACTGCGCTTCGTAAGCCACCGCCTTGCGCATGAACGCCACCGACAGGTAGGACGGAGGAGGAGACCCGAAAGCCTCCTCCCACGCGCCAATCGCCAGCGGCCGGTCCGGATCCGGATTACCGGGCATCGGTTGCCCCGGGCACATCTGTTTTCCCGGTATCAGCGGGTCGGGCCACAATCCGGTAGCGCCTGGGCTTGCCATCGCCTGGCGTCTCGCCCACTAGCTCAAAGCCGGCTTTGCGCAAGCCTGACAGCGCCGCCCGCGTCGTGTGCGTCTGCCAGCCGAGCTTTTTGCTGACAGCACCAATCTCGGCGCCTGCCTTGGCAGACAACATCCGGATCAGCTGATCCTTCTTGCTTGTACGCCTGGAGGTCGGAGCACGGTTCGCGCCCCGGCCAGGTTCGGACGATCTGGTGGATTTGTCAGTCATGTCGGTCTCCTTTCCGATCAGTAGGAGCACCCTGCCCCTGCTACCGAGCAGAGCCCAGACATCCGGGCGGAGACCTGCGGGGCGACCCGCAGAATTGGGTTTAGTACCGCTCTTTCGCAAGACGAAGTCCAGTCTAGGCTGTGTTGACAAAAGGGATTCACACCGCCCGTTGATCGTGATTCAAGCTGGTATCTGCGATGGAGACCAACTTGGCACGAGATTTGATGTCGGACGAGGAATGGGCGTTCTTTGAACGCTTCATCCGAGCCGTCCGCGCCCCGAACGGGCGCAAACCCGCAAACCATCGCCTTGTTCTTGATGGGATTTTCTGGATCGCCCGCACGGGCGCCCCTTGGCGCGATCTTCCGGAAGAGTTCGGCAAATGGTCGAGCGTGTATCGCCAGTTCCGGCGCTGGACACTGGCGGGGCTGT
>JACNMN010000021.1 GCA_020622165.1 Boseongicola sp. H5
AGCGGCTCAACTGAACCGGGCCAACAACGACTGCGAAGAGAAGCGTGACCCGGATGAGAGACAGTGATCCCAGAGTGCAGAAACAAACGATGAAATGAACTTGACCCAAACGCCCGATTAGAGAAGCGGAATTTCGCTGCGACAGCCCAAATGGTGGCTTTGGGTGATAGGGCAAGAAGCATATGAGACTTATCGTACTTGGCAGATTCACCAGCCTCTTAGTTCGGGATAGACCGAAGCAGCGAAAAGCTGATTGCATGTTTCCCAGCTTGCAACAGCCCGCTTCACCGCAATCTATCGGCAAACTCTATCCTAACCAACCGGCTCGCGCGCTTCGGCAATAGTCATTGTGGCTAGGCGCGCGACGAGCGCCTTCTCGGCGTCTTCCATGACTGCCGCCATACGGTGCTCCAATGCATGTTCGACCGCGCAGCGGGGATCGGCGGTCTCGGCTTCGGGGGCAAGGCGTTCGTCCAAGGCGAGATAAATGTCCGCGAGGGTGATTGTCTCGGGCGCGTGAGCCAGCCGCCAGCCTCCGGCATGCCCCTTTTCGGCAACCAGCAGCCCTGCGGCCCGAAGCCGACCCAGCACGCGTTTCACGACGACGGGGTTGGTGTCGGCATGCGCGGCGATCTCGGCTGAGGTGCGCATACGGTCAGGATGCCCCGCCATATGGCCGAGCGTGTGCAGGGCCAGCGACAGTCGGCTATTGCGTTTCATCGGCTTCTCCTCGCCATCAGGTAACAATTCCAGTTGCCCATATCCAGCAACTTGGATAGTTACCTGAGTCGATCCATCCATGGAGGCTGCTTATGACCGATCACAGACTTCCCGTCACCGTTCTCTCTGGCTTCCTCGGTGCGGGTACCTTCGGTGGCGGATCGCGCCTGACCTTCAAGCCAAGGTAATCCGCTGGCCATTCGCGTTGCCAACCAATTACAGAAATCCGCGCTATTCCAATGCCGCTCCTTTTGTAAAGTACGATCGCATGCTAGACGAATGCTCGCCCCCATGTTTCCTGCTGCAAGCCAGTGCCACAACTCCGTTAGATCATCATGCAGCCAGAGCTCGAAATCGCCACGCGCCAGCGGGCAGCGCTTGATGACGCACAGGACCGGCTTGCCCGGCGGATCCTTCTGCTTGATCGGAGGGTCGTTTTGATACACGCGCTTCCTGGTGCGGGAAAGACGCGCATTTTGGACCTGATTGACCAAGCTGCCGCCACCAGCAGAATTGCAGTTCAGCATCGCCGCATCTCTACCTTTGACCTAGGTCCCGACGAGACGCTCGAAATTCCGCCGGGATCCAGCGACCTTTGGGCAATCGTCGGCCGCCCTTCCCAGATTGCTGGATTTGCCCGACTGCATTTTTATGGCGAGATAGAAGTCGTCGGAAACAGCGATCTTTTTATTCCCAGAAGTGCCCTACCGGATTGGAACTCCTGCGCCGGATGGCCTGCCATATCCGCTGGCGAAGCGACATCTTCGGCCGCGTGCAACAAGCTGCGGGCGTTTCTAACGGAGACCGTGCTTCCTAGCCTCGACACAACCACTGCGGATGTTTTGCGAACACTGGCTCTTTCGACGCGACCCATACCGGCATCGGCCTTGAACGAAAAAGCTCAGGAAGCCGTCGCGTGGCTGTCGCCGCTTATTGACCGGACGGCGGAGGGCTACGCCCTTGCGACCCATGCCGCCCCCGTCGCGGTGCTTAGGGAGATCCTCGCGTCCGAGCCGCTTTCGGCTGGAGCAGCCGGCATTCTCTACCGCGCCGGACAACCCGAAAAGACGATCACACACCTGCTGTCCAGCGGCCGCCGCAAGGCCGCGCTTGATGTTCTTGGGCAAAGTGGCGGCGTTATGTTCGGGCACCTGCATGGACCAGTGGCCGCGGCGTCGGTCCTGAACGCCTTCGGAAGCACGGAGACGCACCCGGGCGTCGTTGCGCTGAAGGCCATGTCCGCACTGAAGAAGGGCCAGGTCGGGCGTGCGCGGTGGCTTATCGAAACCGCGCTTGCAGATCCCACCTCGGTCGGGAATACAGAACTCCGCCTCGCGCGTCTTCTATTGTTGATTTACGAAGATCGTCCTGCCGATGCAAGTGCGCGCGCGGATTTCAGCCAGTTATTGGATGAATTGGACCCGGACCAGCATCTGCTGCGTGGATCCGTCTATAATATCGCGCTGGACGATCAGATTCGGCGGGGCCTCACCGGAGAGGTGGATGCGACGGCAGCTCGCGCCCTTTCGCATTACAAAAAGGGAAATGCGCCTTACCTCGCGTTTTACATCCACATGCATCTTGCCATGATGGAGCTTCTTGCCGGGGCTCCGGATCGGGCGGGCCCGCATCTTGATCGGGCCGCCGCGGAATTGGCCAAGACCAGGTTCGAGACCCAGCAGGACGACCGCTTCCTCGTGCTTCTGCGCGCGCAGACGGCATATGAGCGTGGCGAACCCGAAGCGATGGCCGATTTCGCACGGACCGCGTTTGCGGATTTCGCTTTCGGGGAACTCTGGCCGACGATCGCCGCGCTCGCCCTGTCCTTTGGCACGGAGGCGTTATTCCAGTTCGACGGGCTGGATGCCGCTAGGCGTCACCTAGACGGTTGGCGGGTGCAGATGTGGCGGACGCGGCGCTTCCGTCTTTTGGTTGAGCAACGCGAGATCGCGGTGCTGCAGACATCCGGCAAGTTGCATGAGGCGCGCAGAAAGCTGGAGCCGATGGCAACGCGCATCGGGCGTGTTTGGATGGATAGCGCTGGCGAGAACTTGCGCGACCTTAGGGATCCCGAGGACATCGCGCAGGCACTGATCTGGCTGCGGCAGCAGGTCTTTGAGCGTCCACGCGAAGGGGTTTTGGCACAGAGGCTTCGGTTCATGGCTGAAAACCCATTCCTATCTTGGCGGCACGCCCGAAGCCTTGGGATCTGGCGGGCATGGGTAGAACGGCGTCAGAACCGCATAGGGTCCGCGCGCCAGTTCCTTGCTGATGCGCTTGAGGTCTGCCACGCCCGCAAATGCTTGGCCCCTGTGCTTGAGGAACGGCCGCTGGTGAGCGCGCTTCTGGACGATCCGCGCATGGTCGGCAGTGCTATTGCTGACGTACCGGTGCCACGCCAACTGCGCCGAGGCGTCGGCAATCGAAGCCAGTCGAAGGCGGCAGATCTGACGCGGCAAGAATTGCGTGCGCTGCTTCTCCTTGTGGAGGGCTGCTCGAACAAGGAAATCGCGCACCAGATGGGTGTCAGCCTGCCGACCGCAAAATTCCACCTCAAGAATCTTTACCGGAAACTCGGCGTGGAGAACCGACGTACGGCGGTTCACGTCGCGAGAGGCCGAGCCCTCGTGGAAACCTAACGTTCCATGGGCAGCTTGAGGAAGAAAAGCTATCCCCATTCACGCAAAACCTATCCCTCAGCGCTCTAGCGTGGGCGGGGGCACCGGTCGCATCGTTACCTGGAACGCAGTAGCGAGAGGTCCCCACCGTGGCGTCCGGTTTCGTGGAATTCCTGATTAGGCGCGCGCTCGGCTTCATTGCCGTCCTGCTGGTCCTGTCCATGATGATCTTCGCGCTTGCACGCGTCGTACCCGGCGATCCGGCCCGCATGGCCATGGGACCCGCCGCAAGCGCCGAGCAGGTGCAAGCAATGCGGGAACAGATGGGGCTCGACGACCCTATCGTAGAGCAATATGTCCGTTTCCTCAGAGGTGCCGTGCAAGGGGATTTCGGAATTTCACTGATCTCGGGGCGTCCGGTTACCGACGAGATTCTGCGCCTGCTTCCCGCGACCCTTGAACTGGTCATTGTAACCCTTTTGCTCATGATCGTGCTTGGCGTGCCTCTTGGGGTTCTGGCGGCGCGCTATCGCAATGGGTGGGCCGACACGCTTCTGCGGATCGTATCGATGATAGGTGTCACGATGCCTGCCTTCCTTGTGGCGATCCTGCTGCAGCTTTTTGCGGCCTATTACCTTTCGGACTGGCCGCTTCTTGGCCGGATCCACCAAGATTTCAGATCCTTCGAAGGTCCCACCGGCTTTTACATCGTCGACGGATTGCTTATGGGTCGCCTCGATATCGTGGGCAGCGCCCTACAACACCTTGCCTTTCCCGCACTTGCACTGGCGCTGGCCGGCATCGGTCAGATCATGCGCCTGACGCGGTCGGCGATGATCGAGAACTTGCGACGTGACCACGTCCAAACCCTTAGAAGCTTCGGGGTGCCGGACCGCATCGTCACATTCCGCTATCTGTTCAAGCTGTCGTCCATCGCGCCACTGACCATCATGGGGCTCGAGTTCGCATCTCTGATCGGCAATGCCTTCGTGGTCGAAATGGTCTTCTCTTGGGGTGGTTTCGCCTCCCATGGGCTGGAATCGATCATGCAGAACGACCTGAACGCCATCATGGCTGTCGTCATGGTCTCGGGGCTGTTCTTCGTGGTCGCAAACCTTGTCATCGACATTCTCATCGGCGTGATCGATCCGCGCATCCGACTGAAGGAGGGCCACTGAATGGCATCGCTTGGCGAAACGGCCATATCGCCCGAGATCCTCACCGCCCGCCGGATGGCATGGCTGCGGTTCCGATCGAACCCAGTGGCACTGCTTGGCGCCTTCATGGTCCTGTCGGTAGTTTTCTGCGCGCTTTTCGCCCCGTTCATCGCGCCCTATCCCGAGGATGCGGGCAATATGATCGACTTTGCGACGCGCCATAGCGCACCCTCGGCCGAGCACTGGGCGGGCACCGACAAGGTGGGCCGTGATATCCTCAGCCGGGTGATCTTCGGCTTTCAGGTATCGCTTCTGTTGGTGGTCGGAGTGCTGGGGCTCGCGGTGCCGGTCGGCGCCGCGCTGGGGCTCGCCGCAGGCTATTTCGGCGGCTGGACAGAATTTCTTATCACCGGCTTCACCAACGTGATGCTCGCGATCCCGCCGCTTGTCATGGCGTTGGCCGTCGGCAGCGTGCTGAGCCAGACGTTGGTCAATGCGATGTTCGCGATCGCCCTGCTGTGGTGGACTTGGCACGCGCGGCTTGTCTACCGGGTGGCCAAATCCGTCGCGGCGGAGGATTTCGTGGAGGCCGCGCGGCTTGCCGGTGCCTCGCATATGCATATCCTACTGCGTGAAATTCTGCCTAACTGCGTCGCGGTCATTTCCGTGAAGACGACGCTGGATGCCGCTTTCGTGATCCTGTTTGGCGCGACATTGTCCTTCCTTGGGCTGGGTGTGCGGCCACCAACACCCGACCTTGGTTCGATGGTCGCCGATGGGCGGCAGTTCTTGCCCGAGATGTGGTGGGGGGTCCTCTTCCCCGCGCTCGGCATTTTTTACGCGACCCTAGCCTTCAACCTGCTGGGTGATGGCCTGCGCGACATGTTCGATGTGGAGGTCTGAGCGATGGCGCTGCTTGACATCTGTGATCTGAACGTCGCCTTCACCTCTTACGGGCAGCGCACCCACGTGTTGCGCGACGTTTCGCTGAAGATCGGCGAAGGCCAGCGCGTCGCCCTGATCGGCGAGACGGGATCGGGGAAATCGGTCACGTCGAAGGCGGTTCTGAACACCTTGCCGCGAAACGCCGCGGTTGAGGGCGGCGAGATGTTCTGGCGCGGCCGCGACCTGCTGCAGACGCCCGACCGTCAACGCGAGGCGCTTAAGGGTATCGAGATGTCCGTGGTGATGCAGGACCCGCTGTCCTCGTTCAACCCGGTCTTCACGATCGGGCGGCATCTGGGCGATGTTCTTTTCTGGGCCGATCGCCGCTCGGGCAAAAGGCGCGGACGGGCGGAGCGGCGCGCCCACATCTACGATGTTCTTCGCAAGGTGCAGCTTGCCGATCCCGAAAGGGTTTTCGCCTCCTATCCCGCCGAGCTTTCGGGCGGGATGCGCCAGCGGGTCCTGATCGCGCTCGCGCTGATGAACCGACCGGCCATGCTGATCGCGGACGAACCCGGCACAGCCCTCGATGTCACAACTCAGGACGAAATCCTGCGGCTTCTCAACGACCTTGTGGCTCAAGAGGGGCTATCGCTCCTGATGATAACGCACAATCTTGGCGTGGTGCGAATGACGGCGGATTACGTCTATGTCATGTGCAAAGGTGAGATCGTCGAGCATGGACCCCTGCGGCGCATCTTCGAAGATCCGCAGACCGACTACTGCCGAGAACTCATTGAGGCGATCCCGCCGCTTTACGGCGCGCGCGTCCGCAATCAGCCCGTCTCGACCGAGGCCCCGCTGGTGAAACTCGAAGGGGTATCTAAGACTTTCACGCGGCGCCATTTCCTGCGTCCCTCCGAACAAGTCCACGCGGTGCGTAACGTCTCGCTTGAGATACCGCGCGGCGAGATCTTGGGACTGGCCGGTGAAAGCGGCTCGGGCAAGACCACGGTGGCGCGCATGGTCATGGGGATGATGGGGGCCAGCGAAGGGCGCATTTCGGTCGATGGCGTCGCCCTCGCCGATCAGCGTGATGGCCGCATTGATCGCAGGCTCGCCCAGATCGTCTACCAGAACCCCGGCACTTCACTGAACCCCAAACGAACCGTTGCGCAGACGCTCGAGGTGCCCCTGCGCTTTGCAAGTAACGAACCGAAGGCACGCGGGCGCCGGATCGAAGAATTGTTGGAACGCGTCGACCTGCCACCGCATTTCGCCGCCCGCTTCCCGCACGAATTGTCCGGCGGGCAAAAGCAGCGCGTCGCTATCGCGCGGGCGCTTGCGGCTGAGCCGCGCCTGATTGTGCTGGACGAGCCGACTTCGGCGCTCGACATGTCGGTACAGAAGCGCGTGATCGCACTTTTGGAAGAGTTGCGCTCGGAACTTGGTTTAACTTATCTCTTCATCAGCCACGACCTGTCGCTGATGCGGAATTTCTGCTCGCACATCGCGATCATGCTGCGCGGAGAGATCGTCGAGCGGGGCACGCCCGCCGAGGTCTTCGAGGATCAGCAGCACCCTTACACCCGTGCGCTGATTTCTGCCGTTCCTGTCATCACAGACGAGGAAGAGGCCAGAAAGCCCAAAGTCACACAACAAGAACGGCAAAAGTTCCTAGTGTCCTCCGCGGCATGACGGGAAGGGAGAATAAGACATGGTTTTAAGATTGGGCATCGACGTCGGCGGCACGAACACGGATGCTGTCATCCTAGACGGTCGAAAGGTGCTTGCAGGCGTAAAGCGGACGACGACCGAAGACGTCATGAGCGGTATCTCGGCCGCGCTTGAGGCGGTCATCGAAGCAGCTGGCGTCGCCCGCGAGTCCATCGACGTGGCTATGATTGGCACCACCCATTTCACGAATGCCGTGATCGAACGGCGCGCGCTTGACCCGGTGGCGGCCATCCGGCTGGGGCTTCCTGCCACCGCATGTCTGCCGCCGATGGTGGACTGGCCTTCTGATCTTGTCGAGACGGTCAGCGGCCACAGTTGCATGCTTCATGGCGGCTACGAATTCGATGGCCGAGAGATAGCGCCACTCGACCGTGACGGTCTGAACCGCGTCGCAGACGAGATCGTGGCCAAGGGGCTCCGCGCCGCGGCGATATCCTCGGTCTTTTCGCCCATCAACCGAGCCATGGAGGAAGAAGCGCGCGACATTTTGCAGGCGGCCGTGCCCGGCCTGCCGGTCGTCTTGTCCAGCGAGATCGGCCGCATCGGCCTGCTGGAACGGGAGAGTGCGGCGATCATGAATGCCAGTCTCCTCACGCTCGCCGAAAAGACGGTGAAGGCTTTTGGCGACGCGCTCAAGGCCGCGGGCCTCATTTGCCCGTTCTACGTGACGCAGAACGATGGAACGCTGATGGCTGCCGACACTGTAAGCCGCTTCCCGGTCCTGACCTTCGCATCGGGGCCCACCAACTCCATGCGTGGCGCCGCCTTCCTGACCGGTGTCCAGGACGCCATCGTCATCGATATCGGCGGCACCACCACCGATGTCGGTGCGCTTCAGAAGGGGTTCCCCCGGCAAGCCGCGACGGTGGTGGACATTGGCGGTGTGCGCACGAATTTCCGGATGCCCGACGTCTTCTCCATTGGTCTTGGCGGTGGAACCATCGTCACGGGCGTAGGCGACAACCTTAGCGTCGGACCGAAATCGGTCGGTTACCACCTTGGCACGGAGGCACGCGTATTCGGTGGTCCGGTTCTGACCTGCACCGACATCGCCGTCGCGGCTGGCATGGCCGATATCGGTGACAAGGGCCGGGTGGCCGATCTGGATGCCGTCCTCGTAGAACAAGTGCGCACCCGTACCGCCGAGATGCTGGAGACCGCGGTTGAACGCAGTCGGATCAGCCCCGAGCCGCTGCCCGTGATCGCCGTGGGCGGCGGGTCGATCTTGGCCCCCGACCGCATCGGCAACCTTGAGGTCATCCGCCCCGAAAACTTCGCCGTCGCCAACGCTGTCGGCGCGGCTATCGCCCAGATTTCGGGCGAGGTGGACCGTATTTTCGCGCTGGATAAGAAAAGCCGCGAGGAATGCATGGCCGAGGCCGACCAAGAGGCCCGCGCGGCCGCAATCGCCGCCGGTGCCATTGAATCGAGCCTCGATACGATCGAGCGGGAGGACGTGCCGCTAGCCTACCTGCCGGGCAACGCGACCCGCATCCATGTCAAGGTCGTCGGCGAGATGGGCGGCCTCGATGCGTGAGCTTCCCGACGGTACGCAGGCGCTTGACGAGAGCGATCTGGAGGCGCTCGAAATCGGCTCGGGCATCCTTGGCACCGGTGGCGGCGGCAATCCTTACATCGGCAAGCTGCGGGCGCGGCAGGTGCTGCGCGACGGCTACGATTTGCGCATCCAGCCACTCGACACGCTTGCGGACGAAGCAAGCATCGTGCCGCTTGGTGGTATCGGGGCGCCCCTGGTGTCCTTTGAACGTATCAAGGAGGGCCGAGAGGGCCTCCGGTGTCTGCGCGCCTTGGAGCAGCGACTGGGCTTCGTCGCCGATGCCGTGGGTTGCGAAGAGATTGGCGGGCAAAACTCGATGGAGCCATTGGTGGTCGGTGCGCTTGCGGGCTTGCCAGTCGTCGACGGAGACGGGATGGGCCGTGCCTTTCCCGAGATGCAGATGACCACCTACGCGATCTATGGGCACCGCTCGACGCCGTCAGTCATGTGCGATCCGCACGGAAACATTGTGATCTTCGACCACGCCATCACCGAGAAATGGCACGAACTGATGGCGCGAGCCTGCGTGGTTGCGCAGGGCGGTGCATCGGTGCTTGCGAGCGCCCCGATGTCCGGCTCCTTCATGAAGCGTTATGCGATCCCGCACACCTACACGCAGGCCATCGGCCTTGGTCGTGCTGTGAGCGAGGCGCGCCGCGTCCACGCCGACCCGATCAAGGCGATCTGCACGCGCGAAGGTGGGCGGCATGTCTTTTCGGGAAAGATCACGGACCTCCAGCGCCATTTTAAGGGCGGCTTCAACGTAGGTATCGCCCAGATCGGCGGGTTGGACGGTTTTTCGGGCTCGACTGCGGAAATCGTGATCCAGAACGAATTCCTGATCTTTAGCCGCGATGGCGAAATGGAAGTCTGCGTCCCCGATTTGGTCGTGGTTCTGGACCTCGACTCGGGCTTGCCACTGACGACAGAGGTCATGCGCTTCGGTCAGAGGGTCGCGATCCTCGCCTTGCCAAGCCACCATCTACTTAGAACGGCCAACGCGCTTGAAGTGATCGGCCCAGCCGCTTTCGGCCATCCGGAATTCACCTTCAACCCGATACCGAAAAGGGAGGCCGCAGAATGACATTCAGGATCGGTCCGGACGACATGGAGGAGATCGCGCTTGGTGGCGCGTTCCTTGGAACTGGCGGCGGCGGCGACCCCTACATCGGCAAACTCATGGCACGGTCCATGATGCTGGAACACGGCCGCGACGTGGAGGTCGTGCCAGCCGCTGGCATCGCCGACGATGCGCTTTGCGTACCTGTGTGCATGATGGGCGCCCCGACCGTCATGGTGGAAAAGCTGCCAAGCGGCAAAGAGGCGCTCGCCGCATTGCGCGCGCTTGAGGAGTATCTGGGTCGCAAAGCGGACTACCTCATCTGCATCGAGGCTGGCGGTTTGAACTCCACGATTCCCTTCGCGGTAGCGGCCCATACCGGCCTTCCGCTTCTGGACGGCGACGGGATGGGCCGTGCCTTCCCCGAACTGCAGATGGTCAGCATGACGCTTCATGACATCGCTGCGACGCCAATGGTGATTGCCGATGACAAGGGCAACTCCGGCGTTCTGAACGCCGTCTCGAACCTTTGGACCGAACGTCTTGCCCGTGCCGCGACCGTGGAAATGGGCGGCGCGGCCCTTGTGGCGCTATACCCCATGACGGGCGCACAAGCCAAAAAGGGCCTTCTGCACGGAACACTTGGGCTTGTGCGTGAGGTCGGTCGCACGCTCCTGTCGGAGCGTCGCGCGCATCGACACCCTGGGGACGCGCTTATCGAACGCTGCAATGGCGTGGACCTTTGCACCGCGCGGGTCATCGACATCGAGCGCCGGACGATTGGCGGCTTTGCGCGGGGGGTCGCACGCCTGCGCGGCATGGACGCCGACCACGGACGGGAATTCTCGCTGTCCTTCCAGAACGAGTTCCTGTGCCTTGAGGACGATCAAGGCCGCCCGCTTGCCTTGACGCCCGACCTAATCTGTTCGCTCGATGCCGATGGCGGCCTTCCAGTTACGACAGAAGCGCTCCGCTATGGGCTGGGTATCCGCCTGATCGGACTGCCCGCTGACCCTCAATGGCGAAGTCCCGGCGGCCAAGACCTCGCTGGACCGAAATACTTCGGCTATGCGCACCCGTTTCAAACCCTTGAAGAACTGGCCGGAACAACCCGCGCCGCCTGACCCACCCCAACAAGGAGACCAGAACACATGTCCAGACTTCTTAGCGCCTCAGCAATTTCGGCCGCGCTTGCCTTGGCGCCGTTCGCGGTGATGGCCCAGGACGACCCTGTTCGCATTACCGTGAACGCGGTCCAGATCTTTGGCACCATCGACCCGGCGAAGGTGACCGACTACACTGAATTCATGGCTGCCCTGAACCTTTATGACGGGCTTACGACTGTTGCCGCAGATGGCAGCATTCTACCGCAGCTGGCTGCAAGCTGGGAAATCTCGGGAGACAACCTGACCTATACCTTCACGCTTGCAGAAGGCGCCACCTTTACCGACGCAACCCCCGTGCAAGCTTCCGACGTGGTCTATTCCATCACGCGTCTTCTGACCCTAAACGAGGGTCCGGCCTATCTGTTCGCGGACATTCTTGAACTCGAGAACATCCGCGCATTGGACGACCGCACGGTCGAATTCAGGCTGTCAGGGGTCTACTCGCCTTTCCTCAGCGTCACGCCGCTTTTGTTCATCGTGAACGAGGAGGCAGTCGTCACGAGTGAAAACGACCCTTGGGGCGAGCAGTATCTTGCCGAGACGCCGGCAGGTGCAGGTCCCTACACCCTGACCAGTTGGTCGCGCGGCAGCGAAATGGTGATCTCGCGCTATGAGGGATACCACGCCGGTTGGCCGAACGAGAGGCCCATCGACGAAGTCCGCTTTGTCGTCACCCGCGACGAGGCGACGGTTCGCGCGCTCGCACAGCGCGGCGAGCTTGGCATGTCGTCGCAATACCAGTCGAACGAAACCTATGCCGGTATTGATGCACTTGAAGATTACCGTGTCGTCGAGGCCTCCACTGCAACAGGCTACTACTTCAAGGTCAACAACCAGATCGCACCGACCGACGATGTCCACGTCCGGCGCGCCATCGCGTTGGCCACCGATTACGACACCATCCGCAACGTGATCTATCCCGGTGGCGTCATGGAGGGACCGCTGGCCAGCGTCTTCGCCGACGCCGTCCCGGCCAATATCTCCGCTCCAGTATTCGACCTTGAGGCAGCGCGGGCGGAACTACAACAATCGCCCTATTTCACTGGCGATCCAATCCCGTTGGTCCATACCTACGTTGCCAACACCGCCTTCCAAGAGGAAATCGCACTGCTAATGGCTTCGAACCTCGCACAGATCGGCTTCGAAGTCACGATGCAGCCCGAGCCATGGAACCGCGTTACCGAACTCGCCGCGTCGATCGATACCACGCCGCATTTCAGCCAAGTGTTCTACGGGCCCACCTACCCCTCGCCCGACAGCGTCTTTTTCGTGCAGTATCACTCGGATGCAGCGGGAACATGGGCCTCGATGGATTGGGTTTTGAACGAAGAGGTGGATGCGCTTATTGATCTGTCGCGCGCGGAAACCGATCCGGCGGCGCGTAATGCCATCTACCAAGAGATCTATACCCGTTTGAACGATGCGCAGGTAACGATCCCGATGCTCACCCAGAACCAGCGGCACGCCATGCATGTCTGTCTAGAGGGCTTCGCGTGGGCGCCGATGCAAAGCGTGGAGTTCGATTTCTCCCGCTACTACTGGAACTGCGACTGATATGAAATGAACGAAGTGTAGCGGCTGCGGTTTGCGCAGCCGCTACATGATGTCCGATAATAACGACGACCGACGGTCTCGGCCCATACCGGATGAGGTGGGTGGCTCCTGCTCCAACGGCATCGAGCGTGCCAAAGTGCAGTTGTCATCGACTGCTAGGAAAGGAGCCATCCAATGACAGTAAAGACTGCGGGCCTGGATTTGGCCAAGGACTTTTTTCAGCTGCACTGCGTTTCGAGCACGGGGTGTCGGATCATCAACAAGAAGATCAAACGCGCAAAGCTGCTCTCATTCTTTGAGACGTTGCCGCGTTGTGTGGTTGGGATGGAGGCTTGCGGCTCATCCCATCACTGGGGACGCAAGTTACGCGAACTTGGCCATGACGTCCGGCTGATGCCAGCAGCCTACGTCAAACCCTATGTGAAGCGCGGCAAGACTGATGCGGCCGATGCCGAGGCGATTTGTGAAGCAGTGCGTCGACCAACCATGCGCTTTGTCGAGATCAAGTCCGAAGACCAGCAGGCCGTTCTTGCCATCCATCGTGCGAGGGATCTGGTGGTCCGCCAGCGCACCCAGGTCGTGAACATGATCCGCAGCATACTGCGGGAGTATGGGCATATTCTGCCGACTGGCATTTAGGCGGTGTCGAAGTTTGCCCAGGAACACGGCAACGAAGAACAATTGGAAATGCCAGAGATCGCGGACGGTATTCTCGGTGTGATGTGCCATCAGCTGAACGGCCTCAATGCTCGGATCGACGGGCTGACCAAACTGATCGAACAGCACGCCTGGTTCAATGCGGATGCGCGGCGGTTGATGCGCATGCCAGGGGTCGGACCGATCACAGCTTCTGCAATTGTCGCCACCATTGGCGATGCAAAACAGTTCGAGACCGGACGCGATCTGGCGGCTTGGCCGGGCCTGACACCGCTGAACAAATCCAGTGGCGGTCGCGAACGGCTCGTGCGGATAACAAAGAAAGGTGACCGCTATATCCGAAAGCTACTGATCGTCGGAATGACGTCGCGCGCGCTTATGGCGAGGAACAAGCCTGAAAAGGCTGACATCTGGACCGCGAAATTACTCGACCAGAAACCCCTCAGGCTGGCAACAGTCGCGATGGCCAACAAATCGGCCCGGATCATCTGGGCGATCCTGACAAAAGGAGAAGAATACCGGCAGCCGATCGCTTGATCCTGCCAAGAAATGCAAGACGCTTGATGTGATGATGCGAAACGAAGTCAACCAAGAGTAAGGACACTCCGATGAATGTCGCGACCCTCAGAGGTCGTATTCCCGATAGGAACCTTGCTTGCGGAACTCATCATGGCCAGTGGCAACCGCCACGCAAACAGGCCGGACACACGACTGTACTGAGAGACCGTCGCAGTCGCAAAAATCGCTTGCAATGCAGGAGCAACCCACACATGCCTTTAACCAATGGTCAAGATGCTGCAGTGCAGCTTCCCAGAAGCGGATGTTAACCAACAAGCCCATGCCTAATTCTCCGGGCAAGACATGTGGAGTTGTACCGGTAACGATAATCCCGAGAACAAACCGTCCTACGCTGCGCCGGCGCTACTCGGAACGAAGCGGGGCATCATCTGAAGAAGACGTTTTGTGTAAGGATGTTGAGGCGTGTCGAACAGGGCGGCGGCATTGGCTTGTTCCACCATGCGCGATTTCTCCATGACGCCGATGCGCTGGCACATCTGGCGAACGACGGCGAGATCGTGGCTGACGAAGATCAATGTCAGCCCGTGATCGCGTTGGAGGTCCTTGATGAGATTGAGGATCTGCGCCTGGATCGACACGTCGAGCGCACTTGTCGGCTCGTCGCAGAGCAGGATCGCGGGATCCCGTATCAGGGCCCGTGCGATGGCGATGCGCTGGCGCTGGCCGCCCGAGAACTGGTGTGGCAGCTTGGACTGGTCAGCGACCGGCAACCCGACGAGGCTCAGCAGGCTTTCGGCCTTTTCGCGCGCCGTGGCTCGGGTCGCATCGCCAGAGGCATGAAGCGGTTCGGCCACGATATCGCGGACGCGCATGCGTGGATTGAGGGAAGAGAACGGGTCTTGAAAGACGACCTGCACCAACGATGCCAGCTTGCGGCGGTCGGCCATCGAGGGCGCGCGCGGCACCTCGGTTTCGCCGATACGGATGACGCCCGCGCTGCGAGACACCAGTCCCAGGAGCGCCATGAGAAGCGTGGACTTTCCCGAACCGCTTTCGCCGACGATCCCGAAAGAACCGCCCGCCGGCACCTCGAAGCTGACGTCGTCGACCGCGAGAAAGCCCTCGGGCGTCGCTCCGAACATGCGCCGTCGCGCCTCGAAGACGACGCTGACACCGGAGACAGACAAGGCTTGCTCAACCGATCTGACATTCGTCGAACGCGCCCGGGCCGTGGCGAGCGCCCCGAGCACCTCGAAGCGCTCGAGCGTGCGGTCGGCGGGGGGCACGGTCGCCAGAAGCGCGCGCGTATACTCGGCCTGTGGCGCTGCCAGGACATCCGCCGTCGCACCGGTTTCGACCACAGCGCCGAAGCGCATGACTATGATGCGGTCGGTGAATTCGGCCACCACCGCGATGTCATGGGTGATGAGCAGGATCGAGATGTGCCGTTCCTTCGCGAGCTTTCGCAAGAGGTCAAGCACCTCGGCCTGGATCGATACATCGAGAGCCGTGGTCGGTTCGTCTGCGACAATGACTTCCGGCGCGCCGGCGATGGCGATGGCGATCAGGACCCGCTGCCGCATTCCTCCCGAGAACTGGTGCGGATAGTCCCGCGCCCGGATGGCAGGATCGGAAATACCTACTTGCGACAGCAGGTCAAGCGCCCGCGACCACCCATCTGCACCGCCGGGACCACCCGCCATCCGCACGGCCTCGGCAACCTGTTCGCCCACATTGATAACCGGGTTGAGGGCGGAGAGCGGCTCTTGCAGGATCAGTGAGATTCGCTTGCCGCGCAAGGCATGAAGCGTCTCCCTATTGCCGTCGAAAAGCGGGGTTTCACCGAGCCGTCCCCGCCCGGCGACGATCTCGCCCGGCTGGTCGACAAGACCCATGAGCGCCCGGCCGACCGTCGACTTTCCGGCACCCGATTCGCCGACGATTCCGAGGATCTCGCCACGCCCGAGCGACAGGTCCACATCGCGGACCACTTCGGGCCCGGTCGATCCGTAGCGGATCGTGAGGCCATGTACCTCCAGATGCGCCTCAGCCGGCACCGGGATCGTCCTGCCGCCGGTTCTCCATCAGGCTGCGCAGGCGCAGAAGCGTCCGGTCGCGCCAGCTTTGACGGTCGCGCAACCGGTCGAGCGGGAGCGCCGCGCGACGCGCCTCGGCGGTCCGTGTCAGCGCGGCTTCCGCCCAGGGCTCGCTCGTGCGCAAATCCTGCCCCAGCCCAGCGTAGAGCGCGGCGAACTTCTGCGTATATTCACTGATCCCACCCGCGGCATTGAGATCCATCGTCGCAAAGGGGCCGATGAAGGCCCATCTCATGCCGATGCTGTATTCCATCACCCGGTCGAGATCGTCGGGCGAGATCACGTCCCGCCCCACGAGCGACATGGCTTCGTTGATGACGGCGGCCTGGAGGCGGTTCATCACGAAGCCCGGCACCTCGTGATTGACCACGACCGGCACCTGTCCCACCTGCGTGAGCGCGGCGCGGCAGCGTTCGACGAAGTCCGGCATATGCCAGTCGCTGGGAGCGATTTCTACCACCGGCATCGCATGGACCGGGTTTGCCGGATGCATCACGATGGCCCGCTCCCGTCCGGGAAGATCGGCGAGGAACTGCGAGCCGGGAATGCCCGAGGTGGAGGAACCCAGCAGCGCGTGCGGGGGCGCGGCGGCGTCCAGCTGTGCGAAAATGGCGCTCTTGCAGGCGACGTTTTCGGGGCCGCATTCTTGCACCCACCCCGCGTCTCGCACAGCCGTCGCGACATCGGGCGCCGGAACGAGACGCGCCTGTGCCGCGTGCGGGTCTTCGCACAGGCCCGCCTCGGCCAGTTGTCCGATCATGTCCCGGCTGACGTCGAGCCCGGCCTCGACCGCACCGGGGGCCGGGTCGGTCATCATGGTCTCGAGGCCGGCCGTGGCAAAGACCGCGGCCCAGCCGCGCCCGATTTGCCCTGCGCCGATGACGGCCGCTTTCTGGATTGTTTCTATCATCGCGGTATTCGAACCCGAACCCTCCACCTCTGTCAATATGAGATCGCAGATATTGGAGGAGCGGCCTGGCTCAGCGCGTCGATCACCGGGCCACAAGCGCTCATCAGGTCCGACCGAACCATTTCCTCGGCCCGGACCGGGTCGTGATCCGCCAGCGCTTCGATGATCGCGCCATGAGTGCGTACCACGCGCGCCTGGTCGTAGCCGTTGAGCGAGGAATAGAGGATCGGGCCGATGCGCACCCAGTACATCTCGATGTTCTGCAACAGGATCGGCGAATGGGCCGCGGCGTATAGCTCAAAATGGAAACCGTGATTGCGGCGCAGGAACCGCTGACCGGAGACGCCCGGCTGGGCCAGCGCGGCATTCCATCGGCGCAGCCTGTCAAGCTCCCGACCGGTGATCCGGGTGGCTGCCAGGGCCGTGGCCATGCCCTCGAGCCGCGCGCGGATCTGAATGATCTCGACATATTCGGGAGCATCGATCGGGGCGACACGATAGCCGCTGCGCGCATGCGCCTGAAGCACGCCCTCGCCCTCAAGCCGCTTGAGCGCACCGCGCACGGGCATCGGGGAGATCCCCAGCCGGTCGGCCAAGGTCCGTGTCGAGAAAGCCGTACCAGCCCCGATCGCACCCTTCATCAGCGCGCGCCGCAGCAGGTTGTAGACCTGCGTTTCCAACATGCGCGGATCGCCCGGCCGGAGTGTTCCGACCTCCAGCGCCTGTGCCGGTGGCCGCCCCAGCTTCTGTTTCGAGCCTTGCTTCGAGGTATGTACCTGGTCACTCATCCATTCGGTCCCTGAACATGTCCAGCCTGTGCAGCCGCGCACCCCGAAACCGCAAGCCGGTCACGGTCCCGGTGGCATCGCGCAACACCTTGATACCGCGCCGGAGCGCAATGCCGTCCCGCGATTGCGAAATAGCCCAGCAATCGTTGCCGAGAGGACGCATCGGAAAGACCTGCCCGGTCCACGGGTTTCGGCACAGCGACAGCATGAGCCGGCCGTCCACCGGGAAGATCATTTGGCGCAGGCCATGATCGGGCGCGAAATAGGCGCCCACCAGGTCGTCCGGGGTCCCCGTCTGCGGCGTGGCGCGCGTGTAACGCCGGGCAGGTTCGCCGTGGGTGGACAGGTGGATGGACTCCGCATCCTCCAGCGTGAGCCGGGTGGTGTAGGTGAACCAGTCATCCGCATATGAACCATCCGTCGCGGCACGGAGACGGCTCGGAAAGCCGAGGCGGTTCAGCGCGATATACCGCTCCTCCACCGTTAAAGTAAAATGATCGGCGGTGACGGAATCGACCCACTCACCTTCGAACGCGGCCAACCGCGCACGATCATCCCGTCGCAGGCCGGGGCGGGAGGGCACGTTTGCGCGATCCACGAGCGCGATGTCGATGATGGCGCGCAGATGCTGCGAAGACTGTGCATCGTCCCTGTTCGACAGAAAGGCGATGGCAAGGTCGAGTTCCGGCACGAAGGCCGCCCATGTCTTGTAGCCTGGCATTCCGCCATTGTGGCCCAGCACCATGACGCCGCGCCAATCGTGAATGAAGCATCCGAGCCCGTAATTCGTTGCCGTGCCATGCTTGAGGATCGCCCGACCTTGCATCAAAGTACGGATGGGCGCGCCAGCCAGATCGTCACGGGCGAAGGCGGAAAGAAATGCCTGCAACTGCCCCAGCCTCCCAGTGAACCCGCCCCCACCGAGGAACCCGAACGCCAGCCCGTCACGAAACCCTTGCCCCAACGGCACATAGCCGCGCGCAAGAGCGGGCGTAACGATACGCGGATCACTGCGGAGACTGACCCCCTTCGCGCCGATCGGTTCCAGAACGAGGGTGTCGATCGCAGTCTGGAAATCCGTCGCGCAATGCCGCCGAAGGATTTCCGATGCCAGGATGTAGTGGAGATTAGTGTAGGATGTCGCCGTGCCGGCGGGAAAGGCTCGATGGCGATTCCCGGTCCCATGGGCGAGCCAGGTCCGATCCGCCCCGGGCATCCGCATCAGCATGTTGGCTTGGCACAGAACCTCCTCGCTGTCCTGCAAACCGGCGGTCATGTTCAGAAGCCCACGCAGGGTGATATCGGACGCATCGGCCAGATCCGGGAGGCTGTCGGTGATCGGCGCGTTGAGATCGATCCGGCCTTCATGCGAGAGGCGCGCGAAGGCCGCCGCCGTGAGAAGCTTGCTGATCGAGCAGTAGTGGAAGACCGAGTCGGGCCCGATGGGCCGCGAATGTGCCAGATCGGCCTGACCGGCGAACAAGTCCGACCAATGCGCGCCGCCGTCCTCCGACAGACCCAGCGCAACGCCAGGACAGGACTCGTCTCGCCATTTGTCGAAGAGTCTGGCAACCCGGTCGATCAGTGCCATCGAGAATGCCTCCACGCTTGACAGAACAAATTCCGCTCCAATACTGTGATCCCAGAAGTATAACGAAGCCAACGGGGATTTATCAACATGACTTGTCAGGCATTGCTTCGCGGCACCAGCTCTCTCGTGCTCACGCTCGCCACCGCGATCATCGCCGGGGCCGTCCAAGCCCAGGATCTGACCATTGGATCCATGCTCGAGCCAGGCACGCTCGATCCGCATTTCCGCAATTCGGGGGAAAATCATTCGCACCTGCCCGGGATGATGGAATACCTGATGTGGCGCGGGCCCGACCTCAGCGTGCAACCGCATCTCATCACCGAATTGCGCAAAATCGACGATCTGACCTATGAGGCATCGCTGCGCGAGGGCGTGCTGTTCCATGATGGATCGACCTTCGACGCCGCAGATGTCGCATATGTCATCGAACGCATCCCGGCCATCCCGGAGGGGCTGGGAGATTTCAACGGTTTCATCGACGAGATCGAGCGTGTGGAAATCGTCGATGACCACGAGATCGTTTTCCACCTCAGTGAGCCGGTCGCCGATCTCGCCCGCAACCTGTCGGCAATCATGGCCCTGCCCTCAGAGCTTGGCATCGACGTCTCGCCAGCCTCTTTCGACAGCGGTGCCTCGGTTATCGGAACCGGCCCCTACAGGCTGCAAAGCTTCACGCCCGGTGACAGCCTTGAAATGGTGCGCTTCGACGATTACTGGGGTGGCACGCCTCCATTCGAAACAGTGACGATCCGACCCATCACCAACGATGCGTCCCGCGTCGCGGCGCTGATCAGCGGTGAAGTGGATCTCATCGACTTCGTCCCTCTGGCCGATGCCGCGCGTCTGCGTGAAGACGTGGAGATCAACGTCTTTGCCGCGCCGGAGTCGCGGCTCATGTTCGTAATGTTGGACTCGATCCGCGACGTCAGTCCCTATGTCCGCGACAATGACGGCGAAGCGCTAAACGTCAATCCGTTTCAGGACGCTCGCGTGCGCCGCGCGCTCGCAATCTCGGTTGATCGCGATCTGCTTGTGGAACGTGTCCTCGAAGGCGCCGGTTCGCCCGCAGCGCAGGCATTCTCCTCCGAGGTTTCCTGCACCAGCCCCAATGTTGCCGTTCCCACCTACGATGTGGAGGAGGCCCGTCGCCTGATCGCGGAGGCCGGCTATCCCGACGGCTTTCAGGTCACGCTCCACGGCCCGTCCGACCGCTACCCGGGCGGGGACCGCGTGGTGCAGGCGCTGGCGCAGTTCTGGAGCCAGATCGGCCTTGATGTCGAGGTCGAGACATTCACCCGCAGCGTCTTCTTCGACCGGGCGCGGGCCAACGAGTATTCGCTCTATTTCGCGGGCTACGGCGCCACCACGGTCTTTAACGTGCTCAACGCGATCGCGCATACCAACAACCCGGATATCGGCCGGGGCGCGGCCAATCGCGGGCGCTATTCCAATGAAGAGGTCGACGCCCTGATCCAGCAGGCCTCGAGCGAGACAGACGAAGCCGCGCGCTGTGACCTGCTCGAAAGGGTCAATGAATTGGTATTCTCCGAAGATGTGGGCATCATCCCCCTCTATCATCCGCTCAATACCTGGGCGGCGCGTGCGGAGGCGAATGTCACTTACGACCCGAACCCCGAAGGCCTGACCTGGGTGCGTGGCGCGACGCCGACGCAGTGATCTGAAACGACAGGCCGCGGGGAAGCCGACCAATGCTACGATTTATCGTCTTCCGGCTGGTTCAAGGGGCGGGTTTGATGTTCGTTATCGCCGCCCTGGTCTTCCTTGCGGTCTACCTCATCGGGGACCCCGTCGAGCTTTTGATCAACCCCGAAGCGACCCAGATTGACCGGCAGCGCGCGATAGAGCGGCTGGGTCTCGACCGGCCGGTCTGGGAGCAATTCCTCAGCTATCTCGGCGGGCTTCTCCAAGGCGATGTGGGCACGAGTTGGGTCTTCAACAGACCGGCCCTGACTGTGATGCTCGAGCGCCTGCCGGCAACGCTCGAACTTGCCATCGGCGCCGTCATCCTCTCAGCGCTAATCGGTATTCCGCTTGGGCTCTATGCCGGGTATCGCCCGAATTCCTGGCCGTCGCGTGCGCTAATGACGGGCTCCATCGTCGGTTTCAGCCTGCCGACATTCTGGGTCGGAATCGTGTTCATCGTCGTATTCTCCGTTGAACTCGGCTGGTTCCCGGTGATCGGCCGCGGCGATACGGTCGAGGTTCTGGGGGTTCGCTGGAGCCTCTTGACGCTCGACGGACTGCATCATGCGGCCCTGCCGATTCTCACCCTGGCGCTGTCCCGCATCTCGCTCGTCATGCGGCTGGTGCGGTCTGGAACGCAGGAAATCCTTGGCCAGGACTATGTGACGCTCGCGCGCGCCAAGGGCGTGCCGGAGGCGCGCGTGCTGCGCAAGCATGTCCTGCCCAATCTCATGATCCCGCTGATCACGGTGCTGGGCCTCGATTTCGCCGGGCTTCTGGCCTTCGCCATCGTCACTGAGACGGTGTTTTCCTGGCCTGGAATGGGCAAGCTGATCATCGACAGCATGTTCAGCCTCGACCGCCCGATGATCGTCGCCTACCTGATCTGCGTCGCGGCCCTGTTCGTCCTTGCGAACCTAATCGTCGATCTGCTCTACGGTGTGCTCGACCCACGCATATCGCTCGGCGACAGGGCGGCGCGATGACGCTTGGCGCCACCGATCCCGTCGCGCCGCCGCCCGTTGTCACTAGATCGCTCTGGCGCCGCTTCACGGCCAATCCCGTTGCGTTGGCGGGTCTTGTCGTTTTCATCCTGCTCGCACTCATGGCGGTCTTTGCACCCTATGTCGCGCCGCAGGACCCGTACGACTTGGCCAATCTCAGCCTGCTCGACAACCTGTTGCCCCCAGGCAGCACCGGCATGAACGGGCAGAGCTTCTGGCTCGGCACCGATCCGCAGGGGCGCGACATGCTCAGCGCGATGATCTACGGCATGCGCACCAGCATCTTCATCGGACTGACAAGTGCGGTGATCGCGCTGATGATTGGGGCGACGGTGGGCCTCGTCGCGGCCTTCGCGGGCGGTTGGCTCGATGCGGTGTTGATGCGGCTCGTCGAACTGGTGCTCGCCTTTCCGACGATCCTGATCGCCCTCGTCCTGATGTCGATTTTCGGGTCGGGCATCGACAAGCTGCTGATCGCGATGATCATGGCGCAATGGGCGGGCTTTGCCCGGGTTACGCGCAGCGCGGCCCTCGTGGAGATGGAGCGCGAATACATGACCGCCGCCCGCGCCATGGGTTTCGGCCGAATGCGCATACTCGTGCTGCATCTCTTCCCGAACTGCCTGCCGCCCCTGATGGTTCTGGGCCTGATACAGATCGCCGATGCGATCGCGCTCGAGGCAACGTTATCGTTCCTCGGCCTCGGGGTGCCCGTCACGGAACCATCGCTCGGCCTGCTGATCGCCAGCGGGTTCGACTATATTCTGACCCAACGCTACTGGATCACGATCTTCCCCGGCATCCTGCTGCTCATTTTGGTGATGAGCGTCAACCTCGCAGGCGACCATCTGCGCAACCTGCTCAACCCGAGGCTCCAGAAGTGAGGCCGCCGAAGGACATGTTCACCCCCGCGCTGCTGCTCAATGTCGCCAAACTCGAGGCGAACGGCGCGCGCATGCGAAAGGCTGTCGCGTCGCGGGGTCTCGACTTCCGACCGCATTTCAAAACCGCTAAATGTATCGAGGCCCTGCCGTTCATCCTCGACCCGGCCAATCCGCGCCTGACGGTCTCGACGCTAGCGGAGGCAGAGGCCGGGCTCGGGGCCGGCATCCGGGATATCCTCTACGCCGTGGGTGTCGCACCCAACAAGATCCGCGCCATCGGCGATCTGCTAGCGCGGGGCGCCAACCTCGCCGTCCTCGTCGACTGCCTTGATGCCGTACGGGCGTTGTGTGGGGCGTTCAGTGGCGCTAACCATCGACCCCGCGTCATGATTGAGATCGACACGGACGGTCACCGCGCGGGCCTTGCACCGGATGCACCCGATCTCCTCGCCCTTGCCGGCGCGCTGGACGGTCTCGATCTCGCCGGTGTCATGACCCATGCCGGCGAAAGCTATCTCGGGCCCGACCCGGAAGGCGCCCGCGCATATGCTGAGCGTGAGGCACAGGGCGCATCAGAGGCCGCGCGGCGGTTGCGCGCGGCAGGCCACGCGGTGCCTATCGTTAGCGTCGGCTCATCCCCAACCGCAACCTTTCCCGGAGGGACACATGATGTGACCGAGATGCGCGCCGGCGTCTACGCGCTCGGCGATCTCTTCATGGCCAACCTCGGCGTCGTCGCGCCAAGCGATATCGCCCTATCCTGCCTCGTGACCGTGATCGGGCACCAGATCGGACGAAACTGGATCCTGACCGATGGCGGCTGGACCGCACTGTCGCAGGATCGCTCCACGGCCAATCAGGCGGTCGACTGGAACTATGGGCGCGTCTGCGACGAAGACGGCAACCAGTTCGAGAACCTCGTCGTGGTGAAAGCCAATCAAGAGCACGGCATCCTTTCCACGCGAGACGGCACACCGGTCCCCGATCTCCCATGGGGCAGTCGGCTCAGGATCCTGCCGAACCATGCCTGCGCGATGGCGGATCAACACCGCGTCTTCCACGCTCTGCGTCCGGAGGGCGTCGAGGTCTGGCGCCGCGTGGAGGGTTGGGCACCGACGGGCGTTGACACGTGACCCTGCGGGTCGGCATCTGCGGCCTCGCGGTCGAAAGCAATTCACGCGCCCCGCGCACGCGGCTCGCGGATTTCGAGAGCTTCTTCTTCGGCGAGGGCGCACAGCTCGGCGACATGCTATCGTGCAACCCGCGTTTCCGGGCGTTCGACGCCGCGCTGCGCGCCGGCGGTCAGGATTGCACGCCGGTGCCGCTCATCGTCGCCGCGGCGGAAAGCGGCGGGCCGGTCGCGCCCGAGGATGCCGACGTCCTCCGCGACCGGCTCGTGGCGCATATCCGTAAGGCCGCACCGCTCGACGCAGTCTGGGTCATCGGCCACGGCGCCGGCACGATCGCGCCGCGTCAGGACTTCGACGGGCCCTACCTGTCTGCGCTCCGCAGCGCTGTCGGGCCAACCTGCCCCATCGTCGCGCTGTTCGACTATCACGCGAACATCTCGGACGAGATGATGGTCGCGCTCGAAGCGTCGGTCGGCTATCGCACCAATCCGCACACCGACATCTCCGAGCGTGCCGGCGAATGCGGTGCTGTTCTGGCACGGATCCTCGGTGGCGGGCGCCCTGCCCGGGCCTGGATCCGACTGCCGCTCGTGTCTCCGCAGATCGTGCAACGCACGGAAGTGGCGCCAATGGCCGGCATAATGGCCGATATCGAGACAATCCTGTCCGACGGGAACGTGGCGACGGCCTCGGTCTATCCCGGCTTCGCTCTCGGCGACACGGCGGATAACGGCTTTTCCATCGTGATCGAAAGCTGGGCGGATCGAGATCATGCCGCCGCACTTGTGGCCCGGATCGCGGACAGGGCCTGGGCCGCGCGGGATGCGTTCTCTGCCGACCTGGTCCCGATCCCGGAAGCCATCGCGCGCACCGAAACCCATCCCGGGCCGTGGATACTCGCCGATATCGCCGACAATCCAGGTGGCGGCGGGCGGGGCAACACGCCCCATGTGATGCGCGCGCTTCTGGAACACGGCGCTCGCGATGTGCAGATCGTTCCCGTCTTTGATCCCCCGATCGCGGCCCAGGCCCATACGCTTGGCGAGGGGGCGTCGTTCACGGCGCATTTCAACCGCGACGAGACCACCGAACATTCCGAGCTGTTCTCCGCCGAGGCCCGTGTCGAGAAACTGACCGATGGCCGGTTCCATCACCAAACGGGTATGAGCGCCGGGATGGAGGGGGATTACGGCCCCTCCGCCCTGCTCCGAATCGACCATGTCGCGGTCGCCGTTACGAGCCACCGACGCCAAACGCTGGGGCCCTCCGAGTTCCGCCATTTCGGCCTCAATCCTGGCGTTGCACAGATCATCGTCGCCAAGTCGCGCGGACATTTTCGCGCGGGATTTCGCGGGCTGATCCCCGACGAACGGATCATCGAGCTGGACGCACCCGGCCTCGTGCCCGGCAACCTCGCCCCGGTGCGCTGGCACGGTCTCACCCGTCCCATCCACCCGCTGGACCCAATGCCCGGCGACTGGCGCGAAGTGACTGGAATCAAGACCCAAGGGAAGGAAGACTGACTTGGCACCGAAGAAGACGATCATCACCTGCGCCGTGACCGGGGCGATCCATACCCCCTCGATGTCGCCGCATCTCCCGATCACGCCGGACCAGATCACGGCATCGGCCATTGAAGCCGCCGAGGCTGGTGCCGCCGTGCTCCACATGCATGTGCGCGATCCCGAGACCGGCGAGCCGAAACAGGACCCTGCGCTTTTCGCCCAGGTGCTGCCGCGCGTGCGACAAGGATGCGATGCGATCATCAACATCACGACCGGCGGCGGCCTCGGCATGACGGTCGAGGAACGCATCGCGCCCGCCACAGCCTTCGCGCCCGAGCTGGCCTCCCTCAACATGGGATCGTTCAATTTCGCCACCTTCCCACTTGCCGAGCGGCCCACCGAATGGCGCCACGACTGGGAGCAGCCCTACCTGGCACGCACGCGCAAGGCGATCTATCCCAACACCTTCGACATGCTTGAAGATATCATCGGCAAGCTGGGCAAGGCGGCTGGCACGCGCTTCGAGTTCGAATGCTACGACCTCGGGCACCTCGCCAACCTCAATTGGTGCGTGCGCGAGGGCCTCGTCGAGCCGCCATTCCTCGTCCAGGGCATCTTCGGCATCATGGGGGGCATGGCCGCCACGCCGCAGAACCTGATGCAGGTCCATGCCGAGGCGCGACGGCTCTTCGGCGACGAGATGGAGTTCTCCTGTTTCGCGGTCGGTCGCCAGCAGATGCCGTTCCTCGCGATGAGCACAATCCTCGGCGGGCATGTGCGCGTCGGGCTGGAGGATTCTCTGTATATCTCACGCGGCGTGCTGTCGGTGTCCAACGCCGAGCAGGTGGCCAAGATCCGCCGGATCATCGAGGAGTTAGGCGGCGAGATCGCCACGCCCGAAGAGGCGCGCGAGATACTAGCGCTCAAGGGGGCCGATCGCACCGGCATCCCGGCCTCCTGATGGCGGTGGCATGGCTTCTCGGCGATCGCCCCGCCTGTCTCGTCATCATCGACATGCAGACGCGCCTCGTCCCGGCATTAGCAGCGGGGACGGAGACGGTCAGTCGGGCCCGCCTGATCTGCCTGGGGATGGCGGCGCGCGCGTATTGGCGACCGAACAGATGCCCGACAAGCTCGGGCCCACGGTGCCGGAATTGGCCGATCTCACAGACGCGCACCTTCACAAGTCCGCATTCTCGGCGGCTGACATGATCGCGGAGGCGATCGGCGACCTGAAGGCCCACGACTTCGTGATCGCCGGCTGCGAGGCCCATGTCTGCGTCCTGCAAACGCCCTCAGCGCCCGAGTGAGCGTCGTAGCCGATGCTGTGGCGTCCCGCCGGGTGTTCGACCGCGACATGGCACTCGGCAGACTGCATAACGGCTAAGTGCAGGTCACAACGACCGAGACCGTCCTTTTCGAATTCATGCGCGACGCCGGCCATCAAGACTTTCGAACGATCTCAAAGCTTTTGAAGTAGCAATTGAAGCGCCTGTTGGCGGAATGGCTGTAGGAGGTATGTCAAATCGTTGCTTACTGACAATCCATAGCTGGCTTCCCAGAAGGCATTTCCCTTCTTTGCTCGACGCCGACATGGCTTGCTTCTAGCGTCGTATTCTCACTGACCGTCACGCGGGCGTTAAGATAGCCCGCGCCGTGCAAGGAGTAAATACGCAACGTGCACATGCTGCCACGCAAAACGCGAATAAGTCAGCTCTTTCGATTGCTAAAGGGACTGCACTGGCGTTAGCCGAAGACCATAAATGTGGGCGTCACACTGTCCATACGGATCACCTTTGCGTCAGTCACTCGGCACAGAGAGACGATACGACGGGCCATTATCGTAACCGACTTTGCGAGCATCTTCTGGCGGTCTTCAGGTCACGGAACCTGGAGGCTACGGCCACAAAAGTTGAACGCATTCGCGATCGGCAAAAGCTGCCAGTTAAGAGGACTGTCTCTACCAACCACAAGGACGGAACGACAGCATCTAAACCCGATAAATCAAGCGAAACCCTTGGTGGGATGTTGAAGTATCTGGCGAAGCACCACTTCTCGCGGCAATTCTGTAACGAAAGCAGTAACTGTTGTGGCACAGGAAGGATCCACCTTTTGACAGTTTGAAGCGCTCCTTTCCGGCATGGATTGCCGAAACCCTTTTGCTCACTGAGCGAACGCGA
>JACNMN010000022.1 GCA_020622165.1 Boseongicola sp. H5
TCAACGGCAAGTTCCGTGCGGAATGCTTGAACACGCATTGGTTCATGAGCCTTGACGATGCGCGGACAAAAATGGAGGACTGGCGAAGAGACTACAATGAAGTACGACCCCACAGCGCAATTGGGAATAAGCCACCGATCTCGCTGATGAATGGCTCAGGGCTAGAAGAACCGCCCTAAGCTCAAACCCCCGGAAAACCTCCGGCCGGGCGGTCCGACAACGGGGAGCAGCTCAGAAACACGAAAGGTCGCATGAAGACCGGACCAAAAACGGGGTGAACCCCAGCAGCCTCTCCTATGTTGCTCTCGGTCAATGAAAACCTGTCATTGCAGTGTCACTTGCTTACCTTGGAGCATGTTGAGAGTTTTCTCAGACCTTTGCTCATTTGCGGACAAAACGCCCCGCCTGACGATCTCGACTTCATATCCCCTCTGGCGCGCTGCAAGTGCCGTCTTGGCAATACAGAAGTTCGTATCCAGCCCGACAAGGCGGATTTTTCCTACGTCGAGCTGCGCGAGAAGTCTGTCGAGTTCTTTGGTCTCGAACGCATCCTGGACACGTTTCACCATAACGTGGTCGGCAAGATCACCGAAGGGTGCGATCAGCTCGGTCCCCGGTGTCCCTTCCACCGCCAACCCTTTCCCTAACAACCTCGCCACTGCCTTCGTCGAAGGAATGGACCATTCGTGGCGCACCGCGATGACGGGTATCCCGCTGGACTTTGCCGCCTCCGCCTCGGCCAGCATGCGCTCCTTGGCCTCCGCCTTGGCTGCCTCGGCGTATGTGCCCGCCTCCCAGAAAGCCGATTGAAGATCGATCATGAGCAATGCCGTTCCAGATCGCGCTCCGATTGGATCGCCGGAACTGACCGCGCCGATCTTTCTGATGCCATTTCCGAGCCAGATGATTGCGCCGAGAATGGCGAGGGCAATTGGAGTCCAGATCATATCAGTCTCTCCGTTCTGATTTCTGTGTCTTGATCGGAGCTGTCATGATTTTGAGCTGGGTTTCGATGTGACCGTGCTCAGCCTTGCGCCGATTTATCTAGCAAGAAGCGCGTCCCGCCGCAGCCACATCCACCTCGACCTTGTACTGCGGTCGTCCCCGCGCTGGGACGACGACCAAGGTCCACGGAGGCATGTGCTCAGCAACAATCCTTTTGTGCACTTGAACGTAACCGCCGATGTTTTCCTCGCCGACAATGTAACTTGTCACCTTGGCGACGTTTCCGATGCCAAAGCCTTTTTCCGCGAGGATGGCGAGTACGTTATACCATGCCAGCTCCGATTGTTCGACAACGCTATCAGGGCAACTTCCGTCCGGCCGCTTCCCCAACTGCCCTGAAAGCATCATCCATGCTGCGCCGGGCTCAATGAAGACTGCATGGTTATAGTGGCTTGCCGGTGCCGCAATATCGATGGGATTAACGGGTAAGTGCATGATCTGTGCCTTTCGATTTGTCGTCGACTTCTAGGATGGCTGTGCCCGTCTGCTCAGCCTCCACCCCCAAACCCCCGTGATCAAGATCACGAGGTTGCCGACGAAGTCGAGCAACATCCATCGGTTCAGGACCGGTTCGACAAACACGAACCAGTAGTTGAAGGCGAAAAAGGGAATCGAGCCTGCCAACCCGAAGACCAGAAAAGTCACCGGGGTGAACCGCGCTGTCAGCATCAGCGTGCCAGTCAGGACGGCCTGCGCGCCGAAGCAGCCCATGATAAAGCGTGCCTGCTCCGTGGCCGTCGCGAATTCAGGCAGGAATGTCAGGCGGATGACCATGGTCGGGGCGAGCAGGCACCAGCTGCCAAGGAGCAGAAAGATGGATGCAAGAATGAATTGAAGTCGGGACGGGGTCATTTCAGCAATCCTTTCGATGAGGTGGGAGCGTGTCCGCTGACCCAGCAACGATACCAAAGCGACCGGAATACTTCCCGCGGCGGGGCAAGGCCGGCCTGCGCAAACAGGGTGCGGGTGCGGTCCGGCGAAACCACTGGCAGCGCGGGAATGGTCCGAAGCTCCAACTGTGTTGCCTCGGCGGATGCGCCGACGTGACGAGCATAGGCTTCATAGATCGGTACGAGGCGCTCGAACTCGTCTGGATCGTCGAAACAGATATCGGCGTGGATAAGCGCACTGCCGACACCCAACCGATCCCGGATGGCGCACAAGTAGGAGAGTTTTGCACCGTCGTCCGGAAGTTGGTGCATGACGAGAAGCGAGGTCGCGACATCGAACTCAGCTTCGGTATGCAGATCTTCCACACGGCCTTCGACGAAATGGACGCAGTTCGCGTTTCCGGCAACGTGCCTTGCCAGCGCGAGGTTGCCCGCCGATGGATCGACCGCCGTGATTGAAGCGGCCGGAACGCCGGTCTGTATCCTCTCGATTTCACGACCGCCACCGGCACCCACGACAAGCACGCGGGGCGTATCGACCGGATGATCGGCGAGCAACACCTCGGTCAAACGATAGATCGTGTCCAGCCCGGGAACCGTCCGCTGTAGCTCTCGGTACATTGCAAGTCGGTCGAGTTTGCTTTCGCCTGTTGACTGGTCGCCCGTTGTCATATTTCTGTTCCATTTGGTAGGGACCGGCCCACGAAGTCCGAGGGCCGGCCCGGCTGTTTTCAGGACTCGCCTTCCAAGCCCAGTTCGATCTGAAGGCGCACACCGTAGCCATCGCTCATCCCCAGCATGACCTGTTCGATCTCGGCCGGGGCCTCTGCATAGTCCCCGGTGCCGCCGGTCACGGCGCGTGTAACCGATACGCCCGGATCGGCCAGCTCGGGGCCGTGGCTGATCAGCAGATCACCATTGTTGAAGCGATAGATCTGCCGGGTGATGACCATAGCGCCGGTTTCGGTGCGCATGCCGTCAGCGACGAAATAGCCGTCGCAGGTCCACTCGCCGATGACGAGATCGGGGAAAGCCGGATCGCCATTCGCGAGCGTGCCTTCGACACCGCCATCGAGCGTTCCGGCGGGGTAGATGTATCCCTGTGTGACGAAGGCGTTCCCGTACGCTGGCATACCGTCGTCGAAGACCGGGGCGCTGGCGTAGACGAAGCGCGAAAGGTCTTCGGCGACATCGAATCCGGCCAGCGGGTCCGCATGGGCCACAAGCGGCGACGCTGCGATAGTGGCGGCAAGGATCAGGTTCGTGTGTTTCATTGGTCGGTTCCTTTTTGGAGGGTTAGTGCGAGTTTGCGCCCGCGAGGGTGGTCATGTCAGTGCCGCTGCGGTTTTCCGGCCCACCGAACTTGCCGACAGCCCGAGTGCTGCCGGAATCCGCGGCGATGGCAGCAGCGATGCGGTTCGCCGCGATGCCGGCGGCATCGAAGTAGCCGGTGAAGATCGGCTTGAATCCAGTGAACCAAAGCCCCGGATGAGCGGAGTTGCGCTCGCCCATGGACCTTAGGGGCTGGCCCTTGTCGTCCAGCAGACCAAGATGGCCCAAGAGCGGCTCAAGACCGGTCCGATAGCCCGTTGCGGCGATCACGACGTCGGGCTTGCAAACCGACCCGTCCGCCAGGATGACAGTCTCACCGACCATTCGATCCACGCGCGGTACGATGCGAACGCGCCGGTCTTTCAATGCGGCGACAAAGCCGTCGTCGATGGCGAAGGTCACACCGTCGCGCAGCAGCCGCGTCCCGCCACCCTCAGGGTGGGTACTCAGCCCGAACCGCCGCAGGTTGCCCAGAAACAGACGCTCCGTCAGGCGGAAGGCGGGGTCGAGTATCCACGTCGGAAGTGCCGCGAAGACCCGCGCCAGACCGTGGAGCGGATAGCCGAAGATCCGCTGTGGAACCATCGCGGGTCCGTAGCGCACGGACACCAAGACCTCCGTCGGTCTGTGGCGCGCCAGGTGGTTGAGCACGTCCGTACCGGAATTACCGGCACCAACGACAAGCACACGCTTGCCGTCGAAGCGCGCCACGTCGCCAAGGTCGGCCGAGTGCAACAGCTCGCCCTCGAAGCAGTCTCGACCCGGCCAGTCCGGAATATGCGGCAGACTTTCGCGACCGGTCGCAACGACCAGGTTCTCAGCTTGATGAACGCCCCTGTTCGTTAAGACGCTCCATCCATGCGCGAACCGCTCGACTTTCGTGACAGTCGTGCCGTAGTGGATCGGCGCGTCCAGATTTTCGGCAAAGCGCTCGAGATGCCTGACCACGGTATCGCGCTTGAGGTACGTCCCATCGTCCCTTGATGCCGGCTGGCCGGGCAGGCCCGCAAACTTGCGGTGGATGTTGAGGCGCAGTGCCGGGTGGCGGCTTCGCCACGGCTCTGCCACACGGTCCCGCGCCTCGAGCACGGTGACGGGTAGGCCCCTCTTGCAGAGGGCGCGCGCGGCCGCAAGGCCCGAAAGCCCTGCGCCGATCACCAGCGTTTCCCCTGTTCTGGTCGGTCTCATCGTCGTTCCTTTCGGTGTCTCAGTACCAATGGGGTCGCGGAATGGGCTCGCGCGGTGACGCATATTGCTCGAGACCGATATCCCGAAGCAGATGGAGCGGAAGCTTGGCCAGCTCGGCCATTTCACGGCGAATGCGCCGTCTCTGCCTCGCCATCTCTATCCAGTCGCGGACGAGCCGGCCGATCCCTGGAGAAGGCTGGCGAAGCGCGCCGGCCTGTGAAGAGTGCATTGACATGTTGAATTCCTTATCTTTTCTGGCCCGCTCAGACGCGAGCGATGAAATAGGCATTGAGTTCGTCATGGGGCAGTCTATGCGTCTCGACTGACGCAAAGCCGGTCTCGGCGAGGTATTCCTCGGCAGTTTCGACCCCCCACATCGCGCCCAGTCCGGGGCCGCCCTGACCGATCGAGATCGGCGTGCAATGCATGCTCGAAATCATGTAGAGAAGCGGCGCAAACGGGTGGGCGATGTTGTTTTCCAAGTTGCGCGAACCGCCGATGTCCTGCATCAGAAAGACACCTTCTTGCCGCAGCGACTGCTTGATGATCCGCAGGAATCCCTTGGGATCGGCCTGGTCATGCACGGCGTCGAACGCGCAGATCAGGTCGAAGCGGCCGACTGCCTCGCCGGACGACAGGTCGCGCGCCTCGAAACGGAGGTTGCAAACACTATCCGTCCACGCCTCGGCGCGAGTTGCCTCGAAGGCATCCTCGCAAAGGTCGAAGCCGTGAAACCGGCTGTTTGGAAAAGCACGGGCCAAGGCCAGCATCGCCCGGCCACCGCCGCAGCCGAAATCGGCGACGTCGATTCCTTCCTCAAGCCGTTCGATCAGGCCCGGCACGATCGGCAGGATCGTTTCCGTCAGGTTCGCCACGACAAGCTGCGCGCTGTCCTCGGCCATGACTTCGTGAAAGCGGTCGAAGTGGTGATAGCAAAGACCGGCACCGGTGCGGAACCGTTCCAGCATCTCGTCCTCGACTGAGGCCGCGACACCGATGAACTGGGTCGTGACGGCCATGTTGTCGGGGCTGGCCGCGCGGGTCAGGAAGGCGCCATGCTCCGGCGGCAGCGTGTAGGTGCGGTTTCTCGGATCGTAGTCCACGACGCCCGAGGTCACCATCACGCCCAGCCATTCGCGCAGGTAGCGTTCGGTCACTCCGGCCCGTTCGGCCAGTGCATCCGAAGTGAGGCCGGGGTGAGCCGCCAACGCATCGAAGAGACCCGATCGGTGTCCGAGCGAGGTCATGATGGCCAGTGCGGCCTCGTTCAGCGTGCCGACAAAGCGGTTCGCGAAGGCTTCGGCCTTGGCGGTATCGAAGGCGGGGAGTTGCTTTTCGTATGTCATAAGTTGCTCCTGAAAGTGGTGGTATGGACGGCAGACGCTGCCGCTGATCTGCGATGGGTGATGGACCAAGTTGCGTCATTGCGTTAGAAGCATGCAGGAGCTAAACGGTGATAATCGGAACATCTTGGGGGATATTTCTCAGAAATGAGCATCAATACGACCGTAATCGGATCACCGCTCGCAGGCACCTCGGTGCTGTTTTCGATCCTTGACGTGCTGGCCTCGGTGGGGCGGGATTGGGAAATGCTGCACGGAATGCCCGCACAGGTGCCGGGCTTCCAGGTTAGTTTCAGGACCATCGACGGCGCGCCCTATTGGGATGTGAACGGGCGCAAAATCACCCCCGATGCGATGCTGGACGAGCGCCCCGAACCAGACGTCATCATCGTGCCGGACCTGCATTTCGACCCGAACGGAGGGTTCCCCGAGGACCATCGAAAGATCGCGGACTGGATCGCCGCGGCGCATGAGCGGGGCGCAATCGTGACCTCGGTCTGCTCGGGTGCGGTGCTGCTCGGCGCGGCCGGCCTGCTGGACGGCAAGGAGGCCACGACCCATTGGGGCTATGCCGAGATGCTGGGGCGCAACTTTCCGGACGTGAAGGTGTGCCGAGAGCGCGTTCTCGTCCCGGCGGGCGAAGGCCACCGCGTCGTGACCGCAGGCGGCGTGTCGGCCTGGGCGGACCTTATGCTCTATCTGATCGCACGGTACGCGGGTGCGGACGAGGCGCGGCGGATCGCCAAGATCTACCTCATCGACCCGCATAGCGAAGGGCAGTTGACCTATGCGTCGCTGACATCGGGGCGTAGCCATGACGACCAACTCATTGCCGATGCGCAGGTTTGGGCGGCACAGAACTACGACGCACCAAGCCCGGTAACCGCAATGGCGGACCGCGCCCAGATGACCGAGCGCGGCTTCCTGCGGCGCTTCAAGAAGGCAACGGGCCAGGCGCCGACGGAGTACATTCAGACGCTGCGCATCGAAGAAGCCAAGCAACTGCTTGAGACGACGGCGATGCCGATCGAGGAAATTGCGACCGAAATAGGATACTCAGAGCCCTCGAGCTTCCGCTCGGCCTTTCGAAAACGCGTCGGCGTCTCGGCCTCCGCTTACCGCAGAAAGTGGCAGGCGTTGGCTCCGATAGAAAAGTGAGCAAGTGTCGTCGAATTCTCACGTGAAGTACGTACGATTAGATCACACGGCACGTTATTGAGACGTGTCCGACATCCACCCACACGAAGCGCGTCATCTTGCCCCTTTGGGTTCCCAACGGATGTAGGAATGCAACTTTGCCTCGGCCAAACAAGGCCTTCATGGGACGGCGGTCATGGCGCTGAGCAGCCATCGACCGAGTGACCATCAGCGAAGAAGACCTAACGCCCTGTTCGGGCCGGGCTTGCTTCGTCCCCTATCGCCAATGCCCCTTAAGCCGTGAAGTGTCGAGCTGGATCACGGCCGCCCAACGCGTTGTAGGGGTGTCTGGCACTCAAAGGGCAGGGTCCATGTTCGAAACGATCGGGTCCTAGTTTACTTACGCGCTTGCGTCCAGCCGAATAGGAAGCGCGGCAGAACACATCTGCATCCTGCCGCACTTGCACTCAGACGCCATATTGCTCTCGGGCGTAGCCGCCCAGCCCCACGGCATCGAGCTTGCTCAGCGGCGCTAGGAACGTCACCTGGATCACCCCCGGCGCGCGCCCGATCTCAATCGCGCCGTTGACCGTCGCCCGGTTGCGGACTTCGGCCACCGTCATGTCCAAAAGCTTGGCCGCACGCGCCAGACCGTTCTCGATCGCCTCGTTCAGATTGGCTGCCGTCCCGATGACCGAAATCGGTGCCAGCGCCTCGATCTCGGACACCTGCCATTTCTCGGCCAGGCGCGCGCCCTTCGCCTTTTCGGCATCGGTGAACGGCTTCGCCAAGGGAGGCAGGTCTTCTTCCAGCGGGAAGAGGACCGGACCGTCCAACGGGTAGTTCTTCACCACCTCGACCTGCAGCGTCACGCTGCCCGCGACATCCATCGTGTGGCCGGCGATTTCACCGTCGCCCTGTCCGGCATGCATGTCCCCCATATAGACGCCCGCCCCCTTCACCTTCACCGGACAGACGATGATCGCACCGGTACGTACGGCGTCGATATCCATGTGGCCATCGGTCTTGTGTTCGGCCAGCTGTTCGGCGGTGATGGCGTAATCATGGGGGGCGCCCACCAGAAATGCACCGAAATCGCCCGCATTGTGGCTGTCTGGCATCGGCATCGACGGGCAGGTGCCAAGTTGCCCCATGAAGGGGCGCATCCGCACCAGCGTGCCCGGTATATCGGAGGGGGCGAAATTCAGGATCGAGTGCTGGCGGCTTTCATCCGGCAAGGCCGCATAATGATCGGCACTCTTCGCGATGGTCTCGGCGCCGTCCTTCGGCAGCGTCAGGCCAACGCTGCGCGTGTCGTCGAAAGTAACGGTATAGCCGTGCACGATCTCGAAAGGTTTGACCGCATTGCCGCACGCATCGCATTTGACCGCGTCCTGGCCGATCCCCTCGATATGCGTCTCGGGCCAGACCGTGTCGCAGGTGGGGCAGCGCGCAGCCACATAGGGGTCTCCCAGGCAGAAACCTTCGGGAGAGCTGTCGTGGCCCGACGCCGTCGCGCTTGAGGTGACCGTTATGTCGCGAATGCGAATGGCGACACCATCGCCGATCTCGGCGCCCTCGATAAAGACAGGCTGCGTCACTTCATGGCCGCCCCGCAGGCTGGGCGTGATCATCGGGCCCCAGCAGCCAGGCGCGGTGTTGGCAATGATCGTGCCACCATCCTCGACCGGGCCCAGCATGGGGGCATCCGGGTCAAGGACGCTATTGGTGAATTCGTGAACGACGACGCTGCGCCGTGCCCGGTTTTTCGGTGTGCTTCCGTCCGCCATTCTACCTCACCTCCCTTTTGAAGCTCCGTCCCGCAATGATACGTTACAGGGTGCAAACCGCAAGATTTTACCTCCGCAACCGTGGCCAGTAATTGTACGGACTTTGCCTTGCGCAAACCGGAAGGGGATACTGTGTTCGGCCCTTAGCGGACTTTGACCAACCTAAGACGATGCTGCGAGCGCAGCCCGCATAGCGGATGGGGTGGATGGCTCCTGCTCCACCGGCGTCACAATGCGCCATAGTGCAGTTGTTATCGACTGCTAGGAAAGGAGCCACCCAATGCAGATTACAACAGTAGGCCTTGATCTGGCCAAGAACATCTTTCAGGTGCATGGCATCACAGAGGACGGAACTGTTGCGTTCAACAAATCACTCAGGCGCGCGCAGCTCTTGGACTTCTTCAAGAACCTTGAGCCCTGTCTGATCGGCATGGAAGCTTGCGGATCGAGCCACCATTGGGCGCGGCAGTTTCAAAGGCTCGGCCATGAAGTCCGGTTGATGCCTGCGATATACGTGAAGGCCTATGTCAAACTTGGCAAGTCGGACGCCATCGACGCAGAAGCAATCTGCGAAGCTGTCACACGCCCCACAATGCGCTTTGTGGCGATCAAGACCGAAGAGCAGCAGGGCGTCCTGTTCCTGCACCGCGCCCGCGATTTGGTCGTGCGGCAACGGACCCAGCTCAGCAACATGCTGCGCGGCCTGTTGGGGGAGTTTGGTATTGTGATTGCCCAAGGGATAGGGAGCGCCGTGAAGTTCGCGAAAGCGGTGCTGGATGGAGACTGCCCAAGCATTCCCGAGGTGGCCATCGATGTTTTGACAAACTTGTCTAACCAGATGGTCGCTTTGCACCTGCGCATCCTCTGGTACGACAAACGCATCCTGCTTGAGGGTCGAAGAAATCCCCAGGTTATGCTGCTGAGAACCATTCCCGGCGTTGGTCCAGTCACTGCCTCGGCCATTGTTGCAACAGCCGGCGACGGGCATCAATTTCGCAACGGGCGCGAATTTGCTGCCTGGTTGGGACTGACACCTATCAATCGATCAAGCGGCGTCCGCGAAGCGGTTTGGGACTTGGTCAGCGGAAACCATCAGGGCCAGCAGCCGCGTGCGCTGCGCCAACAGGCCGGACACACGACTGCATCTGACAGACGCTCGTATCAGCTCAAAAATGTCTTGCTATGCAGGAGCCATCCACACAAGACATTGAACCATGAGCGCCGCATTTCGGCGTGCTGGATGGCTGCATCGCGGGACGGAGCTGCCGTTGATGTTTTTGACGTGAACCGCCGTTTTGTTCGCTTCACGACAACAGCGGAAAGGACCAAAGGCGGAAAACGTCGTTTGCCGCATGTGCAGAGTCTCCAAATTCAATAAGGCCGAACGGACATCTGTTCCGTGGTACAGACCACGCCCTGTCAGTCTCGATAGTTAACCCACATGACTCGAGCGGGTTTTCGCCCGGCATTGAGGTAGCGATGTGGGCGGCTGCTGGCGAAGCGGAAACTGTCGCCTTCGCCGAGAATATAGAGCTTGCCATCGACAAACAACTCCATCCCGCCTTCCAGAACGACCCCAGCCTCCTCTCCCTGATGGGTGAAATCTTCGTCGCTGGAGGAACCGTCCGGCTCAATTGTCATCAGGTAGATGTCTAGCCGCGGGTCGGTGTTGAACGGCGTCAGTAATTCCTTGGTGATTCCGGTGCGATTCAATTCAATCCGCTGGTGATCCTTCTTGCGCGCCACGACGCTGTCTGCGCCCGCTTGATTCAAACCCTGTTCGAACATGTCGGAAATCGCCACGTTCAACCCGTCGGACAGCTTGGCCAGCACCCGGACCGATGCGGAAGATATCCCCCGCTCGATCTGGCTGATGAGCGCGATCGAGAGCCCCGACCGTTCAGCCAGCGCCTTGATCGACATACCGCGCGCTTGCCGGAGGTGCCGAATATGGGATCCAATCGCAAAGTCCTCCTTTCGCGTTTCCGACGAAAGCTCTCTGACTGGTTCCGAACTGTCCTTGTAACTCATTTTTCATCCTTAGCGTCGCTACGCTACCTTTCGGTATACGTGAAAAAAATACTGATTATTTCACAAATGCACCAGTGTGATTTTGACAGATGCGATCAGACACCATGCCCGTTTTCTATAGCTTGGGCCGCTCCTTTTCTGACGGCCACCGCTTGCGCCCAACGCATTTCAAGTTATCTCGTCGATGCGAATGCAGCGAACCCAATGTCCTGGGTGCCGCTCCACCAATTCGGGCGTCTGCGCTGAGCAAGCCTCGGTAACGAACGGGCAGCGCGTGCTGAAATGGCAGCCCGGCGGCGGGTCGATCGGTGACGGCACCCCACCTTCCAAGATGATCTCTTCAGACTCGATCGTAGGGTCGGGCACCGGCACCGCCGACAGGAGCGCGTTTGTGTAGGGATGGAGGCGGCGGCGATACAAATCTTCGGTCGGAGCAATCTCGACGATCCTCCCAAGGTACATCACAGCAACACGGTCGCACATGTGTTCGACGATGCTCAGGTCATGCGAGATGAACAAGTATGATAGGCCCAGTTCGTCCTGCAAATCCATCAGCAGGTTGATGATCTGCGACTGGATAGACACGTCCAGCGCCGAGACCGGCTCGTCACAAACCACCAGCTTGGGGTTCAGCGCAAGCGCCCGAGCGATTCCGATGCGCTGTCGTTGCCCGCCAGAGAATTCATGCGGATAGCGGTCACGATGCTCGGACTTCAGCCCCACCAGATCCAGCAATTCTTGGACCCGGCGCTGACAGGCAGCGCGGTCACCAATCCGATGCAGACGCAAAGGCTCCATCAGCATGTTGCCCACCGTCATCCGCGGGTTCAGCGAGGACATGGGGTTCTGAAAGATGATCTGGATCTCGCGCCGAAACCGTCGCAGCTCGTGTTCGCGCAGATTGGCGATGTTGGTACCCTCGAACAGGATCTCACCCTCGGTCGGTTCGTCCAGCCGAACCACGTTGCGCCCCATAGTGGTCTTTCCGCAGCCGCTTTCCCCGACCAGTCCCAGCGCCTCACCCTTGAAGATCGACACATCAACGCCGTCCACGGCCTTGACCGATTGCGGGGCGCGGCCCAGGAAATCGCCGCCAACCGGGAAATGGCACCGGAGACCACGCACTTCCAGCAGCGGGGGCATGTTGTGAGATGGTGCCGATCGGGGCATGGTAGGGTCTTTCATGTCTTGCAATGCAGCCAGCAGCGCACTTTGCGCGCAGTCGCGGTATCCCCCGCGTCATCGGGCGCTGCAAGGGGTGGTTCGGCTTGGCGACAGCGGTCATGGACATCGGGGCATCGGTCCGAATAGCGGCAGCCGCGCGGCAATGCGTTCAGGCTGGGCACCACGCCTTGAATCGTATGCAGCCGTTGTCGCGGCCCGGAGCGTCGGTTGGCGCTTGGCATCGATTTGAGAAGCCCCACGGTATAGGGGTGCAGCGGTTGGCCGAACAGCGAGCGCACCGGCGCCTCCTCGACGACCACGCCCGCGTACATGACCAGCACCCGCTGGGCCATCTTGGCGATCACGCCCAGATCGTGGGTGATCAGCAGGATCGAGGTGCCGGTCTCGCGCTTGAGCCGGTTCATGAGGTTCAGGATCTGCGCCTGGATGGTGACGTCCAATGCCGTCGTAGGTTCGTCTGCGAGCATGATCTTGGGTTCGCAGGCCAAAGCCATGGCGATCATCACCCGCTGCCGCATCCCGCCGGACAACTGATGCGGGTAGCTGTCGAAACGTAGCTCAGGCAGTGGAATTCCAACCAGGTCCAGCATCTCGACGGCCTTGGCCCGGGCCGCCGTGCGACCGACCGGCCGATGAGTCTGAATCGCCTCGCATATCTGGAACCCGACAGTGAAGACCGGATTGAGCGATGTCATAGGTTCCTGAAAGATCATCGACACGTCGTCGCCGCGCACAGCTTTCATCCGCGCTTCGGGTAATTGGGCCAAATCGCCGACATCTTCGAGCATGATGGAGCCCGTGACGATCTTGCCAATCGGGCGCGGCAGCAATCCCATGATTGACAGTGCCGTCATGCTCTTGCCACAGCCGCTTTCCCCGACGATGCCCAGCGTTTCGCCCGCCCTCAGATCGAAGGACACGTCCTTCACGGCCTGGATCGGCCCGCCCTCGACGCGCAGTTCGGTCGTGAGGCCCTTGACCGTCAGGACCGACCGGCCGATTTCCTCGGCGAATGCTCCTGCCGGGGCATGAGGACTGGAAACCGGGTGGCCATCGGTCGGTGCCGGGCTGGTTGGCATTATTCGCCCCAGACCGTGCTGTAGACCCGCAGCAGATTGGTACGCATCACTTTCTCGATCACACGGTCCGGGTGCCCGCGCCGCGACAGCGTGTGCACCAGGTTCTGGGCCTCGGCCATCGTCTCGAACCCTGGCGTCGCCCGGTTCTCATAGGTATACCAAGGCCCCAAGATCCCGGTAACCTCAGGCCAGATTGGTTCAGGCCCATACAAGGCAAGCCAATCCTCAAGGGTTTTGGTCGCTTCTGACAGGTCGCCACCAAAGGCCACATGGTCTTCGCCCACAAGGTTCAGATAGTGGCCAATATGGTCGGCGAAATCATCCAGGCTTGGTCGTCTCTTGATGTTCAGCAAAGGGGGCCACATCGTGACGCCCACAGTGCCTCCGGCGTCCGCGGCCTGTTTGGCAAGATCGTCAGGAATATTCCGTGGCGAATTCACCAGCGCCCGCGCGTTGGAATGGCTGAAGATCACAGGCTGCGTTGACGCGGACATGACGTCTTGTGCGGTATCGTAGCCGCAGTGCGACAAATCGATCAGCAGCCCCAGCTGGTTCATTAAGGAAACCCATTCCCGTCCGGCTTCGGTTAGCCCGGTATCGGGTTTCACCAAGGCGCCACACCCGAACCGGTTCTGGCTGTTGTAAACCGGCTGGAAGATACGCATTCCAAGCGTCTTGTAGACGCGCAGCAAATTCGGATCATGATCCATGAAGCTTGAATCCTGGGTTCCGATGATGATCCCCAGCTTGCCGTCTGCTTCCGCCCGTTTGATATCCGCGACGGACCGCACGAGTGTGACGATGTCGGCTTCCGCTTCGACGATGTGCATCAGTTCGGAGAGGCTTTCGAGCGTGCCATCTACCGTTGTGTCGGGTCGCGTGGCAGTCAGATTGAAGGCGGCGATCCCGCCGGCCAATGTTCTTTCGAACTGCGCCCGGTCCAATCTTGCACAGTTCAAGCCGTCGATAATCTGGATACGAAGGGCGGCAGGGTCTTTCGCAGTCATGAAGTCTGTCCTCACTCGTGATTCAGTTGCGGGTCGAGCGCGTCGCGTAGTTCGTCACCCAAAATATTGAAAGTCAGGATCACTATTCCGATGGCCAGACCCGGAAACAGCGAAACCCATGGTGACAGCGTGATGTAATCGCGCCCGTCCGAGATCATGCCGCCCCAGGTTGGTGTAGGCGGTTGCACACCCAACCCGAGAAAGCTGAGTGTCGCTTCCAGCAAGATCATCCTCGCGAGCTCGAAACTGGCATAGACAATGATGGCCGACAGGATATTGGGCATGATGTGGTAGGCCATGATCCGCATGCTTCCCGCACCTATTGCGCGCGCGGCGTCAACATATTCCAGCCCTCTGACTGAAAGCACCGCGCCCCGCACAATGCGCGCCATCCGCGGCCAGCCGGAAAGACCCATGATGATGACGAGATTGGTCAGCGATGGGCCCACAACGGCTACGACGGCAATGACCAGAAGGATTACTGGAAAGGACAGCTGCATGTCTATCAGCCGTAAGATTACTGCGTCAGTGCGCCCGCCATAGAACCCTGCAGCCACGCCCGCGGCGATGCCAGTCGCCGTCGAAACGGCCACTGCCAGAAGACTGACCAGCAGGGTGATCCGCGCGCCATAGATGATACGGCTCAATGTGTCGCGTCCCAGGTGGTCGGTGCCCAAAAAGTGCCCGTCACGCCCTCCCTCCATGAAGCTTGGTGGTTTGAGCCGCAGGATCAGTGACTGGTCATATGGATCTTGCGGTGCAATCAGCCCGGGGGCCAAAGCGCAGAGCACCGCGATCAGCAGCATCGTGCCGCAGAACAGCACGGATTTCTTTCGCAGCAGGCGTGTCATAACCAGCCGGAACTGGCTGGGCTTGCGGTCCCGTGCGGCAGAAGCGGTGTCGGTCATCACAGGATCCTCACCTATAGCCAATGCGGGGATCAACCGCGGCGTAGAGAAGATCGACGATAAGGTTCACCAGAACGAAGATCATCGCGAACAAGAACACCACCGCCTGCACGACCGGAAAGTCGCGCGCATAGATCGCCTGCACGGCCAGCCGACCTACCCCGGGCCACGAAAAGACCGTCTCGGTCACGATAACGCCGCCCAGCAAAAAACCGACCTGTAAGCCGATCACTGTCAAAACAGGGATAAAGGCGTTGCGTAACGCGTGAAGCCAGACCACCCGACGTTCACTCAGACCCTTGGCGCGGGCGGTACGTATATAGTCTTGGCCCAGCACGTCCAGCATGCAAGAGCGCGTTACGCGCGCTATCAGCGCGATGAGTTGAAACGAAAGCGTCGTCGCGGGCAACACGAGATGCAGCCATGTTCCGCGCCCGCCCGATGGAAACCACCGCAGCCAGACTGCGAAAACGATGATCGAAAGGATACCGAGGTAGAAAGAGGGCATGGCCTGGCCAAGGAGGGACACGCCTCGCACACTGATATCAACGGGTGTATTGCGCATGTATGCTGCGACAACGCCGGTCGGTATCCCAACCAATATAGCGATTGCCATCACGGCCACCGCCAGCTCCATTGTCGCGCCCATCCGCTCCATGACCAAGCTGAGCGCTGGTTCATGGAACCGCAGAGAATTCCCAAAGTCGCCCCGAAACACGTTGACCACAAAAGTGCCGAATTGGCTGATCAGTGGGCGATCCAGCCCGTTGATCCTGCGAAAGGCTTCTCGGGCAGAGTCCGGCGCATCCGGTGGCAGAATAAGGTCAGTCGGGTCTCCGCTCAGTCGGGTGAGCATGAACGAGATTACAAGAATGCCAAAGACAACAGGTATGGTCAGGATCAGCCTTCGGACCGTGTATCGCAGCATCCCGATGTAACCTCGTTCACAGTTTCAGCGGTTACTCTTCGAGCGCGACGTTGTAGAAGAACATCCGTCCATCACCTCGGGGTTGGAAGCCCGTGAGCCGCGCGTCGACGCCGTAAATGTCGACGCCGCCATACAGGAAGACAATCGGTGCCAGTTGATGCATCAGCGCCATCAGGTCACGGTAGATTTGCGCACGTACCTCTGGATTGACCTCCGTCGCTCCGGCTTCGATCAAGGCATCCATTTCGGCGTTCGCAATCGGGCTGTAACGCCAGTCGGAAAGATACTGCGAGGCTTGAAAGCCTGGATCGTCCTGCGGTGCAAGCCCGACAAAATACATCGGTGCCAGCTCCATGGTCCGCAATTGGCGCAGGAACTCGCCCGGCTCCAGCAAGATCAGTTCTGCCCTGACGCCGACTTCGGCCAGCATCCCTGCCACCGCCTCGCAGACCTCACGGTCTTGCGCATAGCGACCCGACGGACATTTGAACGTGATATCGAAGCCGTCCGGATACCCCGCCTCTGCGAGCATCTCGCGCGCTCTCTCAGGATCGTAGCCGTAGTCATCAAGATCAGTGTTGAATCCGGGCTGCGGCTCGCGCAACACCTGTCCATGCAGAGGGATTGCCCGGCCGAAGAACAGTGCGTCAATGATCACCTGCGTGTCGATCGCATAGTTCAATGCCTGCCGGACCGTCACGTCTTGCAGCGGGCTCACATACTGTTCGTGCGACGCCAGACCGATCTGATAGATGCGGTAGCTGGGAACCGTTACCAGTGACACGCTACCCTCGTTCTCGAGGACCGGGATCGCCGACACCGGCAGATCCTTTACAACCTGGAATTCGCCCGTCTGAAGGCCCGCCAGCCGCGCCGAGTCCTCAGGGACCGGGCGCCACACAAGCTCGGTAATCCCCGCTGGAGCCTCGCCCCAGTAGTCGGGATTGGCGGACATCACCAAGCGGTCGTCGCGTACCCAGCTTTCGAAGACAAAGGGTCCTGTGCCGATCGGATTCTGACCGTAGGCTTCCAGCCCGACCTCGTTCCAGTATGCCGGCGGCACCACCGAGATCTGACTGAGCGCCAGCATGAAAGCGGGAAAGGTGTTCGAAAGCATGATCCGAACAGTAAGGTCATCAACCTTTTCGACCGACGCAAACAAGTTCGACACCCGCGAATAGGCTGGCGTTTGATCTTCATCCATGAAGATCTCGATGGAATGCACGACAGCGTCGGCGTTCATCGGCTCGCCGTTGGTAAAGCTTACACCCTCGCGCAGAGTAACCAGCGCTTCGGTGGGAGACACCATCTCAACCCCGGTCGCCAGCAACGGTTCGATCACGCCGGTGGCGGGATTTTGCCAGAACAGCGCCTCGACCATTGCAGAACCCGCATTGAGATTGTCCGAAGCCGTCGTGCCGTTGGGCCACAACGTTTGCGGATCGAAATTCTGGGCAATGGTGATGGTTTCCGCATCCGCCGCACCTGCACCGAGCAACGACGCCGACACCAGCGCAACCGTGGCCGTCTTCCTTAGCAATGTTCCGATCATTTTTTGCTCCCTTTTCGAGACGGGCAGAGTGCCTGCACCTTTTTTAGGTGACTAACTTCTTGGGCTCTGCAAGCTGGCTCTTGTGAATGTTTTGGATACTGACAGCCGATTTGTGAATTTACAACGAAAATCTTCACCAATAGACTGGTGATGAACGAACCCATTCAGCGATGCGGATACCAATGATGCAGGAAGCAAGTGAACTAGGGAGTTTGTTTAGGGATAAACTGGCAAATGCGATCGCCAGCGTCGACAGGTGGATCGGTTTGCCGGTTTGGCTGGTGCGCACGATTTGGGGGCTGGCGCTCAAGTTACTGGTGGATCCAGGTCGGAATGCCGGCAAACACATGTGGTCGGTGTCGAGATGAGTGTCCTCTTCGCGCCTGTCTCGGAAAAGCCGCCGGAATCCACACTAACAACGCAAAATAGCATTCAACTCTATGACCGGCTGGAAACCAGCGGACCGGAACGCGAATGGAATATCCCGCCCACCGAAGGCAAGCGGTGTGAGCCGCAGTTTTTGCATCTGTTGGCCAGCGGTGAAGACGCATGCAACCTCAGCCCGATTGGCGGCAACGAAACCGGGTGCGTCATGGCCGCCAACGCTGCGTCGCAGTTGGTAGATCATGGCTATCTGGTTGGATTACATGATATTTTCGTAGTTTCGGGCCAACAGTGTTTTCAAGTGCTCAACACAGGCGGGCACCTGGCTCGTATCTCGTGGGCGTTGTTCGGATTCAACGCACAGCAAACTCCGCTCCCAATCGAAATCTCAGGAAAACAATCTCAAGAAAAGGACGCGTCAGATGTCGAAGCAATGGACCCTGGATGGCTTGAACTGCGCCAACGTAAATCGCGAGCAAATGGAAAAGACACTGAAAGGTGGTGTGCATGCCCTCAACTGCACTTCCATGCGACCCTATGCGAGCTTGAGTGAAAGTCTTGTGCAGCTTGAAACGATTCGCGCTTCAATCGCTGCGATGGACGATCTTGCCTTGGTCGCGCGAAGCGTCGCGGACATCGAGGATGCCGTTGAAACCAACCGTGTTGGCGTCATCTTGGGCACGCAGAATTCCACGATGATCGAGGAAGACACCGCGCTTTTGGCGTCGATGAAAGAACTGGGTATCCGCATCCTGCAACCCAACTACAACAAGCCGAACCGCTACGCGTGCGGCGCGCCGCAGACCGGACCGGCTGACACCGGCATGACAGAAGCCGGCACAGAATGGCTCGAAGAGATGCACCGGCTACGGTTGGTGGTGGACCTGTCGCATTGCGGCCACCGCAGCACCAGTGACTTCATCGCCGCGTCGCGCGGGCGGCCACTGGTTGTTAGTCATGCCAACGCTTACGCGGTCTGCCCCAGCCCCCGCAACAAGACCGACGAACACCTTCGCGGTGTGGCCGAGACCGGTGGACTGACAGGTGCCGTGATGTGGACCCCGGCGGTGCGCCATGATCAGCGGCCAAGCATGGAAGACTACATCAACCATGTTGATCACATGGTGAAGGTCGCCGGGATCGAGCATGTTGCCTTTGCCTCCGACACTACGGAATCGCCGGCTACCGGCCCAGAGGTCTGGGACCGGACCTTTGGCCCCAACGGCACAGATCAGAACATCACCGGCATCCTGGGCGACTGGTTCACTTACGAAAATCGCCTGAACAGTGATTTCCAATCGCTGAGCCACACGCCTCGCGTGTGGGAAGGGCTCGAAAACCGCGGCTACAAGGAGGACGCGATCGAGAAGATCATGCGTGACAACTGGCTGCGTGTTCTGAGTGACATCTGGGGCGATTGAAAACTGCAGCTCGCAAGCGGTAATTTGCTGTTCTCGTGGCCACGCAGTCCGTTTTGAATTCGAGAAAACGTTAGAGAGCATTCTGAAGCCTTTTGACCCGAACGCTAACTATCGTCTCTGGGAGATATGAGCATCTATCCGGCTCCGGGGTTGTGTCTGCCACTGGGGCAGGAGACAGATGAAGATTGTCGACGATGATCGAAAGGGCGTCCCGCCGCAGCCTGCGACCTGGCCTCCCAAGCATATCGGGACTCGCATTCAGGCTTCGGGTCTACGGTATCCTCCTGCACCGGCCGTGCAGCGGACTGGCCATTGGGCGACCGTGGGCGCGCGATCAGACCCTGCCGCACAGTCGACGTCGCACGAGAACTTGTCCTTCCGGATTGTCCCGATTATTCTCCTTGCACCAACCTGCACGGGGGAGTCTCTCCCGGCCGCTTTTGCCTTTCTGCTCATACCTACGCGACAGGCACGTCCATATCCCATCGCCAACTGCGGCGTGGGCAAAATGTTCGTTTCGACGGCTTCCGACAAAAGCGCTTCGGTCCTTTCGCGGACTGGCACTGTGCAGAAACTTCAAGGAGGCTGTGACGATACGTCGACGGCAGGATCAAGATGACGACGTCAGTTCCCACTTCCGAAACAAATGAACGGCGATTCCGCCGGACAAGTGACGTGGAAGTACAGCAAGGACTGGGTGCGCTGGCCCGGATCACGCGGATGTGCATACAATACCCGTGGCGTGCCGGTCTGGCCTTCACCGCTACTCTTGCCGCCGTGGTGGCGCAACTGGCGATCCCGGTCATCCTTGGCCGCGCGGTCGACATGACCCAGGCATCCGAAGGGGATGTATTCGAGGCCGGGCCGCTGGTCGCCGTGGCGCTGATGCTTCTGGGCGCGAGTGTCCTGCGCGGGCTGTTCACGCTGGTGCAGAATTACACAGCGGAATCGCTCGGCCACGCGCTCGCCCACGATCTGCGCAACATGATCTATGACAAGATACAGCGACTGCCATTCTCCTTTCATGACCAGACCCATTCGGGCGATCTGATCACGGTCGGAATGCTCGACCTTGAAGGTGTGCGGATGTATTTCTCGACCGCCCTTGTCCGGACCTTTTTCCTGATCCTGCTAATCGGGATCGGGGCGTGGCTTTTGCTGTCGACGAACGTCGTTCTGGCCTTTCTTGCCCTTTCCTTCGTGCCCTTCGCGGCCTGGCGCAGCACAGTGATGCGGCTGATACTGCGGCGCACATGGCTCATCTTGCAGGAAAAGCTAGGTGTTCTAAGCCAGGTGATGGAAGAGAATCTTGCAGGCATCCGCGTGGTTCGCGCATTTGCCGCAAGGGATTACGAAATGGCCAAGTTCGAGCGCGCATCCAAAACCGCGCTGGAGTTGAGCCACCAGCGCATTAATGTGCGCGTGACCAATACGTCGATCATGACCTTGGCGTTTTTTACCGCGATGGGGCTGGTTCTGCTGTATGGTGGACGTCAAGTTGCGGCGGGCGAAATCACCGTCGGCACGCTGGCCACGTTCCTGACCTTTATGACAATCCTTCAGATGCCGGTGCGACAGCTTGGCATGATGGTTAACGCCTATGCCCGCGCCTCGACCTGCGGAGCACGCCTGTTTCAACTGATCGACATGCAAGAAGAGATCTCGGACGCGCCCGGTGCTCGCGATCTTGAGATCACCGAGGGTACGCTCAGGTTGGAAAACGTCGGCTTCAGCTATCAGGGGGCGGGGCGGCACGCCTTGTCGGGCATCAGTCTGGAAGCCAAGAGGGGCGAGGCGATCGGTATCGTTGGTCCACCGGGCTCGGGCAAGACGACGCTGATGCATCTGATCCCCCGGTTCTACGACGTGACCGAAGGGGCGATCCTGATCGACGGGCAGGATATTCGCGACGTCACGTTGTCATCCGTTCGCCAGGCGGTGGCAGTGGTGCAGCAGGATTCCTTCCTGTTTACCACCACGATCGAAAACAACATCGCATACTCGACGCCCTTCGTTGAGGACGCGCGAATTCGCAATGTCGCGGAATCCGCACAGTTGCACGACTATGTTCTCGGATTGCCAAGCCAATACCACACGATCGTCGGCGAGCGGGGCGTATCCCTGTCTGGCGGGCAGCGGCAACGCCTGTCAATTGCGCGCACGTTGATGATGGAACCCTCGGTTTTGATCCTTGACGATTCCACCGCTGCCATTGACGCCGGCACCGAAAGCCGGATCCGTGCTGCGATGCGCGACTACGCAAAACAGCGTGTGACGCTGATTGTTGCGCATCGACTGGCCAGCCTGATGCATGCCGACCAGATCCTTTTCGTCGATGACGGGAAGGTCGTGGAACGTGGGACCCATGACGAGTTGCTCGCACTTGGCGGCCGGTACAAGGCGCTGCATGACTTACAGATGCGCCCCGACGCCGATGTGCTTGACGAGATGGCAGGTGTTCAATGAATGACTCGGCAACAGGAGAACCACGCGATCCCCATGATGACGGGCGGCCGAAAATGCGGGCGGTCGTGGGATCGACCCGGATCGAAGAGGAGATCTTTGGCCGCGCCTTCGATGGTAACGTGATCCGGCGGATCTGGCGTTTTGTAGCCCCTTATCGCCCGCAGGTGGTCATTGCGGTGCTGGCGGCGCTGACCTTCACCCTTTCCCAACTATCGATTCCGCTGCTGATCCAGTACGCAATCGACAACGGCATGACGCCCGGCGCGGATGCCGGGACGCTTTGGAGGATCATGGCGCTTTTCGTGGTGGCGATCTTAGTGAATTTCTCAGCGTCTCTTGTCCAAGAAAAGGTAACGGCCCGTACGGCTGAAAACGTGCTCTTCGACATTCGATGGCGCATGTTCGAGCATCTGCAACGAGTGTCCCTGTCATTCATGGACAAGACCGAGGTCGGGCGTTTGATGTCGCGTCTGCAGGGCGATGTGAACTCGATGCAGGAATTCTTCGAAACCTCGGTGCAGTCGGTCGGTGACATCGCCCTACTGGTCGGCATCGTCGTGGCGATGCTCTGGCTGGATTGGCAGCTGGCGGCAATGGTTCTGTTGGTGTTGCCGGTACTGTTTGGGGTGCGGGTGCTGTGGCTGGCTCGCGCGCGGGCAGCGTTCATGGCGGCCCATGAAGCAAACTCGGTGGCCAATGGGGCGCTGGCCGAAGCGATTCACGGTGTCCGCGCGGTTCAGGCGCTCGACCGTGCCGGGTTGAACGCCGATCTCTATGGCAAGCTGGTGGGCAACGCTTACCAGGCACAACTGCGCGCCTCCCGGCTGGCACAAATCATGATCCCGATCGTCGACAGCCTGACCGGCATCGCGATGGCCGTGGTCGTCATCGCCGGTGGCCTGATGGTAGCGTCGGGCCGCGTCGAGGTCGGCGTCATGGTGGCCTTCCTGTTTTACATCCAGCGCTTCTTCGATCCGATCCGATCGCTGACCATGCAATACTCCGTAATGCAGCGCGCCATGGCCTCGGGGCATCGGTTGACAGAGGTTTTGGATGTCTCAGTGGACGTGACCGACGCGCCGGATGCAGTCGCGCTAGGTGCAGCCGATGACGGGTCAGTGGAATTCCGCAATGTCACCTTTGGCTATGATCCGCAGAACCCGGTCCTCAAGAACGTCAGCTTCAAGGTGAAATCCGGCGAGCGTGTTGCGCTTGTCGGGCCCACCGGATCCGGTAAATCAAGCTCCATTTCCCTGATTCACCGATTCTACGACGTGATGGACGGCGCGGTTCTGGTTGGGGGGCGCAATGTCCGGACCGTCACGCAGGACAGCCTTGGGCGCCACATCGCGATGGTCCTGCAAGAGCCATATCTCTTCACCGGCACGATCTTGGAAAACATCCGCTATTCCTCCCACTGGGCGTCAGATGCGGATGTGATCGAAGCCGCGAGGGCCGTGGGGGCGCATGATTTCATCGAGGCCATGCCGCAGGGTTACCAGACCGTGCTCGATGAACGCGGCGGCAACCTAAGCCTTGGGCAGCGCCAATTGCTCAGCTTCGCCCGGGCGCTGGTTGTTGATGCGAAGATCCTGGTGCTCGACGAGGCAACCGCCAATATCGACAGTTACACGGAAATGCAGATCCAGAAAGGGCTGCAGACGCTGTTGGAGGGGCGCACGGGCATTGTAATCGCGCATCGGCTCGCGACCATTCGGAATGCGGACCGGATCGTCGTGCTGCAACACGGCGTGAAGATCGAAGAGGGCGACCACGAGGCTTTGATGGCTGACAAGGGGCTCTATTCGCGGCTATTTGAGTTGAACTATGCCAGCTTTGACGACCTTCCGGCGGACCTGACATTGAAGGACCGCGCTACCGCTACGTAATGTCGTAGGATCGGTGAATCGTTTCCGGATTGGGCTCTCTGCTGCCATCCGAGGCAACGCGGCAGGCTGTGATATGTTGCCTTGGTCAACGTTGGGTTGTCGTTGTGGGAGGGCATGGCGGATCGGAGGATCAGTCATGGAAACACCAAACCTACCGGCCATTCGCGCTCTTCGTCCAGCTTGGAACAAGGGTCGCATCGTAGGACAAAAGCGACCACTAAAACCGAAACACGTCTGGGCAATCCGCGTTAGACTCGAGCTGGCCGAGAACCACCGCGACCTCGCACTCTTCAATATGGCAATCGACAGCAAACTCCGAGGTTGTGATCTAGTTAAGATGAAGGTGGTCGATGTCATGGCGTCGGGCCAAGTCAAAGAGCGCGCGTCCGTTCTTCAGAGTAAAACCCAGAAACCGGTTCGCTTTGAGATATCCGAAGGCACCCGGGCATCGGTCGAGAAATGGATGGAAGACGAGCTGATGGTTGGCTCAGAGTACCTTTGGCCAGGCCGCTTTCATGAGCGTTTGCACATCTCGACCCGCCAATACGCACGTATAGTCAGGGACTGGGTGACATCAATTGGCCTTGAGGCAAGCGCCTACGGAACACACTCGATGCGGCGAACCAAGGTTACTCAGATCTACAAGAAAACCGGGAACCTTCGAGCCGTACAACTTCTACTCGGCCACACCAAGATGGATAGCACGGTCCGATACCTCGGTGTTGAGCTTGAAGATGCTTTGGTCATTGCCGAAGCCATTGAGATCTAATCAACAGGGCCGCCTTAACGAGCGGCCCATCCGGCCCTTTGCTGCCATTTGCCCGACGATCAGTATGCTGCGGTGCGGCCCGTCAGACTGGCCATTCGCTGCAACAGCGAAATCAGGGGGTCGGCAAATTCACAGTTTGCGGGACAAAGCTGCCATTTGCTTCTTGGCGGATTTATGTAGGCTCCTGAAAAACGGAGGCCGCCTTGCTTGACCCTTATCTAACCGGCATTTTGCTCGCCTACGGCGTTTTCATGATTGGGATGTTCACGCCGGGGCCAAACATCTTGGCGGTGATTGGCACGTCAATGTCTATCGGTAGAACGGAAGGTAAGGCTCTGGCGCTTGGCGTGGCGACGGGAACTTTTTGCTGGTCAATGCTGACGGCTTTGGGCCTCACCGCGCTTGTCTCGGCCTATGCCTCAATCATGGTCATTCTGAAGGTGATCGGCGCAGCATATTTGCTCTGGTTGGCCTTCAAGGCGTTCAAGTCGGCTATGACGGTCAAAGGGTTAGAGGTGCGACCTGTTCATCTGAATGATGGACCACTTGCGTTCTATCGGCGTGGGCTTTTGATCCAAATGACCAACGCCAAGGCGGCTTTGGTCTGGATAGCAATCATGTCCCTCGCGCTGGACGGGCAAGCACCAATCTGGGTGGCTGCTCTGGTCGTAGTCGGCACCAGCATCATTTCCGCAGTCGGACATGTGATTTACGCAGTGGCGTTTTCCACATCGCCGGTGGTCGCGGTCTATGCGAAAGCCCGCCGGTGGATCGAAGGAGTGCTTGGCGTCTACTTCTGCTTCGCGAGCTACAAACTCGTCACCTACCGCCCGTAGATCGCGCGGTAACTAATGGGATGTACCGGCTGCTTCACCCAGCAGGTTAGGCTTGGCCTATTTCTGCAACATGGAGAAGTAGCATGGCGACGCACGATTTTGATAAGCTGATGTCGGTGGGCATCGATATTGGCAAAAAT
>JACNMN010000023.1 GCA_020622165.1 Boseongicola sp. H5
CACATGACTGCTTCTGACAAATGCACAAATCAGATCAAAAAGGACTTGCTATGCAGGAGCCATCCACACAGGCCATTCGCTGCGATTGCGAGATCGATGCGCAGCCCGAGATCGGCAGAGCGGGACGAAGCTGTCGTTCGTTGCGGTTGCGCGAAGGATTTCCAGCAGAATATACGGTGCACAGGTGTGAGCCTTGCCGCTTGTTTTCTCCTACCTCGGCGTGCGCGAGCGAGCGCCCGACACAACGCACGAAGAGCAGGCTGCCGACACCACGCTGCAAGCCCTTCATTTCACTACCGGAGAGCTTTGTGCGATGAGTGCAATCGCCAGGAACGGCCTAGTCAGCGGCGACGTGACCACCCATCTGATGCTAGCTATCTAAAAATATGTTAGGCTAAGGCCTGACGCAGGCTTAATGGAAAGTGTCGTTTCTCGAGCCTAGACTTCATAAGGTCAGGGGGTCAAATGAAACAGCACTGGCTAAGTATTCCCTTCGCACTCCAGTTGTTGGTCGTGCAGCCTGCGCTTGGGCAACAGTCTGAGTGTGCCCAAGAGCTTGACGATATCGAAATCACAATTTCAGAATTATCAAACCGGCTGGACGATTTAAATGACCGTGCTGCCACGCTATCCGGCATGATGGAGGATCGTCCAGATTTAGAGGCTGAGAACCAAAGAACCATCTTGGTTAATATGATTGCACTGCCATTGATTGGTACGGTCGATAGACTTGAAGCATTGCGCGGTAGACTTGTGTCACTGAATGACTACACAGTTTTCTTCGACACTTGGCAAAATACTGGCAATTTCACTGACGCAGCTCACTTCATCGCCTATGAAGTTTGGTTGCGTAACGCATTACCGGGAATAAGTTACGTCAACCAGATCCAAGGACTTGAGCGCGAGCTGGAAGAGCGACTGGATTATACTTTATCCAGCGTAGATCAAACGCTCGCGCTCGTACACCAAAGTATTTTTGTTGTATCTGACCGATTGGCTGAGCTTGAGAGCCTGCGATTGACGCTTCCATGCTTTGACAATATCCTGGCGCAGGATGGCGATAATGACTTCGAAATACCTTCTGAACGCTATGTGTACCGAGACGTAGGCGGTTTACTCGTTTCCGGTGAAGGCTTTTGGACCGCCGAGAGTACATGGTGGTCTATCGGCCGCCTTCAGAGCGATCCTATGCATGGTCGTCTCGTATATTCGGGAGCATATTCCGGGCCCCATAACACCGATGCAGATGCCCTCGCGGTGAGGGATACGCTTCGAGCCCACCCTAACTTAGTCGCAGCGTATGAAATACAATATGCGCGTTCGGATGGCTCAATTGAGCTAAGGCGCACGAGGTTTTTGGGCGTTGGGGAAAACCTTCCACTCATTGTTATTCATGACCTGAGCAGCATCCACGGACAGACCGGTGCTGCGATGAACTTTGAAACCTACCTGGCAGATAGCCAGATAGCGCATGTTGTTTTGACACTGGATCCGTCTAACGATGACGTGACGCTATATTTGACTCCCTCATCTGTGAGTCATGCAATCACTGGAAATGCATACATCGACACTAGAGCAGCATACGTGCGATTTGCTCGCGAGCGCCGCATTGTTCAGGCCGACCGCCTCACTCAACAGGGCGAGGAGTTTCAACGTATGAATCGTGCGCGCATAGCACAGATTGATACTTTTATTGAGCAAAGTCATGTTTTTCCTGATTATGTCGGCGGCACGCAAGGTTTCTCTGTTACAATAGATCCTCGTGAGCGAAACACTGAGTTCATTTGTGGGACCGCATGCTTAAGCTTTGATGTTCCATGGATGCGCTAAAATGCTTCGTCACCTTCTTACCTTGTTTTTGGTTATATGGTCTTGCACTGCACATGCTGACCGCCTTAATCGCTTCTCTGGCCATTTGGGTGCTCATCCCCAGTGTCCGTTTGTGAACGAAAGTAACTCTTGGGCGGAATACCTCGATCCTTCGTTACGAGCCGAGCGAACCATACGGCATTTCATGGTGTTTTTCGATGATCTCCCTGAGATCGAGAGAGTAGACTATCAGGGCAGAGCCGATCCGCTTGGTACCATCCTGGCTGGGAGCTGGTACTCTGTGAGTTATATTTGCCCGCCAAGGTTCCTTGAGAGCGATATGAACAGAGCGGGCCAGTGTGCCTGGCGCGTCTACGGGTATGATGAGAGCCTTCAATGCCAACAGGCGAATTATAGCGTGGTGACGCCTGACCCACTTGGGAGGGCATCTTTCAACATAGGATCACGCACCTTCGTCATCGAAGAATCAGGTGATGTTTTTATAGTGATCGAGCGCAGAAATATTGGGGAAGTTTCGCGGCAGTATTCACGTGTGGGCTACGTAATTTGTCATATGCTTATGTACGAGCTTGCTCCCACGCGCTTTTCGACAGCGATCCATCGGTCTTGTCCGATGCGATAGCTGTTGGCGCGACTCTAAGCGATGGGGTCGTCTGGGTACTGACGGAGAGCACCTGAGTGACACGAGTGCATGACTCGGTTCGCCCGTTGCGTTTGAGTCCGTTCTGTCTCCAAAAACACTCCGGTGGACAGGGCTAGATACGAATGAACGCCATGCGGCCGCCTTAGCATGTCCACTGAAGCCGCAGTTCGATCATGCCGCTGCATCGGTCACTCTGGGCTCCATGCCGACCTCGGAAGCAACGCAGAATGTTGTGATAGAATGCTCTGGTCAACGTCGGGTTGTAGCTTTGGGAGGGCATGGCGGATCGGAGGATCAGTCATGGAAACACCAAACTTACCAGCCATTCGAGCACTTCGCCCTGCATGGAACAAAGGCCGGATCGTCGGCCAGAAACGACCGCTTAAACCAAAGCACGTCTGGGCTATCCGGGTGCGACTCGAATTGGCCGAGAACCATCGCGACCTAGCGCTGTTCAACATGGCCATCGATAGCAAGCTTCGGGGTTGTGACCTGGTCAAGATGAAAGTTGTCGACGTCATGGCGTCTGGTCAAGTCAAGGAACGGGCATCGGTTCTGCAAAGCAAGACGCAAAAACCTGTGCGCTTTGAGATATCCGAAGGCACGCGAGCCTCGGTCGAAAGGTGGATGGAAGACGAGTTCATGGTCGGCTCAGAGTACCTTTGGCCAGGCCGCTTCCATGAGCGCCTCCACATCTCGACCAGGCAGTATGCGCGGATCGTTCGGGATTGGGTGACGTCAATTGGTCTCGAGGCAAGCGCATACGGAACGCACTCAATGCGGCGGACAAAGGTAACGCAGATCTACAAGAAGACAGGCAACCTGCGCGCTGTTCAGCTTCTGCTCGGCCACACGAAGATGGACAGCACCTCCGGTATCTCGGTGTTGAACTAGAAGATGCGTTGGCTATCGCTGAAGCCATTGAAATTTAACATCGCCGGGCCGCTTTCACAGCGGCCCAATGCTGCCTTTCAATGAGCTATGGCATTGCAGCGAACAGCCTATTAAATCGCCTGTTCGCTGCGGTCGCACCGTCTTTGACGCATCAGCAGTTGACGCTGCAGACGATCCAGTACATTACGCCGTGATCACCTCTGACAAGCCTAGATCAAAGAAACGGGACGAGTTCCGCGGAGCTAGCGGTTTTGCTCGTGAACCGTGAATATCAATCCACTAGAAATCGGCCCTATTTCTAAAGGCAGTCGATCTTCAAGATGCAAGATCGCCTCGTGTGGCGGCGTCAACCGAAGCACTCTGCACACACTTGAAGAACTGGCTTGATGATGTAAGACCCTGCCATCAAAGTGTTCGATGCTAGCGTTCGAAAGGTGTCCAGGAATATGCTTCACGACAGTTCCATCCTGATCACGGGGGGTACCGGCTCGTTCGGACGCGCCTTCGTGTCTACCGTTCTGGACCGGTTTCCCACAGTCGGGCGTCTTGTGGTGCTGAGCCGGGATGAATTGAAGCAATACGAGATGGCGCAAAGATATACCGAATCCGCTTATCCCGCCTTGCGATTTTTCCTTGGCGACGTGCGCGATCGAGATCGCCTGCGGCGTGCGCTCGAGGGTATAGACACCGTTGTCCATGCCGCTGCTTTGAAGCAGGTCCCAGCCGCGGAATACAACCCGTTCGAATGCATCAAGACCAACATTCTTGGCGCGCAGAACCTGATCGAGGCGTGTCTCGATACAGGGGTGAAGCGGGTTGTGTCATTGTCAACGGACAAGGCCGCGGCGCCCATCAACCTCTACGGTGCCACCAAGCTGTGTTCGGACAAGTTGTTCACCTCAGCCAACAATATCCGCGGGTCGCGTGACATCGTCTTTTCGGTCGTGCGGTACGGCAACGTGATGGGCAGTCGCGGCTCGGTCATGCCCTTCTTCCTCGAGCGGCGCAAAAGCGGCAGCCTACCCATCACGGACCCGGCCATGACGCGGTTCAACATCACATTGCAGCAGGGCGTGGACATGGTGATTTGGGCGCTGGAAAACTCGCGCGGCGGCGAAATATTCGTGCCAAAGATTCCAAGCTACCGGATCACCGACGTGGCAAACGCCATTGGACCGGAATGCACTCAGGACGTTGTCGGAATACGTCCTGGCGAAAAGATCCACGAAGAGATGATCACAACTTCCGACAGCGCAAACACCGTTGACTTGGGTCCGTATTTTGCGATCCTCTCGACATCCGGCGATGAGCTGGTAGAGCGGTATTGTGCCGAAACCGGCGCCAGTCGGGTTTCGAACGGCTTCTCCTACAGCAGCGGCGAAAACACTGACTGGCTAAGCGTTGAGCAATTGCGCGAGTTAATCGACTCCGAGGGGCTCTCCAAAGGGTAGCGACTTTTCCGGAGGTCGCGCGGGAGGGCGGCGCTTGAGACCGCGAAAACCAAAGGTCCGGTTCCTATACAGGTCCAGCAGCAGGTACCTCGGAAGCACGATGATGCGGGGAGTCCAGCTTTGCGCGCTGGCCCGTGATCGCCTCGGTGATCGCTATGACTTCGGACTCGTGCCAGTCCCCAATCTCCGCAAGCTGAGGATCGAAGCGCTCTGGATCGCCCTACAACCCCGCGATGCCATCTTCATTCTCGTCAAGGACGCGGTTGATCGGTTCTCACCAGATGGGCTTTCGCGCTTGCAAGCGAAATCGGCCGGTGTTGCGCTCGACTATGTCGACCGGCATCTGCATATCATGCCGCAGCGCTGCATCGACATGCATATCGCCGCCTCCGCCTCGGGCGTTCTTGCCATGGAGGCGCGGATCGCAGAGACCGCAGGCACCCAAGATGCCATTGAGGGCCGTGTTGGACGGCTTCTGCATGGCGTCGACCACCGGCTTTACAGCCTACCGAAAGCCACCATGGAGCAATTCCGACCGGTTTATTTTGGCTCCCCCCATGTCACCACCATCCCCCCCGAGCTTGCAGATGATATCAATGTGCTGGATGTGACCACCAGCACGAAATTCGCCTCAGGTTTCAATGCGGTGGCCGGGTACAACTTCCATTATGGCATTCGGCGTATTGTCGAATACCCGCACATTCGTGGTCGTAAGCCCTTCACCAAAGCCTTCACCGCAGCGGTTCTGGGCGCCAATGTCCTGACCCATTCGGATGAGGATGATGCGCTACCGCTGCTTGGCCCTGACTATCCCTACATGGCCCGGTCAACCGATCACGACGAGATCATTGCAACGATGAAAAAGGCACGTGCCACTTTCGGCGGACCCATTTGGCAGAAAGCTACACAAGACATGCAACGTCTTGCGGAGATGGTCTCATTTGACGCCCAGGCTGCGGAACTGGACCGGATCTTGCGGTATTTGCTGTCTTGACGGTCGGCCTAAGCGGCGGCAGCGCAACCTGCAAAAAGATGTGCAAAAAAAATCAATGCAGCGGCTGCACTGGCCACACAGGCCAACCAGCGCTATAGGAATCGACAAAGGAACATGCGAGAGGCACCATGGCCGGTTTATTGACCCGATTGAAGACGCGGCGGGAACGTAAGCGCCGGCGGACGCAGCTTGAGCCGGGTTTCCGGCGCATGACCGGCCGCCATTATCACGACGTGCTGATCGAGATTGAGCGGAGGGTTGAGCCTCAATGGTATGTCGAAATCGGCTCCCGCTCTGGCACCTCGATTGCGCATAGGAAGTGCAATTTCGTCGCCATTGACCCGGTTTTTCGTATTGAAGCCGATGTTTTCAACGACGCCCGAGAATTGCATTTCATGCAGCAGACCAGCGACGATTTCTTCGCCAGCGAATTTCTCGGCAAGCTCGGCATCGTGCCCGATTTCGCCTTCATCGATGGCATGCACAAGTTCGAATTCGCACTGCGTGACTTCATGAACCTCGAAGCGGTGATGGAGCCGGGCGGATTGATCGCAATGCATGATGTCTGTCCCTACGACTATGCAATGGCAGAACGGGATCCGGCGCCTGGCACGACGCCATTCGCCTGGACCGGCGACGTTTGGAAGACGGTTCTGGTCTTGAAGGAATTGCGGCCCGATCTCCGCATCGACGTTCTGAATGCGGCAAGCACCGGGCTTGCGTGCATTCGAAACCTCGACCCAGCAAATCGCGGCCTATTGGAACGCTACGACGAGGTCGTAGCCAGGTATCTCAACATTTCTATGAAGGACGTCGGTGCCGAAGCGTATCTGGACAGGATCGCGCCGCGTGATACAGACGAATTTCTTGCGGAACTCGGGTCCAGACCGTGATCCCGTATGGCCGGCAAGACATACACCCAGAGGACATAGAGGCTGTCGTCGAAGTCCTCAAATCGGATTTTCTTACCCAAGGCCCTGTTGTTCCTGCTTTTGAAGCCGCGGTTGCTACAACTGTCGGCGCGGGCTTTGGCGTTGCGGTCACCAATGCCACGGCTGCCCTTCACATTGCCTGCATGGCGCTCGAGCTCGGCCCCAATGATCTTCTTTGGACCTCTCCGATCACCTTTGTAGCCTCGGCCAATGCAGCCCGTTATTGCGGGGCGGAGGTCGATTTTGTAGATATCGACCCCGACACCTTCAACATGTGCCCAGACGCGCTTGAGGCAAAGCTGGTCGCCGCCAAAGCCGCAGGTCGCCTGCCCAAGATCATCATGCCCGTTCACATGGCCGGCCAGTCTTGCGACATGGCCCGGATCGGCGGCCTTGCGCGCCGTCATGGTATCAAGGTCATCGAAGATGCATCCCACGCCATCGGCGGAAGCCACCGCGCGAAACCTGTCGGCGCTTGCGCCTTTAGTGACATCGCAGTGTTCAGTTTCCACCCGGTCAAAATCGTGACGACCGGCGAGGGCGGAATGGCGATGACGAACGACGCCGGGCTTGCCGAAAGGATGCAAAGGCTGCGGTCGCATGGAATAACTCGTGACCCTGCACTGATGACGCAGAAGCCCGACGGAGGATGGTACTACCAGCTTCTCGAACTCGGCTTCAATTACCGCATGACGGACATTCAGGCTGCGCTCGGTCTCAGCCAAGTCTCAAGACTGAACGATTATGTCAATCGGCGGAACGAGATCGCGGATTATTATGACAGTGCTCTGCAGTCCTTGCCGCTGCATTTGCCTGGTCGTGTGATCGAAACCCGTTCGGCATTTCATCTCTACGTAGTCCGGCTTCGAAACCCGGCGCGCAGAAATGCAGTCTTCGATGCCCTGCGCGAGGTGGGCATCGGCGTGAACTTGCATTACATACCCGTCCATCTGCAGCCTTATTACCGAGCATTGGGTTTCGGCCCGGGCGCATTCCCGTCAGCAGAAGCCTACTACCAGGCCGCAATCAGCATCCCGATGTTTCCAACGCTGTCGCGGTCGGACCAGAGCATTGTAGTCGACGCACTCAGGGGGGTTTGCGATTGACTCGCCGACCTGAGCTGGCCAAATGGACATGAAGAAAAGGACAATTCCGCGTTGCCTAAACAAGCTTTGAGCATGTGATGGATTTTCGGGGCTTTCACGACTTGGACGAAAGATTTTCCCGGCAATGGAGCCCGTTCCTGGATGGGTTTCCATTTGCGGCGATGGCGCTCGAGGCAGAGCTGCGGAACATTTCAGCGGGAGACATTGAAGTCGCATTGCGTAACGTCAGCCGCCTGACGCGGCACTACCCAGTGGTCGATTGGGCACTCACAGCTGTATTCTTGACCACAAGTCGCGCGGAGCGACCTCAACTTTATGTCAACCTACCCGGCTTCCACGATGTGGCACGAAGTCTGAAAGAATCTCTATCCGACAACCCCGGATTGGCTTGCTTCTCGGATCGGCGCATTGCGCGGTTTCGGGCAAACAAAGTCCTTCACAAACTGTGTACCGCAGGGCAGGCTTACCCAAAGGTGATGCGCCAGATTGCTGCAGTAGGCGCAGCGAAAGCAGTGACGGATCGCGATCTTATGGCGCAGCTCGATCAGTCGTTTTCACGAAACTATGATCGGTTGAAGCAGTTCATCATAAGCCAAAACATCCGTGCCTTCGTCGCCGCTGGCGACATGAAGCCTCACGAACGGTTGATCTGTCACGCCGCGCAGGAACTTGGGCGTCCTTACCTCGTGCTGGCACATGGCTACGTGTCAGACCCTGGTTTGGTGAGCGTCGCCCCGATACGTGCAGACGCCCTTGTGCTCTGGACCGAGCAGCAGCGGAGCCTGATCGCTGATGTGTTGCCGGAGCGCATCGAGGATCTCATGTCTTTTGGTTTCCCGGCGCGGGTAAAGGTGCCAGTCCGACAACCGGGTGACCGGGTGGTTTTCGCTTGGGAGCCGCTTGGCCGGATGGGAAAGCGCGACACACACGCGAAATGTCTGGCCGCGCTGTCTGGTATATGTCGAGCCGCCGGGCTCGAGCCGGTGTTCCGACCGCACCCGAAGGACCGCCATGACGCCGAAATCATCGCTGATATCGAAGCAACGGGATTTTCTCTTGACCACATGGAACTGCAAGAGAGTCTTGCGACGGCGCGCTGTGTCGTCAGTTCGAATTCTACGGTGCTGACTGAGGCTGCCGCGGCTGGCGTGCCGGCCTATCAAGTCGAGGAGCTCGCAGAGTTCAGATTCGAAGGTTCACAATTAGTATCTGCAACTGAGTTCCGTCCTGGCGACGCCCCAGTGTCCCTGGCGGCCGATCAGTTCCTGCCGTTCGACGCAGAAGCTTTCGCAGTTGAGATCCGCCGTCGAACCGGATTGGACGATTAGGCTGCGTCGTCTCCTTGCCTGCTACAACTGACCGGATTGATAGAAAGCGGAAAACTTGAAGATGACCCCCCAAGCAATTTCACGATACCCAAATAAACCGTGATGAATTCTGTTGCGGTGATACCCGCCCGTGGCGGCAGCGGGCGCATCCCGCGTAAGAATATGAAGATGTTCTGCGGGCGCCCGATGATTGCGTGGTCGATCGCCGCCTGCCGTACAGCCGGCTGTTTCGACAGGATCGTCGTTTCCACTGACGACACAGAGATCGCCGATGTCGCGACGTCCGAAGGCGCCGAAGTCCCTTTTCGCCGGCCCGACGAATTGGCTGACGACTTCGCGACTACCCTCGATGTCATGGCCCATGCTGCTGAAGCTCTCGAGTTGCATGACAAGGCCATTGTCGCCTGCGTTTATGCAACCGCGCCGTTCCTGACAGGTGCCACGGTGGCGACCGCCGTTTCCGCGCTGGGGTCGCATGACTACGTTCTCGGAATCTGCGACTATCCCTATCCAATCCAACGTTCGCTCATCCAAGCGAAGGACGGAACCGTGCGCATGGAGCAACCCGAACATCTCCTGACCAGGTCCCAGGACCTACCGGCGCGGTATCATGACATCGGCCAGTTCTACATTGCCAGGTCAGCGACTTGGATCGCTCAGCAGCCGATTTTTGGGCCAACCAGCCTTGGCCTGTGGGTTCCGAGATCCCGCGTGTGCGATATCGACACACCCGAGGACTGGAAAGAAGCCGAGCAATTGTTTAAGGCCATCTCTAACACCGAACGAGGCGGGACATGAAGTTCAAAACCGAGCAAGAATCATTCTGGGCTGGCGAATTCGGCACCGACTATATTGATCGGAATATTGGCGAAGCGCTGCTTGCGGCAAACCTGAATTTCTTTACTAGGGCGTTGGTAAGAGCAGGTCGCGTCGAGAGCGTGATCGAGTTCGGTGCTAATGTCGGAATGAACCTTCGGGCGCTGAAGCTGCTTTATCCGAACGCCCACCAGGCCGCGATCGAAATCAATGCCGATGCCGCACGGAGATTATCCGAAGCGCTACCGGATTGCACCGTAACAGTTGGATCGATCCTGGGTAGTACTGATCTCGGCAGCCATGACCTTGCGCTTATCAAAGGTGTGCTGATCCACATCAATCCTGATGCATTGCCCGAGGTCTATGATGCCCTTGCCGCCGCAGGCAGCCGACACGTAATGATTGCCGAATACTACAATCCGACCCCCGTCTCGATTCCCTATCGCGGCCACAAAGACCGGCTTTTTAAGCGCGATTTTGCCGGCGAGTTTCTACATCGCCACCCCAATTTCGAACTGATCGACTACGGATTTTCCTATCACCGCGACCCCGCATTTCCTCAGGATGACATCACATGGTTCCTGCTCGGTCGGCACGGCGCTGATAAGGAAGCGTGAGATTATGCTGGTTTACTGCTGTCGCTGTGTGATGCCGCACACCAAGCCCGACTTGCATCTTGACGAAGAGGGAATTTGCAACGCCTGCCGTTCCTACGAGAAGCGGGCGGCTGTCGATTGGGTCCAGCGCGGGAAAGAGCTTGAAAGGATCCTGGAACGCTACCGCCATCCGAATGGCGAGAACTGGGACTGCATAGTGCCGGTGTCGGGCGGCAAAGACAGCACCTACCAGGTTGTTCGGATGTTGCAGATGGGCCTCAACCCGCTATGCGTGACATCGACGACCTGCGATCTGTCCGCGATTGGCCGGCAGAACATAGAAAACATCAAGCGGCTCGGCGTGGATTATGTAGAGATGTCACCAAATCCGCGCGTTCGTGCAAAACTCAATCGTATTGGTCTCACTGAGGTAGGTGACATTTCCTGGCCGGAACATGTTGGCATCTTCACCATCCCCGTCCGCGCCGCAGTGCAGTTCAACGTACCGCTAATCGTCTGGGGCGAAAACAGCCAGAATGAGTACGGCGGCCCTGCAGCGGCTTCGGAAAACAATGCACTCAACCGACGTTGGCTGGAAGAATTCGGCGGATTACTGGGGCTTCGCGTTTCCGATCTGCCGGGGCAAGAGGGGATAACAACGCGAGACCTAATCAACTACACCTACCCGAGTGACGAAGAACTCGCGCGCGTCGGGGTGACGGGCCTATTCCTTGGCCACTATATACCCTGGGACGGACTGTCGAACGCGCTGATTGCGACGTCCAACGGCTTCACCTCTTTCAGTTGCGCCGTCGAAGGCTCGTTGGTGAATTACGAGAACCTAGACAATCATCAAACCGGAATCCACGACTATTTCAAATTCCTGAAATTCGGATTCGGCCGCGCGACGGACCTGGCCTGCCTGCACATCCGGCGGGGCCGCCTGACACGACAGGGTGGGTTGGATGCGGTGCGACGGCTCGACGGCCAATTCCCATGGACCTACCTGGGCAAACCGCTGGCTGAAATTCTTGCCCGGCTTGAACTTTCGGTCGATGAGTTCATTTCCATCTGTGACAGCTTCACGAATCGGCGCATCTTCGAGCGCAATGCGGATGGGTGTTTGTTGAAGGATGCGCACGGCAATCTCACCAAAATCAACTACGACAACTAGGTAGGTCGTATGCGCATTGGCATCGTCGACTATGGTATCGGGAATCTCGGCTCGCTGCGGCGAGCCCTTACTCTGATGCGGTTTGATGCGCAGTTCGTGACAGAACCCGCAGCGCTGGACAGCGTTGATCGGATCATCCTTCCAGGTGTCGGAAATTTTGCGGATTGTGCGGCCAGCCTGCGTCTTGCCGGATGGGATGAAGGACTGCGGCAAGCAGTGTCGGAAAACGGCAAACCGCTGCTTGGCATATGTGTTGGCATGCAGCTACTTGCCAGCCACAGCACCGAAGGCAATGATGCGGACCGGTCCCCGCACGGCCTTGGGTTCATACCCGGCCATGTGCGCCATCTGCGCCAGGAGGGCAGCGCAGAGCGCGCGCCCCACGTCGGATGGAACAGCGTGGAGCCAAGCCCCAGCGCAGGCGCGATTTTCGCGGGTATTCCCGAAGGAACCGATTTCTATTTCGTGCATTCCTATGTATTCCGACCGGACGACGCGACCCATGTCGTGGCCCAAACACGGTATGGCGCTCCGTTGCCTGTGGCAGTTCGGCGCGGTCGTGTCTTCGGCACACAATTTCACCCGGAAAAAAGCAGTCGGGCTGGGATGCGGCTACTGCGTAATTTCGCGGAAACGCCATGGGATTGAAGGTGCGTGTCATTCCTACCCTGCTCTGGAAAGGTATGGGTCTCGTCAAAGGGGCAAGTTTTGACAGCTGGCGGCGCGTCGGTCCGGTGCTGCCCGCGATCAAGGTCTACAACCGGCGCGAGGTAGACGAACTGATCCTTGTCGATATCGAGGCGCATGCTGGGAATGACGATCCCGACTACCGGGAACTCGATGCGCTTGGGGCCGACTGTTTCGTGCCGCTGACCTTCGGCGGCGGCATCACGCGTATCGGCCAGGTCGAACAGCTCTTGCGATCCGGTGCCGACAAGGTTTCGGTCAATACCGCCGCCTATTCGGAGCCATCGCTCATCGGGTCCATCGCTGCCCGTTTCGGGGCGCAATGTGTGGTGGCGAGCATCGATGCCCGCGGATCCGCCGAGACTGGATGGGAATGCTTCAGCCATGCCGGAGGGGAACCGACCGGCCGCAGTCCTGCCCATTGGGCGCGTGAGCTCGTGGACCGCGGGGCGGGAGAAATCCTAATCACCTCGATCGATCGTGACGGCACCATGCAGGGCTACGACCTTGCCTTGGTGGAAACGATTGTGTCGGCGGTTGATGTGCCCGTCATCGCGTCGGGCGGGGCGGGAAGCTACGATCACATGGTCGCCGCAGTCGCTGACGCCGGGGCATCAGCCGTTGCTGCCGCGAGTATTTTTCACTTCACCGAGATGACACCCGCAGGAGCAAAGCAAGCCTTCGAGGCGGCGGGGCTGCCGGTCCGGCAATCCTATCTCGAAGATGGCGCAGACTGATGCGGCTCGTATTCCGCGCCGATGCTGGTATCGCCATCGGATCGGGTCATGTCATGCGGTGTCTGACACTCGCACATGCGTTCCGGGACATGGGAACCGAGATCGCATTCGTCTGCTCAGATGGGCCGGGTTCGATGATCGACCGTCTGCGCGAGGACAATATCCCGGTCAGTGCATTGTCTGCGGACCGACCCGAGGCCATTGACGCATTGGGACCAGCGGATGTCTTGGTTGTCGACCATTACGGCCTTGATGCCCGGTGGGAGACCTCGGCCCGCGACGCCACCGGAGCGCAGGTGGTGGTGATCGACGACCTGGCAGACAGGGCCCATGCCTGCGATGTCCTGATTGATCACAATATGGGCAGAGCACCCTCGGACTACAATGGGCTTGTCCCGCCCGCAGCAACCGTGTTGACCGGACCGAAGTTCGCAATGCTGCGTCCCGAATTCGCCGCCTCCCGCCCAAACGCTATGAAGAACCGCGTCGGCCGCATCCCGCGCCAGCTCCTGATCGCTTTTGGCGGAACCGATCCCGACAACTGGACCGGGCGCTGTCTTGAGTCGCTGGCATCCTTGCCGGCAGCTGGCAGCCTCGATGTGCGGGTCGTTATGGGTCCGTCTGCGCCGCATCTTGGCGCTGTCCGCCGGATCGCCGACACCGCAGGCGGTCAGGTCACCGTTGTATCCGATGTCCGCAACATGGCAGTCGAGATCGCCAGCGCGGACATCGCCATCGGGGCCGCCGGTATCTCGGCGCTGGAACGCTCTGTGCTCGGTCTTCCCACACTTCTGGCCGTAACCGCGCCGAACCAAGCGCCGGGGTCCCGGGCCCTTGTAGCGGCCGGAGCAGCGCTTTGCATCGATCCGGACGATCTTCTCGACAGTATCTCCCGCGGCTTGGAACATATGCGCGCCGCAGATACACTCGCCGCCATGCAAAGTGCTGCTGCAGGAGTGACCGATGGTCTCGGTACGTCGCGCATCGCAGAAACGATCCTTGCACATGGCCGGTGATTGCCTAAGGGCCATGGCGGAGCGCGACCTCGACCTTGTGCGGGAGTGGCGCAACCATGACACGGTGCGGCTCGCCAGTTTTTCCACCGCGCTGATCGACCGCGACGAGCACCTTTCCTGGTTCCATCGCGTGCAGCAGGACCAAGGACATGAGGTCTGCATCGCCGAAGCGCCCGATGGCCAGCCATTCGGCGTCGTGCAGTTTCGGGGCGCTCTGGCCGATGGACTCGCGCTGTGGGGGTTTTATGTCGCGCCCGGGTCTCGGCCTGGCCTGGGGCGCAGGCTCGGGGCGCTGGCGCTCGGGCATGCGTTCGATCATCGAGGTTGGCATCGGTTAGAAGGGCGGGTGCGGGCCGGAAATGACGCTTCGCGCAGGTTTCATTCGACGCTCGGGTTCCGCCAAGAAGGTCGGCTTCGGGATGCCCACAGGACTGATATGGGCTACGAGGACGTGATGGTATTCGGCCTACTGGCAACGGAATGGCGCGCGAGAGAGAGGAAAGACCGTGACGATGAGAATAACGATTGACGGACGCGCGATCGGGCAGGATGCGCCGCCATACGTGATCGCGGAAGTCTCAGCCAATCACAACGGCAGCCTCGAGGCCGCGCTGCGACTTATTACCGAGGCTCGACGTGCGGGTGCAGACGCCGTGAAGATTCAGACCTATCGGCCCGGCACGATCACGCTTGACCGCTCGACTCCGGATTTCGTAATTCAGGGCGGGCTTTGGGATGGGCACCGTCTATTCGACCTCTATGAACAGGCACAAACGCCTTGGGATTGGCATCCGCGCCTTTTCGAGCACGCTCGGTCCGAAGGAATAACGCTATTTTCCTCGCCTTTCGACACAACCGCCATCGATTTCCTGGACGAGCTTGGCACGCCCGCCTTCAAGATCGCATCGTTCGAGGCGGTCGACCTGCCGTTGATCCGCTACGCAGCGTCGAAGGGAAAGCCGCTGATAATCTCGACCGGCATGGCCGATGCCGAAGAAATCGGTGAGGCAGTCGCGGCTGCTCGTGAAGCCGGTTGTCTCGAACTTGCGCTACTGCATTGTGTCAGTGGGTATCCAGCGCCAGCGACGGACTTTAATCTGGCGACGATACCGGACATGCGCGAGCGTTTCGGGACAGTCGTTGGCCTATCCGACCACAGCCTCGAAAACACAACTGCCATTTCGGCCGTTTCGCTCGGGGCGGCGTTGATTGAAAAACATGTAACCCTCGACCGTGCGGGTGGCGGCCCTGACGACAGCTTTTCGCTAGAACCGACGGAGCTCGCCTCTCTCACCGCCGCTGCGCGCACTGCATGGTCGTCACTTGGCCATATCGATTATGGCCGGAAGTCCAGCGAACAGGGGAATGTTCAATTCCGCCGTTCGTTGTATTTTGTCACCGATCTGCCGGAAGGTTCCGAGATCACCGCCGAGGCCCTACGCAGTGTGCGGCCCGGACACGGTCTACCACCGAAGTTTTTCGATGCAATTGTCGGCCGTCGCCTCATCCGCCCGGCCAAGGACGGCACGCCGGTCACATGGGATCATGTTGGGGGACCATAACGAAAGTTACTGTCTCAAAAGGAAGAACTATGTGTCGCGGCTTTGTTGCACAAATCGGGTGATGGTCGGGCCTCCCCTTTCGCCGGACGGACTTAACCTACGACTTCAGTAACAGGTATGCTAAGAGCAGTGTACCGGTTGAGAACGGCTACACGGATTTGGATTTCCGCGACCTGCCGGTCGAAGTCCCGTGCCATGAGGCTTTCTCATCATCAAACCTCCAACGCTTCTTTGTAGGTCTGTCTGCGTCAGTTTCAGATGATCCAGTTGCTTCCACTGCCCGGGCGGGTGTGACGAGATCATCAAGCTGTCCCTCAGCAAGAACCGGAGGCCCAGATGGACGGCCATGTCAGACTGGTTGAGGCGCCCGACCATCTCGCCCTCGGTCCGCCAGACGAACGAGTGCCGGTGTCACTTCTGGATCCATCAAGGGCGGATCGACTGGTGCAATGACAGTCCTCGCCATTAGCTTAACGGCACCGACAGTGAGAAATTGGATGTCAGAAAGAAGCGATGATGGCTCTGAATGGCCGCTTTGCTGAAATAGCCAGAGTTTGTCGCGCGCTTGCAGCGAATGACGGCTTTCCGCCGTCCCGACCGAAATCTCTCCATCTTGACGTTCAGAAAAACATACCCTATTTCCTGACATGGAGTTGAACCATGATCACGTCAAAAATCAAGCAACGCATCGTTGGGAAAGGTCGGGGCGCTATCTTCGCGCCGTCGGACTTCCTCGATATCGGATCACGTGCAAGCGTGGATCAGGCATTGTCACGCCTGGCGGATCAGAGTGTGATCCGGCGGTTGACGCGTGGGCTCTACGACTATCCCAAGCAAAGCACGCGTTTCGGGCTCTTGGCGCCATCCGCCGATGACATCGCCCGCGCAGTTGCCCGGAAGGACAACCAGGTCCTGCAACCTTCGCCTGCGATGGCGGCGAACCAGTTGGGTCTATCCACCCAGGTCCCGTCCAATCCGACCTACATGACCGACGGGCCTACCCGAACGAAGAAGATCGGACGACAGGTGATCCAGTTCCGGAATGCTTCTCCGAAGACATTGGTCGGCGCCGGGTCAAAAACAGGCACTGTGTTTCAGGCACTCCGCTATGTCGGCAAGGATCGCGTCGACGATCAGGTGATTGGTAAGATCGCCCGCACGCTGGATGCCAAGGACCGGGCGCAGCTAGCAAAGCAAAGCCGACACGTTCCGGCCTGGATGCATCCTGTCGTTCAGCAAATCGTGGCACACGCCTGAGCATGGACGCCTTCGCAAACGACACGCCGGAACACCGACAAGAAGCTTTTTCCCAAGCCGCGGCGGTACTCGGGTTTGCAAAGGCCATTGTCGAAAAGGATTTCTGGGTGTGCTGGTCACTCCAGCACCTCTTTGCCCTGCCTTCGTTTGGCGATCACCTGATCTTCAAGGGAGGCACATCCCTTTCGAAAGCCTATGATGTCATCCATCGGTTTTCTGAGGATGTCGATCTGTCTCTAGACCGCGCGCAACTCGGGTTTGAGGGAGACAGTGACCCTGAGAACCCCGACATCTCGGGCGGTAAACGCAAATCCCTGCTACAAGACCTTCAGGAGGCCGCCGAGGCCACTGTCCCAGGCCCCCTGCTCGACGAAATCAACACCGCCTTCGCAACGCGCCTGGATCAACCGTTTTCGCTCCAGATCGACGACGGCGACCCTCAGACACTCCTATTCACCTACCCGTCTCTCGATGACGAAAACCCTGGCTACATCAAGCATGTCGTGCGTTTTGAGTTCGGCGCGCGTGGCGTGACCTGCTGCCCGAAAACTGGACCGTTATGGGCTGGAATTTTCCATTTATGATCCCGTTTGCGGGAGAATGCATACGCTCACAGAAGTCGGCATCTGATCGCACTTAGATTCAGCAGTCGATTGCATGACCCTTCGGCACCCGGTCTCCTAAGCGTCAACGCTGGAGAGCATAACTAGAGATCTTTGAAGTCTGCGTCCCGACGGCGCAGCGACTCTCCGCGCAGTTTGATGTGGTGTCGATCACGCGATAGGCGATCAAGGACTGCATCAGCAATTACCGGATTGTCAATGAAGGCGTGCCAGTCGTTGTAGGGCCGCTGCCCGACGATGATTGTCGAGAGAGTTCCAGCACGATCCTCAATGATATCGAACAGAATTGATTTTTCAGCTTCGCTCATCGCCACTTTACCAAAGTCGTCAAGTATCAGAAGCTTATACCTCGCCAGCTTCTCACGTTCACGTAGATATACACCATCTTCCAGTGTCATCGTGAGGCTATAGAGCAGGTCGGAGACTTTGAAGTAGCGGGATTTATGTCCCGCGCGAATGGCGGCTGTGGCAATGCATGCGGCAATCCAACTCTTTCCAGTGCCGGTCTCACCGCTGATGAGAATGTTCCACGCATGTGGAATCCAACTGCATTTGAGCAATTCGCTCATAATTGCAGGCTTAAAACCACGTGCCTCTGCATTGATAAGCTCTTCGGGGGCGGCCCTCACCGGCAGCTTCGCTTCATTCAGCATGCGAGTGAGTCTGTTGGATGCGCGACGCTCTTTTTCCGCAATGAGTAGCGATGCGACCCTCTCGGCGAAGGCCATCTCGGTGTAGAGCGCATCCTCGGCTTGGCGGTCCAAGGTATCGGCGAAGCCAGAAAGTGATAGTTCGCGCGCAAGCGCGACAAGGTGTTCATACTGCATCGTTGTCACCCTCAGCATAGTAACCAGCGCCGCGGATATTTTCGGTCGGCGCCGTTGGCGGTAATGGCTGGTGCCTCCTGGGCTTTAGTGGACCGCGGGCGAGGATCTGTCGCAACGTGTCGGGGTCGATCTGATTTCGTTGGATAGCCTCGGCGCAAGCTGCATCAATGGTGTTCTTTCCATGGACCGACGCAGTATCCAAGAGCCGCTTCAACATATTGTAGGTCGCCCTTGGGTTGCCATTTTTGTCCAGATGCAGAGCAACAAACCGCCCAAGGTTCGGACTATACTTGGCTCCCTGCTCAACCAAGTTGATCGGGTTTTGACGCCACATTGCGCGATGGTTCTTTGGCAGATGTGAAGGGTCGATAACGGGTCCATCGTCATCTGGTGTAGTGATCCGGCGGACATGAACGGCCACAAGAGATGAATCGTGGTATATTTCAGCCGTGGCAGCGGTTAGTTTGATGCTCACAACTTCGCCGATAAGACCGAAAGGCACACTATAGTCCCGGCCATCAACGTGTACTCGGTAGTGACGCTGTACCTTGATGCCTACTTTCCACACACCGTAGTCATAGGCTGTTTCTGGCAAAGCCCGAAGGCATTGCGCTTCACGAGCTTCAAACCGCACAGCACGGGATGTCTTCCAGCGCCGCATCACCTTTTGGTTTAGGCGGTTCAGCGCCATCTGAAGCATTTCGTTCAATTCACCGATGGAACGCGGTTGCCGATCCCGCAAAATACGCTGAAGATATCGTTGCGATAGTTTTACAATACCTTCTACGGCACCTTTATCTCTTGCCTCGCCGCCACGAGCTGGATCAGGGGAGATATAATAGTGATCTAAGAAGGCTTGGAACTCAGGATTTATCTTTGCTTCTCGTCGCGGCCCCCGAGCGACATCAATTGCAGCTTTGAAATTGTCGAGGATGATGCGCTTTGCTGTGCCGTCCAGCTTTTGAAATATGCGGATAAGGCCATAGATGGAGTCAGAGCGCCGCTGACTGGGGATGATCCAACCAGCGCAATACTGACTGAAAGGAAAGTGGAGTAGGAGTAATGTGCACCTTATCTGTGTCCCACCCGCACTGGTATAACTAGGCTGGAAGCCCGCGAAGTCGATCTGCATTACTTCGCCTGGACGGTAGTCATGACGGTATTCCGGCGCACGCCGCTTCAGAAGCTTAGAAAGCTGTTTTGTAAAATGCGAATAACTCATATGCCGTTTTCCATCACCGGGAATAGGCAGCTTCAAATAGTAATCCTCGTAGTAGTCCAACATATGGTCACCAGTATGCAGAAGGTGCTGAACGGTCGCGTCCCAATCGGGCTGCAAGCAGCTTGTCCGACGACGATTACCGGATGAGAAGAGAACTTCGCGCAATTGCGCATCTGTCCGATTTGATATGCGCTCTAAGGTGAGTTCGTGTGCTTTGACGCGTCGGCGCATTCTCCGCACCGTGTCTCGGTGCTTGTTGAATAAGCGACCAATCTCGGTGTGGTTCATTGACTCGTCGAGCAGGTGTTCGGCTAGCCTTCTGATTTCTGACTTCATGTTATCCTCGTCAATGTCGTGCGACCCATGAGGCGCACGTATTCGTCCGGCGAAGATGCCGGTCCTTGACATGACGACTACTATCGAGGCATGATCTGCTGAGGTGACCAACCTGACAAGAACAACCGAGAGAGCCGTCGATTTTTCGGCGGTTTTCTTATTTGGCGCTCATTGCGGGTACCTCTCTGGCCACAGGGTCTCAGGTTTGGTGTTTAGTGCGGACGCGATAGCATGCTCGACATTGAGTGAGCGTGCTCCGGCGAGTACGGACGAAACGGTAGAGGGTTTCAGGCCCAGATCTCGCCCGATCTGGCTGAGAGATGTACCCCGACTTCGTAGTTGAGCTTTTATTAACTCTCGCTTGCTGACGTTCTTCGCATCCATCATCAAACCGCCGACCCAAAGGTTGCTAGTAATGTCCTTAGTAGCCGTATGGCCGAGCTATTTCAACCGCTCCTGCTTCGAGGGGATCATTTAAGGCATTGATATGTTTAATCTTTATCTGGGATTTGACCGCTATAGCAAACTCTGAGATGTCACGAAATCCACTCGAAGACAGGCAAATTAACACGGTATATCTGGCTAATCTCTCTATCAGGCGGTGGGAAATACTGGTTTCCGTCGGCTTGTAGCGACGCCCAAAGTCGATCCTGAAATGAAGCAGCTAGGTATCCCTATCTACTCTCACATTATCTGGGGGAACCGCTTCGAATCATACCAGCGTTTGCCGTCCTTCGGGTGCCCAAGGGGTTGCCGAAGGTTTTGGGAGTCCGCTGGCGTTTCGCCCGTGAGGTCCGTTTCCTTGAGCTTGCGGCGCTCGCGACGATGCTCGGCCTTCTTGAAGCGTTCGTCGCTGTCCGCCTTCGTCATGCCTGTGATGGGTGTCTTGCGATAGGCGCGCGCCATCTCAACTCTCCCCAGCTATTTCGAATTCTCTGGTCAGTGCCCGAAAGTGATCGGCCGACATCAGCACGAAGGCGGGCTTGCCGTAGCGTGTGATTAGGATCGGTTCCCGCGCGGCCCGTTCGAGAAGCGTTTCCGCAGAGCGGCGCAGTTCGGTGACCGTGGCTCTTTGCATTTATTCGATCACCTCAAAGCTCCACGCCGCGTTCGACGTCCAGCCAGTGCTTGTTCTTTGGTAGGGTCCGCGCGCGCTGTGCGATGTCCCGGATCGTGATGGGCACATAGCCCCAGACATCGGTTCCAACGTTGATCGCGTTTCTTGAGCCCATCCACTGGTTATGGACGTGGCCGAAGAGGTGGAGCGCGCCGCGTCTCGCGCGGTGCCAAGTGATCATCGGGTAGTGGTTAAGGACGGCAGGCGCGCCATTGCCATCGGCGACTTCGGCCATGTGAGAGACCGAGGTCCAAGGCAGGCTTTGGGTCGCCTCGCCATCATGGTTTCCGACGACCAGGTGCCGTTCCTTTCCGGGTAGCCGCGCGAAGAGGTTTGCTAGCCACTTCTTGTCTTTCGCCCTCGGTCCAAAGGCGAAATCGCCGACGACCCATAGCGTATCCTCTGGCCCCACCCTTGCCGAAAGATTTGCAAGCAGCATAGCGTCCATGTGCGAGGCGGTCCCGAACGGACGGTTACAATGCTTGATTATGTTGTCGTGACCGAAGTGTAAGTCGGCCGTGTACCAGATGGTCATGTCGGTCTCAGGTCGTCGTGCGTTCGCCGGAGGAGGCGGATCGGGTTTGCTTTTCTGTTCAGGTGCGGGTGGCGGAAGCTGCCTCGCACGCCAGCAAGCGGTCGATCTCGTCCCGCAACGCCCTTGCGCGTTCGCGGTAGCTCTTAGACCAGATCCTCAAACCCGCATAGATGCAGGCTAGGAGAACAATCGCGTAGAGCTGGAATCCGGTGGCAGTGAAAGCGTGGTCCCCAAGGCCGAAGGTGTCTAGGAGCGCTGCCCAGACCAATGCGCCGGGCAGGGCGAGCAGCACGCTGAGGCCAAGCGTACTGACGAGGGTCGAGCCAACGGATGTGCTGACCGTCAGTTCATCGCCATCATGAACCACCCCAGTCGTGAAGTTGGCGAAAGCCAGAGGTTTCTGGGAACCTGACCGGGATATGACCGCCACCTCATGCCCCGCCTGCGCCGCGCTGAACATGTCGCCCTGATATCGGTACTCCTTGCCATGCTCGTCGCGCAACCACAGCTCGGGCGTCGTGTTGATCCGTCCGTAGCCAGTTTGTCGATCTACCCGGACAGAGTGCATCTGATCCCTGGCCGTCGTGACCGTGCCGCGAAGTAATAGCAAATGAGCACGAGTGCCGTTCATGTCCTTATCAGTCCGAGATTGGCCTTGGCGGGACATGCATCCGTACGCTCTGCAAGCTCGGCAACTTCGCGTGCAAACCTCAAACAGCCTTTATGCCACTTTTCGTTTGATATTTGTGCGGGTCTCGCAGGACTCGACGATATCATCGAGTCGCAGAGTTCGGGTTGGAACGGTACTTCCGCTTCCAGCACAGGCAGTGGCGCAAACGCCTGGCGAACCAAAGTGGGATTGCTTGAGCCCGCCACGACGCATCGCAACGTGTGGTAACCATCCAGGAATTCCTCGGGCAGGTCCCTGCTGACCGCGCCTGCATTTGCCGCGTCTCGAGCTGGGACAAGCAGTAGCGATGATTGACGCGTTGCTTCAAATACCGAAGCGGTCGGGTGGGCAGGTGTATCAACGACGGCAAATTGCCATGCCTCTCGCCACAATTGTTCGAGCACGGTTGCCAGATATGCGGCCGTTGATGTGCGAATGTACTGAATTCGAGAGCCAGACTCGTAGTCGCGCGCCAGCATCGTTGCCCACCTTTTAAGAAGGCTCTCGTCTGGCGAAGACCCGCGACCCCGGACCTTCGACACCACGTCTTCCTGCAAAGGCACTGCGTGACCAGCGTCGATCAGCGCAACACTATGCCCAAGTGCGGCCAGCCCATGAGCGAGCGCGGCAGCACCGGTTGTACGACCGACACCGCCTTTGAACCCTGTCAGCGTAACCGTATGCAGTCTTGACCCCATTAAGCCTCACTCTGCTGGCGACGGCCTCTGTTGCCGTGCCTGAATGATGACGCTCCCGACAAGCTCGCTGCGCATCATCTGCCTGAAATCCTTCGTTTCCGCTATGACTATAGTAAATTGTTACTATAGTCATTAGAGATATTTTCTCCGTTCCCCGACAGAGTTGGGATGGAACGGAAAAACCAGGCCTTGATGGCGGCTTACGCGCGGGTTCTCCGCGAGAAACGTAAGGCCGCGAACCTTTCGCAGGAGGAACTCGCGTTCCGAACGGATCTGTCCATGAGCTACATCTCGTTCTTGGAGACCTGTCGGCGACAACCAACCCTGACCGTGATGGATGCAATCTGTCGCGCGCTTGACCTCTCTTTGACTGATTTCGTCGGCCAAGTTGAACGCGCGGCATCTGAAAAGTCAGCGAAGAAGCAGAAAAGAACATGATCCTCGGGCGAACCGCGCGGGCTGCAAGCAAGCGATCCCGTGTCGCAGAAAGAAATTAGGTAAGACATTGACCGAAGAACAAAAAAAGAAGCTTGAGCAAAAGCTCTGGGATATCGCGAACGAACTGCGTGGCCGGATGGATGCGGATGAGTTCCGCGACTACATCCTTGGTTTCATTTTCTACAAGTACCTGTCCGAACGCCTGCACATCTACGTCGATCAGGAGCTTCTCAAATCCGAAGGCCTTGCCTTCGCTTCGCTCGACGAAACCGACCCGGTCCACAAAGGCATTCTTGGGGCCGTACAGGAAAACTGTATCGACAGTCTCGGCTACTATCTGCGCCCGCGCGAGCTGTTCTCGGAAGTCGCCAAGCGCGGGGCGGAGCCCGGCAGCTTCATCCTTGCCGACCTTTCCGACACGCTGAACAACATTCAGAAATCCACCATGGGCAACGAGTCCGAGGAGGATTTCGTCAACTTGTTCGAAGACCTCGACCTGAATTCCAGCAAGCTGGGCCGCAGTAACGAGGCGCGCAACACGCTGATTTCCAAGGTGCTGGCCCATCTGGACTCCATCGACTTCGAGCTGACCAATTCGAACTCGGACGTTCTGGGCGATGCCTATGAATACCTGATCGGCAAATTCGCGTCCGGCGCGGGCAAGAAGGCGGGCGAGTTCTATACCCCGCAACAAGTCTCGACCGTGCTTGCCAAGATCGTGACCACCGGTAAGGCGCGGTTACGGTCGGTCTATGACCCGACCTGCGGGTCGGCCTCGCTGTTGCTGCGCGTGGCGCGGGAGTTGGACTACAAGAGATCCAACAAATCTGTGGGTGAGTTTGTCGGACAGGAGCTGAACCGCACGACATACAACCTCGCGCGGATGAACATGATCCTGCACGGGGTGCATTACCTCGATTTCGATATCCAGCAGGAAGATACGCTGGAACACCCCCAGCATATGGGCCAGACCTTCGAGGTGGACCTGTCACGTTTTTGTGCCGCTCCAAGTTCTCATTTACGCGGCCTGAGCTTCGAAGGCCAAGGGGCTTTTCCAGCCGAGGGCTGAATGCCGTCGGCGCGGATTGTAGAAGCCGTTGATGTATT
>JACNMN010000024.1 GCA_020622165.1 Boseongicola sp. H5
GCGATGGAAGACGGTCTGCGCTTCGCCATCCGCGAAGGCGGCCGCACCGTCGGCGCCGGCGTCGTCTCCAAGATCATCGAGTAACAGACCCAAGGGTTCGAAGAGGGGCGGCCATGCGGGCCGCTCCGAATTGAAGAAAAGGGCGCCCGCCGGGGCGCCCTTTTTCGTAGCTCCCCGGCGATGGAGCCAAGCGGTCCCGTTGAGGCGATGCGTGACCTTGACCCCCTGATCGCCACGATAAGGCCGCCGGATGGCTGCCGTGGCGGCGGAAATGCGTCCTGACAAGGGCTCCTCAGCCGGGTTTGGCATGTTGTCCGACCGGGGTAACATCGGCACGGTGTCGGTTCAGGCGGCCCGGGGGAACAAGTGCGCGGCCCGTCCGGATGCGCCTATAGCTGGGGGGCATCATGCCCGGCGCGCGCATCGCATTCCGCGCTGACCGCGTTCATGAACCGTCCCAGATCGGCGGCCAGCGCATCGGCCTGATCCGCGTTCAGCCGGCGGGGAATGTCGCGGTCCCAATGCCGCCACATCAGCTCCAGCCTTGTAAAGGGTAACGGAAACATCAGGCGATCCCAGGTGGGCCAGGTCAGATAGCGTCTTGCCGAAAAGGTGAAGACGAAGACCGGGATCTGCGTTGCCCGCGCCCATTGGATCGGCGTTACCTTTGCCACCCGCGCCGGCCCCTGCGGCCCATCCGGTGAAATTCCGATGGAGATCCCGTTTTGCAGGCCGCGCAGCACTTCACGGATCGCGCCCGCGCCCAGCAATCCGCGCTTCATCGGCATGGTCTCGTATCCAAAGGCGCGGTGAATCCAGCCGACCAGCCGCCCGGCCCGGCCATCCGATGTAAGACTGCGGCAGGGGGCCTGGGTCAGGTCGAACATCCAGGGCGTCAGCATCAACCGCTGATGCCAGCACACGATCAGCACGGCCCCGTGGCTCTCCAGCGCCTGCGATACGGCGTCCCATCCGTCTTCGTTGCGGCGTGAACTGGCCCGAACAAACCGCATGTACCCTCCGAAAAGCGCGGCCACCGCACGGTTGGTGCGGGGGGCGTCGGCGATGCGTTTGCGTAGGCTCATCTCGGGCGCTCTGGATCGTGCAACGGGTTCGGCTGGAATGGGCGATCCGGTCGCGCGGGTCAATCCCGTCGCGGACCGGTCAGGGCACTGGCGGGCCGCGCGCGGCCTCGATAGAGTGCAGCCAGGGACACAAGGAGCAAGGCAGGGACCATGGCGGAGCAAGCGGAAATCGGGCTGATCGGCCTTGGCACGATGGGCCGCAATCTCGCGCTGAACATCGCCGAGAAGGGCCACCTGCTCGCGGTTTTTAACCGGACCTTCGCCCGAACGGAGGAGTTCGTGGAGGAGGCGGGCGCGCTGGCCCGTCGCATAACTCCCGCCGAAACGCTGGAAGACTTCGTTGCCGCGCTGCAATCGCCGCGCCGGATCATCCTGCTGGTGCCGGCGGGGCAGCCGGTGGACGACCAGATCGAAGCGCTGAAACCGCTGCTGGATGCCGGTGACCTGATCATCGACGGCGGCAATTCCGATTGGCGCGACACCAACCGCCGCGTGTCCGATGCCACGCCGATCCTGCATATGGGTCTGGGCGTGTCCGGCGGGGCCAAGGGTGCGCGCGAAGGCCCCTCGATGATGGCGGGCGGGCCGGATGCGGCCTATGCCATGGTGGCCCCGGTTCTGGAGAGCATCGCCGCCGATTTCGACGGCGTGCCCTGCGTGGCGCATCTGGGCCCCGGTGGAGCGGGCCATTACGTCAAGATGGTCCATAACGGCATCGAGTATGCCGATATGCAGATGATTGCCGAGATCTATGGCCTGCTGCGCGACGGCCTTGGCATGGCGGCCCATGACATGGCGCCGGTCTTCGCGCGCTGGAACGAGGGCGTTCTGCAATCCTACCTGATCGAGATCACGGCGAAGATCGCGGCGACGGCCGATCCCGATACGGGGCAGCCGATGCTGGATGTCATTGCGGATCGCGCCGGCCAGAAGGGCACCGGGCGCTGGACGGTGATGGATGCGCAGGAGCGTGGCGCGCCCCTTCCGGCGGTGGAGGCGGCGGTGACGGCGCGGGTCCTGTCCTCCCGTTACGAGGATCGCGCCTCGGCGGAGGCGCTTTTCGGTGCCGGCCCCACATCGCTGCCCCGCGATGCCCTGACCGAGACGATGATGGAGGGCGCGCTGATCGCCGGCAAGGTGCTGGCCTACGCTCAGGGGTTCGAGCTTCTGGCTGCGGCAAGCGACGGGGAAGACTGGGCCATACCGCTGTCGCGCGTGGCGGAGATCTGGCGCGCGGGCTGTATCATCCGCTCCACGATGCTGGACGATATGGCGTCCGCGCTGGCCGAAGCGTCCGATCGCGCACTGATCATGGCGCCGCATTTCGCGGGGCTGCTTGCCCGGCATCATGGTGCGCTTCGCCAGACGGTCAGCCTTGCCACTGCGCATGGCATTGCGGTGCCGGCATTGTCGTCGGCGCTGAACTTCTTCGATATGATGCGCACCGCGCGGGGCACGGCGAACATGCTTCAGGCGCAGCGTGATTACTTTGGCCAGCACGGGTTTGAACGGCTTGACCGCCCGGATGAGAGCGGGCTGCACGGGCCCTGGGCCGGGTAGCGCCCTACCGGATCAGCCCTTCCCGGCGAAACACCGCTTCGATCTTCTGGCGTTGTCCTGCCGAGTGCAGGCCGAACCTGTCGGGATCCTCATCAAGCAGGAAGAAGACCTGCACAATGCCGTTGCAAGACAGATCACGAACGTCCAGCCCCTCGCGCAACCACGGCAATCGCTGCTCGACGCTGAGCACCAGTTGTTCGGAGCATCGATCGGTCTGTGCCATCGCTGCGGGGGCTGCAACCGGGGTGGCAAGGAGGAGGGCGGCGAGACAGGCACGGATCATCGGGAGGTTCCTTTCCCACTGTTGGATGAGACAATCCTTATCTGGTTGCTGTGCCCGCCCAATTCAAACCGGCACCGTCCGGTGCGGCCCTCGCAACAGAAAATCCCGGGCCCTGAGGCCCGGGATCTGATGGGACAGGTCTGTCACATCACGAGTTGAAGATGCCGTCCAGAGTGGAATCGATCGCCTCGTTGTCTTCCGAGGTAAAAGCCAGGTACAGTTCAGCCGTTTCGGCTTCGGTCAGGGCGTCGATCTGGGCCTGCTCGAAGCCGCGCTGCATCAGGCTGTCCGCGACGACGCGTTCGATATTGTCATCTGTCGGAACTTCCCAGTCGATCTCGAATGTCGTCTGACCTTTGACGAGGTTCATCGCGCTCAGCACACCCTCGACATCGGCATACTCTTCCGAGGTGGCCGTGGTGTAGATCAACGCGATTTCCCCGCCACTCAACGTGTTCACCAGCACCGGCATGTAGCCGTGCTCTTCGAGAACGCCCGCCACATGGCGCTCGACATCGGAAGTCCGCGTGACGAGAGCGTAGTCGGTCGGTTCGGTTTCTGGCAGATCCATTCCCCGCAGCGCACTGCGTACGGCTATCGAGTTCTCGGACGTGGCGGCGAGATAGATCTCGGTGATTTCGGCGGCCGTCATGGTTTCCACGGCGGCAGCGTCATACCCGTACTGGGTCAGCACATCGCGCACGAACTCGGTGGGGCCGTCCGCATCCTGAGCGACAGCGGGCAGTGCCAGGGCGATGGCGGTTGTCAGTGCCAGAAGAGAGCGTTTCATGGTTGAAATCCTTTCTTTTCACGTGATCGTTGCGATCCGGCACATCGACGTTTTCGCCCCGCCTCTGGTTCCCGCAAATTTTGCATATGTTCCAAAATTTGTCGGTAAAGCTTTGCCTTATAAGGGAAAATTATCAGACATTTGGGGGACCGGAATCTCTTCTGGGCTGATGCACCCGCGCCAAAAACGTGCGCATCAGCGCTCCGGTCTCCGGGTTTTGTGTTGCGCAGGGCCGCCTTTCGCCTTGTCTCGACGCGTCGGATTATGACAAGCCTTTCATAATCGTTTCATTCTCAACCAAGTCGATTGTGATCCATGCCTTTTCCCAGCCCCGACACGGCCCTCCCGGTCCGCTTGCCCGATGGCACCGCCTTACCCTTCAACGTGTTTCTCTCCGCCGTCATAAAGCATCCGAGAGTCGAGATCGGAGACTATACCTATTACAGCGATTTCGACCCGCCGAGGGATGCGCTCGGCTGGCTTTCCCGCATCGCGCCTTACCTCATGCCCCATTCCTCCGAGCGTCTGGTCATCGGCAAGTTCGGCCAGTTCGCCCAAGGGACGCGCTTCGTGACCGCCTCTGCCAATCACAGGATGGACGGGATCTCGACCTATCCTTTCTCCATCTTCGATCCGGCGCGCATTCTGGGATATCCGAAAAGCCTGCCGCAGGGGCGGGACACGGTGATCGGCCATGACGTGTGGATCGGGATGAACAGCATCGTCCTGCCGGGCACGCAGATCGGCAATGGCGTGATCGTGAGCGCGGGCTCGGTCGTTTCGGGCAGCATACCGGATTACGCCGTCATTGCCGGCAATCGGGCGGAGGTGGTGCGGATGCGGTTCTCCCAGGACCAGATTGCGCGGCTCAACGCCATCGCATGGTGGGATTGGCCGATCGACAAGATCCTGGAAAACGAGGCGGCGATCACGGGTGGCGATATCGAGGCGCTTGCGCGCGCGTAGCCGGACCCGGGCGGCCTCCCCCGGCGGCCTCCATTGTCGCTTGCAATGGTATGGCCCTGCGGCTAAACGAGGCTCCGGTCGAGGGGTGTAGCTCAGTTGGTAGAGCATCGGATTCCAAATCCGACGGTCGGGGGTTCGAGTCCCTCCGCCCCTGCCAGACCGGTCCGGGGATATCGTCCGGTCCGCTTGCCGCGGCTCCATGATATGGCCCGGAAGGGTGGGGCAGCGCGCGGAACCGCGATCATCCGCGACCTTTCGTTTCACGCCCGCACGCTTGCGCAGCCTGCATCCGGTGCGTATATGCCCCGCAACACCCGCGAAGGATCGGACGTATATCCATGGCCATGACCAACCCGTTTCAGTTTCTGCAACAGACCCGCGCCGAGGTTGCCAAGGTCGTCTGGCCCGGCCGGCGGGAGGTGCTTCTGACCACCGTGATGGTGTTCGTGATGGCTGTTCTGGCAGCAATCTTTTTCGGCCTCGTCGATTGGCTGATCCGCCAGGGCCTGGAGTTGATCCTGACCGCGTTCGGCTGAACACGGCCAAGGGGCAGAAAACCCGGCCCGGCCCCTTGATTTTCCGGGGCTTGGGCGGTAGGTGACAGCTCACTTCCCCAGTATGGCGTGCGTCGATTCGTGATGCGCGCTGTTTTTTGTTCGGGGAACGCGGCGCAAGCCTTTGAGATGACTGGAAATTACCGGCAGCAAGACATGCCGGGGCGAGGAACGGGCGAGACATGGCGAAACGGTGGTATTCGGTCAGCGTGCTGTCGAATTTCGAAAAGCGCATTGCCGAGCAGATCAGAACCGCCGTGGCGGAGAAGGGCCTCGAGGATGAAATCGAGGAAGTTCTGGTCCCGGAAGAGGACGTGATCGAGGTGCGGCGTGGCAAGAAGGTGACCGTGCCGCGCCGGTTCATGCCCGGCTATGTTCTGGTGCGGATGGAACTGACCGACAGCGCCTATCATGCGATCAACTCGATCCCGCGGGTCACCGGGTTTCTGGGCCCCCAAGGCCGTCCGATGCCGATGCGCGATGACGAAGTGAACGCGATTCTGAACCGCGTCGAAGAGGGCGAGGCCGCACCGCGGTCCACCATCACCTTCGAGATCGGGGAGAAGGTCAAGGTCAATGACGGTCCGTTCGAGGATTTCGACGGCATGGTCGAGGAAGTGGATGACGACAACCAGCGCCTGAAGGTAACGGTGTCGATCTTCGGGCGGGCGACGCCGGTCGAACTCGAATACACGCAGGTCTCGAAACAGATCTGAGCCCGCGCTGGAAAATGCCCGGTGCTCATATCGCACTGACCAGCAGTCAACTCTCTCCTTGACCGCCTAGTTTCTGGGCAATTTCCAAGGCTGGAAGGCGAAATGCCGCCGATGTCAGGGCGGTGTCAGGACGCCTCGGGAATATGCACATTTTTTTTGCTGCCACACCTTTTACCCGGCGATAAAAGTACCCACATTCTGAACTGAACGTTACATTTCGGAATCGCATGGCCTGTGCGGTCCAGAAGATCAATTCTCAGATACGAAGGTGACGCCGTGGCAATCGACTCCTTTGAAGCCCACGTCACAAATGCCCGCGCGCTGGCGTCAAACGGCGACTTGGTCGCGGCCTTGACATCTATCGACCAGGCTTTGGTCGCCGCACGGCAGGCGCAGCTGTTTCGCTCTCGGCTGTTGCAAGGTCTGGATAGGCCTCTTGAGGCTTTGGAAGAAGTGATCCGGCTTGACAAACCGGATGCGTCACCGAAATTTTTGGAATTCCGCGCAGATCTCGAAGAGTATCTGTACCGAATTGAAGATGCCGTCGCCACGCTGACCCGCCGAATTTCCAGGGGCGACGTACCCGTTGCCCTTTTGGTTCGCCGCGCTCTGTTAACGCGTGCCTTGGGCAATTTCGACGATGCGGTGCGCGATCTGGACCGCGCGATCCGGATGAAGCCTTTGGAAGGTGAACTCTACCGGTTGCGCAGCGATTTGGTGAAGGCACAGCCAGGAGATGGAAGTCTCGACACTTTGGCATCGGTTGCTGCGAGAGTCCCGTCCGGCCACCTTTCGGCCGTGCATCTTCAGTTCGCGCGCGCCAAAGTTCTCGAGGACTTGGGGGATTTTCCGGCGGCCTTCCGGGCTCTGGAGCGCGGCAATCAGGGGATGCGGACGCATTTCCCTTACCAGATCTCCACCCGCCTTCGTCAAGTCGCTGCCGTTCGGAGGAGTTTTGACGGTATGGATATGGCGAAGATGACGGCAAGGGCCTCGTCTGATTTTGCGCCTATCTTCATCACCGTCATGGCCCGGTCCGGCACCACTCTGGTCGAACAGATCCTTACCGCGCATCCTGACGTGCAGGGTGGCGGCGAGGCTGCCTTACTGTCGCGTACGGTTCGCGAGACGATCGGGCCACCTGAAGAACTGCGACCGGGCGCCGTCGATGTCACGCCGCAGGGTCTGGCAGATTTGGCGGACCGCTATAGTAAACGCATGCTGGCACGCTTTGGGCCGGCACCACGCCATACCGATAAATCGCTGCAAACCTTACTTTATGCTGGCCCGGTGCTCGCGGCGATGCCAAAGTCGCATATCGTTCTGATGCGACGTGATCCACGCGCTGTCGCCATATCGCTTTACAAACAGGTTTTCCGCCGTGGCAAACAGCTGTTCAGCTATAATCTGGATGATATCCGGCAGTATCAGGACAGCTATGATGCGCTGGTCGATTTTTGGCAAAGCCGATTGAATGCGCGGTTTCACGTTGTCGCCTATGAAGACATCGTGCAGGCGCCGGAGCCGACAATCCGAAGCCTCCTTAAGCGGTTGGATCTTTCCTGGACCGAGGCTTGTCTGCGGCCCGAAGACAACGCGCAGCCCATTCAAACGCTCAGTTCGGTGGCTGTGCGTCAACCCATCAATCGCGATGGCCTCGACCGGTGGCGTCCTTATGCGCCAATGATGGGCTATACCGTTGTCTGATTTCCATGCAATCGCGACCGCACCACTTGCGCTTTGGTCGGTCTCGGTGTAACGCGACGCCTTGTCGTTACATGCGGCACCCAATGTGGGAGGCGCGGGCATCGCGATGTCCGGGCCATAACCACATCAACAAAGGCTTCCTGACGCGTCAGGCGGCTGTTGAAATGAAGGAGAGGCCATATGGCCAAGAAACTCGCTGGAACGATGAAGCTCCAGATCCCGGCCGGTCAGGCCAACCCGAGCCCGCCGGTCGGTCCGGCTCTGGGTCAGCGCGGGATCAACATCATGGAGTTCTGCAAGGCGTTCAACGCCAAGACCCAGGATATGGAACAGGGCAGCCCGTGTCCGACCATCATCACCTACTATCAGGACAAGTCCTTCGCGATGGAAATCAAGACGCCGCCTGCGTCTTATTACCTGAAGAAGGCCGCCGGCCTGAAACCCGTGGGCAAGCGCAACCGCCCGCGCGGCGCGGAGACCCCCGGTCGCGAGACCGTGGCCACGGTCACCGTGGCGCAGGTGCGCGAGATCGCCGAAGCGAAGATGAAAGACCTCAGCGCCAATGACGTCGAGGCCGCCATGAAGATCATCGTTGGCTCTGCCAATTCGATGGGCATCGAGGTAAAGGGATAACTCATGGGCAAGATTGGAAAGCGCGCCAAAGCCGCCCGTGCGGCCTTTGCAGGAAAAGAGAACCTGACGGTCGAAGAAGCGGTCGACCTGATCAAGTCCCATGCGAACGCGAAATTCGACGAATCGGTCGAGATCGCGATGAACCTGGGTGTCGATCCGCGCCACGCGGACCAGATGGTGCGCGGTACGGTGACCCTGCCGAACGGCACTGGCAAGACCGTGCGTGTGGCCGTTTTCGCACGCGGCCCGAAGGCGGAAGAGGCGCAGGCCGCCGGAGCCGACATCGTCGGCGCGGAGGATCTGATGGAAACCGTGCAGGCCGGCACGATCGAGTTTGATCGCTGCATCGCCACGCCGGACATGATGCCCATTGTGGGCCGTCTGGGCAAGGTGCTTGGCCCCCGGAACCTGATGCCGAACCCGAAGATCGGCACGGTGACCATGGACGTCAAGGAGGCCGTGGAGGCCGCCAAAGGCGGTCAGGTTCAGTTCAAGGCCGAGAAAGCGGGCGTCGTGCATGCGGGCGTCGGCAAGGCGAGCTTCGATGCCGACAAGCTGGCGGCCAATATCCGCGCTTTCGTGGATGCGGTGAGCAAGGCCAAACCTGCGGGGGCCAAGGGCTCCTACATGCAGAAAGTGTCGCTCAGCTCCACCATGGGGCCGGGCGTTTCGGTGAGCGTGGATAGCGCGACCGGCAACTGAGAGATTTGCCCGGTTCGCCGGGCGAATGGCGGGGCCGCAAGAACCGGCCCCGGTCTGTCCGAGACGGAGGGTGTGGCATCCGCCACATAATTCCTTCCCGAGATGGGACGCGAGAGACGATTTCCGGGGGTCGACCTCGGGCGATCTGGTCTCGGGACCCTGACTTGGACCCGAAGTGGCGGGGCAACCCGTCAAACATGAGCCGGGAGGGAGACCTCCCAATTTGGAGTGAAACTGTGGATAGAGCCCAGAAAGAGAAAGTGGTCGAGGAACTCGGCCAGATCTTTGAAAGCTCTGGCGTCGTCGTGGTCTCGCACTACGAAGGCCTCACCGTTGCTCAGATGCAGGACCTGCGCGCGCAAATGCGTGAAGCGGGCGGGTCCGTACGTGTCGCCAAGAACAGGCTCGCCAAGATCGCCCTTGAAGGAACGCCTGCCGCTGGCATCGCTGACCTGATGACGGGGATGACAGTTCTGTCCTATTCCGAGGATCCTGTGGCTGCGGCCAAGGTCGCGGATGCCTATGCCAAAACGAATGACAAGTTTGTCATTCTCGGCGGCTCGATGGGGGAGAATCTGTTGGATGCCGACGGTGTGAAGGCCGTTGCGAAAATGCCGTCGCGGGAGGAGCTTATCGCTTCGATCGTGGGCTGCATCGCCGCACCTGCCTCGAACATCGCCGGGGCCATTGGCGCACCTGCTTCGAATATCGCGAGCATCCTGTCTTCGATCGAAGAGAAGGCAGAAGCCGCGTAAAGCAACTTTGAGACCTGTCGTAGGGCCTTGCCCTTGCGATGTTGGAACACAAACCTACATACGGAAACCGTACAAATGGCTGATCTGAAAAAACTGGCTGAAGAGATCGTGGGTCTGACCCTTCTCGAAGCACAAGAACTGAAAACCATCCTGAAAGACGAATACGGCATTGAGCCCGCAGCCGGTGGCGCGGTCATGATGGCCGGGCCCGCTGGCGACGCCGGTGGCGCGGCTGCTGAAGAGCAGACCGAATTCGACGTGATCCTGAAGGCCGCTGGCGCCTCCAAGATCAACGTGATCAAGGAAGTCCGCGCCATCACCGGCCTGGGCCTGAAAGAAGCAAAAGAGCTGGTCGAAGCCGGCGGCAAGGCCGTCAAGGAAGGCGTTGGCAAAGACGAAGCAGAAGAGATCAAGGGCAAGCTGGAAGCAGCCGGCGCCGAGGTCGAACTGAAGTAATCCGCGCCCGCCTGCGGGCGGGAGGCGCTGATATTGGCTGGATCCGGGGCAAATCCCGGGTCCAGCCGAACCTGTCTTAGCGAGGGCCCGTTCGAAACGGGCGGGTCTTCCCTAAGGCGCGGTTCGATGGATCGGGAGCTTGCCGGTGGGACGGTGGGCATGAATTGGTCCGAACCCGCTTGTTTCAATGTGTGGCCATGTCGGTGCCCCGACGACATGTGCGGCGCGAGGAAACCAAAAAGGTGTTTGAGAGCATGGCTCAGACCTACGCAGGCCAGAAACGTATCCGCAAATTCTACGGCAAGATCCGCGAAGTGCTGGAGATGCCGAACCTGATCGAGGTTCAGAAATCCTCCTATGATCTGTTCCTGAAATCCGGTGACGAACCGCAGCCGCTGGACGGCGAAGGCATCAAGGGTGTCTTCCAGTCGGTCTTCCCGATCAAGGATTTCAACGAAACCGCCGTGCTGGAGTTCGTCAAATACGAGCTTGAGCACCCGAAATACGACGTCGAGGAGTGCCAGCAGCGCGACATGACCTATGCCGCGCCGCTGAAGGTCACGCTGCGCCTGATCGTGTTCGATGTGGACGAAGATACCGGCGCGAAATCCGTCAAGGATATCAAGGAGCAGGATGTGTTCATGGGCGACATGCCCCTGATGACACCCAACGGCACTTTCATCGTCAACGGCACCGAGCGGGTCATCGTCTCCCAGATGCACCGGTCCCCGGGCGTGTTCTTCGACCATGACAAGGGCAAGACCCATTCCTCGGGCAAGCTTCTGTTCGCCTGCCGCATCATCCCCTATCGCGGCAGCTGGCTGGATTTCGAGTTCGACGCCAAGGACATCGTGTTCGCACGGATCGACCGGCGCCGGAAGCTGCCGGTGACTACGCTTCTTTATGCGCTTGGGCTGGATCAGGAAGGCATCATGGATGCCTATTACGACACGGTCGATTTCAAGCTGAAAAAGAACAAGGGCTGGGTCACCAAGTTCTTCCCCGAACGGGTGCGCGGCACGCGCCCGACCAGCGATCTGGTCGATGCGAAGACCGGCGACGTGATCGCCGAGGCGGGCAAGAAAGTCACGCCCCGCGCGGTCAAGCAACTGATCGACGAGGGCAAGGTCACCGAGCTTCTGGTGCCGTTCGAGGGGATCATCGGCCGGTTCGTGGCCAAGGACATCATCAACGAGGAAACCGGCGCGATCTATGTCGAGGCGGGTGACGAGTTGACATGGGAGCTCGACAAGGACGGCGAGGTGACCGGCGGCACGCTGAAAGAGCTGCTGGATGCGGGCGTCACCCACATTCCGGTGCTGGACATCGATAATATCAATGTCGGCCCCTATATCCGCAACACCGTGGCCGCGGACAAGAACCTGAACCGCGAAACCGCGCTGATGGACATCTATCGCGTCATGCGCCCGGGCGAGCCGCCCACGGTCGATGCGGCATCGGCGCTGTTCGATCAGCTGTTCTTCGACAGCGAGCGTTACGATCTCTCCGCCGTTGGCCGGGTCAAGATGAACATGCGTCTGGCGCTCGATGCCGAGGACACACAGCGCACGCTGCGCAAGGAAGACATCATCGCCTGCATCAAGGCGCTGGTCGAACTGCGCGACGGCAAGGGCGATATCGACGATATCGACCATCTGGGCAACCGTCGCGTCCGCTCGGTCGGCGAATTGATGGAGAACCAGTATCGCGTGGGTCTTCTGCGGATGGAGCGCGCGATCAAGGAGCGGATGTCCTCGGTCGAGATCGACACGGTGATGCCGCAGGATCTGATCAACGCGAAACCCGCCGCCGCGGCGGTGCGCGAATTCTTCGGCTCCTCGCAGCTCAGCCAGTTCATGGACCAGACCAACCCGCTCAGCGAAGTCACGCACAAGCGGCGCCTGTCCGCGCTTGGACCGGGCGGCCTGACCCGCGAGCGCGCCGGTTTCGAGGTGCGCGACGTCCACCCGACCCATTACGGCCGGATGTGCCCGATCGAGACGCCGGAAGGCCCGAATATCGGTCTGATCAACAGCCTTGCAACCTACGCACGGGTGAACAAGTACGGCTTCATCGAGACGCCGTACCGCAAGGTCGTGAACGCCAAGGTGACCGACGAGGTCCACTATATGTCCGCCACCGAAGAGATGCGGCATACCGTGGCGCAGGCCAACGCGACGTTGAGCGACAAGGGCGAGTTCATGAACGATCTCGTCTCCACCCGCCAGTCCGGCGAGTACACGCTCGCCCCGCGCGAGAATGTCGACCTGATCGATGTCAGCCCGAAGCAGTTGGTCTCCGTCGCGGCCTCGCTCATCCCGTTCCTTGAGAACGATGACGCGAACCGCGCGCTCATGGGCTCCAACATGCAGCGGCAGGCGGTGCCGCTCTTGCAGGCCGATGCTCCCTTCGTGGGCACCGGTATCGAAAGCGTGGTGGCCAAGGATTCGGGCGCTGCGATCATGGCCAAACGCGGTGGCGTCATCGACCAGGTCGATGCGCAGCGGATCGTTGTGCGCGCCACCGAGGATCTGGAACTGGGCGATGCGGGGGTGGATATCTACCGCCTGCGCAAATTCCAGCGCTCCAACCAGAACACCTGCATCAACCAGCGCCCGCTGGTGAAGGTCGGCGACAAGGTGTCGAAGGACGAGGTGATTGCCGATGGTCCGTCCACGGATATGGGCGAGCTGGCGCTCGGCAAGAACGTCGTCGTCGCCTTCATGCCGTGGAATGGATACAACTACGAGGACTCGATCCTGATCTCCGAGCGGATCGTGCGCGATGACGTCTTCACCTCGATCCATATCGAGGAGTTCGAGGTTGCCGCCCGCGACACCAAGTTGGGGCCGGAAGAGATCACCCGCGATATTCCCAATGTCGGCGAGGAGGCGCTCCGCAATCTCGACGAGGCGGGGATCGTCTATATCGGCGCCGAAGTGGGGCCGGGCGATATCCTTGTCGGTAAGATCACGCCAAAGGGCGAAAGCCCGATGACGCCGGAGGAGAAACTGCTCCGCGCGATCTTCGGCGAAAAGGCGTCGGATGTGCGTGATACATCCCTGCGCCTGCCGCCGGGGGATTTCGGAACGGTCGTGGAAGTCCGTGTCTTCAACCGCCACGGTGTGGAGAAAGACGAACGGGCCTTGCAGATCGAGCGTGAGGAAGTGGAGCGTCTGAGCCGCGACCGCGATGACGAGCTGCACATCCTGGAGCGCAACATCTACGCGCGTCTGAAGGGGATGATCCTTGGCAAGACGGCTGTGAAAGGCCCCAAGGGCGTGAAGTCCGGTTCGGAAATCACCGAAGAGCTGCTTGGCACCCTGTCGAAGGGGCAGTGGTGGCAGCTGGCCTTGGGGGAAGAACAGGATGCGGCCCATGTGGAAGCGCTGAACGAACAGTTCGAGGCGCAGAAACGCGCGCTGGACCACCGGTTCGAGGACAAGGTGGAGAAGGTGCGCCGGGGTGACGATCTGCCACCGGGTGTGATGAAGATGGTCAAGGTCTTCATCGCGGTGAAGCGCAAGCTGCAGCCGGGTGACAAGATGGCCGGCCGTCACGGCAACAAGGGCGTGATCTCCAAGGTTGTGCCGATGGAGGACATGCCGTTCCTGGCCGATGGCACGCCCGTCGATTTCGTGCTGAACCCGCTTGGCGTGCCAAGCCGGATGAACGTGGGCCAGATCCTTGAAACCCATATGGGCTGGGCCGCGCGCGGTCTGGGCATCAAGATCGACGAAGCGCTTGGGGAATACCGCCGTACCGGCGACATGACCCCGGTGCAGGACGCGATGAAGATCGCCTATGGCGAGGATGTCTATGCCGAGGCGACCGCCGGAATGGATGACGATCAGATCATCGAGGCGGCGTCCAACGTCACCCGCGGTGTGCCGATCGCCACGCCGGTCTTCGACGGGGCGAAAGAGGCGGACGTGAACGATGCCCTGACCCGTGCAGGGTTCGACACCTCCGGTCAGTCCGACCTGTACGATGGCCGCACGGGGGAGCAATTCTCCCGCCAGGTCACCGTGGGTGTGAAGTATCTGCTGAAACTGCACCATCTGGTCGACGACAAGATCCACGCACGCTCCACCGGGCCCTACAGCCTGGTCACGCAGCAGCCTCTGGGCGGCAAGGCGCAGTTCGGCGGACAGCGCTTCGGCGAGATGGAGGTCTGGGCGCTGGAAGCCTATGGCGCGGCCTACACCTTGCAGGAGATGCTGACCGTGAAGTCGGACGACGTGGCCGGCCGGACCAAGGTCTATGAGAGCATCGTCAAGGGTGAGGACAACTTCGAAGCCGGCGTGCCGGAATCGTTCAACGTTCTCGTCAAAGAGGTCCGTGGCCTGGGCCTCAACATGGAACTCCTGGATGCGGAGGAGGACGAGTAGAGATGCGCGCAAGCGCGTGGCCTACCCGCAGGGTGCGTGATGTCACGCACCCCTCCCCGCACCCTCTGATCGTGAGGAAATAGAATGAACCAGGAACTGACCAACAACCCGTTCAACCCGCTGACGCCGCAAAAGGCTTTCGACGAGATCAAGGTCTCGCTGGCGTCGCCGGAGCGGATCCTGTCGTGGTCCTATGGCGAGATCAAGAAGCCCGAGACCATCAACTACCGGACGTTCAAGCCCGAGCGTGACGGCCTGTTCTGCGCCCGGATCTTCGGACCGGTGAAGGATTACGAGTGCCTTTGCGGCAAGTACAAGCGGATGAAGTATCGCGGCGTTGTCTGCGAGAAATGCGGTGTGGAAGTTACGCTGCAGAAGGTCCGCCGCGAGCGCATGGGCCATATCGAACTGGCCGCACCCGTCGCCCATATCTGGTTCCTGAAGTCGCTGCCGTCTCGCATCGGCCTGATGCTGGACATGACGCTGCGCGATCTGGAACGCATTCTCTATTTCGAGAATTACGTGGTGATCGAACCCGGTCTGACCGATCTCACCTACGGGCAGCTGATGTCCGAGGAAGAGTTCATGGACGCGCAGGACGCCTATGGCGCCGATGCGTTCCAGGCCAATATCGGGGCCGAGGCCATCCGCGAGATGTTGCAGAACATCGACCTTGAGGCCGAGGCCGCGCAGCTGCGTGAGGACCTGAAGGAAGCCACCGGCGAGCTGAAGCCCAAGAAGATCATCAAGCGGCTGAAAATCGTCGAGAATTTCCTGGAATCCGGCAACCGCCCGGAATGGATGATCCTGACCGTCGTGCCCGTGATCCCGCCGGAACTGCGCCCGCTGGTGCCGCTGGATGGCGGTCGGTTCGCAACGTCGGATCTGAACGATCTCTATCGCCGGGTGATCAACCGGAACAACCGTCTGAAGCGGCTGATCGAGCTGCGCGCGCCGGATATCATCATCCGCAACGAAAAGCGGATGCTGCAGGAATCCGTCGACGCTCTGTTCGACAACGGTCGCCGCGGCCGGGTGATCACGGGCGCCAACAAGCGCCCGCTGAAATCGCTCAGCGACATGCTGAAAGGCAAGCAGGGCCGGTTCCGGCAGAACCTCCTGGGCAAGCGCGTCGACTTCTCGGGCCGGTCCGTCATCGTGACGGGGCCGGAGCTGAAGCTGCATCAATGCGGCCTGCCCAAGAAGATGGCGCTGGAGCTGTTCAAACCCTTCATCTATTCGCGGCTTGAGGCCAAGGGTCTGTCCTCCACCGTGAAACAAGCCAAGAAGCTGGTCGAGAAGGAGCGCCCCGAGGTGTGGGATATCCTCGACGAGGTGATCCGCGAACACCCGGTGCTTCTGAACCGGGCGCCCACCTTGCACCGTCTGGGTATCCAGGCCTTCGAGCCCGTGCTGATCGAAGGCAAGGCGATCCAGCTTCATCCGCTGGTCTGCTCGGCCTTCAACGCCGATTTCGACGGCGACCAGATGGCCGTGCACGTGCCCCTCTCGCTGGAAGCGCAGCTTGAGGCGCGTGTCCTGATGATGTCCACGAACAACGTGCTGTCGCCCGCCAACGGCGCGCCGATCATCGTGCCGTCGCAGGATATGATCCTGGGTCTCTACTATGTGACGCTGGAGCGTGAAGGCATGAAGGGCGAAGGCATGGCCTTTGCCAGCGTGGAGGAGGTGGAGCACGCCCTGAACGCGGGCGAGGTGCATCTGCACACCAAGATCACCGCGCGGCTGAAACAGATCGACGAGGAAGGCAACGAGGTCTACCAGCGCTTTGAAACGACCCCGGGCCGGATCCGGCTCGGTTCGCTTCTGCCGCTCAACGCCAAGGCGCCGTTCGAACTGGTCAACCGCCTTCTCCGGAAGAAGGAGGTCCAGCAGGTCATCGACACGGTCTACCGCTATTGCGGCCAGAAGGAGAGCGTCATTTTCTGCGACCAGATCATGACCCTTGGTTTCCGTGAGGCGTTCAAGGCCGGGATTTCCTTCGGCAAGGACGACATGCTGATCCCCGACACCAAATGGGAACTGGTCGACGAGACCCGGAGCCAGGTGAAGGAATTCGAACAGCAATACATGGATGGCCTGATCACCCAGGGTGAGAAATACAACAAGGTCATCGATGCCTGGTCGAAAGCCAACGACAAGGTCACCGATGCCATGATGGCGTCGATCTCGGCCAAGGTCACCGATGAGAACGGAGCCGAACAGGAGCCGAACTCGGTCTACATGATGGCGCATTCCGGTGCGCGTGGCTCGGTCACGCAGATGAAGCAGCTGGGCGGCATGCGTGGTCTGATGGCACGGCCCGACGGATCCATCATCGAGACGCCGATCATCTCGAACTTCAAGGAAGGTCTGACCGTTCTTGAATACTTCAACTCGACACACGGCGCCCGGAAGGGTCTGTCGGACACCGCGTTGAAGACGGCGAACTCGGGCTATCTGACCCGTCGTCTGGTGGACGTGGCACAGGATTGCATCGTGCGGATGCAGGATTGCGGCACGGACAACACGATCACGGCGGAACCTGCCGTGAATGACGGGGAGGTCGTTTCCTCGCTCAGCGAGCGCATTCTGGGCCGGACCTCCGGTGAAGACGTGCATGTCCCCGGCAGCGACGAGGTGCTGCTGGTCAAGGGCGAGCTGATCGACGAGCGCAAGGCCGATGCGGTCGAGCAGGCCGGTGTCGTGTCGATGAAGATCCGCTCGCCGCTGACCTGCGAGGCCGAGGAGGGCGTTTGCGCGGCCTGCTACGGTCGCGATCTGGCGCGCGGTACCCGGGTCAACGTGGGCGAGGCCGTGGGCATCATCGCGGCCCAGTCGATCGGGGAGCCCGGTACGCAGCTGACGATGCGGACCTTCCACATCGGCGGTGTGGCCCAGGGTGGCCAGCAATCGTTCCAGGAGGCCGGCGCCGAAGGCAAGATCGAGTTCCGCAATGCCAACCTGCTGGAAAACGCAGCCGGTGACATCATCGTCATGGGCCGCAACATGGTTCTGGCGATCATGGACGAGCATGGCGCGGAGCGGGCGAGCTTCAAGCTGGGCTACGGCACCAAGGTCCACGTGGCCGAAGGTGCTCAGGTCAAGCGCGGCGACCGTCTGTTCGAATGGGATCCCTACACCCTGCCGATCATCGCCGAGAAGGCCGGGACGGTGAAATTCGTCGATCTGGTTTCGGGCATCGCCGTCCGGGACGAGACCGATGATGCCACCGGCATGACCCAGAAGATCGTGACCGACTGGCGCGCGGCGCCCAAGGGCAACGAGCTGAAGCCCGAGATCATCGTGATCGGCGACGATGGCGAACCGGTCCGCAACGATGTGGGCAACCCGGTGACCTATCCGATGTCGGTCGACGCGATCCTGTCGGTCGAGGATGGCCAGAAGATCGAAGCGGGCGATGTGGTTGCCCGTATCCCGCGCGAAGGCGCCAAGACCAAGGACATCACCGGTGGTTTGCCCCGCGTTGCGGAATTGTTCGAGGCGCGGCGTCCGAAGGATCACGCGATCATCGCCGAGAAGGACGGCTATGTGAAATTTGGCCGTGACTTCAAGAACAAGCGCCGGATTTCCGTGGTGCCCGCTGACGAGAGTCAGGAGCCGGTGGAATACATGGTGCCCAAGGGCAAGCACATCCCGGTGGCCGAGGGCGATTTTGTCCAGAAGGGCGACTACATCATGGATGGCAACCCGGCGCCCCATGACATTCTGCGGATCATGGGTGTCGAGGCGCTGGCCGATTACCTGATCGACGAGGTGCAGGATGTCTACCGGCTGCAAGGCGTGAAGATCAACGACAAGCATATCGAGGTGATCGTTCGCCAGATGCTGCAGAAATGGGAGATCCTGGATTCAGGGGAAACCACGCTGCTGAAGGGTGAGAACGTCGACAAGGCGGAGTTTGACGAGGCCAATGAAAAGGCGGTGGCCGATGGGCGTCGTCCGGCCCAGGGCGAGCCGATCCTGCTCGGGATCACGAAGGCCAGCTTGCAGACCCGGTCGTTCATCTCGGCGGCGTCGTTCCAGGAAACCACCCGCGTGCTGACCGAAGCCTCGGTGCAGGGCAAGCGCGACAAGCTTGTGGGCCTGAAGGAGAACGTCATCGTCGGTCGTCTGATCCCGGCGGGTACCGGTGGGGCCACGCAGCGGGTGCGGCGGATCGCAAGCGAGCGCGACGCGGTCGTGATCGAGGCGGCCCGTGCGGAAGCGGAAGCGGCGGCGGCTCTGGCAGCCCCCGAGGAAACCGATGCCAGCGAGAGCGCGGCGGAGTAATCCGCCCCGTCTTGTCCGGTAACCCGGTCTTGTCCGGTAAAATGCACCCCCGCCGAAGGAAATCTCGGCGGGGGTTTTTCGTGGCCCTGCCTGTGCCCGGCGTGTCCTTGCCCGGCATCGCGGCCGGTCGGCATCTGATGTGGGGATCGGTCGGGTCTTTGCCGAAACACGCGCGCCATGCCTGCGCCGGACGGGTTGCAAGATTTCGAAAATTGGGCAATCTTCGTAACCTTTCTTCGGTTCGCCCTCAGATAGTCAAGGTTAATGATTTGTTGCCGTTACGCGGGGGTTTCCCATGGGACAGGTATTGTCCTAGGGTCGGGGCCTGAGGCTGGATCGAAAGACGACATGGCGGGCACAATCAGCAATCAGATCGTCGGCGTCTGCCGGTTTTCCTATCTGGGCGATGGCGGGTTCAACGCCTCCAACCGGTCGCGGGAAGAGCAGGCGGAGCTGCTTTATGCGCCGGACCGGATGCGGGAGCGTTTCGTGTTCTTCGAAACGATCTGCCTGCCGTCGCTCGCGGCGCAGACCGACAAGGACTTCACCCTGATCGCTCTGGTCGGCGATACGATGCCGCAACGCTGGCGACGGCGGCTGAAAGACCTGATGACCCCCTATCCCTTCCTGCAGGTCTGCACGCTGGAGGCGGCGGGGCCGCTCAATTCCACGCGCCGGGCCTTCAAACGGGGCTGGGACAGACAGTCGGACTTCACCACCGGCTTCCGGATCGACGACGATGACGCGGTGGCGGTGGATTACATCGAGAAGACCCGCGCCACGGCGGACAAGCTGTTGGAGATCGGGTGGTGCGATGCGGAAAACCCGGTGGTGATCGCCTATCATCGCGGCATCTACTGGGATCTGAAGGACGTCGAAAACCCGTTCTACGATTTCAGGGAAATCCAGCCCCTTGGGCTGGCCAGCGCGATGATCACGCCGGTGGAAACGCAGACCAATATCTTTCGCTGGAATCACAGGCGTCTTGCGGCATATGCGCGCTGCTGGCTGGACCCGAGCGAACAGATGTTCGTGCGCACGCTGCACGCCCATAACGACAGCGACCGGTCGATCCCGCCGGGCGCCGTGCCGATCCCGCTTCGGCAGGCGCGCAACCATCTCAGGGAGCGGTTCGGACTGGACCCCAAGCGGGTTTTGCCGGTGATGCGGCGGCTGACGGGGCCTCGGACCGGAGAAAGTGCCGAGGAATGAGCCCGAACCTGAAAGGCGCGCTGTTCATGATGGCAAGCATGGCAGGGTTCACACTCAACGACGCTTGCGTGAAACTTCTTGCCGAAGATCTGCCGCTTTTTCAGATCGTGTTTCTGCGCGGCGTGGCGACCACGGCGATGATGGCGGCCATGGTCTGGGCAATGGGCGGGCTTAGCTTTCACATCCCGCGCGGGGACAGGGGCCGCGTGATCTGGCGCACCATCGCGGAGATCGGCGCGATGGTGGCGTTCCTGACCGCCCTGATCAACATGCCCATCGCCAATGTGACGGCGATATTGTCGGCCCTGCCGCTGACGGTGACGCTGGCCGCATACGTGTTTCTGGGCGAGCCGGTGGGCTGGAAACGTCTGTTGGCCATTCTGGCCGGATTTGGCGGTGTCCTGCTGATTGTGCAGCCGGGCGGCGACGGGTTCAGCCTCTACGCGCTGGCGGCGCTTCTGGCCGTGGCGCTGGTTACCGCCCGCGATCTCATCACCAGACGGCTGAGCCGCGACGTGCCGTCGATGGGGGTGGCCGTGATCACCGCCGCGGCGGTGGGCCTGTTCGGGGGCGTGATGTCGATGGGCGAACCCTGGCGGCCGGTCGACCTTGAGGCGGGCATCCTTGTCCTTGCGGCCTCGACCGTCATCATCGCCGCCTATCTTTTCTCGATCATGGTGATGCGGGTGGGCGAGATCGGGTTTGTGGCACCGTTTCGCTACACCTCGCTGGTCTGGGCGCTTTTTCTCGGTTGGCTGGTTTTCGATGAATGGCCGGACAATCTGACGCTGTTGGGCAGCGCGATCGTTGTGGCGACAGGGCTTTTCACGCTATGGCGCGAACAGGTGGCCGCGAAACGGGCGCTGCGGGTCGCGCAGCCTGCAAAACCTGCCCCCGGGCGCTGTTGACAGCCTATCCGATTCCTCCTATACCGCGCGCCACTTGGCAGGGCTGCGTGTAGCGCCCGGATGCCAGACATACAGATTTGAGTGGCCATGATCCGGGCGGTTTGAATGCCCCGATCCTCTGGGAATTCCACCGCGGCGTCCTCCAGGTAGGGAAAGGGCGCATGCGGTTTTGGTGTTTTCGTCATGTGACGTGGCGCCAGTTGACATGAACGAGCAAGACGGGGAACCGAATGCCGACGATCCAACAGCTGATCCGCAAACCGCGGCAGCCGAAAATAAAACGCTCCAAGTCGCAGCACCTGGAAGCCTGTCCGCAGAAACGCGGTGTTTGTACGCGCGTCTACACCACGACCCCGAAGAAGCCGAACTCGGCGATGCGGAAAGTGGCCAAGGTGCGCCTGACGAACGGCTACGAGGTCATCAGCTATATCCCCGGTGAGAGCCATAACCTTCAGGAACACTCGGTGGTCCTGATCCGTGGCGGCCGTGTGAAAGACCTTCCCGGTGTGCGCTACCACATCCTGCGCGGTGTTCTGGATACCCAAGGTGTCAAAGACCGCCGTCAGCGCCGTTCGAAATACGGCGCCAAGCGCCCCAAGTAAGAGGAAACTGCGATGTCCCGCCGTCACGCCGCCGAGAAGCGCGAAGTCCTGCCCGATGCCAAGTTCGGCGATCGGGTCCTGACGAAATTCATGAACAACCTGATGGTCGACGGCAAGAAATCCGTCGCCGAACGCATCGTCTACAACGCGTTTGACCGGGTTGAGGAAAAGCTGAAGCGCGCGCCCGTGGAAGTGTTCCACGAAGCGCTCGACAACATCAAACCCGCGTTGGAAGTTCGCTCCCGCCGGGTGGGTGGCGCCACCTATCAGGTGCCCGTCGAGGTGCGCCCCGAGCGCCGTGAGGCGCTGGCGATCCGCTGGCTGATCAATGCCAGCCGGTCGCGCAACGAAAACACCATGGAAGAGCGTCTGGCGGGCGAACTGATCGACGCCGTGAACTCGCGCGGTTCCGCGGTGAAGAAGCGTGAAGACACCCACAAGATGGCAGATGCCAACAAGGCATTCTCCCACTACCGCTGGTAATCTGCCGGCTCCGCCCGGCGTATGCACAATTTCTGTCTGAGGACTGAACCAAATGGCTCGCGACTATCCGCTCGACCGCTACCGTAACTTCGGGATCATGGCCCATATCGATGCAGGAAAGACGACCTGCAGCGAGCGGATCCTGTATTACACGGGCAAATCCCACAACATCGGCGAGGTGCATGACGGCGCCGCGACGATGGACTGGATGGAGCAGGAGCAGGAGCGTGGGATCACCATCACCTCGGCGGCCACCACCACCTTCTGGGAGCGGACCGAGGACGGCAAGACGCCGGACACCGAAAAGCATCGCCTGAACATCATCGACACCCCCGGCCACGTGGATTTCACCATCGAGGTGGAGCGGTCGCTGGCGGTGCTTGATGGGGCGGTCGCGGTGCTGGACGCCAATGCCGGCGTCGAGCCGCAGACCGAAACCGTGTGGCGCCAGGCCGATCGCTACAAGGTTCCGCGGATCGTCTTCGTCAACAAGATGGACAAGATCGGTGCGGATTTCTTCAACTGCGTCCACATGATCCAGGATCGCACCGGCGCCATTCCCGCCCCGGTCCAGATCCCGATCGGGGCCGAGACCGAGCTGGAAGGCATCATCGACCTGATCACCATGGAAGAATGGGTCTGGGCCGGTGAAGATCTCGGCGCATCCTGGGAAAAGCGCCCGATCCGCGACAGCCTGAAGGCGACAGCCGAAGAATGGCGCGGCAAGCTCATCGAGACCGCGGTCGAGATGGATGACGATGCGATGATGGCGTATCTGGAGGGCGAGGAGCCCGACGTGGAAACGCTTCGCAAGCTGATCCGCAAGGGTACGCTCGGCATCAAGTTCATTCCCGTGCTCTGTGGCTCGGCCTTCAAGAACAAGGGTGTGCAGCCGCTGCTCAACGCGGTCATCGACTTCCTGCCGAGCCCGCTCGATGTGGTCGATTACATGGGCTTCAAACCCGGCGACGAAACCGAGACGCGGAACATTCCGCGCCGCGCCGATGACGACATGGCCTTCTCGGGCCTTGCCTTCAAAATCATGAACGACCCGTTTGTCGGCTCGCTGACCTTCACCCGGATCTATTCGGGCAAGCTCAAGAAGGGCGACACGATGCTCAACTCCACCAAGGGGAAGAAAGAGCGCGTGGGCCGGATGATGATGATGCATTCGAACAACCGCGAAGAGATCGACGAGGCATTTGCCGGCGACATCATCGCCTTGGCGGGCCTGAAGGACACGACGACCGGCGATACGCTGTGCGACGTGAACGATCCGGTCGTGCTGGAAACCATGACCTTCCCCGATCCGGTGATCGAGATCGCGGTCGAGCCCAAGACCAAAGCCGATCAGGAGAAGATGTCTCAAGGTCTGGCCCGTCTGGCCGCCGAGGACCCCTCCTTCCGGGTGGAGACCGATCTGGAATCCGGTCAGACCATCATGAAGGGCATGGGCGAACTGCATCTCGACATTCTGGTCGACCGCCTGAAGCGCGAATTCAAGGTCGAGGCCAATATTGGTGCGCCGCAGGTGGCCTATCGCGAGACCATCGGCCACGAGGTGGAGCATACCTATACCCACAAGAAACAGTCGGGTGGGTCTGGTCAGTTCGCCGAGGTCAAGCTGATCATTTCGCCGACCGAGCCGGGCGAAGGATACTCCTTCGAAAGCCGGATCGTGGGCGGTGCGGTGCCGAAGGAGTACATCCCCGGCGTCGAGAAGGGCATCAAATCGGTCATGGACAGCGGTCCTCTCGCCGGGTTCCCGGTGATCGACTTCAAGGTCGCGCTTGTCGACGGCAAGTTCCACGACGTGGACTCCTCCGTTCTGGCCTTTGAAATCGCCGCCCGCATGGGCATGCGCGAGGGCATGAAGAAAGCCGGCGCGAAGCTTCTGGAGCCGATCATGAAGGTCGAGGTCGTGACGCCCGAGGATTATACCGGCGGCATCATCGGCGATCTGACCTCGCGTCGCGGTCAGGTGACCGGGCAGGAGCCCCGCGGCAACGCGATCGCGATCGCCGCGATGGTGCCGCTGGCCAATATGTTCGGCTATATCAACACTTTGCGGTCGATGTCTTCGGGCCGCGCGCAGTTTACCATGCAGTTCGATCATTACGACCCGGTCCCGCAGAACATCAGCGAAGAGATCCAGTCGCAATACGCATAGACCCGGGATGGCGGGGAGTTCCCCGCCCTACCGACCACCCGTAGGGCGGGGTTGACCCCGCCACCCAGACAGAAAGACAGGAGGCCATCATGGCGAAGGAAAAGTTTGAGCGTTCGAAACCGCATGTGAACATCGGGACGATTGGGCATGTTGACCACGGCAAGACGACGCTGACGGCGGCGATCACGAAGCAGTTCGGCGATTTTCAGGATTACG
>JACNMN010000025.1 GCA_020622165.1 Boseongicola sp. H5
TTCTCGCCGTGGCTCTTTCGTGTTCCGGGTTTCTGTCTCATCTCCACTCCTTGGTGGTTACGATGTGCCAGAAACCCTCTCTTATCAAATCGACCTAAACTGTCCCATTGGTGCTGACGTCAGACAATGCTCTTCGACAACCGCAGGTTCCGTTTGACTGACCGTACGGATGGCGGTAATCCCGAAATGGAATTATCCCAAAATAGGATAAGTCTGTGGGATTGCGTGAAGAACTGTCATCGACCCAGAGAGGCAAGATAGCTGAACTGCACGTCGCGACCGCGCTGATGGCGCAGTCAGCGGGGCGGCTGTCGCCGTTCGAGCCACTGTCGGACGATCACGGGATAGACCTGGTCGTGCTCGACAAGGTGACCGGTGCCGCCTTGCCGATCCAGGTCAAATCGTGGCTGCTCGACCCGGACAAGCCCACAAAGACCGTCCAGTTCGACGTCCAGAAATCGACGTTTGGGGAGGGAAAGCCGGGTGCGCTGGTCTGCGTCCTGATGGACACGACCACGCTCTCGATCGTCATGGCCTGGATGATGCGCTCGGCGGACATTCCTAGAATCGCGACGGACAGACCGGGGAAGTACGTCCTCGCGCCAAGCAGGCTTGAGGGATCGAAGGACAAGTATGCCGCCCACCGCCACGGCTCGATCGCGTCGCTGACCGACGCGATCCAGGAGCTTTTGTCGACCGGGGTAGATTAACCCATCAGGTTCTTGCGGGCCTCGTCGAGTTCCATGCTCGTCACGCCGCCGCGTTCGAGCTCCTGGGCGTCGTCCCGGCTCCGCATCAGCGCCTTGCCCATGTCCGTGTCCAGCCCACGCGAGTACGCCTTCTCGAAGGTCTCGCCAGGCTGCTGGATACTCTTGGCCAGCTCGTCGAGCTGCCGCTCCGCAGCCTGGCGGTTCGATGCGGCGGCCTTCCGCACGTCTCGGGTCTTGGTCATGGTCTTCTCCATATCTGCCGCCGCGCGGGCGGTCTCCACGTGTTGTTCGAGCTGTTCGACGAGGGTGGCCAGTTCCATGACCTCCTCGGCGTCGGCCTCGTCGCGTGCCAGGCGACCGAGGGCATCCTCAAGGTCCCTTTTCTTGTCCTCGAGCCGTTTCAGCTCAGCGGCGTGGCGTTGCCCCTCTTGGGTCATCCCGTCTTCTCCATCTCTTGCAGTTCCTGTCTGGCCTCACGGGCCACGTTCGGTTGCGGGCTGTCGGCACGTACGCGAAGCAGCTCGGTCCGCAGGCTCTCCGCGACGCGCTCCTCCGCGGCTGCCAGCCCGATCGCGTGGCGCTCGCGGATGGCCGTCTCGACGCCCAGGGCTCGTGCGAGGCCCATGCCGCCGGCGTTGACCAGCGTGCGGACGAGGACCTCGTTCTGCCGGTTCGCGACCGGGCCGCGCTCGATGGGCACGACGTCGCCGTTCGCGGCAGACACGGACCCGAGGTCCTTGCGTAGGGCCTCCTGGTAGGCGGGCCAGGCCGCGGCGAGTGCGGTCAGAGCGTCGTCCACGGACCGGGCCAGCTTCGCCCGCTCGGCGGTGACCTCCAACGCCTTCTCGGCGCGCACGGTCCGCTGTCGGCGTTCGGCGCTCGCGGCCGCTGCGCCCAGGCGCTCCTGGAGCTCTGCCACCGCCTCATCCACGATTGCGATGCGCTCGGCGAGCGCGGCAGCGGTCCCGCCGGGCTTCTTCCCGTCGATGATCGCCTGCTTGGCCTCTGCGCGCGCCCTGTCCAGTTCGTCGGTCAGGCGGGCGCGCTCGTCGCGCAGTTCGGCGATGCGGGTCTCAATTTCCTGTCTGTTCTTCATTCAATCCGGTTCCTCTCGGCTCGTGTCGGGGGCGGACGGCACGACCCCGGAGAAGGAGCCGGGACCGCACCGTCCGTGTGCCGGGAAGGAAAGCCGACATGAACCGCGGCACCGTCACAGCTTGCCGCGTCTTGGCCCGCGATGATGCCAGCGTGTAAGCGCCAGGCGTCAAATGCTGGTGCTTCATTCGCCCAAGAGGTCCAGCTCCATCTGCCGCAGCAGGTCGGTCGGCGTGCCCTTCGTGGAAAGGAAGCCGCCGGGGTTGTCCTGGACGTCGGAGCGGTAGGAACGCCAGCACCGGGCGTTCGGACAGTCCACGCCGGCGTCGATGAAGGCCTGCATGGCGGGGCGGACCCATCCGCGCGGGAACCGCGTCGATCCGTGGACGTGGTACATCGAGGCCAGGAGGCGTACCGCGTTGGCGCGCATGGTCAGTCCGGGGAGCGGTGGCCAGTCGGCCACGGCCTCCTCGACCAGGGTCTCGGCCTCCCGCTGGGTGGCGGCGTACCGGATCACCGGCAGCGGCGGGACCGGCCTCGCCTCGACCGGTTCAGTCATCAAGAACCACGCCCATAGCCGCGAGGCGTCGGCGCTTTCCCTCGATCATTTCGAAGCGTTCGTCCTGCTGCCGCTCCACCTCGGCGAACTCGCGTTCCATGTCGGCCAGCTGTTGCTTCTCGCGCGTGATGATCCTCTTCGGCGTCTGGTCCATCGTCAGTCTCCTCGTGAGGGTTTACGACGCAAGATGCCGCGCGGGCGGTTCCGCGTAAGCCAGTGAGGGCGCACGCCTGACACGCGATCAGGAGGCCCGAAGGTGAAGGGACGAGCCCGATCAGGGTCTTAGGGCAGTTCGACCCGACCGAGCACAGCGCCGGGCACAGGGCCGGGCCGTGTTGGAGGGCCGTCAGGCGTCCTCGAAGTAGGGCGTGGCGGCGATCCACTCCAGGAGCCTCGCACGGGTCTCGTCGTCGAGGTCAAGCCGGGTCTCCACCGAGAAGGTCGCCTCGTCGCGCACCTGCGCCGACTGCCACGGCACCGGCTCGCGTCCCTCGTCCATCTCGGCGATCAGACCGTCTGCGGGGGACTCCAGGTATCCGAGGGCCACCCGCATCGTCTCGTAGCCGTCGGCGAACTTCACCGTCGCGACGCCCCCGGCCTTGACGATGGTGACGTGCACCGCGCCGTCAGTCATCGGTCTGTCCCCCGGTCTCATGTGTGCTTCTCTGGACAACCTCGGCGTCCTCGACTCCCGGATGTGCGCCCGAGGCCTTGGACGCGCCCAGAGGACGCCGTATGGACCCGGTGGAGCCTCCGACAAGCTTAGGCTTCCTCGGCAGCTCGTTGTGGACGTTCGTCTGGTTGTTGATCTGGACGTTGGTCTGGGACGGGCCATCCGCGGAGCTCATCCGCAGGGCGAGTAGCTTGGTCAGCACCCGCGGGTCCACGTGGCTGGTCTCGAAGCGGTGGACCACCTCGAAGTCGTCGTCCAGCTCTGGTTTGCCCGTCGCCGGGTCGATCACAGGGACCCACTTGCCGGTGCCCATCTCCAGGGCCGTCTGGACCACGCGCTGGGTCAGCTCCTCCTCGAAGGCGGTCACGGCGTCGTCCCACGCCTCGGCGAAGTCGGGGTTCTTGCTGCGCCGGTCGTAAAAGGTGCGCCGGGTCAGGCCGGTCATGTTCGCCGCGTAGGTGACGTGCCCGAACTGCCTGAGGTAGCCGAGGAACTCGTCGCCCTTCTCGCCGTACACCTGGGCGACGACCGGGGCCAACTGGCTCCGCCTGTGCGGATCGGGTGCGGGCCTGATCCTGTTCATCCTCATGATGCTCACGCAGGCATCTCCTCTTCCGTCGGCCGCAGAGACGTCCTGTTCGACCTGATCGAGCTCCTCGCTTCACGCCATCTCGGAGGCCGAGGATGCTACCGTGCAAGGCGTCTGCGGTGCTCGATGCTGTGCTTGGAGGGGTGGCGACCGGACAAGCCCCTGACGCGGTTGCCCTTCCCGCCGTCGGACCCCCTGATCCAGGATCGGAGGGGCACCCTTCGGTGGGCGGCAGGCTGGCGGGCGTCGAGGTTTTCCGGGCGGCTCGCTCCTCACTGTTCGAGGTCAGGATGCCGCGTTCCGTTGGTAACGTATGCCAGCGAACTCACGTGTGAGCGAGCCCACCTCTCACTGGCGTGAGGTCGGGACACAGAAGGGGGTCTGGCCTCCGTTCGGCCCAAGCGTCATAGCGTCCTGAAAGCGTCCTTCCGTATCTTATTGTTTTTATTACCTAAATGACACTAGGACACTTGGGACACTTAATATTGCTTTTCGGCTTTCTGAACGGTCAGGCGAGCCGCACCGAATTCGGCGAAGGGAGCGACGAGAGCGAGACGCAAAAAGCCACGAAACCAGAACCTAAGCGTCATAGCGTCCAAGCGTCTTTTTCGCATCCGAAACATGCGCTTAGCCCAGGACGCTTATGTTCTGCAAGCGTCCTAAGCGTCCTGAGGGGCAGCCCTGGGACCTCACACAGGCGTGAAGTCAGGTGCTCGTTCAGGTCAAACACACCGAAGAAGGAAGCCCAATGGCAAGATGGTACCGCCCGCCGTAGCGGCCCCACGCCGGTCAGTCGAACAGCTCGGATGCGCCGGAGCGTGCCTCGAACTGGGCCCTTGCGTCGTCGAGTGCGGGCAGGTTCCAGGTGCGTTCAGCGCCGCCCTCCCGCTTACCGGTCGTCAGCCCCACGAGTCGCTTGCCCTCCCTGACCAGGGCCCTGTGCGTGGCCCTCTCGCTGCGGAGCTGGTTGCGCCGGAGGAAGCCGTCGAAGGCCTCGACGGTCGCGTCCTTCTCCTGCGGGCCGAGCACCACGGCGCCCGTGCGCCAGTCGATCTCTCTGCCCTCGGCGTCGAAGCCGACCGGCAGCTCGCCTGACCCCAGCAGCTCGAACCAGAAGCGCGCGGCGGGCTTCATGCTCCTCAGCTTCTGGTCGGCCAACGCCCGTGTCTGCGGTATCTCCATCGAAGGTCGCCAGCCGCGCAGGTCCATCGCCAGAAGGTCGTGGGCCATACCGGCGAGGCCGCCTCGGTCCATCTGCCGTCCGAGCCTGCCAAAGTAGTCGTGATCCTGGCGTCGCCTGTCCGATACGTCCGAGACGAAGAAGCGCCTCGCCTCGGGCCCCGCCGGTACGATCCACTCCTCGTTAGAGGCCAGCATCATGTGGACCATGTTCCTGCCCTGGGTGATGTCCCGCCCCTTGGCCTCGTATGACAGGATCGGCTCGGTCACGAGCTGCTTGAGCACGCCCTCGCCCTCCTTGTCTCCCGGCCAGACAGCCTCGTCGGCGAACAGGAACACGCAGTTGCGGAGGTGTGAATTGAAGCGCCCTGCAAACTGCGAACGGTGCGAGACCGTCAGCCCGTGCTGGCCGGCGATGCGCATCAGCGCCCTGCCCAGGGTGCCCTTGCCGGTGCCCTCCTCGCCACGGAAAGCGATGGCGACCTCGGGCGTCTCCCAGGGCCTCTGTAGCATGTAGGCGATCCAGCGGAGCACGTACTCCTCCGAGACAGCGTCGCCGTCGCAGAGCACCTCCCCGATCAACTCGCGCATCATCGACCAGTCGCCCGGCGCGGGCTCGACGGCCCACCCCTTCCAGAGGTTCAGCTTGCCCCGGTTGTGCGCCAGGCCCTGCGGGTCCATCACGATGCCAGGGTACTTTCGGCGGTGCGGGCTCGAAAGCCACAGGTCCGCCTTGCTGATCCGCTTCTTCTCGCCGACCTGGGCGAGGGTCTCGTCCTCGAAGTAGTGCCGGAAGGCCTCGCGGCTCAGCCTGGTCCAGGCGGTGCGCCCCTCGAAGATCGGGTCGGGCTCCTCCATGAAGACCTGGAACTGGCCGCCGTCGAGGACGGCGCAGAACCGCTCGTTCATCTCCTTCACCACGCGGGTCATCGGGTTTCCGCCGCCTTCGGGCTGCGCCCCATCGGGCAGGTCGGCGTCCTCGATCACATCGTCGAAGTCCTGGGCAATCCCTGCATCGCGGGTGGCGAGGTAGTCTCGGGCGATCTTCTCGACCTGGGCTTCCAGCCTGTCGCCGTACTTCTCGACGGCGAAGCCGCAGTGCTCGGCGAGGATCGAGAGCGCCGAGGTGGCCGACAGGCCACGGGCCAAGAGCTGCCAGACCACGGACGCGACGGCCTCCGACCGCTCGCCCGAACCGACCGGCTCCACAATGCGATCACGCAGGCCCTCGGGCAGTTCGGCGAAATCCACCTCTGCGCCGTCGTCCCAGTCCAAGGCCACGCCGTCCGATGCTGCGGCGCCCCCGCTCGTCCTGATGCCCGCGAAGGCCAACGGGGACAGGCGGCGACCGTCCCGCATCCTGCCCTCCTCGACGGCGCGGGCGAGCAGCCTGACCGACTGCGGGTTCAACCGCACCTGTCCGCCGTGCGTCCTGAGCTCGCCCTCCGCCTCGCCCTCGATCGGGTCCTCGACCCGGAACTTCCAGTTGCCCACGGCGTCGGCGGCGTCGCAGCGGACCCAGACGTGGCCCTTGCGGGCGCTGCCGGATGACGATGGGGTGGTGACGGCGTGCGCGTCCCCGGCCCACTCGACCCCAACCTCTGGCCCGTCGCCGTGGTCGCAGTCCAGCACGACGCAGCCTAGGGATGCAGGCTGTACGCCGACGGAGTTCTTCGGGGAGCGGCCTAGGTGCTCAAGCACTTCGGCCAACGTCGGGCGCAGGTTCTGCCAGCCCTCCTTGAACGCGCGCTTGTCCTTGAGGAACACGTACGCGGGCTCTATTCCCGCCTCCTGGCAGGCGGCGTCGAACGAGCGCAGGCCCGTCATCTTGTCCATCGATTGTTCGGCCATGGCTCAGACCCGCTTGTCAGCGAGGTACGCCCGGACCGCCTCGCGGGTGTAGAACACCTCGCGGCCCACCTTGACGAACTCGGGGCCCGCGTCGGGCGAGCGGCCGGTGTTGCGGCGGGAGCGGTAGACGGCCAGCACCGTCTCCGGGTGGCCGGTTATCTCGCTCGCCTGCTTTGGCGTCAGCAGGTCGGCGAACGAGGGTATGGAGGGGGCCGTCGGCGCGGCATATTCGGGATCAGACATGCTCTGCTTCTTTCGTTTTGTGGGTGTGTTTGGTCATGTGGGTCTTCCTGTCCAAGAGGATGGATCACGGAGCCGGCCGCGGGAAGCGGTCCTTGCGGCCGGCTTGCTCTCAACGAACTCTGTCGTGACGGTCGGGCGTCGTAAGCCTGCGTGGACGCTTGTGCGCTCCAACACTGGTCAGAGGTCGGTCCCTGCGCTTTCGACAAGCCAGCGCGCCTGGCCCGTCAGTTCCTCTTTCGCAAGGTCACGTTCGTCCGCGTGCTTCAGGAAGCCGTGGGCGTCGAGATAGAAGTCCCCAGAGCGGCAATAGAACAAATCCCTGAAAAGGCAGAGCGCGAAGTCAACCATCCAATGATATTCGCCATCTGGCAGTCGCAGCAGGCGGGCCGCATGATGGTACGCCTCAGTCGTGCCGAAGCCCTCGAAGAGGATGAATGCCTCTCCGAGGTTGCGAAGATCTTCCAGCATCAAGGCATCGGCCAGCGGCCAAAAGCTGGGATTTCCCGGCGGGCAAGAGTTAGACAGACTATCAGGCGAGACACGGCCAATCATGCCGCGCCCGCCATCATGAAGGCGTCCAGGTCGTCCCGGTGATACCGGACGATCCGACCCACGGTCTTGTAGTGGGGACCGGCGCCAACCGACCTCCAATTCCGCAGCGTGCCGTTCGAGACGCTGAGATAGGCTGCTGCTTGATCCGTGGTCATCCACGGGCTGGAAAAGGATACAGCTGCTTCGTTGCAATTTGGCATAAGGGTACTCCTCCCGCGGACGAGTAGCCCGCGGCGCTTGTTGGCTCGATTTTCGGTTCGGTGGGCGATCAGCCTGATTCGTCACTGGACGTGGTTTGGCGTCACCCGATGCAAGCGAAAATACGCTCCGAAATTGCCCACGTAACCTATTATTACGCGCCGAAAGCGGGAGAAGTACGAAATGCTGGTAGGGCAGCAGTGGCTTACTTGACCCCTGCACCCACTAAAACCAGCTTCTCGAAGCCGACGGCATGCTCCCTGAGGTTCTCTACCAGCATCTGCGGATGGACGTATCCACCACTCGCACCCGGTAGGCGCTGTCCGAGCAGCAATGCGGACTCGGCATAGGGGACGCCAGCGGCAATCATCAAAGACCTGGCCACATGACGAAGCGCATGGGGCGATGGAATTCCCTTCTTCTTCGGTTCTGCAACGTGGCCAGTGGCAGCCCCCGGCGACGGCCAAAGCCACTCTGACGCAAGTGGCTCATCATCCAGCAGGCGCGCTCGCATCATTTCCGTCAGCCAAGGCCCCATCGGGAACAGCAGCGGCTCGGTGCTGGTCTTTTGATGCCGAAAGGTGAGAACTTGCCGTTCCAGATCGACGTCGTCCCGCCGAACGGTCAACACCGAACTTCGCCTCGCACCTGTCAATAGAAATGTGCGCTGGAGGTCCCGCATAATCGGGGAGAGCGCCTCAGTATTCTTCCAGAAGTCGGCAAGGGCCAACTCGCCCACTTTGCGTTTCGGTGTGGTCGGCACACGCACGGCGTCCACGGGATTGCCGTTGATGGTTTCATCATGGCGCATTGCCGTGTTGATCAAAGCACGCACCGTCCTGAGAACTGAACCACCCGTGGTGCGCCCATGGCGGCGCGTCAGCGTGTCGAGGAGTTCTCGGCAGTCCTGGCGCGTGATGTCAGCCACCGCACGGCGCCGAAGACGACCCAGGTAGTTCTCCATGTGATAGGTATACCCGCGAACCGTGGCCGGTGAGAGGTCCCGTTCTTTCAGGTGTTCCTTCAGGGCCCGTTCCAAAGTGATCCCGGTGGACTCGGGTCCCGCTGTTGGGTCAATGCCAGACTGGATCGTGGCCATCAGTTTGCGTGCCTCGTTCCGGGCCTCGGCCAAGCGGATGTGGTCTGCCCGGCCGATCTTGACCCTGACGGTGCGGATGTGGCGCTTCTCCCGGCGCACGTCGCTTTGGACAGCAAAGGTCTTGCAGCTCTTGTGACAGATGCACATGAGCCCTTTCACATCGGTGTCTCTGTGGATGCCGGAGCCGAGCGGGAGGTCCCTGATACGGGCCTCGGTGAACTTGAAGATGGTCATGATAAGTACAGTCCCGAGTACAGTGTTTGAGACGACGCCAGATGACGTTGGATGGCCTACAGGACTGATATTGCAATGTTTTCAAGGGGTCGTACGCCCCCAAGTGGCGGCAGATGACCATGAATTGCGCGCGTCGTTCGAGCTGTTAATCAATTGGTCGTAGGTTCGATCCCTACCGCCGGAGCCAAAAAAACCAATTAAAAGCAGCTACATACCGCGACCGCCAGTGGCGGTCTTCGTGGCTCTAGACCTACCCCATAAGCAGGTCATAAGCACAAGCGGGTGTTCGGTTCCACCCCAACAGCCAACGTGCTAGATTTCAGCAACCCTCGTTTCGATCCAGTGGCTTGCGCATGAGATACATTTCCCCCTCAGTTAATGAAACCGCGTTCAACTGCCCACACTGCGGGGCGTTGGCTAAGCAATTCTGGTTCACGGCGAATGCCGAGCCGATGAAAAAGGACCATACGCCGTTCATCATCGACGCTGAAAAGCTCAAGGAAATGAAACTTGAGCATATCGAGGACGCCGATGAGCGATCCAAGATTAAGGCATGGGCTGAGCGGGCTTCTAAGGGACGACCGTTCTTTGAACATCGACCCGAGGGCGTCGATAAGAGCTTATCCAATATGTGGTTTAGCCAGTGCTTTAACTGCAATCACATAGGAATTTGGATCTATGACCGGCTTGTCTACCCACAGCGCGGTGAAGCACCGCCTGCGAACCCAGATATGCCCGATGACATTCGCAGAGACTACGACGAAGCGAGCACGATCCTCGATTTGTCACCGCGAGGCGCAGCAGCACTGATCCGCTTCTCTATCGACCGGCTCTGCGGGCAGCTCGGGGACTCGAAGAAGACCATCAACGAAAACATCAAGGCGCTTGTCGCAGGCGGTCTCGACCCGCGAATTCAGAAAGCACTCGATGCTGTGCGTGTCATCGGCAACAACGCGGTTCACCCCGGCCAAATCGACCTAAAGGACGACCGAGCTACCGCGGAAAGCCTCTTCCGGTTACTGAACTTGATCGTGGAGAAGATGATTTCCGAAGCCGGGTCGCGTCCCCGCACGGGCGCGGTCAGTCCGGGGTGACGATATTGGCCATGAGACGGAACGCGCCGGGCACGAGTTGGGCCATCTGGTGGTGCAGGATCAGGGCCAGATGGGTGTGCCGCCCCTGCCCGATCCGTGCGGAGACGAGCGCGCCGTGGAGCGGCTTCTCGCCCGGGTCGGACATCGCCAGAAGCGTGGTATAGGCCTTGTCCCATGACTTGGCGAAGTAAAGCCCCCGCTCCTTGTGCCAGCCCTCCCAGTCGCCGGGCGCGATCCGGTTCGGGGTGGTCAGAAGCGGGTGGTCCGGAACCAGATAGGTGACCGGCGCGGTTTCGTCGGTGACGCGCCAGCGCAGCGACGGCTGACCGATTTCCAGAGGTGCCGGCGCGGTGGTTTTCGCATCCCAATTGTCCCACGGCCGGTGATAGAGGGTGACAAGATTGCCACCGTTCCTGGTCCAGTCATGCAGCGCCGGCATGTGGCGCGCCAGGACCGGGCGGAAGCGGATCGCGAACACGCCGATCAGGATCGTGTCGTAGCCGGCGAAGGGATCGGCCGATGCAAGTGCCTGATCGCCGAGGTCTGTCACGTCGCAGCCGATGGCGGCCAGCCATTCCGCCGCGCGGTCGTTCCCGCCGCCGATATAGCCGATGCGGGCCTTGGGCACGGCGATATCCGCAACCCGCAGCCTGAGCGTCGCGGGGGTGCTGCGCAGGCGTGGGGCGATATGATCATGGGTGAAGACGCGGATGCCATGCGCCGGTTGCCCGTCCAGCAGGAGCGGCAGGTGGTACAGGCCCTCGGCGACGTCCTCGGGCGCGTCCAGCGCAACCTGCGGACCGGTCCAGCTTTGTGTCCAGCCCTCCGGAAGATCGAAGCGCGGCGTGCCGCCGGAGATGTTGGAAACGCTCAGCTCGATGGCGCGCCCGGGGCGGGCAAGATTGAGGATCGCGGCGTGGCGTGACAGGTCCGCGCGGGCCGACGGCGCGACCAGCAGCGGCGTTTCAAGGGCGATGTGGGAGGTGGCGGCGATCCCGTCGGTTTCGATTGTGACGGCCAGAGACGGCGCGCGCGGCGCAAGCGGATCGTAGCTGTCGGGATAGGGGTCGCTCGGTGGCGCGGCACGGGACAGGCGCAGCTCTTCGCCGTTGCCGTCCATCCAGTCGGGCAGGACCGGCGTGACCGTCGCGCGCCCGAAACAGGCCCTGCGCCGTTCGACCGTCAGCGTCGTGCTCTCGCCCGGCGTCAGCCTCGGTTCGGCCAGTCGTCCGCGGATGTCGGGATGGGCGCAAAGCCGCATCAGGCGCGCAAGCTGCGCCTGTTTGCGCCCAATCCGGTGGGCATGGAGCGGATCGGTCTGCGCCTGATCCAGCGCCGCATGGGCGCGGGCGGCGGCCGCCAGCATTCCGGCCCGGTCCGGAAATGCCGCCAAGGCCGCATCGATGGCCGTCTGCGCGGTGTCCAGCGCCGGGTCCAGATCCCGCAGATCGCCCGGCAGGTTGTCGGTGATGGCCCACTGATCGGGGCCGAGCTTGCTGATTGCAAGATGGAGCGGCCAGTCGGTCTCCGCCCCAGGCGGGATCCAGCGCCCCATACCCTGGGTGCGGTGAAAGGCCCGCGATTGCTGCGCGATGCGGGCGTAACTGGTTCCAAGCACCGGGTCCGTGCCATGCCCGTCGATGGTGAGCGTGGCATCGGGCGGCGGCAGTTCGTCGTCATAGGAGCCGCCCGCCCCGGACCACGCCGGCAGGTACAGCTTCGAGACCTGCCAGATCGGCAGGTCGCTGCCGGTAAAGGCCGGATCGGCGGCAAGCTCCATCGCCTCATGGGCGGCCGATGTCATCGCGCGGTGGTGGCCATGCTGGCCGGGAATATCCAGGAAGGTGGGGCAGATGATATCCGGCCGCTCCATCCGCAGGATGTGGACGAAGCGGGCCAGCGTCCGGTCACGGCCCCAGCGGGCCATGGTCTCGTCGCCGGATTTCGAAAACCCGAAATCGGTGATCGTGTCCTCCGGGGACTGACCCAGCCAGTAGAGGCGCATGTCGAGCATCTCGGCGGCACGCTCCATCTCGGCGGTGCGGATGGTGCCCAGGTCGAAACCTGCTTCGGTCCCGATATCGTTCTGCCCGCCCTCGCCCCGGTTGGCGCAGGCAAAGCTGAGATTGATGCCGTCCCGCAAACCCAGCACGGCCAGCATCGCGGAGGTTTCGTCATCGGGATGGGCGCCCGTGTTCATGAACCCGACAACCGAGCGAAGCGGCTGAAGCGCGCGCCAGATCCGGGCGATCAGGGGGGTCGCGGCTTCCGCCATGATACGGGACTGGTCGGTGGTGGGCATCGGCACGTCTTTCAGGTGGCCAGCCCAAGGCTGGGCGTGAGGGTCTGATTGATGACAAGGGCGGCCGCCCCATGGGTCGCGGTCATCCGACCGGCGGTGCCGGCCAGAAGCCTCGGGCAGTTTCGATCCGCCCGGTTGGAGACCGAGAGCGATGGCAGCGGGATGGTGTCGGTCAGATGCTGCAAGAGCCTTGCGGGCAAGGCCCCGCCCATGATCACCGCTTCGGGATCGTAGAGGTTCTCGACGATGTGAACCGCATGGGACAGGGCCGGGCGCGCGCCCTCGATCCAGGCCATCATCGCCGGGTGGCGCTGTTCGAAAAGCCGGTCGAGATCGGTCACGGTTTCCGCCGCTTCGCCCGCGCGCCGCAAGGCCGTGGTCAACGCCATCCGGCTGGCGATTTCCTCAAGCGGTTTCAACCCGCCTTCGAACGGGGCCGGGACGTGGCCGATTTCGCCCGCATTGCCAAACGCGCCGCGGAAGATCGTGCCCCCGGACACAAGCCCGAGGCCGATACCGGTGCCGAAATAGAGAAACGCATAGGAGGACAGCCCCGCCGCCACCCCCGAGACACGTTCGGCCATGGCGGCCGCGTTGGCGTCGTTTTCGACGGTCACGGCCATGTCCAGCACCTCGGCAAAGAGGGCCTGCGCGTCAAGCCCCTCCCAGCCGGGCAATTCGGTCAAGAAGCCCGACAGCCCGGTCTTGCCGAAGGGCCCCGGCATCACAACGCCGGCACCCAGAACCCGCGCGACCTTCGTGCGGCTGTTGGACAGGGCACGTTCGAGAAGCTGGCTCACCAGCTGGACGACATGACCGGGATCGGCCCGCGAGACCGCGACGCGATCGGTGTAAAGCGCCCGCCCGTCCAGATCGATCAGCGCGCACAGCACCGCATTGGGGCGCAACTCGATACCGAACGCGGTGCCCGCCGCCCCGTCGATGGCATAGGTCACGGCCGGAAGCCCGCGCCCGCCGGTCCGGCGCCCGGCCTCATACAGCCAGCCCTCCGCCACAAGCTCTCCGATGATGTTGCTCACCGCCTGCGTGCTCAGCCCCGATGCGCGCGCGATCTCGGCCCGGCCCGAGGCGCCGGCGCGCCGCACATGGCCCAGAACCAGCCCGCGATTATAGGCGCGGCTGCGTTCGGCATTCGATCCGGGGGGCAGGAGAGGCAGACTCATGCCTCCGGGATTAACTCAACTTGCTTGATAACTCAATTGGTTTGACTTAATCCTGAATCATCCCCGCGCTCGAATCGCGGATACGGTGCATGCTTCGCGCAAGCCGACAACAACAGGGAGTTTCCAAAAATGTTTTCCGGACTTCGGACCACAGTCGCCGCGACCGCCGTTTCGGCCTCAGCACTGTTTGCCGCCGCCCCCGCCATGGCAGAGGTCGAAATCGAATACTGGCAGTATTTCTTCGATGCCCGCGTCACCGCGATGGAGCAACTTATCGAGAATTTCGAGGCCGCCAACCCCGACATCACGGTCACCATGACCCATTTCCCCTACGCCAACTACAGAACGCAGGTCGCCGCCGCGATCCCGGCCGGCGAAGGCCCCGATGTGGTACAGCTTTTCTACGGCTGGCTGAATGACTACGTCGAGGCCGACCTGATCCAGCCGCTGCCGGCGGATGTCTTCTCGCCCGCCGAGATCGAGGCGGAGTTCTTCCCGATGGTTTCCGCGATGGAACAGGATGGCCAGTACTGGGCCCTTCCCACCGCCGTGCGCAGCCTTGCGCTGTTCTATAACGAGCGCCTGTTCGAGGCCGCGGGCATCGACGGCCCGCCCGAAACGCTTGACGAACTGGTCGAGATCGCCGCCGCGCTGACCGAGCGTGACGGGGCGGGCAACATCACGCAAGTGGGCCTCACCACGGGCATGACCGCGCAGGATCACCACTGGTTCCGCGAGGTTCTGGTGCGTCAGTTCGGCGGCTCTCCCTATAGCGACGATTACCGGACCGTCACCTATAATGACGATGCCGGACGGGCGGCGCTGGAGTTCTACACCGATCTTCAGGAAGAACATGGCGTCACCCAGGTTCTGTTCATGGATGAACCGCAAGCGGCCTTCCGGGCCGGGCGCGCGGGCATGCATATCGACGGCTCGTTCCGCATCGGCGCGCTCAACGACACGCGCGGGCTGAACTGGGGTGTGGCGGAGCTTCCGGCCGGTTCCGACGGGACACGGTCGAACTATTCCTCCTACTGGGTCAACGCGATCACCAGTCAGGCGGAAGGCGAGAAATACGACGCCGCCGTCCTCTTCATGGAATACATCACCTCGCCCGAGGCGATGGAGATCTGGCTGGAAGTCGTGGGAGAACTGCCTGCACGTCAAGCCGTTGGCATGACCGACGAGAATGCCAATGATCCGGTCTACGGGCCGTTCATCCGCGGGCTGGCCTATGCCAACACCACGCGCTTTGCCGATGAAAGCGCGCAGCGCCAGTTGATGGTGGAAATGGTTGAGCGGGTGCAGCTGCAAGGCGCCTCCGTCGCCGACAGCCTCGCCACCGCGGCCGAAGCCGAACAGGCTCTGCTGGACGACTATTACGGCGAGTGACCGCGGACCCAAGGGCGGGCACCGTCGCGGACGGGCCCGCCCCCTGCCCTGCTTTTCCTGACCTGCCGGAGATCGCAACCCGTGGCCGACACCTCTCAATCAGACGACATGTCGCCCGGCGCCAGGAGCGGTCTTTCGGCCCGCTGGCACCGGCTCAGCATCCGGCAGAAACAGGTGGTCTGGGCCTGGGCCTTTCTGGCCGTGCCCATCGTCTTCTACGTGGTCGTGCGCTTCTACCCTACCGGCAACGCCTTTGTGCTGAGTTTTCAGGAATGGAACCTCCTGGGCAGCCGGGAATGGGTCGGGTTCGAGAATTACGTGGATCTGTGGAACGATCCGGTCTTCTGGATCGTCTTCGTCAACACGTTCGAATATCTGATCATCGGTACGCCGATCAGCCTCGTGATCTCTTTTTTCGTGGCCTATCACCTGGACAAGGTGCGCTTCATGCATGGCACGATCCGCGCGCTCTATTTCCTGCCCTTCATGACGTCGGCCGTGGCCATGGCATGGGTCTGGCGTTGGTTCTATCAACCGGTCCCGATCGGCGTGTTCAACAATTTCCTTGCGCAGTTCGGCATCCCGCAGATCGAATTCCTGCAATCCACCTCCATCGCCCTGCCCGCCGTTCTGGCCCCCGCCGTCTGGGCCGGGCTCGGCTTTCAGGTCATCATCTTCATGGCGGGGCTCCGCGCGATCCCGCCGACCTATTACGAGGCCGCCCGTGTCGATGGCGTCTCCAACTGGACGATGCTGTGGGAGATCACGCTGCCGCTGCTGAAACCCACCATCGTCTTTCTGGTCGTGTTCTCCTCGATCGGGTTCCTGCGGATCTTCGATCATGTGTTCAACATGACCACCAACAACCCCGGCGGGCCGCTCAACTCGACCAAACCGCTGGTTCTGATGATCTATGAAACGGCCTTTGGCGGGCGCAGCCAGATGGGAGCGGCGGCGGCCCAGACCGTGGTTCTGTTCGTGATCCTGCTGATCGTGAGCCTTGTGCAGCTGCGCATTCTGAGGGACCGCTGATGGCCATTGCCGAAGACATCCGGATCAAGCCGTCCTCGGAAACGCTGTTGCGCCCCGACCGGCCGAAACCGCCGCGGAATTATGCCCAATTCATCCGTTGGGCGCTGCTGTTTCTGGGCGGCGTTCTGATGGTGATGCCGCTGGTCTACATGATCTCGACCTCGCTGAAATACTCCTTCGAGGTCTACAATCTCAACCTGATCCCCGAAGAACCGACGCTTGAGAACTACACCTACGTTCTGGAGGACGGGCGGTTCTACACGTGGTTTCTGAACTCGCTGATCATCGCGACGCTGACCACGATCTCGACGCTGATCTTCGACAGTCTGGTGGGCTATGTGCTGTGCAAGTTCAAGTTCCGCGGGCGCTACCTGATCTTCATCGCGATCCTGTCGACGCTGATGATCCCGACCGAAATGCTGGTGATCCCGTGGTATCTGATGAGCCAGCAGCTTGGCTGGCTGGATACCTATTGGGGCATCATGTTCCCCGGGCTGATGACCGCCTTCGGGGTGTTCCTGATGAAACAGTTCTTCGAAACCGTACCCGACGATTTTCTGGAGGCCGCGCGGATCGACGGGCTGAACGAGTTGCAGATCTGGTGGTCGGTGGCGATGCCGCTGGTCAAACCGGCGCTGGCGGCGCTTGCGATCTTCGTGTTTCTGGGCAACTGGACCGCGTTTATCTGGCCGCTGATCGCGACGACGGATACCGCGCTCTACACGCTGCCGGTGGGGCTTTCCTCCTTCGGGGATGAGGCCGATGTCGCCTGGGAGCTGATCATGACCGGGGCCGCTATCTCCACGCTGCCGACGCTGGTCGTGTTCCTGATCTTCCAGCGCTTCATCATTCGCGGCGTCGTGATGGCGGGGCTGAAGGGATGAGGCCTCCCCGGGACCATATGCAGACACTCAATCGCTGGCGGGAACCGGGGTCACCCCCTCGCACTCCCGCCAAATTCATGAAGCAAAGATAAGGATATGCGTGTGAAGGATTGCTCCACGTTTCCCGACCCGGTCTACCGCGACACGGTTCTGGCGCCGCTCTTCGAGGGGGTCAAAACCCATTACGCCGCCCATATGGCCCGGATCAACCGGGCGCATCTGGTGATGCTCGTGGAGACGGGCATTCTGAATGCCGAAACCGGAACCAGCATCGCCGGCGCGCTGGCCCGGATCGACGCGGAGACCGATCTGGACGCGCTGAGTTACTCCGGGGAGCATGAAGATTACTTCTTCTTCGTGGAGGAGCAGTTGAAGCAACATCTGGGCCCCGATCTGGCGGGGAGCCTGCACACCGCACGTTCCCGCAACGACATCGACCATACGGCGTTCAAGATGGCGCTGCGCAGCCGCACCGATGCGATGCTGGCCGCCCTGTTGGACCTGACGGAGGCGTTGATCGGCAAGGCGCGGGACGAGCGGGAAACGGCGATCGTTGCCTATACCCACGGGCAACCGGCCCAACCCACGAGCTTCGGCCATTATCTGGCCGCGGTGATCGAGGTGCTTCTGGCGGATATCACGCGGCTTGAGGCGGCGCGGGACGCGCTTGATCTCTGCCCGATGGGTGCGGCCGCCATCACCACCTCGGGCTTTCCGATTGACCGGGAACGGGTGGCCGGGCTGCTGGGGTTTGCGGGGCCCAAGCAGAACTCCTATGGCTGCATCGCAAGTGTCGATTACATCACCGGGCTCTACTCGGCCCTGAAGCTGCCGTTTCTGCATCTGGGGCGGGTGGTGCAGGATCTGGCGTTCTGGTCTGCCTTCGAAGTCGGGCAGCTTTACGTACCGAACGCGCTTGTTCAGGTCAGCTCGATCATGCCGCAAAAGCGCAATCCGGTGCCGATCGAACATCTGCGCCATCTGGCCAGTGTCACCGTCGGTCGCTGCGACACCATGTTGATGACGATGCACAACACCCCTTTCACCGATATGAACGACAGCGAGGGCGAGGTGCAGGCCGCAGGCTACGGCGCCTTCGAGACGGGAGGCCGGGTGATCGCCCTGCTGACCGCGCTTCTGCCCGCCTGCTCGATCCGGGCGGCGCGGGTGCGCGCCCATGCCGATGCGGCCTGCGTGACCATCACCGAGCTGGCCGATACCCTTGTACGCGCCGAAGGCCTGTCCTTCCGTCAGGCCCATGAGATCGCCGCCATAACGGCTCAGGGCGTCATCGCGCGGGGGGCGCCGCTCAGCGAGGGGTATGACGCCTTTGTCGCGGCATTCGATGCCCTGATCGGGCGGCACCCCCAGTTCGACGAAACGGCCTTTGCCGACGCCGTGGCGATCGACAGCTTCATCGCCCGGCGCACGGTCTTCGGCGGCCCTGCCCCGTCGGCGCTGGATGCGGCCCTTGACGGCTACGCCCGGGATGCCGCAGCCCATCGCAGTGCGCTCGATACCCGCGCCCGGCGGCTCGAAGAGGCAGACGCCGCCCTGACCGCCGCCTTTCACACCCTGACGGAGCCCAGCTAAATGGCCAATCTTGCGCTGCGCGACCTTGTGAAAACCTATGACAGGACCGAGGTTCTGCATTCGATCAATCTGGATGTGAAGGACGGCGAATTCGTTGTCTTTGTCGGCCCCTCGGGCTGCGGCAAATCCACGACGCTGCGCATGATCGCGGGGCTTGAGGAAGTGACCTCGGGCACTGTCGAGATCGGCGGGCAGGTGGTGAACAATCTGGAACCCAAGGACCGCGACATCGCCATGGTGTTCCAGAACTACGCGATCTATCCGCATATGACCGTGCGCAAGAATATCGCCTTCGGGCTGCGCACCTCGAAGATGACCCGCGCGCAGAAAGAGGCGCGGATCGAGGAGGTGGCCGGCATTCTGGGCATGACCGAGTATCTGGACCGGAAACCCAACCAGCTGTCGGGCGGACAGCGCCAGCGCGTCGCCATCGGGCGCGCCATGGTCCGCGACCCGGCCGTGTTTCTGTTCGACGAGCCGCTGTCCAATCTCGATGCGCAATTGCGCACGCAGATGCGGCTGGAGATCAAGAAACTGCACCGCAGGGTGGGCAGCACGATCGTGTTCGTAACCCATGACCAGGTTGAGGCGATGACCATGGCCGACCGGATCGTGATCATGAAGGACGGGCATATCCAGCAGATCGGCAGCCCGGCCGAGGTGTATCACGCGCCGGCGAACACCTTCGTGGCGCAATTCATCGGCGCGCCGTCGATGAACCTGCTCGAAGGGCGCGGGACCGCGTCAGGCGTGACCTTGTGGACCGGCGCGGCACTTGCCACCGGCCCCAAAGCCGACGGCAAGGCGCTGACCATCGGTATCCGGCCCGAGGATCTTCACGTGGTGGAAAGCGGCGGCGTGCTGTCGGGCGTCGTCTCCGTGGCCGAACCGCTGGGATCGGAAACGCTGGTTTACGTGGATGTGGACGGCAAGGAGATCATCGCTTCCGCCTCGGGCCGGACACCGCCGGCGGCAGGCGACCGGATCACCCTCGATCTCGATGTGCGGAACCTGCATGTCTTCGATGCCGCCAGCGGAGAGGCGCTTGCATGAACGCGCCCCTACGCATTCTTACGGCCGGACGGATCTATTGCGATCTGGTCTTCACACGTCTGGACGACGCGCCGGCGGCGGGCCGCGAGGTGTTCGCCGAAGGGCTGGCGCTCCGCGCCGGCGGCGGGGCCTATATCACCGCGGCCTATCTGTCGGCGCTGGGCCACGAGACCACGCTGATCGGCACCCTGCCGGCGGCACCTTTCGACAGCGTGGTGCGGGCGGAAATGGCGAGCAACCGGGTGGGCGCGCTTTGCGATACCGCCCCTGCGGGAACCGATCCGCAGATCACCGCGGCGCTTGTCCACGGGGATGACCGTGCTTTTGTCACCCGCCGACCGGGCGCGGCCCTGTCACTGGGCGGCCCCCTGCCCGCGGCGCGCCACCTGCATCTGGGCGAGATCACGACCGCGCGCGACCATCCCGACCTGATCCGCAAGGCCCGCACCATGGGCATGACCGTGTCGCTGGATTGCTCATGGGACGGACGCAGCCTGATGGAACCCGGCCTGTCGGAGATCATCGCCGGGGTGGATCTCTTCTTTCCCAACGAGGCCGAGGCGCGGGAGTTGACCCGCAATGGCATAACGATGTCCCCGCGGGTGGCGACCATCGTCAAGCAGGGGCCCCATGGCGCCGAGATACGCCCGGCGGATGCCGCCCGGTATCACCGCCCCGCACAAAAGGCCGATCTGGTGGACACCACGGGCGCGGGAGATGCGTTCAACGCGGGGTTTCTGGGCGCTTGGCTGAAAGGGAAGCCGATGCCGGAATGCCTGGACCTGGCGATTGCCTGCGGCGCATTCGCCGTAGGCCAGATCGGCGGCGCGGGAAAGTTGCCGCCGCTCGACCATCTGCTCGCAGAGCGGCAGAGAATGGAGCTTTAGAGGTCAGTCGCTGGATTTTCTTGGTCGGTCGTAGCCCGGCAAGTGGCTCGACCTCCCGCGGCTTCGCGACAACTTCGTAGGACCCGTACCGGCTAGTTCTTATCGTTAACCCTTTTACTAACGACAAGGCAGGGCTATCTCTTAGCGGATGATCAAGCGCTTCCACATCCTATACATCCGGCCCGAATTGCGTCTTCGGAGTATCTCTGCGGCCTGTCGCTATTGCACTCTATGAATACCTGCCGGGCTATCAAACTGCCCACTTCCTCGTAGCATGTATGCCAAAATCAGGAAGCACATTCCTGACCGAAGCGCTCGCGTCGCTTCCTGGCTTTAAACGCGCTGTGCTAGGTCATGTTGACAGATGGTTGAGCCAGAGGCGGATTGAGGTGATGTCAATGAAGCCCAGGAAACTCTGTGCCGTTTTGTCATAGCGAGTGGCGACGCGACGGGCGTTCTTGAGCTTGTTGAAGCAGCGCTCGACCAAGTTT
>JACNMN010000026.1 GCA_020622165.1 Boseongicola sp. H5
AGCCCCCCCGTCGATCTGGTTGGCGATGCCGTTTCCCAGCACGTAATCCGACCCGCTGCCCGCGTTGAGGTTCTCGATCAGTGTATCGCGGGCGATCACCAGATTGCCGATCAGGCCGTAGATATCCGATATGCCCTGCGCCCGCATGTCGATCGTCTGATCGGCGGGGTCGTCACTGAAGTCGAACAGATCGGTGCCGCCCGCGTCGTAGATGGTCAAGGCAAACGCCTGATCGCCGTAGTGGTTCGCCGGATCCTGCCCGTTATGGACCGCATCCATCAGAAGCTTCATGTAACCGGTTTGTGTATGGCCGCGCCCGTAGACCGTATCGCCGGCGGATGCCGCGCTTTGCACATCCGGGGCGCCGTACAGATCTTGTATCGCAAGAATATCGGCCAGCATCGGGGTCACAAGCGCCGCCCGGCTGGCATTGACCGTCGTATTCTCATCTTGCGAAAAATACGACATCACCGACAGCTGATAGCTGTCATTGATGAAATCATTGTCGATCCCGAAAACTGCCGAGCCGTTGTAACCGCCCTGATGCCCGAGACCGAGCGCGTGGCCGACCTCGTGGATATAGGTCTGGAAGGAATAATCGTCGATCTGGGTGCCATAGGCCTGCAACCAGGCGGTGGAGACGTTCACCCAGGCGAAGGTGGTCACATCTCCGGCCGCCTGATAATTGGCAAAGGCACCGGACTGGTCATCGTCGAAATCGATCATCGCCTCCGTGACGCTGAACACCTCGACGAATCTGAGATTGGCGACCGCTTCCCAGGCTTCCAGCGCCCACTCGGCCAGGCGTCGGCCATCGGCCGTCAATTCGTTGAGATAAACGGTGATCTCGTTGCTTTGGCTGGTGTCGAACGCGTGGCGGGCCCCGCCGAATTGCTGCCAGAAACCATCGGTCAGGAAACTGGCGAGTTCATCCGGGGAGCCCGCCGGCGCGTCCGACGCGGTATTGACCGTGACCTCGTAGGCACCGGTCCCCGCATCGGCATAGGCGCCGAGATCGAGGTAGAAGGTGCCCGAACTGCCCGGCGCATAGACGATCTTGGAGTCCAGGTTGGTCCGCGGAACGATATCGTCGTTATAGGCCACCTGAACGCCGCCGGCATCGCGCAGACGCAGATAGGGATCGGCAAGTTCCGCGCCTCCCACCCCCGTCAGCTCGATTTCGTAGGTGACATTCGCCTCCAGCTGCACCGCGACCCAGTCGCGATCCCCGAAGGAGGAGATCTGGCCGGCGAAGACATCCCCCAACGAGATCGAATAGGCGGTGTTCTGGCCGGCCGCGGCATCGGCCCCTTCCGTCACGCGGGCCTGGGTTCCGGTCGCCGTGCCATAGGGGCAACTGTCGTCATAGGGGCGGAAGGAGGTACAGATCATACACATCAAACGGGTCCTATTCGGAAGGTGCCGGGCTGAAAGGCAGCGGGGCGCTGCGCACAAGCCCGTCGGCGAAACGTTGGTGAAGTGCCGGCGACAAGGTGGTGTCGAGCAGTCCGAACCGGATCTGCGGCCCCCGCCCCTCCGCCGTGGCGCTGCGCCATTCCAGATGCGCGACGATCAGGTCGGGACGCAGGTCATGGATCGTCATCACGAAGGCCAGATCGGCGGGGTCGTCGCCGAAATTCAGACCGTGGGCCTGGGAGAGCGCCATCCGCACGGCCCCGCAGAGCGCCGGCACCTGCCCGGTCACGTCGGGCACCGCCACCTCGCAGCGAAGCGTGGCCGAAACCGGCGGCTGATCGGCGAAGATGGGGGCGGTGGCGGCAGAGACCACGGCAAGTCCTCCAAGTATCTGATTCAGTTTTTGCGACCGACGCGTTTTGCGGGCGGGGCATGTGTTGCGACTGATCGGTTTCACCTCGGGCTCCCGGTGGTCAGGGCTTGCCGGCCGTTCTGGCAAATGGCGCCGATCCGGGCTCAACCTGCCTGATTTCAATTAGAAAAAGAAAAAGAAAAATCCGTTAATGCGAGGCAAATTCGAACGGATTATCCCGGTCGGCTAAACCCGCGCGATCAGGGAGAGCAGGCTCAAAATCCCCGGCGCCGGCCGGCCCTGGCGAAACACGCCCGCCCGGCGCAGGCTGCGAAACCGGGGCAGGCCGCCCTGGCCGGACGTGGCCAGAACCTCGCCCAGACGGTCCGCCGCATCCGGGGTCAGATGGGGCGTCACCCGCGACAGGGCGGCTGCGTTTTGCCGGACCCATGAGCCATAGGTGCCATTGGCGATCAGCCGCAAGCGCCGCGCGGAGGCCCGGGTGCCGCGATGGCTACCCATCAGATTTGCGTGATGCTGACGGTAATAGAGGCACGGCGTCTCGTCGAAAACGATCTCTCCGCCGATCCCCGTCAGCAACAGGTACAGCCACCAGTCGTGGAACGGCACGTCGGGTCGTGGCGGCATGGTTGCGCGGATGGCGCACATGGCCGCGGCATTCAACATGATCGTATTGCCCGCGATAATGTTCTGAACCAGCGCGTTGGCGAAGGAGGGGCGGAACCCCGCGCGGTTCTGCATGCGCCGCGGGCGCAGGGCGGCATCCGTCTGAATGGTGTTGGCGGCATAGAGAACGGGCCGGGCGCCGGGGCTGCGGGCGATCAGGTCCAGACCCCGCGCCAGCCGATGCGGCATCCAGACATCATCCTGATCCGACAGGGCAACCGGCCCGTCCGGCAGATCGGGATGCTGCAGCAATGACAGGAAATTCGCGGCCATCCCGGCGCCCGGCCCCTGGATCAGACGAACCTCGTGCGACCCGCCCGGCCCGCGTTCGAACCGGCGCAGGATCGCGGCGGTCTCGTCGGTGGAGCCGTCATCGCTGACCCAGAGACGCCAATCCGCATGGCTTTGGGCGGTGTAGGAGGCCAGCTGCGCGCCCAGATGACGGGCGCCGTTGAAGGTGGCCAGAAGGATCGTGACGGTTTGGGGTGCGCGATTGGCCATGGGCAGGTCAGAAATTCAGGATATCGCGGTGGTAGCGCCGCAAGAAGACAAGCCCGGCCACCGTCAGGAAAAGACTGAGGCCGAACACATAGGCCATCGAGACGTAGGAGGCGTCGTAGCTGCTGTAGAAACCGGTCCGGACGTAACCCACGACGTGAACCAGCGGGTTGTACCAGAGATAGGATCGGTATGGTTCGGGAATGGATTCAAACGTGAAGAAGATGCAGGAGATAATGAAAAGCGGGCGGTTGAAAATGCCCCAGACCACCTGCCAGACCGGGAAAAGGGAGACCAGGAAGCAGTTCATCGTGCCGATGCCGATGGCAAGGCTGGCCATCATCAGGAACCCCATGGCGATCCGGTCGATCTCCACCACCGTGCCGGTATCCCAGATGGTCAGGATCCCGAAAAACAGGATGTAGGCGACCAGGAGCTCAGTCATCAGATTGAGGATGAACCGGGCGATCATGGCGTCGACATAGGTCACGCTCGGGTACGAGAGCAGCGCGCGGGAATAGTTGAGCGACTGGGCCAGTTTCGCGCTGAGCCCGCTATAGGCCAGAAACGGGATCATCCCCGTGGCATAGAACATCGCGAAATTCGAACCCATCGGCGGCGCTTCGAACGCGACCGAAAAGACCAGAACCAGAAGGCCGATACCCGCTGCGGGCTCCAGCACCGCCCAGATATACCCCCCCGGAGACCTGCCATAGGTAACGCTCATCTCGCGCAGGATCAGCGCCGCCACCGCGCGCGCCGTGGCAAATCTGCGGCCGCTTCGCACCGGCCTGAGACGCCGGGGGCGGTTGGTGTCGGGCACGTTCGTCATGGCGTATCCGCCATGCCGGCACGCCCGGGTGCAGGCCCGATAATGCTAGCGGCGTGCATATCGGTCCTCGTAACGCACGATATCATCTTCGCCGAGATAGCTGCCCGTCTGCACCTCGATCAGGACCATCGGCCTCGGTCCGGGGTTCTCCAGCCGGTGGCGCGCGCCCACGGGAATGTAGATCGACTGATTTTCGCCAAGACAGCGGACGGTATCGTCGACCGTCACCCTGGCCTCCCCCTCAACGATGACCCAATGCTCCGAGCGATGTTCGTGGGACTGCAACGACAGCGCCGCCCCCGCATGCACATGTATGCGTTTGACGTGAAACCGGTCGCCCAGGATCAATGTCTCGAACCAGCCCCATGGCCGGTAATCGACGGGAAGCTGCACCGCCTGCTTCGCCTCCCGCGCCTTCAACGTATCGACGGCCTTTTTCACATTCTGCGACTGGGACATATCGGCCACCATCACCGCATCGCGCATGGCCACGGCGACGATGTTCTTCAGCCCGATGCCGACCAGCTCGATTTCCGGACTCTCGGAGCGCAGGAGCGAACCTTCGCAATCCATCGCGGTTGCGTTCTCGGAGACGGCATTGCCGGCGCCATCGCGCGGGCTCTGCTGCCAGACCGCCTGCCAGCTGCCCAGATCGGACCAGGCGCCTTCAAACCTCACGACAGAGACATCGCGCGCCTGCTCCATGATCGCATAGTCGATCGAGATATCCGGCATCTCCTGCCAGACCTCCGGGTCGATCCGGACAAAGCCCAGATCATCCCGGGCATCGCGCAACGCCTTCTCGGCCAGTGCAAGGATCTCCGGGGCGTGGGTCCGGTAGGCCTCGATCATGCGATGGGCCTTGGCGAGGAATACGCCCGCATTCCACATGTACCGGCTGTCGTCCAGCAACCTGCGGGCGGTGTCCGCATCGGGTTTTTCGATGAACCGCTCCAGCGCGAAGACACCGGGCGAAGTTTCCGTACTCCGTTCCAGCCAGCCGAACCCCGTTTCCGGACGATCGGGCGCGATGCCGAAGGTCACGATCTGGCCGGCTTCGGCGGCGGGCCGGCCTCTGCTCACCGCTTCGCGGAACAGGTCCGGGTCGGCCACCGCGTGATCGCTCGGCACGATCAGGATCAGATCGTCGGGCGCGGTCCGGGCCACATGCAACGTGGCGATGATCGCGGCGGGCGCGGTGTTCCTGCCCTCGGGTTCGATCAGGATCGAGCCCGGAGCGACAAGGCACTCATCCAGTTGCTCGGCGACGACGAAGCGGAAGGCATTCCCCGTCACCACGACCGGATCGGCAAACCCCTCGCCCACGAAGCGGCGGGCGGAGGCCTGAAACAGGCTTTCCTCCCCCACCAGATCGGCGAACTGTTTCGGAAAACTCTTGCGGGACAAGGGCCAAAGCCGGGTTCCCGATCCACCGCAGAGCAATATTGGAGTGATCATGCGCGTCCGTGCCTACGAGCCGATGCCATCTTGGGCCAAGGTGACAGGATTGGCCCATAATTGCACCCCGTCGATTTGGATGGTCGGATCGCCGCCGACGGGCGGTGCGATGGCCGGGCGTTCCATCTCCAGATGCCAGCCCTTCTCCAGAAAGCGGCTGAAAAGCCGGCCCTCGATCACACGGCTATGGGTGCCGATCAGAACACGTTTCACATAAGCCGAGATGTCGGCAAAACACCCGTCCACATAATCGAACTCGGCCCCCTGAATGTCGATATGGAGCAGATCGACCATGTCCTCCGCGACAATCTCGGAGAGCGGTATGCTGGGCAGCTCGCGGTAACGGTCGCCCTGCCGCATACCGGCCAGTCTCTCGGGGCTCGGATCGAAGATCGCGGCGCCGCCCCAGTCGGTTCCGTCCTCCTCGGGGATCGGAAAGATCGCTGTGCCCCGCCTTGGCCCGGCCACCCCGTGGATCAAACGGTAATCGGACGCCGTGAAGCCGTTCAGCCGCAGCGTCTTTTCGGCGCTTGCCAGATGATAGCGATCCGCTTCGATCCCGATCAGGTCGAGATCGAGCCCGCGCCTGCGCGCGGCCACGCCCATATTGGCGATCCAGCAACCCCAACCGCATCCCAGCTCGACAATCCGGTATGTTCCGCACGCCAGCGCCACGCTGCGGAGCGCGGCCGCCCATTCCGCGATATCGGCATGCCAGTTGCCCGGATGCGGCACCGGTTCGACCATGCCCGCCATCGGGGTGAGGATCGGCGGAAAGACATCCGGAGCGATCCGCGTGCCCAGAAAATTGCGCACGATGCCAGGTTCGGAGGCCTGATCGGCCTCGTGAAACCGCTCCAGAAGAGCTTCGGCATCGAAGTCGCAGAAATAGGCGAACAACGCCTGCTGGATCCGGTCTTGTGGCTGAAGGGACATTGCTGCGGCTTTCTGGCGGAGCGGCCGAACCCGCCCCGGAGGTTTGGCGTCAGAGCGTCTTCAGGATTTCCTGCAAGCGCGCCTCGTAGCGTCTGGCGATCGCATCGGCGGAGAAGTTCTGCCGAACGTTGGCGAAGGCGGCCTCCACCTTCGCGGCCCGCTCCCGGGGATTGCGATACAGGGCACTGAGCTGGGCGGCGGCATCGTCGATATCCGGATCCGCCCATTTCTGACCGGCTCTCACGAAGATGTAATCCCCGTCGACGAGATAGCTGTCTTTGTAATCCACCAGCCATGCCGTCCGCTCCGAGCAGAAATCCATGTTCCCGGAATAGCCCGTGCAGACCACCGGCACCTTCAGGTTCATCGCCTCGATCATGCCGAAGCCCCAGCCCTCGGATTTATGCAGGGAGATGTAGCAGTCGCTGGCGGCCTTGAGATCGACCAGCGCCTCGTAGGTGAGCGTTTCATTGATCACGTGAATGCGCGGGTCGGCGGCGATCATGGCGTCGGCACGTTTCCAGATCCGTTCCTGCATCGGGTCCGAAACATGGTCGCGATTCTGCGTCTTGATGATCAGATGCGCGGTGTCGATCCCCCTAAAGGCCTTCTGAAACGCCGCCAGCACGCCAAGCGGGTTCTTCCGCTGCACGAAGGAAAACGAATCGAAGGCCACGAGGCAGAGGAACGCGTCGTCCGGCAGGTGCAACTGCTGCACCAGATTTCGGCGGGCCGCATCCTTGTCGACCGGGCTCAGCTCCTCGAAACACATCCCCACATTGACGACCGGCTGCGCGGTTTCGGGGCGATAGATGCTGACACCGAACTCGGTCGAAACCCAGATCTCGTCCAGCAATTCCATGCCCAGGTAATGGCACAGCGCGGGCGTATCGAGTTCCCAGTAGAAATAGCCGATATTGTAGCTGTCGGAAAACACATCCGGCCCGTAGGCAAACGCCAGAGGAATGGATTCCGCATTCAGATGCAGCAGGTTGATCCGGGCCTTCTTCCAGTCCGACATCTTGCCGACCTTGCTGAACCCTTCTGGCGCGGGGTTGTCCAGCCCGAAATCCACGCAATTCACGCGCAGTCCGGTGCGCCTCATGATCTCCGCGGAAAGGCGCGTGGCCTGCCCGAGCCCGGATGCTTTTTCAAACGGCCCGATCAGTTGCACATCCACCGTCTCCGCGTCGGCCGCAATCGGCAGGGCCGCGGCGTGCAACCTGTCACCGGTTTCGGTCCGGGCAAGGAACTGATGGCTTTGCAGGTCGTATCCGCGAAGACGGATCAGGGCCGCGAACCTCTCATGGGAGATCGGAACCGGATCATCCTGCAGGGTCATGGCCTGATAGAAGGTCTCGAAGATCGACGGGGTCTCGCCCTGTCGGGCGAAGATCTTCCTGAAGGATCCGGCCGGGACGTATCGCAGCAGATCGGGGCGGCTGGCGCCGCAGAGCACCATGCATAAGGTAAAGAGTTTCCGGTCCTCCTCCTCCGTCGGATCGAGGAACTGGAAGCTCGACCTGTCCTCCTGAAGGCGGACCATGAAATTGGAAAGCGGAAAGGCGTCGTCCTTGCGGGCGGTGGGCACCATCCGCAACAGGTCGGCATACCGCGCGGGCACGAGACAATCCTCGACCGAGAGGCGCGGCGCCTCCTTCTCCGCCCACCAATAGAGCAGGTCGAGGAAGGCCGCGCTGTCGGACAGATCCAGCGATTTCAGCTTGGTGCCGTCATCCACGATCCGCCACCACATCGCCCGGGTCAGCGCGTGTTTCTGGCCCCCGATGACGAACGGCGCATTCAGGTATTCGATTGCGTCATGGGGCAGCGGCGTACGCAGGCCGCGGCGTATGGTGCCGTAGCCGGTGAGGTACCAATGCAGGAAATGATCGCGATCTTCCGGCGTGCCGTCGGTATCGAAGCTCCGGTCCTTGTGCAGGCGATGTTTCACGTAATCGAGATAGGCGGGCAGGCGTGTGTCCGTATCCGGGGCCGCGTCGCTCTCGGGGATCAGGCGGCTTTTGTCGAAAAGCAGGGCGTGTTTGCCGAGTTTCGGCGAGGTGACCGGCCGGTCAACCCTGGCAAGCAGTTTCGCCATCAGGGTCAGCTCATCGCTCAGCAGCATCCGGCAATGGTCGATCATCGGGCTGTTCCGGTCGAGGCCGCCGAAAAGCGGTTTGGGCAGCGTATAGGTCCCGATCTCGAACTTCGGATCGTCAAGAACCCGGACGCTCACCTGATATCCGAAGCGTTTCGCAAGGGCATAGGCCGCGTCGTCCACCGGCAATTCAAAGCCGCAATAGCCATCCCCGATCCCGGCTTCCTTCACATCGGAGCGCGGCTTGCTCGCCAATTGGCGGATTACGGCGCGATCACCGATGAACAGACCCACCATGGGCCGGCTCTCCCGGGCATTGGTCCGCACCACCCAGCCATGCAGTTTGCCGGCGGAGAAATAGTCGATATTGCCTGAATAGGGCGGCTGCCGCTCCGTCGGAGCGGGGGTGGCGCCGGGCAGGCTCCGCACCGAAGATACCGGCGTGCGGGCCTCTTCGCGCGCCCGGCTGGCTTCGCGGGCCCGGGTGACGGCGGCAGATCCGATCGCGCCAAACTCCGCGGCGCCCTGTTTCGGGGTTCCGGGACCGTTGGCCGCCCCGCGTTTCTCAAATCCCATTTGCGCAAGACCCCTCTGTGATCGGTCGCCAAACCCCTGGCCCGGGCAATTGCCCGGGCAGCCTGCGCATCCGCGAAGGCCCTGAGTCATAAGACATGTCACGGGGATGCCAAAAAATGGTTAACGGATCGGAATATCCTGAGGAGCGCCCGCCAGAATCGGCCGATATCGGCGCCGCGGGCCGGCGCCGATCCTAACCCAGGGCGTCATAATCCGCCTTGGCCATCATCTCCGCCAGGGCGCGCACGTCGACCTTGGGCGACCAGCCGAGTTTCTGCCGCGCCTTGCTGGCGTCGCCGATCAGCAGATCCACCTCCGCCGGGCGGAACCATTCCGCACTGACCTCCACGATGCGCCTGCCGGTCCTGCGGTCGGTCGCGGTCTCCCCGACGCCTTCGCCCTGCCACTCAAGATCCATGCCAAGCGGGGCCGCCGCGAAGGCCACGAAATCGCGGATCGTGGTCGTCACGCCGGTGGCCAGAACGTAATCGTCGGCCTTGTCCTGCTGCAGCATCCGCCACATGCCGTCGACATAGTCGCCGGCAAAGCCCCAGTCGCGCTGCGCATTGAGATTGCCCAGAACGACCGGCGCACTGCCGCCGCGCGCAATCCGGGCCAGCCCCATGGTGATCTTGCGGGTCACGAAGTCTTTTCCGCGCAAGGGGGATTCATGATTGAACAGAATGCCCGATGACGCGTGCAGCCCGAAGGATTCGCGATAATTCACCGTGATATGATGGCCGTATACCTTGGAAACGCCGTAGGGCGAGCGCGGGTAGAGGCGCGTCGTCTCGCTTTGCGGGACTTCCTGCACCAGCCCGAACATCTCCGATGTCGACGCCTGATAGAACCGGGTTTCAGGGGCGATCGTGCGCAAGGTGTCGAGGATCCGGACCACGCCCTGCCCGTTCACATCCGCGGAGTAGACCGGCACATCCCAGGACGCGCCCACGAAGCTGAGTGCGGCGAGATTATAGAACTCTTCCACCCGGACATCCCGCAAGGTGCGGAAGATGTTGTTCATGTCGCTGAGGTCGAATTCATGCATATGGACCGCGTCAGCGACACCAAGCCGGGCAAGACGGGACTTCTGTTCGTGAGAAATCCATCGCGCGCCGCCATGCACCTCGTAGCCCTTGTCGAGCAGAAGCTTCGCGAGATAGGCGCCATCCTGACCGGTGATGCCGGTGATAAAGGCCTTCTTCATCTGATCGTTCCCGCCTGTCTGGAGCTGCCGCCGGGCCGGGGCAGAAGGGTGATAGTCTACCGGGCCCGGCTTTCGCAACCATGAATGGGCGCGTGTCTGTCCGGGCGGATCGTGCATGAGACCGGAAAACTGCAAGTCTAAGCGAATGTCCCAACTCTGCCACAATGCTCTGACCAGACGTTAATCCTCCCGAGGCATTGTCCCCCGGAATGCGTGGGGGCGCAGATTTGCGAGGGGGAGTCAGGGGTGGCTCAACTATCCTATGTCGCGACGATGTCGCACGCCGTGCCCGAAGTGGTAACGGCGATCACCGATCTGGATCTCTTCGTGACGTCCAGCGGTCAGGCGGCACTATACGCCACCAGCCGGTCCGGCGAGGCGATCACGGTTTTCGGGCTGGGCCCCGACGGGTCGGCACAGTTGATCGATACCCAGTATCTTTCCGAGGATACGATCTCGCTCGAACTGATGGAATTCGGCGGCACGCTGCGCGCGGTTACCCTCGGGCCCGCGATGGATGGGCCGATAAGCTTCCGGATCGCAGCGGACGGAACTATTGGCGGCGTGCCGCAAACCCTCTCCAGCATGGCGGCCAGCGAAGGCTTTTCCGATCTCGTGCTGACGGAAAGTGCCAGCGGCACCTATGTCTACGCGGGCGACAAGGCCGAAGGCACGATCAAGGCCTATGCGGTTCAGCCCGATGGCGAGCTTCTTCAGCAAACCCAGCAGGACGTGCCCGGAGGAGCTTCCCGCCTGATGGCCGCCCAGGCCGGGTCCGAGAAGTACCTGATTGCCGTGACCGGCGATGGCGACCAGGTGGTCAGCTACGAAGTCGTCGCGGGCGGGGCGTTGCAGATCCGGGGCCGCGCCGGGGCCGCCGACGGGCTCGGCGTGGCCGGGATCAGCGCCCTTGCTCAGGCGACGATGCCCGATGGCGAATACATCGTTCTGGCGTCCCAGGGCAGTTCGTCGCTGAGCGTTCTGCGGCTCAACACCGACGGGTCCCTGGTGCCGGTCGATCATATTCTGGACGATCTGAGTTCCCGGTTCCAGTCCGTGACCAGCCTGGAACTTGTCACATTGGGAGATCAGGTCTTCGTCATGGCCGGTGGCGCCGATGACGGGATGTCGCTTTTCCAGCTTCTGCCCGGCGGGCGCTTGCTGCATCACGACACCATGGCGGACAGCTTTGCGGCCAGCCTGGAGAATGTCAGCAGCATCGCCGCCACGACCCGGGACGGCACGCTCGAAATCTTCGCGGCCAGCCATACCGAAACCGGCATCACCCATCTGAGCTATGATCCCGGCGCCGTCTCCGACACGTTGCTCGGCAGCGACGGCGGCGATGCGATCACCGGGACGGCCGCGGGCGAAGTGATCTCCGGCGGGCGGGGCGATGACACTCTGAACGGCGGCACCGGCAACGATATCCTGATGGACGGAACGGGCGCCGATCGGTTGACGGGCGGCGCCGGGCGGGACGTCTTCGTCATGACGGCCGACGGGATCGACGATACGATCACGGATTTTGACCCGGCCGAGGATGTGCTTGATCTCTCCGCCTATCAGATGTTCCGCAATCTGGACCAGATCACGTTCCAGACCACCGCGGACGGGTGCATCCTGACCTTCCGCAACGAGGTGTTGCGGGTGATCAGTGCCGATCAGCGCCCGCTCGACGCGGCCGATATTCTGGTGCCCGAACTGATCAACCTGTCCCGCCTTCCGGTCGGCAATCTGGGGGGCGAAACCGTCTTCGCCGGCAGCGTCGAGGCCGATTTTCTCAACGGCAACGGCGTGTCGAATTACATGGACGGGGCCGGCGGCGATGATCTGATGTTCGGCATGGCCGGTTCTGACGTTC
>JACNMN010000027.1 GCA_020622165.1 Boseongicola sp. H5
GCGGCGAGATGTCACTGCGCATGCGGAGACTAATCCTAGGTCTGCAGCAGGACTGGATCTGGCTGGACAAACGGATCGAGATGACCACGGCTGAAATCAAGGAGGTCAGTGAAACTGAGCCGGGGTGCCAGCGGCTTATGACCATCCCAGGTATTGGCCCGTTGATCTCAACGGCGATGGTTGCTGCCGTTGGCGAGGGCGAGGCCTATGACCGTGGCCGCGACTTTGCAGCCTGGCTCGGACTGGTTCCGCGACAGAGCAGCACGGGCGGGCGCACGATACTGGGGAGCATCACAAAACGTGGCAGTCGTTATCTGCGCATGCTCTTTGTGCAAGCCGCACAAGTCATCATGATGAGGCCGAAGAACTGGCACAAGTTCAGCTTTGGCCCGTGGCTGGAAGCGGCGTCAATGCGGATGCAGCACAACAAACTTGGTGTGGCGCTGGCCAACAAGCTCGCCCGGATCGCTTGGAGCGTTCTCAGCTCCGGCAAAGACTTTGATTGGAAAGGACAAGAGATAGCGGCTGCGGTCTGATCAGGCCAATACCGTAAACGACGTTCGTAAACCTCAACTGCATGGAACGGAATAAAGACGCACCCAAAGTCTGAGAGCCCAAATGGTCATCAATGATCTGGTAAGTAATGAGACAGCGGCGCGTGCGCACTCCCAACAGGGCCACGGCAAACAACGAAGCCGATACAAAGGCCGGATACATATCAGCGACTTCCAGAAGACATGCGATTGATCACTTGCGAACAGCAGCCGGTACATACATTGGGCTCGAAGCCGACTTTGATGGTGTGTCGAGAAGGAGGTGGCTTCGAGCGCAACCACCTCCGCGAGGAGCAGACTAGGCCGCGTTCTCCAGCAACGCCTTGGCCTTCCCCTCCATCACCAACCGCGCATCCTGCTGCCGCTTGGACCGGGCGACTGCGGTGATCCCTTGGACGAAGTCGAAGACGCTTTCCGGCGGGCGGCCTTCCTCGGCCAGGACCGTTTCGACGATCCGGCCCGTCTCCGCCTTCGAGAACCCGCGTTTGCGGAGGAAGTCCTGGCGGTCCTCGTCCGACCGCGCGACGATCTTGTCCCGCGCCGCGCGGATGCCGTCGATGAAGGGCGTGGGCGAGGACTCGGCGAAACGGCTGAGCGCAGGCGCGGCCTCGTGGGCGAAGCGGGAGGCGGCGTATTTCGAATGCCGGATGGTGATCTCCTGGAAGTCCTCGACGCCCCAGAGGTTGCGGTTCTGGCAAACCGCGCGCAGGTAGAAGCTGGCGATCCCGAGGGTCTTGGCGCCCACTTCGGAATTCCAGCAATAGAACCCCCGGAAGTAAAGGTCGGGCGAGCCGTCGGGCAGCAGCCCCGCCTCGATGGGGTTCAGGTCATCGACGAGGAACAGGAACACGTCGCGGTCCGAGGCGTAGAGCGTCGTCGTCTCCTTCGCCACGTCCACGCGCGGGTTGTAGATGCCCGTCGACCAGTCGAGCACGCCCGGCACCTTCCAGCGAGTGTCGCCGGTGCCGTTGCCTGCGATGCGCTGCACGGCGGAGACCAGTTCATGGTCATAGATGCGGCCGTAGTCGGGGCCGGTCACCGCACGCAGTTCGGTGCGGCCATCCGCGACTTCCATCGTCTTGATCTGCTCGGCCCGGTGGTTGGTCAGCCCGTATTGCAGGTTGATCCCGGCCAGTGGCGCGGGAAGTTGCCGCAAGTATGCTGCGGGCGCACCGACGAGGCTCGAGAGCTGGCCGAAGGACCAATGGGTCGGCGCAACCGGCTCATCCGCGCCAGGCAGGACGAGGCCCAGCTTCTCCGAGTCGTCGCGATGGGCTTCGACGCGGATCGCGGCGCTCTCGACCGTCCGCGTGCGGCTCCGCTCGGCGCGGCCCTTCACCGTGGCGTAGAGCTCCGACAGGGACAGGAATTTCTCGTCGTCGGGCCGCGAAAACCACTCCGAGGACACGCGACCGTTATGGCCGCCTCGCGACACATCCACCTTGTAGCCGCCGCTCTCGGGGCGGCCGTTCATGATCTCAATCGCTGTCATGGCTGATCTCCATGACGGGCGGTCCGAGAGCCTCTCTCTCGACTTCCAAACCCGTCACGGCGACAGCCGCAGGCCTCTCACTCTCTAGGGGGCGTTGCGGGGGAAGCCCCCGCTCGAAGGGGTCGGCCGAGACTACAGGCTCGGCCGCAGGGGAAGGCTTTCCGCTTCCGGATGTTCAGGAAAACCGTAAATGTGTAGAGTCGGGGTATCAGGCATGCTTGGCGATGGCGGTTTGAATTATTTTGAACCCTATCTTGGAGCGAAGTTCTTTTAAGAAGATCACCAAATGGCTCTGCGCGTAATACACTCATCAGACTGGCAAATCGGTAAGGTATTTCGTTTCGTAGATGCTGCTACTATGGGTCTCCTCCAAGAAGCTCGCCTGCGCGCTGTCAGCAAGATCGGCGAGTTGGCGAACCAACACGGTGTTCAACATGTGCTAGTTGCTGGCGATGTCTACGATATGGAAGCCCTGTCGCCGCGTTCACTTAACCAGCCGCTGGAGCGGATGCGCAACTTCCCCGACACGCACTGGCACCTGCTGCCCGGCAATCACGATCCGCACCGCCCCAATGGGCTTTGGGATCAACTTCTGCGCAAGGGGCTTCCCGCGAACGTCCATGTCTACACCGAACCGGAGCCTGTAACCTTTAAGGAAGATTCGCTGTCGATCCTTCCGGCCCCTCTCTATCACCGCCGGCGGCTTGATGATCCGACCGCCTATATGGACGACGAGCCGCTGCCGGATGGACTGTTCCGTGTCGGGATTGCCCACGGGACCGTGACCGGCTTCGGATCGGAGGATCGCGACGTTCCCAACTTCATTGCGCCGGACCGTCCGGCCCGCGCAGGTCTGTCATATCTCGCGCTGGGCGACTGGCACGGGCAAAAGAAGATCAACGAGCGATGCTGGTACAGCGGCACGCCGGAGACGGACGCTTTCGATGTGACTGGCGGGGGCCAGGCGCTTCTGGTGGAAATCGGCGCCCATGCTCGCGCACCGGAAGTCACACCACTGCCCACCGGCCACTACGAATGGCTCACGCAATCGGAGCAGATCAACAGCCGCGAGGACATAGACCGTCTGGCCGGAAAGCTGCGGACGGTCGGCGATGACCTGGATCGTGTGCTCATCCGTTTGGCAGTCGAAGGCGCCGTGTCACTCGACGACCGCCAGTATTTCGAGAGCGAAGTGGTTGACGGCGTATCAGCCGCGTTCTGTTTCATGCGCGTTGATGACCGGCGCCTGTTCGCGCGCCCGACGGCGGAGGATCTGGATCAGATCGATCGCGGTGGATTCGTCCGTGCGGCAGCGGAAGAGCTTAAAAGCAAAGCCGAGGAAGGCAGCGATGACAAACGGGCCATCGCCGCCGAAGCATTGCAGCGTCTTTATGTCGAGCACATGAAGCTCCAGGCAGGCCGCCGATGAAGCTGCGGTCGCTTGCGCTAAACCAGTTCAAGAAATTCACCAGCCCGGTGCGGCTCGACGGCATCGAGAATGGGCTGAATGTCGTTGTCGGTCCCAACGAGATGGGCAAGTCGACGCTGCTTGATGCGCTCCGGGCGGCGCTGTTTGAGAAATACAGCTCCAAGGCACAGCCGATTACGGCATTGCAGAACGATCGCAACCAGGCAGGACCGGTTGTCGAGCTTGCCTTTGAGCTGGATGACGGCGTCTACCGCATAACGAAACGCTTCGTGAAAAGGCCCTATGCCCGGTTGTCGTGCCCCGATGGGCGAACGCTTGAAGGCGATGTCGCCGAAGATGCCCTGCGCGATTTGCTGAGGTTCGATGAGCCGGGAAAAACCGGCGCCAAAGCGGAAACGCTCGGCATGTGGAATGTGCTGTGGGTGCAGCAGGGCCACTCTTTCGGCGCGCTCGACTTGCCGCAAAGCGCCAGAGCCAATCTGCATGGCGCCCTGGAATCCGAGGTTGGCACGGTGCTCGGTGGCCGTCGGGGTCGCGCTTTGCCACAGGCCATCGAAAAGCAGCTTGGCGAACTGGTCACGAGCGGCGGCAAGCCGCGCGGTGCGTATAAGGAATTGATCGACAATACCGAAACGCTGAAAACCGAGCTTGCGGGTTTACAGGGCCGCCGCGACGAGCTGTCCAGAACACTCGATCAGCTTGAGCAGGCGCAGGAGACCTTGGCGCGCTTGTCCACCGGTGATCGCGACGAGGCCGATGAGACGGAATTGGCGGATGCCCGGAAGCGCCATGGCCATTTGGCGGAACTGGAAGCGCGTATCGACGCAGCGAACAGCGATCTTGCCCTGAAGCAACGCAATCTTGAGCAGGCCAACCAGGTTCTGACCGAGCGTGCCGCCCTAAGACAGGCCATTGCTGACGAAGGAGAGGTCGTGGAAACCGCCCGCAAGGGCCTGGAGGATGTACGCACTAGGGAAAGAGAGGCGCGTGCGCGGCTTGACGAGCTTCGGACTGCTGTCCGTGAAGCCGAGGCCGCCGTTACCGCAGCAGATGATGCAGTATCTCATCAGCGGCGTATATTGGTAGCAGTCGAACGCCAGGCCCGTATTCGTGAACTCGAAGGACGGCGCGAAAAAGCAACGGCAGCGGAAGAACGGCACCGCAAGGCCCGTCAGGACGCCGCCGCCATTCTCGTTACAGACGAGGCCCTGACGGAAATTCGTGATGCCGCCAAAGCCCTCGAAACCATCGACGGCCGCCTGGGCGCCGCCGCCACGCGCATCACATTCGATATGACGGCGGACGCTCTATCGGGAATCGAAGTTGATGGCCGCAAGGTGGCGGTCGATGACCCGCCCATTCAGGCGGTCGGTCCGACGACGATCGCAATTCCCGGCCGTGGCCGCATCACCGTCGAACCGGCGATCAAGGATCGTGACAAGCTACGCGATCAGCAACGCGAAGCGAGAACCGCCCTTGAGACGGCCTTGCAGGCGGGGGGCGTGAAGACCCTCGATGACGCGGAGGATCAGCACAAGAAACGGCAAAGGCTTGTGCAGGATGGGGAACTCGCCCGTCAGGAAGCCGCGATGCATGCGCCGGCCACGGACGATCACGACGCCGGAGCCGAGGCCCTTGCGGGCTATGTGGAGAGTTTGCAGCTCATCCTGACGCGCGATCTCACCGATCTGGAAATCGACACGCTTCCCACAAAGCAGGAGGTCGACACAGAGCTGCGCACCGCCCTTGGACAGGCCGAAGAGGCCCGAAGCGCCGTGGATACGGCCAGGGCCGCCCTTGGTGGTCCTGAAGAGGCGCTGGGCGCTCTCCAGACCGAACTCGGAACCGTCAGAACGCGATTTGACGACAGCGGCGCTCGGTTGGAAAAGCGGCGCGCAGAGCTGATGGCGGCCGAGGCGGATCAGGCGGACGCCGCCCTGCAAGCCGCGATCGAAGCTGCCGAAAAGGCGGTGGCATATCAAGAAGACATCATTGCCGGGCTTAAGAACCAGCGCACGGACGAAACAGTCCCGCAACTCGAAGCCCGAATCGGCCGTCTTGAACAGGCGATAAAGGATCGCCGCGAAAAACGCGGCAACCTTAGGGAAACCATTGCCGGTCTGCGCTCGCACATCGAAGTCCTCGAAGGCGCAGGTTTGGACGAGGCCATTGAACAGAAGGCACGAGAGCTGGAACGTGCGACGGACGACCGCCGTCGCGCCGAACGGGAAGCCCGGGTGCTGGGGTTGTTGTTGGCGACTTTGCGGGCGGCCGAGCAGGAGGCGAAGGAGCGCTACCTGTCTCCCGTGCTCAACCGCGTGCGGCCGTATTTGCAACTCCTGTTTCCCGGCGCCGAAATCACAATCGATGAAGACCTGCGCATCATCGGCGTCACCAGGGAGGCTGGATACGAGGAAGCTTTCCATCATCTAAGCATAGGGACCCAGGAGCAGATCGCGGTTCTGATCCGGCTAGCTTTTGCCGAAATGCTGGTCGAGCAGGGCCACCCAGCAACCGTCATACTGGATGACGCGCTCGTATTCTCCGATGACCGACGCATGAACCGGATGTTCGACATACTAAACATGGCGGCGCGCAACGTTCAGGTCGTCATTTTCACATGCCGCGAACAGCTCTTCGAGGAACTGGGCGGGCGGCAGCTCTCGCTGCAAGCCGGCAGCGCGGAGGAGCTGGTATCGGCATGATGACAAAAGGATCGCCGAACACAAGCAGATATAAGGAATCATAACATTGGGAAAGCGCGGCGGGGGATATGCACTTAAGCCAACTTCAACTCACAAATTTTCGTTCGTTCGCCGAAGAACAGGTTACGTTCGAGCGCAGCCTGACAGTGCTCGTCGGAGAAAACAACGGCGGCAAGAGCAATCTCATTGACGCCATCCGACTTGTTTCGACGCCTTTGAGCGGGCGCCGGGACCTCTATTGCGAACAGACAGACATACGCTTTGGGGCCGCCACCCGCGCGTTCAGCATTCAGGCGACCTTCGAGGACCTGACGCCGCCGCAGCAGGGGCGCCTCATCTCGGCAGCGACCGACGATACGCTGAACACGGCCTGCTTCGGTCTCACATATGAGGCCACCGGCAAACAATCGCATATTCGCCCCAACCTATGGGCGGGCCGCTTCAAAACGCACCCGGAACCCGGCGCCCATGAAATGATCCGGCATGTCTATCTGCCGCCTTTGCGCGATGCCAAGCGCGCTCTCGCGTCAGGCAACCCGACCCGTATTCATGCGCTGCTGCACCACTTTCTCGGCGATCGCGATCCCGACGAGATTGCCGGAAAACTCGCCCGCACCAGTGACGACCAGATTCTTAAAGACGTAGACCTCGCCGTGGCCGGTGGTCTCGATATTCTGACTACAGGTGTCAGGCGGCAAAGCGCCAGCCTCGGTTTCAATACGGACGAAAAGCTGATCGATATTGCCCGCGACCTGCGATTCAAACTCGCCGACCACGGCATCACCCCGGAAGACCTTCAATATTCTGGGCACGGCTTTGCCAATCTTCTCTACATCGCCACGATCGCGGTCGAGCTGGAAAAGACCGACAATGCCGAACTCACCGTGTTTCTTGTCGAAGAGCCCGAAGCACATCTTCATCCCCAGCTCCAGGCAGCGGTACTTAATTTTCTTGAAGAGCGGGCCGCGCAGTCGCTCAAACCGAAGGAAGACCAAAACGCGCCGGCGGGCCATCTACAGGTTGTTGTTGCTACGCACTCGCCGAATTTGACGGCCTGGGTCCCAAGCAAGAATCTGGTATTCGTGCGGTCGGTTGCGCCGGTCAACGAAAAGCACGAAAGGACGGCGCAACAGGGGAGCGAACAAAGCGAACATTCGGAAACGCCGCAGGCGGTGGTCGCGCCGCGTGCGCAGTCCCGCTGCATTCCGCTTTCCAAGCTTGATTTGAGCGATCCTGAACGCCGGAAAATCGACCGCTATCTCGATGTCACCAAATCTGCCCTGCTGTTCGGCGGACGTGTCCTCTTGGTTGAAGGCATTGCCGAGGCGTTGTTGCTACCGGTCATCGCCAAATACCATGTCCTGAAAGATAACCCGTCGGCCTTTCGCACATTCCGGTCAGCCGTCTTCGTCCCGATACACGGCGTGGATTTCATCCCGTATGCGAAAGCGCTGCTATCGCCCTTTAACGATGTCCGTATTGCCGATCGTCTTGTGATCATTACGGACGGCGATAAGCAGACCGTCGCCGCCGACAAGCCGATTCCCGGCGGCAACCGCAAATCCGCGCTCGAAGCACTGGCCGCCGAAAGAGGCGCCGGCGCGGTGTTGGACGTCTTCACAAACACCTATTCGCTCGAAACCGAAATCGTGGCAGCAGGCAATGCACACCGCCTGAAGGCCGTGTACCTGGGTTTGCATCCGCAATCGGAAGACAAGTGGAACAAGGCTGTGGCGAAGACGGGCGACGACCGGGCCCTTGCGATACAGGACCTCTTTAAGACGACGCCCAAGGGAGATTTTGCGCAGCTTCTTGCGGAGAAGGCCGCCAGTCCGTCCTTTGTCGTACCAGGTTACATCCGGCAGGCGATCGAGGCGCTTGTGAAATGAGACCGCAAGCCTTTCAGCCCACCCCGGAACAACAGGACATTATCGATCATGACGGTTCCGCCTTTGTGGCGGCATGTCCTGGCGCCGGCAAGACGCAGGTTATGACCGAACGCGCGCGGCGCTTGTTCGCCGACCTGCCGGCGGGCCGGGGCGTGGCGTTCCTGTCATTTACGCAGGGTGCCATTTTCGAGCTGGAAACACGGCTCCGGGAAGAAGGGATACTACCTTCGCCCGTGTTTCCAGGCTTTATCGGCACCTTTGACAGTTTCGTCTGGCAGTTTCTTGTCGCGCCCTTCGGCATCACGGATTGCGATGTCCGGCCTCGCCTGATCGCCGATCTCGCGGACCTTGCCGTAACGTCTTATAGCGGCGCCCATCCCTTGCCGTTATCCTGCTTTTGTCCTGTTACCGGGAAGATATTCGAGCAGGCGGCGAAATTGCGTGGGTTCGACGTTTCCCAAAAACCTGCCCAGCAGGTTCAGGCCTATGTCACGGCAGCGGCGGGTATCCGCGCCGTTTTGCGTGCGCGTGGCCAACTGGGGTTTGATGAGGCGCGGGGCGTTGCGCTCGAACGGCTTAAAGACACCGGTACCGCACCCCGCATTGCGGCCGCGTTGGCGGGTCGGTTCCGCGAAGTCATCGTAGATGAAGCGCAGGACTGCAATCCGGACGATCTGCATATAATTTCATGGTTGCGGGACTCGGGTCTCCCCGTGAAGGTCGTGTGCGACCCGCACCAATCGATCTACGAATTTCGCGGTGGCGTTACAGACCAGCTAATTGCGTTTGCCAAAACCTTCGACGAAGACGACTGCAAATCGTTGACAGGGAATTTCCGGTCTGCCCCCAATATCTGCAGGGTCACCGCGCAGTTCCGTCCACCCGCATCGCGTGGCGTACCGGATGAACCACTCGGGCGCTTTAAAAAGGACGCTACGCCGGTCCACATATTGTCCTATCCCGGGGCAGCCGTTCCGGCGGAGATCGGAACGGTCTTCAACGAGTTTCTAAATGAAGCGAACATCGACCTCGCCCAATCCCCGATCATTGCTGCGACGAAAGCAAGCGGTGCCGCGGCTGCGGGACAGCCGCGTCCGAGCAACAGGCGTGACCGGGCCGTGCGTCTTGCCGAGGCCGTGACGGATTTTCATTTTGCCGCCGGTTTTAGCGACATGAAAGCGGCGATCGATCAGGTTCACCAAATCCTTCTGGAATTGGAGGGATGTCTGGACGATCTTTCGTATCGGCAATATCTTTCAGATAACGAAATCGAACAGGTGAGTTGGCGTCCTCGGGTTCTGTCTCTTCTGCGGACATTGCGCTTCGATCCTTCAAAGTACAGCGATGGCAAAGCGTGGCATGCCTCGGCTAAAAACGTGCTGTCTCAACATCTGACCTTGGGCGACGGGCCGTCACTGTCTCAAAGGCTTAAATGGAATGACGCAGTTGCTACGGTGCTTGCGGCAGTTCCTGTAGCGACGGCTTTGCCCCGGACAATTCACGCCGTAAAGGGAATGGAGTATCCCGCGGTCTGCGTCGTCACCACGTCCTCGACGCTAAAGAGGGTCCTGGATTTCCTAGAAACAGGGGAGCCTTTGGCGAAGGCTGAAGAAGCACGTAAGCTCTATGTTGCTGTGTCACGTGCAGAACGATTACTTGTGATAGCTGCCCCCAAGAGCCAAACTGAACGATTGGTTGAACATTTGAAAACCCAGGGAGCGATACTAGAAGTTCACAAACTGTAAGATCTGGCCACCTTGATATGGGCACATGAAATTGAACGGAAGTCGAAATTCCAGACTTTTCTGAAATTCTCTGGATGTAGCATCTGCCTATTCTCGACCAGCGGCTAATCTCTCGGCACACCAGTGAATTCGCGAAACTCAACCCGGGTTTCACAACGACCGAGAGCGCTTGTCTTTTGTCACATCATGATCGTAGCGGTGAGATTCTTGTTGGTAAAAGGACTAGGCCGTGTTGACAAAAGGGATTCACAAGTTGGTTCGGGCGTGATTCAAGCTGGTATCTGCTATGGAGATCAGTTTGCCCTGAGACCTGATGAGCGACGAAGAGTGGTCGCTGTTTGAACACTTCATCTCTGCTGTCCGCGCGCCGAATGGCCGCAAGCCTTCCAACCATCGCCTTGTTTTGGATGGGATATTCTGGATCGCGCGCACCGGATCACCGTGGCGCGACTTGCCCGAGGAGTTCGGCAAATGGTCCAGCGTTTACAGGCAATTCCGACGTTGGACTTTGGCGGGGCTCTGGGAAGACATCCTTGAAGCCCTCAATCAAAGCGGGACCGTCCCGGATGCCCTGCAAATGTGACCTGCTGCCCGAAAACTGGACCGTTATGGGCTGGAATTTTCCATTTATGATCCCGTTTGCGGGAGAAGGAGGATTCCATGAAGAGAAGCAAGTTTACGGAAGCGCAGATAGCGTTCGTGCTGAA
>JACNMN010000028.1 GCA_020622165.1 Boseongicola sp. H5
TCCTGCCGCATGGCCGCCTGCGCTGCCTGCCACACATCCGGCGGTATCTGCAGCCGCCGCTCCCGCATTACCCGTCGAGGCATTGGCGACTGCGGATGCACAAGAGGCAACCCGATCCGCCGCAACAGCCGATCAGGCGGTTCTGCGAATCGTAGCTGTAGGTCTCGACCGCGCCCGTCGCCCGGTCCGTGCGGCTGATCCGGTTGCCGCGGGCGTCATAGGCGTAGGTGTAAGTGTCGTCCGAGAGGAGCGACCAACAGCACTAACCGACTGGTCTTGGGGTACTGAATGCGTAGTCGCCAGTGCTCAAAAGGCTAAGAAATTGAAGGGTTCGTCACTGCACGTCAACGTTAGGCTGGCTTCGGACATCTGAGTTCGACGGGCAAACCATCAAGCGGTTCTTCCAAGACTGGAAGCTCATAAAAATCAAGATCGCGAGACTTCTTCGGTGAGAGCTTTTCAAAGAGGTCTCTGGTCAAGACAAGTGTTCCGGCGCCGCCTTCGAGAATCCTTACACCTGCTGGCGGGGCCGGACATAGGTAGTGGGGAGCTTCTCCATGATACATGATGGCTCCGCATGTGTCACAACACCGATAGCCGGTAACGGTTTTCCCTTTGTGAACAAACTTTCTTCCTCGAAGTATGATACGATTTTTCCCTCTAAAGGTCATCCAGTCCTTCAATAGATCCCCATCACAATTGCGAAGCTCACCTAGGTAGAGGTATTCGCGTATCACGTCCTGCCCCATGCGCTCGAGAAAGTCCCTGCGAGCGAAGGCAACCTCCAAAAAAAGGTCAGAATCCATATAGGGAAGTGCCGGAGAACGTGAGTCGATCTGAAAATCAATGGATGTCACGTCCGGCCTGGGCAACCGACACGTTCTACACATCCACGGATGATAATCATTTCGATTCAAACCGGTCGAGAAGTGTGTCCCACTCATATAGACGAGAAAATAGTCGGTTTTCTGATTCATGGTATTCGACTGAACGCCCCGTTTCTGATCGCCTGCCTGACCGCATTGTGCAACTGTGTCACCTCAAAGTTCTGCCTGTCAAACTGCCTCGACGTCCTCTGCAGAACCTGCAATGCACGCGCTTGTGCACTGGGGTCGTTTCTAAAGAGGGTTCTCCAATCGCGGCCTGAACCGCCCCTACCGCCAAGCCCCTGCCGAATTCTTGTCTCAAGGCCCGGTTCAACTGGCTGTGAAAGCCGGTTCTCGCGCCTCGATGCAGCTCTCGTGTGAGCTGGTACAAGGGCTGATTCCGCGCACCGCCGAGCGCCATAGGGATTGGGTGGTGGCCTTCGATATCCCGTCGCGTAACCTGACGCGCCAAGTTTGGAGCACGCTGCAAGGCCGACCTCGCGATTTGGGTCGACGATCGCAGAACATTGCCGATTCTGTTTGCTACTCCAAGGACACCTCGGCCAATGTTGCCAACCGCGCTCCGCGCCATCTGCGCCGACTGACGGGCGAGGTTGCCATACTGCCCCGAAATCTCACCACTCGGATCCGTCCAGTTGTACGGATCGTTCTCCACATAGGCGTAGAGGTTCAGGTCGCCCGACGCGAAGCCGATCGGGTCGCGTTGCAGGAACCGGCCGGTCAGCGGGTCGTAGGGACCCCACGGGTCGTGGACGAAGCTCTCCGTCACGCCATCCAAGGTGACCGCGATCCGCCGGTCGAGCGCGTCATGGGCGTAGGAGATCGCCGAGACCCCTTCGGTCCAGCCGATCAGGCGGTTCTGGCTGTCGTAGCTGTAGGTCTCGACCGCGCCCGTCGCCCGGTCCGTGCGGCTGATCCGGTTGCCGCGGGCGTCATAGGCGTAGGTGTAAGTGTCGTCCGAGAGGAGCTGGTTGTGCGGGTTCGTATCGTAAAGCCCGCTCAGATGGCTGGCGAGGCGGTTGCCCTCGGCGTCATAGGCGTAATCCTCGATCGGGATCGGCACGCCGCCCTGGTCGGCCGGCACGCCCTCGGACGCGATGGTGAGAAGGCCAAAGCCAAAATCTCAACCGCTGAATTTCTCCAGGCATTCGCTCAATTGTCTGGGCGTTACGCCGGTATCGTAGAGGGTGAACCAATAGTAAGGGGGCCCCGCCAGTTCATCTTCGTCGTTGAGGATGTCCTCTGCGACGAAGTCCTTCCATTCTGCATCGACGCCTCCATCGTATGGATTATCCGATACCCGAAGCTGCAAAGGGAGTTCCTTTCGGAGCTCGGAAAACACCTTGTTCAGGTCATCGATCATTTCCCTTTCTGGTCGGCCGGATAGGTTTGAAAGATCTCTTAGCATATCCAAAACGTAGACGTCGTCCCCTAAAGCTTCCCAAAGGCAGGAGTCCCGTAAATCGAAAGCCATCTATCTGAACCTCACCCTCAGATCCTAGCCATTCCGCGGCCGCTGACCGGACGGCCACTCGAAATGCACTTTCTCGGATAGAGCGGAGATCAAGATTTCCTTCGCCTCCCAAAGATCCAATTCCGAGTCGACTATAATGTCTGCCACAACCAACGCCCCAACGTTTGTGCCGCTCCCCAAATCTGCTTCCCAGCAAAGAGAGACTGGGCCAACCCCGGGCACCTGCAGCAAGAGGGCAATAGTCTGATTCTCAGAAAAGAGCGGAACCAAAAGTCGTTCTGAGAGGGTTTCTGGATCGTCTCGCACCCATCCAATCGACGTCCCGCTTCCACTAGGCCAAAAATTCTTCGTAATATTTATCGGGATCGTCTCCATGACACTTACTCAATTGTTGATGCCGGTGATCTTGACAGGGATCCCGACGAAACCGCCAGACACATCCATGACCCCCGGGCTATCTTCGCTCCAATATGCCCCCGGCCCACCCCCAAAGCCGCGCAAACCAGTTGGAGGCACCGGCGTTTGAAACTCAATTCCGGTGACGCCGGGTGGGAGAGGCTCCAAGTATGCGTTAACCGTGGTTGTACCTCCAGCCAAGATTCTATTTTGGCCACCTGTGAGAAGGCCAGTCTGTCCGTAGACCTGCAGGCGCAAAGCAAGAGACGCCGGCGTTTCACGCCGATGCCAAACGAGGTTCGGAGCGTTTTCATGCGTGTACTCGTGCGCCCGATCACCGGCCCAAAAGCCTCTGTTTGGAATAGGTGTGGCGGATGGCGGTGCACCGACCGCATCGTTGTCAGCCTCGTTCAGCACCGCGTCCAACGCCGTATAGCTGGTCATGTAGCTGAAAATCGACGTGGCCAGGCCAAGCACGCCCATGCCGATGTTGCGCATGACGGCGGACCCCATCGTGCGGGTTCCGGTCATGCCGAGCTGCCCCGCCTGGGTCAGCCCACTCGGATCCGTCCAGTTGTACGGATCGTTCTCCACGTACGCGTAGAGATTCAGATCCCCGCTGGCGAAGCCGATCGGGTCGCGTTGCAGGAACTGCCCGGTCAGCGGGTCGTAGGCCCGGGCGCGATAGTGGATCAGGCCCGTCCGCGCATCGTGCTCGCGGGCGGTGAAGCCGTAGCGGACCTCCTCGGTGCCCTGCACGAGCGTCCGCTGGCCGAAGCTGTAGTGATATTAGCCTGCGAGGATCACTCTGATGGCCTTGGATTCCGAAAGCAGCTTGCCTCGACGAGCACTGTCACGTGTCTGAAAGACGCTCTCGGGCCGCGGCGAGACACCACTCCAGGTCATCGAGACCAAGATATATGTCATGGTCCACGAGGTGAGCATCCTTTAGCAGAAGCACACGTAGGTTATCGCGACCCAACTCCTGATCCACTCGAAGTAATGGGTTGTCGCTTTGCCATATCTCAACGGCCAATTCCTCAAGTTCGTGTGCGCTGACCCGCACAACCTCAAGTTCGCCCCTCACCCATTTTGCATTCCGCGCCATTGGAGAGCTCAATCCAAGAAGCCGCTGAGGCGACCGCTCCTTAGATACCTCACGCTCTGCCCGGTTGGGCCGCGAACAACGAGCCCTCCACTTCGTTCAATCATGAATCTCGACAGTGGTTTGTCCAAGATACTCCTCACGAAATCTGCCGCATCACGACTGACCTGTGCATTGTTACCACGGAGCGGTGGCAACGTCCCGCTGGCACGTTGCCCACCAGAATGCTTTGTCAACGCACGCCCTGCCTGTGTCAATCCCCCCCGGCAACGGCTGGTTCGCGGCGCGCATCAAATCATCAACAGAAGCGCCGAAGTTCCGCAGGGCCTGTTGACGTGTCGCCGATACAGCTGTTTGTCGCGTGGCTTGAGGCATCAGCGCGCGCGGCGCGGTGGTCGACCGCAGCGTCACGAACATCGAGTTCAGTCTAGAGAACAAGCCTCTGCTGATGATGCCTACATACTACGCGTCGCCCATGACTATTGCTGGACTGATTGGCGGAAGTTCAGGGTTAGGGATCGAAACAAACGGTACATGCCCGAAACGTGTTGGGTCCACTCCGTCCGGTAGGATTGGAATTAGGTAGGCTTAATTGCACCAAGAAAAGGCGCCTTCCCGATACAGTCGGTCTTGTTAAAAAACATGCTGTGATCAAAGGCATGCGGCCAGTGAACCTATGCAAGGGGTGGTGCAGGAAAGGGCAGATAGTATGTCCTTAAGTCGTGCGCCGGGCTTGTTTTAAGGAGTTGGGAGTACGCTGCCTGTAGTTCAGAAGCGTATGTGTTCACCTCGTGAAACCTATCGGTCATCAGTATGAAGTATTCACAGTATACAATGATGTAGTCACTGTTTTCTTTGCTCTTTCGCTCCCCCCATTCTAGCTCGGCATCTCTGCTAGAGACGTAGAAGCCCCGCGCGCTAGTTCGATCATTTAAAAGAAAATAGCAGTCACCGGTCTGCGCCAAAATAATCTGCCTTAATCCGTCTTCAGCCTCAATTGAGCGATACTTTCTTATCGCTTCGGCGTACTTTCCACGCGATCTCAACCTATTGGCGCTATGCCACGAAACTAATGTGCATCGCTTTGAAAATAAGTTCATCAATCGCTCGATTGCCTATTCGCCTTGTGTAGGTTATTCGTCCAAACCACCAAATAGTACACGTATAAGTCGAGCCCACCAAGGTTGTTCAGGTGGCTCAGGTTGGGGACCGCTGGGTTGCCGGGTTTCGGTGCCTAGGGGCGTTGGATTACCATCTGACCAAACTACCTCGCGTGTGCCATCGGGGTTATGGATGACCCCGATAGGTCGGTTCGGGTCCGACAATCCAGTATCGATGGGATCGCTTTTACCCTCCTCTTGGCCAGCCCTGTCATCTCCTTCCCCAGAACCACCATCCGCAATCTGATTCATCACTGCGCTGGCCGTGCCGGCAATGCTTTGGTACCCACGCATAGCATTCGCAAGACGCTGTGCGAAGCCCAGAACACCGCTGAAAACCGGGCTTAATGCGCCTCGGATCGCACTGTCGCGCTGGATGCCAACGGCTGTGCCAGCAGACGGCGTCAGCCCACTCGGATCCGTCCAATTGTACGGGTCGTTCTCCACGTACGCGTAGAGATTCAGATCCCCGCTTGCGAAGCCGATCGGGTCGCGTTGCAGGAACCGGCCGGTCAGCGGGTCGTAGGCCCGGGCGCGATAGTGGATCAGGCCCGTCCGCGCGTCATGCTCGCGGGCTGTGAAGCCGTAGCGGACCTCTTCCGTGCCCTGCACGAGCGTCCGCTGGCCGAAGCTGTCGTAGTCGTACTCTGCCGCCACGGCCCCGGTCGAGACCGACACCGCCAGGATCACCGAGCCGAGACGGTTGCGGAACAGCTCCAGCGCCGTGCCGCTGCCGCCCGCCGTGGTCCCGGCATAGCGCTCATAGGCCAGCGGCTCGTCCACCTCGGGCCCGTGCAGCCAGCGCCGCACCAGCGCCCCGTCCTCGAAATCGAGCAGGACGTCATTAGCGATGGAGGAATAGGGACTCCAGGGGTCGTCCCGATCAGCTGGTTGTTAGCACTATCGCGCACGCGCCTATACAACGTGTCTACGACGAGTGAGCCACCACTGTTGAACGAACTTCCCCACACGCGATCAAGCCCTCGGCGTATTCCATCGCTCGGGCAATGGGGTCGGTGTTTAGACGATTTGATGCACCAATTCCACCGCTACCTGTAACGCTCCGACTTAATCATCTCGGTCGTCTCTGAGATCGCACTAAGGTACTCGCGAATAATGCTTTGCGTAGCACCAAAGCGTTCCAGCAGAGGGACTGCCTCGTTCAACCCAGAAAAAAAGACTTCCACCTTTGTGGGCCAATCTCCGGAAACGAACGCCTTGTGATCCAACTGAGGAGAGCAGAATATTACCCGGTCCTTTACACTTCTGCGCGTCCGAGCGGGATAGCTTGCACGTAGGTCATCACCCATCAGAATTGGGGTATATAGCAGAGTAATCTTTAGCTTCTCCAATTCGCCCATTGAAAGCTTGGAGCTGAGGATTTCTTGGGCTCGGTTGCTAATCGCCGATAGCGCTGAACCGTCCACCCTCCAGTCAGATTCTGAAGAATTACTGTATTCCATAGGAACCATGTGGCCTAGCGACCGAAGTTGATTTGTTGCGGCGGCAATCGTCCATTAAGTGCAAAGAACCCTGCTATGTGCGCACTCTCCACAGCGCTGCCAATTAGCCTTCCTTGAACCGTCTGCACGACTTGTAACCGCACGTTTTGAGCTCTTAATGTGGTTTCACTGTATCTTCGCAGCCCTTCACCCCGCAAACCAATTTTTTGTATTGAGCCGTCGGTTCTGTCGAGTAGGTAGTAGATCTCTTGCCTTCTTGGATTCTGAAGGTTGTTTCCGTGAGCGTACGGAACCACTTCTCTGCCAGTGACCTGCGGGATTTGCTCATCCGCTGCATCAACGCTTGGTGACACAGGTGGCACGGTTCCGTCACCAACGGCACTTGGATTAACGACATAGGCGGCGGAAAGAGCTGTGGCGAAGTTGCGCGCGAGACCAAGTGTTGCGCTCGCGATCCCACTGAACCAACCTCCGCCCGCCGCGCGTTGGCTCGCGGTTAATCCAGCATTATCAATGCTGGCGGCGAGGCCGCTGGAGTCCGTCCAAACATACGGGTTGTTCCAGGCATAGGCGTATAGATTGAAGTCCTCGCTCGCGAAGCCGATCGGGTCGCGTTGCAGGAACCGGCCGGTCAGCGGGTCGTAGGCCCGGGCGCGATAGTGGATCAGGCCCGTCCGCGCATCGTGCTCGCGGGAGGTGAAGCCGTAGCGGACCTCTTCCGTGCCCTGCACGAGCGTCCGCTGGCCGAAGCTGTCGTAGTCGTATTCGGCGGCAACGGCGCCCGTGCTGACGCTCACCGCCAGGATCACCGAGCCCAGGCGGTTCCGGAACAGCTCCAGCGCGGTGCCGGTCCCGCCCGCCGTGGTCCCGGCATAGCGCTCATAGGCCAGCGGCTCGTCCACCTCGGGCCCGTGCAGCCAGCGCCGCACCAGCGCCCCGTCCTCGAAATCGAGCAGGACGTCATTGGCGATGGAGGAATACGGGCTCCACGGGTCGTAGACGAAGCGCTATGTCACGCCATCCACCTCCACCCCGATCCGTCCGGCTGATGCGGTTGTAACAGCATCCGAACCGTTAGGCTCCGCGACTGATGAACTCCACTACATCAACTGGGCTTAGGCTTTAGGCAGTGACACCACAGTGAAGGGTGCTACGCAGTTTTTCCATCACATCTCAGTTTTAATCCCGGCGTCTCGCATTTGCCGCACAGGATCCCAACCAATTGGCTTTTCGTCTGGAGAACCCCGCCACGGCATTCCTTCATCAATCCAAAGCTTTCTGATGATGACATGTTCCGACTGTGTGCCTTCCGCGTCAGGGGCCGCATCAGTATACCCAAATTGGCACCCACAACTCGAGCAGATGTCATGTTTGCCGCGCCACTCTTCATCATGCGTTGGCTCGTCAAACCCTGGAAAACCACAGACTGGGCAGAGATATTTCGTCACCGAAATCATCTTGAATTGTTAAAGTAGTCGAGAGACGAACTGTACCGATTTGGATTATAGCCATTCGGGTTTGCAGGACTTCGTGGGGTCGGGGGGTAGAAGGTACGGACTGTACCATCGGGTGCCGCCACACCGAACAAATTCGTGGCCGGGTCAAATCTCACGATATCACCATCTGCTCTAGTTCGTTGAAGCACACCGGGTCCAGGTGGCCCTCTCATGAAGTCTTCCGCCATTTGAGAGTACTCTGCGGCATTGCGTGCGCCCACCTCCTGTCCGTGTTTGTGAAAATGGACGTCTAGGGATCGCTGGTTGGCGAAGCAATTGTGAGCTGCTCCCCGTTGTCGGACCGCCCGGCCGGAGGTTTTCCGGGGGTTTGAGCTTAGGGCGGTTCTTCTAGCCCTGAGCCATTCATCAGCGAGATCGGTGGCTTATTCCCAATTGCGCTGTGGGGTCGTACTTCATTGTAGTCTCTTCGCCAGTCCTCCATTTTTGTCCGCGCATCGTCAAGGCTCATGAACCAATGCGTGTTCAAGCATTCCGCACGGAACTTGCCGTTGA
>JACNMN010000029.1 GCA_020622165.1 Boseongicola sp. H5
TCAACGGCAAGTTCCGTGCGGAATGCTTGAACACGCATTGGTTCATGAGCCTTGACGATGCGCGGACAAAAATGGAGGACTGGCGAAGAGACTACAATGAAGTACGACCCCACAGCGCAATTGGGAATAAGCCACCGATCTCGCTGATGAATGGCTCAGGGCTAGAAGAACCGCCCTAAGCTCAAACCCCCGGAAAACCTCCGGCCGGGCGGTCCGACAACGGGGAGCAGCTCACTGCCAACGATGCTATTGGCCGCGGTCGCGGGGATGTGGTTTTTCTCCGTCCAACATCAGTTCGAAGACACTATCTGGGAACTCGAGGAAAACTGGAACATGCAGGATGCGGCCCTCAATTGAAGCTCGCATTACGCTTTGCCAGGCATTCTGCGTTGGAGTACCGGCAATATCGGCGTGCACAATGTGCACCATCTGGCCAGTCTCATTTCCTTCTATCGCTTGAGCGAGGTGATCCGCGACCACGATATTCTAGCACAATTCCAACGCGTTACGCTTTGGAAGAGTTTCCGCTGTGCGCGGCTTCATCTCTGGGACGAGGAGAGCCGCAGACTGCTGTCGTTTTCGGATGCAAGGGCGCTGGCCTCGTGACGTGATGTGCAGGCCCCTACGACAATGACCATTCAACATCTGAGTCTGGCGGGCATGTATCGCGATGCGCGGAGAGCAGGTCTCCAAGTGTTTCATCGAATAAACAGAAAACCAGCTGAGCAGGCATCCCTGCGGCCCAAACGCTGGACGCAGCGGCGTACCATTCAAAAAAACCGATCTTTGAACTTGAGACGCCACGCCATTGCCAGAACTCTGTGCTAAGCTTTCAATAAGATTACTTCTTCTTGGTCTGGCCGATATTGACCGGTGCTTTGCCCCTGGCAAAGTCGACCGCAGCAACGATTTTTTCTTTGAGCTTTTTCGGTTTCTTCACTTCTCGGTTGCCGCGTCTTTTGTCACCTTTGGACATTTTCTCATCTCCCTGGATAAAAGTTGTCGGTTTGGTGGCCGACGCAATTGCCGATCATCAGATCTGGCCCCGCTTGCGAGGTGATCCTTCCTGAAAAACGGGTCACACGGCTAAGTCATCGACGCATATGCGGCAGAGCCCCGTTCGGAGGGGTCTTGACGGGCGACAACCGCTTCCATCACGAGCGACGCGCCAAGTTGCCGCCAACAATGATCCGGTTGATCAGCCCGGCGACGACCTGATGCATTTCCTTTTCTGCATCAGACCCGACGGCGTTCTCATGGGTCGCCGCTGCGTCGCGGAGAACCCCAACTGTCTCGCGTTCCGGAAGCAGCTTGTGATCGTTGATGGCAAGCAGAAGTGCCTCGCAGATCGAAAGGGCTGCCATTCCTGAATAATCTGTTTGGTTGGACATTGCGGGCCTTCCTTCCTGCAGATATTCGATCAGGATGAAGCGCGAGCCTGATTAGCTAAACCATCCTCGCAGGAATCGCGGTATGCGGGACTGATCGAAAGCAGTCCCTGCGCCGTCTTCGTCAAGAATTCCTCGCCGCTTCGGGAGGGGCCATTGAACGCCATCGAAAGCAGTCCACTCACCCGAAAGCTCTCCGCCTTCGTTGCGTTGTCGGAGAAGGAGCTTGGTGTTCTGGAACGTCTGCACCAGCGCCGCAGGTCCTTCGTCGGCGGTCGCGACCTTGTTCATCAAGGACAGTCGGAACAGGCGGCCTATATCCTGGCAGCAGGCTGGGTTTGTTCCTACAAGATCCAGCCCGATGGGTCGCGCCAGATCGTCGATTTTCAAATACCGGGGGATTTCCTGGGGTTGCGCAGTGTTCTGCTTCATACCTCGGACCATAGCATCGAGCCCATCGCCGAGATTGAGGCAGCGGAAGTGTTGGTCGGCGATCTTCTGGAGGCTTTCGAGCAGACCCCGCGGCTTGCCACAGCCATCCTCTGGGCCGTGTCCCGGGATGAGGCGATGGTGGTCGAACATCTGGTTGGGCTTGGACGACGCGACGCGGACGCGCGCATGGCGCATTTCCTGCTCGAGCTTGGTGCCAGGTTGGCGCTGGTCGGGATGGGAAGCAAAGCGGGCTATGCCTGTCCATTGACGCAATATCATCTCGCCGATGCATTGGGGCTGAGCGCTGTTCACGTCAATCGTGTCCTGCGAAAGCTGAGAGAGGCCGGATATGTCACATTCCGGGATGGTCAGGTGACGTTTGACGATTATGATCGTCTGGTTACACTGGCAGATTTCGATCCTGCCTATCTTGATCACACCGGGCCGCTATTGAAGTAAGGGGGCAGGCTCCGCTGGCCTCAACCTGGGTTGGCCAGGACATAAACCCGCGCCAGAACGGAAAACACGATGAGGGCGGCAAGGACCCACCCGAAGGAAATCGTTGGAATCCTGGATATTGTGGGCCCAGCCAGTTTTGAGACCCGGTGCGATAGGTGCTCCGGCAACAACATCGCCAGCCTTGCGGCGACCGCACCATGTTCACGTCCGAGTGCTGGCACGTCTTTCACCCCTGAAAGAAGCGTCCCCAGCCGTGCGCGCGCAGCCTCCTGCCCAAGCACCGCAAGCTCGGCGGCCTCTTTCCATGGATCGAGCCCGAGCCTGGCAAGGGCGGAGACGACGGTCACGTCCGTCCCGTTGCTGTCTTCGCCAACGCAAGCGAACAAGAACCGATCGAAGTCATTTCCATCCGGGTGGAGAGCTTCAACTCTGGACATCGCTATCTCCTTTTTGCATCGGGCATCCGAGCATGGCTTTCAGCGAAACACCGGCCAGAAGGCCGCGCATCGGAGCTCCAGATTGGCTTGATCTTAACGACGCTGCTCCCAAAGCGCCCTGATATGCATCAGCATGGGCGTATCTCAGATACACCTCTCCGCCGGTTGCGGCGGATGGCGACCATATCCAGACAGAAAAGAACTCGGCAGAGGCTAACATCAATCAGCATACGCTCGCCGGTCTCGGTCTAACGTTGCCCATAATGCCAAGTCTTGCCGGGGACACAGTTACAGATGCGCCCTCCGGTGGATGATGCGGGGAAGACTCACAGAAAATTCGTGGAGACCATGGATGAACATGCGGTCGTCCAGATCGATGGTGACATTTTCCAATGCGTTCAACTTGTCGGGCTACGTGGGCCACCTTCCTGCCGGTGACTATGAAATCACCGTCGAGGAAGAGCTTCTTCAGGGTCTCAGCTTTGAGGCCTATCGACGGACCGCGACCTACCTGAAAGTCCGTGGCAAGGGGAGCAATGCTGGCCGTGCCGAAATGCGCAGGATCACCGAGAGAGACTTGGAACTGGCGCTTAGTCATGACCATGCCATCACCGAAAATACAGATAATAGCGAAGCGGCGCTTTCTCCGCTGGAGGACTTAGAATGACCACTCCCGATTGGCTGAAGCCCGGCATTTATGGTGCGGTGATCGGAGCCGTTTTTGTTGGCGTCGTCGGATTTTCCTGGGGTGGATGGATGACGGGCGGGAGCGCGGAAGACTTGGCCAGCGAAAGGTCCCACGACAGTGTGATCGCAGCATTGGTGCCAGTCTGTCTCGACATTGCGCGAACCGACCCGGATCGCATCGCACAACTTGCCACGGTCCGCGCCGCCGCGACCTTCCGGCGGCGAGATGCGGTGATGGAGGCCGGCTGGGCAACGATGCCGGGCTCCGAGACGCCCAACCGGGATCTCGCAATGGCTTGCATGGAAGCGTTGGAACTGGATGCATCGTGATGCAGACACGGTCCCGCCGATCACGCTAGGGTCTGCGACAGTTGATCGGGTGGCGACCCCTCAGGCCGATTAGCAAAACATGATGGCGCTTTTTGTGATCGTATTTGGCGCTTTGATGGCGTTCGCCACAACCTCTTTTTCGCAATCCGCGGCCGTTCCCATGCTTAAGAACGCTCATCCCAGAAGCTGCGGCGGGGGATGGGAATGCGAGAGGAACTTCCAGTGGTCGGGCGGTCTGTGTCTCCTGAACGACTAAACGCCGAAACTCCACGCCCAGAATAGGACAGTCTCAATGTCAGGCACGACGGCTTGACGTTACGCGCTTGGGCTCGCCTCAAAGGAATGAACATGAACCCGAAACACGCCGCTGCGGATGCCAATCGGCCTTTTGTCAGAGGTGCCCAGGCACTGCCATCCGAACGCCCATTCAATGCGGGACGCCCAAGCAAACCGCCTGTCACAAAGGTTCCGACGGCAATCGTGTATTGCGAAGGAAATTTTGCGAAGATTGACGGCAAGACCGCAAACGGACTGGTCCGACATTCAGAGGCATATCGTATTCTCTCGGTGATCGACGCTGTGCATGCCGGGCGCGACAGCGGCCAGATCCTCGACGAGGTCAGTAACCATATTCCTATCTTCGGCGATCTTGAACAGGCTGTTGTTCACGAAGCAACGATCCCGGCCACACTGATCTACGGGATGGCGCCGTCCAACGGGAAACTATCCCTGGAGGACCGTGGTGTCGTGCTGGACGCAATTGCACTTGGCATGAATATCGTCAGTGGTCTGCACGAATATCTCGGCGACGACCCCGAAATCGCCTCTGCCGCGGAGGCCGGAAAGGTCACGATCCGCGATATTCGCAAGCCTCGGCCCAGTAAGGACATGCGTCTGTTTGACGGCAGCGTCGGGGATGTAGGAGCAATCCGCATCGCCGTATTGGGAACTGATTGCGCGATTGGTAAACGGACGACAGCCACTATTCTGGCGAGCGCTCTGAATGCACGAGGCATCAAGACGGTTCTGGTCGGCACGGGCCAGACAGGTTTGATGCAGGGCGCCAAATACGGCGTCGCCATGGACGCGGTGCCGCCGCAGTTTTGCTGTGGCGAGCTGGAGCGGGCCATTGTTTCGGCATCCCAGCGCGAGCAGCCGGACGTCATTCTGATCGAGGGTCAGGGCGCGCTTAGCCATCCCGCCTTCTGCACATCGGCATTCATTTTGCGGGGCAGCCAGCCAAATGCCGTTATCTTGCAACACGCTCCCAAACGCGCGCATCGCTGCGACTTTCCAAACATGGCGATGCCCGATCCGGGCGACGAGATCGCCCTCATCGAAGCCTTCGCCGATACCAAGGTGATTGGCATGACAATCAACCACGAGGGGATGACGGAAACCGCGGTCAATTCGGCTATAGGAGACTACGCGCGTGACCTGGGCCTCCCCGTTACCGACGCCCTCAGCCGGCCGACGGCACACCTGATCGAGCTGGTTCTTTCCGCTTATCCTCAATTGCGGCTGATACCTGTCGTGGCAACGGAATGACTGCGCCGCGCATCGAAGTTGACCTGGGCAAGATACGCCACAACACGCGATACCTCGTCGAGCGTCTTGCGTCGCGCGGGATCACCGTAACCGGCGTGACAAAAGCCGTTTGCGGGTATCCTGCCATTGCAAGCGCCATGCTGGAAGGCGGTGCCATCGGTCTTGCCGATGCACGGATCACCAACGTCGCGCGGATGCGCAAGGCGGGCATCACATGTCCCATATCCATGATCCGCACCCCGTTGCCGAGCCAGGCAGATCAGGTCGTCCAAAGCTGTGAGACCAGCTACAACACAGAGATGGACGTGATCGCGAAGCTCGCCGCCATAGCCCGGCGCAACAACACTGTTCACAACATCATTCTGATGGTCGAAATGGGCGATATGCGGGAAGGGATCATGCCGGATGATCTGATCGGATTTGCATCCCAGGTCGTCAGAATGCGTGGCGTCGCCCTCAAAGGTATCGGTACAAATTTCGCCTGCCTTGGGAATATCGCACCGCACTCAGAGGTGATGGCGAGCTTCTCATCGCGGGCAGATGACGTCGAGCGCGCGTGCGGGCGGGTTCTTGAAACGGTTTCGGGCGGCGGCTCGGCCAACTTGCCCTGGGCTCTCGGTTTTGGGAAGACGGGACGGATTAATAATCTGCGCTTGGGCGAGGCGATATTGTTGGGCGTCGATCCCGTTTCAGGGAAGCCGGTCGACGGGCTTCATACGGATGCCTTTACGCTTGTGGCCGAGGTGATCGAGGCCAAGAGAAAAGCAAAGCCGATGCCCCTGCAAGCGGTCGATCCGGCGTTTTCGGTGTTGCGTCTTGCGCAGGATGATCACCGAAAAACGCGGTCGATCCTTGCCGTTGGGCTCCAAGACACCGATGTGGCCGGGCTCACCTTCCCCTTGGGGGTCAAACTCATCGGAGCGACCAGCGATCACACTGTCGTTGGAACCACCAATTCTTCGCTGCGCGTTGGGAGCCAGATGAAGCTAAAGGCGAACTACAGCGCGCTTATGCGGGCCATGAACGCGCCCGATGTAGAAAAAGTTCTGTTCGGTAGGAGAGATTTGAGTGCGGGTATCCCAGCAAAACACATTCACCCGAATCTGGCGCTGGTATAATGCCGATGAATTAAAGCAGGGCCTGACCTGACCACAATTGGAAGCCTTGTTCCGCAGCGTTCCGTAGCAAAATGGTGAGGCGAACCCTATGTTTGTAAAAGCCGCAAACATTTGGTGCCTCACTACGGGGCGTGAAAAAATTTCTGGCTCTCAAAAGGATAAAATATGTCTTTCAAAGACCTAGGCTGTGTTGACAAAAGGGATTCACACCGCCCGTTGATCGTGATTCAAGCTGGTATCTGCGATGGAGACCAACTTGGCACGAAATTTGATGTCGGACGAGGAATGGGCGTTCTTTGAGCGCTTCATCCGAGCCGTCCGCGCCCCGAACGGGCGCAAACCCGCAAACCACCGCCTTGTTCTTGATGGGATTTTCTGGATCGCCCGCACGGGCGCCCCTTGGCGCGATCTTCCGGAAGAGTTCGGCAAATGGTCGAGCGTGTATCGCCAGTTCCGGCGCTGGACACTGGCGGGGCTGT
>JACNMN010000030.1 GCA_020622165.1 Boseongicola sp. H5
GCCTAGACATCATTTATCAGACTCCAACCGGTGTCTTACGCGCCATTGAGATCAAAACTGGTGCGGGACGGCTGACACGCAACCAACGGGAGGTTTTCCCTGAAATCATTGCAGGTGGGTCGGCAACGCCTGTAAGTCGAGGCGCTGAACGGGCTTTTGATGGGCTCGAAGTTGGGATTCCGTCAGGGCCGATTCCTGTCCGGACTATACGCTTTGGAGGAAGATAGGAAATGACCACGGCCGAAGTAGCAAAGACGCTTAAGGCTCTGGGATGGACAAACGGTGTCGATTATGATCGGTTTTCAAGGCTGAGACTCAACGATAGAGTCGTAGAGATGGGCTGGAAACTGCGGAATTATGGACCGACGCTTCCTCAGCTATTAGAGACGCGCAGCGCGCTTGAGGCAGATTGGTTTAGCCACGCTGTCGAAGTCATCTTTGACAAAAAAAGGGTAAGCTGCATAGCAGTAGAAGACCGATACAACCGGATAGAAGCCCAACCCATCACGCCGCACATCGTTTCCTCTGCGGCCGAGCAAGCGGTGGCATGGGCACAAGCTCAGGACTTGGATGCT
>JACNMN010000031.1 GCA_020622165.1 Boseongicola sp. H5
CAGTAGAAGACCGGTACAACCGGATAGAAGCCCAACCCATCACGCCGCACATCGTTTCCTCTGCGGCCGAGCAAGCGGTGGCATGGGCACAAGCTCAGGACTTGGATGCTCACCTGCAGGCCTATCGTGAACGATCACTCGAGCTCGGATTTGACGCTTTTGGGATTTACCATCTCGCTGCCTTAGCTCTTTGCGGCGAAATCGAACGACTAAAGAAGTACAAAGAACGCTATGCCGCTGGTCATCTCGAAGAGTTCGGTCACGGTCGCCACATTCCTGCAAATCGCCTGCACATAAACATCGAAAGCATTACGAGAGCGATCGACTATGCGGAGGGTGTGATCGCACGCGGTGAAGTCCGTACGCCAGCTGCATCCACCTAAGCGGGCTTTGCAGCACAATGCCCCACAACCAGCTCCTCTCGGACGACACCTACGCCTATGACGCGCGCGGCAACCGGGTCAGCCGGACGGACCGGGCGACGGGCGCGGTGGAGACCTACAGCTACGACAGCCAGAACCGCCTGATCGGCTGGGCCGACGGGGTCTCGGTGATCTCCTACGCCCATGACGCGCTGGACCGGCGGATCGCGGTCACCGTGGATGGCGTGACGGAGAGCTTCGTCCACGACCCGTGGAGCCCCTATTCCTCCATCGCCAACGACGTCCTGCTCGATTTCGAGGACGGGGCGCTGATGCGGCGCTGGCTGCACGGGCCGGAGGTGGACGAGCCGCTGGCCTATGAACGCTATGCCGGGACCACGGCGGGCGGGACCGGCACCGCGCTGGAGCTGTTCCGGAACCGCCTGGGCTCGGTGATCCTGGCGGTGAGCGTCAGCACGGGCGCCGTCGCCGCCGAATACGACTACGACTACGACAGCTTCGGGCAGCGGACGCTCGTGCAGGGCACGGAGGAGGTCCGCTACGGCTTCACCGCCCGCGAGCATGACCCGCTTACGGGCCGGTTCCTGCAACGCGACCCGATCGGCTTCGCGTCGGGCGACCTGAACCTCTACGCCTATGTGGAGAACGATCCGTATAACTTCACGGATCCGAGTGGGCTCGTTGAGGGATCAGTCACGACAGCGCGCAGCGCCGGAATGTCGAGCGGCTTGGGGGGTATATTCAGCGGCGTTCTGGGCCTCGCGAACAACATCCGCACGGCTTTGATGTCATCAACAGCGCTTACGAGCGTGACGACCGCCGCCAATATTGCAGACCGTGCGGTCTCTTGCGGGTCGGCAGTCGCGAATGCAGCGTCGGGCAATGTGGGTGGCGCCGCGGCGGATGCTGCCGGGTGCGTGGCGGGTCGGACGTTGGATCAGGCTTTTGAGCGTGCTGGTGAGTTTGGCATCGACACCTACCGAAACCTCAGACAACAAGTTCTTGCACGCCATGGAACCGGAAGCGGATTAGAAGTTCACCATCTGGTTGAGCAAAGGTTCAGGAGGCAAATTGGCATGCATCCAAACGACATGCCGTCGATTGTCGTTACTCGGGCGGAACATCAGCCCTTAACAAACGACTGGCGAGGCCGCATCCCATACGGTGATGGGACGAGTGCGGCCAGCAGAGAGCGCATCCTAGATACCGCCGAAACAATCTATAGTGACTTTCCCGAGATCATCGCCAACATCCGCGGAACCTTTGGCCCATGAAAGTAAAGCGACAGTACTCTGTGAAGCTGGAGCGTTCCGAGCTCCAGCCGTTCATGGACCTCGCGCTCGTTCGCGAGAAGGATTACCTCGAGTTCTCACGGTCAATTGTTTTCCATTTGCTCGAGGATGACGAGCGGATACCGGCTGTTCTAAGGCTGTTGGACGGCCGGAAATACGGAACGTATGACACCGCAGCTTTCAGCGACGAAGACTTGGAGGCGGCGGATCATCTGGCCTTGGGGTTCAGTTGGCTGAACGGCTACCCGCAACCGGACGGTGATGGTGCCTCTGACTACCAACGGATCACGTACGACCCCGAGGGCCTGTGCGAAGGTTGCGGCATTTACGGAAAACAGATCACCCCGTTTAGGCTCCGGCTTCCCCCAAAATGGGGCCGCCGCAAGATGTTTTCACTGAACTGGATCTTCGATGAAATGTTTGTCGAGACCTCCTACTATGAGGCGCGCTTTCGTCCCTTGGGCCTCGAGGCCCGCGATGTTGTGCATCACAAATCAGGTGATATCATTCCAACCGTAAAGCAAATCGATCTACCCGACGTAGATTTTGGATTTCAAATGGACACGTCAAAGGGCGAGATTTGCAAGGTTTGCGGCACGCCGCGATACCATCCCAATGTCGTCGACTACCTGCCCCCACTCAACGGGGATGCGAGCACCTATCCGGTTTTTCGGGCCAACACCTATTTTGGCGATGGCATGAATTCATTCAGAAAGATCGTGATCTCTTCGGATGTCTTCAGTATGCTTAAAGACGACAAGGTGCGCGCCCTTTACTTTCATCCGATCAAGAACGCGTAGTGGATACCTTGTATTCTGCGCAGCAGACGACGGCACCTTTATCGTAGCCACCTAATCGGCTTGTCGCCAACGACGTGCTGCTCGATTTCGAGGACGGCGCGTTGACCCGCCGCTGGCTGCACGGGCCGGAGGTGGACGAACCGCTGGCCTATGAGCGCTATGCCGGAACCACGGCGGGCGGGACCGGCACCGCGCTGGAGCTGTTCCGGAACCGCCTGGGCTCGGTGATCCTGGCGGTGTCGGTCTCGACCGGGGCCGTGGCGGCGGAATATGACTACGACAGCTTCGGCCAGCGGACGCTCGTGCAGGGCACGGAGGAGGTCCGCTACGGCTTCACGTCCCGCGAGCACGATGCGCGGACGGGCCTGATCCACTCCCGCGCCCGCGCCTACGATCCGCTGACCGGGCAGTTCCTGCAACGCGACCCCATCGGCTTCGCGAGCGGGGATCTGAATCTCTACGCCTATGTGGAGAACGATCCCTACAACTGGACGGATCCGAGTGGGCTGACTGCGCTTGATGGGGGCGTTGTTAATGCTGGAACCCGCGCGATGGGTGCCAATGCCATGCACAACATCGGCATGGGGGTGCTGGGCTTGGCCACTGGGATCACCAGCTTCCTGACGGGCTCAAATGCCTTGGACACCGTGCTAAATCAGAGTGGCGATGGTACCGACGATGAAAGAGGCATTGGCGACAACGATGGGCCGCCGCTGGACGATGATCCCAATATCGGTCCTCCTGACCCTTTGGACCCAACGTCCGCGCTTCTTGCGACACTGGCAGCCACGGCTACCATCAGCGAAGGTAACGCCAACGATCGTTGGCATCTTGATCGCCATTTCGAGGGAACCGGAATTGACAGCAACGTCGTTCGAGAGGAGATCCGCAATGAGCTCGGTAATCTGCTTCGGCAAGGTCACTTGCAAGAGCCAGGAAGCCAATATGTCGGAACCATTCAAATCAACGGGCAGACCGTGGAATTCCGTGCGAGGCACGTGCCTGGACGAGGTATAAATGTCGGAACAGCGTTCCCCCGCGCCCAATAGTATGTGGCAACCTGTTGCGGCCGAGGATTTCATTGCGTTGAGACGGCTCGCAAGCGATCTTGACCGCAGCATAGCGCTGCCCGACGGCAGGTGGCACATGTCAACGGCGCCCGACAAGTTTTTTTTTACTAACCAGTTACATGGCCCGAGGCACTTGGTTCACTCGTGGACCCTGTACGATCTTACAGACGCAAAAGAGGTGTATTTCGACTTGCTGAAGAGCGAAAGCGGTGGGCTCGAATTAGCGTTCTGGAAACCTTTAGCCTACGACAAGCCATATCGAGTAGGTGACCTATCCGTTTCCAAGTCCCATTGAGGCGCTGGAGCTGTTCCGGAACCGCCTGGGCTCGGTGATCCTGGCGGTGTCGGTCTCGACCGGCGCGGTGGCGGCGGAGTACGACTACGACAGCTTCGGCCAGCGGACGCTCGTGCAGGGCACCGAGGAGGTCCGCTACGGCTTCACCGCCCGCGAGCATGATGCGCGAACGGGCCTGATCCACTATCGCGCCCGGGCGTATGATCCGCTGACCGGGCAGTTCCTGCAACGCGACCCGATCGGCTTCGCGTCGGGCGACCTGAACCTCTACGCCTATGTGGAGAACGATCCCGCAAACTCGATCGACCCGAGCGGTCTCATCGAGGGGTCGGTGACGACGGCACGCAGCGCCGGAATGTCGAGTGGCTTGGGGGGGATATTCAACGCAACGCTTGGCCTTGCGAACAACATTCGTACGGCTTTGATGTCAACGACGTCGCTGACAAGTGTGACGGCAGCCGCAAATGTTGCCGACAGAGCGCTGTCCTGCGCCTCGGGTGATGTGCTGGGATGTGCCGCGGGTCGCACCGTTGACAGGGTGCTCGGCAACGCATTTGAGCGCGCCGGTGAGTTTGGCATTCAGTCGTATCGCGACCTGCGCCGCCAGATCCAGGGCAGTGGCCTAGAGGCGCACCATTTGATTGAGCAAAGATTTGCACGGCGATTCGGTATGAATCCAAGAGACATGCCGTCCATTGCCCTCACACGAGCGGAACATCAGCCCTTTACAAACCGCTGGAGACGTGAATTCCCTTACGGTAGTGGAACAAATGAGGCCACCAGGGAGCGTGTTTTGGACTTTGCCGACCAAGTCTACAGCGATTATCCGGATATCCTGGCCCACATCCGCGAAACATTCGGACGATGAAGATAAACCGACGGTACTCCTTGCGGCTGGAGCGGTCCGAGCTCAAGCCCTTCGTCGACCTCGGGCTCATTCGTGAGAATGATTACTCTGATTTGGTGAAGGTTGTTGGTTTCGATTTGCTAGAGGACGACGAACGTATACCGTCTGTCCAAAGGCTCTTACACGGCCGGAAATATCTAACCCATGACACTGCAACTTTCAGCGACGACGACTTAAAGGGGGCCGATCATCTTGCCCTAGGGTTTCAATGGCTCAATGGCTACCCACAACCAGATGATGATTTCGGCTATGAACGGATCACTTACAGCCCCATCGGATTCTGTCAGGGGTGTGGAATCAAAGGTCCGCAGATCACCCCGTTTCGGCTCAGGCTTCCCCCGAAATGGGGCCGCCGCAAGATGTTTTCACTGAACTGGATCTTCGATGAGATGTTTGTCGAGACGTCTTACTATGACACGCGCTTCCGTCCACTAGGCCTCGAGGCCCGCGATGTTGTGCACCATAAATCGGGTGAGATCCTTCCAACCGTTAAGCAAATCGATCTACCCGACGTGGATTTCGGATTTCAAATGGACACGTCAAAGGGCGAGATTTGCAAGGTTTGCGACACGCCGCGATACCATCCCAATGTCGTCGACTACCTGCCTTCACTCGATCGTGATGCAAGCGCCTATCCGGTTTTTCGAGCAAACACGTATTTCGGCGACGGTTTTCAGTCGTTCCGAAAGATCGTGATCTCTTCGAATGTCTTCAAGATGCTTCGGGAAGACAAGGTGCGCGCCCTTCACTTTCATCCAATCAAGAACGCGTAGTGCTAATCTAGTATTCTGTGAAGCAGACGACAGCACCTCTATCGTAGCCATCTGATCGGCTTGTCGCCAACGACGTCCTGCTCGATTTCGAGGACGGGGCGCTGGTGCGGCGCTGGCTGCACGGGCCGGAGGTGGACGAGCCGCTGGGCCTATGAGCGCTATTCCGGAACGACGGCAGGGGGCACGGGCACCGCGCTGGAGCTGTTCCGGAACCGCCTGGGCTCGGTGATCCTGGCGGTGTCGGTCTCGACCGGGGCCGTGGCGGCTGAGTACGACTACGACAGCTTCGGCCAGCGGACGCTCGTGCAGGGCACGGAGGAGGTCCGCTACGGCTTCACGTCCCGCGAGCACGATGCGCTTACGGGCCTCATCCACTACCGCGCCCGCGCCTATGACCCGCTGACGGGCCAGTTCCTGCAACGCGACCCGATCGGCTTCGCGTCGGGCGACCTGAACCTCTACGCGTACGTGGAGAACGATCCGTACAACTTTACTGATCCAAGCGGGTTGTCTGCTCTAAGCAGCTTCACAAACCTTACGAGACAATCCACACAGACTGCCCGCAGCGCTGTGGGAACTATCG
>JACNMN010000002.1 GCA_020622165.1 Boseongicola sp. H5
AATACATCAACGGCTTCTACAATCCGCGCCGACGGCATTCAGCCCTCGGCTGGAAAAGCCCCTTGGCCTTCGAAGCTCAGGCCGCGTAAATGAGAACTTGGAGCGGCACAAAAACGTGACAGGTCCAGTTCAAAACGGGTTGACATTTCTTGCCACGCATCCCGATAAGCAAAGAGCAGAGGCGGCTTTGAGCACGTTTCGGGACCTCGTAAGAGCCTCGACTTGTTTCGATACAGATCCAGAAGGATATGCCTTTTCGCCGCTGATTTTTGCACCGAGCCCGAACAGTCCGGGAGCCTCTTTCTTCACCCATGAAGAAATTCAGCCTCATTTGCAGTTTATGATCGACCAGCAACAAGACGACGGTGGTTGGCCAATCAACTGGCCGCCCATATCAGACGGCGTGCATTCGGAGTGTCGTGGAATCGTAACGCTGCGCAATCTGAACATACTTAAAAGTTATAACAGTCTTGGCTGATCTGTAGGTATGCACACCGGCGTTGTTGACCGCCTGCAATGGGACACCGATTGGGGCCAATGTCCCCGACCGCCCCTTCGCCGCAAGATCCTTGAGGGGCGGCCGAGCAATCATCTATGATCGCATGGGCGGCCTTTTGCGGGACCACTACCAGCAAGAGACCGACATCATACTTAACCCCTTCGATGCTCGGTCTGTGGGTTGGTCTCCGTTCAACGAGGTGCAGACCGCCGAGGGTTTTGCCCGGATTGCTGAGGTCATGATCCCGGATCAGCCGGGCGCGCAGGAACGGTTCCAGACATGCTTTGGCTTCGGAGATTGATCCTACAGAGGCATTGATTTTCGGACCCCCTCAAGGATCTGGCCTAGTCAGCTTAGCGCTGTCCGCTAGTTTCAGGCAGATGACGCCAGCGATAATGACTGCCAGCCAGAAAGATTGGTAAAGCGTCAGTGACTGGTTTAGCAAGATCGCTCCGAAAACCGCGGCGCCGATGGATCCGATGCCGGCCCAGACGGCATAACCGATGCCAACGTCGATTGTTTTCAGCGCAACGCTTAGGAAGTAGAGCGTTAACAAAAAGAACACTATGGCGGATATCGACCAGGTCAAGACAGTGAAAGCTTGGCTGCCACCGACGCTAAGAGCGTATCCAACCTCAAATACACCAGCCACAAGCAGAGCGCCCCATGCACGTTTGTTGCCGGTATCAGAATCTGGAAGGTGACGGGTTTGAGCATTGCTCATATTAATTTTCTCCTAAGGGAAGGTTTCTCTGGGTCAAGTACAAAGGTCACGCTGCGCCGCTCAATCGTAGACCTATGACACCGCTGATAACGATGGCGATGCCAGTCACTTTTCCGAAATTCAGACGCTGGTTCAGGAAGACAGCGCCAAGAATGACGATTCCGACGCCCGCCAAGGAGGTCCACATCGAATAACCAACACCGACGTCGAATGTGAGGAGCGCTAGACTTAGAAAAATGGTGGCGATCACACCACTGACGAGTGTGATGACTGTCCACTTCACGTTCTTGAATCCTTCCGACTTACCCGCAGCGATTGCGACGGATATTTCAAAAAGAACGGCGATAATAAGATATAGCCAATGCATCATGTTTCCTTTCGATTGGGACCTTCAGGCCAGTTTTGTCAGTTCTGCCGGAGGCAGGGTGGTTGCACGGTCATGAGCTGGAATCGTGTTATATATTTGCTTGCCCATGCAAGTAGTATCAACAAATCGCTGAGCCAACAATGTAATTATTTGCACAAGCAAGTTAGCATTCGAAGCCAATAGCCACTGATGAGCTAAAAGCCGTATTCAGTCACGGCGATGTACGATGCTACCGCATGGTCAGGTCAGGGAGAGTTCACTCAATTCTCGAACGGCGGAACGCGCGTCTTCTGCTGCAAAAAAACTGTCCAACACGCTCTCAAGTGTCGCTTCAAGAGCGGGAATAGCCTTGTTAATATAGCGATGTCCTTCGTCGGTCAGAACACAGTACTTGCCGCGCCCATCACTGGGGCAACTATCCCTGTATACGAAACCCCGCTTTTCCAAGCGCTCGACCAAACGTGTCGTCGAACTTTGAGTTAGATGCAAAAACTCAGCGAGCTCCTGCATCCTCATTTCCCGCTTGGGCTGCCGTATCAAGGTCCGCAAAGTTCGAAATTCGTTGACGCCTAGGCCACTGGATTTCCGGACTTCTTCTGCCAGTTGGCTTTCGATCCTTTGAAACATATCCTGAATACGTTCCCAAACGTCTAGCTTCATGGTGGTGACTCCTTGGTCTGACGAGAGGCAGAACGAATGTTGCTTATGCATGCAAGTATACACATCTAAACCGCAATGCGCCAGACTTTTAGGGTTACTCCACCACAGCTTCTTGCATCAAAAGAGTGCCATAGCCTGCGGTGGAGAAGCTAACGCCCGCAGCGCGCAGCGCTGCCCAGAAGAGCACCTGGTTCGCGGTGAGCGCCTTGATCCCTAGATGACTCTCAACAGCGTCGATTATTCCGACCGCACGCTGTCCATTGCCTCCGACGAAGACCGCTTCGGCGCCTGATGGCTCTACGGTCTTCTTGATCCAATCGTAAAGCGCAGGCGGGGTGACGTGTTTCTGACCGCTGGTAAGCCAACAAGGAGCATGTTGAACAACATCGAATCCGGCAGTACGGAAGTATTCTGCCCCTGCTTCGTCGAGCTCTTTGTCGAACCAGGCTGGATTGACGATTGCCAGCTTTTCAATGCCGAGATGGTGCAAGGCTTCCTCTGCTGCTAGGCAGGTTGTAACCACAGGTATACCTCTTGTTTTTGGACGAAGGCGCTCAATCAGCGCTCTTTCTCCTTCGGGCCCATGCTTGTAGGCCGAGCTGGTGAATGCCAGGCCAAGGGTTGTGAGCGGTGCATCACACACCGAAGCGACGAGGTCATCAATAAACGGAGGCTCAGTGAACGACGCTACCGGATCATGAGGGATCTTTTGGTCCATTTCTCCGCCCGCCCGCATGGCGCTAAAGCCAATACGGGCGCCGTGAACAGAAACCTGCTGCCCTCCGATAGCTGCGCACTCTGCCTCTGGTCCAACATCTGCGTGCGGCACAACAAGACCAAGCCGCGTGTCTGCCGACCAGCCATCCGGTTGAAAGCTAAGTTGTTGAATGCTCATGGTTTGGGTCTCCAGTTGGGATCGGGTCAATGCTCGAAGGGTTGAAGGGCGCCAGGCACGGACAACTGCCATCTCGGCAGTGGAAATTTCTCGGGAAAGCCTGCTAGTATTTTGTAAGAGCCGCCGTAGGCGTAGCCGTATTGCGCCGCCTGAGTGGCGCTGACTGCATAGATAACTTCGGACACCCCGGCAAAAAGCGCTGCGATATAACACATCGCGCAAGGCTCGCCAGAGGCGAGAAGAACGTTGCCTGACAGGTTGGTCAAGCCTTTGGCCGCACAGGCATGGCGAATTGCGCAAACCTCTGCATGGGCGGTAGGATCATGGTCGGTCATCACCGTATTGACTCCGGATCCAAGGACATTGCCTTCGGGGGTGACAACACTTGAAGAGAACGGCACTCCGCCCTCCTTCACGCGGTTGGATGCGAGCGCTACAACCTCTGTCATCAACCGTTCGGCAAGTTCGGGTGAGAGCAGCGATTTTGTCATGCTGTTTCCTCCGAATGGCTGTTCCACAGAGCACGCCGCATTTGTTCGGCATCTGGCACGCCCTCGATACGGGTCTCGCCAATGATAATGGTTGGCACGGACTGCACCTTCACGTCCTTCGTTGCGTGGCGCAGGGCCTCTGCATGCTGCTGCCGGTAATTGCCTTCTTGCAAGGACCGGCGCAGGAGATCGCCATGAAGCCCTGAAGACACACCGGCTTCAACGATGACATCGATATCTCCTATGTCGCAGTCTTCCACAAAGAAAGCCTCGAAGATGCGCATGGTGTACGCGTGGCCGAGATTGTGATCCTGCGCAAATGCAAAGCCCTGGAAGGCGAGTTCGCTTCGGGGTTGGGGAGAGGTGGAAGGCAAACGGATTGGCTGCCCCAGTCTCTTCGCCATAGGATAAACCGACCGCTCCCAAATCGACGGGAGGTATGGGTCCTCCACTTTCAGCGTTGGCACCGGATCTGGCCGCAGTTCGAATGGGTGCCAGACGATTTCGGCGTTTTCTTCCTCGGCCACGGGCGTGAGGATCTTGTCCGCCAGCAGGCAATAAGGGCAAACGAAGTCGGAATAGACATGGATCTTTTTCATTTCGCTATCCTTTTCGGGCGCAAGGTGATGCTTAGAGCGCAGCTATTTCCCGTTCACTAGGTACGCGGCCACTACCGGAAACCATCAACGGATGCGTTGCGGCGACGTGACGGACAAGCTCCTGCACTGGAGGGGCCTCAAACCGTATGGGTTCTTCCAGATACTCCATTGTGCTGTTTGCGACGTGACCCTGAACGTGAGCATCACTGTGGCCGTCGAACTCCAACGGCGGGATATTGTACATCTGGCACAGTAGGCGACTGAAAACCGGCGCTGCCTTGAGCCATTTGCCGTTGAGCTGGATTTCGTTGAACCAGTGCAGGAAGATATCGCCGCCGACGAGCTTTGATAGGCTGGGCGAGGAGACATGGTTCCTCACCGGGGCTGCGGAGATATGGCAGGGGATGCCTTCCGACCGGCACAAAGTGGCAAAGAGGATCGCCTTATGCAGGCAAAAGCCCTTCCTGCCGCGAAGGATTGCGCTGCCTTTCAGGTCTTCTTCTCGCAAGCCGGTTCCGAAGACCTGATATGAGATCTGGTCGCGGACGAAATAGTAAAACGCCACGGCCTTGGAAACGTCATCCTCCGGCTCTCCCCGAAGTATCGACGCGATGCCAGCGTGGATGTCCGGGTGGGTGATGTCAAACACAGCCGTTTCAGACAGCGCAGGGTTCTGCACCTCCCTTGTTGTGCTGTTCATGTGCCCACTCCCATCATAGCCGCGATCCGCCCGCGCTGGATGTCATTGGTGCCCGAATAGATCGGCCCTGCGAGGGCGTCGGTGACGCCACTGCCCAGACCGGTTTCAGCCAGAAAGCCGCGCCCTCCGTGCAGGTGAACCGCATCGACTGCATTGGCCAGGGCCGCCTCGCTCACATAGATTTTGGCAATGGCCACCTCGGTGGTGACGTCTTTGTTTTGCGCTTGAAGGGCCGCCGCATGATGGATGCACTGGCGCGAGATCGCATAGCGCATCTTCATATCGGCTAGCCGGTGCGAAACGGCCTGAAAGTCTCCAATTGGGCGGCCGAATTGCCGCCGTTTTCGGGCATGTTTTACACATTGGTCCAGCCGGCGTTTCATCTGACCTACATTGGCGATAAAGGAATAGAGGATCTCCTGTTTCATGACGTGGCTGAGCACCATGAAACCTGCCCCCTCGCGACCGACTCGCCGGGCTGCGGGCACCCGGCAAGCGTGGAAAGCCAGTGAGCAGTTCATTGAATTTTGCAGCCCGACCAGGGCCTTCGGTTCGCCCACGGTCAGCCCGGGCGTGCTGCCGTCGACCAGGAAGGCGGACACTGAATCTGCGCCGCCTTCAGAGGTTTTTGCGTAGACGACAAAGACATCGGCGATCGAGCCGTTGGTGACAAACGCCTTGTCTCCATTCAAGATGTAGAAGTCGCCGTCACGCGTGGCCGTGGTTTGCATGGCCAGCGCATCCGATCCGGCTTCCGCTTCGCTGATCGCATGGGCGCCGATGCGACGACCCGCCGTCAGGTCTTCAAGGACTTCGTCACGCAGGTCCTGGCTGCCAAACCGGTCAAGTGCCGTCAGAGTACTGGCAAGGTGCGTCGCAACTGAGAAAGCAAAGCCACCATCCTCACAAAGCTCGCCCAGGCATTCCATCGCGTGAACAATCTCGATACTGCGCTCGGCAAAGGGACGGTCCGTGCTGCTGGCTAGGGAAAAGATCCCGGTTTCAGAGATTGCGCGCCAGCGCGGGCAGCTGGGCTGCGGCGGGGTATGCCCGGCATTCCAATGCTCAGCCGCAGCTGAGATTGCGGAGACCACAGAGCTGCTGCTCTGGTCGAACAAGGCATCAAACATCAATCGCTCCCGATTTTCAGTATTGCGAATAGCCGGAGGCGTCGAGATCATGACGCTCGGTGCCGTTCAGCGGAGGATTGAAGACACTGACCAAGTGCAGGTCTTCTTCATCCGAGGCGATCAGATGATGAGCATCATGCTGATCAAGCACATAGAGCGATCCCGGCAGTACCTCGAGAATGGTTGTACCATCGGCGCTGGTGACCTTGCCCTGTCCCTTGATGCAGTAGCAGGCTTCCAGATGACGGCGATATTGCAAACGGGATTCGGTGCCTCGGTTCACAATTGTATGGCAAACGGTAAAGCCCATGTTATCAGCCTCGGTCAGGAGGCGTGCACTGGTGCCATTGCCCCAATTGACGGCGTCGATAGAGGAGAGGTCACGGAGAAACATCTGTCTGAATCCTTGTAGAACGGGTTTGGTCTTGAGAGTTGAAGAGCCTGGCTGCTCAGGTCAGGCAGGCGAAGGACTGTGCCGTGAAATGAAGGCCTCGATCCGCTCCACGGAGGAGAGATCTTCCGGAGCAATTTCAACATCATTGATAGGAACTGCGAAGGTTTCAGCCGTCCAGGCGACCAGCCGAACTAGGGCGAGGCTGTCGATGACGCCATTTCGGATCAGATCATAGCCGTCCTCGATTTCCGAAGGCACGACGTCGTCGCCCACCAGTTCACCACAGATGTATTCTTTGATGGTCTCTTTAATAGTCATGCGTTTGACTCCGGTTTTGGGGTATATTTGCGTTTCAGTTCGCTGCGACTGACCTTGCCCGTCGAGGTTTTGGGCAACGGTTCATGTGTCAGCACATATCTGCTTGGCAGCGCGCTTTGCGGCAAATGCAGGGCGCAATGTGCCCGCATCTGCAGAGTGTTGACCACGGCATCAGGGTCAGTAACTATGACGGCCAGCAATTGCTGTTGTGCAGCACCCAGATCGTGGAAGGGAACGGTGACGGCCTCCAAGACAGACGCCTGCAAGCAAATGACATCCTCGACATCCAGAAGGTTGGTTCTCACACCCCGCAGCTTCACAACAAAGTCTGCCCGGCCAATCAAATCCAAAGACCCGTCAGCAAGTGTGCGAACCCTGTCGCCTGTCCGGAAGTAGGTAACCAGCCGCCCGTTCTCGAACTCAGGGGCAAATGCCTTTTGTGTTTGCTCGACGTCGGAATACCCAGAGGCTGCAAAAGGTGTCGCGGTCAGGAGCTCTCCGGTCCCCGGACTTTCAGGTTCTTCGTAGATCCTGAAAGTCGTCGTGCCAATTGGGGTGCCGATTCCAATCTTGGCAGGCCCTGCAAAAGCTTCACCATTTGTCGAAAGAATAAAGCTGTCATTGGTTTCGGTGCTGCCGTAGACATTGTGAAATAAAGCCTCAGGAAACTGCGCGGCCATGTCCGCCCGCAATTCTTGCGCACTCGCTTCGCCTGTCACAATGAGATGCCGGGGCCGGAAGCATGAGGAAGGAGAGAGGCCAGAGCACAACCGGTCATGAAACAGCGGGATCGCTTGCACAATCTCCGGCGCGGCGGCCTCACAGAGGGATGCAAGATATCCTTGCTCTATCGAGCGCTCCGGATCTGCAAGAATGACTTCTGCACCGGCATCCAGTGCGGCCCATACCTCCAATAGGCTAAGGTCGAAGTTAAGAGGCGCGATACTGATCGTCCGGACCCCAGCCTGAATTCCGAAATAGGACTGGGCCCAGTCAAAGAACGAACCAATACCCATGGCAGTGAGGCGGACAACCTTCGGCACGCCTGTTGAGCCCGACGTCGTCAGGCATAATGCCGGGTTATCTCCTTCGGGATGCTTTTCTTCCTGCCCCGTCGAGGTCCAGTTAAGTTCGCCATCCGCCATCAGAGTGACGGCATGAGTTGCAGCCGCACGAGCGATGATCTTCGCGCGGACTTCTCCTCCAAGGCGCGCAGGGACAACAAGGGGAGTCAGTTCCCGCAGCCCAAGCGCAATCATCAATGCAATAAATTGCGGTGTTTTCTGGCTTTCGACCAGCACCAAGCTGCCCGCATCAATACCTGCAGGCAGCCCCTTTAACATCTCTAGAGACATTCCCCAAAGGTGCCCATAGCTCAGTTCATTACCGGACCAAGATAAGGCGGGGCTGGCACCTTGCGTACTGGCGTGAGCTTCTACGCTTTTCGTAATTCTCTGAGAGTTCAATATATTTCACTCCGTCTAAAATGTGCATGCACATACAAGTAACAACTCCTAATTGCACACTTCCGCAGGATCTGTAAACTTGCTTGTGCAAGCAAAGTAATGACATTTTTGTAAACAAGCGGATACTTGCTGGAATGAGACGAACAGAAATGGCTGCCTAGTTTTCATTGGATGTAGCTCAAGAGCCGCTCGTGCGACGCGCAGCGAAATGCCGGTCTGTCCCGCCGTCTGTGAGTTAGAGCTCTGATCCTTGCAGCACTCTGCACGAATGACCGGTTTTGTCGCTGCGAGGCAGCACCAAATCTTACCCTCCCGCAGCATTTCCTAAGCCGCGAGCGCACGCAGCAAGAAAACCGAACTCACAGAATGGCCTCGGAGCCGACCTCAGATGCGGCGAAGTATCTGACCAAGCTTCGCTTCGGCTGGCGACACGAGCGGCCCCAAAACTGATATCCAAGGCCGCCGAATTCCGCCCAACCTGCTTCCCTAGACCGGACAGCCAGTCATCATGCGGCGTTTCTGTTTGTCAGATGGCCGCAAAGCAGACATGTCAGATCGGCACAGTCATAGCATGCCTTATCGCACTGATCTGAACACCTTGTCCGGTGCCTCGCTGCTGCGCAGCCCTACCGCGTCTGAGTCAGCTAGGACATTATGGACCTGAGCCTTCTTGAGATGGTCCGGCAGCAGTAGAGCACGTGCAAAATACTTGGCCTTTTCCAAATTCCGAAAGCAAGCTGGACGCAACTCGCGTGTGCTCAGTACGCTCGTGGACGCATAAACAGCGGATCGAGACCACCTTCCTGGTCAAATACGGCCTCTAGCCGCTCACGTTGGCTGGTTGTGAATGTGGCGGGCGCGACAAACACCACTGTCGATCCTGTCCGCTCGATCTGGATTGGAAGAAGAAGGTCTCGCAAATCATCGGCATCGGATTGGGAGAAGCTCGAAAGCCTATCGGTGATCCAGCCAGAAATCCTGGTACGTTCACCTTCAACCGTACTGCCGGACCTGTCGCTGAGCGATGCATATTGCAGTGTCCAATCCGTGGCCTCGAACGGCCTCATACAGGTGTCGAACTCCACAATATCTTCCCTTACTTCCGCGCAATCCAGAACGGCCTCGGCCAGAGCGGCGGGATTGTAGGACCTGCGGTGCCATTGAGCGCATTCCTCACTGTCGAGCGCCAGCGGTTCTGAACTCGAACTCGGCATCTGCCGCAACAACTGTGCGCCAGGAAGCAGGCGTTCGACATAGATCATGTCCACAAAGTCGCCCGGCATCCGCTCCCTGATCTCAGGGGTTACTGCAGGAACAAGGCGTGGATCATCCAACACCGGCTGCGGGTCCAGAAACGCCCTAAGCCGCGCTTCATCTTCGTCGCCATCCGCCAACCAAGAATAAAATGCCGCGTGAAACTCCAGGTCGTTGTAAAGCCGCCACCCGTTTCGGGTCGATGTTACGTCCAATTGCTCCAGCGCGGCATTGAGAGACGCCGATGCCTCGCGCAGGGTCATGCGCGCGGCATCCTCGTCCACCGTCCAAAGCCGGACCGCATCCGATGCCTGCAATGTGGCTATGCGCAGCGCATTTCGAACTGGGTAAAACGAATGCAGGGTTTGACGCTGATCGCCGAAGGCGGTCAAAATCCCGGCGTTCAGATCGACATTGAAGCTGCGGATACCCTCGGCAATGGCTCGTACATCGAGACCGGTCGCTCGCTGCTCGGTCAAGCCGGCGCAGTACGCCTGCCGCAAGTTGAACATCGGGTTCAGTGTGGTTGCACGATACCATCCATCGCGATTGGCTGCTGCGCAGTCTAGCCACCTGAAAACCTCGGATTCTGCATTTTCCTCGCGGGTCATGAGAGTCCATGCATTCGCCTGCAGAGCAGCGTCTGCTTCTGCGGTTCCGGTGGTCCAGGGCCTGATCGCACACAGGATCTGCCCCGTCCTGCCCGTGTCGCGCTCGAGGCGGGCCGCCAATTCGCGGATCGCTTGCTGTCGGTCTTCGCTGGAAAGCTGGTCGATGAGCACATGGGCCTTGCCGTCGTCCAGAATGTCCGAGAATTCATCCGCCAGACCCATTGCCGGACTCCAGGCGAAGACGGCAAGCATGAGAGCCGCCCACCTCATCGGTCGGCCTCAAAAGCGGCCGCTTCCGGCAACGGTGCCAAAGTGTCGGGCTCTATGGCTCTCGCCTCAGCCCTTTCCGCCTCTTCTTGTCGCCGCACTTCTTCGCACAAATCCCTTAGCGAGTAGGCACCGGTCGGCTCAATTCGGGCGTACAAACCGTGGGAGTCGAAATCGAGAGAGATAACCAGGAACTGGTAGTCGCCCAATTCCAAAAAGAACCTCGGATTGTCAGGATTGTAGCTCAAGCCAGGTAAACCGGCCCCGTCTCCCTGCTGCATGAAACTTGTGAATTGCTGAGTGTTCTCCAGTCTACCCCAATTAACCCAGTATGCGCGGCGATTGCTGCATACAACCTGAAGCCGCATCACTTCAACGTTTTCACCGTCCATATTCGTGCCGGTCAGAATATGCTGATATGCGTTTCTTTCTCCGAAATATCTCTCCCTCTCCTGCTCTGCCAAAATGCGAGCCTCGATGGCTCCATCGCGATCAAGGGACGCGGTGTCACGCGCATCTTCCAAGACTGAGATTGTGGCCTTGAGATCCGCCACTTCTGTCAGACTCTCGCGATAGGCTTCCCAATCCATACGTGGGCCGACTAGGAGAGCGCCGCCGATCAAGGCGATCAAGACAAGAAAGAACCCCTCGATCTTTACAGGAACCTCGGTGCCACCAACCTTCATCTTGCCGGCCACAATGGCCTTAAACCCGACGAGCCGGTCGAAAAGAGCAACAAAACCTAGTATCGCAAGCAGCGCACCGCCAAGAACAAGAAAGGGCGATAGCATCAATAACTCAACGGCTTCCGGCTGATCACCCCCCGCGGCCGACAAAACGTAATTGCGCAGCAAGAAGAGGGATCCAAACACGAGGGACAATCCGATCGCGACAAACATCGAGGCAAACAGAATCAGAAGCCCGATGTCTTTCGGTCGCTCAGTTCCGGTCGGTGCATGATCTGCATGTGCCATAACGATCTACTCCGTGATTGTGTCAACTCTGGGAAAGAGCCGTCCCAAGCACCGCAGCAAAGCGGCGTCCTACCTCTTCAAATCCCTCGGACGTTCCGTGGATCTCGTCGTTCCAGTCCGTGACATCTGGCAAGGCGCCGCGGCAATCGACGACGTGGACGTGTTTCTGGCCAGGTGCATCACGCAGACTGTGGAGCATCTGGTAGAGTTGATCGATGAGACGGATCAGGATGTTCCTCCGCAAATGCCTGTCATCAATATCCCGCGCGGCAAAAGCACGGCCCAGCCATTGGTCGTTTTCCGCATAGGATGGCGAACGTGGGTCATCCGATCCGAATGGATAAGGAAAAGGATAATCATATCCATGGAAAATGATCGGCAGATTTTCCAGGCCAGGCTCTTCCCGGATTAGGCGTAAGATCCGCGTATAGCCCAGAGAAAGCTCTGCGATCCGAGTATTGACCTCGCCTGCATTGATATGCCCATCAATATCATTGGTGTTCCCGTTGAAATCGCGCAAGAGATCCGCCAGCATCGGCTCTTTCGTGCCCGGATGCTCCCCAATGATATCGTTGCCAGCTCCTGAAAACAGAAAAGCCGCAACCGATGGCTTTTTGCGGCGAAGTTCCTTGAGGAATTCAAAGCCACCGCGCCTCGGCTTGCCGGACGTCATCTCCTCGAGCGTGGCCCCTGCGGCGCTGAGGGACCAGATATTGTAGTGTGGTGTGAGCTTGTCGATGACATCCTCGATCAGAAACGGAAACTGGTGCCAACTGTCGCCCTCATCGACAAGGACCGGTCGGTCTGGATGCCTATCGACATTGCGAAAGAAGCGCAGCCTGCGCCGTAGCCTTGCGAAACCGTTTCCGATGGCCAACGCATTTTCAAGTTCCGTATCCTCGGCCGTCATCGTGACGGTGGCCGGGTTCGGGCGAACATCGAAATCAAGACCACCCCGACCTGGAACGATTAGGACATAATCCCGCAATTCCACATCTGCGATGTCCGGATTGCGCATGCGCCGAAGGAATTCTTCATAGTTAATCATGGGATTGGGTTGCATCACTCACCCCGTCGAATAATATCTTTTGCTATAGAAACGTGACCGTTTTTGCCGAATCGAATTGATGGCTAAGAATCCTGATACCGGGACAATACAAAGGATGATGCGGTCTAGTCAAAGGCTGCAAGGGCATCTGGCCGAGATCAGCAGGGCCGAGGCGGACATCATGGCCGCAAGTCGGGAGATACTCGGTATCGAAGAGTCTGACCCGACCACCACGTTCCACGCCTCGCCGCGCCTTAGCACCGGAAAGCCTCTTCTAGAACGTCACATCGGCCCCACCAGTGATATCGTGTCAATCGAATTTCTGGAGGCTGGGTTGCTGGCCAAACGGCCTGTGGGTCGTATCTGGGACGGCGGTCAGGGGTTTTCGACCGGGTTTCTGGTTGGCCATGGCTTGATCATGACGGCCGCGCACTGCCTTCACAGCGAGGCGGAGGCAAGCGACCTCGTCTTTCAATTGGACCTGGAGGCGCATACGCTCGGGGCGCCGGTTCCGGTCCGCGAGTATAGCCTTGATCCTGGGCGATTTTTCTTTCGAGATGAAGACCATGATATCGCAATTTGTGCAGTTACCGATTTCACCGGTCTCGAACCGACAGTCGAGAGCTTTGGCTGGCATGTCCTTTCGTCCGAAGACGAAGTGGTCACCGCCCGAACCCCTGTGAGTATCATCCAACATCCGAAGGGGAGAGCCAAATCGCTCGTAGTCCACAACAGCCATTTTGTGGACTGCGGCAAAACAAGCAACGACGACCGCTTTTGCTGGTACAGCGGCGACACCGAGCAAGGCAGTTCAGGCGCCCCGGTTTTCAGGCCGGACTGGCGGGTCCTGGCGGTGCACCGAAGTGCAATTCCGGCGAGAACCGAAGACGGCGTGCTGATGGATCGCAATGGCAATCCGGTCATCCGCTCCGGTCAATATGTTCGGGAGTTGTCAGAACTCGATGACTTGGATGATTTGCTTTTCGCTGCGAACGAAGGCGTGCGGGCCTCGCGCATTGTCGCACGGCTGTCAGACGAAGAAATGGCGACACCAGATCAAGAACGGGTGCGCAGGATGTTGCTCGACATCTGGTCTCGTCCGGGGGCTGCTCGAATTGCAAGGAAAGCCACGGCGTCAGGGCTCACCGCGTCCATCTAGGACACTGTGTTGGAGCGAAACCGCCTTGGATGCTTTTCCGCCCACGCTCCGAGCGATGCACAAGACGTTAATAGAAACTGAACCTAGGCGCTAAAGTGGGTCCCACTGCTAGCCGCCTCACGAAAGAGCTGTTGACCATCTTTTTCTCATGAGCTGCCCCTTGGTCCGCGACTTGGACATAGATGTCTCATCGCTCACTGCGCTTGAAACGAACGGCTGCTTTCGTGTCGACCGGGTAGCGGGGGGCCTGGATCGATCGCGTTGCCGCAACGCCGAACGTTGACCAGGGATCCATTCAGGTAGGGGCTCGCAAAAGACCTTAGCTCCGCAGCGCGTCAGTGAGCGGAATGCGGGAAAACCGAGTATTTGCTGTGACTGAGCCACGGCGCCTACGGCTAGCAAATGGATTGGGTTGCGTTCGATACTCTTTCCGCTGGAAACGCTCGAACTAGGATCATGACCTCTGATGGTTAGCATCGAAGATAAATCGCGGCTAAGGGGTGCGCGTATTGGCACATCCCGGCAGGTATCGACCTCAGAGGCAGCGCAGCATCGCCACTGCCGAAAAAATCCGCCCGCCGCACGCGGCGCGGGCCGCCCCTTCGCCGCAAGATCCCTGAACGGCGGCCCGCAGGTCAGGCCGGAGCCTCGCCCGCCGGTGGCTCAGAGAGGGCGGCGGGGCGCTCCCGCGTCGGTCTGCCCCGGCGCGCGGCCGGTGAGCCTCAGCCGTCCGGCCGCCTCAGATCAGCAGCAGCACCGCAAGGCCCAGGAACGCGAAAAATCCCACCACATCGGTCACCGTGGTCACGAACGCGCCGGAGGCCAGCGCCGGGTCCACGCCAAGCCGGTCCAGAACCACCGGCACCAGTATCCCCGCAAGCCCCGCCACCAGCAGGTTGATCACCATCGCCGCCGCGATCACGCCGCCCAGCATGGGCGACCCGAACCAGACCAGCCCCACCAGCCCCATCACCACGGCAAAGATCAGCCCGTTGATCAGGCCGACGCCCGCCTCCCGCAGCACCACCCGCATCAGGTTGGAGCGGGTCAAATCCTTTGTCGCGATGGCGCGCACCGCCACGGTCAGGCTCTGGGTGCCCGCATTGCCGCCCATGGACGCCACGATCGGCATCAACACGGCCAGTGCCACGATCTGCGCGATCGCCGCCTCGAACTGGGCGATCACCAGCGACGCCAGGATCGCGGTCACAAGATTGACCGCAAGCCAGGGGAAGCGCTGCTTGGTCGTCTCAAGCACCCGGTCGTTCAGCCCGCCCTCGCCCACACCGGCCAGACGCAGGATATCCTCCTCCGCCTCGGCATCCTGCACGATCATCGCGTCGTCGATGGTGATCACGCCCACCAGCCGCCCGTCATCGTCGACAACGGGCGCGGAAATCAGGTGATACTGGTTGAATGCATAGGCGACCTCCTCCTCCGGCTGGGTCGCGGGGATCGGGCGAAAGCTGTCCTCGGTGATCTGGTTCAGCTCCACCTCGCGCGCGGTCGAGAGCATTCGCCCGAGCGTGATATAGCCCGTGGGCTTCATCCGCGGATCCACCAGGATGATATGGTAGAACTGCTCCGGCAGATCGGCCTTGTGATGGCGCAGATGGTCGATCATCTCGCCAACGGTCCAGTGCTCGGGCGCGCGCACCACCTCGCGCTGCATCAGGCGGCCGGCACTGTCCTCGGGGTAGCTCAGCGCCTCCTCGACGGCGGCCCGGTCCGCCTCGTCCAGCGCGTCCAGAATGGCCGCCTGCTGCGCATCCTCCATGTACTCGACAAGATCGACCACATCGTCGCTGTCCAGCTCGCGCACCGCTTCGGCCAGCACGTGGGAGGGCAGAAACGCGATCACCTCCTCGCGCAGACCCTCTTCCAGTTCCGACAGAACCTCGCCATCGATCCCGGTGGACCACAGCTGCAACAGCGACTCGCGCTCCGCGGCCGAGATCTGTTCCAGAAGGTCCGCCACATCCGCCGGGTGCAGCGGTTCCATCAGCCGGTCGATCGCGGCCACGTCATCGTCCAGAACGGCGCGCCGCACCTGCCCGCGCAGACTGTCATCCAGCGCGTAGCCGTCTTTCTCTTCCAGCAGGATGTCGTCGGTGTCGTCTGCCATGATCCACCTCGCCCCATTGACGCTTTTCGCCTAACATAGCCCGCCTCCCACCGCTATGACAGCGGATGGCGAAACTGAAATTGCTGAAGGCGCGTTCGATGGAAGACAGATTGCTGCTGGGCCAGACCCTCGCCTTCACCGGAGATCCCTTTGTCGAAGGCCCCGGCGCGGCGCGGCACGACCCGCATGGCGCGGTTTTGATCCGCGACGGCAAGATCGCCGATCTGGGCCCCGCCGACAGGCTACGCGCGGCCCATCCGCAGGCCGCGGTCGTCGATCACGGGGCCGACCTGATCCTGCCCGGCTTCATCGACGCCCATGCCCACTACCCGCAGACGGCCATCATCGCCTCTTGGGGCAAGCGCCTGATCGACTGGCTGACCACCTACACCTTCCCCGAGGAAATGCGCTTCGCCGATCCGGACCATGCCGCCCGCACCGCGCGGCGTTACCTCGACCTCACGCTTGCCCACGGGACCACGACGGTGGCGAGCTACTGCACCATCCATCCCGCAAGCGTCGATGCGTTCTTCGCCGAGGCGGAGACAAGGGGCCTCCGCGCGCTGGCGGGCAAGACCTGCATGGATCGCGACACCGCGCCCGAGGGGCTGCGCGACACGGCGCAATCCGCCTATGACGACAGCAAGCGCCTGCTGGAAAAATGGCACGGGCGCGGGCGGCTCGGCTATGTCATCACGCCGCGATTCTCGCCCACCTCCACGCCCGCGCAGCTTGCCGCCCTCGGGGCGCTCTGGGCCGAGCACCCGGAGTGTCTGATGCAAACCCATCTGAGCGAACAGACCGACGAGATCGCCTGGGTCAGATCGCTCTATCCCGACGCGCGGGATTATCTCGACACCTACGAGACGCATGGGCTGCTGGGCCCCAATGCGGTGTTCGGCCACGCCATCCATCTGACCCCCCGCGAGGTGGATCGCCTGACCGAGGTCGGGGCCGCGCTGGTCCATTGCCCGACCTCGAACACCTTCATCGGATCGGGGCTTTTCGACATGACGCTGGCCACGAGGCTGCGCGTGGGTCTGGCCACCGATACCGGCGGGGGCTCGTCCTTCTCCATGCTCCGGACCATGGCGGCGGCGTATGAAATCGCGCAGCTTCGCGGTCAGGCCCTGCACCCCTCCCGGCTTCTCTGGCTTGCCACGCAGGGCAGCGCGAAGGCTCTGAACCTGCACGATAAGATCGGAACGCTGGCACCGGGCATGGAGGCCGACCTGATCGCCCTCGATCTCGCCTCCACCCCTGCCATCGCGCAACGCCACGCGCGCGCAAACGACATATGGGAGGCGGTTTTCCCGACCATCATGATGGGCGACGACCGCGCCATTGCCGCAACCTATATCGCGGGAAGGCCGGTCGGCTGAGCCACGCGCAGATGCCTGCCGGAAACCGGCCTCAGGCACCCGTTCCGAAACTGCCGCGGCGCCGCCGTTCCGGTCGCCCGGAACCCGGCCCGTCTGCGGATCAGCCCATGCTCATCGACACGGCACTTTCCGGCAGTTCCTCGTCGAAGCAACGCTGGTAGAACTCGGCCACGGTCTGGCGTTCCAGCTCGTCGCATTTGTTCAGGAAGGTCAGCCGGAACGCATAGCCCACATTGCGGAAGATGGAGGTGTTTTCGGCCCAGTTGATGACCGTCCGGGGCGACATGACCGTGGACAGTTCGCCATTCATGAACGCGGTCCGCGTAAGATCGGCAACCGTGACCATCTGGGCGATCTGCTTGCGGCCCTTCTCGGTGTTGTAATGCGGGTTCTTGGCCAGAACGATGGCGGTTTCCGCGTCGTGGGACAGATAGTTCAGGGTCGCGACAAGCGACCAGCGGTCCATCTGCGCCTGGTTGATCTGCTGCACGCCGTGATAAAGGCCGGTCGTATCGCCCAGACCCACGGTATTGGCCGTGGCGAAAAGCCGGAAACACGGATGCGGCGTGATGATCTCGTTCTGGTCCAACAGCGTCAGCTTGCCGTCATGCTCCAGAACCCGCTGGATCACGAACATCACATCCGCCCGGCCCGCATCGTATTCGTCGAAGACGATGGCCACCGGGTTGCGCAGCGCCCAGGGCAGGATGCCCTCGTGAAATTCGGTCACCTGCTTGCCGTCGCGCAGCTTGATCGCGTCCTTGCCGATCAGGTCGATCCGGCTGATATGGCTGTCGAGGTTCACGCGCACGGCGGGCCAGTTCAGGCGCGCGGCGATTTGCTCGATATGGGTCGATTTGCCGGTGCCGTGATAGCCCTGGATCATCACCCGGCGATTGTGGCTGAAACCTGCGAGAATGGCGAGCGTGGTGTCCGGGTCGAACTTGTAGGTGCTGTCAACGGCGGGCACGCGGTCGGTCGCCTCGGCAAAGGCCTTGACCTTCATGTCGCTGTCGATGCCGAAGGTCTCCCGGACGGAAATCTCTTCGGTTGGTTTGATATCGCTGCTCATGTTGCCGTCCGCCATATCGTCCTCGGGAGGTTTGTCGGTGAAAACTGTGGTCGCGGGATGCAACATATTGCGATGCGCTGCAAGGGGAAGGGCCGGCAAAGCACAGGATTTGGCGGCCCGCGCCATCTGGCCCCCCGCGCCCGTCCGGCTGAAAACGGGCACCGCCCCTGCCCCGCAAAGCACCCCTCCGCGCCTTGCGCAGCGGGCCCGTCACGCGGGTTTCGGGATGCTCCCGATCCGCCTGAACGGGCCGGGCTGTCGCCCAAGGCCCCGTGGTGCCCTGTCACCCCGGGCCGCGCGGGCGTGTCGCAGCCCCCCGCATCCGTCCGCCGGACGCGCTAGTTCCAACAGCTCACAAGAACGGTCATGTTCGCGCCCAGACGGGCCAGCGCCTCCCGGCCGAGGGCCTGACCGCCGGGCGCGATCGCGGGCGTGATCCCGGCTTCGGCCAGCACGATGTTGAGCTGGTCGGCGCGCAGCGCGAAACTCACGTCATCGGGCAGCGCCCGCCCCGTGCCATCGCCCGACAACATCATGCCAAGCACCGCGCCCGTGCTGTCCAGAACCGGCCCCCCCGCCTCACTGTCCTGCGCCGCGATATCCAGCCGCTGGATCGTCTGCTCGCCGTTCAGCCCGGTCAGATCGGCCAATGTGCCGAAGGTCAGCGACGCGGTGGACAGCGCTCCGTCGAAGGGGAAACCGGCCACCGCGATATCCGAGCGCAGCCGCGCGGGCGCGGCGGCAAAGGCCGCATAGGAAATCGGCGCCAGCCGGGATTGCGGGCTGAGAATGGCAAGGCCCAGATCGTCGTCGCGATAGGCCAGTTCCGCCTCATGCACATCGTCGATCAGAAGCCGGGTGCACTGCCCCACCACCTCGCTTGTGGTCAGAACCGTGCCCTGCGCGTCGACATAGAAGCCCGAACGGCTGATATCCGGGCGGCGCACCTCCAGCCCGGCGATCAGGTCGATGCCCTGCTCAGAACCGGGATCGGTCGCGCCGGGGTCCAGCGCGCCGTCAAGGAAGGTCAGGCTCTGCTCCATCATCGGCAGGACACGGGCCATCTGCTCATCCCGCTCGGGCGGCCAGATCAGGGTGAAGCCCTTGACCTGCCCGTCCTGCAGCCGGGCGACCGTATGCGACCGCAGGCTGGCGCTCTGTCCGGTCAGCAGGAAACTGTCATTGCCCCGCGTCCGCTCGCCGTCAAGCGGCACGATTTCCAGCGTCTGCATGATCTCGTAAAGACCGTGCAGCGTGGCCCGGTCGCCACGCTGGGAAATCAGCAGAACCTGCACGCCGGACCCGTTGACGCTGCTGTAATGCGCGAATGGATATTCATAGCGGTCGAAGCGGACCATCGCCATCGGCAGGTTGATCTCGATACCCGCGCGGGTGTCGCGGACCGGCGCCATGCCCAGCGCGGCCAGTTCGCCGGCATAGGCATCCAGCAGCTGCGCCCGCTGGCGGGTGGTCAGGACGCCGGTGGGCTCAAGACCCTCCGCCGCCTGCCAGTCCGACATCGCGCGCCGCGTGCCTGGGCCGAAAGCGCCATCGATGCCCGCGCGGTAGAACCCGAACCACTGCAGGGCAATCTGCAACGCCTCGCGCGCGGGCCGGTCCAGCGCACGCTCCGACTGGCGGGCCTCCGCCGCCGTCTCCTCCGGCACCATGACGGGCGCTGCCGGGGTGGCGGGCTCGGTGATGAGAACGGGCTCGGCGGCGACGCCGGGCGCGGCGGGGGCCGGGGCAACCGGCGCCACGGGCTCGGCGGTCAGCGTGTTGGCCCCGACGGGCCAGAATTGCTGCCGATAGATCGTGCCCAGCTCGATATAGCTGTCGCGCGGGATCAGGCCCTGCGCGCGCAGGTTGGCAAGCTGCTGGTCCGCCCTCGCCCGCGTGAACGGGCCCAGCGCCAGCGCGTACCAGCCCGAGGCCAGCCGGTAGCCGTTCACATTGTCGATCAGCCGCGAATAGGCGCGGACCCGGGATTCCGCCGTGGCGAGATCGGGATGCGCCTCGATCTGGACCCAGACCCGCTCCTGCGCCAGCGCGCCATTGGCGGAAAATGCCGCCGCGCAGAAAACAATACCAATCGCAAGACACAGTTGCGCAAAGCCGCGTTTCATAAAGACAAACCCCGTATCGTCTGGTTTCAGGGCCGGAATGCCCGCCTCTTATCGGCGCTTTTTAGCAAAGCGGGGGGGATTTGCACGTTGAAATATGACCGCTGCGCCAATTGACCCCTGCTGGGGGCGCCAGTATGCAGGCCCGTGCCCATGAACCACCGGAAATGATCCATGTCCGAACCCGTCCGACCGAAGAGTTTTCAGGAAATCATCCTGCGGCTGCAAACCTACTGGGCGGCGCGGGGCTGCGCGATCCTGCAACCCTACGACATGGAGGTGGGCGCGGGCACGTTCCACCCCGCCACGACGCTGCGATCCCTGGGAACGCGGCCCTGGACCGCGGCCTATGTGCAGCCCTCGCGGCGCCCGACCGACGGGCGCTATGGCGAAAACCCGAACCGGTTGCAGCATTACTATCAGTATCAGGTGCTGATCAAACCCAGCCCCCCCGATCTGCAGGCGCTCTATCTGGGCTCGCTGGAGGCGATCGGCATCGAGATGGACCTGCACGATATCCGCTTCGTGGAAGACGACTGGGAAAGCCCGACACTGGGCGCCTGGGGTCTCGGCTGGGAGGTCTGGTGCGACGGCATGGAAGTCAGCCAGTTCACCTATTTCCAGCAGGTCGGCGGGCATGACTGCCACCCGGTCTCGGGGGAGCTGACTTACGGGCTGGAACGTCTGGCGATGTATGTTCTGGGCGTGGACCATGTGATGGACATGCCGTTCAACGATCCGCAATCGGCGATCGCGCTGAGCTATGGCGACGTCTTCCGCCAGACGGAGGCGGAGTATTCGCGGTGGAATTTCGATCTGGCCGATACCGAAAAGCTGCTGGGCGATTTCGAACGCGCGGAGATCGAATGCGCCCGCATCCTCGATGCGCCGGAGGTGGACCCCAAGACCGGCCGGCGGATCGTGATGGCCCACCCGGCCTATGACCAGTGCATCAAGGCCTCCCACATCTTCAATCTCCTCGACGCCCGCGGCGTGATCAGCGTGACCGAAAGACAGGCCTATATCGGGCGGGTCCGGGCCCTGTCCAAACGCTGCGCCGATGCATTCGTGACCACCGCCGCCGGGGGCTGGACGCCGGAAACCGGGGCCGAACGTTGAGCGATATCGTGACCATGATCGCCGAGGATCTGCGGCCCAGCGGCACCGCAGAGGCATGGTTCTCCGCTCTCGCGCGCCTGCCGGGCGGCATCGGCGCTGTCGGTTATCGTAAGCTCAAACGCCGCCAGCAGCGCTTGGCCGAAGCCCGGTTGGAGGCGCTCTCGGCGGCACTCGGCCCGGGCGATATCGCGCTTGATCTAGGGGCCAATGTCGGCGACGTCACCGATCTACTGGCCCAGGGCGGCGCCACAGTACATGCGTTCGAGCCCGAACCCGAGACCTTTGCCCTTCTGTCGGCCCGTTTCGCCGACCAGCCCAATGTTCACCCACATAACGCAGCCGTATCCGACTATGACGGCACCGCCGCTCTGGTGCTGCCCGGCTCGTACCGCGTCTCGCCGCGCAGCGCGTCAAAGGCGGCTTCGATCGTGCATGACCGCTACCGTGACGGGGACCATGTCGAAACCGAAACCCGCGTCATCGACATTGCCGGTTTCGTGCGCGACCTGCCGCGTCGCCCGAGCCTGATCAAGATCGATATCGAGGGCGCGGAATGGAAAGTGCTCGCCGCTTTGCAAGCCGCCGAGCTACTCTCCGACGGGGTCTGTGTCTTCGTCGAGACCCACGAGCGACTGGATCCATCCACGCTGCCGCTGGTCCGCCGGCAACAGGCTTGGGCCGCCCGGCAAACCGACGTTTATGTAAATCTGTATTGGGGGTAGGAGAATGACCAGCGGCAGATGGTTGGCGATTACCATCATCGTCATCACGGCGGTCTTCGGCGCCTTCCTGTGGTACTTCCAGACCCGCGCCTATTACGAGCCGGTGGCGCTGTCCGCGCTGCCCGTGACGCTGGCGGATGGCACGGTGATCCCGCTGGATGTCACCGACTTCCACGGTATCGACGCCGAGACCTCGCCGCTGCGGTTCCGGGCCTGCTTTTCGGTGGCTCCCGAAAGCGCCGCGCGGGTTCTGGCGGGCGGCAGGCCCGCCGAAGACGCCGCGCCGCTGATCGCGCCGGGCTGGTTCGACTGCTATGACGCCTTCGCACTGGGCGCGGATATCGAGACGGGTGCGGCACAGGCCATCCGCGCCACGCCCGAGATCGCCCGCGGGGTGGACCGGATCATCGCGCTCTACCCCGACGGGCGCGGCTTCGCATGGCATCAGTTGAACGGAACTCTGGAATAGAGAGGCCGTCGGGGTCACCGAAGGCTCGGTCCGGCTGATGCGGGCCGCGAATTTCGATGACAACCCAAGGGACGGGTCGGTCAAGAGTACGGTGATCCGCGGCGGCCGCATGATCGACGAAAGCGACGCTGCCGCCATCGACGTCAGGATGATCGCACTGCCCGGGATGATCCGCGAGGTGGCCGCGGCCCATGGTGAACTGGCCTTTCTCAAGATGGATATCGAAGGGGCGGAGCTTGATCTTCTGGAACATATGCAGGCCGAGGGGCTGTTCGATCTGATCCGGCTGACCGTGGCGGAGACCCATGAAAAGAAGTTCCGCGATCTGCGCCCGCGCTTCGCCGCACTGCGCGCGGCGGTGGGGGCGGCCCATCCGGTCACCCGGGTCAATCTGGACTGGATCTGACCGGCCCGCCACAGGCCCCTGCCCCAAGCCCGACCGTCTCCGGCGGCCATGCAGGCCTTTACCCTGCCCCAACTCCGTTCTATCCACGCCAGCGATGAAACGCCCGCCACATCCGGCGGCCCGTCCCCGGTGAGACGATGCCCGATCTTCTGCTAGAGCTATTTTCCGAGGAAATTCCCGCGCGCATGCAGGCCCGCGCGGCGGATGACCTGAAGCGTCTCGCAACCGATGCGCTGGTGGAGGCCGGGCTGACCTATGCCAGTGCGGGCGCCTTTTCGACGCCGCGGCGTCTGGTGCTGACGGTCGAGGGGCTGACCGAGGCCTCGCCCACGCTCCGCGAAGAGCGCCGCGGGCCGCGGGACGACGCGCCCGAAAAGGCGCTGGAGGGGTTCCTGCGCGCCACCGGCACCACCAGAGACGCGCTGGAGCTGCGCGAGGAGAAGAAGGGCCGGTTCTATGTCGCGCAGGTCGTGACCGAGGGGCGGCCCGCCGCCACGATCATCGCCGAGGCGATCCCGCAGGTGATCCGCAATTTCCCCTGGCCCAAATCCATGCGCTGGGGCGCGGGCGCCCTGCGCTGGGTGCGGCCGCTGCACCAGATCGTCTGCGTGCTCAGCGCCGAAGACGGCGCCGAAATCGTGCCGTTCGAGGTGGACGGGATCGTCGCGGGCAACCGGACCGAAGGCCACCGGTTCATGGCGCCAGAGCCGTTTTCCGTTTCCTCCTTCGCGGATTACGAGACGAAGCTGAAGCGCGCATTCGTCGTGCTCTCGGCCGAAGAACGGGCCGCGCATATCTGGGAGGATGCGGGCAATCTGGCCTTTGCGGCAGGCCTGGAGCCGGTCGAGGACAAGGGGCTGCTGACGGAGGTCTCGGGCCTCGTGGAATGGCCGGTCGTGCTGATGGGCAGGATCGGGACGGCGTTTCTGGACCTCCCCCCGGAGGTCCTGCAGACCTCGATGCGCGAACATCAGAAATTCTTCTCGGTCCGCAACCCGAAAACCGGCCGGATCGAGCGGTTCATCACGGTCGCGAACCGGGAAACGGCGGATCACGGCGCGACCATTCTGGCGGGCAACGAAAAGGTGCTGTCCGCGCGGCTGTCGGATGCCCGGTTCTTCTGGGAAAACGACCTGCGCATCGCGCGGGACGGGATGGGGCCATGGGCCGATCAGCTAAGCAACGTCACCTTCCACGCCCGCCTTGGAACGCAGGCCGAGCGGATCGACCGGATCGCCCGGCTGGCCCGCGAAATCGCGCCGGTCCTGGGCGCCAAGCCCGATGACGCGGACCGGGCCGCGCGGATCGCAAAGCTCGACCTGTCGTCGGAAATGGTCTTTGAATTCCCCGAACTTCAAGGGCTTATGGGGCGATATTACGCCGAAGCCGCGGGCCTCCCGGCCGAAATCGCCGCCGTGGCCCAGGACCATTACGCGCCCCTCGGCCCCTCCGACGCGGTGCCCGATGCGCCCCTGTCGGTGACCGTCGCGCTGGCCGACAAGATCGACACGCTGACCGGCTTCTGGGCGATCGACGAAAAGCCCACCGGCTCCAAGGATCCCTATGCACTCAGGCGGGCCGCGCTCGGCGTCATCCGGATCCTGCTGAGCAACGGGCTCCGGGTCAATCTGGACCGCTTCATCGACAGCCAGCTTGTCAAACACAAGATCGCCCTGAACCGGGCCGAGGCCAAGGAGGGGGAGATTGCGGCACTGGAGGACGTGCTGGAGGAAATCGCCGATCATGGCGTCTTCGGCGCGGCCTTCGAAACCGTGATGGAGGCGATCCGCAAGAACGGCAAGGACCAGCCGCAGACCGGCGAAGGCTCTCTCCTGCGCAGCGTGGGCGATCTGGTGCCGGATCTGTCCACCGACCTGCTGGCGTTTTTCCACGACCGGCTGAAGGTGTACCTGAAGGGCGAGGGTCTCCGCCATGACGTGATCGACGCCTGCCTCGCGATGCCGGGCCATGACGATCTGTCGCTCATCGTGATGCGCGCGCGCGCCCTGGGCGGCTTTCTGGGCACCGAAGACGGTGAAAACCTGCTGCAAGGCTACAAGCGCGCGGCGAACATTCTGGCTCAGGCCGAAGCTGCCGACGGGGTGGAGTATCGCTACGGCGCCGACGTGAAATTCACCGAGACCGACGAAGAGCGGGCGCTTTTCGCGGCGCTGGAACGCGCCGAGGGTGCGATCGGACCGGCGCTGGAGGCCGAGGATTTTGCCGCCGCCATGACCGAGATGGCCCATCTGCGCGGGCCCATCGACGCGTTTTTCGAAGCAGTGAAGGTGAATGCCGACAGCCAGATCGTCCGGCGCAACCGGCTGAACCTGTTGCACCGGATCGTGGAGACCTGCACCCAGATCGCCGATCTGGGCCGGATCGAGGGCTGAACCACCGCCCCCCGGGCGGGGCGATCCGGGCCGGCGATGTGTTGGCCGCAGGACGCGGCTTTGCCTAATAACGCATCGTTTCCGATGAAATGCTGGACAGTTCGGGCATCGGCGGTATCTTATGCTGCACCTGCAAAGGACGTGCCGAGACATGTTGACGACCCCCGATTTCACGGAAATCACGCCGACGGCGGATGTTCTGGCCACGCGCCATGGCAGCCGGGCCAAATGCCTGCAACGGCTGGTGCGGCTCGATCTGCCGGTGCCGCTTTCGGTGGCCCTGTCCTTCGACACGGTGCGCCAGATCGCCAAGGGCAAGATACCGAACATGGCCGCACTTCTGGGCGTGTTCGGCGAGGGCGCGCTGGTCTCGGTCCGCTCCTCCAGCCAGGCCGCGGATTGGGGCGGGCCCGGCACGATCCTGAATGTGGGCATGAATGACGCGGTGGCCAGCCGGCTGGCCAAGCTGCACGGCCCGGACGCGGCGGATGCGCTTTATCTTAGCTTTATCAAGGCCTACGCGGTCGATGTTCTGCGTCTTGACGCGGATGTCTTCGAAGGGCCGATCACCCCGCGGCTGGCCAAGACCTATTTCGAAGACGAGATGGAGGAGCCGTTTCCGCAGGACCCCGCCGTGCAGCTGACCGAGGTTCTGCGCTCCATGGCGCGGGCCTGGGAAGGCACCACCGCGCGACTGTTGCGGCAGGCGCAGGGCGCGCCGGCGGATGCGGGCCTCGGCCTCGTGGTGCAGCAGATGGCGCTTGGCATCGGTCAGGGCGCCAGCGGGTCGGGCGTGGTGCAATTCGTCTCGGTCGACCGGGGCGCGCCACAGATCACCGGGCGCTTCCTGCCGCAGGGCCAGGGGCGCGCGGCGCTGAACGAACAGGATGCGCAGTTCATCGAACGCGATGCGCGCGGCCCGGCGCTGGAGGATATCTGTCCCGAACAGGTGGAGGCGCTGCGCAAGGCCGCGGCCCTGATGCGGACGCGCCTGCGCGAGGAAATGCAGATCGAGTTCACGCTGATGAATGGCGAGCTGTTCATTCTCGACGCCGTGCGCTCCACCCGGTCGGCCCGGGCCGAGGTGGCGATTGCCGTCGCACTGGCCGAGGATGGCGTGATCTCCCGCGAAGAGGCGATGACCCGGATCCCCCCCTTCACGCTGAACCAGTTGCTGCACCGGCAGGTGGATGCCAAGGCAGCCCGCGACGTGCTGACCAAGGGCATCGCGGCCGCCCCCGGCGCGGCCTCGGGCAAGATCGTCTTCACCGCGGAGGCCGCGCAAAGCGCCGCGTCGCAGGGGGAGGCCTGTATCCTCGTGCGCCGCGAAACCAGCCCCGAGGATATCCGCGGGATGCATGCGGCCCACGCGATCCTGACCGAACGCGGCGGGATGACCAGCCACGCGGCGGTGATCGCCCGCGGTCTGGGCCTGCCCTGCGTGTCGGGCGCCACGCAGCTGCAGCTGAACGCGCGCAAGAAAACGCTGACCGTTCCGGGCCGCAAGGTGTTTCACGAAGGCGACGTGATCACCGTCGATGGCTCGTCGGGCGAGGTTCTGGCCGGGGTCGCCGCGATGATCGAACCGGCCCTTGGCGGCGCCTTCGCCAAGCTGATGGACTGGGCCGACGCGGCCCGCGACATCGGCATCCGGGCCAATGCCGACACCGTGGAAGACGCCACCATGGCGCAACGCTTCGGTGTGGACGGGATCGGGCTCTGCCGGACCGAGCACATGTTCTTCGATCCGATCCGCCTGACCGTGATGCGGGAGATGATCTTTGCCGAGGAGCCGGGCGACCGAACCGCCGCGCTGGACCGGCTTTTGCCCATGCAGCGCGATGACTTCACGGAGCTTTTCGAACTGATGCAGGGGCAGCCGGTCTGTATTCGCCTGTTCGACCCGCCCCTGCACGAGTTTCTGCCCAATGAGCGTGACGGCATCCGCGCCATGGCCGAGGCGATGGATATGCCGGTCAGCCGCGTCGCCTCCCGCATCGAAAGCTTGCAGGAATTCAACCCGATGCTGGGCATGCGCGGCGTCAGGCTGGGGATTACGGTGCCCGAGATTTACGATATGCAAGCCCGCGCGATTTTCGAGGCGACGATCGCGGCCAGCGAGGGCGGCGCGCCCGTCGTGCCCGAGATCATGATCCCGCTGGTCAGCGCGAAGCGCGAGGTGGAGCTGGTCAAGGCCCGGGTCGATGCCGTGGCCTCCGCGGTCCGGGCCGAAAGCGGCAAGGCCTTCGATTACCGGCTCGGCGTGATGGTCGAAACGCCGCGCGCGGCACTCCGCGCCGGAGAGATCGCCGAAAGCTGCGCCTTCCTGTCCTTCGGAACCAATGACCTGACGCAGATGACCTACGGGCTCAGCCGCGACGATGCCGGGCGCTTCATGTCCACCTATGTGCAGCAGGGCGTGTTTCCCGAAGACCCGTTCCAGCGGCTCGACACCGAAGGCGTGGGCGAATTGCTGCATCTCGGGGCGGAACGTGGTCGCGCGGCCAGACCCGGGCTGATCCTGTCGATCTGCGGTGAACATGGCGGGCACCCGGACTCGATCGCCTTCTCGCGGACGGCGGGGTTCGACTATGTGTCCTGCTCCCCCTACCGGGTGCCGGTGGCCAAGCTGGCCGCGGCCCAGCTGGCAGTGCAGGACAGGGCCCCGGCCTCCGCCGCGGACTGCGGAGCAGAGGATGACGAATTGCTCTGACGAACCTGTGGGTTACGGGGCGAACTTCATGATTCCCGAACCGGAACACCGCTATCCCTAGGGGCGGCGGCCCGGCTGATCACAATATTGAGGGTCGGCTTTACGATATTGTGCCCTGCCGCTAAGAGGCAGATCGCAATTTTGATGATGTCTGTGCAGAGAAGGGGCAGCGGCCCCGGGGTGGATCGGATGGTGGGACGACTGGCAGCAACCGCTTTGGCGGCAGCCATGGTGATGTGGGCCGGGACGGCGCAGGCGCAGGTGACCGCCAGCACCTCCACCGACCCGACCGCGGGGATCAATATCCGGCTGTCCTCCCTGATGGGCGAGGAACGCGCCTCGCTCGGCGCCGTCAGCCCCGACCGGCTGCGCCGGATCGGCGCGCCCTTCGTCGGCCGCGGCGCGACGGGCCAGGCCATCTACGACGCCGCCGCGCTGGATGCGATGCCCCGCGCACGCGGGAACGCGCAATGGCAATGCCTGACCGAGGCGCTGTATTTCGAGGCCCGCGGCGAAAGCGTACGTGGCCAGTATGCGGTGGCCGAAGTCATCCTGAACCGGGTCGACAGCCCGAATTACCCTAATTCCATCTGCGGCGTGGTCAATCAGGGCACGGGCCAGAGATATGCCTGCCAGTTCACCTATACCTGCGACGGCCGGCCCGAGCGGGTGACCGAAACCGCGATGCATCGCCGTCTGGGCAAGATCGCGCGCATCATGATCGATGGCGGCCCGCGCGACCTGACCCAGGGCGCCACCCATTACCACACCACCGCCGTCAACCCCCGCTGGGCGCGGGTCTATCCCCGGACGGCGCGGATCGGCACCCATATCTTCTATCGTCAGGCCTATTGACCTGCAGGTCGTTTTGTCGCCGGGCGCTGCCGCCTTTCGCGCGCGCCTGCCGCGCTCCGTGCTGATAAGCTGATACCCGAGACAGCCACGGGAAAGGCCCCCGCGATGAGTGACGAAACCCGCCTTGCCTTTGCCCATCCGTCGGAACGGGCCAAGGCCACGGCCCCAACCGGGCCGCTGGACCGGATCTCGCTGTCCGATCACGAGCGCGAGGTGGAAATCGGCGCTTTCCAGTCCGAGCGGGGCACGACGCAGCGCGTGCGCTTCAACGTGGTGGTGGAGGTGCGCGCCGTCGCCGACCCCGATGCCGACGACGTGGACCGGATCCTGTCCTACGACACGATCGTGGAGGCGATCGACGGGGAACTGGCCGCCGAACGGCTGAACCTGCTAGAAACGCTGGCCGCGCGCATCGCCGAACGGATCCTGACCCATCCGCTGGCCGCGCGCTGTTTCGTCCGGATCGAAAAGCTGGACCGCGGGCCTTTCGCGCTGGGCGTGGAGATCGTGCGCAGCGCGCCGGAGACGCCCAGGCTCCGTCTGGCCGCGGAAATGCCGCATCCGCTGGTCGTGTATCTGTCGAACGCCGCCATTCTGCGGCCCGATCTGGGCACCCTGCTGGACCGTCTGGCGCACGGCGGCGCGCCGGTGATCCTCTGCGTGGGGCCGGCCGACCTGCCGCGCCCTGAGGCCGCCCATGCGATGCCGCAACGGCGCATCGAGCTTCTGGCCATCGAACAGAATGCCTGGGTTCTGGCCGCGCGCGACGACCGCTGCGTGGTGGTCGAAAGCCGGACCGAACTCGACTGGGCGATGAAGCACGGCCAGATCAGCGTCTGGGCCCCGTCGAAGCTGGTGCTGGATACGGTGGCGGGCCCCGGCCACAGGGTGACCGGCGGCGTCGATCTGGCGCTCTGGCTGGCCGAAAGCTTCGAGGCGGAACGGTTGGTGCTGCTGGGCGGGTCCGCCCCGGACGGAGCGCGCCTGCCGGTGGATGTCTGGCCGGCGGCGGCGCTACCGGAGTTTTAGGCGCAGCTCCGCAATCGGCGCGCCACCCACCATATGGTCCGCCTCGCGCGCGAAACCGGCTTTTTCCAGCACCCGGATGGACGCGGTGTTGGAGGGCCGCACAAGGCCATAGACCTCCTCGGCCTTCAGCGCCAGCCCGGCATAATCCACCGCGCCACGCACGAACTCGCTGGCCAGCCCCTGCCCCCAGAGATCCGGCAGCAGGTGATAGCTGAGGTTGAGGCCGCGATACTGGAACTTGAGGCTGAGCCCCCCCAGCCCTACCGGGCGGCCCGCATGAACCAGCGCCCAGCGGCCGAACCCGTGACGCTGCCAATGGGCCAGATCGCGGCCCAGGCTGGTGGCGCTGCGCGCGGTGTCGAAGGGCGTCGGATCGGGGCGATGTTCCACCAGTTCCTGACGCGCGAAAAGATCGGCGTAGAACGCGGCATCGGACGCCTCGACCGGGCGACATGTCAGCCTCGCGGTGCGGAAAATCGGCTCCGGCTCTGTGGTGCGTACAGCGATTGTCATGGGCAGAATTTCCCATGCGCGTGCGGTTCCGGCAAGCTGTTTGCGCCCGCGCCGCACTGCGGCGGGCGGGGTTTTGCCACTTGCGATGGCCCCGGCCCGAAGTTACCCGAACGCCATGACACGCTATTTCAGACCGATTCCGTTGCGCGATCCGGCCGCGATTCCGGGCCCAAAACTGCTGGCGGGCGGCTGGTGCCGGTTCGACAGGGTGGAGGTTTTGTCCCGCAATGCCGCGCCCCGGATCGTTCCAATCGAGGCGGTTCCGCCCGCGATCCTCACCCGGCTGACGGCCCCGCGCGCCGATCTGGGCGGCATCGCGCTGAACGCCCCGCGGATCATGGGGATCCTGAACCTGACGCCCGACAGTTTTTCCGATGGCGGGCGGTTCAACGCGCCCGATGCGGCGCTGCGGCGTGTGCACGAGATGCTGGATCAGGGGGCCGATCTTCTGGATATCGGCGGCGAATCGACCCGGCCCGGCGCGGTGGAGGTGCCCGCGGAGGAGGAAATCGCCCGCACCGGCCCGGTGATCGCGGCCCTCCGCCGCGGCGGCGTGACCGTGCCGATCAGCATCGACACCCGCAAGGCCGCCGTGGCCCGCGCCGCCCTGGCCGCGGGCGCGGGCATCGTCAACGATATCTCGGGCCTGCGTTTCGATCCGCAGGTGGCCGAGGTGGCCGCCGCCGCCGGCGCCCCGATCATCCTGATGCATTCCGAAGGGCTGCCCGAAACCATGCAGGACGATCCGCGTTACGATCACGTCCTGCTCGATGTCTATGACGCGCTGGAGGCCGCCGTGGCCGGGGCCGAGGCCGCGGGCATCCCGCGCGCGCGGATCATGGTCGATCCGGGCATCGGCTTCGGCAAGCGCGACCCGCACAACCTTGCGCTCCTCGCCCGGATCAGCCTGTTCCACGGTCTGGGCTGCGGCGTGTTGCTGGGTGTCTCGCGCAAGGGCATGATCGGGCGCATCGGCGGGGTCGCGGTGCCCGAGGCGCGCGGTGCGGCTTCGGCGGCGGTTGGCCTATGGGCGATATCGCAGGGGATACAGATGCTGCGGGTTCATGATATAGATGTGCACCGACAAATGATCGCGCTGTGGGAGGCCGCAAGCGGGACGGGCAGTGAAAAGGACGATCAGACATGACGCGCAAGCTGTTTGGCACCGACGGGGTGCGAGGCCGGGCGAACGAGTTTCCGATGACCGCCGAAATGGCGCTGAAACTCGGTGCGGCGGCGGGCCGGTATTTCCGCACCGATGGCAGCCGGGCGCACCGGGTGGTGATCGGCAAGGATACCCGGCTTTCGGGATACATGATCGAAAACGCGCTGACCGCGGGCTTCACCTCCACCGGGATGAACGTGTTGCTGCTCGGCCCCGTGCCGACACCGGCGGTGGGCCTGCTGACCACCTCCATGCGGGCCGATGTGGGGGTGATGATCTCCGCCTCGCACAACCCGGCAAGCGATAACGGCATCAAGCTCTTCGGGCCCGACGGCTTCAAGCTCTCCGACGAGGCGGAGGTCGAGATCGAGGCGTTGCTGGGCGCCGATGTGCAGCCCGCGCAGGCCGAGAATATCGGCCGCGCCCGGCGGATCGACGATGGCCGGTTCCGCTACATGGAGCGGGTGAAAAGCACCTTCCCGCCCGGATTGCGTCTGGACGGGCTGAAAGTGGTGGTGGATTGCGCCAATGGGGCGGCCTATCGCACGGCCCCCGAAGTGCTCTGGGAACTGGGGGCCGAGGTGGTGGCGATCGGCGTCTCCCCCGACGGCACCAACATCAATGACGGGGTCGGCTCCACCGCACCCGGCGCCGCCGCAGCCAAGATCAGGGAGGTCGGCGCGGATCTGGGCATCTGCCTTGACGGGGATGCCGACCGTGTGATGCTGATCGACGAAAACGGCGTCGTGGCCGATGGCGACCAGATCATGGCGCTGTTCGCCAATCGCTGGGCCGAAGAGGGGCGCCTGAACGGGCAGACCCTTGCGGCCACGGTGATGTCCAATCTGGGGCTGGAGCGGTATCTGGCCGAACGCTCGATCGAGTTGCACCGGACCCCGGTGGGCGACCGCTACGTGGTGGAGGCGATGCGCCAGCACGGGCTGAACCTCGGCGGGGAGCAATCGGGCCATATCGTGATGACGGATTATGCGACCACCGGCGACGGGCTGATCGCGGGCCTGCAGTTTCTGGCCGAAATGATCCGGACGGACCGGCCGGCCAGTGCGCTGGCCCGCAATTTCGAGACCGTGCCGCAACTGCTCAAGAACGTGCGCTACACCAACGGGCAGATGCCGCTGGAGGCGCCGGGCGTCATGGCCGCCATCGCGGCGGGGGAGGCGCGGCTGAATGGCCATGGCCGCCTGCTGATCCGCAAATCGGGCACCGAACCGCTGATCCGCGTCATGGCGGAGGCCGAGGACGAGGCGCTGATGGTCTCCGTGGTCGACGAGATCGTGGGCGCGGTTCAGGCGGCCGTCTGACGCATCGCTCGCAGGGCGCACACGCCGCCCGGTCCGCCGCACGGGGATACCGATGGCGCGGATCACCAATCCTGATTTGACACCGCCCCGCCCTCGCGCGTCAAATCAACCCGGTTCAAATCCGGGAGCTCGCGCCCATGCATATCGGCCTGATCGGCGGCATCGGCCCCGCCGCCACCCTTGTCTATTACCAGCGCCTCACCGCGCGCATGCGCGCGCTGGACCGCAGGCTGGACCTCACCATCGTGCAGGCCGATGTGGGCGATCTGATCCGCAACAACAATGCCGACAATCGCGCGGCGCAGGCCCGGATCTATGCGGAGCTTCTGTCGCGCCTGCATGACGCGGGCGCAGATTGCGCCGCCATCACCTCTCTTGGCGGCCATTTCTGCTATGCCGAGACCGAGGCGATCTCGCCGCTGCCACTGATCAGCGCGATCACCCTGCTCGACAGCGCCTTTGCCGCCGAAGGGCTCGCCACCGTCGGTCTTCTGGGGACAGAGGTCGTCATGCGAACCGGGCTTTACGGCCAGATGCGCCGCACCAGACCGGTCGCGCCCACCGGCGATCTCGGGGAAATCGGGCTGCTGTATCAGGATATCGCCGTCTCCGGCACCTGCAGCGCGGCACAGCGCCGCCGCCTTTTCGACGAAGGCCGCCGGATGGTGGAGACCCAAGGCGCCGAAGCCATCGTGATGGCGGGCACCGATCTGGGCCTTGCCTTTGACGGCCACGATCCCGGTTACCGCGTGATCGACGCGGTCGACATCCATGTGGATCTGCTCACCCGCCTCGCCGCGGATCAGATCGCGCTCGACCGGATCGCGTGATTGACCGCAAGCGCCGGACATGGAACAGCTTTCTCCATGCTGAACCCGACCCAGATCGCCGCCGCCGCGACCCGCATCGCCCCCTATATCCGACATACGCCTGTTCTGACTGTCGAACCCGGACCGCTCCGCCTGCCCTACCCGGTCCGGTTCAAGCTGGAACACACCCAGGTGACCGGGTCGTTCAAGGTGCGCGGCGCGTTCAACAACCTGCTCTCGCGTGAGGTGCCGGCGGCGGGCGTCGTGGCGGCCTCGGGCGGCAATCACGGGGCCGCTGTCGCCTATGCGGCCACCAAGCTTGGCCATAAATCGGTCATCTACGTGCCCCGGGCCATCGCGAAAGAGGAAAAGCTCCGCCGGATGCGGGCCTTCGGCGGCGAGGTGGTGCTGACCGACGGCTCCGTGGCCGACTGCATGACCCTCTATGCCCGGCACGCCGAGGAGACGGGCGCGCTTTCCGTCCACCCCTATGACACCGCGCCCACCCTTGCGGGTCAGGGCTCGGTGGCCAAGGAGATGGAGGAGCAGCTCGACGGTTTCGACACGATCATGGTCGCCACCGGCGGCGGCGGATTGATCGGCGGCGTCGCCGCATGGTTCGGCGACCAGGTCAATGTCGTCTCGGTCGAGACCGAAGGCACCAACACGCTGGCCCGCTCCCTCGATGAAGGGCCGGAAATCGACGTCGCGGCCTCCGGCGTGTCCGCAGGATCGCTCGGCGGCCCCGCGCTCGGCGCGCTGCCCTACGAGATCGTCCGCAAGCGGGTCCGGACCGCCATCGTCCTCCCCGATGCGGAGGTCTACACCGCCGCCCGCCACCTGTGGGAGGCGACGCGGCTGACCGGCGAGCCGGGGGCCGCCACCGCGCTGGCCGCGCTCACTTCGGGCGCCTATGTTCCCGAACCCGATGAACGGGTCGCCGTCCTGCTCTGCGGCGGCAATGCCGAGGTCGACTGGTTCACCGGCTGAGCGTCCCGAGCCCTGCCTGATTGATATACCATTGTTATAGGTGACGCGCGCGTCAGGCGTTGTGATTTCCCCCGCCTTTCAAGCTTTGTTAACCTCCATGGGCGACCTTTCCGGGGTCAAAAGCTGCCGAAATGAGCAGTGTGTCACGACTGAAAGGGTAACACGATGCGCGCAAGACGCCTTTGCGCCGCCATGATCATGGCGGCATCACTACCCCTCTACGCCGCACCGGCCGCCGCGGCCCCCATCCTCTGGCCTGCCGATGGCGCGGGCGAGGCGGATCTGGCGCTGCATTGTGCCGCCGTGATGACAGCCTTCGGGCAAGCCTATGAATTTGCGACAGAATTGTCGGGCGCCGAAGATCCACCCCGGTTCCAGACCCCCGCCCGGCTGATCGATCTGGCAGGCGGCCCCGAGCGTCTGGGCGACATTGCCGAGGTTGCCAGCAGCTGGCGGGATCACTGGGAAAGCCTCGGGCGCACCAGTTTCTACCCCCGCCTCACGCAGACCGGCACGCCCTATCTGGCCGATGACGGGTTGGAACTGCAAAGCGCGGTCAGCCGCTGCGCCGCGTATTTCGACCTGTAAAACCTGCCAAACGGGTGTGCCCGCCGCGATAATGTTCTAGCTTTCCGGGGGAGACCCCGCTGGAAAGGATGCATCGTGCGGCTGCAAGCCATTGTAATAATTTCGTTTATTATGCCCCTCGCCCCGCTGCCGGCCCTGTCGCAGCCCGCCCGGGATTTCGAGACGCAATTGACTGCCGCTCTGGCCGACACCGGTCAGGAGCGGGGCCTTCTGCATTGCGGCGGGCTGTTCCGCGCCTTCGGCGAGGTGTCCGCCGATGGTACGGAGTTGAGCGATCTCGCCATGGAACTGGAAACCGACATGGCCGTTTTCGCGACGGTCGTGCGCGAAAACGAAACTGGCGAGGCCATGGCGCTGGCGATGGAAACGGTCGCACCCGCCATTGAAAACGTCGCCGTGCTCTACCTCTCCCGGTTCCGCAGCAATCATGGCGCGACCGGCACCATCCTCGATCCGGGTCTGGAGGAAAACCTGGCCTATTGCCGGGCCCTGCATGAACGGCTTTCGGTTCCTGAGGACTAGGGAACGATGCCTTGCATCTCTCTGTTTTGAAATCATTTTCCGGCGTCGCCCGAGGGCGCGGCCCGTTAGGCATCGGCCCGGGGCATCCGCGTCCGGCCACAGGGGCCGCAAGGCGCGCCCGGTTGCATCGCAAGCGCCCCGCGCCGCGCCGCCCTCTCTTGCCTCCGCCCCCGATCTGCCCCATCTTCCCCCCATGAGCAAACCACCCGCCGACAACCCCACCGAGCCGTTCAAGAAGGCCCTCGCCGAGGCGACCCGCGTGCTTGCCGATGATCCGGAGCTGGCCGTCACCTATTCGGTGGACCCGCCCGGCGCCACCGCCGACAGCCTGCGCCTGCCGCAGATCAGCCGCCGGATGACCGCCGACGAGATCCTTCTGGCCCGCGGCACCGCGGATGCGCTGGCGCTCCGGCACAAGTACCATGATGTCGCCACCGCGACACGCTATGCGCCGCAGGGTCAGATGGCCCGCGATCTGATGGAGGCGATGGAGGGCGCGCGGTGCGAGGCCGTGGGCGCGCGCGACATGCCCGGGACCGCCACGAATATCGACGCCAAGATCGGCAATGACGCGCGCCGCAAGGGCTATGGAGAAATCCGGCAGGCGGCGGACGCGCCGCTGGCCACCGCCGCGGGCTATCTGATCCGGCATCTAGCCACGGGTCGCGACCTGCCGCCGGACGCGGCCAATGTGATGGAGCTCTGGCGCGGGTTCATCGAGGAGCGGTGCGATGCGACGCTTGAAAACCTCGAAACCGTGCTCTCCGACCAGACCAAATTCGCCCGGCTGGCCCGGCAGTTGATCGACGATCTGGGCTATGGCGATCAGTTGGGCGACGATCCCGACGAAACCGACCCGGAAAACGAGGACAGCGCCTCCGAAGAGGAACAGGAACAGCCCGATTCCACCGGCGACGCGGATGACGACGACGAACAGGACAGCGAGGCCGCGCCCGAGCGGTCGCAGGAGGATCAGCAGGACGCCGCGCAGGCCCAGGTCGAGATGGACGATGCCGGCGACATGGAAGAAGCGGAGGAGCAGGAACTCCCCGATGGCGAGGCCCCGCTGGAGCCCCCGCCCCCTGCCCCGCATTCCGAAGCCGATCCGAATTATACCGTTTTTTCAACGGAATACGATGAGGAGATTCCCGCCGAAGAGCTTGCCGAACCGCAGGAGCTGGAACGCCTCCGCGCCTATCTGGATCAGCAGCTCGAACCGCTCAAAGGCGCGGTCAGCCGTCTGGCGAACAAGTTGCAGCGGCGGTTGCAGGCGCAGCAGAACCGAAGCTGGGAGTTCGATCTGGAGGAAGGCACGCTGGATGCGGGCCGTCTGGCGCGCGTTGTGGCGAACCCGACCACGCCGCTCAGCTTCAAGCGGGAAAAGGACACCGAGTTTCGCGACACGGTGGTCACGCTGCTGCTGGACAATTCCGGGTCGATGCGCGGGCGACCGATCTCCATCGCGGCGATCTGTGCCGACGTTCTGTCGCGCACGCTGGAACGCTGCGGCGTGAAGGTCGAAATCCTCGGCTTCACCACGCGGGCGTGGAAGGGCGGACGCGCGCGGGAGGACTGGCTGGCGCAAGGCCGCGCGCAGCAACCGGGGCGCCTGAACGACCTGCGCCATATCATCTACAAGAAAGCGGACGCGCCCATGCGCCGGACCCGCGACAATCTGGGCCTGATGATGAAAGAGGGGCTGCTGAAGGAAAACATCGACGGCGAGGCGCTGGAATGGGCGCATCGGCGCATGATGGCCCGCCCGGAGGCGCGCAAGATCCTCATGGTGATCTCGGACGGGGCCCCGGTGGATGATTCAACCTTGTCGGTTAACCCCGCGAATTATCTGGAAAAACACCTGCGGGACGTGATCGCCATGGTGGAGAAACGCCGGGCTGTGGAATTGCTTGCCATAGGCATAGGTCATGACGTGACCCGCTATTACAATCGCGCCGTGACCATCACCGACGTGGAACAGCTGGCCGGCGCGATGACGGAGCAACTGGCGTCCCTCTTCGATGCAGACCCCCGCGCGCGGGCACGGGTCATGGGCATCAAACGGGCGTCATGACGCCGCACCCTGCGCCGACCGGATCGCGGGAGCGGGCACCGTCCTTGCATGGCCAATTGGCGCCAGGCTTGGCCACAAAGCTGCGGAAACCGAAACGCAGGATTCGGCTTGCGAGGGTTTTTCTATCAAACGACTTGCACCGGGGCGGTTTCACCTATCATATCGCCAGACCGAGCCTGAGCGGCAGTCCGGGCGCGGCACAGTCCCGCACGGCGCGCCGCACGGTTCTACCGCCCTGTTTCACCTGGGAACCGTGATCTCCGATGCCTGACACCGCGCAGAACTTTCAGTCTTTTACCGCGACCACACGCCCGGATCAGGGCCCGCCCCGCCTTGCCGAGCTGCGCGCGGAGATGGCGCGCGCGGGTGTGCAGGGCTTCCTGATCCCCCGCGCCGATGTCCATCAGGGCGAATACGTCGCCCCGCGCGATGAACGCCTCTCATGGCTGACCGGGTTCACCGGTTCGGCCGGGTTCTGCGCCGTGCTGCCCGAACGTGCGGGCGTGTTCGTCGACGGGCGCTACCGCCTTCAGGTGAAGGCGCAGACCGATACGGCGCATTTCACACCGGTGAACTGGCCCGAGACCAAGCTGGAAGACTGGCTGATCGCCGAACTGCCCAAGGGCGGCGTGGTCGGCTTCGACCCCTGGCTTCACACGGTGGCGGAGATCGAGCGGATGGAGGGCGCGCTGTCGCCACATCAGATCAGCCTGCGGCCCGGGGCCAATCTGGTCGATGCCATCTGGCCCGATCAGCCCGGCCCGCCCTTGGCCCCCGCGCGCGCCTGGCCGGACCGGTTCGCGGGCAAGACCGCGGCCCGGAAACTCGCGGAATGCGCGGAAACGCTGAACGATGCGGGCCATGGCAGCGCACTTCTGACCCAGCCCGACAGTATCTGCTGGCTTCTGAACATCCGCGGTGCGGACGTGGCCCATACACCGCTGGTCCATGCCTTTGCGTTGCTTCATGCCAAGGGAACGCTGGATCTGTTCATTGCAGCGGAAAAGCTGGTGGATCTGAACCTGCCCGAGGGCGTGACGGCGTATCCGCCCGACGCGTTGAGCGATGCCCTTGCCAAAGCGCCCCAGCCGGTACGGCTGGATCCGGCCTCGGCCCCGTTTGCAGCGAAACAGGCCCTCGATGCGGCTGGGCGCGAGAGTGCGCAGGACAGCGACCCGTGCCTTTTGCCCAAGGCCCGCAAGACCCCGGCCGAGATTGCGGCCACCACGCAGGCCCATCTGCGCGACGGCGCGGCCATGGCGCGGTTTCTGCACTGGTTCGACGAAAACGCCTCCTCCGGTACCCTGCGTGAGATCGACGTTGCCCGCGCGCTGGAGGGGTTCCGGGCCGAAACCGGCGCGTTGAAGGAAATCAGCTTCGACACGATTGCAGGCGCGGGCCCGCATGGCGCGATCGTCCATTACCGCGTGACGGAGGAGACGAACGCCCCGGTGCTGCCCGGCCAGCTTTTCCTGATCGACGGCGGAGCGCAATACGAAGACGGGACCACGGATGTGACCCGCACGCTTCCGGTGGGCGAGGTCGGCGCGGAAGAACGCGAAGCCTTCACCCAAGTGCTGCGCGGGATGATCGCGATCCATCTGGCCCGCTTCCCGAAGGGCATTACCGGGCGCGATCTGGACGCGCTGGCGCGGGCGCCGCTCTGGGCCGCGGGCCGCGATTTCGACCATGGAACGGGGCACGGCGTGGGTGTCTATCTGGGCGTTCACGAAGGACCGCAGCGGCTGTCGCGCAACGGCACCGTTCCGCTGGAACCGGGCATGATCCTGTCGAACGAGCCCGGCTATTACCGCGACGGCGCCTTCGGCATCCGGCTCGAAAACCTCGTCGTCGTGGCCGAGGCCCCGGCCCTGCCCGGTGGCGATGACCGGCCGATGTTGCATTTTGAAACTCTGAGCTATGTTCCCATCGACCGGCGACTTATTGACCGGGGTCAGCTTGGCGCACTGGAACTGGATTGGCTGAACGCCTATCATGGCGAGGTTGCCGCACGGATTGGCCCGCTTCTGGAGGGAGAAGCCGCCGCCTGGCTGGCCGAGGCCACCGCGCCGCTCTGACATCAAATCGTTACAGGCCCGGGGCACATGCTGGCCCCCGGAGGGGCCGCTTGACCAAAGCCACATGAGGGAGGGGAGATCATGTCCGATCACATCACAATTCGAAAAGCCGCCGGCAAATGGGTCGTCCGCGCAGGCGGTGCCGTCATCGGCGAAAGCGATCAGGCATTGGAACTGGCCGAAGGCAGCTATGCCCCGGTCATCTATTTCCCGCGCGGCGATATCGGCATGGCCTTTCTGGAAAAGACCGCGAAGACAACCACCTGCCCCCATAAGGGTGAGGCGACGCATTACACGGTCACCTCCACCGCCGAAGAGCTGACCAATGCCGCCTGGAGCTATGAGACACCCAAGGACAACGTGGCCCAAATCAAGGATCACATCGCCTTTTACACCGACCGCGTGACGGTGGAGCAACTCTAGACAGCACCCGGGCGGCGGGCGCGTGTGTCAGCTGTGTTCCTCTGCCGCGGTCGCGGCGAGGGCGCGGTTATAAGCCTTCAGCGCGTCCACATGGAACAAGGCCCCTTCCAGCGCAGGAGGGCCATCGCCGGGCGCCAGTTGCACGACCGGGATGAAATCCAGCCCCGTACGCTCGAAGATCGGCAGGGCGCGTTCCAGCGTGGCATGCGTGTCGGTGAATATGCCCTGATCGATCAGCGTCAGCAGCGCCTCTTCGGGGGCCGCGTTTTCGTGATCCATCGGGCGCATGACCTTGCCGACGCGGAACATCGACAGAAGATAGGCCTGCGGCCCGGCGGCCAGATGAATGTTGCGCCGTTCCAGTTGCGTCAGAAAGAAGGAGCGGTCCACCAGACGCGAGGCAAGCGCCGTCGACATGGAGACCGCAACCATCACCGCCAGCCCCGTCTGCCAATCGCCCGTCAGCTCGAACACGATCAACGTGGTCGAGATCGGCGCGCCCAGAACCGCCGCGGCGACCGCCCCCATGCCGGCCAGCGCATAAAGCGTTTCGGAGCCCGAGACATTGGGCAGAAGCCCGGTTGCGATGATGCCGAAAGCCAGCCCCGCCAGCGCCCCGACCATCAGCGACGGCGAAAAGACGCCCCCGCCCATCCGGCCGCCGACCGTGATCGCGACGGCGGCGGTCTTGATCATCGCAAACACGATGGCTTCGTGAAGCAGCAATTCACCGGTCAGCGCGGCGGAGGTCGTCTCGTAGCCGACCCCGATGATATGCGGAAACCAGATCGCGATCGCGCCCAGCATCAGGCCCGCGACCGCCGGGCGCAGCCATCGCGGCAGGTTCGCGAGACGCTGGACCAGCGAGCCCATATCCTCGGCCCAGAAGATCGCCCGCATGAACGCGACCGCGATGATCCCGCAGACCAGCCCGAGGATCAGAAAGGCAGGCAGTTCGACATAGAATTGCAGGCTGCTGTCACGGCCAAGGCTGAACTCGGTCACATCGCCGAATTCCAGCCGGTTGATGACCGTACCGGCGGCGGAGGCGATGACGATGGGCGCGAAAGCGTGAACCGCAAAATGCCTCAGAACCACCTCAAGGGCGAAAATCGCCCCGGCGATGGGCGCATTGAACGACGCGCTGACGGCGGCGGCCACGGCGCAGCCCAGAAGATCGCGCCCGGTAATGCCGTCGGCCTTGATCCAGTCGGAGACACGGCTGGAGATGACGGCCGCCAGATGGACGACAGGCCCCTCCCGCCCCGAGGAGCCGCCGCTGCCAAGGGTGATCAGGGAGGCCGCGGCGGAAGCGAGGCCCGCTTTCTGCTCCACCCGGCCATCGGCCAGCGCGGCGCCCTCGATCACATCGGCCACCGATCTGACGCGGGCATCGGGCGTGAACCAGTGCAGGATCAGCCCGACCACCAGCCCGCCGAAGGCCGGGATCATCAAGATCCAGTACCATGGCAGGCTTTCGGCGAAAGAATGCAGCATCCGCACATCTTCCACGCCGTAAAGCCGCGTCTGCAGTGCGCTGATCCCCATCCGGAACAGCAGCGCCGCAAATCCCGCCGCGATCCCGATGGCCAGTGCGATGAACCAGAACTGTACCTGGCTGGGGCCCTTCTGACGCAGCACCTGCCAGCCACCGCGACAGGTTGCGACAACAGTGTCGAGCTGATGCTTGAAAACCGAGCGGCTGTCCTGGGCCAAAGAGGCCATCCCCGTATCGCGGACCCGGATAGATCTGGCTGACCGGTGTCGCCGGGTCCAGCGGCGCAGCGGTGGTATGCGGGCCCTGCACCTCATCCGTCGATGGAGGACCTATCTTGGTTGTAAAACAAGACTTTGAAGCTGGAAACCCCGTGGAAGACACAAGCGCATGACCGCCTTGCCCCAAAGCCCCGGGGAAATCCCTGCCGCCTTCGTCGCCGCATGTGCGGCGCGGGACGCCGGGGTGCTGGCCGCGCTCTCCGCCCAGAATACCGATATCGTCCCGGGCGCGGAGACGCAGCTTGCATCCGCCAATGGCCTGCACCCGCAGGACTACGGCCGATCCTGAGCGCCAGCGGCAACGCAGTTCCCTCAGCCGTCCCTCGCCTGAAGTAGTGCCCGGGCCGCATCGCGGGCTGCCGCCGTCACCGTATCGCCGGCCAGCATCCTTGCGACCTCGTCAACGCGGGCGTCGGCGTCCAGCGGGCTGACCTCGGATGTGGTGATGCCGCCCCGGACCGCCTTGGCCACGCGCCAGTGATGCGCACCGCGCGCGGCGACCTGGGGCGAATGGGTCACGACCAGCACCTGCCCCCCCTCGGCCAGGGCGGCCAGACGTTTGCCCACGGCGTCCGCCGTTGCGCCGCCGACGCCCCGGTCGATCTCGTCGAAGATCATCGTCACGCCTTCCGCTTCGCGGGTCAGACAGACTTTCAGCGCCAGCAGAAAGCGCGACAACTCCCCGCCCGATGCAATCTTGTTGAGCGGCCCTGCGGGCGCGCCGGGGTTCGTCGCCACCACGAAAGCCACCGCATCCACCCCGTCGGGGCCCGCCGGTGCCTCGGCAAGCGTGGTGGAAAAAACCGCCCGTTCCATCTTCAGTGGGGCCAGTTCGCCGGCCATATCCGCATCCAGCCGCACCGCCGCCGCCGCGCGTGCGTCGGAAAGCCCCGCCGCGGCGCGATCATATTCCGCCGTCGCATCGGCCAACGCGACCCGCAGGCCCTCGATCTGATCGGCGCCGCCGTCAAGTGCCGCCAGCCGGCCTTGCAGATCGGCGGCGAAGGCCCCCAGATCATCGGGCGCCACCCCGTGTTTCCGGGCCAGCCCCCGCAAGGCGAAGAGCCGCTCTTCGGTCTCTTCAAGGGCCGCGGGATTGAAGTTCAGGGTTTCGGCAAAGCGGTCCACCCCGGCCTGAGCCTCGCCCAGTTCCACCAGCGCGCGTTCGATCGAGGCCAGCGGCTCTTCCAGCCCGCCCTCCGCCTGATCGGCCAGCCCGTCGAGCCAGCGCGCCGCATCCCCCATGGCACCCTCCGCCCCCTCAGGCCCAAGCGCGCTCAACGCCTTGGCAAGATCGGCGCGCATCCGTTCCGCGCCCTGCATGAGGCGGCGCCTGCTGTCCAGTTCCGCATCCTCCCCCGGTTGCGGATCCAGCGCGTCAAGTTCGGCCACGGAATGGCGCAGAAACTCCTCCTCGGCCCGCATATCGGCCAGCGCCGCCTCGGCCTTGGCAAGGGATTTTTCCGCCGCCGACCGTGCGCGCCAAAACCCGGCGACTTCCGCGCGCATATCGGCGAGCCCGCCATAGGCGTCCAGCATCGCGCGATGCTGACGCGGATCCAGAAGCCCGCGATCGTCCTGCTGCCCGTGCAGTTCCACCAAAGTATCGCTCAGCGCGCGCAGCACGTCACCGCTGGCGCGGCGATCATTGACCCAGGCCGTCTTGCGGCCTTCGGGTGTGTTCACCCGGCGCAGGATCAGCTCATCGCCCGCAGGCAGCCCCGCCTCCTCCAGCACCGCGAAAGCGGGATGCCCGGGGGCAAGATCGAACACCGCGACAACCTCGCCCTGATCGGCGCCGGTTCTCACCAGATCCGCCCGCCCCCGCCAGCCGAGCACGAAGCCCAGACTGTCCAGCAGAATGGATTTGCCCGCCCCGGTTTCCCCGGTCAGAACATTCAGGCCCGGCTGGAACGCAAGCTCCAGCCGGTCGATGATCAGCATGTCCCGAATGTCGAGATGGCGCAGCATCCACCTTCAGTCCGTAAGCCGGGGGCAAGACGCCCCAAATGCGGTTAAAGCCAAGCGCCGCGAACCGTCTGCCGCCAGATGTCGCGCAACCATCCTTCACCGGCCGCCTCGGGGCTCAGATCACGCCCCGTGAGAAGGCGGAAACTGTCGTCGTAAAACGGCGAAGATTGGAAGTTGTAGCCCAGAATCGCTGCGGCGGTCTGCGCATCATCGGTCAGCCCGAGCGACAGATAGGCCTCCACAAGGCGGTGCAGCGCCTCGGGAGTGTGGCTGGTGGTCTGGAATTCCTCGACGACCACGCGGAAGCGGTTGATCGCGGCAGTGTAATGGCCCCGGCGCAGATAATAGCGCCCGATCTCCATTTCCTTACCCGCCAGATGGTCGAAGGCCAGATCGAATTTCAAGATCGCGGAGGTCGCATAAGGGCTGTCTGGATAGCGCTCGATCACAAGGCGCAGGGCCTGAAGCGCCTGAAAGGTGATACCCTGATCGCGGCCGACCTGATCGATCTGGTCATAATAGCTGAGCGCGAGCAGATACTGCGCATAGGCAGCATCCTCATCGGCCGGATAGAAATCGATATAGCGCTGCGCGGCGACACGGGCGTTTTCGTAGTCGCCGTCTGCATGGTAGGCGAAGGCCGACATGATCAGTGCGCGTTTGGCCCACTCCGAATAGGGATGCAGGCGTTCGACCTCGGTGAAGAGGCGCGCGGCCTCTTCGGGGTCGTCCTGCGCCAGCTCGAACTCGGCCAGCTGGAAAATCTCCTGCGCGCCCAGTTCTTCCAGCGGCACTTCGTTGCTGCGATTTCCGCCGCCGAACAGGCCGCCGCCGCCACCACCACCACATGCGCCAAGAACAAGAACCAAGACCATCGCAACGCTCAGTCTTGTGCGCCCTGTGATGCTGTTCAGCCCGCGTGACATGCCTGCAACCCCGTCCACCGTCTCCGGCAGGCTTGCGCGCCCGCCCTGTCTATGCATGGTCCTAGCACATTAATTCTGAGGGCAAAATGCCTGAATGCAGCGCAGTCGCCCTTCAAGCGACATAGGCCAGATCGGTCGGATTGACGCCGACCCCGGGCAGACGCGCCGCCTGAGCGGGCGAGCATTCGACCAGACGGGTCGCGCCCGGGGTCGAAAAGAGGACTCTGAGCAACCGGTTGGTCAGCATGTGACCGGCCCGGACACCTTCGTAACGGCCCAGAAGCGGGGCCCCTGCCAGCGCCAGATCGCCAAGCGCATCGAGCATCTTGTGGCGCACGGCTTCATCAGCGTGGCGCAGGCCGCCGGGGCTGGTCACTTCATCGCCATCGAAAACCACCGCGTTTTCACCGGGGATCCCACCGAGCGCAAGACCGTTTGCCTGCATCGCATCCACATCCGCCTGACGGCAGAAGGTGCGGCTGTCGCAAAGCTCCCGCACGAACCGGCCATTGGCAAGGTTCGCCACCCGGGTCTGACGGCCGATGGCCGCATCGGCGAAATCGATCGTGAAGCTCATCGTCAGGCGCGCATCCGGGCTGATCGTGGCCGCCGCGTCGCCTTCGGTCACGGTGACCGTCTTCAGAACCTCGATCGCGTGGATCGGCGCGCCCTGATGCTGGATACCCCGGGACAGGAAGCCGCGCACGAACTGCGCCGCGGACCCGTCGAGGATCGGAACTTCGGGGCCGTCCATCTCCACAAGCGCGTTATGGATGCCGCAACCGGCCAGCGCCGCCATCAGATGCTCGACGGTCGAGACCTCCGCACCGGCCTCGTTCCGCAGCTTCGTGCACAGGCGACTGTCGGGCACCAGATCGAACCGCGCCGGGATGAGATTGTCGCGATCCCGGATGTCGGTGCGCTGAAACCAGATCCCGAAATGCGCAGCCGCAGGCCGCACGGTCATGCGAACCGGATGGCCTGTATGCAGGCCGACGCCCGCAAAGCTGATGGAGGATCGTAGGGTTGCCTGCACGTGGTTCACCAATCGGTAGCCAAGATCAACGTCTGCTCATATGTCCGGTTCCGTCTCAAACCGGTTCAAGATGGTGCCTATCGGGCGCGCGCGGTAGAGACAATTCAACCTTTATGACGGGTTGCAACATTGCCCGTGAGTATCGGCAAGATTCTGCCACATTTATTGGCAACTCAGGCTACACGCATGACCGGGAACGAAAAAAGGCCGGCGCGAGGCCGGCCTTTCTTGCAGTGTTGTGATGGTTCAGTTGGCCTGACGCCGCAGGAAGGCGGGGATTTCGATCCGCTCCTGATCGGGGTCGACATGGGTGTCTTCGGGCGCCGGACGGCTGGCAACCGGCGGCTGGCGCCGCTCGACAGGCGCAGGCTGGTCCTCTCCATGGCCGGTCATCCGGTTGATCAGGGAGTTGATCCCGAAACGCGGTTTGCCCTCGGTTTCGGCCGCGCGGGACTGCGCACCGGGGGCTTCCTTGTTGATCGCGGCGCGCAGACGGGCCAGCGCCTCCGGCGAGGGTGTGCTGGCGGACACGGGCCGCGGGGCCACGAACTCGGCTTCGGGCTCGGCCGCGACAGCAGGCGCCGCAGCCGCGGGGCGCATGAATGCCGGTGGTGCCGCGGCGGGCTGCGGTTGATAGGCCGGCTCCGGCACATCGTCCTCACCATAACCATCGGAGGCCTGGCCTGCATCCAGATCGGTGAAAAGGCTCGGCTCGGGCTGGGCATCGGCCGCGACGGCGGCGGCGATATCCGGCGTTTCCACGTCATCCGCATCCACCGGGGCGGCGGCGACCGGCTCACGCAGACGGCTGCGGGTGGTGATCGGGATATCCTGCTGGACCTCGCTGGCGTCGATGCCGGTGGCCACGACACTCACCCGCATCCGGCCTTCCATGGCGGTGTCGAGGGTCGATCCCACGATGATGTTCGCCTCGGGGTCCACTTCCTCGCGAATGCGGTTCGCGGCCTCGTCCAGTTCGAACAAGGTCAGGTCGTAACCGCCTGTGATATTGATCAAAACGCCGCGTGCGCCCCGCAGGCTGATCTCGTCCAGCAGCGGATTGGCGATCGCCTTCTCGGCGGCCTGAACCGCGCGCGATTCGCCATCGGCTTCGCCGGTGCCCATCATCGCCTTGCCCATCTCGTTCATCACGGCGCGGACATCGGCGAAGTCGAGGTTGATCAGGCCCGGACGCACCATCAGATCGGTCACGCCCTTGACGCCCTGATAAAGCACGTCATCAGCCATCGCGAAGGCTTCGGTGAAGGTTGTTTTCTCGTTGGCGAGGCGGAACAGGTTCTGGTTCGGGATGATGATCAGCGTGTCGACGACCTTTTGCAGCGCCTCGATGCCCTCATCGGCCTGACGCATGCGTTTCGCGCCCTCGAACTGAAAGGGCTTGGTCACCACGCCCACGGTCAGCACACCCAGTTCGCGCGCCGCCTGCGCGATGATCGGGGCCGCGCCCGTTCCGGTGCCGCCACCCATGCCCGCGGTGATGAAGGCCATGTGCGCGCCCGCAAGGTGATCGACGATATCCTCGATCGATTCCTCGGCGGCCGATGCGCCGACGGCGGGCCGGGCACCCGCGCCCAGACCCTCGGTCACCCGGGCACCCATCTGGATGCGCGCCGTGGCGTTCGACTGGGCCAGCGCCTGTGCGTCGGTATTGGCAACCACAAACTCACACCCGTCCAGCGACTGTTCGATCATGTTGTTGACCGCGTTGCCGCCAGCGCCCCCCACGCCGAAGACGGTGATGCGAGGTTTCAGGTCCGGCTGATCATCCGGCATGGTGAGATTCAAGGTCATTAGCTCTGTCCGCCTGTTTTCATGGATGTAGGCCCCGGTCTTTCGCCGTTTGGCCATGTGCTGCCTCATTTTCAGGCGAGATTAACGCTTTCATTAACCTCCGTCACGCAAAAACTGGCAGAAAACCGCAAAATATAGGGCAAATTTGAGGCTGATAGGCGGTATTTCGCCCGGTCACCCCGGATATTGCGGTTACCAGTTGTCACGGAACCATTTTACCGCCCGTTTCAGAGAGCGCGCGGGGTACCGATCGGCGGGCACTTCGAAGTCCCACCACTCGTCCTGCGGGTAGGCCGCGAAGAGCGACAGGCCCACACAGGCGGAAAATGCGGGGCCGCAGGCCGATTGCGGCAGGCCCTGCACACGCAACGGCCGCCCGAGCCGGACCTGATTGCCCAAGATCTTCGATGCCAGCGCATCGAGACCGGGCACCTGGCTGGCGCCACCGGTCAGAACGATCCGCTGGCTTGGCAGATGGTCGAACCCGGCCGCGTCCAGCCGGGCGCGCACCTCTTCGAGGATCTCCTCCACCCGGGGGCGCATCACGCCGATCAGTTCGGCCCGTGAAATCGTGCGCCGGTCGTGGTGCCAGTCGCCGGTATCGGCTTCGAGTTCGATCCGTTCCCGGTCATCTATGCCGGTGGCGACGACGCCCCCGAAGCGCGTTTTCAGCCGCTCCGCATCATGCATCGGGATCTGCAGGCCCTGACTGATATCCGAGGTGACGTGGTCGCCCCCCATGCGCACGGTATCGGCGAAAATCATGTGCTTCTTGATGAAGATCGACAGCCCGGTCGAGCCGCCGCCCATATCGATGCAGGCCGCCCCCAGTTCCTGCTCATCCTCCACAAGGCTCGCCACACCGGCGACATAGGACGACGACGCGATGCCGGCCAGCTCCAGATCGCAGCGTTTGACGCAGTAGAGCAGATTTTCGATCGCGTGGGCGTCGATGGTCAGCAGATGCATATCCGTGGACAGCCGGTTGCCCACATGTCCGCGCGGATCGCTGAGCCCGGTCCGGTGATCGAGCGCGAAATTCACCGGCTGCGCGTGCAGCACCTCGCGGCCCTCGCCGAAATCCGGCACATCGCAGGCGGCCAGAACCCGGGCGACATCGCATTCGCTGACCGTTCCGGTCTGCAGGCTGACCTCCCCCGTCAGCCCGTAGGATCGCGGGCGCGCGCCGGCAAAGCTGACGATCACATGATCCACGCGGGAGGCGGCCATTTTCTGCGCGCCCTGAATCGCCGTCCGGATCGCGCGTTCGGTTTCCTGCATCGTCTCGATCTCGCCGAACTTCACGCCGCGCGACCGTGTGGTTGCCGCCCCGATCACCCGGAACGACGATTGCCCCGCCATCGCGCCGACCCCATCGGACGGGCGAAACTCGTCCGAGCTGTCGAAGCGCAGCACCAGACAGGCGATCTTGTGGCTGCCCACATCAAGGATCGCCATCACCCCGCGGCGCATGGCTTCCTGGCGTTTGGCGCGCATGGCCCGCTGCGATTGGTACAGCATACTCATCCGTTCCCGTCTCCGATGTCTGTGCCCCGCATCCGACGCAACTCGGTCAATGCATGAGGGCTGAGTTGAATATTGGGGCGCTGCGGGTTGCGCATGTCGATCCTGAGAACGGCGCGCTCTAGCACGTCCTGCGCGTCATCCAGCGCCAGCACCCGGTCAAGCGCGGGCCTCGGCTGGTCTGCGGGCAACAGGATGCGGCGCCCGTCGCGCAGGACCACATCCCATCGCCGCTCGCCCATGCGTACAAGCCCGCGCATCCTGTCCCGCAACGGGGCCGCCGTTTCGAAAAGCGCCAGCGCCTCCGCCACCGCCAGATCGGCGCCTTCACCGGCGATCATCGGCAAGGGCGCGACCAGCTCCCGGTCCACCAGCCGGGCGACAAAATTGCCCTCTCCGTCCAGCAGCACCGGTTCGACGCGGGTCTGCCAGATGACGACCGGCACCCGCTCCTCAATCGTGACGGCAAGATAGCCACCCGACTGGATCCACAACTCGGCGCGGGACACCGCAGGGATCCGTTCCAGCGTTTCCCGCATCGCCGCAAGATCGAGATCGAAGGAGGACACCGGCAGATCAAGCGCCAGCACCGCGCGCAGATCTTCGGCAAGCTGCGGGCTTGCACCGTTGATATTCATCAGGTTGACCCGGAATTCCGGGCGGTTCTCGATCTCCCGGCGCAGTTCCGCGACCTGATCGGAGACACCGCGCCAATGCGCCGGGTCGGACAGGTACCACCCGACACCCATGACAAGGGCGAAGGCCGGCAGCCCCACCCGCAGGAGCGACCGGAACAGCGGTGTCAGCCAGAGACGCTGAAACCTGTAGGACCAGATCGACGGCGCGGGATCGCGATGGGTCAGAACCGGGCCGCGGCGGGCGATCAACGGTCGCATGACGCATCCTCCACCAGCCAGCGGCACATCTGGCCGAAGCTGATCCCGACGGCCTGACCCTGTTCCGGTGTCAGCGATGTGGGCGTCATGCCGGGCTGGGTGTTGGTCTCCAGCAGGATCAGCCCCCCCAGGCCGCGCGTCTCGTCCCACCGGAAATCCGTCCGGCTGACCCCCCGACATCCAAGCGCGATATGGGCCGTGAGCGCCATCTGCATGCAGGCATCGAAGACGGACGCGGGCAGATCCGCCGGCACCACATGGCGGGAGCCGCCGGGCTTGTATTTCGCGTCGTAGTCATACCACCCCTCGGTCAGGATATCGGTCACCGTCAGCGGCCGGTCATCCATCACCGTGGTGGTCAGTTCGCGCCCCGGCACGAAGGTCTCCACCATCACTTCATCGGGCATCGTGTCGGCCAGTTTCGGCGGGCCGTTAGCCGCCTCATGCACCAGATAGACCCCGACCGAGGAGCCCTCGTTGTTGGGCTTCACGACATAAGGGGGGGCCATCACGTGACCGGCCATGACATCGGCCTTCGCCGCCAGCACGCTGTCGACGACGGGCAGATCATGGGCGCGGTACATATCCTTGCTGCGCTGCTTGTCGAGCGCCAGCGCCGAGGCCAGAACCCCGGAATGCGTATAGGGGACGCGCAGCCATTCAAGCAGACCCTGAACGCAGCCATCCTCGCCCCACCTGCCATGCAGTGCGTTGAAGGCGACATCCGGCCTGATCTCGGCCAGACGCGCGGGAAGGTCGGGGCCGGCATCGACCTCCGTCACCTGAAATCCCTCTCCACGCAGTGCAGCGGCGCATTCACGCCCGGTGGACAACGACACCTCCCGTTCTGCCGAGGGGCCGCCCATCAAAACCGCAACTGTGGGGAGTGTTCTGCCCGAACTCACCGCCAACATGTGCCTCATATACCGCCGGGCTTTTGGCTGCCCGTTTTGGTGTTCTTTTCCGCCGGTTAATCCGACGGTTTATCGCCTGCGGGTTCTCCCACACGCATAATTTCCCATTCTAGCTCTATTCCACTGTGTTGGAAAACCTTTTTTCGAACCTCCTCGCCCAATCCTTCCAGATCGGCGGCGGTGGCGCTGCCGGTATTGATCATGAAATTGGAATGCTTGGGGCTCATCTGCGCGCCCCCGCGCGTGGCGCCCCGTAATCCGGCATCGTCGATCACCTTCCAGGCCTTCAGATCATGGGTGTCGTCGGCCCGGCCGGTAGAGCTGAACCCGGCGGGATTGCGAAAGGTCGATCCGGCGCTCCGATCCCGCGTGGGCTGCGTTGCGTCGCGCCTGGCAAGCTGGTCTTCCATGCGCGCCGCCAGCATCGCGGGATCGCCTGGATCGGCCCGGAAGGTGACCGATGTGATCACCGCGCCATCGGGCAGATCGGTCTGGCGATAGGCAAAGTGGATATCGGCGGGGCCGAGCGTCACGCGCGTCCCGTCGCGCAGGACGGCCGTGGTCGACAGGAAATGATCCGCCACATAGGCACCATAGCAGCCCGCATTCATTTTCAGCGCCCCGCCGATGGAACCGGGAATGGTGCGCAGAAACGTCAGGTCCAGCCCGGCCTTCGCCGCGTTTCGCGCCACATGGGCATCCAGCGCCGCCGCGCCGGCGGTCACCCTGCCATCGCCGGTTTCGATCCCGTTGAAGCCCCGGCCCAGCCGGATGACAACGGCCCGCAACCCGCCATCGCGGACAATCAGGTTGGAGCCGACGCCCATGGGGAACACGGGCGTGTCCGGGTCGAGCGCGGCCAGAAACTGCGCCAGATCCTCCTCGTCCGCCGGTTGGAAGAGCACATCCGCCGGGCCGCCCACCCGCATCCAGGTGAGATCGGCGAGTGGGCGCCCCCGGCTGAGCCGGCCCTTGACCTCGGGCAGTTCTCTCACGATCCGTCACCCCCGGCCTGCGCAGCCCTGCGGGCCCGCATGCCCAGCAACCCGCCGCCGAACGCCCCGATAATGGCGGGCAAGGCCACGAACAGCAGCACGACCGCCGATCCAAGCGCGTCCCAGCCGACCTGCGCAGCCATGCCGATCAGGATCCAAAGCGCGAAAGCCACGACGCAGGCCCAGAACAGGTAGACGAACCGGGGCGACAGGAACCGGCCCAGAACAAAGGCAAGGGCCGCCGATGCAAGCCCCGTTCCCGCAATGATCAGTATGACGTCAGGTTCCATGGCCGCCGCCCCTTCCACCGCGCCACTCTACCGGCACGGATCGCAAAGCTGAACCCCGGGCGGAGGCCTATTGGCCGCCGCTGGTTCGCCGGACCCACCGGCCCAGATAGATCAGCGGCCAGCGCAGGATCGAAGCCCCCGCGACCAGCACACCCAACCCCCACCACGGGCCCAGTTGCCATGTCACAAAGCCCAGAAGCGGAATGCCCGTGGCGATCAGCGCCCAGGCGGCCGGCCAGTGGTATCGCTGCGGCCCCAGGCCGATCAGGCAGGCGATCACCGCCCAGAGACAGGCCAGTGTCAGGGAAATCGGCATCAGGTGCCCCCTTTCAGCCGGGTCACGGCCCTGCGCAGGAAGTAGATCAGCGGGCGGCGGAACATCGACAGCACCGCGAAGGCGACCAGCAGCACCAGCAGCAGCCCATGCTGCGAGGCCACGAAGGCCAACAGCGGCAGCGACAGGATCAGAAGCGTGACGCCGGGCAGGTATTGCAGCCGCATCGGCAGCATCGCCACGGCGGCGGCGGCCAGAACCCACAGGCAGGACAGCGTCAGCGAAAGGCTCATGAGACCGCCTCCCGCCGGATCGGGGCGGGGCCCGGTCGCGGATGGCGCGGCCCGCGGATACTGGGTGTCACATCCGGTTCGATCATGCCTGTCATGCCCGCCCCTTTCTGAGTGCAATCGCACGAGGGTTTGAGAAATCGTAACGCCACGCTGGTTAACGTTTTGATAATCGGTCAGGCAACCCGTGCGCCCAGGCCGAAATCGTGCCCGCGCCAAGGCAGACCACGATATCGCCGTCACGGGTCTGCTCCCGCACGAGGCGTTCAAGATCGTCCTCGCTGTGCAAGGCGCGGGCGTGGCGGTGACCGTGGCGGATAAGCCCCGCGACCAGATCGTCGCGGCTGGCTCCTTCGATCGGGTCCTCGCCGGCGGCAAAGACCTCGGCGATGGCGACCACATCGGCGTTGTTGAAACAGGCGCAGAACTCTTCAAACAGGGAATGCAGGCGCGAATAGCGATGGGGTTGATGCACGGCGATGACGCGGCCCTCGCTGGCCTGCCGCGCGGCCTTCAGGACGGCGGCGATTTCCACCGGATGATGGCCGTAATCGTCGATGATCGTCACGCCGCCGACCTCGCCCACCTTGGTGAAGCGACGGTTCACGCCCTTGAACGCGGCCAGAGCCTCGCGGATCTCCTCAACCTTCAGACCCAGATGGCGGGCCACGGCCACGGCGGCCAGGGCGTTGGAGACGTTGTGATCGCCCGGCATCGGCAGGGTGCAGCGTTCGATCAGCTTGCCTTCGGCCTGCAACGCGATATCGAAATGCGCCACCCCCTTGGCATAGCGCAGGTTGACCGCGCGTACATCGGCCTGGGCATTGAAGCCGAAGGTCAGCACCCGGCGATCGGTGATCCGGCCCACCAGCGTCTGCACGTCCGGATCGTCGGTGCAGCAGACCGCCAGACCGTAGAACGGGATGTTCGACACGAAATCGAGGAACCCCTGATGCAGCGCCTCTTCGGTTCCCCAATGCTCCATATGTTCGGGGTCGATATTGGTGACGATGGCGATGGTCGCGGGCAGGCGGTTGAAGGTGCCGTCGCTTTCATCGGCCTCCACCACCATCCACTCACCCTGCCCCATCCGCGCGTTCGAGCCATAGGCATGGATGACCCCGCCATTGATCACCGTGGGGTCCACCCCGCCGGCATCCAGCAGGGTCGCCACCATGGTCGTGGTCGTTGTCTTGCCATGGGTGCCGGCGACCGCGATGTTGGATTTCAGCCGCATCAGCTCGGCCAGCATCTCGGCGCGCCGCACCACCGGCAGCCCCATCGCCCGCGCCGCGTCCAGCTCCGCATTCCCGGGCTTGATCGCGCTGGAGATGACGACCACCTCGGCCTCGTCGAGGTTTTCGGCCTTCTGCCCGGTGAAGATCCTGGCGCCCAGTTTCTCAAGCCGCTCGGTGATCTTCGTGGCTTTCAGGTCGGAGCCCTGCACCTGATACCCGTGGTTCAGCAGCACCTCCGCGATCCCGGACATGCCGATGCCGCCGATACCGACGAAATGGATCGGGCCAAGCTGGGTGGGAAGCTTCGTGGCGGCGTTCATGACTGGCCTTTCCTTGCCAATTCCTCGACCAGAACCGCAAGGCGCTCGGTTGCGTCCGGCAGGCCGGTGCCAAGGGCGGCATTGGCCATCTGCAAGGCGGCCTCGGGCTGGTCAAGGATGGCTGTGATATGATCCGCAAGACTTGCGGGGGTGAACTGGCTCTCGGGCATCAGGATGGCCGCATCCGCATCGACCAGCGCGCGGGCATTGGCCGTCTGCTCGTCGCGTATCGCGGCCGCAAGCGGCACCAGGATCGACGGGCGACCAATGACCGAGATATCCGCGACGGATGACGCGCCCGACCGGCTGATGATCAGTTGCGCCTCGGAAAACCGGCGCGGGATGTCCCGGAAGAAGGGCTCCACCTCCGCGGTGACACCGGCCTCGGCATAGGCGGCGGCGACACGATCCTGATCCTCCGGGCGGGCCTGCTGCGCGATGCGGATATTGGCGCGGACCGCGTCCGGGAGGGCGGCGATGGCGGCGGGCACCACATCGGACAGGATGCGCGCGCCCTGGCTGCCGCCGATCACGACGACCGACATCGGATAATCCCCTGGCGGAATATAGGCCGCACCCGCGCGTTCCAGCACGGCGGCCCGCACCGGGTTGCCGGTATGAACGGCGTTCGTGCCTTCGGGGAGTTCCGTGGGCCAGGTGCCGCAGGCCACCACATCCACGCGCCTCGCAAAGAGCTGGTTGACCCGGCCCAGAACGCCGTTCTGTTCATGCAGCATGCGCGGGCGGCCGGTCAGCCAGGCCGCCGCCATCGCCGGGATCGACGGGTAGCCGCCGAAGCCGACCACGACGCTCGGGCGTTCGCGTGCCATCCGTGCCGTGGCGCTCAGAACGCCGCCCAGAATACGCAGCGGCGCGATCATCTTCGCCAGAAGACCGCCCCGCGCGAAGGTGGCCGAAGACACCTGCCGTATCTCCACCACATGGGGAAACCCGCCGGTGTAGCGCGCCCCGCGCGCGTCGGTGGACAGCGTCACCCGCCACCCCCGGCGCAGCATCGCCTCGGCCAGCGCCTGGGCCGGGAACATATGCCCGCCCGTGCCGCCGGCTGCAATGATGAGATGGGGCGTCGTACTCATGGGGTTACCGGTGCCGGCTGAGGAGGATATCGCCGATCTCGCCCTGCGGGCGGGTGCGGGTCAGGGCCAGAAGCATGCCGATGGTGATGCCCGTCGCGATCAGGCTCGACCCGCCGTAGCTCACGAAGGGAAGCGTCATGCCCTTGGCGGGCAGCAACCGCACCGCCACGCCCATGTTGATGATCGCCTGCAACGCCAGAAGGCTTGCGAGTCCGGCACCGGCCAGCCGAATGAACGGATCGCGTTCCTTCGTCAGCCGGAAGAACGCACGCAGCGCGATGGTGGCAAAGAGCGCGATGATGACAAGCACAAGAACCAGACCGTATTCCTCGGCCGCGACCGCGATGATGAAATCCGTATGCGCATCCGGCAGGGTCCATTTCACGGCCCCCTCGCCCAGACCGGCGCCAAAGAACCCGCCTTCGCGGATCGCGTTGGTGGCATAGGCCAGTTGTGTGTTCGGGTCCAGTTCCGCCGAGAGGAACCCGTCGATCCGCCGGGCGAAATGCTCCGAATTCGAATACGCGACCGACCCCGCGACACCGACCAGCGCGCCGACCCCGGCCAGCAGGAGCATCGGCGCCCCGGCCACGAAATAGACCACGCACCACGCGAAGACGACCAGCGCCGCCTGGCCGAAATCCGGCTGCATCGCCAGAAAGCCCACGATCGTGATAGTCACCACCAGCGAAACGGCCTTGCCCGGCGGGCCGCCGACCTCCTGGCTTGCAGCGATCATCCAGGCGGTGAAGACGACAAAGACCGGCTTGAGGAATTCCGAGGGCTGCACCGAGGCGAAGCCGAGCGAGTACCAGCGCACCGCCCCCTGCCCGTAATCGGTCCCGAAGGCCGGAAGCAGGGCCAGCGCCCCGAACGCGCCGAAAAAGCCCAGAACGGCCAAGCGCCGGATCTGCACCGGTGTCAGCATCGACACCATGACCATCACCGCAAGGGCCAGCCCGCCGAAGGCCGCCTGCCGGATCACGTAGTGAAACGGGTCATGTCCGTTGCGTTCAGCCAGCGGCGGAGAGGCCGCAAAGCCCAACAACAACCCGATTGCGAACAGGGCCAGAATGCACCCGATGGTGACCCGGTCAACCGTCCGCCACCAGCGCGGCAGAACAGCCTCGCCCGATTGCACGACAACCGTGCCATGCGCCATTTCCGTCATGGGATACCGCCCAATACTGCCTCATTGATGCCCGGTTTGCCGGGTCTGGGGCAAAGCTTAGCGTGAAATCACCTGCGGGGCCAGCGAAACAAGCGGCCCCGCCACGGGCAGGCCGAATTCAGCTTGGCGGCTGCCAGAGCTCGATCTTGCGGCCGTCAGGGTCCAGTATCCAGCCGAATTTGCCGTAGTCCAGGGTCTGGGCGGGCTGCACCTGTTCGACCCCTTCCGCCTCGGCCCGGGCCAGCATCGCGTCCAGATCATCGACCATCAAATTGATCATGAATGGCAATGTCGACGGTTTGAAGTAGTCGCCCCCCGCCGCAAAGGGCGCGAAAATCGTCCGCGCGCCTTCGGGGAACTTCTCCGCGCTGCCCGTGTGCAGGAAATCGAAGCCGCCGTAATCGGTCGGCGTCATCCCCAGAACGCGGGTATACCAGTCCTTCGTGGCTTCCGGGTCGGCGCATTCCAGAAACACGCCCCCCACACCGATCACCTGTGCCATCTCGTCCCTCCCTGCTGTCATGCGGGGCCGACCATAGCACAGGATGGGGGTCTACCCCGCCAAAACCTTCGCGACCTGATCCATGAAATCCTGCCCGCGCTGTTCGAAGTTATCGTATTGATCGAAACTCGCCGCGGCCGGGGCCAGAAGCACCGTCTCGCCCGGCTCGGCCTCCGCCGCGGCACGGGCGACCGCAATCGCCATATCGGTGCAGACCTCCACGGGCAGATCGCCCAGTTTCAGGGCGAACCCCTCCGCCTCGCGCCCGATCACATAGGCCTTCGACACCGATCCGAGGACCGGTTTCAGCCCGTCGAGCCCGCCCTCTTTCTCCAGACCGCCGCAGATCCACCGCACCCGCGGGAAGGCGGCCAGCGCCTTGGCGGCCGCATCCACATTCGTGGCCTTGCTGTCATTCACGAACAGAACCCCGTTCCGTTCGCCAACGATCTGGCTGCGATGAGGCAGACCGCCGAAGGACTGAAACGCCGTCTCGATCACCCTGGGGGCGATGCCAAGCGCCCGAAGCGCCGCGTAGGCGCAGCACGCGTTCTGATGGTTGTGGACGCCGGGCAGCCCGCGGACCCCGCGCAGATCTATCGACGCCGCCTGCCGCCCTTTCCGGGTTTCGCTCAACCAGCCCTTGCGCGCGGTCACGTCCCATCCCGGACCCGTCAGTTTCGATGTGGCGGAGACCCGGATCAGCCGCCCGTCGCCCGGCCCCTCGGCCAGTTGGTTGGCCAGATAGCGCCCTTCCTTCTCGTCAACGCCGATCACCGCCCGGTCCGGCCCGCCTTCGGCAAACAGCCGGCGCTTGGCCGCGAAATATCCGCCCATGCCGCCATGCCGATCAAGATGATCGGGGGTGAGATTGGTGAACACCGCCACATCCGGGGTCAGGGCGCGCGCCAGATCGATCTGATAGCTCGACAGTTCAAGCACGATCACCTCGCCATCCTCGGGAGGTTCGATATCCAGCACCCCCACGCCGATATTGCCCGCCAGTTGCGCGGGCACTCCGGCCTCCGTCAGGCAATGGTGGATCAGCGCGGCGGTGGTGGATTTCCCGTTCGACCCGGTGACCGCAATCACCCGGGGCGGGGTAACATGCCGGTCCCAGTCGCCCGCGGCGAGGGACCGGAAAAACAGCCCCACATCGTTGTCCACCGGCACGCCCGCCGCCCAGGCCGCCATGATCGCCGGGTGAGGATCGGGGTAAAGATGCGCGATACCGGGGGAGACGGTCATCGCCGCCACGCCGTCCAGCGCACCGGCTTTGAGCGGATCGACGAGCGAAAACCCCTCGCGCCCGGCGGTCTCCCGCGCCGCGGCGCTGTCGTCCCAGACCAGCGGATCGGCCCCGCCCGCGCGCAAGGCCCGGGCGGCGGCAAGACCCGATCGGCCAAGCCCCAGAACCGCAACCTTCGCGCCTTCAAACCCAGTTACCGGGATCATACGTGCCTCACTCCACCTCGTCTTGTCGTCTCCGATACCGTCGCGGGATGTTGCGGCCCGATCACCGCCCCGCGCCCGCCCGCCACCGATACACTGAGAGGGACGGGCGCGGCCATCAGCGCAGCTTCAGCGTGGCCAGACCGATCAGCGCAAGGATCAGCGAGATGATCCAGAACCGGATCACGACCTGCGGTTCCGTCCAGCCCTTCTTCTCGAAATGATGATGGATGGGCGCCATCAGGAAAACCCGTTTGCCGGTGCGCTTGAAATAGAGCACCTGAATGATGACGCTCAGCGTTTCGGCAACGAAAAGCCCGCCGACGATGGCCAGAACGATCTCGTGCTTGGTGCATACCGCAATCGCGCCGAGGGCCCCCCCAAGAGCCAGCGATCCGGTATCGCCCATGATCACCGCCGCCGGGGGCGCATTATACCACAGAAACCCAAGCCCCCCGCCGATCAGACCCGCCGTGAAAACCAGCAACTCGCCGGTTCCCGGCACATAATGCACGTCGAGATAGGTGGTGAAGTCGACCCGCCCCACCGCATAGGCGATCACACCCAGAGTGCCCGCGGCGATCATGACCGGCATGATCGCCAGACCGTCCAGACCGTCGGTCAGGTTGACCGAATTGGCGCTGCCCACGATCACGACCATGGCAAAGGGCAGGAACATCCAGCCCAGATTGGGCAGGAAATCCTTGAAGACCGGCACCGCCAGCCGCTGCGACAGCTCGTCGGGGTGCATGTACATCACCACGATGGCCGCCACCGCCGCGATCAGAAAACCGAGCGACAACCGGATCCGCCCCGATACGCCCTTGGTGTTGTTGCGGCTGACCTTGGCCCAGTCATCGGCAAAGCCGATCAGCCCGAACCCCACGGTCACACCCAGCACGACCCAGACATAGGGGTTGTCGAGCCGGGCCCATAGCAGCGTCGACAGCGTGAGCGCCGCCAGGATCAGCAGCCCGCCCATGGTCGGTGTACCGGCCTTGGCGGTGATGTGATGGGCCGGGCCGTCCTCGCGGATAGGCTGGCCGTTTGCGTACTTCCGCCGCAGCGCATTGATCAGCGGTTGGCCGAAAATGAACCCGAAAATCAGTGCCGTAAAAAACGCGGCACCGGCGCGAAAGGTGATGTAGCGAAACAGGTTGAAAAAATCGCCGCCGTCGGACAGTTCACTCAGCCAAAACAACATATAGCGGTTTCCTTATGTTCTATCCGCAATCGCTTGCCCCAGTTTCCTGAGCGCGTCAACAGCGAGGGACAGCCGTGACCCCTTGGAGCTTTTGATCAGCACGATATCGCCCGGTCGCAGCAGCCCGGGAAGAATGCGGGCCATCTCGGCGGCGGTCTCCGTATGGGGGCCGCGCTTGTCGACCGGCAGGATGGCATCCAGATGCGCCATCAACGGGCCCGATGTGCAGATCAGATCCAGCTCCGACAGCGCCGGAAGATCAGCCAGATCCGCATGCATCGCGGGCCCGTCGGGGCCCAGTTCAAGCATGTCGCCCAGAACCGCGATCCGCCGTCCGCGCCCCTCGGGCGTCGCGGCGGCCAGAACCTCCAGGCTTGCGGCCATCGACGCGGGCCCGGCATTGAAGGCATCGTCGATCATCTCGATCGCACCGTCCCGGGCCGGGTCCAGAACGATCCGTTCCCGCTTGCCGCGACCGGTCACCGCCTCCCACGCGCCAAGCGACAGGGCCGCGCGCGGAATATCCGCCCCCACGGCCGCCACCGCGGCCAGCGCGGCCAGCGCATTCAGCGCCAGATGCCGCCCGGGTGCCGCCAGCTTGAACAGAAGCGGCATGTCATGGAGCGAGGCCTGGATAACGGTTGTCTCGTCGACCAGCGTCACCTCGCCAAGCCTCGCGGGCAATCCGGGCGTCTGGCCGAACTCGACCACCTTTTCGGCATGCGCCTCGGCGGCCTGCCGCAGGATCGGGGTCGTCTCCAGGTCGGCATTGATGAGGGCCACGCCGCCGGGCTCCAGCCCCTCGAAGATACTGGCCTTCTCGCGCGCGATCCCCTCGATCACGCCGAAGGCCTCCAGATGCACGGCCGCCACGGTGGTCACCATCGCCACATGGGGCCGGGCCATCCGGCTGAGCGGCGCGATCTCTCCGGGGGCGTTCATTCCGATCTCGATCACCGCGAATTCCGCATCCGCCGGCATCCGCGCCAGCGTCAGCGGGACGCCCCACTGATTGTTGTAGCTGGCCTCCGCCACATGGGTGCGGGCCTGCGCCCGGAGCGCCACGCGCAGCATGTCCTTGGTGGTGGTCTTGCCCACCGATCCGGTGATCGCGATCACCCGGCCCGCCATCCGCTCCCGCCCGGCGCGCCCCAGATCGGCCAGCGCGGCCAGAACGTCCGGCACGATCAGAAGCGGCGCCTCCGCGGCCACATCATCGGGCCTGCGGCTGACCAGTGCCGCGGCTGCCCCCTTTTCAAGGGCCTGCGCAACAAACTCATGGCCATCGCGCACATCCTTCAGCGCAACGAACAGGTCTCCCGGCAACAGGGTACGGGTATCGATGGACACACCGGTTGCGGTCCAGTCGCCATCGGTCCGGCCGCCGGTGGCGGCGGCGGCCTCCGCGGCGGTCCAGAGCGCGGTCATACCCGCCCCTCCAGCGCCGCAACGGCGACACTCGCCTGCTCCACATCGTCAAAGGGATAGACCACATCGCCCACGATCTGGCCGGTTTCATGGCCCTTGCCCGCAATCAGAAGCGCATCTCCGGGCTGCAGCGCGTCGACGCCGCGCAGGATCGCCTCCGCCCGGTCGCCGACCTCCGACGCCTCAGGGCAGGCCTGCAGGATTGCGGCGCGGATCGCGGCGGGATCCTCGGATCTGGGGTTGTCATCCGTCACGATCAGAACATCGGCATTTTCCGCCGCCGCCTGCCCCATCAGCGGGCGCTTGCCGCGATCCCGGTCGCCGCCCGCGCCGAAGACCACGATCAGGCGACCGAGCACATGCGGGCGAAGCGCTTTCAGCGCCGTTTCCAGCGAGTCGGGCGTATGGGAGTAGTCCACGTAGACCGGTGCGCCGAAACTGCGCCGGGCCGCCAGTTGCATCCGGCCGCGCACGCCCTGAAGCCTGGAGAGCACGCCGAACACCATCTCCGCATCGGCGCCACCCGCGATGACAAGCCCCGCGGCGGTCAGCACATTCATCGCCTGAAATCCGCCGATCAGCTCCAGCCGGGTCTGATATTGCTGCCCCTGCCAGCGAAACAGGACATCCTGCCCGGCTTCGTCCAGGCGGCGCCCGGTGATCTTCATCCGGGCGTCTTCGGCATATTGGCCGATGGTGATCGCCTCGATATCGCGCGCCGCACAGGCGGCAACCACATCGGCGCCGCGCGGATCGTCGAGATTGACGACCGCCGTGCCCTCTTCGGGCAGAAGCTCGGTGAACAGGCGAAGCTTGGCGTGAAAATACGCCTCCATCGTGCCGTGATAATCCAGATGGTCCTGGGTCAGGTTGGTGAAGGCGGCGGCGGCCAGATGCACCGCCTCCATCCGGCGCTGGTCCAGCCCGTGGGACGACGCCTCCATCGCCACGTGCTGCACGTCGGCGGCGGCCATATCGGCCAGCAACTGATGCAGCGTCAGCGCGTCGGGCGTGGTGTGGATGCCCGGCGCGGTGAACGCGCCTTCCACTCCGGTGGTCCCGATGCTTGCCGTCTCGATGCCCAGGGCGGCCCAGATCTGGCGGGTGAAACTGGCCACGCTCGTCTTGCCGTTGGTGCCGGTGACGGCAACCATCGTTTCGGGCTGCGCCCCGAACCACAGCGCGCAGGCATGGGCAAAGACCGCGCGCGGATCCTCGGCCAGAACCACACCGACATCGCGCAGATGTTCGGCGGCGATCTCCGCCCCCTCCCGGTCGGTCAGGATGACACCCGCCTGCATGCGCACCGCATACTGGATGAACTCGGCGCCATGGACCCGCGTGCCGGGCAAGGCCGCGAACAGATGCCCCGGCTTGACCGCGCGGCTGTCAAGGCTGAGCCCGCTGACCGACACATCGCCGCCCCGGGTGGGCGTCAAGCCAAGCGCAGATAGTGTCTTCACTCCTGGCGCCATGGCCGATTCCCCCAACATCTCAGTCTGAGGCGCTGGATAGCTGAAAGCCGTCCAGGGGTTCAATCTCTGGTCTGATCCCCAAAAGCGGCGCCACGCGGCGGATCACCTCCGCGGCGACGGGAACGGCGGTCCAGCCTGCAGTCCGCCGGGCTTCGCCGAGGGCCACGATCTCGGGCTCATCGAGCGTCACGATCAGGACATATCTGGGATCGTCGGCGGGGAAGATGCTGGCGAAGGTGGACAGCACGCGATCCTCGAAATAGCCGCCGGTGGGGCGCGGCTTGTCCGCCGAACCGGTTTTTCCGCCAACGGCATAGCCGGGCACATCGCCGAAACTGGCCGTGCCATCGGTGACCACGGCGCGCAGCATGTCGCGGATCTGGGCCGAGACGGCCTCCGACACCACGCGCTCGCCCATCTGCGGCCCGTCCTGACGCAACAGTGTCGGGCGGATCAGCGTGCCGCCATTGGTGATCGAGGCATAGGCCGCGGCCAAATGAAGCGGCGAGGTCGAAATGCCATGGCCATAGGACACGGTCATCGTCGTCAACTCGCCCCATCTGGCGGGCAGGAGCGGTCGGCCGGACCGGCTTTCGACCATCTCCACCAATGTCGGCTGAAAGAAGCCGAGCTGTTCCAGAAACCGCTGCTGCCGCTCGGCGCCCATCATCTGGGCAAGGCGCGCGGTGCCGATGTTGGAGGAATGCACGATCACATCGCTGACCGACTGGCTGGGGCCGTAGCTGCGGAAATCGCTGATCGAAAAGCCGGACATGCGGAGCGGCCCGGTCGTATCCACCATGGTGGCCGGGTTGACCAGACCTTCGTTCAACGCCTGCGCAACGGTAAAGATCTTGAAGACGGAACCCAGCTCATACACGCCCTGAACGGCGCGATTGAACAGCGGGCTGTCGGCCTGGTCCCCTTCGGTCAGGGGTTGGGGGCGCGCGTTGGGGTCGAAATCCGGCAGTGACGCCATGGCCCGGATCTCGCCCGTATGGACATCCATCAGGACCGCCGACGCGCCGCGCGCATTCATGATCACCATGCCGCCCGCCAGCACCTGCTCCACCGCCGATTGCACGGTCAGGTCGATCGACAGTTCCAGCGGGGCACCGTCGCGGGCCGGATCGCGCAGATCCTCGTCGAACTGGGCCTCCACCCCGGCCACGCCGATCACTTCGGCGGCGTTCACGGCCTCCTGTCCGAAACCGGCACCTCCCAGGATATGGGCCGCGACCGAGCCGTTGGGATAAAGCCGCATCTCCCGCGGCCCGAAAAGGAGACCGGGCTCCCCCAACTCGTGCACCTGCTGCTCCTGCTCGGGCGAGATGTAGCGGCGCAGCCAGATGAACCGGCTGTCCGATGTGAACCGGCGCAGAAGCGCCTCCTCCTCCAGATCCGGGAAAATCCCGGCCAGCCCACGGGCGGCCGCCACGGGATCGATGATCTCATGCGGGTGGGCATATAGCGAGTTCGTCACCAGATTGGTCGCCAGCACGCGGCCCTCGCGGTCCACGATATCGGCGCGCGTGTTGAGAATGGCCGAACCCGATGTCGCGATCCGCGGTTCCTCCGGCTCGGAGGCGGCAAGGGTCGACATGCGCAACCCCACGGTCACGAAAGCGGCGAAAAAACACATCGCCAGAAGCAGCAGCCGCGTCTCGGCGCGCTGGCGCATCTTGTCGCGTATCGCCTCATGCCTCAGACGCAGGTTCTCCCGCTCGATCGCATCGGGGTTTTCCCCATGCTCCCGGGCTTTCAGGATCCGCGTGAGCGGGCGTAAGGGCGTGCGAAGCGTCATGGCAGCTGCTCCGGGTCATAATTGAGGCCGGTCAGCGTCTCGTTGATCAGCTGATCCAGTAGCGGGGGGTAGACCACCTGATGCACGTCACCGAAATGATCGGGCGACATCGGCATCAGCCCCAACCGGTCGAAATTCAGATCGGCCAGTTCCCGCAGACGGTCGGGGCGGTTCAGATAGGCCCATTCGGCCCGCAGGACCGACAACCGCTCCCGCTCGGCGCCAATGGCGCTTTGCAGGCGCTCCACCTCGCGGACGGAATGCTGGGTCAGGATGTTCTGGTGATAGGCCCAGTATCCGAGCCCGATCACGGCCAGGGCCGCCAGAACGGTCGCAAATCCGCGCATCAGGTGATCTCCGCCAGTTGCGGAAGGCCAAAGACCTCCTGCGGGACGGGGCTGGCGGGCACATCGGTCCGCCGGGCCACGCGCAGTTTCGCCGACCGGGCGCGGGGATTTGCGGATAGCTCCTCGGCATCCGGCGCAATGGCGCGGCGGGGCGTCAACTCGAACGCCGGCTGGCGCTCCGCCGCCTCGGGCGCATAGCGCGAGCCGCCGCCGCCGGTGCTGGCGCGGTCCTGCAGGAACCGCTTCACGATCCTGTCTTCGATGGAATGGAAGGTCACGACGGCAAGCCGGCCACCGGGTTTCAACGCGCGCTCCGCGGCCTGCAATCCTTCGGCCAGCTGGCCCAGTTCGTCATTCACCGCGATGCGGATCGCCTGAAAGCTGCGGGTCGCGGGATGGCTCTGGCCCGGCTTGGCACGCGGCAGGTTCTTCTCGACAATGGCGGCCAGTTCCGAGGTTCGCGTGATCCGCGCCTCGGCCCGCGCGGCAACGATCGACCGCGCGATGCGCCGGGCCGCGCGTTCCTCGCCGTAATGGTAGAGAATATCGGCCAAGAGCGCCTCGGGCGCGTCATTGACGATATCTTCGGCCGAGAGGCCGGCCTGCCCCATCCGCATGTCCAGCGGGCCGTCGTTGCGGAACGAAAATCCGCGCTCCGCCCGGTCCAGCTGCATAGAGGACACGCCCAGATCGAGCACGATCCCGTCCAGCGCGGGATAGCCCGCTTCGGCGGCATGGATGTCCATTGCGGAAAACTCGCCTGCGACCAGCACCAGCCGGTCGCCCATATCGCGGGCCCAGTCTCCGGCCATTTCGAAGGCCAAAGGGTCGCGATCCACACCGATCACCGTGTCCGCTCCGGCGTCAAGCAAGCCACGGGCGTAGCCACCAGCGCCGAAAGTGCCGTCCAGCCAGACCCCGCCAACGGGGGCCACCGCGCGCAACAGCGGCGCCAGCAGAACGGGAATATGGGGACGCTCGGCCGGGCTGGAAGGCCTCTTGGCCGACATCACGCATGCCCGTCGTCGGAAGTATCAAGCCCGGCCTGCCCGGCCAGCGAGAGCGGATCGAAGAATTCATTGCCTTGCCCCAGAGCCGCCAACAGTGCCTCGATATTCTCATCCGCTGCGGCTCCATCGGCGGAGTTGAGAATGTGGAACTTGTCGCCCTTGCCCTGAAACAGGGCTTCGGCGCCCAGGCCGATCTTGTCGCGGGCCTGGGCCGACAGAACCAGCCGGCCGGTATCGTCGACGCTGGTTTCGTCGCATTTCGAATAATAGAGATATTCCAGTGCCGTCCGAAGCTGCGTGCCGCGCTTCTCGGCCCGGATTATCGCGTCGATCTCGTCGAAAGCATCGCCGGACAGGCATTCAAGATAATTCGCGTTCGAGTTGCCATAGGCAATGTAGAGACGCGGTGCGCCGCCGGGGGTGTAGTGCTTGTCGGAGTTTTGCAGAACGCGACGAAATTTGACCGGGATCGACACCCGGCCCTTTCCATCCACCTTGTTCAGGCTTTCACCCTGAAACCTGCGTTCCACTGTCTCGCGCCCTCTTTGTGCCGCAATTCGGCCACATATCGGCTCCGGAACGGACAACGGCGGATCGAGCAAGCTGCCACTGCCCAATCCGCCGCCCTCGTCCCATTGCTGGGTGTCCGACTGCGCAGGCCACCTGGGGGGATGTCTGCTCGCTTGCGCGCCGGATCTCTTTGTTCAGCGTGTGAGAGTGCCTGTATAAAACCTGCCATTTTTTGTTTTTGTCCCGAACCTTGTCCGGCCCGGTGCGATCTCAACTGCTGTGGGAAGTTTGTCTCATGGAATGATTTCCCATGCAATCCCTTTCTATGGGAATTTTCCCCAAGATGTGGTTTCAAAGGCAACCCTGGCACAAGTGATAGTGGTCAAAACGGCGCAACGGCGCCCACAATTTGTGCCCCGGTCCACATGGCGCCCAAGATGTAGAGAAGATAAGAGGCCGTACCCTCACGGGAAAAAAATCCAGCAATCCTGAAAATCGACAGCGATATCGCCGGGATCCATCATGATCGGCCGCGAATCACCCTGCGTCACGCCCCGTTCGCGGCGGAAACACCGCGTCGGCCATGAGGAAACCGGTCAGCCCGGTGCCGCACCATAGCCGCCCCGCCCGTTGCAGACGATATGATGAAACCGGGACGGACGCGCGGCGCGCATGTCCCGCCGGTGGGGCTCAGGCCATGCCGCCCGCCACCAGCCGCGCGGCCAGCGCGGCATAAGCCTCCGCCATCGGGCTGTCTCCGGCGGCAATCGGCACGCCGCTATCGCCCGCAAGTCGCGTTTCCAGCGAAATCGGCAACGCGCCCAGAAACGGAAGGCCCACGGCTTTCGCCTCCGCCTCGACCCCGCCCTGTCCGAAGATATGCGTTTCATGCCCGCATTTCGGGCAATGAAAGGTCGACATGTTCTCGATCAGCCCCAGAACCGGGGTCTTCAACATCTCGAACATGTTCAGCGCCTTGCGCGCGTCCAGCAGCGCAACGTCCTGCGGCGTCGATACCACGATCGCCCCGGTCAGTTTCGACCGCTGGCAAAGCGTCATCGCGACATCGCCCGTGCCCGGCGGCAGATCGACCAGCAACACGTCCAGCTCGCCCCACTGGACCTGCCCCAGCATCTGCTGCAACGCCCCCATCAGCATGGGGCCGCGCCAGACCACGGCTTGCTCCTCGGGCAGCATGAAACCGATCGACATGCAGGTGACGCCATGGCTGTGCAGCGGGATGATCGTCTTGCCGTCCGGCGAGGCGGGGCGTTTGTTCACGCCCATCATCCGGGGCTGGGACGGCCCGTAGATATCCGCATCCAGAAGCCCCACCTTGCGGCCCTGCCGGGCCAGCGCCACGGCCAGATTGGACGAAACGGTGGATTTGCCGACCCCGCCCTTGCCGGATCCGATTGCGATGATCCGCGCGACACCCTTCGGGTTCATCGGCTCGGCCTGCGGTTTCGGATGGCCGCCGATCTTCAGGGTGGGCGGTGCAGCACCCGGCGCGCCCGCCGGCGGCGCCGGTGCCTTCGCAGCGGGGCCATGGGCGGTGAGCGCCACCGTGGCGGAGGCAACGCCGGGCAATTTCTTCACAAGCTGTTCGGCGGCCAGACGCACGGGCTCCATCTTCCGCGCCTGATCGGAGCTTTCGGTTTCGATGATGAAACTGACCCTGTCGCCCTGAACCTGCACCGCGCGCACCAGATCGCGACTGATCAGATCGCCGCCATCGGGCAGGGTCAGTCCGGAAAGGGCATCAAGAACGGTTTGCTTGGTCAGGGTCATCTCAGGGCTCCGTGCAGTATCGCCTGAGCGATTTGGTCATGCTTTGCCCATCACATAGGGCAGAACTCACCGGCGCGCACCCCATGCGATCAGGATCAAATGACACAGCCCTCCGGCAAGACCGGCAATCACCAGCGCCGCGCCGATCCCGACCCAATCGGCCAGCGCGCCGATGGCAAACGCCCCCAGGGCGACGGTGCCGAAGCCCGCCACGGTCCACAGACTCATCACGCGGCCCCGCAATGCGTCGGGCAGATCGGTCTGGATCGCGGCCTGCAGGCTGACCCCGCACCATGTGGAGCAAAACCCCGCCAGCCCGACCGCCAGCAGGGCAACCGACCAGACCGGCGCCACCCCCATGCCGACAACGGCCAGTTGCCCGCCCATCACCGCCGCATAGACCGCAAGCGGAATGCGTGCGCCCACGGCCCCGACCCCCACCGCCTTGACCAGCGCGGCCACAACGGCCCCGGCACCCGCCGCCGCGGTCAAGAGACCCAGACCTTCGGCGCCCCTCTCGAACGCGCCATCGGCCAGAACCGGCAACACCTCCAGAGCTCCCCGCGCGCTTGTTGCGAAAATCATCGTCAGCAGAAAGGCAAGCCGGATCAGCGGCGTGTCGCGGGCATAGCGAAACCCGTCGGCAAGCTCGCCGAAGAACGGCCGCGCCTGGCGTGGCGGCAGATCCCGCGGGCGCAATTGGCTCAGCACCGCAAGCATCGGCAGATAGAAGGCGACCGCGACCCACAAGGCCACCGGCGCGCCGAACTGCGCGATGATCAGGCCCGCGCCCGCCGGCGCCACAAGGCGGGCCATGTTGAAGTTGAGCGCCGTGGCCGAAACCACATGCTGCACCAGTTCCGTCGGGACGAGACGCGGGCCGAGCGACATCCTGACGGGGTGGTGCGCCGAGCTGACGATACCGATGGCCAGCGCCGCCAGCGCCAGCCCCGGCGCCCCGATCCAGGGCAGCGACAGCGCCAGAACCGTGATGCAGATCACCTGTCCCGAATTGGTCACGATGGAGGCGCGGCGGATATCCACCCGGTCGGTGAGCACGCCAAAGAAGGGACCGGTAAGCAGGGTAGGCAGCAGGCTGAGCCCCGCGACGAGGCCCACGAATCCAGCCGATCCCGTCCGCTCCCAGGCGAGCCAGGAAATCGTCACCCGCTGGATCCAGATCGCCTGCACCGCGAAAAACACGCCGATGAAGAACAACCGGAACTGACGGTTGGAAAAAGCGGCGACTTTCATGGCGCGTGCCCAAAAACGCAGCAAAACAAGGATGATGGGTATGCATGTTCTGCATAGCAGCATTGTCCCTGCCGGGGATTGTGCATGCGCAGCATGTGGCTATCTTTCTGTTGCAAGAGGCAAAATGCCCCCGCAAACAGATCGCCATCCAAAGCGCTTCGGAAATGGGTCCGGGCGCCGTTGGCGGCACTTAATTGAGGTACGACCAATGGCCTATGTATCGGGCTCTCATTCATCCGCTCTCTCTTTCGGCGACCGTCTGGCAGAGATCAAGACCCAGCTTGTCGAGGCCTATACCGCCCACAAGCTGTATCGCCGCACGATGACCGAGCTGGAACGCTGCTCGGACCGCGAATTGAACGATCTCGGGCTGTCACGCTCGATGATCAAATCGGTGGCCCTTGAGGCCGCCTATGGCAAGGCCAAGCGCTGAGCCACCCGAAATTCGCGCGGCCCGCTCCTCCCTTAGGGCCCGCGATGCGACGCGGCAGCATCCTCCTCCTCCCTTTGGATGAGGCCGCAAAGCGGATCGAACCTCTCCTCCTCCCTTTTGAGGTTTGGTCCATTCACGGCGGCTCCGTCCTCCTCCCTTGGGGTCGCCGTTAAGTTCCGGGCCATCTGGCCCACATATCGGCCCCCTCTCCTCCTCCCTTTGAGGGGCGCTGAGATCTGGCGGTGGCACCTTCTCCTCCCGTTTTGGTGTCACCGCCTTTTTTCTTTCCCCTAGAGATCGCCCTGTCCCGCTCCGCCCTTTGATCTTATTTGTACAATGTACGAATGATCGGAGCGTTTCATGATCGAAGGCCATGTCTTCATCGCAACGTCGCAAGACGGCTTCATCGCCCGCAAGGATGGCAGTCTCGGCTGGCTGACCGAGGTGTCCGTTGCCGGGGAAGATCACGGCTATGATGCCTTCATCGACACCGTGGACGGGATCGTCATGGGGCGGGGCACATTCGACGTGGTGACCGCGTTCGATCCCTGGCCATATTCCAAACCGGTGATCGTGATGAGCCGCACCCTGCGGCAAGCGGACCTCTCGGACGATCTGAAAGACCGGGTGGAAATCACCGACGAAACGCCGCAATCGGTCATGGCCCGGCTCGCCCGCCGCGGGTGGACAAAGGCCTATATAGATGGCGGACGGGCGATCCAGTCGTTTCTGGCCGCCGGGCTGATTACCGAAATGTCTCTGTTCCGGATGCCTGTGCTGATCGGCGAGGGCCGCCCGCTGTTCGGGCCGCTGGAGAAGGATCTGCGGCTGGATCTGGTGGAGGTGACATCGTTTCCTTCCGGCATCGTCAAGACCCGCTACCGGCCCCGCTGAAAGGCCTCCGACCGGTCGCGACAGACGCATGCCTTGGAGGGGAGCGCATTCGGGCCGCCGCCCTGACTCTTCTGCGCGAGGCGGGGGCCAGCGCCCTGACCCTCCGGTCTCTGGTACGGTCTCTCCGTGTCGCCCCGATGGCGGTCGCCCATCATATCCCGATCTGACACTGCATGTGCCGGTTCATCGGGCGCGGATCGCGGGCCCGCTGGCCGAGACAACCGAAAGGGTCGAAAAGGACCTGGCGGCAGCCGCGCGTTGGCAATCCGCAGCCAGTGCGCGGCACCCTGATCGACGTCGCCCATGGCGTTGCGCTCTCAGCGGGGCCAGCGGGCAGATTGCCGCCGGCCTCTGTCCCGCCTGCTGCCGGACCAAGCTCAGGCCCGGTCGTCCTTGGGCGAGCCCATCACCACATAGGTGGTGATCGTCGCCACCTGCGGCAGCGCGCCCAGAAGATCCGTATGGAGCCGCTTGTAGCTGGGCAGATCCGCCGCCTCGACCCGCAGCAGATACTCCACCGAGCCAGTTATGTTATGGCACTCCCGCACTTCGTCGGTGCGCGAAATCGCCGCCTCGAACGCTTCCTGCGCGCGCTTGGTATGCTCCGACAGGCCGACGGCGATATAGGCCGTGAAGCCCACGCCCATCTGCCCTGGGTCCAGCACCGCGCGATAGCCCTTGATGACCCCCGACTGCTCCAGCGCCGCCACCCGCCGCAAACAGGCCGAGGGCGACAACGACACCCGTTCCGCCAGATCGAGATTGCTGATCCGGCCCTCACGGGACAGAACACGCAATATCTGGCGGTCTTTTTGATCAATCTTCGTCATTTATTGTGAATATAGATCAGCTTTAGGCAATCTTGCAATTTCATTGTGCAGCTTGCGCCATAACGTTGCGCTCATGACACCTGATCTGATCCTCGCACTCGCGCTTTTCGCCTTCGTCAGCTCCATCACGCCGGGGCCGAACAACCTGATGCTGATGGCGTCCGGGGCCAATTTCGGCATTCGGCGAACCATTCCGCATATGCTGGGCGTGGCGCTCGGCTTCGTGATCATGGCGCTGGCAATCGGTGTCGGGCTGATCCGCGTCTTTGACGCATACCCGGTGATCTACGATATCCTGAAGGTGGTCAGCATCGGCTATCTGCTTTATCTGGCATGGAAAATCGGAACCGCCGTACCGATCCTGCCCAACGCGCAGGCGACGGGCACACCGCTGACCTTCCTGCAGGCGGCCGGGTTTCAATGGGTGAACCCCAAGGCGCTCAGCATGGCGCTGACCGCGATCACGGTTTACACGCCGCCGGGCCGCGACTTGGGCGATCTTCTGATCATGGCCACGGTTTTCGGGCTGGTAAATCTGCCCTCGGTCGGTTCCTGGGCATGGCTCGGCCTGCAAATGCGCCGGTTCCTGACCAATCCCGCCCGGCTGAAAGCGTTCAACATCACCGCCGCGGCTCTTTTGGTGGCCTCGCTTTATCCGATCCTCATGGCCTGAGACGGCTCGGCTCTCAGAACCTCGCCCATCGACGGTCCGGAAACGGACCGCCGGGTCATGCGCGCCAGATCGACGATCTCGCACTCCGGGTTGCAGGCCCGCGCCACCGCAAGAATGGCGTGGCTTTGACCGCCCAGATGCCCAAGGCGCAGGCAGAGCCGGTCGTAACAGGTGCCGATCAGCATCAGACGGGCCTGTGCCGCGCTGATCGCCACATGGCAGGTGTTGTCTGTTCCCGCCGCATAGCGCGCGACCCAGGCCCGAGCACGGGTGACATCCGGTTCCAGAACGAGTGTCTTCATGGCAGCCTCCCGTCTTGGCCAAAGCGGCCCCGTCCGAAATCCTGCCCCTGGTCGTTTTTTTTCCGTCAGAACGGTACGTCGCCGGCGCTGTCGGCGGCGGTCAGAAACCGGCCCACCACATGCTTGATACCGGCCTTGTCGAACGCGACTTCGACCTTGTCCCCTTCTACCGCATTCACGCGGCCATAGCCGAATTTTTGGTGAAACACCCGGTCACCCAGCAAAAACGCGCTGATCGCCTCGGTATCTATGGTCATGTTGCGGGCTTCGCGGGGCTGGCTCATCCCGCGCTGGCCCTGATTGGCCTGCAGGCGGCGCCATCCCGGGGAGTTGTAGACATTCGCCTCCGCCGCTTTCTGGTGCAGGTCCGAGCCGCGCATCATGCCGGCCACCGGCGAGGCGCTGGCCGACATCGCACCGCCATGGCCGTACAGCCCCGGCGGGGTCAGCACCTCCACATGTTCTTCGGGCAATTCGTCGATGAAGCGGGAGGGCATCTGGCTTTGCCATTGGCCGTAAACCCGGCGGTTGCCCGCAAATGAGATGGTGCAGACCTCCTCGGCCCGGGTGATGCCGACATAGGCCAGCCGCCGCTCCTCCTCCAGGCCCTTGATCCCCGATTCGTCCATGGAGCGTTGAGAGGGAAACAGCCCATCCTCCCAGCCCGGCAGAAACACGGCCGAAAACTCCAGCCCCTTGGCAGCGTGTAGCGTCATCAGCGTGACCTTCTCCTCGCCGTCGTCGCTTTCATTGTCCATGATCAGGGCGACGTGTTCGAGGAAGCCCTGCAGGTTCTCGAACCCCTCCAACGCCTTCACCAGTTCCTTCAGATTCTCCAGCCGTCCGGGCGCCTCGGGCGTCTTGTCGTTCTGCCAGTGGCCGGTATAGCCGCTTTCGTCGAGGATGATCTCGGCCAGTTCGATATGGCTGATCGCAGTGCCCGCGGGCCGTTCGATCTCGATCAGATCGCTGTCCGGGGCTGCCGCAACGGTGGGGCCATGGAGCATCCCGCGCCAGCGCTGAATGCCGTTCAGCAGTTTCGCCAGTTCGGTCGCGCCCTTGCCGCCCAGCCCCTTCTCCTCAAGCAGGATCCGCGCGCCCTCGATCAGAGCGACGCCGTTTTGCCGCGCCGTCATCTGGATTGCCTGTTGCGCCTTGTCACCAAGGCCGCGTTTGGGCGTGTTCACGATCCGCTCGAAGGCCAGATCGTCCTCGGGGCTGACGACAACGCGGAAATAGGCCATCGCATCGCGGATCTCCATCCGCTCGTAAAAGCGCGGCCCGCCGATCACGCGGTAAGGCAGCCCGATGGTCAGGAACCGGTCCTCGAAGGCGCGCATCTGGTGGCTCGCGCGGACGAGGATCGCCATGTGATCGGGGCTGATCGGATCCATATGGCGGGTGCCCCGCTGCATCGCCTCGATCTCGTCGCCGACCCACCGGGCTTCCTCATCGCCGTCCCAGTGGCCGATAAGGCGCAGCTTTTCGCCATCCTCGCCCTCGGTCCAGAGCGTCTTGCCCAAGCGGTCCTTGTTGCCCGCAATCACCCCGGAGGCGGCGGCGAGGATATGCCCTGTCGACCGATAATTCTGTTCCAGCCGCACCACCTTGGCACCCGGAAAGTCCTTTTCGAACCGCAGGATATTGCCCACCTCGGCCCCGCGCCAGCCATAGATCGACTGGTCGTCATCGCCGACGCAGCAGATGTTCCGGTGGCTCTGGGCAAGCAGCCGCAGCCAGAGATACTGCGCGACATTGGTATCCTGATACTCATCCACCAGGATGTAGCGGAACCGGCGGCGGTATTGCTCCAGCAGGTCGTCATGGGTCTGGAAGATCGTGACCATGTGCAGAAGCAGGTCGCCGAAATCGACCGCGTTCAGTTCCTTCAGCCGGGCCTGATATTGCGCGTAGATATCCACACCACGCTTGTTGAAAGCATCCGCCTTGTCGGCCGGAACCTTATCTGGCGTCCACGCCCTATTCTTCCAGTTGTCGATCATGCCGGCCCAGAGACGAGGAGGCCATCTTTTCTCATCGATGCCCTCGGCGACGATCAACTGTTTAAGCAACCGCACCTGGTCGTCGGTATCAAGGATCGTGAAGTTCGATTTCAATCCGACCAACTCGGCATGTCGGCGCAGCAGTTTGGCTGAAATCGAGTGGAAAGTTCCCATCCACTTAATGGGTGCCTTTACGGAATACGGAGTTTTTTCAAGACGAGTTTTCATCTCGCGCGCCGCTTTGTTGGTAAAGGTCACAGCAAGAATTTCATCCGATCTAGCCACTTGCATGGTGACAAGATGCGCCACACGCGCCATTAGCGCGCGGGTCTTGCCCGTGCCCGCCCCCGCCAGCATCAGCACAGGGCCCTCCACCGCCTCCACCGCCGCGCGCTGCGCGGGGTTCAGGCCCTCCATATAGGCCGCGGCGCGGGGCGCCATCGCCCGCGCAGAAAGGGACGCGGCCTGAAACGCCTCTGACTCGTCGAAACTGCTCATGGGCGAAGCATATAGCGCGGCTGCGCGGGTGGAAAGCCATGTTCTTCGATTGTTCCCACGCATCCATGGCCGGGCCCGGAGCCTCCGGCGGGGATGATTTGCAAGCGGCGAGATCGGGAAAGCAAGGCGTTCACCCCGTTGCCCGTGCCAGGAAAGAGAGGGAGGCGGTTGATTTCGCTGGACAAGCCCCGCGCGGCGAGGGCTGATTGCGCGTCATGACCCATGACCAGAGATTTCCGGCCATCGCCGATCTGAAGGCCCGTGCCAGACGGCGGATACCGCATTTCGTGTGGGAGTATCTGGACAGCGCCACCGGGGCCGAGACGGTGACCGCGCGCAATCGCGCGGCGCTGGACCGGGTTCTGTTCCGCACCTCCATCCTGCACGGAGAGATGGTGCCGGATCTCTCCACCACGTTTCTGGGCAAGGACTATCCGGTGCCCTTCGGGATCGCGCCCCTTGGCATGTCGGGGCTGATCTGGCCGGGGGCGGAGCGGATCCTCGCGGCCCATGGGGCGGCGGCGGGGGTGCCCTATTGCCTGTCGACCGTGGCCACGCAGACCCCGGATGATCTGGCCGGTGTGATCGGCGATCAGGGCTGGTTTCAGATGTATCCGCCCCGCGACCCCGCCATTCGCGCCGACATGCTGGACCGCGCCCGGCGGGCCGGATTTCACACGCTCATCCTGACCGTGGATGTGCCCGCGGCCTCGCGCCGGGAGCGGCAGACGCGCGGCGGCCTCGTGCAGCCGCCCCGGCTGACGCCGCGCCTTGCCATGCAGGTGGCGCAGTGCCCGGCATGGGCGCTTGGCATGCGCAACTCGGGCATGCCCCGGATGCGGCTGATGGACGGCTACGCGCCCAGGACCCAAGGCACCATGCCCTCGACGGCGCATGTGGGCTATCTGCTGCGCACCTCGCCGGATTGGGCCTATCTGGCGGAGCTGCGGGCCGCATGGGACGGGCCGCTGATCGTGAAGGGCGTGCTGAATGCAGGCGACGCCGCGCGTCTCGGGGCGGAAGGGGTCGATGCCATCTGGGTCTCGAACCATGCCGGACGCCAGTTTGACGGCGCGATGGCCAGCCTCGACGCGCTGCCCGCCATTCGCGCGGCGACCGATCTGCCGCTTCTTTTCGACAGCGGCATCGCGGGCGGGCTGGACATTCTGCGTGCCCTCGCCCTTGGGGCCGATTTCGTGATGATGGGGCGGGCATGGCACTATGCGCTTGGCGCGCTCGGGGCGGACGGTCCTGCGCATCTGCAGCATATTCTGGCGCAGGACATGGCCGCGAACATGGCCCAGATCGGCACCGCGCGTCTTGCCGATCTGCCGGGTCACGTGCTTTAGCGGCTTCCCTTTCCCTAGGTCACCCCTATTATGCCGCTCTGCAGCATGAGGGCTTGACCCGACAGAAGCAGACCGGGAAAACGGCTGCGTCACGGCGCAAAAGGGACATTGGATGACCGAATTCAGCAAAATCCTCATCGCAAATCGCGGCGAGATCGCCATCCGCGTGATGCGCGCGGCCAATGAGTTGGGCAAACGCACGGTCGCGGTCTATGCCGAGGAGGACAAGCTGAGCCTGCACCGGTTCAAGGCCGACGAGGCCTACAAGATCGGCGAGGGTCTGGGCCCGGTCGCGGCCTATCTGAGCATCGAGGAGATCATTCGCGTGGCGCGCATGGCGGGCGCGGATGCGATCCATCCCGGTTATGGGCTCCTGTCGGAAAACCCCGATTTCGTGGATGCCTGCACCGATGCCGGTATCGCCTTTATCGGCCCGAAGGCCGAAACGATGCGGGCGCTTGGCGACAAGGCCAGCGCGCGCCGCGTGGCCATCGAGGCCGGTGTGCCCGTGATCCCGGCGACGGAGGTTCTGGGCGATGACATGAAAACCATCGCCAGGGAGGCCGAAGAGATCGGCTATCCGCTGATGCTGAAGGCGTCATGGGGCGGCGGCGGGCGCGGCATGCGCCCCATCGCCGGGCCGGAGGAGCTGGAGGAAAAGGTGCGCGAGGGCCGGCGCGAGGCCGAGGCGGCGTTCGGCAACGGTGAGGGCTATCTGGAGAAGATGATCCTGCGCGCGCGCCATGTGGAGGTGCAGATCCTGGGCGACAGCCACGGCGCGATCTATCACCTTTACGAGCGCGATTGCTCGGTCCAGCGGCGCAACCAGAAGGTCGTGGAGCGCGCGCCCGCCCCCTATCTGAGCGAGACGCAGCGCGAGGAGATCTGCGCGCTTGGCAAGCGCATCTGCGAACATGTGAATTACGAGTGCGCGGGCACGGTCGAATTCCTGATGGATATGGAGACCGGCAAATTCTACTTCATCGAGGTCAACCCGCGGGTGCAGGTGGAGCACACGGTGACCGAGGAGGTCACCGGCATCGATATCGTGCGCGCCCAGATCCTGATCGCCGAGGGCAAAAGCCTCGTGGAGGCGACCGGCACCGCCTCCCAATACGATGTGAAGCTGGACGGCCACGCGATCCAGTGCCGGATCACGACCGAGGATCCGACCAACAACTTCATCCCCGATTACGGGCGCATCACCGCCTATCGCGGGGCGACCGGCATGGGCATCCGGCTTGACGGCGGCACCGCCTATTCAGGTGCGGTCATCACCCGCTATTACGACTCGCTTCTGGAAAAGGTGACTGCATGGGCCCCCACGCCCGAGGCCGCCATCGCCCGGATGGACCGCGCGCTCAGGGAGTTCCGCATTCGCGGCGTCAGCACCAATATCGCCTTTGTCGAGAACCTGCTGAAGCACCCGACCTTTCTGAACTATCAGTACCACACCAAGTTCATCGACGAGACGCCGGAACTGTTCGACTTCAAGCCGCGTCGGGACAGGGCGACCAAGATCCTGACCTATATCGCCGATATCACCGTGAACGGGCACCCCGAGACCGAAGGCCGCCCCCTGCCCCGCTCCGACATCAAGCAACCCAAGGCGCCCCCGCAAAGGGCCGAGATCGTGCCCGGCACCCGCAACCTTCTCGATGAAAGGGGCCCGCAGGCCGTGGCCGACTGGATGGCCGCGCAGACGCATCTGCTGGTCACCGACACCACCATGCGGGACGGCCACCAGTCCCTGTTGGCGACCCGGATGCGCTCCATCGACATGATCCGTGCGGCGCCCGCCTATGCGGCCAATCTGCCCGGGCTCTTCAGTGTCGAATGCTGGGGCGGAGCGACCTTCGATGTGGCCTACCGCTTCCTGCAGGAATGCCCGTGGCAGCGGCTTCGCGATATCCGCCGCAACATGCCCAACATCATGACGCAGATGCTGCTGCGCGCGTCCAACGGCGTGGGTTATACGAATTATCCCGACAACGTGGTGGAAAGCTTCGTCGCGCAGGCCGCCAAGTCGGGCGTGGACGTCTTCCGCGTCTTCGACAGCCTGAACTGGGTCGAGAATATGCGCGTGGCGATGGATGCGGTGATCGCGGCAGAGAAGGTGTGCGAAGGCACGATCTGCTACACCGGCGACATCCTGAACCCCGATCGCGCGAAATACGACCTGAAATACTATGTGTCGATGGGCAAGGATCTGAAGGCCGCGGGCGCCCATGTTCTGGGCCTGAAGGACATGGCGGGCTTGCTGAAACCCGCCTCCGCCTCGATCCTCATCCGGGCCCTGAAGGACGAGGTGGGCCTGCCGATCCATTTCCACACCCATGACACGGCAGGCATCGCCTGCGCCACGATCCTTGCCGCCTCCGAAGCGGGGGTGGACGCGGTGGATTGCGCGATGGATGCGCTGTCGGGAAACACCTCGCAGGCGACGCTTGGCACCGTCGTGGAGGCGCTGAAACATACCGATCGCGATACCGGGCTCGACATCGGGTCGGTCCGCGAGATCAGCGATTACTGGGAAAGCGTGCGGGGCCATTACGCCGCCTTCGAAAGCGGCATGCAGGCGCCGGCTTCCGAGGTCTATCTTCATGAAATGCCCGGCGGCCAGTTCACCAATCTCAAGGCTCAGGCGCGCAGCCTCGGGCTGGAGGAGCGCTGGCACGAAGTGGCGCAGATGTATGCGGATGTGAACCGGATGTTCGGCGATATCGTGAAGGTCACGCCCTCCTCCAAGGTGGTGGGCGACATGGCCCTGATGATGGTGAGCCAGGGCCTGACCCGCGCCGACGTGGAGGACCCCGCCAAGGACGTGGCCTTTCCCGACAGCGTGATCGACATGATGCGCGGCAATCTGGGCCAGCCGCCCGGAGGGTTCCCGCCGGGCATCGTGAAAAAGGTGCTGAAGGATGAAAAGCCGGCGCTGGAACGCCCGGGCCGGCACCTCGAACCCGTCGATCTGGAGGCGGAACGGCAGAAGCTTGCCGCGCAACTGGGCGTCGAGATCGATGACGAGGATCTGAACGGATATCTGATGTATCCCAAGGTCTTCACCGACTACATGACGCGCCACGCGGAATACGGGCCGGTCCGCACGATCCCCACCCGCACCTTCTTTTACGGAATGGAACCCGGCGAGGAGATCGAGGCGGAGATAGACCCGGGCGTGACGCTGGTGATCCGCATGCAGGCGGTCGGTGAAACGAACGAGGAAGGCGAGGCCAAGGTTTTCTTCGAGCTGAACGGCCAGCCCCGCACCGTCCGTGTTCCCAACCGCCGTGCGGCGGCCACCACGGCCAAGCGCCCCAAGGCGGAGATGGGCAACCCCTGCCATATCGGCGCGCCGATGCCGGGCGTCGTGGCCTCCGTCGCGGCGACTGCGGGCAAAAAGGTGAAAGAGGGCGATCTGCTTCTGACCATCGAGGCGATGAAGATGGAAACCGGCATCCATGCCGATCGCGATGCGGTGATCAAGGCGGTGCATGTCTCCCCGGGCGGACAGATCGACGCCAAGGATCTGCTTGTGGAACTCGAGGCCTGACCTCCGACCGGAACCGGCCGCCGCATCACCGGATGCAGCGGCCGGCCTTGCGTGCGGTTAGGCGTCGAAGGTGCCGGCCTCTTCCGCGGCGGCCAGTTCATCTCCCGACAGGAAGCCGTCGCCATCCGTATCGGCGGCGGCGAACATCTCTTCGGTGACGTCTTCCATCGCGGCCTGCACCTCTTCGAGGCTGTAGAGGCCATCTCCGTCTGTATCGCTGACCATCGTTTCGGCGAACGCCGGCGCGGCGGTCAGGGCTGCGATCAGGGCAACGGTGGAAACAACGGTTTTCATTTGCTTTCGCTCCTTGGAACGGGGGCCGTATCTGGCCCGAAGTCAGAGGCACCATGCCTCATGCGGCGCATATGGGTTGGGCCCGCACGGGGAAAAGAGGGGGCCGATCCGTTTTCACCATGGGCCCGGCGCGATGAGCGGAACGGCGCCGAAAGGCCGCAGGACGCTCCTTTGCGCCGGTTCAGGGCGGCCCCGCCATCCCCAAGGATACCCGGCGCCCACGGTGCCCGTTTGGACCGACGGCAAGCGGTTCACGCAATTTTGGTCTTGCACCGCCTTTGCGAAGTTTATAACACGCCTCTCACAGAGAGCGGGCGTAGCTCAGGGGTAGAGCATAACCTTGCCAAGGTTAGGGTCGTGAGTTCGAATCTCATCGCCCGCTCCAATTCGACAAGACTGCATCGAATGCTCAAAAGGTGTCCTTCGGGGCGCCTTTTTGCTGTTTGGATGCCGGTTTCGCATGCAGTTGTGAAATCGCGCCCGCCCCTGCCCCGCATGATGTGGATCGCCCGTTTCACGGCCCTAGTATCGGGGTATCCGGAACCTCCGTCGCCACCTGCCCGCCACGGGCCCAGCCCCGACATTCGGAACGCCGGATCAGAGCCGTTACAGGAATCGCTTGACCATGTTTACGGACTGAACCATTCTGACATTGGTTCGACGCCAATTTCCCTTTGGTTCACATGCAGGTCACCTGAATGCCCGACACCGCGCACAGAATTGACAATGCATCGCTTGCGCGCGCCGAAATCCGGGAGATGATCCGAAAAGGCGAGATCGCCGAGGACGGGAAGCTTCCCACGGAACGCGACCTTTGCGCCCGCTTCGATGTCAGCCGCCGCGCGGTGCGCCGAGCGCTTGATGCGCTTGAGGCCGAGGGGCTGATCTGGCGGCGACAGGGCAAGGGCACCTTCGCCGGCGAACCGCCCGACCCGAACGGGCGGCTGGTCGCCGCCATCGCACCGGACACCGACCCGATGAGCGTGATGGAGGCGCGTCTTGCCATCGAACCCGAACTTGCAGCGCTCTGCGCGCGGCGCGCGACCTCCGAGGATGTGGCGCGGATGCACGATCTGGCGGATCGCACCGGACGCTCGGCGGATGCCGATGCGGCCGAGCTCTGGGATGGATCCCTGCACCGGCTGATTGCACGCATCGCGGGCAACCCGATCCTGCATACCGCCTTCGCGCTGATCAACGAGGTGCGGGCCGATCCGCGCTGGCGGCAGGAACGCGACACCGCGCGGTCCAAGGACCTGATGGCGGAGTACGACGCGCATCACCACCAGATCATCACCGCGATCAACGCCCGCGACGAAGAGGGCGCCCGCGCCGCGATGCGCGCGCATCTGACCGCGCTGAAGGAAAATCTGGAACTCTCCCGCGAAAGGGGTCCGGAGTGATGCCGTCACCCGCCGATGCCTTGCCGATCCTCGATGTCGACGGCCTGTCGGTGCGGTTGGGCAAGATGGATCAGAACATCGTCGACAACGTATCCTTCACGCTGGTTCCCGGACAGACGCTTTGTGTCGTGGGCGAAAGCGGCTGCGGGAAAAGCCTGACGGCGCTGGCGCTGATGGGGCTGCTGCAATCCCCGCCGCTGTCGATTTCGGGCGGCACCGCCCGGCTTGACGGAGAGGATCTTCTGTCGATGCAACCCGCGGACTTCCGCGAGATCCGCGGCGGCCGCATGGCGATGATCTTTCAGGAACCGATGACCTCGCTCAATCCCGGGCTGCGGATCGGGGAGCAGATCGCCGAATCCGTGCGGCGGCACAAGGGCGTCTCCCGCGCCGCGGCAAGGGACCGCGCGTTGGAGATGCTGCGCCGGGTGCGCATCCCCGCGCCGGAAAAACGGCTGGACGAATACCCGCATCAGCTTTCGGGCGGCATGCGGCAGCGCGCGATGATCGCCATGGCGCTTGCGAACGACCCCGAACTTCTCATCGCCGACGAGCCGACCACGGCACTCGATGTCACGATCCAGGCCCAGATCCTCGATCTGATGCGCGATCTGCAATCCGAAACCGGCGCCGCGATGATCATGATCACTCACGATCTGGGTGTGGTGGCGGAAATGGCCGACAAGGTGGCGGTGATGTATGGCGGGCATATCGTGGAGGCCGGCAGCGTGGAACGCATCTTCACCGACCCCCAACACCCCTACACGATCGGCCTGATGAGTTCGATGCCCTCGCTCGGGCGGCGGCAGGACCGGCTGGTGACGGTGCCGGGCGTGGTGCCGCAACCCGGCACGATGCCCAAAGGGTGCCGTTTCGCGACCCGCTGTCCGTTTCGCACGGAGGCATGCGAGACCGTGCCGGTACTGCGCCCCTGCGGCGAGGGGCACGAGGTCGCCTGCATCCATGCGCCGCTTGAAAACCTCGCCGCGCGCGATCTGAGGGAGACCGGGACATGACCGCCATTCTCGCCGCCCGCGACCTGCGCAAGGATTTTGTCACCGCAAGGCCGATTTTCGGCACGCCGACAGTGGTTCGGGCGGTCGACGGTGTGTCGCTCGATATCGAGCAGGGCGAAACCTTCGCCATCGTGGGCGAAAGCGGATGCGGCAAGTCCACCTTGGCGCGGCTGCTGCTTCGCCTGATCGAGCCGACATCCGGCGAGGTCTGGTATGATGGGGAGGATCTGGCTCATATCGACAAGGAGCGGATGCGCGCGTTGCGGCGCGATCTGCAATTCATCTTTCAGGATCCCTTCTCCTCGCTGAACCCGCAAATGACCGTCGGCGCGCTGATCGAGGAGCCGTTGCGCGTCCATGGCACCGGGCCCGCCCGCGTGCGGCGCGAACGGGTGGCCGAACTGTTGACGCGAGTCGGCCTGCGGCCCGCCCATGCGGATCGCTATCCGCATGAATTCTCCGGCGGGCAGCGCCAGCGGATCGGGATTGCCCGGGCGCTGGCCACGGGGCCCACCGTGCTGATCGGGGACGAACCGGTCAGCGCGCTGGACGTGTCGATCCAGGCCCAGGTGGTGAACCTGCTGGAAGACCTGAAGGACGAGTTCGGCCTGACACTCGTGGTGATCGCCCATGACCTTGCCGTGATCCGGCACATGGCCGACAGGGTCGCGGTGATGTATCTGGGCGAGATCGTGGAATGCGCCCCCGCGGACGCGCTTTATACATCTCCGCGCCATCCCTATTCCGAAACGCTTCTGGCCGCGATCCCGGTCGCCAGCTATGGCGCGCGGCGCGCCCACACGCCGGTGGAGGGCGATCCCCCAAATCCGATCTCCCCGCCATCGGGGTGCCGGTTCCACCCGCGCTGTCTCTATGCGACCGAGCTGTGCCGCAGCGCGCGGCCCGAATTGCGGACCCTGCCCGGCGGGCGGCAGGTCGCGTGTCATCACGCCGAGACGCTCACGCTTGAAGGGCTCACCAATGCCGAGGCAGCGCGCAGCCCGGCGGCAACGGAACGCTTTGCGCTTTACGCCCGCGCGATGGCAGGCAGCGCCGCCGCGCCGACCGACAAGAATAACGACCCGTAACCGGGCGCACCCAATCCCACCAGACGGAGGACCAAGAAATGGTAACACCGAAACTCACGGCTTTTGCACTCGCCTTCGGGCTTGCAGCAACGGCGCTTCATGCACAGGATCTGCGGATCGGCCTTCAGGAAGATCCCGATGTGCTCGACCCTGACCAGTCCCGCACATTCGTGGGCCGGATCGTCTATGCCTCGCTGTGCGACAAGCTGGTCGACATCACGCCGGATCTGGAGATCATCCCGCAACTGGCGACGGGCTGGGAATGGTCCGATGACGGGCTGCAACTGACCATGACACTGCGCGAAGGCGCCGTGTTCCATGACGGCACGCCCTTCAATGCCGAGGCGGTGGCCGCGAATATCGACCGCAGCCAGAACCTGCCGGAAAGCCGCCGGAAATCCGAGCTGAGCTCGATCACCGGCGTCGAGGTGGTGGATGACATGACCATCCGCTTCACCCTTGGCGCGCCTGACGCCACGCTTCTGGCGCAGTTCGCCGACCGCGCCGGCATGATGCTGTCGCCGACCGCGTTCGAGGCGGCGGGCACCGATCTGGGGCTGAACCCGGTCTGCTCGGGCCCGTTCAGCTTTGGCGAGCGGATCCAGCAGGACCGCATCGTTCTGAACCGGTTCGCCGATTACTGGAACGCCGATGCGATCAATGTCGACAGCGTCACCTTCCTGCCGATCCCGGATACGACCGTGCGCCTCGCAAACCTGCGAGCGGGCGATCTGGACATGCTGGAACGCCTCGCGGCAACCGATGTGGCATCTGTCAACAACGATGAAGACCTGCAACTGGAACAGGCGGTTTCGCTTGGATATCAGGGCATTACGATCAATGTGAACAATGGGGCCGGCGCGGATAACCCGCTTGGGCAGGATGCCCGGATCCGTCAGGCGCTGTCGCTTGCGATTGATCGCAATGTCATCAACCAGGTCGTGTTCGAAGGTGCGTTCGCGCCGGGCAACCAGCCGTTCCCGCCGACCTCGCCCTGGTACAATGATGCCTATCCCGTGCCCGAGCGCGATGTGGAAGCCGCCCGTGCACTTCTGGCGGAAGCCGGATTTGCCGATGGCATCGACATCACCATCCAGGTCACAAACAACCCGGTGCAATTGCAGATGATGCAGGTCGTTCAGTCCATGGCGTCCGAGGCCGGCATCAATCTGGAGCTGCAGGCCAAGGAGTTTGCCACGCTGCTCGCCGATCAGTCGGCCGGCGACTATACCGCCAGCCAGATCGGCTGGTCCGGCCGGGTCGATCCCGATGGCAACATCCATCAGTTCATGACCACCGATGGCGGCATCAACGACTCGGACTACTCCAACCCGGAGGTGGACCGGCTCCTCAACGAGGCGCGCACATCGACCGACATGGCCGTCCGCCAGGCAAGCTACAACGCCGCGCGGGATATCCTGATCCAGGATCTGCCGATCGTCTATCTCTACCACCCGACATGGATCTGGGCGTTGAGCAACTCGGTCGAAGGGTTCACTCCCTATCCCGACGGGATGATCCGGCTTGAAGGCGTCACCCTGTCGGAATGACGGGCTGATCGAAAACAGGGATGCGCGGGGTCTGGCCCGCGCATCCCACCCCTCGCCGCTTGTTCACGCAGGAGAGCCCCATGCTGGCCTTCATCGGACGCCGCATCCTCATCGCGATCCCGACGATCATCCTGATCTCGATATTCGTCTTCACGCTGCAGCACCTGCTGCCCGGCGACCCGATCCTGGTGCTGGCCGGGGAGGAGCGCGACCCCGAAGTGCTGGAATTCCTGCGCGAAAAATACCGCCTGAACGACCCGATCCCGATCCAGTATCTGGCCTGGGTCGGCAGTGCGCTGCAAGGCGATCTCGGGATCTCGTTGAGAACGAACCAGCCGGTTCTGGAACTGATCGGTGAAAAGCTTCCCGTCACCCTGCAACTTGCAGTCATGGCGCTGGTCTTCGCACTGGTGATCGGTGTGCCCGCCGGCGTTCTGTCAGCTTACAAGAAGGGCACATGGATCGACTGGGTCGCCAATGTGGTGGCTCTGTCCGGCCTGTCGGTGCCCAATTTCTGGCTGGGGATCATGATGATCCTTCTGGTCTCGGTGAAGCTTGGATGGCTGCCCGCCTCGGGTTACCAGCCGTTCAGCGAAGACCCGCTGCAATCCATACGAACCATGCTCATGCCGGCCTTCGTGCTGGGCACCGCGCTCGCTGCCACCCTGATGCGCCACACAAGATCGGCAATGCTGAGCGTGCTGCAGTCGGACTATATCCGCACCGCGCGCGCCAAGGGTCTGGCCGAGCGCGTGGTGCTGGTGAAACACGCGCTCCGGAACGCGCTGGTGCCCATCGTCACGGTCACCACGCTGATCTTCGGGGAACTTCTGGCAGGCGCCGTCCTGACGGAGCAGATTTTCACCATTCCCGGCTTTGGCAAGCTGGTCGTCGATGCCGTGTTCAACCGCGATTATGCGGTGGTGCAGGGGATCGTGCTGTGCACCGGTGTCGCCTTCATCTTCATGAACATTCTCGCCGACGTGGCCTACCGCGTCCTGAACCCGCGCATGAGGGACAAATGACCGCCGCCACCGAACCCGCAGAAACCGCAACCGCAACGCTGCCAAGAAAGCAGAGCCGTTTCCTGCGCAAGATGCGGGCCAGCCCGGCGGCGCTTCTGGGCGGGGCGATCGTGTTGTTCTTCGTCGTCGTGGCCCTGCTGGCCCCGATCCTGCCCATCGTCGATCCGGTTGCGACGGACTGGATGGCCGTCCGTCAGGCGCCCTCCGCCGCCCATCCGTTCGGCACCGACGAGATCGGCCGCGACGTGCTGTCCCGCATGGTCTGGGGCGCGCGGGCTTCGCTGCTCGCCGGTGTCATCTCCGTCGCGATCGCGGTCTGTCTTGGCGTGCCTCTCGGGGTGATGGCGGGCTATTTCGGCGGCTGGACGGATGCGGTCATCAGCCGCGTGACCGAGGCGCTTCTGGCCGCGCCGTTTCTGATCCTGGCCATCGCCCTGGCGGCATTTCTGGGCCCCTCCCTGACAAACGCGATGATCGCCATCGGCCTCTCTGCAATGCCGATCTTCATACGTCTGGCACGGGGCCAGACCATGATGGTGATGACCGAAGACTATGTGGAAAGCGCGCGGGCCGTCGGATTGAAGCCCTTCGCGCTGGTGTCCCGCTATGTCGTGCCCAACATCTTCCCGCCGATCCTCGTGCAGGCCACGCTGACCATCGCCACCGCGATCATCGCCGAGGCATCGCTGTCGTTTCTCGGTCTGGGGCAGCAGCCTCCCGCGCCCTCCTGGGGCTCGATGCTGAATGTGGCGAAGAACTTCCTAGAACAGGCGCCATGGATGGCGCTTTACCCCGGCGCAGGTATCTTTCTGGTCGTTCTGGGCTTCAATCTCTTTGGCGACGGGCTGCGGGATGCGCTAGACCCGCGCGATCATTAGACCAACGACAATAACAATCGGACGCTCAAGATGACTTTCACGACCCGACCCGAAATCACCGGCACCTTTGGCGTGGCGACCTCGACCCACTGGATCGCGTCGGCCGTGGGCATGAAACTGCTTGAAGAGGGCGGGAATGCCTTCGATGCCGCCGCCGCAATGGGCTTCGTGCTCAATGTGGTGGAGCCGCATCTGAACGGACCGCTCGGGGATATGCCGCTGATGATCCGTCTGACCGGGGCGGAGCAACCGAAGGTGATCTGCGGTCAGGGCACCGCGCCCTCAGGCGCGACCATCGCGCATTACAAGAGCGAGGGGCTCACGCTCATCCCCGGCTCCGGTCTGCTGGCCACCGTCGTGCCCGGCGCATTCGGCGCATGGATGCTGATGCTGCGCGACCACGGGCGCCTGCCGCTTCGTGCGGTGCTGGAACCCGCCATCCACTATGCGCGCGCGGGCCACCCGGTTCTGCCGCGCGTCGCCCATACCATCGCGGGGCTGGCGGCGTTCTTTGAAGAGGAATGGCCAAGCTCCCATGCCACATGGCTGCCCGGCGGGGCCGCGCCGGAGCCGGGGGCGCTGTTCGCCAATCCCGATCTGGCGGATACCTGGGACCGGCTCCTGACCGAAGCCGAAGCGGTGGACGGCCGCGAGGCCCAGATCGAGGCCGCGCGGCGTGCCTTCTACGAAGGCTTCATCGCCGAGGCCATCGACGATTACCTGTCCGAGGCCTGCGTGATGGATGCCGCGGGCGGGCGGCGCAAAGCTGTGCTGAACGGCCAGGACATGGCCGGATGGTCGGCCAGCTACGAAGACCCGCTTGGCATCGAGTATCATGGCTGGACAGTCTGGAAACCGGGCGCATGGACCCAGGGCCCGACGCTTCTGCAATCGCTGCGGACACTCTCGGGTATGGATATCGCGGGGATGGATCTGAACGGGGCCGACTTCGTCCATGCGGTGACCGAGGCGATGAAACTCAGCTTTGCCGACCGCGAAGCCTATTACGGCGACCCGCTGCACACCGATCTGCCCATCGAAACGCTCCTGTCGGCAGACTACGCCGCCACCCGCCGCGCCCAGATCGGGGCCACGGCCTCCCTTGAGCAGCGCCCGGGCAGGATCGCGGGGTTCGAGGCCTGGGCCGATGCGGCGGTTGCGCGCGCGGGCATGGATCTGGCCCAAGGGCCCGGCGTCGGCGCCGGGGAGCCGACCATGGCCCACCTGACCGAGCGGCGCGGGGATACCGTGCATATCGACGTCATCGACCAATGGGGCAACATGGTTTCGGCCACGCCATCGGGTGGCTGGCTGCAATCCTCGCCCGTGGTGCCGGGGCTGGGCATGCCGCTCAACAGCCGGGCCCAGATGTTCTGGCTGGACGAGGGCCTGCCGACATCGCTTGCACCGGGCCGTCGCCCGCGCACGACGCTTTCCCCCTCGATGGCGGCCCGGACGGACGGATCGCTCGACCTCGCCTTCGGCACGCCCGGCGGCGACCAGCAGGATCAGTGGCAGCTGATCTATTTCCTGCGCCTGGTCCATGGCGGCCTGAACCTTCAGGAAGGCATCGACGCCCCCCTGTTCCATACCGGGCATTTCCAGTCGTCGTTCTACCCCCGCGCCACGCGGCCCGGCCATCTGATGCTGGAGCCCGCCTTCGGCGATGCGGTGATCGACGCCCTTGGCCGGAAGGGCCACGATATCGAACTGGCCGAACCCTGGACCGTCGGCCGCCTGACCGCCGCCTCGCGCAGCAGGGACGGGCTGCTGAAGGCCGCGGCCACGCCGCGCCTGATGCAGGCCTATGCCGCCGGCCGCTAGACAGACACGCAGAAAGAAGACGCCCATGACCTACTCCATTGTCGCCCGCGATGCGGAAACCGGCCAGTACGGCGTGGCCGTGGCCAGCCGCTTCTTCGCCACCGGCGCGCTTGTCCCGCATCTGCGCGGCGGCAAATGCGCCGTCGCCACGCAGGCCTTCGTCAGCCCGATCTGGGGGATCGAAGCCGCGGACCGGCTGGCCGCGGGCGAGAAGTCGGAGGATGTGGTGGCCGATCTGGTGGCCCGTGACGCAGGCCAGGCAAGCCGCCAGATCCACATGATCGACGCGCAGGGGCATGTCGCCGCCCATACGGGTGCGGACTGCGTGGACTGGTGCGGCCATACCGCAGGCCGGGAGGTTTCGGTGGCCGGCAACATGCTGGCCGGACCCTCGGTGATCAGCGAAACGCTCGCGGCCTATGACGCCCACCGGCATCTGCCTCTGGCGGAACGGCTTATGGCCGCGATGGAGGCCGGTGCCGCCGCCGGTGGGGACAAGCGCGGCACCCAGTCGGCGGCACTGGTCATCCACCGGTCCGAGGATTACCCGTGGCTGTCCCTGCGGGCGGACGACCACCCCGATCCGCTGGCCGAACTGCGGCGGCTTTACGATGTGGCCCATGAACGGTTCGTCTACGTGGCCGATGCGATGCCGACCCGCGCCAATTTCTCCGGCACGACGGATCGCCGCGGGATCGACGCCGCGATCAGGGCCGCGGACGAGGCGCGCAAGGCCGAGGACCGGGCCAGCCGCTCCTTCGCGACCGAACTGGATACCTGAAGGACGTGGCCGGCACCCGGCGTAGCGCGCCATGGTTGCAGGCCGGGGCCAAACAGCCGAACCTGCACCCCTGCACTGGCAAGAACCGGAGATGACCAGATGACCGATACGATCGCCGCCCTGTTCGCGTCGCAGGATGCAGACGCGCCCGCCTTTGGCGCACCGGGCCGCACATGGCTCAGCTATGGCGGACTGCGCGATCTGTCGGCCACGGTCGCCGCTACGCTGCACGCCGCCGGGATCGGTCGGGGCGACCGGGTCGCCATTGTCCTGCCCAACGGTCCCGAAATGGCCGCGGCCTTCGTGACCATCGCGCAGGCCGCTGTGACCGCCCCGCTGAACCCGGCCTATCGCGAAGAGGAATTCGCCTTCTATCTTGAAGATCTCAGGGCGCGCGCGGTGGTCCTGAAGGCGGGAGACAGCGGCCCGGCCTTCGAAGCCGCGCGAAAGATGGGCCTGACGATCCTGTGGCTGGAGGCCGGGGACGACGACGCCGCGGGCCTGTTCACGCTCCGCGCGGACGGATCTGCGGGCCAGACTGACGGCACCCTGCCCGATTGCGGCGACGTGGCGCTGATCCTGCACACATCGGGCACAACCTCACGGCCCAAGATCGTGCCGTTGCTGCACTCGAATGTCGCGGCCTCGGCGCTGCATATCAGGGCCTCGCTCGATCTGACATCCGCGGATCGGTGCCTGAACGTGATGCCGCTTTTTCACATTCACGGGTTGATCGCCGCGGTTTCGGCTTCGCTCGCGGCGGGCGGATCGATCTGGTGCGCGCCCGGCTTCGACGCGATCCGGTTCTTCGGCTGGATGCGCGAGGCGCGTCCAAGCTGGTACACGGCGGTGCCGACGATGCATCAGGCGATCCTGGCGCGCGCGCCGCGCAATGCCGACACCATCGCCGACGTGCCGCTGCGGTTCCTGCGCTCCTCCTCCGCCTCCCTGCCCGGCCCGGTGATGGAGGCCCTGTCAGAGACCTTCTCGGCCCCGGTGATCGAAGGCTACGGCATGACCGAGGCCGCCCATCAGATGGCCTCCAACCCGCTGCCGCCCGGCGTCCAGAAGCCCGGATCGGTCGGTGTGGCGGCGGGGCCGCTGGTCCGCATCGCCGACGAGACCGAAAACAGGCTTGCCGACGGTGTGGGCGAGGTGGTGATTTCGGGCCCCAACGTCACCCCCGGCTACGAGGGAAATCCGGAGGCCAACGCCAAGAATTTCTTCGAGGCGGAAGGGCGGCGCTGGTTCCGCACCGGGGATCAGGGAACCTTCGATCCCGATGGATACCTGACCCTGACCGGGCGGTTGAAGGAAATCATCAACCGTGGTGGCGAAAAGGTCAGCCCGCTGGAGGTGGATGGCGTGCTGAGCGCGCATCCCGCGGTTGCGCAGGTCGTGACCTTTGCCCTGCCGCATCCGAAACTGGGCGAAGACGTCGCGGCGGCCGTGGTGCTGAAGGAGGGGGTCGAGGCGACCGAAGCCGATATCCGCGCCTTCGCGGCGGAGCGGGTGGCGGGCTTCAAGGTGCCGCGCAAGGTGCTGATCCTCGACGAAATTCCGAAAGGCGCGACCGGCAAGCTGCAACGGATCGGGCTGGCCGAAAAACTCGGGCTCGCGGATGGAGCGACCTCATGAAGATCTGCATTTTCGGGGCGGGCGCCATCGGCGGCTATATGGGGGCGAAACTGGCAGAGGCGGGCGCCGATGTCAGCCTTGTGGCGCGGGGGCCGCATCTGGCCGCGATGCAGGCGAACGGGCTGACGCTGATCGAGGACGGGCAGAGCACGACCATGCCCGTCACCGCCTCCGACGATCCCGAAGAGCTCGGGCCGCAGGATTACGTGATCATCACGCTCAAGGCCCATTCGGTGCCGCCCGTCGTCGGCCGGATGCAGCCGCTGATCGGGCCGGACACCACGGTCGTCTCGGGCGTGAACGGCGTTCCCTGGTGGTATTTTCACAAGATCGGCGGCCCGCTGGAGGGCACACGTCTGCACTCGGTCGATCCGGGCGACGCGCAATGGGAAGGCTTCGGCCCCGACCGGGTTCTGGGCTGTGTCGTCTATCCCGCCGCCGAGGTGGCAGAACCCGGTGTAATCAGGCATGTGGAAGGCAACAGGTTTTCCCTGGGCGAGCCCGACGGCTCGAAATCGGACCGGGCTCAGGCGCTGTCGAAGGCGCTCATGGCGGCCGGGCTCAAGGCGCCGGTGCGCCCACGCCTGCGCGACGAGATCTGGGTCAAGCTTTGGGGCAACCTGTCCTTCAACCCGATCTCGGCGCTGACCCATGCGACGCTGGACGTGCTGTGCACCGATCCGGGCACCCGCGCGGTTGCAAGGGCCATGATGCTGGAGGCCCAGACGATCGCCGAGAAACTGGGCGTGAAGTTTCCCATCGATGTGGAGCGCCGGATTGACGGCGGCGCGGCGGTGGGCGCGCACAGAACCTCCATGTTGCAGGATCTCGATGCGGGCCGCCCGATGGAGATCGATGCGCTGGTCGGCTCGGTTCAGGAGCTGGGGTGCATAACCGGCACCGAGACCCCGACGATCGATACGGTTCTGGCCCTGATCCGGCTGCGCGCGAAATCCGCCGGATTGGCCGCCTGAAGGACCGCCATCGTCGACAAATGTCGCTGCGAACTGCTGTCTCCGACGCCCTCGGACGGCGCCGGCATGTTGAGCAGGTCGGTAAAACGCACGGCAGAGCTGACAAGTTCCGAAGATTGCCCGGAACCGGACCTGCCGGGCTGCGTTGGTATGTCATGTTTTAACTGACGGAGATTCTTTAGTGACCGTTCAAAAGACCGAAACGAACAGCAGTGTCGAGCAGGCGGCGGAGGAGGCTTCGGTCGAAGACGCCGCGAAGCTTTCCCCCAAACTGATCTATGAAGTCATTCGCCGCGACGGCGTGGAAGAACTGGAACGCCCGACCCGTTCGTTGATCTGGTCAGGCATCGCCGCGGGGATCATGATCAGCTTTTCGGTTCTGGGCGAGGCGATCTTCCGCACCTATCTGCCGGACAGTCCGCAGAGATATCTTCTTGAAAACCTGGGCTATTCCCTGGGTTTCCTGCTGGTGATTCTGGGCCGGATGCAGCTTTTCACCGAAAACACCATCACGACCGTTCTGCCGCTGATGACGCGCCCCACACCGCGCATGTTCGGGGCTGTCGCGCGGTTATGGGCTATCGTGCTGTCCGCCAATGTGGTGGGCGCCTTCGCGATTGCGATACTTTATGCCCATACGCCCGCCCTGCCCGCGGAGCTGACGCCCGCGATCATGTCGCTCTCGGAACACGCGGTCGGCATGCCGGCGGTGGACAGCTTCTTCCGGGCCATTCCCGCAGGCATTCTGGTGGCCGCGATTGTCTGGATGATGCCGCAGGCCGAAGAAAGCAGCTTTTTCATAATTCTGGTCTTCACATGGCTGATTGCCGCGGGGGATTTCACTCATATCGTCGCGGGCTCGGTGGAAATGGCCTATCTGATGGTGCAGGGCATGCTGCCTCTGGGCGAGGCGGTGTTCGGATTTTTCCTTCCCGTACTGGCGGGCAATATCGTCGGTGGCACAGCGATATTCGCGCTGATGGCATGGGGGCAGGTGAAGGATGAACTGCATGCCGGAAAATAACTTCGCCCTGCCGTGGAACCAAACCGGCTGACAGGCGTTTAACGGGTGATGAACGCCCCATCTCAAGCGTTCGTATCACCACCGGCGCGGCCTTTTCCGACTGTCCCCTCGTGGCCGCGCCGGTCCAAAACTTCCGATCCCGCGACATGCCGGTGATTAAGCGTTATATATGCAGCACGGACGGGCTCTGTTCTCGGCGCCGGCATTCGGGCCAATCGGGCAGGAGGGATTGACGTGTATCGCAAGCAGCCTCGCACTTTCGCCCCGATCAAGCGGGCGTACCACCGCCCTCCGACCGGGGCCGGCCCTGTGCCCGTGATCGTCCTTGCGCGGCATGGCACGACCTTTTCGGGTCTGGCGGGGTCATCCCCCGAATGCGGAGCCATGTAGGATGAAGATTGTTCCTCGCCATGGATGGCCTGTCTGGTGGGCGGTGTCGAAGCGTGTTTTCGCCCAGATCGACCGGAAGAACCTCGGCCTGATTTCCGCCGGGGTCGCGTTTTATGGTATTCTGGCCATTTTCCCGGCCATCACAGCGGTCATCGCGATCTGGGGGCTGATCGGGGACCCACGGGCGATCATGCCGCAACTGGAAGCGTTTCGCGCCATCCTGCCCGAGGATGTCTTCACCCTTCTGGGCGACCAGATCTCGGCACTCGCCTCGGCCAGCACCGACAGTCTGGGGCTGGCGACGATCCTGTCCATTCTGCTCGCGCTCTGGTCCACGCGCGCGGGCGTGGCCGCGCTGATGCGCGGCATGAACGCCGTCTATGACGAGCGCAACCGCAGGGGGCTTGCCCACTACGCCTCTGCCTTCGGGCTGACCGTGGCGCTGATCCTCGTTGCTCTGATCTCGATCGCGTCGGTCGTGGTCACGCCCTTCGTCCTTGCAATCCTGCCGCTTGGTACTCTTGCCGCGCTTGCGCTGGAGGTGGTTCGCTGGCTGGTGGCCATCGGGGTGTTGCTGGCGGGAACAGGCCTTGTCTATCGCTACGGGCCGAACCGGCGGGGGGCGCGGCTGCCCTGGATCACGCCGGGCGCCGTGCTGGCCGTGACGATCTGGGCCGCGGCATCGGCCGGGTTTTCGCTCTATCTGTCGAATTTCGGAAACTACAATGAAGTCTACGGGTCGATCGGTGCGGTGATCGCGCTGTTGATATGGCTGTTCATCAGCGGTTTCCTTTTGCTGCTTGGCGCGGCCTTCAATGCCGAACTGGAGCGCCATACCAAGATGGACAGCACGGTCGGCCCGGACCGGCCCATCGGGGAACGGGGCGCCGTCGTCGCCGATACCTATAAGGAAGTCTGATCCCGCCCGATCCTGCATTCACATCAGCGGCCGGACCATGGGCTCCTCCACCGTCATATGCGCGATCTTCGCAAGCTCCTCGATGTCATTCACATAGAGATAGCCGTCGGACCAGTTGGCGAGTTGACGGTCGCGCAATTTGCCGAGGGTCTTGTTAGTGTGAACCAGCGACAGGCCAAGCGCATCGGCCAGATCCTGTTGCCGGTAGGGCAAGGGCATGGTCCGGTTCTGCACCAGTCCCGTCGCCTTCCCCCGCAGCATGATCCGCGTCAGGGACCAGGCCACGGCTTCGGTCGCGCTGCGTTGCCCGACCGAAGCCAGTGCTTCGCCCAGAAAATGTTCCTCCACCGCGGCCAGCCACGTGACGTCGAAGGCGCGTTCGGGATGGGAGCGGAAGAAATTCCAGAACTCCGTTCGGTCGAAAACACAAAGCGTCATCGGAGAGCTTGCGGCAACCGAATGCTGCATCTCCCCCATCACGGCGGCCTGCAAGCCGATGAAATCCCCTGGGAAAACGAAATTGATCACTTGGCGCTGCCCGGTTTCGAGCGTCTTGTAGCGCACGCCCATACCCCGAAGTGCCGTGAAAAGCTGCGGGCTTTTCGAGCCTTCCATCAGCAACGTCGTGCCCGGGTCGATGACCAGTTCACCGACCTTGAAGCGTTGCATGAAGCGCGTGTCCTCGTCCGTGTGGGTGACGAAGAGAGGGCTCTTACGCAGCGGGCAATATTTGCATTTCGTCGCCATAATTCCCGAGATATCTTATGTATGTATGTCACAGTTTAATGCGGCGCGACGGAAATAGTTCCATCAAGTTAACGAGCACCAGACCCAGGAACTGAGACATGTCGCCCGTTTTCGTTGTGATCGAAGCCGATCCGTTCGTTCGACAGGATCTGTCGGAGATTCTGCAAATGTCTGCGGAGGGCGCGCGGGTTCTGTGTGCCGAAGCGCTGGAAGACGCCCGCGGGCTCATGGCCGAAATTGCGCAGGTCGATCTGGTTTTCTTCGGAACCCCCGGCGCGCCCGTCGGTGTGGCCGATCTGGTCGAGCAGGTGCGCAATCTGGGCGGCACACCGGTTTTCATCGGTGGCCCCGAGACGCCGAGCGCGACCGAACGGATGGCGCTTTTCCTGTCCTCCCCCTTCACCAACACGTCGGTCGCGGAACTTGTGGCCGAATGGCAGAATTCAGGCCGGATCAAAGGCTGAACGTCCGGCCTGATCGGGCGCGGCCAACGCTCCTGTGATCGCTATGGAACCATTGTCCGGCGCTCACGTTGTCCTTCCATGATTGGTCACACCGTGGCCTGACACTCAAGTTAGGAAGGAAACACCATGCTATATTGGGCAATCTTGTTCTTCGTCGTGGCCGTGGTGGCCGGCGTTCTCGGGTTCGGTGGCATCGCGTCGGCCTCCGCCGGCATCGCCCAAATCCTCTTCTTCATCTTTATCGTGCTGTTCATCGTGGCGCTTGTCATGCGGGTGCTGCGCGGCCGCGCACCCTAAATGCCGCGACATGCATCCCGGGTCGGCGATCCGGGCGGTCTTCCCCATCTGTGTCGCCACACGGAAACTGCACCCACCATCAAAAACGCGCCCTGCGGATCCTGCAGGGCGCGTTTTTTTTTGCATTCTTCGAGCGATGTCGCCGTTTCAGGCCTTGAGCGTTTCGGTGCTGGAAAAGAACATCGCCTGGCTCACCGCCGATTTCACCTGCCCCTCGGTATAGGGTTTGGCGATCATGAAGGCGGGCTCCGGCCGCTCGCCGGTCAGAAGACGTTCGGGATAGGCGGTGATGAAGATCACTGGCACCTCGCCAAATTCGCCCAGAAGGTCATTGACCGCATCGATCCCCGAAGAGTTGTCGGCCAGATGAATGTCGGCCAGGATCAGATCCGGTTTGTCCGACGCGCCGAGGCGAACGGCCTCGGACCGGGTGCGGGCGACACCGGTGATCTGATGGCCCAGATCGCTCACCATGTTTTCAAGATCCATGGCGATCACCGGCTCGTCCTCGATGATCAGGACGCGGCCGGCGATACTGTCGGCCATTTCCGTATGGGCCACGCTCACAAGGTGCTCGGCCTCGGCCTGTTCGACATCCATGATCTTGGCGATATCGCCGAAGTTGAACCCCTCGATCGTGTGCAGCAGCAGCGCCTCGCGGGTGTTTTCGGTCAACCTGTCGAGATGGGCGCGCGCGGCTTTCTCCAACGCCGTCTGCTCGTCGCCGACCGATATCTGCCGGCTGCTCGCCCAGATCGTGTGCAGCGCCTTGAACAGCGCGACCTTGGCGTCCAGCTCGCCAATCAGCGACGGATCTTCCAGGATCGCTTCAAGCGTCGCGGCGGCGTAGTTGTCGCCACTGTCCTGGGAGCCCGTCAGGGCGCGCGCATAACGGCGCAAAAAGGGGAGTTCGGTGCCAATCGCCGTGGCCAGATCGACCGGGGAGGACTCTTGTGTCATCATGACCTTCCAGTTTTTTTGACTTTCTGTGGAACCTAACGCCGATCTCCACGTTTGGTTCCCACAAAGGTGCGCACTTCTGAAAACCCTACAGGCTACTTATGTCAAGCAAACAACCAGACCCAAAGACACGGCAGCAAATCGACGAGAACCTGAAACGCGTTTTCGAACATCAGCTTCAGGAAGAACTGCCGGACAGGTTCAAGGATCTTCTCTCGCAACTCAAGGCGCAGGACGCGGCCAAAGGTCAAGGTTCCAAAAAATGAGCCAATCGGATCCCAGAGATGAGCTGGTGGATCATCTGCCGGCTCTGCGGGCGTTCGCCATAAACCTGACGCGCAACAGCAGCACGGCGGACGATATGGTGCAGGACACCGTGGTGAAGGCGTGGAGCAATATCGAGAAGTTTCAGTCCGGCACCAACATGCGCGCCTGGCTTTTCACGATCCTGCGCAACACCTATTATTCGAACCGTCGCAAGGCCAAGCGGGAAGTGCCGGACGTTGACGGCGCCTTTACCGAAGGGCTGGCAGAAAAGCCCGCCCATGACGGGCACCTGAACCTGACCGATTTCCGCAAAGCCTTCATCCAGTTGCCGGACGAACAGCGCGAAACGTTGATCCTTGTCGGCGCGTCCGGGTTTTCATACGAAGAAGCCGCAGACATGTGCGGCGTGGCCGTGGGCACGATCAAGAGCCGGGCTAACCGGGGCCGCAAACGTCTGGCGGAACTGATGCATCTGGATGAGGACGAGGCCATGGAACTGACCGACAAAGCCACTGTCGCTGTTGTCACGGCGAGCGGGCCAGCCGCGTTCTGATGTCCGAGACGGAGCGTGCCCGGCGACCTGTTTCCGGCAGGCTGCGGTTTCGTGTGGCGGCGCTTCTGGCGCTGGCGCTGCTGCCGATCGGCATCCTGGGCGTCGTGCAGACCCGAAGTCTGGCCATCGAGGCGCAGACCAGTTCCGAACTGAGCCTTCTTGCGCTGACGGAACGCGCGACATTCGGCGAGCGTCAGGTGCTGGAACGTGCCGTGGGTACCGCCGAGGCACTGACACCCTTTCTGGAGCTGATCCGCGACGATCCCGAAGCCTGCAGCAGCTACCTGGACGATTACGTGGGCCTGTCCCCGCGCTATTCCTTCGTGGGTTTCGTGCCGATCTCGGGTCTGGTGACATGCTCCTCCGCCGATCGCACGGTGGATTTTTCGGGCGACCCGCTTTTCCAGACGCGGATGAGCGCGCCGAGGCTCTATATCGATCTGATCGAAGCGCCCGCCGTCAGCGCGAGTTCGGTCATCAATGTGATGTTTCCCACCTATGAGGGAACGGATTTCGTGGGCTTCATGTCGATCTCGTTCTCGACCGAGGCGCTGGCCGCCCGCGGCGACCGGGTGGCCGACATGCGGCCCGACAGTGTCGTGACGTTCAACGCCGAGGGCGTCATCCTGTCGACCGAAGCCAGCGCTGAGGGGGATCCGATTTCCCTGCCGCGATCGGTGACACTGGAAGACCTCGTGACCCGGCCCGACGAGACATTCATCGATCTCAGCCAGAGCGGCGAAGAAAGGATCTTCGCCATCGTGCCCGTCGTTCCCGGTGTGGTCTATGCGCTGGCGGGCTGGCCGCGCGAGGCGTTCCGTCTGGGCGGTGGCATGCTGCCGCTGCCAACCGCTGCCTTCCCGCTGATGATGTGGGTCGCCAGCCTCTTCGTGGCCTATATCGCGGTGGACCGGCTTGTGGGGCGGTATGTTCGTGGCCTCAGCGATCAGATGCGAACCTTCGCACGCGACCGGCGGATACCGAAAACGGCCGTCTCTTCGGGCGCTGCGCAGGAATTGCAGGATCTGGAAACCTCGTTTGTGCAGATGGCCTTCGCGCTTCTCGATGACGAAGCGCAGATGGAAGACGCGCTGCGCGAAAAGAACGTTCTGCTGAAAGAGGTCCATCACCGGGTCAAGAACAACCTGCAGATGATCTCGTCGATCATGAACATGAACATGCGCACGGCGGCGCATCCGGAAACGCGGGCCGTCCTGCGACAGTTGCAGGATCGGATCCTGGGCTTGTCGACGGTGCACCGCAACCTCTACATGGCCAAAAACCTCAGCCGGACCAATGCCGGCGAACTGATGAAAGAGCTGTTGAACCAGGTCTTTGCCGTCGGCGCCGCGCCCGGCAGCAACCTGGATATCGAAATGGATTTCGACGACGTCATCCTGTTTCCCGATCAGGCGGTGCCACTGTCGATGCTGGCGACGGAACTCGGCACCAACGCGTTGAAACATGCCGGCGCCGCCGAGGGCGCGCGCCCGTGGATACGGGTAAGCCTGAAACAGCCCGAGCCCGGAAAGGCGATTTTCGTGTTCCGCAACTCCATCGGGGCCAAGGCGGTGACCAAGGATGCGGAAAGTTCGGGGCTTGGCCTGCGACTGGTGCGCGCCTTTGCCAGCCAATTGAGTGCGGTCGTTGAAACCAGCGACACGAACAACGAATATAAAGTGGTAACGAGTTTCGATCTCGAAGATTTCGACCCGGAACCAAGAGAAGGCTGACCGCCCGTGCCGGAGAACCATTCAGGCACCGCGCCGCACCTGATGATCACGGCGGCGGAAGCGTATCCGGTTCTGGAGCGCTGTTTTCTCGGCGCAAGGGAGTCGATCTCGGCGGGGTTCAGGGTTTTCGATCCGGCAACGCGCCTTCACTCCAGGGAGGCCTTGTCGGTCGGGTCGACATGGGCCGATCTTGTCGCCCACACCCTTGCCCGTGGCATTCGCTTTCGCCTGATCCTGTCGGATTTCGATCCGGTCGTGCGCCCTGCCCTGCATCGCGCAACCTGGCGCTCCGCCCATCAATTGCGCAAGGCGGCCATACGCGCGGGCCGCCCCGAGTTGTTGGAGGTCATCCCGTCGATGCATGCCTCACGTCTCGGGGTCGTGCCGCGCCTGTTCTTCTGGCCGAAGATTCTGGGCGAGATCCGCGAAGAGCTGGACCGGCTGAATGCCGGCACCCGCGAGGAGGCCGAAGCCGATCTGGCCCTGATGCCGGGTCTTGTCCCCCATATCCGCGGGACGCATCCCGATCTGAAGGTTCGACGCTGGCCGATCCCGCCGCTGGTGCCGGCCACCCATCACCAGAAAATCGCCGTTTTCGACGATGACACGCTCTTCATCGGCGGGCTCGATCTGGACGACCGCCGTTTCGACACGCCCGAGCACGATCAGCCTGGCCCGGAAACCTGGGCGGATATGCAGATCCTTCTGCACGGACCGGTTGCGCATGCGGCCAGACGGCATCTTGACGAACTCCGCGATGTGGTGGCGGGAAAGAAACCTCCGTCGCATCAGCGCCGCTTGCTCCGCACGCTGTCGACGCGGCACGAACGGCAGGCCTTCCGGATGTCGCCCAAGACCGTGCTGTCGGAAATCGAAACGGCGCATCTGGAACAGATCGCGCGCGCCAGGACGCTGATCTATCTTGAAACGCAGTTTTTGCGCAGCCGTCCCATCGCGCAGGCTCTGGCAAGGCGGGCGCGTGAGACCCCCGATCTTCAATTGCTGCTTGTGCTGCCTGCGGCCCCCGAAGAAGTGGCGTTCGAAGGCGCAAGAAAGGGCGACTCGCGCTATGGCGAGTATTTGCAGGCGAAATGCGTCGAAATGGTGGGAAACGCGTTCGGGCCGCGCGCCTTCGTGATGGCCCCGGGCCAGCCGCGCGAAACCGCCGAAGCGGGCCGCGCCTCCGTTGCGGGCGCGCCGCTCATCTATCTGCATTCCAAGGTCTCGGTCTTCGATGAAACGACGGCCATCATCTCTTCGGCCAACCTGAACGGGCGCAGCATGCGTTGGGATACGGAAGTCGGCGTCCTGCTGGACGATCCGGCGACCGTTCGGGAGCTGCGCATCCGGTGCCTGCAGCACTGGCTGCCCGATCAGGCCGAGGACAGATACCTGGATCCCGCGACGCTTGTGGGCGCATTCCGGGAGCTTGCCCAAAGGAATGCGAACACCCCGCCCGAGGACCGGACCGGTTTCGTGCTGCCCTACCCCTTGGCGCCCGCCAAACGGTTTGGCCGCAACTTGCCCGGTGTGCCCGAGGAAGTCGTCTGAGCGGCGCGGCTGCGCTTGAACAACACCATCCCCCAGACCAGGAGCGGGATGGCGATGACCCCGCCGACCGGCCCCCAGAGCCACAGCCAGCACACCAGCGACAGAAACACCATGAGCGGGTTCACCGACATCTGCCGCCCGACAAGCGCGGGTGTCGCGAACTGGCCTTCGGTCATGTTCATCAGCAGATAGACCGCGGCGGGCGCAAAGCTCATCGGCCCGTCGAAGGCCACCAGACCGCCCAGAAGCAGCGCCAGCGCAAAGACCGCGGGGCCAAGATAGAGGATGAAATTCATCAGGAACGCAACGAAGCCCCAAAGCGGCGCATAGGGCATACCCAGAAGCAGCAACACGCCGGTGACCAGAAGGCCGAAACAGCCGTTGATCACCGAGATCGTCAGGAAGTACCGGGACACCTCGCGCTCGGCCTCAAGCATGTCGGCCGTGCTCAGGGGGACATCGCGGCTGGAACTGATCCAGTCATAGACCTCACGGCGGGCCAGCAGGAAGAAATAGAGCGTGCCCACGAAAATCATCACCGCTGCGGCAAATCCGGGCGCGAGGAACAGCGCATCGGTGATGCTGGGCAGCGCGATCTCGTCTTCCCCGCCATTGCCGCTCTCGGGCACGGCCTGCGGCGTGTCGCTCAACGCTGTCGCCACCTCGGCTGTGACCTGATCGAGACCGCGCAGGGCGTAACGGACATTACTGACGATCTCGCGCAGCTCTTCCCAGATGATCGGGGCCCGGCGGATCGCGTTGCTGAGGACGGGCTCCAGCAGGACAAACAACGTCAGCAGGAAAAGGATCGACGCGAACAGCGCGAAGAAGGCGCTGAGCGCGCGGGGCGCGCCCAACCGGTCGATGCGCCGGGTGACCGGCGACAGAACCACGCCCATCACGAGGGCAAGGAGAATGGGTGCAAGGATGGCTGATGCCAGTTTCAGCGCAGCCACAACTGCAAAAGCTGCCAGAAACCAGACCGGCAGAGAGGCGACGCGCGAACGGCTCATGATATGTCCTTTTCTTTGCCTAACGCGATCCGAAGCGGATTAGTTCCCGGCAGAGAGGAACAAGCTTACCCGATCCAGCGTTATCCTGACACTACATCGCAACACAGGAGCGCTGCTATGAACTGGGATCAAATCGAAGGCCAATGGAAACAACTCAAGGGCCGTGCCAAGGAACAATGGGGCAAGCTCACCGATGACGAGCTGGACCAGGCGGAAGGCAACCGCGAACAGCTTGAAGGCGCGATCCAGCAGAAATACGGCAAGACCAAAGACGAGGCGCGCAAGGAAGTCGACGAGTGGATCAAGAAGATGTGACGCTCGACGAAATCGGCGCCTTCGCAGGCGAGAAGACGGCCAGTTGTTCCTGCAACTGGCCATTTTCCCGTGAAGCCGCGCCACGTGCTGTAACCTGCGGGGACCGGGCCCGAGTACCCGTCCGGCCTGAAATCTCGGCGTCTTGCGGGAACAAACTCGCGGGCTTCCGCGTTCATGGGAAATGAATATGTCTTTTCGTGCCGAGCCGCTGGACCTTCCGACCCCCACCGACATGAGTGGAGACCGCCGCAAGGTCGGAGTTGAGATCGAACTCGCCGGTCTTTCCGAAAAAGAACTCGCACATCTCATCGCAGACGAATGCGGCGGGACGGTCGAAGAAGAGGCCGCCCATGAATTCCGGGTGCTCGATACGGATCTTGGCGATATCGAGGTCTATCTCGATACCGCATTCCGGAAGTCCGCCACCAGCAAATGGCACGAGGCCGGCCTTGATCTGGCCCGCGAGATCGTCCCGGTGGAGATCGTCACGGCACCTCTTGACCCGAACCAGTTGGGCCATCTTGACAGCATATGCGCCACGGCCCGCGAAAACGGCGCAATCGGAAGCCGCAGCGGCTGGCTTCTGGGTTTTGGCGTGCATCTCAATGTTCAGATCAAGGGCGAGCGGCTGGAGGATGTACTCCCCACATTGCAGGCCTATGCCCTCTGCGAGGATGTGCTGCGGCACACCGACCCCATCGACACCTCGCGCCGCCTTCTGCCCTTTGTCGACCCCTACTCCCGCGCCCTTGTCGATTGCCTCGCCAAGGCAGATTTCCGGACGATCGGCGATCTTATCGCCGCCTATCTGGAGACAGATCCGACGCGGGATCGCGGGCTCGACATGCTGCCGATCTTCAAACACATCGATCAGAAGGCGGTGGATGCCGCCGTTCACGGCCTGTCGCCGGTCAGCGCCCGGCCCGCCTATCACTACCGCCTGCCCGATTGCCGCATCGACGAGCCGGACTGGTCGGTCGGCGCGGAATGGGCCCGGTGGGTTGCCATCGAACGCATCGCCGAAGACGGTGCGGTGCTGGCGGAGCTTGCCTCCGCATGGGCAGACCATCGCGCGGCGCTCACCACCTTGCGGACCGACTGGGCGCAGACGGCCATGGAAATCCTCTCCCGGAGCGGCCATCGGGAGCTGCTGCCATGAAGCCCCGGATCGGCGTCACGGTCTCTCATCGCTCGGGCTGGCGGATCTTTCCGCTGATGGCTTTGGGCGTCTGGCTTGCGGGCGGCAAGGCGCTGCGCTGGCAGAGCGCCGAAGACGTGGATATCTCCGCGGTCAGCGGGGTCATCATCGGGGGTGGCGACGATATCGCGCCTGCGCTTTACGGCGGCGAGATCGTGATCGGCGCGCGGCTTGACGAGGCCCGCGACGAGATGGAGAAAAGCGTTCTGGAACAGGCTTTTGACGCGGGCTTGCCGATCCTGGGCATTTGCCGTGGCTCTCAGATGCTGAACGTGGTTCTGGGCGGCGATCTGGATCAGGATGCCTATGCCACGACCGGCGGGCGGCGCTTCAACACCATCCTGCCGCGGAAATCCGTACATATCAAACCGGGGTCGCGGCTGGCCCGGATCGCGGGCTTCGATGTGATGAAGGTCAACGCGATGAACACGCAGGCCGTCTGCAAGCTGGGGACCGGTCTTGCGGTGGCCGCCCGCGATGAGGACGGCATGATCCAGGCCGTGGAACGGGTGAAGGAGCCCTTTGCGCTTGGCGTTCAGTGGCATCCGGAGCATCTGTTTTACGCGCGCCGCCAGCGCGCCCTCTTCCGCGCGCTGGTCGCCGCTGCCAAGGCCTGCCAGCAGGATCGCCCGCAGCTTGGCGCCGTCGACCGGCAGGACGCGCAGGCAGACCCAGCCTGATATCGGGCAGCTGTTGGAACATTTCTTCATCTTTTCGCGTTTAGTCTCGAATCCGAAGCAACGGAGGGCCCTGAAATGACCTTGGACATGCTCCTGATAACCGCAAGCGGCCTGGTCTTCGTGGCCGTCACGATCATTGCGATCACCGCCAGACGCAAGACGGAAGACGGGGTCGATAAGGCGTCGAGAGTCAGATCGGACCTGTCCGACCACGAAAGCAACCATGATGGACCGAACCGCCGCTAATCTCACAACTCGGCACAAAAAAGGGGCACCGCCATCAGCGGTGCCCCTTTTCTTTTTCAAGTTTTTCGGCTTTTAGAATATCGGCGTTCAGTGCCGCGCGGCATCCTTGGCGCGGGCCACGACGCGCTCGCCCGCGTCGCGCAGCTTGTTTTCTGCGGTCGCCACGGCCTCTTCCCCCTCGGGCAAGTCCTCGGCAGCCTCCGCCGCCATGGTCTTTGCCTCGTCCAGTGCGGCCTCGCCCATGCGCTTGGCGCGCGCAACTTCTTCGTGCCAAACCCGTTCCGCCTCAGCCAGAAGCGCATCGCGATGCGCACCGAACTGCTCATCCTCGATTTGCGTGCGTGGCAGGGCCATGGCGGCCGCAGCCCCCACAACGGCGACAGCCGCACCGACAAGCAGGGGATGCTCGGCGAAGATCTTCTGCCCGCCCGCGGAGGCTCTGGACGCCGCCGCCTCGATCCGGGCCTGAGCGGAGATCGCCTTCTGACGCGCCTCGATCACCCGGGCGCGGGCCACATCGCTCAACTCCGCGGTCCCGTCATAAAGCGTTTCGCGCATTTTGGCGGCACTGCGGGCCACCTGAGTGCGGGCACGCTCGAATGCCGACGGATCTTCTTCGGTGAATCGGTCTTTCCTGATCGCGGCATCCGCCGCCTCGACCCGGGCGGTGAAATCCTGCGGGTCCGTATCTTCCGCGAACCCGCCCGCCGTGGGGCGCGGGGTCGTGTCATAGGTCGCAGGCGACGGCTTCGTCTTGGCCGCCGACGCCCCACCCAGCACCAGCCAGGCAAGGCCCGCGCCGACAAGCCCTACCGCCACGGGGTTTTCCCGCACACCGCGCACAAGCGTTTCGGCTACGTCCCCGCCATGGGTCTTGATGGTCTCGGACACGGTTTCAACCAGCTTTTCGGGCGAAAACTGCTCTGTCAGTTCCGAAAGGCTCTCGGCCAGCGCGCGGCGTTCCTGCGCGATTTCGGTCTCGATATCTGCGGCGGATTTCTCATTGGTCATGGATGCTCTCCTTCAGGGTCGCAAAATCGTTGGAGATCGTCTCGACCGTTTCGGTCGGGGCAAATCGGGTCGTCTTGAGAATGCTGATCCCCCTCGCGGTCAGCACGGCGGCGATCAGCAGCACCACACCGGCGACGGCCAGTGCCGCCCATCCGGGTGTCAGTCCCAGCTCGACAAGGCCGGCAACCGCCGCCCCCGCAAGCACGTTCAGCGCACTCAGAAACAAGATGGCGCCGATCACCAGCAGGCCGATCGCAAAGGCGGCGCGATTGACCTTCTCGCTCATCTCGGCCTTCACCAGCTCGAATTCCTTCCGGATCAGCCGGCTCAGATGCAGCAGGACGGAAGAGATGAGCGACCCGGACTCCTTGGTATCGGGCGTGTCAGTCATGCGCGGTCATTCCCCAGCAGTTGCGCGGGCGCGGGCTGCGGGATGTGATGCGGCTGGACATCGCTCTGCATCGCCGGCTCCGGACTGCTGGCCTTCAGGAAGCGTCCGGCCGCGATGCCGAGAATGGCCGCCCCGCCGAGGAAGGCCGCCGGGTTGCGGCGGGCAAAGCTCGACAGACGTGTGGCGATCGTGCCCAGATCCGCCTCGCGCACGGCGTCTGCGGTCCGGTCCAGTTGCCGTGCCACCGCTGCGACGGTTTCGGTATGCGGCGCGTCCTCCGTCATGCGTTCGGAAGTCCGCGAGACGCCATCGGCGACGGCGGTGATCTCGTTGGCCAGCCGCGCCTTCACGCCGGAGGCTTCGGCTTCGACCTGCGCGCGCGCATCGTCTGCGGCAGCCGACGCCGCCGATTTGAGGTCTTCGGCAGCGGATTTGGCGCGCGATTGCGCGGCCTCCTTGGCTTCAAGCGCCTTGGATTTTACGGTCTGCTTCGCTTTCTTGATCTCTGTCATGGGGTCCTCCAATGCTGAGCTGGCCGGGGTCGGCGTCACGGCGCCCGTTCGGTCGCGGGCGCATCGGTCTCCGCGCCGAAGCCAGTCTCGTCCGGGTCCGTCGCCACCGTCAGGAAGAGAAGAAAGAGCAACCCCGCGAACACGACGACCCCCGCAATTCCGAAAAGAGCGCCGCGGTGACGCTTCGCCTGTTTCTGGACGTCTGTGTCTGGGGCGCTCATGTCGTTCTCCGATCCGTTCGTCAGGGATGAAACGTTTCCAAGGCCCGGAAAGTTCCATCGCTCTCCCGCCGGCGGTGCAGCTTCGGAGAGGTCGCGCCCGGCGTCGATCCATGACTGTTTGGGGGATGGGGTTTCTCTCGTGGCGACCCGCGGGCAGCTCCTCAGCGCCGCCCGGAAGCCTCAAGGGAAAGGAGGCTGCGCAAGCCGGCGATCTGGCCGGTTTCCGCCAGCACCTCGGAAGGCCGCTCCAGAAAGGACGCGAGCGGATCATGATGCACGAGGCCGCCCGCGGCCTCTATCAGCACAAGGCCCGCCGCCGCATCCCAGATGTTGAGCATCGGCTCATGATAGGCATCGAACCACCCCGCCAGAACCCCGAGAAACCCAATGGTCGCGGCCCCGTGGCGGCGGTGCTCGATACCATCGGCCAAAAGCGCCTCGATCCGGGCCAGATAGTCGGGAAGCGATCCGCGCGCGGAGTATCCCAGAGCCACGATCGGGCCCATGGTGCGCGCCGCATCAAGGCGGATTTCGACCCCGTTCAGACGGGCCTTGCCCCCGCGCGCGGCCGCGGCGGTCAGGCCCAGATCCGGGGCGTGGATGACCCCTGCGGTCAGCGCCTCCCCGTCGAAATAGGCGATGGAGATCGCCCAGTCCGGCGTGCCACGGGCGAAATTCACCGTCCCGTCGATCGGATCGACGATCCAGCAGGCCCGGCCCGCACCCGTCCGCCCCTCTTCCTCGCCCAGGACGGAGGCGGCGGGATCGGTTTCGGCCAGCCGGTTCCGAACCAGCGCCTCCACGGCGTGATCGGCGGCGGTAACCAGATCCATCGGCCCCTTTTCGGTGATGTCGAGCCGTTCCGGGTCGGACCGGAGGGACCGCGCAAGGGCCGCGGCCTCGTCGGCGAGCGAAACGGCGAGCGCCAGGCGATCAACGGTCATGTCTGGTGGTTCCCCGATAGACCGGCACAAGGGTCTGGGTTACGGTGCGCGGCGCCATGTCGATATCGGCGGCGCGTTCCTTCAGCAGCCGCATCGCCAGCGCGGCCTGCTCTTCCAGATCCTGATGGACGGTCGAGAGATCATACGCGGCCCATCCGGCCTGTTCGATATCGTCAAAGCCGACAAGCTGGATCTCGTCGGGCACGGCGCAGCCAAGGTCGAAGCGCAGCGCATCCAGCGCGCCCATCGCCATCAGATCCGTCGCGCAAAAGAGCCCGTCGACCCCCTCCAGCGCCGCCGATTGCGCCTTCAGCGCGGCCCGCGCACTGCCATAGGCCGGGTCGTCGGCCAGCAGCATCCTGCAGGGCACCCCGGCAGCCTCGGCACGGCCCATGAATGCGTGGATGCGCCCGGCGACGGAGAAGGTTTCCACCCTCGGCGCAAGACAGGCCAGATTGGCCGCACCCGAGGATCGGAGCATGTCGAAGACCAGTTTGCCGCTGGTTTCACTGTCGGCGACGATCCTGTCGCCCCAGCTTGTCTTGCCCGCCCGGTTGATCAGCACCACCGGCAGGCCAAGGCGGCCGCAATCCTCGATCAGGGCGCTTGGCGGCGTGTCCGAGGTCACGATCATTCCGGCCACGCTATAGCCGAGAAGCCCGTCGATCAGCCCGCCCACCTCGTCCGGTTTTTCGGCCGTGAGCAGCATCGGCCGGAACCCTTCCCGGATGAGGGACTGCCCCAGAAGGCGCACCTGCCGCGACCGGAGCGGTGTGTCCAGCCGCGACGCGACCAGACCCACGATCCCGGAATGCTGGCCTTGCAGACCGCGTGCCAGCGAATTGACCCGGTAGCCCAGTTCGGCGGCGGCGGCGTGAACTTTCTGGCGCGTCGCCTCGGCGATATGGGCCCCGGGCGTGTAGGCCCGGGAGACCGCCGAGCGCGACACCCCGGCCAGCCGGGCGACATCGAAGGAGGTGGGTTTGCGTTTCGGGCCGTCGGTCATGAAATGTCACATGCCGCAAGGTGCCGCCGAAAGGCGAAGGGATCGTCCAGATTGACCATATCGGGGCGCATCGCGATGATCCGATCGAAGATATCGGGCGTCTTTTCCATGTAGGCGACCATGCTGCGGATGCGACCCCCCCGGAGTGCCGCGACCTCCAGCGGATCGTCACCCGGCAGGAATTCGATCAGATCGGCGCCATAATCGTCAATGGCGGCTTGCAGGTCCGGGTAATCCTGCCGACGTGCCATGATCCGCGCGGTCGGCGCGAGCGACCGCAGGTTGCTCAGAAAATCACGGTTGAAGGACCAGAAGAACACCCGCTCCTGCAGCCCGGCCTGGGTCACCTGATCCCAGACCGGCGCAGGCGGGGCCGATTTGAGCTCCAGATAAAGCTGCCCGTCATGTTTCAGCGCGACCGCCAGCACCTCTTGCAGGGTCGGTATCCGCGTGCCGGCAAAAAACGGGTCGAACCAACCCCCCGCATCCAGCGCCCGCAGCTCCGCCAGCGTCATCGCCGGGACCGGACCGGTGCCGGAGGTCGTGCGATCCAGCGTCGGGTCATGGATCACGACGATCCTGCCGTCGGTCGTGAGGTGCAGATCGACCTCCGCATGGGAAAAGCCGGCGGCCAGCGCGCATTCCACGGCCGGCAGGGTGTTTTCCGGGGCGATCCTGTTGGCCCCGCGATGGCACACGACCTCCACCGGCCATGTGGCGGGCGGGCGAAACGGGTTCACCAGTTCGGGCATGTCCGAGCAGATACCGGTGACCGGACGGGTGCGGATCGCGGCCATGCGCACCGGGTCTTCCTCATGCCAGAGGACCACCCGCTGACCATCCGCAAAGGCACGCCGAAAGAAGCTCTCGGTCAGGGTATCCTGCGGGCGCTCCATCCGTTCCCAGCACAGGTGGATGATATCCGCGCGCGGCGCATGATCGTGCGGATCGGCCCCAAGCGGCACCAGCGCTGCAATCGGATGAGGGCAACCGGCATGGCGCAGCAGATCGGTCACATCGGTGTCGAAGGCGCCCAGAATGGCAAGGTCGATCTCGTGGGTCTTCAGCCCGGCCAGCGTGGGCAGGCTGGCATTGATGTCCTTGATATCGGCGTAGATACCCGCGCCGGTTTCCGCCGCCAGCGCCAGAACATCCGTAAGAAGCGGGCAATCGGGTTTGGCTTTGCGCAATTCGGCCAGTGTCACATCGGCAATAGCGCGGCCATCGGCCAGTGCCGGATCGTGGAAGGCCACAATCGCGCCATCCGCCGTCATTCGAATATCGACCTCCCACATATCGGCGCCAAGCTCCGCGGCCTTGCGGAACGCCGCAAGCGTGTTGTCCGGCGCATAGGCGGAGGCGCCGCGATGCGCGATCGCATAGGGTCGCGGCGGCAGTGGCTGGTCGATCACAGGCGCGCGCCTTCCGATGAGAATGCAAGTATGCGTTTGGCATCGACCCCCCAATCGACCCGCTGGCCAAGCGCATGCCCGGTGCCCGAAGGCAGGATCGCGCGCAATTCCGCGCCGGAGGCAAGGCGGATATCGACCAGCTCCTCCCTGCCCTGCGGCTCGACAAAGACCACCTCGCCCTCCAGCCCGGTGCCGAATTGGGGGCCGACATGTTCAGGCCGGATGCCAAGCGTGATCTCGCCCCTGGCCTGCAACCCGTCCGGCCGCGCGATCCGGAGCCCGTGCCCCAGATCGAGGCTGTCACCCGATTGCGCCTGCACGAAGGAGATCGGCGGATTGCCCAGAAAACCCGCCACGAACTTGTCCGCCGGGTCGCTATACATCCCCATCGGCGTATCAAGCTGCACGATCCCCCCGTCCTTCATCAGCGCGATCCGGTCACACATCGACATCGCCTCCACCTGATCGTGGGTGACGAGGATCGCGGTGATCCCGGTTTCGCGCTGGATGCGCCGGATCTCGGATCGCATTTCAAGCCGCAGCTTGGCGTCGAGATTGGCCAGCGGTTCGTCAAGCAGCAGAACATCGGGTTTGCGCACCATCGCGCGGGCCAGCGCCACGCGCTGCTGCTGCCCGCCCGACAGTTGCGCCGGGCGCCGGTCCAGCAGGTTCGAGATCTGCACGAGCTCCGCCATCCGGCCCACCTCATCGGTGATCTCGGATCTGGTCTTGCGCTGAACCCGCAAGGGAAAGGCGATGTTCTGGGCGACGGTCATGTGCGGGTAGAGCGCGTAGTTCTGGAACACGACACCGACCGGGCGCTGTTGCGCGGGCAACCGTGTCACCTCCTCCTCCCCGAAATGGAGCGTGCCGCCATCCATCTTGTGAATGCCGCAGATCGCAAACAGCGTCGTGGATTTTCCGCAGCCCGACGGGCCCAGAAGCGCCATCATCTCGCCGCTTCGGACGGTCAGGTCCATCTTGTCGATCACCGTCACATCGCCGAAGCGTTTGGTGAATTTGCTCAGCCTGAGATCCATCAGCCCTTCGTACCTCCGCCGTAAATGTTCATGAGCTGTTTCTGGAACAGCAGGTAGACCAGGATCACCGGCAGCGAATAGAACATGCCGACCGCCTTGAAGAGGCCGAAATCCTGGTTGGTATCGTCGTTGATCACGGCGTTCATGTAGGTCGCCAGAACCTGCGCCCCCGAGCCCGGCGCCAGCACCAGCGGCAGCACGAATTCCGACCACGCCGCAAGGAAGGAGATGATCAGGAGCGCCGAGAGGCCCGGTTTGATCTGCGGCAGGACCAGCTCCCACCAGACGCGCAGCCGGCTTGCGCCATCCTGCACGCCCGCCATCTCGATCTCCCACGGCACGGTGTCGTAGAAGCCCTTCATGATCCAGATGCCGAAGGGCAGTTCCAGCGCCGCCTTCACCAGAATGATCCCCAGAAGCGTGTCATAAAGCCCCATGATCTGCAGGATGATGAAAATCGCGATGATCAGGGTGACGGTCGGGAAGGCATGCAGGATGATCAGCCCGCCCAGAAACAGGGGCCGGGCGGGCAGGTTCAGACGCGACAGGGCATAGCCCGCCGTCAGCGACAGCGCACAGACAAGAAAGGAGGTGATGCTGGCAAAGAGGAACGTGTTCAGCGTGACCCGCCAGATGGAGGGGCGACCGCTGTCGATACTGCCCCATAGAAAGCGCCAGTTCTGCAGGTCCAGCTCGCCCGGGATCAACGAGCCCGGCGCGGGCGCGGCGACGCTTTCGACAACCTGGAACACATACATGATGATCAGCGGCAAAGAGAAAATGCCGAGGATCGCCACAAGATGCCAGATGCGTGCATGTCCCGTCATTGTTCGATCCTCGGCTTGGCGACCAGTTCCCTGAAGTTGAAAAAGCGAAGGTAGAGCGCCGACAGAACGATGCCGATCACCACCAGGATCAGCGCAAAGGCGGCGCCAAGCCCGTATTGCAGATTGCCCCCGTAATTGCTGAGCGCCGTGTGATACGCGGCGAGCGCCCAGACTTCGGTCGTGCTCCCCGGCCCGCCATCGGTGGCAAGCAGGATGTATTCGAAGGAGGTGAGCAGGCTGAGCGTCTGGTACGATGTCAGGAACAGGATCGGCCAGCGCATCTGCGGCAAGATGATGTAGCGCACCTGCTGCCAGCGGTTCGCACCATCCACCTCGGAGGCGTAGAGCATCGGAAGCGGGATCGCCTTGATCGCCGAGGAAAACAGGATCATCCCGAGCGACGCACCGACGAAGCCGTTGATCAGGATGATCACGGTCCAGGCGTGGGTCGGGGTCTGCATCATCCAGTTCTGCTGCGGGACGCCAAACCAGCCGGTGACCGTGGCGATGAAACCGTTATCCCAGGTGAACCAGTTCCACATCAGCACATACATGACCGGCGGCAGGATGCGGGGCAGGAACCAGATCGAGCGGAAGACATTCGCAAGCTTCAGCGGCAGGTAGAAGGTCGAGATCGCCAGAAAGAGGCCGAAGGTGATGTTGAACGCCAGCGTGCAGACAACATAGAACGCCGTGTTCAACGCATAGCGCAGGGTCGAAGGCAGCTCGAAAAGAAGCGAGAAGTTGTCGCTGGTCCAGATCCAGCCGGTATAGGCCGCGGTGACAAGCGCGTCGTGATCCGCAGGGTTTATGCCCGTGTCCGAAAGGGCGTCGCGAAACGCGGTTTCGGTGTCGTATCTCTCGCCGACGATCGTGACGGCGAAAAGGTCGGCGGCGGCCTTGCGCTCGCGGGTGTTGCGGATCGGATTGTCGTCCAAATCGCGCAGCAGGCGCTCCAGATCGCGGCGCGCCTCGAATGTGTCGCCAAGGTAATCCTCGCGCAACTCCTGTGCACGGTCTTCGCCGAACGCGGCGGCCATGCGCGCCAGCCCGACCTCGGTAATCGCGTATCCCGCCTCGCCAAGCTGCGTGACGGTCTCCGCGCTCACGCCCTGCGCGGGCAGGTCGCGCAGATCGGTTTCAATGATCAGGTACTCGCCGCCGCTGATGCCCGTGGAGGTGGACATGTTCGTGAAGGAGAATACCGCGGTCAGCAGGACCGGCAGCAGGAAGAACAACGACACCGCGACAAGTGCGGGAGCCAGAAAACCGATACCAAGCAGGCGGGCGCGCATGAGGGAGACCTCTTTGCAGGAAGGGATCGGGACGCCGTTCTTCGGCGCCCCGTCACAGGTGGCCGCCCTAGCGGATGATCAGATCGTCGCCCAGGGTCGCGCGCATCTGCGCCTCGACCTCGGCAACGGCCTCCTCGACACTCTGGGTGCCGCTCCACGCGGATTCCAGACCGCTGAACATCGCCTCGGAAAAGGCCCCGTATTGCAGATGGTTGGGTTGTGCATTGGCCGAGGCCAGCAGTACCTCTGTCGCCTCTGACGCCCATCTGTCGCCGCTGTAGAGATCCAGACCCTGCTGCGCCTGCGCCACCGCAAGATGGTTCGACTTGATTGCGTGCAGCGTGTTCAGGCGCGGCTCGGTCGCGATGGCCACCAGTTGTGCGGCAATCTCTTCGGCCCGGTCATCGTCCTGATCGGTCAGCAGATAGACAAGCGGATGCGTGATCGTGTTGGGGCGGCCGGCATCATTGCCCGCCGGGATCAGCGAAAACTGGATCGTGTTCCAGAAATCCTCGTTCCCCTCGCGGCCGTAGCGGCCGAAATGCCATGTCCCGCCATGCCAGAACGCGGCACGGCCATTGGCGACCTCGTTGTACCACTGGTCCCAGTCGGTGCCGATATGGTTCTGCCGGGTCACGCCCGCCTCCACCGCATCGACGAAGAACTGGTAGAATTCGGTCATCGCCGCGCGGTCGAAGACCAGTTGTCCGGTTTCGGGGTCGATCAGTTCGCCGCCGAAGGACTGATAGAACTGCGCATAGTCCGGCCCGTTGGAGACGCGCGGGTAAAACCCGTATCCTTCCTCCACAAGGCCCATTTCGACGGCGCGGGTGGCATCGGCCAGCATGTCGCGGAGCGTGTAATCGCCGCTGGCGACCATGTCGGGTAATGCATCGATCTGCTCTTCGGTATAGCCCAGCCCGCTCATCGTTTCGCGCCAGAAGAAGAAGGGGCGCGACTCGGAATCCTGCGGCACACCCCATTGCGTGCCGCCGAAGGCGGCGATTTCCATGAGGTTCGGATAGACGTTGTTCAGCGGCCAGGCATCCAGATCGACATAATCCTCGACCGGCACGATGTACCCGGCCTGGCTCCACGGGGCGATGTCGAGATGCGAGGTGACGACGATACTGGGCGCGGTGCCGGCCTCGGCACCAAGCGTCACGGCCTGCTTGAATTCATCCCATCCGGCGAAATCCCACCGGCCGTCGACGGTGATGTCGATCTCTTCGCCCCGGATCGCGGCTTCGCGCTCCAGAATGTCGGCGGCCATCTCGATCGCCTCGATACGGTAACTGTCGTTGTCGTTCGAACCTCCGGCCCAGACGGTGATGGTGATCTGCTCGGCAAGGGCCGGAGCCGCGAGGGCAGCGAGGGCAGCGGCGATAGCCGTGCTGCGGGTCAATATGGTCATCAGTTTCTCCAAAGAACGATTGTGGCAGAGGATGCGCCAGGGTGCACACGTGTGCAGAGCCTCTTCGATTCTTGTAACACCATCAAGACAATGTTTGCCGCTACGTCAGCCTGGGGATGGGGACCGGACCCGGAAATCGGCCCCGCCAAGCGCCTCGATCCGCGGGCCGGGCGTCTGGTCAGGTCACCCCGCGGGCAGGCCGCCGGGCGCCAATCCGGCACACCCGCCAAGCCCCCTTCTCCGGCCCGAAAAGAGGCTCAGGTCACCTTGTTCGCCGTCTTGTATGCCGGATCGTCCCAAAGCCGGTTGGCCATGATGTCCTGCAAGATGCCGGCGGCCGCCACGATATCGTCCTCGTCCAGATAAAGCGGGGTAAAGCCGAAGCGCATGATATCCGGCGCGCGGAAATCGCCGATGACGCCACGGGCGATCAGCGCCTGCATCGCGGCATATCCCTCTGCAAACGCAAAGGAAACCTGGGACCCCCGCATCGCCGGCTCCCGCGGGCTGGCCAGCACCAGTTCCGGGCAGCGGGCTTCCACCTCCTGAATGAAGCGTTCCGACAAGCGGATCGAGGCGGCCCGGATTTCATCCATCGTCACACCGTCCCAGACGGACATCGCCTCCTCCAGCGCGCTCATCTGAAGAACCGGCGGCGTGCCCACGCGCATCCTCTCGATGCCCGCGGCCGGGCGATAGTCCAGATCGAAGGCAAAGGGCGCGTCATGGCCCATCCATCCCGACAGGGCGGGCCGCACCTGATCCATGATATCGGGCCGCACATAGATGAAGGCCGGCGCACCGGGGCCGCCATTGAGATACTTGTAGCTGCACCCGACCGCGAATTCGCAGTGCGATCCGGTCAGGTCCACCGGCAGCGCACCCGCCGAATGGGCCAGATCCCAGATCATCACCGCCCCGGCATCATGGGCCCGCCTTGTCAACTCCGCCATGTCGTGCTTGCGGCCCGTGCGGTAATCAACTTCCGTCAGCATCACCGCCGCCACAGTCTCGTCCGTTGCGCCCGCGACGTCCTCGGGGTCCACGATCCTCAGCTCGTGGCCTTGCCCGAGCGAGGTCAGAAGCCCCCTCGCCATGTAAAGATCGGTTGGGAAATTGCTGCTGTCGGACAGGACCACCTTGCGGTCCGGGCGCATCTCCAACGCTGCCGCCAGCGCCTGATAGACCTTGATCGACAGGGTATCGCCCATCATGACGCTGCCCTCCGGCGCGCCGATCAGCCGGGCCACCAGATCGCCGACACGCCCGGGCTGATCCATCCAACCGGCGTCGTTCCAGCCCCGGATCAGGCTCGTGCCCCATTCCGCCCCGATCACGTCGTCCACCCGCGCCCTGACCGATTTCGGCAGGGGACCAAGGGAGTTGCCATCGAGATAGATCACGCCCTCGGGCAGATCGAACAGGTCCTTTCTGGGTAATGTTGCCATGGTCTAAAGCCCTCCGCGCAAGTGCCAGAGTTCGGGAAACAGCTCCACCTCCAGCATTCGGCGCAGATATTGCACACCGCTGGTGCCGCCGGTACCGCGTTTGAACCCGATGACGCGCTCCACCGTCGTGACATGGTTGAACCGCCACCGCCGGAAGTAATCCTCAAGATCGACCAGCTTCTCGGCCAGCTCGTAGAGTGTCCAATAGGTTTCCGGCGCCCGGTAGATCTTGGTCCAGGCCGCGATGACGGTCTCATCGGACTGATGCGGCGCGTTCATCCGGAACACGGCCGGATCGAAGGAGATCCCGGTCTCTCCCGAGAGCGCATCGAGCGCCACATGATAGAGCGAGGGCCGCGCCAGTTCGTCCTGCAGCAGCCGGTGCAGTTCGGGCCTGTGTTCATGCATCTTCATCATGCTGGTGTTGCGATTGCCAAGCGCATATTCGATCAGCCGGTACTGGTGCGACTGAAACCCCGACGAATTGCCCAGAGCCTCGCGGAAGGTCGTGTAATCGCTTGGCGTCATCGTGCGCAGCACATCCCAGGCCGAGTTCAGCTGATCGAAGATCCGGGCGACCCGCGTCAGCATCTTGAAGGCCGGCTGGAACTGTCCGCGGCCTATCAGATCGCGGGCCGCCGATATCTCGTGCAGCACAAGCCGCATCCACAGCTCGGAGGTCTGATGCTGAATGATGAACAGCATCTCGTCATGGGCGTCGGACAGGAGATGCTGCGCGCCCAGCACCTGATCCATCCGCAGATAGTCGCCATAGCTCATGTCTTTCCTGAAAGACATCTTGGCGCCGTCATCGGTGGGGTCATAGGCATCGGTCATGAGGTCACCTTTTTGGGTGCGGTCAATGTGTTCACAAGGGGGCTTTCGGCATCGGCCAGCGCGGAGATGACCGAGAAATGATCCTGCCCCGGCTCGTAAACCTCGCTGGTATCGGCGCCTTTCGCGCCCCAGATCTCGCCGATCAGGCGGGTCTGTCGAACCAGTTCCGGACGCTCGGCCGCCCCGACCCAGAAATAGATCGGGATCGTCCCATGCGGGTCCTGCAGCGCCGGGCTCTCGGCCTCCGCCTCCGCCTCGCTCAGGCGCAGGGTCTCGTTCATATCGGTCTGCAGAAGCGGGCGCAGATCATGAATGCCGCTGACCGAGATCGCCCGTTCCAGCCGATCCAGCACCGGGCTGTCCAACGGGCCCGATCTGCACAGCATCCGGGATACGAGATGCCCGCCCGCGGAATGGCCGATGATCCGGATCGGGCCCGGCACCTCGCCTGCCGCGGCGGTGATCGCCGCGCCGATCTCCCGCGTGATCTCCGAAATGCGCGCCTCCGGTGCAAGCGTATAGCTGGGGATCGCCATCGCCCAACCATGGGACAGCGGACCGGCGGCCATATGCGACCAGAAGGACCTGTCCAGCGCCTTCCAGTAACCGCCATGGATGAACACGATCAGCCCTTTCGGCTCTGTCCCCGGCAAGAACAGGTCGAACCGGTTTCGCGGCCCCGGCCCGTAAGGAATATCCAGCCGCGCCCGGCCTGCCGGCATGGCCCGGTCCCGATAGGCCGATGCCGCATCGGACCAAAGCCCGGCCAGCTTGTCGCTGCCGGGTACATAGCTGGAATTGTCGAACGCATCCGTCCAGTCGATCATCGCCCCTTCCCTTTCAACGCCCCAGTCATACGCAATGGTTAGGCCTTCCGAAAATAAACTTCAAGCTTAAAATTTTATACTTGAAATACTTCCAGTGCCGGTTAAGATGATTCCTATTAACAGAAGCGCCACAAGCCAGCGCCGAGAAATCAGGGAGACGAAGATGCGCATCGCATGTCTTGGAGGGGGTCCGGCAGGTCTCTACTTCGCCATCTCGATGAAACTGCGCAACCCATCCCATGAGGTCACCGTTTTCGAGCGGAACAAGGCCGACGACACTTTTGGCTGGGGGGTGGTTCTGTCCGACGATGCGTTGGAGAACATGGCGCAAAACGATCCCGTCTCCGCCGCTGCGATCCGCGAAAACTTCGCCTATTGGGATGACATCGCGGTAGTTCATGACGGCCATCGCACCGTTTCCGGCGGCCATGGCTTTGCCGGCATCGGGCGCAAGAAGATGCTTCTGTTGCTGCAGGAGCGCGCGCGGGAGCTTGGCGTCGATCTGCGCTTCGAAACCCCCATCGGGCCGGTGGAGACCTATACCGGCGGCTATGATCTCGTGGTGGCCTGCGACGGGATCAACAGCGCCGTGCGCACCGCATGGGCGCAGCATTTCAAGCCCGAGGTGGATATCCGGGAGTGCAAGTTCATCTGGCTTGGCACCCATCAGAAATTCGACGATGCCTTCACTTTCATCTTCGAGAAGACGGCCCATGGATGGGTTTGGGTCCATGCCTATCAGTTCGACGCCGACACCGCGACGGTGATCGTGGAATGCCAGCAGGACACATGGGACAGGATCGGGTTCGAGACGATGTCGAAATCCGAGATCATCGCCAAATGCGAGGAGATTTTCGCCGATCATCTGGACGGCCATCCGCTGATGTCGAATGCCGATCATCTGCGCGGATCGGCGGTGTTCATGAATTTCCCGCGCGTGTTGTGCGAGAAATGGCACCACGAGAACGTCGTTTTGCTGGGCGATGCCTCGGCAACGGCGCATTTCTCCATCGGGTCGGGCTCCCGGCTGGCCTTCGACAGCGCCATCGCCCTGGCCGAATTCCTGCACAGCGAACCGGACATGCAACGCGCCTTCGAACGGTATCAGGACGAACGCCGCCTCGACGTGCTACGCCTGCAATCGGCGGCGCGCAACTCGCTGGAGTGGTTCGAACAGGTGGACCGCTATCTCGACATGGACCCCGTGCAGTTCAACTACGCGCTCCTGACCCGGTCACAACGGATTTCGCACGAGAACCTGCGCCTGCGCGACCCGGACTGGCTTCGCTCGGCCGAGGGATGGTTTCAGCAAAAGGCCGGACTGCCCGCCGACGCGCCTGTCCGCCCGCCGATGTTTGCGCCCTTCAGGCTGCGCGAGATGGCATTGGACAACCGCATCGTCGTGTCGCCGATGGCCCAGTACAAGGCCGTGGAGGGCTGCCCGACGGACTGGCATCTTGTCCATTACGGGGAGCGCGCCAAGGGGGGCGCGGGACTTGTCTATACCGAGATGACCTGCGTGTCGGAGACCGGGCGGATCACGCCCGGCTGTCCCGGGCTCTACGCGCCGGAGCATGAGGCCGCATGGTCGCGTCTCGTCGATTTCGTCCATGCGGAGACCCGGGCTAAGATTTGCTGCCAGATCGGGCATTCCGGGCGCAAGGGCTCCACCAATATCGGGTGGGAGGGGATGGATACGCCGCTTGCAACCGGCAATTGGGATCTGATCTCCGCCTCCGCTATTCCCTGGTCCGGCGGCAACGCCACCCCCCGCGCGATGACCCGCGATGAGATGGACAAGGTCCGCGATCAGTTCGTGGCCGCCACCCGGATGGCCGAACGGGCGGGCTTCGACATGATCGAACTGCATGCCGCCCATGGCTATCTGATCTCCTCCTTCATCTCGCCGGTGTCCAATACCCGCGAAGACGCCTATGGCGGCAGCCTTGAAAATCGCCTGCGCTATCCGCTGGAGGTGTTCGCGGCGATGCGCGCCGTCTGGCCGGCGCCCAGACCGATGTCGGTCCGGATCTCCGCCAATGACTGGGTGGGCGAAGACGGCGTGACCCCCGGGGATGCGGTGGAGATTGCCCGGGCCTTCAAGGCCGCCGGCGCCGATATCATCGACGTGTCCGCCGGCCAGACCACGACCGAAGCGAGGCCGGTTTATGGCCGGATGTTCCAAACCCCGTTTTCCGACCGGATCCGCAACGAGGCCGGTATCAGCACCATGGCCGTGGGCAACATCTACGAGGCGGATCATGCGAACTCGATCCTGATGGCGGGCCGCGCCGATCTGGTAGCCCTTGGCCGCCCGCATCTGGCCGATCCCTACTGGACGTTTCACAAGGCCGCGCGGATCGGCGACCGCCATGCCATCTGGCCCCTGCCTTACGAGGCGGGCCGCGATCAGGCGTGGCGACTGGCCGACCGCGAAGCGGAGGCGATCCGGGCATGAGCATGACAGGCAGACATATCGTCATAACCGGCGGAGGCACCGGGGTCGGCGCCGAAATCGCGCTGCGCGCGGCGGCTCTGGGCGGCAAGGTCACGATACTGGGCCGCCGGCCTGACCCGTTGCGGTCGGTCGCGGACCGGACCGGCGCGCTGGCGCTCAGCTGCGACGTGACCGATGCCGATGCGGTCAGATCGGCGCTGTACGAAGCCCGCGCGGCGCAGGGCCCCGTCGACATCGCCATCGCCAATGCAGGCGCGGCAGAGAGCATTCCGTTTTCGCGGATGGCTGTGGGGGATCTGGCCCGCGACCTGTCGGTCAATCTGGCGGGCGTCTTCAACCTCTGGCAGGCCGCCCTGCCGGACATGACGTCGCGCCGGTGGGGGCGGATGATCGCGATCGCCTCCACCGCCGGTCTCAAGGGATACCCTTATGTGTCGGGCTATTGCGCGGCCAAGCACGGGGTCGTGGGGCTGACCCGCGCGCTTGCGCTGGAACTGGCGAGAACCGGCATCACCGTCAACGCGGTCTGTCCCGGCTTCATCGAAACGCCGCTTCTGGACCGTTCCATCGCGACCATCGTCGACAGGACCGGAATGAGCGCCGAAGACGCCGCCAGCTCACTCCGCCGGAGCAACCCGCAGGACCGGTTCGTGCAGACTTCGGAGGTGGCCGAAGCGGTTCTCTGGCTCTGCTCCGACGGCGCGCAATCGGTCAACGGCCACGCACTCAGCATGTCAGGAGGTGAAATATGAATACCAATCCAAATCCGGACCCGTTCGAGCCCGAGAGCAAGGAGCGACTGCGTCTCTGGCTGCGCCTGCTGAAGACCACCCGGCTTGTCGAGGCCGAGTTGCGGGAACGGCTGCGGCTTGAATTCGCCACGACCCTGCCGCGCTTCGATGTGATGGCCGCCCTGCACCGCCATCCCAAGGGCCTGAAAATGAGCGAACTTTCACGGTTTCTGATGGTGTCGAACGGTAATGTCACGGGCATCGTCGACCGGCTTGCCGAAGACGGGTTCGCCCTGCGGGAACAGGTTCCCGGGGATCGGCGGGCGGCGCGCGCGCGGCTGACCCAGAAGGGCAAGGAGGAGTTCGTCCGTCAGGCCGAGGCGCATGAGGCGTGGCTGGATGCGATGCTGGCCGAGATCGGCCCCGACATGGCCAGCGACCTGAGCACTGCGCTGGCCCGCATTTCCGACAAGTTCGAGGATTGATCCCCATGGCCCGGCCCGACCCACAGCATTTCCTCTGCCAGATCGAGAATGGTATCGCCACGATTGCGCTGAACCGGCCCGAGCGGATGAACCCGCTGACCTTCGACAGCTATGCCGAACTGCGCGACTGGTTCCGCGACCTGCCCTATGCGGAGGATGTGGATGCGGTGATCTTCGCCCCGAATGGCGGAAATTTCAGCTCGGGCGGGGATGTGCATGACATCATCGGCCCCCTGACCCGCATGAACATGAAGGAGCTTCTGGCCTTCACCCGGATGACCGGCGATCTGGTCAAGGCGATGGTCAATTGCGGCAAGCCCGTTATCACGGCGGTCGACGGCGTCTGCGTCGGCGCGGGCGCGATCATCGCCATGGCGTCGGATCTGCGGATTGCCGCCCCGGGGGCCAAGACCGCCTTTCTGTTCACCCGTGTCGGGCTTGCCGGTTGCGATATGGGCGCCTGTGCGATCCTGCCGCGGATCATCGGCCAGGGGCGCGCGGCGGAACTGCTTTACACCGGCCGGTCGTTCACCGCCGAGGAGGGTGCGGCATGGGGGTACTTCAACCGCGTCGTTCCGGCCGAGGATCTCATGGAGGCCGCGCAGGACATGGCGGCGCGCATCGCCGCCGGCCCCAATTTCGCGCATATGATGACCAAGACGATGCTGGCGCAGGAATGGTCCATGTCGATTGAACAGGCGATCGAAGCCGAAGCGCAGGCGCAGGCCATCTGCATGCAGACCGGCGATTTCACGCGCGCCTATGACGCCTTCGTCAAGAAGGAAAAACCGGTGTTCGAGGGGGAGTGATGGCGGATAGAACCTTTCTCGACTGGCCGTTTTTCGAGCCCCGTCACAAGACGCTGGCGCAGGATCTGGACCTGTGGGCCGCCCTGCATCTGGGCGATATCGACCATGGGGATACCGATGCGGCCTGCCGCGCGCTTGTCGCCGCTCTGGGAGAGGCGGGCTGGCTGCGCCACAGCGGCGCGGCAGACGGCGAAACGCTGGATGTGCGCACGCTTTGCCTGATCCGGGAAACGCTTGCGCGCCATGACGGCCTGGCCGATTTCGCCTTTGCCATGCAGGGGCTGGGGACCGGTGCGATTTCCCTTTTCGGCACAGAAGCCCAGAAAGCCGAATGGCTGCCGCTGACCCGGTCCGGAAAAGCCATTGCCGCCTTTGCCCTGACGGAGCCGCAATCGGGCTCGGATGTGGCCAACTCGACGATGACGGCCACGCGCGACGGCGATCATTTCATCCTGAACGGCGAAAAGACATGGATCTCCAACGGCGGCATCGCCGATGTCTACACGGCTTTCGCCCGCACGGGCGAGGCGCCGGGCGCGAAGGGACTCTCGGCCTTCGTGCTCCCCGCCGATCTTCCGGGCCTCCACGTCGTCGAACGGCTCCGGACCATTGCGCCCCATCCTCTGGCCACGCTCCGCTTTTCGGAATGCCGCGTTCCGGCCGCAAACCTCATCGGCGCGCCCGGCGCGGGCTTCAAGATCGCGATGTCGGTTCTGGATGTCTTCCGCTCCACCGTTGCGGCAGCCGCACTGGGCTTTGCGCGCCGCGCGCTGGACGAGACGCTGACCCGGGTGACGACCCGCGAGGTTCAGGGCGCCCCGCTTTTCGATCTGCAGCTGGTGCAGGGCCATATCGCGGATATGGCGCTCGATGTGGATGCCGCGGCCCTTCTGGTCTATCGCGCCGCCTGGACCAAGGACAGCGGCGCACCGCGCGTCACCCGCGAAGCCGCGATGGCCAAGCTGTTCGCCACCGACCATGCCCAGCAGGTGATCGACAAGGCGGTGCAGCTTCATGGCGGGGACGGCGTGAAATCCGGCGAGATCACAGAGCGGCTCTATCGCGAGATCCGGGCCTTGCGCATTTACGAAGGCGCCTCGGACGTGCAGCGCGTGGTCATCGCCCGTCAGGCGCTTGGCCTGCATCAGGGAGGGTAAGACCATGCTGCGACCATCAGCCCATACCGACACGTTTGCGCGCGACAACCTGCCCCCGGCGGACACATGGCCCGATCTGCTTCTGGACGGCTTCGACTACCCCGACCGGCTGAACGCGGCGGTGGAACTGACCGATGTGATGGTGGCGAAGGGGTTTGGCGATCACACCGCGCTGATCGGGAACGGCCGCCGGCGCACCTACAAGGAACTGACCGACTGGACCAACCGTCTGGCCCATGCGCTGGTGGACGATCTGGGCATCCGGCCCGGCAACCGGGTGCTGATCCGCTCGGCCAACAATCCCGCGATGGTCGCCTGCTGGCTGGCCGCGACCAAGGCGGGCGCGGTGGTGATCAACTCGATGCCGATGCTTCGGGCTGGCGAGCTGAGGTCCTATGTGGAGCTGGCCGAAATCGCGTTTGCGCTTTGCGATACACGGCTGATGGACGAGATGACCGCCTGCGCAAAGGACAGCGCCTTTCTGAAAACCGTCGTGGGGTTCGACGGCACCTCGAACCACGACGCCGAACTGGACCGTCTGGCGCTTGAAAAGCCGGTCCGGTTTCAGGCGGTCGACACGGCGCAGGACGATGTGGCGCTTCTGGGCTTCACCTCCGGTTCCACCGGTGCGCCCAAGGCCACGATGCATTTTCACCGGGATCTCCTGATCATCGCCGATGGCTACGCGCGCGAGATACTGAATGTCACCGATACCGACGTTTTCATCGGCTCGCCGCCGCTTGCCTTCACCTTCGGCCTGGGCGGGCTCGCGATTTTCCCGCTGCGCTTCGGCGCGGCCGCGACGCTGCTGGAAAACGCCTCTCCGCCCAACATGATCGACATCATCGAGAAATACCGCGCGACGGTCTGTTTCACCGCGCCGACCGCCTATCGCGCGATGATGAAGGCGATGGATGAGGGGGCCGATCTCTCCTCCCTCCGCGCGGCGGTTTCGGCCGGAGAGACCCTGCCCGGCCCGGTTTACGAAGAATGGATGGCCCGAACCGGCAAGCCGATGCTGGACGGGATCGGCGCGACGGAGATGCTGCATATCTTCATCACCAACCGGTTCGACGACCATAGACCGGCCTGCACCGGCAGGCCCGTCACTGGCTACGAGGCCAAGGTGATCGGATCTGACGGGCAGGATCTGCCGGCGGGCGAAATCGGCCGTCTGGCCGTGCGCGGGCCCACCGGCTGCCGCTATCTGCGGGGCGCGCGGCAGGCGGATTACGTGCAGGATGGCTGGAACATCTCGGGCGACACCTTCGTGATGGATGCCGAGGGCTATTTCCATTTTTCCGCCCGGAATGACGATATCATCCTCTCCTCGGGCTACAACATCGCCGGCCCGGAGGTGGAGGCGGCCCTTCTGGCCCATGCCGCCGTGGCCGAATGCGCCGTCATCGGTGTGCCGGACGAGGACCGGGGCGAGATCGTGCAGGCCCATGTGGTTCTCTCCGCGGGCGCGGAGCCCGGGGAGGCCCTGAGCAAGGAGCTTCAGGACCATGTGAAGGCCACGATAGCGCCCTACAAGTATCCCCGCTCGATCGTCTTTGTCAGCGATCTGCCAAAGACGGAAACCGGCAAGATCCAGCGGTTCCGTCTGCGGCAGACGCGGAATGGCGGGTAGTAAGATGGCTTTTTTGATGCGCCAGAAAGTGCTCTTCAAGCATTGCGACCCCGCCGGGATCGTCTTTTATCCGCGTTACTTCGAGATGATGAATGACTGCGTGGAGGCGTTCTTCGACCATATCGGCCATCCGTTCGAAGAACTGCACGCGAAGGCCGCTGTCCCCACCGCGCAGATCGAAACGACCTTCACCGCACCCAGCCACCACGGCGACATGCTGGATATCCGCCTGGGATGCACCCGGATCGGAACCAGCAGTCTGGGCATCGCGTGGCACGCATCGGCGGACGGAGAGACCCGCTTCACCGCAAGCGCCACGCTTGTGCATGTGGGGCAAGACGGGCGGCCCCTGCCGTGGCCGGCCCCGCTCAGAGATACGTTGGAACTGCATTTGGAAGGAGCCGATTAATGGCGCACAGGATCATCCAGCCCGACGGGTGGGCCCCGGCAAAGGGGTATGCCAACGGCGTTCTGGCCGCCGATGGCCGTTTGTCCGTCGCCGGGCAGATCGGCTGGAACCATCAGAAAGTCTTCGAAACCCATGATTTCATCGGCCAGACGGAACAGGCTCTGAAGAACGTCGCCGCCGTGGTCGAAGCGGCGGGCGGCCGGGTCGAGGATATCACGAGGCTGACATGGTATGTCACCGACAAGACCGAATATCTCGCCCGCCAGCGCGAGGTGGGGGAAGCCTATCGCCGGGTCCTGGGTCGCCATTTTCCGGCGATGACCATGGTCGTGGTCGTCGGGCTGGTCGAAGATGCGGCCCTGGTCGAGATCGAGGCCAGCGCCCTGATCCCGTCCCCGGCAGACGGCTGACGTTGAAAAGGTCCGACCGCCCGGCATGGGGAGGGCCGCGCCGCCCGCCCAAGGGAGACGCGATCAGCCGCGCGGGTCGTCCAGATCGCCGGGAAACCTGCGTGGCATGAGCCCGGCCTGAAACCATGTCAGGAAACTGTGGATCGAATAGACCGGCAGCCCGGACTGCCGCCGGATATCCGCCGCATAGGGCACCATGTTCGTGCATTCCAGCACGATGGCGCCGGTTTCGGGATGGCGCGCGGTCAGCGTCGCCGCCGCGTCCAGCAAATCCGCGCGGCAGGCCGCGAAGTCAATCTCGGCCTCGTCGCCCAGCACCGCACGGGTAAACTCGCGCCCTTCATCGGTTCCGATCACGGGCGTGTCGGCAGGGACACCCGCCGCCGCCAGATGCGCGGGGCCGAGCGTTTCCTTCGAAATCGTCAGGATCGCCACCCGCCTGTCCGGCGGCAATGTCGCCTGCACCATGGGCACCTGCATCAGCGCGGAGGTCGCCACCGGCACACGCAGTTCCGCGGCCATTTCCCGTTGCAGCAAGGCCAGAAATCCACAATTCGTGGCGATCCCGTCGCATCCCATTTCCACCAGATCCCGCCCCGCGGCAATGAAGTCCTCCAGCCGCGACCGGGGGTCGCCGCGCACCACATTGTCCGGCGTGGCCCCCCGCACCACGCGGTACTGCACCGGAAAGGGCCAGCTCAGCGCATTGCCGATATCGCCGGGGATGCGCGGAAACCGCGTCTCCAGCATCAACACCCCGACCGAGGCGCCATAAACGGTTTTGCCACCCGGTGTCTTCCGCATCGCTCAGCCCGCCTGCACGTAGATATGGGAAAAGGCATCGCGGACCGCTTGGGTCGCATCCTCCTTGCGCATCTCGATATGGGCGCGCAGTTCGGCCAGAAGCAGGTCCTGATCCCGCGCGATCAAGGCCCCCAGAATGGTCCGGTGCGCGCCCATGCGCCCCGGCCTGCCATCCTCCATCTTCAGCCCCATCATCCGCACGTAGCGGATGCGACCGTTGATATTCTCCAGCATCCGTTCCAGCTCCGCATTGCCCGACAGGCGCACCAGCGCCATATGAAATGCCTCGTCCATCTCCAGCAATGCCAGACGATCGGTCGTCCGCTCGTAAAGCGGCTCGGCCCGGTCCAGATCGTCGGCCAGTTGCGCGATGGCGGCGGGGCTGGCGCGGTTCACCGCGTGGCGCATCGCCTCGCATTCGATGGCCGCGCGCGCCTCGTAAAGATCCATGATCCGTTCGGGCGTGAGCGAGCGGCAGAAAAACCCCTGCCCGCCCGTAAAGGTCAGATATCCCTCCGACACAAGGCGGTTCAGCGCCTCGCGCAGCGGTGTGCGGCTGACCGACAGGCGCTTGGCCATCTCGCCCTCCCGGATACGCTCATCGGGTTTGATCCGGAATTCCGCCGCCATCCGGCGCAGCTGCGCGGTGAGACGGTCGACATGGCTTTCGGTCATCATCGGCTCCTCCGAAAACGTCGGTGCAGGATGATATTTCATCTTGAGTATTGCAAGATATTTTATGCTGTATACAGAATGAAATGCAGGCTGGAAGGGGGACGTGTGCCATGACCAACACAATGAACGGGGCCGAAGCACTGGTTGCGATGCTGAAGGCGCATGACGTCCAGCATATCTTCGGCCTTTGCGGCGACACGTCCCTGCCCTTTTACGATGCGATGCGATCCCATGGCGGCGCCATCACCCATGTGCTGACCCGCGACGAACGCTCCGCCACATACATGGCCGATGCCTATTCCCGCGTGACCGGCCGCCCCGGTGTGGCCGAAGGGCCCTCCGGCGGCGGCGCCACCTATATCCTGCCGGGGCTGATCGAGGCGTCGGAAAGCTCCTACGCGGTGCTGGGCATCACCACGGATATCTCCGTCGGCAGCTACGGGAAGTATCCGCTGACCGAGGTCGATCAGGCCGCACTGATGCGGCCCCTGACCAAATGGAACACGGTGATCGTGCAGGCCGCCCATATTCCCCGCATGCTGCGCGCCGCCTTCCGCGCCATGACCACGGGCCGGGCCGGGGCGGCGCATCTGGGCCTGCCCTATGACATCCAGTACGATCCGGTGGACCCGGCCGATATCTGGGCCGATCCGAAACATCGAAGCTACCCGGCCTATCCGCAAGCCCCTGAACCCGTCGCCGTCGACGCGGCGATGGAGGCGATCCTGTCCGCGAAATCCCCGCTGATCGTGTGCGGCGGCGGGGTGGTGATTGCGGGCGCCATGGCGGAACTGGCCCGGCTCGCCGCCCGGCTGGACATTCCGGTCGCCACCTCGATCTCGGGCCAGGGCGCGCTGGCCGACTCGCATCCGCAATCTCTGGGCGTGGTCGGCTCGAACGGCGGCACGGACGAGACGTGGGAGGCGATGGAGGGGGCCGATCTGGTCGTCTTCATGGGCTGCCGCGCGGGCTCCACCACGACCGCCAGATGGGAGGCCCCGAAACCCGGCGCGCGGATCGTGCATTTCGACAATGACCCGATGGTGATCGGCGCGAATTACCGGACAGAGGTGGGCGTGGTGGGCGATCTGCGCCTGTCGCTCGCGGCGTTGAATGCCGCACTCGACAAACGCCGGCAGGGTCTGGCGACATTTGGCGGGGCCAAGGCGGTGGCCCATCTCAAGGGTCGGAAATTCGCGTGGTTCGATGCGCTTGCCAAAAGCTCGCAGGCGCCCATCCGCCCCGAACGCGTGGTCGCAACGCTGAACCGCCTGCTGCCGGAGGATGCCACCATCCTGTCAGATCCGGGCACCAGTTGCCCGTATTTTTCCGCCTATTACCAACAGCCTCTGGCGGGCCGCTTCTTCATCACCAACCGTGCCCACGGCGCTCTGGGCTATGCGTTGTCCGCGTCTCTTGGTGCGTGGTACGGGCGGCCCTCTTCCAAGACCGTGGCCCTGATGGGCGACGGCTCCTTCGGCTTCACCTGCGGCGAGTTGGAGACCGTGACCCGTGCCGGCGCGAACATCACCTATATCGTGTTTTCCAATTCCAATTTCGGCTGGATCAAGGCCAGCCAGATGGCCGACAAGGGCGCGCGTTACTACAATGTGGATTTCGGGCGTGTCGATCACGCCGCCGTGGCCGCCGCCTATGGGGTGAAATCCTGGCGGGTGGAGGACCCCGACAAGCTGGATACCGTATTGAAAGAGGCGATTGCCCATGACGGCCCGACACTGGTCGACGTGATCTCGCAACCGTTGGAGGAGGCCGCCGCCCCGGTCCGCCGCTGGATGGGTTAGGCGCCTAGCCCGCGGCCGGTTCCGGCGCGGCCGCATAGGGCGCAAGCTCGGCCAGCAGAAGTGTCAGGAACTCCTGTCCAAGCGCGGAAAGCGGCCTTGCGCGCGAGGTGATGACCACCAGATCCATCATGATGCGCGGACGGAAAGGGCGGGTCACGAACCCGCCACCCTCGTCGAAATCCAGCGCGAACGGGTCCAGCATGGCAACGCCCATCCCCTCTTTCACGAAGCTGAGCTTGTTCTTGAACAGATGCGTGTGGATGCGTGTCCGCCACGGCACGCCTGCGGTATGAAACGCCTCCCGCGTGCGGCGATGGGTCATGTGATCGGGGCCCATGACGATGAAGGGCTCCCCCTCCATCAACGCGGGCGTCAAGACCGCGTGCCGGGCCAGCGGATTATCCTCATGCATCGCCACCAGGGTTTCGACGGCCAGCGGGTGATGCTCGAACGCGTCGTAGAGCAGAGGCATTTCGGAAATACCGATCTCGAACAGGCCCGCCATGACCCATTCCTGGATCTTGGAGGAGTATTGCGACTGGAACGAGATCGACATGTCCGGCCGGGTCTGCGCGAACCGGGCGATCAGCTTCGGCATGAACCCGAAGGACAGCGCGTGTTGGGAGGCGACCTGAAGCTGCCCGCCCTGCTTGTTCTGCAGATCGACCACCGCTTGGGAGACATGGTCCAGCCCGCGCACGACCGTATCGACCTCCTGATACAGGACGCCGGCCTCCGGCGTCGGGATCAGCCGGCCCTTGACCCGCTCGAACAGACGGAACCGGGTTTCGCGCTCAAGCTGCGCCAGAAGATTGGAAATGCCGGGCTGCGAGATGCCCAGTAGCGCCGCCGCGCCCGTTACCGTGCCGGTTTCGTAGATTGCGTGGAAGGCCTGAAGCTGGCGAAATCGAATGGACATAACCACATGCGTATCATTTTTTATGATGAGTTTACCACAATTTCGTATTTGAAATGATGATCCCGCATTGGCACGGTTTTGCCGCAGGGGGATGCATGACGGACCAGACCCAGATCATCACGGACTTTGCCCTTTGGCATCTGTCCTTGCCGGTGAACGCGCGGCGCGACCACGGCATCGGCTCGGTCGAACACGCGATCGAGATCGTCGTGCTGCGGCTTGGCGCAGAAGGCGGCCAATACGGGTATGGGGAGGCCTCCCCCTGGGTCGTCTTCACCGGTTCGGCCGAAGCGTCATTCGCCGCGCTGGACCGCTACATCCGCCCGCTTGTCATCGGGCGGCCGGTGGGCGCACATCCCGCGATCATGGCCGAGGCGCAGGCCGCCGTCGCCCATTGTACCGAGGCCAAGGCCGCGCTGGACACGGCGCTTTACGATTTGCGCGCGCGGATCGCGGGCGTTCCGGTCTGGGCGCTGCTTGGCGGGCGCGCAAGGGATCGCATCCCGCTCTCCTGCTCCATTGCCGATCCGGATTTCGACAAGGACCTGCGACTGATGGAACGGCTTCGCGATGACGGGGTCCGGATCATCAAGCTCAAGGCGGGCTTCAGGGATCACGCCTTCGACATTCTGCGGCTGGAACGGCTGCGCAAGGATTTCCCCGAGTTCGATATCCGCGTGGATTACAATCAGGGGCTGCATCACGACACGGCGATGGCCTGCCTGCGCGATGTCGCCGGGTTCCGGCCCGGTTTCATCGAACAGCCCGTCAAGGCGCATCTGCGCGATCTGATGGCCCGCCTGAGGGACGCAATCGATGTGCCGCTTCTGGCCGATGAGTCCGTCTTCGGGCCCGAAGACATGATGCAAGCCGCCGCCCTCGGGCTGGCCGATGGCGTGTCGGTCAAGATCATGAAATCGGGCGGGCTGGCCCGTGCCCAGACGGTGGCGCGCATGGCGCAATCCGTCGGCATGTCGGCCTATGGCGGCGACATGTTCGAAAGCGGCCTCGCCCACCTTGCCGGCACCCACATGATCGCGGCGACACCCGAGATTACCCTTGGATGCGAGTTCTATCAGGCCAGCTATTTCCTCAGGGAGGATATACTCTCCACGCCCTTCGCGGTCGAAGACGGGCAGGTGGTGGTGCCCGATACCCCGGGTCTGGGCGCGGATGTGGACCCTGACGCGCTGGCCCGGTTTTCGATCAATCGCTCGGGGCTGGCCGCATGACCGCGGAGGCGCACACGATTGTCGTCGGCGCGGGTATCGTCGGCGTTTCCACCGCGATCTGGCTGCGCCGCGCGGGTGTTCAGGTGACCCTGCTGGACCGGGACGCACCGGGGCAAGGCACCTCGTACGGAAATGCCGGTGTGCTGGCCAATTGCTCGATGGTGCCGGTGACGGTGCCGGGGCTGATCCGGAAGGGCCCGCGATATGCGCTCGATCCTAATTTTCCGCTGTTTCTGCGCTGGTCCTACCTGCCGAAACTGTTACCCTGGCTGCTGAAGTATCTGGCCCATGCCAATGACGCGGATACCCGCCGCATCGCCCATGGGCTGACCCCGATCGTCGGCGACGGGGCCGATCAGCACAAGGCGCTGAGCGCGGGGACGGGCGCGGCGGACTGGGTGGTGGAGAGCGATTACACCTTCGCCTATGCAACCCGTGCCGCGTTCGACGCCGACAGCTATGTCTGGGACCTGCGCCGCGAGGCCGGGTTCGAACCCGAGATACTCGAAGGTGAAGCCGCCCGCGACTACGAGCCCAATCTGGGCCCCGCCGTCGATTGCCTTGCGGTGATGAAGGACCATGGTTTCATCCGCGATCCCGGTGGTTATGTCATGGCGCTGGCAGAGGAGTTTCAGCGGCTCGGCGGCACGTTCCGCAAGGCCGATGTCAGGGATTTCAGCTTTGCGGACGGCAAGGTCCGTGCGGTCGAAACCACGACCGGCGCGATCCCCTGCACCGATGTGGTCCTGGCCACCGGCGTCTGGTCGAAACCGCTGATGAAAAGACTGGGGCTGACGATCCCGCTGGAAAGCGAACGCGGCTATCACGTAGTCTACGAGGGCGCGACGGGTGGTCCGGCGATGCCGATCATGGTGGCGGCGGGCAAATTCGTGGCGACGCCCATGGCGGCGGGTCTCAGATGTGCCGGCGTGGTGGAATTCGGCGGGCTGGAGGCCGGGCCTTCCGCCGCGCCCTTTGCCCTTCTGCGCCGGGAGGTGGCGAAAGCCTTCCCCCGGTTGCAGGCCAAGGCCGAGGTGGAATGGCAAGGCCATCGCCCGGCCCCTGCGGACAGCCTGCCCCTGATCGGGCAGGTCGGTGGCACCGGCGTCTATGTCGGGTTCGGCCACCATCATATCGGCCTGACGGGCGGGCCGAAAACCGGGCGTCTGCTGGCGCAGCTGATGACGGGACAAAAGCCCAATCTGGACATGGCGCCCTATGATCCAGCACGGTTCGCCTCATGACGCACCACAACAAAACCAAAAAATCACTCAACAAGGAGAGACGAGAGATGAAAACCCTACCCCTGACCGCAGCGGCGCTGGCCGCGATCCTGGCCGTGCCTGCCAGCGCCGAAACCTGGGATATGCCGATGGCCTATTCCGGGTCCAACTTCCATTCGGTGACCGGGGCGGAGTTCGCCCAATGCGTGACCACCGGCACCGGCGGCGAGATCGAGATCGTGACCCATCCGGGCGGCTCGCTGTTTGCGGGTGCAGATATCAAACGCGCGATCCAGACCGGTCAGGTCCAGATCGGCGAGCGGCTCCTGTCGGGCCACCAGAACGAGGATGCCCTGTTCGGCTTCGACTCGATCCCCTTCCTTGTCGGCTCCTTCGATGAGCACGACATGCTGTGGGAAGCCGCCGAGCCGACCATCACCGAGCTTCTGGCAAGCCAGAACCTGCACCTGCTCTATTCTGTGCCATGGCCGCCGCAGGGTCTCTATTTCAATCAGGAAATCAATTCGGTCGCCGACATGGAGGGCATCCGGTTCCGCTCCTACAACAATGCCACGAACCGTCTTGCCGAACTGACGGGCATGTTGCCGGTGACGATCGAAGCGGCCGAGATCAGCCAGGCCTTCGCGACCGGCGTCGCCTCGTCGATGGTCTCGTCGGGCGCCACCGGCTATGACCGCCGCGTCTGGGAAAGCCTCAGCCATTTCTACGAGGTGGATGCGTGGCTGCCGCGGAATTACGTGATGGTGAACGCCGATGTCTGGAATGACACCTCCGAGGCGAACCAGAACGTCATCAACGCCTGCGCGGGCCTGGCCCAATATGCCGGCACATGGCGGGCGCGGGAATACACCGGCTTCACGCTGGCCGGTCTGCGCGCGGGCGGCATGACCGTCGAACCCGCGGGCGAGGCGCTGATGGCGGAGTTGCGCGCCATCGGCGAGACGATGACCAATGAATGGCTGGAAGCCGCCGGCGACGAAGGCCGGGCCATCGTCGAGGCCTATCGCGAAGCCGCGGCCGCCGCACAGTAGCCGCACTATCCTGGTCCCACCGGGGCGCCGATCCGTCGGCGCGCCGGTGGTATTCTCTGGTCCCCAAGACAAGGCTGACCCATGGCAGAGACGCACGGTGTGATCCGCTCTTTCCTCGACTGGCTTTACAAGGCGTCCGGCGTGGCGGCCGCGCTCTGCCTGATCGCGATCCTTTTATTGATCGTGGCGCAGATAGTGGCCCGGTGGGTCGGCGATATCTTTCCCGGCGCGCCGAATTACGCGGGCTACATGATGGCGGCGGCCAGTTTCCTGGCCTTCGCCAGCGCGCTCAATGGCGGGGCGCATATCCGCGTGTCGATCCTGCTGAACGCGGTTCCCCCGAAGATCAAATGGATGCTGGAGGTCTGGTGCTTTGCCATCGCAACCGCGACCATCGCCTATTTCGTCTACTACGCCTACTGGTTCGTCTACTGGTCCTGGAAATTCAACGAGGTCAGCCAGGCACAGGACGCCACAGCACTCTGGATCCCGCAATCGGTGATGGTGGTGGGCGGTGGGATCCTGCTGATCGCCTTTGCCGACAACCTCCTCGCGGTTCTGTTCAAGGGCAGTCACCGCATCGGCAGCAACATCGTCGATCAGAGCTTCGGGGAGTGATCCGATGACAGAGATTTACGCCATCGTCCTCTTTCTCTTCGTTCTCTTCCTGCTTCTGGGCACCGGCGTCTGGGTCGGGGTCGCCCTGATGGGCGTCGCCTGGGTGGGGATGGAGCTTTTCACCTCGCGGCCGGTGGGCGACACGATGATCACCACGATCTGGGCCACCTCGTCGAGCTGGACGCTGACCGCGCTGCCGCTTTTCATATGGATGGGGGAAATCCTCTATCGCACAAGGCTGAGCGAAGACATGTTCCGCGGCCTTTCCCCATGGCTTGCGCGGCTGCCGGGCGGGCTGGTTCATACCAATATCGTGGGCTGCACGGTCTTTGCAGCCGTCTCGGGCTCGTCGGCGGCGACGCTCACCACCGTGGGCAAGATGTCGATCCCCGAGCTCAGGGCGCGCAAATACCCCGAGCATATCGTGATCGGGACGCTGGCGGGTGCCGCGACCCTCGGTCTGATGATCCCGCCGTCGCTGGCGCTGATCGTCTATGGCGTGGCCGTCAACCAGTCGATCACTGAGCTGTTCTTTGCCGGCGTGCTCCCGGGGCTCGTTCTGGCGCTGATGTTCATGGGATACGTCGCCGCCTATTCGGTGATCTCCAAAGGATGGGCCCCCACCATGGAGACCGCGATGAGCTTCGGCGACAAGCTGAAGAATTCGCGCTTCCTGATCCCCGTGATCTGCCTGATCCTCGTGGTGATCGGCTCCATGTATACCGGCATCGCCACCGCGACCGAAGCCGCCGCCTTCGGCGTGATCGGCTCGCTGATCCTGGCCGCCGGTCAGGGCTCGCTGAACTGGAACAGCTTCCGCGAAAGCCTGATGGGGGCCACCCGCACCTCCGCGATGATCATGCTGATCCTTGCGGGTGCAGCGTTCCTGAAACTGTCCATGGGCTTCACCGGCCTGCCCCGCGCGCTTGCAGACGGCATCGGCGCGCTGGAGTTGAGCCGGTTCGAACTGCTGATGGCGCTGCTGGTTTTCTACATCATTCTGGGCATGTTCCTTGATGGCATCTCCTCGGTCGTGCTGACCATGGCGGTCGTCGAGCCGATGGTGGTGGAGGCCGGGATCGACCTGATCTGGTTCGGGATTTTCGTCATCGTCGTCGTGGAAATGGCGCAGATCACGCCGCCCATCGGCTTCAACCTGTTCGTGCTGCAGGGTATGACCGGGCATGAAATGGGCTATATCGCCAAATCCGCGCTGCCGATGTTCATGATCATGGTGCTGATGTGCTTCGTGCTGATCTGGTTCCCCGATCTGGCGCTCTGGCTGCCCGAAAATCTCCGACAAGGGCCGCAATGATCCGGTGGACCGGTCGGGCGCTGCAGATCTTCGCCCGGCACGGACGCCTGACGCTGGTGGCCGGGCTGGTCGCGGGTCTGGCCTTGCCCGGTCTTGCCGCCGCCATGCAGCCATGGCTGCCGCAGATGGTGGCGGTCCTGCTCACGGTCACCGCCTTCCGGATCGGGCATCGCGCGGCCTTCGGCGCCTTTGCCGATCTCCGCTGGAGCCTGCCTGCGGTGCTGATCCTGCAACTGGCACTGCCGCTAACCATGATCACGGCGGCGGCAGGTCTCGGCCTGTCGGGCACGGCGCTGGCGCTGGCGCTTGTACTGGCCTGCGCGGCGCCGACCATTTCCGGCGGCGCCTCTCTGGCGATCATCCTGCGGCAGGATCCGGCCCGGATGATGCAATTCCTGATCCTGGGCACGGCCATCTTTCCGCTGACGATCATCCCCGTGTTGATGGCCGTCCCCGTGGCCATCAGCCCGGTGGCTCTGGCAGGGGTGGCCTTGCGCACGCTGGCGATCATTCTGGGGGCCGCGGCGCTTGGTTTCGGGCTGCGACGCTGGCTGCTGCCGAACCCGGATGCGGGGCAGATCAGGGCGATGGACGGAGCCGCGATCCTGTTTTTCGCGATCATTGTGGTGGGCCTGATGGCGGCACTCGGCCCGTTGCTCAGGGCCGATCCCGGTCTTGCCCTGCTCTGGGCCCTTGCCGCCTTCGCGCTCTCCTTCGGGTTGCAGGCCATCGTCCTGCTGGCGCTGCACCGCTCCCGGCTCGCCGCCGTCTCGGGCCCGCTGGCGCTGGCGGCGGGCAATCGCAACATCGCCCTGTTTCTGATCGCCCTTCCGCCCGAAGTGACCGGGCCGATCATGATCTTCATCGCCTGCTGGCAATTGCCCATGTATCTGACGCCGATGCTGCTGCCGCGGCTCTACCGTCTGGCCCCGGCAACCGGATGACATGGCCCGCGGCCGGGCAACCCGGGTTGCGCCACGCGCTCAGATACAGCGCCCGCCATCCACCTCCATACAGACGCCCGTGATCATGCTGGCCTCGTCCGAACACAGATAGCAGGCCGCATTGCCCATATCCTCGGGGGTGGAGAACCGGCCCAGGGGGATCGTCGCCAGAAACTTCGCCCGCATCTCGGGCGTGTCCTCCCCCATGAAGCTTTTCAGAAGTGGCGTTTCCCCGGCCACGGGGTTCAGTGCATTGACCCGAATGCCCGTCGGCGCAAGCTCCACCGCCATCGCCTTGGTGGCGGTGTTCATCCAGCCCTTGGAGGCGTTGTACCAGTTCAGCCGCGGCCGCGGACTGACCCCGGCGGTGGAGGCGACATTCAGGATCACCCCCGCCCCCTGCCCCTTCATCACCGGCACGATATGCTTCGCGGTCAGATAGACCGATTTGCAGTTGACCGCGAAAACCCTGTCGAACGCGGCCTCCTCGACCTCTTCCAGCGGGGTCGGCAGATGGGTGATCCCGGCATTGTTGACCAGAATGTCGATCCGGCCGAAGGCCTCCAGCGTGGCGGTTTTCAATTCGGCCACACTGTCACCGTCGGCCACATCCGTCCGCCGCGTTCTGACCGCCTCTCCAAGCTCCGCTGCAAGCTCGTCGGCCATGTCCTTGTTCAGATCGGCGATCATCACCCGCGCGCCCTCCGCCACGAATTTGCGCGCGATGCCGGCCCCGAAGCCGGACGCGCCGCCGGTCACGATCGCCGTTTTCTCATTCAGTCGCATGAATGTCTCCTATCCGTGCAGCGCCGCAACCGTCTTCAGCGTGGAAAAGCCGTAAAGCGCCTCGAACCCCTTTTCGCGGCCATGACCCGACAGGCCCGTGCCGCCGAAAGGCAGTTCCACACCGCCGCCCGCTCCGTAATTGTTCAGGAACACCTGCCCGGCGCGCAGATGCTTTGCCAGCCGCATCTGGCGCGCGCCGCTTTCCGTCCAGACGGAAGCGACAAGCCCGAAGGATGTGCCATTGGCGATGTCGAGCGCCTCCTCCTCGGTATCGAAGGGGATGATCACCTGCACCGGGCCGAAGATCTCCTCCTGCGCAAGCCGATGCATGGGTGCGACGCCCGCGAACAGCACCGGGGCCACATAGGCACCGCCGGTCGGCGCATCGTCGATGATCTGTCCCCGCGCGGCCATCTCCAGATCCGCGCCGCTGTCAAGGAACGCCTCGACGATTTCCTTCTGCCGGCCGGACACCAGCGGCCCGAGATCCAGATCCGACAAGGCAGGACCGGCCCGCAAGGCGGCGTATCGCTCGGCCATGCGGTCCACGACCTGGTCGTAGACACGCCGTTGCACCAGAATGCGCGACGAGGCCGAACAGGTCTGCCCGGCATTCTGGATCCCCGCATTCACCAGAAACGGCATCGCCGCGTCCAGATCGGCATCGTCGAACACCAGTTGCGGGGATTTCCCGCCAAGCTCCAGCGTCACCGGAACCACATTCCGCCCTGCCGCCTGCTGGATCAGCCGGCCCACCGCCACCGACCCGGTGAAGGAGATGTGATGAACCCCGGCATGCCCGCTCAGCGCGGCCCCCGCCTCGGCGCCCAGTCCGGGCACCACGTTCAACGCCCCGTCCGGCAGCCCCGCGGCCCGTGCGATCTCGGCAAAGGCAAGCGCGGTCAGGCAGGCCTCCTCCGCCGGTTTCAGGACGCAGGCATTTCCCACGGCAAGCGCGGCCCCAACCGAACGCCCGATGATCTGCATCGGGTAGTTCCATGGAATGATATGGCCTGTCACGCCATGGGGCTGGCGAAGCGTGTAGACCGTGTAGCCATCCAGATAGGGGATCGTCTCGCCATGCAGCTTGTCGGCCGCGCCACCGTAGAATTCCATGTAGCGCGCCAGCGCCACCACATCCGCGCGGGCCTGTTTCAACGGCTTGCCCACATCCAGCGCTTCCAGCCTCGCCAACTCGTCGATATGTTCCAGAACCGTCTGCCCGATCTTGTACAAGATCCGGCCCCGCTCCGCGGCCGTCGCACGGCCCCATGGCCCGGACAGCGCCGCATGTGCCGCGGCTACGCCTGCATCGACATCATCGGCCTGCCCCCGCGCGATCCGGCAAAGCTCCGACCCGTCGGAGGGCGAATGAAGCGGCAGCGTGTCACCGGCCACCGGCGGGCGCCATGCTCCGCCGATGAAACACCGGGACGGGTCAATGCCCAGAGGCCGCAAGCTCATCCTATCCCTCCCCCGATCATGGCCGCGTGTCGCGCCAAGAATGGCCAGCCGCACCGCCGGGCGCAACACCAAAGGGCCCGGCTCACGGGGCGGATATCGCCGCCGCCGCCCTGCGCCCGCCCCGGCTTGCATTCAGCAAGATCAGCACCATGATCCCGATATTGAGGAAATTCCAGACGATCCCGTTGATGAAGGCCATCTGATAGCTGCCGGTCATGTCGTAGATCCAGCCGGACATCCAGCCGCCCAGTGCCATACCGATGATTGTGGCCATCATCACGGCGCCCACCCGCGCGCCGGCCTCCCGTGCGGGCATGTATTCCCGCACGATGATCGCGTAGCTCGGCACGATACCGCCCTGGGCCAGGCCGAAGACAAGGCTGACAAGGTAGAGCGAAACCAGCCCGTCAAACGGCAGGAACAGGAACAGCGCGATACACTGCAACACCGACCCGATCAGGAGCGTCCGCACACCGCCGAGCAGATCGGCCACGAAGCCCGAGACCAGCCGCGACGCAACCCCGCCCAGCAACATCAGCGACAGCATTTCGGCGCCCACGGTGGGCCCGTATCCCAGATCGACGCATAGCGCCACGATATGGACCTGCGGCATCGCCATGGCCATGCAGCAGGCGATCCCGGCGGCGGCCAGCAGCATCTGCAACTGCCCGGGCGTGAAGCTGACGCGCCCGGCCCGCCCCGGCACCGCGATCACGCCATCATTCGCGGGCATGTGGGGCACGCTCCGGCGCAGCAGAAGCGACAGCGGCAGCATTACCAGCAAGACCACGCCGGCCAGCAGCAGATAGGCGACGCGCCAGCCCTGCTCCTCCAGAACGCCGGCAAGAAGGAACGGCCAGATCGCCCCCGAAAGGTAGTTGCCGCTTGCCGCGACCGCCACGGCGATCCCCCGCCGGCGCAGGAACCAATGCGATATGTCGGCAATCAGCGGGCCGAAACTGGTGGCCGAGCCAAAGCCCACGATCACCTGCGCGATCGACAGCATCAGCACCGAGCCGGTCAGTGCCGCAAACGCAAAGGATAGGGCAACGCCTATGGCCGCCGCAATCAGGCACAGGCTGATACCGAACCGGTCCACCGCCCATCCGATCACCAGGTTGCCGAGCGCGAAACCGACCATCGCCGCGGCATAGGGCAACGACGCGGCGGACCGGTCGACACCGAATTCCGACTGGATCGCCGGCAGGATGACGATGATCGCCCACATGCCGACATTCCCGACAATGGCGATCAGCAATGTGATGGCCAGCCGCAGCCAGGAGTATCGGCTGTCGTGAAAATCCCCGGGTCCCATGGCTGCGACGCTAGGCCCGCGCCACGGCCTTGTCCACCGGCGCGGCGCCTCAGCCCGGGGCGAGATCCGGTGTGTAGAATGTATGCCGCGCCCGGCCCCTGTTTTTGGAGGCGTAGAGCGCCTGATCGGCGTCGCTGAGCAACTGATCGACAGTCGGTTTGGTGTAATAGCTCGACAATGTCGTCCCGATCGAGGCCGATATGCGGCAGGTTTTGCCCTCGAAAACGGTCGGTTGTTCCAGCCGTCTGATCAGGCGCTGCGCGATCCGGTCGAGAAGGTCGGGGTCGTCGCAATCGCGGAACAGGAGTACGAATTCGTCGCCGCCGACGCGCGCCACGATATCGCCGCGGCGCACTTCGGAGCGCAGCACCTTTGCCACATGGGCCAGCACATGGTCGCCCGCGGCATGGCCAAGCGTGTCGTTGACGCGCTTGAAATAGTCCAGATCCATGTGCATCAGGCCATAACGCGCCTGCGGATTGCTGAGCGTTCGGGCAAGCGCCGTGTCCATCGCCCGCCGATTGGCGAGCCCGGTCAGCGTGTCGGTCAGCGCCTGCTGCTCGGCCACGATCCGTGCGGCTTCCAGACGTTCGGTCAGCATCCGCGATTCGTGCGAGGTCAGGGCACTCGCCTCGCGCAGGTAAAGCAGGTCGACCGTCTGATCGCAGGGCGAGAAATCGCGAAGCGTCAGGTGCCATTCGGCCACCGCCTCTGCAAATGACACCCCAAGCGAGATGTTCATGAAGGCGCCGCTGTCGCCGGGCAGGGCAACCACCATTCCGCGCAATGTCAGATGCGGCGCCGTGTTCAGCATCAGCGTCAGCCTTTGGCCCTGCAAGGCCATCAGATCGGGCAGCTTGCTGACAAGACGCGGGCGTTTCAGCTTCATCAGGTCGAAGATGCTGCCGCCGATGATATCGGCCTCCCGCACCATCTTGCGGAATGTCGGCCCGGCGCGCACGATCTGCCCCTTCGGGCTGAGCCAGACGTGAAGCGGCATCAACCGGTCCAGCGCCGCGCCGGACAGGCCGACCAGAGGGTCGGGAAGGATGTGTTGGGGACTGGTCATCGCATTTGCGCATCCAGCTCGAAGGTGCGGCCGGCGGCGAACTGGGCATCCAGCAGATCAATCACGACAATCTCGGCCCCTTCCCGGCCAGGCTCCGCTTCGAGCACCACCAGCGCGCCATAGTCATCCGCCATGCCCCGCAAGGCGCCCAGAAGAACCGAGCCCATGCCGTCAAGGGCCCATCTGATTTCCAGCTTGAAGCGGCCCGGTGTGTCGGTCTGCAATACGATTTCGGGCATATCCAGATCGGGCAGCGCCATGCGTGCGCGGCCCGGAAGCTCCTCCAGGGATTGCAGGAAATCCAGGAATGTCGTGCCGCCGAACCGCAGCAAGCGGCGAATGGATTCCTGCGCCGGGTTCGAGACAAGCCAGCTTCCCACATCCTCCAGCAACGACGCGGCGTCCTTGTGCAGCACGGCCGAGGCCGCATCGATCGTCAGTTTCGTCAAACGGATGTCGTAATGCAGCATCGATTCGAATTCGTCGAAGGGCAAGGCTGCCTGATCCCGCACTTCGCCCCAGATATCCGCGCCATAGGTATCCTTCACAAACTCCTGCAACGCCCGATTGACAAGACCATGCATGGCAATCCTTCCCGCAAGCCATCCGCAATGGCATACGCTGAAAACCGTAAAGAAAGCGTTGGCATGGCGGTCGACGCGGTGGTCCGGCGTCAGAAATCGGTCGGTGCGCCGCCCTCTTCCTTGCGGCGGGCGACGAAGGCCTGCAATTCTTCGCGAATGGCGTCGTCCATCGGCGGCGCCTCGAACTCATCCAGTATCCGCTTGTAGATCCGATGCGCCCGCTCAGCGGTCCAGACGCTGCCTTCGAGTTGCCATGCCTCGAAATTCCGCCAGTCTGACAGGAAGGGCTGATAAAACGCGGTCTGATAGCGGGCCTGGGTATGCGCGCAGCCGAAGTAGTGGCCGCCATGGCCGACCTCGCGGATCGCATCGAGCCCGATCTCGTCCTCAGTGGTGGCCCAGAGCGCCGGCTCGAAATATCGCTGGATCTGCTGCAACACCTCGCAATCCATGACGAATTTCTCCGGGCTCGCGATCAGACCGCCCTCCAGCCAGCCCGCCGCATGATAGACCATGTTGGTGCCCGATTGCACCGCCGCCCAGAGGCTCTGCGAGGTTTCCCACATGGCCTGCCCGTCCGGCACATTGGCGGCACAGACCCCGGACGAGCGCATCGGCAGCCCGTAGAACCGGGCCATCTGCCCGGTCATCTGCGTCGCGCGCATGTATTCGGGGGTTCCGAAGGCCGGAGCCCCGGATTTCATGTCCACATTGGAGGTGAAGGTGCCGATGGCCACGGGGCAGCCCGGGTTGATGTATTGCAGCAGCGCAATCGCCGCGAGCCCCTCGGCCAGCGACAGCGCAACAGCGCCCGACATCGTCACCGGTGCCATCGCGCCGGCAAGCGTGAAGGGTGTGACAACCGTGGGCTGGCCGCGCAGGGCCAACCGCATCGCCCCGTCGAGCATCGGGTGGTCATGTTTCAGGGGCGAGACGGAGTTGATGTTGGTATACATCCGCGGTGTCGCGTCGAATTCCGCATGGGTCAGGCCCCCGGCGATCCGCACCATCTCCATCACATCCTCGACCCGCTCCGCCCCCAGCGAATAGGCATGAGGGACCTTGTCGGTCAGCGTCAGCTTTTCATACAGGCAGTCGAGATGGCGCACGGAGGGGTGGATATCGATCGGTTCGGGTGCATAGCCGCCGGCGAAGTGGATGCAGTTGAAGTACTGGGTAAGCTTCAGAAACTCCTTGTAGGTCTCGAAATCACCCGATCTCTTGCCGCGCTCCAGGTCCCAGGCATTTGGTGGGGAGGAGACGTTGCCGAAGGTCAGGACGTTCTCGCCGATGATCAGCTGCCGCTCGGGGTTGCGCGGCGTGATGGTGAAGCTTGCGGGCGCGTGGCCCACCATCTCCATCACGAAGCTTTCGTCCATGAAGACATTTTCGCCCTCGATCTTACACCCCGCCCTGCCGAGTATCCTGCGCGCTTCCTCGTTCAGAAACTCGATCCCGATCTGGCCGAGGATATGCATGGCTCCGCGATGGATCGCCTGCACCCCATCTTCATCAAGCGGTTCGGTCGGCCTGTCGGTATTCCGGATCAGCCGCCAGGGCATCTGGTCGATGGCTGCATATCCGGCACGGTCCGCATGGCCCTTGCGGCCGCCCGTGCGGCGGCGGCGTGTCGGTGTTTCAGCGGTCATCTTCGGCATCTCCCCGCGCGTGGTCGCAAGGCCAAGATTGACCCCGCCGGGGCCGCCAGAAGTTTTCAGTTAGCGACCGATCGCGTCGCATTCCGGCGACCGGCGGGCCTATCGGGCCTGCGTATCGTCCAGCCACCCGGGGATATACCCGATATCGGGCAGAACCACATGTGCCAGATCCTCCAGATCGGCGGCGGTTGCCATGCCGGTCAGCACCCCCACGCCCACCATCCCGGCGGCCGCAGCGGCATGCAGATCGTGGCGGCTGTCGCCGACCATCACCACACGCCCGGGCGGCAGGTTGAGTGTGGTCGCAAACCCCAGGCACATGCCCGGATCGGGTTTGGCGCCATAGCCGCTATCGGCACCCGCCACATAGTCGAACGCGTCCAGAACGCCCGCCGCGGCCAGATGCGCGCGCGCGGGCGCCTCCGCATCGTTGGTGGCCACGCCGAGCCGGAGCCCGGCCGCCCTGAGCCCTGCAAGATAAGGTGCCAGCGGCACCGCCTCTGCCATCCGTGCCTCCGCCGCGGCCACTGTCAGATACGCGTTCAGCCGCGACAGCTCCCAACCCGGCAGGCCGGGCAGCAGCGCACGGGCCGTTTCGTCGGGCGTACCGGCAATGGCCACGCTGTCGGGCCGGAATCGCGCCTTTTCGATATCGAAGCCGATCCGCGCGCCCAGATCGGAGGCCAGCGCCGCCTCACCTCCCGCCAGTTCGACCAGAACATCCGCCGCCCAGCCGGACCAGCTGGCCTCGAAATCGAACAGCGTGCCGTCCTTGTCGAAAAGAATGCCCGCGATCATTTCCGCGCCCGCCCCGATTGACTTTCAGGCTCCGGGGTGACTGTGTCTTGACCAATATGCAACAAGAAAGCCATTGTGAACGGTATGGATGGCGTAAAACCTCGTTTCGGGCTTCATGAAAGCATCAGTTTCCACACCTCGCAAACCGCAAGGTTGATCGAGCGTCGGGTGGAAGAAGGATTGCGCGCTTTCGGCCTGACGCGGGTCGGATGGTGTATTCTGGTGGCCGTGGCCGAAGACGGGCTGAAAAACCCCTCCGAGATTGCAAGCTTCGTCGGCATCGACCGCACCGCGACGTCTCGCGCCCTGCGGCAGTTGGAGGATGAAGGGTTGATCGCCCGCAGCATCGGCCGTCAGGACCGGCGCACGACCGAAGTTGCGCTGACGCCCGAGGGCCGGACAAGAATGCGCGCCGCGATGCCGATCTGTTCGGAAAACATGGCGCATTTCAACGAGAAGCTGTCTGCCTCGGAACGCGTGGAACTGACCCGGCTTCTGGCGAAACTCCGCAGCGGCGAAGGGGATGACCCGCTGGACTGACGCCGCCGGCCGGATCGTCGGCGCTCATCATGTCCAGTTCGGCAAGTCACCTCCGGGCAGCGCGGCCCGCGCCTGAGCCAGGGTTTCGTAGCGCATGTCCTGGGCGTCGCAGCAGCGGATGACCCAGGCGTCATCCATCATGACGAAATCCAGAACGCCGGCCAGAAATTGCGGATCTCCTGCCTGGGCGGTGACATCCGAAACGGACGCACCGGTTGCGCCCAGAAAGACCCCGAACAGATCGGGATCCGCGGCAAGCCAAGCCAGGGTGTCGATGGCGATTTTTTCGGCGGATTCTTGCTGCATGGAGAGAAGTTGACCTTAACGTTAAATAGTTTGTTAACCTTTCATATGCAAATTGACGGACGCTGATAAAAGGCAGTTTTTGGAGCTCGGAGTATGACAGGGCGCATCCTGGTCGTCGATGACGTAGCGACCAACCGCATCGTGATGAAAGTCAAGCTTTCCGCCGCCTGTTATGAGGTCGTTCAGGCCGATAGCGGAGCCGATGCGCTGGAAAAAGCCAGGTCGCACCGGCCCGATCTGATCCTGCTTGACGTCCTGATGCCCGATATGTGCGGGCTGACCGTCTGCGACAGGCTCAAGAACGACCCCGAGACCGCGGATATTCCGGTGATCCTGATCACCGCCATGGCAGACAAGGAAAGCAAGGTTCAGGGGCTTGAAAAAGGGGCGGATGATTTTCTGACCAAACCTGTGGATGAGGTGGCGCTTCTGGCGCGGGTCCGCTCGCTTCTGCGCGCGCGCGACACGCAGCGGGAGCTGCGCCTGCGGGAGGAAACCTGCGCGGAGCTTGGGTTTGCCGAAGGCGCCGGTGAATTCGAAGGTCCCGGAAAGATCGCGCTCGTCGCCTCCGATGCGGGCCCGGCCGTGGTCTGGAAACAGGCATTGGAGGCAAAGCGCGCCGGCATCGTCCAGATCGTGGCGCAGGAAAATGTCCTGGCCGATTTCGGTCAGAGCGATACGCCGGATCTGTTCGTGATCTCGGCCGATATGGCCTGCCGCAACGACGGGCTGCGCCTTCTGTCGGATCTGCGCTCCCGCCCGATCACCCGCTATGCGGCCACGGTGATGGTATTGCCCGCCGCCGATTGCGAGCGCGCCGCCATCGCGCTCGATCTCGGGGCCGGGGATATTCTTTACGAGCCGGTGGACGCCGATGAACTGGCGGTGCGGATCAGGACACAACTCCGGCGCAAGCGCCAGTCGGACCGTTTGCGGACCACCGTGCAGGAAGGGTTGCAGCTTGCGGTGACCGACAGCCTGACCGGTCTGCACAACCGCCGCTATGCGCTGCACCATCTTGAACGCATGCTGGGCCATCCCGGGCGCGGGATCGCCGTGATGATGCTGGATCTGGATTTCTTCAAGGATGTGAATGACCGCTATGGCCACGCCGCCGGCGACGGGGTGCTGGCCGTGGTCGCGAAACGGCTTCGCGCGCAGCTTCGCAGCATGGATCTGCTGGGCCGGATCGGGGGGGAGGAGTTTCTTGTCGCCATCCCCGATGCGGATCACGCGCGTGCAATGGATGTGGCCGAACGTCTGCGCGTCGCGGTCGGCAGCACCCCGATCCTGATCGGGCCCGACAAAACGCCGATTTCCGTGACCATGAGTGTCGGCATTGCCCTGGCCCAGGATTACGAGGACAGCGCGGCGGCGATCCTGTTGAGAGCCGATCAGGCGCTGTATGGCTCCAAGGCGGAGGGGCGAAATCTCGTGACCATGGCAACGGCCTCGGCCGCCTAGCACGATCGTCGGCCCTGCCCCGCCGCCCTCTAGCAGGTCCCGTCAGTCAGACGGCGGGCTGCGATCCCGCGTCACCGCGCGAAACGGCTGAAGCCTGCGCCTGCATCCGCCGGGCGGCCCGTAACGCACCGCTCATTGAGATCTGTCCCCGCGGCGCATGCTCCGCGACAGGCGGCGTTGCAGACGGTCGGCCAGATCGGCACGGGCCTCCGGGGTCATCGCCTCCAGCTGGTCCAGAAGCAATTGATGCCCCTCGGTCTGCAAACCCTGCACAGTGCGGCGCTGCTGCTCAAAGGCCGCCGCTGCCGCTGCCCGGTCGAAGGGCTCCGTGCGCAGCGCCTCCCCGAAGCGGTGGAGCGAATTGCCAAGCCCCCGCAGCTCGGGCCGGAACCGGTCCTGCCGCTCGTCCATGCGTGCGCGCAGGGCGGCCCGGTCGTCGCGCTCCAGAACATAGATCAGCGGCCCGAGCCCGAGCGTCCGCAGCGCCAGCGGCGCATCGCCGGAGCCCGGCGGCCCGCCGAGACGGCCCCAGACCGCGCCCATGACGATACCGGCGATCAGCAGGTTCAGCGCCAGAGACAGCCCAAGCGCGATCTTGACGCCCCGGCCTGCCCCGCGCGGCGGGGGCGCCGGCGGACCCGGAGCGGTTGGAGGGATCGGCGGCGTCTCGACCATCGCGCTCAGCCCTCCCCAAAGGAAATGGCAAGAAAATCGATCCCCGGCATCAGCCCGGCGCTGTCGCCCCCGGTCAGCTCGGTCAACTGCCCGTTCAGCAGCATATCGACGCTCTCCGTCGCATAGACCCCGATCATCAGGCCGGTCACGCCTGCCACGGCAAGCCCAGACAGGCCCGGCCATCCGCCGACCGCCCCCCGCATCCGCGCAAACCATCCCGGTCCGGGGCGGGGTGCCGCGATGTTTCCGGGCTGAACGCGCGCCGCGTCGGCCAGAACCCGCGCGGTCAGGTCGGCACGGGGCCGCGCGTCCTGGCGCGCGTCGGCGAACAACGCTGTCAGATCATCCTTATCCGTCACCATAGCCCAGTGCCTCCTTCTGGCCCGCCAGGGCCGCCGCCAGCGCGCGTTTGCCGCGTGCCGTCAAACTCTCCACCGCTTCGACGCTGATGTCCAACACGGCCGCGATCTCCGGGTTGGAGATGCCTTCGATATGGCGCAGAACCACCGCCTGCCGCTGCCGCTCGGGCAGCCGCGCAAGTGCTGCGTCCAGCGCCGCCATCCGCCCGCGGCGCATCAGCATGGCTTCGGCGCTTTCTCGGTCATCGGCGGGTTCGTCCACCGCATCCAGCCCCACGGCCCGGCCGGACCGGCGCAACCGGTCCACGATCAGATTGGCCGTGACCCGGTAAAGCCATGTCCCCGGTTTTGCCGCGCCGTCGCCCTGCCAGCCCGGGGCGGCCCGCCAAAGCCGTAACATGGCCTCCTGCGCCACATCCTCGGCCTCGCTCCGGTCGCCCAGAACGCGCACCGCATGGCTGAGCACACGCGGCAGGAGCCGTGCGGTCAACACCCGCGCGGCCCCCTGATCACCATTGGCGTAGAGCACCAGCAAGGCTCCATCCTCCAATTGATCCAGCTCGGCATCCACCTGCACCATGCCCCTGCTTAACGCCGGAAATCCGGGGCGGCAAAAGGTTAGCCATGCCGCCCGGCGCCTTATCCGCGATCGCGGCCGAACCCGTAGCCGCCGCCGCGATGGCCGCGCATGACGTCTGCGGCGTCCTCGAACTCCTCTGCGCTGATGGCGCCGTTGCCGTCGCGATCCAGTCGCTCGAACATGCGTGTCTGAAAGCGTTCCGCGCGCCGATCGGCCGCCGCGTCCATCTCGGCCCGGCTGATCGCGCCGTCCTCGTCGGTATCCAGCCGATCCAGCATCCGGTCGACCCCGGCCGCGACGCGCGCCTGACCCGCCGCAATCATCTCGTCACGGCTCAGGCTGCCGTCGTTATCGGCGTCGGCCTGATCGAACCTTGCCCCGCGATGGTTGCGCATCTCGTCCAGGCTCACCTCGCCGTCATTGTTCAGATCCATTTCTTCGAACAGAAAATGCGGGCCCCGCGGCCCGGTCTGCGCTGCGGCGGGCGCGGCTGCCGCCAGCACCAGCGCCAATACGACACCAACCGTAACAGTGTTTTTGGGGGACATGCGTAAACTCCTTTTTTGCTGCCTGTCTGACCCTTTCCACGGGCACGGCGGCCGGTTCCGTCGAAGTTTTTGTCCGGCGCGGTTTGCGACCATGCGCCGCGTACCGGCGTCATTGGACAGATCCACCGCCATGTTACATACGGTAACAGGGATTTCCGGAAAGGCCGCGGCCCATGCCATACACATCAGATCATGCCGCGTTCGACGCGGATTTGCCCGACCGCCCCGCCTGGCCCGCGATCCGCCGGGGGCTGCGCCAGCGCTGCCCGAGTTGCGGCAGGGGGCATCTGTTCGAAAGCTATCTGAAACTGCGCCCGGCCTGCGAAAGTTGCGGCGAAGATCTCAGCCATGCCCGCGCCGATGACGGCCCGGCCTATCTGGCCATTCTGGTCACCGCCAAGGTTCTGGGCACGCTGATGCTCTGGGTCTACACCACATGGCAACCCGGGCCCTATCTGCTGTCGGCGATGTTTTCGGTTGGCGCGGTGGCGATGGCGCTATACCTCTTGCCCCGTTTCAAGGGCATGATTGTGGGGATTCAATGGGCCAAGCGGATGCACGGCTTCTAGACAAAACGGCTATTCGCGACGCGGCGACCATCATCATGTTGCGCGACGCGGAAACGCGCCCCCGCGTGCTGATGGGCCAGCGCGGCAGAACCGCCGCCTTCATGCCCTCGAAATTCGTCTTTCCGGGCGGCGCGGTCGACGCGGTCGACGCGACCATCCCGCTGGCGCGCGCGGCACGCGCCGAGATGGCGGCGCAACTGGCCGCCAAGGCAGAGGCGCCCGCAAATGCCGTGATCGCCGCGGCCACCCGCGAGCTTTGGGAGGAGACCGGCCTGCTTCTCGGGCGCACCGATGACCTGGCCAGTCGGCTGAACGCACCCCGCGGCTGGCGCGGCTATCTGGCAACCGGGCATCTTCCCGATGGTCCGACGCTGGAGTTCATCTTCCGCGCGATCACGCCGCCCGGACGCCCCCGGCGCTTCGATGCGCGGTTTTTCGTGGCCGATGCATCCGATCTGGCGAACGATCCCGATGATTTCAGCCGTGCCGAAGACGAGCTGAGCCACCTTCAATGGGTGCCGCTCGATACCGCGCGGGCCTTCGACATGCCGTTCATCACCGAGGTCGTGCTGGCGGAACTTGCCGCGCGGCTGAACGGTACCGCCCATCACGGTGTGCCGTTTTTCAACAATGCCGACCGGATCAGCCGGTTCGAGCGTCTCTGAGCGCCGCCGACCCGCTCCGCGCCAGCAAACATGGCGGAACGCTCGTCGGCCGCCCTGTCCCTCAAACCCCGAACACACGCTCCCCGAAGCTCAGCCACAAGGGCATCGTGGCAAAGCTGAGCAGCGTCTGCATCGTGATCATCGCCGCCATCAGCGGTGCATCGCCGCCCAGCTGGCGCGCCAGCGTATAGGCCGCGACACCCGTGGGCAGCGCGCCATAAATCAGCGCGACCTGCGCGCTGAGCGGATCGAGGCCAAGCGCCAGCGCGGTCATCAGGATCGCGGCCGGGAAAACCACGATCTTGCCGAACGCGGCCAGCGCCATCGGTCCCGCCTCGGCGCGCAGCCCTTTCAGCTTCAGGTTCGCGCCCACGCAGAGAAGCATGATCGGCAGAGCCGCCTGCCCCAGCACGCTCAGGGTTTCGTGCAATACCGGGACCGCGCCGATACCGGCGGCGTTGAAGCCAAGAGCGGCCAGGATCGCAAGGATCAGCGGATTGGTTGCCAGTTGCCGGACCGCCGCGCGCGCCACGCCTCCGCCGGGCGGCCGCAACATCACCGCAAACAGGCTGATCGCGATCAGGTTCACGCCGGGGACCAGCACAGCCGCCCCCAGCACCGCCAATTGCAGTCCCGGCGCGCCGTAAAGCGCCTCTGCCACGGCGAGGGCCACGAAGGTGTTGAACCGGCAGGCCCCCTGCATCACCGATGTCCCGACCGCGCCGCCGCGGGCCAGCACCACCGCACCGATCAGGCCGATGACCACGCCGGCAAGGAAGCCCGCATAGAGCACGATGGCGAAACGGCCCAGCCCCGCCTCGCCCAGATCCGCAGTGGAGATACGGACGAAAAACAGGGCCGGCATCAGCACGAAATAGACCAGGCGATCGTTCAGATCCCAGAACTCATCGGATGGAATGCCACCCCGGCGGAGCGCGTAACCGGTGAGGATCAAAAGGAAAATCGGCGCGATGGAAAGGGCGATCATCATCTCAGAGACTGCCCAGGAAGATCAGCCCGATCGAGGCCACGATCAACGCGATCCCCCAGATTTCCTTGGACGACGACCGTTCTTTCAACCAGAATACGGAAAACAGAAAGGTGAAGACCAGCTCGATCTGGCCCAGGGCCTTCACATAGGCCGCGGTTTGCAGGGTAAAGGCGGTGAACCAGCCCAGCGAGCCCAGCATGGAGGTGAGCCCGACCAGACCGGACAACCGCCAGCTTGCCAGCACCTTTGCGATCTGCCCCCGTTCCCGCCAGGCGAGCCAGAGGCCAAGGGTCACGGTCTGCACCGCCGTCGCGGCCGCCAGCGTGAACGCCGCCCGCAGGAATACATCTCCCTCGGGCAGGGACAGGGATGCGCCGCGATACCCCACCGCCGAAATTCCGAACAAAAGGCCCGAGGCCAGCCCGTAGCCCGACGCCACGTTGAAGAGCCGCGCCCGCCACGGCAGCGCGATCTCTCCCTTCGGCGGATCAGACAGCAGCAAGACACCGATGAAACCGACCCCGATCGCCGCCACGACCGGGGGCGACACCGCCTCCCCCAGAATGACGAGGCCCAGGAGCGCGGTCAGGATCACCTCGGTCTTTTTCAGCGTGATGCCGACGGCAAAGTTCCGATGCGCGAACAGCGCCACGACACACATCGTGGCCAGCATCTGCGCCATCGCGCCCAACACGACGAAAAGCCAGAACCGGGCGGCCGGCCCCGGCAGGTCCTGCCCCGACACGGACGCATAGACCGCCACGAGGCCCGCCACCAGCGGAGCGGAATACAAGAACCGTGCCCAGGTTGCGCCGCCCGTCGACAGGGTCGTGACCTTCAGGTGCCGTTGCAGCAGAAACCGCAGGTTCTGCATGAAAGCGGCGAAGATGGTGACGGGGATCCATACGGGCATGGGCGCAGTCTTCGCGCCTATCGCCCGGGTCTACAAGTCAGTTTCGCGGCCAGAGCGGATGCGGCACCGGGTCCTTGGCGCGGAACAGGTGGCGCCGGAAAATCTGGCCGTAGGACCGGTAAAGATACCCGTCATTGCGTTGCAGATACCTGTCCTTGTCGGCGAAATACGTCTCCGGAAGCCGATACCACGGCAGGCGCGGGTGCATGTGATGCACCACGTGGAAGTTGTTGTTGAGAAACAGGAAGGCCAGCACGCCCCGATCCTCGATGATCACGGTGCGCCCGCTGGCCCGGTCATGGGCGCGATGTTCCAGAAAAGTGCGGATCTTCAGGGTGGCAAGCCCGATATAGCAGGCCAGAAGATACGCCCAGAGCGGCAGGGGCGACACCCAGACCAGCGCCAGAACCGGCAGGATCGTCAGCGCATGCAGCCCCCATGCCCGCAGCACGGTACGGTCGCCCCGCCGGATCTGCCGCCAGTCACCGGCCATGAAGGCGACCTGCGAGACGACGGGCCCCAGAAGCAGCCTCCCGATCAGCGTGTTGTTGGCAGACAGGATCGCGCGCACCGGGCCGGACAGCCGGTCCCAGACGGCGGGGTCCAGATAGTTGGTTTCCGGGTCGTCATAGGGATCGGTCAGATTGCTATCCAGGTGATGCTCCAGATGCATGTCGCGAAACCGGATGAAGGGAATGCACAGGTTCAGCGACGTGAAAACCGCCGCCTCGCTCAGCCCGCGATGGGCGAACGGGTGGCCATGGGTCACTTCATGCTGAAGCGAGGATTGCAGCGCGATGGTGAAAGCGGCGGCCAGAACGGCCAGCGGCAGCCAGATCGTCGGCAGCCAGAACACCGCCCCAAGCCAGCCCAGATAGCAAAGCACGATCAGCAAAACGGTCGGCCATTCGACGCGCATTCAGTCTCCGATGTCATAAGTACGGCATCCCCAGCCGCATGAGATGTGCCTAACAGGCCTTGCGTTTCACCGGCAGTCCGGGTTTTCTCAGCAGAAATCCAACAAAGGTGATAATATCAAACAATGATGGATGTATCCGACAAACGCCAACGCGCCTCCCTGTTCCGGGAGCGCCTTGCCGCGGCTCTGACGGCGTCCGGTCTGTCGCGCGCCGCGCTGTCGCGCGCAACCTCGGTCGACCGCTCCACCATCACGCAGCTTCTGATGGCCGAGGATGCGCGGATGCCCGGCGGCCATCTGGTTGCCTCCGCGGCCCAGGCGCTTGGCGTGTCGGCGGACTGGCTTCTCGGCCTCACCGACCGGCCGGAACTCGCAGGCGACATCCTGGCCACCAGCATGTCGCTGACCGAAACCAACCGCTCCAGCGCCATCGACGACCAGATCTTCGCGTGGCACGAAGAGGCGGCGGGCTACAAAATCCGCCATGTCCCCGCAACCTTGCCGGACATGCTCAAGACCCATGGTCTCATGCGGTGGGAGTATACGCCGACCATGAACCGCCGTCCGGATCAGGCCATCGGCGCGGCCGAGGCGCGGCTGGACTGGATGCGCGGCAGCCAGAGCGATTACGAGATCGCACTTCCGATCCACGAGTTGGAATGCTTCGCCCTGGGTCAGGGCTATTACACCGGCCTCAGCGCCCAGTTGCGGCGGCAACAGATCGACTGGCTGATCGAGGTCTACGATCAGGTCTACCCACGCCTGCGCCTGTTCATCTTCGATGCCCATCGGGTGTTTTCCGCCCCCGTCACGGTCTTCGGGCCGAAGATGGCGGTGATCTACATGGGCCGCCATTACGTGGCCTTCCGCGACCGCGACCGGGTCCGTGGCGTGACCGAACATTTCGACTGGCTGATCCGTGAAAGCTTGGCCTCGGCCCGGCAGATCCCGAAAATCCTGACGGCGCTGCGGCACCGGGTGGAGGACTAGCGCGGGTCCCCCACCGCGCGGCCCATGCCCTCGGGCGCGGGCAGGCCGGCATGGGCCTGCGTCGCGCGTGCCAGAACGGCCCCCACATCCGCGCGCGGCGCGGCCGGGCGCCGGGTGGCAAGATCCACATGGAGCAGCATCTGTTCCCCCGTCGCGACCAGCGCGCCGCGGCTCCGCATCTCGTGCCAGACATGCAGGCGCTTGCCACCGCCGTCGATGACCCGGGTGGTCACCACGATCCGGGTGCCGATATCGACCTCGCCCAGATGGCGGATATGGGTCTCCACCGTGAAAACGCTGTGGCCCTGAGCCACGCAGTCCGCATCCATCCCGGCCCAGAGCAGCAGACGGTCGGTCGCGTGGGAAAAGGCCGTCAGGTAATGCGCCTCGTTCATGTGGCCGTTGTAATCCACCCAATCGGGCGGCACCTGCCGGTCCAGTGTCACGGGCGGCTGGCCCAGATCCGGCATGCTCGGGGCAAGGGCGCTTTCATGATCCGCAAGGGCCGCGCCCAAACCCGGGTCGTTGCGGGATTTCAACGCGCGCAGAACCGCCACCACCGTGCCCGGATCGCCATCGGGCAGAACCTCGGCCAGTCCATCCGCATCCAGAACCATCCCGATCCCGGCCAGTACGGCCTTGGCCTTGGCCAGCAGATCCGGGGCCACGACTGCGCCGCCTTCGACCCTGACCTGCGGGAACAGCCAGACCGGCGCCCGCCCCGAAACGGCGACGATCTGCGCCGGGCGCGGGGCGCAGCCCTGCAAATCCTCCACGCTCAGCGTCTCCGAGGTTCCGGCGATGACCACGTCGGGGCCGACGCCGGCCTGCACGGCCTGATACATCTTGCGTTTCAGCGAGACCCGGTCGGGCAGCCCGTCCTGCACCCAGTCGACCCCGCTGACCGCTTCGGCCAGACTGTCGTGATAGCTCACCTCTTCCACGGGCGGCAGCGCCACGTCGTAAAGCGCGGGCAGGCTCCCGGCGGCGGCGGACAGCGCATCGGCCATGCGCGCCGCGGCACCCGGTTCAGGGTCGAAAACGCGCACCTGCCATCCCATCAATGCAAACCGCGCCGCCCAGGCACAGCCGCTCGTCCCGGCGCCCAAAAGCGCCATTCGGCCTGTCATGCTTCCCCCCGTTCGCGTGACCTGCGGGCACAGTAACCCGCCCGGGGCGGGGCTCAATAGGGCATGGGAATCGCGCGGTGGGTGGTGTTGATTTCGGCCAACACTTCTTCGGAGAGTGTCACGTCCAGCCCGTTCAGAATATGCCGCAACTGATCGCTGTTCGTGGCGCCGAAAATCGACGAGACGGGAAACGGCCGGGACACGGTGAAGGCTAGCGCCATATGGATCGGGTCGAGCCCGTGGCGCGCCGCGATGTCCTGATAGGCGGCCACCGCCTCAAACGCGCGGTCGGTCTTCCGCCCGCCCAGATTTTCCACCAGCGACATGCGTGAGCCATCGGGCACCGCGCCATGCTGATACTTTCCGGTCAGAAGCCCCGCGCCAAGCGGCGAAAACGCCAGCAGGGTCACATTCTCGTTCACCGCCAGTTCCGCCAGGTCGGAGTCGTACTGTCGGCACAGCAGCGAATACTCGTTCTGGATCGACGCAATACGGGGCAGCCCCCGCTCCTCGCTCAGCCGCAGCCATTGGGCCGTGCCCCATGCGCTGTCATTGGACAGCGCCAGATGGCCCAGCTTGCCGGCGGCCACCAGCCCGTCCGCGGCCTCCAGAATGTCGGCCATATGGGCCAGCGTTGCGGCCTTGTCCTGCCCTGACGGGTCATAGTCCCAGATCTGGCGGAAATGATAGCTGCCACGATTGGGCCAATGCATCTGATAAAGGTCGATCCGGTCGGTTTTCAGCCGTTTCAGCGAGGCCTCGAACGCCTCAAGAAACGTCTCGCCGGTAATGTCCTGCCCCATGCGCACGAAGCTGTCGTTGCGCCCGCTGATCTTGGTGGCGATCACCAGATCGGCGCGGCGGTGCGGGTTGGCGGCAAGCCAGTTGCCCAGTATCTCCTCCGTCCGGCCGACCGTCTCGGCGCGGGCCGGGTTCACCGGATACATCTCGGCGGTGTCGACGATGTTGATCCCGGCCTCCAGCGCCATGTCCATCTGCCGGTGGGCGTCCTGTTCCGGGGTCTGGTTTCCCCATGTCATCGTGCCAAGGCAGTAATCGGTGATCCGGGTCTCGCTTTGGCCCAGGGCAATATGTTTCATCTTCCAGAAATCCTTTCGGCAATCCGGTGACAGAGGTAACCGGCCCGGCGCCGAGGGCAAGGCGAAACCGGGGTGCCCGGCCCCGTGGGCTCGGGCAACAGGTTACGAAAAAACGGAAACCCGCGGTTTTTCGTAACCCATCCAGATCCGTCGGGTGACCGACCGAGAGGCCAATTGCGACATCGCAAAAGACGCAAACCCGCCAGATCGCCCCGGCCCCCCGTGTGACGGTGCCCCAAAACCAAACCTCCGGTCTCATGCGCCTGATCCTGTCGTTCACCGCCCTCTTCCTTTCGGTCATCCTTCTGCAACTCAGCTCGGGCGGGGTCGGCCCGCTGGATGTGCTCTCGGGCAGTGCGCTCGGCTTCAGCAACGGACAGATCGGGCTTCTGGGGTCCGCCCATTTTCTCGGATTCTTCATCGGCTGCTGGTGGGCGCCGCGCCTGATGGGTTCGGTCGGGCATTCGCGGGCCTTCGCGGCCTTCACCGCGACCGGCGCCATCGGGCTGCTGGCGCATATGCTGGTGATCGACCCCTATGCCTGGGCGCTGATGCGGGTCGCCTCGGGGCTGTGCATCGCGGGCTGCTACACGGTGATCGAAGCATGGCTGCAATCCAAGGTGACCAATGACACGAGGGGCCGGGCCATGGGGGTCTACCGGATGGTGGATACTGGCGGCTCGCTCGTGGCCCAGCTTCTGATCGGCGTGCTCGCACCGGCCTCCTATGTCTCCTACAACATTCTGGCGATCCTGTGTTGTGCCGCGCTTCTGCCGCTGACCCTGACCACCATGTCGCAACCGAAAACGCCCGAGGCGCCCCGGCTGCGCCCGGGTCTGGCCTGGCGCCTCTCCCCCCTCGCTGTCGCGGGCGTGCTTGTCGCCGGTCTCAGCGGCGCCGGGTTTCGCATGATCGGCCCGCTATACGGGCAGGAGGTCGGCCTTGCCGCTAGCCAGATCGGCTATTTTCTGGCCGCGTTCGTTCTGGGCGGCGCACTGATGCAACTGCCCGCAGGCTGGCTGGCCGACCGCTATGACCGCCGGTGGGTGCTGATCTGGTTTTCCGCCGCGGCAATCCTCGCCAGCGGCATCACCGTGGCGCTCGCCGGTCAGGGCACGGTCGCGATATTTGCGGGCGCGCTTCTGTTTGGCGGGCTGACCTTTCCGATCTACTCGATCTCGGCGGCCCATGCCCATGACTGGGCCGACGATACGCAGAGGGTGGAATTGTCGGCCGCGCTCATGTTCTTCTATGCCACGGGCGCCATCGTGGCGCCGCTTGCCAGTTCGGCCCTGATCACCGTGTTCGGACCCTCGGCGCTCTTCACCTTCATCGCGGCGGGCCATGTGGTGCTGGTTGTCTTCGGGCTGATCCGCATGCGCCGGCGCACGGGCGCGGAAACCCGAAAACCCTATGTCTGGATTCCGCGCACCTCCTTTCAGGTGGGCCGCCTGTTCCGGCGCCCTCGCTAAGGCGTGACGCGACAGGGCCGCGATCGGTGCTATACTGCGGCGTCCACCACCCGGGGCGGAGCGACGGACCCATGACCTCCCTGATCGCGGCAATCGCCCTTGTTCTTCTGCCGCTGGCCGCGCTGGCCGATCCGGTCCGGTACCTGCTGGAGCCCGACCGCTCCACCGTGGGCTTCACCTACAGCTTCGGCGACGGCTCGGACGATGGCACGATGCCCGTACTGGGCGCCGATCTGCTGGTCGATCTGGACACACCCTCCCGGTCGCAGGTTGACGTGACCGTGAATGTGCGCGGCGCGCGCACCGGTTTCTTTCTCGCGACCGAGGCGCTGCGAAGCGCGCAGGTGCTGGACGCGGCCACCTATCCCACGATCCGGTTCCGCTCCACCCGCGTCACCGCCGAAGGGACCGGTGCGCGGATCGACGGGGAGTTCACCATCCGCGGCGTCACCCGGCCCGCAACGCTGACGGCGCAATTCTATCGCCAGCAGGGAACCGTGCCCGGAGATCGCGACAGGCTGTCGATCTATCTGACAGGTTCGGTCAGCCGCTCCGCATTCGGGGCATCGGGCTTTGCCGCAGAGGTGGGCGATCGGGTCGATCTGCGCATCCTGGCCCGCATTCGCCGCGAGGGCACCTAGCGCCGCTGGTCCTTGGCCCGACCTTGGGTTAAATGGGCTGCAAACGGCGGACAAGGTACACGGAATGACGCGCACGCTCATCACTTCGGCGATCCCCTACATCAACGGGATCAAACATCTGGGCAACCTGATCGGGAGCCAATTGCCCGCCGATCTCTACGCCCGCTACCTGCGCGCGCGTGGCCAGGAGGTCCTGTTTCTCTGCGCCACGGATGAACATGGCACGCCGGCCGAACTGGCGGCGGCCAAGGCAGGCAAACCGGTGGCGGAATACTGCGCCGAGATGTGGGAGGTGCAGGCCCGGATCGCGGAGGGCTTCCGGCTCAGCTTCGATCATTTCGGCCGCTCCTCCAGCCCGCAGAACCACGCCCTGACGCAGCATTTCGCCGGGCGTCTGGCCGATGCCGGGCTGATCGAGGAGGTGACGGAGAAGCAGGTTTACTCCAACGCCGACAGCCGGTTCCTGCCCGATCGCTATATCGAGGGCACCTGCCCCAATTGCGGGTATGACAAGGCGCGCGGCGACCAGTGCGAAAACTGCACCAAGCAGCTCGATCCGACCGACCTGATCGAGCCGCGCTCGGCCGTCTCGGGCTCCACCGATCTCGAAATCCGGGAGACCAAGCATCTCTATCTGCGCCAGTCCGCCCTGCGCGGGCAGTTGAGCGACTGGATCGACAGCAAGACCGACTGGCCGATCCTGACCACGTCCATTGCCAGGAAATGGCTGAATGACGGCGACGGGTTGCAGGATCGGGGCATCACCCGCGATCTCGACTGGGGCATTCCGGTCAAACGCGGCGATCAGGACTGGCCCGGCATGGAGGGCAAGGTCTTCTACGTCTGGTTCGACGCGCCGATCGAATACATCGCCTGTGCGGCCGAATGGGTCGAAGCGGGCACGGGCCCCGGTTCTGAAAAAGGCTGGGAACGCTGGTGGCGCACCGACAGGGGCGCCGAGGATGTGCGCTATGTCCAGTTCATGGGCAAGGACAACGTGCCCTTTCACACGCTGAGCTTTCCGGCGACGATCATCGGCTCGGGCGAGCCGTGGAAGCTGGTCGATTACATCAAGTCGTTCAACTATCTGAACTACGATGGCGGGCAGTTCAGCACCTCCCAGGGGCGCGGCGTGTTCATGGATCAGGCGCTAGAGATCCTGCCGCCGGATTACTGGCGCTGGTGGCTGCTCAGCCATGCGCCGGAAACCTCGGACAGCGAGTTCACATGGGAAGCCTTCCAGCAGGACGTGAACAAGGATCTGGCCGATGTGCTTGGCAATTTCGTCAGCCGGATCACCAAGTTCTGCCGCTCCAAATTCGGGGAAACCGTGCCCGAGGGCGGCGCCTATGGCCCGCAGGAAGAGGCGCTGATCGCCGAATTGCAGACCCGGCTGACCGCCTATCAGGCCCATATGGATGCCATCGAGATCCGCAAGGCAGCCGCGGAGCTGAGGGCGATCTGGGTGCTTGGAAACGAATACCTGCAATCGGCCGCCCCCTGGACCGCGTTCAAGGACGACCCCGACCGCGCCGCCGCGATCACCCGGCTGGCGCTGAACCTGATCCCGGTCTACGCAACCCTGTCGGCCCCGTTCATCCCCGATGCTGCGGCCACGATGCTTGAGGCCATGAACGCCGCGCCGGTCTGGCCCGAGGATATGGCAGATGCGTTGGCCACGCTGTCCGCAGGGCATGGTTTCACCGTGCCCGATGTGCTGTTCGGCAAGATCACCGACGAGGCGCGCGAGGATTGGCAAACCCGCTTCGCAGGCGTGCGTGTCTGACCCGACCAGATCGCGAAGCGGCTGACGACCGGGCGGCGCGCCGGCCCGTCGCGCGCGCCGTCAGGTTCCTCACGCGGGAAGAGCGCATGCCAAGCCTCGCCTGCTTCCCAAGTCGTGGGAGCGGGCGGACTTCCGGATCTCGGCTGTCGGATTGCGAGGCACTCTATGGCGCGCGCAGGACGGCCCCGGGGTTCATGATGCCCGCGGGGTCCAGCGCGGATTTGATCGCGCGCATCGCCGCCAGCTTCGCAGGGTCGCCATAGCGTTCCAGATCGTCGACTTTCAGCCTGCCGATCCCGTGTTCCGCCGAAACCGACCCCCCCATTTCATGAACAAGGTCATGGACGCAGGCCTTGATCGGGCCGCGCGCCTCCTCGTGATCCGCCCGGCTTTCGCCCGGCTGCGGAAAGACGTTGTAATGCAGGTTGCCATCGCCCAGATGGCCGAAACAGTTGATCCGGTAATCGCCGATTTTCGCCAGCCGCCCCGGGGCCTCTGCGATGAAGGCCGGGATGGCGGCGACGGGAACGGAAATGTCATGGCTGGAGATCGACCCGATCCGCCGGTTCGCCTCGGGGATGCTCTCGCGCAAGTTCCAGAATGCCTGCCGCTGGCCTTCGGAGCGCGCGATCACGCCGTCGCTGACAAGCCCCGCCTCATGGGCCTCGGCAAAAACCGCCTCCAGCAGTTCCGAGGGGTCCTGCCCCTGCGCCAGCCCCAGATCGATGAGGCACATCCAGTCGGGCCGTCCCGCGAAAGGCTGTTTCAGGTCCGGCCCGACCTCGTCGAGAAAGGTGAGCCCCATCCCGCCGATCAGCTCGAAGGCCGACAAGCCGCCGCCCGCGCGCGCCTGCACACGGCGCAAAAGCGCCAGCGCCGCATCCGGGTCCGGCACCACCATCAGCGCCGCGCCGGTGGCGGCCGGCTCCGGGAAAAGCCGCAGGGTGGCCGCCGTGATCACGCCAAGCGTTCCTTCCGCCCCGATCAGCAGATGCCGCAGATCGTAACCGGTGTTGTTCTTGCGCAGCGATGACAGCCCATGCATCACCGTGCCGTCCGGGAACACGGCCTCCAGCCCCAGACACAGATCCCGGGCATTGCCGTAGCGGATCACGTTGACCCCGCCCGCATTGGTGGAAAGCAGGCCGCCGATCCGCGCCGAGCCCTGCGAGGCGAGGGTCAGCGGAAAGATCAATCCCTCCCCCGCGGCAGCGCTGTGGATATCGGCCAGAATCGCCCCGGCCTCGACGGTCATGGTCGCGCCCACCGGGTCCAGCTTGCGGATCTGGCGCATACGTTCCAGCGACAGGACCACCGGTCTCGTCCCCTCCCCCGCGATCTGCCCGCCGACCAGCCCGGTGCCACCGCCGTAGGGCACGACCGGCGTGGCGGTCTGCGCGCAGGCTTTGACGATCATTGCCACCTCCTCGGTGGAGGCCGGCGCCAGAACCGCCACGGCCTGACCTGCGTACCGTCCGCGCGGCTCCTCCAGATAGCGTGGCTCGGGCGGGCGGAAGCTTGCCGCCGGCAGGGATTGGCGCAGAATGGTTTCGATCTCGGTCATCGGCCACTCCTCATCGGCAAGGCGCATCGGCGGGAACCGCCGCATGAACCCTCAAGGGACGGCGCTAGCCGACGTCGGTGCGCCCGCGCCGGTCACTGCGCAGATTGGCGTAAAGCACGTGGTTCCGCCAGCGCCCGTTGATCTGCAGATAGCTTTGCGCCACGCCCTCGTATTTGAAGCCGGAGCGTTCGAGCACCCCGCGGGAGGCCACATTCTCGGGCAGGCAGGCGGCCTCCACCCGGCTCAGATCCAGCGAGCGAAAGGCGTGATGAACAACCGCAAGGATCGCTTCGCGCATATAGCCCTGCCGGGCATGGGCCTGCCCGATCCAGTAGCCGAGCGTGCCCGCCTGCGCCGGCCCACGGCGGATATTGTCCAGCGTGATCGCGCCCACCAGCACATCGTCGGATCTGCGGATCATGAAAAGCGGCATGGCCGAGCCCTGCCCCATCGCCCGCTGCGCCCAGTAGACGCGGTTCGTGAAGCTCTTCCGCGTCAGGTGATCCCCGGCCCAGGACGGCTCCCAAGGTTGCAGGAACTCCGCCGAGCCTTTCCTGAGCGATGTCCAGGAGCGGAAATCGGAATGCTGCGGCAACCGCAGCGTCATCCGCTCCGTCTCGATCTTCGGTCTGCGTCTACGGGCGAGCATCAGGCGGCCAGACGCTCCGTCAATCTGATGAGATCGGGGGCTTTCGCCACGGGGCCGTAAAGCGCCATCGCGGCCCGTTCGGCGCCGGCAAGCCCGGCTCCGAAGTTGCGCAGACCGGACAGATCGACCGCATCGATCCGGGCGATGGTTTCCTCCAGCGGCGGCACCCGGTCCCAGATCGCCACCAGCCGTGCCAGCCGCTCGGCCCGGGCAGAGGGGCTTTCCAGCCCCATCAGCATACCGGCCTTCATCTGGGCGCGGGCCCGGTCCAACTCCGCCTGGCTCATGTCGCTGGCGGCGCGCTTGATCTCGTCCATGGTCAGCCGGGCAAGCTCGGGCAGGTCATCCGCGCCGGTGCCGGCATAGATCGTCATCATGCCGGTGTCGTCATAGCTGCCGACCTGCGCGTAGATCGTATAGCAAAGCCCACGCTTCTCGCGAATTTCCTGAAACAGGCGCGACGACATGCCCCCGCCCAGAGCGGTCGCATAGATCTGCGCGGTATAGATATCGTCGGAGCGATATCCCGGCGCCTCCAGCGCAAGGGTGAAATGCGCCTGTTCCAGCGGCTTTATCTCCCGGCGTTCGCCACCTGCGAACTGGCCCGGTTCGGGACGGGATTGCCCGCAGGGCGGCAGATGGCCGAAGGCCGCCTCCGCCAGGCGCAGGATCTCGTCGTGATCCACCGCACCCGCCGCCGACAGGATCAACTGCCCCGGTCCGTAATGCTCGGCCACGAACCCGGTCAGATCCGTATGGCCGAAACCGCGCACCCGTTCGGCGGGGCCGAGAATGGTGCGGCCAAGGGCCTGTGCCGGATAGGCGACCTCCTGCAACCAGTCGAAGATGATGTCGTCGGGCGTATCGGCGGCTTGGCCGATCTCCTGCAGGATCACGCTGCGCTCCACCTCGATCTCGCGCGGGTCGAAAGCCGGGTTGAGCACGATATCGGCGATCAGGTCGAGCGCCAGCGGCACGTCATCCTTCAGCACCCGCGCATAATAGGCGGTCACCTCGCGGGAGGTGTAGGCGTTGATATAGCCGCCGACATCCTCGATCTCTTCGGCGATCTGCTGCGCGTTGCGCCGTGCGGTGCCCTTGAAGGCCATGTGTTCCAGAAAATGGGCGATGCCGTTCTGCTCCACCCGCTCGTGCCGCCCGCCGACATTGACCCAGAGGCCAAGCGCGGCCGATTGCAGGCCCGGCATGTGTTCGGTCACGATACGCAGACCGTTGGGCAGGGTGTGCAGTGCCACGCTCATGCCATGACCTCACCGCGGATCAGCGCCTGAAGATCCGCAAGGTCGTTGTCCACCCGCGTCATCCGCTCGGGCCGCTCGAACAGATCGGCCATGCGCGCAGGCAGCGGCGGGCGGATCCCGCAGGCCGCCTCCACCGCATCGGAGAACTTGGCGGGATGGGCCGTGGCGAGGGTGATCATCGGGGTCGTGCCCAGATGGTCCTGCGCGACCTTCACGCCAATCGCGGAATGCGGGCAAAGCAGTTCGCCCATATCCCGCTTCGCCTCTGCGATCATGGCGGAGGTTTCGTCCTCCGACACCCGGCCCGAGGCGAAAAGATCGCGCAACCGGCCAAGCGCGCCCTGCGAGATGTGGAACCCCCCACCGGATTTCAGTTCATCCATCAGCTGCGCCACCGCATTGCCATCCCGATCATAGGCATCGAACAGCGCCCGTTCGAAATTGGAACTCACCTGAATGTCCATCGACGGGCTGATGGACGGTGTCACGCCCTGCGTCACGTAATCGCCGGAGGACAGGGCCCGGTGCAGGATATCGTTCTGATTGGTCGCCACCACCAGCTTTTCAATCGGCAGACCCATGCGCCGGGCGATATGGCCTGCAAAGATATCGCCGAAATTCCCCGTGGGAACGGTGAAGCTCACCTTGCGGTGCGGCGCGCCCAGAGACACCGCCGCGGTGAAGTAATAGACCACCTGCGCCAGCACCCGTGCCCAGTTGATCGAGTTCACACCGGCCAGCTTCACACCGTCCCGGAAGTCGAAATCGTTGAACATGTCCTTCAGGCGGGCCTGACAATCGTCGAAATCGCCCGCAAGGGCGAGCGCGTGAACATTGGCCTCGGCCACTGTGGTCATCTGGCGGCGCTGCACGTCGGAAACACGGCCATGGGGGTAGAGGATGAAGACCTCCACCGCATCGAGCCCGCGAAACGCCTCCATCGCGGCAGATCCGGTATCGCCCGAGGTCGCGCCCACGATCGTCACCCGGTCGTCGCGGCGGCTGAGCGCGGTCTGGAACAGCTGCCCGATCAGCTGCATCGCGAAATCCTTGAAGGCCAGCGTCGGCCCGTGGAACATCTCCAGAAGGAAATGGTTCGGCTGCATCTGCACCAGCGGGGCGCGGGCGGCATGGCCGAACCCGGCATAGGCCCGCGCGATGCAATCGGTGATCTCGGCATCGGTGAAACTGTCGCCCATGAAGGGGCGCATCACCCGATAGGCGACATCTTCGTAGCTGAGCCCGGCCAGCGCCGCGATATCCGCCGTCGCCATCACCGGCACCTCGGCGGGCACGTAAAGACCGCCGTCGCGCGCCAGCCCGGTCAGCATCGCCTCTTCGAATGTCAGCGCCGGGGCCTCGCCCCTCGTCGAGATATACTGCATGTGTCCGCCTTCAGATCGTCCGCTGCCTGATACGCCACAGAAGATAGAGTGTCATCCCCATCCAGATCAGCGCCAGCGAAAACCAGGTGATCGCATAGCTGAGGTGATCGTTGGGAATGCCGCTTGTGTCCACCGGCAGGGGCGTCAGGGCGCCTTCGTCTTCCGACATCTCGCGCGCAACCAGCAGGATCGGCTCGGTCCCGAAGGCGCGGGCAAGGGCGGGCACGTCGCGGGCGAACCAGATATTGGCCTCCGTGTCGGGTGCGGGCGTGGCGCCGGTCACCTCATCGGGCCAATGCAGGTTTCCGGTCACCCTGACCGCGCCGGCGGGCGCTGCCGGCACCGCATCCGCGACGCGGACGAACCCGCGGTCCAGAAGCAGCCTGCGCCCCTCCGTCTCGAACGGGGAAATCACCCGATATCCCGCCCCGATCCGCCGCTGGCTGACCAGAACCCGGATGAAGTCCTCGCCGACCTCTCCCGTGGCTTCGACCGGCAGGTAGCGGTCCGCGACCGGATCGGGCACGCCCGGCACGGCCACGGGCGGCGCGGCGATCCGGGTTTCGATATCGGCCAGCACACCCTCTTTCCAGGCGAGCCGCTGCATCTGCCAGACGCCAAGCGACACCAGAATGGCCACGCCGCAGATCCCGAAGACCAGGGGCCAGATCATCCGTGTCAACAGCGTCCCTCCAATTGGAAAGGCCCACCCCGATCGGCAGGCCCCGTGCCAGGTATCAAGATCGGTCCGGCCTGCCCGCCCGGTTCCGGCACGAACGGTTCGGGGGCCGATATGGCGCCCCCGGGCCGCAGAGCAGTGAGGCCGGCGCGATCCCGCAAGAGGCCGCTGCGACGGGTCAGCCGATACCCCAGATGTAGACCGCCGCAAACAGGAACAGCCAGACCACATCGACGAAGTGCCAGTACCATGCCGCCGCTTCGAACCCGACATGCTTTTCGGCGGTGAAATGCCCGGCCCGCACGCGCAGATAGCACACGAAGAGGAAGATCGTGCCGATGATCACATGCACGCCATGGAACCCGGTGGCCATGAAGAAGGTGGAGAAGAACTTGTCCCCGCCGAAGCTCCAGTCCTGATGGTCCAGCAGGTACCAGTATTCATAGGCCTGCAGGCCGGTGAACACGATCCCCAGAACCACCCCGATGATCAGGCCCAGTTCCACGTCCTTGCGGCTTTCGTTATGCACCAGCGCATGGTGCGCCCAGGTGACCGCGCAGCCCGACAGCAAAAGGACGAGCGTGTTGATCAGCGGCAGGTGAAAGGCATCGACCTGATAGAACTCCGGCGGCACATAGGTGGAGGCCTCGTAGGTGTTCATCGGGTAGATCGCGTGTTTGAAAAACGCCCAGAACCAGGCGACGAAGAACATCACCTCGGACATCACGAACATGATGAACCCGTATTTCAGGCCAAGCCGCACCACCGGCGTGTGATCGCCCGCATTGCTTTCGGCCACCACATCCGACCACCAGCCGAACATGACATAAAGAACCGCCACGAAGCCGATCAGGAACAGCCACGGCCCCGACCCGTGCATCCAGAGCACCGCCCCGGTCAACATCGCAAAGCCCGCGATTGCGCCCAGGAAGGGGTAAATCGACGGTGGCAGAATGTGGTAGTCGTGGTTTTTCACATGGGCCATGATGTCGGTCCTTCGTCTGGCTTAGTCTGTGGAGCCGCCAAGTGCGGCGTAATCTTCTGGAATGTCGGTCACGTGGAACGTGTAGGACAGCGTGATCGCGGGCGTGCCGTTGGCCTCGGGGTCGTCCACAAGCGCCGGGTCCACATAGAACGTGACCGGCATTTCGACGCGCTGGCCGGGTTCCAAAACCTGCTGCTGAAAGCAGAAGCACTCGATCTTAGAGAAATAGAGCCCCGCATCGAAGGGCGCCACGTTGTAGCTGGCGGTCCCGGCAATCGGCTGGTCGGTCGGGTTATAGGCCTCGTAGAAGGCCAGACCGGTCTCGCCGATGCGCAGTTCCATCGAGGTCTGCATCGGTCGGAACTCCCAGGGCATGTCGCGGGCAAGGCTTGCGTCGAACCTGACCAGGATCGTCCGGTCGAGGATGACATCGCTTTCGGTCTCGGACACGTTGGTGGTTCCGCCATAGCCCGTGACCCGGCAGAACCAGTCGTAAAGCGGCACCGCCGCCCAGGCCAGCGAGCCCATGATCAGAACGACGCCCACGCATTGCGCCACGGTTTTCTGGTTACGATCAAGCGTCATTGGTCAGTCTCCACAGGAGGGGTGATCGACACGCGCGGCTGGTGGTCAAACGCCTCCATCTGCGAGCCCTGACGGATCTTCGCGATGGTCAGTCCGAAAACAATGGCGCAGAATCCGACGAGGCAGAGTGCCACGCCCAGATTGCGGCCAAAGCGGCGTTTGTGAAGTTCGTGGGTTTCGGTGATCGGCATCCTACCAACCTCCAAGGCCATAGGGGCGCAGCGCCGCCTCGGCCAGAAGCGCACCGAAATGCAGGAACAGATAATATAGAGAGAAGCGGAAGACCTTCTTCTCGGTCGCGTAGGCATCGGCCTCGGCCACCGTCTCGTCGCGCCGCCAGATATCCCACGCCCCTTTGAGGAAGATCGCGTTCAGAGCGACCGCGACGGCCAGATAGAGAGGCCCCCCGATGGAAGTGAAGGCCGCTCCGATGGCCACCGGAACCAGCAGGATCGTGTAGATCAGGATCTGACGTCGGGTTTCCTCGCGGCCGTGGGTCACGGTCAGCATCGGCACCTTCGCCTTGTGGTAGTCCGACTTCATGAACAGCGCCAGCGCCCAGAAATGCGGCGGCGTCCACATGAAGATCAGCCCGAACATCAGCGCGCTTTCCAGCGATACGCCGCCCGTGGCCACGGCCCAGCCGATCATCGGAGGGAAGGCACCCGCCGCGCCGCCGATCACGATGTTCTGGGGGGTCATGCGCTTCAGCCAGATCGTGTAGATCACGGCATAGAAGAAGATGGTGAAGGCCAGAAGCCCGGCGGCAAACCAGTTCGTCGCCAGCCCCAGCATGGCCACCGACATCGCGGAAAGCGCGATCCCGAGGCCAAGCGCCTCTCCGGGAGCGACCTTTCCGGACGGGACCGGCCGCCGGGCGGTGCGCTTCATCACCCCGTCGATATCGGCATCGTACCACATGTTCAGCGCACCCGAGGCCCCCGCCCCGATGGCGATGAACAGGATCGCGGTGAAGCCGATCATCGGGGGAACCGCGACCGGCGCCACCAGCAACCCCACCAGAGCGGTGAAGACCACCAGCGACATCACCCGTGGCTTCAGCAGCGCGACATAATCGCCGAACTGCGCCTCTCCCGGGCCGCTGGTCGTGCTATTTGCGGTGGCGTCGCTCATCAACCGTTACTCGACCGCGGCCAGTTCAAGATAGCGCGGAGCCCGTGTCCCGGTGGAGGCGAATTCCTGCGCCTCGCCCGCAAGCCAGGCCTCGTATTCCTCGGGCGTGACGGCAAAGACCGTGATCGGCATATAGGCGTGGTTGACACCGCAGAGTTCCGAACACTGGCCGAAATAGATGCCTTCCATGCCGGGATCGACTGCGAACCACAGCTCGGCCAGACGGCCGGGCACGCCATCCTGCTTCACCCCGAAGGCCGGCATCGCCCAGGAATGGATCACATCGGCCGCGGTCACCTGGATCACCACGTTCTGGCCGGTCGGCACCACCACGGCGGTGTTGGTGGCCAGCAGATATTCCTGCTGGCTGTAGCCGTATTCCTCAAGCTCGTCCCGCTCCAGCATGAAGCTTTCGAAGGCCAGCCCCTCTTCGGGATATTCATAGCCCCAGTACCACTGGTAACCGGTTGCCTTGATCAGGACATCGGCTTCGGGGATCGTCTGCTGCTTGAACAGGACCGGCAGCGAAAAGCCCCCGATCACGAACAGGATGATCAGCGGCACCACCGTCCAGGTGATCTCGATCTTGGTGTTGTGGGTGAAGGTCGCCGGCGTCGGGTTGGCGCGCGCGTTGTGGCGCAGCACGACCCAGGCCAGCAGCCCGACAACGAACAGAACGATCGCCGTGATGATCACCAGCAGGAATGTATCCAGCGCCTGCAGGTCGCGCGCCAGATTGGTCGCGGGCGGCTGAAAGTTCACCCCGCCCGGCACCGGGGCCCCGCGGATCTCAAGCCCCTCGCCCACGCTTTGCGCATTGACGGCGCCGGCCAGAAGCATTGCGCCAAATCCGGCCCCGAGGCCGCTCATCTTCATACGAAGTGACATACCGATTGTCCTGTTCTTCGAAGGCCGGCCGGATCTTCGCCAGACCACCCTCCGTTGCGTTCCAAGCTGGATGAACCATATAGACGTTCAGGATACAAGAGAGTGGTCAAAATTGTCTCACTTTGACGATCTTCCGGCTGCCACCCGACAGGAGCTTCCATGACCCAGACCACACCATTCCGCCCGTTTGACACCCTGATCGACGAGGCCGCCGCCCTGCGCGTGCTGCGCGCAGCCACAGACGGCGCCGATGACGGGGAGCTTTTCCTCGAACGCCGGCGCTCGGAAATGCTGGTCTTCGATGACGGCCGGGTGAAAACCGCCAGCTACGACGCGTCCGAAGGCTTCGGCCTGCGCGCCGTCCGGGGAGAGGTCGCAGGCTATGCCCATTCCACGGAGATTTCCGAATCCGCGCTGCTGCGCGCGTCGGAGACCGCGCGGCTGGCGGTGGGCGATGGCGGCGGCACGCTGGCCGACGGGCCGCAGGGCACAAACCGTAAGCTCTACACCGAAGATGACCCGATGAGCGGCGCCGAGTTTTCGGTAAAACTCGACACATTGAAGGAAATCGACGCCTTCGCCCGCGCGCTCGACCCCCGGGTGGTGCAGGTGTCCGCGTCGATGGGCGCAAGCCTGCAGGAGGTGGAGATCCTGCGGCCCGAAGGCACCCGCGTGGCCGATATCCGCCCCATGGTGCGCCTGAATGTCAGCGTGATCGTCGAGGAAAACGGGCGTCGCGAATCCGGCTCCGCCGGGGGTGGCGGGCGCGTCGGACTGACCGGCCTTCTGGAACGGGCGAGCTGGGAGGCGACGGCGCGGGAGGCGCTGAGGATCGCGGTCGTCAACCTGTCGGCGGTGCCCGCCCCCGCGGGCGTGATGGATGTGGCCCTTGGCCCAGGCTGGCCCGGCATTCTGCTGCACGAGGCCGTGGGTCACGGGCTGGAGGGCGATTTCAACCGCAAGAAGACATCCGCCTTTGCCGGGCTGATGGGCCGGCAGGTGGCCGCGCGCGGCGTAACCGTTCTGGACGATGGCACCATTCCAGACCGGCGCGGCAGCCTGACCGTCGATGACGAGGGAACGCCCTCGGGCAAGAATGTCCTGATCGAGGACGGTATTCTGGTGGGCTTCATGCAGGACCGCCAGAATGCACGCCTGATGGGCGTCGCGCCGACCGGAAACGGCCGCCGGGAAAGCTATGCCCATATCCCGATGCCGCGGATGACCAACACCTACATGCTTGGCGGGCAGGCCGACCCCGGCGATATCGTTGCCGATGTGAAGGACGGGATCTATGCGGTGGGCTTCGGCGGTGGCCAGGTCGATATCACCAACGGGAAGTTCGTGTTCAGCTGTACCGAGGCCTACCGCGTCGAGGGCGGCAGGATCGGCGCGCCGGTCAAGGGCGCAACGCTGATCGGCGACGGAGCGACCGCGCTGACGCAGATCCGCGCCATTGGCAACGACATGGCGCTGGATCCTGGCATGGGCAATTGCGGCAAGAACGGCCAGTGGGTGCCGGTCGGCGTGGGGCAGGCCACGTTGCTGATCGGCGGGCTGACCGTGGGTGGTTCGGCGGCTTGACCGCAAGACCGGCGATCCGCAAGGCCCGCCCCGAAGACCTGGCCCCGCTTGCGCGGCTTTGGCACGATGCCTGGCATGAGGCGCATGGGCATCTCGTCCCGCCGGAGCTGGTCGATCTGCGCACGCTCGACGACTTTCGCGCCCGGCTGCCCGCGCTGCAGCCGATGATCCGCACCGCCGGACCTGTCGGTGCGCCGCTTGGGTTCTGCGCGACCCGCGCGGATGAGATGTATCAGCTGTTTCTGGCGCCCGACGCGCGCGGCACCGGGCTTGCCGCGCTGCTGCTGAGCGATGCCGAGGCGCGGATCGCAGCCAACGGCGCATCCGTAGCGTGGCTTGACATCGCTATCGGCAATGACCGGGCGGAGCGGTTCTATATCCGCCAAGGATGGGCGATCGCGCGCACCGAAACGGTGCAGCTTGATACCGCCACGGGCACCTTCCCGCTGCATGCAAAGGTTCTGACAAAGCGCGTGACGGCCTGATCTGCCCCGCCTTGGGCAGACGCGGCGGATCAACGGGTACCCGGGGCTCCGCGTAACGCTCGGTTAACCATTTGGCCGCTAGCGTGGCGGCGATGCATGTTGAGCTTGATCCGGGCTTTGCCGAGCCGCCTCTGGGCTTCGCGCCCGCGCCCAGCCGGGATGGCCCCGACCGGCTGGCGCGACTGCAACTCTTCCGCTCCCGCCGGGTCGGGCCGGTGACGTTCCAGCGGCTTCTGTCCGAACATGGCAGCGCGCAGGCGGCGCTTGAGGCCCTGCCGGAGGTCGCCCGCGCCGCGGGTGTCGAACGCTACGCGATCTGCCCCGAAGGCGTGGCACTTGCCGAGATGAAGGCCGCCAGGCGGGCGGGTGCCGCGATGCTGTGCCTTGGCGACGCATCCTACCCGCCGCTTCTGGCCCGCACGCCGGATGCGCCACCGGTTCTCTGGGCGATGGGCGATCTTGGCCTTCTGCACCGGCCCGCCATCGCGCTGGTGGGCACCCGGAATGCCTCTTCGCTTGGCGCGCGGATGGCCACACGTCTCGCCGCCGATCTGGGGGCTGCTGGCTATGTTGTGGTCTCGGGCCTCGCGCGCGGCATCGACACGCTGGCCCACCTGGCGGCGCTGAAAACTGGAACCGTCGGGGTTCACGCAGGCGGGCTGGACGTGATCTACCCGGCGGAAAACAGCAACCTTGCCAGCGACATGGCCAAATGCGGGCTGCGCCTGTCGGAACAGCCTTTCGGGCTTGATCCGCAGGCCCGGCATTTCCCCCGCCGGAACCGCATCGTCTCGGGGCTGGCCCGCGCCGTGGTCGTGGTGGAGGCCGCCGCGCGATCCGGGTCGCTCATCACCGCGCGTATCGCCCTCGATCAGGGGCGGGAGGTGCTGGCAGTCCCCGGGCACCCGATGGACACCCGCGCATCGGGCTGCAACATGCTGATCCGCGATGGGGCGACGCTGGTGCGCAATGCGCAGGACGTGCTGGAACAGATCGGCATGCCGGACGCCGCCGGCGCGCGGCCCGATGCGCCGCCTGAGGCGCCGCACCTTTCGCCGCAGCAGGCGCGCGAGCCCGCCGAAGCGGCCGCGCGGGCGCCTGTTTCAAGTGACAGTCTCAGCAAACGCATCCTGACCCGGCTTGGCCCCTCCCCCACGGCGGAGGATCAGTTGATCCGCGATCTGGGCCTGCCCGCACCGGAGATCGCCCGTGCGCTGGCACAGATGGAGCTGGCCGGCAGCATCGAGCGCCGGCCGGGCGGGCTTCTGACGCGCTGCGTCTAGCGATCAGCAGCCCCATTCCCGCATGAAGGCGCCGTAATTGGCGCAATCATAGGCCAGGAACCATGTATCGGTGGTGCCGATTTCGTAGGTGACCACCTCCCAGCCCTCCGATGTCTTCCGGAAAAACGCCTCGACCCGAGGTCCGTCGATCCCCTCGGGCGAAACGCCGTCACGCTGCACCATCGGCGTCGTCGCGATATCGATCTGGCCGCCGCCGGGCCGTTGCGCCACCACCCGGCCGAAGGCGCGATCGTCCTCCCAGAGCAGTTGATCGACCATGAACTCCACCGGGGCGCCCAGATCGTTTTCCACCAATGGCCGAAGCGTGTTCAGCAACTCGCGCCGCTCGGGCACACCGGGCACCGGCTCCACCGGCGAGGCCAGCGCCGGCCAGGCCAGACAGGCCGCCATCAGGATCGCAACATATCGCATCTCAATACCCCCCACTTCAAAATCACCTTCGCCAGAGTGCCGCAGCGAAACGCGCATTGACAACCCCCGGCAAGGCCCCACATGTTCCGCCGCCACACCACTTCCCTGTTCAAAGGTGATCCCTGATGCCTGTTGTCGTTGTCGAATCCCCCGCTAAGGCCAAGACAATCAACAAGTATTTGGGAGACGACTATACGGTTCTCGCATCCTACGGCCATGTCCGCGACCTGCCGCCCAAGGATGGATCGGTGGACACGGACGCGGGATTCGAGATGTTGTGGGAGGTGGGCAGCGACAGCAAGAAGCATGTCAAAGCCATCGCCGACGCGCTGAAAGAGGACAACGCCCTGATCCTCGCCACCGACCCCGACCGCGAAGGGGAGGCGATCAGCTGGCATCTCGAAGAGGCGCTGCGGAAGCGCAAGGCGATCAAGAAGGACACGCCGGTCAGCCGGGTTGTCTTCAATGCCATCACCAAGGCCGCGGTGACCGACGCGATGAAGAACCCGCGGCAGGTGGATATGGAGCTGGTGGAGGCCTATCTGGCCCGCCGCGCGCTGGATTATCTGGTGGGGTTCAACCTTTCGCCGGTGCTCTGGCGCAAACTGCCGGGGGCGAAATCGGCAGGGCGCGTGCAATCGGTCTGTCTGCGCCTGATCGTCGAGCGCGAGATGGAGATCGAGGCGTTCAAGCACCGCGAATACTGGTCGGTGCGCGCCGTGCTCGATACGCCGCGCGGCCAGAGTTTCGAGGCGCGTCTGACCGTGCTTGGCGGCAAGAAGCTCGACAAGTACGATCTGGACAACGCCGCCGCCGCGTCGATGGCGGTCAAGGCGGTCTCGTCCCGCGCGCTGAAGGTGCAGTCGGTCGAGGCGAAACCGGCCAACCGCAACCCCGCCGCCCCGTTCATGACCTCGACCCTGCAACAGGAGGCCAGCCGCAAGTTCGGCATGGGCGCCCGCCAGACGATGAGCGCCGCGCAGCGGCTCTATGAGGCCGGCCATATCACCTATATGCGAACCGACGGGATCGACATGGCCCCCGAAGCGGTCGCCGCCGCGCGGGATGCGATCAAGGATCGCTATGGTGCCGATTACGTTCCGAAATCCGCCCGCGTCTACAAGAACAAGGCCAAGAACGCACAGGAAGCCCATGAGTGTATCCGCCCCACGGATATGGCCAAGGCCCCCGACGATATCCGCCTGTCCGAAGACGACCAGAAAAAGCTGTACGACCTGATCTGGAAGCGCACGATCGCCAGCCAGATGGAGGGCGCGCGGCTGGAACGTACCACGGTGGATGTGGCCAGCGCCGACGGGGAGGTCGTGTTGCGCGCCACGGGCCAGGTGGTGTTGTTCGACGGATTCCTGAAGGTCTACGAAGAAGGCCGCGACGATGTGGAGGCCGATGACGACAAGCGCCTGCCGCAGATTTCCGAAGGCGATGACGTGACCCCGAGGGCCGCCGCCCTTGAGGCCGATTTCGCCAAGGCCGCCGGCGAAGCCGATGCGGTGATCCAGGACGAGACCGCCAGCGATTTGCGCCAGAACGGCGGCGGCGTTCTCAGCGCCGACGGCGCGGTTCTGGGCCAGCAGCATTTCACCCAGCCCCCGCCGCGCTATACCGAGGCGACACTGGTCAAACGGATGGAGGAGCTGGGGATCGGGCGCCCCTCCACCTATGCCTCGATCGTCACGACCATTCAGGATCGCGGCTATGTGGTGAAGGACAAGAACCGGCTGATCCCCGAAGACAAGGGGCGGCTGGTCACGGCGTTCCTGAGCAACTATTTCCGCCGCTACGTGGGCTATGACTTCACCGCCGATCTGGAAAACCAGCTTGACGAGGTCAGCGCCGGCGAACGGAACTACAAGGACGTGCTGGAGCGGTTCTGGCGCGATTTCAAGGCTGCAATCGACGAGACCGCCGAGCTTCGGATCACCGATGTGCTGGAAAAGATCAATGAGGTGCTGGAGCCGCATCTGTTCCCGGCGAAGGAAGACGGCTCGGACCCGAGGCTATGCCCCAATTGCGGGGAGGGGCGGCTCAGCATGCGCACCGCGCGCTCCGGCGGGGCCTTCATTGGCTGCTCCAACTACCCCGAATGCCGCTACACCCGCGCCTTCGCCCCGCCCGGAGACGGCGATGAGAACCAGACCGAGGAGCGGATGCTGGGCGTGGACCCCGACACCTCCCTGCCGGTGCATCTGAAAACCGGCCGCTTTGGTCCTTACGTGCAATTGGGCGAGGTGACGGAGGAGGAAAAGAAACCGAAACGCGCCTCGCTTCCCAAGGGCTGGGACGCCATGGAGATGAATATCGACAAGGCGCTGATGCTGCTGAACCTGCCGCGCGAGGTGGGCAAGCACCCCGAGGACGGAGAGCCGGTGGAGGCCGGTATCGGTCGCTACGGGCCATTCGTGAAACACGGCCGGATCTACGCCAACCTGCCCGATGTGGAGGAAGTCTGGACCGTCGGGAGGAACCGTGCGGTGGAACTGATCGCCGCAAAGGCCGCAAAGCGCGGCGGGCGCGGGGCGGCGGTGCCGCCGTTGCATGAACTGGGCGAGCATCCCGAACACGGCGGTCCGGTCAACGTGATGGAAGGCCGTTACGGCCCGTATGTGAAGTGGGACAAGGTGAATGCCACAATCCCGAAGGGGACCGATCCCGCCGATGTCACCATGGAGATGGCGGTGAAACTGATCGCCGAGCGTCAGGCCAAGGGCAGCAAGAAGCGGACAACGCGCAAGAAGGCAAGCTGAGCCCGCGCCCGGAACGGGAACAGGGCCGGCCGTACGGGCGACGCCGCCGCAACAAGGGCTTGCGCAGGGAATGACGCTGGCGGGGCTTGATCTCGCCCGCCGCACACCCGATGTTAAGGCATGTAACATTCCGGATGCAGGGCCGAGGGGCGAAAATGATCCTTTCCGATTTCATCAAGGCCGTGGGCCAGTTATCCGACCGCCGGTTCCTGGGCGTTTTGGGTCTTGGCATTGGCCTCACCGTCGCCCTTCTTGTCGCCTTCTACGCGGCCTTCGTCATTCTGATCGGCTGGCTCCTGCCCGACAGCTTTTCGCTGCCCGTGATCGGGGAGATCACCTGGATAGACAACGCCCTGACCATCGCGGGCATCCCGCTGATGCTGCTTTTGTCGATTTTCCTGATGGTGCCCGTGGCCTCAGCCTTCACCGGCATCTTCCTCGACCGGATCGCCGACGCGGTCGAGGCGCAGCACTACCCGTATCTGCCGCCCGCCCGCCATATCGGCTTTGTCGAAGGTCTTGGCGACGGTCTGAAATTTCTGGGCGTCATCGTCGGCGTCAACCTCGTGGCGCTGATCGCCTATATCGCGATGCCGCCGCTGGCGCCCTTCCTTTTCTGGATCGTCAATGGCGTGCTTCTGGGCCGGGAATATGCGCAGATGGTGGCGCTCCGCCGCCGGGACGCGGGCGGGGCCGCTCAGTTCCGCAACACCCACAAGGCCACGATCTTCGCCGCCGGGGTGCTGATGGCCGTGCCGCTGACAATCCCGGTGGTGAACCTGCTGGTGCCCGTTCTGGGTGCGGCCACCTTCACCCATCTCTATCACCGGCTCAACGCTCACCCATCCCGAACCGGGTGAACAGGTCGATATCGTCGATCGTGATGAGGCCGCCAAGGATGATCCACGCGAAGATGGCCCAGATCACCGCGGCCACGCCGGAGGTTATCAGAAACCGCCGTTTCAGCTGCGGCCGGTGGGGCGCCGAGGCATGGGTGCCGCGCGCGATTTCCCCCGCCTCCCCCTGCGATGTCATCCGGATCGGCAGGATCACGAACAGCGTCATGAACCAGATGATCGCGTAAAGCACCAGACCGCTGACAACATTCATCAGACCTGCTCCAGTTCTACCAGCGTACCGGTGAAATCCTTGGGATGCAGGAACAGGACCGGCTTTCCATGCGCCCCGATCTTGGGCTCGCCCGTGCCCAGAACGCGGGCGCCCGTCGCCTGCAACCGGTCCCGCGCCGACAGGATGTCCTCCACCTCGTAGCAGATATGGTGGATCCCGCCGGCGGGGTTCTTTTCAAGGAAACCGGCAATCGGGCTGTTCTCGCCAAGCGGATACAGCAGCTCGATCTTGGTGTTCGGAAGCTCGATGAACACAACCGTCACGCCGTGATCCGGCTCGTCCTGCGGCGCGCCGACTTTGGCGCCCAGCGTGTCGCGATACTGGGCCGATGCGGCCTCCAGATCGGGCACGGCAATGGCGACATGGTTCAAACGGCCGATCATCGAAGCTCTCCTGCGCAGGACTGACTGGGGAGTGATATGGCGCGCGACGGTGGAAATGCCAAGCGTCCTGTCGCCGCGGCACCGTTTACAGCTTGTCAACCTTACAGGGCTCTAATCGTCCAGGGAATCAGCCGTAATGGGGGCATGACGAAATGGACGACTTTGTTGCAGATCTCGACTTTCGACCGAAACCGACGGCGGCGCATCCCTTGCTGGGGCTGACCGTTCTGGTGGTAGAGGACAGCCGCTTCGCATCCGAAGCGCTGAGGCTGCTGTGCCTGCGCTCGGGCGCCCGCATCCGGCGCGCCGATTGCCTGACCTCCGCCCGGCGACATCTGGCCGTCTACCGCCCGTCCGTCGCCATCATCGATCTCGGCCTGCCGGACGGGTCCGGGCTTGACCTGATTGCCGAAATCCATGCCGGCCAGCCCCGGGTGCCCGTGATCCTCGGGACGTCCGGCGCCGATCCGGATGCATCCGAAACCGCAGTGATGGCGGCCGGAGCAAATGGCTTCCTGCCCAAACCCATGGAAACGCTGGCCTTTTTCCAGGCCGCGATCCTGCGCCATCTACCGGAAGACCTGCAACCCAAGGGCCCGCGGCCCACGTCGGATGATCGGGTGGAGCCCGATACGCTCGCCTTTCGGGAGGATCTGACCCATGCGATGAAGTTGCTCGAACTGGACAGCCCGCCCATGGCGTATCTGAGGCCCTTTCTGCTTGGCGTCGCCCGCACGGCCCATGATGCCGGGCTGGAGGATATCATCGCGCGCGCCAGCGGCCCTCTGGCGCATGGCGATCGCGTCAGTCTTCGGGCGCTTCTGTCAGACCGGATCCGGCATGTCGCGGCGGTCTAGCCGCCCGACGGGCCCGGAAGCGCGGGATCCGAACTGACACGCACCAGCCGGGTCAGATCGCCCAGGCGTTCCTTCTGCCGCCCCTCGGCGTCGAAATTCTCGGGGGAAAGCCAGGCCCGGAACGCCTCCTTCAGGGCGGGCCATTCCGCGTCGATACAGGCAAACCAGGCCGTATCCCGGTTGCGCCCCTTGACCACGGCGGCCTGCCGAAAGACGCCCTCATAGGAAAAGCCCAAGCGCTCCGCCGCCCGGCGCGAGCCCAGATTGCGGGCATTGCATTTCCATTCGTAGCGCCGATATCCCGCCTCGAACGCCCATTCCATCATCAGGTACATGGCATCGGTCGCGGCGCGCGTGCGCTGCATTGCGGGGGCGAAATTGATATGGCCAACCTCGATCGTGCCCATCTCGGGTGTGATCCGAAGGTAACTGGCCACACCGCTCCACTGGCCGGTCTCCAGATTCTGGATTGCATAGAAGAGCGGGTCCGGAGCGGCCTCCACCTCCCGCACCCAACGATGATAGGCCGCCGCGGAGGAAAACGGGCCGTAGGGCAGGAAATCCCAGATCGCATCGCTGGCCGAATTGGCCCGATGCAGATCGGCCGCGTGCTCATCGGCGCTGAGCCGGACCAGCCGCGCATAGCGCCCGGCCAACGGCTCTCCGCCCGGCGCGGGCGGCGGTCGGAATCCCGGAACCGGCTCTCCGGCCCTGTCGTGATCTGCCATGAGCCCTCCCCCAATCGCGGCAACGGCGCCGGTTTCGACAAAAGGCGAAATTCATCGCGCTGGCAAGCCTTTAGCCGACCGGGTCACCGCCTGCCTGTGCCAAGGCCGGCAGGCGCCCTCCGATCCCTTCGGTGATTTCGCGAGCCGCTTCGGCCACGCGGGCGCCGAAGGCCGTAACCCGGCGGTCGGCAAATCGCGTGCTGGGCCCCGAAATCGACACGCCCGCGACAATCTCCCCCCGCGCGTCATAGATGGCCGCACCGATGCAGGACATGCCGCGATGCCGCTCCTCCTGATCGAAAGACCAGCCGCGCGCGCGCGTCTCGTCCAGATCGGCGCGCAACTGCGCCTCCGTCGTCAGGGTCTGGTCGGTGAACTCCCGCAACTCGCCCCGGGACAGAAGCCGCGACAGATGCGCCTCCGGCATGCTGGCCAGAATCGCCTTGCCGGTGCCCGAGGCATGCATGGGCGTGCGCGTGCCCGCCGCAAAAAAGGCGCGGATCGGGTTCTGGGTTTCGATCTGGCCGATGAAGACCACTTCGGCGCCGTCGGGCACCGCAAGATTCGCGGTCTCGCCCGTGGCCTGCATTAGCGACCGCATCGCGGGGCGGGCCACATCCATCAGCGTCGTCCGGTTCAGATAGGCCGATCCGGTGCGATAGGCCTCCACCCCCACGGCCCAGGTCTGGCTGGCCTCGTCCAGTTCGGCATACCCGTTCTGCTGCAAGGTGGCGAGGATCCGGTGCGTCGTCGCGGTGGGAATGTTCAGACCGTCGGACAGGTCGGTCAGCGATGCGTGATCCTGCCGCGCCAGCGCGCTCAGCACCGCCAGGGCACGGTCCAGCGCCTGTATGGTGCTTCCACCGCCTTCGGTGAAGGGCGATTTCGGCCGCCCGCGGGGTTTTCGCTGTATCTCCGCCATGACCAAATCTCCGCTTGCTGAGAATCTAACCACAGACCTATCATTCTGAAAAATATTTTCAATGAAATACTGAACGGCAGTTATGGAAAACACTTTCTTGCTTATATACAGAGGTATAGACTCATATTTCTAGAAATGAAAAACTCTTTCGAAAAAATTGCAACTGGTCGTCAGGCTGCTATAACAGCTTCAGCATCACGGAGGAGATCGTGCCATGCCCGACCAGAACCCTTTGTTCATCCCCGGCCCAACCAACATGCCGGATCGGCTGCGCCATGCGATGCAGGTGCAGACCCGCGACCATCGCGCACCGGATTTCGTGGACACGCTCCTGCCCGTGCTCGACGGCTGCAAGGAGATCTTCGGCACCGAAACCGGCCATGTCATCACCTTCCCCGCCTCCGGTACGGGCGGATGGGAAGCGGCGATCACCAATACGCTGAGCCCGGGCGACACGGTTCTGGTCGCGCGCTACGGCATGTTCAGTCACCGCTGGATCGACATGTGCCAGCGCCACGGGCTGGATGTTCGCATCATCGAATGCGACTGGGGTGCCGGCGCACCGGCCGACAGGTTCGAAGAGGCTCTGACGGCCGACAGCGTCCACGCGATCAAGGCGGTGCTTGTCACCCATAACGAGACGGCGACCGGCGTGAAATCCGACATCGGGGCGGTCCGCAGGGCGATGGATGCCGCCGATCACCCGGCCCTGCTGCTGGTGGATTGCGTCAGTTCGCTGGCCTCCATGCCGTTCGAAATGGATGCCTGGGGCGTGGATATCGCCGTCTCCGGCAGCCAGAAGGGCTTCATGCTGGCCACCGGCATGGCCATTCTGGCCGCAAGCCCCAAGGCTCTGGCGGCGATGGACGCTGCCGCCCTGCCCCGCACATTCTTCGATTTCCGCGACATGATGCAGTCGAACGCGACCGGCGGCTTCCCCTACACGCCGCCGCTGCAACTGATCTATGGCATGCGCGAAAGCCTGAAAATGCTCGCCGAAGAAGGTCTGGAGAATGTCTATGCCCGCCATCATCGCCTTGCCGAAGGTGTCCGCCGGGCAGTCCGCGGATGGGGCCTGCAGCTTGTGGCGCAATCGCCCGAGCTTTACTCCGACACGGTCAGCGCCATTTACGTGCCCAAGGGATTCAACAGTAACGCGCTGACCGATCACGCCTTCAAGGCCTATGGCGTCAGCTTCGGCGTCGGTCTGGGAGAGATGAACGGCAAGGCCTTCCGGATCGGGCATCTGGGCTCGCTGACCGATGTCATGGTGCTGTCCGGGCTGGCCACGATCGAGATGGCGATGGCCGATCTGAACTACCCCATCGAGTTGGGCGACGGCGTCTCCGCCGCCCAGGAGTATTTCCGCACATCGCGGGCCGCCACGCTGAAATCGGCCGCGTAAGAGGGAGGAGAGAATGAAAGACATGACAGAACGACCCTTGCCCACATTCGACGATGTGTTGCGGGCGCATGAGCGGATTGCGCCCCATATCCATCGCACGCCGGTCCTGACATCGAGCTATTTCAACGAGCTGACGGGCGCCGAGCTGTTCTTCAAATGCGAGAACTTCCAGAAGGCGGGCGCGTTCAAGGTGCGCGGCGCGTCGAACGCGGTCTTCGGGCTCTCCGATGAGATGGCAGCAAAAGGTGTCGCGACGCATTCGTCCGGCAACCACGCGCTGTCGCTCAGCTACGCCGCGGGCCGGCGCGGCATTCCGTGCCATGTGGTCATGCCCCGCACTGCGCCCGAGGCGAAGAAGGCGGCGGTGCGCGGCTATGGCGGGATCATCACCGAATGCGAGCCGTCGACCAGCAGCCGCGAAGAGGTTTTCGCGAAGGTGCATGAAGAGACCGGCGCCGATTTCGTACATCCCTATAACGACCCGCGCGTGATCGCGGGCCAGGGAACATGCTCGCGCGAACTGGTGGAGCAGGTTTCGGATCTGGACGCGGTGATCGCCCCGATCGGCGGGGGCGGGATGATCTCGGGCTGCTGCCTGACGCTTTCGACCATCGCGCCGGACATGGAGATTTACGCCGCCGAACCGGAGCAGGCCGACGATGCCTATCGCAGCTTCAAGGCCGGTCACATCATCGCCGATGACGCGCCGGTGACCATCGCCGACGGGCTGAAGGTGCCGCTGAAGGAAAACACGTGGCATTTCGTGTCGAACCACGTGACCGACATCCTGACGGCCTCCGAGCAGGAGATCATCGACGCGATGAAGCTCACATGGCAGCGGATGAAGATCGTGATGGAGCCAAGCTGCGCCGTGCCGCTGGCCACGATCCTGAAGAACCCCGATGTGTTCCGGGGCAAGCGGGTCGGTGTGGTGATAACCGGCGGCAATGTGGATATGAACAAGCTGCCCTGGATGGCAGCGTAAGGAGGATAACCCCATGAATGTGAACGTGAAAATCGAAGACCTTGAAGTCGGCTACGACATCCCCGCCGCCATCGGCATGGACGAGGCGGATATCCAGACGCCGGCGCTGGTGCTGGATCTGGACGCGCTGGAACGCAACATCAAGAAGATGGGCGATTACGCCAAGGCCCACGGAATGCGCCACCGGGTGCATGGCAAGATGCACAAATCCGTCGATGTGGCGCAGTTGCAGGTCGATCTGGGCGGTGCCTGCGGCGTTTGCTGCCAGAAGGTGAGCGAGGCGGAGGTCTTCGCCCGCGGCGGCATCAAGGATGTGCTGGTCTCCAACCAGGTGCGCGACCCGGCCAAGATCGACCGTCTGGCCCGCCTGCCCAAGCTTGGCGCGCGGACGATCTGCTGTGTCGACGATCTTGCCAATGTGGCGGATCTCTCCGCGGCGGCCGTCCGGCACGGCACCGAGATCGAATGTCTGGTGGAAATCGACTGCGGCGCTGGCCGCTGCGGGGTCACCACGACCCCCGAAGTGGTCGAGATCGCCAAGGCCATCGACGCGGCCGACGGGCTGAAATTCGCCGGGATCCAAGCCTATCAGGGCGCGATGCAGCATATGGACAGCTATGATGACCGGAAGGCCAAGATCGACATCGCCGTGGCGCAGGTGAAGGACGCGGTGGATACGCTGAAGGCCGATGGCATCGCCTGCGATATCGTTGGCGGCGGCGGCACCGGATCCTATTATTTCGAAAGTAATTCAGGTGTTTACAATGAATTGCAGTGTGGCAGCTATGCGTTCATGGATGCCGATTACGGGCGTATTCTCGACGAGAACGGGCAGCGGATCGATCAGGGCGAATGGGAAAACGCGCTCTTTATCCTGACCTCGGTGATGAGCCACGCCAAGGCGGACAAGGCAATCGTGGATGCCGGTCTGAAGGCGCAATCCGTCGACAGCGGCCTGCCGGTGATCTTCGGGCGCACGGACGTGGAATACGTCAAATGCTCCGATGAGCATGGCGTGGTTGCCGACCCGAACGGCGTCCTGAAGGTCAATGACAAGCTGAAGCTCGTCCCCGGCCATTGCGACCCGACCTGCAATGTCCATGACTGGTATGTGGGCGTGCGCAACGGCAAGGTCGAAACGCTCTGGCCGGTATCGGCGCGCGGCAAGGCCTACTGACCTGCCCGATATGCGTGTTTTTGGAAAGCTTCGGGCGGGGGCGTGTGCGCCCCTGCCCGCCATGGAGGAATTGCGATGAATGCGATGGGTGATGTGACGGACGGCTTGGTGATCGTCTCCGAAGAGGTGTGCCAGCAGGTGGTGGGCCGTGGCGACGCCTTCACGGCGGTGGAGCAGGTGTTTGCCGCCATGGCGCGGGGGGATGCCTACAACTTCCCGGTGATCCGGGAGGCGATCGGCCATGCGGATGCGCTTTACGGCTTCAAATCCGGGTTCGACCGGGCCGGGCTGGCGCTCGGCCTGAAATCCGGCGGCTATTGGCCCGGCAATGCGGACAAGGGGCTGACCAACCACCAGTCCACCGTGTTCCTGTTCGATCCGGACACCGGCAAGCTGAAGGCGCTGGTGGGCGGCAATTATCTGACGGCGGTGCGCACCGCCGCGGCATCCTCGGTCTCCATCGCGCATCTGGCGCGCAAGGACGCCAGGGTGCTGGGCATGGTCGGGGCGGGCCACCAATCCTCCTTCCAGTTGCGAGCCGCCGCCGAGCAGCGCGCCTTCGAAAAGGTCGTGGCCTGGAACCCGCATCCCGAAATGCTGCCGAAACTGGGCGAGGTCGCCGCCGAGCTCGGGCTGGATTTCGAGGCGGTCGACCGCGACCGGTTGGGCGCCGAGGCCGATGTGATCATCACCATCACATCCGCGTTCGAACCGCTGCTGATGGCGGCACAGATCAAGCCGGGCACGCATATCGCCTGCATGGGCACGGACACCGTCGGCAAGCAGGAAGTGGACCCCGCAATCCTGGCCGCGGCCACCGTTTTCACCGACGAGATCGCGCAATCGATCAGCCTTGGCGAGGCGCAGCATGCGGTGAAATCCGGTCAGATCAGCGAAAGCGACATCACGCCCATCGGGGATGTCATCAACGGCGCCCATCCCGGGCGCTCCGACGCAGACGAGATCACGCTGTTCGATGGCACGGGCGTGGGCCTGCAGGATCTTGCCGTCGCTTCGGTCGCGGCCGATCTGGCCAGTAAAAGCGGGGCGGCGACGCGCGTGGCCCTTTAGACCGGGCGCCATCGGGGAACCCGCGCGGGCAAAACCGCGTTGGCCTTGCGACAGATGTCCAAGGCAAAGGAGTTCCCCGATGGCGTCCATCTATGAAGAGATCAAGAAAGATCACGATACCCACCGCGCCCTGATGGAGCGTATCGGCGAAACCACCGGCGACAGCGAGGAACGGCGCGCCGCGTGGACCCGGTTCTATTACGAGATCAAATCCCATTCCGCGGCCGAGGAAGAGACATTCTATTCCAAGCTGATCAGCAAGACCTGGGGTCAGGATGCGGCGCGCCATTCGGTGCATGAGCATGCCCAGATGGACGACCTGCTGGACGAGCTGAACGAGATGGACATGTCTTCGGGCGGCTGGCTCACCAAGTTCAAGACCCTCCGCGATGAATACGAACATCACATGGAAGAGGAAGAAAACGAAGTCTTCACCCGGGCCAAGAAGGTCATCGGCGCGGAGCAGGACGAGGAGTTCGGCGAGCGTTTCCGCAAACGCAAGATCGAGGAGCGCGGGCTTGTCGAAGAGAAGCAGAAGGACAAGCTGGAGGATTGAGGCCCGACCGCCGCGAACGAGATGATCAGGCTGCCCCGGACCGGGGGCAGCCTTTTGTCAATCCTGCGGCAGAACCCGAAGGCCCAGTTCCATCAACTGGTCGCTTGTGGGGTCCGACGGGGCATTCATCATCAGGTCTTCGGCGCGCTGGTTCATCGGGAACAGGATCACCTCCCGGATGTTGGCCGTATCCGCCAGAAGCATCACGATCCGGTCGATCCCCGCCGCACAACCGCCATGGGGCGGCGCGCCGTATTGGAAGGCATTGACCATCCCGCCGAAGCGCTTGCGCACCTCCTCCTCGCCATATCCGGCAAGGGCGAATGCCTTGAACATGATCTCGGGAATATGGTTCCGGATCGCGCCCGAAACCAGCTCGTACCCGTTGCAGGCCAGATCGTACTGATACCCCAGCACCTCCAGCGGGTCGCCGTCGAGCGCCGCCATCCCGCCCTGCGGCATCGAGAACGGGTTGTGGGAGAAGTCGACCCGCCCGGTCTCCTCATCCGCCTCGTAAAGCGGGAAATCCACGATCCACGCGAAGGCGAAGCGGTTTTCCTCGGTGAGACCAAGCTCCGAGCCGATGACCACGCGGGCCCGGCCCGCCACGGCCTCGAACTGCGCGGGCCGCCCGGCGAGGAAGAAAGCCGCATCGCCGACGCCAAGACCAAGTTGCTGGCGGATCGCCTCGGTCCGCTCGGGGCCGATGTTCTTGGCAAGGGGGCCCGCGGCCTCCATGTCACCCTGATCCGCTTCACGCCAGAAGATGTATCCCATCCCCGGCAGGCCCTGTTCCTGTGCGAACTTGTTCATCCGGTCGCAGAACTTGCGGCTGCCGCCGCCGGGCGCGGGAATGGCGCGCACCTCGGTGCCCTCCTGCTCCAGCAGCTTGGCGAAAATCGCGAACCCCGAACCACGGAAATGCTCGGAGACCACCTGCATCCTGATCGGATTGCGCAGGTCCGGCTTGTCGGTGCCGTACCAGAGCGCCGCATCCTTGTAGGAGATCTGCGGCCAGTCCTGATCGACCTTGGCGCCGTTTCCGAACTCCTCGAACACGCCCTTGATGACGGGTTGGATCGTGTCGAACACGTCTTGCTGCTCGACGAAGCTCATCTCCATGTCAAGCTGGTAGAAATCCGTGGGCGAGCGGTCGGCGCGCGGGTCTTCGTCACGGAAGCAGGGCGCGATCTGGAAATACTTGTCGAAACCGGACACCATGAGCAGCTGCTTGAACTGCTGCGGGGCCTGGGGCAGCGCGTAGAACTTGCCCGGATGCAGCCGCGAGGGCACCAGAAAGTCGCGCGCCCCTTCCGGCGAGGAGGCGGTGATGATCGGTGTCTGGAACTCGCGAAAGCCGATATCCCACATCCGCCGCCGCATGGAGGCCACCACGTCGGAGCGCAGCTTCATGTTCTCCTGCATGACCTCGCGCCGCAGGTCCAGATACCGGTAGCGAAGCCGCGTTTCCTCGGGATATTCCTGATCCCCGAAAACCATCAGCGGCAACTCCGCCGCTGCACCCAGAACCTCCATATCGCGCACGAAGACCTCGATTTCGCCGGTCGGGATCTTGGTGTTCACCAGATCGGCGTCGCGGGCCTTCACCTCTCCGTCGATCCGGATGCACCATTCCGAGCGCACGGCCTCCATCTGCGTGAAGACCGGGCTGTCGGGATCGCACAGAACCTGCGTCATGCCGTAGTGATCGCGGAGGTCGATGAACAGGATGCCCCCGTGGTCGCGCACCCGGTGCACCCACCCGGCCAGACGCACGGTCTGCCCTACATGGGAACTGTTCAGGTCGGCGCAGGTATGGCTGCGATAGGCGTGCATCTGGGGCGTCCTCGGATCGGAAAAGCGGTTCGCGCCGATACACCTTGGCAGACAGGCGAAGTCAACCCCGGGCGGCGGTCAGCGCCGGCAGGACAGGACATTCGCCATCGCCTGCGGGGTGAAATCGGCCACGGCCCGGGCGCTCAGGCTGCCGTCGCGCGCCAGCGTCGTCAGCACCACGCGACGCCAGTCCGCATCCGCGGTCACGATCTGGGGGCCCGCGCCGCAGTCGCGAATGCCGCCGGAGATGAAATCCTCGCCGATCCGGTGGTTGGTGAGGCCCGAGGCCGCCGCCACCTCGCGCAGCGTTCCCGCGTCGTAGCGCCAGATCCGCAGGGTTTTCGCCAGATGCGGGCGGTCGATATAGGCGATTTCCATCGCGCCGTCCCCGTCCAGATCCGCCACCCCGACCGGGGCCAGCCAGCGCCGGGTCTGCCCGATATAGGGTGTCGCGGCGATCAGGCGCAGGGTCTCGCCATCGCCCGCATCGCCATAAATCGCCAGTTGCGCCCCGCGATCCACATGGGTGCGCACCACGATCACCTCCGGCGCGCCGTCCCCGTCCAGATCGTGCAGACGCGGCGCCAGATCCTCGAAGACGTGATCGGCATCCAGCCGGGCGATCAGCACACCGCAGCCATGCGCCGATGTGGGGGAGGAGACCATAAGCCGGGTCGCCTCGATCCCGTCGCCCAGCACCGCATGGGCGTAGCGGGTGGTGGCCCCGTCGAACCAGGCGCGGGAAAAGCCCGGGCCGTCATGGGTGACGACGCTTTCGGGCATGTCGGTGACGGTGTGGGGCGCAACCGTGCAGGCCGCCGCGGCGCCGCCCGACAGGCAGAGCCACAGGGCCAGGCCCGCGCCCCGCAGCATCAGATCTGCTTTTCGGGCATCTGCACGACCAGACCGTCCAGCGCATCGGTCACCTTCAACTGGCAGGTCAGGCGGGAGCGTTCGGGGTTCGGCTCATAGGCGAATTCGAGCATATCCTCTTCCATCGGGTCGATCTCGGGCAGTTTCGAGACCCAGTCGGGATGCACATAGACATGGCAGGTGGAACACGCGCAGGCGCCGCCGCAATCGGCCTCGATGCCAGGGATGTTGTTGTCGCGCGCGCCTTCCATCACGGTCAGCCCGTCGGCCACATCCACCACATGTTCGGTGCCGTTATGTTCGATATAGGTGATCTTCGCCATGTCTCGCCTTTGCGGTTGAAGCCGGTTCGCGCCTTAAGTAGCGGGACGTGCGCGCCCTTTCCAGCCCCCAATCGACCTGCGGCATTCCGGCCCCACAGATCCGCGCCCTGCGCCGTACCGCTTTCGCGGGCGGGCGAAATCCTGTAATCTGCCGCGAAACCGGATCGACCGGGCAGGAAAATCGCGCAGTGTATCTTCGTATTCTCTTTCCGGGCCTGCTGGCGCTTTCCGCCTGCGGCCCCGTGGCCACACCCGATATCAGCGGGCTGATCGCGCCCAACACGGTCGAGGTCAGCCGCGGCATGGGCCCTCCGGGCGCCGATCCGAACGCCTGCTACGGTCGCGAAACGACGCCCGCGGTAATCGAAACCGTCACCGACCAGATCATGCTGCAACCGCCCCAGATCGGCAGCGCCGGCGAGGTGCGGGAACCCGCCATTTTCATCACCGAAACCCGCCAGCAGATTATCCGCGAACGTCGTGAGCTGTGGTTCGAAACCCCGTGTCAGGCGGAAATCGGCGATCCGGAATTCATCTCGACCCTGCAACGCGCGCTGGCCGCCCGCGATCTTTATCGCGGACCGGCAAACGGTATCATGGATGCCCGCACCCGCCGTGCCATCCGTGCCTTTCAGGAGCCGCAGGGGCTGGACAGCCCGATCCTGTCTCTGGCGGCCGCCCGGCAACTGGGTCTCGCGGTATGGGATCCGGCCGCCGCCGCGGGCGGCGAGGCCGGGTAGCGCTCAGGCGGACTGAAAGGCCTGACGGACCAGATCGGTCAGCGCATGGGTCGGCTCATCGCCGGCCAGATCGGCACGGTACATGTTGATCTTGACCATCGGGAGATCGGGCAGCGCCCCGTTATGGGCGACCCGCTCCACATACGGCGGCTCCGTCCCTTCGATGCAGGCATGCACCGCCAGATCGGCACTGATCGAGGCTTCGACGGTCCGGGTGCTTTCGCTTTCGACGGCCATTTCCCAACTGATCCCGGCCGCATCCAGCGCCCCCTGCACCGATTTGCGGAAGATGCAGTTATGCTCGAAGGCCAGCCGCAGCGGGCGTTGCTTCCACACCTGCCCATCCTCGGCGCCCACCCAGATCAGCGACCGCTCGCGCAGGGTCTCCGCGCCCCGATCGGCACTGTTCTCGGTCGTGAGGATCACGTCGACCTCCCCCCGGTCAAACATCTCCTTCAGCCGCGAGGTGTAGGAGGACAGCAGTTGCACCTTCATCCGCGGATAGGCGGCGTTGAACCGGTGCAGCACCTGCGGGATCGCCGGATAAACGATGTCATGCGGCACGCCAAGGGTCAGTTCGCCCTCGTATTCATTGGCGGTCAGACGGCCCAACACCTCGTCATTCAGCTCCAGCATGCGGCGGGCATAGCCCAGCATCTGTTCCCCCGCACCGGTCAGCGACAAGCGCCGCGCCGTGCGGTCCAGAAGCGAGACGCCGATCGATTCCTCCAACCGCTTAAGCTGCATCGAAACGGCCGATTGCGTCAGGTTCAGGAACCCGCTCGCCTTGGTCACGCCACCGGCATCGGCAACGGTCACAAAGGAGCGCAGCGCGGTCATGTCCAGATTTCTCGCCATATCAATCTCCGTGATGAAGAACTTCAGAAACATTCGTTTTTAAAATGGACCATTCCGCTCCATATATCAAGCATCGCAATATGACGCCGCCATTAGATCACGAAAACGAAAGGACTCGCCATGGCCCATACCGTTGCACATCACCACGTTGCCACCCCCCGCCGGACGGGCCTGTTTCGCCTTGTCTCCAAGGCCTTTTCCGTCTGGCGCGAACGCCGCGCCCTGACCGCTCTGGACGCGCATGCGCGCAAGGATCTGGGGTTGAGCGAGCAGGACATCAGCATCGAGGCCGCCCGCCCGATCTGGGATGTCCCGCAAACATGGCGCCTCTGATAGGTAAAAACTATTGGATTACTGTCGCCTCGCGGCCGGCAATCGCTTGAAAAGCTGCCCGTTCTCGCCATATTCAAAGGCAAGGACGGGCGTTTTGCGTTAAGACGTCCTCTTCAACGTATCTTGGAGGTATAAATGGCAGAATTTGACACGATCCGGACTCAGGGCGCAGCCATTGGCCGAGCCGAGATCGATCAGGGCCTCCGCGCCCACATGAACAAAGTCTACGGCACCATGTCCCTGGGCATGCTGATCACCGCGGCCGCGGCCTGGGCCATTTCGGTTCTGGCCGTCACCAGCGACCCGACCGGCGCCACCGTGGAGCTGCGGGAAGGTCAGTATCTGACCGGCTTGGGCGAGGTGCTTTACACCACGCCGCTGCGGTGGGTGGTGATGTTCGCGCCGTTGGCCTTCATCCTCTTCGGATGGGGCACCCTGATGCGCCGTGGGTCCGCCGCTGCCGTCAGCCTCGGCTTCTTCGTCTTCGCCGCCGTCATGGGCGTGTCGATGTCCTCGATCTTCCTGGTCTTCACCAGCTACTCGATCGTGCAGACGTTCCTCGTGACCGCCATCGCCTTCGCCGGTCTGAGCCTTTACGGCTACACCACGAAGCGCGACCTCAGCGGCATGGGCACCTTCCTGATGATGGGCGTGATCGGCCTGATCGTGGCGATGGTCATCAACATCTTCCTGCAGTCGCCTGCAATGATGTTCGCGATCTCGGCGATCGGTATCCTGGTCTTCGCGGGGCTGACCGCCTTCTACACCCAGGCGATCAAATCGGAATATGTGGCCCATGCGGCCCATGGCGATCAGGAATGGCTGGAAAAGGCGGCGATCGACGGCGCGCTTGGCCTCTACATCGCCTTCCTGAACATGTTCCAGTTCTTGCTGATGTTCATGGGACAACAGGAATAGCGCCGACGCCAGGCAGAGTTTCGGAACGGGCCGGTCCATGTGACCGGCCCTTTCTTTTTCGCGCATATGGCGGGCGCCCTGCGTCATCCGGGCAAGGCCCCGGGCCCGCATCCCCGGTACAGACCGCGCCGACGGCCTGTCAGAGAGTTCGCGTCATCTGCACCGCCGGAAAGGTGATGCCCGGGCGCAAGGCAATCTCGATCTCCCCCTGCACCTCGAACCCCATGGCGGCATAGAACGGCACGGCGGTCCGTGTGCTCTGGCAACTCAGCCGTCTGATGCCCGCGGCCCGTGCCCGGCCAAACGCATGGCTCAGGATCGCCCTTGCCAACCCGCGGCGCGTGGCACGCGGGTGGGTGACCACATGCCGGACATGCCCCAGGTCGCGCGGGCCGACGCCCCCTTGCGGCCCGGTATGGGTCCAGCCGCCTGCGGCCAGCGCACGGCCATCGCTGTCCTCGGCCACGTAGAACGTACCGGATCGCAGCAACCCGGGGTTCGCCCGGGAGATCAGGGGCAAGGCCGTGACCAGCACCGAAGGCGGGTAATCCGCTTTCAAGAGAACCGGATAGCTAGCCGCCAGCAGCGCATCGATGCCGGCCATGTCGGCCCCGGTCGTCGGGCGCAGGATGATCTGATCCGTCATGGTGCAACGTCCTTCTCAGGCAACAAAAAAAGGCCGCGTAGCTGATGCTGCGCGGCCCCGGTCAGTCGAATGGCGGAAAGCTTATTTGATCTTGCCTTCCTTGTATTCCACATGCTTGCGCGCAACGGGATCGTACTTCCGTACGACCATCTTTTCGGTCATCGTGCGGGCGTTTTTCTTGGTCACATAGAAGTGGCCGGTGCCTGCGCTGGAATTCAGGCGGATCTTGATGGTGGTGGGCTTCGCCATGTCACAGGCTCCTTGAACGGTCGGGCCGGGGCGCGGGGCCTCGGTGAATCTCTAAGCTGAGCGGGCTTTTTATCCGTGGTGGCTCCCGTGTCAACCTCAAAACCCCGATGTCAGCAGATGGAGCGCCAGACCCGGGATCAGCATCAGGAAAATCACCTTCAGCAGATCGAGCTTCAGCCACAAAAGCAGCACCGCCGCAAGCCCGGCAAGGCCAAGCGCCGATGCCGATACGCTGCCCGGGTCCGGCATCCAGATCTGAAGCGGGCCCAGGCTCTCGCGGGTCACCTCGGCGAAAAACACATTCAGCGCGAACCAGATCGACAGGTTCAGGATCACCCCCACGACGGCGGCGGTGATCGCGTTCAGTGCACCCGTCAGCCGCGGCTGATGGCTGATCCATTCGATGTAGGGAGCGCCTGCGAAGATCCACAGGAAACAGGGCGCAAATGTCATCCAGAGCGTCACGGCGGCCGCCGCGATGCCGTAACCGGTGCCCCCCGCCTGCGCGCCTGCCAGAAACCCCACGAACTCGGTGACCAGAATCAGGGGGCCGGGCGTCGTTTCGGCAAGACCCAGCGCATCCATCATCTGCCCCGTCGTCAGCCAGCCGAAATCGCCCACCACCTCCTGCACCATATAGGCCAGCACCGCATAGGCGCCGCCGAAGGTGACCACCGCCAGCTTGGAGAAGAAGAGACCCAGCTGCGTCAGGACGCTGTCGGGGGCGGCCAGCCACAGCGCCGCCAGCGGGGCCAGCCAGATCACCAGCCAGATGGCGACCGTCCGGACGGTCCGGCCCGTCTTCACCGGCGGCGGGGGGGCCGTTTGCGGCGCGTCGCCAGCCATGAAAACCGTCCCGATCAGGGCCGCGGCCAGAATGATGAACGGAAACGGGATCTGCAGGAAGAAGATCCCAACGAAGGCCGAGGCGGCGAGCCCATAGGCCAACCCCGAGGTCAACGCCTTCCGGCTGACCTTCAGCAGCGCCTGGATCACGATGATGATCACCGTCGCCTTGATGCCCAGAAACATCGCCTCGACCAGCGGCACCTGGCCGAAGGCCGCGTAGAGCATCGCCAGCACAAGGATCACGGCGGCGCCGGGCAGCACGAACAAAAGCCCCGCGATCAGCCCGCCGGGAACACCGGCAATCCGCCAGCCCGCATAGGTGGCGAGCTGCATCGCTTCGGGGCCGGGCAGCAGCATGCAGAAACTGAGCGCGTTCAGGAATTGCCGCTCGCTGAGCCAGGGGCGATCCTCGACCAGTTCCTTGTGCATCAGCGCGATCTGCGCCGCCGGGCCGCCGAAGGACAGAAGACCGATCCGGCCGAAGATCCGGGTCAGATCGGGCAGGTCGGGGCGGCTCCGGTCCATGGTCTCGTCGGCAAGGCTCATGCCGGATATCCTTCCGCTTCGGCCCGCCCCGCCGCGCAGGACGGAAGGAACGCAGACCCGATTGGGGGAGCTATGCCCGAGCCCCATGACCGTGGCGTGACAAACCCCGGAGCGGCGGCGCGCCGGAGCCGGGCCGCCGCCCTGCCCCACCCTGAAGCCCGGGGGCTAGAGCGCAATCGTCTCCATCACGTCCGGATCCAGAACACGCACGCCCGGCAGCGCGGATTTCAGCTCGCCGGCATCCTGCGCCAGCATCGGGAATGTCTTGTAATGATAGGGAATAACCGTCTTGAAGCTGAACAGTCGGGAGGCCGCATAGGCCGCACGCTTCATATCCATCGTGAAATGGCCGCCGGCGCAGAGAATGCCGATCTCCGGCGTATGCAGATCCTGCAAGACCGTCATATCCGCCATCACATCGGTATCGCCCGAGACATAGACCGTGCGCCCCTCGCCTGCGATCATGTAGCCCGCCTCGCCACCGGCATAGACCGGCCCCGCCTCCCCGCCCATGGAGGAGGAATGGGCCGCATTGACCATGGTGACGGCCACCTCGCCGATCTGAACGGTGCCGCCCTTGTTGAAGCCCACCGTCTCGATCCCCTCGGCCTCGCCCCACCACGCCATCAGGTCATAGATGCCATAGACAGGAACATTCAGCTCCCGGGCAAGGGCGGGCACGCCGCCGGTATGGTCGAAATGTCCATGGGTGATCAGAATGGCGGTCACGCCCGCATTCGCCTCGTCCCGCCGATCCGCGGGAAACAGCGGGTTACCGTCCTCCCAAGGGTCGATCAGCAGAACCTGATCGGCAATCTCAAGGCGGACTGCCGAATGCCCAAGCCATGTGTATTTCATCTCGCGCTCCCTCTGCCGGTCCGGCGCAGGATAGCGCCCGGACCCGGGCTTGCCAATCGGCCTCCGGGGACGCAGCCGGCGCCGCAGGCTTCCGACGCTCAGCGCCGCAAGGCCTCCGTCGGGCGGCGCCACGATCAGCGGCAGACGCGCGAATGGGAGCGGGATATGCCGCGGGATCCGCATCACCAGCACCGACATGCGAAGCGCCCGGGCAAAGGGGGCAAAAGCGAGGGCGGACGAAAGATCGGCGGGCGTTTGCAACATGGGCCATCTCCGAGTTGCGCGGCCGGGGGAAATCCGCCATCCAAGCCAAAAGCGAGGCAAGTCCATGGAACTGACGGCCCAGATCGACGCCTATTGCGAACGGCTCAGCCCGGATTTCTGGGCCGAGCCGGTCAATGCGCTGACCAATCTGGCCTTCATGCTGGCGGCCGTTGTCATGGCCGCGCGCCTCTGGGGCCACGGCCTGCCGGTCGCTCTGGCGCTGACCGGTATCCTCTTTGCCATCGGGCTTGGCTCGTTCCTGTTTCACACCTATGCCACGGGCTGGTCGGCGATGGCCGATGTGGTGCCGATTGCCGGGTTCATCCTGCTCTATCTCTTCGCCCTCAACCGGCATGTCTGGCGCTGGCCGCTCTGGCTCGCGCTTCTGGGCACGCTCGCGTTTCTGCCCTATGCCGCGCTGACCACGCCGGTTTTCTCGGCTCTGCCCTTTTTCGACATCTCCGCCGTCTACTGGACCGTGCCGCTGGCGCTTGTGATCTATGCCGGGCTCCTGCGCCGCCGGGCGGGGGCCCTTGCCCGCGGCATGGTGATCGGGGCGGGGCTTCTGGCGCTGTCGCTGACCGCGCGCAGCCTCGACATGCCGCTCTGCGCGGCCCTGCCCCTGGGTACGCATTTCCTGTGGCATATCCTCAACGCGATCATGTTGGGCTGGATGATCGAGATTTACCGCCGCCACATGCTTGCGGCGCGCGCGGGCCGGGGCTAAACCCGCTGCGACTGAAAGGTATGGAGCACTCATGTCCATCGACAAAGACACCGCCGCCAAAGTTGCGAAACTGGCGCGCATCAAGGTTGAAGACAGCGAGCTGGACGCCCTGGCAGGGGAGTTCAACGCGATCCTCGGCTTCATCGAGCAACTGAACGAACTGGATGTCGACGATGTGGAGCCGATGACGAGCGTCACGCCCATGCGGCTGAAGCGGCGCGAGGACGTGGTGACCGATGGCAACCAGCAGGACAAGGTGCTGGCCAATGCGCCCGACGCCCGTGAAGGATTCTTTGCCGTGCCGAAGGTGGTGGAGTGATGTCCGATCTGACCCGACTGACCGTGGCCGAAGCGCGCGATGCCCTGCGCAAGGGTGAAACCACCAGCGTCGAACTGACCGAGGCCTGCCTTGCCGCGATCGAGGCCGCCGGGGGGCTGGGGGCCGTTGTCCACAAGACGCCCGAGATCGCACTGGACAGGGCCCGCGCCGCCGATACCCGACTGGCCGCGGGAGAGGCGCCCTCGATGTGCGGCATCCCCGTGGGCATCAAGGATCTGTTCTGCACCGAAGGCGTCGCCAGCCAGGCGGGCTCGAAAATCCTCGAAGGGTTCCTGCCACCTTACGAATCCACCGTTTCGGGCCAGTTGAAAGACGCAGGCGCGGTGATGTTGGGCAAGCTGAACATGGATGAGTTCGCCATGGGAAGCAGCAACGAAACCTCGGTCTATGGCAATGCGGTCAACCCGTGGCGCGCGGGCAATTCCGAGGCGGCGCTGACGCCCGGGGGCTCCTCTGGCGGATCCGCCGCCGCCGTTGCCGCCGATCTTTGCCTTGCGGCCACCGGCACCGATACGGGCGGCTCGATCCGCCAGCCTGCCGCGCTGACCGGGATCGTCGGGCTGAAACCGACCTATGGGCGGTGTTCCCGGTGGGGCATCATCGCCTTCGCCTCCTCGCTCGATCAGGCGGGCCCGATGACCAAGACCGTGCGCGACGCGGCGATCATGGGGGCCGCGATGATGGGTCATGACCCGAAGGATTCCACCTCCGCCGATCTGCCGGTGCCCGATTTCGAGGCGATGCTGACAGGCGACATCAGGGGCAAGGTCATCGGTATTCCCAAGGAATACCGCATGGACGGGATGCCGCAGGAGATCGAAACGCTCTGGTCCGAAGGGGCCGAGATGCTGAAGGATGCCGGCGCCGAGCTGCGCGACATCTCGCTGCCGCATACCAGATACGCGCTACCTGCCTATTACGTGATCGCCCCGGCCGAGGCCTCGTCGAACCTCGCGCGGTACGATGGGGTGCGGTATGGTTACCGGGCCCCGTTGTCCCGGGGGGACGGCGTGACGGAGATGTACGAGAAGACCCGTGCGGAGGGGTTCGGCCCGGAGGTGAGGCGCCGGGTAATGGTCGGCACCTATGTGCTGTCGGCGGGGTTTTACGATGCCTATTACAACCGCGCCCGCAAGGTCCGCGCCTTGATCAAGCGCGATTTCGAGCAGGTGTTCGATGCCGGGATCGACGCGATCCTGACGCCCGCCACCCCATCGGCGGCCTTCGAGCTGGGCAGGGAGATTTCGGACCCGGTGGAGATGTATCTCAACGACGTCTTCACCGTGACTGTGAACCTTGCCGGATTGCCCGGCATCGCGGTGCCGACCGGGCTGGACCGTCAGGGTCTGCCGCTTGGGCTGCAACTGATCGGGCGGCCCTGGGAAGAGGGCGATCTGCTCAACACCGCCTATGCTCTGGAACAGGCGGCGGGTTTTGTGGCGAAACCGCCGAAATGGTGGTAAACACCCCTTTCAAGAGCAAAAACGAGGTTGAGCAATGGGTAAACTGAACCTGGCCATGGCTTGCCTGCTGGTCGTAGCCGCCTGTACCAGCACCCCGCCGAATGACGTGTCTTCGGGTGTCGGATTTGGCGATTACGACCGCTACGCCGCCGAACGCGCCACACGTCAGGCCCAGTTGCAGGGGCGCGCACCGCAAACCGTGCTTCCGCCGATCGCGACCTCCACCACGACCCCCACCGCGGCGGCGTCCACCGACAGCGTGACCGCACGCGCCGCCGCCGCAATCGCCGAAGCCGAGGGCACGGCCCCGACCGCCGCCGCGAGCGCCGCCGCGCGGGTCGACACGAACAACCCGACCATCTCCGACGAGCAGGATTTTCAGGCCGTCAGCGCCCGCGAGAGCATCGAAAGCGATGCCGAACGCCGCGCACGGATGCAGGAGCAACTGGTGATCGTCCAGCCCACCGCCGTGCCCGAACGGCCGGGCACGACCGGCCCGAATGTCATCGAATACGCGCTCGCCACATCCCATCCGATCGGTGAACAGCGCTATTCCCGCTCGCCTTTCCGGCAAGGCCGGCACGAGGCCAACTGCCTTGCCTATCGCTCCGACGACCTTGCGCAGGAGGCGTTTTTGTCCATGGGCGGCCCGGAACGCGACCGGCAGGCGCTGGACCCCGACGGCGACGGTTACGCCTGCGGCTGGAACCCCGCCGTCTATCGCAACGCCGCCCGGGCCGCGCGCGGCAACTGATGCGCTCGCCCAATTTCGGGGAGCGGCGGGACGGGCTGGCCCCTGAGCTTGTGGTGCTCCATTACACCGCGATGCAAAGCTGCGAGGCGGCCTTGCGCGCGCTTTGCGACCCGGCGCGGGAGGTGTCAGCCCATTACCTGATCTCGGAAACCGGGGAGGTTCTGCATCTGGTGGACGAAGACAGGCGCGCGTGGCATGCGGGCGCGGGCGCCTGGGCCGGCGCGGGCGATGTCAATTCGCGCTCAATCGGGATCGAACTCGCCAATGACGGCGCCAGCCCGTTTCCGGCCCCGCAGATGGACGCGCTGGAAAGACTGCTCCACGGTATCCTGTCCCGCCACAGCATCCCGCCCCACGGCGTCATCGCCCATTCCGACATGACGCCCGGCCGCAAGATCGACCCCGGGCCGCGGTTCGACTGGCGGCGGCTTGCGCTTGGCGGTCTGTCGGTCTGGCCCGGGCAAGCCGCGCGGCCCGCCCCCGATGCGGGCCGGTTTGCGGCGGATGCCGGACGGTTCGGCTATCCCGATTGCGCATCCGATCAGCTTCTAGGAGCCTTTCGCCTGCGCTTCCGCCCCTGGGCGCGGGGCCCGCTGGATGCCACCGATATGGGGCTGATGGCCGAGCTTGCCGCGCGTTACGGCGTTGACCGGAGCGCCGCAAGCGCCTAGATGAGCCTTCGCGCGGAGGGTCGGATGGCCGCGGGGCCCGAGGCTCCGAGGAAAGTCCGGACTCCCTGAAGCAACGGTGCCGGGTAACGCCCGGGCGGAGCAATCCGACGGAAAGCGCCACAGAAAACAAACCGCCGGTCGTTCGACCGGTAAGGGTGAAACGGTGGGGTAAGAGCCCACCGCGGGACGGGCAACCGGACCGGCACGGCAAGCCCCACCGGGAGCAATGCCAAATAGGGATCTCGCGGGGCGGATAACCCCAGGGCCGCTTCAGCCCGAGAGATCCGGGTTGGCAGCTAAAGCCAGCGGGCGACCGCTGGCATAGAGGAATGGTCATCCATGGGCGGGGCAACCCGCCCTGGACAAAATCCGGCTTACAGACCCTCCGCGCGGTCATCTCTCAAGACCCAACGTGCCGGGCGCACGTGGACCTGGCCGTGCCGCGCGATCTGCGGGCCTGGGCGGCCCTCCGGAGGGTATCGCCCTCTCCGGCCCGTCACGGCAGGTTGCCGCGCCACAGGGCCGTCAGTCGGGAACCCCGCGCCGCGCCGCGAAAAAGGCACGCAACAACGCGGCGGAGGCGTCTTCGCCGATCCCGCCATAGACCTCCGGCGTCCAATGCGCCTGCGGATGGTCGAAAATGCGCGGGCCCTGCGCCACGCCGCCCGATTTCGGGTCCGTCGCGCCATAGTAGAGCCGGGAAACCCGCGCTGCGGCGATGGCGCCCGCACAGGCCGGGCAGGGTTCCAGCGTCACGTACAGATCGCAGCCTGACAGACGCTCCGACCCGATTGCCGCGCAGGCCGCCCGGATCGCCAGCATCTCCGCGTGTGCGGTGGGGTCGGAAAGCTCGCGCATCCGGTTTCCCGCCCGCGCCAGTATCTCCTCCCCCCGCACCACCACGGCACCCACGGGCACCTCGCCACGGTCGCCCGCGGCGCGCGCCTCTGCCAGTGCGTGATCCATGAATGTGCGAAACCCGGTCATGTCCAACGGTCTTGCCGCTTTCCAACCGGCTGTCAAACCGCTAACCCGGCCCCATGACCGAAGACACCCCCAAAGGCGACCGCATCGCCAAGGTTCTGGCCCGCGCCGGCGTCGCGTCGCGCCGGGAGGCCGAACGCATGATCGCCGCCGGCCGCGTAGCTGTGAACGGCGAGACCATTGCGAGCCCCGCGCTCAACGTCACCGCAAGCCACAGGATCACCGTCGATGGCCAGCCTGTCGCGGCGGCAGAGCGCCCGCGCATGTGGCTCTATCACAAGCCTCTGGGGCTGGTGACGACCAATGCGGACGAAAAGGGGCGCAAAACCGTTTTCGACGCGCTCCCGCCCGAAATGCCCCGGGTGATGAGCGTCGGCCGGCTGGATATCAACTCCGAGGGCCTCTTGCTGCTGACCAATGACGGAGAGCTCAAACGCCGGCTCGAACTGCCCTCCACCGGCTGGCTACGCAAGTATCGCGTCCGGGTGAAGGGCGCGCCGAAAGAGGACGATCTAGCGCCGCTTCGCCGGGGCCTGAGCATCGGCGCGGAACGGTTTCAGCCGATGGAGATCACGCTTGACCGGCAGCAGGGCGCCAATGCCTGGCTGACCATCGGCATCCGTGAGGGCAAGAACCGCGAGATCCGCCGGGCCATGGGCGAAATCGGCCTGGAGGTGAACCGTCTGATCCGCGTCAGCTATGGCCCGTTCCGACTGAACCAGATGAAGCCGGGCACGGTGGAGGAGATCAAGCCCCGGGTCCTGCGGGATCAGCTTGGGCTTGAAGCCGCGACCGAAGGCCATGCGGAGCCCAAACCGCGTCCCAAACGCCCGGGCCTGCGAAAGGCCCCGGCCAAGGGCAAGGCTAGCGCGCGTCCTTCTCGTCGGCCTCCTCCTCCTCGGAAAGGCTGAACCGTTCGATCAGCCTCGCCTGGGACATGAAGACCGCAAACAGAAAGATCGGCAGGCCGAAGGTCTCGAATGTGACCCAGAATTCGGTCGATTGCGTCCGCCAGACCAGTTCATTCGCCACCGCCATCAGCGCGAATGCCCCTGCCAGACGCCTGGTCAGGATCATCCAGCCCTCCTCCCGCATGGGCAACAGGTCACCCATCACGAACTGTAGCCAGGACTGGCCGCGCAACAGCCCGATCCCCAGCACGACGGCGAAAAAACCGTAGACCAGCGTGGTCTTCATCTTGAAGAACCGCTCATCGTTGAACCACACGGTCAGCGCTCCGAAGACCACCACAAGAACGGCCGTAAATACCTGAATACGGGATATTTTCCGCGTCAGAACCCAAAGCGCCGCGATCGAGGCCAGAAGCAGCGGCACAAAAGCGGCGGTGACGATGATGAACCCGTCATAGTCCCGCCCGGCCACGGTCAGCGTGGTGTCCTGAAACCGCATATAGGCGATGAAGAACAAAAGCGGCGGGCCCAGTTCCAGTGCCGATTTCAGCCAGGGTTTGATCGATCGTTCGGCCATGCAGGCGCTCCTTATCCACCCGCCTCAACTATCACCGCACCCGCCGCAATCAACCCCATGAGTGCGGCCCGGCGGGGGCCGACCCGCTCCCCCAGAAGCAGCCAGCCGATGAAGGCGGCGAAAACCGTGGAGGTTTCGCGCAACACCGCGGCCTCCCCCACCTGATCCAGCCGGGTGGCCAGCATGATCGATCCGAAACTGCCGAATGCCACCAGCCCGCCGATCACCCCGCGCAGGGCCAGCGGGCCGAAGGCCGGCGGGTCCGCCATGCGGGCATAGGCACGCCCCGCGATGAAGGGGTAAAGCATCCCGTCGATAAAGAAGAACCATGCAAGGAAGGTGAAGGGGTCGGCCGCTGCGCGGATGCCGTAGGCGTCATAGGTGGTGTAAAGCGCGACGAAAAGCCCGGTCAGCACCGCCAGCCAAAGCGCCGGGACCAGCCTGTCGCGGTCCACAGTGATCGTGCGCATGTTGTAGATGGCCAGGCCGTAGATGCCGGCCAACAGCACCGCGACGCCCAGCCATTGCACGCCGCTGAACGTCTCCCCGAAGAGAAGCCACGCGCCGATCACCGTGAACAGCGGTCCGGTCCCGCGCATCACCGGATAGACGACCGTGTAGGCGCCCCGGCGATAGCTCGCGAGCGCCGCCCATTTGTAAAGCGCGTGGATCACGAAGACGCCCGCGAAGATCGGCCACATATGTGGTTCCGGCCATGGCACCACGAAAAGCGCGAAGGGCGCCGCCATGAGCCCGTAAGACGCATCGATCGCCCCGCGTGCCAGAAGCGGGTCGTGCCGCCCCTTTTGCAGCGCGCCAAATACCGCATGCAGCAGGGCCGCCAGAAGCGCCAGCCAAAGCGCCAGCCATTCGCCCGCTGCCGTGCCTTCGAGAGAGACGATCAACTCGCCCAAGGCGGCGCCTCGCATCTTCGTTTCCGGGATATCCCCGCCGGCGGCGCCCCGGCCTCGCCCCCGGCACGCCCCGCGAAATGGTATCCGGCTCTCACTAAACGGACCGGGCCATGCCGAAGCGCTCGGCAAAACCGAATCTGCGGTAAAGATGTTCCGCCCCCGGATCGGCGATCAGGCTGATGTAGCAACCTTCGGGCAGGCTCGCCTCCGCCCAGGACATCAGCCCTTCCATCACCTCCCGGCCCAGACCCTGCCGTTGCCGCTCGGGGTGCACCGCGATATCGGTGATCTGCGCGAAACAGCCGCCATCGCCGGTCAGCCGCCCCATCGCAACCAGTTGTCCCGTCTCGTCGCGCAGCCAGATCGCATGCAGCGTATTGGCCAGTGCGATAGTCGATGCCGCCTCGGAAAACGCGCCCAGACCGGTAATCTCGCGCAAGGTGCGGAACTCCGCCACGGTTGCCGGCTCATCCGACCGCGAAATCACCCGTCCGCCCCGGTCAGCGCGCGGGCGAACTCCTCCGGGTCGAACGGGGCCAGATCGTCGATCTGCTCGCCCACGCCGATGGCATGGATCGGCAGGCCGAACTTGTCGGCCAGCGCCACCAGCACGCCGCCCTTGGCGGTGCCGTCCAGCTTGGTCATCACAAGGCCGGTCACATCGGCCATCTTCTGGAATGTCTCCACCTGAGACAGCGCGTTCTGCCCGGTGGTCGCATCCAGCACCAGCAGCGTGTTGTGGGGGGCGTCGGGGTCTTTCTTGCGGATCACGCGGACGATCTTGGCCAGTTCCTCCATCAGGTCGGCCCGGTTTTGCAACCGCCCGGCCGTGTCGATCATCAGCAGATCGGCGCCTTCGGCCTCCGCCTTCGTCATCGCGTCGAAGGCGAGCGCGGCGGGGTCCGATCCTTCGGGCGCGGTCAGAACCGGCACCCCCGCCCGCTCTCCCCAGACCTGCAATTGCTCCACCGCGGCGGCGCGGAACGTGTCGCCCGCGGCGATCACCACCTGCTTGCCCGCCGCCTTGAACTGGCTGGCGAGCTTGCCGATGGTTGTGGTCTTGCCGGAGCCGTTCACGCCCACGACCAGCACGACCTGCGGTTTTTTGGGATAAATCGGCAGGGGCCGGGCCACGGGTTCCATCACGCGGGCGATCTCGGCGGCCAGCAGGCCCTTGATCTCCTCCGCGCTCAGCATCTTGCCATAGCGCCCTTCGGCCATGTTGGCGGTGACCCGCAATGCCGTGTCCACCCCCATATCGGCGGAGATAAGCAGCTCCTCCAGCCGCTCCAGCATGTCATCATCCAGCGCTCGGCGCGGCACGGCGCTGCGCCCGATGATGCGGTCCAGAAGGCCGGGTTTGGCCACCGGTTCCGAAATCGGCTCCGCCGTCAGATCCACGCGCAGCGGCTCCACAGCCGGCTCTGGCTCTGGCTCTGGCTCTGGCTCTGGCTCTGGCTCTGGCTCTGGCTCTGGCTCTGGCTCTGGCTCTGGCTCTGGCTCTGGCTCTGAAATCGCGTCCATTGCCGGTTGCGGCAAGACCTCTTCGACCGGGTCCACCGGGTCCTCGGGCGCGTCCGCGGCCCCGTCTTCGATGATCGCATCCAACCCTTCATCGATCTTCGACGAGGACTTGAACATCCGATCCTTAAGCTTCTTGAAAAACGACATCGCGCCCTGCCCAATTCACCCGGTCTTCCTCACCTAATACGCAAGCCGGGCGCTGAAAAGCCCAACTCCCCGGTGCGTCATGTCTCGCGGGGCGCGGGCCGGTGCGCTCAGACCTGCAGAAACCCGGCGGTCAGGCATGCCACGGCGGGCCAGTAGGTGGCCCAGACCGCATAGGCGAGCCCGCGCTTCACGCGCGCCGGGACCCGGTCGAAAAGCGACAGCGCGATCAGCGCATCGGAAAGGATGAACAGCGCCGCGCCCACACTCCACCAGATCACGCCGGAGGCCAGCGCCATCCAGCCCATGCCCAGGAGAAGCGGCACGTAGAGACCCACCAAGCCGCGTGTCAGGGCGCCGCCCGAGCCCAGAGCAAGCGCCACGATCCCGCCCGGCGCCAGGAGGATCAGAAGCGGCCAGGGCCGCCCCGTGTCCACGCCCAGCGCCACGGAGACGTCCACGCCGAACCCCGCCACGAACAGGATCTGCGCGAGACAGAACCAGAGCACGCCGATCCGGAAGGCCCGCTCCCCGGCCCGCGACAGGGCCAGATCGCCCATGGCCGCCGCGCAAAGGCCCGCAACCGCGACACCCGGCGCGCCACCCAGGACCGCCGCCAGCGCCAGGGCCAGCACGCTGCCGGTTTTCGCCGCGCTTCGCAGCCGGTCAGGCGAGGCCGCGGCCATCCACAGATAGATCAGCGACAGCGCCGCCCCGAACAGACCCGCCGCACCCGTCACGACCGCCTCAAACCTCGTCCGGGAAATGCTTCATGGTCAGGCGGATCGGGTTCGGCGCCGCCTGACCCAGCCCGCAGATGGAGGCATCGGCCATCGCCACGCAGAGCTCCTCCAGCAGCGGCCGGTCCCATTTGTCGGCCTGCATCAGCTTCACCGCCTTCTCGCACCCGACCCGGCAGGGTGTGCATTGCCCGCAGCTTTCCGCCTCGAAAAACCGCAGCATGTTGAGCGCCGCCGCCTTCGCGCTGTCCTGATCGCTCAACACCACGACGGCGGCCGAACCGATGAACGAGCCCAGAGGCTGCAACGTGTCGAAATCCAGCGGTACATCGTCGATGGAGGCCGGCAACAGCCCCGACGACGGCCCGCCGGGCTGATAGGCCTTGAACACATGCCCCTCGGCCATGCCGCCCGCGACCTCGATGATGTCCCGGATGGTCGATCCGGCGGGCAGCAGATACACGCCCGGCATCGCGACCCGGCCGGAAACCGAATAGCTTCTGAGACCCGTCCGGCCATTCTTCTCGACCGCGTTCAGCACCGCAGGCCCCTCCCGGCAGACCCGCGCGACCCAGTGCAGAGTTTCGACATTGTGGACCAGTGTCGGGCGCCCGAAGACGCCCACCTGCGCCACGAAGGGCGGACGATGCCTTGGCAGGCCGCGCTTGCCCTCGATCGATTCGATCATCGCGCTTTCCTCGCCGCAGATATACGCACCCGCGCCGCGCCGCAGATCTATGAACCCCTTATCCACAAGAGCCGCGTCTTCCAGTGCCTTGATTTCACGCCGCAATATCTCAAGCACCGCCGGATATTCATCCCGCATGTAGATAAAGCAGGTCTCCGCCTCCACCGCCCAGGCGGCGATCAGCATACCTTCCAGAAAAAGATGAGGAACCCGCTCCAGATAGTAGCGGTCCTTGAAGGTTCCGGGCTCCCCCTCGTCTCCGTTCACGGCCAGATAGCGCGGCCCGTCATTGGCGCGCACAAATCCCCATTTCCGGCCCGAGGGGAAGCCCGCACCGCCCAGACCGCGCAGCCCGGACGCCAGCAGATCCTCCTGCACGGCTTCCCAGTCCCCGCTTTCGCGCAGGCGTTTCAGCACCTCGTAGCCGCCCGCGGCGACATACCCGTCAAGGCGCTCGTAATCGGGCAGATGGGCATGGGTGTCGCCCGCCGCGATCGCCGCCGCAACCTTGGCCGGATCGGCGTGGTCGATGTGATTATGGCCCAGCTCAAGCACCGGCGCCGTGTCGCAGCGCCCCATGCAGGGCGCGGTGACGACGCGGACCTGCGAGGCGTCCAGCCCGCGTTCCAGCGCCGCCTTCAGCGCATGCGCGCCCGCCAATTCGCAACTGAGCGAGTCGCAGACCCGGATCGTCAAGGCGGGCGGCGGGGTCTCCTCTTCCTTCACCAGATCGAAATGGGCGTAGAAACTGGCCACCTCCCAGATCTCCGCCATCGGCAATCGCATCTCTTCGGCAAGCGCCCTCAGATGCCGCGCGGACAGATGCCCGTATGCGTCCTGGATCAGATGCAGATGCTCGATCAGCAGATCGCGCCGCCGGGGCCGGTCGCCCAGCAAGGCGCACACCTCCGCCAGCGCCGCATCCTCGTACTGGCGGCCCTTGGGCGTTTTCCGGCCCTTGCCGCGGCCCGATTTCCAGACCCCCTTGCCGGGGGTTTTCTTCTCATCCAGCGCCATGTGCCGGCCCTTCCGCGTTTGCCTGCCTCCGTTCTAACCGGCCTGACTTGCCAAAGCCCACCAAAACCGACATCGTTTTGCCCCAAAACGCAGGCATGCTACCTCCGCCATAGGGAATCGCCCTGCGCCAAGCCCAAGGAACGCCCATGCCTGTGATCGCCCGCTACGCCGTGGCCACGCTGACCTCGCTCCTGCTTCTGATCCTCGGCAGCTTTTTCGCCGCGCCCTTCGGGCTGGCCGCACTTGTCTGGCTGACGCTGCTGGCGGCCTTTCTGGACCAGGTGCTCGCCCCGCCACCCTATGACCCCGACGGTCACGAACCGTGGTCCGACCGGCTGTCGGCGGTTCTGGCCATCGGGCATCTGGCGCTGATCCCGCTGGTTCTGACCGCGCTGGCCGGATCGACGCTGGATTTCGGCCAGAAATGCGCGCTTCTTCTCGCCACGGCCTCGTTTTTCGGTCAGGTCAGCCACCCCAATGCGCATGAGCTGATCCATCGGCGCAAGCGCTGGCTCGCCAGTCTCGGGGCGCTGGTCTACACGACCGTGCTGTTCGGGCACCACGTCTCCGCCCATCGGCTGGTGCATCATCGCTATGTGGGCACCGATCAGGATCCCAACACACCGCTGCCCGGCGAAGGGTTCTGGGAATATGCGCCCCGCGCCTGGACCGGCAGTTTCGAAGCCGGGGTCGCGCAGGAGATCGACCGCCTCGACCGCAAGGGCAAACCCGCCCGGTCGGTCCGCAACCCCTATTATCTCTGGGTCGGCGGCGGCATCGTCATGCTGTTTCTGGCCATCGATCTTGCCGGCATCCTGGGTTTTCTGGCCTTCCTTGCGCTGGCCGTCCTCACGCATCTGCAAATTCTGCTCAGCGATTACATCCAGCATTACGGGCTGCAACGGCTGGAGCTTCCGGGCGGCCGTATCGAACCGATCGCCGCCCATCACAGCTGGAACGCGCCCAAGGGGTTCTCCAGCTACCTGATGATGAACGCGCCCAGCCATTCAGAACATCACATGCATCCCGACCGGCATTACGACCAGCTCGACACGACGGCCCGCGTGCCCACCCTGCCCTATTCTGTCCCGATCATGGCCGCGCTCGCCACCATCCCGCCGGTCTGGCACCGGGTGATGGACCGACGCGCAATGAAGGTGATGGAACAGGCCGAAAAGCGCCTGCGGGAGACCCCTGCCCCGATCCGGCCCCGCCACCCCGATGTGCCGCCGCGCAAGGCGCAGACGGCACCGCCCCGTGACCCGGTCACCGATGAGGATGAGGTTGACGCCCTGATCGCCCGCGTGACCGCGCAGCCAGGCGAATAGCGCCCCCGCATTGCCGGGCCGCCATGGAAACGGGATGGCCCCGCGGCGCAGTGCTGCGCCTGCCCAAGGGCGACAGACAAGCGGCTGCGAAACACTCGCGCAGCCGGTACGGGGAAGCTCGGGCGCGCATCTGCCCGCATCCGAACACCCGGCCGCTGCTTTGCGCCGCTGGTATTCCGGGCTTCGGCCCGCAGCGCCCGGCAGATCAGAGCTTCACACCCCGTCGCCCGGCCAGATCGGTGAAATACTGCCAGGCCACACGGCCCGAACGTGCGCCGCGCGTGGCCTGCCACTCGATCGCTTCGGCGGTCAGCGTGTCCTCGTCGATCTCCACCCCATGGGCCTCGCAATAGCCGCGGATCATCGCCAGATACTCGTCCTGACTGCACGGATGGAACCCCAGCCAGAGCCCGAACCGGTCGGAGAGAGAGACCTTCTCCTCCACCGCCTCGGACGGGTTGATCGCGCTGGAACGCTCGTTTTCGATCATGTCGCGGGGCATCAGATGCCGGCGGTTCGACGTCGCATAGAAAATCACGTTCTCGGGCCGGCCCTCCACGCCGCCATCCAGCACCGCCTTCAGCGATTTGTAATGGGTGTCGTCATGGGAAAAGGACAGATCGTCGCAAAACAGCAGAACCCGCGCCGGGGCCGCGCGCAGCAAGGCCAGCAACCGCCCGATGGAGGGCAGATCCTCGCGCTGCACCTCGACCAGCTTCACGGCGGGACCCTGCGACAGCACCTCCGCATGCACCGCCTTGACGAGCGATGACTTCCCCATGCCGCGCGCACCCCAGAGCAACGCGTTGTTCGCGGGCAGCCCGCGGGCAAACTGCACCGTGTTTTCCAGAAGCGTATCCCGCGCCCGGTCGATCCCAAGCAGCAGCGGCAGGTCGATCCGGTTGACGCGCGCCACCGGCTCCAGACGGTCCGGCACCGTGTGCCAGACAAATGCCTCCGCCGCGTCCCAGTCCGGGGCAAGGGCGGGCACGGGGCTCAGCCGCTCCAGCGCCTCGGCAATCCGCGTCAGAACCGTTTCAGTCATACCTTGAGGTCTTCTTCATCCTCGTCATCCAGCAACCCCTCGGCCCGCAGCCGCGCATCACGCCGCTTCTCGACCAGGCGCACAAGCTGGATGGAGATTTCATAAAGGCCATAGACCACGACGAACAGGATCAGCTGCGTGATCACATCGGGCGGGGTGACAAGGGCCGCCAGTGTCAGAATGGCGACCACGGCCCATTTGCGCATGTTGCCCAGCCCCTCGGCACTGACCAGCCCGGCCTTGCCCATCAGCGTCAGCAGCACGGGCAACTGGAAACAGAGGCCGAAGGCAAAGATGAACTTCAGCGCCAGATCGGTGGATTCCCGGATCGAGCCGAGGAAAACCGTGCGCAGCTCGGTGGTATCGTCCGACAGCGTCGGCACCTCGGACCCGGTGATATAGGCGGTCAGCAGCGGGATCGCGTCGGCAAATCCGATGAAGAAATTCATCGCCAGCGGCGTCACCACGAAATGCGCGAAGGATGCCCCCAGCAGGAACAGGAGGGGCGAGGCAATCAGGAACGGCAGAAAGGCATTCTGCTCCGAGCGGTAGAGACCCGGCGCCACGAAACGCCATAACTGATGGCCGATGATCGGAAAGGCCAGCGCGAACCCCCCGATGACCGAGATCCGCACCAACACGAAAAACTGTTCCTGCGGCGCGGTGAAAATCAGTTCCGGGCTTTGACCGCGCGCGATCAGAACGTCGATCAGGGGCTGCTGGATCAGGTTCAGAAGCGGTTGCGCCACCGTGAAACAGGCCACCATCGCCACCACGAAGGCCAGCACGGACCGGATGAGCCGGGTGCGCAACTCCGCCAGATGTTCGATCAGAGGGGCGGCACTGTCGTCGATTTTGTCGTCGTCGTTCATGCGGTGCCGGTTCCGGTCCGCGGTTCCGCCGGTTCGATCTGCGTCTCTTCGGATGGGGCAGCTCCGGCGTCAGGATCGGCCGCGGCTGCCGGGGGCGTCTCGCCGGGCGCGACGGCCGCAAGCTTGGCATTGCGGATCTCGTCCTCGCGGGCGCGGCGGACCGCATCGGCCTTCTCCCGCGCGGCCTTGGCCTCGGCGGCGCGTTTCTCGGCCATCGCGCGGGTCTCGCTGCCTTCTTCGAATTTCGTCGGGTCGATATCCTCGAACGCCTTGTTGACCGCATCCAGCCCCATCTTCTTGGGGTTGCTCATCGCGCGCAGATCCTTGCTCAGATCCTTCATGCCGGTCTCGCCCGCGGCATCATCCATCGCCCGGCTGAAATCCTTGGCCATGCCGCGAATGCGCCCGGTGATCTGGCCGAAGGTGCGGAACATCTTGGGCAGGTCCTTGGGACCGACGACGATCAACGCCACGATCCCGATCACCAACAACTCCATCATGCCTATATCTGGCATATCCCTGCCTTATGGTTCAGGCGACACGCCCGATCAGGCGTTGTCGCGCTCCCGCTCGGGCGTCACGTCGCGCGCGGCGGTGCCGGCGGTGCCGCTGTCCTCGGCGGTCTGCGTGTTCTCGATCTCCTCGGTGGAGTCCTTCACGCCGCGCTTGAACGCGGTAATGCCTTTGCCGACCTCACCCATCAGATTGGCGATCTTGCCGCGCCCGAACAGCACGAGCACCACAACGGCGATCAAAAGCAGACCGGCAGGTCCGATATTGTTGAGCATGGTTATCTCCCTTGGCGTCTGGCGGGCTGTATCTGCCCGCGCCGCGCAATCACATCCATGATCCATAGGTAAGTCATCTGGGGCGGGATCAAAGCCCCAATGGCTGCGTCAGGCCCGGTTTTGGGCCGAATCGCCCGCCGGAGCAAGGAGAAAGGCGGGTGTTCACCCCCGATGGGGGAACACGAAACACCTGTCCCGCCGTACGGTCAGCCAAAGCGGCGTCCCCGGTTTCGGCAGGAAGACCGCCGGCACGGTGGCCCGCAAAACTTCCTGATTGAAGTCCATCCGGAACTCCACAAGGCTTTCATGCCCCATGAACCGCGCCCGTTCCACGACCCCGCGCGCCGGCACGCCATCCACCGCTGTCGGGTTCGGGCCGCGCCCGCCCCGGTCAAAATCGATCTTCACGTGCTGCGGGCGAAAAATGATCTCCACATCCGACCCGTCGGGATACCCGGGGGCCAGAAACTGACCGAAGGCGGTATCGGTCAGCGCCCCCTCGACCCGCCCGCGGATCACGTTCACATCGCTGAAAAACGCGGCCGCCGCCTGATCGCAGGGCGCGTTGTAGATGTTGTAGGGCGCGCCCTGCTGCACGATCTGGCCGTCCCGCATGAGCGCGATCTGGTCGGCCATGCGCATCGCCTCCTCGGGCTCGTGGGTGACCAGCAGCACGGCGGTGCCTTCTTCCTTCAGCAATTGCAGCGTTTCGTCGCGGATCCCGTCGCGCAGCCGGTTGTCCAGCCCCGAAAAGGGCTCGTCCATCAGCATCACCTTGGGGCGCGGGGCAAGCGCCCGGGCCAGCGCCACCCGCTGCTGCTCCCCACCCGACAGCATATGCGGCGATTTCTGCCCGTAGCCGGCCAGATCGACCCGCTCCAGCAACTCCGTGACGCGGGCGGATTTCTCGGCCTTCGCGCCGGTCAGACCAAAGCTCACATTCTGCGCCACGCTCAGATGCGGGAACAGTGCAAAATCCTGAAACATCAAGCCGATGCCCCGGGCTTCGGGTGGCCGGTGATCCCTGTCATCGGACATCACCTGCCCGTCGACGAGGATACGGCCGGCATTCTGGCGCTCCACCCCCGCGATCACCCGCAAGGTGGTGGACTTGCCGCAACCCGAGGGCCCGAGCAGGCACATGATCTCCCCCGGCGCGACCTGCAAGGAGACATCGCGCACGACCACGCGACCGTCGAAATCGCAGGAGACATGGTCAACCTGAAGGCGGGGAGTTTGAGGCACGGTCACGAAAACCCGATCAATTCCATCGGGTTTCGCAGGTAACAGGGGCCATCTGATGTTTCAAGTCCGCCCACGCCCGCTTTCTGTCAGCGAAAAAGCGACCTCTCCCAAAATCTTCCCGTTGACCTGCGCCGAAATCCGGTGCGGCCCGGGATGGAGGGTGAATGTGGTCGCATTTTCCCGGAAGACATGGGTCTTGGCCACGCGAAGCGGCCGGTCCGGCGTCACCTCCGCCTGTTTCAGCTTGAAGACCTTGCATGTCTCCGCCCTGTCGGGTTTGTGAAACCAAAGCAGGTAATCCACCAGAACCGGCGTCCGTTCAGGCGCGGAAAGGACAATTTCCACCGTCGCGCGCCCGCCGATCGCCACCGGATCGGGCGTGACCGTTATCGCCTCCAGTCTCACCGGTGCGTCGGCATCGTAGCCCAGATGCGCCATCGCGCCCGGATGGCCGGCCTTGATCAGGGTGCGCAAGGCGTGGCGGGTCATCCAGGCCAATTCCGCGTCCTGTTGCCGGCCGGCCTCCCGCCAGGCGGTCAGCATGGCGAGCACCCGCTCCGGATCCAGCTTGCTGATGTCGTTGAGATGGTTCGCGACCGACCGCGTCACATACCGTGTCGGGTCCGCATGCAGCGCATCGAGGAACCGCAGCGGCACCATCGGGTCAAGCGTGATCGATTTCGCCCAGGGCAGCCTTGGGCGGGTCCCTTCGCTCACCAACCGGCGGACGTGGTAGTTGGAACTGGTGCACCACCGCTCCAGACGGCGCAGCGTTTCCTCGGGCCAGCGGTTCAGAAACGGCCGGATATAGAGCTCCATCGAAAACCGTTTCGTGGCCGCCTCCAGCAGGTCCAGCGCCCGCTCCCGATGGTGTTCAATCCCGTGCCGGACGGCCAGAATTCCAGGCACCGAATGAATGAACCGGCCGAAATCGTCATCGGTTCTGGCCGGGTCCAGTTCGGGCGGCATTGCGGCCTCCAGCGCATCGGCCATGGCGGGGAAATCGGGCGGCAGCCGCGTCTCGATGCAATCCGCGATCCAGTCGAGCCGCTCCAGCAGCTCGCGCCCTTCAAGACCGGGTAGCACCTGGGCCAGAAATCCCTCGGCATCGAAATCCTGCAATCCGGCGGCGTATTCCGCCGCCAGATCGCCCAGCGACTCCGCGTTGAACAGATGATCCTTTAGGGAAAACCGCTCGCTCATAGGGTTGCGTTCGTGGCGCCGCCATCCATCAGGATGTTCTGGCCTACGATGAATCCGGCTTGTTGCGAACACAGGTAGGCGCACATCTGGCCGAACTCCTCCGCCGTTCCGTAGCGGCGCGCGGGGATGGTGGCGGCGCGGCGCGCGCGGGCCTCTTCGATGCTGATCCCCTCGGCCTTGGCCACCCCGCCATCCAGCGCATCGGCCCGGTCCGTGGCATGGATGCCGGGCAGGAGATTGTTGATCACGACGCCCTGGGGCGCGACCTGCCGCGCCGTGCCCGCCACATAGCCGGTCAACCCGGTGCGCGCCGCGTTCGACAGGCCAAGCTGCGGGATCGGCGCCTTGACCGATTGCGAGGTGATGTTGACCACCCGGCCCCAGCCCCGGTCGATCATGCCCGGTATCAACGCGGTCATCAGGGTAATCGGGGTCAGCATGTTGGCGTCCAGCGCGGCAATGAAATCGTCCCGCCCCCACTCATGCCACATGCCCGGCAGTGGGCCGCCCGCATTGGTGACGAGGATATCGGTTTCACCCGCCATTTCAATCAGTTCGGCGCGCCCGCCTTCACTGGTGACGTCGGCCGCCACGGTCGTGACGGTCACCCCATAGGCGGACCGGATCGCCTCCGCCGCGGCCTCCAGCGCCTCGGCGCCGCGCGCGTTCATCACCAGATCGCATCCTGCCGCCGCCAAGGCCTCGGCACAGCCCCGACCCAGCCCCTTGGACGAGGCACAGACCAGCGCCCGTTTTCCCGAAATTCCCAGATCCATCGCACCCTCCTCTGGCTTCCCCTCCGATCTAGCAGCCGGTGGCCGGCATCGCCAGTCTCGCTTGACCGGCTTCGCGCCGCGACTTACCCATGAACGTCCAAGGAGAGACCATGACACGGCGCACCGCTCAATTCACCTTTTCCACCTATCCCGCCGACGCCCTGACCGTGTCCACCGGGGCCAATGAGGGCGATCCGATCGGGTTGATGAAAGATGTCGTTCCGGGGGATTACTACCGATTGTCGCGTCGGGCGAATATGGCCAGCCTCGCAATCTGCGATGGCCCCAAGGGGCAGGAGGTGGCCGACGCTTCGCAGCTTGGGCGTCCCGGTGACGGGGTTACGCTGGATCTGTGTCACACGCTGATGGCGCCCGACGGCAAGATGGTGGAGCTTCTGCTGCTGACGATCTGGTCGGATGCGAAAACCTCCCGGCATGTGCTGCCGCTCACCACCCTGCAGATCGCGACGGATTACGAGCTTGTGGCCTCCGAAGTCGAAAGCGCCCCGCGCCGGTTTGCCGATATCGCCAGCGTCAGTTTCCTTGCCGGCACCCATCTGACCATGGCCAACGGCGCGCAAAAACCGGTCGAGACGCTGGTTGTCGGTGATCGGGTGCTGACCCGCGACAACGGCCCTCAGGAGATTCGCTGGATCGGCCAGCAGACCATGCGCACGACCGGAGCGCTGGCCCCCATCCGCATCACCGAAGGCACGCTGAACACCGCCCGCGACCTCCGCCTGTCGCCGCATCACCGGCTGTTTATCTGGCAACGCACCGACGAGGTCGGGACCGGCCGTGCCGAAGTGATGGTCAAGGCGGGCTATCTGGTCGACGGCGCAACCGTCGTGCAGGAGGAAGGTGGCCATGAAGACACCTATCACATCCTCTTTGACGGCCACGAGATCATCTATGCCGAAGGGATCGCGGTCGAAAGCCTGCTGGTCACCAGCCAGACCCGCGCCGCCCTGCCCGAGGATCTGGATATCGCGCCATCGGACGCGGACCGGCTGAACGCCTCCGAAATCGAGCTGTCGAAAACCGTTCTGGACAAGCAGGGCGACGTGATCGACCGGCTGACCCGCGCCAGCAAGGGCGTTTTCAAGGACGATTGAACCACTGGCCGCCCCGTCTGCCTGCCCGTTGCGGGACAGATGCAAGCGGGGCGAGGGTCGCGTCAGGCTGTTCCGAAAAACTCCTCGCGCACGATCTTGCCATCCGCGACGTGATAGATCGCCATTTCCTTCATCTGCGTCCGCTCGCCGCTTTCCTTATGGGTCGCGTCGATCTCGAAAATCACGCCGAAGCGGTCGTCGCCATGCAGAAACGGCCCCTGCACGTCGCCGCCATGCACCTCGAAATTCCCGTTCCACCAGGCATGTTTGCCGCGAATGCCCTCAAGGCCCCTGGTCTCCCGCCCCATGCCGGAGACATCCGCGGCCTCCACGGACACCGCATCGGGCGCATAGAGCTTGTCCAGATTTTCGTCTTCGCGCTGTGTGCGGCACCCATCGACCAGCGCAGTCGCGATCTCTTCCAATGTCATCACGACCCTCCCTTTTGTTCACTTAGTGTTCCCATCTTACGCGAGTCGCCCCCGCGGGTCATCACATTTGGGCAGGCGAAACCGGCGGCGCGCAGATCGCCCGCCGACGCGAAAGCCAGACCCGGGCTGCGGACCCCGGATCATGTCGGGTTCCACCCGCCGGCTTGCCGGGGTCATGCAAGGGCCTGACCGTCATCCCACCGGGCGCCGCCGGCGTCGATTGCCAATGCCCCCGCCCCCGCCTATACCGGCGCCCATGTTGAACAATCGCCCCCCCTTGCCCCCTGAAATCGCCCGCCGCCGGACCTTTGCGATCATCTCGCACCCGGATGCGGGCAAGACCACGCTGACGGAGAAATTCCTGCTTTATGGCGGGGCGATCCAGATGGCCGGACAGGTGCGCGCCAAGGGCGAGGCGCGGCGCACACGCTCCGATTTCATGCAGATGGAAAAGGATCGGGGCATCTCGGTCTCGGCCTCCGCCATGTCGTTCGATTTCGGGCGCTTCCGGTTCAACCTCGTGGACACCCCCGGCCACTCCGATTTCTCCGAGGACACCTATCGCACGCTGACCGCCGTGGATGCCGCCATCATGGTCATCGACGGGGCGAAAGGCGTGGAAAGCCAGACCCAGAAGCTTTTCGAAGTCTGCCGTCTGCGCGATCTGCCGATCCTGACCTTCTGCAACAAGATGGACCGCGAAAGCCGCGACACCTTCGATATCATCGACGAGATTCAGGAAAACCTCGCCATCGACGTGACACCGGCAAGCTGGCCCATCGGCTCCGGGCGCGATTTCCTGGGCTGTTACGACCTGATCCACGACCGGCTGGACCTGATGGACCGGGCGGACCGCAACGTGGTCGCCGAAAGCATCCGCATCGAAGGGCTCGACGACCCGAAACTTGCCGAACATGTGCCCGCGGACCTGCTGGAAAAGCTCCGCGAGGAGGTGGAGATGGCGCGCGAGTTGCTGCCGCCGCTGAACCGCAGGGCGTTTCTCGACGGGACGCTGACCCCGATCTGGTTCGGCTCCGCGATCAACTCCTTCGGCGTGAAGGAACTGATGGACGGCATCGCCGAATACGGGCCCGAGCCGCAGGTGCAGAATGCCGAACCCCGCGAAGTCGCGCCGGAGGAACGGAAAGTTTCGGGCTTCGTCTTCAAGGTGCAGGCCAATATGGACCCCAAGCACCGCGACCGGGTGGCCTTCGTGCGCATGGTTTCGGGCCATTTCGAACGCGGCATGAAGCTGACCCATGTGCGCTCGAAGAAACCCATGGCGATCAGCAACCCGGTCATGTTCCTCGCCAGTGACCGCGAACTGGCCGAAGAGGCCTGGGCCGGCGACATCATCGGCATTCCGAACCATGGCCAGCTTCGCATCGGCGACGCCCTGACCGAGGGCGAAAGCTTGCGTTTCACCGGCATCCCCAGTTTCGCGCCGGAGCTTCTGCAGACCTGCCGCGCGGGCGACCCGATGAAGGCCAAGCATCTCGACAAGGCGTTGATGCAATTCGCCGAGGAAGGGGCCGCCAAGGTCTTCAAACCCAGCTTCGGCTCCGGCTTCATCGTCGGCGTGGTCGGCGCGCTGCAATTCGAGGTGCTGGCCAGCCGGATCGAGCTGGAGTACGGCCTGCCGGTGCGGTTCGAGCCGTCGCAATTCACCTCCGCCAGATGGGTGCACGGCCCCAGAGACAAGGTCGACGCCTTCGCCAACGCCAACAAACAGCATATCGCCACCGACAATGACGGCGATCCGGTCTATCTGACACGCCTGCAATGGGACATCGACCGGGTGGAGCGGGATTATCCCGACATCCGGCTTTCGGCGACCAAGGAACTGATGGTGTGACCCTTCAAAACCGGGTTCTGCCCACGGGCGAGATCGTCGCGGACCCGGCGCGGGGGCTTTTCACCGGCAATCGCGGGATCATCCATCGGCCCGATGGCACGCTCGGCACCGCGCGCTGGTCCCACAAGCACTGGCTGGTCTGCACGCTCACCCATCCGAGGGGCATCTATCACGGCCCCATGCCCGATCGCGGCTGGTCGGCCCTGTTCTTTCTGGATGAGGCCGTGGCGCTTACCGCGGGGCACCGGCCCTGCCATTACTGCCGGCGGGAGGCCTATCTGCGCTGGACCGCCGCCTGGCAACGGGCGACCGGCGCGCCGCCGGAGCGGATGGCGATGGATGGGGCGCTGCACAAGGCCCGGGTGACGCGCAACCGCGCACAGATCCGCCACGAGGCCGAGAGCGCCGATCTGCCGGATTTCGCCTTCATCCTGTGGAAGGATCGCGCCCATCTGGTGCGGGGGGACCATATGCATCCCTACGATCCGAAGGGTTACGGCCACCCGGTCCCCCGCCCCGGCGGGCCCGTCACCGTGCTTACGCCGGCGCCCACGCGCGCCGTGCTTGCCGCCGGGTACATGCCCGTGCTGCATCCCTCGCTCACCGCCTAGTCACAGCTTAACGGTGGATTAACCGAAATCCGGGCAAGCTGCGGGCATGTTCCATCGGCTTTCCGTCCTCGCGCTGGTCTTCATGCTGGCCGCCTGTGCCGCCGGCGGGCGGGGCGGCGATCTGATCAGCCGTGATCAGGGCCTCTTCGGCGTCTATTCCCGCCAGATGCTGCTCAGCGACGATGTCCATCACGTGCTCATGGGCCATGTGATCGTGGCAACCCGGGGCGACGAGACGATCCGCGCGCTGATCATTCACCAGCGCCGGGACGGTGTGCACAGGCTGCGCTACAGCAGCGCCTGGCGTGGCGGGACCGAGCTGCCCTATCGCAGCCTTGCGCGCCGCGTCGGCGGATGCACCCATGGGCATTGCCGTGATTTCGCGGTCGGGATGATCGCGTTGAGCCCCGAGATGATCCGTGCCGGCGCCCGGAGCGGATTGCGCGCCCGGCTGTTCGGCCCGTCCGGCGCCATCGCCATTCACGCCCCTCCCGCGCTTTTTTCAGAAGCGCTTGCCCGTGCGGCGGAAATGTAACGTTCGCCCTTGTGTGCAGCGCAGCATTTGACCTTATGCGCTGACTGGACTATTTCCCAAGGGCCGTTGCGATGGGCGCAAGGGCCGCGACGCGGAGCGCGCCGGATATGCGCTCCTTTTCTTCTCACCGGCCCCTGCCGGTAACATTGGACGCATATGACAAAATTTTCCGAACTCAGCCTTAACCCCAAGGTTTTGAAAGCCGTGGAAGAGGCGGGCTATGAAACCCCGACCCCGATACAGGAAGGGGCCATTCCCCCGGCTCTCGAAGGCCGCGATGTGCTGGGCATCGCCCAGACGGGCACCGGCAAGACCGCCAGCTTCACGCTGCCGATGATCACCATGCTGGCGCGCGGGCGTGCGCGGGCGCGGATGCCGCGAAGCCTGGTGCTTTGCCCGACGCGCGAGCTTGCCGCCCAGGTGGCCGAGAACTTCGACACCTACGCCAAGCACGTGAAGCTGACCAAGGCGCTGCTGATCGGCGGCGTGTCCTTCAAGGAGCAGGATCAGCTGATCGACCGCGGCGTCGACGTGCTGATCGCCACACCGGGCCGTCTGCTCGATCATTTCGAACGCGGCAAGTTGCTTCTGACCGGTGTGCAGATCATGGTGGTGGACGAAGCCGACCGGATGCTCGACATGGGATTCATCCCCGATATCGAACGCATCTTCGGCCTTGTTCCCTTCACCCGCCAGACGCTGTTCTTTTCCGCCACCATGGCGCCCGAGATCGAGCGGATCACCAATACGTTCCTGTCCAACCCGGCCAAGATCGAGGTCGCCCGCCAGTCGAGCGCCTCGGAGACGATCGAACAGGTGATGGTCAGCTTCCGGCCCACCCGCCGCGATGTGGCCGCCAAGCAGAAACGCGACATGCTGCGCGCAATCATCGAAGGCGAAGGGGAGGCCTGCACAAACGCGATCATCTTCTGCAACCGCAAGGTCGATGTGGATATCGTTGCGAAATCCCTCAAGAAACACGGCCTGAACGCCGAGCCGATCCATGGCGATCTGGACCAGTCGCACCGCACCCGCACGCTGGACGGGTTTCGCGACGGCTCGATCAGGTTTCTGGTGGCCTCCGACGTGGCCGCGCGCGGGCTCGATATCCCGAATGTGAGCCATGTGCTGAATTACGACGTCCCCTCCCATGCGGAGGATTACGTGCACCGGATCGGTCGCACGGGCCGCGCCGGGCGCAAGGGCAAGACGATCATGATCCACGTGCCGTCGGATGACAAATATCTGGGCGCGATCGAGTCCCTGATCGGCAATTCGATCCCCCGTGTCGATCCTCCGATCCAGATCGGGGACGCGCAGGCCGCGACCGACACGGCCGAGGCAGAGGCCGACACGAGGCCCGAGCGCAAACCGCGCCGCAGCCGGGCCCGCCGCGACGATCGCAAGGAGCCCCAGGCACCCCAGAACGCCGCCGCCGAGCCCGTGGCCGAGGAGGCGACTGCCGCCGCCGAGACGCCGGCTCCCGCCGCGCGCAGCCGGGATCGGGCCGATGACCGCGGCGAGCGTGGTGATCGCGGCAACCGGAGCCGCGGCGGGCGTGACCGGGGCGGCGATCGCGGTGGCAACCGGGTGGTCGGCATGGGCGAGCACATGCCCGACTTCATTTCGCTCAGCTTCGACGAGCGCCGGGGCGGTCCGGCCAGACCGGACCCGGACCTTGATGACCCGCAGGCCGATGAGGACACCGCCCACGAGGCGGAGGGCGCGAATGCACCCTCGGCCGAGGAAACGCCCAAGCCGAAGCCCAAGCGTCGCCGGGCAAAGAAGGTGAAGGATGAGGACAAGACCCCATCCTCGGACCCCGGCAACGAAGACGCGGCCTGAGAGACGCGGGCGCCTGAGGCCGTTCGGACCGGAAGGCAGCGAGAGGTCAACGGGGTTGCAGCCCCGCCTCACGGCATGCTGGTCACGGGCGCGCGGGCATCGGGGGCGTCTTTCCGAATGAAAACGACCCGCCCCTTGCCGCACAAGGAACGGGTCTGATTGGTCAAGGGGCCGGGACGCGGCGTCGCCCCTGAGCCCTCGCTATCCCGCCATCAGGCGGGAGACCAGAACGCTGACTTCAGGTTTCTTGCCGATCTCGCTGACGCAAACCTGCCGGGCCACACGCTTTATCGCTTCTTCCAGCTTATCGTCGTCGCCGACGGTCCGGTCATCCAGACGCGGCAGCAACTCGGCCAGTTCATCCTCGATCATCTCGGCCAGATCGGCCCCGTTCCCGACAATCTCGGGCAGCCCGCGCAGCTGGACCCAGCTGTCTTCCAGAACCTGGTCATCCTCGTCCACGACCAGCGCCACGATGACCAGACCGTTGAGCGCGAGTTTCATCCGGTCGCGGATCACGCCATCGAACGCCCCCACAAGGGCCGTGCCGTCAAGATAGGTCTTGGCGATCTCGATCCGCTCCACCACGCCCGGCTGGTTACCCGAAAGCTCCACCATCGCGCCGTTCGGGGCGACGATCCCGTTCAGCCCCTTTTCCAGCGCCACGCGGGCATGTTCACGCAGATGGCGGAACTCGCCATGGTTGGGCAGCAGGATCTGCGGGCGGACCAGATCGTGCATCGCTTCGAGATCGGGGCGGTTCGCATGGCCCGAAACGTGATAGAACCCGGAGTTCTCATCCACGACCTGCACGCCTTTTTCGGCAAGCGCATTCTGGATGAACCCCACCGAGACCTCGTTGCCCGGAATGGTCTTGGAGGAAAACAGGAACATGTCCCCTTCCGCGAGTTCGTGGCCCAGATACTTGCCTCGCGACAGCGCCGCCGAGGCCGCGCGGCGTTCGCCCTGGCTTCCGGTGACGATCAGCATCAGGTTCTCGCGGGGAATGTCGGTGGCCTCTTCGGGGCTGACGGTGGCGGGGAAATCGGTCAGCACGCCGGTTTCGACCCCGGCGGTCACCATGCGTTTCATCGCGCGGCCCATCAGGCAGATGGAACGCCCGTTGGCCCGGCCCGCCTCGGCCAGCGTTTTCAGCCGGGCGATGTTCGAGGCGAAGGTCGTGGCCACGACCATCCCCTTGGCACCCGCAATCAGGTCGCCGATCGGTTCGGGCAACTGGCTTTCGCTGCGGCCCGGATGGCGGCTGAAGACATTGGTGCTGTCGCAGATCAGGGCGCGGACGCCATCGCGCCCGACCTCGCGCCACAGATCCTCGTCAAACGGCTCGCCGACCACCGGGTGATGATCGATCTTGAAATCGCCCGAATGAACCACCCGGCCTTCGGGCGTGTCGATCACCAGAGCGGAGGCTTCGGGGATCGAATGGGAAATCGGGGCAAACTGCACACGGAAGGCCCCCACCTCGACCACTTCGGGGTACGCGCCCACCACCTGCACCTGATCGGGGTCCTGCCCCGCATCCTCCATCTTGCGCCGCGCGTGATAGGCGGTGAAGACGCGGGCATAGACCGGCGCGCGCAATTGCGACCACAGATGGCCCAGAGCGCCCACATGATCCTCATGCGCATGGGTAATGAAAATCGCGTCGAGCCGGTCGGCGCGGGCCGCCAGCCATGAGACATCCGGCAGGATCAGATCGACCCCGGGCTGCCCGTCCATATCCGGGAAGCTGACGCCGATGTCGACCAGGATGAAGCGCTCTTTCCCCTCCGGCCCATAGCCGTAGAGATAGCAGTTCATCCCGATCTCCCCCGCGCCACCCAGGGGGAGGTAGATCAGCCTTGCGCGATCACTCATATGCTGCCGTTTTCCTTGTTGTGAGAATAGATGACCGTGAGGCCATGCATCGTCAGATCATCTTCGATCAGGTCAAATAACACATCCCCCTGTGAGAACAATGGGGCGAGGCCACCGGTGCCGATGACTTTCATCGGACGCCGATATTCGGCCCTGATGCGGTCGGTGATTCCCTGAATCAGACCGATATAGCCCCAGAACACGCCGGACTGGATGCATTCGACGGTGTTGGTACCGATCACCTTTGCGGGTTGGCTGATATCGACATGCGGCAGCGCGGCCGCCCCCTGATGTAGGGCTTCAAGGCTGAGATTGACGCCCGGCGAGATGACACCGCCCACATAAGCGCCATCCTCCGCAACGACGTCGAAGTTCGTGGCCGTGCCGAAATCGACGACGACCACGTCGCCGCCATGCCTGTCGAAAGCGCCCGCCGCATTGGCGAGACGGTCAGGGCCAGGCCGCACGCCTTCTTCGACACGCGGGTTCACCGGCAGCAGGCATTCCGGCTTGCCCACGACCAACGGACGGCAATTGAAGTAGCGATCGCAGAGGACGCGCAGGTTGAACACCACCCGGGGCACCGTGGAGGAGATGATGCAATCGGTGATCGCCACCTCCAGCTTGCGGTTCTCCATCAGTGTGGAAAACCACACGAAATACTGGTCCGCCGTGCGTTGATGCTCGGTCGAGGTGCGAAACGTGGCCAGAAACCTCTCCCCGTCCCAGACAGAGAAAACCGTGTTCGTGTTGCCGCAGTCGATGCACAGGAGCATTGGGGGCCCTCCGTCAGAAATAGATTTCGGCGGCCGGGATCACCCGGCGGCCTCTGGACGTTTCCAGAACGATGCTCCCGGCCTCGTCCACCGTCTCGAAAACACCGGTCGTCTGCTCCCGCGCGGTTCGGGCGGTAATCGTATCGCCCAGCCGCGCCGCATGAGACAGCCATTCGGTGCGGATCGGCGCGAAGCCGTAGGTGACGAACTGCCGCTCGATCCGGTCGAAGGCGGCGGCCAGCGGGCCCAGAAACGCCTCGGGCGTGATCTGCAAGCCGGTCTCGTCCCGCAGGCTGACAGGCGTCAGAGCGCCGGGCTCCACCATGCTGCGGTCCGGTGCTGCGGCCAGATTGACGCCGATCCCGATCACCAGATGGGAGACGCCTTGGGCCGAGCCCAGGCTTTCAAGCAGGATCCCGGCCACCTTGCCGCCGTTCAGCAACACGTCATTGGGCCATTTCAGGCGGATGGCGCCCGCCGGCACGCCGACGGCCAGAAATGCCTCGCGCAGCGCCAGGGAGGCCACGAAGGACCGCAAGGCGGCCTGCGCCGGGCCGCCTCCGGGCCGCATCACGAGCGATGCCGCGAAACTTCCCTCGGGCATCGCCCAGTGGCGGCCGCGGCGTCCTCTGGCGGCGGTCTGGTTCAGCGCCAGTATCCATTCCGGCCCCGCCAGATCCGGCGCGATGCGGGTGGCCTCGGCCATGGTACTGTCTGTCTCGGGCAGAACCCGGCGGCCCACACCTTCAGGCCAGCACGCCATGCTAGCGGACAAGCGTCGCCGCGGCGGCTTCGGCCAGGCCATCCACGCCGAACAGGTTGAAGACGCCCAGAACCATGATCGCGGCGCAGGCCACCAGCCCGACCCAGGGCACCAGCCCCATTCTGCCGTCAAGGCCATCTTCCTCCGCCCCGAAATACATCAGATAGACGATGCGCAGATAGTAGAACGCCCCGATGACCGACGCGATAACACCGGCCACCGCCAGCCAGATCAGCCCGGCATCGACCGCGGCCATGAGCACGGCGAACTTGCCGAAGAACCCGACCATCGGCGGCACACCTGCCAGGCTGAACATCAGGACCAGCACCGCAAGCGCCTTGAGCGGCTCCTTGGAGGAGAAGTTGCTGAGCGCGGTGATTTCCGTCACGTGGCGCCCGTCCTTTTCCATCGACATGATGAAGGCGAAAGTGCCGATATTCATCGTCACGTAGATCGCCATATAGATCAGCATGGCGGTCACGCCCTGCTCGGTTCCGGCAGACAGGCCCATCAGCGCAAAGCCCATATGCGAGATCGAGGAATAGGCCATCAGGCGCTTGATATCCGTCTGCCCGATCGCGGCGATCGCCCCCAGAAACATCGAAAAGACCGCGAGAAACGCCACGATCTGCTGCCAGTCGCCCACCGCACCGCCGAAGGCGTCATGCACGACCCGGGCGAACAGCGCCATCGCCGCAACCTTGGGCGCGGTGGCGAAGAAGGCCGTCACCGGGGTGGGGGAGCCCTCATAGACATCCGGCGTCCACATATGGAACGGCGCGGCGGAGACCTTGAAGGCCAGCCCCGCGATCAGGAACACCAGCCCCAGAAGCAGACCGATCGACAATTCTCCGTTCACCGCCGTGTCGATGATGCCCGAGAAAAGCGTGGTGCCGGAATAGCCGTAGACCAGCGAGGCGCCGTAGAGCAGCAGGCCAGAGGAGAGCGCGCCGAGGATGAAGTACTTCAACCCCGCCTCGGTGGAGCGCACGCTGTCGCGCCGCAGGGAGGCGATCACGTAAAGCGACAGGGATTGCAGCTCCAGCCCCATGTAGAGCGCCATCAGGTCGCCTGCGGACACCATTATCATCATGCCGATCGTCGCCAGCGTGATCAGCATCGGGTATTCGAACCGCAACAGGTCCGATTTTTCCATGTAATCATGGCTGATCACAAGAATCGCCGCGGCGGCGAGCAGGATCGTGATCTTGGCAAAACGCGCGAAACCGTCATCGACGAACATGCCGCCGAAGGCGATGCGGGTGCCGCCGCCGGTCACCCCGATATAGAAGGCCATCACCACGAACAGGACGGCGGTGACATAGGTCAGTGTGGAGGCCAGCCCGTCCTTGGACGTATAGACCGCCGCAAGCAATCCGATCATCGCATAGATGGCGAGAACGATCTCGGGGGTCAGAATGGAAAGATCGGTGGCGATCATTGCATCACCTCAATGGCTGGCGACTTGCGTATCCGGCACATGCTGTGCCAGCGCAACGTCGTAATTGGTCAACAGCGCCTCGACCGAGGGGCCGATGATGTCGGTCACCAGACTGGGGTAAACGCCCAGAAGCAGGGTCATGACGATCAGCGGCGCAAAGATCATGCGCTCGCGGCGCGTCATGTCGGTGATGGATTTCAGGCTTTCCTTGATCAGGTCGCCGAAGACAACCCGGCGATACAGCCAAAGCGCGTAGCCCGCGCTCAGGATCACGCCGGTCGCCGCCAGCACGCCGATCCAGGTATTGACCTGGAAGACGCCCACCAGCGTCAGGAATTCACCCACGAAACCCGAGGTTCCGGGCAGGCCCACATTCGCCATGGTGAACAGCATGAACACCAGCGCATAGGCCGGCATGCGTGTGACCAGCCCGCCATAGGCTTCGATGTCGCGCGTGTGCATCCGGTCGTAGATCACGCCGACGCAGAGAAAGAGCGCGCCCGAGATGAAGCCGTGGCTGATCATCTGGAAAATCGCCCCGTCCACGCCCTGCTGATTGGCGGCGAATATGCCCATGGTGACGAAGCCCATATGCGCCACGGAGGAATAGGCGATCAGCTTCTTCATGTCGTCCTGCACCATCGCCACCAGCGAGGTGTAGATGATCGCGATCACCGACAGCCACATGACCAGCGGCGCCATGATGTCCGAGGCGACCGGGAACATCGGCAGGCTGAACCGCAGGAAGCCGTAGCCGCCCATTTTCAACAGGATCGCGGCCAGCACGACCGAGCCTGCGGTGGGCGCCTGCACATGGGCATCCGGCAGCCAGGTGTGGACCGGCCACATCGGCATCTTGACGGCGAAGCTGGCGAAGAAGGCAAGCCACAGAAGCATCTGCATGCCGCCTGCGATCTGCCAGCCAAGCAGGCTGATCGGACCCGCATCGAACTGATGCTGCAACAGGCTGGGAATGTCGGTCGTGCCCGCGTCGATATACATCGCGACCATGGCCACCAGCATCAGGACCGAGCCGAGGAAGGTATAGAGAAAGAACTTGAAGCTGGCATAGATCCGGTTCGCCCCGCCCCAGATGCCGATGATCAGGAACATCGGGATCAGGCCCGCCTCGAAGAACAGGTAGAACAGCACCAGATCCAGCGCGACGAAGACCCCGATCATCAGGGTTTCGAGGATCAGGAGCGCGATCATGTAATCCTTGACCCGGTGGGTCACATCCCAGCACGCCGCGATCACCAGCGGCATCAGGAAGGTGGTCAGCATCACGAACAGCACGCTGATGCCGTCGACACCCAGCTTGTAGGTCAGGCCCAGAAGCCATTCACGCTCCTCGACCAGCTGGAAACCCGTCTGGTCGGGATCGAACTCGAACAGAATGGCCAGCGATATGATGAAGGTCGCGGTGGTCGCCGCAAGCGCCAGCCATTTGGCGTTCTGCTGCGCCATGGCGTCATCGCCGCGCAGGAACAGCGCCATGATCAGCGCGGCGGCCATCGGCAGGAAAGTGACGATCGACAGGAGGGAATTGAAATCCATGGTTGTCTCTTAGCCCCCGATCGACAGAGTTGCCCAGGTGATCAGAAGGACGATCCCCAGCACCATCGCGAAGGCATAGTGGAAGATGTAGCCCGACTGCGCCCGGCCCGCGAGCCGGGTGAAGAAGGGGATGATGCCCATGGCCAGCCCGTTGATCCCGCCATCGATGACCTTGCCATCGCCGCCTTTCCACAGGAGCCGGCCCAGAGCGATGGCCGGCCGCACGAAGATCGCGTCATAGATCTCGTCGAAATACCACTTGTTCAGCAGGAACCGGTAGAGGATCGGATTGGTCTCGGCCCAGACCTTCGGCAGGCGCGGAGAGACGAGATAGAAGAGGATCGCCATCGCCAGCCCCAGAAGCATCGCGATGAAGGGGGAGAACTTGACCCAGGTCGGCACCTCATGGGCTTCGTTCAGCACGTCATTGCCCGGCGCCGCATGGATCGCGCCTTCGCCGGGCGCGCCGATCAGGACATAGTGGTGCTCCGCCTCTTCGGCATAGGCCGCCTCGCCCCCGTGATCCCCGCCCTCCGCGGCAGGTGCGGCCGCGTCCGCTCCATGGCTGTCCTCTGTGGCGTGTTCGCCTTCCGCCGCATGGGCCCCGGCCTCGGCATATTCGACGCCGAAGAACTCCCCGACCTCATCGGTATGGCCGAAGAAGCTGTTGTACCAGATGAAGCCCGAGAAGATCGCCCCGAGGGCCAGCACGCCAAGCGGGGCCAGCATCGTCCACGGGCTTTCATGGGCATGGTCATGGGTATGCTTGTCGCCCCGCGGCTCCCCGAAGAAGGTCAGGAACATCAGCCGCCAGGAATAGAAGCTGGTGAAGGCCGCCGCGATCACTAGAAGCCAGAACGCGTATTGGCCAAGATCGCCGCCGAAGGCGAAGGCGCTTTCGACCACCGCATCCTTGGAGAAGAAGCCCGCGAACCCGATATAGGTGAGCGGAATGCCGACCCCGGTGATCGCCAGCGTCCCGATCATCATCGCCCAGAACGTGTACGGGATCTTTTTGCGCAGGCCCCCGTAATTCCGCATGTCCTGCTCGTGATGCATCGCGTGGATGACGGAGCCTGCGCCCAAGAAGAGCATCGCCTTGAAGAACGCGTGCGTGAACAGGTGGAACATCGCCACCGAATAGACGCCCACACCGGCGGCCACGAACATGTAGCCCAGCTGCGAGCAGGTCGAATAGGCGATCACACGTTTGATGTCGTTCTGAACAAGGCCCACGGTCGCGGCGAAAAACGCGGTCGCGGCCCCGACGATGATGATGAAATTCGTGGCAAACGGGGCATATTCCATGATCGGCGACATGCGGCAGACAAGGAACACGCCCGCGGTCACCATGGTGGCCGCGTGGATCAGCGCCGAAACCGGCGTCGGGCCCTCCATCGCGTCGGGCAGCCAGGTGTGCAGGAAAAGCTGCGCCGATTTCCCCATCGCCCCGATGAACAGCAGCATGGCGATCGTGTTGGCCGCGTTGACCTCGTAGCCGAGGAAGCTGAAGGTCATCTCGGCCAGTTCCGGCCCCATGGCCAGGATCACGTCGAAATTGATGCTGTCGGTCATCCAGAACAGCGCGAAGATCCCCAGAAGGAAACCGAAATCCCCCACACGGTTGACGATGAACGCCTTCATCGCCGCCGCCCCGGCGGAGGGTTTGCGGTAATAGAACCCGATCAAGAGGTACGAGGCGACGCCCACGCCCTCCCAGCCGAAGAAAAGCTGCAACAGGTTGTCGGCGGTCACCAGCACCAGCATCGTGAAGGTGAAGAACGAAAGATAGGCGAAGAACCGGGGGCGATAGCTCTCCCCCTCCTTGAAATTCTCGTCATGGGCCATGTAGCCGAAGCTGTAGAGATGGACGAGCGCCGAGACCGTGGTGATCACGATCAGCATGATCGCGGTCAGCCGGTCGATGCGGATACCCCATGATGTGTCGAGCGAGCCCGAGGCGATCCAGGTGAAAAGCGGCTCGGAATAATAGCCATTTTCATGCGCGCCTGGGTCGAAGGTCAGGAAGATGATCCAGCTCAACAGCATCGAGAGGAACAGAAACCCCGTCGCCGCGACGCAGGCCGCCTGTTCCCCGATCAACCGCCAGGAGAACCCGCAGATCAGCGCACCCACCAGCGGGGCGAAAAGGAGGATCGTTTCCATCGCCCTAGCCCTTCATCACATTGACATCTTCCACCGCAATCGTGCCGCGGTTACGGAAGAAACAGACCAGAATGGCCAGGCCGATGGCCGCCTCGGCGGCGGCAACGGTCAGCACGAAGAGCGTGAAGACCTGCCCGGTCAGATCGCCCAGGAAGAACGAGAAGGCAACAAGGTTGATATTGACGGCCAACAGCATCAGCTCGATCGACATCAGAATGATGATCACGTTCTTCCGGTTCAGGAAAATCCCGAAAATTCCGATGACGAACAGCGCCGCCGCTACTGTCAGGTAATGTTCCAGTCCAATCGTCATGTCGTCCCTCCGGGGGCACGCCCCGTGTCTCGTTCAAATCGTCGCGCGTTCGCGACGGGGCGGCGTCTTACAACCCCTGCCCCGGTTTCACATCCTTCAGTTCCATCGCCTTGGCCGGGTCGCGCATCATCTGGGCGATCACATCCTGGCGCTTGATGTCCTGACGGTGGCGCAGCGTCAGAAGGATCGCGCCGATCATCGCCACCAGCAGGATCAGACCGGAAAGCTGGAACAAGAGGAAATACTGGTCATAGAGCAGCAGGCCGAGCGCCTGGGTGTTGTGCACCTCGTCCAGCGGCGGTGTCGGGCTGGCAAGCCGCGCCTCGACCCCGGCGGAGAACTCCCAGGTGCCGAAGGCCAGAACCAGCTGCATCATCAGGACCACGCCGATCAGACCGGCCAACGGCACGTATTTCGCCATCTCGGCCTTCAGCTCGGCGAAATCGACATCCAGCATCATCACCACGAACAGGAACAGCACCGCAACCGCGCCCACGTAAACGATGACCAGCAGGAACGCGACGAACTCCGCCCCAAGCAGCACGAAGAACCCCGCCGCCTGAATGAAACACAGGATCAGCCACAGGACCGAATGGACCGGATTGCGGGCGACGACGACGAACAGCGCGGCCGTCACCAGAATGATCGCGAAGGTGTAGAAGGTGAAATCGGCAATATGCATTCCGCGGCTACTCCTCAGCCTCGTCGATGACGGCCTTGGCCAGTTCCATCGCCTTGTTCATGGCCGGCACACCGGCAAAGACCGCGGCCTGGCCGATCGTCTCGGCGATCTCCTGCTTGGTGGCCCCCGCCTCCACCGCGTGGCGCAGGGTCAGGCGGATCTGCGGCTCGGCCACCGCGCCCTGAATGGTGAGGCCCTGAAGCGTGAGCAGAAGCCGGGTTTTCGCGTCCAGCCCGTCAGGGTTGAACTGCTTTCCCCAGAACGCCTCCAGCACTTCCGACGGGATCGTCGGCCATATCTTGTCAAACCCCTGCGCCGTGAAATTGGCCATCGCCGGATTCACGGTCTTGACCCATTCCTGGGCCATTTGCTGGGTCTGGGCGAACATCGCCTCGAACGGGTTCTGGGGGGTGTCACTCATCGGTAGGGCGCGTCCATTTCAAGGTTGCGGGCGATCTCCGCCTCCCAGCGCTCGCCGTTTTCCAGAAGCTTGGCCTTGTCGTAGAACAGCTCTTCGCGGGTTTCGGTGGCGAATTCGAAATTCGGCCCCTCGACGATTGCATCCACCGGGCAGGCCTCCTGGCAGAAGCCGCAATAGATGCATTTCGTCATGTCGATATCGTAGCGCGTGGTCCGGCGGGAGCCGTCTTCGCGCGGCTCCGCGTCGATGGTGATGGCCTGCGCGGGGCAGATCGCCTCGCACAGCTTGCACGCAATGCATCGCTCCTCGCCGTTGGGATAGCGCCGCAGCGCATGTTCACCGCGAAAACGGGGGCTTAGCGGGCCCTTTTCATGGGGATAGTTCACCGTGGACTTGGGGGCGAAGAAATACTTCATCCCCAATTTGAAACCCTGGAAGAAATCGGCCAGCAGGAAGTACTTGGCCGCACGGCTATAGTCGATCTGTGTCATCGTCAGCCTCCAATCGCCCAACGGGCATAGGCGCCGCCAAAGAGTTCGAATTTCGCCAGGAAAGACACGATTACCACCCAGGCGAGCGACATCGGCAGGAAGACCTTCCAGCCAAGCCGCATCAGTTGGTCATAGCGATAACGCGGGGTGATCGCCTTCACCATCGCGAACAGGAAGAAGAAGAAGCTCATCTTCAGGATCATCCAGAACGCCCCGTCCGGCAGCCCCGGGATCGGCGACAGCCAGCCGCCGAAGAACAGCAGCGAAATCAGCGCGCACATCAGGAAGATGGCGATGTACTCGCCGGCCATGAACAACAGGAACGGCGTCGAGGAATACTCCACCTGATAGCCCGCCACCAGTTCCGATTCCGCCTCCGGCAGATCGAAGGGCGGGCGGTTCGTTTCAGCCAGCGTGCTGATGAAGAACAGGAACACCATCGGCAGATGCGGCAGCCAGTACCAGTTGAACAGGCCCAGATCGCCATCCTGCGCGCGGACGATATCGCCGAAATTCATGCTGCCGGTGGTGATGATCACACCGATGATGATCAGCCCGATCGACACCTCGTAGGAGATCATCTGCGCCGCCGAGCGCAGACTGCCTAGGAACGGGTATTTCGAGTTGCTGGCCCAGCCCCCCATGATCACGCCGTAAACCTCCAGCGAGGAAATCGCGAAGACATAGAGAATGGCGATGTTCAGATCCGCCAGAACCCATGTGTCGTTGAACGGAATGACGGCCCAGGCCACCATCGCCAGAACGAAACTGGTCAAGGGCGCCAGCATGAAGACCGGCTTGTCCGCGCCGGCGGGAACCACGACTTCCTTGACCACGTATTTCAGCGCATCTGCCACGGTTTGCAGCAGGCCAAAGGCGCCCACCACGTTGGGGCCGCGGCGCATCTGGACCGCGGCCCAGATCTTGCGGTCGCCATAGACCAGAAACAGAAGCGAGATCATCACGAAACCGATGACCAGCAGGCTTTGCGCCGCCATGATCAGCGCGATGCCGGGAGTGGTTGAAAAGAAGCCGTCCATTCGTCCTCACACGGTCGGTATACCTTGCTCGGCGCAGGCCGCAGCCACCACTTCGGCGTCTAACGTCTGCAACCCTCGCGGGAGCGCCGGTGAGATGGTGTAAACCGCATCTCCGCGCCAAACGCCACCCTCTTCCTGCACATTAGTGCGGACATGTCGCGCAAAACCATAACCGCGGATCAGCGCATATTGCGACGCGGCGCATTTGGCATAATCCTCTACATCCGCGCGGGTGGCCAGTCCCGTCATCTGCACCCGGAAATTGACCAGATCATCGTCCAGAAGTCGGGTTTCCACACCATCGTAGAACGCAGCCCGGTTCGGGCTGTCCACCGGCGGCCCGCCCGCGCAGGCCGCAAGGCAGACGACGCCCGCGATCAAAGGCATGCGGCCCGGAACGCGCATGTCGCGCCTTACTCCGCCGCGATGGGGGTGGCGCGGCGGGCCTTCGCATTGGCGCTCAGCTCCGCCATGAGCAGGCTGGCCCGCGTGATCGGGTTGGTCAGGTAATGATCGGCGATCGCGTTGCGGAAATCGCCATCGTCCGGCTTCGCGGCATCCAGCGGCTGCCAGTCGTTTTCCGGCACCTCGTCGATGGTTGCAAGCTGCGGCGCCTCGGCGACCATCGCCTGACGCAGCGCCGCAAGGCTGTCATAGGGCAGGGTCGCGCCAATCTCCGCCGACAGTGCGCGCAGGATGGCCCAGTTCTCCTTGGCCTCGCCGGGCGCGAACCCGGCGCGCAGCGCCAGTTGCGGGCGGCCCTCGGTGTTCACGAACAGCCCCTGCTCCTCGGTATAGGCCGCGGCGGGCAGGATCACGTCGGCGCGGTGCGCGCCCCGGTCCCCATGGCTGCCCTGATAGATGACGAACGGCCCCTCGGGCAGTTCGATCTCGTCGGCCCCCAGATTATAGACCACATCGGCCCCTTCGAGGGCGGCATCGATTCCTCCCTCGGTCACGGCGCCTGCATCCATCGCGCCCACGCGGGATGCGGCCGTGTGCAGGATCAGAAGCTTCGATTGGGCCGCTTCGGCAAGCCGCATCGCCGTGGCCAGAACCGCCGCGCCATCGGAACGCCGCAGCGCGCCCTGCCCCACGATCACCACGCCCGGGACGCCATGCTTGTCGGAATGATCCATCGCCGCCAGTTTCGCCAGCGCCGCGCCACCGGGGCCCAGATGCGTCACGTCGTAGGTCAGATCGACCGCTTCACCGATCAGGCCGACCTGCGCGCCGCGCAGCCAGGCCTTGCGGATCCGCGCGTTCAGAACCGGCGCCTCGGCCCGGGGGTTCGTCCCGATCAGCAAAATCGATTTCGCGTCGTCGATATCCTCGATGGATGCCGTCCCCACATAGGCGGAGCGGTTGCCGGCGGGCAGTTTCGCGCCATCGGTGCGACATTCGACCGATCCGCCCTGCCCTTCGATCAACTGTTTCAGTGCATAGGCCGCCTCGGTCGGGGCCAGATCGCCGACCAGACCGGCCAGCTTGGTCGCGCCCGTGATCGCCGCCGCCGTCTTTGCAAGCGCCTCGCCCCAGGATGCCGGGCGCAATTTGCCGTTTTCGCGGATATAGGGCTTGTCGAGCCGCTGGCGGCGTAGCCCGTCCCAGACGTAGCGCGACTTGTCGCTCAGCCATTCCTCGTTCACGCCGTCATGGTTGCGCGGCAGGATCCGCATGACCTCGCGGCCCTTGGTATCCACGCGGATATTGCTGCCAAGCGCATCCATCACGTCGATGGATTCGGTCTTGGTCAGCTCCCACGGCCGGGCGGTGAAGGCATAAGGCTTGGATGTCAGCGCACCGACCGGGCAGAGATCGACGATATTGCCCTGCATCTCGCTGTCGAGCGTCGCGCCGAGATAGCTGGTGATCTCGCTGTCTTCGCCGCGGCCGGTCTGGCCCAGTTCGGGAATGCCCGCCACTTCGGTGATGAACCGCACGCAGCGCGTGCAGGAAATGCAGCGCGTCATGTGGGTGCCCACCAACGGCCCCAGATCCATGTTGTCCACGGCCCGCTTCGGCTCCCGGTAGCGGGAAAAATCCACACCATAGGCCATGGCCTGATCCTGCAGGTCGCACTCGCCGCCCTGATCGCAGATCGGGCAATCCAGCGGATGGTTGATCAGCAGGAACTCCATCACCCCTTCGCGGGCCTTCTTGACCATGGGGGAGTTCGTCTTGATGACCGGCGGCTGCCCCTCGGGTCCGGGGCGCAGATCCTTCACCTGCATGGCACAGGAGGCGGCGGGTTTCGGCGGCCCGCCCACGACCTCCACCAGACACATCCGGCAATTGCCGGCAATCGACAGGCGTTCGTGATAGCAAAACCGTGGGATCTCGATATCGGCCTGCTCACAGGCCTGGATCAGCGTCATCGCCGGATCCACATCGATTTCCTTGCCGTCAATGACGATCGTGCGCAGGTCGCTCATATATGCGGTCCTTCACTGGCCGAAGGCGGGTCTGATCCGCCCCGGCGGTGTCCATTTGACCGCTTCTACCCCTCTCTGAGCAATCTGCCAATTGTAGAACCGGCGGAAATTTCGTCGCGCCCCACCTGACAGATGGTCTCGGGCACGGCCTCCGACGCGCCGCGTTGTTCAAGCCAGCGCCGGGCCAGGGCCCGCACCCGCTCCTTTTCGGCGTCATCATCAATATAGGCTGCAATCTCGCTACGGGAATAGCCAAGCGAGATGGCGCGGTTGAACAGCGGGATCGCCGCCAGCCGCGCGGGCCCCCGGCGCCGCTCGATATCGGCGCAATTGTCCTCGATCATCCGCCCGATGGCGGCCACCAGCACGCCGTTGGCGATCTCGGGGTCGTCGCGCAGCGCCTGCCAGCGATCCGCCTGCGCCATCGCCACCGTCGTCAGCACGCCGAAGCCCGCCACCAGTATGCAGCCCGCCAGCACCTTCGCATAATGTCTCATGTCTTTTTCCTGTTCAGACTCGATCCGCCTCGGGGTCGGATCTGGACCGATCGGGCTCTGATATTCAATAACAGCCCGTCTGCATGGGTGGTTTCCCGCCGGAACAGCTAGCCTGCGGGGCCCTCGGAACAGGGGGCCGCGCTCCAGGTCGAACTTCCATCCGGGCGTCCGCGATAGGAAAAATCGGCAATCGGCACCACCTGACCCCGCTGGCCGCAATAGATCGTCAGCGCCTCAAGCGCCGCCTCGCGCGCGGCAAGCGGCAGCCCGCTGCCATCGGGGCGGGTCACCACCAGCGCGCCGAACTCCGGAAAGGGCTGGATCGCGCCGCCCGCCGGTGCATCCGGCACCGGCTGATAGCGCGTCATTTCCGGATCCGGGCGAACCAGCAGCGCCCCGGCCGATGTCTCGACCGCGACACCGGTGTCAGCCGCGCAGGCGGACAAGGCGAGCAGCGCCGCCAGCAGCGCCCGCTTTTTCATTCCGCAGCCGCCGGGCTGCAGGCATGGCGCTTCCACAGCTCCGCCTGCTCCAGCCATGCCCAGTCAAAGGCATGGCTGCCGGCCCCATGGCTGCGCAGATGTTCCAGCCGCGCCAGCGCCTCCGACAATGCGGGGCGATGGCCGATGGGCACCCACCACATCACGAAATGCATCTCCCCCAGAACCTCGAACCACTCCTGCCGGCGTTCGTAGAACCGCCGGTGCACGGTGTTCCAGACGAAATGCTCCAGATCCGCGATGCTTTCCCAGACCGTGAGATTGGCCACGAATTGCGGGTCGTCGCCGATGGAGTTCTCGGTGTTGCCGGTGCCGGGCTCGCCCGAGCCTTCCATCATCCAGACAAACCCGGGGGAGCGTTTGCCGATCCCGTTGACCTTGTCGAGGGCCGCCATGAACTCCGCCACGCGCGGGTCATCCGTAGGCGCGACGAGGCGGCCGACGTTGAGTTGGGCCAGGTGCATCGCAGTCTCCTTCCGGTCGGCGCGAGGGTGCCCCGCGCGGGTACGTCAATCAAGCGGTGCCGATCTTGGAGTGGACGGGCGGCGCGTCCAAGCCGCGGTCGAGCACGACGAAGCTGTCGTGGATGTGGATGCCACCGACCGGGGCGCCGATGTCAACGGTCTGCGCTTCGTGGTCGTGATACCAGCGGTGCATCCGGTCGATCATGGACCGCACGGTGTTGAAGAAGTTCGCCCGGTTGCCGAAGCCGCCGCCGTAGCGCCGCCAGTAGGCGGTGTGCAGATCCTCGATGGCATATACGCCGTCCGGCGCGAGGCTCGGGAAGAGCGTCCGCAGCGACGTCTCGATATGCTCCATGCGGTGGCTGCCGTCGTCGAGGACAAGGTCGAGGCCGCCCATCTCGTCCACCACCCGCGCCAGGAAGGCCGGATCGTCCTGGCTGCCGATGCGCACCCGGGCGGCGTGGCCGTCGTACTGCGCGCAGGCGGGGTCGATGTCGATGCCGGTGATTTGCGCGTCGGGCCCGAAATAGTCGCGCCACATCTCCAGGCTGCCGCCCTTGGAGACGCCGATTTCGAGAAACCGCACCGCCGTGCCGCGGAACCGCGCGAAATAGCGGTCGTAGAGCGGAAGGTAGTGGTGCCACTTGTTGACGACCGTGCCGTCGTGCGCGGCGTAGATGTCCAGAAGCGGGCCGTCGTACCCGATGCGGTCGCGGATGTCGGCGCGGATGTCCTCTCCGGCGAATCGGTATTTCCGGATATTCATCTGCTGCCTGCCCGCCCTGCCGTCATCCCGTTCTCCGCTCTCTCGAATCCGTTCGCTGCGCAGTCTGCCCGCCGCCCGGCCGGACCTCAACCCTCTGACGGCGCGGGCGGCAGGCGACCGCGTGGAGGATGCCGCGGAAGACTTCGCTTCGCAGGGCGGTCCGGCAACGCCGCCGGCATCCTTCGGGACCCACGCCTTCGGGTGACGCGCTCCCCGGGCAGGTCCTGTCCCCAAGGGGTCTCTCCGGACCCTACTCCGCCGCGATCGCGCCGCCGCGCTTGTGTCTGATCCGGTCCTCGATCTCGTCCCGGAAATGGCGGATCAGACCTTGGATCGGCCAGGCCGCCGCGTCGCCAAGCGCGCAGATCGTATGGCCCTCGACCTGCTTGGTGACGTCAAGCAGCATGTCGATCTCCTCGACCTCCGCCTCGCCCTTCACGAGCCGGTCCATCACCCGCATCATCCAGCCCGTGCCTTCGCGGCAGGGCGTGCACTGGCCGCAGCTTTCGTGCTTGTAGAATTTCGACAGCCGCCAGATCGCCTTGATGATGTCGGTGGAGTTGTCCATCACGATCACCGCGGCGGTGCCAAGGCCCGAGCGCTGTTCGCGCAGCCAGTCGAAATCCATGATCGCGTCCTTGCGCATCACCTCGCCGGGCAGGCACGGCACGGACGAGCCGCCGGGGATCACCGCCTTGAGATTGTCCCATCCGCCGCGGATGCCGCCGCAATGGCGGTCGATCAGCTCGTCGAACGGGATCGACATCTCTTCCTCGACGACGCAGGGGTTGTTCACATGGCCCGAGATGGCGAAAAGCTTGGTGCCCGCGTTGTTCGGTCGTCCGAAGCCCGCGAACCAATCCGCACCGCGGCGCAGGATCGTCGGCACCACGGCGATGGATTCCACATTGTTCACCGTGGTCGGGCAGCCGTAAAGCCCGGCACCGGCCGGAAATGGCGGCTTCATCCGCGGCATGCCCTTCTTGCCTTCAAGGCTTTCCAGAAGCGCGGTTTCCTCGCCGCAGATATAGGCCCCTGCCCCATGGGCGAGATAGAGGTCGAAATCCCAGCCCGACCCGGCGGCGTTCTTGCCGAGCAGGCCGTTGTCGTAGCACTCGTCGATCGCGGCCTGCAGCGCCTCGCGCTCGCGGATATACTCGCCGCGGATATAGATATAGCTGACATGCGCATTCATCGCGAAAGACGCGATCAGGCAGCCCTCGATCAGGGTGTGGGGGTCATTGCGCATGATTTCCCGGTCCTTGCAGGTCCCGGGCTCGGATTCGTCTGCATTCACAACCAGATAGGACGGACGCCCGTCGCTTTCCTTGGGCATGAAGGACCATTTCAGGCCGGTGGGAAAGCCCGCCCCGCCCCGGCCGCGCAGACCGGAGGCTTTCATGGTCTCGACAATGCTGTCCCGGCCCCGCTGCACAAGCTTGTCGGTGCCGTCCCAATGGCCGCGCGCCTTGGCCCCCGCAAGGGTCCGGTCATGCATCCCGTAGAGATTGGTGAAAATCCGGTCTTTGTCCTGCAACATGTCTCAACCCTTACCGTTCAGCGGCACGAAGCCTAGCCGCGCCGCGATTTCCACACCTGATACGTCACAAAAAGCGCCCAGACCAGTGCCGCGATTGCCGCAAGGTCGAACAGAAACACATAGCGCACCGGCAAACCCAGCTGGCCGCCCAGAAACTGAGCGCCCATCCAGAGAACCATGGTTGCGGCCATGACGATCGCCGCCAGCCTGATCTGGCCGACGCGCTGCCGCTCCTTGTCGCGTTGATCCGTCATCCTGCCCGCCAGAAGCCCGGGTGCCATCCGCACCACGGGTAAAGATAGGGTATCGCGCCGGGGGCGCAATGAGACGCGCGCGCCGGAGCCTCATGAGAGCACGCCGAAGGCGCCGCTCTCACCGCTTAGTAGACATCCCCGCCATCAACCCTTCGGGAAAAATCCGTGTCCCCGCCGGCGGCCAGCAGCCTGGCCTGATCCACCCAGTTGTCGCGGCTGACCCGGCCCTTGAAGCCCTGCAGATTCTCGTCGACCCAGGCGATCTCATGGGCGCTCCAGCCCGCGATCTGGTCGAAATGGTAGTATCCCATGGAATGCAGAAGCCGCTCAAGCTTCGGGCCGACCCCCTTTATCCTCTTCAGGTCGTCGGCGCCGCCCTCGCGCGGGGCATCCAGTCCGGCGGGGCGTGTGCCTTCGCCTGCCGAAACGGGCGCGGGGGCCACCGGATCGGCAACAGGCGCGGCCGGGGCCGGTTCCGCCGCAGGCGCCGGTGCAGGCGCGACCGACTGAGGGGCCGCCGCGGGCGACGCGGTTGCCGCGGGTGTCTCGGGCCGTGCCGGGGCCGCAGGCTGCGCCGTGGATCCTGCGGTTCCGACGCGCACCGGCCCCGAGGATTTGCCGCACAGGAACACCGCGAAAAACGTGCCTAGAACGCCGGCCAGAACCACCGCCGCGAACAGTGCCTGCCCTCCCGTCCAGTTGCCAAGGATAATCAACATCGCAGCACCGAGCGCCCCGATTGCACCACCGATCACATAGCTGAAGACCATGCAGGTCAAACTACCGCTCTCAGAGTTCATCCCATCACTCCCCATTCCGTCCGATCGTCCGTGAATTGATCACAGTCTTATCGCAGGAGTTTTGAAATGTCTTCTATCCAGATGCAAGCTTGCGGGCCTGTGTGACCCAGTCGTCGCGCTCGATCCGGCCCTTGAAGGTCAGCCGCGCGTCGACCCAGGCGATCTCCGCCGGGGTCCATGCGGCGATCTGGTCGAAATGCCAGAACCCCAGTTCGTTGAGCAGCGTCTCCAGCTTCGGGCCGACGCCGGTGATCTTCTTGAGATCGTCGGCCCCGCCCTCCCGGGGGGCGCTCAGCGTCTCCGGCGCGCGCTCCTCCACGTCTCCGGCGGCATCGCCTGCGGCGGACCGGGTCACCGCAGGGTCGGTCTTGGCGCTCGGCTTCGCCTTGGTCTTCGCCGGGGCTTCCTGCTTGGTGGTGCCGGTTTCATCCGCCGGGCGGCCCTTGGACCGGTTGGCGGGCCGGGCCGGCGCAGGGGCCTCCAGCACTTCGCCGGACTGGCGGCCCCAATTCGCCACCAGCGGCACCTCGGTCCCGTCGATGCGCTTGATCGTGTCGCCGATATCGGTGGCCAGCCGGGCCGAGACGTTCAGGCTGTCGCGCCCCGCCTGATACTCCATCAGCGAGGTCAGGCCGGAGGCGGGTTCCGACGCGTAGCGCCCGTTCTGCGGGCCCGGCGTGGGCACCTTGCCCGCGGCCATCTCGTCGATGATCTCGCCCAGTCGCGCGGCGGTCAGATCCTCGTAGTAATCCTTGCCGATCTGCGCCATCGGCGCATTGGCGCAGGACCCGAGGCATTCCACCTCTTCCCAGGAAAACTTGCCATCGGCAGAGAGTTGATGGGCACGCTTGGCGATCTTTTCCTGGCAAACGCCGATCAGGTCTTCCGCGCCGCAGATCATGCAGGATGTGGTGCCGCAAACCTGGATATGCGCGACCGAGCCCACGGGCTGCAACTGGAACATGAAATAGAAGGTCGCAACCTCCAGCCCCCGGATATGCGCCAGCCCCAGCATATCGCAGACATGTTCGATGGCGGGACGGGTCAGCCAGCCCTCCTGCTCCTGCGCGCGCCACAGAAGCGGGATGATCGCGCTGGCCTGCCGCCCCTCGGGATACTTGGTGATCTGCGCCTCCGCCCAGGCCAGATTGGCGGGCGTGAAGGCGAAACTGTCGGGCTGGTCGGGGTGAAGGCGGCGTAGCATGTCAGGCCTGATCCTTATGCGTCTGGCCGAAGGGCGCGTGGCACGGGCGGGAACCTCCGGCGGGGATATTTTTGAAGCAGAGAAGCACGGGGCCGACTATCGGTCCACCTCGCCGAACACGATATCGAGCGAGCCCAGAATGGCCGAGACATCGGCCAGCTGATGCCCCTTGCAGAGGTAATCCATCGCCTGAAGATGCGGGTAGCCCGGCGCGCGCAGTTTGGCGCGGTAGGGCTTGTTGGTGCCGTCCGCCACCAGATAGACGCCGAATTCGCCCTTCGGCGCCTCCACCGCGGCATAGATCTCGCCCTCGGGCACGTGGAAGCCTTCGGTATAAAGCTTGAAGTGATGGATCAGCGCTTCCATCGAGGTTTTCATGTCGGCGCGGGTGGGCGGGGTCAACTTGCCCCGCGCCATGATCTCTCCGGGCTCGTTGCGCAGCTTCTCGCAGGCCTGATGGATGATCTTGATCGATTCCCGCATCTCCGCCATCCGGCACAGGTAGCGGTCATAACAATCGCCGTTCTTGCCGACGGGGATCTTGAACTCGAACTCGTCATAGCACTCATAGGGCTGCGCCCGGCGCAGATCCCAGGCGAGGCCCGAGCCGCGGACCATCACGCCGGAAAACGCCCAGTTCTGGATATCCTCTTCGGTCACGACGCCGATATCGGCGTTGCGCTGCTTGAAAATCCGGTTCTCCGTCAGCAGCCCGTCGATATCGTCGAGCACCTTGGGGAACGCATGCGCCCATGTGTCGATATCCTCCACCAGTTCAGGAGGCAGATCCTGATGCACGCCACCGGGCCGGAAATAGGCCGCGTGAAGCCGCGCGCCACTGGCCCGCTCGTAGAAGATCATCAGCTTTTCGCGTTCTTCGAAACCCCAGAGCGGCGGGGTCAGCGCGCCCACATCGAGCGCCTGGGTCGTCACGTTCAGCAGGTGGTTCAGGATACGGCCGATCTCGCAGTAAAGCACACGGATCAACTGCGCCCGGCGCGGCACCTCGGTCTTCGTCAGCCGCTCGATCGCCAGGCACCAGGCATGTTCCTGGTTCATCGTGCCGACATAATCCAGCCGGTCGAAATAGGGCAGGTTCTGCAGATAGGTCCGGCTTTCCATCAGCTTTTCGGTGCCCCGGTGGAGCAGCCCGATATGCGGATCGCAGCGCTCGCAGATCTCGCCATCCAGTTCCAGCACCAGACGCAGTACACCATGGGCCGCCGGGTGCTGCGGGCCGAAATTGATGTTGAAGTTGCGGATCTGCTGTTCGCCGGTCAGCGCGTCTTCATAGCCGCGCCCCGTCTCATTGCCGCCGTCCATCATGCCAGCGCCTCCATATGTTCGGTCCATCGCCGGGGCAAAGGCCCGCAGCGCGCCGCCACGGCGGCATATTGAGGGGCCAGCCACGCCAATGCGCGGCGCCTCTGCCCTTCGGTCATCTTCAGATCGGTGCCCGGAAGCACCCGAACCCCGGTTTGCGCGGGCCGGGGCGCGATGCCCAGAAACCCGCAGAGCGCCGCGATCGTCTCGCGGTCGAACAGGGTCTCGTAGAAGCCCAGAAACAGGTTCGCCGGGTTCAGCGCCCGCGCGGTCCGCTGCAATGTCGTGGCATAGTCGCTGCGGAGCGCCGCCGCCTCGTCGCGCCCGTCCAGAACCTGATCCAGCCGCTCGCCCGCATTCGCGGCGAAATCGCCGGCGTCCCGCGCCGCGACCATCCGCACATTGGACCAAAGCCGGTCCAGCGGGTCGCGCATCAGGAACACGAACCGCGCCACCGGGCCCAGACGCTCCATCCGGCGCAGGCTGTCTTCGCCAAGCGTTCCATAGGCCGGCGTGATGTCGCCGGTGAGCTTCGCCGCCCCGGTGCCGCGCAGGAAATCCACATAGGCCGTGTCCCGCCCGCGGGTTTTCAGAACGTCGATCCAGGCGTCATAACCGCGGATCTCCCGTTTCAGCCGTCGGTCCTGACCTGCGTCGCCGGTCGGCAGGCGATCCGCGCGGCGCGCGCGCTCCCGCTCCATCCGGGTGACCTGCCGCGTCCATTTCCCGGTCTCGCACGTGTCGAACCAGTGCAGTTCCTTCACCGCCGGCATCGCCACATCCGGGTGCTGCGCCAGATAGCGGTAAAGCCAGGTCGTGCCCGCCTTCGCCGCGCCCAGCCCGAACATGATCGCCGTTTCCGCCACGGATCAGCCTTTCGCCTCTTCGGATTTCTCGTCCCCGGGCAGGATGTATTCCGCACCCTCCCACGGGCTCATGAAATCGAACTGCCGGTATTCCTGCACCAGATTGACCGGCTCGTAGACCACACGCTTTAGTTTCTCGTCATAGCGCACTTCGGTATAGCCGGTGGTCGGGAAATCCTTGCGCAGCGGATGGCCGCGAAAGCCGTAATCGGTGAGGATCCGGCGCAGATCGGGATGGCCGGAAAACAGGATGCCGAACATGTCGAACACTTCGCGCTCATACCAGTTCGCCGACGGGTGCACCGATGTGATCGACGGCACGATCTGGTCGGCGCGGACATGGGCGCGGATGCGGATGCGGTGGTTCTGGTACATCGACAGGAAATGCCACACCAGATCGAAGCGCTTGTCCCGGGTCGGGTAATCCACCGCCGTGATGTCGACCAGCGTCGAGAACCCGCAACTCCGGTCGTTTTTCAGAAATTCGACGAAGCTTTCGACCTCGGTCGCGGTAATCTCAACCGTCAGTTCGCCAAAGTCGATATCGGTGCCGATGACCGCGTCGGCCTGTTTCTCGGCGATATGATCGGCCAGTTCGCGCAGGGCGTCGTCGCTCATGCTGTTCTCTCTCTTCGCGGGCGGCTTAGCGCGTGATGGTGCCGGTGCGGCGGATTTTCCGCTGCAACTGCAAGATGCCATAGAGCAGCGCTTCGGCTGTCGGCGGGCAGCCGGGCACGTAGATATCCACCGGCACGATCCGGTCGCAGCCGCGCACCACGGAATAGCTGTAGTGATAATAGCCGCCGCCATTGGCGCAGGAGCCCATGGAGATCACGTAGCGCGGCTCGGGCATCTGGTCGTAGACCTTGCGCAGCGCGGGCGCCATCTTGTTGGTCAGCGTGCCCGCCACGATCATCACGTCGGACTGGCGCGGAGAGGCGCGCGGCGCGATGCCGAAGCGTTCGGCATCATAGCGCGGCATCGAGGTATGCATCATCTCCACCGCGCAGCAGGCGAGCCCGAAGGTCATCCAGTGCAGGCTGCCGGTGCGCGCCCAGTTGATGATGTCCTCGGTGGAGGTCAGCAAAAACCCCTTGTCCTGCAACTCGCGGTTCAGGTCCTGGGTGGCGACCTCGCGGTCGGCGCCCGCGGTGTTCGCGCCGGTCATCACTCCCATTCCAACGCTCCCTTTTTCCACTCATAGGCAAAGCCGATGGTCAATACGGCGAGGAACACCATCATCGACCAGAAGCCGACCATCGAAATCTCCGAAAACGCCACCGCCCACGGAAACAGGAACGCAACTTCCAGATCGAAAATGATGAACAGGATCGCCACAAGGTAGAACCGCACGTCGAACTTCATCCGCGCATCGTCGAACGCGTTGAACCCGCATTCATAGGCGCTGACCTTTTCGGGGTCCGGGTTGCGCACGGCCAGCACCACGGCGGCAAGGATCAGGACAATCCCCAAGCCAATGGCCAGAGCCATGAAAATCAGGATCGGGGCGTAGTCTCTGAGCAGGTCTTCCACCTGAGGTCTCCTTGGCGGTTCCGCATGCCTAAGGACCGTCGGTCCGGTCTGCGACACCTCTATCTGCGGGCGCGGGGCCGGTCAACCGGAGGACGTGCGGCAAAGGCGCGTCCTTGCGTCAGCAGCGCGGCCCCCTCCACCCCATATGATAGGCCCGATCGCGGCCCCTGCAAGGCCGGCCGGCTGCGCGCGGCAACCGACCAAGCCGGCGCCTCCGGCATCGCGGGAAAGGCCGGAACGCGAAATCGCGCAGCTCGCGACCGGGCAAGTCACCGTTCCCTCCGACCGTTCGCAAGACCTCTGACCTTATCAAACAGCATCAAGGCGACGATCAATATCCAGATAAGCCCATAGAGCAGAACCAGGGCGAGATAGAAACCCGGGCCGCCGGTGGGCTCCGGCACCACCAGAATCGTGATCACGCAAATGAGAATGACGACCGGGGTGAAGATCACGCAGCTTGCGTCGAACGTGTCGCTCAGGATGTAGCGGGAAAACCGCTGAAAGCCCGGACGCCAGGGCTGTCTCAGACCGGAGGCATATCTCCTCAGATCGGCGATCGTGCTTTCCCAATCCCAGAGCGCGAATATCAATGAGATGATGGCCAGCCTGATCAGCAGGTGAACATAGGCGAATTGTCCGTCCTTGGGCGTATCAAGGCCCACAAGCATCATCACGCTGTTGATGACGGTCACGATGGCGAATGCCGTGCAGATCTCTCCCAGGACACCCTGATCGTTGAAAATCCAGCGATATATCTGCTTCAGTTTCTGCATGGACCGTCACCCTCAACCGGGTTCGAAACCAGATGCGCCCGATCCACGGGCCCGACACGCAACCCTTCTGCCCTCGGGGACTACCCGGGGGCGGCTCAAGGGCGTTCGGCGCCCTCCGCGCGCAACTCGTCCCGCAAGAACCGCCGCAGGATCTTCCCCGAGGCGGATTTCGGCACGCTGTCCACGAAGCGGACCTCTGCAGGCTGCTTGTAATGGGCCAGACAGCCTTCCAGATGCGCCATCACCGCCGCTCCGTCCAGCTCCGCGTCCGGCGCGGCGACCACGAAGGCAACCGGCAGCTCTCCGGCTTCATCATCGGGTTTGCCCACCACGGCGGCGTCGATGATCTTCTCATGGGCGATCAATGCGGCCTCCACCTCGGCCGGGGCCACCGCGAATCCCTTGTATTTGATCAATTCCTTCAGCCGGTCGCGAATGAACATGTACCCATCCCCGTCGATCACCGCCAGATCGCCGGTTTTCAGCCAGCCATCGTCGGTCAGGGTCGCCGCGGTCGCCTCGGCGTTGTTCAGATAGCCCATCATCACCTGCGGCCCCCGCACCCACAGCTCCCCTTCCTCATCCGGGCCCAGATCGCGGCCCGTTTCCGGCTCCACGATGCGGCATTCGGTGTTGGGCACCGCCTGGCCGGAGGAGCCGTGCCGGGGCTTGCCGCGATAGGTGGAGTGGCTCACCGGGCTCATCTCGGTCATGCCGTAGCCCTGGATCGATTCCGCGCCCAACCGCTCGCCCACGGCGATCTCCACCTCGGCGCTCAGCGGAGCGGCGCCGGAAAAGATGAACCGGACCGAGGACATGTCGTATTGCGCAACCAGCGGGTGCTTGGCCAGCGCCAGCGCCACCGGCGGCACGATGTAAAGCCGGCTTACCCCATGGGTCTGGATCAGGTGCAGGAACTGTTCGAGATCAAATCTCGGCATCGTCACCAGCCGCCCCTCCTGCCCCAGGACGAGGTTCATCAGAACGGTCATGCCGTAGATATGGAAGAACGGCAGAAAGGCGATAACCGTTTCGCCGCGCTCGATGCCCGTGGGTACGGCCAGCTGGTTCACATTGGTCACGATGTTGCGATGGCTCAGCATCACGCCCTTGGGCCGTCCGGTGGTGCCGCTTGAATAGGGCAGGACCACCGCGAAGCGATCCAGATCCACGGGCGCCTGCGCCGCCTGGGGCGGGCCCATCAGATCGTCAAGCGAAAGCGCGCCCTCCGCGCCGCCGCCGATCACCACCAGATCGGTAACGGGCGTGCCCTTCATGCCCGCCCGGGCCAGATCGGCCAGCGCCGGAATGGTCACAAGCATCACCGCGCCGGCATCGCGCAACTGGTGCTGGATCTCGGGGGCGGTATAGGTGGGGTTCAGCGTGGTGATCGTGCCGCCCGCAAAGGCCACGCCGTGAAACACCACTGCATATTCCGGGCAGTTCGGCGCGAGGATCGCAATCGTCCGGCCCGGCGCAAAGCCGCGCTCCACAAGCCCGCCGGCAAGGGCCCTGATCCGATCCACCAGCGCCGCCGAGGTCAAAGCCCGCCCGGTCGGACCGTCGATGATCGCCACGTCGTCGGGGCGGCTCTCCAGCCCCTGAAACAAGCGCTCGGTGATCGACATGTCACTCAGCGCTACCTCCGGATAGAGGCTCGGAAAAACGGTCATTGGATCCTCCCTGTCCGGCCCTCTTTGGCGGGGCCGATCGGGCAAGGCTAGCACAGGCGCGCGAAAACGGAAGCCGCGATCAGGTCCCGATCACGACGGTGCCCAGCTTCTCGCCCGCCTCGACCATCCGGTGCGCCGCCGCACATTCGGCCAGCGACCCGGCAGGCACGACCGCATGGCTCAGCACACCGGCCTCCAGCCACGCGGCCAGCTGCGCCTCCCCCCGTCGATGCTCCGCAAGCGCCATCTGGTAGCAGATCAGCATGTGCAGCCGCACGTTCTTGAACATGAACGGGTAGAACTCCAGCCGCGGCACCATCTCGCTGGCCGAGGCATAGGCGGCAATCACACCGCCGGGCTTGACCAGCGCCAGCGCCGTCGCCTGATTGGCGGCGAAATCCACCTCCACCACCCGGTCCACGCCCGCGCCATCGGTCAGATCCATCACCGCGCCGGCCACATCCGTGTCGCGATAGTTGATCCAGGTCTCCGCCGTCGAATGCGCGCCTTTCTCTTCCGAAGAGACCGTGGTGATCACCCGCGCACCGGCCAGCGCGGCCATCTGGCAGGCGTAGCGTCCCACGCTGCCCGCGCCGCCGGTCACCAGAACCGTCTGCCCGGCCACCGGCCCGTCGCCCAGCACGGCCATCCACGCGGTCATCGCGGGGATGCCGAAACACGCGCCCTCGGCCAGCGAGGTCCCGTCGGGCAGATGCACCGCCTGTTCGCCCGGCAGCGCGACATATTCCGCCGCCGTGCCGAAAGCGCGCTGCCAGCCGGCATTCCAGACCCAGACGCGCTCCCCCACCCGGGCGGCGTCCACGCCATCGCCCACCGCCTCGATCACACCGGCGCCATCGGAATGCGGCACGATCCTCGGAAAGGCCATCGTCGCGCCGGGCCGTGCGCCCGCGCGCAGCTTCACATCCGACGGATTGACGCCCGAGGCGCCGAGACGGACCAGAACCTCGCCCGCGCCCGGGTCGGGATCGGGCAATGTGCCGACCTGTAGCACATCGTCCGCCGCGCCGAACATTTCATACCAGACTGCCCGCATACTATCGCCTTTCCTGTCTCCGACACGCGGGCGACCCGCGCTGTCGTCACTATCCGGACAGGGCCGCCGGACGGGTCCGCCCGCCCCCACCGGCGCCTATGCCTCCTCCACCCAGCCGGGCTTCCGCTTCTCGAAAAAGGCGCCGATCCCTTCGGCGCTTTCCGCACTTTCCCACCGCGCCACAAGCGCGTCCACCGTCATCGCAACCGCCGCCTCGCTCACGCTCGGGGCCAGACGCGCCACCAGCGCCTTGCCTTCGGCCACCGCGCCGGGGGCCGCGGACAGATAGGGCAGAACCTCCCGCTCCACCGCCGCGTCAAGCTCCGCCTCGGGCACGGCGCGGGCCAGAAGGTCCAGCTCCACCGCGTCCTGCGCCCCGAAGATACGGCCCGAGAAAAACACCCGCCGCGCCTTGGCGGCCCCGATCCGCGCCACCACATAGGGCCCGATGGTCGCGGGGATCAGACCAAGCCGCACCTCGGTCAGCCCGAATTTGGCGGTCTCCACGCCCACCGCCACATCGCAGACCGACATCATTCCGACACCGCCGCCGAAGGCCTGGCCCTGCACCCGCCCGATCAGCGGTTTCGCCATCCGGTCCAGCGCGCCCAGCATATCGGCAAGCTTGCGCGCCTCGCGGCCCCGCGTGGCGCCGTCCGCGTCCATCTGCGCCTTCATCCAGCCCAGATCGCCCCCGGCGCAGAAACTGGCGCCCGCCCCGGTCAGAACCACCACCCGCACCGCCGGGTCGCGCCCCAGCCGGCCCGCGGCCTCGGTCAGCTCGGCGATCATCCGCGCGTCCAGCGCGTTGTGCTTCTCGGGGCGGTTCAGGGTGATCGTCGCGACCCCGCGCGCATCCACCGTAACCTCGATCGTTTCCATCACGCGACCTCCCGGCGCATCGCCCGCGCCATCCCGGCCGCCTGCGCCAGCACCTCGGCGTCCAGCCCGCTCTCATAGCCCAGATCGGCCAGATGGCGCGCCACCGCTTCGGTCGCCACATTTCCAGCCGCGCCCGGCGCATAGGGGCAGCCGCCCAGCCCCCCCACCGCCGCATCGAAGACCCGCAGGCCAAGGCTCAGGGAGGCGTCGATATTGTCCAGCGCGCGCCCGCGCGTGTCATGGTAATGCCCTGCCAGACGGCCCGCGGGCACCACGTTACGCACCGCCAGAAGCATCCGCGCGATGCTGTCGGGCGTTCCGTGGCCAAGTGTATCCCCAAGAGAAATCTCGTAACAGCCCATGGCGAATAGCCGGTCGGCCACGCGGGCCACCTGCCCCGGATCGACCGGCCCGTCATAGGGGCAGTCCGTCACGCAGCTCACATAACCCCTGACCGGCAGATCGATATGCCGCGCGGCCTCCAACACGGGCCGGAACCGCTCAAGGCTTTCGTCGATGGTGGCGTTGATATTGGCCTTGGAAAACCCCTCGGAGGCGGATCCGAAAATCGCGATCTCATCGGCGCCCGCCGCCAGCGCCGCCTCGTAGCCGCGCATGTTCGGGGTCAGCGCCGCGTAGCGGATCCCGTCGGCCCGCGCGATGCCCGCCAGAACCTCGGCGCTGTCGGCCATCTGCGGCACCCATTTGGGCGATACGAAGCTTGCCACCTCGATCCGCCGGAACCCGGCCTCGCTCAGCCGGTCGACCAGTGCGATCTTGTCGGCCACCGGGATCTCGCCCGCCTCGTTCTGCAAACCGTCCCGCGGCCCGACCTCGAAGATCTCGACATATTCGCTCACACCCCGCCCTCCTTCTCATGGTTCCCGATATCGTCGCGTCCGGGGCGTATCTCCGCCACCCGCGCGTCACCTGTCAGTTTGCCTTCCCGGCCGCGTCCTCCCCGCTCCAGGCCTCGTAATAGTCGCGCGTGTAAAGCCCGCGCCCCGCAGGCAGGGACGCCTTGAACCCGGGCCTCGCCGTAATCCGGTCATACCACGCCGCCGCCGCCGCGAAAGGCTCCAGCCGTGCAAAGTGGCGCGCCATGTAAACCGCCTGCCCCACGCTGATATCGGCCGCCGAAAATCCACCATCCAGCAGATAGGCGCGGCCCGCCAGACGCTCCTCGATGGCCTGATAGCATTTCTCGATCCGCCTGGCCTCGATCTTCATCACGACGGGGGAGCGCATGTGATCCTCGTAAAGCGCCTCATGCTGTTGCGTCAGCGCCGCCACGTGCTGGCTGATCGTCTCGGAAAAATGCACCCAGATCAGCCAGTCGGCCCGCTCCGCATGGCCGGGCGCGCGGCCCATCCCCGCCTCGGGAAACCGCTCGCACAGAATTTCCGTGATCGCCCCGGTTTCCCACAGCCTGACCCCGTCAAGCTCCAGCGCGGGCACACGCCCCGCGGGGTTGAGCGCCAGAAACTCCGCGCTGCGCAAGGTCTTGTCGAAGGGCCATTCCACCACCTCGAACGCCACGCCCAGCTCATGCAGCAGCCAAAGCGTCCGCATCGACCGGCTTTGCGGCACATGATGAAGCCGGATCATCGCCCACCCTCCAGCACCGCGACAAATCCGGGCCGGGTCTCGGCGAAGGCCGCGCGCGCGGATATCCCGGCGAACCAGCGGCTCAGTGCGGGCCGCGCCTCCAGCATCGCCCGGCCCTCGGGCACCAGCGCAAAGTAATCGATCATCGGCGCCAGCAGGCAATCGGCGCGGCTCACATCGCGCCCGGTCAGAACCAGCCCGGCCGCGGCGATCCCTTCCAGCGCGTCCAGCACCGGACCCGAAGCCGCAAGCCCCTGACGCAACACCGCCGCCTCGGCCGCAAGACCCATATGCGCCCGGTAGACCCCATGCGAAAACACCTGCCGGACCAGCGGCTGATAGAGGTAACTGTCGGTGATCCCCATCACCTGGCGCACCCGGGCCCGCGCCCTGGCATCCTCCGGAAAAAGCTGCGGCGCGTCGAACGCATCGTCGAGATAGCCCAGGATCGCCTGTGTCTCGTAAAGATCGAAGGCCTCGTGACGCAGCACCGGCACCCGGCCAAAGGGATGATCCCCCGCCAGCCTGGCCTGCCCGTCTTCGGTGAACGGGTTCACCTCGTCATACGCGTAGGCCAGCGCCTTTTCGGACAGGGCAAGGCGCACCGCGCGAGTATAGACGCTGTCCTGAAACCCGATCAGCGTCAGCCCCGTCACGCGGCCTCCTCCGCTTCTTCCAGCACGATCAGCGCGGCACCGGCTTCCACCTGCGCGCCCGCCTTCACCATGACTTCGGCCACGACCCCGTCCCGCCCGGCGCTCAGGGTGTGTTCCATCTTCATCGCTTCCAGCACCGCCAGCCTGTCGCCTTTCGCGACCGCCTGCCCAACGGCCACGAACACCGTTTTCACCAGCCCCGGCATCGGCGCCTCGATCCGGCCCGCCGCCGCGCCGCCTTCGGCCACCACATCCAGCGGATCGACCGGTTCGAACCCGTAGGCGTTGCCCCAGAAAACGGACACGCCCGCATCGTGGCGGACAACCTGCGCCGGCACCACGGCGCCGTCGATCCGCCAGCCGTCGCCGTCGCGCTCCAGTTCATGCACCGCCTCGCCGCGGACCCGGAAACGGCCGGGCGCCAGCGTCTCCACCACCAGATCGAGGCTCTCGCCGCGATACTCCAGCCGCACCGCCTGTTCCAGCGGCGTCCAAAGCGCAAACCCCGCCAGCGGATCGGCCGTGTCATGCAACCCCAGCGCGCCGAGCGCGGCCAGCGACCGGGACCGGGTGCAGGCCACCGGCTCGGCGGCCAGCGTCTCCAGATCGCGCCCGATCAAGCCGGTATCCACATCGCCCGCGCCAAACCCCGGATGCCGCGCCAGCTTGCGCAGAAACGCCAGATTGGTGACCGAGCCGGCCACCTGCGTCCCGGCCAGCGCCTGTTCCAGCCGGGCCAGCGCAACCGCGCGGGTGGGCCCGTGCACGATCAGCTTGGCGATCATCGGGTCGTACCACGGGCTGATCGTGTCGCCCGGCCTGACGCCGGTATCGGCCCGCGCAGTCGCCGGAAACACCAGATGCGCCAGCGTCCCGGTGGCGGGGAGGAAGCCTTTCGGCACATCCTCGGCATAAAGCCGCGCCTCGAACGCATGACCGTCGATCGCCAGATCCTGCTGCGCCATCGGCAGGCCCTCGCCCGCCGCCACACGAAGCTGCCATTCCACCAGATCGACGCCGGTAATCGCCTCGGTCACCGGGTGCTCCACCTGCAGGCGCGTGTTCATCTCCATGAACCAGAACCGGTCGGGTCTCAGCCCGTCGGACCCGTCGACGATGAACTCCACCGTGCCCGCGCCCGCATAGCCAATCGCCTCGGCGGCGCGCACCGCGGCCATGCCCATCTCGTTGCGCATCTCCTCGGTCATGCCGGGGGCGGGCGCTTCCTCGATCACCTTCTGATGGCGCCGTTGCAGCGAGCAATCCCGTTCGAACAGGTGCACCGCACGGGTTCCGTCGCCAAAGACCTGAACCTCGATATGGCGCGGTTTCTCCACGAATTTCTCGATCAGGACCGCATCATTTCCAAAGGCCGTGGCCGCCTCTCCCTTGGCGCTTTCCAGCGCCTCCATGAAGCCCGACGGCGCATCGACCTTGCGCATTCCCTTGCCGCCGCCGCCGGCCACCGCCTTGATCAGCACCGGATACCCGATCGCGTCCGCCGCACCGGACAGATGCTCCGGGTCCTGGTTTTCGCCGTGATATCCCGGCACCACGGGCACCCCCGCCTCGGACATCAGCGCCTTGGCCGCATCCTTCAGCCCCATCGCCCGGATCGCATCCGCCGATGGCCCGATGAACACCAAGCCCGCCGCCTCGACCGCCTCCACGAAATCGGGGTTTTCGGACAGGAAGCCATATCCCGGATGGATCGCCTGCGCGCCCGTGGCCCTTGCCGCCTCGATGATGGCTTCACCCCGCAGGTAGCTGTCCTTGGGCGCGGGCCCGCCGATATGCACCGCCTCGTCCGCCATTGCCACATGGCGCGCGCGCGCATCCGCGTCCGAATACACCGCCACCGTGCGCACGCCCATCGCGCGGGCCGTGTCGATCACCCGGCAGGCGATCTCGCCCCGGTTCGCGATCAAAATCTTGCTAAACATCTCCGCCCCCAAAATCCTCGATCATCCGAAACCGCTCGCAGATCAGCGGCATCTCCGGATCCCAGCCGCCATTGCGTTCGAAATACCTGCGGTGCTCGCGGCGCCAGCCTTCAAGGCTGTCGGTCTCACCTTCGGCCAGGGCGAACTCCGCCTCCACGTCGCAAAACCGCCGCTCCGTCACCGCGACCGTCTCGATCACCAGCGCGGGCGTTCCGTCCCAGTTCAGCGCGATATCCCACCGGCCCGCGACCGGCATCGCCTCGCCGCCGGGGCCGAAATCGCGTGCCGGCCCGCAGGTCGCGGTTTTGCGGCCCGACCGGACCAGCGCCAGAAGATCCGCGCACATCTCCGGGCCGTCACCGAAGGTGAAGCTTTCCGCCCCCGGATACAGCGCCTTCGCCTCGTCCAGTGTCATGTCGCGCCTCCTTCGTCCCGGCCCGCATGCGCGAGGGTTCCGCAAGACACCCGCCTCGCCCCCGTCACATCCGGAAGACGCCGAACCGCGTCTCCTCTATCGGGGCATTCAACGCCGCCGAGAGGCTCAGGAACAGCACCTCGCGGCTTTTACGCGGGTCGATCACGCCGTCATCCCACAGCCGGGCCGATGCATAAAGCGGGTGGGACTGGCGCTCGAACATGTCGACGGTCGGCTGCTTGAACGCCGCCTCCGCCTCGGCGGACCATGTCTCGCCCGCCCGCTCCATCGCCTCGCGTTTCACAGTGGCCAGAACGCCCGCCGCCTGCGCGCCGCCCATCACCGAGATGCGGCTGTTCGGCCATGACCACATGAAGCGCGGCTGGTAGGCGCGGCCCGCCATCCCGTAATTCCCGGCCCCGAAGGAGCCGCCCACCACCATGGTGATTTTCGGCACCGACGTGGTGGCCACCGCGGTCACCATCTTCGCGCCGTGCCGCGCGATGCCCTCGTTCTCGTATTTCCGGCCGACCATGAACCCGGTGATGTTCTGCAGGAACACCAGAGGGATGGACCGCTGCGAGCACAGCTCCACGAAATGCGCCGCCTTCTGCGCCGCTTCGGAAAACAGCACGCCGTTATTGGCCACGATCCCCACCGGACAGCCCATCAGATGGGCAAAACCGCAGACCAGCGTCTCGCCGAAGCGCGGCTTGAACTCGTCGAACCGGGAGCCGTCCACCACGCGCGCGATCACTTCGCGGATATCATAGGGCGTGGTCAGCGCGGCGGGCACGACCGAGAGCAGTTCCTCGGGGTCATAGGCCGGGTCCTCGGGGGTTTGCCACTGCACCGTCGCCGGTCTGGCGCGGTTCAGCGAACCCACCGCGCGCCGGGCCAGCGCCAGCGCGTGGGTGTCGTCCTCGGCCAGATAATCGGCGACGCCGGAAAGCCGCGTGTGCACATCGCCGCCGCCCAGATCTTCCGCGGTCACGATTTCACCGGTCGCCGCCTTCACCAGCGGCGGCCCGGCCAGAAAGATCGTGCCCTGCTCCTTCACGATGATCGTGACATCGGACATGGCCGGCACATAGGCGCCCCCCGCCGTGCAGGAGCCCATCACCACCGCGATCTGGGGGATGCCCCTGGCGCTCATCCTTGCCTGATTGTAGAAGATCCGCCCGAAATGGTCGCGATCGGGGAATACCTCGTCCTGATTGGGCAGGTTCGCGCCGCCGCTGTCGACCAGATAGATGCAGGGCAGATGGCATTCCTCCGCGATCTCCTGCGCGCGCAGATGCTTCTTCACGGTGATCGGATAATAGGTTCCGCCCTTCACCGTCGCATCGTTGCAGACGACCATCACCTCCTGGCCGTGGACCCGCCCGACACCGGCAATCGCGCCACCGCAGGGGGCGGCGCCGTCATACATTCCGTGCCCTGCGGTCGCGCCCACCTCAAGAAACGGCGATCCCGGGTCGAGCAGGTTCGCCACCCGCTCCCGCGGCAGCATCTTGCCGCGCGACACATGTCGCTCCCGCGCCCGCGCGCCGCCACCAAGTGCGGCCAGTTCCGCCGCCTCGCGCACCTGCGTCAGGGCTTCCAGATGCGCGGCCCGGTTGGCCTTGGCCTCGTCCGAGCCCACCATCAGGGTTGTCGATAGTCTCATTCTTGTCTGCCTCTTGGACTGGAACGGGATGTGTTAGCGATACCACTTTCAGGCACAACCATTTTGTCGCAGCGCAACCGTCGCATCGCTTGACCCAGATCAATGTTGCTGCGGTGCGGCAGGCGCAAGACCGACGAGCGCGCAACCTGAAAGGCATAAAAATGAGAACCTCGATTTCGTCCCTCGCCATGATTGCTCTGCTTGCCTCGGCAGGCGCCGCGACCGCGCAGCAGGCGGGTGACTGGACCCTTGGCTTCGGCATCGGATCGGTCAATCCCCAATCCAGCACCGGCGTCCTTGCCGGCGAAGCCTCGACTATCGACAATGATATTCGCCCGACCATCACGGTGGAGTATTTCATACGCGACAATCTCGGCATCGAGCTTCTGGCGGCCACGCCATTCGAGCACACGATTTCTCTTGCCGGGCTGGGGGATGTCGGCACGGCCACACACCTGCCCCCCACCGTCTCGCTGAACTATCATTTCGCCAATGACAGCGCGATCACACCCTTTGTCGGTGCTGGTGTGAACTATACCGCGTTTTTGGATGTCGATGCGATGGGCGCACTCGCCGGTCAAGTGCTGGATATCGACAACAGTTTCGGGCTCGCCCTTCAAGCCGGTATCGACTACGCGGTTTCCGACCGCTCCGCGATCCGCTTCAATGTCCGTTGGATGGATATCGACGCCGACGTCCATCTGGACGGCGCCTATATCGGCACTGCCGAGATCGATCCGATGGTCTATGGCATCTCCTACGTGCTGCGCTTCTGAGCGCAACACGCAGCCTGCCTGCGCAGCAGCGCGGGCAGGCCGGATACTCTGGCCACGCCGACCTATGCGCTGAGCGCCAGCGATCTGCCGATAGGTAGGCCCGGTATCCGTCACGCCCGATACTCCGGGTTTTCATAGTCGAACCGGCATCCCGCCTTCCACGCGCGGCGGTCGTTGCCCTCGTTCGGCAGGCCGCCCGCCTCCTTCAGCAGCCTGGCCAGATGCATCAGGTTCCAGGTCATGATCGTCGTGTTGCGCTTGGTGAACTCATTGTCGAACCCCACCTGTCCGCCCGCCCCGTCATCGTCGCCGTAGGACGCGCCCGGCCCGGCCTCGCCGATCCAGCCGCAATCGGCCTGCGGCGGGATCGTCACGCCCAGATGGCTCAGCGCATAACCGATCGTCATCGCGGCATGTTTGATCCCGTCCTCGTTGCCGGTGATCACGCAGCCGCCCACCTTGCCGTAATAGACGCTCTGCCCCTTGTCGTTCAGCATCCCCGACATGCCGTAAAGCCGCTCGAGCAGGATCCTGCACAAGCTGCTTTCCTCGCCCAGCCAGAGCGGCGTGCCGATGACCAGAATATCGGCCGCCTGCACCTTCTCCCAGATCGCGGGCCAACCATCGGTGTCATAGCCGTGTTCGGTCATGTCCGGGTAGACACCGGGCTTCACATCCGAGGTCGCGATATGCACATGTTCCACCGTCACACCCTGCTTTTCCATGATCGCGGCAGAGGCGTTCATTAGAAGCTGCGTGTGGCTCTCATCGGGCTTCAGTTTCAGGGATGTGTTGAAAAACAAGGCCTTCAGGCCATCGAAATCGCTCATGTCCGCAGCTCCTCCGCCAGAAGATCCGGCCCGATATCCACCGTCGCACCATAGGTGTCTACGGCGCGCGCCCAGGGCGCATCCCGGTCATTCTCGCAGATCACCACCATCCGCACACCCTCCAGCGCCGAGGGCCGCGCGAAGCAGTCGGTCGGCGCCCCGCCGGTCTCGGCCACATATTGCGCGGCGACACCGGCGATGATCTCGGTCTCGTCGGGCGGGATGGCGCGCTGGCCCCAGACCAGACCCAGAAGGCCGGCGCAGGCCAGAAGCGCGGCGAGGCTGATCTTCATGCCCGGGCTCATCGTTCGGGATCCCGGCGGATGCCTTCGATCTCGCGATCCAGAAAGAAGCTGATGGCGGACCTGATCAGCACCAGAAGCCCGAGAAAGACCAGATCGCCCAAGGCAAAGCTCAGCGCGGTGTGGATGATATCGGCCACGATGAACAGTTCCAGCCCGGCAAGGATGTAGCGGCCAAGCTCGACCCGCTCCTCGTTGAGGATCCGCGCGCGGTCGGTCTTGGCGATCTTGGCCTCGCCGATGACGAAGCCGTAGAGAAACCGGGCCGCCCCGATCAGCATCACCGCGATCGCCAGGATGCTGATCAGCGCCGCGATCCATTCCAGCACCATGGCCACGCGCGCCAGGTCGCCGTGAAGGACCCCTTCGGTCACGCTGAGATCGGCCAGGTCTTCCATCCCGTTCAGGCCATTGCCGCCATCATCTCGCGGCCCACCAGCATCCGGCGGATCTCGCTTGTGCCCGCGCCGATCTCCATCAGCTTGGCATCGCGGAAGATCCGGCTGACGGCGCTGTCATTCATGAAGCCCGCGCCGCCCATCGCCTGCACCGCCTGATGGGCCACGACCATCGCCTCTTCGGACGCATAGAGCACGCAGGCCGCCGCATCCTGCCGCGTGACCTCACCCCGGTCACAGGCCTTGGCAACCTCGTAGACATAGGCGCGCGCGGAGTTCATCTTGGTGTACATATCGGCGATCTTGCCCTGCATCAGCTGGAAATTCCCGATGCTCTGGCCGAACTGCTTGCGCTCCGCCATATAGGGCATGATCTCGTCCAGACAGGCCGCCATGATCCCGGTGCCGATGCCGCTCAGCACCACGCGCTCGTAATCGAGCCCCGACATCAGAACGCGCACGCCCTTGCCTTCCTCGCCCAGCACGTTGTCGAACGGCACTTCCACATCCTCGAAGACCAACTCCGCCGTGTTCGAGCCGCGCATGCCAAGCTTGTCGAAATGCGGGGAGGTGCTGAACCCCGTCATATCTTTTTCTATAAGAAAGGCGGTGATGCCCTTGCTACCCGCCTCCGGGTCGGTCTTGGCATAGACCACAAGCGTATCCGCGTCGGGCCCGTTGGTGATCCAGTACTTCGTGCCGTTCAGGATGTAGCGGTCGTTCCGCTTCTCGGCGCGCAGCTTCATGCCCACCACGTCCGATCCGGCCCCCGCCTCCGACATCGCCAGAGCGCCCACATGCTGACCGCTGACCAGACCGGGCAGATACTTCGCCTTCTGCGCGGGCGTGCCGTTCAGATTGATCTGGTTCACGCAAAGGTTCGAATGCGCCCCGTAGGACAACGATACCGAGGCCGAAGCGCGCGCGATCTCCTCCACCGCGATCACATGGGCGAGATAGCCCATGCCCGCGCCGCCGAACTCCTCTTCCACCGTGATGCCGAGCAGGCCCAGCTCCCCCATCTCCTGCCAGAGATCCGCCGGAAACTCGTTCGAGGCGTCGATATCGGCCGCAATCGGCCTGATCCGTTCCTGGGCCCAGCGATGCACCATATCGCGCAACGCATTCACATCCTCGCCCAGATCGAATGTCATTGAAGCCATGAACATGGGCCGTCCCTCCGCCTAATTGAACGCTTGTTCAGTTATTAGCGCAGCAAACCTCGCGAGTCAAAACGTATCGCCGCTCCCGCGCGGCCCGCAGATCACGCAGATCACGCCGCCGCGCGGACCTCGTCGCGGATGATCGACGCGATCAGGCTGCAATCCTCTTGCGAAAAGGTCAGCGGCAGACGCATGTCCATCAGCCCGGCCAGAACCGCATCGGTTCGCGGCAGGCGCTGCGCCGGGGCATAGCGCCAGCTGTCGTAGCGCGAGGTGAAGGCCACGGGCTCGGCCGCGCCGAACCATTTCAGCTCCACGCCGCGCGCAAGGCATCCCGCAAGAACCTGCCCGATCGTTTCGGGCGTCGCGCCGGGCAGAAGGAACTGGATCGACGAGCCCACGAACCGTTCGCGCGGATCGCGCTCGATGACCCGCAGGCCGGGCGTGTTGCGCAGCCCCTCCTCCACCGTCTGGTAAAGCGCGTTCCACCGCGCCACCTGCGCCGGCAGATCGGCCAGTTGCGGCCGCAGGATCGCGGCGCGCAGATTGTCCATCCGGCCCGAGATATTGGGGGTGACATATTTCACCCGTTCGAAAACCTCCGCCGGGGGCGCGGCGCGATGGCGGCCATAGAGCATGTAGCTGCCGGATTGCATGATCGCGCGCGCCATCAGTTCCGCATCGTCGGACACCAGCAGCCCGCCCTCGCCGGAATTGATGTGCTTGTAGGTCTGCGCCGAGTAGCAGCCGAACACGCCGTGACGCCCCGATGGCACGCCATCCCATTCCGCGCCCATGGTGTGGGCGCAATCCTCCACCACCGCGATGCCTGCGCGGTCGCAGATCTCCATCAGCGCACCCATGTCGCAGATATGCCCGCGCATATGGGACAAAAGCAGCACCCGCGCGCCGGAACTGGCGGCCTTTTCCGCCAGATCGGGCAGGTCGATGGTGAGGCTTTCGGTGGTCTCCACGAAAACCGGCACCGCGCCGAGGCTGGCAATCGCGCCGGGCACGGGGGCCAGAGTGAACCCGTTCGACAGGACCTTGTCCCCCGGGCCCACGCCAAGCGTGCGCAACGCGCAGCCCATGGCATACCCGCCCGAGGCGACGGCCAGCGCGTATCTGGCCCCGGTGAAGGCCGCGAACTCCTCCTCCAGAAGCGCGGTTTCCCCCGCTTCTTCGGGCTTCAGGTTGTAGCGATGCAGACGCCCGTGGCGCAGCACCTTCAGCGCGGCCTCGATGCCCGCCTCGGGGATCGGCTCCTGTTGCGTGAAACTGCCGGTGAAGATGAGCTTGTCCATACCCGGCAGGTTTAGGCGACAGCGCGTCGGCGTCAATCCCAAGCAGCGCGCCCGAGAGGCCTGCGCGAGGCCTTTGATCGGGGTAAGTTCGGGCGCCGGGAGCATCTCCCGGCCCTGTCGGGCAAGGCGTGTGCCCGCCGCGGGGTCAGGCGATCAGCCGGCTTACGATGCCGTCCAGATCGTCGTAGCGCTCCAACAACGCCTCGGGCGCAAGCGCGTTGACGCCGCGGCCATCGGGGCCGAACGTCACCAGAACGCAGGGCACCCCCGCGGCGCGGGCGGTTTTCCGGTCGGTCTCGGTATCGCCGATCAGAAGCGACCGGGCCGGGTCGCCCCCGGCACGCTCCACCGCCAGCAGATAGGGCGCGGGATCGGGCTTGCGCACCGGCAGCGTGTCGGCGCCCACCAGCGAGGCGAAACTGTCACGGACCCCCAGCCGGGTCATCAGCGTTTCGGCAAGCCCCTGGGGTTTGTTGGTGCAGATCCCTACCACCACGCCGTCGCGGCGCAGCCGGTCGACCGCCGCCATCGCGCCGGGGTAAAGCGTGGTGTGGGTGTCGATGGCGGCGCCATAGGCCCGCAACAGGACCGGGTAGCCTTCGTCCACATCGGCGGCGGGACCGGTGATGCCCAGCCGCTCGAAGCCCAGCTTCAGCATCGCCCGCCCGCCGCGAAACGCGGTGGCGTCATCCTGCCCCGGCACCAGTTGCGGCGGGTGACCCAAAGCCTTCAGCGCGGCGTTCGCGGCCGCGATCAGATCGCCGGACGTATCCGCCAGCGTCCCGTCCAGATCGAAGATCACACAGCGCATCGTGGTCCCCCGTCTTTCGGCAGGTTTCCGCCTGCGCCTGAAATGAACCGTAGGCCGAATTGACCCACGCCGTCCTTGCGCGACGGGGTGGCATGGATAATACCGGGGTCACAAGACCAAAAACAAATCGGACAGGCCCATGCCCACAGCCCTTGTAATCCTTGCTGCCGGTCAAGGCACGCGGATGAACTCCGAAATGCCCAAGGTGCTGCACCGGATCGCGGGCGCGCCGCTGATCGCCCATGCGATGCGCGCGGGCGCCGCCGTGGCCCCCGAGCGGGTCGTGGTCGTGACGGGCCATGGCGCCGAGCAGGTGGAAGAGGCGGTGGCCGCGTTCGATGCATCGGCCATCTGCGTCCGCCAGACAGAGCAGCTGGGCACCGGCCACGCGGTTCTGCAGGCCGCCCCGGCGCTGGACGGGTTCGCGGGCGACGTGATCGTGCTCTACGGCGACACGCCCTTCATCCGGCCCGAAACGCTTGACGCGATGCTGGCCGCGCGGCGGAGCCACGACATCGTGGTTCTGGGCTTCGAGGCCGCCGAGCCCGGTGGCTACGGCCGCCTGCTGATGGAGGATGACCGGCTGGTCCGGATCGTCGAGGCCAAGGATGCCACGCCCGAGCAGCTGGCCATTTCCTTCTGCAATTCCGGGCTGCTGGCCGCCGATGCCGCAACGCTCACCGGCCTTCTGAAGAAGGTCGAAAACGACAATGCGGCAGGCGAATACTATCTGACCGACATCCCCGCGCTGGCCGCGGCGGCGGGGCTCTCCGCCACCGCGATCCGCGCGGCGGAACGCGAAACACTGGGCATCGACACGCGCGCCGCGCTGGCCCGGGCGGAGGCGCTGTTTCAGGCCGCCAGACGCGCCGAGATGCTGGAGGCCGGCGTGGCGCTCACCGCTCCAGAAACCGTGTTTTTCGCCTATGACACCGAGATCGGGCGCGATGCGGAGGTGGAGCCCAACGTGGTCTTCGGCCCCGGCGTCACCGTCGAATCCGGCGCGCGGATCCGCGCCTTTTCCCATCTGGAGGGCGCCCATGTGGGCGCCGGGGCCACCGTCGGGCCCTATGCGCGCCTGCGCCCCGGGGCGGAGCTTGGCAACGGCGCGCGGGTCGGCAATTTCGTCGAGGTGAAGGAAGCCCGGATCGGCGAAGGCGCCAAGGTCAATCATCTCAGCTATATCGGCGATGCCACGCTTGGCGAGGGCAGCAATATCGGCGCGGGCACCATCACCTGCAACTATGACGGGGTCATGAAGCACGAGACGCAGATCGGCGCGCGCGCCTTCATCGGGTCGAACACGATGCTGGTCGCCCCGGTCAGCGTCGGCGAGGAGGCGATGACCGCCTCGGGCTCGGTGATTACCGAAGATGTGCCGGCGGGCGCGCTTGCGCTTGCGCGCGGCACGCAGGTCAACAAGCCGGGACTGGCCACCAAGCTGATGGCCCGGCTCCGCGCCATCAAAGCCGGAAAAAAGGGGTAGCAACCATGTGCGGCATTGTCGGTGTGCTTGGCGATCACGAGGTTGCGCCCATTCTGGTCGAGGCCCTGAAACGGCTGGAATATCGCGGGTATGACAGCGCCGGCATCGCCACGGTGCAGAATGGCGCGCTGGACCGGCGGCGCGCCGTGGGCAAGCTGGTCAACCTCTCCGATCTTCTGGTTCACGAGCCCCTGCCCGGCAAATCCGGGATCGGACACACAAGATGGGCGACCCATGGCGGGCCCAGCGTCGCCAATGCCCATCCCCATCGCATGGGCCGGGTTGCGGTGGTCCATAACGGCATCATCGAAAACTTCCGCGACCTGCGCGACCGGCTCAAGGGCGCGGCCTTCGAGAGCGAGACCGACACCGAAACCGTCGCCCATCTCTGCGAGAGCTTTCTGGACGAGGGCATGACCCCCCGGATGGCCGCGGCGGAAACGCTCAAGCATCTGGAGGGGGCCTTTGCGCTGGCCTTCCTGTTCGAGGGCGAGGAGGATCTGATCGTCGCGGCGCGCAAGGGCTCTCCGCTGGCCATCGGCCATGGCGATGGCGAGATGTTCGTGGGCTCCGACGCCATCGCGCTGTCGCCGATGACCAACCGGATCACCTATCTGGAGGAAGGGGATTACGCCTTCGTCACCCGCGCAGGGGCCGAGATCTTCGATGCCGAAGGCCGCCGCGCGAACCGGGATCTGCGCGAGATCTCCTCCAAATCCGCCCAGATCGACAAGGGCGGACACCGCCATTTCATGGCCAAGGAGATTTTCGAACAGCCCACCGTTCTGGCCGACTGCCTGACCCATTACGCCCCCGGCGACGCCGTGACCATCCCCGAGGGCAGCGTCGATTTCTCCCGGACCGATCGGCTGATCCTGGTTGCCTGCGGCACCGCCCATTACGCCTGTCTGGTGGCGAAATACTGGTTCGAGCAACTGGCCGGCCTGCCCTGCGATGTCGATATCGCATCGGAATTCCGCTACCGCGAACCGCCCGTCTCGGAGCGGGCGGCCGCTCTGTTCGTCAGCCAGTCGGGCGAAACCGCCGACACGCTGGCCGCCCTGCGCTATGCGACGGGCAAGGCCGCGCATATCCTGTCGGTCGTGAATGTGGCCGAAAGCTCCATCGCGCGCGAAAGCGATCTGGCCCTGCCGATCCTGGCCGGCGTCGAGGTCGGGGTCGCCTCGACCAAGGCGTTTCTCTGCCAGTTGGGCGTGCTGGCCAACCTGGCCATTCTCGCGGCACGCCAGAAAGGCCGGATCGACGCCCGGCGCGAGGCGGAGCTGCTGCACACCCTGCGCAGCCTGCCGGCGCTGATCAATCAGTCGCTGGCGCTGGAAGACGAGATCAGGCGCGGCACCCGGGCCCTTGCGCGCGCGCAAACGATCCTTTTTCTCGGGCGCGGCCCAATGTTCCCCATGGCCCTTGAAGGTGCGCTGAAACTCAAGGAAATCAGTTACATACATGCCGAAGGCTATGCCTCCGGAGAGCTGAAACACGGGCCCATCGCGCTGGTGGACAAGACCGTGCCCGTAGTCGTGCTCGCCCCCCGCGACGCGCTATTCGACAAGACCGTCTCCAACATGCAGGAGGTCATGGCGCGCGAGGGCCGCGTCTGGCTTGTGACCGACAAGCCGGGCGCGGCGGCAGCCTCGGACGGGGTCTGGAAGACCCTGACCATGCCGCAGGTGGACCCGATCTTCGCGCCGCTGCTCTATGCCGTACCGGCGCAGCTCATCGCCTATCACACCGCACTTCACAAAGGCACGGATGTGGATCAGCCACGCAATCTGGCGAAATCCGTGACGGTGGAATGACGCCCGAGAAAGGGATCTCCGCGCGCGGTCAGGGGGGCCGGCTGAAACTGGTCGCGCAGACGGAGCCCGCGCGCCTGTTGCCGGGGCGGGCGCTACAGGATTCAATGCCTCCGGCGGCGGTATTTCCGACCAGAAGAAGGACCGGAGAGCTCAGTTGATCGCGTGGTTCATCGCCCCGGGAAATGGCCGCGGGAAGCAAGGATGCCTTTTCAGCGGATCCTGTCAGACCTGCGGCACGCCGCCGCCCAGCACGGTCAGGAACCATTCCGTATCGATGTTCCCGCCGCACAGGATCACCGCCACCTTCCTGCCGTTCATCCGCTCCTTCTCCTGCATCAGACCGGCCAGCGGGGCCGCGCCCGCGCCTTCCGCAAGGTTGTGAATGTCGCGGTAATAGATGCGGATCGCCTCCGCCACTTCGGCATCGCTGACCGAGATGATGCGCGCAGCCCCTTCGGAATAGATCTCGAACGCCTCTTTGACCGGCACGCGCACCGCCATGCCGTCGGCGAATGTGGCGGCGCCGCCGGTCTCGATCAGGCGACCGGCCTCCACCGATTGCTTCACGCAATCGGCCCGGTCGGATACGACACCCACGATCTCCGTTTTTAGGCCGAGGGCATTTCGGGCCAGAATGTTCCCGCAGATGCCCGAGCCGCAGCCGACCGGCACATAGATCGTATCCAGATCCGGCACCGCGCTCAGCAATTCATAGGCGTAGGTGGCCACGCCGCGCACGATTTCGGGGTGGAACGGCGGCACGATGACCAGACCTTCGGCATCGGCCACGCGAAACGCCTCCTCCCGGGCGGTGTCGAAATCGGCACCGAATTCGATCACCTCGGCGCCGAAGGCCCGCATGGCGGCGTTTTTCTCCACCGAATTGCCGTGGGGCACATAGACCTTGGCGGTCAGCCCTGCCGCCACCGCCTGCCGCGCCTGCCCCTGCCCGTGATTGCCCCGCGTGGCGGTGCAGATCCCGCGCGCATCCGGATGGGCGCGCCGCACCCAGTCGATGAAGGTGATCGCGCCGCGCGCCTTGAACGAACCCGTGGGCGTGTGGTTCTCATGCTTCACCCAGACCTCAGCGCCCGTCCGCGCGGCCAGTTGCGGCCAGGCATATTGCGCGGTGGGCCGCATCTGGGTGTAGACCAGATCGGCCGCCGCGTTCAGGTCGTCCACCGTCAGTTTCATCGTATCGCCTCCGCTGCTTCCGGCGGAGCCTAGCGACACATCCGCCCCTTGTCAGCCTGCCACGCCGCCCGTATGACCCGCCCGGAACCTTGGAAGGGACGGGGCGCAGGACACATGCCCATACTGGTGATGAAATTCGGCGGCACATCGGTCGCCACGCTGGACCGGATCCGCCGCGCCGCCAAGCGCGTGGGCCGCGAGGTGGCCAATGGCTATGACGTGATCGTCATCGTCAGCGCGATGTCGGGCGAGACCAACAAGCTGGTGGGCTATGTCGAGGAGACCTCGCCGCTTTTCGACGCGCGCGAATACGATGCCGTGGTGTCCTCGGGCGAGAATGTCACCGCCGGGCTGATGGCGCTCACGCTGCAGGAAATGGATGTCCCGGCGCGAAGCTGGCAGGGCTGGCAGGTGCCGCTGAAAACCACCTCCGCCCATGCCTCCGCCCGGATCGAGGAGATCCAGACCGGCAACATCACGGCCAAGTTCGCCGAAGGCATGAAGGTGGCCGTCGTCGCGGGCTTTCAGGGGATCAGCCACGAGGGCCGGATCACCACGCTCGGGCGCGGCGGGTCCGACACCACGGCCGTCGCCTTCGCCGCCGCCTTCGGGGCGGAACGCTGCGACATCTACACCGATGTGGACGGGGTCTATACCACCGATCCGCGGATCACGTCCAAGGCGCGCAAGCTGGACCGGATCGCGTTCGAGGAGATGCTGGAGCTTGCCTCGCTTGGCGCGAAGGTTCTGCAAACCCGCTCGGTCGAGCTGGCGATGCGCTACAATGTGCGCCTGCGGGTGCTGTCGAGCTTCGAGGATAATGACGAAAACGCGGGCACGCTGGTGTGTTCGGAGGAGGATATCGTGGAGAGCAATGTTGTCGCCGGCGTCGCCTATTCCCGGGACGAGGCAAAGATGACGCTGGTTTCGGTCGCCGACCGGCCCGGCATCGCCGCGGCCATTTTCGGGCCGCTGGCCGAGGCAGGCGTGAACGTGGACATGATCGTGCAGAACATCGCCGAAGAGGGCCGCACCGACATGACCTTTTCCTGCCCCACCGATCAGGTGAAACGGGCCGAAAAGGCGATGACCGACGCGCAGGAGCGCGGCGAGATCAATTTCCACGATCTGGTCGCCGACACCGATGTCTGCAAGGTCTCGATCGTGGGCATCGGCATGCGGAGTCATGCGGGCGTGGCTGCGAAAATGTTCTCCACGCTGCGTGACGAGGGGATCAACATCAAGGTGATCACCACGTCGGAAATCAAGGTCAGCGTGTTGGTGGACCGGAAATACATGGAACTGGCGGTCCAGTCGCTGCACGACGCGTTCGGGCTCGAACGCGCCGCCTGATGCCCCACGGCGGCGACGCCGGGCGGCGGCGCGCCGCTCAGCCGCCTTGCAGAAGAAGCGCCGCCACCAGATATCCCAGCGATGCGCCGAAAGCCGCCAGCGCGCGGATGTGGTTCCACCGGGTCCAGCGGCTGGCATAGGCCGGCCAATAGGCCCGCGCCTCCGATCCGCCCAGCGCCATCGCGTCAAGCCTGCGGTTCATCGGCACGTTGCCCAGCGCGGTCACGCCGAAACCGCACAGCAGGTACAGACCCGCCGCCCCGATCAGCCACGCGGCCACCGCGCCGCTCTGCATCGTCACGCCATAGACCAGGATCAGCGCCGAAACCGGCACCAGCCCCAGAAGCAGCGTCAGGAAGACCGTGCGATAGACCTCGCGGTTGATATGCTGCATTGCCCGCGCACCCGCCGCGGGCTCCGCCGCCACGAGGGAACGGATCACGAAATCCGAAAAACTCAGGAAGACGCCCGCCACCAGACCGCTTGCCAGCGAGGCCGCGGCAAGCCCCCAGATAATCCATGTCTCGAACATCGTCTGTCTCCTTCCCTTCACAGGCTCTAGTTCGAAATCGCCACCGCCTCGTGCAGATACCGCCGGTCACCCAGTTGGCGGGCGAGAAAGCCCGCGACATCGGCGCGCGCGATCTTCAGGCGCAGCCCCCGCTCCTGCGGCGAAAACCCTTCCTTGTAGAGGCCCGTTCCGGGCCCGTCGCTGAAGGCGCCGGGGCGCACGATGGTCCAGTCCAGCCCGCTGGCCCGGACCAGGGTTTCCTGCAACTCATGGTCCAGAAAGACCGGCCGCAGAAGCAGGCCGAACATGATCCGCTTCCAGAAGAAATTCAGGTTGCTCCAGCTTTCATGGGCGCCCAGCGTCGACTGGCAGATCAGCCGGCGCACACCATGGCTCTGCATCGCCCGGATCACGTTCAGCGTTCCCTGCGAGCGGATCACGGATTTGCGCGAACTGCCCGCGCCCAGCGTGACGACAACCGCGTCATGGCCTTTCACCGCATCTAGAACCGCCTGCTCCTCCAGCGCATCGCCCGCCACAAGCGTCAGGTTCGGATCGTCGAGCGCAAGGGTCTGCGGATGCCGGGCAAAGGCCGTCACCCGGTGCCCGGCTGCCAGAATTTGCTCCACCGCGAGCCGCCCGATGCGTCCCGTGGCGCCGATTACAATCACATTCATGTCTTATTCTCCTGGATCAATTCACTTGACACCATGTCAAGTTGACACCGTGTCAATAATCGGTGACTTTACATCATGTCAAGCAAAAACGAAGACACCCGAACCCGCATCTTGAAGGCCGCTCTGGCGCTGCTGGAATCCGGCACTGCCGTGCGGATGTCCGATATCGCCAAGGCCGCCGGGATCAGCCGTCAGGCGCTCTATCTGCATTTTCCCAATCGCGCCGATCTGCTGATCGCGGCGACCCGCTATCTCGATGAGATCAGCGACACCGATGCCAAGCTTGCCGCCAGCCGGAGCGCGCGGCGCGGCACCGAACGGCTGGACGCCTATATCGAGGCCTGGGGCAACCACATCCCCGAGGTTTACGGCGTGGCCCGGGCGCTTCTGGCGATGCGCGACAGCGACGCGGAGGCCGCGACCGCATGGACGAACCGGATGGCCGCGATGCGCGAAGGCTGCGAGGCCGCGGTGAGGATGCTGGCGCGCGACGGCGATCTGAACCCGCGCTATGTCGAGGATCAGGCCACGGATCTGCTCTGGACCCTGCTTTCCGTGCGCGGCTGGGAACTTCTGCGCCTTGAATGCGGCTGGTCGCAGGAGACCTATGTGGCCGAGATGAAGGCGGTGGCGCGGGCGGCCCTGCTCCCGCCGCACGGCGGGGGGCATTAACCCCTCCGCCGTTGCGCCCAGCCCCCGCGGCGCGCTATGCCTGACAGACAGAACCCGAGGGGACGCGCGGCCAACCCATGCCAGAACAGACCGAAAGCGAAAGCCGCAAGCTGCTCAGACGCTTGCAGGCCACTCTGGCCGAGGCCGGCGAGGGGCAGGAACGGCTTGACCGGATCACCCATCTGATCGCGGATTCGATGGGAACCGAGGTGTGTTCGATCTATCTGCTGCGCGATCCGGGCACGCTGGAGCTTTGTGCGACCGAAGGGCTGGCCCCGGAATCCGTCCACGTCACGCGGATGCGGATGGGCGAGGGTCTGGTGGGCCGCGTCGCCGCCCGGGCCCGCCCGATCAACACCGCCAACGCCCCTGCCGAACCCGGTTTCCGCTACATGCCCGAAACCGGGGAGGAACGGTTTTCCAGCTTCCTCGGCGTGCCGATCCAGCGTCTGGGGGAGCGTCTGGGCGTGCTGGTGGTGCAGTCGAAGGACGCGCGCGAGTTCTCGGGCGATGAGATCTACGCGCTGGAAGTCGTGGCCATGGTGATCGCCGAGATGACCGAACTGGGCGCGTTTCTGGGCGAAGGCGCGGCCCTGTCGCCCCGCCACCAGCAGCAGGTCATGATCCGTGGCGGCAGCGCGCAGGAAGGTGTGGCCGAAGGCGTGGTCTATCTGCATGAACCCCGCGTCGTGGTCACGAACCCCATCGCCGAGGACCCCCATGCCGAAAGCGTCCGGCTGCGCGAGGCGGTGGACCAGTTGCGCGTTTCCGTCGACGAGATGCTGAGCCATGCGCCCAAGGGCGACGGCGAGCAGGCGCAGGTTCTGGAGGCCTACCGGATGTTCGCCAATTCGCGCGGCTGGATGCGCCGGATGGAAGAGGACATCGCCCGCGGCCTGAGCGCCGAGGCGGCGGTGGAAAAAGAGCAATCCACCGCCCGGGCCCGGATGGAAACCGTGCCCGATGCCTATCTGCGCGAAAGATTGCAGGATCTCGACGATCTGTCGAACCGGCTGCTGCGGCTGCTGACGGGTCAGGGCGCGGGGGCGACCGGGGCGCAGATGCCCGACCGCCCGGTGCTGGTCGCGCGCAATATCGGGCCCGGCGACCTGCTGGATTACGGCCGTTCGCTCAAGGCCGTCGTGCTGGAGGAAGGCTCGGTCGGCAGCCATGCGGCGATCGTCGCCCGCGCACTTGCGATCCCGCTGGTCGTGAACGCGAAGCGGATCACCACGGAGGCGCTGAACGGCGACCCGATCCTCGTGGACGGCGATCAGGGCATCGTTCATCTGCGCCCCGAAGAGGCCGTGGCCACCGCCTTCCGCGACAAGATCGCGATGATGGCCGCCGCGCAGGAGCGCTATGCCTCGATCCGCGACAAGCCGGCTGAAACCAAATGCGGCACGGTGATCAGCCTGCAGATGAACGCGGGCCTGATGGCCGATCTGCCCTCGCTGGTCTCGTCCGGGGCGGAGGGTGTGGGGCTGTTCCGGACCGAGTTGCAGTTTCTGACCCGCAACAAGGTGCCCCGCCGGGGCGAACTGGCGCAGCTCTATGCCAAGGTCATGGACAGCGCCGGGGGCAAGCGGGTCATCTTCCGCACGCTCGACATCGGGTCCGACAAGGTCCTGCCCTACATGAAGCCGCAGGACGAGCCGAACCCGGCCCTCGGCTGGCGCGCGATCCGCGTGGGTCTGGACAAGCCCGGCGTGATGCGGATGCAGTTGCAGGCGCTGATCCGCGCGGCAAACGGGCGCCCGCTATCCGTGATGTTCCCGTTTATCGCGCAATTCGAAGAGTTCACCCAGGCCCGCGACCACCTGCTGCGGGAGATCGACCGGGAGGCGGCATTGGGCCATGTGCTCCCCGCGGAGGTGGAAATCGGCGCGATGCTGGAAACGCCGAGCCTTGCCTTCGCGCCCAGGCATTTCTTCGAGCTGGCCGATTTCATCTCCATCGGCGGCAATGACCTGAAACAGTTCTTCTTCGCCGCCGACCGGGAGAACGAGCGGGTGCGCAGGCGCTATGACACGCTGAATGTGTCGTTCCTAACCTTTCTGGAACAGATCGTGCATCGCTGCGACGATACGGATACCCCGCTCAGTTTCTGCGGCGAGGATGCGGGCCGGCCGATCGAGGCGTTGTGTTTCGGGGCGATGGGGCTGCGGACCCTGTCCATGCGCCCGGCCTCCATCGGGCCGGTCAAGAGCCTGCTGAGGCGGGTCGATCTGCGGGAGTTGCGAAGCGTCATCAACGAGGCGCGCACCACCGGGGCGCAATCGGTGCGACCTGCGGTGATGGACTGGTTCCGGCAACAGGGCTGAGCCCACGAGGGAAGGCCGACGCGCGGCTACACGCGCGCGGACCCTGCGGGATCGGGATATCTCGGGGCGGGAAACCCGGCGGGCAATTGCGCCGGGGGATGGTCCGGAAGGAAACGCGACCGGTCCGCATGGCGCGCCGGTCGTCTCGTCAGCCGGAAAGGCGGCGCCGCCGGAAAGGGCGGAGCGGTTTGCGGTCCCGGGTATCATGCCGGGGCCTGGTGCATGCGGTTCAGGCTGCCATCCCTTGGCCCTTTCAGGGCTGTCTTCGGAAAGGCGGTTCAAACCGTCCCTGGATTGCAAGGGTGCCAAGCTTGCGTCTGGTATACCGGGATCCGGAAATAGCAGAAACCGGTTAAGGGAAGGTTAGCCGCGCGCGAAATCCGGTGCCGCGAAATGCGGCCGTCGAGACGGACCTGCCGGAACACCGTTCGGCGGGCAGCGCCGCGAGTTGCGGCTACCCGCGCGAGCCTTTGGATTTGCGGCCCGTCTTGCGGGGCAAAAGGAAGGCGCTGGCAATCACCAGCGAAGCGTTGAGAGGAAGGCTTTTCATGGTCATGTGCTGTCAATCTCCGCATGTTTGAGGAGGTAGGCAATCGCGCGGCAGAGGCCCGCGCAGAGACGCCAGCCCCTCCGGTGCGCCGAGCATAGCGCGGGACATCCTTCGCTTCGGTTAATGCGCCCAGGGGCTCACGGCGCCCGTGACCCCGGCCCAGTCGCCCAGCCCCAGCACCCGGTCGGGATTGGTGGGCGGCGGCATCTCGACCCCGCAGAGCCGCGTGAAGCCGAACCGGGTGTAATAGGGCGCATCCCCGATCAGCATCACCCGCGGCCAGCCCGCCGCGCGGGCACGCGTCAAGCCATCTTGCATCAACTCCGCGCCCAGCCCTTCCCCCTGGCGGGTGGGATGCACGGCAATGGGGCCCAGAAGCAGCGCTTCGGCCCCGCGCGGGCCCACGTGAACCGGCCAGAACCGCACCGCACCGGCCAGAATGCCATCGGCGTCGCGGGCGACGCGGCAGAGATCGCGCACGGGCGGAATGCCCTCGCGCAGGCGATAGCTGGACAAGGCCTCGCGCCCGGGCGCAAAGCACAGATCGTAAAGCGCCTCCACCTCCCATCGGTCGGCGGGGTCTTCGCGGGTCAGGTAAAACATCGGCCTTGCCGCTCAATTGCCTCTGGTCCCGGCCCTAGCACGAGGTTAGGTCTTTGCCAAATTAGAGAGGCTTATCATCCATGTTCTACAGACCGGAAGACGGCCACGGCCTGCCCCATAACCCGTTCAACGCCGTCGTGTCCCCCAGGCCCATCGGTTGGATTTCGACCCGTGCCGCGGACGGGTCGGAAAATCTGGCCCCCTATTCCTTTTTCAACGCGGTCGCCTATGTGCCGCCGCAGGTCATGTTCGCGTCGACCGGGACGAAACCGGATCGGGGCGACACGAAGGACAGCGTTTCGAACATCCGCGACACCGGCGTCTTTTGCGTGAACATCGTGGAGTATGCCGCGAAGGAGGCGATGAACCAGTCGTCGGGGCCGTGGGCCCGGGATACGGATGAATTCGCACTGGCCGGGGTGGAGCGGGTGGATTGCGACACCATCGACTGTTCCCGCGTGGCCGGCGCGCCCGCCAATCTGGAATGCCAGCTGACCCAGATCGTGCGTTTGCCGGGGGAGGCGAATTTCGTGATTTTCGGGGAGGTGACGGGCGTGCATCTGCGCGATGATTGCGTGGTCGACGGGCGCTTCGATGTAACCCGGTTCCAGCCCCTCGCGCGGCTTGGTTACATGGATTACACCCGCGTGACGGAGCTGTTTTCGCTCAAGCGGCCCGAAGGCTAGCCGGCGCGCTCTGCACCAGGCGCACGGCCTCGACAAACTCCGCGAATTTCCGGGCGCGCGGTTCGTCCGGCTTGCCGGTCAGGGTCAGAAGCGGCGTGTCGAAGCCGGGCCGCGCGGCGGCCACCTCTTTGCGCAACGTATCAAGCAGGCCGTGGCCGCCACGGGTCACCGCGACACCGGCCACCGGCGGCAGATGCCTGTGCGCCTGTATGAAACGCCGCATCGGCGTGGCCAGATGTGTCACCCAGACCGGCGCCACGATCACCAGCCAGTTTGCGGGACCGATCGGCGGGGCGACGTCGATTTCGGGCAAGCGGCTGTAATAGCTGTCATATCCGGCGCGCAGATAGCCGAACGGACCGCCGTAGCGGGGGCATGCGATCTCGGATATCCCGCCATCCAGCGCCTTGGCCAGATCTTCGGCCAGCGCGCGGCTGCGCCCGGTTCGGGAATAGGAAACGATACGGGTGGTCATCTGCCCGAAGACCTCTGATTTTTTGTTAACTATTGCATAGGGCAAGTAAGTGCTTCGGGCCGGATGTCAATTCCGCGCCGGGCTGTAACGCGCGTGACACACGGGAGTGTGATAAACTGCCTTTATCGTCGTGAAAGGAGTTTCCCTTGCCCCGCACCAATCGCCGCGATCTGAGCTTTGCCACTTTCAACCTGCTGAACCTGTCCCTGCCCGGCCAGATGACCTATGGCAGCAAGCCCGCGCTTGCCGATGACGCCGACGGGCGGGAGGCCTATGCCCGCAAGATCCGCTGGACCGCACAGGCCCTGCAATTGCTGGATGCGGAGGTGATCGGCTTTCAGGAAGTCTGGTCCGCCGCCGCGCTGATCGAGGCGTTCGAGGCGGCGGGCCTGCGCGATCAGTATGACATCATCGCCCGCGACGCGCCGGGCAAGGGCCGTCCACAGGTGGCGCTGGCCGTGCGGCGGGGCGAGGACGGGAAAAGCCAGCTGATCGCGGGCAGCGCCGAATGGGTCGCGGCCTTCCCCGAGACCTTCCGGCTTGACGGGTTGCGCGAGGTCTGGGGCAGCGAGGAAGAGATCACCGTCACCATCTCGGAGTTTTCGCGCCCGGTGCTGCGCGCGCAGATCCAGCCTACGGGCACCCGCCCCAAACCGCCGCCGGTGCAGCTTTTCGTGGCGCATCTGAAATCGAAAGGGCCCGCGCGCCTGTCCTTCCGCGATGCGCCGCCGGTGCTGGACCTGCACGGGTCGGTGGTGAAAAGCGCGGTGGCCCATATCCGCCGCGTGATGGAGGCCGCCGCCCTGCGGCTGATGCTCGATGCCGAGATCAAGGGCGAGGCGTTGAGCCCCGTCGTGGTGCTGGGCGATCTGAATGACGACAGCCTGTCGGTCACCACCGAGATGATCTCGGGCCAGCCCGGTTACCGGCTGGAGGAGAAATCAACTGCCGGATCCCGCTCCGATGCGGGGCTTTATGCCGTGGAGCGATTGCAGCAGTACCGGTCGCTCCGCCATGTCTATTACACCCATATCTTCCGCAACAAGATGGAAAGCCTCGACCATATCATGGTGTCCGAGGAGTTCTACGACCATGCCCGCAAGCGGCAATGGAGCTTTCGCGAGGCGGAGGTGATCAACGATCACCTGAACCGCGAAAGCAAGGCGGAACTGGCGGAAATCGGGGCCAGCGATCACGGGCTGGTGCGCGCCTATTTCGACTGGAACCCGATGCCCGAGATGAAGGAAAGCTGACCGCGGCGTGGCCTGCACTCCGCGGGCCGGGCCCGATGCCGCGGAACCGGCCTTTCGGGCACGCCCAACTTCTCCGCGCTGAGCGCCGAAGCGCCCAAGTTCTGATCAGGACATGCGCCATTTTTCCGCCCGGCGCGCGTGAATACGGGCCACCGGGCTGCGCCGCGCCTGCGGCCGGTTGCCCGCCCCTTGCCGCGCGGATAGCCTGTTGCGGCTGGCTTGCAGAAGGGGATGGGCATGGACACGGTGATCGGGGTCATTGGCGGCTCGGGCGTCTACGAGATCGACGGGCTGGAGGGCGCGGCCTGGACGCGGATCGACAGCGCCTTCGGCACACCGTCGGACGCGATGCTTATCGGCCGTCTGGCGGGGGTGAAGATGGTGTTCCTGCCGCGCCACGGGCGGGGCCATGTGCACAGCCCCTCCTCCGTTCCCTATCGGGCGAATATCGACGCGATGAAACGGGCGGGCGTGACGGATGTGATCTCGGTGTCCGCCTGCGGCTCCTTCCGAGAGGACATGGCGCCGGGCGATTTCGTCATCGTCGATCAGTTCATCGACCGGACATTCGCGCGCGAGAAAAGCTTTTTCGGGCCCGGTCTGGTGGCCCATGTCAGCGTGGCCCACCCCACCTGTCCCCGGCTTGGCGCGGCCTGTGCCAGCGCGGCGCGGGATGCGGGGGTCACCGTTCATGACGGCGGCACCTATCTGGCGATGGAGGGGCCGCAGTTCTCCTCGCTGGCGGAATCGCGGCTCTACCGCGATGTCTGGGGCTGCGACGTGATCGGCATGACCAACATGCCCGAGGCCAAACTGGCCCGCGAGGCGGAGCTTTGTTATGCCTCCGTCGCAATGATCACCGATTACGACAGTTGGCACCCCGATCACGGCGCGGTGGATATCAGCGAGATCATCGCCACGCTGACCGGCAATGCCGGCAAGGCGCGGGCGCTGGTTGCCGGGTTGCCGGGCCTGCTTGGCGCCCGGCGCGCGCCCTGCCCCCATGGCTGCGACCGGGCGCTGGAACATGCGATCCTGACCGCGCCCGAAGCGCGCGATCCGGCCATGCTCGCCAAGCTCGATGCCGTGGCGGGGCGGGTTCTGGGGTAGGATCATGCGGAACGATCTTGCGGGCCCGGCATCGAAAGGAGACGGGTGATGAGTTTCGAGATCTGGCTGGCCTTCGTCGCGGCCTCCACCGCGCTTCTGCTGATCCCGGGGCCGACCGTGCTTCTGGTGCTGTCCTACGCGCTCAGCCAGGGCCGCCGCGTCGCGGTCTCCACCGCGGCGGGGGTGGCCCTGGGCGATCTCGTGGCGATGACCGCGTCGCTGGCCGGGCTGGGTGCCCTGGTTCTGACCTCGGCCACTCTCTTCACAGTGCTGAAATGGGTCGGCGCGGTCTATCTGATCTGGCTGGGGGTCCGGCTGATCCGCACGGCGGGACGGGGTGGCCCGGGCGGCCTTGGCGACCTGCCGGCGACGGCGGAGATCACCGCGGGAAAGACCTTTTCCCATGCGGCCGCCGTCACCGCGCTCAACCCCAAATCCATCGCCTTTTTCATCGCCTTCGTTCCGCAGTTCGTCGATCCGGAGCGCCCGCTGATCCCGCAATTCGCCATTCTGATCGGCAGCTTCGTGGGTCTGGCGACGCTCAATGCGCTGGCCTATGCGCTGCTGGCAGACCAGTTGCGCGCCCGTCTGAGGCGGCCCGGCGTCATCGCGTGGCTGACCCGGGCGGGGGGCGCCACGCTGATCGGAATGGGCGTGCTGACCGCCACGCTGCGCCGCGCGCAGGGCTGACAAGGCGCGCCCGGGCTGCAACACTTGCCCCGGACCGGTGGCCGGACCGCTTGAAACGCCCGCCTCCCTCACCCATCACAAACGCATGCTGACCCGCCGCACCTTTCTTGCCGCCCTCTTGCCCGTGCCCGCCGCCGCACAGGAATTCGTCGCCGTATCCGAGATCATCAGCGACGATGATTTCTACCGCCTCGTCTCCTGCGGGGCGGCCCCGGATGCGGAGTGCACCAAGCCGCAGATCCGCTGGCCTCGCGACCGCCAGTTGCGCCTGCGCGTCGGGATCGCGGGGGTCGGCATGAGTTTCCCCGATTACAAGCTCGATCTGGTCGATGCCGCGCTGGATGCCGCGATCGACGAGGTCAACGCCTCCGGCGCGAGGCTGTTTCTGGAACGCGCCTATGAGGGCGCTTTCGACATTCCGGTCTACCTGCTGGACACCTCTCAGGGCGGCCAGATCAGCGGCACCGGCAACAGCGAACTGGATGGCGCCACGATCTCCATCGGGCGCGTCGCGCTGCGGTCCCGCGGCCCCGATATCACCGCCGCGGCCATCGCCATCAGCCGCGACATCCGCCGCCGCGAGGTCGCCAGCGTGATTCTGGAAGAACTGGTACAGGCCCTTGGCCTGCATACCGATATCGCCTCTCCCGTCTATCGCCGCTCGATCTTCTCGGAAGAGAGCAATTCCGTCACCCGCCTGAGCGGTCAGGATGCCGAGGCGCTGCGCCGCCACTACCCCCGGTTCTGACAGCGCGGCAATAAGGGCTGTTCGACAGGTGCGAACCCGCTACACTCCTCCGGGTGGCCACCGGCAAAACAGGATCCGCTGAACCGATGCTTGATCACAAACAGGTGCAGGATTACATCCGCACGATCCCGAATTTCCCCCATGACGGCATCATGTTCCGCGATGTCACGACGCTGTTTCAGGACCCGCGCGGGTTTCGTCTGGCCGTCGATCAGCTGCTTGCGCCCTTCGTCGGCCAACGCATCGACAAGGTGGCCGGGCTGGAGGCGCGGGGCTTCATTCTGGGCGGCGCGGTGGCCCATCAGCTGTCCAAGGGTTTCGTGCCGATCCGCAAGGCGGGCAAGCTTCCGGCCAGGACCATCGCGCAGGATTACGAGCTGGAATATGGCCGCGCCACGGTGGAAATCCATGACGACGCGTTCAGCCCCGGCGAGACGGTCCTGCTGGTCGATGACCTGCTGGCCACCGGCGGCACCGCCGAGGCCGGGATCAAGCTGATCGAACGTCTGGGGGCCGAGGTCATGGGTACGGCATTCGTCGTGGACCTGCCCGATCTGGGCGGGCGCGCGCGCCTGGAGGCGATGGGAATGTCGGTCCATGCGCTGTGCAGTTACGAGGGCGACTAGCACGACGGCCCACACCCCCTGGATGCAATCCCGGACCGACTGGCTGTATGGCACCGGCGCCTGAGGTGTCAGATGTCGCCCGGACCGGACCGCCGCCGGATCGCAGACCAGATCTGCATTTCCGACAGCCCGTCCGACGGGATCACCGCCCCGTCCAGAACCACCGAGAAAAGCGCGACCGGGCTGACCGAGCGGGTGCGGGCCGCATGGGCGGTTTCCAACCGGTCATGACGCGCGGCCAAGCCGGCCTTGCGCGCCCGGTCCAGAAGGCTTTGCGCGCGGGCCTCAAGCTGCACCGACAGCCCGGTGCTCTGGATGACCAGCCCCGGCCCGAGACAGGCCGCCCGCCGGGTCCAGTCCTGCGGCAGCCGGGGCAGCGATATCGGACCGTGCAGGATCTTGCCCATGAGCCGCGTGTTGCCGTCGGTCCGGTCCAGGCAATGATATCCACGCCCGGTCACGAATTCCGGCGGGATCAGGCCAAGCGCCGGGCCGCTCTGGGCCAGAACCGCCGCAAACCCGTAGAAACGCGCCCAATCCTCCACCGCCGCCCAAAGCCGGCGCACGGTGGCCGGACCCATGGATTGCGGGCCCGCGCGAAGATCGTGGACCACCACCGCGTCGCCGGCCCCGTCGATCGGGGTCCAGGCCGAGCGGCCCGGCGTGAACGCGATGAACCCCTGATCGGGCGCACGCAGCATGCGAAGCTGCAAGCCTTCCTGAAACCGCGCCAGAAGCCAGTCGCGGCACATCACCGGGCCGCTCAGCGCCAGGGCGCGGTCGATATTCTCAAATCCGGACCGCTCCAGTATGGGCGGCGTCACGGTCAGCAGTTCTGGGCGGTGTCGGGCCATCGGGGTCTCCGGCAAATGCCGCGTTTCCGGCGCAAGTATCCGAAGATCATCTCCGCCCCGCTTTGATCTGTCGCAAATCGGCGGAAAACTGCGACGTCAGGCTTAACGTTGGATTAACGGATCTGCGGCACAGTCACCTCCGGGCGCCTTCTCCCAGGGGGGCCCGGTCTGTTTGCTTGCAAAACAATGCTGCGCCCTGCCATCCCCGGCAGGGCGCAGATGCGTTCGGGCGACAGCACGCGGGCCGCACGGCCCCCCTCGACGCCGCAGGGCGGGCCTTGTATGCCTGCACCCGTGGCCGCTTGCTGGAACTGGTAGACAGACCGGACTTAAAATCCGAGGCTTTCGGGCGTGTGGGTTCGAGTCCCACAGCGGCCACCAAACCGTCTTTTCACCGCGCCCGGGCAGCGGGATAACCGCAAGGGATCCTTCACCGAAAATCCGGCAGGCGCGCGGGCGCGCGCCGACCTGCATCGCCCACGAAAAAGGGCATGGCGATCCCGCCATGCCCCGTTTTCCTGTCAACCTCGGGCGCGCGCCCTGCCCTGTCAGGCCGCGGCGCTCGGGGTCTGCACCGCGCCGCCTGCGACCGGCTCCCAGTTCAGGTCGCCCACATAGCGCTCGGCCACCTTGCCATCGGCGTCCATCTGGAAGAGATGCACCCAGCCATTGTCCAGCAGGTCGCGCAGCCCGTCATGCCTGGCGATGATCGCGTTCATCGCCTCCACCGGAGCCTCGACCACGGCGGACAGGCGCAGCGGTTCGTGGATCAGCCGCTCCCCGTCATGGACCGACTGGAACGGCAACCCCGGGCGCAGATCGCCACCCGTGCCTTCCAGCACGCCGACCAGGCCGGAAACGTTGTGAAGCACCTTGTTGCCCGCGCCGAACACCCGGTTGTCCATGGAGGAGCCGTAATATTGCAGGTTAATCCAGCTGGCCACGACCAGGGGCGCGGTCAGGATCAGCTCCAGCACACCATAGCCGTTTTCGGCATCCGCCTGCCAGTCGTAGGAATGCAGGAAGGACCGGCCTTCCAGATCGGTGCCGCGGGTCCGGTGACGGGGCGCCGCGATGAAGGCTGCACAGCCCGCGAGCGCCCATTCCGGCCGCACCTGCGACCAGTCCTGCGCCCGTGCCGCGATTGCGGCATCCAGCGACAGCCCGGCATCCAGCGTCAGCAGGTTGGACCTTTCGGCGCGGGCCAGCGCCCCCGCATCTCTCAGCGCCTTTTGCAGCGACAGGAGATCCTCGCCATGGGTCGGAACGAGGGCGGCCGTGTCGAACAGCGAGACCTCGTCGGTGGTGGTGTCGTGCAGCGCGGCGACGAAGACCGTGTCTTCGGGCATGTCGATACCGTGCTCCGGCAGTTCGGCGCGCACCTGCGGATCGTTCAGCAGCCGCGCCACCAGACGGGCGTTGGCCTCTCCGGTATGGCCGCCGCAGGCCCCGCAATCGAGACCCGCCGCATGCGGGTTGTTCAGCGACTGCCCGCCATGGCCGGCCAGCATCACGATCCGGGCGAAGGGCCCCTTGGCCATGGACATCGCGCCAAGGATCGTGGCCGCCGTCGCGGCCCGATCGGCAGGCGGGATGGCGTCAAGCGCGGGGGCAAGCGTTGCAGCCTCGGCCGCGGTCAGGCCCGCATGCCCCTGCCCCAGCGCCGTTGTGGTGCGCAGCGATTGGGCCAGCAGCTTCGGCGCATAGGTCAGGCCAAGCGTCTCCACATAGCCGAAGCTGGCAACTGCGGCCTGCTTGAACCGGGTCCAGACCGATTTGGCAGCGATCCGGCCCTGGCGGGTTGTCGCCAGGTCCGCATTCGCCTCGTCCGCCGCTTCGCCTGCCGGGCTCAGCAAGACCGGGCAGCGGGCGGTCGCCTCGGCCGCGCCAAGGGGGCGGTAGGACAGCGCCGCGCCGAAAAATCCGGCAAATCCGATGGTCTCGACCCCGGGCATGGTGGTTTCAAGGGCCCGGCGGAACACCTCGGAGCGGACATCGATGCAGAACGCGGCCTGAACGGCGGGCCGGTCCTCGGCAGGCGCGGGCGCGCCCTGACCCAGCTCCACGAAGACGCGCCGCTGCCAGCCCTGTTCATAGGCGATCTGAAGCGCCAGCGCGACACGGTCGCCCGCCCCCGCCTTCGGGGCATCGACATAGGCGGCCTTCGCCGCTTCCCAGGTTCCGCGGCTTGCCTTGGGCAGCAGCAGAACCTCCCAGACCAGCCGGACGGCCAGCAGATCGCGCAGGCTGGTCTCCGTGCCGCCCGCCAGTTCGGCCTGCCAGAGCCTGTAGCGCGCATGCCCGGCCCAGCCGGAGATGGTGTAGAGCAGCCGGGTAAAGTAGTCGGCCAGCGCTTCATGGGACAGACCCAGCTCATGGGTGGCCCAGACAAGTGCGTCATCAGCGGTTGCCGGCAGATTGGCGATTGTGGCGCGCGCATCGGAGATGCCCATGATCTCGGCGCTCGGGTCAAGGGCCGCCTCGGCTTTCCACGCCCCCCAGAGACCGCCCTCGTAGGTCGGTTTCCACGCGGCCTGCCCGCCATCGAAATAGGCGGCCGCGAACCCCGCGATCTGTTGGGTGACAAGCGCGGGCCAGTCCTGCCCCGTCTGCGCCGCCGCCAGATCGGCCATCGTCTGCCAGATCTCCGGCGCGCCCGGCTCGGGTTGCTCGGCCAGCGTGGCCAGTTCCCGGCCATCCCGCGCCACGTCGGGCATCTGGGTCACGGCGTGGTCCAGATCCTCGGGCGCGATCCGGCCGGTGGCGATCGCCTCGGCATACTGGGCCCGTGGCAGGGCCATCTTCCCGCCCGACACCTTGGCGACATAGGCCATCGCGTCGTCGATGCCGCGATCGGCGAGGCCGAGGAACGGGTTGACCGCGACGAAGCTGCTGAGCGGCCAGATCGGCGCCAGACGACGGCCCGCCATGTCGGCGGCCCCGGCAATCGCGTCGGAGGTGAGGTCTGCGGTGATGGGGGTGATCAGGGTCATGTCTTCGGTCTCCAACGGCTCAGGCTTTCAGGTTCGGCGCGAGCGCCCGGTTGAGATAGGTGGTGGCATAGAAACCGTTGCGCAGATGAACGGCGAGGCTGTGCCAGCGCCCTTCTGCCAGCGCGCCGGGCGCGCGGATCTGCACCCAGGCCGTCACCGCGAAGATGGCCAGCATCAGCACCATGATCAGCGCGGTTCCGAACCCGACGGCGCCCGTTTCGGGGACCACGCTGGCCACCAGCATTTCGGTTCCCAGTTGCAGGGCGAAGTAGATCGCCGAGAGGCTGAGCGCGGCGAGGGCCGCCCGTGCCACCAGCGGCCCGCGCGCCTGCTGCCCCAGCGACAGGGCCAGAAGATGCGCCAGCCCCAGAACCAGGATCGCGCCAAGCACGACAAGGGCGGGTTTGGTCTCCAAGGTCACGCCGAAGAGCCAGCCCATGCCGATGACCGCAACCGCCGACACGCCGATCGCCAGCCCCATATCTGAGGCCTTGGGCAGCGCCAGCCGATGGCCGAGCTTGGCGCGGGCCTGATCGACGACCGAGCCGGAGCCGAGGAAGGCATGCGCCTTGTAGAGGGAATGGGCGACGATATGCAGAAGTGCGGCGGAGAACGCCCCCAGACCGCATTGCAGCAGCATGAACCCCATTTGCGCCACCGTCGACCAGGCGAGGCTGACCTTGATCGAGGTCTGCGCCAGCATCACCAGCGAGGCAAGCGCGGCGGTCACCCCGCCGACAATGGCAAGCAGATGCATGGCGGGCACGGCGGCCAGGAACAGATCGGCAAAGCGGATCACGAGAAAGCCGCCCGCATTGATCACGCCCGCATGCAGCAGCGCGGAAACCGGCGTCGGCGCATCCATCACCTCGGTCAGCCAGCCATGGGTGGGGAACTGCGCGGATTTCAAAAGCGCGGTGACGGCGAGGAACACCGCGGCCCATGTGGCCCCCGCCGGGATCTCCCCGGCCTGCACCTGGCCGGCGATGACGGCGATTTCTCCGGTGCCGAAGCCGTTGAACAGGATGATGCCCGCCGCGATCAGGAAGACATCCCCGACCCGGGCGAAGAGGAATTTCTTGGTGGCCGCAAGCCGCGCGATGGGCCGGTCGCCATAGAACATCAGCAAGCGGTGGAGCGACAGGCTGGTCAGCATCCAGGCCAGTATCAACTGGACGATATTGCCGGACAGAACCAGCAGCGTCACCGCGCCAAGGGTCAGCGACAGCCCGCCCATGAACTGGCCCTGCCGCGCGTCGCCGTCCATGTAGTTGCGCGAGTAGCGCAGAACGACCCAGCCGATGAAGCTGACCAGCAGCACCATGACCGCCGACAGCGCATCCAGCCGCAGTTGCAGACCCAGCCCGTTCGCGCCGATCAGCGCGCTGGTCATCGGGCCGTTGAGCATGACCGCCACCGCAACGCATCCGGCAGTGACCAGGGCGATGAGGCTGGCGATATTGGTGACCGCGATGGCCCGCGCGGGGCGCATGCCCGGACCGGTCAGCGCCATGAGCGCGGCGGCGATTAAGGCCAGAGGGGCGAGATAGGCAAGGGCAGTCATCGGCACGGATCCTTGAAATTGCAAGTGTCGGTTCCGGACGGTTTACCGATCCACAATGGCGATGAAAAATATATTGTTATTACGATAACGTTCTATATTTTAGAACTCATGGCAAAGCTCAACTATACCCATTTGCGCGCCTTCCACGCCGTGGCCCATGAAGGCAACCTGACCCGTGCCGCGGAAAGCCTCGGCGTGGCGCAATCCGCCGTCTCCACCCAGATCAAGACTCTGGAGGAGAGGCTGGGCCACGCGCTTTTCGAACGGCGCGGGCGGGCATTGCACCTGACGGAGGCGGGCCGGATCGCGCTGGATTACGCCGATACGGCCTTCGACGCGGGCACCGAGCTGGTGGAGACGCTGGCCGGCCGCGGCGCGGCGCGGCAGGTGCTGCGGGTGGGCGCGCTGGCCACGCTGTCGCGGAACTTCCAGTTGTCCTTCCTGCGGCCCCTGTTGGGGCAGCCGGATGTCTCGGTGGTTCTGCGCGCCGGGTCGCTTGGTGAGTTGCTGGCGGAGCTGGAGGCGCTTCGTCTGGATGTGGTGCTGTTGAACGAGGCGCCGCGCCATGACGCGGCGACCCCGTGGCGCAGCCACCGGATCGACGACCAGCCCGTGCGGCTGGTGGGCCACCCCCATCGCCTGCCGGCGGGGCGCCCGGTGGCCGATATCCTGCGCGACACGCCCCTTGTCCTGCCCTCCGAAGGCAGCACGCTTCGCAGTCAGTTCGACCGGATCTGCGACCGGATCGGCGTAACCCCGGTGATCGCCGCGGAGGCCGATGACATGGCGATGCTGCGCCTGCTGGTCCGCGAGGATGCGGGTCTGGCGCTCGTGCCGCCGATCGTGGTCCGGGACGAGCTGGAGGCGGGGCTTCTGGTGGAGGCGGAACAGCTGGAAGACCTACATGAAGCCTTCTGGGCAATCACCCTGCCTCGGCAGTTTCCCAACCCGCTTCTGGCGCGCGTCCTGCGGGACACCCCCCGAACGTGAAAAGCGCGCCCCCCAAGGACGCGCTTTTCAATACAATTGGCAGACCGGATCAGGCAGCTTCGGCCTGGTTCCGACGTTCGCTTTCCTCGCGGCTGAGCGCCACGGATGTCCGTACACCATTGCCGACAAAGGCCATCAGCCCGGACACGACCCGTTCGTTCGGGTCGATGCCCGCACAGGACAGAACCTCGCGCCCGTCGCGGGAGCGGGCCCAGCGGGCAATCTGTTCCGGGCCATTGCCATACTTCTTGTCGTCGGCGATTGCGTCATCCAACGCAGCCAGCACAACGGCGGCAAACAGTTTGCGCGACCGTTGACCCTGTTCGAAGTTGAAGGCGGTGCCATCAACGAAATCTCGCATTTCGTCGTCCTTTTTATTGCTCTTGCATTTTCGGCGTGACGTCTCTTATGCCCAGTTCTTGTGTGATTCTGTGATGCAATATTTGCATACGTGATATGCACCTGACGCATCACTCGGCGGAAAACTGCACTGAACTCGGTGTATTGCCACCCCCTAAGCCGCCAGATATAGGTCGCATCAACCAATTCGCAAGGTTCTGCCACGGTTTTGACAAGGTTCAGACGATGCCAAAGATAAACGGAAACGAGATTCGCCCCGGAAACGTGCTTGAACATAATGGCGGGCTGTGGGCCGCGGTGAAGGTCGATCACGTGAAGCCGGGCAAGGGCGGCGCCTTTGCCCAGGTGGAGATGAAGAACCTCCGCAACGGGTCAAAGCTGAACGAGCGGTTCCGCTCCGCCGACAAGGTCGAGCGGGTACGTCTGGAACAGAAGGACCAGCAGTTCCTCTATGAGTCCGACGGGATGCTTGTCTTCATGGATGCCGAGACCTACGAGCAGATCGAGCTGCCCGCGGATCTTCTGGGCGATCGCCGCCCGTTCCTTCAGGACGGAATGACCATCGTCGTGGAATTCTACGAGGACGAGGCGCTGAACGCCACGGTGCCGCAGAAGGTCACCTGCAAGATCGTGGAGACCGAGCCGGTGGTCAAAGGCCAGACCGCGGCGAACAGCTTCAAGCCCGCGATTCTGGACAATGGCGTGAAAATCATGGTTCCGCCCTTCGTCGGGCAGGACGAGGATATCGTGGTGAACACCGAAACCATGGAGTACTCCGAACGCGCCTGACGCGGCGCGCGCGCGCCGAACGCCGCGCAGACCCGGATTGTCCTGTCGTCTGATAAGGCCGCGGCGTCCCCTCCCCCGGCCTCGCCTGAGCCCGCATGCGGCTGCCGGCAGGGGATCCCCCCGGAGCCCTAGTCGCGCCCGCCTGTCCATGGGGAGCCGCCGCGCCGCCGGGTGCCGGTTCGGGGTATCCGGCTCAGATCGCCCAGGGCGCGGCCGTCGGCGCCCGGCGGCATGTTCTGGCGTTGGATACTTGGAATGCCGCTTGAGCGCGTGATGCGGTACGCCACGTCTTCATGGGGCGGTTTTCCATGGGTGATGGCCCAGTAATCCCGCCCGCCCCGGCGCAGCCAGACCGGCAGGATGAACAGCACACCGGCCACGAACCCGCCTGCATGCGCCCAATAGGCCACGCCGCCATTCGCGGCATCGATCGACAGGCCGTTGAACAGTTGCAGGGCAAACCACAGCCCCAGCATGAGCCATGCGGGGATGGTGAATATCTTGAAGATGATCACGATGATCACCAGCACGTCGATCCGGGCGCGCGGGAACATCAACAGATATCCGCCCATCACGCCGGCGATGGCGCCGGATGCGCCGACCATCGGGATGGTGGAAACCGGATCGGCCAGCATCTGCCCGAGGGCCGCAGCCAGACCACAGGCGAGGTAGAATGTCAGAAAGCCGAAATGGCCAAGCAGATCCTCCAGATTGTCTCCGAATATCCACAAAAAGAGCATATTGCCGATGAGATGCATCCAGCCGCCATGGAGAAACATGGAGGTGATCAGCGTATGGGCCTCCTGCCCGCGCGCGACCTCCGCCGGGACAAGCCCCCATTCGGCGTAAAACCCCATCAACTGGATCTCGCTGCCGCCGATGGCGGGGAAATAGCTCAGGAAGATCACGATATTCATCGCGATCAAGGCGTAGGTCACGACAGGGGTCCGGTCGGACGGGTTGTGATCGCGGATCGGAAACATGGGTCAAGACTGGCCCGTTGCCTGCTCAGGTCAAGCTGAAAGCACGTCTCGCGGCAATCTGGCCCCGGGTCACTCCAGCTCTTCCGCGGCAAGCGCCATGCGGATTTCCCGGCGGACCATCTTGCGCACGTTGCGCGTGATCCGCTGGCCCAGAACGCCCTGCAACTCCTCGCGCACGATCTCGCTGACGATCTCGCGCAGCACCTCTTCGTCGATGGTCATCTCGCGGTCATCGCCGGGAAAGGAGAAAAGGCCCGTCTCGTCGCCCAGATCCTCCACATCCTCCAGACCGTCATCGCCCTTGGGGCCGTCAAGCTCGGCGTTCAGATTGACCACGCGGTCGCGGGCGGAGCTTCGGCTGAAGAATGGCGGTGCGACCTCGGCGGCGGGCTCGTCCCCCGGCAGATCCGCGGCGGCAGCGTCATCAACGGTGTCATCATCGGGCGGCCCGGCTGCTTCCGCGACCGCGTCACCGGCCTCCTCCGCCGACGCGCCGGCGGCGTGCCCGGCCAGATGGAGGCCCGCCATGGTCGCGGGACGGGTCGCCTCTTCCGCGGGGGCGCCCGCGCCATCGCCCTGCGGCGCCGCGTCGGCCTCAAGGGCGGTCCCGGTCAGGTCCGGTTCCGACCCGGCTTCCGGCATATCGGCATCATGCCCGCCCGTCTGTATCTCTGCGGTGGTCTCCTCGGGCGTTTCCACCGGCTCAGCGTCCTCCGCCGCAGGGCCGTCCTCGCGCGCCTGCCGCAAGGCGGCGACGTCCAGCGCCGCATCCGCACCGGCCGGATCGGGCCAGTCGGTATCGCCCTGATCGGGTTCGAACGGGGCCGGATCGTAGCCGGTTTCGGGCTCGTCCCCCTGATCGGCGGGCGCGGATTGCTCCGCCATGGCGGCAAACCCGGCCGTCTCCCCCTCCGGTTCGGTCAGCTCCGCAACCGGCATCTCCGGCGCCCCGTCCGGGCCCTGAGGCTCTGCCGGGGCCAGCCTGCCGGATATCTCCGCGGCGTCATCCCCATCATGGGCATCCGGGTCTTCGGTGCTGGCGGTGATCGGGCGCCACGGGTCATCGGGGTCGGAGACGCGCAAGGCCGGGGTCAGCACCAGCTTGCCATCGGGCGCGGCGTTCACCTCCGCCGCGTCCGCCTCCGCCCTGTCTGCCTCCGCCGTGGTGCCGGCTTCGGCATCCGCGCGGGATGGCGCCTCCACCCCGCCCGCGGGGTCGGGATGGTGTTCGGAAACCAGCCGTCGGATCGACGACAGAACATCTTCTATCGCCTCTGATTTCGCCGGATCAGACATGCGCCAAACTCCTCAACTCGCCTCGATTCCCCGCAAAAGCGGGTGTTGTTGTAGCCGCAAGGATACAAGGACTGACGATTTGGCACAATGGATAGCTAAATAGCCTTGCAACTTCTTGGGGTTGGCCCCGGCCCGGTCAGTCCCGGCCGATCCGTTCCAGCACCCCGTCGAGCCGCTCCCCCTGCACCGAAAAGGACCGGGTGGGGGCATTGCCGAAGGCATCGGAATAGGCCGTCGGGTCATATTGCGGCACATCGAGGTTCAGATGCTCCACCGTCAGCAGACCCACGCTCGCCAGCGCCGCGTAGGCACCTACATAGAGATCCGCCTGCGCCTCGATCCGGCTGATCCGCGCGTCGAGCAGATCCTGCTCCGCGTCCAGAACATCGAGCGTCGTGCGCGCCCCGAGGGAGGCCTCTTCCCGGACCCCTTCGAAGGCCAGTTGCGCCGCGCGGATCTGCTGATCGGAGGCCTGGATCTGCGCGTTCGCGATGCGGAGCCGGGCATAGGCATTGCCGACGGACTGGAGGATCAGACGGACCTGCTGGTGCAACTCCGCCTCGGTCGCGTTCAGGGTTGCGATGGCGCTGCGCTCCAGCGAAAACAGCTGCCCGCCGCGATAGATCGGCTGCGTCAGCGTCAGGCTGAGCGTGTTGGTGACACCATTGGAGCGGTCGCCGAAGGCCTCCCCGGTTTCCGCCCTGAGCGAGACCGACGGGCCGTAATCCGTCCGCGCGGCGGCCAGCGACAATTCATCGGCGCGCACCTCGTGCTGAAGGCCGAGGATCAGGGGATGCTGCTGGCGCGCCAGGCGGTCGGCCTCGGCTTCCGTGTCCGGCAGATCGGGCAAGGCACCCGGCCCCATCACACCGTCGGACGGGCGACCCACGGCAAGGACGAACAGTTCCTGACTGATCTCAAGCTGGCCCCGCGCGGCGGCAAGATTGGATCTTGCGGCGGCAAGCTGGGCCTCGGCCTGGGCGACATCGGTGCGGGTATCCTCGCCGACCTCGAACCTGTCGCGCGCGGCGCGCAATTGCTGTGTCACCACGCGGACATTGCTTTCGCGGACCTGCACCACCTGAATGTCGCGCCACACATTCATATAGGCCGTGACCGCATCCAGCAGCACCTGCTGCTCCAGATTGATCAGACCCTGACGCGCGGACAGAACCGATTCCCGCGCCGCCTCGACCAGACGCTGGCGGCCGCCATTGTCATAGACCAGCAGTTCGCCGACCAGCGTCAGGCTGTTGACCGTGGTATCGGTCACGGAATTCCACGTGCTGTTGGCGATGAAGTTCACGATCGGACGCAGGGCGGATATCTGCTGCGCCACGCCTTCATCCTGCAGCCGCGCCAGAAACCGGCTCTGCTCCAGCAGGTCCGAGTTCTCGTAGGCATCGCCGAGCGCGGCGCGCAGGGTGTCGGCCCTCGCCGCCCCGGTCATTCCGCCGACGGTCAGGGCAATCGCGAGGGCTGCGGCCAGGGTGCTGAAGGATCGCGTCATGTATCGTGCCTCATCGCAGGGTTTTCGGGGCGTGTGCGGGGCCGTTCAGAACTCGAAACTGTGAACCGCCTCGAACCCGGGCAGAACCGGCGCGGTGGCATTGAACGCCATGCGCCAGCTGATCCGGCCGCCGCGCTTCAGCCCGATGCGGCATTCGCCGAGTGCGCCATCCATGAAAATCGCCGCGATCCGGCCGCCGTCTTTCAACTGGTCGGCAATCGCCTCGGGCAGGCGTTCGATCGCGCCTTCGATGCAGATGACATCATAGGGCCCGTGTTTCGGGCTGCCCTCGCTGAGCGGCGCCTCGATCACGGCGGCATTGTCCACCCCCTGATCGCCGAGGATGGTTTCGGCCTCCGACGCCATCGCCACGTCTTCCTCGACGGCGACCACCGCCTCGGCCAACCGCGCCAGAAGGGCGGTGGAATAGCCCAGCCCCGGCCCCAGATCGAGCACAAGGTCCGCAGGCGTGACATCCAGCAAGTCCAGCAGCTTGGCCTGTACGCGCGGATCGAGCACGACACGCCCCGGAGCCAGATCGACATGGGCGCCCACATAGGCGAGATCGCGCTTGCCGTCGGGCATATAGACCTCGCGCGGGACGGAGAGCATCGCATCGATGATCGGGAATTTCGTCACATCGGAGGGGCGCACCTGCGTGTCGACCATGATGGTACGGCGGGACGTGTAGTCGATCATGAACTGAACCAATGAGTCTAGTTTCGATATCGTGGTGATGGCACATGCGCCCCGGCTTCGCAATAACTATGGCGGAACCCGCGACCATTGTCCGCCCCGGCGCGCCGCAAGGATGCCCTTGACGCGGGCCGCGGTCAAATCTAAGCAACGTGGGCTTCGGGCGAGTTGGCGGAGTGGTTACGCAGCGGATTGCAAATCCGTGTACACCGGTTCGATTCCGGTACTCGCCTCCAATATTTTCAATGGGTTACAAGGCTTTTTCCTCTCGCACCGGAAAAACCTACCCATTCTTCTACTCATTCCCGCTTTGTGTACGTTCCGTTCTGTCACCAGGTAACGCGGGGCTGGTATGATGGCCAGCTATGAAAGCGCCGGAAAATCAAATCCGTGGATGACGCCCCCGTATGTCTTTGAAGCCCTTGGCATCTTCTTTGACATAGATGTTGCTGCGCCGGGGTCGATCAGCTTCGTTCCGGCGTGGACCCATTTCAATGACTGCGGATTGCAACGAGAATGGTTCGGTACGGTCTGGATGAACCCGCCATTCGGGCATCAATCTACCAAACGGCTGTGGCTGCGCAATTTCTCAACCATGGCAAACCAAGGTTGCCCCCATAAACGTTGCTTGGCCCACAGCGAATACCCAAAGCTTAGCGACAGGCTGGGGCCGCGGCTGGCCAAGCGCACCCTGTCATGAGGTTTTATGGTAGGGCCAACGGGGAGCTTCCCAGTGGTGTCCGGAAAAGTAGTAGCTGATCGCGATATTGCCGTGCCGGGCCAATGACTGCCACAGCCTCATCAGACAACGGCACGCGATGTTCAACAGACGTCTTTGTGCGGTTCGCTGGTATCTTCCAGGTATCTCCGTCGATCTCTGAATAAGTGGCGAAACGCACTTCACTGGTTCGGGTCGCGGTCAGGATAAGGAAGCGAAGCGCCAGAGCCGAAACGAAAGGTTTGGTGCAAAACCATTGATAGAAGGCCGGAGCCTCCTGATATGGTAGTGATGGAATACGCGTAGTGGTGTGCCGACGTTACCTTTGAAATGAAAATGCCGGTTCAACAGCCGTCGGCAGCCGACCATTCGGCTCGTACCAGTGTCGCGAAGGCTATGACAGAAAACTGCTGTGCTCCGGTTTGCACATGTCTCTTCTGCCTTGGGCTCTTCGGCCAAGAGGCCAGGTTGCCGAGGTCTTAAACGCTGCGACTCCGCAACGCGGCGAAGATCCCAAGGCGGACTCGGCCAATCGGTGTGCCTCGCTCGGCCATGAACTCGACGTGACATGGAGAGCGAGCACTCCAGTCAAGACGAGCGGAAATCGTTCTCATGGAACCCACTCAGGACCGATTGGTCTTTCGGTCGCGTAGGGCGGACGCCAAGACAAGAGAGAGCGTGATCATGAGTAGCAGAGTGGATACGGCAGATACGGTTGGGTCGATACGATCTCGCAGCGACGTGAACATCTGACGTGTTATGGTTGAGTTCTCTCCGGAGGCAATAAAGAGCGCGATCACCGCTTCGTCAAATGACGCCACAAAGGCAAAAAGACCGCCGGCCATGAGCGATGGATAAAGCTGCGGCAGGATAGCGTCGCGGAATGCACGGGCCTGATCAGCGCCACATAGCCGGGCAGCCAAGAAGCGTTCGCGGTCCAGCGCTTGAACCCCCACTCCAACGGCGAGAGTAACGTAAGGAATAGCAAGGCTCAGGTGTGACAGCACCAAGCCGGGGGTCCAGTTCAGCCAACCCAATTGAGCGTACACCACGTAAAGCGCAAAGCCGAGGAGGATCAGGGGCACGACGAGCGGAAGAAGCACGAACATGCGCAAGACTGACCGCCACCGCTCGCTGGCGTACTCCAAGCCGAAGGCCGCGGCTGTGCCGATGGGAAGCGCGAGGGCTGTCACCAGCGCTGCGACCTTCAGGGAATAGAGCAACGCGTCACGCCATTCGGGTCGCACCCATAGCGCCTGGAAATTCTGTGTGCCCCAATCGGTCGGTGGAAAGGCTAGATAGCTGCCCACCGAGAAAGACATCGGGATCACAATCAGAATCGGCAGGATGAGAAACGCAACCGCCCCCATCAAGAAAAAGGTTGGCAGCCAGCGCATCAATTCGCTCTATCCGCGTCTGTGCGCCGTCCGATCAGCCAGTAGGCGACGGCCGCCAACCCCACGGTCGCGGCCAACAACACAGCCCCCAACGCGCTGGCCGTTCCCCATTCCGAAAATCGGGAAAGATCCCGCGCCAGCAGCATCGGCGCCGTCATCACGCGCCCGCCGCCGAGCAACGCAGGCGTCACGTAGAAGCCAAGGCTCAGCACGAAGACGAATGTGGTGCCGGTTGCGATACCCGATGCGGCCAAAGGCAAGACATTCGACAGAAAGGCCCGCGCCGCTGTAGCCCCCAGGCTCCGCGCCGCCTGAACGATTTCGTTCGGCACCTTGAGAAACGCGGAATAAGCCGGGAGGATAAAGAATGGCAGCATGATATGGACCATACCGATCACCGTCCCGGTCCGGTTATGGACAAGCTGCAAAGGCTCGGACACGAGGCCAAGAGCGATCATGCCATCGTTGACCAAGCCGCTGCCTTGCAGCAGCACCAGCCAAGCATATGTGCGCACCAGAAGGGAAGCGAAGAACGTCACAACAACGATCCCGATCAGCGCGTTGCGCGCCCGCGACGCCATCCGAGAGGCGAACCATGCGAAGGGCGTACCGATGGCGACGCAGATCACCGTCACGGTCAGCGCCAGTTCGAAGGTCTGGCGGATCACGATTTGATGGAGGCGGCTGGTGAACAGCCGCTGGTAGTGATGCAGTGAAAACTCGCCCTGGTAGAGGATTGATTGGTAAAGCATCCATAGCGTGGGCGCGATGACGGCCGCGCCCACGACGATCAATGCAGGCGCGACAAGGGTCGCAACCGTTCCTCCCCTCATAGCGGTCTCGCCGGCATCGCGTCAGTCACTCCCGTCGTATCGGCCGTTCACTGCTGCAACAGCATCAGGTCGAAGGCATCTCCGGCGGCGCCGATATTGGCCGCCCACCACTCGGCGTTGAAGATATGCTGCCCCTCGATGTTACCAGGCGCCGAGGATAGCCGGGCCGCGGCGTCCTCCGATACGATCCCGACGTTGAACGCCGCCGGGTTGGCCGGCGCGTATTCGATCACCATGGGCAGTTGCGCCTGCGACTCCGGCAGCGCGATATGGGCCAGCATGGCCATCGCAGTGTCGCGGTTCGGCGCGCCAAGCGGGATCCCGAAACAGGCGAAATTCATGATCGCGTCGTTGAAAGTGAAATCCACCGCGCCGCCATCGCTGATCACGCTGGAGACCCGGCCGTTCCACAGCGCCACGATATCGGCCTCTCCATCCCGCAGAAGCTGTGCGGCCTGTGCGCCCGACTCCCACCAGACGGCGACATGTGGCGCGATCCGCTCCAGGCTTGCGATCGCACGGTCGATATCGATCGGGTAAAGGTCTTCGGACGCCACGCCATCGGCGCGCAGCGCGGCCTCCATCATCTCCATCGGGAAACGCCAAAGAGCGCGGGTGCCCGGGAACGCCTCCACATCCCACACGTCGGCCCAGCTTTGCGGACCGTTCTCGCCATAGGTATTCGTGTTCCATGCGATGACGTTGGAATAGTAGATGCTACCGAGCCAGTGCTCCGCCCGCACCGCTTCCGGGTAGTCGCTGGCGTCGATAAGATCGTAGTCGATGGGCTCCAACAGCCCCTCATTGGCGGCGACGACGCAATCGTAGCTGCCCAGTTCCACCAGATCCCATGTCACGGCGCCGGTTGCGACCTGCGCGCGCAACTGTGACATCGCATCGGAATAGGTGTCTTCCGACACCGCGACGCCGCCCAGTGCCTCGGCCGCCGGGTTCAGCCAGACCTGCCGAACCGCCTCCTGATAGGCGCCGCCCGATGAGGCGAAGGTCATCTCCTGGGACACCGCGGGCGTCGCGCCCAGCGTGATCGCGGTGAGTAATATCACCGAATGTTTCGTCGTCATCTGCGTTCCTTTCGATTGCGAGTGTTGGTGATGCCGGCGGCCATCGGACAGGGGCGAGACCCGCGGCGCATGAACCGGCTTGCGGGCCCCGAAACGCTCAATCGGGATAGGGAATCCACCATGATTGCCGTTTCGCCCTGGGTTCGATCACCACCATTTTCGGGTTGCGGAATTCGTCGAGCCCGTGGCGGCCCAACTCGCGCCCCATCCCGGACGCCTTCACGCCCCCGAATGGAAGTGCGTCGTTGTCGATCAGCGGGTTGTTCACCCACACCATTCCGACCTTCAGATGGCGAGAGGCGGCGATGGCCTCCTCTAGGTCTTCGGTGAAGATCGACCCACCGAGACCATAGTGCGAGGCATTTGCCCGCGCGATGGCATCGTGGACATCGGCCACAGGGGTCACGATCGCGACAGGGCCGAAGATCTCATCGTCCACCATGGGGGCCTGGGCCGCATCGTCAGCCAGGACCGTGGGTAGATAGAACCAACCCTCGGGGCAGATCTCCGGGCGGCTGCCTCCGCAGATCAGCCGCGCCCCGCGCGCGCAGGCATCGGCGACGAGAGTCTCGATCCGCGTCAGGGCCTCCTTGGAGATCAGCGGACCAAGATCGACAGCCCCCTCGGCTGGACCGACGCGCAAGGCGCGCGTGTGATGGGCGAGACGGTCCAGGAACACTTCATAGACGTCGCGCACTACAAAGATGCGTTCGATGGATGTGCAGACCTGGCCCGAATAGGTGAACGCACCGTTTGCCGCCCCCGCCGCCGCGATATCCAAATCGCACTTGTCGGACACGATCAGGGCGTCACTGCCGCCACCCTCCAGCAGCACCGGCTTCATGTGGTTCGCGGCGCTTTGATACACCGCGTGGGCTGACTGCGCGGACCCGGTGAAGGCGACCTTGGCAATGCGGGGGTCCGCGATCAGCGCTTGCGCCGTATCCACCCCTCCGGTCACGCATGACACGAGGCCCGGCGGCAGCTCCGAGAAGAAGTCCAGGAACGCCAGTGAGATCAGGCTTGCTCTTTCCGAGGGCTTGATGACGACGGCATTCCCCGCCATCAGCGATGCCGCCACCGTCCAGCACAACAGGAGGATCGGATAGTTGAATGGCGTCATGTGCAACGTCACACCCATCGGGTCATAGCGGCTGTAATGCAGGTTCTCGGTGTAGGTTTCGCCTGCAACCTGGCCCTGGTCGTGACGTACCAGTTCGGCGAAGTACCGCATCGCGGGCAGCGATTGCTCGATTTCGCCGGTCGCTTCGGGACCCGGCTTGCCAAGCTCCTGCGCGGCAAGATGCAGGAGCGGTGCAAGGTCGGCCCGTTCGATCTTTGTGACGATTGCATGTAGTGCGAGACTGCGCGCCTTCGGCGTCATGCACGCCCAAGCGGCCTGTGCCTCGACCGCAGCCGATAGGGCGACGTCGACGGTCGCCGCATCGGCCAATGCGATTTCAGCAAAGGGCAAGCCAGTGTTGGGGTTGGTCACATCCATACGCGGCAAGTCGGGGTATTCCGTCATCGCCCCAGCAATCAGCATACGTCGGGAAGGCACCATTTTCACGGGCTAACCTCTTCTGTTCTTTCGATAAAGTATGCGTCTCTGCGCAACAGGCCAAGTTGAAGCGTCTCACCCGGCGCGACCGTCGATACGATGGAGCCGCCATGGTCCGATGCACGCACGGTTATCCGCGTGTCATCATCCAGCAGGCACTCCAACAGCCAGCTTTCGCCTTGGAAAACCTTTTCGACGAGTCTTGCGTCAAACACGGTGTCGGCTTGCCCGGGTTGCGGCGAAACCATGAGTTTTTCCGGCCGCGCGCAGAGCCATGCGTCTTCGAGGGTCGGGTGATGATCGCTTTGGATTGGCGTATCGTTCAGCGAAAAGCCGCCCCCGGCGCGACGCGTCACCCGAAGCAGGTTCGACTCCCCCATGAAGCTTGCGACATAGGCCGACCGTGGGTGGTTGTAGAGGTCTTGCGGCGGTGCGATCTGTGCGATCCGGCCTTTTTCCAGGATGGCGATTTCGTCGGAGAGAGTCATTGCCTCACGCTGGTCATGGGTCACATAGATCGTGGTCAGCCCAAGCCGGTCGTGCAGGCGGCGCAACTCGATCTGCATGTCGTCGCGCAACTTCTTGTCAAGCGCCGAAAGCGGTTCGTCCATAATCAGGATATCAGGCTCGAACACGATAGCTCGCGCAAGGGCGATCCGCTGCCGCTGGCCTCCGGACAATGCAGCGGTGTCGCGGTCGCCAAACCCTTCCATCCTGACGAAGGCCAGCGCATCGGCCACCGCCTTGTCGATCTCGGCCTTCGACTTGGCCCGAAGCCGCAGCGGATACGCGATGTTGTCGGCAACGGAGAGATTGGGGAAAAGGGCGTAGGACTGAAACACCATACCGATGTTCCGCTTGTGGATCGGAACGGTGTTCAGGACTTTGCCGTTCAGTTTGATCGTGCCCTTGTGCGGAGTGACGAATCCCGCGATCGACATAAGCAGCGTGCTTTTGCCGGATCCTGAGGCGCCCAGAAGTGTGAAGAAGGTGCCCGGCTTGATGGTGGCGGTGATCCCCTCCAGAACCTTCGTGTGTCCGAAAGAGACGCCGACATTCTCAATCTCAAGCAAAGCGCCGGATCTGAGCTTCGTGGACTGGGGTTCGGTCATCTCTGAGCTAGAAGTCCGGTTTGGGGCTCGACGGAGCGTCTCGCCATGTGCTGTTCGGGGCCGGAACGACGACCAATGGATGCCTCAGGGGTCTTTGATGCGCCCATCTTTGCGGCAGTATTGCCCATATGTGAAATATCGCATATCATATTTCACATACGTGAACACTTCGGCGTTGATCAGTCAAGAAGGAACCGTCCGAATGTTGGATCGGCCAGACCTGGAAGACAGCTTGGGCCAAAAATTACGCAACAGGCGCAAACAGTTAGGCAAAGGGCTGCGGGAGGTGAGCGAGGCCACCTTGATTTCGGTCGGCCTGATCAGTGAAATCGAGCGCGGCCTTGCATCTCCGACGATCCGCAACCTGATCCGGATCTGCGACGCATTGGACATGACTGTATCGTCTCTTCTGGCCACCACCGATTCCGACGAGGAGGAAGCCCCGCATATCCTTCGTCTCGCACAGCGCGCTGTGATGAAGTTCGAAGGCCGCGGGATGACCAAGGAACTGATGACGCGACCGGGCACACAAGGCCTGCAAGCGATGCTGGTGAACATCGAGCCCGATTGCGGCAGCGGATCGGAGGCATACAGCCACGGCGGCGAGGAATGGGGCCTGGTCACGCAAGGACAATTGGAGATCGAAATCGACTCGGTCTTTCACAGCCTTGTCGCCGGCGATTGCTTCCGCTTCAGCAGCGCATTGCCGCATCGTTTTCACAATCCTGGCCCAGGCATCTCGCAGGTCGTCTGGGTGGTGTCGGAACCGCTCTATTGAGACTGCCGGTTCTTTCACCGTCCGCTCTTGGCCGCCGGCAACCGGACCGGGGCGCGCCGGTGGGCACGCCGCCGCCGGGTGACGCATGCCGGGTAGATACCTCTCCCCCCGATAAAGCATCGCACGCGCGGCGCTCCTCTAGGCTGCGTCGCCAGCACAACTCCGGTTTTTCCGAGCAATCCAAGGAGCTTTGATGTCCTTTCAATCGATTTGGAATGCCACAGCGCCTGCAGGCCCGGCGCTTCCATTCCTCACGGGCAGCCACAAGGCCGATGTCGTTGTAATCGGGGCCGGCTTTCAGGGCCTGTCCACGGCGCTGCACCTCGCCGAAAAGGGAACGGACGTCGTGGTCCTGGAAGCGCAGACCCCCGGAGCCGGCGCGTCAGGACGAAATGGCGGACAAGTCATCCCTGGCCTGAAGGATGATCCGGATTGGCTGGACCGACATTGGGGGCCGCAAGCGACCGCGTTCGCAGGATCGACCGCGGACACGCTATTTGACTTGATCGACCGGCTTGGCCTGGAGTGTGAGGCTGACCGATCCGGATGGATTCAGGCCGGAAACAAGGCTGTGCACATGAAGAAGCTGGAACACCGCATGGCGCAATGGCAGGCGCGCGGCGCATCGGTGTCCTGGCTCGATGCCGCAGCCATGGCGCAGGCCACGGGCACATTGGCGTTCAAAGGCGGATGGATCGATCGCCGCGCGGGCAAGGTACATCCGCTCAAGCTGGTTCAGGGGCTCACAGCGGCCACGAAGAACGCCGGTGCAAAAATCTTCGGCCACTCCGCGGTGGTTGGGTTGGATCGCAGTGCCGGGTCCTGGACGGTTCGGGTCGCTGGCGGCGGCACAGTTGCCTGCGACCAGGTGGTTCTCGCCAGCAACATGTACACAGCTTCTGAACTGCGGAAAGAGGTGGCGCGTGCCACGGTGTCGGTCCACAGCTTTCAGGTGGCGACACAGCCACTTGATCCGGACCGGCTGGCGAGGATCCTGCCCGGGGGTGTCGTCGTATCGGAGGTGCGCCGCGTCGGTACGTATTTCCGGATTGGGCCGCAGGCCCGGTTGATGATCGGGGGACGCGGCAGCTTCTCCGACCCGCGCCACCCCTCCGACTTTGGCCGGATCGAAAAAGAGCTGACTGCCCTGTTTGGTCCTGGACTCGAGGTGGCGTATCGTTGGTTCGGGCGGGTTGGCATCACACCAGACCACCGTATCCGGCTATGCAAGCCGGAGCCGGGGCTGATCCTGGCGACGGGGTTCAATGGCCGCGGGGTGGCCTTGTCCGTCGCGCTTGGCAAGGCAATTGCGGACCATCTTGCGCATGATTTGCCGATGCCAGTTCCGATGATCAATGCGGTGCCCACGCTCCCGTTCCACCGTCTTCATGCTGTGGCGGGCACCATTGGCGTGAATTGGTACAGACTTCGAGACTACCTGGACAGGTGATGCGTGCATGCCTCAGCCGGACGCAGAGAGCGCTCCGATGGACGCTTTGTCCGCCTTACCGCTCATCATGGCGTTAGGCGAAGAGCCGATCCGGGCCCTGTTGCATCCTCACGCCGCCATCGGTTCCTCTTCGTCCACATTCCCCGACAAAACCGCAATGCAGGCGGCCAGCGCATCAGAGACGAATGATCCCATCGTTTCATGGCGGTTGAGCGCGTGGGCGCCACGCCCTTTGGCCGGCGGATGGGCGTTCGCAGGCAGCAGGCGGCGGATCGCCCCAACGTGTGCGGGGAATAGGTTGGCACTGGCAAAAGGCGCTGTCACTTTAACGGTTCATCCCCGCGGGTGCGGGGAACAGATCGTTCTGCCTCCTGCCAAATCGCGCTTCCGCGGTTCATCCCCGCGGGTGCGGGGAACAGGCGTCCTTCGACTGGCTTCGCAACACGCACGGCGGTTCATCCCCGCGGGTGCGGGGAACAGGGAGATCCAAACGATCTTGCCATGCAGGTGGCCGGTTCATCCCCGCGGGTGCGGGGAACAGCCGCTGGAAAGACGGCTCAGATTTGCGTACTGCGGTTCATCCCCGCGGGTGCGGGGAACAGGGATCGGCGTCGGCGTTGTGACGTTTGTAGGTCGGTTCATCCCCGCGGGTGCGGGGAACAGTCTGGCTGGAACTCACTGATCCAAAAGGGTATTCGCAATGTCAAAGAGCCTACCGGCAGATTGCCCCGTTTTTCGACATTGCGAAAGGGTCATTTCCGGGGCTCCACGGGAAAGAACGACACCAGCTTCAGACCGTCGAAATCGACCGGCATCCGCCGGTTGCGTCCGACCGTGGCGAAATCGAAGCCCTGATCGGTCGGCGCCTTCCAGACCATGACCGCGTCGCCCTCGCCGATCGCTGCCTCGACCTGCTCCCAGATCCGGTCCCGCGTCCGGGCGGAATAGTCGCCCACGAACACGCCCGCGCGCACTTCCAGAAGCCAGGCCGCCAGCCGGCCGCGCAACCGGGGCGGCGCGTTCTCAACCACGATGACCAGCATCGCCATCCTGATCGTCCTCGAATTGCGGGCCCTGCGCGTCGGCGGGCGGCGCGGGGCGCGGCAGGTCACCGGCCGAGAGCACCTCCTCGATCTGCGGGATGATCTTCGATAACAGACCGCTTTGCCGGAACACGTCCCGGCAGGCCAGCCGCACGGCGCGATCGGGGGCCATGTCCAGCCGGCCCTTCGCCGCCTGACCGGCAATGCGGAACGCCACGGGCGCCACGGTATCCAGTTTCCACAGATCGGCGATGTCATAGACGAAGGACAGCGGGCGCCCGCTGTGCAGAAAGCCGATGGCCGGTGCGTAACCAGCGGCGAGTACCGCCGCCTCGCTCAGCCCGTGCAGGCAGGCGGTGGCCGCCGACAGGCAGCGGTTGGGCAGGTCGGCCGCATCCCAGTCGCCGCGGTCGTACCGCCGGCGGCTCCATTTGACGCCATGCTGACGGGCCAGCAGCTCGTAGGTCTTGCGGACACGCGCGCCCTCGATCCCGCGGAGCTGGTCGATCGAGCGGCGCTCTGGCGCGGTCTCCCCGAAGCGGATCGCGAACATCCGGCGCACGACGCGCAGCCGGGCCGCCGGATCAAGCGCGATGGAGGCCTGCCAGAGGAGCCGGTCCGACCGGGCGCCGCCCGGCTGTCCGGCGGAATAGAGACGGACGCCGCCCTCCCCCACCCAGGTGACGAGCGTGCCCGTGCGCGCGGCCAGGGCGACGGCGGCATGGCTGATCCGCGCGCCCGGCTCCAGCATCAGGCAGGCCAGCCCGCCCACCGGGATATGCGTCCGCGTGCCATCGGAGTTGACCGCCACGAAGGCGCCGTCCTGCACGTCGAGCTGCGCGCGTTCGACGAACACAAGGCTCGCCCGGTCCTTGAGCGGTATGGGTTTCGGCGGCGGCAGGCCCGGAAGGCTCATGACCCGGGCCCGGCCCGCCGGATCAGCATCAACCCGCAGCCGAAGGCCTTGGCCCGGCCGAAACCGCGCGCAAGCGCGGGCAGGAAGACGCCCGGATCGGTGACGCCGAGCGTACCGGACAAATCGAGGATCCCGAATTGCGGCTGACCCCTGCGGCGGCCCAGATGGCCCGGCAGGGCGGTGACGGAATAGTCCTGCACCTCCAGCGCCTCGACGGAAAAGCCATCGCGCGCGCCCTGGGCCGCCAGCCAGTCCTGCGCGGCACGCCGCGCCAGATCCATCCGCTGTTCCGGGCGTTGGCTGCGTGCTTCCCTGCCCGGTGCCTGCTGTCCGGGCAGTTTGTGAAGCAGCGCCATGACGACATCGGCCCTCTCGCCACGCCCTTCGCGCTTCAGGGCTTTCGTGGCATTGGCCCGAAGGACAAAGGACAAACGGTCACCGCGAGCAAGATCGGGGGCGAATTCCTTCACGTCCGGGCTCTCGAAGAGCGGCGCGGGGGCGGGCGGGCGCACCGAGAGCGCATAGAACCGCCCGCGCCCGTCGGCCCGCCACAGAAAATCGCGCCGCCGGTCGGGATGGTCGGCGAAAAGTGTCCAGATCAGCCGGTGATGGGCATCAAGCGCGCCCGGCCCCTCGGGGTCGATCAACGCCTTGAGCGCCTCGGTCCGCGGATCGCGTTTCAGGCGCAGGCGCGAGAGATAGAGCGTCACGGTCCCTCCCCCGGCGCGATATCGGCCTGCGCCAGCACCACGCGGCGCGGCGCGAAATGCCATGCGGCACGGTCGATGGGCTGGTCCTGGCGCCATTCCTCGCGCCCTGCCAGCCCCGCATCGGCATCGGAGGCGATCAGCCGGGCCACGGCTCCGGCCCGCCATGGCGGCAGCGTCACGCGGGACAGTGCCGCCTCGGGCCCCTCGGCCTCGACCAGCCCGGGAACAAGCGGCGCCGAGAGCGGGCAGGATTTCCGCCCGAGATAGAGCGTGAAGACGGGCCGCTTCAGCGCCGCGCAGAGCGGCTCCAGCTCCGCCCCCCAAAGCGCAACGCCGAAGAGCGGCCCCTGCCGGTAATCGCGCAAGGTGATCGTGGTGTTGACCCTCCGCCCGGCCTCGCGCAGCGCCGCGGGCCGGCTGTCGGGACGTTTCGCGGCGGCTGTCGGCACGGTCTGGACCGTGTGATAATCGCGCAGCGGCGTGCCCTCGTCGAAGATCGCCACCGCCATGCGCAGCGGGTCGAGCGCCGCCAGCCCTGCCGTGTCCTCGCGCCGGATGCCGAGCGCGGCCGCGCAGAGCCCCAGCACCGCCGAGCGTCCGGGCCAGCCCAGAGAGCCGCGTCGCTCGTGCCCGGCCAGGTCACCCATGGCGCCAAGCGTCGCGGAGAGGGTGAAGACGAGGTACTCAGTCATGCGCGACCGCCGAGCGGGCGAAGGCCTTGATGTCGGCCAATGTACCCTCCCCTTTCGGAAGGTTCAGGACCCGGTGCGCATCGGGCGCGGCGCCATAGGCACCGTCGATCCGCTCTGCCATGTCCTCCAGCGCCGCGATGGAGGTTTCCAGCCAAGGCGTCTGCCGCACCGGCTCATAGAACGCGCCGGTCAGATCGCGGGGCTGGGCGCTGCCGCGTTCGGCGCGGATATAGGCGGCGCGGGGATGATGGGCATGGCTGTTCTGCTTGCCCGTCGGTGTGGCGGTGGCAAGCGCCTCGACCAGGGCTTCGACCGAGGTCGCGGCAAGGGTGCGATCCCCGGCCAGGTTTTCGACCAGCAGGTCGCAATTCACGCAGGCATAGAGATAATAGAGGCCCGATCCGAAGGCGTGTTCGCCTACATGTTCGGCGCCGGCATCTTCCGCGCGGGTCTTGAGATCGTCGACGGCGGTAAAGAAATCATCCTCGACCTGCGCGGCATGGGTCGTAATCGCATGGCCCACCTGCACCGCCGCCTCGCGGTTGAAATCCGGATCGTCGGCCAGCATCCGGCCGAACATGGCGATATCGGCCGCGCCGTCCGCGCTGCGCAGAACGGTCTTGGCCAGGTCCTTGTCCTTGGGCATCGGCTCGCCGGCCATCGCCTTCTTGGCCAGCTCGATCGCAAAGCGCTGCTCATCCGGCGAGATGAAGGCAAGCTGCGCTGTCCGAAGCACGCCCTCCTTCTTGTTGCGGGCTTCGTCCAGCTTGCCGAACACATCGGCCACCTGGGCCGCCACCTCCTTCGCCTTTGCCGCGTCGGCGCCCTGATCTTCGAGATGCTCCGCGATCACCTCTCCGATGCGTTTCGTCCGCGCGCCCAGATGACCCTCAAGCGCCTGCTGGAACGCCGGCGATTGCCGCGCCGCGCGCTTGATCGACTGGCTCGACAGGCGCAGCCGCGGCGCACCACCGACCATGGCGGTCTTGGGACGGCCTTGATCATCGCGGTTGGGATTCGACGGCGGATAGGCCGTCAGCAGATGAAATTGCAGGAAGGTCGTCATGCATCGGTCTCCTCGGTTTCCGGGGTCAGGCGGGGGGGGGCGGTTCCGCCGAAATAGTCGAAACACCAGCGGGTGCGGACATGCTCGCCCCAGTGGAACAGATCGCTCCCGAGCGCGGCGACATCGCAGCGGTGATCGACCAGCGGCAGGGCGCGGCGCAGACCGCGCCGCAAGCCATCCGGATCGGCGCGCAGCAGGCGCTGAAAGCGCAGCTCCGACAGAAGCCGGCGGTCGCCGCTCTCACGCCCGAAGGCGCGGGGAAGGCTTTCGCCGCGTTCCTTCACCGCCGCGACCGTCTGGGCAATCAGGGCAAGCCGGGCCGGGTCCGACAGGCAGAGGTCGCGGCCAAGGTCGATCACCTCGGCATTGGCCAGCACTTCGGAAAGGCGCTCGGCCCGCCGGAGACGCGCACCAAGCGCGCGGGCCGCGCCAGTTTGGGCATGGATATGCGTGGCCCACCAGAGGCCGATGATCGAACCCTTGGCTTTCGTCATGCCGCCTTCTCCTTCTTCTTGGGAACTTCGAGCCTCAGATTGTCATACAGCCCCGCCCCGGCCTTTCCGTACCCGGCGAACAGGGCCAGCAGCCGACCACGGGCCTGAATGATCTCGCGGGCCTCTTCAGAAGGCCGGTCGGCCAGGCCGGGCAGCGCGAATGCGTCGAAAATTCCCAGCGCCACACGGCGCATGTCCTGAAGCCATCCCTCGGCCACAGCGCCTTGCCCGGCGTCCCGCCTTGCAACGGCATCCCGGAAGCCCGCCTCGGTCTCGGTAAAAAACCGCTCGTGCAGCAGGGACAGCGCCGATTTCTTGGCGTCATCGGAACCCACAACCGGCTTCAGCGCCCCGCGCAGGGCATCTCCCGCAGCATTCGCCGCCGCCACCATGCCACGCACCATGTCCTGCCTGGCCCCATCAAGCGCAAGAAGCGGCTCGCGCGAGAGCAGGAATTCGCGAGGCTTCATGTTGTCCATCGACCACCCCGCGACCATCACGGTCGGTTGCCGATCCACATCCAGACGGTCGATCCCCGGCACCCGGTCGTCATAGGCGGTCAATGCGTCAGCGCGGCGGGTCGTATCGCCGGTCTGCCCGTCCATGACGATCCCCAGCCATTGCCGATAGCCGAAGGCCCCGGCCCTTGGATGCTGCGGCAGCCAGCCCGCGCCGGCCTTCGGCTCGTAATAGGGCGTCAACGGATGCCGCCAGCCTTCATATTCGGTGCCGTAGGGGCGCTGGATCACGCCCGTCACCAGATTGCCTTCGAAAACCAGACGCAACCGGCGCGGCATGCCGAAGAAGACCTCGGCCGGCATTTGGTTGGTCTTGGGCGGATAGGTCGGTGTCGTGCCCTTCTCGGAGGTGCGGGTGGGCCGCATCCACGGAAGCGTTTCCGGACCTTGGGGAGTGCCATCGGGCACGTTGGCCCAAACCAGATCCCAGAGGGATCCGCCGGGATCGACCAGCGTCACCAGCGGACCGCCCCCGCGCATCGAGGTGCGGTTGCCCGCCCCGCCGGAGGGCGCATGGGCCTGCAAGGTGAAAAGCGTCATCGCCGCCAGCGCCGGATCAAGCGCCGGATAGCGCCCGCGCCGCACGAAAAGATCGGCGTTGTTTTTCGCCGTGTTGCCGCCCGCACTGTCGATGAACAGCATGTCCGGCGGGTTCGGCGCGCCATCCAGCGTCTCCATGTCTTGCAGGAAGCGCGGCCCCTCTCCGCCAAGGTGGAACGCATCGGCCAGCGGCGCGAGGGCTGCGCGAAGACGGTCCGGGTCGGGCGCGCGCCGCGCCTCCCAGTCCTGCGCATCTGTGGGCGGATCGGCCATGTAGACCAGCCCGATCAGCAGTTCGAGACAGGCGACATCAAGGTCCGCGCGGGGCCAATCGGGGGCCAGCACGCCCGGCTCGGCAATCTGGTCCGGCCGGATGATGCGGCGACCGGTTTCGGTGCGCACCGGCAACCAGGGGTCAGTGATGAGATTGAGGGGCATGGCGGCCTCGAACTGGAGATAACCGGCCAAGCGGCCATGGGACCGCCCTGCCTTTGGATGCCAGACAGAATTCCTGAGAAGAATGCCGGGTGACGAAACGGTATTGAGCCCGTCCTCCTAATCTCCTTCGTGAAGGCAGCCAGGGCAAAAGCTGCGGATCTCAATCCCGGGCAAAGCCATTTGACTTTCCCTTTCCCTTTCCCTTTCCCTTTCCCTTTCCCTTTCTCACATGCGGCAATGCAAGCTATCAATAGCGCAGACTTTCTTTACCTGATAGCTTTTCCCATACTTCCGGCAGGTCAGGACAAAAAAAGCAAGCCACGCTCTCTGGTGTAAGACAGACCCTCGCAAATCTCCCCGTCCTCCCCCACCGGGCAGAGAATGACGCTGTCGCGTTTCCACTCCGGCCAATCCGCAGTCGCCATGCGTATGGCGGGCGTGTCCTGCGCGGGCAGCGGCAGCGCGCCGAGGCGTTTCGCGGACGCCTGCACCTCGGACAGCATCCAGGCCTCCGGCCCGGCCCCACCAGCCCATGGGGTCAGGCCGCCGGTTCCGTCCGCGCGGGCCAGAACCAGCACCCGCTGTTCGGCCCCCAGGCGTGTCGGGTAAAGCGTGTCCGAGTGGCCTGCCCCGGCATTGCGGTAGCCATCCTGCCATGTCATCGCGTTCTGCCAGCCCCGATTGGCTTCCGCATATCGGTTTCCCTCGGCCTCGGTCTCGGCCCCGGAAAACGCCTCGGGCACCGGTTCGGCCCCGGCCCCGTGCACCGCCTCGATCAGATCCCGCAAGCCACCGGGCGCATCGATCCGCCCGTCCCGCAAAAGAACCCTTGCAGTGCGCCAGCATTCCACGAGGTCATAGACCCAGGCGCCCTTGTCCAGAACCCCTTGCAGCCAGCGATCGTCGGAAACGGCCCCCGGGTCTGGCGAAAGCACGTGCAACACCGGCTCGGGCGCGGGCCGGGTGTCGGCGGGCCGCCGGTCCATGTGCCGCCAGAGCCGCCCTGCCCGCTGGATCAGCGCGGCCATGGGGGCGAGGTCGCTGACCATCACATCGAAATCGAGGTCCAGCGAGCTTTCCACCACCTGCGTCGCCACAAGCACCCGGCCGGCGCGGTCGGTTCCGCCTTTTCCGAAGCGCGCCAGCATCGCGGCTTCATGATGCTTGCGGTCACAAAGTGCAAGGCGGGCATGGAGAAGGTCGACCGAGACACCCCGCGCCGCCAGCGCGTCGGCGACGGAGATGGCATCGTCCACGGCGTTGCGCACCCAGACGCAGGCCGCGCCCTGCCCGGTCGCGCGGATCAGACAGTCCAGCGCGGCCTCCGCATCGCCCAGACGCCGCACGGTGACCGGCCCACGATTGGCCCGCAACGCCGGCACCGGCTTCGTCACCGCATCCGCACCCACGATCGTCAGAGCGGGGTAATCGGGCTGCGCCACATCCGGTTTATGGCCCGCCCGGCCAAGGGCGAAGGAGTCGACAAGCCGCTGTCGCTGCGCAAGCGGCAGGGTTGCCGTCAGCAAGATCGCAGAGCCGCCCCGTCCGGCGTGAAACTCCAGCAGCCGTTGCAGTTCCTGCGCCATGTAGGGGTTCCCCATTTCGTGCACCTCGTCCACGATCAGGATCTTCGAGGCCAGCCCCCAAAGCCGCAGCGTCGCAAAGCGCGTCGGCAAGACACCCAGCAACGCCTGGTCCACGGTCCCGACACCCACATGCGCCAGAAGCGCCTTGCGCCGGCCGTCCGCAAGCCAGGGTGCACAGGTTACCTCCCCCTCCCGCGCCGCATGGCCCACGACATCGCGAAAAGCCTCCGACAGCGCCGAACGGCCATGGGCGAGAGCGACCGAAGGGCTGTCGAACATCCGCCCCACGACAGCGCCGGCGCGGGCGAACATGGCGTCGGCCGTGGCCATCGTGGGCAGGGCGAGAAACAGGCCCGCGCCCTTGCCGGCCAAGAGCATCCGTTGCGCCAGGATCATCGCGGCCTCGGTCTTTCCGGCGCCGGTCTCGTCCTCGATGATGGCAAGCACGGGGCCCCCGGGCAGGTCCGCCCCGGCGCAGGCGGTTTGCATCGGACGCAGCGCGAAGTCGAACAGCGCGGCGTCCCGCGGCGCGGCGGGGTCGAGCCCGGCTTGCGCGACGGCGTGGGCCGCCCTGACCCGCGCTACCTGCATGTATCCCTTCAGGTCAGGGCCGGGTGGACAGGGCTCAAACCAGCCGGCATTCGAGCCGATCCAATCCGCCGCGGTGGTCAGCCCGGCCAGCCACCAGCTCAGCGCCTTTGCCTCTGCCAATGTCACACCATCCAGAACCCCATCGGGCCAGAGATCGGCCACGGCGTCGATGAAGGCGGCACTGTCGTCGCGCGCCGCGGGGTCCAGCCGGCCTGCATGCATTGCCACGTCACGTGCACTGATCGACGGTGGGCGACCGTGATGTCCCGCCACAGCGGCATAGAGCGCGAACCGTGTGTGCCGGTCGCCGCCCAGTCGGGCCGCGAGCCTCTTGTCATGAAGCTGCAACAGGATCTCGGACCATTCCCAATGCCGTATCGACTGGGCCGCGCCCTGCCGCAGCATCGCCCGAAACGACGGCGTTATCTTGCCCAGGTCGTGCAGGCACACGAGCAGCATCAGAGCCGCCGCCATCCGTTGCGGCACGCCCGCGGGCGCGATCAGCCGCTCGGCAACGGCGGCAACGTCGAGCATGTGGTAGGCCGCGGGGTGCTCCGCCCCGCCATCCCGGGCGCTCTTGCCCGGCCAATCGCTGATGAACGTTTCGCTCACGCAGCCTCCCCGCCATGGTCAGGAGCCGCCCGGCCCCGGTTTTCGAAACAAAACCGGCCTCCGAATACGATGTCAACGTCAGCGCCGAGCGTATTTGTCCGAGCGGCGTATCGTCCTTCCGACTGGTCCCCTAAGAAGGTCCCGACCACGGCCGATGGCAACGCTGGGCCCCGCGAGCCGGTCTCAACACAGATGTCGTTCGCTTCTGTCCGGCCGTCCCTCATTGGCGCATTCTTTCATAGCCTCGTATCGACATTACGCAGGAGGAGGCGCTGACCCATAAACTTTTCACATGGGCAAGGGTCATTGACACAAGTCTTTCGATGTTGACCGGTTGCGTCATGGAAGAACCGATTTTCCTGATATGGCCATGCATCCACTGCCACGTTTGGCCGGGCTTCGCGCGCCTGCAAATCCACGGCCCAAGGCAGACCACTGTGATATGTGACGTGCATTCGATCTCCAATGATTTCCGTGTGACGCGGCACTATTCTGGCAAGCACATCGTTACGCACTGCGTATCATCGCACGCCTTGCGCCAAGCCTGCTGAACCATTGAATAGGAAGGCGATTGCAGCAATCGCAAAAATGTAATCGCATTGGATTCAAAGTCTTCCAGTCATGTCCGTTTATGCCAATGACGTTGGCCGCCAAGTAAAACTTCCACATCTGCTCTCCAATCCATCAGTTGAGCGTAGAGCCTCCAACGGTTTTCACATTGTAAACGCTTCCGTCTTCCATAAAGTAGATGTTTACCCCGTAACCCGTTGTGAGACTCAACCCAAAAAGCTCATAGAGAACACTCGGCCGTTGTCTATGTAGCATTTCTTCATCCCAAGTTGCAGAAAGCCACATGCTTGGCTGTTCGCTTTCAGGAAAATAGGAACGAGTAATAAAGGGCCGCGGTCCAGAAACGTCGAAATCATGGAAATCAAGCCAGTTTTGGACAGCATCTTGAACATTGAGCGTTGACAGTATCCTAAGCAGACAAATCTCTGCGCCTGCCCTGGGGCCAATACGGCGCCAGTCGATCGCTAGGAGATCTGGATTTTCGTTTGTTCGCTCCTCCGGAAGCAGGCAATCTCGGGCATCAGTGTATCGGTCAATCACGGATCGATATTCCCGCCAACGGGGGTGATTTCTGTCGACAATATTGAACCCAAAGCGAAACGGATGGGTTTCTTGAGTGCTCAGTTGACTTACTGGAACGCGACAGTCATCGGGTAGGCACATCGTAACCAGGAGCGGGTCAACACTCTCCTGTGCCCAACTTGCTGCATTAGCAAATAGAAAATCTATTGCGCCAATAGCATAGACACGAGGAAACAGCATTTTGTAAACCCTTGTTTATGGAATTTACGTTTCCAGATGCGTTTCCGAGCGTAAAGTGAAAAACAAGAGACAAGGAGAGAGTTCTACTGTGCCATAAAGGTTAGCCAGAAACACAACGGCCCGGCATAATCGTTGATATCTTGGTGTGTTGATGTGCGCTCGGTTGCACGGCACTCGAAAGACTGAGGCACTTCACCCGTCTTCGCGATGGTGTCTTCACTTGTTCCAACGGCAATCGGGCACGGCTAGCATTCAGGACGGGGAGTTTGATACCCTGTTCGGTACGAAGGAAATAGAGAACCGTTACAACCCTACCACCCAAGCGGTATGGTTGCCGCGAAAGGGTTCCACCCTTTCGCGACATCAGCAAGTCCATGCCGGTTTGATGGTGTTTTAGCTTGCGGCGTTGCAGGTTTGCGGAACACGCAACTGACGGTACCTACCAGCATGGATTGAAGCTCCGTAAACTGGGGCTGGCTTTATCAGTTTAAGCACAAACACTTATGTCTACCGAGTTCGCACTCGATCTGAGGCTGGCCCGTCGCAAGTCCGGCCTCACCTTGCGGGACACCGCACATTTACTCAACGTTCATCCCACCACGCTCTCCGCGCTGGAACATGGCAAGCGCCTGCCCAGTGTCGAGCAGGTCTGCCTGCTGGCGCTGATCTATGGCCGGTCGTTTCAGAGCCTTTTCAATGAAGTGACCAAAGGAGCCAAGCAGTCGCTTCAGGCACAGCTCCCGAGCCTGCCTGAGCCTGGAACCCGCTGGTTGGGCAAGATCCAGCGCGAGAAGACCCTTACCCGTCTGAGCTCCCGATTGAGCGATAGCGACGTAGCGGATGGAGGGGCTTAGGGTGCTGTCTGTGGCGGTCGCCAGTGGCAAGGTGGGATACGCCCTCTTCGTCGGTCAGCGCCTCACCGATTGGGGCACCTCGCGCATCGCGGGCGTGAGTACCAGGGTCGCCAGCCGCATGATGGCGCGCTGGCTGGTCCGTTTCCAGCCGGATGTGGTCATCACCGAAAGCATTCCGACCAGTAGCCGCAAGGGACAACGCAGCCGCGAGATAACCGCTGCGATGGCCCTGGTGGCCCGCAACAAGGACGACCTGCTCGATGTCACTCTTGAGCGGGTTCAGGCCTTCCCAAACAAGTATGACGAAGCGGAAGCGCTGGCCGTCGAGTTCCCGGAACTGGAGCCGTATCTGCCGAAACGGCGGCGGCTGTGGGACACGGAGTCGCCGCGCACGATCCTGTTCGAGGCGGTGGCGCTCGCCAAGCTTCTGTTCGCAGATCCCGCTCCCGTCATGGCCCGGGCGATGGGGTAGCTCTTTACTCTAGTGGAAAAGCCGCGACACTCTAGTGGAAAAGCCGCGACTGGACGGTTGCGGCTTTTGTTTGGGGCAGAGCGAGACCGCGCGTGGGAGTAAATGTGGGAGCAGGCTCCTACATTCGCGAGATTATTGTTTTATTTAAATAGATTAAGGGGATTACCTGGCAGCCCGTAGGGGAATCGAACCCCTCTTTCCAGGTTGAAAACCTGGCGTCCTAACCGATAGACGAACGGGCCGCGCTTGGCGTGGGCGGTTTCTAGGCAAAGCGGTCGGGGCGCGCAAGGGGATTCTTTGCCTTTCCGCAGGCTATTTCACGCCACCCAGGCCGCGTCCTCCAGACGCAGCTGCACCCTCTGGCGGCCTTGCCAGTGGTTGATCTCTACCCGGCCGGCCAGATGCACCTGCCGCCCGCCATGATTTTCAAGCGCGGGGCCCAGCCCGGACTGGGCCGCGTTGAAACAGATCGCCTCCACCGATACCGGGCCGCCATCCGTGAAGCCCAGCTTCAAATGGCCGTCGCCGACCGGTTTGGTGAAGGCCACGCGCATGGTCGGAAAGACAAATCGCGGCGCGGGCGCCCCGGCGCCGAAGGGCCCTGCGGCGTCCAGCTGCTCGATCAGGTCGGGCGTGGCGCCCGCGGGCATCAGCACGCCATCCAGCCGCAGATCGGCAGGGCCGCCCTCCCCCGCCCCCTGCTTGCCCAGGAGCTCCGCCAGCCGCGTCATGGCCGGCTCAAGGGCGTCGCGGGTCAGGCTGAGACCGGCCGCCATCCGGTGCCCGCCCCCCTTGAGCAGAAATCCTTCGGCCGCGAGCCGCTGGACCGAGGCCCCCAGATCGACGCCCGAGACCGACCGGCCCGAGCCCTTGCCCTCGTCACCGTCGAAACCGATCACCACGGCGGGCCGGTTCGTGGCCTCTTTCAGCCGGCTGGCGACGATGCCGACGACACCGGGATGCCATCCGTCCGCGGCGGCCCAGACAAGCGGGCCCTCCAGCCCCCTGGTCTCGGCCTGAGCGAGTGCCGCGTCGCGCACCCGCGCCTCGATCTCGCGCCGGTCGGTGTTCAGCTCGTCCAGCCGTCTGGCCAGCTCCGCGGCCTCGCCCGGATCGCGGGTGGCCAGAAGCCGGGCACCCAGATCCGCCTGCCCGATCCGGCCGCCCGCATTCACCCGCGGGCCGAAGACGAAGCCCAGATGGTAGGATGTGGGGCCGCGATCGAGCCGCGCCACATCGGCCAGCGCCACCAGCCCGGGCCGCGCACGCCGGGCCATGACGCTCAGCCCCTGCCGCACGAAGGCGCGGTTCACGCCGCTCAACTGCGCCACATCGGCCACGGTGGCCAGCGCCACAAGATCGAGCATCGCCATCAGGTCGGGGCCGGTAACGCCCGCCAGCCGCTGCCGGCGGTTCATCTCGACCAGCAGCAGAAAGACAACGCCCGCCGCGCAAAGATGCCCCAGATCGCCGGTTTCGTCCTGCCGGTTCGGGTTTACCACGGCCACGCAATCCGGCAGATCCGGGCCCGCCAGATGGTGATCCAGCACCACGACATCCGCGCCGCCCGCCGCCGCGATCGGCCCGTGGCTGAGTGTGCCGCAATCGACGCAGACGATCAGATCGTGAGTTTCCGCGAGCCCCGCCATCGCCGCGTCATTGGGGCCATAGCCTTCGTCGATCCGGTCGGGGACATAAAGCGTCGCATCGTGGCCGCTTTGCCGGAGCCAGTCCAGAAGCAACGCCGCCGACGCGCCGCCATCGACATCGTAATCGGCAAAGATCGCGATCCGCTCGCGGGTTTTCAGGGCCGCCAGCAACCGGTCGGCGGCGGCACCCATATCGCGCAGGCCCATGGGGTCGGGCAGCAGGTCCCGCAGAGCGGGGGCCAGAAACCCCTCCACCGTCTCGGGCGTGACACCCCGGCGCGCCAGAACCAGCGCCACGGCGGGCGGCAGGCCGGCCTGCTGCTGAAGTGCGTCGGCCAGGCGCGCCGTCTCGGGCGGCGGCCCGACCCAGCGGCGTCCGGTCAGCGAGGTTTCGATCCCGAGAAAGGCGGTCATGGGCCTTGGGTTAGCACGGCATCCGTGGAAAGGGCAGTGGCGAACTCGCCATGCAGATGCGACAGAGCACCGGCATGAATCGCCTCGGCGTCCAGCGTGGCCAGCCCGACGGCCCAGTCGGTCCGCGCGTTGGCTGCGAAACTGGCGCAGGCGTCGTGGGCCAGCCGCACCCCGAAGCCCAGATTGGCCGCCATCCGCACGGTGGTCGAGACGCAATGCGGCGTGGTCAGGCCGCAGATCACCAGCCGGTCGATCCCGTGGCCCCGCAGATGCTCCTCCAGCCCGGTGCCGATGAAGGCGCTGTTGACGGATTTCTCGAAAACCGGCTCCCCGGTCCGGGGCGCCACCTCGGTCTTGATCTCGCTGCCGGGCCCGGGGCCAAGCGGGCTGCCGGGCTCCAAGCTCACATGGCGGACATGGATAACGGGCGCCGCCGCCGCCCGCCACGCGGCGAGGAGACGCGCCGCGTTGCCTTCGGCCTCAGGGTTGTTCCGGGCACCCCAGACGGGGCTGTCGAAGCCCGCCTGAATGTCGATCAGGAGCAGCGCAGCGGCGCTCATTTCACCGGGTTGCGATAGCTCATCCGCCGGACCGATCCGGTTTTCGAGCGCATCAGGATCGTCTCGGCGGTCAGATAGCCGACCTCGCGCCGGATCCCCGGCACGATGGAGCCGTCGGTGACGCCCGTGGCCGCGAAAATCACATCCTGCGTGACCATGTCGTCACGGGTATAGACCCGGTCGAGATTGGTGATCCCAGCCTTCTTCGCCCGCGCCTTTTCGTCGTCGTTGCGGAACAGGAGCTTGCCGTACATCTGCCCGCCCATGCATTTCAGCGCGGCTGCGGCCAGAACGCCCTCGGGCGCGCCGCCGGAGCCCATATACATGTCGATGCCGGTGGTGGCTTCCGCGCAATGCATGACACCGGCCACATCGCCATCGGTGATCAGGCGGATCGCGCAGCCGGTGCTGCGCAGCTCCTCGATCATCGTCTCGTGGCGCGGGCGTTCCAGAACGCAAACGGTGATGTTCTCGGTGGAACAGCCCTTGGCGGCGGCCAGCGCGCTCACCCGTTCGGCGGGCGACATGTCCATCGTCACCACGCCCTGCCGGTAGCCGGGGCCGATGGCGAGCTTGTCCATATAGACATCCGGCGCGTGCAGCATGGAGCCGCGCGGCCCCATCGCGATCACGGTCAGCGCGTTGGGCATATCCTTCGCGGTCAGCGTGGTGCCCTCAAGCGGGTCAAGGGCGATATCCACGGGCGGGCCTTCGCCATTGCCGACCTCTTCACCGATATACAGCATCGGCGCCTCGTCCCGCTCCCCCTCGCCGATGACCACGACGCCCTGAATATCCAGCTTGTTCAACTGCTCCCGCATGGCATTGACGGCGGCCTGATCGGCGGCCTTCTCGTCGCCATGGCCGATCAGCCGGGCCGAGGCCATCGCCGCGGCCTCCGACACGCGGGCGAGGCCCAGGGACAGCATGCGGTCGTTGAAATCTTTCGGGGTGTTCATGGAGTGGCCTTCCCGGGCAGCAGGACAAGAATGCATCGTTCGTATCCGTGCCCGGCTGAAGGGGCAAGGATGGGGGCGCTAACGGTGGCTCAGACGTCCTCGATCCGGAGCGCGACCGGTTCCCCCTCCACGACGCCGGTGGCGGGAAGTGCGGCAAGGGCCGCGTCCAGCGACGGACGCGCGGTGACATGGGTCACGATCAGCACCGGCACGTCCTGATCGGGATGGTCGTACTGGCGCATCCGGTCGATGGAGATGCCATTGTCGCCCAGAACGGTCGCCACCTTGGCCAGCGCGCCCGGTTTGTCCTTCAGGGTCAGCCGCAGGTAATAAGGCGCAGGCGATGCCGCCGAGGCCGGCGGTGCGGCCTTCAGCTGGGCCGCGGGCCGGCCGAATGTGGGCAGGCGGATGCCCCGCGCGATGTCGCAGATATCGGACAGGACCGCGCTGGCGGTGGGGCCTTCGCCGGCGCCCGCGCCGCGCAGAACGATCTGGCCCACGCTGTCGCCCTCCAGCACGATCATGTTCGTGCCCCCCTCCAACTGGCCGAGCGGGGAGCTTGCGGGCACAAGGCAGGGTGTCATCCGCTGTTCCAGGCCGCGGCCGGTCATCTGGGCCACGCCCAGAAGCTTGATCTTGTAGCCCATGTCGCCCGCGCGCCGGATGTCCTGCAAGGTGATCGACTGGATGCCCTGCAACACCACCGCGTCGAAATCGACCCGGGTTCCGAAGGCGATCGCGGCCAGAAGCGCCAACTTGTGGCCCGCGTCGATTCCGCCCACGTCAAGGTTCGGATCGGCCTCCAGATAGCCAAGCCGCCCGCATTCCTCGAACAGCGCGTTATAGCCCTGCCCCGTCGCGTCCATCTGGGTCAGGATGTAGTTGCAGGTGCCGTTCATGACCCCGGCGACACGAGTGATCTCGTTCCCGGCCAGCCCTTCGGTCAGGGCCTTGATCACCGGAATGCCCCCGGCTACCGCCGCCTCATAGCGCAGGGCGACATTCCGCGCCTCCGCCGCCATCGCAAGCTCCTGACCATGCAGCGCCAGAAGCGCCTTGTTGGCGGTGACCACATCCTTGCCCGCGGCAATCGCAGCCTCGGTCGCGGCCTTGGCCGGGCCGTCGCTGCCGCCCATAAGCTCCACGAACATGTCGATATCGTCCCGCACGGCCAGCGCCACCGGGTCGTCTTCCCAGGCGTATTTGGCGGTGTTCACGCCGCGATCCTTGTCGCGGGACCGGGCCGAGACGGCAGTGATCTCGATCCGCCTACCGGTGCGCGCGGTCAGCAGATCTGCCTGGCGCTGGATGATCTTCACCACCCCCACGCCCACGGTTCCAAGACCGGCGATGCCAAGGCGCAGCGTGTCAGTCATCGGAAGCTCCTTCAAGGGCGGGATCGGGCTGGCGCCCCTGTTAGCTTCTATCGCGAAGGCATGCAACGCGGCTGAGGTCTCAGGGCAGCTCCATCCGCCGCAAGGCATTGGCACGTCTACGCAAATCGGCGGTGCGGGCCTCTAGGCCCTGGCCCTCCGCCGCCGCGTCCCGCGGCAAAAGCGTATCTGTCCGGGCCAGAAGCGGGCCGAGCGGAACCAGATCGGGAGAGCCCGCATCGCGCGCGGCATCGCTCAGCGGCCTGTCAAGGTCCGGCAGCGGGTCGCCGCAGGCGGCGAGAAGCAGGGGCAGGGCAAGGATCCAGCGCATGACACAGGCCTAGCGCAGCCTTGGTTTCAGGTCCAGCGCGAGGGTTGAATTGAACATCTGTTCAGATACTGTGGCGCCATGGCACGCAAACAGGGATCACACGCGGAGATCACGGGCCCGAAAGTGCGGCAGGCGGCCTTGCGGCTGTTCGCGCGGCACGGGTTCGCGGCGGTATCGATGCGCCAGATCGCGGCCGAGGTCGGCGTCCAGGCGGGCGCGCTTTATCTCTACACCCCTGACAAACAGACGCTTTTGTTCGATCTCATGCGCGACCATATGGAGGAGTTACTGTCCGACTGGCAGGTGCCCGAGGGCTGCGCAAGAGCGGCGCTGGAGGGCTTCACCCGGCATCATATCCGGTTTCATCTGGCCCGGCCCGAACTGGTCTTCATCGCCTATATGGAACTGCGCAATCTGGAGCCCCGGAACTTCGCGGTGATCGAGGGATTGCGAAAAGCCTATGAGGATCAGCTGGAAAGCATCCTGAAACGCGGTGTCTCCACGGGCCGGTTCGCGGTGCCCGACACCAAGCTCGCGACGCTGGCGATCATCGCGATGCTGACCGGCGTCACCACATGGTATCGCGAGGGCGGGCGGCTCGACCGCGGCGCGGTGGAGGGCATCTATTGGGACATGGTGCGCAAGGCGGTCGCGGTCGAATAGGTTACGAAGTCTCCCCGGATTCCGATTTTTCGTAACCTTTCGTCCGGTTCCGCCTCCGCGCGCACCCCGAAAGACCGGCATCCTGCGGGCGGTCTTCACACCCGCCGCGGTTCACCGACGGCCTGCCTGCGCCCATCTTCGATCCGATTGATCTCGCGCAACTCGACGCCGGGCCGCGATTGCTAAACCCGCGGCCAACATCTTTGAGCCAACGGTGCCGCTCATGTCCGATCAAATCGCGTTGTCAAGAACGGGTCTGACGGCCGAAGCGGTGGTTGAGGCCCGTCAGACGCATGGCTGGAACGAGCTTCCCAAGCCTCCGAAAACCTCTCCGGTCCTTGTGTTGCTGCGTCAGTTCACCGGATCGCTCGTTCTGATCCTGATTGCGGCGGCGGGGATCGCGCTGGCATTGGGCGAAACCGTGGATGCCATCGCGATCTGTCTTGTGGTGGTTCTGAACGGCATTCTGGGCTTCGTTCAGGAATGGCGCGCGGAAACGGCGCTGGAGGCCCTGCGCTCCATGCTGACGCCAAGCGCGCTTGTGCTGCGCGACGGCAGGGAAACCGTCATTCCGGCGCGCGAACTGGTGCCGGGCGATCTGGTGATCGTGGCATCCGGCGACACGGTGCCGGCCGATATCCGGCTGGTATCGGCCACCGAACTCAGGCTGGACGAAAGCGTTGTCACGGGCGAATCCGCGCCGGTGGAGAAAACCGCCGGCGACACGTCGGAGGGCGGCGCCCTGCTGATGGGAACCGGCGTGACCAGCGGACGCGGCGAAGGGCTGGTCACCGCCATCGGCCGCGCGACGAAATTCGGCAACATCGCAGAACTGACCGGCCTGGTCGACCAGAAACGGACCCATCTGCAACTGCAACTGTCGCGTCTGGCCCGGCAGCTTGGCATCGCGGCGCTGGTCATCGCGGCGGCCATTGTGGGCCTTGGCACCGCGGTCGGGCGGCCCTTGTTCGAGATGTTCATGACCGGCCTGTCGCTGGCGGTGGCGATGGTGCCCGAGGGGCTGCCGGCCGTCGTCACGATCACGCTGGCGCTCGGCGCGTCGGCGATGGCGCGCAAGAAGGCCCTGGCACGCCGCTTGCAGGCGGTGGAAACCCTTGGCTCAGCCTCGGTCATATGCACCGACAAGACCGGAACGCTGACCGAAAACAAGATGACGGCGACGCGGATCTGGACCCTCGGCGCGGAATATGACGTGACCGGAACGGGCTACGACCCAGCGGGGCATATCGAACGGGCCGGCCGGAATGTCCGGGCGGCGGAAGACGTGACCCTGGCCGCATTGCTGGAAACGGCGCTGACCTGCACCCATGCGCGTCTGCGCCGGGAAGGCCGTGACTGGGTGATGATCGGCACGCCGACCGAAGGGGCGCTGGTGACGCTGGCCTACAAGGGTTGGGCACCGCCCCCTGCCCCCAACGCCGTGATTGCCGAACGCCCCTTTTCCAGCGAACGCAAGCGGATGAGCGTGGTGGCCCCTTCGGCCGATGGCCACCGGCTGCATATGAAGGGCGCGCCCGAAGCCGTGCTTGCGACCGCGTCGGAGATCCTCACGCCGGATGGGCCGGTCCCGCTGACCGACGGGTTGCGCGAGACCGTGCTGGAGGCCCACCGGAGCATGGCGGCGCAAGGTCTGCGGGTCATCGCGCTGGCCGCGCGGGCGGCGGGCGCCGATGATCTGGACGAGCGCGGGCTGACCTATCTTGGCCATGTCGGGCTGATCGATCCGCCCCGGCCCGAAGTGAAGCACGCCATTGCCGAGGCGAGACGCGCGGGCATCCGCATCATCATGATCACCGGCGACAGCCCGGTCACGGCCGCCGCCATCGCCACAAGGCTGGGCCTTGGCAGCCCGCGATGCATTCTGGGCCCTGAAATCGACGGGATGCCGGATGACAGCCTGCGCGAGCTGCTGAGCGAGGATGTGCTTTTCGCGCGCACCCTGCCCGCCCACAAGATGCGCATCGTCGCGGCGCTTCAGGATCTGGGCCTGATCGTGGCGATGACCGGCGACGGGGTGAACGACGCCCCGGCCCTGAAACGGGCCGATATCGGCGTGGCCATGGGCATACGCGGCACCGATGCCTCCAAGGATGCGGCCGATCTGGTGCTTCTGGACGACAATTTCGCAACCATCGTGGGCGCGATCGCCGAGGGTCGGCGGCAGTTCGACAATGTACGCAAATTCGTGCGCTACCTTCTGTCGTCGAACGCGGGCGAGGTGATCGCCATCGCGGTCAATCTGGTGCTTGGCGGGCCGCTGATCTTTCTGGCGACGCAGATCCTGTGGATGAATCTGGTGACCGACGGGGTCACCGCGGTGGCTCTGGGCCTTGAGAAAGCCGAGAAAGAGCAGATGGCGCGCCCACCCCGGCGTCGCGACGAACCGATCCTCGGGCGCAACGGGTTCCTGCTGATCCTTGCCTTCGGCACCTATACGGGTGCGGCCAGTCTCTGGATCTTCTACAGCCTGATACCGCTTGGCGTCGATCTGGCCCGCACGGCGGCCTTCACCGCCATGGTGGTGTTCGAAAAGATGAGCGTCTTCGCGTTCCGGTCGCTGAGCCGGCCCTGTTCCCGGATCGGCTGGCTGAGCAATCCGTTCCTGCTGCTGGCGCTGGCGGCCACGCTGTCGCTGCAGCTTCTGGCCACCGAATGGGCGCCCTTGCAGACGCTGCTCCGCACGGTTTCGCTCGGGGCCGGGCAATGGGGTCTGATCGCGCTGCTGGCGATGCCGCTGATCGTCGTGCCCGAGGCGGTGAAATACGTCCGCTCCGCGGGCCCGCCCACCCCGGCCTCCTAGTCAGTCCTTTATGTAGGGTTTGCCGTCGGCCGCCGGCGCGCGGGCCCGCCCGATCAGCCCCGCGACCACGATGATCGTGGCGACATAGGGGGCCATGGCCAGAAACTCCGACGGGATCGGCGTTTGCAGCAGCGCGAGTTTCTGCTGGAGGGAATCGCTGAACCCGAAGACCAGCGCCGCCAGAAGCGCGCCGACCGGATGCCAGCGGCCGAAGATCATCGCCGCAAGGGCGATGAAGCCTCTGCCGCCGGTCATGTTCTCGTCGAACCGCCCGACCGAGCCGAGCGTGAACCACGCCCCGCCGAAGCCCGCGATCATCCCGCCGACGGTGACATGGACATAGCGCGTCCAATAGACGTCGATGCCAAGGGTGTCGGCCGCGCGGGGGTGTTCGCCCACAGCCCGGGCCCTGAGACCGCCGCGTGTGTGAAACAGGTAATAGGTGGAGACGACCACCATCACGAAGGCACCGTAGACAAAGATGTTCTGATGGAACAGCATCGGGCCGATCACCGGGATATCGCCCAGAACCGGCAGTTTCACCGCGCGGAAGACCGGCGCGTTGTTGAGATGGCGCATCTCGGCGAAGACCTGACTTGAGACATAGCTGGTCAGCCCAAGCACGAAGAGATTGATGACCACGCCCGCGATGATCTGGTCCATCCGGTAGGTCACCACCAGCGCGGCGAGGATGAAACCGAAGATCCCGCCGACGACCACGGCCGATAAAAGCCCGCCCCAGCCGCCGATGAGCGAGCCCATCAGCGCGCCGGTGAAGGCCCCGGCCAGCAGCATGCCTTCGATCGCGATATTGACCACCGCCACCCGCTCGCAGAACACCGCCGCAAGCGCGCCCAGCGCGATGGGCATCGCGCGCACGACGGTGGCCTGCAACATGCCGGTGAGCGAAAAGGCGTTGCCCGCCGTGGCCCAGAGCAGGAAGGCGATGACCGCCAGCGCCAGCCCCGCCCCCAGCGACAGGGTGCTCCAGCGCCCGCCGCCGCGCAGAAACAGCCGCGCCCCGAGAAAGGCGGTGAGCGCCGCAGCCACGTAGATCACCGGCAGGGCGGGCACGACCAGATCGCCGATCACCCAGACGTCGCGCGGGCGCGACAGCCGGAAAGTCGCGTCGCCGCTGGCATCGCCGAACACCAGCACGATGAAGGCGGCCAGCGCGACCAGCACGCCGCCGGTGATCTGCGCGCGCCGTCTTTCGGCCTTGTCGACCACCGGGGCGGCGGGGTCGGGCCTGTCGACTGCGAGGGTCATGATCTGCCATCTCCGCTGTCGGGACGCCGAAAGCCCCAGGGAAAGAGCGCCCGCACCAGAAGCGGCGCCGCGATGAAGACGATGATCAGCGCCTGAATGATCCCGATCAGGTCGATGCTGACGCCGGCATCCACCTGCATCTGCCGCCCGCCGGCCTCCAGCGCGCCGAAAAGCAGCCCGGCGAACAGCACGCCCACCGGATGGGATCTGCCCAGAAGCGCCACGGCGATGGCGTCGAAGCCGATCCCTGCGGAAAAGCCGGGGCTGGCGCGGCCAAGGACGCCGAGGACCTGATTGGCCCCCGCAAGGCCCGCCAGCATCCCCGCCGTCGCCATTGCCAGCACGATGATCAGCGACGCCCGCATCCCGGCATAGCGCGCCGCCTCGGGGCTGGCCCCGCTGGCGCGGAACTCAAACCCCAGCTTGGTGCGGAACAGCAGCCAATGGACGACGACAACCGCCAGAAGCGTCAGGAAAATCCCGGCATGCAGCCGTAGGTTCGGGTCAAGCCACTGCAACAGTGCGGGCAGTTCGGCATTGGGCGGCACCGATTGCGAGATCGGATCGGCCCGGCCCGGCCGCTGCACCCAGGGCAGGCGCAGCATGTAATCGACCAGCCGGTAGGATATCATGTTGAGCATGATCGTCGTGATCACCTCATGGGCGCCGGTCGCCGCGCGCAGCCAGCCCGCGATCGACGCATAGAAAGCCCCCGCCGCACCGCCCGAAATCACGCAGAGCGGCATCAGCACGGCAAAGGGCAGATGCGAAAAGCTGAAACCGCAGATCACCGCGGCCATGCCTCCCATGAGGATCTGCCCCTCGGCCCCGATATTGAAGAGCCCAGCGCGGAACCCGAGCGCAAGCCCGAGCCCGGCAAGGATCAGCGGCGCGGCCGCCGTCAACGTCTCCGAGATCGCGCCGAGCGAGCCCACGGAGCCCTGCAGAAGCGCCAAATAGGACCGTCCGATCGTCGCGGGCTCCACATTGGTCGCCAGCATCGTCAGCGCACCAAGGATCAGCGCGGCCACCACCGCGAAGAGCGGCACGACGACGAGGTTCTCGAAATCCACCCGCCCGGGGGCGGCGCGTTCAAGCAGCTTGCGGGTGGCCGTGTCCTGCATGCTCATGCCGCCACCCCCGCCATCGACAGCCCGATCTCCGATTTCGCGGGCGGGGCCTGGCTGGCGTCGAACTCGGCCACGATGCGGCCCTTGAACATCACCAGAATCCGGTCTGCCAGCGCGAGAATCTCGTCCAGCTCCGAGGACATCAGCAACACGCCGTCCCCTTCCGCCCGTGCGGCCATCAGCCTTGCGTGAATGTATTCGATGGAGCCCACGTCCAGCCCGCGTGTCGGCTGCGCCGCGACCACGAATTTCGTGTCCCGCGCAAGCTCCCGGGCGACGATCAGCTTTTGCTGATTGCCCCCCGAAAGATGCCCGGCCTCGGCAAAGACCGACGGGGTGCGGATGTCGAAATCGAGGATCGCCCCCGCCGACCATTCCTGCACATTGGCCCACCGAACCTGCGGACCGCTGGAAAACCGGTCGTCGTAATAGCTGTCGAGCACCATGTTCTCGGCCACGGTGAAGCCCGGGATCAGCCCCACATGCTGCCGGTCTTCGGGGATATGCGCCATGCCCATGCGGTGACGGCTGCGCACGGAGGCGGAGGTGATATCCTTGCCCAGAAATCTGATCCGGCCCTTCGCCGGCCGGCTCAGCCCGGTGATCGCCTCGATCAGCGCCGACTGGCCGTTGCCCTGCACGCCCGCCAGTCCCACCACCTCGCCGCTGCGGACCGACAGGCTGACATTGTCCACCGCCCGCTCGCCATTGTCGCGCAGCACGGTGAGGCCGTCGACCTCCAGAAGCGCCTCGCCGGGGGCGAAGGGGGTTTTCTCCACATCGAAACTGACGGGACGGCCCACCATCATCTCGGCAAGCTGCGCCTTGGTCATCTGCCGCGGATCGCCTTCGCCGATGATGCGGCCGCCGCGCAGCACGCTGATCCGGTCGGAGATATCCAGGATCTCGTTCAGCTTGTGGGTGATGAAGACAATCGCCTTGCCGCTTTTGCGCAGCGAGGTGACGATCTCGAAGAAATCGCTCACCTCCTGCGGGGTCAGCACGGCGGTGGGTTCGTCCAGGATCAGGACATTGGCCGAACGGAACAGGACCTTGATGATCTCGACCCGTTGCTGAACGCCGACCGGCAGGCTCTCGACCAGCGCGTCGGGATCGGCGGTGAGCCCGTACTCCTCGCCGATCTCGCGCACCTTGCGCCGCGCGGTCTCAAGGTCGAGATGGTCGAAACGGCCCGTTGGCTCCACGCCCAGCACGACGTTTTCGGCCACGGTGAAAACCGGAACCAGCATGAAGTGCTGATGCACCATGCCGATCCCGGCGGCGATGGCATCGCCGGGCCCCGAGAAGGACACCGGCGCGCCGTCGATGAGGATTTCGCCCGCATCGGGCCGGTAAAGTCCGCAAAGCACGTTCATCAGCGTCGACTTGCCCGCGCCGTTCTCTCCCAGAAGGCCCAGAACCTCGCCGGGACGGATCGTCAGGTTCACATCCTCGTTCGCCACGACCGGGCCGAAGCGCTTGGTGATGCCACGCAGTTCCACCTCCATCGGCCCGTTCTCCTTTCGATCCGTCCGGAACCGCCGCTGTTACTCGCCGCCGACCGGAATGCTGCCGTCGGTGATGCCTGCACGGATCTGCGCCAGTTCGTCCTGCAACTCCTGCGGCACGGCACCCGCGAAATCATGGAACGGCGCCAGATCAACGCCGCCGTTTTCAAGGCTGCCGACGATCACGCCACCCTCGAACGCGCCGGCGATGGCGGTTTCGATCACCTCGAAAACTGTGCGGTCCATGCGTTTGACGATCGAGGTCAGATAGACATGCCCGCGTTCGGGATCGGTCCGGTAGAGATCGGCATCCACGCCGATGATCATCAGTTCCTCAGCGCCCAGTTCATTGGCCAGCGCCGCCGATCCCAGCCCCACGGGGCCGGCAACCGGCAACACGATATCGGCGCCTTCGTCATAGAGGTTCTGCGCGAAGGCGCGCCCGTCATCGAGGGAGTCGAAATTGTTGGTGAACAACCCTTCCCGCGTTTCGGGATCCCACCCGAGCACCGTGATGTCCGTGCCCTTCTGGGCATTGTAATAGGCCACCCCGTGGGCGAACCCGTCCATGAAGATCGTCACCGGCGGGATGTTGATGCCACCGAAGACGCCCAGAACCCCCGTCTCCGTCATGCCCGCGGCAAGATAGCCCGCCAGAAAGGCCGCCTCGTCGGTGGCATAGACCTGCGCCAGCACATTCGGCAGCGGCGGATCATAGGCAAAGTCGACGATCGAGAACATCTGGTCGGGGTTCGCCTCCGCCGCGGCCTGTGTGGCATCGCCCAGCAGGAAACCGATGGTGAAGATGACATCGCAATCGCCACCCAGAAGCGAGTTTAGATTGGCCTCGTAATCGGTCTCGGCCTGGGATTCGAGGAAGCGGGCGTCGATCCCGAGCTGATCCTGCGCGTCGAGAACACCCTGCCAAGCGGTCTGGTTGAAGCTGTTGTCGTCGATCCCGCCGACATCGGTCACCTGGCAGGCGGTGAACGCGTGGGCCGGGAGCGCAAGCCCCAATCCGACCGCGAGGGCAAGGGCTGCGCGCCTATAGTCCGATATCATGATATCTGTCCTTCTTCTGATCGCGGCCCAGGGGCCACCTTGAAATCCGTCCGAAGCGGCGCCCTGTCGGGGCGGGCCGTGTGATGCACGAAAGACCTGTTCGGAAAAGCGATGGATGCCGGTGGTGTCGGAACTTGCTGGATCCGATCGGAACAGACCCGGTTCACAGCCCCGTCTACCGACCCCGTTCGCCCCCCACCGGGGAGCCCGCGCGAGATCGCGGAAATGCAACGCAGTCCCTGCATGGCCCGCCACCCCCTTGCCTGGATCGGAGTATGCGCCGCTGCAGAATGGGATCATTAATCCAGGTTAATCCAGCCGCTGTGCCGGCCGGTCCACCCATCGGCGCGACGGGCGGGAGCAGCGCGGCCAGGCGGGGGAGCGGTTTTTTGCATATGAAATAGTTGTCGCAGTCGACAGAATCCCACAAGCGGGATAAGGTTGGAAAACGTGCACATGACTTGACATCGCCGCCCGACAAGACCGCGCCGCCGGAACATCGTTTTCCGACCGGCTATAGAAGCCATGAAGCTGTGGATTCGCGCGGGTTTCCGGTGGCTTGCATACGGGGACGCCGACAGCGGTGGGATCGACAATGTGGCAGGACCAGACAAGATGCGCCCAGGGCGGCATGACGGCGCTCTGCGCGGCCAGCGAACAGATCAGGACATTCGCGCGAACCGCGCAACAGATCCGCGCCGGAACCGTGATTCTTCAGGATGGTGACGAATTCGACAAGGTGATCCTTGTGGTCGACGGATGGTTGTCGAGTTCGAAATCCTTCGAAGACGGGGAGGCCCAGATCATCGATTTCATCCTGCCCGGCGACATTCTTTACGCGACCAACGGCGACGGCACGACCGTGGGTCTGACGCTGGAGGCGATCACCGATGCCAGGGTCTCGATCGTGCCGGTCCGCACATGGCAGACGATGCTCAAGGCTTCGCCCGATCTGGCCCGCGCCGTTGGCCGGATCCGCGCCGCGGCCCAGGCACGCACCTCGGAAAGGCTGCTGCGTCTGGGCAAGGGCAGCGCGCCGATGCGGATCGCCTTCGCCATTCTGGAGCTGTCGCTCCGGCTCAGATCGCTCGGGCATGACATGGAAGAGACCTTTCATCTGCCGCTGACCCAGAAAGCCATTGGCGATTATACCGGCCTTTCATCGGTTCATGTGTGCCGAACCATGCGTCGCCTCGTGCGGCACAACATCATCGAAACGAGCGACCATATCGACATCCGCATCCTGGACCTTGCGGCCTTGTCCGAGATCGCCGGGATCGATGTGGAGCGGCTTGAACAGGAGATCACCCCGACGGCCGCCTAGCGGTCTTCGACGATCTCGCCCAGCGCCTCGCCCGCGAGACGCTCGGACACGTGTTCGGCGATGTCGCCCAGCGACACCATGCCCACCAGACGATCGCGCCCGTCGAGAACCGGCAAGCGCCGCACCTGATGATCGCCCATCAGGGCCGCCAGCGTTTCCACCGAATGATCCGCGCGGCACCAGAATGCACCCGGCGTCATGATGTCCTGCGCCGTTTTCGTGCTGGCGAAGCCCGACCCGGAAATCACCCGCACCACCAGATCGCGGTCGGTGACGATGCCGGCCAGACGGCCATCCTGCACAACCGGAAGCGCGCCGATGCCATGATCGTCCATCCGGGCGGCGATCCGGGAGACCGGACAATCCACCGATATGGTGATCAGGGGCGCCGTCATGATATCGAGAACCTTCATGCGACGCCTCCGATCAGAGATGGGGGCGGGTCTGTGCGCCCCGCACCCCGGCACACGGATCGGCGCGGGTCAGGCTGCGCCCTTGACTGCAATTTTCCTGCCCGTCTGTTGCGCTTCCGGCTTCTTCGGCAGATGAACCGTCAGCACGCCGTTCTTGAAATGCGCCTTGATGCCGTCATGGTCCACCCCTTCGGGAAGCTGCACGGTGCGCGTGAACGCGCCGAAGCGCCGTTCGTTGACGTAATAGTCGCCATCTTCGTCACCCTCTTCGACCTCTTCGGTCTTCTCGCCACGCAGCGTCAGGCTGTGGTCGGTGACCCGCAGATCGATATCCTCCTCGGCCATGCCGGGCAGTTCCGCGACCAGCTTGATCTCCGTTCCCTTGTCGATGATATCGAGCGTCGGGCGCACGGAGGCCAGACCGCGAAACGGAATGTCCAACCCCCGCCGCTGCCAGCCGGCCCCGAACAGCGACCCGCTCTGAAGGCCTTCAAGCAGGTCTTCGAGCTCGTCGCGGACATTCCAGACCGGGCGGCGCCGGCGTTTCTCGGGCGCGGCTTGCCCGGCATCCGGGGCCTCGGGCGCCGTGGTTTCAGATTTCTCAGCCATCTTGTGTCCTCCGTCATCTGAACTGCGATCTGTTCGATATGCGAGCGTCTCACCGCTGGCCGCGCCCCGCATTAACCGACGATAATCCGCGTGGCGCATGGTAGCGGACGCACGGCCGAAACCGCCCGGAGACACCCCTTTTTTCGCGCTTGCGAAAAGGCCCGCTTGTTCCTCTCGCCATAGGTGAGTAAAAGACTCAGAGAAAGGGGCGACAATGCTCCCGCGCTAGCCAAACCACATCCGATGTGGCGCCAGTTTCTCCCGGACTTCTGCAAAAAAGGTGGTGTTTTGGCACAGCATGGAATGGTCGGGCCACAGTGGCCCGGAATCGCCCGGGTTCCGATGGCTCCGGGTCTGAAGGCAACCCTGCTTGCGGTGGCGATGACCGTGGCCTGGCCTTGCGCGCAGGCCAAGGCCGAGGAGGTCGAGCGGGTTCTGTCGCTTGGCGGCGCCGTCACGGAGATCATCTACGCGCTTGGCGAGGGGGACCGCGTCGTGGCGCGCGACACGACGTCGACCTTCCCCGCCGAAGCCCGGCAACTGCCCGACGTGGGCTATGTCCGGTCGCTGTCGCCCGAAGGCGTTCTGTCGGTCGCGCCCGATCTGATCGTCGCCACCGACGGCAGCGGCCCGGCGGAAGCGATCGAAGTTTTGCAGGCCGCGGAAATTCCCTTCGTCACCGTGCCCGAGGGCTACGATGCCGCCGCGATCCGGCTCAAGATCGAGACGATTGCCGAGGCGCTGGGCGTGCCCGAGCAGGGCGCGACGCTGGCCGACCGGGTGGAGGCGGACCTGACCGACGCAATCGAGGCCGCCCGCATGGATACCCCGCCGCGCGTGCTCTTCATCCTGTCGTTGCAGGGGGGCAGGATCATGGCCGCCGGGGCCGGCACAGGGGCGCAGGGGATCATCGAACTGGCCGGCGGCGTGAATGCGATGCAGGGGTTCGACGGCTATCGGCAGGTGAGCGAGGAAGCCGTGCTTCTGGCGGCACCCGATGTGATCCTGATGATGGACGGCGCCGGCGACCATGCCGCCGACAGGCGCGATGTGCTGGACCACCCGGCCCTTGGCCAGACGCCGGCGGCACGCACGGATGCCATCGTGCGGCAGCCCGGGCTGCTTCTTCTGGGCTTCGGCCCGCGCACGCCGGAGGCGGTTCGCGCGCTCAGCGGCGCGTTTCACGCCGCGCGCGGCTAGCCGCCCATGGTCTTCGTTCCCGCCCGATCGAGCAGCCCGCCCCGGCAGGCCGGCGACCGGCAACGGCAGGCAGGGCGCATGCTGGCCGGCCTGACGGTCCTGCTGCTTGTGATCTCGGCGATCAGCCTGACGGTGGGCGCCTCGGGCGCAAATCTCTGGACGGCGCTGGTGCAGATCCTGCGCGGCGAACAGATCGGATTGCAGGAAAGCGTCATCCTGTTCGATATCCGCCTGCCCCGGCTTGTCATGGGGATCCTGGTGGGGGCGGCGCTGGCGGTGTCGGGCGCCGTCATGCAGGGGCTTTTCCGCAATCCGCTGGCCGATCCCGGGCTGGTCGGGGTGAGCGCTGGCGCCGGGCTGGGCGCGATCTCGGCGATTGTGCTGGGCGGGCTTCTGCCGCTGGCGATGCGCGAGGGCCTTGGCTACTACACCGTGCCGGTGGCGGCCTTTCTGGGCGGATGGTTCACGACGATCCTGCTCTATCGGCTGTCGACGAGCCGGGGGCGGACCTCCGTGGCGGTGATGCTTCTCGGCGGGATCGCCCTTGCCGCGCTGACCGGCGCGCTGTCCGGCATCCTGATCTATATGGCCAACGATGCGCAGCTCAGGGATCTGACCTTCTGGGGGCTTGGCTCGCTTGCGGGCGCCACGTGGGAAAAGGTACTCGTGGCCGGACCGCTGATCGTGCTGGCGCTGGCGGCCACGCCGTTTCTGGCCCGTGCGCTGAACGGTCTGGCACTTGGGGAAGCGGCGGCGGCGCATCTGGGTATTCCCGTTCAGCGCATGAAGAACATCGCCATTCTGACGGTCGCGGCCGCGGTCGGCGCGGCGGTGGCCGTCTCGGGCGGGATCGGCTTCATCGGCATCGTGGTGCCGCATCTGCTGCGCCTGATGATCGGACCGGATCACCGGTATCTGCTGCCAAATGCGGCCCTGCTTGGCGCCAGCCTGCTGATCCTTGCGGACATGATATCGCGCAGCATCATCGCACCCGCCGAACTGCCCATCGGGATCGTCACGGCCACCCTTGGCGGACCGTTCTTCCTTTGGATCCTGCTGCGCAATCGCAGCCTTCTGGATCTCTGAGCCAGATGCTGACCGCCACCGATATCTGCGTCAGCCTGTCCGGCACGCCGGTTCTGAACGGACTCGACTTCCGGGCGGAGCCGGGGCAGATCACCGCGATCGTCGGCCCGAACGGGTCGGGCAAGACCACGCTGTTGCGCGCGATGACGCAGGAATTGCCGTATGAGGGCGAAGTCCGGCTTGGCGGGGACGATATCGCGCATATCCCGGGCTGGGATCTGGCCGCGCGCCGGGCGGTCCTGCCGCAGGCCAGCCGCATCGCCTTTCCGTTCACGGTGCTCGAAATCGTACGTTTCGGCATGATGGCCTGCGCCGATCCGCCCCCGCCCACCCGCGCCTCGGAAGCGTTGGAGCGGGTCGGCCTTGCCGGGTTCGAAGGGCGGTTTTATCAGGAGCTGTCCGGCGGCGAGCAGCAGCGCGTGCAACTGGCCCGTGTGCTGACGCAGGTGTGGGATCCGGTGGGGCCGGAAGGCCCGCGCTGGCTGTTTCTGGACGAGCCGGTCTCCAGCCTCGATATCGGTCACCAGTTGGAGGTGATGGGCCTGATGGCGGATTACGCCGCCGCCGGCGGCGGTGTGGTGGCGGTGATGCACGATCTGAACCTGACCGCGATGTTCGCAGGCTCCGTCGCGATGCTCGTGCAGGGCCGGCTGGAGGCGCAGGGGCCCGCCCGGCACGTGCTGACCGACAGGATCCTGTCGGCGGCCTACGGCTGCCGGGTGCAGGTCGGGGTGGCACCGGACGGCGACATCCCCTTCGTTCTGCCGCAAGCGGCCTCCGCCCCCGGCGGCTGATCTCCGGGACCGAGCGCCGGGCCGGGATCAGACCCGTGTTTTCAGGCCGCTTCGTTGGCGCCCACCCGGTCGGCCAAGTTCTTGAAGAATTTCGCCGCGAGCTTTTTCGCCGTCCCATGTATCAGGCGACTGCCAAGCTGGGCCAGTTTGCCGCCGATATCCGCATGGGCGTCGTAGCGCAAAAGCGTGCCTTCGGGATGTTCGGCCAGTTCCACCTGCGCGCCGCCCCTGGCAAACCCCGCGGCACCGCCATTGCCCTCCCCGGTCAGCGAAAACCGTTCGGGCGGGTTGTCGGGGCTGAGCGTGACGGTGCCGTTGAACCGGGCCTTCACCGGGCCGACCTTCAGCACCACCTTGGCCTCAAGCTCGGTGTCGGAATGCTTGATCAGTTCCTCGCATCCCGGAATGCAGTCTTTCAGGATCTCCGCATCGTTCAGCGCGGCATAGACCACCGCTTGCGGGGCATTGATAACGATCTCGTCTTTCAGGTCCATTTCAGGTCTCTTTCGTCTGGCAACAGGGAAGCTGGATCAGGGCCGGGCGGTCGCAAGCCCCCGGCGGCGTCATCGGGGGAGCCCCGGCCATCGCCGGGGCCCTTGTGGCGGGCACGCTACACATCGCCGCCCTTCCGCACGGCGCGGCTGCGACGCAGCGACGTGATCTGCGCCAGTACGGACAGCGCGATCTCCTCGGGCGTGATGGCGTTGATATCAAGACCCGCGGGCGCATGAACACGGGCCAGATGCGGCGCAAGACGTGCGTCTTCGGCCTGCAACTTCTCCACAAGGGAGGCGAATTTCCGGCGGCTCCCGACAAAGCTGACATAGGCGGCATCGCCCGTCACGGCGGCCCGCAGGGCGGCCAGATCGCCCTGCCCCTGCGTGGCGACCACGACGAAACCATCGGCGGCGATCTCGAAATCTGGGGTCACATGCCGGGCAAGGCCCGGGTCGATCTCCGCGCCATCGGCCCCGCAAAGCGTGACCTTGAAATCGAGCCGCCCGCCCAGGTCGGCCAGCGCCATCGCCACCAGCCCGGTGCCGAAGATCACCAGATCGGGCAGCGGCAGGACCGGCTCCACGAACACATCCATCGTGCCCTTCGAGGGGCAACCGTTCCGGGCGAACCGCACCCCGTCGCGCATGTCCCCCGCGGTCAGCCCCTCGGTCTCCAGCAACTCCTGCGGGCGGAGCGAAATGAGCTGCGGCGCGCCGGTCTCTATCGCCTCGCGCGCGGCCTTGCCCACCGCGCCGCGCGCGCAGCCGCCCCCGACCCAGCCCATCAGGATCGTGCCCTGCCGGTCCAGCAGGGCCTTGCCCCCCGGCTTGGCCGAGGTCGCATCGACCGTGCGCACGACCGTGGCCATCGCGAAGGGCACGCCCGCGGCCTTCAGCGCCTGCATCTTGGCCTCAAGCCGAGCATATTCCGTGGCCGACAAGGTCATAGCCGGGCCAATCGCTGTTCCAGCGCCGCCAGATCGGCAAGGGTCGTGGCGGCAGCGAAATCGTCCAGATAGGGCAGAGCCGCCGCCATCCCGCGGGCGACGGGCGCATAGTCCTTCCAGCCCTTCAGCGGGTTCAGCCAGATGATCCGGCACCCGCGCCGTTTCAGCCGGGCCAATGCGGCCTCCATCACCTCGGGCGCATCGCTGTCGTAACCATCCGACAGGATCAGAACGACGCTCCGGCCATCGACGAACTTGCGCGCATATCCTCTGGCGAATTGCTCAAGCGTCGCGCCAATTCTGGAGCCGCCGCCAAAGCCATCTGCCAGAAGCGTGATCCGGTTCAGCGCGCGCAGCGGGTCATCGTCCCGCAACGCCTCGGTGATCCGGACCAGCCGGGTGTGAAACAGATAGGCGTCGCTGGCGCCATCGGCGCGCATGAGGCCCGCCAGAAAGGCCAGAAAGGGCCGCGCGTAATTCATCATCGAGCCGGAGACATCGCAAAGCGCCACGATCTTCAGGGGCCGGTCGGGCCGGGTCCGTCTGGCAAGGCGAAGCGGCTCGCCACCGCTGGACAGGCTGTGGCGGATCGTGCGGCGCAGATCGATGGCGCGCCCGGCGCGCGCGGCTCTCCGCCGGCGCGACCGGCGATCCCTGAGCGCGCGCCCCAGCCGGATGGCCACCTGCTCGGCTGCGCGGATATCGTCGCTCGACACCATCTCGCGCAGGTCTTTCTTCATCAGGTTCCGCATGCCGGACGCGATCAGCCGGCCGGTCCCCTCGGCATGGGTTTCGCCATCCTCCGCGCCGTCTTCGGGCGCATGGATGCGGCCCGCGCCATCGGTCCCGCGCGTGTCGTCGGTGCGGGTCGTCCTTGTATTCTGGGGGGTCTCCGCATGGGCGGACGGGATGATCTTGTGGCGCACGCGCCCCTCGGCCATCCAGTACGCATCGAACAGCAGATCGAACTCGGCCGCGGTTTCCGCCGATCCGGCGCAGACAGCTTTCAGGGCCAGCCGGGCATCCATCGGCCGGGTCGGATTGACGAAGGTCAGGGCGCGCAGGGCGGTATCGGTTTCGGCCACGCCCAGATGAAAGCCGTGGTCGCGCAGATGCGCCATGAAGCCCGAGACCCGGGCGGCGGGGCCCGGATCGGCGGCGGTGAAGCGGGTGATCCTACTCATCGGTCGCGCTCATGCGGCTTTCCCCGCGATCCGTGCGGCCACCTCGATCGGGATCGCGGCGCGGTCGGCCTGGGTCTTCAGAAGCGTCACAAGTGCTGCCTGCAACGCCGCCGGATCGTCGCTCAGATCCTTGATGCCCAACCCGCCCAGGGCGGCGGCGAAATCCAGCATTTCGGCGACGCCGGGCACCTTCTCCAACTCCTCCTCGCGCAGCTTCTGCACGAAGCCGATGATCTGCGCGCCCAGTTGCGCCTCGATGCCCGGGCAGCGGCTGGCGAGAATCGCCAGTTCCGTCTGCCGGTCGGGATAATCCACGTGGCAATAGATGCAGCGCCGGCGCAGCGCGTCGGACAGATCGCGGGTGCCATTGGCGGTCAACACGACCATCGGGCGCGAGGTGGCGACGATGGTGCCAAGCTCGGGGATGGTGATTTGGAAATCGGAGAGGACCTCCAGCAGATAGGCCTCGAATTCCTCGTCGGCCCGATCGATCTCGTCGATCAGCAGAACCGGGGGCGTTGCCTGCCGGATCGCCTTCAGAAGCGGCCGCTCCAGCAGATACTCCTCAGAGAAGATCCGCGCCTCGACCACGGCCCCCGTCTCCCCCGCCTCGGAGGCGGCACGGATCGACAGAAGCTGGCGTTGATAGTTCCACTCGTAGATGGCCTGGCTTGCATCCAGCCCCTCGTAGCATTGCAGGCGGATCAGCTCCGCCCCCCGGACGCTGGCCAGGGCACGGGAAATCTCGGTCTTGCCGACGCCCGCGGCCCCCTCCAGCAGCAGGGGGCGCCCCAGAGAGGTGGCGATATGCAGCGCCATGGCCAGATCGTCCGAGGCGACATAGCCGGTGCGCGCAAGATCCGCTTGAAGATCGGTCCAGGCTGTCATCGGGTCTGTGCGGGGCGCGCTGTGATCCGGCGCCCCGCCCTTTCATCATGTATCATGCAGGCCGAGACCATTGGCCGTTTTCCAGATCCGCCAATGATCGTGCGGCATGTTCGTGTGGCGCAGGCCAAACGGGCGGAACGCATCCTGCACCGCGTTGGAGAAACACGGCACGCCGCCCACATGGGGGCTTTCGCCCACACCCTTGGCCCCGATCGGGTGATGCGGGCTGGGCGTGACCGTGTGATCGGTCTCGTAATTCGGCACTTCCCAGGCGGTGGGCAGGAAGAAATCCATCAGCGTCCCGGTCTTGACATTGCCCATGTCGTCATAGGCGATCTCCTGCCCCATCGCGACGGCCAGCGCTTCGGTCAGGCCGCCATGGATCTGGCCTTCGATGACCATCGGGTTGATCCGGGTGCCGCAATCGTCCAGCGCGTAGAAACGCCGGATATCGGTCACGCCGGTGTCCACGTCGATATCCATGACGCAGACATAGGCCCCGAACGGGTAGGTCATGTTGGGCGGGTCGTAATAGCTGACCGCTTCCAGCCCCGGCTCCACCCCCGGTATCGCCTGATTATAGGCGGCATAGGCGATCTCGCTCATGGTCTTGAACCGTTCCGGCGCGCCCTTGACCACGAAACGGTCGACGTCGAATTCGACGTCGTCGTCATGGACCTCCAGCAGATAGGCCGCAATCATCTGGGCCTTGGCGCGGATCTTGCGACCGGCCATGGCCGTCGCCGCACCGGCGACGGGCGTGGAGCGGGACCCGTAGGTGCCAAGCCCGTAGGGCGCGGTATCGGTGTCCCCCTCCTCGATCGTGATGCTGTCGGCGGGGATGCCGATTTCGGAGGCGAGGATCTGCGCGAAAGTGGTCGCATGCCCCTGCCCCTGGGAAATCGTGCCAAGCCGCGCAATCGCGCTGCCGGTGGGGTGGATGCGGATCTCGCAACTGTCGAACATGCCCATGCCAAGGATGTCGCAGTTCTTGACCGGGCCCGCACCGACGATCTCGGTGAAGAACGACAGACCGATGCCCATGAGCGTGCGCGTCTCGCCGCGTTTGAACGCCTCGACCCGCTCCGCCTGTTCCTTGCGCAGACCGTCATAATCGACGGCCGCCAGCGCCTTGTCCCATGCGGTGTGATAATCCCCGCTGTCATATTCCCAGCCAAGCGCGGACTGATAGGGGAACTGCTCCTTCCCGATGAAGTTGATCCGGCGTAGTTCGGCGGCATCCATGTTCAGCTCGATCGCCAGAACCTCGATCATCCGCTCGATGAAATAGACCGCCTCGGTCACGCGGAACGAACAGCGGTAGGACACGCCGCCCGGCGCCTTGTTGGTGTAGACGCCATCCACGCCCAGATAGGCGATGGGAATGTCATAGGAGCCGGTGCAGATATTCATGAACCCGGCCGGGAATTTGGTGGGGTCCGCGCAGGCATCGAACGCACCGTGATCCGCAGTCACATGGCAATGCAGCCCGGTGATCTTGCCATCCCTGGTGGCGCTGATCCGGCCCTTCATCCAGTAATCGCGCGCGAAGGCGGTGGTCATCAGGTTCTCCATCCGGTCTTCGACCCATTTCACCGGCACGCCGGTCACGATGGAGGCCACGATGGAGCAGACATAGCCGGGATAGACACCGACCTTGTTGCCGAAACCGCCCCCGATATCGGGCGAGACGACGCGGATGTTGTGCTCCTCGATCCCCGACAGGAGCGAGGCGACGGTGCGCACCACATGGGGGGCCTGAAAGGTCCCGTAAAGCGTCAGCTTGCCGTTCACCTTGTCCATGCTCGCCAGACACCCGCAGGGCTCCAGCGGACAGGGGTGGGTGCGGTGATAGTACATCGTTTCCTCGGCCACCACATCGGCATCGCCGATCACCGCATTCGTGCCGGCTTCGTCGCCCACTTCCCATGTGAAGATGTGATTGTGATGCTTGCGGGGGCCATGCGCGCCCTCGGTCTGGCCATCGAGATCCTCGCGCAGCACCACATCGGATTTCAGCGCCTCGAACGGGTCCACGAGAACGGGCAGTTCCTCATACTCGACCTCGACCAGTTCGACCGCGTCGGCGGCAATGTAGCGGTCGCGCGCCACGACAAAGGCGACCTCCTGGCCCTGGAACAGAACCTTGCCATCGGCAAGTACCATCTGCTTGTCGCCCGCCAACGTCGGCATCCAATGCAGCGACAGGGGCTCCAGATCCTTGGCTGTCAGCACGGCAACCACGCCATCCAGCGCCATGGCGGCATCGGTATTGATCGATTTCACGCGCGCATGGGCATAAGGCGAGCGCACGAAATCCCCGTGCAGCATGCCCGGCAGGCTGATATCGTCGATGTAATTGCCCTTGCCTTGGGTAAATCTCGCATCCTCGACCCGCTTGCGCGAGCAGCCCAGACCCTTGAGATTGGCGACGCGTTCATCGCGATCCGGTGTCAAATCGTTCATTGTGCCGCCTCCGATGCGCTGTTGATTTCCGCCGCGGCCGCCAGAATGGATTTCACGATGTTCTGATAGCCGGTGCAGCGGCAGATATTGCCCGCCATGCCGAACCGCACCTCTTCCTCGGTCGGGTTCGGGTTCTCCTGCAACAGACGGTGCGCCCGGGTGATCATGCCCGGCGTGCAATAGCCGCATTGCAGCCCGTGATGTTCCTTGAAGCTTTCCTGCAGGACATGCAGCCCGTCAGGCGAGCCCAGACCCTCGATCGTCGTGATCTCGGCGCCCTGTGCCTGCACCGCGAACATGGTGCAGGATTTGACTGACTTGCCGTTGATTTCCACGGTGCAGGCCCCGCAATGGGATGTCTCGCAGCCGACATGCGGCCCGGTCAGGCGCAGCTGTTCGCGCAGCACATAGATCAGCAATTCGCGCGGTTCGACCATAACCTCCCGGGTTTCGCCGTTGACCATCATTTCCACGATTTGTTTTGTCATCTTCGGTTTCTCCTACGCCCTGGACCAGGCGCGCTGGATGGCGCGGGAAATGATGATCCCGGCCACGTGCATCTTGAATTCGACGGGCCCGCGATTGTCTTCGGTCGGGTCGATATCCTCCAACGCGGCGGCAACGGCGGCCTTCACCGCGGCATCATCGCACGCGCTGCCTGCAAGGGCCGCGGCGGCCGCTTCGGAGAAGACGGGTATGTCGCTGAGATTGGTCATCGCCACCGACGCCGACGCCACCTTGTCGCCTTCCCGCTCGATCAGCGCGGCACAGGCAGCGGTCGCATAATCGCCGATCTTGCGTTTCTGCTTTTCATAGGCGTAGCCGCCCCTGGGCGCCGCAAAGCTGATATGCGTCAGGATCTCCTCGTCATCCCGGTCGGTCATATAGGCGGCCTCGTAGAAGCTGCGCGCCGCGACCGTGCGCGTGCCGTCGGCCCCTTCCAGGGTGAACCGCGCGTCCAGACATTGCATCAGGCCCGGCATGTCATTGCCCGGATCGCCATTGGCCACATTGCCGCCGATGGTGCCCATGTAGCGCACCTGCGGATCGGCGATCTGCAAGGCAGCCTCGCGAATGATCGGGGCGGCGGCATGCAGCGCGTCGCTGGCGATCAGCTCATGCTGGGTGGTCATCGCGCCGATGGTGATCTGATCGCCGGCGATCTCGATCCCTTTCAGCGCCGCCACATCCTGCAGGTCGATCAGATGCGGCACGTCGGCCATGCGCAGCTTCATCATCGGGATCAGGCTGTGCCCCCCGGCCAGAACGCGGGCGTCATCGCCATGCTCGGCCAGCACCGCCAGCGCGCCCGCGACATCCGTCGGTCGATGATATTCAAATGATGGTGGTATCACGTGCGGTCCTCCCAAAACGCCGGTATCCGGATGCATACAACGGGGAGAGGCCGAACTGCTCTAGCGTCCGGGCCTGAAATGCATGGGTCTGCGCACGAAATGCGAATATGGCGCACGAAACGCGCAAGGCCGGTGTTGAACCCCTGCCCGCGACGGGAACGGGCCTATCAGACGCCCAGCTTCTCCCGAACCGACTTCAGATAGGACCGGCTGACCGGCGCCTTGTCCAGCGGCAACCCCTCATCGAAGTAACACACGCCATTGTCCTTCTTCCGCTCGAACCCGGTCACGAAGCGCGAATTGATCAGATAGCTGCGATGACATCTGACGAAATGCGGGTCGGCGACGCGCTCCTCCACCTGCGAAATCGACCACGGGCAGAACAGCCGCCCGGCCCGATGATAGAGAAAGGTGTAATGCCCCTCGGCCCGGACTGCGGCCACCTCCTCCTCGGGAACGAAATAGATCCGCCCTTCTTTCTCATAGGGGATCCGGCCCGCGGCCAGAGCCTGCGTCTCCGGCTCCCGCTCCGGCTCCGCTTCGGGCGGGGTGGCGGGTGGTGCAGGTGCCACGTCCGGCAGGGGGGCGGCGGGCGCCGCCCCCCTGAACGGCAGGCCGAAGGTCACCCCCATCAGCAGGAACGCCCCTGCAATCGCGAAGGCGGAGAGCGTGACACCGAAGGCCAGCACCTCGTTGCTGAGCCGCAGGCTGGACGCCTCCGCCCCATCCACGTGCGTGAAATGCGTGCCCGCCATGGCAATGAAATGAACCGCGAAGACGCTGAGCCCGAACCCGATGGTTCCATAGACGATGTTGCGCGCCTCCCGCTTGCCGTAGCAGACCCAGAAAGACGCGATGCCGAGCACCAGAGACGAGGCAAGCGCGACGCCGACGCCCGTTTGCGAATAGACCGGCTGAACGATCCGGATACCCGACATGCCGATGTAATGCATGGCCGGGATGCCGATGCCGACACAGGCCCCCGCCAACGTGATCCGCCCCGGGGTGCGCGGGCCGAAATGCACGAACAGAAGCGCGATACCGGTCAAGAGGATCGCCACCAGCGCCGACACCATCGTCGTCAGCGCGTCGTAGTAGAACTGTACGGGCAGTTGCATACCCAGCATGGCGACGAAATGCATCGACCAGATGCCGCCGCCGAGCGCCACCGCCGACATGCTGACCACCAGCTTGCGGCGCGCGACCTCCATGCCCGACGCGCCCCGGGTCAGGGACAGCCCCGTGAACCCCGACATCAGCGCGATGGCAAGCGATGCGGCAACCAGATAGGGATTATGACCATGTTCCAGCATTGGAGACTTCGTGTCCTGCCCTTGGCCGGTAGTGTTAGCGCGCCGACAGGGCCACCGCAACGCGCGTGCACGTCAAGAAGCGGCAGCGGATGGATGTTGCGGGAACGACGTGTGTGTCGGGATGCCGGCCCATGCACGGTGCGGCACGGGGCCGGGCGGAACCAGGGACCTGCGCCGATCCCAGGGGCGTGCCCGGCCCGCGGGCAGACGCCTGAAGCGAGGCCGGAGCCATCCGTTCCGGACGGCCCGCAAAGATACGGCCGCCGCCCCCGAGAGGCCGGCGACCGGTTTCCAGATCAGCTTTTCTCGACAAGCCGGTAGAAGACGAAATCGGAGGTCGCGCCGTTGACGTAACCGCTGACCGCGTCGTCCATCGCCACCTGATAGGACGCCTGGAACATGATCACGATGGGGGAGCTTTCCTGCACGCGGCGCTGAAGCTCCAGATACATCTCTTCCCGTGCGGCAGGGTCCGGTTCGGTCAGCGCCGCGGTCGTCATCTCGTTCATCTCGCTGGGAACGGCCCAGGAATTCCGCCAGGTGGTGGTGGCGGCATAGGCATCCTGGCTGTTGTCCGAGTTGTAGGCGAATGCCTTGGCGTTCGAATGCGGGTCCATGAAGTCGGGACCCCAGTAAAGCAGCATCGCCTCGTGGCTGCGTTCGCGATACCGGGTGATCACCTGGCTACCGGTGCCGGGCAGGATCTCGAAGTTGATCCCCGCTTCGGCAAAACTCGCCTGGATCGATTGCGCCATGTCGGTGAATGGCGCGGCGTTGATCACGTCGAGCGACACGGTGATCGGCAGCTCCACCCCGGCATCCGCCAGGATCTGCGCCGCCCGCTCCGGGTCGTAGCTGTAGGGCGTATCGGTCAGCGCGCCGGGAAAGCCTTCGGGCCAGAACGCCTGATGCACTTCCATCTGCCCGGCGATGATCGAGTTGGTCATGCCCTCATAATCCACAAGGTACCGCGCGGCCTCCCAGACGGCGGGCGGGGTCAGGCTTTCAACCGCCTGATTGAAGGACAGGAAATGGACGGCGGCCTGCGGGAAGGTTTCCACGCGCAGCCCCTCCCCTTCCAGCGAGGCGACCTGATCGGGTGTCAGGTTGCGCGCGATATCCACGTCACCGGATTCCAGCAAAAGCTGCTGCGTGGCGCTTTCGGCCACATGGCGGATGATCACGCCCTCGATCGCGGGCGCGCCGTTGAAATAGGTCGGGTTGGCCTCCATCCGGATCAGCTCCGCCGGGCGGAACGCCGTCAGCGTGAAGGGCCCGGTGCCTGCGGTATTGGCGTTGAGCCACGCATTGCCCATGTCGCCATCGACCTCGTTTGCCATCACCGTCAGCTCGTCGACGATGGAGGCGGGGCGCGATGCCAGCACGTTCATCACGAAGGCCGGGCTGAAATCGCCGTCATAGCGCACGGTGACGGTATTGCCGTCGGCCGTGACCATCTCGCCCACGTTTTCAGACGTCCAGCCAAGCTGCGTCAGGATGAATGCGGGCGTCAGGTTCAACTGAACGACGCGCGCGAAGGAAAACGCCACATCGTCGGCGCGCACCGGGTTGCCGGAATGGAACGTCACCCCGTCACGCATGGTGAAGGTGATGGTCTTGGCCTCCGCGTCGATTGCCCAATCGGTGGCAAGGCCCGGGGCCAGAACGGTGGTATCCTCCGCATCGTACTGCACCAGACGGTCATAGGTGTTGGTGACCAGTTCACCGGAAGTGAACTCATAGGCCTGAGCCGGGTCGATGGCGACGATGTCGTCGATGTTCTGCGCCACGACCAGCAATTCGGCCGGCGTGTCCGCCTGCGCGGCAGGCACGGCAAGCGGCAGCGCCAGAACCGCCGCCAGAAGCGCGGGTTTCAGTAGTTTCATTGGGGTCAACCTCCGTTGTTTGTCTCTAGCCATTGATATTGGCCGGCGTCATTTCAGGTAGTTTCACGGCACCTTTGCGTTGCAGGACCGACAAAGTGCCGGTCCACAGAAGGCGGGTGGTGCGATCGGTTTCGTTCGACCAGGAATGGGGCGTCGCGCCGCTGTAATGCAGGCTGTCGCCCTGCTGAAGAATGAAGGTCTGCCCGCCGAGCGTCTGGGTGATCTCCCCCTCCAGCAGGAAAACGATCTCCTCCCCCTCGTGGCTGACGGTTTCGGAGGCATAGCCCGGCGGCACGTGCAGAAGGTAGCAGGACAGCTCCGCGCCCGGGAACTCCGTGCCGAGCGACTCGTAGAGGATCGAGGAGCCATCGATCGAGAATTGCGGCCGCGCACCCGAGCGGGACAGGCTGTCGGCGGGCTTCGGCGTCGCGATGAAGTATTCCAGCCCCACATGCAGACCCTGCGCGATCTGTGCCAGCGTCCCGAGCGATGGCGTGGCCTGCCCCCGCTCCACCTGGCTCAGATACCCCACGGACAGGCCCGCATCGTCGCAGAGCGCCTGCAATGTCAGATCCAGCTGCTTGCGCCGCTTGCGGATCAGGGCGCCCAGATTGGGGTCGTTCTTCGGCTTCGGCCGCGACATGGTCACCCCCCCTCCTGATCATAATTTTTTTGATCTAAGCAAAACTATTTGCCAAAACCAAGCGGAATGTGGCACCTGCGATGAAACAGCGGGTCGGGGCCCGTCATGCGAAGGGCCGTGCAGGATGATTGTCGAGCGTCAGGGACAGATCGCATTCGCAGGCCCGGTGGCCGCGATCCTGCGGTTCGTGTTCGTGGTCGCGCTGACCTTTCTGGGCCTTCTGGCACTCACCTTCTTCATCGGGCGCGTCGTGCCGATCGACCCGGTGCTGGCCATTGTCGGCGACCGCGCGACGGCCGAGCAGTACGAGGCCGCGCGCGTGGCCATGGGGCTCGACCGGCCCTTGATCGTGCAGTTCGGCAGCTACGTGCTCGATGTGCTGCGGTTCGATCTGGGCATGTCGGTGTCGACAAACCGGCCCGTCGCCGAGGATCTGGCCCGGGTCTTCCCGGCCACGCTCGAAATGGCCACCATCGGAATTTTCATCGGTATCGGTCTGGGCGTGCCGGCCGGCGTTCTGGCCGCCGCCCATCAGGGCCGCTGGACCGATCAGGTGATCCGTGTCTTCGCGCTTCTGGGCTATTCGGTGCCCGCGTTCTGGCTGGGCCTGGTCGGGCTGGCGGTGTTTTATGCGGGCCTTGGCTGGGTCTCGGGCCCGGGGCGGGTCGATATCTTCTATGACGGCATCACACCCACGGTCACCGGTCTTCTGACGGTCGACAGCCTGCTGGACGGCGACTGGGACGTGTTCCGCAGTGCGGTGTCGCATATCATCCTGCCGGCCACGATCCTCGGCATCTTCTCGCTTGCCTATATCGCGCGGATGACGCGCTCCTTCATGCTGGATCAGCTCAGCCAGGAATACATCACCACCGCGCGGGTCAAGGGCGTGCCCGAATGGCGGGTGATCTGGGTCCATGCCTTCGGCGCGATCCGGGTGCCGCTGATCACGGTCATCGGCCTGTCCTATGCGGGGCTGCTGGAAGGCTCGGTGATGATCGAGACGGTGTTTTCCTGGCCCGGCATCGGCAATTACCTGACCACGGCGCTGTTCAACGCCGACATGAACGCGGTTCTGGGGGCAACGCTGGTCATCGGGGCGGTCTTCATCGTCATCAACAAGGTGTCGGATGTACTCTACCGCGTGCTCGACCCGAGGAGCCGGTGATGACCGTGCAAGCCTGGCTTCTGGATGACAGCCCGAAATCGCGGGGGCAGGCCGCCGCGGGCCGGGCCTATCGCGTGACGCTGGATCTGCTGCGCAATCCGCTGGCGGTGGTGGGCGCGCTGATCATCATCGGCCTGATCCTGACGGCGATCTTCGCCCCCTGGATCGCACCCGAAAGCCCCGTGGGGCAGGATCTGTCGAACCGGCTTCTGCCGCCCTCGGCGGAGCACTGGATGGGCACGGACGAGCTTGGCCGGGATATCTTTTCCCGCGTGGTCTATGGCGCGCGGATCACCCTGCTGATCGTCGGTCTGGTGGCGGTGATCTCGGCGCCTCTGGGTCTTCTGATCGGGGCCGTCTCGGGCTATTTCGGCGGCTGGACGGACCGGGTGCTGATGGGGATCACGGATGTGTTCCTGTCGATGCCCAAGCTGATCCTGGCGCTGGCCTTTGCCGCCGCACTCGGCCCGGGGATCGAGAACGCGATCATTGCGATCGCGATCACCACCTGGCCCGCCTATGCCCGCATCGCACGCGCCGAAACGCTGACCATTCGCAACTCCGAATTCGTTGCCGCCACCCGGCTTCTGGGCGCCTCGCACAGCCGTCTGATCGCGCGGCACATCCTGCCGCTTTGCACCTCCTCGATGATCATCCGGGTCACGCTCGACATGGCGGGCATCATCCTGACCGCCGCCGGGCTGGGCTTTCTCGGGCTGGGCGCGCAGCCGCCGCTGCCGGAATGGGGCGCAATGATCTCCCGCGGGCGCAGCTTCATCCTCGATCAATGGTGGGTCGCGACCATGCCGGGCTTTGCGATCATCATCGTCTCGCTCGGCTTCTGCTTTCTGGGCGACGGACTGCGCGACGTGCTGGACCCGAAATCGGAGGGGAAATCATGACCCTTCTGTCGGTCGAAAACCTCGTCGTCAGCTTCCCCACCTCGCGGGGCCGGGTGAATGTGGTCGATGGCCTGTCCTTCGAGCTTGGGCGGGAACGGCTTGGGATCGTGGGCGAAAGCGGGTCAGGAAAGTCGATGACCGGGCGGGCGATCCTGCGCCTGATCCGCCCGCCCGGGCGGGTGGAGGGGCGGCTGAGCTTCGAGGGGCAGGATCTGACCAGCCTTGGTGAACGGGACATGCGGGCGCTGCGCGGGGCGCGGATCTCCATGATCATGCAGGATCCGCGCTATTCGCTGAACCCGGTGATGACCGTCGGCACCCAGATCGAAGAGGCGCTGCGGGTCCATGAACGCCTGCCGCGCCGCGACATGCGCGCGCGGGTCCGCGATATGCTGGAGGCCGTGCGCATCGACGATCCGGACCGGGTGGCGCGGCTTTACCCCCATGAGGTGTCCGGCGGGATGGGCCAGCGGGTGATGATCGCGATGATGCTGATCCCGCGCCCGAGCCTTCTGATCGCCGACGAGCCGACCAGCGCGCTGGATGTCAGCGTGCAGGGCGATGTGCTGCGCCTGATCGACGATCTGGTGCGCGATCACGGCATGGGCCTGATCCTGATCAGCCATGATCTGCCGCTGGTGGCGCGGTATTGCGACCGGATACTGGTGATGAATGCCGGCCGCATGGTGGAAACCTGCGATGCCGGCGACCTGCATGCCGCGAGCCACCCCTATACCAAGGGGCTTCTGGCCGCGGTCCCGCGGATGCATGAAACCCGCGATGAACTGCCGGTGATGGATCGCAGCGCATGGGCAGGCACATGACCGCGATTTCACTCAGCCATGTCGATATCGCCTATGACGGGCAGCGCGTCGTCCACGATGTCAGCTTCGAGGTCGCGGCAGGCGAAAGCTTTGCACTGGTCGGCGAAAGCGGATCGGGCAAATCGACGGTGCTGAAGGCGATTGCTGGGCTCGCGCCCGAATGGACCGGCCAGATCGAGGTGCTGGGCCAGCCCGGCAGCCACCGGCCCGACCGGACGCTGGCGCGGCACTGCCAGATGGTGTTTCAGGACCCTTACGGCTCGCTCCATCCGCGCAAGACGGTGGACGCGGTGCTGTCGGAACCTCTGACGATCCACCGGATCGGCGGACAGGACGCCAGGGTCGAACAGGCGCTGGCCGATGTCGGGCTCGACCGGCGGTTCCGGTTTCGCTACCCGCACCAGCTTTCGGGCGGGCAGCGCCAGCGGGTCGCGATTGCGCGCGCGCTGATGCTGGAGCCGCAGGTGATGCTGCTGGACGAACCCACCAGCGCGCTGGATGTCAGCGTGCAGGCCGAGATCTTGAATCTCCTCAAACGGTTGCGCAGGGAGCGCGGTCTGACCTATCTGATGGTCACCCATAATCTGCCGGTGGTCAGTTTCCTCTGCGAACGGATGGCGGTGATGAACAAGGGCCGGATCGTGGAAATCGCGCCCGCCACGGCCCTGCACGACGGGGCGTTCCGCGACCCCTATACACAGAAACTCTATGCCGCCAGCGGCGGCGACTGAGCAGGCAAAGGACCAGACAAGCATGCCATTCGACCCCGGTTCAGATCGCGCCGCCGAGCGCATTTTCCTTGCCGATCTGGCCACGGCCAGAAATGCGCCGGCCGTGTTCGCGGCGCTGCATGCCTTTAGCGACGCGATTCTGCCCGTGCGCCTGTGGACAGTGATGACCGTAGATGAAAGCGCAGGGCTGGCGCGGCGCGCTTACACGAACATGCCCGGTGCCTACCCGGTCTCCGGCACCAAGCCGATTGTCCGAAATGAGTGGTTCGATATCGTTCAGGGCCGGCATGAATGCTTCGTTGCCAACACCCTCAGCGATATCGCCAGTGTTTTCCCCGATCATGAGTTGATCGGCTCCCTCGGATGCGCATCTGTCCTCAATCTGCCGGTCGTGGCGGGCGGGGAGATCCTGGCGACCGTCAACCTGCTGGATGGGGAGGGGTTTTTCACCCCCGACCGGGTGACGCGCCTCGCCGACGGGCTGGCCCTGCCCGCGCTGACGGCCATGCTTGCCGCGCGGCATCTCTCCTCCGCCGTCCGATAGCGCCGGGAACGGCCCGGACGGGCGCCGGGCGCTGCATCCGGCGCGCGCGATCACCGAATCGGGATTGGACAAATCCGGCCGAAGCGCACAGGCTTGACCCAGCGGCAGATACGGACTGGACGGCTTCATGCGACATAACCGAGTTTTCGCGGCGTTTCTTGCGCTGTCATCCCCCTTTCTCCTCGCGGCCCCCGCATTTGCCGAGGGCCAGCGCGTACAGTTGCGGGGCGAGATCATCGACACCTGGTGCTATTTTTCGGGCGTCATGGGCGGGCCCGAGGCGGTGGTGGGGTCTGCCCATCACACCTGCGCGCTCTGGTGTTCGGCGGGCGGCATCCCCGTGGGACTTCTGGCAGAGGACGGCACCGTCTACATGGTCCTACAGATCGAAGACAGCGACGAAAGCGCGGGCGGCGATACCCAGATGCGGCTTGCCAGCCATGTGGTCAGCGTCGACGGCATGCATTACGAGCGCGACGGGCTGAATTATCTGGTCGTCAGCGAGGTGGTGCAGGATGACGATATTCAGGTGCTCAGCCATGATGATTTCGGTGTCGTCCCGCCCTTCGCCGTGCCGGAGGATGCACCATGATCGCCCGTGCCCTGACGGCGGCCTTGGCGGCGCTGGCCCTGTCGGGCCCGACCGCGGCGCAGGACTTCTCGGAAAACTCCGAAGCGCGCAGCTGGAACCTTTTCGCCGAACAGCCCGCCCGCTTCGAGGCGACGGTTGTCGATATCCTGTGCGAGGTCACCGGCAATTGCGCCGGGAATTGCGGAGACGGTCGGCGACAACTGGGGCTTCTGCGCAGCGAGGACGGCGTTCTGGTCTACCCCAACAAGAACAGCCAGCCCGCCTTTACCGGCGCCACCGTCGAATTGCTGCCCTATTGCGGGGCGGAGGTGGAGGTGGACGGCCTGATGCTGGACGATGCCTATCTGGGCGCGGTGAACATCTACCTGCTGCAACGCATCCGCCGCCTTGGCGACGAGACATGGGTGAGCGCCAACCGCTGGACCGATGACTGGGCCGAGAACAACCCCGATGCGGCGGGCAGCGGGCCTTGGTTCCGGCGTGACCCGCGCGTGTTGCGCGAAATCGCCGAAGAGGGATACTTCGGTCTGGGGCTGGACCGCGATGCGGAGATCCGCGCCGAGCTGTTCCCGTGATCCGGCTGGTCGCCGCCTGTCTGGTCGGGCTTACCGGGGCCGCGCAGGCCGAGAGCGATGCGCTGCCCTTCGCCCTTGGCGGGGATTTCAGCCTGACCGATCAATCCGGCATGGCCCGCACGCAGGCCGACCCGGAGGGGCTGCCGCAACTGTTGTTTTTCGGCTATGCGAATTGTCAGGAAATCTGTTCCGCCACGCTGCCGCTCATGGCGGATGTGGCCGATATTCTGGCCGGCGGGGATCTGGACCTGAGGCTGGTGATGATCACCGTCGACCCCGCGCGCGACACGGTGGCGGATATCGGGCCGCCGCTGGCTCGCATCCACCCCGGTTTCATAGGCCTGACCGGCACCGAGGCCGAATTGCAGATCGCCTATGACGCCTTTGGCGTGGACCGCGAGGAGCTGTTCGTCGATCCCGAACATGGCCCCGTCTTTGCCCATGGCAGCATGCTCTACCTGCTGGACGGGGCCGGGGCGGTGCAGACCCTGCTGCCGCCGATCCTGCCCGCCGGGCAGATCGCCCGGATCGTTCAGGGCTATGTCGGCCCTGCGGGCTGAGCCGGTGGCGGGCCTGACAAGGCGCGGTCTGATCCTTGGCGGGGCGGCACTTGTCGCGGGCACGGGGCTTGCGTGGTCGCTCGGCGGACAGATGCTGCTCTACGACGCGCTCCGCCCTGAGATCTCGGGCGGAACCCTCAATGCGGCGGACGCCCACAGGCTGGTCGCCGCCGGCGCGCTCACGCTTGTCGACATCCGCCGCCCCGACGAATGGTCCGCGACCGGGTCGCCCGAAGGCGCGATCCGGCTGGATATGCGGCGCGCGGATTTCATCGAGGCGCTGGCGGGCCACGTGCGTGGCGCGCGGGACACCCCCATCGCGGTGATCTGCGCGCGCGGCGTCCGCTCCGCGCGGCTCTCCAACCGGCTGGCGGAGGCCGGATTCACCGGGATCATCGACATTCCCGAAGGCATGCTGGGCACCTCGGCCGGGCCGGGATGGCTGGCCCGCGGTCTTCCCGTGAACCGTGACGGCTAGGGCCCTGTCCGCGCCCGGCTATTCGGCCGCGATCCGGTCGGCGGGGGGGGCCTGCAAGGCCTGCGCGAACCGGCGGCGTTCCATCAGCGCGCGGCGGATGATCGGCGGGGCATTCAATGTCTCGGGCGTTCCCAGCTGCCGGTGCGACCATCGGCGCGCGTCCAGATCCACCCCGCTGAGCGCCGAGAGCGGGATCGCGGCGGCAAGGCTGAGTGCGATCGGCGCGAGCCAGAACGTCACCAGACCCAGCGCCATACCCGCCATCAGCAGCAGGCCGATCAGCGTTTCGACGATGTGGAACTTGATCAGCACCCCTGCCCCGTATCGCACCCCCCTGCGCCGCTGCGGCCGCCATGCCGCCCGCCGCCCGAGCGCCGAACGCAGAACCGCCAGCGACTGGTGGATCATCAGGATCGGGGCATAGAGGATCGACAGGGAAATCTCCGCCAGAAGCGAGATCAGGAACTGCCGAAGCCCGCCCAGATCGCGCAGCCGCAGGCCAAGCCGCCGGATCGTACATGCCGCGACGAGTTTCGGCGCCAGCAGCATCCCGTACATGAAGATCAGGATCGCCAGATTGTTCGCCGTGGTGATCTCGGGCCATGTCACCTGAGGGTTCAGGCCGCTGAAATAGCGGATCACATTGGCCTCGTCGCCATTGCCGATCAGGGCCCAGACCACCAGAAGCACGAACCATGCCGGCGACAGAAGATAGGCCATCGCTCCGCTGAACAGGTGAAAGCGGGATACCGGGTGCAGACCGCGCGTGGCCAGAAGGCCCAGATGCTGCAGATTGCCCTGACACCAGCGCCGGTCGCGCAGGATATAGTCGATCAGCGTCGGCGGCGCCTCCTCATAGCTGCCTTCGATCCGGGGCAGGAACCGCACCGCCCATCCGGCCCGGCGCAGCAGCCCCGCCTCGACGAAATCATGGCTGAGGATCATCTGCGTCCCGCCCCGCGAAGAGCGCAGCCGGGGCAGCCCGGCGCAGGCCGCGAAGGCCGCGCTGCGGATGATCGCGTTATGGCCCCAGTAATTGCCCTCCCGATCTGTCCAGCGGGCCAGACCTTCGGCCAGAGGGGTGCCATAGACGCGGTTGGAGAACTGCTGGATCCGGCCGAACACCGTGCGCGCGCCATAGAGCAGCGGGAAGGACTGGATCAACCCGGCCGAGGGGTCGCGCGCCAGCGCATCGGTCAGCGCGGCGATGGCCGGCGCACTCATCAGGCTGTCGGCATCCAGAACCAGCATCGCACTGTACGCCCCGCCCCATCCTTCGACCCAATCGGCCAGATTGCCGATCTTGCCATCGGTGTTGGAGATCCGCCGGCGGTAATGCAGCGTCGCGTCGGGCAGGCTGGCCCTCAGGGTGAAGAACGCCCGGATCTCCTGCGCGGCCACGGCTTCGTCGGTCGTGTCGGAGAGGATGAAAAGCGTGTAGCGGTGGCCGCCGGGGAGGCCCCCGAGCCCGGACAGCATGGCCGCGGCATTGCCGAACACATCGGCGGGCACCTCGTTGAAGATCGGCACCAGCAGGGCCACGTCCATCGGCGCGGCCATGGCGGTGCTGTCCGCAGGCCGCGCGCGGGAAGGCCGCAGGATCACCGTCGCAATGCCCAGAACCGCCGTGCTGACCGACAGCGCGATCCAGAAGAACGTGAAGGCGACGATGGCGATCAGCGCGCCCTCGAAACCGCTCAGCCCATCCATCGCGAACCAGTCGGTGAAGGCCGCGACGAGCGCCACGGTGGTCGCGACCGCAGGCAGGAACGTCGCCAGTCGCCAGATCCACGCCTGCGACGGCCCCCAGCCCCCCGGCGCGTTTTCGTCGCGATAGGGCCGGTTCAGCCGCTGGATCGGCCGGCTGAGCGGGGCCGGCGGCGGCATCCAGTCATCGGGTCGCCGACCGGTCATGCGGTCCACCGGTAAAGCCAGACTTCGCTGACGAGCACCCCGTCGCGGCGCAGTTGCGCGCGCAGCTCGCTGGTCTCGGCCTGGGCCGGATCGAAGCTGAAGGCAAGCCGCAGACCGCCGGTGCCGGGATTGCGCTCCAGCACACCATCGGAAAGCGTCAGCGCACTGGCGCTGATGTGATGCGTGTAATCCGACGGATCGCCGCGCAGAAGCGGATGATCCTCGAAATCCACCGCAACCACCTTGCGGATCTGGTCGAACGCGCCGCCGATGCGGGTGTTGGTGACGGCAGCCACATCGGGCAGCGCCCCGGGTGTGTCGCCCCAACTCATGCGGTAGGCGAAATCATGGGCCGTGCCCGCCGGGATCACATCCCGCGGACGCCAGAAGGCAACGATATTGTCATAGATCTCCCGGTCGGCGGGGATCTCCACCAGTTGCACCGAGCCGGCGCCCCAATCCGCCGCAGGCGTGATCCAGAGCGACGGGCGGTTTTCGTAGCGGGCTTCGAAATCGGCGAAATCCTCAACCTCGCGGGCCCGCTGCATCAGGCCGAACCCGCGCGGCCCATCGTCGACGAAATGGCTTATCTGAAGGGTCCGCGGATTGGCAAGCGGCCGCCACAACCGTTCCCCCGCCCCGTTCCAGATCAGGAGCCCGTCGCTGTCATGCACCGCCGGGCGGAAATCGTCGAACCGGATATGGTTGGTTTCGTCGAACAGGAACATCGAGGTGAGCGGCGCCAGCCCCACATGATCCAGATCGCGGCGCGGGAACACGGTCGCGCGCACCTCGACGGTGGTGGGGCGCCCGGCACGGATGGAAAAGCTGTAGGCCCCGGTGGTCGACGGCCCGTCGAGCAGGGCGTGGAGCATGTAGGTGTCGCTGCCCGGCGCGGGCGCCTCGACCCAGAAGCGGGTGAAGTCGGGAAACTCCTCCCCTTCCGCATCTCCGGTGCCAAGGGCAAGCCCGCGCGCGGACAGGCCGTAGGTCTGGCCGTTGGCGATGGCGCGGAAATAGCTGGCCCCCTGAAAGACCATGAACTCCTCGAAGATCCCGGGCGTGTTCAACTCGGCCCGCAAGCGCAGGCCGGAATAGCCCATCGTCTCGTCAACAGGCAGATCGGGAAACTGGTCGGTGCGGTCGAACAGTCCGATATCGAAGCCAAGCGTCTGCGCGACACCGTCTTCGACCAGGTTGATCTCGACGGGCCGCGGAAAGTACAGCCCCGCGGCGAACAGATCCAGATGCAGCGGCCGGTCGGTCCCGGTCCAGATGCCGCGCTGGCTGTTGAACCAGATCATCCGATACTGGTCATAGCTGAGATCCCGCCATGGCGCGGGCACCTCCGGCACGGGCCGGTAGGGCCGGGCCGCCAGCGCCTCGGCCTCCGCCCACAGCCAGTCGGGCGAAAACGGATGCTCGCCGGTGATCAGCTCAGCGCGCAGGGTCCGGGGCAACGCGGCCGCGGCGGCAAGGACGGACAGAAATGTGCGCCGGTGCAGGGTCATCTTGCGGGCACGCCTCGCCATGGCTGACGTTTGAACCAGCCGACACTGTAGGCCACACAAACCAGCAGCGCCATGCCGATCAGATTGGCCAGGGTTACGGTTGCCACATCCCGGCCCAACTGGTCCAGCACGAAACCGGTGAACCGGGCCAGCACCATGGAAAACAGGAACACCGCCAGGGATTGCTGCCCCACCTTGGTGGTCAGCCGGATCACCGTGGCCCAGAGCCGCGCCAGCATCCCGGTTCCGGTCACGATGAGGTTGCGGCCGCCATCGCCCGCCACCGCATAGCCCAGATAGGCCAGCGCCAGAAACTGCACATAGCGCAGGATGCCGAAATCGGATTTGCTGAACCAGCCCCGGTTTTCCATCCGCCATTCGCGGGCCCAGTCGAACCCGAACTCCCGCACACCGATATTCGACAGCGGAACATTGGCCAGCACGATCAGAAGTGCCAGCCCCACCAGCACGCGGTTGAGCGGCGGCGCGGGGATCCAGCCGCGCATGAAGGCGAACCCGGTGAAGAAGACCAGTTGCCAGCCGAACGGGTTGAAGAACCAGCGCCGGTCGGACCATGGCTCGGCAGGCAGCGACAGATGCAGATGGCCAAGCCCCAGCCAGTCCAGAAGCGCGCCCTGGGCGAAGAACCAGAGCGCAAGCGACACCCCGGCAAGCAGCCACAGGTTCACCCGCGACAGCGCCATCACGATCGGCAGCATGACCAGCACCACCATATACATCGGCAGAATGTCGAAATAGTTCGGCACATAGGTCAGCGTCAGAAGGCCCACCAGCTGCGGCCCCGGGTCGGAAAAGAACCGCCACAGATTCAGCGTGCCGATATAGACCGTGTCGGATACCGCCGCCAGATCGATGGCCGCCAGCATCGCGGCGATGATGACGAACATGCCGATATGGGCCCAATAGACCTGCCAGACCCGATACCCGACCCGGGCCGTGCCAAGCCGCCAGCCCGCGCGGTCGAACGCGCCGCCAAAGGCGATGGCCGACGCCATGCCGGAGCAGAAGACGAACATTTCGGTCGCGTCGGAAAACCCCCACCGCGCCGGGATCCATGAGGTGAAGAAATTGCCCGGCGTATGGGCAAAGAGGATGATGAACATCGCGATGCCACGGTAGAAATCCAGCCGCGGGTCGCGCACGCGCGCAACCGGCGCGGAAACCGGGCTGCTGGCCTTTGACGGCAGCTCTGCATCGAGGGTTGAAACCATGGTCACCGCGCTTGTTTTCCGACAGGTCTATTCAGCGGGAACACGCGCGCCGCCCCGCGCCGCGTCGCGCCCCTCTGCGATCAGGGTCTGCCTTGCCCGGGCATATCCGTCAACGCAGCCGCCACGACGCGCGATGCGGTCGGCCAGAATCCCCTCAGCCTCCTCCAGAAACCCGGCGCGGATCCCTGCATCGATGGTAAGGCGTTCGAACACATCCCGCTGCGCGTGACTGCCACCTGCCTGTTGCATGGATTTGCGCGCCCGCGCAAGCGCAAGGAAGGCCTGCGCATATTGGCCTTCGCCAAAGGCTTCGAGCCCCGCGGCGGCAGACAGGCCCGGACTGGCCATCGCCTTCTGGATGTCGGTCCGGGCGTTTTGCGCATCGCGGTGCAAACGCCCCATGAGATCACGGATCGCGGCATCACGGTGATCGCCGATCAGCGCCAGAAGGTAGTGCAGATCGGCAAAGATCAGGCAGCCGTCTTCCGTCCGGCTCGCGGAAATCTCCGCCAGTTCCTCCCAGCGACGGCCCACATCCACGCCCTCCAGCTCCAGACGGCTCAACAGCGAGGTCGCGTTCGAGATATCGCGGTAGTCATCGGTCTTCTCGCGGCGGATTTCGGTGTCGTAAAGCTCCAGCACTGTGCCGATCTGCCCCAGATCAAGATGCATCAGGGCCTTGTGCCACCACACGTGATAGCGGAAATTGTTGCAATGCGCCCAGGCGGCTTCGCGGCCCGCCAGCCAATCGATCCCGCCCTTGGCATCGGCGGTCATGTCGTGGACATGGGCCACCGCATGCAGGCCCCAGGCATCGTCCGGCGCAAGCTGCAGGGCCGCCCGGCCCGCCGCCTGCGCGGCCGCGTAGTCGCCGGTTTCCTCAAGCGTGAAGGCATGGCAGCCCATCATGTAGCCGCGCGCCGGATGATCCTCGCCATAGGCCGGCATCGCGCCTTCCACAGCGCGGCGCATGCCCGCGCTGTCCCCCAGCACAAAGCGCAGGGCATGGTCGAGTTTCACCGCCAGCGCATCGCCGGGACAGGCGCGCAGAAGGGCCGCGAAAACCTCCGCCGCGCGGACGGGGTGGCCTTGCATCCAGAGGCTCAGCGCCTCCACATAGCGCCGCTCGCGCGGGGTGACGGTCTGCACGGTCAATGCGGCGCGGGCCTGCGTCAGCGCCGCGCTGGCAGGGGCGATCAGTTCGCGGCGGCCCAGAAGCAGATAGAACATCGCCTTGACCGCATGGCCAAGCACGAAGTCCGGCGCCGCGTTCAGCGTGTCGGCCAGATGGGTGGGCGTCGCCGCCCCGTGGGCCAGAAACGCCATCTGTGTCGCGTTCCAGCTGCTCAGCGCCGGGCCGGGGGCCAGCGTGACGGTCTGGCCGAAGATATCCTGGGTCATGCGCCGCCTTTTTCTTTGATATGCACGCGTATTCTGTATCGGGCTTAACAGGACGTGATCTACGGACACACGTCACAGTAAGGTGAATGACGGGAATGTGAGGGAAGCCCGCGCCGATCTGCCGGAAAGTTGAGCAGAACCCCGCTGTTAGGCCTTGGGCTTGACCCGCGACAGCACGGAATCGGTGTCCTGGCCGAAGCGCGGCGGCGCGCGGCGATAGCTGACCGGCGTGCGCGACAGATGCAGCGGATTGCCGATCAGTCGGACCTCGCCGCCCTCGACATCGTCGCGCGGCATCGTGATCGCCATCTCCCGGGCCGCCACCTGATCGGATGCGAACACCTGATCGAGTGTCTGCACCGGCCCCACCGGCACGCCCGCCTGTTCCAGCTCCGCCACGATCCGGGCGCTGCGGCGCGCGGCCAGCATCGGCGCGATGAGCGCAATCAGCGCCTCGCGATTTTCAAGCCGGGCGGGGTTTGTGGCGAAGCGCGGATCATCGGGCAGATCGCCGGCACCCAGAACCCCGCAGAAGCGGCGAAACTGGCCGTCATTGCCCACCGCGACGATCACATGCCCGTCAAGGGTGGCGAAGACCTGATAGGGCACGATGTTCGGATGCCCGTTGCCGCGCCGCTCGGGCAGCTGACCGGAGGTAAGATAATTGACGCCTTCGTTGATCAGCCACGCGATCTGCGTGTCCACCAGCGCTACGTCGATATGCTGCCCCTGTCCGGTGGCGTCGCGGTGGCGCAGGGCGGCCAGAATGCCCACGCAGGCATACATTCCGCACATCACATCGGCGATGCCCACGCCCACCTTCATCGGCTGGCCATCCGGATCGCCGGTCAGCGACATGATCCCGCCAAAGCCCTGCGCCATCAGGTCGTAGCCCGGTTTCGCGGCATTGGGCCCGGTCTGCCCAAAGCCCGAAATCGAGCAGTAGACCAGCCGGGGAAAGCGCGAAAGGAGCGTTTCGGCATCCAGCCCGTAGCGGTTCAGACCGCCGGGCTTGAAATTCTCGATCACCACATCGGCCTCGGCGGCCAGCGCCAGAACCAGCGCCTGGCCTTCGGGTGTGGCGATATCGGCGGCCACGGACAGCTTGTTCCGGTTCGCGGCCATGAAATAGGCCGACAGATCCGACGGCGCACCACCGGCGCCGGGCGCGAAAGGCGGCCCCCAACTGCGGGTATCGTCGCCACCGGTGCCCGGATTCTCGATCTTGACGACCTCCGCCCCCAGATCGCCCAGCAACTGGGTGCAGGTCGGCCCGGCCAGTATCCGGCTGAGATCGAGAATTTTCAGACCGTCCAGAGCGCCCGGCATGCTAGATCCGCCCGTCATAGGCGTGCTGCGGAATGACCGCGGCGATGACGGTGAAGCGGTCAGCCTCCAGCGCCGCGGTCAGTGCCGCCTTCAGGTCCGCGCGCGTTTCAACCGTGACCCCGTACCCACCAAAGGCCCGCCCGATGGCGGCGAAGTCGTGGCCCGCGAAATCCACACCCAGATTGGGCATCTGCCGCTGGCGTTGTTTCAACTCGATCAACGCCAGCGAGCGGTCGACGAAGACCACGAAAACCGGGGCCTGCCCCAGCTCCGCCGCGGTCGCCAGATCGCCGGCCACCATCAAAAGCCCGGCATCACCCGAAAAACTGACCACCGGGCGCTCGGGCGCGGCCAGTTTCGCGCCGATGGCCAGCGGCACGGCGCAGCCCATGGTGCAAAGCGCGGAGGATTGCAGCAACAGACGTGGGGCCGGGCAGCGCCACATCTGCGACAGCAGGATCCGATGTGCGCCGCTGTCCACGGTTGCGATCGTGTCGGCGGGCAGGACCTTGCGGCATTCGTCGATCACCGCCGCCGGGCCCCATGCGTCATCCCCCGGAAAGGCCTCGGCCAGTGCGGCACGGGCCGCCGCGATCTCGTTGCCCAGCCAGGTGACGCGCGGGGCCACGCCATCGGAAAGCGCGGCCAGCGTCGCACCGGTATCGGCCAGAAAGCTGAGGCTCGCCTGATGCATGTAGTGGTGGTTGGGCGCGGCATGGATGTCGATCACCCGCTTGGTCGCGGGGTTCCACGGGTGCTGCCATCCGGGCCGCATCTCGATCGGGTCATATCCGACAAGGAGTATCAGATCGGCCCGGTCGACCAGCGGTAGCAGATGCCGGTCGGCCAGCGGCGACAGACCGGCCGCGCCAAGGCTCAGCGCATGATCCTCGGGCAGGACGCCCTTGGCCTTGTAGGTGGTGATGACCGGGACCGCGTGGCTTTCCGCGAAACCGCGAAGCGCATCCGCGCTGCCGTCGTAAAGCACGTCCAGCCCGGCCAGGATCAGCGGCCGTTCCGCCGCGCCCAGCCAGCGGCGCGCCGTCTCCAGATCGGGGCCTGCGGGCGCCACGGGGCTCGCGGCCTTGCGCCTGATCCCCCGGTCCCGCGCGGGCGCATCGGCCACCGAGATCGGCACATCGATATGCACCGGGCCCGCCCGCCCCTCGGCGGCGATGCCAAGCGCCTTGTCGGCCACCACATCCGCGGCCTGCGCCGTCAGCGTGAAGGTTGCCTTGGTGATCGGCTCGAACACCTTGCGATGGTCCAGAACCTGATGGGTGTAGGTCTCCGCCTCGTGGGCATCGACCGATCCGGTGATCACGATGAGCGGCACCCGGTCCTGATCGGCATTGGCCACCACATTGACCCCGTTCATCGCGCCGGGCCCGACGGTTGCCACAAGGATCGCAGGCGCGCCATCCACGTGGTGCACCCCTTCGGCCATGAAGCCGGCGGCGTTTTCGTGTTTGGCCAGCGTGAAGCGGATGCCTGCGCGGTCCAGCGCATCGATCACGGTCAGAACTTCGCCGCCCGGCATACCGAAGGCGTGACGGCACCCGGCCTCATACAGCCTTCGGGCCAGAACATCCGCCGCGCGGATCGAGTGAGTCTCTGTCATCATGCTCCGGAGGTATCAGCGTATGGCGGCGTTGGCGATGGCCTCGAATGCCGCGTCAAGCTCGGCCGCGGCGGCGGCCAGATCCGCGCCGCCCTCGTCGAGATAGGGCGCGAACACGAACCCCGGCGTCTTGTAGGACAGGGTCGCGGTCCCGTCCGCATCTTCGGTCAGATAGAACCGTATCGGGGCCTCGATCATGGCGGCGGTAGACAGGTTCAGGATACGGACAGCATAGATATTGTTGAAGACCCCGAGCACGCGGTTTTCCGGGATCTCGATGCCGCGCGCGCGGGCGGCGACGGTCGGGCCGGCCTGCGTGACGACCGCGAACCCCTGATCGGCGACGGCGGTGCGCAGATCCTCCAGCAACATGGCGAAAGGCTTGCCGGTTTCCATCACGACCCATCCCTCCCGCTCGGTTACCGACTGGGCGGCGGCGAGACCGGTGGAGAGGATCAACAGCAGAAGCGGCAGAATTCGCATGGCATATCCATGAGCTTGATCGGGCCACCATCCCAGATCGACCGGTCCGGATACAGTCACAATTTCGAGACGGCGAAACCCGCCGCTGGCATGCCCGGCTCCGGGGCGGCTGGCGAAGCCCGCGGCAACGCAGTAACGTCGCCGCACCGAGACCCGTCATGAAGGATGCCCGAGAGCATGAGCGATACGACAAGCCGGATGCGGCGCGAAATTCTGGAGATCCCCGAGGCCGTCGCCCGTTTGCTGGACCGTGGCCAGCCCGAGATCGCCAAGGTCGCCGAGGCCCTGAAAACGCGCAACCCGCGTCTTGTGGTGACGGTGGCCCGCGGCTCCTCCGATCACGTCTGCACTTTCCTGAAATATGCGGTGGAGCTGGAACTGGGCCTGCCCGTCGCCTCCATCGGGCCATCGGTGGCGTCTCTCTACGGGGCCGAGCTGCATCTGGACGGGGCGCTTTGCTTGTCGGTCTCGCAATCGGGCCAAAGCCCCGACATCGTGGCGCTGGCCAGATCGGCCACCAGCGGCGGGGCGCTTTCGGTCGCGGTCACCAACGATCCCGCCTCGCCACTGGCGGAGGCGTCGGATCATTGCATCGACATTCACGCCGGGCCGGAACGCAGCGTGGCCGCCACCAAGACCTTCGTGACCTCCGCCGTCGCCACGCTGATGCTGCTGGCCGAATGGAAAGGCGATGACGCCCTGCGCCGCGCATTGCTGGACCTGCCCCGGCATCTGGATGCCGCGGCCCGCAAGGACTGGTCCCCGCTCAAACAGGCCATCGGCGCGCAACGGTCCCTGTTCACGCTGGGGCGCGGGCCGTCCTGGGCGATTTCGAACGAAGCGGCGCTGAAATTCAAGGAAACCTGTCAGATCCACGCGGAAAGCTATTCCGCCGCCGAGGTGCTGCACGGCCCCGTCTCCATCGTCGAGGAGGGCTTTCCCGTGCTGTGTTTCACCGCCCGCGACGCCGCCGAGACACCGGTGGTGCAGGTCGCGGACGCACTGGCGGAAAAAGGGGCGCGGGTTTTCGTCACCTCCGACCGCGCAGCGCGTGCAACCGCGCTCCCCCATATCCGCACCGACCATCGGCTGACCGATCCGATCGCGCTGATCGTGTCGTTCTACGCCATGGTCGAGCAGATCGCCCTTGACCGCGGCATCGACCCGGACACCCCGCGCCATCTGCGCAAGGTGACCGAAACCGTGTGACATCGGAGGCGCGGGGCCGGCTTGCATATCGGCGACCGCCCCGCTCCTTGCCCCGTCGCCACCGGCTGATGCCTTTCCTTGCGCGCCCGATCAGTTGCGGGACGGAAAGATGCCCTGCAACGCGATGATATAGTTGATGCAGAGCGTCGGCTGCATGTTCTCGTGCGGCAGGCTGCCACCCGCGTTGGAAATCGAGGCCGGATTGAGCGCGACCACGGGCGTGGTGACCGCCGAATAGATCGACGCGCGCGCCAGCAGATCGCCGCTTGGGCGGTCATTGTCGGCCGGCGCGTTCACCACACCCATCTCGTGATTGTGAGAGGGCATCTGGCTCGTGTTCAGCGTGACCGTCTCCACCCCTACACGCTGGCCGATCTGGCGCGGCGACAGGCCCGGGCCGGTGCCGGCATGCATCGGTACCCGCCCCCGCAGATCGGGCAGGCCGAAACTGGTGCGCCCATCCCCGCCATAGGTCGTGCCAAGAATGCTGAACAGGGCGGAGTTGCTTGAAATCGCGAGCAATTGTCCATCGCAGAAAGCCCAGTTGCGCGGTGCGAAATTTCCGGCAAACAACATGATCTGCCCAATAAGCGGTTCCATTTTTGGTCTCCAAAGACTGTGAGTTTCGGGTCGCGTCAGCTCAGCGCGTCGTGAACCGCGCTGATCCGGCAACGGTTATTCACGCCACCCGGTGCTCTCTGTGTCCCAGCGCACAGAGCCAGAGAAATCCCCGCGTTAATCATTCCGGCAAAACGGCATCCTGCGGCGCATTCGGCGCGCCGCAGGATGCCCAATACGGGGAACACACAGATGATCAGACCGGGTTCTATCCTGGCAGGCTTGGCCTTGGCCGTTGTCATGGGCCAGATACCGACACCCTCGGCCGCTCTTGGAACCGGAGCGGTCGACACAACGACCACCCTTGTCGGGCACAGCTGTTCCTTCACCGCCTTTCATGATTTGCCGACCGGAGAGTCGCAGGTGTCGTTCACCGTAACTGGCGTTGTGCAGAGCCAGTCTTCCGGCGGAAACTACTGGTTCGACAGCGCGATCACGAGTTGGCCGGGAGGAGATATCCTTGCCAGTTCCGTCGAAACGCAATGCGGGATCAGCGGGATCACCAATTTCGTGTCCGATGGCGCCAATGGCACCTATGCCTCGGACGATTTCATGGGGGTCACCTTCCGCGGCGTCTCGGATACGGACGGGCGGACATATGACTACGTGTTCGGGATATCGGGCGCAGCGACCACGGTGCTGGTCAATTCGCGGAGCGAGGTGGTGAATACGCCCCCCACAGCCGAGGCCGGGCCAGCCCAGACCGTCGGCTCCGGCGCGACCGTCAATCTGGACGGGTCGGGATCGGATGCCAATGACCCGGGCCAGACACTCAGCTATGCCTGGAGCCAGAATAGCGGCCCCGCCGTCACGCTTCAGAATGAGACCACGGCAACCCCAAGCTTCACCGCGCCCACACTGGTGGCAGGCGCGGCGGACGCGACCATCGTTCTGCAACTTGTGGTCAATGACGGGGTGGAGAATTCCGCGCCGGACACGGTGACGATCACGGTCACCGCGCCCCCCAACACTCCCCCCACCGCCAATGCCGGGACGCCGCAGACCGTGGCCTCGGCAGCATCGGTCAGCCTGGATGGCAGCGGCTCCAGCGCCAATGACACCGGTCAGGTGCTCAGCTATGTCTGGACCCAGATCGGCACCCCGGCCGTCACCCTTGTGGACGAGACGACCGCAACCCCCGATTTCACCGCCCCCACGCTGGTGCCGGGTACGCCCGACACCACGCTGACCTTCCGCCTTGTGGTCAATGACGGGGTGGAGGATTCGTCGCCCGCGACCGTGTCGGTAACGGTGACCGCGCCCGCGAACGTCTCCCCCACCGCGGATGCGGGACCGGATCAAACCGTCGCCTCGGGGGCCGCCGTCAGCCTGGACGGAACCGGATCGACCCCAAACAATGCCGGGCAGACGCTCAGCTATCTGTGGACACAGACCTCGGGGCCGGATGTCACGCTCGCCGACCCGGGCACCGCGACGCCCGATTTCACCGCACCCACATTGCTGCCGGGGGCCGCGAACGCGACATTGGTCTTCAGCCTCGTGGTCAATGACGGGATCGAGAACTCGACGGCGGACACCGTATCGGTCACCGTGACCGCGCCGGCGAATGTCGCGCCCACAGCGAATGCCGGGCCGGACCAGACGGTGACCGCCGGGGCTGCGGTGACGCTGGACGGCAGCGCCTCGGATGCCAACAACCCGAACCAGCCGCTGGTGTTTGCATGGACCCAGACCGGCGGCCCGAACGTGGTGTTGACAGGCGACACGACGGACAGCCCCACCTTTGCCGCGCCACCCCTTCTGCCCGGCGAGGCCGACATCGTCCTGACCTTCAGCCTCGTGGTCAATGACACGATCGTGGATTCAGCGCCCGACACCGTCGTGATCACGGTCACCGCGCCCGCGAATGTGACGCCCACCGCCGATGCCGGACCGGACCAGACCGTCGCATCGGGCGCCACCGTGGCGCTGGACGGCAGCGGGTCGGACCCGAACAACCCCGGCCAGACGCTGAGCTATGCCTGGAGCCAGGATAGCGGCCCCGCCGTCACGCTTCAGAATGACACAACCGCGACGCCCGGCTTCACCGCGCCCACCCTGGCCTTTAATGCGCCCGATGCGGTGCTGGTCTTCAGCCTCGTGGTCGATGACGGGATCACGCCGTCACCGGCAGACACGGTGCAGATCACCGTGACCGCCCCGGTTGACGTGACGAGCCCGACCGCAACGATTTCCTCCGCGCCCGCGAATTACCTCCCGGCAACCCCTTTCACGATCACCGTCAGCTTCTCCGAGCCGGTCACGGGCTTTGTCGCGGGCGATATCTCGGTCACCAATGGCACGGCCACCGGGCTGACCGGGTCGGGCGCGTCCTATACCGCCGAAATCACGCCATCGGGCACCGCCGACCCGATCGGGATCTCGGTCGCGGCGGGGGTCGCCCAAGATGCGGCCGGCAATTTCAACACCGCCGCCACGCCGGTTTCGGTACTGCCCAACACCAGCGGCCTTGCCGAAGAGGCGATTGTCGAGGCGCTGACCGCGCGGGCGCGCGCCCTGATCGGCGCGCAGCCGGATCTGCGCGCGCTGTTCGGCGGCGGCGGTTTCTCGGGTGTGTCGGCGGATGTGACCCGCGGCATCGGCACCTTCCGCTTCGGCCTGAACGGCGACAGCCGGTTCTGGATGCTGGCGCAAGGCACATGGTCCACCAGCGGCACGACCGATCTGGATTACTTCAATCTCGCCTTCGGCAGCCATCTCTATCGCGGCGACAACCTGCTGATCGGGGCGATGCTGCAACTGGATCAGGCCGATGCCACGCTTGAGACCGGCACGTTCGAGGGCCGGGGCTGGCTTGCGGGGCCCTATCTGGTCGCCCGGCTGCCCGATCAGCCGCTGGTCTTCTCCGCCTCGGTCCTGCATGGGCGCTCCGACAACACGCTGACCCTGACCGGGCAAGCGCCGGATGACTTCTCCTCCACCCGGACGCTGGTGACCGCGGGAATCGAAGGGCAATTCGCCGTCGCAGACGGTCTGACGCTGATCCCATCGCTTGACCTTGCCCGCGTCATCGACCGGCAGGACGGATATGTGGACAGCCTCTCCAACCCGGTCTCGGCACAGACGATCCGCCTTACGGAGGCCAGTTTCGGGCTCGGCTTCGAAAGGCTCGTCCGGCTGCGCGACGGCACGCTTGTGCTGACCGGCGGACTGAACGGCATCTATTCCAGTCTCGATACGCCCACCGAGCAAAGCGACAGCTTTCGCGGACGCGTCGATCTGGGCGCAGAGATCACCCTTGGCGGTGGCACGACAGCGCGCTTCGGCGCCTACTACGACGGGATCGGCCTGAACGATTACGAGGCCTTCGGCGCAACGGCCGCGCTGGAGGTGAGGTTTTAAGTCTCTGTCAGGCCACCCGATTCTGGCACAATCGGGCATATCCCGCGCGGCGCGTTCGGCCGGCTCCTTTGTCCCTTGGGGTGGGCGCGCCGCACTTATCAATTTGAGATTAAATGCGGGGAAATCCCCCTCATTGTTTCCTGTTTTTCCGTCGTCCGTGTCCTGCCGCACATATCGACTCGGGGCCGGCCACCTAGAAAGGCCCTGCGATATCGGAACCCCGTCCAATATCGCCGCCTTCCCGGTTCACGGCCCATTTTTCGTGCATTGGCTCCGGGAAGGCGCATCCCCCCTGCCCTCTGGCAGCCCCAAGACCAACAGATGGAGAAGACGATGCCCGATACTGAACTCATGGCAAAACAAGGCTCGGCAAGTGAGCTGACCCCCGCCCAGCAGACATTCGTCGACGGGATCACCAGCAAGGTCGGCACCTTGCTCGACGGGCAGTTGCCCGGCACATTCCAGATGGTCGCCTACCCGCCCGGCTTCCACCCCGCGGTGCAATTCGGCGCGTCGGCCTATTACAACTCAACCATGCTGGATGCATTCAACGGCACACTGGAGATTGGCACCAACGGGATGCTGACGCTGGGCAACCAGCAGTTCAGCACCCTCTATTACAACATCCTGACCAACGCGACGTATCAGTACTCCAGCGCCGACCAGAAGGTCGTCAACGATCCGAACATCGCCAACCAGCAGATCTCGGTCGTGAACACCGCAACCTCCAGCGGCTTCGTGGCGGCCTATGCCGTCACGCCGGTCAACTACCCTACGGTGATGGGTGCGGTTCTGAAGAATTTCAGCGCCGATGCCACCGATTGGTCGACGTCGAACATCTCGGCCGCGGCCTCGAAGCTGCCGAATGCGGGCTTCGCCTCCCTTGGTCAGGCCATCGCCAGCGCGGTGCAGCTCCTGTCGCCGCTCAACACCATCCTCGGCGCCCAGTCGGCGGCGAATGCCGAACTGGCCGCTGCGATGGCGAATACCCAGAAACCGACCGCCGCCAATGGCGGGCTGCCGATCAGCGCCACGGACTACTATGTCGGCTGGACGCCGATGCCGGCCAATGCCCAGATCCAGGGCGGGCTGCAAAGCGGCAGCAAGGTGTCGATCCAGGTGGAAGCGTCGAACTTCTCCTCCACCAGCGCGAGCCTGTCGATCAACGGCAAGACCGGGTTCTCGATTCCGATCCTCGATGTGATCGATATCGGGATCAGTGCCAGCAGCAGCTATGACTGGTCGAAAACCACCACCTCGTCGTCCTCGCTGGACATGACGATCGAGTATCCGGGCGTCACCATCGTGCAGATCGACCCACTGCCGCTCAGCGCGGATTACGCCAAGGGCTGGTACGACCAATCGCTCCTGCAAAGCATCATCGCGGGCTCCGGCAATGCGGATGTCTCGGGCTTCAAGATCGACCCCAGCAACCAGTATGCGGTCGACAAGATGTTCGGCAAGGGCAAGGCGTTCTCGCGGCTGAAAACGCTTGTGGTCAGCCAGGCGCCGACCATCACGATGGTGTTCTCCGCCGATCAGGCGAATTCGGTCACCTCCAGCTTCAAGGAAAACGCGTCGGTGGATGTGAAGCTGTTCGGGCTCTTCAGCGTCGGCTCGTTCGACGAGAGCTACAGTATCGACAAGGTCCACACCGACACCGCGTCGGGCACCGTGACCGTCACATTCGCGCCGCCGGAGATCAAGGGGACCGTGCCGCCGGAGCAGCAGGTCTGCACGGTTCTGGGCGGTGTCGCCGACTACCCGCCGCCCAGCTGAGCGTTAAACTCTTTCTCCCGGAGAAATGATAAAACTGTCCGGGGCAGCCAGTGCCGTTGCCCCGTACGACGGCATGAAGGATTCGGGGACATGGCGGAGACCACGAGCGAAAAGGCGGCCAAGGCCATCAGCCGCGAGATCAGGGCCTATCTTGGCGGCACGATCGAGCCCGGGTTCGCCGTTATCCGCTATCCGCCCGGATTTCACTACAATGTCCAGTACGGCTCCACCGAGATCTACTACAACCCCCACACGTTCCACCTGATCGACCGGCTCTGCGTGGCCCATGGCAACGGCACGGCCAGCCTGACCAGCGCCAGTTTCAGCGCCAAGTTCGCCTCCGTTCTGGGCGCGGTCGGGTATCACGTCTCGACCGCCGACGCGGCGGCCGCCGCCAAGGCGTCAAAAGCGTTTTCCAAGCAGGAAAAACAGGTGATCGGCGAATTTGAATCCGCCTTCGGCCGGATAACGCAGCGGATGATCAAGGCAAGCGGCGCCATCCCCGCGACCAAGGCGGGCTATATCGTCGCCTATGTGCAGAAGACCTACCCCGGTTCCCCGCCGCCGATCCCGTTCAACCTGGCGGCCTTCGGCGCCGCCTATACCCAGTGGCTGTCCATGGGTCAGCAACTGGAAAAGGTCGCGCGGCAACAGCAGGACGCCCTGCATCTGGTGGCCGCCGCCACGGAAAACAGCATTGGCCCCTCGGCGCTGAACGGCGGGATGAAGACTGGCGCGGACGCGTGGTCGGTGGCCTATTCCGGCCTGCCCGACAACAACACCATCGTGGCCAGCCTGACCGATGCCAGCCGCACCCTGACGGTCACCTTCGAGTTGCAACGCGACGGGGCCGATACGGTCAGCCTCCGGCTCAACGATCAGGATCTGGGCTCGATCCCGCAGATCGATCTGCGCCTGACACTGGGCCATGACGGGGCCGCGAAGGGCACCACGGTCGACGATCTCTGGAGCGCCGCCCAGAAAATCGAGATGTCGATTGTCTATACCGGCATCACCGTGCTGCGTGCCGACCCGGTCGAGATCTCCGCCGATCTCAAGACCGGGTGGTACAGCCGCCAGATCCTGACCGACATCGTGAACAAGACCGGAAAGGATATAACCGGACTTCAGCTTGAGGGAACGCGGTTTTCCGTCGGCGAGCTGTTCGGCAGGGACAAGAGCTTCGCCCGCGTCCGCACCTTCGTGATCAGCCAGCCGCCGACGGTGACCATGCGGTTCCACGGCACGCACACGGGGGCCGCGAAACTGACGGCGGAAATCTCGGCCAATCAATCCGCCCAGCTCGATCTGGGCGAGATCGTCAGCTTCGGCGGCGAAACGACCGGGTTCAACGTTCTGGATGTGGAAGATACCGACGATGACGTGGTGAGCATCACACTTGGCCCCGCCTCGCCGATGGACTTCACCACCGTGCCCCCGATCGACCAGACCGCCCATGTCATCGGCGGTGTCGTCGTTTTCCCGCCCTGAGCGGACGGACCCGCAGGATTTTCACGAAAACCGTTTGACAAGGAGATATCATGCAAACCGAACCCCAGAAAATCGCGATCATCGGGGGCGGCGTCGGCGCCGTCACCGCCGCCTATGCGATCACCCAGCTGCCCGATTGGCAGAACCGGTACGAGATAACCTTCTACCAGCTTGGCTGGCGCCTCGGCGGCAAGGGCGCAAGCGGTCGGAACGCGGAGGAGTACCAGCGGATCGAGGAACATGGCCTTCATATCTGGGCCGGTTTCTACGAAAACGGCTTCCGGCTGATGCGCGATTGCTACGAGACCCTGAACAAGACCGGCCTGCGCAGCCCCGAGGCGCCGCTCGGCACGCTGGAAAAGGCCTTCAAGGGCCTCAACCATTTCCTGCTGGCCGATGAGGTGCCGCAGCCGGACGGCACCAAAGCGCTTCACCCGTGGCGGATCGACTTCTACCCCAACGAGGAAAAACCGGGCACCGGCGGCCTGCTGCCCACCCCGTTTTCCTACTTCAGGATGCTGCTGGAAGCGGTCGAAGGCTGGCTGGGGGGCCTGCTGGGAGATGCGCAAAGCGAGCTGCCGGACCGGTTTCAGGCCGAGTTCCGCCGCCGGGGCCTGTCGGTGACGGCCCGGTCGCCGGTCCATCATCTGCACGCCTATGCCCGGTCGCTTGACGAAAATGCCTTCGACCACACCACCGGGCAGTCGCTCCATCTGGCGGCGCTTGCCCGGCACGCGCAGGGCTGGCACCACGACATGCTGGCCGCCGAGGGGCAAAGCGACGAGGCGCGGCGGATGGGGTATCTGATCAGCCTGTCGCTCGCGTTTTTCCGCGGAACGATCGACAACGGTGTCTTCCGGGCCGGGTTCGATGCGATCGACGATTGGGAAATCAGCGCTTGGCTGCTGCATTACGGGGCCAGCCATGACGCGGTGTATTCCGCGGTGTTCCGCGGCTGCTACGATTATGTCTTCGGCTATCCGGGCGGGCTGACCGATGATCGCAGCGTCGGCGCGGGCACGGCCATTCGCGGGCTGCTCCGCCTTGCCTTCACATACAAGGGCTCGCTGTTCTTCAAGATGCAGGCGGGCATGGGCGACACCATTTTCGGGCCCTATTATCAGGTGCTGAAATCGCGCGGCGTTCGGTTCAGGTTCTTCAACGCCGCCACCAATCTGGCCCTGTCCGAAGACCGAAACAGCATCGCCGCCATCGACATGGTCGAGCAGGCGCAGGTGGTTTCGGGCACATACGATCCGCTGGTCGATGTCAGGGACCTGCCCTGCTGGCCGTCCGAGCCGCTTTGGGACCAGTTGAAGGATGGCGCCCGGCTGAAAGCCTCCGGTGTCGATTTCGAATGCGAAAAGGACGCACCCTCGGGCCGCGGCTACCGGCTGGAACGCGGGCGCGATTTCGATCTGGTGGTCATGGGCGCCTCGCTCGGGTCGTTGCACTATCTGACACAAGAGCTGGCGGCGGCCTCCACCCGGTGGAAGGGCATGCTGGACAATGTGCCGACGGTCGCCACCCATGCGGCGCAGTTCTGGTCGACCCGCACGCCCGAGGAGCTTGGCTGGAACGCGCTGGTGGCCAGGCACAATTCCGGCGATCAGCACGATCTGCAAACCGTCATCACCAGCTTTGTGGAGCCGCTGGATACATGGGCCGATATGTCCGACCTTCTGCCGCGGGAGGACTGGCCCGAAAACGGCCCGACCTCCATCGCCTATTTCTGCAGCCCGGCCCATGATGCGGGCGTCGATCCCGGGCCCTTTCCCGACCGGGTCAGGGCGTGGGCCGATGCGGATCTGACACGGATGTGGCCCAAGGCGCGAAAGGCCGGAAAGTTCGATGCCGCGATCCTGTTCGCAAGGGATGCCGACACGCCGAAGGCGAAGTTCGCGGGGCAGTATTTCCGCGAAAACTTCTATGGCTCCGAACGCTATGTGCTGTCGGTGCCCAATTCGGTCCAGTACCGTCTGCCGCCCGATGGCTCGGGGTTCGAGAACCTCTATCTCGCCGGCGACTGGACTCGCTGCGGCATCAATGCCGGCTGCGTGGAGGCCGCGACGATCTCGGGGCTGGTGGCCGCGCGCGGGCTGACCGGCGCCGAGATCGAGGTGGTGGGCGAAGGCGATCTTGCACCCGATGCCGGGCCGACGGATGCCACCAAACTGGCCAGCCCCTATGCACAGACCGCCCCCTGGCCGCTCACACCGATGTTCGGAACCGGCCAGATCGACGGATGGTTCAGCTTTCATGCGGTCGACGCCAAGGCGCTCCAGGCGGTCCTGCCCGAGGGCATGACCCTTCATCCGCAGGCTCTCACGCCCGAGGGCACGCATCCGGTGGCAATCCTGGCCAACCAGCAAGTCGGGGTGCGTGCCTCAATCCTGCCCAGATTCCTTGGCTATACTGATTACTACGAGGCGATTATCGCCATCAATTACGTTCAGGTGGACGGGCACGAGGGCGTCTTCAGTTATCTGCCCAACCTCTATCTGACGAATAACTGGGCCCGGCTCGCCGGGGTCTGGTGGTATGGCTACAACAAGCGGATGGGCCAATTGAGCATGGGCAACAGCAGCTATTCGGTCGCCTCTCCCGACGGATCGCCGATCTGGTCAGGGCGCTACCAGCAGAAGGACTTCGCCCGCCCGCTCACGGCCTCGCCCGAGGTCGGCATGGTGCAATCCCTATCGGAACAGATCGTGGTGTCTGAAGGCAAGTTCAGCCGCTGGCAGTTCTCTTCCTTCGACTTCAACCTGACATCGGCCTATGTGGCCGGAGTGTCTGCGGAAATCACGGTGAGCGATGCACATCTGGCCGATATCCCGGCAGGCCGGATGACCGCGCGACCGCTGGCGATGGACAGGGGCCAAACCGATAGTTCGACTAAATTGCCGGGTGCTTTTCGGATCTGGACAAGCTGGACGTTGTCGAATCCATTGGACAGTGCTCGGATCGCCCGGCTAGAAGCTGGCAGGACCAGGTTGCCGTAAGGTAAAGGTTAACGGATCGGGGGAGGCATATGTCACTTGAAGTGGCCCGTCCCGAGGGCGAGCGCAAACAGGTCACGGCTGTTTTTTTCGATCTGGTCGGCTTCAGCGAAGTCGCCAGCACCGCGGATGCGGAAGACCTGCAGAACTGGCTTGAAGACTATTACCGGATGTCCCGCGGGATCGTCGAAGCCAATGGCGGCGAAGTGACCGAGTATCTGGGCGACGGGATCGTGGCCGTGTTCGGCCTCTCCCGAGCGGACGAACTGGCCGCCCTTCGCGCCGTGGATGCCGCCATGCGGGTTGTGGAGACAATTCGCGAGGCCGCAACCGGCGCCTTCGATCTGGCGCTGAGGGCGGGCGTGGCCACCGGCGAGGTTGCGGTGCGCGCCGGCGCCAAGCGCGAGGCATGGCCGCGGATCACCGGCATGGTGACGACCCTAGCCCAGCGGGTGCAGGAAAAGGCCGCTCCGAACACCGTCATGATTTCGGAAAGCACCAAGCGGCTGCTGCGCGGACGATTTGAACTCGTGTCCCGCCCGGACCAGACCCTCAAAGGCTTCGCCGAGCCGCAGACCCTGTATCGCCCCAGGGACACCCTCCGAAACGGCCCCGTTTCGCAATGCGAACTGGTGGGCCGCGACCGCGAGCGCGCGGTCCTGATGAACGCGGAAAAGCCGGTTCTGATCATCGGTCAGGCCGGGATCGGCAAAACCGCCCTGGTCGGGCATATGGCCGAACGCGCCCCCGCCGCCACCATCCTCCATGCAGAGGGCATCAATGGCGGCTCAAGCTATCATCCGTTCAAGGACTGGATATCCCGCCATCTGGGTGAACTGACCCCGGGCCTTGCGGATATCCGGCGCGGATTTGGCGAGCTTGCCGAACAGGATCATCTCGGACTTGCGCTGATCATGGGCCTGCCGGAAGGTCAGGTGCTGCTCGGCAAACTGTCGAGCCTTGCCCTCAAGGCACGGATCGAGGCGGCGTTGTGGCGTGCCATTCGCAGCACCCAGTCGGGCGGCCTGCTGGTGTTCGAGGATCTGCACTGGTTCGATATCGCGAGTTTCGGGGTGATCCAGCACATATTGCACAGCCCCGATCTGGCCGCGTCCGGGATGCAGATCATCCTGACCAGCCGCGAGGATCCGAAACTAGGCCAGCATCTGGCCGAGGGCGCCACCGAGATCCTGCCGCTTGATCCGCTGTCGGAGACCGACGCGCATCACATGCTGGCCGTGCTCAGCGGTGGGCAAATCGACGGCGCGGCCAAGGCGCGGCTGGTGGAGCGCGCAGGCGGCGTGCCGCTGTTCCTGGAACAGCTCTACAAACGCGCCGGGCCCGATTTCGGCACCAGCGAAACGGTCCCCGAAACCCTGATGGATCTGCTTGCCGCGCGGATCGACGATACCGGACCGGCCAAACCCGTGCTGCAACGGGCGTCGGCCATCGGGCGTAGCTTCGGCCTGGATATGCTCACCGCGCTGATGCCGGAGGGGGAGGATCCGTCGGCCGCGCTGGAACAGGGGGTCGCGGCCGGTGTGCTTGTGCGACGCTCGGAAGGTGAATTCGCCTTTGCCCATGCGCTTCTGGCGCAGGCGGCCTATCATTCCGTCCTGCGCAGCACCCGGCAGGCGCTGCATGCTCGGATCGTCGAGGTTCTGCAGGAGCGGTTTCCCGGCCGTCTTGCCCGCGACATCGCCGTTCTGGCCCGCCATCAGATGAAGGCGCGCCAGATCGGTGCCGCCATCCGGAGCTATCTTGAGGCCAGCAAGGCCGCTCTTCTGCAAGGCGCCTTCGCCGATGCCGAGGCCCATGCCCGCGCCGCCATCGCGCTGTGCGAGGAGGCCGAGGGCACGGCGGATGCCTCCGTCGATCTGGCGATCGCCTGCCAGACGACGCTTGGCTCTATCCTTATGCAGGTGCAGGGGTTCACCGCCGAACCGGTCCGGCAGGCCTTCGATGCGGTCCATGAACTGGCCCGGTCCAGCCCGTCCAACAGCACGGAAAGCGCGGCCGCGCTCTTCGGCAGCTTTTCCCATGCGATCACCGCCGGCGACAAGCGCAGGGCCGATGGTTTCTGCGACCTGCTTGGCGACCTTGCCGGCAGGCTGCCGATGGATCGCGACGGGATCGAGGTCGCGCTGGCCGCCCTTGCCACGCGCAACTGCGGCTGCTTCTACCAGGGCGATTTCCGGACCCAGTTCACCCAGATCGCCGAGATCCGCAAACTCTACCGGATCGAGGACCATGCCGCGATGATCACCCGCTACGGGATGGACATCTTCGCCGCGGCCCAGATGTTCGAAGCCCCGGCGCGCGCCTTCACCGGCGAGGTCGACAAGGTGCCCGATCTCGTGGCCGAGACCGATGCCCATCAGGCGGCACTGAACATTCCGGTGATGCTGCCCTATGCCAAGATCTGGGGCGCGGTGCCGCTGTTTTACGCCGGGCATCAGCGGGCCGCGCTGGATCGGCTGCGCGATGGCATGGCGTTGGCCGATGAACAGGGCGCGGTCTTCTGGCAGATCACCGGCCAGACCTGGAACTTCATCATGGATCCCGCGCAAAGCCTGACCAGGGCGGGGCTTGCGCGGTTCAGGGCCAATCTGGAGTTGCAGCGGGCGATCGGCGCCAATGTGGGAACACCCTATTTCGCGGCCTGCTACGCGGAACGCCTGGCCGAAGCGGACCGGCTGACCGAAGCCTATCAGGTCTCCTCCATCGCGGTGAAAGAGGCGCGCGAAAGCGGCCTGCATTGCTGGTATGCCGAGATCCTGCGGATTCACGCCCAGATCTGCCGCCGGGACAATCACCCCGGAGAGGCCGAAACGGCCCTGAAACTCGCGGTCGAAACCAGCAAGCGACAGGGCGCCACGCTCTGGACGCTGCGCGCGCTTCTCGATCTCGCCCATGTGAGCGACCCCAACGAGGTCGATCTACCCGATATCCTGCGCGCCTTCCCGCCCGGCGCGCAGGTACCGGAAATGCAGCGGGCCAGATTGCTGCTGGCCCCATGACCGGGCGCAGACTGCTGACATACGGCCTGCCGCTTCTTGCCGGCCTGAAGGAGGATGATCTTGCTGGCATCCCTCTGAAATTCAAGGAAAAAAATCTCGACCCATGGGAGCTTCTGTTCAATCACGAGGACAGTTCGCGCGATGTCTATTTCCTGCTCTCCGGTGCGCTTCTTGCTGTCTACTGGACCAAGGAAGGGCGGGAGGTGATTTTCTCGCGCTTCGCCACGGGCTCCTATCTGGGGGAGCTTTCGGCCCTTGATGGCGGCCACCGGTCGCTCGCCGTTGTCGCGCGCAGCCCCGCCAAGGTCCTGATCCTGCCGCAGGCCGCGTTTCTGGACCTGTTCGACAAGGTTCCGGTTCTGCGGACCCGGATCGCGCGCGATCTGGTGGCGCGGATCCGGGCGCTGACCGCCCGCAATCTGGAACTCACCACCTTTTCCGTCGAGCAACGGGTCGCCTCCTTCCTGATCGGGCTGGCGATGGAACGGGGGCGGCTGGAAATCGGCGGTATTCTGGATGACGCGCCCACACATGCGGAGATTGCCGCCAGCATCGGCGCCAATCGCGAGATGGTCAGCCGGACGATGACGAAACTTGGCCGCCGCGGATTGCTGAAATCCTCCCGCCAGCGGATCGAGCTTCTGAACCCCGGCGCGTTGTCGGAAGTGGTGTAGGGCAGGCCCGACGGCCCTATCGCAGCCGCATCAGCAGCGCGCGCGACGGCTCTCCCGTGGCCGGCAGGCCGGCGCTTTGCTGATAGGCGCGGATCGCCGCCTCGCTGCGCGGCCCGATCACCCCATCGGCCCCGCCGGTGTCGAAGCCCAGCGCCGTCAGGCGGCGTTGCAGGTCCTGGCGGTCGGCGATCGTCAATCCGAAACGGTCGGGCGGGAAAGACGCGCGCAGACCGGCCCCACCGGCCAGCCGGTCGGACAGATAGCCCACGCCCAGGGCATAATTCTGCGAATTGTTGTAGCGCAGGATCACGCTGAAATTGCGGAACACAATGAATGCGGGGCCGCCCGGCCCCGCCGGGATGAGGATCGACGCGGCGCCATGATCCGGCAGGCCGCCGCCAGCGGCATCGCGCACCCCGAGGGCCGACCATGCCGGCACGCCGCGCGCAGCCCCTCGCCCGGCCAGCCCGGTATCAAACCCGTCCGGCAGGCGCACCTCCAGCCCCCAGGGCCGCCCCCGCTGCCAGCCGGAGCCGGACAGGTAGGCCGCGGCGGAGGCCAACCCATCGGTCGGATCCTCGGCCCAGATATCGCGCCGCCCGTCGCCGCGGAAATCCACGGCATAGGCCTCGAACGTGGTGGGGATGAACTGGGTATGACCCATGGCGCCCGCCCAGCTTCCCGTCATCGCGCCGGGCGCGACATCGCCGTTTTGCAGGATGCGCAGCGCCGCGATCAGCTGGCTTTCGAAAAACGCGCCGCGCCGTCCGTCATAGGCCAGGGTCGAAACCGCGGAGATCACCGGAATGTCGCCCCGGCGCTGGCCATAATTGCTTTCCACCCCCCAGATCGCCGCCACCACATGGGCCGGCACGCCATACCGGCCCTCGATCTCGGCCAGAAGCGCCTGGCGCGCGCGCAGACGGGCGCGGCCTTCCGTGACCTTTTCGGGCGATGCCACGATGGCGAGGTAATCCTGCAGGCTCCGGGTGAACTCCGTCTGGTTGCGATCCCGCTCCACCACCCCGGGCAGAAAGCCCGCCCCGCGAAACGCCGCATCAAGGGTGGCCCGCGTGATCCCCCGCGCCTCCGCCCGCGGGCGGAATGCGGCAACCCAGGCATCATAGGCCGCGTTGGGGGAGGGCCGCATCGCGCGATCGGCACCGGGTTCCCGCATCCCCGTCCGGCGAATATCGGGCAGACATGCCGAGAGAACCGCCGCCGCTCCGCCCAGAACCACCCCGCGCCGCGTCATGTGCATCATGTTTCACTCCGGTTGACAGATGAGCGGACTGTGGCCCGCGGCGCCGGGAGGGGCAAGGCGGCGCGGCTTGGTCAGACAGTGCGCCGGCGCGCCTTCGCCGATCGCCACCCGGGCCATGCTTCGACCGGGTTCCCCCCCGGGGGCCGTTGCAGCCGGTACGCCATGACACCGCATGACCGCCGCCGCCCTAGCGGCGGGGGCTTGCGCGCACAACCCGGTTCCGGCCGGCCGTTTTGGCCTCGTACAGCGCCTCGTCGGCGGCGTGCAGAACCTGATCCAACGGGCAGGTGCCGTCATAAAGCTGCACCCCGATCGACACCGTGCAGCTCAGATCCTGCCCCGACACGCGGATCGATTGGCTCTCGACGGCGGCGCGGATCGCTTCGGCGCGAAATTGTGCGTGTTCCATCTCCTCCCCCGGAAGATAGCCCACGAACTCTTCCCCTCCGAAACGGGCGAAAAACCCGTCGGGTTCGACGCCGCGTTGCAGAATGGCGGCGATCCGGTGGATAACGGCGTCGCCCGCGCGATGCCCATAGGTGTCATTGATGGATTTGAAGCTGTCGATATCGGCGATCATGATCGCGCCCGTGGTTCCCGCGCCCAACACATCGAACCGGCGGAAAAAATGGCTTCTGTTCAGCAGATTGGTCATCTGGTCATGGGATACCAGATATTCAAGCCGCCGGTTCAGGCGATGGATGTTCAGCAGCATCCCGGCTGTCCACAGCGACGTGGGCAAGGCGACGCAGAGAGGCACCAGCAGCGCAGGAAGAAGCGCGCCCTCCCTCAAACCGAACGGCGCAGTCAGCCCCGTCAGGATCACCGACGCGCTGATCGAGATTGTCGAGACAATGGCCACGAAGACCCATTTCTCCGTCGTGTTCCTGACCTTCAGCATCATCCTCCCGCCGATCCGGAAAATCGGGACTGTCGCCGTAAATGGGCTCTCTTCGTTAAGAAACTGACTATGTCCAATGCTCCGTCCCAAAGATTTTTGCCGCCCCGGCGGGCTTGCCCACCGACATCCTCACCCCGCCGATCCCGAAGGCGCGTTGTCGTCACATCAAACTGGGGGACAGTGCAGGCGGGCGGGCCACGCGGCAAACCACCAAGGCGATCCGACGGCTTTTCGGCGCAAAAGGGCCCGGTAGAGGGCGCCTGCGCCGGAACCGATTGGTGCGCTCGGCGAGACTCGAACTCGCACGGGAGTTACCCCACAGCGACCTCAACGCTGCGCGTCTACCAATTCCGCCACGAGCGCACGTGATCACCGGTAGGCCGCGGCTGAATACCCGAGGGATCAGGGGTTGTGAAGGGCAAAAAAGCGCAATCGATCATGTCGTCCCGCCGCGCCGCGTCCGGCCGATTATTGCAAGGGTGACAATCGTCAGAACCCCCAGCACCACGACAACGCCGCCCGCCTCCGGCGTTTCGGGAAAGACGACGCGGTTGATCCGGCGCCCGGGCAGCAATGTGAAGAGCCCGGCGATTCCCATCGACTGCCAGTAAAGCTCCCGCATCGTCACGCGATGCGTCGCCACATCGCGCCGCCGCGCCGCCTCCACCCCGCGCCACAACGTATACAGCACCCAGAGCGAAAGCAGATGGATCGGCCCGAAGGGGCCCAGCATCGCCCAGAGGGCGCTTTCGATGAACAGTCCGGAGCCGGCGACAACCGCCATGGCCGAAACCCACAGATAGCCGAGGATCCTGTGCACAAGATCGCGCCGACGGCGGTAAATCGCAAAGGGCCCCAGCGCGACGGCGGCAATGACGGCCAGCACATGGACCTGCACCTCGGTGGGGGCATTCAGGATCGGGTCGAGGGTCATCCGGGATCTCCCTGCTTGGCAAGCGGTTGGACGGGTGGCATGGTCATGCCCATCCGGCCCCGGCCCCGGCCACTCCGATTTCGCAAAACCCGTGAGAATTTCGTGACCCACCCCGCCCCGCATCCCGCGCTTCGTGAAATGCGGACCCATCTGAGCCACCCCGCGACGCTGGCCGCGCTTGCGGGCATCGCCGCGATCCTTGGGCTGGTCGGCCCGTTCGACACCGACGAGCTGCTGCGCCTCGGGCCGCGCACGGTCTACTGGCTGGTTCTTGTGGTGGCGACCTATTCGGTGGGCGTCCTGTCGGCCGCTTTGCTCTGGCCACGGCTGCGGCATCACCTGCCGCGCTGGCCGCTGCTGGGCGTGATCGGGTTCTTCACCGGGATCGGCGTGATGCTGGTGGTGCTGGCGGTGAATGCCGCGACCTTCGGACATGTGCCCGAAATGGGCGAGATGCCGGAATTTGCCGGCACCATCATCGCCATCGCCCTGATCGTCACGGTCGTGCTCGATCTTTTCGAGGGGCCGGGTGGGCGGCAGGAGGTCGCGCCTGCCCCTGCGCCGATCCTGGAGCGGCTGCCTCTCCACAAGCGCGGGCCGCTCGTCGCGCTCTCGGTGGAGGACCATTACGTGCGCATCCGCACCACCAAAGGGGAGGAAATGGTGCTGCTGCGACTCTCGGATGCGATCCGGGAGGTGGGCAAAACGCGCGGGCTTCGGGTGCATCGGTCGCATTGGATCGCGCTCGATCAGGTGCGGGCCGCCGCCCGCGAGGGGGACCGCGCCCGCTTGACGATGCGCCATGGCGATGACATTCCCGTCAGCCGGGCCAATCTGCCCGCGATCCGGGAGGCCGGGCTTCTGCCCAGATAGAACACATGGTCGAATGGCTGACATCCCAGGGGCTGGTGGCATATGACACTGCCCTGACCGAGATGGAGGCGCGCGTCACCGCCATCGCAGACGGGCGCGCAGGCGAAGCGATCTGGCTGCTGGAACATCCGCCGCTTTACACCGCGGGCACATCGGCCAAACCCGCCGACCTGCTGGCTCCCGACCGATTTCCCGTCCACGTGACCCGGCGGGGCGGGCAATACACCTATCACGGGCCGGGCCAGCGTGTGGCCTATGTCATGCTCGACCTCAACCGGCGCGGTCGCGACGTGCGGCAGTTCGTCTGCCGGATCGAGGATTGGGTGATCGCCACACTGGCCGAGTTCAACGTCACCGGTGCGCGCCGCCCCGGGCGGGTCGGCGTCTGGGTCGACCGGCCCGAGAAACCGGCGCTGCCAGATGGCACCCCTCGGGAGGACAAGATCGCCGCGGTCGGCCTGCGCATCCGCAAATGGGTGAGCTTTCACGGCCTGTCGATCAATGTGGAGCCGGATCTGAGCCATTTCGACGGGATCGTGCCCTGCGGCATCACCGGCCACGGGGTGACCAGCCTTGTGGATCTGGGTCTGCCAGTCACGATGGACGATGTGGATGTGGCCTTGAAACGGACCTTCGCCGCGGCCTTCCCCACCGGCGAAGCCTGACCGGGCGCTGGCCGGGCACCGCGCCCCCCGTCCCCGGCCCCACGGGCCTGTTTCCGGGACGCGCGCCCCGCCAGGCGGCGCCCCAAGGCATATTTCCGCTGATCCCCGGCAGGCTGCCGCCTAGATCCGCCCCGGCGCGACGCGCACCTCCCGCCGATGCCCGGAAAACTGTAAGTAATTTGTTTATGAATTGGTCCTATTCTTTCGGGGTGGCGAAAGGAAAACGTAATGATGCGCGACACCAATATTCCTGCAAAAAGTCGGGATAGCCGGGTCGACCGGGATGACTGGGTCGAGGTTCGGCTTCTGGTGGCGGCCATGGCCGGGCTGAGCATCGTTCTGGGCGTCACCATCGCCGGGCTGGTGGAGGATATCAGGCCCGCGAATCTGACCGCCGGCGCGCTGCCGGCCGTTTATGAAAGCTGGTCCTACCGCTGACACGCCGATCCGGCATGGTCCCTGCCCCGGACTCGCGCTAGATTGCGGGTCGGTTTTCAAACTGGCCCGAGCATGCCTCCGTCCGACATCACAGATTCGCCTCTGCGACCGCCCCCGTCCAGCATGACGGAGATCGTCGATGACGTCCTGTCGCTTTGCGACACGGAGGAGGTCAGCGTCCGCGACATGCTCGCCGCCTTCGGCAATGCCGGATTTCTGCCGGCGCTGCTGATCCCGGCGGTGATTGTCGTCTCCCCGCTGTCCGGCATCCCGATTCTGCCAAGCATCTGCGGCATCATGATTTTTCTGGTCTCGATCCAGATGCTCGGACACCGCCGCCATCTCTGGCTGCCGGGCTGGCTCCTGCGCCGCAGCGTCGGCACCAAGGGGCTCAGATCCGCGATGGAGCACCTGCACCGGCCCGCGCGCTGGCTGGATCGCCACAGCGGCCGCCGGCTCGGCTTTCTGACAAGGCAGCCGATGCTGAGCCTGCTGCAACTGGCCTGCGCCCTTTGCGGGCTGGCCATGCCGTTTCTGGAGCTTGTGCCCTTCTCCTCGTCGCTGCTGGCCGCGGCGATCTGCCTGATGGGACTGGCGATGATCACGCGCGACGGGCTGTGGGCGCTGGTGGCGCTGCTTCCCGTCGCGGGCGCGGTTACGCTTCTGTTAACTATTTGGACCTAAACACCCTGTCGACATGCTGAGGCAATTTTTCCCACCCGCGGCCCCCCGTTTCCGCATTGCACGCCGCAGGATGCGGCACTAGAACAGCCAGAAGGAACGCATGGCAGGGCGGCCAGACCCCTTTGCCACGACGCACAAGCTGAACAGGGAGCGTGATATGGCTGACGCCGCCATTTCCGGACATGATCACGAGCGGCCGGGGTTTTTCACCCGGTGGTTCATGTCCACCAATCATAAGGACATCGGGGTTCTCTACCTCTTCACGGCGGGCTTCGTCGGGCTGATATCGGTTGCCTTCACCGTTTACATGCGGCTGGAGCTGATGGAGCCCGGTGTGCAGTACATGTGCACCGAAGGCGCACGGATTCTCAGCGCCGCGGCGGAGGGCGAATGCACCCCCGACGGGCATCTGTGGAACGTGCTGATCACCGGCCATGGCGTGCTGATGATGTTCTTCGTGGTCATTCCCGCGCTTTTCGGCGGTTTCGGCAACTATTTCATGCCGCTGATGATCGGCGCGCCCGACATGGCTTTCCCGCGCCTGAACAACCTCAGCTACTGGCTGTATGTGGCCGGCACCGCGCTCGCGTTCTGTGCCGTCTTCGTCGATGGTGGCGCAGGGCCGGGCTGGACCTTCTATCCGCCGCTCAGCTGGCAGGATGCGCCCACGTCACGCGCGGTCGACTTCGCGATCTTCGCGATCCATGTCTCGGGCGCATCGTCCATTCTGGGCGCGATCAATTTCATCACCACTTTCCTAAACATGCGCGCGCCGGGCATGACGCTGCACAAGGTGCCGCTGTTCGCTTGGTCGATCTTCGTCACCGCCTGGCTGCTTCTGCTGTCGCTGCCGGTCCTGGCGGGCGCGATCACCATGCTCCTGACGGACCGGAACTTCGGCACCACCTTCTTCGATGTGGCCGGTGGCGGGGACCCTGTCCTGTTCCAGCATATCTTCTGGTTCTTCGGCCACCCCGAGGTCTATATCGTGGTCCTGCCGGCCTTCGGCGTGATCTCCCATGTGGTCGCGACCTTCTCCAAGAAGCCGATCTTCGGCTATCTTCCCATGGTCTATGCGCTGGTGGCGATCGGCGGTCTCGGCTTCGTCGTCTGGGCACACCACATGTACACGGTCGGGATGACACTGACCCAGCAGGCCTATTTCATGGTGGCCACGATGGTGATCGCGGTGCCCACGGGCATCAAGATCTTCTCTTGGATCGCCACGATGTGGCAGGGCTCGATCAGCTTCAAGACGCCCATGCTCTTCGCCATCGGCTTCATCTTCCTGTTCACCTTCGGCGGCGTGACCGGTATCGTTCTGTCGCAGGCGGGCGTCGACCGGGCCTATCACGACACCTATTACGTCGTGGCCCATTTCCACTATGTGATGAGCCTTGGCGCGGTGTTCGGCATTTTCGCGGCCATCTATTACTGGATCGGCAAGATGTCGGGTCGGCAATACCCCGAACTGATGGGCAAGATCCATTTCTGGATGTTCTTCATCGGCGCCAACCTGACCTTCTTCCCGCAGCACTTCCTGGGTCGTCAGGGCATGCCGCGCCGGTATATCGACTATCCGGATGCCTTCGCGCTCTGGAACTATGTCAGTTCGATCGGTGCGTTCATCTCGTTTGCCTCGTTCATCTTCTTCATCGGCATCGTGTTCTACACGCTCCGCGCCGGCAAGAAGGTGGAGGACAAGGCCTATTGGGGCGAACATGCGGACACGCTGGAATGGACCCTGCCCAACCCGCCGCCCGAACACACGTTCGAAGAACTGCCCACGCGCGAGATGTGGGACAAGCAACCGCATCACTGACGCGATGCCGGTTCTTATCGACACAGTCGACACAGGGGCCCCGGAGGATTTCGGGGCCCTTTCGCGTTCCGGCCACGGGGTGCCGCGCCTGCGTATCGTACTGACCCCCTACCGGTCGCTCACGCCCGACGGCTTCGTCTGGTTCATCGGCCTGACCGCCACGCTGATCTGCCTGCCGCTTCTGGCGGTCATCGGCACCTCGCTCTTCTGGGGCTTGCTGCCCTTCATCCTCGGGACGGTGGCCGCGATCTGGGCGGCGCTCAAGCGATCCTGGCGGGATCGCGCCCTGTATGAGGAACTGGTGCTGTGGGACGATCTGATCCGGCTGGAACGGGTCGAACCCCGCCGTCCGCCCCGCGACTGGGAGGCCAACCCCTACTGGGTCCGGGTGAACCTGCATGCGAAAGGCGGCCCGGTCCCGAATTACGTCACGCTCAGCGGCGGCAGTCGGGAGGTCGAACTTGGCGCGTTCCTGACGCCCGGTGAACGGGTGGCGCTGAAAGCCAGGCTGGAGCGGGAGCTTCGCGCGTCATGAGCGCGATTTGGTGCCAGAATTCGCTGTCTCGACCGCGCGCCGGGTGAGAGCGTTTCAGTGTGACGTTCCGGGCTTCACCTGCCAGCAGGAACGCCCCGAAGACGGGTTTTCGCGACCTTGCCCCGGGCCACGCAGAGTTCATGATCAAGCAGACCGCCACCGGGCGCGCCTATAGGCCGCCTATCAGCCGACCGATCCGCTCCATGGCCGCGGCCAGAGCATCCAAACCAAGGCTCCCGCGGTGTAACCGCTGTCCGACCGATAGGCCCACGGTCACGCGCGCGCCTTCATCTCAGCCAAAATCCACTGGCAGAGGCACACAGAAGAAGAGGTCAGGCACCGGCGCTTCGTTAGTCGCCGGTCCCGATGGCTATCTGTCGCGGCTCTTCGAAAGCCTTCGGGCCTGGCCGATCGTGCCCGATGCTAGCCCAGCCGCGCCTTCACAGCCGGGCCGACGCTGCCGAAATCCATCTGGCCGGTATATCTGGACTTCAAGAGGCCCATGACCTTGCCCATGTCGCGAATGCTGTCCGCCCCGACCTCGGCCACGGCCTCGTCGACCGCCTTGGCCACCTCTTCCTCGCTCAACTGGCGCGGCAGGAAATCCTCGATCACCTTGATCTCGTTCAGTTCCTTCTCCGCCAGTTCCAGACGCCCGCCCTCCTCGTAGGCCCGCGCGCTCTCCTGACGCTGCTTGACCATCTTGCCCAGGATCGCAAGAACCTCGCTGTCGTCCACGCCATCCGCGTTGCCCTTGGCGCGCGCGTTGATGTCCTGATCCTTGATCGCGGCATTGATCAGACGCAGCGTGGACAGCCGGGTGGCGTCCTTTTCGCGCATCGCCTCTTTCAATCCGGTATTGATCCGCTCTCTGAGTGGCATGTTGATCCCATGTCCCTGTGGTTTCCCAAGGGATGTTAGATAGGTCATCTGCCGCGCCGCAACAACACCCCTTGCCTGCTTGACCCCGGATGGGCGCGCCCATACTGTGCCGCGACTTTTCCCAAGCCCCTGTTGATGGAGTCGCCCCGATGCCCGACCATGCCACAGCCTGCCTGGTGCTTGCAGACGGCACCGTTTTCTACGGGCGCGGGTTCGGGGCCACGGGGCAGACGGTGGCGGAGCTCTGCTTCAACACCGCGATGACCGGATATCAGGAAATCATGACCGACCCGTCCTATGCGGGGCAGATCGTGACCTTCACCTTTCCCCATATCGGCAATACCGGCGTCACCGCCGAGGACGATGAAACCGCCACCCCCGTCGCCGCCGGCATGGTCGTGAAATGGGATCCTACCGAGCCGTCGAACTGGCGCGCGGAGGCGGAGCTGACCGGCTGGCTGGCACGGCAGGGGCGGATCTGCATCGGCGGTGTCGACACCCGGCGGCTGACCCGTGCGATCCGGCAGCAGGGCGCGCCCCATGTGGCGCTGGCCCATGACCCCGAGGGCAAGTTCGATCTGGAGGCCCTGGTGGCCGCTGCCCGCGGCTTCGCGGGGCTGGAGGGGCTGGATCTGGCCAAGGATGTGACCTGCGCCCAATCCTACCGCTGGGACGAAAAGCGCTGGGCCTGGCCGGAAGGCTACACCCGGCGGACGGAGCCGGGCCCCAAGGTCGTGGCGATCGACTATGGGGCGAAACGCAACATCCTGCGCTGTCTGGCCTCGGCGGGCTGCGACGTGACCGTGATGCCGGCCAGCGCGACCGCGGAGGATGTGCTTGCGCAGTCGCCCGACGGCGTTTTCCTGTCGAACGGTCCCGGCGATCCGGCGGCAACCGGGCGTTATGCGGTGCCGATGATCCGGGGCGTGCTGGATGCCGACCTGCCGGTTTTCGGCATCTGCCTCGGCCATCAGATGCTTGCCCTCGCGCTTGGGGCCAGGACCATCAAGATGAACCATGGCCATCACGGGGCCAATCATCCGGTCAAGGATCTGGAAACCGGCAAGGTGGAAATCACTTCCATGAACCACGGCTTCACCGTCGACAGCCAGACCTTGCCGGCCGGTGTCAGGGAAACCCATGTGTCCCTGTTCGACGGGTCGAATTGCGGGATCCGGATGGAGGACCGCCCGGTGTTTTCGGTGCAGTATCACCCCGAGGCAAGCCCGGGCCCGCAAGACAGCTACTACCTGTTCGAGCGCTTTGCGGCGGCGATGCGCACCCGCGCCGGAACGCCCGCCTGACACCCGACCGGGTGCTGCCCGGCACCGCCACCGGGGGACCGCAAGCGTAGTTAACCGCTTGTTAACACTGTACAACGCATTCTCGGCAAATTGTCTTGTCGCCGCTGGGGCACATGCCGTTGAATACGCTGGTCTTCAAATCCAACCGGACACGTCCGGAGCCTCGTCTGCTGCGTGATCCTCCGGTTCGGGTGGAGGACCGAAAGGCGCGTCGCCGCCCCCGCCCGCTGGCCGAAATCCTCGTGGATCAGGGTGTTATCGGGCCAGAGACGCTGCTCAAGGCCATCGCGCTGCAACGCCATCAGGATCTTCCGATCGGCGAAATCCTGATTGCCCATGGGGACATATCCGAGCGCCAGTTGCTGAACGGCCTCTGCGCGCAATACGACGCCAAGGCGATCAATCTGGCCACCGACCCCGCCGACGCGACCCTGGCCGCGCTTCTGCCCGCCAAGACCGCGATCACGCTCAGCGCCCTGCCGTGGCGGCGTGCCGGTCAGGCGCTGATCGTCGTCACCAACAGACCCGATCAGGAGGCCGCGATCCGCGCGGCCTTCGACCCCGACCAGCCCCTGATCGTGGCCATCGCCAGCCGCAGCCAGATGCACGATGCGCTGACGCGGGCCTATGGACCGGAACTTGCCCGGCTGGCCGAGGCGCGGGTGCCGCAACAGGCCAGTTGCCGCAACTGGAACGCCAGACGCTGGATGCCGGTTCTGGCAAGCTGGGGCCTGGCGGTCGCGGCCTTCGCCTGGACGAACCCGGTAGTGCTGGCCGTGCTGGCCTATGGGATCGCGCTACTGGTCTTTTTCTGCAACGCGACGCTGAAACTGGCGGCGCTGGCGGCGGCCCTGCGCGCACCCGTCCCCGAACCCTCGAACGGCATCGCGGCGGCCCTTGCCCCGCTCCGCCAGCCGATCCCGCTGCGCCGGCAACCCGTGGTCAGCATCCTTGTGCCGCTCCTGCGGGAACAGGACATCGCGGGCCAATTGGTCAAACGCCTGTCACGGCTGGATTATCCGCGTGAATTGCTGGATGTGATCCTGGTTCTCGAAGCCGGAGACCGGACCACGCAGACCGCCCTGGCCCAGGCCACGCTCCCCTCCTGGATGCGGGCCGTGACCGTGCCGCCCGGGCATCCGCAAACCAAACCCAGGGCGCTGAACTACGCGTTGAATTTCGCCCGCGGCTCGATCATCGGCATCTATGACGCGGAGGATCGGCCTGACCCGGACCAGATCCGGAAGGTGGTACGCCGGTTCTCGGAATGCCCGCCCGAGGTTGTGTGCCTGCAGGGCCGCCTGGATTACTACAACGCCACCCACAACTGGATAAGCCGTTGTTTTACAATCGAATATGCAAGCTGGTTCCGGATGATGCTGCCCGGCGTTCAGAGGCTTGGCCTGTTCGTGCCCTTGGGCGGCACGACGCTGTTCCTGCGCCGGGCCGCGCTGGAGGCGGTGGGCGCGTGGGATGCCCATAACGTGACCGAAGACGCCGAGCTGGGCCTGCGGCTGGTGCGCAACGGCTATCGCACGGAAATCGTGGCCACCACCACCTATGAGGAGGCGAATTCGGCCATCCTGCCCTGGATCCGGCAGCGGTCCCGCTGGCTGAAAGGCTATGCGATGACTTGGGTGACCCATATGCGCGACCCGGTCGCGCTCTGGCGGTCGCTTGGCGCCCGGGCCTTTCTCGGCTTCCAGTTGCAGATACTGGGCACCGTTCTGGGCTTTCTGGCGGCCCCGCTTTTGTGGACCTTCTCCCTTGTACCCTTCGGTCTGCCCCACCCGCTTGACCCGGTGCTCACGCCCTTCGGCTTCGGCATGATCGGGGCTGGCTTCGTGCTGGCGCTGGTGCTCAGCCTGACCATGTCCTTCCTCGCCTGCCGCGCCCCGCATCTGCGCCGGCATCGGCTGGCGCTGCCGCTGATGCTTCTCTACTTCCCGCTTGCCTCCGCGGCGGCGGTCTTGGCGCTGGTCGAGATGCTGTTGCGGCCTTTCCACTGGGCAAAGACCGCCCACGGCAAGTTCAGTCATCGCCGCGGGATGGTGGCAACCCCCGGCACCGGGACAGCGCCCTAGACGTTGCGCGCCTGTTCCTTCAGGCGCACTTCGAAAGCCGTGGAGAGGTGCTTTCTCAGCGCTTTCGCCGCCGTGTCCCCGTCCCGGTCGGCAATCGCCTGAACGATCGCGGCATGTTCGCTCAACGCATCCTCGCCCCGGCCCGCTGCCGCCAGCGACGTGGTCGCCATCAGCGCCATGGAGCGATGCACGAGGTCAAGCTGCTGCACCAGATACCGGTTGTGGCTGGCCAGATGGATCTGCTTGTGGAACCGGCGATTGGCCCGCGACAGCGCGTCGGGATCATCCAGAAGCGCGCGGTCGGCCTCCACCATGTCGCGCAGCACACGGATTTCTTCGGCCGCGGCATGCTGCGCCGCAAGCCGGGCCGCCAGTCCCTCAAGCTCGGTGCGCACCGCGTAAAGCTCCGCCGTCTGCGCGTGGTCCAACGACGCCACGATCAGGCTGCGGCCATCGCGGGTCAGCAGGCTTTGCGTCTCAAGACGCTGCAACGCCTCGCGGATCGGCGTCCGGCTGACGCCGAAGCGCTCCGCCAGTTCCGACTCCACCAGCCGCGCGCCGGGCCGGTAGATGCCCACATCGATCGCCTCAAGGATCAGGTCATAGGCATCCTTGTGCGGGGGTTTCTTCTGAGCCATCCAAAGTCCTTTCGATCTGCCCGAGGCTAGGCAAGCACAGGGGCCAAGACAAGCCACCCCTTGCCGCGCCCCGCGCCACGGCCTAAACCGCTCCCATGCCAGCCGAGCAGTTCCACCATATCGACACCTGGGTCTTCGACCTCGACAACACGCTGTATCCCCCGGAAATGGCGCTGTTCGACCAGATCAACATCCGCATGACGGCCTATGTGATGGAGGCCCTTGGCGTGGATCGCCCGGAGGCCGACCGCCTGCGGCGGAAATACTGGCAGGATCATGGTACCACGCTGGCGGGGCTGATGGATCTGCACGGGGTCGATCCCGGCCCCTATCTGCACGAGGTCCACGAGATCGACTTCACCGTCCTGAGCCCCGACCCCGACCTTGCCGGGCGGATCGCCGCCCTGCCCGGACGCCGGATCGTCTTCACCAACGGAACCGCGCCCTATGCGGAGAGGGTGCTGGCCCATCGCGGGCTGACCGGGCTTTTCGATGCGATCTACGGGGTCGAACACGCCAATTTCCGCCCCAAGCCCGAGGCGCGCGCCTTCGAAGTGGTCTTTGCCACGGACGGGCTGGCCCCGACCCGCTCCGCGATGTTCGAGGACGAGGCCCGCAATCTGGCCGCCCCCCATGACATGGGGCTGCGCACGGTCCATGTGGCCGCCACCCCGGTGGAGGAGGTCTTTATCGACCATCACACCGATGATCTGACCGGGTTTCTCACCGTACTGACCCGCTGAGGCGAATAGGAGAATCCAAGCATATTCGGCATATTCGATAGTATTCTCCTATATACTCGATAGATGCCGCACTGCGGCAATTGTGCCTCTCGTTTTCGGTCCTGCCCGCCCCATCTGTGCTCCAGCGAACAGGAGAAACCGCAGATGACAATGACGCCCGAGGCCCCGCGCCCCTATTTCACCCGCAGGATCACATACCGCATCCCGCTCATCGGCCGCATGGCCCGCGAGATCGTGGAAGGCGACGAGGATACGCCCTTTTACGCCATCGCCATGCTGGTCGGGCTCTGGGGCAGCGCCTTCATGATCTTCGGCTATCCCGGCCTGATCATTCCGGCCCTGATCCTGGTGCTCGTGATGTTCCTGACCCTGATCCGGATCACCCTTGGCTGATCTGCGCCCTGTGCGCGTTTGACGCTTCGACCGGTCCGGCTCCGCACCCTATTTCTGTGTCATGGCCGAGCTGATCGACACCGATATCCTGATCTCCGGCGGCGGCGTCGCCGGACTGACCGCCGCGGTCGGGTTCGGCCGCGCCGGCTTCTCGGTGATCTGCGTCGACCCCACGCCACCGGTCACCGAGCGGGACGCGGAAGGCTCCGACCTGCGGACGACCGCATTTCTGCAACCGTCCCGGGATTTCCTGGACAGGATCGGCCTCTGGGACCGGCTGGCCGATCATGCGACGCCGTTGCAGGTGATGCGGATCGTCGATGCGGGCGGGGAAACACCCGAGCCCCGCGCGGCCCATGATTTCAACGCCGCCGATATCTCCGACCTGCCCTTTGGCTGGAACCTGCCCAACTGGTTGCTGCGCCGCGAGATGCTGGCCGCGCTGGACGGGCTGCCGAATGTCCGGTTCCGGCCGGGCACCGCAACCGCCGGGCTGCTGACCCGGGAGACCGAGGCGCGGGTGACCCTGAGCGATGGCGCGCGGGTCCGGGCCAGGCTGGTGATCGGCGCCGACGGGCGCGCCTCCCCCGTCCGGGAAGCGGTCGGGATCGGCGTGAAGACAACGCGCTACGGGCAGAAGGCGTTGGCCTTTGCCGTCACCCATCCGATCCCGCACGAGAATGTCTCGACCGAGATCCACCGCTCGGGCGGGCCCTTCACGCTGGTGCCGCTGCCCGATTACGAGGGGCTGCCTTCCTCCGCCATCGTCTGGATGGAGCGCGGGCCCGAGGTGACGCGGCTGGCCGCGCTGGATGTCACCGCGTTCGAGGCGGAAATGTCCGAACGCTCCTGCCATCTGTTCGGGCCGCTGACGCTGGTCTCCCGCCGGACGGTCTGGCCGATCATCAGCCAGGTCGCCGAGCGGATGGAGGCCGAACGCACCGCCCTGATCGCCGAGGCCGCGCATGTCATGCCGCCCATCGGGGCGCAGGGTCTGAACATGAGCCTCGCGGATCTGCGGGTACTGCTGGAGTTGATCGAAGCGGCCCCGGGCGATCCGGGCGCGCGCGACCTGCTTCGCAAGTACAACCGGATCCGCCATGCCGAGGTGCTGGCCCGGGTGACCGGCGTCGATGCGCTCAACCGCGCCTCGATGGTGGAGACGCAGGGGCTGCGCGATCTGCGGATGCAGGCGTTGAACACCTTCTACTCGGTCGCGCCCGTGCGCCGTGTGCTGATGCGCGCGGGTCTGGGCGCCCGCGGCTGAACCGGGCGCCCTGCAACGGTGTGCCCGTCAGGGAAAGACCTTGTCCACGACCGTTCGAAGTCGCGCCACCGCGCCCTCCACGTCATAGAGCTTGTCGAGCCCGAAAAGCCCGATCCGGAAGGTCATGAACCCCTCCGGCTCATCCACCTGCAACGGCACGCCTGCCGCGATCTGCATGCCACATGCGGCGAATTTACTGCCGTTCTGGATCGCCGGGTCGTCGGTATAGCTGACCACCACTCCAGGCGCGCCGAACCCGTCGCCCGCGACGGAACGAATGCCCTTCCCGGCCAGCAGGTCGCGCACGGCGTTGCCCAAAGCCCACTGATTTTCCTTCAGTTTCTCAAAGCCATAGTTCTGCGTTTCCAGCATCGTGTCGCGAAAGGCGCGCAGCGCATCGGTGGGCATCGTGGCGTGATAGGCATGGCCGCCCTCCTCATAGGCCTGCATGATCTGGCGCCATTTCGCGAGATCGAGCGCAAAACTGTCCGATGCGGCACCGGCCATCCGCGTCACCGCCCGGTCCGACAACATCACCAGCCCCGCCGAGGGCGAGGCGGACCATCCCTTCTGTGGCGCCGAGATCAGCACGTCGACGCCGGTGGCTTGCATGTCCACCCAGACGCAGCCCGAGGCGATGCAATCCAGCACCATCAGCGCACCGACCTCATGGGCCGCCGCGGCCAGCGCCGTGACATAGGCATCCGGCAGGATCAGACCCGCGGAGGTTTCCACATGGGGCGCAAAGACCACATCGGGCTTTTCCGCGCGGATCCGTGCGGTGACCTCTTCGATCGGGGCGGGCGCGAACGGTGCGTTCGGGGCGTTGCCCGAAGCCCGCGCCTTCATCACGGCCACCTCACCCGCAAAGCCGCCCGCATCGAGGATCTGCGACCAGCGGTAGGAGAACCAGCCGTTGCGGACGACCAGCACGCTGGCATCCCGCGCGAACTGGCGCGCGACCGCCTCCATCGCGTAGGTGCCGCCACCGGGGACAAGCGCCACCGCGTCGGCATTGTAGACCTCCTTCAGCAGGGCGCTGATGTCGGTCATCACCGTGCGAAAGCTCTGGCTCATGTGATTGAGCGAGCGGTCGGTGAAGACGACGGAGTATTCCAGAAGCCCCTCCGGGTCTACGTGATCGAGAAGTGCGGCCATGTCAGGTGCTCCCATTGCATGGGGCATGGGTAGCGGCAGGCCGCCGGCGACGCAATGTCGGGGCGTCATCCCAAGGGCCCCGGTCGCCGCTCCTCGGACAGAAGGACATTGGCCTCCACATTGCCAACACCGGGCAGCGTCATGATGCGGCGGCGCAGGACCCGTTCGAAATCGGGCAGGTCGCGGGCGACGACCCGCAACCGGTAATCGTAAAGGCCAAGCACATGCTCGACGGTCTGCACCTCGGGGATCGCCGCGACAGCGCGCTCGAAATCCTCCAGACTCACGCGCCCCTTGGTGGCCAGTTTCACACCCAGAAAGACCGTGACGCCGAAGCCGATTTTCTCGGGATCGATCCGCAACCGTTGCGGATGCAGGATGCCGGCCTTCCGCAGATCGACGATCCGCCGCCATGTGGCCGGTTGCGACAGGCCGATCCGACGCCCGATCTCGCTTGCGGTGAGGGTGCCGTCCCGCTGCAACTCGCGCAGGATCTCCCAATCGGTGGCATCGGGATCGCTCATAGCGGATAGACCTCCTCCGCCTTGATCCGGGCGACATGCATCAACGCCTCGATATCGGCGATATGCGGCAGCGTGAGGATGCGGTCGCGATAGACCTCCTGATAATGCGGCATGTTGCGGGCGATCAGGTTGAGGCGCGCATCGACACGGCCCAGAAAGGTCTGGATCTCGATCACCTCCGGCACCTCGCGCGCGGCGGCCAGAAACTCGTCGAAGGCGCGCGGCACCGTCTTGTCGAGCGTGATCCGCAGCGACACCTCCACCGTGTAGCCAAGCGCGGGCCAGTTGATCTGCGCCTCGATGGACTTCACCACACCGCGCTGCCGCAGCATCTTCATCCGCCTTGCCACCTGCGCCGCCGACAGCCCGACCTTTTCCCCGATTTCACCCGGGGTCAGGCTCGGCTCGTCCTGCCAGTAACGGAGTATGCGTCGCTCGTGATCGGTCAGCATGATTTTTCCATAGAATATGTAAATAGAGAATAATTATGTCACTATATGGATCATTTTCTGCGTGTATCATAGGTGCTAGCGCCGCAAAAACGCCATAGGGTCGCGCCGAAACGTATCCGCAGACGACCCCGGAAAGGAAAATGACATGCGCGTTTACTATGATCGCGATTGCGATGTGAACCTGATCAAGGACAAGAAAGTGGCCATTCTGGGCTATGGCTCCCAGGGCCATGCCCATGCGCTGAACCTGCGGGATTCGGGCGCGAAGAATGTCGTCGTCGCGCTCCGCGAAGGCTCCGCCTCCGCGGCCAAGGCGCAAGGCGAGGGTCTGGAGGTGATGGGCATCGCGGAAGCCGCGGCCTGGTGCGATCTGATCATGTTCACCATGCCCGACGAACTTCAGGCCGAAACCTACAGGAAATACGTTCATGACAATCTGCGCGAGGGCGCGGCGATTGCCTTCGCCCATGGGCTCAACGTGCATTTCGGCCTGATCGAGCCGAAAGCTGGCGTCGACGTGATCATGATGGCGCCCAAGGGCCCCGGCCATACCGTGCGCGGCGAATACACCAAGGGCGGCGGCGTGCCCTGCCTTGTCGCGGTGCATAACGACGCCTCCGGCAAGGCGCTGGAACTGGGGCTCAGCTATTGCTCGGCCATCGGTGGCGGCCGGTCGGGCATCATCGAAACCAATTTCCGGGAGGAATGCGAAACCGACCTGTTCGGGGAGCAGGCCGTTCTGTGCGGCGGTCTGGTGGAGCTGATCCGAATGGGCTTCGAGACGCTTGTGGAGGCCGGCTATGAGCCCGAGATGGCCTATTTCGAGTGCCTGCACGAGGTGAAGCTGATCGTCGACCTGATCTATGAGGGCGGCATCGCCAACATGAACTACTCCATCTCCAATACGGCCGAGTATGGCGAATACGTCTCCGGCCCGCGCATTCTGCCCTATGACGAGACCAAGGCGCGGATGAAGGCGGTCCTGACCGATATTCAGACCGGGAAATTCGTGCGCGATTTCATGCAGGAAAACGCCGTCGGCCAGCCATCCTTCAAGGCGACGCGCCGGTTGAATGACGAGCACCAGATCGAAAAGGTGGGCGAAACCCTGCGCGGCATGATGCCATGGATTTCCGCCGGCAAGATGGTGGACAGATCCAAGAACTGACTGCGCTGCGGGCGGCATGCCTGCCCCCGCGGACCAGAAAAACGGCCGTCCCGATGGCAGATCGGGGCGGTCAGCGCGTCGCCAAACGCCGCCTTGCGAGCGCTTAGGAGGCGTATCTCCCGCGCCTGGACCGGTGGCTCAGGGTTTTGTATTCGGGTTCGGCCCCGGGCCATCCTTGGCCAATGTCGATTTCGGGGCGTCGTCATCCTTCATCCGCTCTTCGGTTTTCGCTTTCGAGCGAAGCGCAAGGACGATAACGGCACCAAAGGTGATAACGATGAGCGTAATCACAAGGGCTGAGGTATCCATGGTCAATCTCCGGGCTGAATGCGGGGGGTCTTGTGTGAAGAACGCAGAGACCCCCGTCAGGGTTCCTTGATGCAGGCCGCCACGCCTGAGAGGCCCGGCGCGCTCAACTGGGCGCTTGTCCTCGGGCTGGGCGTCATCTGGGGCACCGCGTTCATGGGCGTTTCCGCCGCGCTGGAGGGGTTCGGAGTCTGGACGGTGACCGCGGGGCGCACGGCGATGGGCGCGGTGGCATTGATCCTTGCCGGGCCGCTGATCGGTCAGAGCCTCGCGCAGGTCAAGGGTGCGCGGGCCTGGGCCTACAGCGCGGTGATCGGCGTCGTTTCGGTTGCGATGCCCTTTTCGCTGCTGAGCTGGGGGCTGAGCCATGTCCCCTCGGCCTTTGCGGGCGTGGCGATGGGGGCGGTGCCGTTGCTGGTTCTGCCGCTGGTCGCGGTCTTTTCACCCGAGGAAGGGATCGGCCCGCGCCGGATCGCGGGCGTGGCACTGGGCTTTGTCGGGCTGGTTCTGCTTGTCGGCGACGGGGCCTTCGACCGGACCGGCCGCGATGCGGAATGGCTGGGCCGGCTGGCCTGCATCGGTGCCGCGGCCTGTTATGCGGTGGGTTCGGTCATGACGCGGCGCGCGCCGCCGATGCCGCCGGTGGCCTTCGCGACCGCCACCTTGGTGGTGGCCGCAGCCGTGATCGTGCCCATCGCCTTGCTGGTGGAGGGCATTCCGCGCGAGTTTCCGCTCTGGCCGACGAGCGCACTGATCTATGTCGCCCTGCTGCCGACCGGGCTGGCCGCGATCATCCGGGTTCGGGTGATCACCACCGCGGGCTCCATATTCATGAGCCTCGTCAGCTATATGGTGCCGGTCTGGGCGGTCATTTTCGGGATCACACTGATGGGCGAGGCCCTGCCCCCCACGCTTTTCTGGGCGCTCGGCCTAATCCTCGCCGGTATCCTGCTCAGCCAGTGGCGCAGCCTTTTCGGCCGCCGCTAACAGGGACGCGCCAGCACCAGCACCCAGACATCGCCTGCATTCGCGAAACCGAACTGCGTGGCGTTGGGGTTGACCATATTCGCCTGATGCCCGGCCGAGCCCGACCAACTGGCGATCGCGCTGCGGGTATCGGGCTGGCCTCGGGCGACGTTCTCGGCGGCAAAACAGGCGGTATAGCCGCTGCGGCGGATCCGGTCGGACAGGGTCGAGCCGTCGCTGCCGACATGGCCCAGACCGCCGGTGATTTGCAGATCATCGGCATGAGCCTGCGCCGCGCCCTGCAAGGCCGCGCTGTGGACCAGGGGGCGCAGGATACCCGCGCTTGCGCGCTGGACCGAGATCAGCGTGTTGGCCTGCGCGATCATCCCGGTGGAGGCAAGCGGCACCCGCTCGGTTCCGGGCGCGGGCGCGCAGGCGGCAAGGGCAAGGGACAGAAGGAGAAACAGGGCGGAACTGCGGATCATCGGGGGCCTCGTCGGTTCTTGGATGCTTCTTGGGGCAGCGTTACGGCCAAGGATGCGGGATCGGCGGGGTTTAGGCAAGAAAACGATATCCCGGCGCGGCACGGGGGCGAAGCTCCGCCTTTTTTGCACAAGGGGATGGATCACTCTGTGGATGGCATGTGGATCGCTCGGACCTTGGCAAGCACGGGCCGCGATGTGGGCCTGACGGGCGGGTTCAAGCTGGCACGAATCCAAGGTCAGAACGGGCGCACGTGTGTGTAACCCTGTGGAAAATGCCTTGGGCAAGGGTTCGCGGGGGATGCCGCCTCCGCCCCACCGCGCCACCGCAAGACCGCACCTCGAACGATGCCAGTTCCGCGCCCTACGAAGCCGTTTTCAGCAACTCCAGCGCGGCGGCATGTAGCGTGGCGTTGCCCGCGGCCAGTATTCGGCCGCCTGCATGGGCCGGGCCGCCCTGCCAGTTGGTGACCACGCCACCCGCCGCCTCGATCACCGCGATCGGGGCCGCGATGTCGTAGCAATGCAGCCCCGCCTCTATCACCAGATCGACCTGACCGGCGGCCAGAAGCGCATAGGCGTAGCAATCCATGCCATACCGGGTCAGCCGCACACGGTCGCGAACGGTCTCGAAACCGACACGCTCCGCTGCGGTTCCGACCTCCGGGAATGTGGTGAAGAGGATGGCGTCGGCCAGCAGGGCCGTGCCCCGGGTTCGCAGCGGCGCGATGCCCTGCGGCCCGATGACCCGCGCCCGGTCGAACCCGCCTTCGAACCGCTCGCCGATATAGGGCTGGTCGATGATCCCGAAAACCGGTCCCGCGTCCGCCTGCAGCCCGATCAGCACGCCCCAGGTGGGCGTGCCCGCGATGAAGCCCCGGGTGCCGTCGATCGGGTCCAGCACCCATGTCAGGCCCGAACGCGACGGGATGTCGGCCTCCTCCTCGCCCATGATACCGTCCTCGGGGCGCAGATCGGCCAGAACCCGGCGCATCGCGGCCTCGGCGTCGCGGTCGGCGCGGGTGACCGGATCAAAACCGTCCGCCTGCTTGTTCTCGGTCAGCAGATCGGGCGCGCGGAAATAGGGCAGGGTGGCCGCCCGCGCCGCATCGGCAAGCTTGTGGGCTACCGCCCGCAACTCATCAATCGGCAACTCGGATCGGTCTGTGGTCGGCATCGGGCTTGGGCACCTCGGGCACTGGCAGGTCATTGCGCACGCGCGCCGAGGTCGCACGGGGTGGCCCCCGTGGTCAACCCGGTCTCAACCCGATTTCAGGCAGCGGTATCCGACAGGACGCGCGCGAGCTCGAACAGACGCCGGCGCTGGTTCTCCGGGATCGCGTAGTAGGAGCGCACAAGCTCCAACGCTTCCTTGTCCGCCAGAATGTCGCCCGGCACGACGCCTTGGGCCATCAGGCCCTCCTCGCCGCCAAGGCCTTCGAAGAAATAGTTGATCGGCACACTCAACGCCTCGGCGATATCCCAAAGCCGGGAGGCGCTGACGCGGTTCATGCCGGTCTCGTATTTCTGGATCTGCTGGAATTTGATGCCCACTTTTTCGGCCAGCTGCTGCTGTGTCATGCCCAGCATCCAACGGCGGTGCCGAACGCGTTTGCCGACATGGACATCAACGGGGTGTTTCACGAAATCATCCTCTCTTTGTCAAACCTGGTTCCGGCTCACCGCCGGGCGTGTCCCGGACGGCGCGTGCCACGTTTCCGGACGGCGCGGGCGCAAGCTGATGGCGCGACGGGCGCGGCCTTTCAGATAACCGCCGATTTCGTCACGATTTGGGCGGCACATGAAAAGGGTACTCTACTTATGCGTGTCCGGCAATGATCTGGATCAACTGCGCTGTCTGCTCGCGGCGCGGTCGGGTTTGGCACTGGTACAGGCGCTTCAGGCGCAGTAGCTTTGGCGCCGATCCCGGCCAGAAGGAGCCACAAGATGCGCGCTTTTCGCGTCACCGCCCATGACACCCCGCCCGCCCTGACCCGGATGGATCCGCCGCAACCCGGACCGGGGGAGGTCTTGGTGGAAATCGCGGCCTGTGGGCTGAATTTCGCGGATTTGCTGATGATCCGGGGGCAGTATCAGGACACGCCCGCCCTGCCCTTCACATTGGGCATGGAAATCGCCGGAACCGTGCGCGGCCATGGCGACGGGGTGACCGGCCCCGCCATCGGCACCCGGGTTGCGGTGTTTGCCGGTCAGGGCGGGCTTGCCGAGTTTGGGGTTTTCCCCGCGTCCCGCGCCATCGCCATCCCCGAGGAGATGCCGTTCGAGGATGCGGCGGGGTTTCTGATCGCCTATGGCACCTCCCATCTGGCGCTGGCGCATCGGGCGCATCTGCGGGCGGGGGAACGGTTGCTGGTGCTGGGTGCCGCGGGCGGTGTCGGGCTGACAGCGGTCGAAATCGGGGCCCGCATGGGCGCCGAGGTGATCGCCTGCGCGCGCGGGGCCGATAAGCTGGCCGCGGCCCGCGCCGCCGGGGCGGCCCACGCGATCGACAGTGAAACCGGCGACATCCGCGCCGAGGTCAAGGCGTTGGGCGGGGCCGATGTGGTCTATGACGCGGTGGGCGGCGCGCAATTCACCGCGGCGATGCGGTGCACCAACCCCGAAGGGCGCATTCTGGTCATCGGTTTCGCCAGCGGAGAGATCCCCGACATTCCGGCCAACCACCTGCTGGTCAAGAACATCTCCGTGATCGGCCATTACTGGGGCGGCTACATGCAATTCGCGCCCGAAACCCTGACGGACAGTCTTGCGACCCTGTTCGGCTGGTATCGCGACGGCGGGCTCAGGCCGCATATCGGGGCCACCTATCCGCTGGATCAGGCCGCCGATGCACTGGCGCTGCTGAAAGGGCGGAATTCGACGGGCAAGGTTGTCGTGACACCGTAAAGCCGCCGGACCGGGGCGGGTCGTCCCGAGGACCCGCACGGCGACGGCCCGCGCGGCCGGTCGGGCACATGGAATGGCCCCACCTTCACCAATGAACCGGAGCCCGGCGTCTTCCACGAAAGCACCGACGGCAAGATCTATTTCTTTTCCCGATCTGGGGCCGGTCGACACGCTGAGCGAAGCCAGCGCTGTTTCGCCCGCCCACCGGTCCGGCCCAGTCGGCCCCCGTGGCCACGCCAGAAAAAAGCCCCCCGTGCGCGCAGGCACGAGGGGCTTTTCCGATGTTTACGTGGTGCTGGAGGTTACTCGTCCTCAAGGCTCAGCGCGACGAAACGCGGGTTCCCGGCGCGGCGGATCAGCAACAGAATGCTCTTCTGTCCGGCGTCCCGGGCCTCGGTCACGCGGGTCTCAAACTCCGCAACGTCGCTGACCGGGCGCTGGCCCACCTCGGTAATGATGTCGCCGGCCATGAGGCCCTTGGCGGCGGCGTCGCTTTCGACATCCACCGCTTCGATCACCAGCCCGCCCTGAACGCCCTGGGCGCCCAGTTCCTCGCGGCGCGCATCGGTCAGCGGCGTCAGCGTCATGCCCATCACATCGGCGCTGGAGGGCGTCTGCGGCGTGGCACCCGGTCCTGCGGCCCCTTCGGCGGTTTCCCGTCGCCCGAGCGTCACCCGCAGGGTCTGCGTGGCGCCGTCGCGGAACACCACCATGCGCACGGTCTCGCCCACCGGTGCGTTGCCCACGTTGCGGACCAGTTCGCCGGTATCGTTCACATCCGTTCCATCGAAGGACAGAATGACATCGCCAACCTCCACACCGGCCTCCATCGCCGGGCCTTCCGGCACGTCGGTCACAAGCGCGCCGCGTGCCTCCTCAAGGCCCAAACCTTCGGCGATATCGTCGGTCACGTTCTGAATGCGCACACCCAGCCAGCCGCGGCGGGTTTCGCCAAACTCACGCAATTGCGCCACGACATCGGTCACCACGGTGGATGACATGGCAAAGCCAATGCCGATCGAGCCGCCATTGGGCGACAGGATCGCCGTGTTCACGCCGATGACCTCGCCATCCGTGTTGAAAAGCGGCCCGCCCGAGTTGCCCCTGTTGATCGCGGCATCGGTCTGGATGAAATCGTCATACTGGCCCGACAATTCACGCCCGCGGGCCGACACGATACCGGCGGAGACCGAAAAGCCCTGACCAAGGGGGTTGCCCATGGCCATGACCCAATCGCCCACGCGCATCACATCGCTGTCGCCGAAGGGAACGAAGGGCAGCGGTTCATCGGGCTCCACCTTCAAAAGCGCGATATCCGTGCTGGGGTCGGTCCCGATCACCTCGGCATCAAGCACGAACCCGCCGCGAAACTCGATCAGGATTTCATCGGCCCCTGTGATCACGTGATTATTGGTCACGATATAGCCGTCTTCGGAGATCACGAACCCGGAGCCGAGCGCCTGACTGCGGCGCGGCGCTTCCTGCCCGCGATTGTTGCGGTTCATGAAGTCGTTGAAGAAATCCTCCAGCGGGGAGCCTTCGGGCACCATCGGCTGCGGGCCCGTGCGGGCGGCCACCACCGATGAGGTCGTGATGTTGACCACGGCATCGCCCACCTGATCGACCAGATCGGCAAATGTCGCGGGTCGGGCCGTCTGGGCGCTTGCCGGGGAAAAGCTGGCCAGAACGGCTAGGATCGCCATCGCCAGGATCATCGCCATCATCGATACGCGATAGACCATGCTGCGCTCCTGACTGGCGCTCAGGGCGTAGGCACGCGCCCCTTGTCGCTGATGGGTCTTTTGGATGTTCACGGATCGTCCTCCTGTCACGCCGTAGGCGGATGTCTCCCGCCCTTCGACCCATAATATTTGACCGAAGACGGCTATAATCAACCGCAGCCGTGTGGCTCAGGGATCAGATATCCGCCAGTTCGGTGTCACATAGACGTGAAGCAGTCTCGCATCCGGGCATCCACCCGGCAATGAGTCTCTTGCCCCGGCCCCGGTCCGCACCGTTTTTCAGCCCAGAAGACTTGTCGCCCAGGACACCAGGACGGCCCCGATCACGATTGCGAAAAAGCCGATGAGCCGGCGGGTCTCCACCGGGATCTGGGTCAGCACGCGCATCAGGTCTTCCAGACGCGATGGGGCCAGTGCGAACACCAGCCCCTCGATTACCAGAACCATGCCGATCCCCAGAAGGATCGTCGCAAGCATCGGACGGGCCTATTCCTGCGCGGGCGCCAGAAGCGTGCCCCGGGATTCGCCCAGATACTCGAAGAACTCGCCATCCGGGCTGATCACCATGGTGGAGTTCTGCTGCCGCAGGGCGCGCTCATAGGCCGTCATCGACCGGTAGAACTCGAAGAATTCCGGGTCCTGACCGAAGGCTTCGGCGAAGATCCGGTTGCGTTCGGCATCTGCCTCACCCCGGATGATCTCCGCCTCGCGATTGGCCTCCGACACAAGCTCGACCACCGTCCGGTCCGCCTGCGCGCGCACCCTGAGCGCGGCCTCTTCACCCCGGGCGCGTTCGTCCGTCGCCTCCCGTTCGCGTTCCGCCCGCATCCGCGAGAAGGTCGCATCGAGGTTCTGGGTCGGCAGATTGGTCTGCTTCAGACGCACATCGAGCACTTCCAGTCCAAGCGGCAGCGCACTTGCCCGGGCCTGCGCGGTGATCCGCGCCATGAGTTGGGCCCGATCGGCCGAAAGGATCGTGTTGGATGTCACCCCCTCGGAACCGAGCACCCCCCGGATCTGCGGGTTCAGAATACCCTCCAGCCGCGCCTCGGCCACGCTCATCCCGCCGACGCCCACGGCACGGCGGAACTGCTCCACATCGTTGATCCGGTACCGTGCGAAGGCGTCCACGACCAGACGCCGGTCATCGGACGGGGTCACCTCGATCGCGGCTGTGTCGAGCGACAGGATCCGGTCGTCGTAATAGACCACTTGCTGAGCGATCGGGATCTTGAAGTACAATCCCGGGTCTTCGATGGCCTGGCGGATCTGGCCGAACTGCAGAACCAGCGCGCGCTGCCGCTCGTCCACGATGAAGATCGAACTGAGCAGCCCGATCACCGCGACGATCACCACGGGGACGACATAAACCATACGTTTCATCAGTTGCTGCTCCCTGTGGTGGTGGTGGTTGCTCCGGCGCCGCTGTTGCGGCGCAGTTCGTTCAGCGGCAGATAAGGCACAACACCGTTCGTGCCGCCCTCGCCATTGCTGTCGAGGATGACCAGATCGACATCGCTGAAGACCCGCTCCATGGTTTCGAGATAAAGGCGTCGCCGCGTCACTTCCGGGGCTTGCTCATATTCGCCCAGCACCGCGAGGAAGCGGCTCGCTTCACCTTCGGCCTCGTTCACCACCCGGGCGCGATACCCTTCGGCCTGTTCGAGAAGCTGGGCCGACTCACCCCGGGCGCCGGCCAGAACCTGGTTGGCATAGGCATCCGCACGGCGCTCAAGCTGGTCGCGCTCCTGTTCGGCGGCCTGCACGTCGCGGAACGCATCGATCACTTCCGATGGCGGGTCGGCGCGGTCGAGGTTCAGACGAACGATATTGATACCGCTTTCATAGCTGTCGAGCGTGGACTGGATCAGTTCACGCACCGTATCGGCGATGGCTTCCCGGTCCCGGTTCAGGATCGGCGCCAGCTGGGAGGCCGCGATGATCTCCCGCATGGCCGATTCCGACACCGCGCGCACGGTCGCTTCCGGGTCACGCAGATTGAACAGGAACTTGCTCGGATCGTTGATGTTCCAGACCACTTCGAAATCGATGTCCACGATGTTCTCGTCCGTGGTCAGCATCAGCCCGGTATCTGAGGCGCCGGACCGGTTGGTCCCGATGCTTTCCGTCCGTTCCGAGGTCACCGCGATGACTTCGGCGGTGACCACCGGCCAGGGCGCGAAGTTCAGGCCCGGCTCGCCCACCTGGGAAAACGTGCCCAGAAACAATTCCACCGACTGCTCTTCGGGCCGCACCGTGTAGACCGACGAGAAGAGCCAGAGAAGAAACAGGGCCGCACCGCCCAGGAGCCATCCGCGGCGCCCGATCTCCGGGAACTGACCGCCACCGTCGCCGGAGCCGCGGTTGCCGCCGCCGCGCCCGCCCATGAGCACGCGCAACTGCTCCTGACCCTTGCGGACGATTTCATCAATCTCGGGGATCTGCTGGCTGCCATCGCCGCCGCCGGGCCTGCGCCCGCCGCCTCGGTTATCATCACCGCCGCGGTTGCCACCGCCGCTTCCGGAGCCGCCTCCGCCGCCCCATGGACCGCCGTTATTGCCAGCCATTGATGTCTATTCCCCTCATCATCACGTCTGTTGTGTGTCTATATGGGGCCTAATGGCCCCAGTTGCACGGGCAACCTGTGCGTTTTCTGCGTGAAATCAAGCCACCCGCATGGGTGTCTTCATCGTCACCAGTTCTTCGGACATCGTCGGGTGCACCGCGACGGTCCTGTCAAAGTCTTCCTTGGTTGCGCCCATTTTGACCGCAATCCCAGCAAGTTGGATCATCTCTCCGGCCCCGGGCGCGACGATATGACAGCCCAGAACGGTGCGGTTTTCCTTCGAAACGACCAGTTTCATCAGCACCCGGTCGGGCCGCCCCGCAAAGGCCGATTGCATGGGCCGGAACGAGGTGCAGTAGATTTCCACCGGCTCCCGTTCGCGGGCCTCTTCCTCGGTCAGACCGACCGTGCCCAGTTCGGGCTGCGTGAACACCGCCGAGGGGATCAGGTGGTGATCGACCGGCGTCGGGTTGCCGTTGAACACCGTCTCGACGAAGGCCATGCCCTCGCGGATCGCGACCGGGGTCAGCTGCACCCGGTTGGTCACATCGCCGATCGCATAGATCGAGGGGACGGCCGTCTGGCTGTAGTCATCCACCACGATCTCCCCGCGTCGGCCGATTTCCACGCCGATCTCCTTCAGCCCCATGTCTTCGGTGTTGGGGTCCCGCCCGGTCGCGAACAAGACCGCGTCATAGACCGCTTCGGTGCCGTTGGTCGCCTTGACCCAGACCGGCCCCGAGCCACCACCATCCGCATCCTCGCCCACCCGTTCGCCCGCGGGCGCGCCCATCGCCGCATCGCTCTGCGTGCCGGTCCAGCTGGCCGTGTGATCGTCGCTGGCGCGGGCCATTTCCACGATGTTGGTGCCCAGATGCAGGTTCACCCCTTTTTCGCGCATCATCTCGGCCACCAGCCCGCGCGCCTCGTCATCAAAGCCGCGCAGGATCTGCGCGCCGCGATAGAATTGCGTCACCTCCACGCCCAGCCCGTTCATGATGCCCGCGAACTCGCAGGCGATGTAGCCGCCGCCGATGATCAGCAGACGCTTGGGCAGTTCGGGCAGATGGAAGATGTCGTCCGATACGATCCCCAGATGCGCATTCGCCATGTCCGGGCGTACCGGACGCCCGCCGGTCGCCACCAGGATATGCTTCGCCGTCTTCTTCGCCCCGTCGGCCAGTTCCACCGTATGGGCATCGGCCAGACGCGCCCGGGTATCGTAGATCTCCACATCCGAGCCCTTCAGGAGGTTGCGATACACCCCTTCCAGCCGGTCTAGCTCCGAATTCAGATGTTGGGAGAATCGCGGCCAGTCGAAGGCGCCGTCCTCCAGATCCCAGCCATAGCTGCGCGCGTCGTCGAACATCTCGCGATAACCCGAAGCGAAGACCATGAGCTTTTTCGGCACGCAGCCGCGGATCACGCAGGTGCCGCCCATCCGGCTGCTTTCCGCAATCGCCACCCGGGCCCCGCCCGCAGCAGCAACCCGCGCCGCACGCACCCCGCCGGACCCGCCGCCGATGACGAAAAGGTCGTAATCAAATGCCATCAGCCGGTCCTTCCCGCGCCCTTAGTCGGCGACATCGACGAACAGGTTGTCGGTGTCGACGATCTCGATCCGTTCATGTTCCACGGTGCCGTTGTTGATGTCGCGCACCTCGACCGTACCATCGGAATTGCCGATCACGACGATGTCGCAGATATCCAGGAACAGCCCGTTTTCCACCACGCCGGGGATCTGGTTCAGAACCAGGCTCAACTGCTGCGGGTTGCCGATACGGCGCAGGTGCAGGTCCAGAATATAGTTGCCCTCGTCGGTGCGAAACGGCTCGTCCATGTTCAGCCGAAGCGACGCATTCCGGCCCTGAACATCAATGTTCGAAAGCATTTCCTCGATCAGCGCCTTGGTCGTCTGCCAGCCGAACGGGATCACCTCCACCGGCAGGGGAAACGCGCCCAGCGTGTCCACCTGCTTGGACGGATCGGCGATCACGATCATCTGGTCCGACGCGGTGGCGACGATCTTTTCCTGCAACAGCGCCCCGCCGCCGCCCTTGATCAGGTTCAGGTTGCTGTCGTATTCATCCGCCCCGTCGATCGTCAGATCCAGCCATTTGACCTCGTCCAGCGTTCTGATCGGCACACCGACCTGCCGGGCCAGATCGGCCGTCCGCGACGAGGTGGCCACGCCCGTGACCCGGATGCCCTCCTCCCGGACGATCTCTCCCAGACAGCGCACCATCCACGCGGCGGTGGAGCCGGTGCCAAGGCCTACGCGCATCCCGTCCTCAACATAATCGACCGCCCGCTTGGCAGCCACGAATTTCGCTCGGTCGATGGGCGAAAGCTCCGCCGTCATGTTGGTATCCGTCCGTTGTTTCGGGGCCTCTTTACAGAAGCCGGTGCGGGCATGCGAGAGGAAATGACCTCAGATCAGCGCCTCCAGCGCGGCATCGAGCATCTCGCGCGGCAGGATGATCAGCATGCCGGGCCCGTCAAAGGCCATTTCGACCCGCGGCGCCACCGCCTCGTTCGAGGTTCCGATCTGCCCCCAGGGCCGGAAGTCGACCGGGTCGATCGGCCAGCGCAAACCGGTGGACCGGCCCCGGACCGGCGCCAGAGGAAACAACGACACCCGCGTGCCCGGCGGCAGCGTCAGGGCGATCTCGGGCGGGGCGTGAAAGGCGATGTCATCGCTTCCCAGTACCACGCAGGTCTTCTCGGGCCGGGTCACCAGCGTGTTGTAGACAGACAGCTCATGATCGATCCGCCGGCCGGTAAACCCCACCGCAATCACCCCCGGCGCCGCGATATTGCGCAGGGCCTTGTCGAAATCGGTGCTGATTTGTTCATCAATATGGTGAATACTGCGCGGGTCCAGTGCGGCCCGTGCCGCCGATCCAAGCGAATCCATGTCGCCGATCACGGCCCGGGGTCGATGACCGCTGGCCAGCGCCCGATCGGCCCCGCCATCGGCGACCACAAGAACCGGTGCGCGGCGCAGCGCATCGGCAAGATCGGCGGGTTCATGCTGCCCCCCGCCCAATAATGTCACCAATGTGTCAGCGCGAACAATCACAGAAGGATTTGGCAAATTGTCGCCTTTTTTGAGGTTAAAGATCACCGAATGGCCCAAATACCGTCCCGTTTCCTAGGAATCAGTTTGTTACACCAAATGACGAGATGGTAAATTCCGGCCTCGTCCGGACGAGCAGAGTGAAGTTGAGCGATGTCTGACGCAAACAAGATCTTGACCGTATCCTACGGCACATTTTCCTGCACTCTGGAGGGCTTCGAAGACCCGTTCAGTGCGATGAAAGGCATTGCCGAGTATTTCCGCGACCTTGCCGCGGAGGACCGGTATTTCGGCGCCGAGCCCCCCACCCCCGATACCGAGATGCTGCAACGCATCACCGAAGAGGCGATCAACCGCCGGGTCGAGGCGCGGATGTCCGAAACCGGGCTGATCATGCGCCCGCAGATCGAGGACGCGGTCGAAACGCCGGCTGCCGATGAGGTTGCCCTGGCAGATCGCGCCCCCATCTCGCCCGCCCCGGCGACAGCCACGGAAGACAACATAGTCGCCAAACCCGATGCGGTTGCCGACGCGCCCGAGGCCGAACCGAAAGCCCCCGACACGGAGCCGCTCGCCACCGCCACGCCGCAGCCGGACGAACCCGAAGATGGCGTCCCCGAAGATGCCGGCCGGGGCGACGCCGATGACAAGGACACGGAACAGCCGGCCGCGGAAGACACGCGTCCGGTCGAAATCGTCGCAGAGACCGAGGACACGCCGGATACGGGCGATGAGACCGTCGCAGTCACGCAGGAGCCGGAGGCCGAGGCCGAAGAACCCGGCGAGGCATGCGACGACATCGCCGCCATTGCCCCTGAGGAGACCGCGGAGGAGGACACGTCCGGGACCGACGCCGCCGACATGGAGCCCGCCGAGAGCGAGGCCGCGGCTGAAGCCGCCGAGCTTGATCAAGAGCCCGCGGATGACGGGACCGAGGATGACGGGGCCGAAGCCGAAGACGCGATGCTGGCCAGCATCGCTGCCGCCGCCGCTTCCGAAGATCGGGCGGATGATAAGGCGCAGGATGCGGATATCTTCGCCGGTGAGAGCGATGAGGAAGGCTCCTTCGCCGAAACCTCCGACGCCGGGCCATCCGAGGATATCGACGTCGCCGCCTTCTTTGCCGAGGGCGAGGGGGATGAGCCCGAACTGGCCGAAGATGACGGGTTCTTCGCCGACCAGCCCGCCGATGGAGCCGAAAGCGTCGCCGCCAAACTGGCGCGGATCCGTCAGGTCGTCGCCGAGGAAGACGACGGAGATGCGCCGACCGACTGGTTCATCGAGGATCAGGACAGCGGTACCGCCGATGACGTCCCCGAGGCCGAGGCCTTCGCCGAAGCGTCACCGGATATGGCCGACGACCTGCCCGAAGCGGAAACCGCAGAGGACGAGTCGCAGGCAGTCGCCGACGCCGCATCTGAAGAGGACGGGGCGGAGACCGGTGCCGAAAGCACCGACCCCGAGGCGCAGGCCGACGCCGCGCCGGAAGATGCGATCCGGGCCGAGATCACCGTCCTGCGCGCCAGCCGGGACGACACCGCCGCCGCCCCGGACGCCACCGAAGACATGCCCGCCGAAGATCATGCGGAGGCCGCGCTCAGCGCCGAAGCAGAAGCGGAATTGCAGGCCGAACTGGCCGCGATCGAACGCGAACGTCAGGCGCAGGAAGAACAGCGCGCCTCCCGGCGGCGCCAGTTTGCCGATCCCGACGAGCGCGAAGAGGCGGATGCCGAAGTCAGCCGCCTGTTCGAGGCCACCGCCAGCCGTCTGGAAACCGAGGAAACCAACCGCCGCCGCGCCAATATCGAACATCTCAAGGCCGCCGTCGCCGCGCGGAGCGCCGAGGAAAAACTCGGCGGCAGTGACAGCGCCGGTTCCGATCATACTGCGGATTACCGCGACGATCTGGCCCGTGTTATGCGCCCGCGCAGGGTGCGCGTCGATGGCACCCGCCGCCCGCGGGCCGAAAACCGGCCGGCGCCGCTCGTGCTTGTCTCCGAACAGCGGATCGACACCGCGCGCGACACCGGCGGCGACACGCCTGCCGCCCCCGCACGGCCGCGCCGCGTGACCTCCGGCAGCCTTGCGCTGGCCGATCACGAAGACGAGGCACGGATGCAGAGCCCGCTCCGCCTCAACGAGGAGAACCGGGCCGAGACCCAGACGCGCGCGGAGCCGGCCCCGGAGTTTTCCGAGACCGACCGCGTAGACACCGCACCGCAGCACCGCGACGACACCGGCGACCGGCACGCACCGCGCAAGATCGCGTCAAGCCTTGCCGATCTGGCCGCCCGCGCCGGTCAGATCATCGGCGCGGCCAGTTCCCGCAGGCGTGCGGAATTCATCGAAGAGGACGCGACAGCCGCGGAGACCGCGTATCTGGCGGAGCCGGAGCGGGACATGGCCGCGCATCAGACCCACCACGCCGATGCCGCAACCGACGAGATCGCGCCGGTCGACAGACCCCGGCAGGACACGCCCCGCCCGGCGGAGCCCGAGAGCGATTACGACGACGACCTGGCCGATGATCTGGCCGACACCGGCACATGGACCGAGGATCAGACGGATGCGTCTGCCCGGCCCGCGGCGGACGCCACCGATGCCACGGCCACCGAAGAGACGGACGCGCCTGCGCAACCGGCGACCGGTTTCCCCGCCTATCTGGCCAAACACGATGCCAGCACCGTGCAGGACAAGATGGAACTGGCCGCCGCCTATATCACCCACGAAGAAGGGCGCAGCGTTTTCGGCCGCCCCGATCTCGTGCGGCACATGTCGGCAGCGGGCGACGACGCGGCCGACCGGGAAGAGGGGCTGCGCGCCTTCGGCATCCTGCTGCGCGACCGTCTGATCAAGAAGGTCGGCCGTGGCGAATACAGGCTGACCCGCCGGTCCCGCTACTTCAAGCGCTGAACCAGCCTGCGAGCCGCAGGAAAGACCCCATGCCTCTTTCCCCGGAGGCATGGGGTTTCTTCATGGATCATGGGGCTCTGAAACGTGATGGCGCCGCGATGCCTACGGGTCCTTGGGCGGGGCCGCGTCCGGGTCCGCCTGACCGACGCCCCGGAACACCGCCTTGAAGGGCAGCGCCCAGAGAATTCCCAGCACCACATAGATCGCAAGTTCGACCAGCACCGAGGGCCGTTCGAACAGGCTCACCACGAACCACGCCGCCGCGATGTAGAGCGGCAGGCCAAGCAGCAGTATCAGCAGCGACAGCCGCCGTCTGGTCTTGTAGCTCAAGGCCATGGGTCGCCCTCCTTCTTCAGTCGGCAAACGGATCGGTCACAAGGATCGTGTCCTCGCGCTCCGGCGAGGTGGACAGTAGGGCGACCGGGCACTGGATCAACTCCTCGATCCGCCTGACATACTTCACCGCCTCGCCCGGAAGATCGGCCCAGGAGCGGGCGCCCGCGGTGCTGTCGGACCAACCTTTCATCGTTTCATAGATCGGGGTCACGCGCGCCTGCTGCTCGGATGCGATCGGCAGATAATCCAGCCGTTCCCCGTCCAGCTCGTAGCCGACACAGATTTTCAGCTCCTCGAACCCGTCCAGAACATCCAGCTTCGTCAACGAGATACCGTTCACGCCCGAGGTCGCGCAGGTCTGGCGCACCAGCACCGCGTCGAACCAGCCGCAGCGGCGCTTGCGACCGGTGGTGGTGCCGAATTCGTGGCCCTGTTCGCCAAGGCGCTGGCCATCCTCATCGAACAGTTCGGTCGGAAACGGGCCCTCGCCCACACGGGTCGTGTAGGCCTTGACGATGCCCAGCACGAAATCGATCGAGCCCGGGCCGACGCCCACGCCGGTGGCGGCCTGCCCGGCGATGACGTTGGAGGAGGTCACAAACGGGTAGGTTCCGAAATCGATATCCAGAAGCGCGCCCTGCGCCCCCTCGAAGAGAATGCGCTTGCCCGCGCGGCGCGCCTCGTTCAGCACCTTCCAGACCGGTTTCGCATAAGGCAGGATCTGCGGAGCCACCGCGCGGAGCGATGCCAGAAGCGCGTCGCGGTCCACCGGGTCCAGCCCCAGCCCCCGGCGCAGCGCGTCGTGATGGATCAGCGCGCGATCCACGCGCAGTTCCAGCGTCGCCTCATCCGCCAGATCGGCGACGCGCACCGACCGGCGCCCCACCTTGTCCTCATAGGCCGGGCCGATCCCGCGCCCGGTGGTGCCGATCTTGGCTACGCTGTTCTGGCTTTCCCGCGCCCGGTCAAGCTCTCCGTGGATCGGCAGGATCAGCGGCGTGTTCTCGGCCACCATCAGGGTTTCGGGCGTGATCTCGACACCCTGGCCGCGGATCCCCTCGATTTCCTCCATCAGATGCCACGGATCCAGCACCACACCATTGCCGATGACCGACAGCTTGCCGCCGCGCACCACGCCCGAGGGCAGCGCGTGCAGCTTGTAGACCTCGCCGTCGATCACAAGTGTGTGGCCCGCATTGTGACCGCCCTGAAACCGCGCGATCACGTCGGCGCGTTCGCTGAGCCAGTCGACGATCTTGCCCTTGCCCTCGTCGCCCCATTGCGCGCCGACAACCACCACATTGGCCATGTTCCGAAACCCCGTTGTCGTGAAACCGGTGCCGGTATAGCCGCGCGCGCCCGGGGGCGAAACCTGTTTGTTTCGCGCCACGCAAGCTGCCACCCAATGGGTGCCGCGCACAGAAAATGATTGCGCAATCAGCGGCTTTTCAGCCTATGGTTGCGCTATCCGCCCTTGCGGCGGCCTGTCGCATCTCATAAGTAGGCACCGACCAAAATCAGGCAGAAGATCCGCCCATGGAAAATATCATCCTCGTCATTCACCTGATCCTCGCCATCTGCCTGATCGGTGTTGTGCTTTTGCAGCGCTCCGAAGGGGGCGGTCTGGGGATCGGCGGCGGGGGCGGTGTGATGACCGGGCGGCAGGCGGCAACCGCACTCGGCAAGCTGACCTGGGCCTTCGCCATCGCGTTTCTGGCCACCTCGATCACGCTGACAATCATCGCGACGCAGAACTCGGCCTCCGACTCGGTGCTCGACCAGTTGGGAATTGAAGCGCCCGCCGACGGCGATGCCGGCGATGCTCTGCTGCCGCCCGCCCCGACCCTGCTGCCGCCGAGTTCCGGCGAAGCACCGGCCCTTCCACCCCGCGCAGATGAATAAATCTGGGGTTTCCGCCCCGTCAGTTTACATCATGTAGCGTTTTTCTTGTCCTTTCCGGGCGAATCCTGTTATTCTTAAATTCCGTGATAGACGGATTCGGATGGGCGCCGGACGGCAGGGTTTGGTCCATCCTCACGGGGAGTTTCAAGATCAGATGGCGCGTTTTATCTTCATCACCGGCGGTGTCGTGTCGTCGCTTGGCAAGGGCCTTGCCTCGGCGGCGCTCGGTGCCTTGCTTCAGGCGCGGGGCTACACGGTGCGGCTGCGCAAACTCGACCCTTATCTGAACGTCGACCCCGGCACGATGAGCCCGTTCGAACATGGCGAGGTGTTCGTGACCGATGACGGGGCCGAAACCGATCTCGATCTGGGCCATTACGAACGCTTCACCGGCGTGGCCGCGCGCAACACCGACAGCGTCAGTTCCGGGCGGATCTATTCCAACGTTCTGGAGAAGGAACGCCGCGGCGACTATCTGGGCAAGACCATCCAGGTGATTCCCCACGTCACGAACGAGATCAAGGATTTCATCTCCATCGGGGAGGATGAGGTCGATTTCATGCTCTGCGAAATAGGCGGCACCGTCGGCGATATCGAAGGGCTGCCGTTTTTCGAGGCGATCCGGCAATTCGGCCAGGACAAACCCCGCGGCCAATGCGTTTTCATGCATCTCACGCTGCTGCCCTATATCAAGGCCTCGGGCGAGCTGAAGACCAAACCCACCCAGCACAGCGTCAAGGAAATGCGCTCCATCGGTCTGGCCCCCGATATTCTGGTCTGCCGGTCCGAGGGGCCGATCCCGGAAAAGGAGCGCGAGAAACTCGCGTTGTTCTGCAACGTGCGGCCCGATGCGGTCATCGCCGCGCAGGATCTGAAATCCATCTACGAGGCGCCGCTTGCCTATCACCGCGAGGGCATGGATCAGGCGGTGCTGGACGCGTTCGGCATCGCGCCCGCGCCGAAGCCCAATCTGGCCGTCTGGGAAGACGTGGCCGACCGGATCCACAATCCCGAAGGCGAGGTGCGCGTCGCCATCGTGGGCAAATACACCCAGCTTGAAGACGCCTACAAGTCGATTGCCGAGGCGCTGACCCATGGCGGCATGGCCAACCGCGTCCGCGTGGTGGCCGAATGGATCGACGCGGAAATCTTCGAGCGTGAAGACCCCGCCCCCTGGCTTGAAGGCTTTCACGCCATTCTGGTGCCCGGCGGCTTCGGCGAACGCGGGACCGAAGGCAAGATCAAGGCCGCGGAATTCGCCCGCACCCGCAAGATCCCCTATCTCGGCATCTGTCTGGGCATGCAGATGGCGGTGATCGAAGCGGCCCGTAATCTGGCCGATCTGGACGATGCCGGGTCGGAGGAGTTCGACCATGAGGCCGGAAAGAAGCGTTTCACGCCCGTGGTTTATCATCTGAAGGAATGGGTGCAGGGCAATCACAAGGTCAAGCGCAAGCCCGGCGACGACAAGGGCGGCACCATGCGGCTTGGCGCCTATGACGCCGTTCTGACCGAAGGCACCAAGGTGGCCGAAGTCTATGGCAACACCGCGATCGAGGAACGCCACCGCCACCGCTACGAGGTGGACATCCGCTATCGCGAAGCCCTTGAAAAGCAGGGGCTCATCTTCTCCGGCATGTCGCCGGACGGCCGCCTGCCCGAGATCGTCGAGGTCAAGGATCACCCGTGGTTCATCGGCGTTCAGTTCCACCCCGAACTGAAATCGAAACCCTTCGCGCCCCACCCGCTGTTTCGGGATTTCGTGCGCGCCGCCAAGGACAATTCGCGGCTGGTCTAGCGCGCGCGTCGCGCTCTGGCCGCCGCAGAGGCCGAAGCATCCCTCCCCCAAACAACGCGCCCCGTCCAGTCCGGCACCCCACCGCCGCCCCCCCGCGATTGGATCTTGCCGAACATCGTTCCTGCCCGTGCCCGGCCCCCGGCCCCGCCCCTGGCCGGATGACCGGCCACCCCCTGTCCAACCGCCGATATGTTGCATAAATACAACAACTTTCGGCCCGGACACGCGCAGGCGACATCGCTTTGAACCTTCGCACCCCCGCGCCCGTCCCAAGACAGAGCTGTCGCAGTTTCGCCCAGCTCAAAATGGAGACCTGGTTAATGCAAAAAATTCTCAAAACATTTGGCTTGGCGACAGCCTGTTCCCTGACCCTGGCCACCGCATCCCTGGCGCAGGACGCCCTGCAGTGGCAGGGGTTTTATGGCGGCTTGCAGGCAAACTCGATCAGTCCCGAAATCGACGGACTCTTCATCCCGCTCGGCAGCGGTCAGAGTGTCGGCGTCTTCGGCGGATACAACCACGCCGTGGGGGATCACTTCGTCATCGGCGGCGAGCTGAACTACAACTCCGATACCAGTATCGAGATCACTCCTGCCATGGATCTGACGCTTGAAGGGCTGCTCACCATTCGGGCGCGCGCAGGCTATGCCATTGGCAACGCCCTGTTTTACGGCTCTCTCGGCTACGCGCAGACGGATGTGTCGATCACCGGCGCCCCGTTCGCGCTGGAGGCGGATGGCGCGATTTTCGGGCTGGGGGTCGAAGCGATGCTGACAAGCAACATCTCGGCCCGGATCGAATACATCCGCTCGGATATGGATCTGAGCGGCGGGCCGATCCCGCCGGGCACGAATGTGAATGCCGACAGCGTGACCATGGGCATCGCCTACCATTTCTGAAGCCCTCACTGGCCACATGGAAACGGGGGGCGCGGTCGCGCGCCCCGTTTCCCGCGCCTGCGGCGCGCGGGCGGCATCGACAGGGCCTTGCCAATCTCTCCCCGCCGGATCAATCCTGCACATCCGAAGCCTCAACCGGATCACGCGCATGATGCTCCCCTTCGCCACCTATGATGTTTTCACCGACACCGCCTTTGCCGGAAATCCGCTCGCGATCGTGGAGCAGGCCGATGCGCTCGGCACCGCGCAGATGCAGGCTCTGGCGCGCGAGTTCAATCTCAGCGAAACCCTCTTCGTGCAGACCCCGGACGACCCCTCCCACACCGCCAAGGTCCGCATCTTCTTTCCCACCGCCGAAATCCCCTTCGCCGGGCATCCCACCATCGGCTGCGCGATCCATCTGGCCAGCACCGCACAGCCCGCCGGCGATTTCGAGACGCTGATCACGTTGGAGGAGGTCGCAGGCCTCGTTCCGGTCACCGTCACCCGCCGGGGGCAAAGCATCACCGCCGAACTGACCGCACCGAAAATCCCCGCCCCCCATCCCGGCACCGCCGATCCCGCGCGGGTCGCCGCCGCGCTGGATCTGCCCCGGGACGCGATCGGCCCGCACACGCCCGGCATCTGGCAGGGTGGGCCGGCTTTTCTCTATGCGCCCATCACCGATCTTGGCGCGCTTGCCCGCGCCCGGCCCGTGGAGCCGCACTGGTCCGCGCTGATGGAGGCCGCGGATGTGGACAGCGCCTATCTCTACACCGCCGCCGGCCCCGGTTACCGGGCGCGCATGTTTTCCCCCACCGCCGGTATTCACGAAGACCCCGCCACCGGATCGGCCAGCGCGATCCTCGCGGGCCAGCTTCTGGCCAATGGCGCGCTGACGGAAGGCACAACCGTCACCGACCTGCTTCAGGGGGTCGAAATGGGCCGCCCCAGCGCCATTCGCCTGACGACGGAGATCGCCGACACGCGGATCGTCGCGATCCGCATCGCGGGCGGGGCCGTTCCGATCTCTCACGGTCAGATCCGCGCGCCCGGGTGAGCCCTACCCCCTGACCGCTCCGGCAGGACGGCATTAAGCCCGATGGCGAAAGCCCGCTTTACGAATGCGGGCCAAGACCCATATGAAGGCCCATGTTTGGTGATTTTCTGCGCCGATTGACGGCCCCCGACCCTGAACCGATGTCACAACCCGATGCCAGCCTTGCGCTGGCCGCCCTTCTGGTGCGCATCGCGCGCACCGATGGCGACTATGCCCAGGCCGAGATCGACCGCATCGACAGGCTTCTGGCCCGCCGCTACGGGCTGTCGCCCTTCGAAGCCAGCAAGCTGAGAACCGAGGCGGAAACGCTGGAGGCCGAGGCCCCGGACACGGTCCGCTTCACCCGCGCGATCAAGGACGCCGTCCCCTATGAAAACCGCAAGGAAGTGGTCGAGACCTTGTGGGAAATCGTTCTGGCCGACGGCGTGCGCGACGATGACGAAGACGCGCTGATGCGGCTGGTGGCCCCGATGCTCGGCGTCAACGACATGGACAGCAACCTGGCCCGCCAAAGGGTGGATGCGCGGCGGGAATGATCGCCGCCCTGCCCATGTACGACCGGGCGGAAATCCGGGACGCGACAGACCGGTTCTGGGCCCTGATCCGCGATGAGCTGCGCAGGCTCGGTCTCGATGCGCCCGCCGCGCTGACCCGCGACACCGACCCGTGGGAGATCTGGCAAAGCCCCGATCTGATCCTCGCGCAGACCTGCGGGCTACCCTACCGCGCTCGTCTCGCGCCCCATGTCACGCTGGTGACCACCCCCGATTACGCGCTGCCCGGCTGCCCGCCCGGCCATTACAACAGCGTCATCGTGGCCCGCAGCACCAAGCCGGGGCCCAGGCCCGCGGTGAACGACGCGCTCAGCCAGTCGGGCTGGGCCGCGCTGAGCGACTGGGCCGCGGCGACCGGCCACCGGCTTGACGCGCCGCTGATGACCGGCGCGCATGAGGCTTCCGCCCGCGCGGTGGCCGAAGCCCGGGCCGATCTGGCCGCGATCGACGCGCAGACATGGCGGCTGCTGACCCGCCACGTCCCCTTCACCGCCGATCTGGTCGAGGTGGCGCGCACCGCGCCGACGCCCGGCCTGCCGCTCATCACCGCCGGATCGCAAAGCCCCGCCCCGATCCGCGCCGCGCTGGACAGCGCATTGGCGGCGCTTGACCCCGCGGACCGGGCGGCGCTTGGCCTCCACGGCTTTTCCGACATCTCCGAATCGACCTATCTGGCGCAACCCATGCCGCCCAAACCCTAGGCGTCTGCCCTGTTTTTCCGCAGAATCGGCCGCATCCCCCAAGGTCAACGGCCACGAATCCGTTGCAATCACCCTGATTCTCATGACAACTCTCCAAAACAACAGGGATCCTGCGCAAACGTGACCTCTGCCACACCCCCGGTGATCGAAATCACTGGTCTGCACAAAAGTTTCGGCGCCCTTGAGGTGCTGCGCGGTGTCGATCTGCGCGCCTCGGCGGGCGATGTCGTGTCGCTGATCGGCTCCTCGGGGTCCGGGAAATCCACGCTGCTGCGCTGTGCGAACCTGCTTGAGGACAGCCAGGAGGGCGAGATCCGCTTCGAGGGGGAGGCCGTGGAATGGCGCGGCACCGGCCACCATCGCCGCCCCGCGAACCCGGCGCAGGTCACCCGGATCCGAACCAATCTGTCGATGGTGTTCCAGCAGTTCAACCTCTGGGCGCATATGTCGATCCTGCAAAATGTGATGGAGGCGCCCGTCACCGTGCTGGGCGAGGACAGGGCCGAGGTCGAGACCCGCGCCCGCGCCCTGCTGGACAAGGTCGGGATCGGCGCCAAATGTGAGGCATGGCCGGCCCAGCTTTCGGGCGGGCAGCAGCAACGCGCCGCGATTGCGCGGGCGCTCTGCATGCAGCCACGAGCGCTTCTGTTCGATGAGCCGACCTCGGCCCTCGACCCGGAGCTTGAGCAGGAAGTTGTCAAGGTTATCAAGGATCTGGCAAACGAAGGCAGGACGATGATCCTGGTCACCCATGACATGCGGCTGGCCCGCGATGTCAGCGATCACGTCATTTTCCTGCATCAGGGCCGCATCGAAGAAGAAGGCCCGCCCGAGCAGCTTTTCGGCGCGCCCAGATCGACGCGCCTTCAGCAATTCCTCAGTCACGGCCACGCCGCCTGAGGCAATATCAACCAGGGAGTACCAAAATGAGAAACATCATTCTGTCCGCCACACTTCTGGCCATGTCCGCAGGGGCCGCGCTCGCCGATGCCCATTCGGTCGTCCGCATGGGCACCGAAGGCGCCTACCCCCCCTACAACTTCATCAACGACGATGGCGAAGTGGACGGGTTCGAGCGGGTTCTGGGCGACGAGCTTTGTGCTCGTGCCGGGCTGACCTGCGAATGGGTCCTGAACGACTGGGATTCGATCATCCCCAACCTGACCTCGGGCAATTACGACACCATCATCGCCGGCATGAGCATCACCGACGAACGGGACGAGGTGATCGATTTCACCCAGAACTACATCCCCCCCGCCTCGTCGCTCTTCGTCGCGCTCAGCGACGACGCCGATCTCGAAGGCGGCGTGATCGCGGCGCAGACCAACACGATCCAGGCCGGCTACATCGCCGAAACCGGTGCGACGCTTCTGGAATTCGCAACCCCTGACGAAACCGTGGCCGCCGTGCGCAACGGCGAGGCCGACGCGGTGTTCGCCGATGGCGATTTCCTTCTGCCGATCGCCAATGAAGATGCCGATCTGATGGTCGTCGGCGACCCGGTGCAACTGGGCGGCGGCGTCGGCATGGGCCTGCGCGAAACCGACACCGAACTGCGCGACGCGTTCAACGCCGCCATCCAGTCGATGAAGGATGACGGCACGCTGAACGCGCTGATCATCGAGTGGTTCGGCGAGGAAGCGGCGACCTTCTGATCAAGGGCGGGACTGGGGTGCCCGGGGGCTGATCTCATCGCCCGGGCGCCCCTGTCCCGAGACCGTCCGCACCGCCATCCGCCCGGCCCGCCCGCAGGGCCCGCACCAAGGAAGCTGAGGCGCAATGTTCGAATTCTGCGAAGATCCCAGCACTTTGGAAACCGCCAGATGGTTCGCCTGCTACCTCACCAACGGGGTGCATTTCCGCTTCTATCAGAGCTTCCTGACGGTCCTGCTCCTGCTGGCCATCACCGCACCCGTGGCGCTTGCCTTCGGCTTCGCCGGGGCGATGGCGTCGCGCTCCCATGTCGCGCCGCTGCGCTGGATCGGCAAGACCTACACCGCGATGGTGCGCGGCGTGCCCGATATCGCGTTCTTCCTGTTCTTCGTGATCGCGCTCGATCAGGCGCTGGAATGGCTGGCCCATCAGGCCGCCTGCCCCGACTGGACCGACCCGATCCGGCAGGGCGCGAATTTCATCGTCTGCGATGCGGCCAAGATCCCGCAAAGCAACGCCCCCCAATGGGTTCACGAGGCGTATAATTTCGGCATCGCCGTGTTCACCTTCGCCATCGTCTTCGGCGCCTTCGCGGCCAATGTGCTGTTCGGGGCCATGCGCGCCGTGCCGCGCGGGCAGCTTGAAACCGGCGAAGCCTATGGCATGACCCACCGGCAGACATTCTGGCGCATCCTCGTCCCGCAGATGTGGATCTACGCGCTACCCGGGCTCTCCAATCTCTGGATGATCCTGATCAAGGCGACCCCGCTTCTGTTCCTGCTGGGGGTGGAGGATATCGTCTACTGGGCCCGCGAACTTGGCGGCTCCCGAACCTCGCAATACCAGTATCCGCATCCCGACTGGCGGCTGTGGTACTTTCTGGGCCTGCTCGTCTTCTATCTCGGCATGACGCGGATTTCGGAAATCCTGCTTGGCCGTCTGACCCGCCGGCTGTCGCGCGGGCAGGCCACGATGGCGGGCGAAGACCAGCGCAAGGCTTTCGCATGACGGGGCCGGGCCGGGCATCACGGGCGGGCGGGCCCGGCGCGACGGCGGGCGCGCGCACCGTTGGCCCGGGCGTTGCCGGAAAGGTCCGCCGATGAGCTGCCTTCAGACCATACAGGATTACGGCCTCCGCTCGCTCGGTTATGGGGAACGTCTGCTGCCGCGCGGCGACATCACGCTCTGCGAGCAGTTCACCCTGATCGGCTCGGGGATGATCTGGAATGTCTATTTCGGCGCGCTGGCCCTGATGTCGGGGTTTTTCTTCGCGGTCGCGCTCGCCGTGGCCAAGAACAGCCGCCCCTGGATCACGCGCAAACCGGCGGAATGGTTCATCTTCATCTTCCGCGGCTCGCCACTCTTCATCCAGTTCTTTCTGGCCTACGAAACCTTCGTGCTGCTGCCGCGGGTCGGCATCGACATCAATCTCGGCTTTGCGGAGATCACCGCGGAAACGCGCTGGTTCGCGCGGGCATGGCTGGGGGCGTTGATCGTGCTCTTTCTCAACACCTCCGCCTATGCGGCGGAGATCTTCTATGGCGCGCTTCGCTCCGTGCCCAAGGGCGATCTGGAGGCCGCCGATGCCTATGGCCTGACCGGATGGACGCGCTTCCGCCGCGTGGTGTTCCCCACCACCATGCGTCTGGCATGGCCCTCCTACACGAACGAGGCGATTTTCCTCTTCCACGCCACCACGCTGGTCTATTTCTCGGGCTTTCCGGCCTTCCAGCAAAAGGGCGACGCGCTCTATTACGCGCAGTACTTCGCGGACCGGACCTTCAACCCCTTCATCCCCTACCCGATCGTGGCGGGCTATTTCGTGATCCTGACATTGTGCATCATCATGCTGTTCGGCATGATCAATGCCCGGCTCAACCGCCACCTGCCCTCTGAAACCCGCAGCAGGCTGCGCTATCGCCCGAACCTGATCCGATGAGCGACTATCTGGCCGACCATCCCGAGGTGAAATCGATCCGGGTCGCCGCCGCCGATCTGAACGGTCAGGCCCGCGGCAAACGCATCGCCCGGCGCTTTGCGGGCAAGGTGGCCGAAGAGGGCACGCGCTTTCCCTATTCGGTGATGAATCTCGACATCTGGGGCGAGGATATCGACGACAGCCCGTTGGTCTTCGAGGCCGGCGATCCCGATGGCGTTTTGCGGCCGACCGAGCGCGGGTTCCTGCCCATGCCATGGCTCCCCGCGCCCTCGGCGCTGCTGCCGATCTGGATGTTCCACGAGGATGGCCGCCCCTATGACGGGGATCCGCGTCAGGCGCTGGCCCATGTGCTGGCGCGCTACACCGCGCGGGGCCTGACCCCGGTGGTCGCGACCGAGCTGGAATTCTACATCATCGACGACCGCGGCCCCGATCTCAGGGTGCCGAAATCGCCCGTTTCCGGCAAACGCCGCCATCAGGCCGAAACGCTGGCCATGCGGCAGCTCGATGCGTTCGATATCTTCTTCACCGATCTCTACGACGCCTGCGAGGCGATGGATATCCCCGCCGACACCGCCATTTCCGAGGCCGGTCCGGGCCAGTTCGAGATCAACCTGATGCACCAGCCCGACGCGATGAAGGCCGCCGACGATGCGTGGCTTTTCAAGGTGATGGTGCGCGGGCTGGCGCGCAAGCACGGGTTCGCCGCCAGTTTCATGGCCAAACCCTATGCGGATTACTCCGGCAACGGGCTGCACAGCCATTTCTCCGTCCTCGACGCCGATGGCCGCAACATCTTCGATGACGGCGGCGCGGACGGGTCGGCCGCATTGCACCATGCGGTTGCCGGATGCCTCGCCGCGATGCCGGGCTCCATGCTGATCTTCGCACCACATGCCTCCAGCTACGACCGCTTCGTGGCCGGGGCGCACGCGCCCACCGGCATCGCCTGGGGCTATGAAAACCGCACCACCGCGCTGCGTATTCCGGCGGGCGCGCCCGCCGCACGGCGGATCGAACACCGCGTCGCCGGTGGCGATATCAACCCGTATCTCTTTATCGCGGCGATCCTCGGCGCGGCCCTGAACGGGATCGAGGATGCCGTGATGCCCCCGGCCGCGGTGGCCGGCAACGCCTATGGCCAGAGCCTCGCGCAATTGCCCACCTCATGGGGCGCCGCGATCGACAGCTTTGCCGCCTGCCCCCAGATCCCACGGATCTTCCGGCCCGAACTGGTCACCAATCTGCTGGCCACCAAACGGCAGGAACGCCACTACATGGCCGAACTCAGCCCCGAAGAGCAGACGCAACTCTATCTCGATACGGTGTGACACCTCTTGCCGCCGCCCCGGCGCAGGCATAGCTTCACGTCACAATATCGAACGGACACCCCCAATGATCCTCGGCATCCTGCAAACCGGCCACGCCTCTGACGAGATCCGGCAAACCCATGGCGATTTCGACAGCATGTTCCGGCGGCTTCTCGACGGGCACGGCTTTGACTTCCGCGTCTTCAACGTGGTCGATATGGAGTTTCCCGACGGCCCCGCCGCCGCCGACGCCTGGCTCGTGACCGGCTCCAAGCATGGCGCTTATGAGGATCATCCGTGGATCCCGCCGCTGGAAGAGCTGATCCGCGCCATCCGGGAGGCGGAACGGCCCATGGTCGGCATCTGTTTCGGCCATCAGATCATCGCGCAGGCCCTGGGCGGCCGGGTGGAGAAATTCTCCGGCGGCTGGTCCGTTGGACGGCAAGGCTACCGGATCGGCGGGAAAACCTACCATCTGAACGCGTGGCATCAGGATCAGGTCGTCGACCTGCCGGCAGGGGCGGAGGTGCTGGGCCAGTCGGATTTCTGCGCCAATGCGGTGCTGGCCTATGGTTCGCGGATCCTGACGGTTCAGCCACATCCCGAATTCGACGCCGCGATCATGGCCGGTCTCATCGCCCATCGCGGCCCCGGTATCGTACCGGCAGACCAGCTCGCGCAGGCCGCCGCCGATCTGCCGCAACCCAACGACGCCGGCGATATCGCTCTGATGCTGGCCGACGTGCTCAAGAAGGCCCGGGTCGATGCATGAGTTCCTCGACAAGCTGCCCGAGACCGCGCAGGCCTATCTGGAAGGCCGGACGCTGGACGAGGTCGAATGCATCGTCTCCGATCTGGCCGGGATTGCCCGCGGCAAGGCCATGCCGGGCGCCAAATTCGCCAAGCAAAGCCATTTCTACCTGCCCAATTCGATCTTCTTCCAGACGATCACCGGGGATTGGGCGGATGCCGCCCCCGATGGCTTCACCGAACCCGATATGATCCTCACGCCGGATTTCGACACCGCAACGCCCGCCCCCTGGACCGCCGACTGGACCCTTCAGGTCATCCACAATATCGACGATCAGCAAGGCCGGCCCGTGCCCTACGCCCCCCGGAACGTCCTGAAACGGGTGGAGGCGCTTTACAACGCCAGGGGCTGGCAGCCGATCGTGGCCCCGGAGATGGAGTTTTTCCTGGTCGCGCCCAATACCGATCCCGGGCAGGCGATCAAACCGCCCATGGGCCGCTCGGGCCGGCCCGCCGCCGCCCGGCAGGCCTATTCGATGTCCGCGGTGGATGAATACGGCCCTGTGATCGACGATATCTACGATTTCGCCGAGGCGCAGGGGCTGGAAATCGACGGCATCCTGCAGGAGGGCGGCGCCGGGCAGATCGAGTTGAACCTGCGCCATGGCGACCCGGTGCGGCTGGCCGACGAGATCTTTTTCTACAAGCGCCTGATCCGCGAGGCGGCCCACCGCCATGGCTGCTATGCCACCTTCATGGCCAAGCCGATCGAGGGCGAACCCGGCAGCGCGATGCATATTCACCATTCGGTGGTGGATGCCGAAACCGGGGCCAATATCTTCTCCGCCGCGGATGGGGCCGAAACCCCCGCCTTCGGCCATTTCATCGGCGGCATGCAGCGTCACCTGCCCTCGGTCATCGCGCTTCTGGCGCCTTACGTGAACAGCTACCGCCGCTACGTTCCCGATTTCGCCGCGCCCATCAACCTTGAATGGGGCCATGACAACCGCACGACCGGCATCCGCATTCCGATTTCCGATCCGGGCGCACGGCGGGTCGAAAACCGGCTTCCGGGGATGGATTGCAATCCCTATCTCGGCATCGCCGCCTCGCTCGCCTGCGGCTATCTCGGCCTGACGGAGGGGCTGGATCCCGGCCCCGAATGCACCGGCGATGCCTATGACGCCGACGATGCGATCCCGCGCGGGCTTGACGCCGCGCTGGAACTCTTCACCGCGAACACGGCGATGGCCGAGGTGCTGCACCCCGATTTCACCCGCGTGTATGCAGCCGTCAAGGCCTTGGAATACAAGGAGTTCCTGCAAGTCATCAGCCCGTGGGAGCGGGAGCATCTTCTGCTCAACGTCTGAACGCCATGGACCTGCTTTTCGCCAATGACCGGCAGGGCATCCTCCCGCCAAGCTGGTATGCGGAGGTCACCCCGCCGCTTGCGCCCTTCCCCGCGCTCCGAGGCGAGACGCGGGCCGATATCTGCATCGTCGGCGCGGGTTTCACCGGTCTGTCGGCGGCGCTGCATCTGGCCCGCGCGGGCCGCTCCGTAGTCGTGCTCGACGCCCATCGCGTGGGCTTCGGCGCATCGGGCCGCAACGGCGGGCAGGTTCTTGGCGGCCAGCGTCTGGATCAGATCGCGCTGGAGCGGATGGTGGGCCGGGACGACGCCCGGAAGCTCTGGCAGATCGGGCTCGACAGCGTCCGGATCGTACAAGATCTTATAGAGGAAGGCGACATCTCCTGCGACCTGCACTCCGGCGCGCTGCATGCGGATTGGCAGGCAAAGGGCGTCGCCGAAAGCCATGACTATGTCGCGCATCTGGCGCGGCATTACGATTACACACACGCCGAGCCTCTGGATGCCCCGGGCCTGCGCCGCTACGTCAACACGGATGTCTATGCCGGCGGCGTGATCGACCATGGCTCTGCCCATCTGAACCCGCTGGCCTATGTGTCGGGGCTGGCCCGCATGGCCCGCGCCGCGGGCGTCACGATCCACGAGAAAAGCCATGTCCGGCAGGTCGCGCCGGGGCATGTGACGACCGAGGCCGGCGCCGTGCGTGCCGATCAGGTGGTTCTGGCCTGCAACGGCTATCTGGGCGGTCTGCATCCGCAGACTGCGGCCCGCGTCATGCCGATCAACAATTTCATCGTCGCCACCGCGCCGCTGCCCGACAGCGCGGCCCTGCACCGCCGCATCTGCGCCGCCGACAGCAACTTCGTGGTCAATTACTATCGCACCACGCCTGACAACCGGCTGCTTTTCGGTGGCGGCGAAAGCTATGGCTACCGGTTCCCACGCGACATCGCCGCGCTGGTCCGCAGGCCGCTGGCGCGGACCTTTCCGCATCTCGCGAATGTGGAGATCACCCATGCCTGGGGCGGCACGCTGGCCATCACCATGAACCGGATGCCGCATTTCGCCCAAACCCGCCCGGGCCTCTGGTCGGCCTCGGGCTATTCCGGCCATGGGGTCGCGATGGCCACGCTGGCGGGCCGGATGATCGCCGAGGCCATTCAGGGCCAGACCGACCGCTTCGATGTCATGGCCCGCGTGCCATCGCCCCGTTTTCCCGGTGGCGCGGCGCTCAGATGGCCCCTGCTCGTCTCCGCCATGACATGGTACGGGCTGCGCGACAAATTGGGCATCTGATCGCGGAAAATCGCGCCGGGGACGCCGCCCCGCTGGATTTCCCCGCGCTTTGCATGTAAAGAAAACTGAAATAGGAGTTTTCGAAAAGGTGAAATGATGGCCCTCGCCCCCAATGTCTACGACGCCGAACCGATCCCCGAGGCCGCCCGCGCCGAGATTGACCGGCTCCTGCAATCCGGCGATCTCTTTCGCTACACCGCCCCCGAAGACGCGCCCGTGGCCCTGCTGGAGCAGGAATTCGCCGCACTCATGGGCTCCAGATACGCGCTTGCCGTCTCCTCCTGCTCGGCCGCACTTTTCCTGTCGCTCTGCGCGCTGGACCTGCCCAAGGACGCCCGCGTCCTGATCCCGGCCTTCACCTTCGCCGCCGTGCCCTCCGCCATCGTCCACGCCAACTGTCAGCCCGTCCTGGTCGAGGTCGGCCGGAACTACCGCATCGACATGGATGATTTCGCCGCGAAACTGCCCGGGGCCGATGCGGTCATCATCTCTCACATGCGTGGCCACACTTCGGATATGGACGCGATCATGGCGCTCTGCGATGAAGCCGGCATCCCGGTGATCGAGGACGCCGCGCATTCGCTCGGCACGCTCTGGAACGGGCGCAAGGTCGGCACCATCGGGCGGGTCGGCTGCTTCAGTTTCCAGTCCTACAAGCTGGTGAACGCGGGCGAAGGCGGCATTCTGATCACCGATGATGCCGATCTGGTGGCCCGTGCGGTCATCATGTCGGGCGCATACGAGCATAACTGGAAGAAACACGCCGTCCTGCACGAGGCCTTCGCCCGCTGGCAGAACCGGCTGCCGCTGTACAACATGCGGATGCAGAATCTCAGCGCCGCTGTGATCCGCCCGCAATTGCCCGAGGTGGCCCGCCGGGTGCGCGATGGCCGGGCCAATCACGATTATGTCGCCGCCGCGCTGAACTCCTCGCCATGGCTGAACGTGCCCGACGCCCTGCCGCCGGAAGAGCGCGCGCCCGATTCGATCCAGTTCAACCTGCAAGGCTTCGACCATGATGCGGATGCCCGCGCCTTTGCCGATGCCGCCGCCGCGCGCGGCGTGAAGGTGCAGGTATTCGGGCTCAGCACTGACAATGCGCGCGCCTTCTGGAACTGGCACTTCATCCCCGGCGATACGCCTGAACTGCCGCAGACCCGCGCGATGCTGATGCGCGCCTGCGACGTGCGGCTGCCCGCCCGGCTGCAAAGGCCCGAGCTTGACTTCATCATCGGTGCCCTGATCGCCGCGGCGGAGGATATCATGGGCGAAAGCCGCGCCTACGGCACCTGAGGGCACGGGGCCGCCGCGGCGCCCGGTGCCGCGGCAGGGCCGCCCCGCCGCCGCGCCCGCGCACCCCGCGGGGTGCGCGGTCACAAGGGTGATTGCGGGCCGCGCCGGGCAGGTCTAGCGTGGCGCAAACGCCAATTCGGGAGCCCCTCCGATGAACGATTCCGCGCCCAACTCCTGGGAAGCCCGGGCCGCGCAATACGCGCTTTACGGCTTCACCGATCTGCCCTCGGTCCGCGATCGCGGCACGGTCGTCGTGACCCATGGCGAGGGGCCCTATATCTTCGACACCAACGGCAAGAAGTATCTCGACAGCAATTCGGGCCTCTGGAATATGGTCGCCGGGTTCGACCACAAGGGCCTGGCCGAGGCCGCGAAGGCCCAGTACGACCGTTTCCCCGGCTATCACGCCTTTTTCGGGCGCATGTCAGACCAGACGGTCGCGCTGTCTGAAACGCTGGTCAACGTCTCGCCCTTCCCGCGCGGCAAGGTGTTCTACACCAATTCCGGATCCGAGGCGAATGACACGCTGGTCAAGATGCTGTGGTTCCTCAACCGCGCCGAAGGCCGGCGGCAGGCGACCAAGATCCTGACCCGGAAAAACGGCTATCACGGCGTCACGGTAGTTTCCGCCTCGATGACCGGCAAACCCTATAACGCGGTGTTCGGCCTGCCGCTTGACGGGTTCATTCACCTGACCTGCCCGCATTACTGGCGCGAGGGCCGCGACGGCGAGAGCGAGGCGGAGTTCACCGCCCGTCTGGCCGCCGAACTGAACGAGGTGATCGACCGCGAAGGTGCCGACACGATCGCGGGCTTCGTGGCCGAGCCTGTTATGGGCGCAGGCGGCGTCATTCCCCCGCCCGAAGGGTATTTTCAGGCGATCCAGACGGTCCTGCGGCGCCACGGCATCCCGCTGATCTCGGACGAGGTGATTTGCGGCTTCGGCCGGACGGGGGAGGTCTGGGGCGCGATCACCTATGATTTCATGCCCGATGCGATCATCAGCTCCAAGAACCTGACCGCCGGATACTTCCCCATGGGTGCGGTGATCCTCGGGCCCGATCTCAGCGACCGGATGCAGGCCGCCATAGACGAGATCGAGGAGTTTCCCCATGGCTTCACCGCCTCCGGCCACCCGGTCGGCTGCGCGGTGGCGCTAAAAGCGATCGACGTGATCCTGAACGAGGGCCTGATGGACCGGGTGCGCGAAGGCGCGCCGCGCATGCAGGCCGGGCTGAGCGAGATCGCCGGGCATCCCAATATCGGCGAGCTGCGCGGCATCGGCTACATGTGGGCGCTGGAGGCGGTGCGGGACCGCGCCACCAAGACACCGTTCGAGGCGGAGCTGTCCGTCTCCGAGCGCATCGCCAATACCTGCACCGATCATGGGCTGATCTGCCGGCCACTCGGCCAATCCGTCGTGCTTTGCCCGCCCTTCATCCTCACCGATGAGCAGATGGATGAGATGTTCGGGAAACTGGATGCCGCGTTGAAGCAGGTTTTCGCGGAACTCGCCTGAGGGCGCGGCGCCTGCATCTGCCGGACGGGAGATGCCGCGCCGCACCGATCACGCCGCCCGAACAGGATGCCCTACATTTTCGACAGCTTGCTTTGCAGCTCGGCCAGTTGCTTCTTGATCTCGTCAAGCTCTTCCGCGGGCGCGGTGTCGGGCTCGTCTTCCTCGTCTGGTAACGGGCCGCTCCACTGGTTGCCCAGGCCGCCGGTCATCGCCTTGAAGAACGCCTCTTGCTGCGCGCGCATCGTCTCGAATCCGGGCATGTTCACCATCGGATTTATCGCGGCCATGTTCTCGACCATCTTCGATTGCCCGTCTTTCAGCATCTCGAAGGACATGGCCAGAAAATCGGGCACCACGCTGCGCGCCTGGGTCTGATAGCTGCGGACCAGATCGGTCAACACCGCAAGCGGCAGGACATTCTCCCCGCGGCTTTCATGTTCGGCAATGATCTGAAGGAGATACTGGCGGGTCAGGTCGTCGCCCGATTTCAGATCGACGATCTTGACCTCGCGGCCTTCGCGGATGAAGCCGGCGATATCCTCCAGCGTCACATAGTCCGAGGTTTCGGTGTTGTAGAGCCGTCTGCTGGCATAGCGCTTGATGAGAAGCGGTTCTGCGGTTTTTGCCATGACACAAGTCCCTTCCCTGCAGTGCAGCATAGATCAGCCTACGCAGTTGCAGAAGAAAAGCAATCACCGGATTTCTTGTATAAGAAAAGGGCAGGCCCGTTTCGGGGCCCACCCTTCCGGATCACACCGATGGGGAGGACATCGGCGTGTCGCGTTGCCGCGTCTGATCGCTTACTTCGCGGTCGCTTTCTTGGCGGCCGTGGTCACGTCTGCGGTGGCTTTCTTCACGGCTGCGGTGGCTTCTTCCGAAGCTTCCTTGCCCGCGGCCATCATCAGCTCGACAGTTTCCATCTGCACTTTTTTCGCGACTTCGGCGAAAGCGGCCATGTTCTCGGCGGCCATCTCTGCCTGTGCCGAAGCGAAATCGGTCAGGGATTTGGTGTAGTCGGTCGGCTCGTCCTTGACGGCGGCGACGTCACCCATCTTGGCGATGGTGTCTTTGGTCCATTTCGAGGAAATCTCGGTGGATTTCTCGGCGGCTTCCAGAGCCACTTTGGACATACGCTCGCCCAGTGCGGCGGAGGTTTTGAACGCGTCGTTCATCGCGGACATGTCCATCGGGTAGGCGGACATCATTTCGCTGACGTATTTGGTGAAATCGTTGGTCTTTGCCATTGGTCTAGTCTCCTGTCATCCCCTGTGGCGGGGCGCTTTGCTGCGGATGAACATGATATAGATGCTGCAGTGCGGCATTGCAAGTATTTTCTGCACTGCAGCATAGGCTTTCGCTGGACCCGGTTTCCTTAAGGGAAATCAGCTATTTGTCTTGGCCAGAACATAGGTCCCCGGGGCGGGCGCCAGAACATCATACCCCGACTCACCCGGAACACGCGCCTTTATCTGCGTGCCCGACCGCTTTTTCAGCCAGGTTTCCCACCGCGGCCACCACGACCCTTCGTGATAGCTGGCGGCTTCCAGCCACGCCTCGGGCGCGCCGCTCACATCGGGGTTCGTGTAATGGCCGTATTTCTTCTTGGAGGGCGGGTTCACGATCCCCGCGATATGGCCCGATTCCGACAAGATGAAGGTCTTGTCCTTCGATCCCATCTGCACCACGCCGCGGAAACTGTCCTTCCATGCGGCGATATGGTCCGTCTCGCAGGCAATCGCGCAGACGGGCACCGTCACCTCCGACAGATGCACCGTTTCGCCCAGAACCTCGAAGCCCTCGCCCGCCAGCCCGTTGCCCTGACACAGGCCGCGCAGATACTGCATCGCCATCGTGCCCGGCAGGTTGGTGCTGTCGCCATTCCAGTACAGCAGATCGAAGGCCGGCGGCGCCTCTCCCATCATGTAGCTGCGCACCGCAGGGCCATAGACCAGATCGTTGGCGCGCAGGAAGCTGAAGGTCTTGGACATGTAGTAGCTGTCCAGTATCCCCTCGTCGGCCACCTGCCGTTCGATCGCGTCGACGAAATCGTCCTCAAGGAAGACGCTGAATTCGCCCTGATTCGAGAAATCGGTCAGCGTGGTGAAAAACGTCGCCGATTTCACCGATCTGTCGCCCTTCTTCTTCAGATAGGCCAGCGTCAGGCTCAGCGTCGTGCCCGCGATGCAATAGCCGATCGCGTTGACCTGCTTTTCGCCGGTGATCTCGCGCGCGACGCGGATCGCCTCCAGATACCCCTCCTCGACATAGGTCTCCATGGCGACATCCGCGTAGGTTTCGTCGGGGTTCTTCCAGCTCACCACGAACAGCGTATAGCCCTGATCGACGACCCAGCGGATCAGGCTGTTCTGCGCCTTGAGATCGAGAATGTAGAATTTGTTGATCCATGGCGGGAAGATGACCAGCGGGGTCTTGTGCACCTTTTCCGTGGTCGGCGCATACTGGATCAGCTCCATCATCCGGTTGCGGAACACCACGGCGCCTTCGGTGGTGCCGATGTTTTCGCCCACCTTGAACGCGTTCGGGTCCGCCAGCGTGGGCAGCACCTCGCCATGGTGGCTTTCGATGTCGCGCACCAGGTTCTCCAGCCCCTGAACAAGGCTCAGGCCGTCGGTCTCCACCGCGCGTTCCAGCGCGTCGGGATTGGTGGCCAGATAATTGGTGGGCGAGAACAGGTCGATGATCTGCTTGGAGAAGAACTCCACCCGCTTCTTGTCCTTGTCGTCCAGCGTATCGAGCTCCGAAACAGCCTTCTCGATCGCGGCGGAGGAGATCAGGTACTGCTGCTTGATGAAGTTGAAATAGGGATGCGTCTTCCACATCGGGTTGGTGAAGCGCCGGTCGTCTGGGGTGTCGTCCTCGGGCGCCGCCAGATGCCCCTTGGCCAGTTCCTGCTGCGCCTCCAGAAAATGGGTCAGCGTCTGGCCCCAATACTGCACCTGCTGTTCCATCAGCTTGGCGGGATTGGTCATCATTTCGCGCATATATGCGGTCCCGGCCTTCAGATACAGATCCTGCCCCGGGCCCTGCAGCCCCGCATCCGCCGGCTCCCGCGCGGAGATGGCGGCCACCATGCGTTTGCTCAATTCTTCCATTTTCGCGAGGTTCGTGTTCAACCGATCCAGGTTCTCGCCCATCTCGTTTTCCTCCCCGTTCATCCCGGACATTGCTTGCTTTTACCCCTCAAATGCTGCATGTGCATTCATAGCGATGCCGCGGTGAGGGGGCAAAGCGACGAATAGACCCGAACCCGTCGCGTTCCGGGCGCATCTTGGCTGGAGAGCAGTATGAAGTACCTTCTCACCTATGATTTCATGGAATCCATGCGTGTCACCAACCAGTGGCTGGGCTCCACCGCGCGGGCCATGTGTTCCTATCCGCAACTCGGGCTCATCGCGAATCCCGCGATCCAGATGACCGCCGCCTGGGGCGAGGTGATGGAGCGCAGCTTTGCCCGCATGGTCGTCAAGCCCGACTGGAACATCCATTCCATCGCGGGCGATGACGGGCGCGATCATTCGGTCATCGTCGAAACCGTGCTCAAGCGCCCCTTCGGCGACCTGATCCGCTTCAAGGTGCAGGGGCGCGCGCCCACCGGCCGCAAGGTTCTGCTTGTGGCGCCAATGTCCGGTCACTATGCCACCCTTCTCCGTTCCACTGTCATCAGCCTGCTGCCCGATTGTGACGTCTATATCACGGATTGGCACAATGCGCGCGACATTCCTGTCAGCGCGGGCAAATTCGATATCGAGGATTACACTCTTTATCTGGTTGATTTTCTGCGCGAAATGGGACCCGACAGTCACGTGATCGCGGTCTGCCAGCCCGCGCCGCTCGCCCTTGCCGCCACCGCCTATCTGGCTGAGGAAGACCCCGCGGCGCAGCCCCGCAGCCTGACGCTGATCGGCGGCCCGGTGGACCCGGACGCGGCGGCCACCGATGTCACCGATTTCGGCAACCGCATCACCATGGGCCAGTTGGAGCGCCACATGCTGCAACGGGTCGGCTTCAAATATGCCGGCGCCGGGCGCATGGTCTATCCCGGCCTGCAACAGCTCTCCAGCTTCATGGCGATGAATGCCGACAAGCACACCAAGGCCTTCACCGACCAGATCCTGCGCGTGGCCAAGGGCGAAGCCTCGGATCATGACAAGCACAACAAGTTCTACGACGAATATCTCGCGGTGATGGATATGACGGCGGAGTTCTATCTCTCCACCGTCGAGCGGATCTTCAAGGAGCTGGAGATCGCTCAGAACCGCTTCACAGTGGCGGGCAAGCCGGTCGATATCGGCAAGATCACCACAGTTGCCGTGAAAACCGTCGAAGGCGGGAAGGACGATATCTCCGCGCCCGGTCAATGCGTGGCCGCCCTCGATCTCTGCACCGGGCTGCCGGCCAGCAAGAAGGCCAGCTATATCGAGCCCGAGGCCGGCCATTACGGGATCTTCGCAGGCAAGAGCTGGCGCAACAACATCCGCCCGCTGGTTCTTGATTTCATCGATGCGAATTGCGATGTGCCCAAGACGCCGATCAGGGACGTGGCGGCAGAATAAGGAACCAACCCGATGTCGGATCTTCGGTTCTCCTGCACCTGCGGGGCGCTGACGGGCCACCTCGTGGAGGCCAGCCCGCGCGCCGGGGCCCATGTCATATGCCATTGCGAAGACTGCCGGCGCACGCTGGCATATTACAATATCCCTCTGCCCGCGGATGAAGGCGTGGGGCTTTTCCAGACCAATCCCGACAATATCCGCATCGACACCGGGCGCAGATATCTCGGCCTCATGCGCCTGTCGCCGCGCGGCCTGTTCCGCTGGTATGCGACATGCTGCAACACCCCGCTCTTCAACTCCTCCACAAGGCCGCGCTTCCCCTTCAGCAGCGTGCTGACCCGGAACATGGTCGACACCGACCCGCTCGGGCCGGTCGTGGGGCAGGTGTTCAAGCGCGGCCCCAACGGCAAGACGCGCCACCAGGGCATGGGCCGTCTGGTCGCGGGGATGATGCTGCGCACCGGCTCGGCGCTCGTCACCGGAAAATGGCGCCAGACCCCGTTTTTCAACATCGAAACCGGGGAGCCGGTGGCGACACCCGTGATCGCGCCCAAGGATGCGGGCCGCGCACACTCCTGACCCCGGGAAACCGCTCAGGCCGCGTCAGCCAGCCATCTTCGCAACGCCGCCGTGGTGGCCTTTGGCTGCTCCAGCGTCGGCAGGTGGCCCGCGCCTGCGATAATCTCCAGCCGGGCCCGCGGGATCAGATCGGCCATGAATTCATGCCGCCGCACCGGGCACAGCGCGTCATATTCGCCGCACAGCACCAGCGCGGGCACCGAAATGCGCCGCAGCACCGCCTGCTGGTCGGATCGCCGCTGCAACGCGCGCGATTGCGCCACGAAAATCTCCGGGCCCAGATTGCGGGCCATCTCCACCACCAGATCCAGCACATCCTGCCGCACCGGCCCGGGGGCCAGATAGCCGGGCGCCACCTCGTCGCGCATCACCTGTTCCAGCCGGCCGGACTTGGCCGCCACAATATGCGGCTCGCGCGCGGCGGCCACGGGCGGCGTTTCCGCCAGCGGGTTCGTGTCCAGAAGCGCGATCCGGCTCACCCGCTCCGGCGCGCGGCGATAGATCTCCATCGCCACGATCCCGCCCATGGACAGGCCCGCCAGCGCGAACCGGTCCGGGGCGGTCTCAAGGGTCTGCGCGGCCAGTCTCTCGATATGCTCGGCGCCGGTGATCGGGGCCATATGCACCGCGCGGTCTGCACAGAACGCCACCATCTGCGGCCACCACAGCCGCGCGTCGCACATCATCCCCGGCAGCAAGACCAGCGGTTCGGTCACCGGCATTCCCTTCCTCCGGCCTGAAATCCCCCGGTCCGGGGGCTCCGGCGGGGTTCGGCCTCACGCGGCTCCGGCCCGCGCCCCGGCCAGGGCCGCACCGGCGCTCAACGCCGCCAATTTGGCATAGGCAATCTCCGGGTCAACCGCCCCGAAGCCCGCAAACGTGCCGAAACCGCAATCGCTGCCCGCAATCACCCGATCCGCGCCCACGATCTGCACAAATCGCCCGATCCGCTCGGCCACAAGCTCCGGGTGCTCCACGAAATTCGTCGTCGTATCCACCACCCCCGGCACAAGGATCTTGTCGTCCGGTATCTCTGCCGCCCGGTCGCGGAACACCGCCCATTCATGGGCGTGGCGCGGGTTCGAGGTTTCGAACAGCAACTGGCTTGCCGCCACCTTCATGAAAGTGGCGAACACCGTGTCCATCGGAATGTCGCAGATATGCGGCCCCTCGTAATTGCCCCAGCAGATATGCACCCGCACCCGCGCCGGGTCGATGCCCGCCAGCGCATGGTTCAACGCCTCCACATGGCCCTCGGCGATTTTCACGAACTCCGCATCCGACAGATCGGCGAACAGCATGTGCCGCGACAGGGCCAGATCCGGGCAATCCAGCTGCAACATCAGCCCGGCATCGACGATCGTCCGGTATTCGTCACGCATCGCATCGGCAAGGGCGGCCAGATACGCCTCCCGCGTCGGGTAGAAGTCGTTTTGCAGGAACAGTGAAATCACCCCGGGCGAGGCCGCGTTCATGAATCCTTCGCGCGCCCCGTGTTCGACCATCCCCGCCTTGAGATTGGCGATGTCCTTCTCCAGCTCTCCCCGCCCTTTCGAACGTACCTCTCCCACGCACATGGGCCGGGCATAGCTGGGCGTGCCGCCCTCCCGCTTCAGGCGTTCCAGAAAACTCGGGAACAGTTTCAGATCGGCCGGCGCGTTGCGCGGGCTGTCGCCGTCGAACCCGGTATAGCGATCCTTCACATAGGTCGCATAGGAGATCTTGGAGGTCTCCCCGTCGCTCACCAGATCGATCCCCGCCGCCACCTGCCGGCGCACGGTTTCCGAACAGGCCGCCGCCATCGCCGCATCGAACCCCGCGCGGTCGTACTCCTCGCCCCTCTCGCGGGCGAAAATGAAATCCACCACGTCCTGCGTCCGGGGCAGGCTGCCCACATGGGTCGTCCTGATCATTCCGTCTTTCCCTCGATCCGGGCCACAACCCGCAACTCCACCAATGTGCCGGGGGTCACGAAGCCCTGCACCTCGATCGCCGTCCAGGCCGGATAGGGCTCGGAGACATGGCGCGCGCGGATCTCCCGAAACGCCGCGATATGGTCCTGCAGCCCCACATGGTACGAGGTCATCTCCACCATCCGGGCGCCTGCGGCCTCCAGCACGATCCGCACCCTCTCAAAGGCCAGCTCGATCTGCACCACCGGGTCCGGGTTCACGGTGCCATCCGGCCCCGCCCCGGTCATGCCGGTCAGAAATACCAGATCACCGACAACCAGCGCGGGCGACATCTTCCAGTCGCGCAGATAGCCCTCGAACCCCTCCGGTGCGATGGATCTTTCGGTCATGGCTCTCCCTTCACCCGGCCCATGTCGCGCCTGCCGGATCATCCGTGCCGACCACGTGATAAAGGCTTGCCTCCCCGGTCATCGCCGGCACCGCCGCATGGTCAAGGTTCTCCGGCACGCTCATCGTATCGCCCGGCGCCAGCGTCACGCTGCCGCCCTCCCATGTCACGCGCCAATGGCCCCGCACCGGCATCAGAACGCTTGGCCTGTCATGGGAATGCATCGCCGCGCTGGCCGAGGCGCGGGTGATGAAATCCACCTCGAAGCCCGGCCTGTCCCGCAACCGGCCATGCGCGCCGATCACCTTCGCGGGCGCCTTGTCCGCCAGCGCGGTCAGATCCCAGTATCGCGCGACGCATCCGGGCACCACATCGGCCGCTTCAGGCTCGGGGAACGCCGCCAGGTCCGCCTCGCTCAGGACCGGCATCGGCGCCACGCCATCGGGCAGATGCTGCCCCAGCTTGGTGTCGTAAAGCCTGCCGTTTTCACCCAGCATCAGCCCATGTTCTTTTGCATCTTCAATGACTTGTGGCGCCCAGATCACGCCGCCGCCGGCGTCGTCACCGCCAAGGATCGCCATCACCATCCCGTAATCTGTGCCGATATTCTCGAACCCGCGAAAGATGCCCGTGGGGATGTTGAAGATATCGCCCTCCTCCAGCACCACCGCGCCCGCATCGCCCCGGCGGCCCCAGAAAAACCGCCAGCGGCCTTTCAGGACGAAAAACACCTCCGCCGTGCGGTGGGAATGCAGGGAGTTCCGGCAGTTCGGCGGCTGACCCGCGGCACCGATATTGAACCCGTGCGGGATCTGGATATGCACGTGCTGATCGGGGCTTTCGCTGACACCGCCACCGATGATCGTGAAATTCTCCTTCTGGTCGCTGCCGGGCGTGTGGGCGTCGATGAAGGCTGTTTTGCAGGGTTTCAGCTCGCCATAGCGGACGATGCGCGAGGCCATGTCTTGGGGGGTCATATGCTCACATGCTCATGAATCCGGCCGCCGGAAAAAAACCACGGGCTGGCTTTGGAAATAAGGGGAAGACGCGACGATTGGCGCGATGCAAAGGGCCGGCGGACATCTCATCCCATCTCCGCCAGCAAGATCTGCTTCCAGATCGCGGTTTCATCCAGCATCACATACTCCCGGCGAAGGCCCCATGGTCCGAACTCGGCATGGCTGATACCCAACACATAGACCTCCGCACCGGTGGGTTTGCCGAAGCTGCCCCATCCGGAATGGGTGCCATGCAGGCTCCACCGGATCGCGGCGCGGGGCGGCATCATCGGGTCGTCGCGCCCGATCCGGTGGTGGATGGTGAAGGCGGCATCGGGAAAGGCGGCGCGCAGGCCCATCCAGAAACGGTCGGCATCGCCATGGCCGTGGCCGGTGACGCCGCCGGGATGTTCCAGCTGGCAGGCCCGGTCGTAAGTCTCTGGAATAACGGCCATATCAGCGCCCATGATACGGGTCAGGATATCGCCATAGCGCTGGCCCCATTCGTTATCGTTGCCGTGGCCCTGATAGGGGCCGGGCTTGTCGGTGGCCGGGGTCAGCGGTTTCACGCAGGCGTCGGATCCGCCCTCACGCGCGATCTGATCGCGGGCGAAATCGATCGGGTTCCAGCCCATCTGGCGGACAATGGCGCCCTGGTCGCGGATCAGCCATTCATCGTCGATCCGGTTATCGATCGCGTGGCAATCGGCAATGATCCGGTAGGTGAGCCTGCGCCCCATCGCCGCGCCATAGGCGCCGTCGCCCGCATGGGTCGCCCGGCTCAGGATACGGTGCGACGAGAGCATCCCCTCCTCGGGCGTGCCGGACCACATCACATCCTCGCCCAGAAGCGTCCGGTCGGGAAATTCGGCCAGCGTCGCCATGGTGGCCGCAATCACGCCCTGGTTCCCGACCACGACCGACGCAGGCGAGCGGACGACGATATCTTCGCTGTAATAGTCATGCAGCGTGGCGATCCGCCGGTCTTCCCAGATCTCCCGGGTGATCCCGAGGATATAGTCGGGGAAGTCCCTGAATTTCGGGTCGAACCCTTTCATCCGCCCCATCCTTCCGGGATTCTGGCAGAGGCGCGAACGATCAGCGGCCCCTCGATTTCCGTCAGCACGCCGGGCTGTTCGTCCGCCTCGATCTCCCCCAGGATCGTGTCGACCGTCGCATGGATCATGGCGTTTACCGATTGCCGCACCGTCGTCAGCCGATAGGAGGACCAAGAGGCCATCGCCACATCGTCATATCCAACGATGGAGACATCCTCGGGCACCCGCAGGCCCAGATCGAACCGCAGCGTGTCCATCACCGCCAGCGCCATGTGGTCGTTGCCCACGAAAATCGCGTCCGGCGGATCGGCCGCCTCCATCATCCGGCGGGCCACGTCCGAGGCCGTGTCCCGGCGATACATCCCGTCATCCAGCGCATGCAGCGACCGGCCCGCCGCCGCCAGCGCCTCGCGAAACCCGTGCAGCCGGTCGACCCCGGTGGAGGATCCCTGCCAGCCGCTGATATGGGCGATCCGCCGATGCTCGCCTGCAAGCAGGAACTCCGCCACCTCCGCCCCGCCAAGCCGGTTCTGCGACGTGACCGCCGACAGGCCGGAGCCGTTGATGGAGCGGTTGAACAGAACCACGGGGATGCCTTCCTGCGCACAGCGCCGGGTCAGCTCGCCGGACAGGTTGATCGACGCGGTGATGATGCCATCCACCTGATAATCCATCAGATCTTCGAGCACCTGATTTACATCCGCGTCGGAATTGCCGGCCAGAAACACCAGCAGGTGATAGCCCCGCTTCTGCAGCGCCGCGGACAGTTTTTCGACCGCGTCGGAATAGAACGGGTTATCCAGATAGGCCACCACCAAGCCGATGATCCGCGATTTGCCCGTGATCAGCGACCGCGCCAGAACGTTGGGCCGATAGCCAAGCTGCGCCGCGGCGTCGCGCACCTTGTCCGCCATCTTTTTCGACACCGACGCGCCGGGCGTGAACACCCGGCTCACCGCCGACTGGCTGACACCGGCCAGCCGCGCCACATCCAGTGATGTTACCTTGCCCTGTGGCATCTTCCCCCTACCCCGCGGTCCAGCCGCCATCGACCCGTATGGACGCACCCGTTACCATGGCCGACGCATCGCAGGCCAGAAACAGGACCGCGCCCATGATATCCTCCACCTCGGCCACGCGCGGCAGCTTGATCTTGCTCTCGATCCAGGCGCGCTTCTCCGGATCGTTGAAGGTCGGTTCGGTCAGGGGCGTGCGAATGAAGGTGGGACAGATCGTGTTGACCCGGATGTTCCGCGGCCCCCATTCGATCGCCATCGCCTTGGTCATCCCCTCGACCGCGTGTTTCGTGGCGCAATAGACGGCCCGGTCGATCCCGCCCACATGCCCCATCTGGCTTGAAATCTGGATGATCGAGCCGCCGCCGCTCTCCTGCATCGCACGGGCCGCGCCGACGGCCAGAAAATAGGCCGCGCGCACATTCACATCCATCACCGCGTCATAATCCCCGGGCAGCGTCTCCAGCGCCGGGGAATGGCGGGCCAGACCGGCGGAATTGCACAGGATATCAAGCCGCCCGAGCCCTTTCAGCGCGCCCCGAACCGCCGCCTGATCGGTCACGTCAAGGGTCATCCCCTCGGCCGCGTACCCCGCGCCCGTGATCTCCGCCACCGCCGCCGCCACGGCCTCCGCGCCGCGCGCGGCGATCACCACATGGGCACCCGCTTCGGCCAGCGCCATGGCGCAGCCAAGGCCGATCCCGCGCGAGCCGCCGGTGACAAGCGCGCGACGGCCCTCCAGCCGGAAGGAGGGGGTCCGCGGCAAGCTCATGACGCCCCCGCGCCTGACAGGGAAGGATCGGCAAACCGCCCAGGACACGGCCCACCGGCGCGCGCCCGTCGCCCTGCACAATGCGGGTGGTCTTGCCCACATTCGCCACGGCCGCGGATCGCCAGCGCGGGTGGCAAGGCGGCCCCCGGCGGCGCCGGCTCGGCGCTGGGGCGGATCGGCGCGGATATCATGACGCCAGTTCCCGCATGCGGGCCAGCACATCGACACCCAGTTGGTCATACACATCCAGCAGGTCGACCAGCACCCAGTTCTCCCGGATCTTGCCGGCCTCGACCCGCCAGAAATCCAGCGAACGCATGGTGAGCCTCTGCCCAGTCCCGGGGATCCCCAGCCAGGTACCGCCGCTCAGTGTCATGTGCATTCCGGGCCAGCCGGTGAAGCCCACATAATTGCCTTCGGCAAAAAGATGTCCGCCGGCCGGGTCGCCCACCCGGTCGGGCATCGCGCCCAGAAACGGTACCTGATGATGGGCGCGGAACCCGTCTATCCCTCGGGCGGTACCGATGCCCGCAGGCCCATACCAGCTACAGGCATCGTGCCAGTAGTCCGGCAGGCGCATCGCCTCGACACCTTCGGCATTCCTGCCGAGCGCTCTCAGCATGTCGCCCACGATCCCGGCCGCTCTCGTGCCGTCGCCGGAAATGCGCAGGCCGTCCTGCGTGGCCGGGCCCGGCACCTGCCATTCCCGCCCGAGCGACGGCGACAGCGGCCAGACACCGGCCTGCATCATCAGTTCCGGGATATCCCAAAGCCCCTGAAACTCCACGATATTCCCCGCCTCGATCCGGTAGAATTCGTGAAGCCGCATCGCCGCCATCCGCCCGGTCGGCGGAATGTCGAGAAACGGGTTCATGAAGGCACCGCAGTAATAACCGCAGGCGCCCACCCATGTGGCACCCGCATCGGTACGCCCCTCCAGAACGATGGTGTTGCGCCGTTCCAGATCGGGGAAGGCGTGACCAAGCCTGCCAAGCGCATCCTCGAAAAACGCGCCGGGCCCGTCCATCGTGCCGAACGGGTAGGCCAGATGCACGATCGCGCCGTCCTCGAACACCGACTGGGCGGCGGTCCAATCGGTCAGGTCAAGCAAGGGGGCAAGGCCGCGTTTGAGATCCAGCATGGGGTTTTCGTCGGCCTACTCCGCCGCCTCCCGGTAAGGCGCGCCTTTTCCATAAGGCACGTTCAGCCCACCATAGCGCCGCACACGGATATTGCACTGCTCCGCATGACCAACGAACCCCTCCAGCATACACAGCCGCGAGCCGTATTCGCCCACAAGCGTCGCGGCCTCGTCACTGACGATACGCTGGTAGCTGTGTGTTTTCAGGAACTTGCCGACCCACAGACCGCCGGTGTAACGCCCGGCCTTCTTCGTCGGCAGGGTGTGGTTGGTCCCGATCACCTTGTCGCCATTGGCCACATTTGTGCGCGGGCCCAGAAAAAGCGCGCCGTAGCTGGTCATGTTGTCCAGAAACCAGTCGTCGCGATCGGTCATCACCTGGACATGCTCCGATGCGATATCCTCGGACACCGCCAGCATCTCGTCATAGCCGTCACAGAGGATGACCTCGCCGTAGTCGGTCCAGCTCACCCGCGCCGTCTCTGCCGTCGGCAGGATTTGCAGCAGCCTGTCGATCTCCGCCAGCGTCTCCTCCGCCAGTCTGCGGGAGTTGGTGATCAGCACCGCGGGGGAGTTGTAGCCGTGTTCCGCCTGCCCCAGAAGATCGGTGGCGCAGATCTCGCCATCCACGGTGTCATCGGCGATCACGCAGGTTTCCGTGGGGCCTGCGAACAGGTCGATGCCCACACGGCCGAAAAGCTGTCGCTTGGCCTCGGCCACGAAGGCATTGCCCGGCCCGACCAGCATGTCCACGGGCCTGATGCTTTCCGTGCCAAGCGCCATCGCGCCCACCGCCTGAACGCCGCCCAGCACCAGGATCTCGTCCGCCCCACCTTCATGCATCGCCGCCACGATTGCCGGGTGGGGCTTGCCGTTCACCGGCGGCGCGCTCGCCACGATGCGTTTGACGCCCGCCACCTTGGCGGTCAGCACCGACATATGCGCCGACGCGACCATCGGGAACTTGCCGCCCGGCACATAGCAGCCCACGGAATTCACCGGGATGTTCTTGTGCCCCAGGATCACGCCCGGCATCGTCTCGATCTCGATATCCGTCATCGAGGCGCGCTGCGCCTCCGCAAAACGGCGGATCTGGGTCTGGGCGAAGCGGATATCCTCCATCTCACGGGCCGAAACCTGGCTCATCGCCGCCTCGATCTCCGACGCGGTCAACCGGAAGGCCTGTGGCTCGTAGCCATCGAATTTCGCGGACAACTCCCGGACCGCCGCGTCGCCGCGCGCCTCGATCCCGGCCAGCAGCCCCTCCACCGTCTCGCGGGTCCTCGCGTCATCCTCCGCGCGCTCCGCCGCAGGCTTGCCACGCTTGAGGTACTCGGCCATCTTGATCCTCCCTCAGATCTTCGTCGATGAGGATACCGGGGACCCTGCCCGTGACAAGGGGAAACTGCATACGTTTGCAGTTCCAATCGGCGGCATCGTCGATGCCGGCTGGCTAGCGCAGGGCGATCCCGTCCGCGTCGAAGAAATGCAGCTTGCGGTCCTCGAATGTCAGGCCGATGGGGTCGCCCGGTCTCAGCGAGGTTTCCCCGTCGGTGCGCACGGTCAGCTTGCCCGATGCCCCGCAATCGACGATCAGATAGGCGTCCGCGCCCAGATATTCGGTCACATCGACCGTGCCATCCACATGCCCGCCGCCGGGCGCCCCGATCCCGATCGCCTCCGGCCGGATCCCCAGTTGCGTGGCCCCCGCGGCCCCGGTGGCCGGCCCGCCCCCGCCGCCGGGCAGAGAGAATGCGTCCTCCGCCACGGTGCAGGGCAGGATGTTCATTTTCGGGCTGCCGATGAATTGTGCCACGAACAGATTGGCGGGGTGTTCGTACAGCTCCCGCGGGCTGCCGACCTGCTCGATCCGGCCCGCGCTCAAGACCACGATCCGGTCGGCCAGCGTCATCGCCTCCACCTGATCATGGGTCACGTAGATCATCGTGGCATCCAGCGCCTGATGCAGCTTCGCGATCTCATAGCGCATCTCGACGCGCAGCGAGGCATCGAGATTGGACAGCGGTTCATCGAACAGAAACGCGGTCGGGTCGCGCACGATGGAGCGCCCGATCGCCACGCGCTGGCGCTGCCCGCCGCTGAGATCCTTCGGGCGGCGGTCCAGATACTCCTCCAGCCGCAGGGCGCGGGCGGCCTCGGCCACCTTCTCCTCCTGCTCCGCCTTGGGCGCCCCCGCGGTTTTCAGGGAGAACCCCATATTGTCCCTGACCGACATGTGCGGATAAAGCGCGTAGGACTGGAACACCATCGCCAGACCGCGCTTGCTCGGCGGTTCCGCCGTGGCGTCGCGCCCGTCGATTATGACCTGCCCGCGCGAGGTTTCCTCCAGCCCCGCGATCATCCGCAACAAGGTGGATTTCCCGCAGCCCGAGGGGCCGACGAAAATCACGAATTCGCTGTCGTCGATGGTCAGGTCGACACCCTTTATCACCTGCGCCTCGCCATACCATTTCTCGACCGCTTTCAGCTCGATCTTGCCCATGTCCTACACCTCCCCGGCGGATGGCGATGCCCAGGCCAACCAGATCGCCGCCGTCCATGTGAATGTCGCGCCCCCCGCGGGCGTGCCGTCTTCCGGGCTGAAATACTCCGCAAATCCGTTTTCCGTGATCAGCGCGGCGGTATCGGCACGGATGCGCGCCGCCTCCGTGCTCAGCCCCTGTTCGGCCAGCCCGATGGCGGCCATCATGTTCATCACGCCCCAGACTGGGCCGCGCCAGTAGCGGAGCGGATCGAACTTGGGATGGGCGGGGTCGAAACTGGGCAGGGCAAAACGCGCCGTGTCCAGAATGCGCGCCAGCGTGGGACGCGACCGGCGATCGTCCAGCCCGCCCCACCAGCACAGGAAGGACGCGTTGGAAACGGCGCCGGCCAGTTGCCCGCTGCGCAGGTCGTAGCTGTCATAGGCGCCGGTTTCGGGGTTCCACAACGTCTCGGCCCCGGCCTCAAGACGGGCGATCCAGCCGTCGATTTCCGCGCACTCCTCGCCCAGCACCCCGGCGGCAAGACGCAGATCGCGACAGGCCCGCATCAGCGTGAAGGTCAGCGTCGGCTCGGCCACGCGAAACGGGCTTTCCGCGGCAATGGCCGCATCGTCCCAGCCGCGCTCGCGCCCGAACTGGACCAGCCAGATATAGCGGTCGTAATCTTCCTTGGTCGGGCGCATCCGCGGGTTCACATGGCCCGTATCGCGGCGGGTATAGGGCGCCACGCCCTCGGGCGAGATCCGGGCCATCGCCGCATCCCAATCCGGCGCGTTATCGCGGCCCGCCTCCCAGGGATGGGTGATCGCCACGGCGCCGCTTTCGGCGCGGGCCGCCATGAACCAGCGGTGAAACGCCATCAGGCCGGGAAACATCCGGCGCAACCGCTCGGCCCCGGCCTCGGGGTCGCGCTGATAGATGCGCCACGCAAAGCTGGCCGCGACCGGCGGCTGGCTGATCCCCGAAGAGGCCACACGGCCCGCCCCCTTGCCCGCCGCATCCTGCGTGCCCCAGATATCCGCACCTGGGAAATAGCCCGGATCCGGCCGGTGGAACAGAATATGGGGCACCATGCCGTTTTCCCACTGCCCCGACATCAGCGTTTCCAGCTCGCTCCACGCCCGGTCAACGTCGAAACAGGCAAAGCCCAACCCGGCAAAGGCGCTGTCCCAGTTCCACTGGTAGGGGTAGAGCCCCGCCGTCGGCACCGTATAGCCGCCCTTGTCGTTCAGCCGCAGAATGCGGCGCGCCTCGCCATCGAGGTGGGAAAGATCCGCCGTCATCATCGTCATCCCTTGACCGATCCCGCTGTCAGACCGCGCGTCATGAATTTCTCCAGCCCGAGGAACAGCGCCATCACCGGTACCGTCGCGATCACCGCGCCCGCCATCAGATGCTGGCGCGGGATCTCCGAGGAGTTGAGCGAGGCGATCCCCCGGGTCAGCGTGAATTTCGATGGATCGTCCAGCAGCATGAAGGCGAGCAGGAACTCGTTCCAGGCGATCATGAAGACGTAAAGCGAAACGCTGGCCAGCGCCGGCAGGCTGAGCGGCAGGGTGATCTTCCAGATAACCTGCAACCGGCTCAGGCCATCCATCAGACCGGCCTCCTCCACCTCCGCCGGAAGTCCCCGGAAATAGCCCTGAAGCATGTAAAGCGCGACCGGGATCGTGGTGACCGGATAGATCATCACGATCCCCGCGATGGAGTTTCTGAGCCCCGTCATCGAGAACGCGATATAGATCGGCAGGGCCAGAACGATCATCGGCACCATGTAGATCAGCAGGATCGAGCGGGAGAGCGCCTTTTGCCCCTTGAAGCGCAGCCGCGCCACCGCGTAGGCGCCCGGGATCGAAAAGGCGAGCGTGATCAGCACCGTCAGGATCGAGATATAGAAGCTGGTCCAGAGATAGCTGCCGAAATTGAAATTCCGGAACAGCTCGTCGTAACTCCGGAACAACTCCCACCCGCGGCTCAGGTCGATGGTGAAGTCCAGCGGATTGGCAATCAGTTCGCCCTGCGTTTTCAGGCTGGTCATCACCATCACGTAAAACGGGATCGCGACCGCGGCGGTAAAGAAGATGTACCCGAACCCGGTCAGAAAGCGGATCACCGCTTCCTCCCATTCATGCCGTGTCAGCGGCCCCCTCGGGCAGCCATGCAGGATCACCGACATCGGCCAGCCAAGCGCCAGGGCGAAGCCGATGCCCGCCATCAGATGCGCCCCAAGATCGGCGTCACCCGAGACATGGATCGGGCTGATCCCGGTATAGCTGAGCGCGACCGCCAGCGCCGACAGACCGGCCACCAGAATCCAGCCCGCCCGGATCTCCAGCGCTGCAAGCCCGGCCAGCGCGCCCAGTATCAGGCATCCGCTCAATCCGGGCCGAAACGCCGCGCCGGTGACGAAGGACAACAACACCGCCACGGCGGTCGCCACGATCAGGGCCCAGAACACGCCCAGAAGCGGCCCGGTAATGAAACTGTTCCAGAAAACCTTCATGTCCCCGCCTCCCTCTTGACGTCGCCCCTAGGGCGGGCCGCTACGGGGGCCGCGCGCCGGGCGGCACAACGCCAGATCACAGCCCCTCCTCCTTCGACATGAACCGGAAGAAAAACCACGAGAAACACAAAAGGCAGATCAGGATCACCACGGCCACCGCCGCGCCCGCCCCGATATTGCTGAGCGCGAAGGCCTGCTCGTAGACATTCACCGTCAGCGTCCGCGTGCCCGCATTGCCGCCGGTCAGAAGGAAGATGTCGTCGAACTTGTTGAAGGTCCAGATGAAGCGCAACAGGAACAGAACGCTCAGGATGCCCATCAGCATCGGCAGGCTCAGATAGCGGAATTTCTGGAACGGCGATGCGCCATCCACATCCGCAGCCTCGTACATGTCCGTATCGATGGATTGCATCCGCGCAAGGATGAACAGGAAGGAGAGCGGGAAATAGCGCCAGATCTCGAAGACCGTGACCATGATCAGCGCCAGCGGGCGCTCTCCGAAGAAATTGATCGCGTCGTCGGTGACGCCCATCTGGATCAGCAGCGCGTTGACGCTGCCCGAAAACGGATCGAAGAGGATGATCCAGGAAAACGCCACCGCGATCACCGGGGCCACATAGGGAAACAGATACAGCCCCCTGAGCACGCCCTGCCCGCGAAACTCCTTGTTCAGGAGCAGCGCCGCGAACAGCCCCACGATCAGCGCGCCGAAGGTGCCGAAAACCGTGTAAAAAAGCGTGGCCCCGATCACCGTCCAGAATTCGCGCGCATCGAACAACTCCGCGAAATTCTCCAGCGTGAACTCCCCGCTGGTCAGCACGTTTTCCGCCGCGCCGCTGATCGCGGGCTGATCGGCCTCTATCGCGATCTCGGCCGCCTCGATATCCCCCGGCACGGCCACGGGAAGTTCCAGCGTCAACCGCCCGCCCGGGTCCAGCAGGTCGAACCGGCAGGTCAGCGCCCGCGCCTGCAGCACGCAGCCTTCGGGCACCTCCAGCAGTTCCACCCCATCGGGGATCATATCGCTCAGCACGATGTCGGAAATCGGATCGGTCTGGCTGGAATTGCGGATCCGGTAGCGAATATAGGGTGCCGCTTCATCCGCATCGCGCAGGTCTTCCCGCACCATCGGCGCCGCCGCGCGCAGATCGGCAAGGTCCACCGGCTTGAAACTGATCCAGAAGATCGCCAGCAGGGGCAGGATCACCACCAGCATCACACTGGCCAATGTGGGAAACAGCAGACCCCAGGCCAGACGCGCCTCGCGACGGGCCAGCGGGCCGGTTCCCTTGGGCGGGATCGCGGTTGTCATCATCGACACTCCGACATCGGGGCGGGGTGCCCCGGGCGGGATGACCCGCCCGAAGCCTCGCAGGAAGGGTTCAGTGCGGGCCGGTCACTCGATCCGCGCCAGTTCCTCGTTCATCAGCGCCACGGTCGCCGCCGCATCGCGCACGCCGTCCATGTATTCGCGGACAAGCCGGTTGATGACCTGGCTGTTGACGATCCGGCTGGCCAGCGCCAGCTGCCCCTCGGCGACGCCCCACCGCTGCGCCACATCGAGGCCGCCGACGATCTCGTCGATCATCTCCTGGGCATAGAGGTCACCCAGGGGCGCGCGCCGGTCGACGCCCACGTCAAGCTGCGCCCAGGCATCGGTGAAAGCGGTCGGGTTATCTGCCGTTCCGCGGCGGATCGGGAACTTGCCCTCGGGCGCGATGGCCAGCGTCTGGGTGTATCCCTCCGCCATGGAGTATTCCACGAAGGCCATCGCCGCATCGGTGTTGGCATCCGCCGTGATCCCGAAATACCGGATATCGGCCCAGGCCGCGCCATCGGGGTTCGACGGGCCGGCGAAATTGGTCACGATCCCGGTGCGCGAGGCCAGTTCGCCACTGGTCGGGTCGTCGGTGATGGTCGGCGGCGCGCTGTCCCGCAGCCCCGCCAGTTCATCCAGAATGAAGGGCGACCAGATGATCATCGCCGCCCGGCCCGCAAAATAGAGTTCCCGCGATTGCTGCCAGAACAGCTCCCCGTCGGGCGATGCCTCCACGATCGCGGCATAGAATTCCAGCACTTCGGTCGTGGCCGCCTCGTCCAGCGGCTGAACCCCGTCCGGCCCCACGGGGCTGACCCCGTTGGCAAGGAACACATGCTCCAGAACCTGGCTCATGAAGTTCTCGTCCACCTTGGTCGCCGCCACGAAGCCGAACATCTCGGGCGGGTTGTGCAGCGCCTCGATGGCGGCCAGCACATTGGCATAGGTGGTCGGCGGCTCCAGCCCGTTCTCCTCGAACAGATCGGCCCGGTAGACGATCATCTGCGTCCAGCCATCCACCGGAACCGAGGCGAACCCGTCCTCCATCGAGGCCATGTTCAGCGCGCCGGGGGCGAAGGTTTCGGCCCCCAGCTCCTCGATCACATCGGTTGCGGCGTCGATATCAAGAATGCCGGCCTCCGCCCAGGGCAGCGCGTATTGCAGCGGGTGGTAGATCACGTCGGGCAGATCGCCCGCCGCAAAGGCCGCCGTCGCCCGCGTGCCCAGATCGCTCTCGGTCACCGGGATCACTTCGACCGAGATACCGGACGCCTCGGTGAACTCCGCCGCCATCGCCTCCTGCAGCGCCAGACGTTCGGGCTGTTCTTCCGTGGTCCAGAACCGGATCGTGTCCTGCGCCGCCGCCACCGAAGCGAGCGCCAGGCTCGACGCGGCGGCCAGCAGGGCCATACGGGTCCCTTTCATCATCATCGTCATGGTCTTTCCTCCCAGTGAGTGTTCAGGTTCCTGCACGGTCCGGCACGGCGGCCGGGTCCGGGTGATACTCCGCAACATCCGATCCGCGCGCGATCAGCTGCGCCGGCACTTCCTCCCGCAGACGCTCCGGGTCGACCCCGCGGATCCGCGCGAAAAGCAGCTTGGCCAGACGCGCGCCGGCGGCGCGGCTGTCCACGGCATAGGTCGTCAGCGGCGGATGCGCCGTCGCCGCCTCGGGGATGCCGTCATACCCGATCACCGCCAGATCCGCCCCGATCCGCAGACCGTGGCGCGCCGCCGCGCGGTAAAGGCCAAGCGCGGCGAGATCGAGCGCGCAGACAACCGCGGTGGGGCGCTCGGCCAGCGTCAGCAGCCGCTCGCCCTCCGTCTCGCCCTGCGCCATCGTGATCGCGCCGCTGGTCATCAACTCGGGCCGCATCTCCAGACCCGCCTCCGCCAGCCCCGCCAGATAGCCCTCGCGCCGCAGATGCGCATAGGTGTAGTCCAGCGCCCCGTTGATGAAGCCGATGCGGGTATGGCCGCGGCGCGCCAGCCGCAGAACCGCGGCCCTCATCGCGCCCTCGCCGCTGATATCGTGCCACGCGCAGCCCACGGGCTCGGCGGTGCGCCCGAACAGAACGAACGGCACGTCGCGCGCCCTCAGAAGCGCGATGCGGGCGTCCCGAAGCCGGGTCCGCGGCAGGATGAACCCATCCACCTTCCGCTCGTCGATCAGCCGGGCGAGGGTCGCGACCTCATCGGCCTCGTCCTGCGCCGTGGCCACGGTCAACGTCCAGCTTTCCTCGGAGGCCGCGCGCGAGATGCCATCCAGAAAATCGGTGAGAAACGGTTTATGCGCATCGTCTCCGCCGGCATTCAGCACCAGCCCGAGCGCGCGGGCGCGCCCCGTGCGGATCGCCTGCGCCTGCGCCAGCGGCCGATAGCCCATCCGCTCGGCGGCGCGCATCACCCGGACGCGGGTCGCCTCGGCGATATCCGGATAGCCGTTCAGCGCCCGGCTGACCGTGCCCTTGGCCAGACCGAGCGACCGCGCCAGATCGTTGATCGTGACCCGCGGGTTGCGCATCCGGGATGGCTTTGCGACTGACATTGATCTCTCTCCCCGACTCATAAAGTTTCTTCCGAAACCGGTTTCGGCAAGGGAAAACATCAAAATCCGTTTCTGCAACGCGGCAAGACGGGCGAGATCAGAGGCCCTGCACCGTCACCCAGTCAAGGATCAGGTCGGTCACCGGCGCGCTCATCGCCGGGCTCAGGATGTCGCCCGCGATCACATGGCTGTAGGGGTCGGCGCCTTCCTCCGTCAGGTCCAGCGGCACGGCCGTCACCGGCCCGCCCCAGCCATCGGCAAAGGCCTGCGCCGCCTTGGCCGAAATCACCTGATCCTCCGGCGAATAGATCGACAGAAGCGGCGCGGTGACATCCGTGTAATCCCGGCTCCGCGCCTCCCGCATCAGCGCCGCAAGCGGCACCGCCGCGACGGTCGGATATGACGAGGTCCAATAGGTGCCATGTCGGGCGTTCTGAACGTCGAAACTGCGCGTGTCGCCCACAAGCCACGGCACCCAGACCCGTGCGGCGGGCCATTCCAGCAGCACCGCCGCCGGGTTGGCCAGTTCGAAATTGGCGGAAACCATGATCACCCCCACGATCGCCTCGGCCATGTCGGGCTCGGTCACCGCGATCGCGGCAAGGGTGGCGCCGGTGGAGGTGCCGATCACCAGCACCCGCTCGCCCACGGCCCGCGCCACCGCCAGCGCCTCGGCCGTGTCGTCGATCCAGTCGCCCGCCCGCGCCTCGGCCATCGCGACACCACCACGCCCATGGCCCGTCAGCCGGGGGTAGACCAGATTTGCGCCCAGCTCTGCGGCGACGGTGTCGGGGACGGGGCGGATCTCTTCCGAGGTGGCGGAAAACCCGTGGATGTAAAGCAGGCTCAGCGGGGTCCGCGCCCCCGCCTCCCCCGCCCAGATGATCCGCGCCTCCGTCCCGGGTGTGATATCGTCGAACATCGCCTCTCGGGCCGCGTAGAAAGCCGCCGGGTCGCCCAGATCGCCCGCGAAGGGCCCGGCGCGGTCTACGGGTTCTGCCGGGGCGAAGAGCCAGACCGCCGCAACCAGCAAGACCAGCACCAGAAGCGCCCGGCCAAGCCATCTGCCAAGGCTACGCATGGCCGAGAACCTCCTCGACCGCCGTCGTGATCAGCGCCAGACAGGTTTCGTCAGAAAACCGGTGATCCGCGCCCTTGACCAGTTGCAGCCTGATATCCGGCCCCTCCAGATGGTCCAGAAGGCGCAGCGCAACCGACATGTCCACATCCGCATCCGCCGTGCCCTGAAGCATGCGGACGGGCACACCGATCTCCAATGGCGCGCGCAGAACAAGCTGGTCCCGGCCCTCCTCGATCAGGCGTCGGGTGATAATGTAGGGCTCGCCATACTCAGACGGCAGCGCCACCTGCCCGGTTTCGGCCAGTTCGGCCTTCTGCGTGTCGGAAAACCCGGCCCACATGCTGTCTTCGGTGAAATCCGGCGCCGCCGCGATGGTGACCAGCCCGGCCAGCCTTTCGGGATGCCGCCTTGCCATCAGAAGCGCGATCCAGCCGCCCATGGACGAGCCGACCAGCACTTGCGGCCCCTCCGTCAAGGCATGGATCGCAGCACTGGCATCTGCGGCCCAGTCGCCGATCGTGCCTTCGGTGAATTCGCCCGAAGAGGTTCCATGCCCGGAATAGTCGAACCGCAGGAACGCCCGGCCGCGGGCCCTGGCCCAGGCCTCCAGATGCAAGGCCTTGGTCCCCTCCTTGTCGGATTTGAACCCGCCCAGAAAGACCACGCCCGGCCCCGCGCCGTCGATTCGGTCATAGGCCAGCCGCCTGCCCTCCGGCGTCGTCAACATCCCGTCATCCATGGCGCATATCCTCCCGGAAACCGGCTCTCATTCCTGCACGGACTGCCGTTTCAGACAAGGAAAACCCTGATTCCACTGCAAATAACGCCACTTGAGCATTTTTTAAGTTACCATATTGTCACGTGACTATTTATTCACGTATAAGCCTCTCATGGATGCGATCTTCAAAGCCCTCAACGACCCGACCCGCCGTGCGCTGCTGGACAGCCTGCGGCGCAAAGACGGGCAAACCCTGACCGATCTGGAAGAGCAGCCGGATATGACCCGGTTCGGGGTCATGAAGCACCTCAAGATCCTTGAAGACGCCCATCTCGTCGTCACCCGCCGCCATGGGCGGTTCAAGTACCACTATCTCAATGCCCTGCCCCTGCAGGAGATGCTCGACCGCTGGGTCGCGCCCTTCCTGAGACCGCAGGCCCGGGCTTTGAGCGATCTTAAAACCAAGCTGGAAAGAGAGGGAATTATGGGTAAACCCGACTTCATGATGCAGACGTTCATCCGCTGTTCGCAGGATGCACTATGGGATGCATTGACCAGGGCCGATCAGATGGCCGCCTATCATTTCATGTGCAGCGAGGTGCGGGGGGATCCCAAACCGGACAATGTGACCGAGTTCATCCTGCCCGACGGCAACACGATGTTGCGTCAGGTCACCACCGAGATGGATCCCAAGACCCGTATCGCGATGACCTTCGAGCCCGCGTTCATGGGGCCGGACGCGCCCGCCTCACACATGGTCTATCTGATCGAGCCCCAGGGCGAGACCTGCATGCTCACGATCGAGCATTACGATATGGCACCGGGTCAGGAAGGCTTCGGCGAGGGCTGGGCACGCCTTGCCTCGTCGCTCAAGTCCTATCTGGAGACAGGCGTGGCCCTGAAAGGAGCGGCCTGATGGAATTCCCCACCGAACTGGGCATTCTGACCTGTCTGATGATCCTCGCGGCGTCGCTCTGGATCCCCTATGTGATCGGCATCTCCTCGGACCCGTCCGAGGAGGAGGCCTTCGCACGGCCCGCCACGATCAGCAATCTGCGCCCCTGGGTGCAGCGTGCCCATCGGGCGCATCTGAACCTGCTGGAACAGGGCATTCCCTTCGCCATCCTGGTTCTGCTGGTCGACCGGATGGACGGGTTCACCGCGCTCACATACTGGACGTCGATCGCCTTCTTCTGGCTTCGCGTCGCCCATGCGCTCGGCATGATCACCGGCGTGGCGGGAATGCCGATCCGGCCCATCATCTTCACCGCCGGATGGCTGTGCTGCATGATCATGGCCTATGCGGTGTTCGCCGCCGGCCTCTAGCGTCAAGACCCCTCGGCCTGTTCCACCTCGTTCAGGCCGAGGGCCACCGCGGCGGCGGCAAGGCTCATCGCCGCAAAGACGCCCACGGCCCAGACCGCGCCAAGGGCCGAGGCCAGCGCCCCGAACGCCCCGCTGGCCAGCAGGATCACCCCGATCACCGTGTTCGACACCGCCGTGTAGGCGGCGCGCTGATCCGCGGGCGCCATGTCGACCAGATAGGTGGATCGCCCCTGCCGGACGCCGTGATATGCGATCATCAGCACGAACAGCACCGACGCCACGGCCCAGGTCTGGGTGAAGAGGCCCGCCAGATGCAGCAGGACGGCCGCCACCAGCGCCGCGCCGCCGGCGCATCCGGCCAGCAGCAGGACCTTGCGGCTGGACCGGTCGGCCAGCCGCCCCCAGATGTAGGAGCTGAGCAGCGACGCCACCGCCGAGGCCAGAACCAGCGCGCCCAGTTGCGCGAAGGGGCCGCCATCGCCGCCGCTGCCCAGAAGCACCAGAAAGGGCGGGGCGAGCGCCGTCGCCGTCAGCAGGCCGCGCACCGCGATGAACCGGGTCAGCTGCGCATCGCGCCCCAGAAGCGCCAGATGCCTGAGCGGGTTGCCCGAGGGCTCCGCCGTCTCCTCGCTCGGGCGCTCCGACAGGGTGGAAAAAAGCGTCGCCGCCAAAAGCCAGAACGCCGCCGCCAGCACCAGCGCGCCGATCACCAGCGTCAGCCGGGGCGCGGGCTCCCAGATCAGCGCAAGCGCAAACGCCACCACCCCCACCGACGCCGCGGAGGAGGCAAGCCCGGTCACCGTCCCGCGCCGGGTCTTGGCGACCGTCTTGCCCAGAATGTCCTTGTAGGAGACCGAACACAGGCTGCGCGCCAGCGCCAGCACCGCCAGCAATGCGCAGATCGTGAGACCGGCGGCCACGCCCTGCAATGTCAGACCGGCCAGAACGATACCGCCCGCCGCCGCCCCCTGCACCGCGCTTCCGCCCACCCAGACCCATTTGCGGACGCGCAGGGCGTGAACCCGGTCCGCGGTCCAGAGCTGCGGCAAGAGCGCCCCGGCCTCGCGGATCGGCACCAGCAGCCCCACAAAGAGCGCAGGCGCCGCCAATGTCGTCAGCAGCCATGACAAAACCAGTTTCGGATCGATCAGCCCGTCCGCGACCTTGGTCATCGACAGCGATGCAGCATGGCGCAGCGCGTTCCCGGCTTCGGCGCTCTCCGCGCCCTCGGGAAGATCCGACGCGGAGGCATCGGCATCGAACACGGCCTCGAAGACCGTTTCCTCGAATGTATCGTTCATCAGAGTCCCTGGCGTTGACTTGGGTCTGCGAGGAAGGCACATAGCACACAGACCCAAACCCGCAACCGGGCGTTTTGTAGGCGCCAGACCGACGAGGAGATGGCCGATGGCCCAGATTTCCCTGACATTCCCCGATGGCAATTCCCGCGACTACGCCGCTGGCGTCACCCCGGCGGAGGTTGCTGAAAGCATCGCCTCCTCCCTTGCGAAAAAGGCGATTTCGGCCTCGGTGAACGGCGCCCACTGGGATCTGTCCTGGCCCATCGAGGACGATGCCGAGATCGCCATCCACACGATGAAGGATGCCGAACCGGCGCTGGAACTGATCCGCCACGACTGCGCCCATATCATGGCCCGTGCGGTGCAGGAGATCTGGCCCGAGGTGAAGGTCACCATCGGCCCGGTGATCGAGAACGGATTTTACTACGATTTCGACCGCGCGGAGCCGTTCACGCCCGAGGATCTGGGCGTGATCGAGGCGAAGATGAAAGAGATCATCAACCGCCGCGACCCGGTCACCACCGAGATCTGGGAGCGCGACCGCGCCATCGGCTTCTACAAGGCCAATAACGAGCCCTACAAGGTCGAACTGATCGAGAGCATTCCCGGCGACGAGCCGCTCAGGATGTACTGGCACGGTCACTGGCAGGATCTCTGCCGCGGCCCCCATCTTCAGCATACCGGGCAGGTGCCCGCGGATGCCTTCAGGCTGATGAAGGTCGCCGGCGCCTATTGGCGCGGCGATTCAAACCGGCCGCAGCTTCAGCGGATCTACGGCGTCGCGTTCCAGAACCGGGAGCAGCTGAAGGCCCATATGACCTTTCTGGAGGAGGCCGAAAAGCGCGATCACCGCCGCCTCGGCCGCGAAATGGAGCTGTTCCACTTTCAGGAAGAGGCGCCCGGCATGGTCTTCTGGCACCCCAATGGCTGGTCGATCTACCGCGAACTTGAGGACTACATGCGCCGCAAGCTCACCAAGGCCGGCTATAAGGAGATCAAGACCCCGCAGGTCGTCGACCGCAAGCTGTGGGAGGCCTCCGGTCACTGGGACAAATACCGTGAGAACATGTATATCACGGAGATCGACGAAGAGCACGCGAACGAGAAACGCACCAATGCGCTCAAGCCGATGAACTGCCCCTGCCACGTGCAGATCTTCAACCAGGGCATCAAATCCTACCGCGATCTGCCGCTGCGTCTGGCCGAGTTCGGCTCGTGCCACCGCTACGAGGCCCATGGCGCGCTGCACGGGCTGATGCGGGTGCGCGGCTTCACGCAGGATGATGCGCATATCTTCTGCACCGAAGACCAGATCGAGGCGGAATGCGCGCGCTTCATCGATCTGCTGTCCAGCATCTACCGCGACACCGGGTTTTCGGAGTTCGACATCAAACTCTCCACCCGGCCCGAAATTCGCGTGGGCTCCGACGAGATCTGGGACAAGGCGGAAAGCGCACTGGAGAAAGCCATCCTCAGCGTCCGCAACGATTACGAGATCGACCCGGGCGAAGGCGCCTTCTACGGCCCGAAACTCGATTTCAAGCTGACCGACGCGATCGGCCGCGAATGGCAATGCGGCACCTTCCAGGCCGATTTCAACCTGCCCGGACGGCTCGACGCCAACTATATCGGGGAGGACGGGGCGAAGCACCGGCCCGTCATGCTGCACCGCGCGATCCTGGGCTCGTTCGAGCGCTTCATCGGTATCATGATCGAAAACTACTCCGGCAAGCTGCCGTTCTGGCTGGCCCCGCGTCAGGTGGTCGTGGCCGCCATCGTGTCGGAAGCGGACGACTATGTGCAGGAGGTGACGCAGATGCTCAAGGATGCGGGCATCCGCGCCGAGGCCGATATCCGCAACGAGAAGATCAACTACAAGGTCAGGGAGCATTCGGTGGGCAAGGTGCCCGTGATCCTCGCCATCGGCCGCAAGGAAGTGGAGGACCGCACCGTCACGCTCCGCCGTCTGGGCGAGAAACAGACCAGCGTGCTGCCGGTGCCGCAAATGCTGGACGATCTCACCAAAGAGGCCGTGCCCCCCGATCTGCGGTAATCGCCCCGGCGCCTCTTCGGCGACAGGCAGGAACCCGCCCGGCAAAACGGGCGGCAAAGGCAACCGGTGACAAGGCCCCGCATGCGCCCTATAGTGTTCGCGGGCGATGGGTAAGCGCAATTTTTTGCGCATCTGTGTGTTGTAGTATCAGGTTGCCCAATGCCCGTTTTTTCCTTGTCTGCATGGCAGATTTCCGACTTTTCCGGCCCGCTTGGCGACCCGGATAACGCCTCCCAAACCACTCCCCGATTTGCGAATGGAACGCGCAGCAGGCTCGATGCCGACGCGTCCGAGGTGCAGGTGAGCATCTCCGACGACGACAGCCGGTTGCAGGATGCGTTTCTGGAAGACGGGGTTATATCCACGCTGGCCGCGCCGCTTACGGTCAACGGCACCACCTTTCCCGCCGGCGCCAGCATCGAGCTTGAACTGGCGCTTGTCACCCGCGGGAACGATCCGATCACCTTTTACGTCGGCCGCATCGGGACGGGGGCATCGAACTCCGGCACCAATCAGCTTGTGTTCACCGACAAACCCATCACCCCCGGCACGCTCTACCGGTTCGGCAACAACGGGATCGACGGCCCCGAAGTGCCCTATGACGTCATCTGCTTTGCCAGCGGCACCCAGATCGACACGCCGGACGGCCCCCGCGCCGTTGAAACCCTCGATCTCTGGGATGCGGTCCTGACACAGCGGCACGGCGCCCAGTTGCTTACCTGGATCGGGCACCGCTGGCTGAGCGCCGAAGACCTGCACCGCGCGCCGCATCTGGCCCCGATCTCCATCGGCCCCTACAGTCTCGGAAACGGGCCGAACCGTACCCTGATGGTCTCGCCCCAGCATCGGGTGCTGCACAGATCGGCCGCGGCGGAGATGGCCTTTGGCAGCAATCAGGTTCTGGTCCCGGCCAAGGCGCTCTGCAACGGGGAGACGATCCGCCAGATCTTTCCGCCCGGCGGCGTCCATTATTATCACCTGATGTGCCGAAATCACGAGATAATCCGCAGCAACGGCATCTGGAGCGAAACACTCCTGCCCGGCCCCGAAGCCTTGCGCAGCCTTGATCCCATGCAACGGGCGGAGCTTCTGTCTCTGTTTCCCGAACTCTCGGACGCCCCGGTCGAGGCCGCCCACCCGGTTCTAAGCGTCCGGGAATACCGCGCGCTGTCGGTCTAGCGGGCGCGGCGCTCAAAAATGCGCCACCTCCTCGTCAGGCCTGCCCGCGGCCAGCGCCAGAACGCCGCCCAGACCGCAAAAGGCGATGGGGAACATCGTGGCCACGTTGAAGCCGAATGCATGATACATGCCCGCCGCCGAGATCAGCAGCAGGACACCACCCCACAACGCCCGGGCGCGCGCCATCGCACCGCCCGCAACGGCCAGAAGCGGCGCGAGGATCGCGACGGTCTGGAACAGTTCCGGACGGTCCACCTGCCGCGCCAGATCCGGCACCTCCCCGAAATACTCGATGAACGCCACATATCCGTAGACGAAAAAGCCGACGATCATTCCCAGAACGCCGCCGATTATCCCGAGGACCAAGGCCGCATTGCGCATGTTCAAACCCTATCTGCTGCACGAATCCCCACCGATATGGCCCCTCATCGCCGGCAATCCAAGGCGGGCGCGCGCCGGGCTTGCGGTGAAACAATTGCCCCGTTTCCCCGTTACAGCCGCAAATCGCGGCTCTTGGCGCGCATGCGCCGGCAATCGGCGAAACCGCCTTGTTTTTCGCACCCTGCCCCCTGCCGCACCCGGACCCCGGCGGGCTCACAGGCGTCTCGCAAATGCTCACGGGCTCGTGGGCCACGGGTCTGTGATTGGCCAGTGAGCGGCCCCGCCCGCTAGCTGTTGGCCCATCGCAGCTAGTTGCGATCTTGCCGTCTAACCAATCCTGGAGAGTTACCGACATGTCGACCCACGTGAAATCCCTGGCGCTTCTGGGCGCCGCCGCCGCTCTGACGGCCCACGCCACCGCGCCGGCGCAGGCCCAGGCGCAGGAAAAATGCTTCGGCGTAAGCCTTGCGGGCGAAAACGATTGCGCCGCGGGCCCCGGCACCACCTGCGCCGGCACCTCGACCGTCGATTATCAGGGCAACGCCTGGACCCTGGTGCCCGCGGGCACCTGCGCCGATATCGAGTTGCCCGATGGCCGCATGGGCGAAACCGAGGCGTCGCTGGAAGCCGACGGGTTCGAGGGCCTGGCCCGCGACCTGCCCGAAGGCACCGACACCTCGATCCTGCGCCCGGTCTGAAATCAGGCCCGCTTCCGGCACCCCGGCGCCGTGCAAACCGCGCCGGGGTGCCCGCCTGCCAGAAATCGGTGTATCATGCGCGACATGTCCGTTCCGTCCCGTCTGCCCCTTGCCGTCGGCATCGGGTACAAGTCCCGGCACTACGCCGATCTTCTCGCCGATCCCGGCCCGGTCGGGTGGCTGGAAATCCATGCCGAAAACTACATGGGCGACGGGGGCCGCCCCATCGCGCAACTCCGCGCCCTGGCCGAGCGGTTCCCGATCTCGGTGCACGGCGTCGGCCTGTCGATCGGCGGCGAACGACCGCTCGACCGCGATCACCTGAACCGCCTCCGGCATCTGTGCGACTGGCTCGACCCAGCAAGCTTTTCCGAACATCTGGCCTGGTCCACCCATGATACGGGCTATCTGAACGATCTGCTTCCCCTGCCTTACACCGATGCCACGCTGGCGCGCGTCGGTGCCCATATCGGGCAGGTGCAGGATGTGCTGGGCCGCCGGATGCTTCTGGAAAACCCCTCCACCTATCTCGCCTTCGACGAAACCACGATGGAGGAGGTGGATTTCCTGTCCGAACTGGCCCGCCGCACCGGGTGCGGTCTGCTGCTCGACATCAATAACGTCTTCGTCTCCGCCACAAATCAGGGCACCGACGCACGCGCCTATATCGACGCCTTCCCGCTCTCCCATGTGGGGGAGGTGCATCTGGGCGGCCATGACGCGGATGTGGATGACACGGGCCGCCCGCTGCTGATCGACAGCCACGGATGCGCGGTCGTGGACCCGGTCTGGGCGCTCTATCGCTACACGATCGCGCAATCGGGCCCGCGGCCCACGCTGATCGAATGGGACACCGACGTGCCCGCCTTCGCCACGTTGCGGGCCGAGGCCGCGCGCGCGGACGCGATCCTGTCGCCGGTCACCGCGTGAGCCCGGCCATGCACCGTCAATCCAGCTTCACCGATGCGGTTCTGGATCCGGACCGCGCCGCGCCCGGGGGGGTGAACGACGGGTTCGGCGGCCCGGCGGGCAAGCGGTTCGATGTCTATCGCAACAATGTGGTCGTGTCCCTGACGGAGGCGCTGGAAACCGGGTTTCCGGTCCTGCGCAAACTGGTGGGCGATGCGTTCTTCAAGGCCATGGCGGGGGTGTTCGTGCGCGCCCATCCGCCCGCCAGCCCCCGGCTTCAGCTTTACGGCCAGCGCCTGCCGGGCTTTCTGGCAAGCTTTCCGCCCGTGGCCCATCTGCCCTATCTGCCGGATATCGCGCGGCTGGAGCTTGGCCTGCGCCAATCCTACCATGCCGCCGATGCCGCCCCGCTGGATGTGGGCGGTCTCGACCCGGATGCGATGCTGGCCCTGAAACCGCTGGTCGCGCCGGCCACGCTGGTCGTTCAGTCGCGCTATCCGATCTTCGCGATCTGGCGCGCGAATACCGACAGCACAGCCCCCGGACCGGCAGCCGGCGCGCAGGATATCCTGATCACGCGGCCGGGGTTCGATCCCGCGCCGCATCTTCTGCCCAGAGGCGGCGTCGCCCTCGCCCGCCTGCTGAAAGGCCGCATCAGCCTGGCCGAGGCGATGGCGGCAACCCTCGCGGCCGAACCCGAGGCCGATATCTCCGCGCTGCTCTCGCTTTTCATCGCCAGTGGCGCCCTCACCCTCGAACGGAAAGACCCATGACCGCCCTGATCCAGCTCCATCACCGCATCTTCGGCGCCCTCGAAGCGCTCGCCCCCGCCCTGATCCCCACGCTCGCACGGCTTATCTTCGCCGGAACGCTGCTGATCTACTACTGGAACTCCGGCCAGACCAAACTGGGCGACGGGATCCTCGGCTTCTACAATGTCGATTTCGGGGCCTATACCCAAATCACGCCGCGCCTGTTCGAAGCGGCGGGTTACGACCCCGGGCAACTCGGCATCATGGCCCATGCGATGGTGGTCTCCGGCACGATCGCCGAATTCGTCCTGCCGTTCCTGATCCTCGTCGGGTTGCTCACCCGGCTCGCCGCTCTGGGCATGATCGGCTTCGTCGTCGCGCAAAGCTGGGTCGATATCTACGGCCATGGCATCGGGGCCGAGGATATCGGCCGCTGGTTCGACGGCGCCTCCGGCAGCCTGATCCTCGATCAGCGCGCGTTCTGGGTGTTCCTGCTGCTGGTGCTGGTGTTCCGTGGCGCGGGCCCGCTTTCGGTCGATGCCCTGCTCGGCCGCGCGCAGCGCGCCTCTAGATGACCGCCGCCTGAACCGTGGCGTCCCAGCCCAGATAAAGCCGCCCGTCCGCGTCGATCACCGGGCGCTTCATCAATGCCGGATGCGCCCGCAGCAAGGCGTCGGGCGCGGCCGCGCGCTCGGCCTCGGACAGGCCCCGCCACGTGGTCGAGCGGCGATTGACCAGATCCGCGCCGAAAGCCTCCAGAAACCGGGCCAGTTCCTCCGGCGACAGCGGCGCGGCGCGGATGTCGCGCAACACCGGCTCCCGCCCCGCCGCGGCAAGCGCCTTCACCGCTTTCCGGCAGGTGTCACATGTCTTCAGCCCGTAAACGATCATCTTTTCCGCCCTTTGCCCGATTGCCATGCGAATTGATGCCAAAGCGCCCGGTGCCGCAACCCACCCCTTGCCTTTTTCCGATTTCGCCCCACAATTTTTGTCGTGACAACAGGTTTACGCTGAACCGCCCTCTCAAGAAGGCACTCCAACAGGACGGCCCTGACGACACCGCGCCGCCGCACTACCGCGGGCGGGACTGACTGAGAAAGAAAGACGACGACGATGCCCACAGGCACTGTAAAATGGTTCAACACCACCAAAGGCTACGGGTTCATTGCCCCCGATGATGGCGGCAAGGACGTATTTGTGCATATCTCGGCTGTGGAACGCGCTGGCATGACCGGCCTCGCCGACAATGAAAAGATCAGCTACGAGCTGCGCGAGGGCCGCGACGGCCGCGCGTCGGCGGTGGAGCTGGAAAAACTCTGAACCGACCCCCGCCCGGGCGGGGTCTCATGCGCTGCGCGGGCCATCCCGGGCGGCGCTTTTCTGCTTTGCAGCATTTTTCGGCCAGGCGCCCGTTTCCCGGGCGGATCCCCCGGTTTCGGGCCTCCGTGGCGGGGCCGGCCGGGCCATTAACGATATTTTCGGACATATCGGGCTAGATTCGGTCCCAGACCAAAACCGGGAGGTGACGGCCGCTATGGGGCGGCCCCTCCCCGACGCCCCGTTCCGCCGCACCGCCGCCTCCCGTCCCGATCCAAGGGGGAGAGGAGCAGTATCATGTCCGAATTTCTGGCCGTTCTGGCCCTTTACTACGCCTGCGACGCCACCGCCGCGACGCGCCCGATGAGCCCGCAGGAAATGCAGGCCTGCACCGCCACATACGATACGGTCAAAACCTATTTCGTCACCGGCTTCGATCTGGCCCCGCGCGGCACGCTGGAACGGTTCGCACAGATGACCGCGGCCTACGCGGCCTTCAAGGAGTGGGAAGACAGCAATTCCGATCTCGTCGCGGCCATGCGCGCCGATGCGATGAACCGGGTCCGGGGGCTGGTGCCCGTGGACGGTTAGGCGGCGAAAGCGCGGGCCACCATCACCCCGCCCCAGGCCGAACCGGCCGTCAGCACCGTGCCCCAGGCCATGTCGACCACCACCATCTGCGGATGCCAGTCGCGCATCACCGCCCAGGAGGTCAGCTCATAGGTGCCATAGGTCACGAAACCCAGGATCGCCCCGTTGATCAGCGCGGTATGGGGCGTCCCGTCCCGCAACGCGGGCCAGCCCGCGAAATAGAGAATGCCCAGCATCGCCACGAGGTAGAAGAGGATCGCCGGCACCATCCGAAACCCGCCATAAAGCCCGTCCCCCAGATGGCGCTGGAAGATCGGTTGGATCACTGTGGACAGCATGATCGCATCGGCGATGAGGAAGATGAGCGACGTGGCGAGAAAGAGGATCAGAAGGGACATCGGGCGCGGCTCCGGTTGGCGTGTTCCGAAAGACATAGAGCGTAAGGGGCCGCTCGGCGAGGATTGTGCGTGGAAGTACGTCTTGGAGTAACTCCAACGGAGCGGCTCAAAACCGAACAGGCATCGCCGCGAGAGCGACCTGCGAGCAGCCCACCTGTCAATTCATTCCAAACTCGCTTCAGATATCAAACAGACTTCGTTAGCTGCCTAAACAACAGCATGCAGCGCCAAAAGCTTCCAACACTGTACGAAAGCAAAATCACACACACCAAAGCCAACCAACTACTGCCTAGCAGCGGCCAGTTAAGTCTCGGCTCCAGAACCAAACAAGCAAAACAAACAGCAACAGTTAAGATGGAACTCATCAAAGAATGCTCAACCAACTCAATTAAAGACTCGAACTGTGACGATAGGCGGATCTCTTCTAGGAATGTCGTCGATCTAGACGCGACAAAGAAATAGAACGCTGCGAGAAACCCTGAGAACACTGAAACAATCGAAGTTGCGCCAGCGTAAAAGTTACTCACCTGCGCTGGATAAACTAATGAAGACCTTAGAAGCAGAAAACCGAAGAAAACTAACCCAACAGTTGCTCCAATCCACATCGCCGCCGATCTAAGGTTGCCAGCTAGGGTTTTGATTACGCTCATCCATAAAGTTGACCCAATTGAGGTGCTACCTCCTGGAAGGCTTGCCGCACGAAAACCTGGCGGGCTAGATAAGCAGCATCTAAGTTTTCGGGATCGAGATCTATTACCCCTCGTCGATCTAAACGCTCCGCCAATACGTCAATTGGATCATCCTCCTCAGCAATTTTTACCGTCATTTTCTTGACGTGGCCTCGATTCTCTCCAGCCCAACCTGCCATCTGCAAAAGCCTTTCTAGGTTCAGCACTGACGTCCGATCACCCTGCTCAAAACCTACCGCAATGTTCACGGTTTGTCCATCCAGAAACTCTTGAATATTAGCGAGACTCTCCTCAATGCTAGCAGTTCTTGGATTAAGTTGACCAAGGTCGCTAGGGCGGGCAACACGCAGTTCAACTCTTCTTGCCGTGCCCTCCCGTATGCGTTGCATAGCGTCCCGCGAAATACAGGGGTCCATGAAAAAGCCTCGGTGATTTGGTATCTTCCTTCGAAGATAACTACTGATAGTCGCAACTGACACGCCAGGTCGTGCGCCTTGGATAGCCAAGATATTTAGTTCGATATTATACATGAAAGCCGCTCGATGCCCTATAGGGTTGAGATTTGCCTCAAGTGGCTCACCTTGGCGTGCGATTGGAGGAACGTTTTCATCTTGCTGTCTGACGAAGTCTCCCTCGACCCAACCGTCCTCATCAAAATTGAGTCTTTCAACCCGAATCTTTGCTCCGCCGGCGCACTCGGTATAGAGAGATAGATGGGACTGACCAGATATCTCCTGCAACGCTGCAGAGAAGTCGAGGTCTACCACACGCTGAGCGTTCGGCTGCCAAAACAGAACCCTTATCGCTCGATCAGTCATGCAAACATCCCTTCAAACTCCCGCCATTCCCCTTTGCTCATTCCCGAGTTCTTCTGCGTTACCCTTTCACCTGAAAGCATCCGCCGAAGACAATCAACCCCCTTGCCGCTCAGGTTCACCCCGCCCATCCGGTAATCCTCGAACGCGCCGTAAGCGGCGGGCACCCAGTCCTTCACCATCTCCGCGATGGCCTCCGCATAGACCCGGATCTCGTATTGCGCATGGGCATCCGCGCGCAGCCGCAGGAAGTGGAACAGGTTGTGCAGGTCCACCTTCCAGTACCATTGCGTGTAGACATTGGCGGGCAGGTTCATCCGTGCCAGTTCGCGGGCCAGCCCCGCCTGCCCCTCCTGGCTCAGCATCTCCTCGTAATGGTCGTAGGCGCGCGCGCTGTCGGCCTTCAGCACCTCCAGCACCCGCGCGGCCTCAGCGCCCTGCAACACCTCGCCGCGCCCCTGATTGTTCACCGTCGATTGCGCCGCCAGATGTTCGGGCGCGGGGATGTAGAATTCCCGGTCCAGAATCGAATAGCGCGCGGAATACTCGTTCACATTCGCCGTGCGGTGCCGGATCCATTGCCGCGCCACGAAGACCGGCAGTTTCACATGCAGCTTGATCTCGCACATCTCGAACGGGGTGGAATGCCAGTGCCGCATCAGGTAGCGGATCAACCCGCTGTCATCGCGCGCTTTTTTCGTGCCCGCGCCATAGCTCACCCGCGCCGCCTGCACGATCGCCGCATCGTCGCCCATATAGTCGATGACCCGCACGAACCCGTGGTCCAGCACCGGCTGCGCCTTGTAGAGATGCTGTTCCATCCCCGGGGCCACGGCGCGCAGGGTCGGTTGCGGGTTCTGGCGGCTGGCATCGATGTCGGCCAATTGCTCGGGGGTCAACGGCATGGGAGGGACTCTTTCATTCTGAAGATTCGGGATCTACAACATCTTGCATCAGCCCGGGCGGAACACGCAAGATAAAGGGGGCCGCCAGGGATCCATGGGGCCCATTTCCGCATCGCCGCGACCGCTTGCCCTACCAGCCGCCCCCGCCCAGGGCGCGGCCCTTCTGCCTGGGCGGCCTCCGCCATGGGCGCCGATCCGCCCGGTTTTGCCCCGCGCACGGGAAGTTTACCGAACTCAGAGGGTGTGATTGCATGAAACCCGCGCTAGGCTGTCGCAAAAGGCAAGCAGGGAGATACCGATATGGGACTGAAATACCTCCACACCATGGTGCGCGTGAAGGATCTGGAGGCCAGCATGACCTTCTACCAGCAGCTCGGCCTGCGCGAGACCAAACGCATGGAAAACGAGGGCGGGCGCTTCACGCTGGTCTTCATGGCCCCCCCGGGTCAGGAGGAATGCCCGATCGAGCTGACCTATAACTGGGACGGCGACGAGGGCCTGCCTTCGGACAGCCGCCATTTCGGCCATCTGGCCTATCGCGTGGATAACATCTACGACCTCTGCCAGAAACTGATGGATGCGGGCATCACCATCAACCGGCCCCCGCGCGACGGGCACATGGCCTTCGTCCGCTCCCCCGACAACATCTCGATCGAGCTGTTGCAGGAAGGGGAGCGTCTGGCCCCCACCGAGCCCTGGGCCTCGATGCCCAATACCGGGCACTGGTGATCCGCCCGGCCCTGACAACGCTGGCCGTTGTCGCGGCCACCGCCTTGCCCGCCCATGCGCAGGAGCAGTGCAGGCTGGCGCTGCTTCTGGCCATGGATGTCTCCGCCTCGGTGGATGAGGCCGAATATGCTTTGCAGATCAACGGCCTTGTCTCCGCCCTGCTGTCGCCCGAAGTGCAGAACGGGTTTTTCAACGGCCCCGGCCCCGTCGCCCTTGGCATCTACGAATGGAGCGGCCGGTTTCAGCAGGATATCCTCGTCGACTGGACGCTGATCGAAACGCAGGAGGATCTGGTCGGCGTGACCGAACAGATCGCCGCCGCCACCCGCAGCCACGCGGATTTCCCGACCGCGCTCGGCTATGCCATCGGCTATGCCGCCGAGCGCTTCGCCGAGGCGCCGCCCTGCCTGTTCCAGACCCTCGACATCTCCGGCGACGGCCAGAACAACGACGGATTCCCCCCGGCGGCCGCCTATGAGCATTTTCCGCTCGACAACATCACCGTGAACGGCCTCGCCATCGGCGGCGCGTCCCGGGAAATCGAGCTCTATTACGAACAGGAGGTGATCCGCGGCCCGGGTGCCTTCGTCGAGCACGCGATCAATCACGAGCATTTCGAAGAGGTCATGCGCCGCAAGCTGGAGCGGGAACTCAGGGTCATGATCCTGGGCGAACTGGAGCCCTGATCCGAGACCGGCGGGACCGCGCCGCCGCTCAGCCGGTCTCGCCCGGAACCGGCAGGATTGCCGCGCCGATCCGCCGCCCCTCCGCCAGCAGAACGTTGTAGGTCCGGCAGGCCGAGGGCGAGGCCATGACCTCAAGACCGACCCCCGCCCCCTCCAGCGCATCGCGCAGCTTGGCCGGAATATGGGCAATCTCCGCCCCCGTTCCTAACAGCAGCACATCGATCTCCGGCGCCGCCGCCAGCAGTGGCGCGCTGGCCTCGTACCCGTCCCATGGCGACACGCCCGAGGGCAGCAGCAACACGCCCCCCTCGATCACCACGCCGCCGACGCGGAAAAACCCGGGGCCATATCCGTCGACCGGTTTGCTGTCGTCATAATGCACTTCATTCAGCCGCATCGCGCTTGCCCTTCATTGCCAGACCGGCAGGCCCATGACACCCGCCAAGGCGATTATGCCATAAGCGACACGCCGGTACAGGACATCATAGGCAGGGTCGAACAACGCCTGCCCGCACCGGGTGCCGATTGCATAGACCGGCATCATCAGCACGCCCAACCACAGGGCGCTGACACTCAGCATGCCCTGAAACGCCATCTGCGGCAGCACCAGAATGGTGATGATCGTCAGAAACAGCAACGTGTTGGCCCGCATCACATCGGCCCGGTTGCCCGCGCCCAGATTGAACAGGATCACGATCGGCCCCATCAGCCCGGTCAGCCCGCCCAGAACACCGGTCGCCGCGCCCACCCCGGCGCGTGCGGCGAAACCCGGCCGCGTGGCATAGCGCCAGCCCGCCATCAGCGCCGCCAGCGTGCCCAGAACCGTGCCCGCCACCGCGGCCCGGATCAGGTCCACATCCAGCACGCGCAACAGGTAGATGCCGAAGGGCGCGCTCAGAAACGCCGCGCCGATCATGGTGAAGGTGGCCGGTTTGTCCGCCACGCCCCAGGCCCGCGGCACCACCGTGAACAAGGAGACGACCGCAGACAGCGAAAAGGCCGCTATCGCGAAGGCGGGCTCCAGCCAGATCGTGGCCAGCGGCATGAAAATCAGCGCCGATCCGAAACCGGCAAATCCATAGATCACGCCGGCCAGCGCGGTCACCCCCAATATCCATACCAGCCCGTCAAGGGCCAGCACGGCGCTCAGCGCATCAGGCATCTATGTTGGAAAACTGGGTTCCCGCATTCGCGTCGGGCTTCGACCAGTCGCGCTTCACGCCGATCATCAACACCACATTCTTGGCCACATAGATCGACGAATAGGTGCCCACGATCACGCCCCAGAAGATCGCGAAGACGAAACCGCGGATCACGTCGCCACCCAGGATCAGCAGCGCCAGAAGCGCCAGAAGCGTCGTTCCGCTGGTCATCAGGGTCCGGCTCAGGGTTTCGTTCGCGCTCAGGTTCATCACGTCCTGCAACGGCATTTTCTTGTATTTCCGCAGGTTTTCCCGCAGCCGGTCGAAGATCACCACCGTGTCGTTGATCGAATAGCCGATGATCGTCAAAAGCGCCGCGATGGTCGCCAGATCGAAGCGGATCTGAAGCAGGCTGAACACCCCGATCGTCAGCACCACATCATGGATCAGCGCCGCCACCGCGCCCAACGAGAACTGCCATTCGAAGCGCAGCCAGATATAGATCAAGATCGCCGCCAGAGAGACACCCACCGCCAGCAGGGCGGTCATGATCAGCTCGCCCGACACTTTCGGCCCGACGCTTTCCACCGAGGGGAAGGTCATCCCGTCATAGGCGAAGGACACGCCCGATCCGGTTGGCTGGTCGGTGCCCAGCACATCCACGATCTGTTGCCAGCTTCCCACCGGCAAACCCGCCGGAAGCCGCAGGGCGGAGGTGTCCCCGGTGGAGATTTCGGCCGCGATGCCGGCGTCCGCCAGCGCGGCGGCCGCGGCCTCCTGCGTCCATGTTCCGGTGTCGAAGGAGACCGACAGGGCGCCCCCGAAGGCCGATCCAAGCGCCTCCTCCACGGCGTTCACCGTGTCCGCCGCCACGCTTTCCTGCCCTTCCTGGGCCTGGATGCGCACCATCGCCACGTTGCGGCCCGCCTCGAAGGTCGGGTCGAACACTTCGGTGATCGCGACATCGCCAAGGCCGAGCGGTTCCAGCGCGGCGCGGTAATCGGCCACCACCACCTCCTGGCTGCTTTCCACGCGCAACGTGGTGCCGCCCAGGAAGTCGATCCCGAAATTCAGCCCCATGGCCAGCCAGATACCGATCGACAGCACCATGGCCACGACCGACGCCCCGAAGGTCGCGCGGGCATATCGGAAGAAGTTGAAATTCGTCTCGTTGGGAACCAGGCGCAGGCGCATCTTGTCAGACCTCGATTGTCTTGGGACGCCGGCGGTCGAACCAGGTCACGATCAGCAGGCGGGTGACGTAAATGGCCGTGAAGACCGATGTCATGATCCCGATGCCCAGGGTCACCGAAAATCCCCGCACCGGGCCCGAGCCAAGCGTGAACAGGATCACGGCGATGATGAAGGTCGTCAGGTTGGCGTCGATGATCGCGCTCAGCGCGCGGCTGTATCCCAGCTCGATCGCGCGGGCGGGGCCCTTGGCCGTCTTCAGCTCCTCCCGGATCCGCTCGAAGACCAGCACATTGGCATCCACCGCCATCCCGATGGTCAGCACGATCCCGGCGATCCCCGGCAGGGTCAGCGTCGCCCCGATCAGCGACAGGATCCCGAAGATGAGGCCCACATTCAGGATCAGCGCGACGCTCGCGAAAATCCCGAACAGCCCGTAGCTCAGCACCATGAAGACCAGCACCCCGGCAAAGGCCACCAGCGCCGCGATCTCGCCTGCCGCGATACTGTCGGCACCCAGTTCCGGCCCGATGGTCCGCTCTTCGAGGAAGGTCATCTCCGCCGGCAACGCACCCGCCCGCAGCAGCACCGCCAGATCGGTGGATTGCTGCACGTTGAAATTCCCGGTGATCTGCCCCGACCCGCCGGTGATCGCCTGCCGGATCGTGGGCGCGGAAATCACCTCGTCATCCAGAACGATGGCAAAGGGCGCGCCCACATTGGCGGCGGTGTATTCGCCGAAGGCGCGCGCGCCGTTGGGGTTGAACCGGAACGTCACGCTCGGCTGGCCGGTCTGCGCATCGAAGGCGGGCTGCGCGTCGACCAGATCGTCGCCGGTCACCACGGGCGTCTGCTCCAGAATGTAGTACACGCCCTCCTCGTCCAGCGACGGCAGGACCATCTGGCGGGACCCGGGCACCTCGTCGGCCGATCCCGCACGCCCCACGACCGGGTGGAATGTCAGCCGCGCGGTCGTGCCGATCAGCAGCTTCAGCTCCTCCGCCGACCCGATGCCCGGCACCTGGATCAGGATCCGCCGGTCCCCCTGCCGCTGGATCGTCGGCTCCCGCGTGCCCACCTCGTCCACCCGGCGGCGGACGATCTCCACCGATTGCTGCATGGTCCGGTCATTGGTCGCCTGCTGCTCGGCCGCGCTCAGCGTCACGATCAGCACGTCGTTCTCGCCACGTACGTCCAGCGTGCTCTGGGCGATGCCGGTCAGGCTGACCACGGGCTGCGCCACCGCGCGCACCGCGGCCACCGCCGCCGCCATCCCCTCGGGCTGGGAGATCTGTACCCGCAACTCGCCTGGGGGCGCCTCCTGCCGGCGGATCGTGCCCACCACGTCGCGCTCCAGCCTCAGCGCGTCGCGCACCTCGGGCCACAGCGCATCCATCCGCTGCTCATAGACATCCTCGACCCGCACCTCGGCCAGCAGATGCGCGCCGCCGCGCAGATCCAGCCCCAGATTGACCAGCGTCCCGGGCAGGAACTCGGGCCAGCCGGCCCGATCCGCCTCCAGCGCGTCGGTGGTCGCCCCCGTCTCCTCGATCACGGCCACCGCATCGTTGTGCCGCTCCACCCGGTCGTAAAACAGGTTCGGCATCGCCAGCGCGAGGCCGATCACGACCACGCCCCAGATCAGCACCCGGTTCCAGATGGGGATGTTCAGCATCGCGGGCGGCTCCCAGAACGAATGATCAGGCCTTCTCGGCGGGTTCGGTCTTGGAAACGACCTGCGCGATGGTCGGGCGCGCCACGCGCACCTTCACACCCTCGGCGATCTCCACCTCGATCTCGCTGTCATCCTTGACCTTGGTCACCTTGCCATAGAGCCCGCCCTGGGTGATCACCTGATCGCCGCGGCGCAACCCGGCAACCATCGCCTGATGCTCCTTCACCTTCTTCTGCTGTGGCCGGATCAACAGGAAATACATGATCGCGAAGATCAGGATCAGGGGGAGAAACTGGGCGAAAGCGCTGTCCATGGACGGTCCTCTTGTCGGGTCATGCGGGGCTACCCGCTTGGGTCTGGCGGGCCATCCCGCGAAATCGGCGGCACGATACGGGTGGGCGCGGACGAAGGCAATGGCCCGCGCCCCCGCGATTTCCGGTTTCCCTGCATCGGCCTTCTGCGGCATATGGGAAGGAGGGGACCGATGGCAACCGGGAAAGACGTTTTGGATCGGGGGATCTGATGGACGGAAACAGCGAAACCGCCGCGGCGTCGGGCCTTGGCCGGCTCTGGCAAGGCCTGTCCTCGGGAGAGCAGATCGCCACCCTCATCATCCTGACTGCACTGGTCATCCTCCTTCTCTATATCTGGGCCGACCGCGCGCGGGCGGATGCGACGGGCGCCTCCCGCCTCGTCGGCTGGATCGGCATCCGCGACCTTGCGCCATGGCAGGCGAGGATCCTCGGGATTGTCTTCCTCGCCTTCGCGGTGCTCTTCTTCCTTGCCCTTCTCACATCCTTCCTTGTGGTGGGCGGGGTTTTCCTCGCGGGCTTTTCCGGCACCACGCCCGCCCAATCTCTCGGCCTCGGCGCGCTCCTCGTCGCGCTGCTCGGCGCGCCCTTCCTGATCTGGCGCAGCGTGGTGGCGCAGAAAACCGTAGATGTCACCGAACAGGGCCTGATCACCGACCGGATCAACGCCGCCGTGGCCAGTCTGGGCGAGGAGAAAACCCGCGGCACCGGCGATGCGGTCGAAACGGTCCCCAATATGGAGGTCCGTATCGGCGCGATCTACGCGCTGGAACGCATCGCCCGCGAAAACCTCGATTTCCATGTCCAGATCATGGAGATCCTCTGCGCCTATATCCGCGAAAACAGCCCGGCGGCCAGCGCCGAACCGCTGCACATGCCCGAGATGCCGGAAGATGACGTGGAGACTCCACGCGAGGCGTGGGAACGCTGGAAGCAGGGCTATGAAGACGAGAGCGGCGCGTGGCACGATGGCCTTCTCCAAGCGCTTGAAAATCTCCGAAGCCGGATCAAACCCCGCACCGACATCCAGACAGCTCTGGAGGTTCTGGGCCGCCGCACCAAGGCGCAGCGTAGCCGGGAGGCCGGCTGGCCCGATCCGAAACAGGACGGGGTTTTTGTATACGATAAGAGGTTTCCAGAACCATCAGCCATTTCCAGCAGATACTGGGCCGGTTTCTTCGCGCTTATGCGGGAAAGGAGAAATGAGCTAAGGCAGTATGCGGGCTATCGGCCCGATCTCCGCAACACCAATCTGCAAGACTACGATTTACGCGAACTCGAACTGAACGGGTTTCGCCTTTCCTGCGCAATGATGCAGGGCGCCCGCCTTTCTGATACTAAGTTGGGCGGCGCGTATCTCTGGGGTGTGGATATGCTGGGTGCCAGGGCTAAGCAATGCTACATGCAATCGGCCAGGCTACAAAAGGCAAAGATGTGCGGGGTGACCTTGATCGATGCTCAAATGCAAGAGGCAAGCCTGCAAGATGCCGAAATGCATGGGGCGGACGTTACGGCTGCTCAGATGCAATGGACGCAGATGCAAGGAACGAACCTCCGCCAGGCGAAAATGGAAGGGGTGGACCTCAGCGGGGCGCAGATGTCAGAAGACACAAACCTCACCGCAGCTACTCTTCGAGGGGCTGCAGTGAGGTTGGTGGATGAGACGACTTCAGCACAATTGCGCCAGCATTGGCCGGACATCTTCGCCGATGGCTCCGTTCCAGTCCCGCCGGAAGAGCGCCCGGCCCATTGGCCCGCCTTCGAAATGGACAACGACGAGTTCCTCGCCGAATGGCGCGAATGGCAGGCCGACCCCGACGCCTACACCCCGCCCGATCCTCCCGCGCGCTGACCCGCGTCTTGGATATACCGGTTATATACCGCGGATATACCGGGTCTATATGCTCCATTTCCCCTTCAAACCCGCCGCCGGATCGGGCATACCCCGCCCGAACCACCTGCCCGACCAGAGGCCCGACCCATGCACGATATCCGCGCCATCCGCGACAACCCGGACGCTTTCGATACCGCCCTCGCCCGCCGGGGTCTTGCGCCGCAATCGGCCGCCATTCTGGCGCTGGACGAGGCGCGCCGCGCCTGCATTCTGGCCGCCGAGACCGCGCTGGCCGACCGCAACGCGGCCTCAAAAGAGGTAGGCCGCGCCAAGGCCGGCGGCGATGAGGCGGAGTTCGAACGTCTCCGCGCGCTTGTAGCTGAAAAGAAAGAGGAAATCGCCCGTCTGGAGGAGGAGGCGAAGGCCAGGGACGCGGCCCTGACCGAGGCGCTGGCGGCCCTGCCGAACCTGCCCTACGGCAGCGTGCCCGATGGCGAGGATGAGGACGATAACGAGGAGATCCGCCGCTGGGGCAGCCCGCGCAATTTCAGCTTCACGCCGAAGGAGCATTACCAGCTGGCGGCCACGCAGGACGGCATGGATTTCGAGACGGCGGCCAAGCTGTCGGGCAGCCGGTTCGTGCTCCTGAACGGCGCCGTCGCCCGTCTGCACCGGGCCCTGGCGCAGTTCATGCTCGACACCCACACAACCGAAAACGGCCTCACCGAAGTCAACGCCCCCGTCCTCGTCCGCGACGAAATGATGTATGGCACCGGGCAGTTGCCCAAGTTCGGCGAGGACAGCTATCAGACCACCAATGGCTGGTGGCTGATCCCCACTTCCGAGGTCAGCCTGACGAATATCGTCAACGACACGATCATCGAGGAAGATTATCTGCCGCGCCGCTATACCGCGCATTCGCTCTGCTTCCGGTCCGAGGCCGGCAGCGCGGGCCGCGACACTTCCGGCATGCTCCGCCAGCACCAGTTCGAGAAGGTGGAGATGGTCTCCATCACCCATCCCGATCATTCCGATGCGGAGCTGGAGCGCATGACCGGATGCGCCGAAGGCATCCTTGAAAAACTCGGCCTGCCCTACCGCACGGTGATCCTGTGCACCGGCGATATGGGGTTCGGGGCGCGCCGCACCCACGATATCGAGGTGTGGTTGCCCGGGCAGAACACCTATCGGGAGATCAGTTCCTGCTCCACCTGCGGCGATTTTCAGGCCCGGCGCATGAATGCCCGCTTCCGCCCCGCGGGCGGCGGCAAACCCGAGTTCGTGCATACGCTGAACGGCTCCGGCCTTGCCGTGGGCCGCACCCTCATCGCCGTGCTGGAAAACTGGCAGGAGGAGGATGGCTCCGTCACGCTGCCCGCAGCCCTCCATCCCTATCTGGGCGGCAAAACCCGTATCGACGCGGAGGGACATCTTGTCTGAACTGGAAAACCCCGACGACCCGCAGGACGGCGCCAAGCTGAAGGCGATCCTTCTGACCTGCGCCGCACTTGCCTTTGCCGCGGCCCCGCTGATGACGGAGCCCTTCATCGGCTTCGACCCGGAGCAGTTCCCCAACCCGACGCCGCCCCTCGCGCTGCAACCGGCGGGATATGCGTTTTCGATCTGGGGGGTTATCTATGCCTGGCTGATCGTCTCGGCGTTTTACGGCCTGATCAAGCGGGATACCGATCCGGGCTGGGACAGAACCCGCTGGCCGCTTTTCCTGAGCCTCGCGGTCGGGTCGGCCTGGATCGGCGTGGCGCTTCTCAACCCGCTGATCGCAACGGTTCTGATCTTCGTGATGATGGGCGGGGCGGTTCTGGCGATGGCCCGGGCGCCGATGGCGGATATGTGGCTTTGCGCAGCACCCATCGGGCTTTACGCGGGCTGGCTCACGGCGGCCAGTTTCGTGGCGGGCGCCACCACGCTCACGGGCTGGACCGGGCTCGGCCCGGACGCCGCCAGCTGGATCGGCCTGATCGGCGTCGGCGCGCTTGGCCTTGCCATCCTGCGGCTTCGCCCGCCGGTCACCTATGCGGTGGCGCTGGACTGGGCCCTCGTGGGTGTCGCGGTGTCTGTCTTCACAAGCCAGCCGCTCAACCTGCCCTTCGCGGTCGGGGTGATCCTGGCCTTTCTCGCCATCGCCCTCGGCTTTGCGCGCGGCCTGCGCCGGGGCTGATCAAGGCGCAGGCCGCCGGGATGGCGCGGCCTGCATCTCTCAACTGCAACACCTCACCGGCCGCGACCACCGCGCCGGCCTTCCGGCCTTTACCCCGCCCCATCGGAAAAGCTATTGCAGGCCAGAACACAGGCACCGCAGGATCAGGGGCAGCAGATGCGCATTCTCATCACCAATGACGACGGCATCAACGCGCCCGGCCTGAAGGTGCTGGAGGCCATCGCCGCCGAGGTCGCCGGCCCCGATGGTGAGGTCTGGACCGTGGCGCCGGCCTTCGAGCAATCGGGCGTCGGCCACTGCATCTCATACGTCCACCCGACAATGATCGCCGAACTTGCGCCCCGCCGCTACGCCGCCGAAGGCACGCCCGCCGATTGCGTTCTGGCCGGGCTCTACGATGTCCTGTCGGACAACCGGCCCGATCTGGTCCTCTCGGGCGTGAACAAGGGCAATAACGCGGCCGAAAACGTGCTCTATTCCGGCACCATCGGCGGCGCGATGGAGGCCGCGCTGCAAGGCCTGCCCGCCATTGCGCTGTCGCAGTATTACGGCCCGGCCAACGCGCATCTGGACAACCCGTTCGAAGCCGCCGCCAGCCATGGCGCGGCCGTGATCCGCGCCCTTGTCGATCAGGGCCACTGGGACAAGGCCGATTACCGGATCTTCTACAATGTGAACTTCCCGCCCGCGCCTGCCGCCGATGTCCGGGGCCGCAAGGTCACCGCGCAGGGGTTCCGCACCGATACCGGGTTCGGCATGGCCCCTCACACGGCTCCGAACGGCCGGCGGTTTCTCTGGATCACGGGCGGGCCGCAGCATATTCCGACCGCACCCGGCACCGACGCCCACGCCAATCTGGAAGGTTACATCTCGATCACGCCGCTGCGCGCCGATCTGACCGCGCATGAGGCGCTGGACGATCTGAAGGCCGCCCTGGAATGACCTGCCGATGACCCTTGATGCCGAGCGCAAGATGCAGTTCCTCTTCGCCCTCCGCTCCAAGGGCGTCACCGATGCACGCACGCTCGACGCGATGGAAAAGGTGGACCGGGGCGAGTTCGTGCGCGGCCATTTCGAAACCCGCGCCTATGACGACATGCCGCTGCCCATTTCCTGCGGGCAGACGATCTCGCAACCCTCCGTAGTCGGGCTGATGACGCAGGCGCTCAACGTGCAGCCCCGCGACAAGGTGCTGGAGGTCGGCACCGGTTCGGGCTATCAGGCCGCAGTGCTCAGCCATCTGGCGCGACGGGTCTACAGCGTCGACCGGCACCGGACCCTGATCCGGGAAGCCGAGAAACGCCTTGCGGCGCAGGATATCCACAATGTGACGGTGATGACCGGCGATGGCTGTTTCGGCCTGCCCGAACAGGCCCCGTTCGACCGCATTCTGGTGACCGCCGCTGCCGAGGACCCGCCGGGCCCGCTTCTGGCGCAACTCAAGGAAGGCGGCATCATGGTCGTGCCCGTGGGGCAGTCCGACGCGATCCAGAGCCTGATCAAGGTCACCCGTGGCCCCGACGGGCTGCAGTATCACGAACTTCTGCCCGTCCGCTTCGTGCCGCTGATCGAAGGTGTCGCGCCCGACTGATGCGCACCGGGGCTGGCATTGACCCGCCATTGTGGTGTAAAACCTGACATAACGACGCGCGAGACCCCGGGCCAACCGGCGCAGACGCGCGCATATGGCGAACCGATCTTTTTGAGGATACCCCGAGCAATGCCCGCCCCCAGACCTCTTCTGCTTGGCCTCTGCCTGCCGCTTCTGGCCGGCTGCGTCAGCAACAGCGCCGATTTCGATTTCGACTTCCGCGGCAATGCGATCGCGAACAGCGCACTGGACGCCGAAACCGCCCCGCGCCCGGAACCCGATGCAAACGGGCTGATCACCTATCCGACCTATCAGGTCGCCGTTGCGCGCCGGGGCGACACGCTGTCCAGCGTCGCAAGCCGCCTCGGGCTCGATGCGCAGGAACTGGCGTCCTTCAACGGGCGCAACCTCGGCGACCCGCTGCGCGCGGGTGAAATCATCGCCCTGCCCCGCCGGGTCAGCCCCACCGGCATCGGGACGGACATCACCTCCATCGCATCCGCCGCCATCGACGAGGCCGATGCCAACCGCCCCGCGACACCCGTCGCCGTCCAGACCGGCGCGGAACCCGTGCGCCATCGCGTGACCCGTGGCGAAACCGCCTATTCCGTGGCCCGCCTCTACGGCGTTTCGGTGCGGGCGCTGGCCGAATGGAACGGGCTTGGCCCGGACCTCTCGGTGCGCGAAGGCCAGTTCCTGATCATTCCTCTGGTGATCCAGGAGGCCGGCGCGCTGAACGACGCGGGCGCGCCCGGCCAATCGGTCACACCGGTCCCGCCATCGGCAGCGGACCCGCTGCCCGAGCCGATCACCACCGCGCCGCTTCCGGATGCGCCCGATCTCCGCGACACATCGCAACCGGCCGCCGCCCCGGCGCCGGCGCCGGCCCCCGCCGCCTCCAGCGCCCAGATGCAGCGCCCGGTGGCCGGTACGATCATCCGGCCCTTCTCCTCCAGCAACGAGGGCATCGATATCGCCGCCGCAACCGGCACCGCGGTCCGCGCCGCGGCAGATGGCGAGGTGGCGGCGATCACCCGGGATACCGACCAGATCCCGATTCTCGTGATCCGCCATCCGAACAATCTTCTGACGGTCTACGCCAATATCCAGAACATCCGGGTCAGCCGCGGCGACCGGATCAGCCGGGGCCAGACCGTGGCCGATGTGGGCCCGGGCGACCCTGCCTTCCTGCATTTCGAGGTGCGGCGCGGGTTCGAAGCGGTCGACCCGACCGATTTCATCGACTGAAGAGGAAACGGCCCGGCCCGGGCCTCGTCTCCCGCGCGCCCCGCCAGCCGAGGCCCGCACCCCCTGGCACAGGTATCCGGGGTGTGGGACCGTCGGGAAAACCGGCACCCGCCGGACGCCTCCGGCGGCCATATTTGCGGGATAGAGAAGACAGGACTTCAGGCGGAGACCGGCCCCCCGCGGCTATCCTTTCGGCTTCACCGGAGGGGCCTTCTCCATCCACGGTCATCGGCATGGCTGCCTGTACCGTGGCAAAATCCTAAGGTCGGGATCTTTTCCAAGGGTTAACGCGCCCCTTCTCTATCCCGCAAATATGGCCGTCGGAGACATCTTCGCCCAAGAAGGGCCCCCGGAACGGGGGCGTGACGCGGGCGAACCCCGCCGCAGGTCAACCGGTCCGGACCATCTCGAAGCGACAGGCATCGGCCCCCTGAGCGCAGCAATGCATCTCGACGCAGCGCCAGCCCGGCCCGCAGAGCGCGGAAAACAGGCGCGCGAACACCGCCGCGTGCCAGTGGCAAAGCGGCGTTGCCGTATGCTCGCCCCGGACGACCGGATTATCCGCGATCTCGAACACCACCGGCCAGGTTGAGACCAGCCGAAACACGCCCGAGCCGCAGAAGGTCCAGGCATGCTTCGCCACGGCTTTCGCAAGGATCGGGGCAGCCAGTCTGGCGGGCAGACATTTCAACACCGCCTGCGCCGCGGGCGGGATGCGGTTGGCGAGAATGTAGTCGCCCGTGCGCCGCCCGGCGGCGTCGGCCAGCATCGGGGCCACGTCGGGCATCTCCGCCCGCATCACCTGATGCAGCCGGGCGGCGGGCGCCTCCTCCATCAAGCCTGCCTCCGGGTCGGGCAGATCGGACACGCCCGCCAGTGCCAGCATATGCGCCACCGCATCCGGCCCGGCGGCATCTTCCAGTACCGGAACCAGTTGCAGGATCGCATTGGGGCCGATCTTGGCCATCCGCTCACTCCGCCGGGATCACGTCATCCATCTGCTTGTCGCCACCGCCGCAGGCCTTTACCTCGGCCCCGTTCGGCATCTTGAACGAGGTATCGCGGGACACCTTCTGCGCCCGTTTCTGCGCCGCGATGTCCTGGGTCGACTGCCAGTCGTCCATCTGCGCCTTGGCGATCGTTCGTGTCCGGTCGAAGTTGAAATTCACCTTGTCCTTCGATTGCGGGCCCCAGTAATTCGCCTTGCCCAGATCGTAGAAGGTCCGCGCGAACCCGGCCTTTGCGAAGGCTTTCAGACAGCCAAGCAGGTATTTCCGCCGATATCCGTTCCCGCGCCAGGGATAGTAGAACAGCGCCTTGCGGGAATAGAAGCGCCGGTAATTATGCATCACGCGGTCCAGAAGCGTGGCGCGGTCCATCGCCTCGGGCGCCATGATCGGCGTGACGAAATTGTATTTGGAGAAATCGAAGATCTCGACCTTGTCCTTGAGTTCCTGAAACAGCGGCGTGAAGGGCCAGGGCGTGTACATCGCCCAGTTGGCCAGATCCGGCTGCCAGTCCCAGGCCATCTGGAAGGTCTCTTCCAGCGTCTCGGGCGTCTCGTTGTCCAGACCGACGATGAACTGCGCCTCCACGAAGATATCCGCCTCCCGCAGCAGGCGGATCGCTTCCTTGTTTTCCTCGACCTTGGTTTCCTTGTTGAACTGATCCAGTTTCAGCTGCGCCGCCGCCTCGGTGCCGAGGCTCACATGCACCAGCCCCGCGCGCCGGTAAAGCGGCAGCAGCTCCTTGTCGCGCATGATATCGGTGACCCGTGTGTTGATCCCCCATTGCACCCGCCGCGGCAGATCACGCCTGATCAGCTCCTCGCAGAACTGGATGAATTTCCGCCGGTTGATGGTCGGTTCCTCGTCGGCCAGAATGAAGAAGCCCACATCGTGTTCGTTCACGAGCTGCTCGATCTCGTCGACCACCTTCAGCGGGTCCCGCACCCGGTAGTCGCGCCAGAATTTCCACTGCGAGCAGAACGAGCAGGTAAACGGACAGCCGCGCGCCAGATTGGGGATCGCCACGCGGCGCCCAAGCGGCACATAGATGTAGTTCTCCCATTCCAGCAGCGACCAGTCGGGCGTGATCGCATCGAGGTTCTTCACCGTGGAAGCCGCCTGCGTCGCCTTGATCGTCTCGCCGTCCTTGAAGGCAAGCCCCTTGATCCTGTTCCTGTCGGCGGGCCAGCGTCCGTCGCGCACCGCCTCCATCAGCTCCACGATGATCTCTTCGCCTTCGCCGCGCACGATCACATCCACGCTGTCGCATTCGCTCAGCACCTGCTTGTACATGAAGGTCGCATGCACCCCGCCCAGAACCCGCAACGCGTTCGGCACCACTTCCTTGGCCACCTGCAAGGTCTGCTCGGCCACATAGATCGACGGGGTGATCGCGGTCGTGCCCACCACGTCGGGCTGCAACTCCGCCAGTCTGACACGCAGATCGCCCTCGCTCAGATCATGGGTCATCGCGTCGATGAACTGAACGTCGTCGAATCCCGCCGATTTCAGCGACCCCGCCAGATAGGCAACCCAGGCCGGCGGCCAGTTGCCCGCGATCTCCGCCCCACCGGAGTGATAATTCGGATGTATCAACACAATCCGCATGGCCCGTCTCCCTGCTTATCTGTCAACCCAGACCACACGCAAATATGTCAATCTGCCTTGACACAGATCAATCCTCGCCGGTTTCGACCCGTTAACCTTTTCTTTTCCGCACGGGTCTGGCACAATCCGATCCCCGAGGGCTTCGGATCGACCTTGTCATGATGAGGGAGGCGAGAAGATGTGGGACCGGCTTCTGGATCACATGCTCGGTGGGTTCATCACCACCGGTGCGCTTGATGTTACCTATCCCGATGGACAGGAACGGAAATATGGCGCAGCGGACGCCCCGCCCGTCCGTATCCGGTTCCACGATGAAGACCTTCCCCGGCGCCTTGTCCTGAGTACCGAAATGGCTCTGGGCGAGGCCTATATGGATGGCGGAATGACCATCGCCCAGGATGATCTGGAGGGTTTCCTGACCCTGATCATACGCAACGCGGTCGCATCAGAACATCTCTGGTGGCGGAAAACTGCTCTTGGATTGCGCCGCGCCCGGCGCATCTTCGACCAGTGGAACCCCGCGCACCGCGCCCGGCAGAACGTCGCCCATCACTACGATCTGTCCTCCCGGCTCTACGATCTCTTCCTCGACGAGGACCGGCAGTATTCCTGCGCCTATTTCAGCCGGCCCGACATGTCCCTCGAAGAGGCGCAGGAGGCCAAGAAACACCACATCGCCGGCAAGTTGCTGTTGCAACCGGACATGGAGGTGTTCGAGATCGGCTGCGGCTGGGGCGGGTTCGGCCTGACGCTGGCCCGCGATTACGGAGCGCGCGTTCTGGGCGTCACCCTGTCGGAGGAACAGCACCGCATCGCCACCGATCGCGCCGCCCGGGCGGGGCTGGCCGACCGGGTCCGCTATGAACTGCGCGATTACCGCTCGGTCACGGGGCAGTTCGACCGCGTGGTCTCGATCGGCATGTTCGAACATGTGGGCGTGCCCCATTACCGGGAATACTTCACCCATGTGAACGACCGGCTGAAACCCGACGGGGTGGCGCTGATCCACACCATCGGCCGCGCGGCACCCCCGGGCAGCACATCGCCATGGATCACCAAATACATCTTCCCCGGCGGCTATGTGCCGGCGCTGTCGGAAATGTCGAGAGCGATGGAAAAATCCGGCCTCTACCCCACCGATCTGGAGATCTGGCGGCTGCATTACGCCGAAACCCTGCGCCATTGGCATGACCGGTTCACCGCCCGCGAGGCGGAGGCGCGAGCGCTCTACGACGAGCGGTTCACCCGGATGTGGCGCTACTATCTCAAGGCCTCGGAACTGACCTTCCGCCATCACCGGCAATGCGTGTTCCAGCTGCAACTGGCCAAGCATCAGCAGGCCGTGCCGCTGACGCGGGACTATCTCTATGCCGACGGCCCCGATGCGCGGCAGCACGCGGCGGAATAGACGGAGCGCCTTCGGGAATCGGATGCCTTTTCGCAGCCCGGCCTGACCGCACCCTCCGGTGCCGCGCCGCGCACGGAGGCATATCCCCCAAGGCCCAGACGCGCAGGCCGCCCCCCGGAGCCTATCCCGCATCGGGGCTTCGGGCCGGGGGCCTTCATCGCCTGCGGTCATCGGCGTGCCCGCCTGTACCGCAGCCCCGATGTCACCGGTCCGGTATGAAAACGGGGTTAACGCGGCTTCATTGCCTTGCAAATATGCCCGCCGGAGGCATCGGGCCGCGGGCCACCCTGCCCACCCGTCGAACCGGCGCGGCCCGGGCAGGCATGTGCCCCCGCGGGCCCTGCCCCGCGCGCGGCGCGGCGACGGTTCGCGCGCAGGGGCGCGCGGGCCCAAGCCGCGCCGCCCGACCGATATGGGTTGCGCCCAAGGCCCCCAAGTCTATAACGCCGACAGTTTGCTTGGGCCTTGGGGGACGAGATGCCAAAAAGAACCGATATCAGCTCGATCATGATCATCGGCGCGGGCCCCATCGTCATCGGGCAGGCCTGCGAGTTCGACTATTCCGGCGCCCAGGCCTGCAAGGCGCTCAGGGAGGAAGGCTACCGGGTTATCCTGGTCAACTCCAACCCCGCCACGATCATGACCGACCCGGGCCTGGCCGATGCCACCTATATCGAGCCGATCACGCCCGAAGTCGTCGTCAAGATCATCGAGAAGGAGCGCCCGGACGCGCTTCTGCCCACGATGGGCGGGCAGACCGGCCTCAACACGTCCCTCGCACTGGAGGAGATGGGCGTGCTGGAGAAATTCGGCGTGGAGATGATCGGCGCCAAGCGCCCCGCGATCGAGATGGCCGAAGACCGCAAACTTTTCCGCGAAGCGATGGACCGGATCGGGCTGGAAAACCCCAAGGCCACCATCGTCGCCGCCCCGAAGCTGGAAAACGGCAAACACGATATCGCCGCGGGTCTCCAGCAGGCTATCGACGCCATCGAATATGTGGGCCTGCCCGCCATCATCCGCCCCGCCTTCACCCTTGGCGGCACCGGGGGCGGCGTGGCCTATAACCGGGAGGAGTACGAGCATTTCTGCCGCAGCGGGCTGGAAGCCTCCCCGGTCGCGCAGATCCTGATCGACGAAAGCCTGCTCGGCTGGAAGGAATTCGAGATGGAGGTGGTCCGCGACCGGGCCGACAACGCCATCATCGTCTGCGCCATCGAAAACGTCGATCCGATGGGCGTGCATACCGGCGACTCGATCACCGTGGCCCCGGCGCTGACGCTGACCGACAAGGAATACCAGATCATGCGTAACGGCTCCATCGCCGTGCTGCGCGAAATCGGGGTGGAAACCGGCGGCTCCAACGTGCAATGGGCCGTGAACCCCGCCGATGGCCGCATGGTCGTGATCGAGATGAACCCGCGCGTCTCGCGATCCTCGGCACTCGCCTCCAAGGCCACAGGCTTCCCCATCGCAAAAATCGCCGCGAAACTCGCCGTGGGCTACACGCTGGACGAGCTGGACAACGACATCACCAAGGTCACACCGGCGAGCTTCGAGCCCACCATCGATTATGTCGTCACCAAGATCCCCCGCTTCGCCTTCGAGAAGTTCCCGGGCAGCAAGCCGGAACTCACCACCGCGATGAAATCCGTGGGCGAGGCCATGTCCGTCGGGCGGACCTTTCACGAGTCCGTGCAAAAGGCGCTGGCCTCGATGGAAACCGGCCTCACCGGCTTCGACGAGATCGACATCTCCGGCGCCCCCGACCCCGCGGCCATCACCAAGGCGCTCAGCCGGCAGACCCCCGACCGGCTGCGCGTCATTGCGCAGGCGATGCGTTTCGGGCTCAGTGACGACGAGATATATGCGGTCACCCGGTTCGACCCGTGGTTCCTCGCCCGGATCCGGGAGATCATCGAGGCCGAGGAAGGGGTTCGTGCGAATGGCCTGCCGACGGATGAAAAAGGCCTCCGCGCGCTCAAGATGATGGGCTTCACCGATGCCCGCCTCGCCCGGCTCACCAACCGGTCGGAGGCCAGCATCCGCGCCGACCGGCTGAGCGCCGGCGTAACGGCCGTCTTCAAACGGATCGACACCTGCGCCGCCGAGTTCGAGGCGCAGACCCCCTACATGTATTCCACCTACGAGACCCCGGTCATGGGCGATGTGGAATGCGAAGCCCGCCCCTCGGACGCCCGGAAGGTCGTGATCCTCGGCGGCGGTCCCAACCGGATCGGCCAGGGGATCGAGTTCGACTATTGCTGCTGCCACGCCTGTTTCGCCCTCACCGACGCGGGCTTCGAGACGATCATGGTCAACTGCAACCCCGAAACCGTCTCCACCGATTACGACACCTCCGACCGGCTCTATTTCGAGCCGCTCACCTTCGAACATGTGATGGAGATCCTCCGCATCGAGCAGGAGAACGGCACGCTCCATGGTGTCATCGTCCAGTTCGGCGGCCAGACACCGCTCAAACTCGCCAACGCGCTGCATGACGCGGGCATTCCGATCTTGGGCACCACGCCCGACGCCATCGACCTCGCCGAAGACCGGGAGCGGTTCCAGCAGCTTGTCCAGCGTCTCGACCTGAAGCAGCCGAAGAACGCCATCGCCACCACCGATGCGGAGGCCAGGGCCGCCGCCGAAACCCTCGGCTATCCGCTCGTCATCCGCCCGTCCTATGTGCTTGGCGGCCGCGCCATGGAAATCGTCCGCGACGCCGCACAGCTCGACCGCTACATCGCCGAAGCCGTCGTCGTCTCGGGGGACAGCCCCGTCCTGCTCGACAGCTACCTCTCCGGCGCCGTGGAGGTCGACGTGGATGCGCTCTCCGACGGCGAGGACGTCCATGTGGCGGGCATCATGCAGCATATCGAGGAGGCGGGCGTTCATTCCGGCGACAGCGCCTGCTCCCTGCCGCCGCACACGCTCTCCGACAGCATCATCGACCGGATCACCGAACAGACCGTGGCGCTGGCCAAGGCGCTCCGCGTGGTGGGCCTGATGAATGTCCAGTTCGCGGTCAAGGATGACGAGATCTACCTGATCGAGGTCAATCCCCGCGCCTCGCGCACCGTGCCCTTCGTCGCCAAGGCCACCGACAGCGCCATCGCGTCCATCGCCGCGCGCCTCATGGCGGGCGAAAAACTGTCCGGCTTTCCGATCGCCACGCCCCATCAGCCCGTGGATGACGCCACGCCGATCATCCCCAACGACCCGATGTCGCTTGCCGATTTCCGCACGCCCTGGTTCTCCGTCAAGGAGGCCGTGCTGCCGTTTGCCCGTTTCCCCGGCGTCGACACGCTGCTTGGCCCCGAAATGCGGTCGACCGGCGAGGTCATGGGCTGGGACCGCACCTTCCCCCGCGCCTTCCTCAAGGCGCAACTGGGGGCCGGCACCACGCTTCCCGACGCGGGCACCGTGTTCCTGTCGATCAAGGACGCCGACAAGACCCCGCAACTGCTGGAGGCCGCGCGGATCCTCACCGATCTGGGCCTGACCATCCTCGCCACCCGCGGCACCGCCGCCTTCCTGTCGGAGCATGACATCCCCTCCGATGTGGTGAACAAGGCCTATGAAGGCGGGCGCACCATCGTCGACATCATGAAGGATGGCCATGTGAGCCTTGTCCTCAACACGACAGAAGGCGTGCAGGCGGTGGAAGACAGCCGCTCCATGCGCGCCGTAGCACTTTACGACAAGATCCCCTATTTCACCACGCTGGCGGCCAGCCACGCCGCCGCGCTGGCGATGAAAGCCGCGCGCGAAGGCGAGCTGGGGGTTAGGTCGTTGCAGGGGTGATATAGCCAAATGTTGCTGTTTTCGAGAGTCAGCATCGCTGTTGCCTACGTTCTCGTAGCTGTCGGACTGTATTTGATTGCAACGGGGTTCATGATGGTGGCTGACCAAGAAATTCAGGGGTTTCGAGGCATGCCATTTGTCGAGACACCGCAATTCATGAAAGATGCCTATCGCCTGTGTTTCGCAGGCTTGGTTCTTGGAGTTCTGGCGGAAATCAGCCTGACCCTCCGCGCGCGCTCTAAAGACACCTAAGCCCTGTTGAGCGCCGGGCGAAGATCGCATGCCCCGCCGCCGCGCCTGCAATTAGAGCCGCGCGGAAGCGGAAGTCGGGGAAGCAGGTTTCCGCAGGGTGAGTTTGCGCAAGTTAGCGGTGATCACGAAGTACATGAGCTTGGCCTGCCACTGGCTCTCAAAAGCGGTCAACACCTCTTATATCGGGCAGTTCAGGGACTGCCGAGGTGCGGTCGCAGAGGCAAAACGCAGGCGCTATCCACGCGCAAATGGCTGCCGAACCTGCGCATACTACTGTCACACGCGATAAGGATTACGAAAATGGCGACCAATCCTCCCTCCGGCGATGGGAAGCGCAATGGTGCTGTCCGTGGCCGGTCTCAAACCCAGGCGCCTAACGGCAACTGGGTGAAGCGTGATACCAAAACGGGCCGCTTTATGAACCAGAAGACCTCTTCACCGAAGCCTTTCAAGGGCGTTCGCAAGGAGAAGTAGGCAATCGAGGGGCGGCGCAGGCTGCCCCTCACCCCTCCTTCTTCCCTCCCCCCTCCATCTCGCCCCAGTTCGCCCGTTTCGAGCCCGCATAGAGCCCCTCCCGGTAGGCGTCTTTCGTGTCATCGCCTTTCAGGAGACCCATCAGCTTGGCATGCATGAAGGCCCTCAGCACGTCGTTCATCCGCGGCTGATACCCCGGCCCCATGGATTTGAACCATTTCACCACATCCTCATCGACCGAGAAGCAGATCTTCGTCTTCCTGCGCTCCCGCCGCTGGCTGATTTCGTGCCAGTCCTGCGGGATGCGCAGATGTGTGGCGATCTTGTGGTGCATGTCCCACTCGAACCTCCGCATCGCCTCCATCATGTAATAGTGGTCGTAGCGCTGCCTCTTGGTCAGCGGCTTGTCGTCGAACGGGTCCATGATCCTGCTCCTCACCCTCGGGGGAGGCCCAGACTCTCGCAAATTTGCTAAAATTGCGTGGATACCCGGAGGATATACCGGATCTATACCGAGGATATACCGGGTCTATATCTTGACCTCGGGCCAAAATCCGGCCCATCTGGGCGCCCAGGGGAGGGCCAGGATGCACCAGCCAGCGATCACCGGAACGGGCGTGTTCACGCCCAGCCAGATCATCACCAATGACGAGCTCGTGGCCGCGTTCAACGCCCATGCGGACCTCTACAATGCTGAAAACGCAGAGAAAATCGCCGCCGGCCTGCTTGAGCCCAAGCCCTATTCCTCCTCCGAGTTCATTCACGCCGCCTCCGGCATCGAGCAGCGCTATGTGCTTGACAAGACAGGCGTTCTCGACCCAGAGGTGATGCATCCCTGGCTGCGGAAGCGGGACGACGACGAACCCGGCCAGATGGCCGAAATGGCGCTGGAAGCCTGCACCCAGGCCCTTGAGATGGCAGGGAAAACCGCCGGCGATGTGGATGCCGTTCTGTGCGCCGCCTCCAATCACGAGCGCGCCTATCCCGCCGTGGCCATCGAGATACAGGATCTCCTTGGAATTCAGGGCTTTGCCTTCGATATGAACGTCGCCTGTTCCTCCGCCACCTTCGGCATTCAGGCCGCCGCCGACATGATCCGCTCCGGCAGCATCAGAAGCGCATTGGTGGTGAACCCGGAAATCTGTTCGGCCCATCTGGAGTGGCGCGACCGCGATTGCCATTTCATCTTCGGCGATGTCTGCACGGCGGTCCTGATCGAACGCGCCGAGGACGCCAAGGGCCTGCATTTCCTGATAAAATCCACGCGCTGCGCGACGCAGTTCTCCAACAATATCCGCAACAATAACGGCTTTCTGCGCCGCACCCGCAAGGACCATATGGAAGATCGCCGCGACATGCAGTTCATGCAGAACGGGCGCAAGGTCTTCAAGGAGGTCCTGCCCCTCGTCTCCAAGCATATCGCCGATCACATGGCCGACGAAGGCGTCGCCGCGACCGACCTGAAACGCCTCTGGCTTCATCAGGCAAACAAGACCATGAACGACTATATCGGCAAGAAAGTCCTCGGGCGCGACCCTGCCGACGGCGAACAGCCCAACATCCTGCAGGATTACGCAAACACGTCATCCGCAGGCAGCATCATCGCTTTTGCCAAGTATTCCAAAGACCTGCAGCCCGGTGACACCGGCCTGATCTGTTCTTTCGGCGCCGGGTATTCGGTGGGCTCGGTGATCCTGGAACGTGCTTGACGCGCCGTTCACCTCTGCCGTGCTAGGAGGATGTCTCGTCTTCCAGGTGCAGTTTCATCTCCAATAGCACCTTCTGGATTTCCAGCGTCTCGCGCAGCAGGCGTTTGGCCTCGTTGATGGTTATCACGCCGTCCGCGATTGACTGATGATACTCCGCCATCAGCATCGCGAACCGCTGGCTTAGGGCGACCACGTCGGAATTCACCCCGCCCTCACGGCCCTCGTTGGGCCGTGGTTCGTCATAGCTGAGCGTGATGCCCTGCAACTCCGCCAGCGCGGTCGTCACATGGGGGAACCGCGCGGCCGTTTCCAGCGCCGCCACCGCGTCGATCGGGATGAACCGGTCCGCGTGTTCCGGCGCGTCCGAGAAGTAGCGGCCAAGCGTTGCCTTGGATTTGCCCGTGACGTCGCATGCGGCGGCAAAGCCCACATCCTTGATTAACGCCTCGGTATGTTTCTTCAGGTAACTTCCCACGGATCCGTCCTTGCTCGAAACTGATTATCCGGGGGAAATCAAATCGCTTTTTCCCATGATGGTCAATCGCGTCGGATGGCAGGGTGATCCCGCCTCCCAAGTCGGGAGGTGCTTAATCAGTAATCGGCCGTTGTACCTGGCCGATCGGGTGGGGGTTCGTCGCCATGGCCGATCCGGTCTGGCCGGGGTTCGCGCCATTGTGCGGCGAACCCTGTCGCCGGTGTCCATCCCCCGTGACACCGGCAGGGCCCGACCGGGCTCACGGAACCGGCCCGATGCCGGCGCCCCCACCCGCCATGTCTTGCACCGCCGCCCGGGCTGGGGCAAATCTGTCAAATGGCCAAGCTCTACTTCCATTACTCAACCATGAACGCGGGCAAATCGACCCTGCTGCTTCAGGCATCCTACAACTATAACGAACGCGGAATGCAGACCTATCTTCTGACCGCAAACTTCGATGACCGGTCCGGGGCTGGCCGCATCGGCAGCCGGATCGGGATTGCTGCCGAGGCCGACACCTATACGCAAACCGATGATCTGCATGCCAAAATCGCGGCCCGCCTGGAACAGGGGCCATGCGCCTGCGTGTTGATCGACGAGGCGCAGTGGATGACCCGCGACCAGGTCTGGCAGCTGGCGCGCGCGGTCGACGATCTCGGTGTGCCGGTCATGTGCTACGGGCTCCGCGTCGATTTTCAGGGGCAGCTGTTTCCAGGCTCCGCGGCACTTCTGGCGCTGGCCGACGAGATGCGCGAGGTGCGTACGATCTGTCATTGCGGGCGCAAGGCGACCATGGTGATCCGCGTCGACGAAAGCGGCAAGGCCGTGACCCACGGGGCCCAGATCGAGGTTGGCGGGAATGACAGATACGTATCGCTCTGCCGGCGGCACTGGCGCGAGGAAACCGGGGATCGTGGCTGAGCTGACCCTCGTTTCCGGGTTTCCCGAGGATCAGAGAGAGCGGGTCGCGCGGCTTTACTGGCAGGCGTTCCGGGGCAAGCTGGGCCGGGTTTTGGGGCCGGATGACAAGGCGCTGAGGTTTCTGACGCCGGTTCTGCATGGTTCCCATGCCATATCCGCCCTGAATGCAGACGGCGCGCTTGTGGGTGTCGCCGGGTTTTCGACCCCTCAGGACACGTTTGTCGCCGGAACCGAAGCCGACCTTTGCAAGGTTTACGGACGTTTCGGGGCGATGTGGCGCGGCTTGCTGCTGGAGATGCTGGACCGGCCCAGATCGACGGAGATCCTCGTGATGGACGGGATTTTCGTGGCGCCCGAAGCCCGTGGGCAGGGCGTCGGCTCGGCGCTCCTTGACGGCATCGTCGAGGAGGCGAAAGCGCGCGGCTTGGCTGGCGTGCGTCTGGATGTGATCGACTCCAATCCGCGGGCAAAGGCGCTTTACGAGCGCAAGGGCTTCGTCGCCTGCACACCGCAAAAGCTGGGAGCCCTGAAATGGGTCTTCGGCTTCTCGTCGGTCACGCCGATGATCAAGCCGGTCTAAACCGGGTTCGGCAAGGGCTGGCCATCCGCCAGGGCGATGACATTGGCCAGCGCCATCCGCCCCATCGCCTCGCGCACCTCCAAAGCCGCCGTGCCGAGATGCGGCAGCAGGCTGACGTTCTCCATCCGTGTCAAAGCTTCGGGAACCGCAGGCTCGAACTCGTAGACATCAAGCCCCGCCCCGCCGATCCGGCCGGATTGCAACGCGGCGACAAGCGCCGTCTCGTCGATGACGTCGCCACGCGAGATGTTCACCAAAATGGCGTGGGGCCGCATCGCCGCCAGCACATCGGCATCTATGTGGTGATGGGTTTCCGCGCCGCCCGGCAAGGCGATCACAACGATATCCGCCGCGCTCACAGCCTCAGGGAGAGACAGGCGGTCGGCCGGAAAATCGAGCGTCTTGGCGGAACGGTTGGCATAGACGATCCGGCAGCCGAACCCGAAATGGCAACGCCGTGCAATCGCCTGACCGATCCGACCCATGCCGATGATCGCAACGGTCTTCCCGGTGACATGCAGGCCCAGCATCTGGGTCGGGTGCCAGCCCGTCCACCGGCCCGCCCGCACCATTCGCTCGCCTTCACCGGCGCGACGGGCGGTCATCAGGATCAGCGTCATCGCGATATCTGCGGTGGCGTCGGTGACCGCGCCGGGCGTGTTGGTGACCGCGACTCCCGCGGCCTCTGCGGCGGCGGTGTCGATATGATTGTACCCCACCCCGAAATTCGCCAGAAGCCTGCATCGCGGCGATGCGGCGGCAGCGAAAACCTGCGCGCCGAAGGTATCGCCAAGGGTCGGGATCACGGCATCCTGTTCAGTCAGTGCCGCGATGCAGTCCGCCTGCGTCATCGGGCCGTCCCCGGCACGGTCAGTAACATCGAAGCGCGCCGCCGCCGCGGCCATGACACTGTCGGGCAGCCGGCGAGAGATCAGCAGTTTCATCAATGCATCCTCTGCCCGTTCTCGACCGGGATATCGGGCGCCAAAAGGACGATCCCACCTTCCGGGTCGGAAACACCGAGGACCAGAACCTCCGACCGCATGGGGCCGATCTGGCGGGGGGGAAAGTTCACGACGGCCATGACCTGCCGGCCGACCAGCGCCTCGGGCGTATAGTGGGCGGTGATCTGGGCCGAGGATTTCCTCTCGCCCAGATCCGGCCCGAAATCGACCCAGAGCCTGATTGCCGGTTTCCGGGCCTCGGGGAAGGGTTCGGCACGGGTGACCGTGCCTACGCGGATATCGACCTTCAAAAATTCATCGAAACTGATCTCTGGCACCGGCCTACCCTTTCAGCGCGCGGGAACGGTCGGCGGCGGCGGTGACCGTGGCCCGCATCAAGGGGCCGAGCCCCGTTCGAGGATCCATCAGAACCTCCAGCCCGGCCTGGGTTGTGCCATTGGGAGAGGTCACGTTGACGCGAAGCTGTTCGGGGGTTTCCCCGGCGGCCATGGCGAGTGCGCCAGCCCCGGCCACCGTGGCCTTGGCCAGATCCATCGCCATCTCATCGGGCAGACCTTCGGCCCGGGCGGCGGCGGCCAGCGCATCGATCATGTAGAACACATAAGCGGGGCCCGAACCGGACACGCCCGTTACCGCGTCGATCTGGTCTTCGGTTTCAAGCCGGACCACCTGCCCCACAGCCTCCAGCAGGGCCGCGGCAAGATCCATGTCGTCCGCGTCGGATGCCCCGTTGCCGATAATCGCGGTAATGCCCTTGCCGATCGCGGCAGGCGTGTTCGGCATCGCGCGAACCACACGGGTGTTCTCCCCAAACGCGGCCTCGAAGGTTGCAACCGGTGTACCCGCAGCGACCGAAATCACCAGCGTACCTCCACCGCCGTAGCGGGCGAGCTGCGGCAGGGCGTCGTCCATCATCTGCGGCTTCACGGCGACCAGAGCGATTGCGGGATCGGCAGGCAGATCGGCGTTCAGATGTACGCCCCGCGCGCTCAACCAGTCGGATGGGTGCGGGTCAATCACCCACACCTTGCCGGACGGCAAGCCCTTGGCCAGCCAGCCCTCAAGCATCGCCGACCCCATCTTGCCACAGCCCAGCATCACCAGGCCACGGCGCTTTACATCAGTGAAATCCATCATCCCTCCGGCATTCGCCGCAGGTGAGACTAGGCCCGGCCAAAGCTCTCCGCAATGGCGACCTGCATCGCCTCGGACGGGGTTGAATCTCCCCAACAGGCCAGTTGGAAGGCCGGATAATACCGCTCGGCCGCCAGAACCGCCGTTTCCACCATGCAGGAAATCTGTTCGGGCGAGGCGAGTTGCTCCCCGGCCAGAACCAGCCCGTAGCGATACACCATCAGCCGTTGCGCATGCCAGTAGCTGAACGCCCCGGCCCAGCATTTGTCATTGGCAAGGTTCAGCGTTTCGTACAGCTTGCCCAGCATCTCTTCGGGCGGCTCCATATCGAAGGTACAGATCATCCGCAGGGTTTCGTCATAGGACGACCAGGCAAGCGTGACCGAATAGGTGCGCCACTGACCCTCGATCGCCATCGCAATCTGGTCATCGGCGACACGGTCGAAATCCCAATCGTGATGCGTGGCGATCGTCTCCACGATGTCGATTGGGTGGATCTCGTCGGTCTCGAAATACTGCTCGGAAAGTGACATTGCCCAGGCCTCTTTTTTGTTAGCAGCCTCGGCGGGGTCTGGTCTTTTCGACCATGACGCCCACTAGAAGCTGGGTGTCTAACCTATGGGTCGCCGGATTGATCCCGACCCCATACAAGATATGGTGGGCCGTAGAGCCGGGCCTGTAAAGCAGTATTTTCGTGAATTCGCGCGCAAAGCCCCGCGATGCGGCTCTATCCACAGAAATCTGAAAGTGGTCAACAGGCTGCGGTCAGGTGGCCGGGTCCGGCCGATCGTATCACGCGGATGAGGCCAGTTTTTCGTGGTTGAGGCCCCGCCCCAGGCTTGCCCCGACCCATATCCCGACCGACCCGCAGATCGCCGCGGCAAGCAGCGAGTTCCAGACCGGAAACTGGCCTGCAGAGGCACCGCCCAAAGGCGCGGGAGACAGGATCGGCAGATACGATATCAGCACGCCGATGCCCTGGGTCGACAGCAGGCTGAGCAGGAATGCCGCCAGACAGGCGGAGGCGCCGGTCCAGATCGGCCAGAACCGCGGATGCGCCAGCAGGTCCCGCCGGATCAGGTGGCGGGCGAAAAGGACCGCGACCGTAAGCCCCGGAAGCCAGATGACGAAACTGATGCCAGTGCCGAGGATCAGGCCGAAAAAGGCCGAAAGCACAGCGCCCGAGCCGTAGAAGACGGCAAGGATGAACATTTGCGCGGCGACGATCACCCCGGTCCAGACGGCGCCGACAAAGGCGGCGCGGAAGACCGTATGAGCGACGGAAACAACCGGGTCTTGCGAGGGCAGATTGATGATCATGCCACCCGGTTTAGAGGCCTAATTGGCCAAAAGGATGGTCATGCCGGGATTACTTTTTGGCTTTGCCGGCCTCAAGCGTCTCAATCCGCGCTTTCAGCGCCTCATTCTCTTCCCTTGCCTTCTGCGCCATGGCACGGACGGCATCGAATTCCTCGCGGGTCACGAAATCGCGATCCGCCAGCCAGCGATCCATCATCGACTTCATCGCCGTCTCGGCCTCGTCCTTCGCGCCCTGAGCCACGCCCATCGCGTTGGTCATAAGCTGCGAGATATCTTCCATGATCTTGTTGCGGGTCTGCATCAGAGCCTCCATGTCGCCAAGGACTGATATGGCGGCGCAAGGCGCCTGGATCAAGGTTGACTTCGCCGCAGGCACACCCCATCCACTGGCCAATCACAGGCAACGGAGACCCCATGCAGGCCGCCATTCCCTTCCCCGACATTTCGCCGGAACTGATCTCGTTCACCATCGGAGGATTCGAACTGGCGCTGCGCTGGTACGCCCTGGCCTATATCGCGGCCCTTCTGATCGGCTGGCGTCTGGTGGTAATGGCGGTCCGGCGTCCGGCACTCTGGCCGGGCAACACCGCGCCGATGACGCCGGAGCATGTGGAAAACCTGGTCACCTGGGTCATCATCGGGGTCATTCTGGGTGGGCGGCTCGGTTTCGTTCTGTTCTACCAGCCGAGCTATTACCTGCAGAACCCGGCGGAGATTCCGATGATCTGGCAGGGCGGCATGGCCTTCCATGGCGGGCTTCTGGGCGTGGTCATCGCAGGGGCGCTGTTCTGCCGGGTCCACAAGCTGCCGATGGCTAGCGTGGGCGACGCGATGGCGATGGCGACGCCGCCGGGGCTACTTCTGGGGCGGATCGCGAATTTCATCAATGCCGAACTCTGGGGGCGGCCCACGGACGCGCCATGGGGGGTGATCTTTCCCGGAGAGTACGCGCAAAGCTGCCCCGGCCCGGTCGGTCTGGTGGAACGCGCCTGGGAAACGCTTTGCGCGCGCCACCCTTCGCAGCTTTACGAGGCCGGGCTGGAAGGCCTGCTTCTGGGCGCCGTGATCCTGTGGCTGATCTATCGCCGCGGCTGGCTGAAAATCCCGGGGCAGATCATGGGCCTGTTTCTGGCGGGCTACGGGCTTGGCCGGTTCATCGTCGAATACTTCCGTCAGGCGGACCCGCAATTCATCACGCCGGACAATCCGCTTGGCCACGTGATCTCGCTCAGCCCTGAAATCGGGCTCAGCATGGGGCAACTCCTGTCGCTGCCCATGCTGCTGATCGGCATTGCCATCATCGTCCTCGCCCGCAGGCGCGCCGCGTGACACCGCTTGGGCGTCGATTGATTGCGCGGATCGTCCGGACAGGACCGATTTCCGTCTCGGAATACATGACCGAATGCCTGCTCAATCCGCGCGACGGCTATTACACGACCCGCGATCCGCTCGGCACCAGGGGCGATTTCATCACCGCGCCCGAAATCAGCCAGATGTTCGGCGAAATCCTTGGCCTGTGGCTGGCGCAGGTATGGCTGGATCAGGGGCGTCCCCCCCATTTCGTGCTGGCCGAACTGGGGCCGGGGCGCGGGACGCTGATGGCCGATATCTTGCGCGCCACCGCGATCGTGGAAGGGTTTCACGCCGCGATGCGACTGGCACTGGTGGAGGCTTCGCCGGTTTTGCGGGCCCGCCAGAAGGCCGCGCTGCGGGGGCAGGAGCCGTTCTTTTGCGACCATGTCGGTGATCTCCCGGATGGTCCGCTCTTTCTTGTCGCGAACGAGTTCTTCGATGCCCTGCCGATCCGCCAGTTTCTGCGGGCGGACACCGGGTGGCATGAACGCCAGATCGGGACCGATGGCAGCCGCCTGTTCTGGGGGCTTGGCCCCGAACGGGGGATCGCGGCGCTGGATGACGTTCTGCGGAGCACCCCGCCCGGCCATCTGGTTGAACTGAACGCCCCCGCCCTGCCGCTGGCCGAAGAGATCGGCAGGCGCATCGCCAAGGACGGGGGCGCTGCACTGATCGTGGATTATGGCGATTGGGAAAGCCGGGGCGATACGCTTCAGGCGGTTGCCGGGCACGGCACGGTCGACTCGCTGCAGGATCCGGGCACCGCCGATCTCACCGCACATCTGGCATTCGGGCCGCTGGCCCGCGCCGCGGCGCCCGCGCGCGCCACCACGCTTGTCCCGCAGGGCATGTTTCTCGAACGCCTGGGGATCGGCATGCGCGCCGAAAGACTCGCCGCGAAACTGAGCGGCCCGGCGCGCGAACAGCATATCGCCGCCCACAAGCGGTTGACGCACCCCGATGAAATGGGAACCTTGTTCAAAGTCATGGGCCTTTGCCCGCCCGACGCCCCGCCATTGCCTGCCCTGGAGCCCGCTGCCCCCGATGTCCCCGGTCACGACACGCCTTGAGCCTCTGACCTCCAGCCTGCTGGACGGCGTGAGACATGGCTTCTTCACCCGGAAGGGCGGAGCCTCCTCGGGTGTTTTCGAGGGCTTGAATTGCGGCGGCGGGTCTTCGGATCAGGCGGAAATCGTCGCCATGAACCGGGACCGGGTGGCCGATGCGATGGGCGTCGACAGGGACCGCCTGGTGACGATCTATCAGGTGCATTCGAGCGATGCCGTTCTGGTCACCGATGGGCGCCCCGATCCGGTCCCCCGCGCAGACGGGATCGTTACCGCGACACCGGGCACCGCGATTGCCGTGCTGACCGCCGACTGCCAGCCCGTCCTGTTCGCGGACCCAATCGCGGGGGTGATCGGGGCCGCCCATGCCGGGTGGAAAGGCGCCCTGGACGGTGTGCTTGAACGCACGATCGAGGTCATGGTGGAGGCCAGCGCGCGGCGCGAGGATATTCGCGCGGTGATCGGCCCCACGATCAGCCAACGCGCCTATGAGGTCGGTCCGGAGTTCATCGACCGGTTTCTTGACGACGATCCGGAAACCGCGCGCTTCTTCATCAACGGGCCGGGCGACAGGTATCTGTTCGATCTTCCGGCCTACGGGCTGATGCGTCTGCGCGCGGCAGGCATTGCGCAGGCGGAATGGACGCGGCATTGCACCTATTCCGACCCCTCGCATTTCTACTCCTACCGCCGGGCGACCCATGAGGGCGCGGCCGATTACGGCCGCCTTATCTCGGCGATTCGGCTTTAGCCCTTCGTGACCTCATCGGCCCATCTCTTTTGGCGGCCAGGCATCGCCGATTTGGGCAAGGTATGGGCAGGCCCTGCCGCGGCTCTGCCTCAAACCGGCCAGATCGATCCATCGAATTTCATGAAAACCGAGTTGAAACGCACGGCGACGGGGCCACATTTTCGCCACGGATTTTTACGGGAAATTAGGATAAAAGTCGCAAGACTGCCCCATTGAATGTGCAGATTGTTGCAAGACGGGCAGTGCGCCCGGGCGAGCCACAAGATCTGCACAAAGGAACTGGGACATGGAAACGCGGCGTTGGATGACATCGGTTCTGGCTGAAAGCCGGAAAGACCTGATCCGGATGCCCTGGGAACGACAGGTCCGGGCAGAAAAGCGGGCGGAGACGGGCGAATTGCTCGACAAGGCCAGCTGAAACCATCGAGCGGAATGCTTGCAAGAGAGGGCGGCTAGAATGGCCGTCTTTTCTCTGTTCTGCGGCCGGGTCAGAGCGTGATCTCTGTTTCCAGCGCCTTGATCAGAGGTTGCAGATCGTTCTCGAACCGTCGCCACGCCTGTACGGAGCCGCGATTGATCGGCTGACGGATCTGCGCCACGCTCAGGGTCTTGACGGCCCGCCCGGTCCGCTCGGGATTGAGACAGGCAGGGTCCCAGCTCAACCCGCAGAAATCCAGAAGCTCGCGGATCTGCGGCTCCGGATCGTCTGTCAGCGCCTCGTACGAAATCACTTTCACACGGCCCGGCAATCGCTCCTGCCAGGCGGCGGTTACCGTCTCGAAAAGCCGAATGTACCGGCCGATCTCGGCCAGATCATAGGCGTAACGATGCAACCCGTCGGGAAACTGGTTCTTGTAGATCGACAGGCCCACATCGCGCGGGTCGCGGTCCAGCAGAATGAATTTTGCGTTCGGAAGGGCGCGGGCCACATGGCCCATCTGCGCGAAGGTAGAGATGGATTTATCCGTCGGGCGCCCCGTCCCCAGCCTGGCCCGCACCTTCTCGGCCCAGGCTGCGCCCGCCTTTTTCCAGGCCTCCGGAGAGGGGTGTCGCCCGGCGCTCTGCGCCTCGACCAATGGCGTGATCGTATCCCTGAACAAGGCCATTTCCCCGCCCGGGGTGACATCGGGATGGGCGCCCAGAATCGTCTCCACCAGCGTTGTCCCCGACCGGGGCAGGCCGGTCACGAAAATCGGTGCGATATCGGAATACCCGTCGAATAGATCGGGCTCAAAGCTCCGCAGCCGTGACCGCGCCGTTTTCAGATCGCTGTCAAATCCATACGGAAACTTCCTCGCCGTGATCCGGTTGGCGACATTGAGATGGGCGAAAACCTCGTCATAACGCCCCTGATCCTCCAGCGCCTTGGCCAGGGCAAAACACATCAGCCGCCTGGCTTCCGGATCGCTGACCCCGTCGGCCAGCCGCGCCTCCAGCTCGGTCACATCCGGGGCACCCTTTGCCTGCTTGCGCCCGCGCATGAGCGCCAGCCACGCGCCGCCATGGGCGGGTGCGGATTGCAGCGCCGCGCGCAGGTCGGCCTCGGCCCTGTCCAGTTGGCCCAGGGTCTGAAACAAGGCCGCGCGGGCAACCCTGGGCACCGCAGCCGTCGGGGCCAGCGCAATGGCTTCGGTGAGGACGGACAGGGCGCCGTCATGGTCATCGGCATCGCCAAGCCGTGTTCCCATGTGGGTCAGAACCTGCACGGCCGGCCCGCCCGCCTTGATCGCGGCGCGATAGGTCTGTCTGGCCTTCTCGCCCTGCCCGGCGGCCAGCAGATCGTCGGCCCTGGCCACCAGCTCCGCCGCGGTCGATCTGAGGGGCACCCCCGCCGCCTTCGCCTGACGCAAGACCTTTTCGCGTTCCCCCCCGCGGCTGACCCGCGCAAGAGCCTGCCAAAGCGCGGGCTCCCTTGGCTTCAGCTTGAGCGCGCGCCGATACCATTTGGCTGCACCGGGCAGATCGCCCGTTCTGGCGCTGATCTCGCCCATCTGGAACATCGGCTCGGCCAGCGGTTTCTGCTTGAGAATACCCAGATAGCCTTTTCGGGCGTCGGCGAGCCGCCCGGCCTGCTGCGCCTTGAGCGCGGCCTGATACGCCTCGGATATGGACGGTTGCTTCGGCGGGAGTACCGGCTTCTTCATGCCGACTGGCTCAACCGATCCTCCATGACGTCGAAAGGCACACCCGGGTCGTCCTTGGCACCGCGGATCACCAGTGACGTGCGGACCGATGCGACATTGGGCGCCGAGGTCAGATGCTCGGTCAGGAAGGTCTGGAAACTGCTCAGATCAGGGGCCACGCATTTCAGGATGAAGTCGATCTCGCCATTCAGCATGTGGCATTCGCGCACCAGCGGCCAGGACCGGCACAGGCTTTCGAAGGCGACCAGATCGGCCTCCGCCTGGCTGTGCAGCCCGACCATCGCGAAGACCTGCACCTCGAAGCCCAGTTGACGGGCATCGACATCGGCGTGATACCCCTTGATGTACCCCGCCTCTTCCAGCGTGCGAACCCGGCGCAGACAGGGCGGCGCGGAGATGCCGACGCGCTTTGCCAGTTCCACATTGGTCATGCGGCCATCGTCCTGCAGCTCGGCCAGAATCTTTCTGTCGATCGGGTCGAGCTTGCTGCCTGCCATGGATAACGCCCCTTTTCGCTTCGCCGGATGTCAGAATCATCCCGATTCAAGACAGGTGACGCAACAATATTTCGCATCTGCGCAACATATGGAAGAGCCCAGACCCAATTGCAAGGCTTTCCACGGCGGCATTGGCAAACCCTTTATTCCACCCGCGGTGATCGTTATATCGCGGGAACCAAGGCTCGTGCCATCCTCTGTCGAAAGCTGCCATCCCATGTCCGACACCCGCCATTCCCCCGTTCTGATCATCGGTTCCGGCCCTGCAGGCTATACCGCCGCGGTCTATGCCTCCCGCGCGATGCTGAAGCCGGTACTTGTGCAGGGCATCCAGCCCGGCGGACAGCTGACGATCACGACGGATGTGGAAAACTGGCCCGGCGACAGCAGTGTGATGGGCCCCGATCTGATGGTGCGGATGGAAAACCACGCCAAGGAGATGGGAACCGAGATCGTCAGCGATCACATCATGTCTCTGGATCTGTCGGCCCGGCCCTTCACCGCCGTCGGCGACAGCGGCACGACCTACACCGCCGACGCGGTCATTCTGGCCACCGGCGCACAGGCGAAATGGCTTGGCCTCCCGTCTGAGGAGCATTTCAAGGGGTTCGGCGTGTCGGCTTGCGCCACCTGCGACGGGTTTTTCTACCGTGGGCAGGAGATCGTGGTGATCGGCGGCGGGAACACGGCAGTCGAAGAGGCTCTGTTTCTGACCAATTTCGCCTCCAAGGTGACCCTGATCCACCGCCGCGACAGCCTGCGCGCGGAAAAGATCATGCAGAACCGGCTGTTCAAGAACCCCAAGATCGAGGTGCTCTGGAACCATACCGTCGAGGAGATTGTCGGCACGGACGAGCCGCGGGGCGTCGAGGGCGTGCGCGCGAAACACGTGGAGACCGGCGAGATCACCGAGATCCCGTGCAAGGGCTTTTTCGTCGCCATCGGCCATTCGCCCGCGACCGAACTGGTCAAGGATCAGCTTGAGATGCACAATGGCGGCTATGTGAAGGTGGAGCCCGGCTCCACCCGCACCTCCATTCCCGGCGTGTTCGCCGCCGGGGATCTGACCGATCACATCTATCGTCAGGCGGTAACCAGCGCCGGGATGGGCTGCATGGCGGCCCTGGACGCCGAGAAATTTCTGGCCGAGCAGGATGGCGAGACCGTCACCGACGCCGGTGTCTACGCCGTTGCGACCGACGCGGCCGAATAGGCGAACGCACGTCCCCCCGGCGGGTTTAAAACAACACATTTCGTCCCGATTTCGCCGACGCGACACCGGATCGCTTGAATATGGCCATATTCCAGCACTAGAGAGCGGGGTCAGGGGCGGCTCCGGGGCCGTCTCACGTGTGTTGTCCCGTTCAAATTCGGAAGCCAGAGTATATGCCCATCCAACCGCTTGCCCCGATCCCCGAGCTTTTTGTCTCCTACGAGTCCGCCCTGAAACTGAAAAACGAGGCGGCCGATCTGCCAAGCTGGGATATGACGCCGCGCCAGATCTGCGATCTGGAACTGCTCATGAATGGCGGGTTCAGCCCGCTCAAGGGCTTTCTGACCGAGGAGGATTACACAAGCGTCGTGGAGACGATGCGCCTGGCCGATGGCACATTGTGGCCAATGCCGATCACCTTGGATGTCAGCCAGGGTTTCGCCGATGGCATCGAACCCGGGCAGGATATCGCGCTGCGCGATCAGGAAGGTGTGATCCTCGCCATCCTCTCTGTCGGCGACAAATACACGCCCGACAAGGCCCGCGAGGCCGAGATGGTCTTTGGAGCCGACGATATCGCGCATCCGGCCGTGAACTATCTGCACAACGTCGCGGGCCCGGTCTATCTGGGCGGCGCGATCACCGGCATCCAGCCGCCTGTGCATTACGATTTCCGCGCCCGCCGCGATACGCCGAACGAATTGCGCGCCTATTTCCGCAAGCTTGGCTGGCGCCGTGTCGTTGCCTTCCAGACCCGCAATCCGCTCCATCGCGCGCATCAGGAACTGACCTTCCGCGCGGCAAAGGAAGCGCAGGCAAACCTGTTGATCCACCCGGTCGTCGGCATGACCAAGCCGGGCGATATCGACCATTTCACGCGGGTCCGCTGTTACGAGGCGGTGCTGGATCAGTACCCCTCCGCGACCACGACGATGAGCCTTCTCAATCTGGCCATGCGCATGGCCGGCCCGCGGGAAGCCGTCTGGCACGGGCTGATCCGCAAGAACCACGGCTGTTCGCATTTCATCGTCGGGCGGGACCACGCGGGCCCCGGAAAGAACTCCCAGGGGGAGGACTTCTACGGGCCCTATGACGCGCAGGATCTGTTCAAGGAATATGCCGACGAAATCGGGATCGAGATGGTCCCCTTCAAGCACATGGTGTTTGTGCAGGAGCGTGCCGAGTATCAGCCCGCGGACGAAGTGGCCGAGGGCTCCACGGTTCTCAACATCTCCGGCACCGAGTTGCGCCGTCGCCTTGCCGAGGGGCTGGAAATCCCCGACTGGTTCAGCTTCCCCGCCGTGGTGGCCGAATTGCGCCGCACCCGTCCGCCCCGATCGCAACAGGGTTTCACCGTGTTCTTCACCGGGCTTTCCGGGTCGGGCAAATCGACCATCGCCAACGCGATGATGGTGAAGCTGATGGAAATGGGCGGACGCCCGGTGACACTTCTCGACGGCGATGTGGTGCGCAAACACCTGTCTTCCGAACTGGGATTTTCGAAGGAGCACCGCGATATCAATATCCGCCGGATCGGCTATGTCGCGTCGGAGATTACCAAGAATGGCGGTATCGCGATCTGTGCGCCCATCGCGCCCTACACCGCAACGCGCCGCTCCGTCAGGGAAATGGTGGAAGCCTACGGCGCCTTTGTCGAGGTGCATGTGGCCACCAGCCTCGAAGAATGCGAACGCCGCGACCGCAAGGGGCTCTACAAGCTCGCGCGGGAAGGCAAGATCAAGGAATTCACGGGAATTTCAGACCCGTATGAAGCCCCCGAGGCCGCCGAACTTGTTGTCGACACCGAGGGGACGGAAGTCGATTTCTGCGCGCAGCAGGTTTTGCTGAAGCTGGAAAGCATGGGTCTGATCGCGGGCTGACCGCAGAAGGCGGGGGTGCCCCCCAATCACCCTTCGGCACCTCCCGTGGGCCGCGCAATCCCAAACGGCAGACGGCGGACCGGGGGCGCCCCGCTACTGGTCTGCGGCGGGCTCGGTCGTGCCCTCCGGCGCGGCCTCGGTCGTGTCGGGCTCGGCAGCAGGTGCCGGTGCGGGCGTGGCGGCGTTTTCGGTTGCCTCCGACAACCTGCCATCCTGCCATTCGCCTTCGACCACCTGACCGGTTGCATAGGTCATCGTGCCGATCCCCTGACGCCGGCCATTCACGAACACGCCTTCATAGACATCGCCATTGGCATAGGTCGCGACACCGGTTCCGTTTATCTCTCCATCCGCCCATTCCCCGGTGTAGGAGAACCCGTCGGGCATCCGCAGGGTTCCCGTACCCGAACGCTGACCTTCGGCAAACCCGCCGTCATAAATGGTGCCGTCGCCATAGGTGGCGATCCCCTGCCCGTGGCGCAGGCCGTTTTCCCACGCGCCTTCGTAGCGGTAGAGAAACTCGGGCACGTCATACCCCGGCCCCGCCGCCGCGGCGGCCTCGGCATCATATTCGGGATTGGGCTGCGTCATCACGCCTTGCCCGTGCTGACGGGCGTTCAGGAACTGACCTTCGTAAACCAGCCCGTTGGCATAGCGTGCAATCCCGAACCCCTGGATGACGCCGTCGACCCAGTCTCCTTCATAGCTGGACCCGTCTTCATAGGTGATGGTGCCGCGCCCGTGTGCCAGATCGTTGCGGAACATACCCTGATAGATCGATCCGTCCGGGTAGGTAACCTGCCCTTCGCCTTCGATCCGGCCTTCGGTCCATTCACCCACGTAAAGATATCCGTCGGCCCCGGTAAACGTGCCCTGACCGTGGCGGCGGTCATCGGCAAACTCCCCTTCATAGACATCGCCGTTGGAATACCGCACCACGCCCCGGCCCTGTCGCTGGCCATTGATCAGCGTGCCTTCGTAGACATCTCCGTTAGGTTGGGTCAGCACACCCTCGCCGTTGATCTGCCCGCCGGCCCATTCCCCTTCGTAAACGACACCATCGGCCATCTCCAACCGGCCGGTTCCTGCCCGCTGTCCGGCCTCGAACTCGCCTTCATAGACCGCGCCATCGGGATAGGTGATCGTTCCGCGGCCCTCCTTCAGGCCGTTGTTCCATTGGCCCTCGAACCGGTAGCCATTGGGGCTTTCCATCACGCCCGTCCCGTGATGCAGCGCGTTCTGAAATCCGCCCTCATAGCGCACGCCATTTGCATAAAGTGCCACACCCTGCCCGTTGATCAGGCCGTCCGACCACTCCCCCTCATAGGTGGACCCGTCGGCAAATGTGATCATCCCGAAGCCTTCGGGCCGTCCGGCGGCGAAGGTGCCCTGATAGATCGACCCGTCGGGAAAAACCGCGCGCCCCTGGCCGCGGATCTCGCCGTCGACCCATTCTCCGGTGTATTCATACCCGTTGGGCAGCCGATAGGTGCCCTGCCCGTGCTGAACGCCGTTGCGGAACTCGCCCTCGTAGATCCCGCCATTGTCGTAGATCTCGATATCCACCTGCGCGGCGGCGGCACCAGACAGCACCAGACCAAACGCTGCTGCCCCGGCCAAATGTCGGATCATGCCCCACCCCGGCTTATGCACGTTACGCTCTCCCCGTTTCGATCTTGTTGTCCTGATCCGTCCCAAACCTAGGTGAGGACCCGGGGCCTCGCAATGCATTTCACGGGCAAGAGCTGCACCATGGCTTGGCCCTGCGCGCCGTTCTGCTAAACCAGCCCCATAGAGATTGCCGAAAGTGTGACCCCGATGGCCCAGACCTTCCGCCTGACCCTGGCGCAACTGAACCCCACCGTGGGGGACCTTGACGGCAACGCCGCCAAGGCGCGCGCGGCATGGCAGGAGGCAAAGACGGCCGGCGCCGACATGATCGCCTTTCCCGAGATGTTCGTCACCGGCTACCAGTTGCAGGATCTGGTGCGCAAACCCGCCTTCGCCGCGGATGTGCAGCGCGTGCTGCAGCAGCTCGCCGAGGATTGCGCCGACGGCCCGGCGATCGGCATCGGCGGCCCGCTGCCGGCTGCCGACAAGCCTTTCAACGCCTACTTCATTCTGCAGGATGGGCAAATCAGCGCCCAGGTGCTCAAACATCACCTGCCGAATTCGAATGTCTTCGACGAGAAGCGGTATTACCACGCCGGCGACCCCGCGGGACCGGTCAGGATCGGTCCGGTGCGGATCGGCGTGCCCATATGCGAAGATGCGTGGTTCGAGGATGTCACCGAGACGCTCGCCGAAACCGGGGCCGAGATCCTGCTTGTCCCGAACGGCTCGCCCTACCACCGGGGCAAGTTCGCGCTCCGTCAGATGTTGATGGTGTCCCGCGTGGTCGAAACCGGGCTGCCGCTTGTCTATCTCAATCTGCTTGGTGGCCAGGATGATCAGGTCTTCGACGGCGCCAGTTTCGTGCTGAACCCCGGGGGCGTGCTGACCCATCAGATGCCCGCCTTCGAGGAAGGGCTCTTCCACGTCGATTTCGAAGAAACCGATGCAGGTTGGCGCGCACTGGATGCAGACAAGGCCAAGCTTCCCGATGCCTGGGAATCCGATTACCGCGTGATGGTGGAGGCGACGCGCGATTACCTCGCCAAGGCAGGGTTTTCCAAGGTCGTCCTCGGGCTCTCGGGCGGGATCGACAGTGCGATTGTCGCGACCATCGCCACCGATGCGCTTGGCGCGGAGAATGTGCGCTGCGTCATGCTGCCCTCGGAATACACCTCCGAAACCTCGCTGGAAGACGCCGCCGATCTGGCGAAACGGCTTGGTACCAAACTCGACACCGTTCCGATCTCGGGGCCCCGCGCCGCAGTGACCGAGGCCCTAGGCCCACTTTTCAACGGGACACAGCCGGGCATCGCAGAGGAAAACATTCAATCCCGCCTGCGTGGCGTGATCCTGATGGCGCTGTCGAACAAGTTCGGCGAGATGCTGCTGACCACCGGCAACAAATCCGAGGTCGCGGTGGGCTATGCGACGATCTATGGCGACATGGCGGGCGGCTATAACCCGATCAAGGATCTCTACAAGACGCGGGTGTTCGAGACGTGCCGCTGGCGCAACGCCAATCACCGGCCATGGATGAAGGGCCCCGAGGGCGAGGTGATCCCGCCACGCATCATCGAGAAGCCCCCCACGGCGGAGTTGCGCGAGAACCAGAAGGACGAGGACAGCCTGCCGCCCTACGAGGTGCTTGACGACATTCTGGAGATGCTGATCGACAAGGAAGCCTCCGTCGCCGATTGCGTGGCCAAGGGCCATGACCGGGAGACGGTGAAGAAAGTCGAAAATCTGATTTATATCAGCGAATACAAGCGGTTCCAGTCCGCACCAGGCGCCCGCCTGACCGAGCGCGCCTTCTGGCTCGACCGGCGGTATCCGATCGTCAACCGGTGGCGCGACGACGGACAGGGCTAGGCTTGGGTCGGGAAACACAGGCTGTTGGGGGCGGACCAATCGGTGCGGCCCACCCCGTTTTACTCTTCTTCAGGCTGCCGCGGGCAAGGGCTCGGGAGATCACGCCGCCCCGCAGCCGGTGTGATGGCCGCGGGGGGAAAGCCGGTTTCGCGCGCCTCGGGCGCGTTGGTCAGAAGGTGAAGGTTGCCGAGATCTCAAGCGTCCGTCCGGGCTGCGACAGGCCGTTGGGATAGATCTGATAGGTCTCGTCGAAGAGATTGTCGACGCCGATGCGGAACGTGCCATTGGCCAGCGGGCCGCGGTCGGGAGAGAAGGTCGCATAGAGATCCAGCACCTCGTAGGAGGGCCCTACCGACCCGCCCGCCGGCACCCGGTCCTGCTCCGCGGCGAATGTCGCGCGCGCGCCGAGTTCCCAGGCATCATTCGGCCGGTAGCCGCCATGCAGCGTAAGCCGGTCCTGCGGGATCGAGCCGAGCCAGTCACCGTCATCGCCCTCGCCACGTGCGATGCCGATGCCCGCGCCAAGGAACCATGTTTCAGCGTCATACTCAGCCTCCGCCTCGAAGCCCCAAAGCTGGGCATCCACATTGCTGCTGCTGGTCGTGCCGCCAGGTACATCGACGATCTGCTCGATGTAGTTCTCCACATCCGCGAAGTAGACATTCGCCGCGAAACTCAGCCGGTCGTTTGACTGCCAGACGCCGCCACGCTCAAACCGGGCGCCAAGTTCCACTTGCGTGGACTCCTCGGGCTTCAGATCGGGGTTCGGCACGAAAAAGTTGTTCGGACGGCCCGGAAAATGCAGCCCCGAATTGTAAAGCTGGCTCAGCGACGGCGCACGGAAGGCCCGGGCAAGATTTCCGTAAACCTGCCAGTTTTCGACCGGCCGATAGCTGAACCCGATCCGCGGCGAGAAGAATGTCTCGGACACCTCGGCCAGCGCCGGATCATCCGGATCGCGTTCGTACTGGTCGAATCGCAGGCCGGCGATCAGGTCGAATTGCGGGCTGAGTTCCATCGTGGCTTCGGTGAAGATGCCGATGGTCGTGGCCTCCGCATTGGGGAAGGACCCGCGCGGCGCGCCATCGCGGAGCCCCTCCTGCGTATCCCGGAACACTTCGAAACCGTAAACCAGATCGACGGGCACACCGAAATCAAGGCGCGATCGGTTGGTGACTTCCAGCCCGATCGTGTCATAGCGCGTTTCGTCCAGACGCGAGACGTCGACACGGTTTTCGGTGATATCGAGTTGTTCACCATAGAGCAGAACCGACAGGTCGACGGCATCCGAGCCGGGAGGTGCATAATCCCAGCTCAGCCGAAAACTCCGGACGCTTGCCTCCCGCTCTACGGTGGGGTTGCCAAGGCCCGGATTTCCACTGGAATTGGCCGGCGTCAGTCCCTCGTCCTCGAAGGCCGAGAAGCTCAGTTCGATCCGGCTGTCGGCGCTTGGCTCGAACCCGACCTTGATCAGGCCATTGACGAGGTCGATCTCCGAAAACGGGATCTCAACGCCGCCGCCGGACTCCATGTTTTCGCCAAGCTGGCGCGCACCAAGGAACAGCATCGCGTCCCATGCGCCCCAATCCGCGAAGACGGTCGAACTGGCGTTGACCGCATCCCCGTTCGACGAATAGCCAAGGCTGAGGCGGCCGCCCATGGTCTGCCCGGGCGCCAGCAGATCCGAGACATCGCGGGTTTCGACCGAGATGACGCCGCCAAGCGCCCCCGATCCGAACAGGGTCGAGCCCCCGCCGCGGATCACCTCGACCCGCTGCACCAGATCGGGGTCGATGAAGAACCGCCCCCGATGGGCCTGCCCGAAATTGAACCGCCCGCCATCGAAACGCAGCACGATCTGTTCGTCGCGGAACCCGCGGATGTTCGGCTCCTGCGAGATGCCGCGCGGGCCACCATCTATCGATAGGCCGGGCACATCGCCGATCAGTTCCTGAAAATCGCCGGCCTGCCGGTTGTCCAGCGTCTCGCCTTCCACGACCGATACGGACACGGGCGTATCCAGAAGCGCGCGTTCGTCCCGGAAAGCGGAATTCAGCAGGATCGGATCGAGTGTGAAACCGTCGTCCTGCGCCTGTGCCTGCCAGGTGATCCCGGTTGCCACAAGTGCGGTGGTCATCGTCAATATGCCGCGATGCATCATATTCCCCCATGTGTTGACTGTCCCTGTCGCGGGACCTGCCATGGGGTGGGTCGCGAGCCTTGTCTGTCCTTTAAAGAATCCCGACAGATTAAGTCAAGTATTTGAGTGATGATATAGCCTACTCCGATCAACGCCTTCCGATCAGGACGTTAAATGTGCGTTGCGCCCCCGGCGGCGGGGCGGGAAAAGGGGTCACATTGCGCACAAGGTTCAGCGCCAGCCTGTCAAACTCCGCATTGCCGGAACTGTGCCGCACCGAGATAGCCGAGAGAGCGCCGGTATCGCCCACGGTGAAGACGATCATCGCTGTTCCTTCGAACCCCGTCGTGGGCCGGCGCAGTTGGCTCAGATGGCGGTTGATGAGGAACGGATACTGAGCGGCCCCCTGGCCCGGCCGCGCGTTTTGGCCGGTGCCGGCTTCGCGACTTTGCGCGGAACGGCCCCGGGCTTCGCCGGCGGACTGACCGGCCCGGGCATTGGCGTCGGCATTACCTGGCGATGCCATTGCCGCGGGCGGCGGCGTGCGTGCAGGCTCCGGGGCCGCCGGGGCCGGTATGGGCGGGCGTTCGGCGCGCGGGATCGGGCGCGGTGTGTCTGCGCCTGGGGTCTGTCCGACCGGCGCGATGCGGCCAGTCACCCGGTCCGGAACCGGCGCAGACGCCACCATCATCTCTGACGAAGGCGCAGCCGCCACCACCGTTTCCGGACGGGGGGCTGTGACCGGCGTGACGGGCAGAACCGGGATTGCCTCAGGGACAACCGGAGCAGAGCGTGCGCGCGCGACCTGTTCCGGCGCGGTCGGGCTTTGAGGGGTCGCTGACTGGACCGCGGCACGCGCAAGCGGCAAGGGAGCCGCCGCCCTGATACGATCCGCCACGGGTCCCATCGGGATCGTTTGCGCCCGATCCGGAGCGCGATGGGCCATCCCGGTTGCGGCATCCCTGAAATTGTCGCCGATCATGGCGATCTGTGCCGGGCCGCCGCCCGGCATGGAGACAGGTGCGGCCGGCGCGACAAGCAACCCCAGACCGTGGACAAAAACCGACGCGGCGCCCGCGAGCCCCGCCACCCAAAGCGTCCGGCCCCTCATCTGAGCCCCCGTTCGGTCACGATCCGGATATCCGATGCCCCGGCTGCGCGGAGTTCGCCCGCGATTTCGATCAGCCGGATGGCGGGCAGGTCGCGATCGGGGATCAGCCGCAGCGCGACCGCGTCTTCCTGCTCCGACAGGCGCGCGGCAAGATAGGCCTCCGAGGTGATTTCGGCGCCCCGGAACATCAGCGTGCCATCGGCCCGGATAACCGCCGCGTCGGGCGGTGAACGCCCCTCAAGCTGATCGGTTTTCGCCAGCCGGACCTCCCGGTCAAGGGGCGGCGCGACGGAGGCCGCGACGAGAAAGAAGATCAGCATCAGGAAGACGATATTGATCAGCGCAATCATCGGTTCGGCGCGGCGTCGTCTGCGGGGTGGGGCAAGGGCCATGGCCGCTATCCCAACACGCTGACGGCAAGCCAGGGTTCTGCCCGGAGCAGCACCAGAAGATCGACAAGACCTTGGGACGAGACCTCTTCGCTCACGGCCAGAAGCAGGGTGACGGTCTCGCCCGGCGGTCTGCGCTCGGACAGCGCGGCGGGCAACGTGTCCAATGTGACCGCATCACCGTTCAGGCTCAGCCCGTCGGGCTCCAGCCGCAGGAAAACCGGCGGTGATGCCCCCGGCTCGGCGCCGCCGCCTGCATTCTGCAACGGCAGTTCGGCAAAGCGGGTGAAGGTGGAACTGAGCATGAAGAACAGCAGGAGCAGAAAGATGACATCGATCAACGGGGTCAGCGCCGCCGGTCGCCGCCGGAACGCGGCCCCCCTAATGGGCATCGGCGAAGTCCATGCGCCCGTGATGGCCCTGCACCGCGGGTTGGGGGTTTCTGCGCGGGGATAGCGGCCTGAACAACGCCTCCAATGCCAGATCCGCGCGGGCCCGATCCCGCGCCGCGCGGCTTTCCAGCCAGGTGAGTGCCAGCGCCGTCGGCATGGCAAGAGCCAGACCCGCCGCCGTAGTCAGGAGCGCCACCCAGATCCCACCGGCCAGAACGGACGGGTCGACCGCATTGCCGGCGGCCTGCAGCGCGCGGAACGCATCGATCATGCCAAGCACGGTTCCGAAAAGGCCCAGAAGCGGCGCGACCTGAGCGATGCTGTCGAGCAGACGGAAGCCGCTTTCGACCCTGGCCAGCCGCGCCTCCGCCATGGCGGCAAGCCGGGGTTTGAGCTCCGGGTCGCCCGCCAGTGCCTCGGCCAGAACGGGGGCAAGATGGTTGCGGCTTTCCGACAGCAGCATCGCGGCCTGTTCCCTCTGGCCCGCATCCCACGCGGCCATTGCCCCGTCTATCGCGCGATGCCGTCCGACACCCAATGTCATGAACTGCCACAGCTTGTAGAAGATCACCGCAAGAACCAGAACCGACAGGGCCAGCAGAAGCGCGATGACCGGCCCGCCCAGATCAAGCAGATCGGTCAGACGGTCGGTGGTGAATTGCAGGCCTGTCATCCGATCAGCTCCAGCTCGGTGCGTGTTTCGAACCGCAACCGTTCGGCGCAATCGGCAGGCCCGGCACATTCCGCGACACCGTTGATCAACACCCGGCCAAGCGTATCGCAGCGCAGCTCCGCCAGATCGAATTGCCGGACACGCGGCGTGCCGGCCGGCAGCGCCCCGAAATCGAACACGGTCAGTTGCGCCACCCGGCCCTCGGCATCGATCAGGACCGTTTCCAGCGCAAAGCTCCCGATATCCTCCGCAAGACTGTTCCGGGCCATGAAGGTCAACCGGCAGGCGCTGTCGATCTGGTCGACGCGGTTGAGCTCAAGCAGGACATCGGCGGCTGCGTCCTGTGCCTGCGCGGATGCCGCGGACGCAAACAGCGCCAGAGCGAGAGATAAGGGAGAATAGAGTGAAAGCCGGGTGAGCATGTCCGCTCCTGCATCTGGAAACAGGGTTATGGTCAGGCTGGCACCAAACGGGCTTGCGCGATTTCGGGTCGATCGGGTCGGGGTTTTCATATCCCGACTTGATCCTCCTACGAAAGCCGATAAAAACTGTCAAGAATAGCCAGGCCCGGTCTGCACAGACTAACACCCCGCACCTTTCGACTTTCATGCAAGAGGATACGGCCATGGCTTCCCCCGATACGATCGACGTCTCGATGTCTCCCGCAGCACTTCGCGACGCGATGGCTGAAAACACCGGCCTGCGCGCCCGCGATCTGGCAACAAAGCTGCGCGTCACCGAGGGCGAACTGGTCGCGGCGCAAGTTGGACACGGCGCAACCCGGATCGAGGCGCATCCCGACAGGTTGATGCCGGCGGTCTGCACCCTCGGGGAGGTTATGGCGCTCACCCGCAATGACAGCGCGGTGCACGAACGAACGGGCCGCTACGAAACATTTCATCCCGGCGCCCATGCCGCGATGGTTCTGGGCGCCGAAATCGACCTGCGGATCTTTCCATCAAGCTGGGTTCATGCCTTTGCCGTCACCAATCAAGGCGATACCGGCCCATCACGAAGCCTGCAGGTGTTCGATGCAAGCGGCGACGCGGTTCACAAGATCTACCCGCGCGACGGGACCGATCTGGCCGCGTGGGACCGTCTGGTGACCGCGCTTGCCACCGGCGATCCCTCTGACCGGCTCATGCCGGTGGCACGTCAGGATGTCGAGCCTCCGCGCAGCCGACCGGAGAAGGCGGAGGAACTGCGCACTGCCTGGGCCAGAATGACCGACACACATCAATTCCTGCGTCTCGTTTCCAGGATGAAGATGAACCGTCTTGGCGCCTATCACATCGCGGGCGCGCCCTTTGCCGAAGCGCTGGCCCCCGGTGCCCTGAACGACGCGCTGATCGCGTGTTCCGAAAGCGCCATACCGGTCATGGTTTTTGTCGGAAACCGCGGCTGCATTCAGATCCACAGCGGCGGGATCGAGACGCTGAAAGCAATGGGGCCATGGCAAAACGTGCTTGATCCACGGTTCAACCTGCATCTGCGGCTGGATCGCGTTGCCGAGACATGGCTGGTGGAAAAGCCCACGAAACGCGGGCCCGCTCTCAGCATCGAGGCATTTGATGCCAAGGGCGGCCTGATCCTGCAGCTTTTCGGGATGCGCAAGGAGGGCGCGGAAGATACTGACGCGTTTGGCGACATGACACGGGCGCTTCCCCGCCTGCCGAAATCACCCGATAAGGCCTGAGGCGGCGCCGCCTCACGCGGGACGCGCCGTTCTGGGGCCGGCAAGCGGGACGTGCATGCCGGGATGGGCCCGCGGTCCGTCCGCTCAACTGAACTTCCGAAACAGCCGCGTCATGTCGAACAGTTCGTCCAGCTGGTCGAACCGCTTCTTCGTGTCGGGCCAGCAGTTTTCCTGCGTCGCGGCGATCAGGGCCTCCACAAGCATCATCGTTGCGATGTTGCTGTCCCATGCTGAGGGGATTTCGGCCCAGCAATTGAAGACGAGCTTCGCCCTTTTCGACACGGGCGAGGCCCACTGATCGGTGATCAGGATGATGTTCACATCGCGCGGCGCCACCAGTTCGGCCAGACGCTCGACATTTGTCTCGTAGCGGCGGACGTCGAAGACAAGCAACGTATCGCCGGGCTCCATATCCAGAACGTAGTGCGGCCATGTGGCCGAAGACGAGGTCATGTGGGTGACACGTTTTCGAATGGCCTGAAAATGGGTGAAGGAGTAATCGGCCAGGGCCCGCGTGATCCGCCCGCCCACCACATAGAGCCGGCCATCGGTATCCGACAGCATGTCGACCGCCTGATCGAACTGACCCAGATCCACATTGGCGAATGTCTGTTCAAGATTATGGGTCACCGCTTCCGCGAAGCGGTTCAGAATATGGGAGTCGGGCGCGGCAGCCGCCCAGTTGGCACGGCGTTGCGTCGGGCCAGAGGCGCGCGCCTCAAGCTCGCGCAGAAGCGCCTTGTGGAACTGCGGAAATCCCTTGAAGCCCAGTTTCTGAACCATCCGCGTGACCGTTGGCGTTGAAACGCCTGCGTTTTCCGCCACGGCGGTGATCGAGGCCAGCCCGCCAGACGGATAGTTTTCAAGCAGCGCCTTGGCGAACTTCCGTTCCGATTGCGTCAGCGATGCATATTGCTCGCGGATCCGTTCACGCACTGTGACATCGGGTTTCGGCACCGATCCGTCATCCTTTCTCTGCTGCATTCTCAGGCAAACTGCCCCGGTCCAAGATGCTCTGCACGGCCCGTCCGGTCACGACTGAAAATATATTGACACAAAGATATTGGTGAGGAAAGATTTTTCCAACCGCCGGGAATCCTCCATGTCCGCCCTCGTCGAAACAGAACAAGACAAGGTTGTCGAAACCTTCAACCCGACGCGGTCAGGGCCCGTCGTGCTGCTCTGTGAACATGCATCCCACCATATCCCCGCGCAATTTCAGGACCTTGGTCTTGCCGAGGCGTCCCGCCACAGCCACGCGGCGTGGGATCCGGGCGCGGTTGGCGTGGCGCTGAACCTGTCCGAGCTCTTTGATGCGCCGCTGGTGGCCGGGCGGGTGTCGCGCCTTGTCTATGACTGCAATCGTCCGCCGGAGGCCGTCTCCGCGATGCCCGACCGGTCCGAAGCCATCGACATCCCCGGCAATCGCAACCTGACGCCCGAAGACAGATTGGCGCGCGAGCGGTCGATCTACCGCCCGTTTCTGGCGGCGGTGGACACCGTGCTTGACCGCAGGCAGCAGGCCGGAACCGATACGGCGCTGGTCACGGTGCACAGTTTCGCGCCCGTTTTCCACGGCCGGCCCCGCGATGTCGATATCGGGATCGTGCATGACGCCGACGCGCGGCTTGCCAATGCGGTGCTTGAGCGGGCGCCGTCGCTGTCACATCGCAAGATCGGCCGCAACGACCCCTATGGCCCCGAGGACGGGGTGACCCATTCGCTCAAACTCCACGGGATGGCCCGATCGCTGCCCAATGTCATGATCGAAATCCGAAATGACCTGATTGGCACCCCGGCGGAACAGCGCCGGATCGCCGCGGAGCTTCACAGCATCCTGGCCCCCGCCCTGACAGAGGTGGGGCTGCAAGCCGGGGGACCGCCCCATGCCTAGGATCATCCTGGCCTATATCCGCGCCATCGACGGCATGAACCGGTTTATCGGACGGATCGCGATGTATTTGATTTTCGTGCTGGCGGGCATCCTGCTCTGGAGTTCGATCTCCAAGACGTTCTTCACCCCCGTGCACTGGACGTTGGAGACGGCGCAATTCGTGATGGTCGCCTATTATGTGCTTGGCGGCCCCTACTCCGTACAGCTTGGCGCAAATGTCCGGATGGATCTGTTTTACGGCAACTGGTCGCTGCGCACCAAGGCCTGGGTCGATGCATTCACGGTGATGTTCCTGATCTTCTACCTTGGCGTCCTTTTCACCGGCGCGATCAGCTCCACCGCTTACTCTCTTGGCTATTTCGGCACCGAGCCGTTCGGGTTCTTCCGGGATCTGCTGGTCGCCTTCGTGACCGGCGGGCCCGGTGCCGCGGCGGAGATGCTCGGCTTTCTGGAGCGCAGCCCGACGGCCTGGCGCCCTTATCTCTGGCCCATCAAGGTCACGCTTTGCATCGGTGTCTTCCTGATGCTGTTGCAGGCGCTGGCCGAATTCTTCCGCGATATCGGCCGCATTCGCGGGGTGGCGCTCTGATGTCCTACGAGATGATCGCCACACTCATGTTCGCATCGATGATGCTGATGCTGTTCACCGGGCAGCGGGTCTTTGCCGCGATCGGTTTCGTGGCGGCCCTGTCGAGCGTCCTGCTCTGGGGGACGGGTGGCGTCGAAATCCCGTTCTCCTCGGCCATGAAACTGATGCAATGGTATGTGCTGCTGACGCTGCCGATGTTCATCTTCATGGGCTATGTCCTCAGCGAAAGCCGGATCGCCGACGATCTCTACCGGATGTTCCATGTCTGGATGGGGCCGCTGAACGGCGGGCTGGCCATCGGCACCATCGGCCTGATGGTTCTGGTCTCGGCGATGAACGGGCTGAGCGTGGCGGGCATGGCGATCGGCACGACCATCGCCCTGCCCGAACTTCTGCGCCGGGGATATGACAAGATCATGGTCACCGGCGTGATCCAGGCCGGGTCGTCGCTTGGCATTCTGGTGCCGCCCTCGGTCGTGCTGGTGCTCTATGCGCTGATCGCCCGGCAGCCGGTGGGACAGCTCTGGCTCGCCGGTGTCCTTCCGGGGCTGATGATGGCAGGCATGTTCATACTCTACATCTATGTCCGCTGCCGGTTGCAGCCCGATCTGGGCCCGCCGATCGACAGGGAGGAACTGAGCAAGGTCACCCTGGCCGAAAAGCTCCGGCTTCTGCGCGCCGGCCTGCTGCCGCTTGGCATCTTCGCCGCGATGATGGTGCCTTTCGTGAATGGCTGGACATCGCTGGTCGAAAGCGCCGCCGTGGGGGCGACGACGGCCTTTCTGGTGGCCGTGGTCAAGGGGCGCATGACGCGGGAGGTTTTCGAAAATTCGGTCCGCAAGACGCTGATGATTTCGTGCATGTTCATGTGGATCATCCTTGCCGCGACCGGCTTCGGCGCCGTTTTCGACGGGCTCGGCGCAGTTCGGGCCATTGATGCGCTCTTTACCGAACAGCTGCATCTGAGCCCCTGGACGATCCTGATCCTGATGCAGCTCAGCTTCATCATCATGGGCACGTTTCTGGACGACACGGCGATGCTGGTGATCGTGGCGCCGCTCTACGTGCCGCTGGTGGGCGAGCTTGGTTTCGACCTGATCTGGTATGGCGTGCTTTACACGATCACGACGCAGATCGCCTATATGACCCCGCCATTCGGCTACAACCTGTTCCTGATGCGCGCGATGGCCCCGCCCGAGATCAGCCTTGGCGACATCTATCGCTCGATCATTCCCTTCGTGCTCGTGATGGCGCTGGCGCTGACCCTCGTGATGGTCTTTCCGCAGATCGCACTGTGGCTGCCCGGATATGTATACGGCCAATAATTCGACAGATCCCGTGAACCGGGGCGCGATGTTCAACAAGGAGAAAACCAATGACCACCAGACGCAAGTTCCTCACCACAACCACGGTGGGCGCCGCCGCCGCAACCCTTGCGGCCCCGGCAATCGCGCAATCCACCATCCGCTGGCGCATGCAGACCTATGCCGGCGCGGCCCTGGCCGAGCATGTGATCACGCCTGCGATCGACATGTTCAACAAGATCGCCGGAGACCGGATGCAGATCGAGCTGTTCTACGCCGATCAGCTTGTCCCCACCGGGGAGCTGTTTCGCGCGATGCAGCAGGGCACGATCGATGCCGTGCAGTCCGATGACGACTCGATGGCCTCGCCAACCGAGGTGACCGTATTCGGCGGGTATTTTCCCTTCGCGTCGCGGTATTCTCTCGATGTGCCGGTGCTATTCAACCAGTACGGGCTGAATGAGATCTGGGACGAGGCCTATTCCGCCGTGGGTGTGAAGCATATCTCGGCGGGCGCTTGGGATCCCTGCCACTTCGCCACCGTCGACCCGATCCGGTCACTGGCCGATCTGCAGGGCAAGCGGGTCTTCACCTTCCCCACCGCGGGCCGCTTCCTGACCCAGTTCGGGGTCGTGCCGGTGACGCTGCCATGGGAGGATATCGAGGTGGCCGTGCAAACCGGCGAACTCGACGGCATCGCGTGGTCCGGCATCACCGAAGATTACACCGTCGGCTGGTCGAACGTGACCAACTATTTCCTGACCAACAACATCTCCGGCGCATGGGCCGGATCGTTCTTTGCCAATATGGACCGCTGGAACGAGTTGCCCGACGATTTGCAAACCCTGTTCCGGGTCTGCACCGATCAGTCGCACTACTACCGTCAGTGGTGGTACTGGGGCGGAGAGGCCCATCTGCGGGTTCATGGCGAAGACCTCGAACTGACCACGATACCGGACGAGGAATGGGCCCAGGTGGAAGCCGCGGCCCAGGTATTCTGGGAGGAGATCGCGGCTGAGTCGCCCACCAAGGCCCGTGTGGTCGAGATCATCCGCCAGTACAATGCCGATATGGAAGCCGCAGGCCGGCCCTATCGCTACACCTGATCCGGCGGCCCCGGCGCCAGGGTGCCGGGGCCACCCAATCCTCTGCAACGGAACACGTATCATGCAAGCGCCTTTGAGTTTTGACGATCTGAAATCGCGGGTTGCCGCAGGGGATATCGACACCGTGCTGGTCTGCCTTGTCGATATGCAAGGCCGGCTGATGGGCAAACGCTTTCACGCGGCGCATTTCATTGCTTCAGCCTGGGAGGAGACCCATTGCTGCAACTATCTTCTGGCAACCGATCTGGAGATGGCGACGCCGGGTGGCTATGCCGCCACCAGTTGGGAAAAGGGCTATGGCGATTACGTGATGAAGCCCGATCTGTCCTCGCTGCGGCCGGTGCCATGGCTTGACGGCACGGCGATGGTGCTTTGCGACGTGCTGGATCACCACACCCATGAGGAAGTCCCCCATTCCCCGCGCGGGGTTCTGAAGAAACAGGTCAAACGGCTTGAGGCGATGGGCTATCAGGCGATGATGGCGACCGAACTTGAGTTTTTCCTGTTCGAGAAAAGCTTCGACCAGATCCGCAAGGAGAAGTTCCGCGATCTGGAGCCGATTTCGGGCTATAACGAAGATTATCACATGCTTCAGACCACCAAGGAAGAACATGTGATGCGCCCGATCCGAAATCACCTGTTCGCCGCCGGCATTCCCGTCGAGAACTCCAAGGGCGAGGCCGAGACCGGACAGGAAGAGATCAACATCAGATACGCGTCCGCGATGGCAACGGCGGAGCACCACAGCATCGCGAAACACGCGATCAAGGAAATCGCCTTTCAGCAGGGCCATGCCGTGACCTTTCTGCCGAAATGGCACCATGACAAGGTCGGCAGTTCCTCCCACGTGCATCAATCGCTCTGGATGGATGGGCAGAACGCCTTCCACGATCCGAACGACGCGCTCGGCATGTCGGATCTGATGAAAAGCTACATGGCCGGGCTGATCGCCCATGCGGGTGACTACACCTATTTTCTGGCCCCCTATATCAACAGCTACAAGCGCTTCCAGAGGGGCAGCTTCGCGCCCACCCGCACGGTCTGGTCGGTGGACAATCGCACCGCGGGTTTCCGGCTCTGCGGCGAAGGGACCGGCTCGGTGCGCGTCGAGTGCCGGATCGGCGGATCCGACATGAACCCCTATCTTGCGATGGCCGCTTTGCTGGCGGCCGGGATATGGGGCATCGAACAGGGTTTGCCGCTCAGCCCGCCGTTCAAGGGCGATGCCTATGAAGGCGATCTCAGCCATATCCCCGGCACCCTCCGCGACGCGCGGTGCGCGCTCCACCGCTCCGCCATGCTCCGTGAGGCCTTGGGCGACGAGGTGGTCGACCATTATGTGCGCGCCGCCGATTGGGAGATCGAGGAGTTCGACCGTGTCGTGACCGATTACGAGATCGCGCGCGGGTTCGAACGCGCCTGAATGAAGGCACCGCATCGGGGCGGCCCGGAAGCCGCAAGCCAGTTTGAAAGCGCCAACATGACAAAGACACTCACCTGCCTATCGCCCATCGACGGGTCGGTCTTCGCCGAGCGGGAGACGCTCGACATGGACACGGCCCGCGCCCGCATCGCCCGCGCCCGCGCGCGCAATCCGCCTGGGCGGCGCGGGCGCTGCAGGACCGTATCAATCTGGTCATGGCAGGCGTCGCCGCCGTGGGCGCGATGAATGACGATATCGTCCCGGAACTGGCATGGATGATGGGGCGCCCCGTTCGCTATGGCGGGGAGTTTGGCGGCTTCGACGAACGCGCGCGCCATATGGCCGGGATCGCCGAGGCGGCGCTTGGCGATATCCACGTGGGCGAGGATGCCGGTTTCAAGCGGTACATCCGGCGCATACCTCATGGGGTCGTCTTCGTCGTGGCGCCGTGGAACTATCCCTACATGACGGCCATCAACACCGTCGCCCCGGCGCTCATCGCGGGCAATACCGTTGTCCTGAAACACGCCACACAGACGCTTCTGGTTGGCGAACGAATGGTCCGCGCCTTCCGCGAGGCCGGTATGCCCGAAGAAGTGTTCGTGAATGTCTTTCTCGATCATGACACGACGGCGGGCCTGATCGCGGAAAACGCCTTCGATTTCGTCAATTTCACCGGTTCGGTCGGCGGCGGGCGTGCGATGGAACGGGCGGCCGCGGGCACCTTCACCAGCCTTGGGCTGGAGCTTGGCGGCAAGGACCCCGGCTATGTCATGGAGGATGCAGATCTCGACGCGGCGGTCGACACGCTGATCGACGGGGCGATGTTCAATTCCGGCCAATGCTGCTGCGGGATTGAACGGATCTATGTGCATGAAAACCTGTTCGACGCTTTTCTGGAAAAGGCCAAGACGGTGGTGGAAGCCTATCTCCTCGGCAATCCGCTCGACCCGGCCACGACACTCGGGCCGATGGCCCATAGCCGCTTTGCCGACGTCGTGCGCGACCAGATCGCCGAGGCCCTGTCCCGCGGCGCGACCCCGGTCATCGACACCGGCCGGTTCGACGATGACGGCGGCGCCTATCTTGCGCCGCAGATCCTGATCGATGTGGATCACACGATGACCGTGATGCGGGAGGAAAGCTTCGGGCCCGTCGTCGGGGTCATGAAAGTCTCCTCCGACGCCGAGGCCGTGGCCCTGATGAATGACAGCGCCTTCGGCCTGACCGCCAGCCTCTGGACCCGCGACCTCGACCGCGCGGTGCTGGTGGGCGACCGGATCGAAACCGGCACGGTCTTCATGAACCGCTCCGATTACCTCGATCCCGGCCTCTGCTGGACGGGGTGCAAGAACACCGGGCGCGGCGGCGGGCTGTCGGTCATCGGATACCATAACCTGACGCGACCCAAGTCCTACCATCTGAAGAAGGTCACCTGAGATGAACCTGACAGGAAACTGGTCCTACCCCACGACGATCAAATTCGGTGCAGGGCGTATCGCCGAACTGCCTAAGGCCTGCCGTCAGGCGGGCATCTCCAAGCCGCTTCTGGTGACCGACAAGGGTCTTGCCCGTCTGCCGATCACGGCCGCTGCGCTGGACATCCTCGATGCTGCCGGGCTGGGGCGCGCGCTGTTCGCGGAGGTCGATCCGAACCCGAACGAAAAGAATCTGGATGCCGGCATCGCGGCCTACAATGCCGGGGCGCATGACGGTGTGATTGCCTTTGGCGGCGGCTCGGGGCTCGACCTTGGCAAGATGGTCGCCTTCATGGCGGGCCAGACCCGACCGGTATGGGATTTCGAGGATGTGGGCGACTGGTGGACCCGCGCCAACACCAACGCCATCGCCCCGATCGTGGCCGTGCCCACCACCGCAGGCACCGGTTCCGAGGTTGGGCGCGCCAGCGTCATCACCAATTCCGAAACCCATGTGAAGAAGATCATCTTTCACCCGAAAGTGCTCCCGAGCGTGGTGATCGCCGACCCGGAACTGACCATCGGCATGCCCGGTTTCATCACCGCCGGGACCGGCCTCGATGCCTTCGCCCATTGCGTGGAGGCCTTCAGCAGCCCGCATTACCACCCGATGAGCCAGGGCATCGCTCTCGAAGGCATGCGTCTGGTCAAGGACTATCTGCCACGGGCCTATGCGGATGGCACCGATCTGGAGGCCCGCGCCAACATGATGAGCGCCGCCGCGATGGGCGCCACGGCCTTCCAGAAAGGATTGGGGGCGATCCACGCGCTGAGCCATCCGATCGGGGCGATCTACGACACCCATCACGGCACCACGAATGCGGTATGCATGCCCGCCGTTCTGGAATTCAACGCCCCCGCGATAGAGGCGCGTTTCGACATGGCCGCCGCATATCTGGGCATATCCGGCGGGTTTGCCGGGTTCTGTGCCTTCGTGCAGCAGATGAACGACAGCATGAACATCCCGCGCGGCCTGCGCGAACTCGGCGTCGACGACACCGAACTCGACAGGCTGACCGAGTTGGCGCTCGCGGATCCAAGCTGCGGCGGAAATCCGATCCCGCTCACGGCGGAGAACACGCGCCAGTTGCTGCTGAACTGCCTCTAGCAGGGCCGGCTGTGTCGCAAATGCCGCGACAGGCGCGCGCTGTGGCGCGGGGTCCTTGGAGGAGGATCGCGCGGAAACGCAGGATCCCGGCCCGCGCCCCCAACAGATCAGGGGGCGGGGCCGGGGTTCTGCCGGCAAAGGCGTTGTGGGCTGGGGGGTCCCGGTTTCAGCGCTCTGCCAGCAAGAAGCGTGCTTCGAAAGCCTTCAGGGTCTTGCGCGCCGCGTGGTAGCCCGACACTCCATCTTTCGTCGCAAGCTCGGGGAACAGCTCGAAAATCTCGTTCCGCTGGCTTTGGTCGATGCCCTTCAGCGTGTAGTCGCCGGGCTGGAAGCTCTCGGTCCATGCGCCGTTGGACAACACCACCTGATGCTGCTCGAACATGAAGTGCATATAGGTCGTTTCCGCGACGGGGACCTGTTTGATGCCATTGGCCCCCACCATGTGCTTTGCCGCCACCAGAACCTCGCGATTGTCGAAATGGACCTGTGCGATCTCGTTCGCGATGAGAAGCCGGTGGTTCGGGCTGACCAGCATGTCCCGCTCGGGCAGGTCGCCTCCCAAAGAGCCGGCCCTGATCAGGATCGGTCTGAGATGCGGATTGGCTGCAAGGGCTTTGCCGTTCAGACCCTTCTGCCCAACCCAGGAGATTTTCTGAATGCCGTTGTCACGGGTGATGACCCGGTCACCGACCTGCAACTCCTCCACCAGCCGTTCGCCGCACGGGGTCATGATGGTGGTGCCCGGCGTGAAGCAGGGAATGACCTTCTCGATCTCCTCGAAGGTCATGGTCGACCCGTCCGCGAAGAACACCGTCCCCTTTTCGGAATTGTCCGGATCGTACTCGATACGCTCCACGTTTTCGCCCGAGACGTCCAGCACATCGGTGTCGTCGGAAAAGCCGTCACCGTCCAGATCCGGGTCTTCGCCGCCGACCACATGGTCGCCGCCGCTGCCGCCGACGAACAGATCGTTGCCCAGACCGCCGGAAAGCTGGTCGGCGTCCTGCCCGCCGGTGATCGTGTCGTCACCGGCGCCGCCTCTGATCGTGTCGGCGCCCTGACCGCCAAGCAACCGGTCGTCGCCCTCGCCGCCATCGATGCTGTCTTCGTCGACGCCGCCGTCGATCAAATCGTCGCCCGTGCCGCCAGACAGCACATCGTCGTCATCGCGGCCGAAAATCGTATCGTTGCCCGCGCCGCCGGTAATCGTATCGATATTGTTGCCGGGCAACAGGTCCCGATCATCGGGAATGTCGAACAGATCGTTGTCGAGACCGCCATAGATCAGATCGTGGCCCTCGCCTCCGTCGATCAGGTCGGACCCTTCACCGCCGGTGATTATGTCATCGCCGGTGCCGCCGGTTACCGTATCATCGTCGATCCCGGCGTCGATAACGTCGCTGCCCGCGCCACCATCGATGCTGTCGGCATCGTCACCGGTCGTGATCGTGTCGTCGCCGATGCCGCCGAAAACCGTGTCCTTGTCGTCATTCGGGTCGGCGTCGGGCGTGCCGAAGCCCGGATAGGGCGTGTCGAAGGCCGGGTCCACGTCATTGCCGGCATTGATCACATCGTTGCCGTCATCGCCCGCGATCTCGTCGCTGCCTTCACCGCCGGTGATCTTGTCATCGCCCGCACCGCCCTGAAGCGCATCATCTCCGACATTGCCATCAATGGTATCGTTGCCCGTGCCGCCCTCGACCCGGTCATCGCCCGCGCCCGCATCGATCACGTCGTTCCCGCCGAAGCCCCGGATCAGATCGTCGTCGCCCGTATCGCCGGGCAGGATCGCGTCGTTGCCATCGGCGATGTCGCCATCGCTGTCGACGTAGCCGGGCACGATGGTGTCGGCGCTATCGGTGCCTTCGACGATACCGTTATTGATGCCCTTGACGGTGAAGCTCACCGTCGCGGTCGAGGTTGCGCCATTTCCGTCGGCAACGGTGTAGGTGACGGAGGTCGTGGCCGTCTGGTTGAGGCCAAGACCGTCGAACTCTCCGTCGGCGGAGAAATCCACGCTGCCATCCGCATTGATGGTGAAGAGGCCGCCATTGTCGCCCGCAACCGGCGCGCCCACATTGCCCGTGGGGGCGCCCACGCCGACGACGCTCAACACGTCGCCTTCGGCGTCGCTGTCGATCCCTGTGCCCGTATCATCGGTCAGCACGTTGCCGTCTACATCGCCCGCGCCCTCGCCCCGCTCCACGGTATAGGCATTGCCGACCGCGACCGGGCCGTCATTGGCCCCTTTGACCGTCACCACGACTATGGCCGTATCGGTGCCGCCATTCCCGTCATCGACGGAATAGGTGACAGAGGTGGTGGCGGTCTCCCCTTCGCCCAGGCCGTTGAAATCGTCCTTCGGGTCGAACCGCAGGGTTCCGTCGGCATTGACGGTGAAAACGCCGCCGTCACCACCGGCAATCTCGGCGCCCACACCATCGGCGGCGCCGTTCACCGCCGTCACGCTGAGCGAGGTGCTCAGCGGATTGCTGTCATTGCCCAGAATATTGCCCAGCACCGCGGCGGCATCATCCTCGCCCGTGCCGAACGCATCGTCGTTCGCATCGGGCCCGGTGCCGACATTTTCGCCTCGCACCTCCTCGATCTCGACGAAATCGATCTTCGCGCCGGTTGGCTTGCCCTCCGCATCGACGAAGATGACGCGCCCGTTCAGACCGTTGCCATTGGCATCCGCGACCGGCTGGCCGGTTCCGTCGGGGCCCGCGAGATAGAATTTGCCCTGACCGGTCAAGTCCAGCACATCGTGGTCGTTGCCGCCCGAACCGCCATCGACGTAATCGCCCTGGGCGCCATGGATCACGTCGCGGTCGTTGCCGCCGTAAACCCGGTCGGCCCCGCTGCCGCCGATCAGCGTATCGTCGCCGCTTCCGCCATAGAGCTTGTCATCGTGGTTATTGCCGTAGAGCCGGTCGTTGCCGCCGTCGCCATAAATCGTGTCATTGCCATCGCCGCCGTAAAGCGTGTCGTCGCCCGAGCGGGCCGTGCTGTAGGTGTATGTGTCATCGATGATCCGGTCGAACTTCACGTCCGAAATGTAGATCTTGGAGTTCGAGAAGAAGCCTGAATCGTCATCGGCATGCTGGATGTAGAGCGCGCGGATCGGGCCGTCGATGGTCACAACGGCGGTGCCGGGGCCCGAGGTGGAGCTTGTATCGTTGTCGTTATAGGCCCTGATCTGGTCGCCGTACCGATACAGGTTGCTGCCTAGGTTCAGATCGACTTCGACCCGGCTGCCATTGGCGGCCACCGCCCAGACTTTGACGAACTCCACGTCCTGGTCGATATCCGAGATGGTGAACTGAACGTTCGATACATCCTTCGAGAACGTCATCGTGTAGGTGCCGTTGTCACCGTTCGTCGCATCGGATTCGAGGCTGGAGTTGCCGCCAAGGCCCGAGATGCCGCCGGTATTGATCGATTGGCTTTCGAATTCCGTCTCGATGGAGGACCGCGACGGCGTCGACACCCAGACATCCACATCGCCCGTGTCCTGATGGACGGTCGTGCCTTCGATGGACTGCTCGTCGCGATATCCCAGATGGCTCCAGCGGAAGATCTCGGTTTTGGTGCTGCCCGACGTGATATTGACGTCGGTCGTATCGCCTTTCAGCACGTCATTGCCGTCTTCGCCGTAGATGCGATCGTTCCCGGAACCGCCGATCAGCGAATCCTCCGAACTGCCGCCCCTGAGATCGTCATTGCCGCGCCCGCCATAGACCGTGTCATCGTCACTGCCGGCGCGGACGGTGTCATTGCCGTCTCCGGCAACCACCTTGTCGTCGTCGGAGCCGATGCGCCCGCTGATCGCATCGCGCCCGTCGATGCGGTCGCCGTTTCGATCCGTGTAATAGGAGGAGATGTAATCGCTGCCATTCGTCCCGCCGACGACGCCGTCTTTCTTGCCGCTCATACCAAGCCTACTTTCTACCATCTCGGGCCACGGGTGCACGCCGCAGACAGAGCTGTTACGCAGGCTCCGAAGATGCCCGCCACTACATGAGGCGCACGCCGCCCCGGTTCGTCACATGTGGTTGCAAGCCGAGGTATCGCCCCCGGAACCGCACCGTCGCCGGGCACCGTTCTGATGGCCGGCCATGCGCTCCACGGCAGTTGTCCCTCTAACCCTCAAGCGCACGAGACTTGGGTAAAACCGGAACCGTTTCCAGAAAAGCCCCCTTTTTCGACAGGTGCTCTGGAAACCGCTGCGAAGCCTGAATCGGAGGGTCGCAATACCCGCCGGGAAGCTCCGCGACCCCTCCGAATTGTTTCTGCGCGCGCAACCGCACAATGAAAACCGGAAAGGCAATCACCTGTGATGAAAAGACTTTTAGTCAAGTTTTCGAGTAATGCGCTTCAATCGCGCGACCACTGTTCCGGGAACGGAAACCCGTCGATCCAAGGCGAGCAAGGCGTTAACTTTTTTCCGCTGATCGCTCCGCCCCGCCGTCGTTCGTTTCCTGAAGCGCGACAATGATTTCAACGGCAAGTCACAGTCGAGATCCCCGAAACATCGTCCGGGCCATCGATTCGCGTCTTGAGCGGTCAGACGGGCCCCGGGGCCTGACAGGATGCGATACCCGGGTCAGATCGAGTAATCATCGATCAGCGGGCTTGGCTTGGCCAATTGCTCCAGATCCGCCAGATCGGTGATGGTGACCCTCTGGCCGTCAATCTCAACGCCATAGGGTCGCAGGGACTTGATGGCCCGAGACAGGTTTTCCGACGTCATGCCCAGAAAAGACGCAAGACGGCGCTTTTCAAGATTCAAATCGAATTGCATCGCGCGGTCATGGGTCATGTGAATGCGCAGGATGTAGTTCGCCAGCCGCTCGATGGAGCTGCGCAGCTTCAGATCCTTGGTGTTCTTCACGACCGAACGGTAGCATTGGGCCAGTTCGCTGACGACGGCGCGGGCAAAGCGGCTGTCGGTTTCGAACACGTCGCGCACATCCATCGACGGGATCAGCACCAGCCGGCTTTTCTCCATGGTACGCGCCGACATCAGGTAGGGCGCATCCTTGATCGTCGCTGCCAGTATGAAGGTAGAGATCGGGCGCACGGTCGCCATGGTCGTCTGTCGCCTGTTCCAGGCCGCGAACAGCTCCACACTGCCGGAAATCACCACATGCAGGAAATCCGCGGGATCGCCCTCGGTGATCAATTCGACCTGTGGCGGAAAGGTCTGGACATAGGCGCCGCGGATCAGCGCCTCGAAATTCTCGTCCTCCATCTCCTGGAACAGCGGCAGGGAGCGAATCTCCGGAACGTCGTTGTCGCGCATCGGTCCCCCAAAGGTGCCACATAACAATTGCTTTCAGCAAACTTGATAAATGTCAAACAGATCCCATGCAACTCTTTCGCCCGCAATTGATACGCGCATCCGGAGGGCATGAAGTATTTCCCTAGTCCATTTATTTTAAACGGAAAAATCCCCTTTCTTGATCTGCATCAAGCCGTAACGCAGAAATCCGGCGCCCTTTTGCCCCCCAGATACGGCGCTTGCGCATATGTGCCAGACGCTTGGAGGGACCGAGATGGAGCTACAGAACAAGGCCACGGCGTTATGGTCGAATTTCCTCAACGTGAAGATGGTGCAGATCAGGACCTTCCACATGACGTGGTTCGCCTTCTTCTCGTGCTTCTTCGCCTGGTTCGGCATCGCTCCGCTGATGAGCGTCGTGCGCGACGAGTTGCAACTGACCCCGGAACAGATCGGATGGGCGATCATCGGGTCGGTCTCGATGACCATCTTCGCGCGACTCTTCATCGGCTGGCTCTGCGACCGGATCGGACCGCGCAAGTCCTATACTTGGCTGTTGCTGGTTGGTTCGCTTCCGGTGATGGGCATCGGCCTTGCACAAAGCTTCGAGACCTTCCTGCTGTTCCGCGTGCTGATCGGCGGCATCGGAGCGGCCTTCGTGATCACGCAGTATCATACCTCCGTCATGTTCGCGCCCAACGTGGTCGGCCAGGCAAACGCCACCTCGGCGGGGTGGGGCAATCTGGGTGGCGGCGTCACGCAGTTCGTCATGCCGCTTCTCTTCTCCGTCATGGTCATCGGGTTCGGGTTTTCCGAAGCGGTCGGCTGGCGGCTGTCGATGGTCGTGGTCGGCGTGATCATCTTTTTGACCGGCATCGCCTATTACTTCCTGACGCAGGACGCACCTGACGGCAATTTCGACGACCTGCGCGCGCAGGGCCGGATGGAAGAGAAGAAGAAAGTCACCGGCAACTACATGCATGCGCTGAAGGACCCCCGCGTCTGGGTTCTCTTCGTGATCTATGGCGCCTGTTTTGGCATCGAACTGACGGTGAACAATGTCGCCGCCCTCTACTTCATGGATTACTTCGATCTGAACCTCGTGACTGCGGGCTTCGTTGCGGCCTCCTTCGGCTTGATGAACCTGTTCGCCCGGACCCTCGGCGGTATTTTCGGCGACAATTTCGGCTCGCTCTGGGGCCTGAGAGGGCGGGCGTTCTGGCTGTTCATCTGCCTGTTCTTCGAAGGCTGCGCTTTGATGGTCTTCAGCCAGATGAGCGTGCTGTTCCTGGCGCTACCCTCGCTGATCGTTTTCTCTTTCTTCACGCAGATGGCCGAGGGCGCGACCTATTCGGTGGTCCCGTTCATCAACAAGAAGGCCCTTGGTGCCGTGGCCGGCGTCGTGGGCGCGGGCGGCAATGCGGGCGCGGTTCTGGCAGGGTTTCTGTTCAAGAACGTCATCGACTGGTCGGAGGCCTTCTTCATCCTCGGCGTGATCGTGACCTGCGCGTCTTTCCTGGCCTTCCTTGTGCGCTTTTCGACCCGGCAGGAAGACGAGGAGCGGGCGGCCTTTGCCGCGGCCAATATCGAAACCCTGCGCAGACGGGCCGAAAAAGCCAACGCCGCGCTGGATCAGGGCCTGATCGCCCTTGCCAGACGCGAGGGCCGGACACCCGCCCAGTAACACATCTTCCAAGGGGCCGTACCCGATGCGGCCTGCCCACCAACCGACAACCGCCGAAAGGACCTTTCCAATGGCGAGCACCTCGACACCAACAGCCAATCGCGGCCCAGTGCTGACCGACTGGCGCCCGGAGGATCCCCAGTTCTGGGAGACGACCGGCAAAGCCATCGCCACCCGAAATCTCTGGATCTCGATCCCGAACCTTCTTCTTGCCTTTTCGGTCTGGATGGTCTGGTCCGTCGTGGTGGCGAAGATGCCCGCCATCGGGTTCGATTTCTCGGTGGGGGAGAGGTTCTGGCTGGCCGCCCTGCCCGGCTTGTCCGGAGCCACGCTCAGGATCTTCTACAGCTTCATGGTGCCGATCTTCGGTGGTCGCAAATGGACGGCGATCTCCACCGCGTCGCTGCTCCTGCCCGCGCTTGGTATCGGTTTCGCGATCCAGAACCCGGACACCAGCTATGTCACCTTCCTGCTCCTGGCGCTGATGTGCGGCTTCGGCGGCGGCAACTTCGCCTCCTCCATGGCCAATATCGCCTATTTCTATCCGAAGAAAACCAAGGGCAACGCGCTGGCGCTGAATGCGGGGCTCGGCAATCTCGGCGTTTCGGTCATGCAGTTCGTGGTTCCGCTGGTCATCACCATGGGCGTGTTCGGCGCCATCGGCGGCGAACCGCAGCAACTCAGCGACGGCGGGCAGCTGTTCCTGCAGAATGCCGGCTTCATATGGGTCCCGTTCCTGGCGGTCAGCGCCATCGCCGCCTGGTTCGGCATGAACGATATCGCCGATGCCAAGGCCTCGCTCGGCGACCAGCTTTCGATCCTCAAGCGGTACCACAACTGGGTGATGTGCATCCTCTACACCGGCACGTTCGGGTCGTTCATCGGTTATGCGGCGGGCTTCCCTCTCTTGATGCGGACCCAGTTTCCGGAAGTCGACGCCTTGCAATTCGCCTTCCTCGGCCCGCTTGTCGGCGCGCTCAGCCGCGCGGCCACGGGCTGGGTGTCGGACAAGTTCGGCGGCGGACGGGTGACCTTCTGGGTGTTCCTCGGCATGATCGTCGCGGTCTTCGGCGTGCTGCAGTTCCTGCCGTCCGAGGCCTCGCCAAGCGGCAACTTCTGGGGCTTCTTCGCCTGCTTCATGGCGCTGTTCTTCCTGACGGGCGTCGGCAATGCGTCGACCTTCCAGATGATCCCCTCGATCATGAAACAGGAGATCCCGCGTGTTGAACCGCAACTCGATGCCACCGCGTCGCAGCGGATGATCGAGCGCGAGAGTGCCGCGATCATCGCCTTCACCTCGGCCATCGCCGCCTACGGCGCCTTCTTCATCCCCAAGCTCTACGGCACGTCGATCTCGATGACCGGGGCCCCGAACGGCGCGCTCTGGGCGTTCCTCGGCTTCTACGCGATCTGCGCGGTGATCTGCTGGATCTACTACAGCCGCAAGAACGCGCCGGTTCCCTGCTGAACCAATGAAACATCCGCTGCGCCGTTCAGGCGGCGCGGCCCCCGCTTCTAGGAGACAGCCAAATGAGCCACTTGCTCGACAGATTGAACTTCCTGCAATCCAAGGAACTGGAGCAGTTTTCGGACGGCCATGGACAGGTCACCCGCGAAAACCGCGATTGGGAGGAGACCTACCGGAACCGCTGGCGGCACGACAAGGTCGTCCGGTCGACCCATGGGGTGAACTGCACCGGGTCATGTTCCTGGAAGATCTACGTCAAATCCGGGATCGTCACCTGGGAGACGCAGCAAACCGATTATCCGCGCACCCGGCCCGATCTGCCCAATCACGAGCCGCGGGGTTGTGCGCGCGGCGCAAGCTACAGCTGGTATCTCTACTCCGCCAACCGGGTGAAAAACCCGCTGGTGCGCGGTCGGCTGATGAAGGTCTGGCGCAAGATGCGGGAGACGTTGAGCCCGATCGAGGCGTGGAGCAAACTGCAGGCCGATCCGATCCTGCGCGCCTCCTACGTGGAAACCCGCGGCAAGGGCGGGTTCGTCCGCGCAAGCTGGGACGAGGCGACCGAGATCACGGCGGCGGCCAACGCCTACACCGCCAAGACCTACGGGCCCGACCGGGTGTTCGGCTTTTCCCCGATCCCCGCGATGTCGATGATCTCCTACGCCGCGGGCTCGCGCTACCTGTCGCTTCTGGGTGGCGTCTGCATGTCGTTCTACGACTGGTATTGCGACCTTCCGCCAGCCTCGCCGATGACCTGGGGCGAGCAGACCGACGTGCCGGAATCGGCCGACTGGTACAACGCGGGCTACCTGCTGATCTGGGGCTCGAACGTGCCACAGACCCGGACGCCAGATGCCCATTTCTATACCGAGGCGCGCTATCGCGGCACCAAATCCGCGGTGATCTGCCCGGACTATTCCGAAGCCGCAAAGTTCGGCGATGTCTGGCTGAACGTGAAACAGGGCACCGATGCGGCCCTCGCCATGGCCTTCGGCCATGTGATCCTGCGCGAGTTCCATCTGGACCGTCAGGCCGAGTATTTCGAGGAATACACCCGAAAATACAGCGATTTCCCGATGCTGGTGAAGCTGGACCGGAAAGACGGCCGCCTGATCCCGGGCCGTTTCCTGCGCGCCGACGATCTGGACGGCAAGTTGGGCGAAGAGAACAACCCGGAATGGAAAACCGTCGCGCTGGACGCGATCTCCGGCAGGATGGTCGCGCCCAACGGCTCCATCGGCTACCGGTGGGGCGAAGACGGTGAATGGAACCTTGAGGAACGCGCCGGCGCGACGGAAACCGAGCTGAAGATATCGCTGATCCTGGATGAGGATCATGACGATGTCGTGGGCGTCGATTTCCCCTATTTCGGGGGCGAGGCCACGCCGGAATTTGCCACCGACGCGGACCATCCCGATGTGCTGACCCGCAACATCCCGGTCCGCAAGGTGCAGACGGCGGACGGCGAGATGCTTGTGGCCACCGTATTCGACCTCTTCTGCGCCAATTACGGGCTTGACCGTGGACTTGGCGGGGACTGGGTCGCCGCAGATTACGCCGATGAGGTTCCGGGCACCCCGGCCTGGGCGGCGAAAATCACCGGTGTCCCTGCCGACAAGATCATCCATGTGGCCCGCGAGTTCGCCCTGAACGCCGAAAAGACGAGGGGCAAATCCATGGTCATCATCGGCGCGGCGATGAACCACTGGTATCACATGGACATGAACTATCGCGGCGTCATCAACATGCTGGTGATGTGCGGCTGCGTGGGCCAGTCCGGCGGGGGCTGGGCCCATTACGTGGGTCAGGAGAAACTGCGCCCGCAAACCGGCTGGCTGCCGCTCGCCTTCGCGCTGGACTGGGGACGCCCGCCCCGGCACATGAATTCCACCTCCGCATGGTACGCGCATACGGATCAGTGGCGCTACGAACAACTGACGGCGAACGAGATCATCTCGCCCACGGCGCCCGATGGCGACTGGGATGTCACGATGATCGACTACAATATCCGCGCCGAGCGGATGGGCTGGCTGCCGTCTGCCCCGCAGCTCAAGACCAATCCGCTGGAGGTTGCGAAGGCGGCGAAGGACGCCGGCAAGGAGATCCCGGCCTATGTCAGCGAACAGTTGAAATCCGGCGCGCTTGAGATGTCCTGCGAAGATCCGGACGCGCCCGAGAACTGGCCGCGCAACCTGTTTGTCTGGCGCTCGAACCTTCTGGGGTCCTCCGGCAAGGGCCACGAATACTTTCTCAAGCACCTGCTTGGCACAGATCACGGCGTTCTGGGCAAGGATCTGGGCGAGGAAGGCAAGCAATTGCCGCGGGAGGCCAAATGGCACGAGGAGGCGCCGCGCGGAAAGCTCGACCTGCTGGTGACCATCGATTTCCGAATGTCCACCACGGCGGTCTATTCCGATATCGTTCTGCCCACGGCCAGCTGGTACGAGAAGAACGACCTCAACACTTCGGACATGCACCCGTTCATCCACCCTCTGCAGGCGGCGGTGGACCCGGCCTATGAAAGCAAATCGGACTGGGAGATCTTCAAGGCGATCGCCAGGAAGTTCCAGGAGGTGGCGCCCGAGGTTCTGGGCCGCGAGACCGATATCGTCGCGGTGCCGATCCTGCACGATACGCCGGGCGAGATCGCCCAGGACCAGGTGAAGGACTGGAAGGCGGGCGAATGCAACCTGATCCCCGGCAAGACCGCCCCGAACTTCGTGGCGGTGGAGCGGGACTACCCGGCGCTTTACGACCGTTTCGTCGCCCTTGGACCGCTGATGGACAAGATCGGCAACGGCGGCAAGGGCATCAGCTGGAACACCGAGACCGAGGTTCAGCATCTGCGCGAGCTCAACGGCGAATGGCAGGACGGCCCGGCGAAGGGCTGCGCGAAAATCCTCACCGATATCGACGCCAGCGAGGTCGTTCTGATGCTGGCCCCCGAAACCAATGGCGAGGTGGCGGTGAAGGCCTGGGAGGCGCTGTCGAAAGCCACGGGCCGCGAGCACGCGCATCTGGCGCTGCCCAAGGAGGATGAGAAAATCCGCTTCCGCGATATCGCGGCGCAACCGCGCAAGATCATCTCCTCGCCCACATGGTCCGGTCTTGAGAGCGAAAAGGTCTGCTACAACGCCGGCTACACCAACGTGCACGAGCTGATCCCGTGGCGCACGCTGACAGGGCGCCAGCAGCTCTATCAGGATCATCTCTGGATGCGGGCCTTCGGCGAGGGCTTCATGTCCTACCGCCCGCCAGTGGACCTCAAAACGATCACCGATGAGGTGAACACCGACACGGGCGAGCCGCATCTGGTGCTGAACTTCATCACCCCCCACCAGAAATGGGGGATCCATTCCACCTATTCCGACAACCTGCTGATGCTCACGCTGAACCGGGGCGGCCCGGTGGTCTGGATCAGCGAGGCGGACGCCAAAAGCGTGGGCATCGCCGATAACGACTGGGTCGAGGCCTACAACGTCAACGGCGCGCTGACGGCGCGGGCGGTCGTGTCTCAGCGCATGAAGAACGGCACGATCTTCATGTATCACGCCCAGGAGAAGATCGTGAACACGCCCGGCTCCGAGAAGACCGGAAACCGCGGCGGCATTCATAACTCCGTCACCCGCGCGACGCTGAAACCGACCCATATGATCGGCGCCTACGCGCAGCAATCCTACGGCTTCAACTACTACGGCACCGTCGGATCGAACCGCGATGAATTCGTGATTGTCAGAAAAATGCGGAAGGTCGACTGGCTCGACGCTCCCGCCACCGGAACGGAGGCAAAGGCATGAGGATCCGCGCACAAATCGGCATGGTCCTGAACCTGGACAAATGCATCGGGTGTCACACCTGTTCGGTCACCTGCAAGAACGTCTGGACCAGCCGCGAGGGCGTTGAATACGCCTGGTTCAACAATGTCGAAACCAAGCCGGGCACCGGATACCCCACCGACTGGGAAAATCAGGCCCGCTGGAACGGCGGTTGGGAACGGTCGAAATCGGGCAAGCTGCATCCCAAACAGGGCAGCAAATGGCGGATCCTGTCGAACATCTTCGGCAATCCCGACCTGCCCGAGATCGACGATTACTACGAGCCGTTCGATTTCGACTATGACCACCTGAAATCCGCGCCCGAGATGAAGGCGTTTCCGACCGCGCGGCCGTTTTCGAAGATCACCGGCGAGCGGATCGAAAAGATCGAAAAGGGCCCCAACTGGGAGGAGATCCTTGGGGGCGAGTTCGCCAAACGGTCTCAGGATTACAATTTCGAGGGCATCCAGAAGGAGATCTACGGCGAGTACGAAAACACCTTCATGATGTATCTCCCGCGGTTGTGCGAACATTGCCTCAACCCGACCTGCGCGGCCTCCTGCCCGTCCGGGGCGATCTACAAACGCGAGGAAGACGGCATCGTTCTGATCGATCAGGAGAAATGCCGGGGCTGGCGGATGTGCGTCTCCGGCTGTCCCTACAAGAAGGTCTATTACAACTGGGAAAGCGGCAAATCCGAGAAATGCACGCTCTGCTACCCGCGGATCGAAAGCGGCAATCCAACGGTCTGTTCGGAAACCTGCGTGGGGCGCATCCGCTATCTGGGCGTGATGCTCTACGACGCCGACAAGATCGAGGAAGCGGCGAATATGGAGGACACGCAGGATCTCTATGACGCGCAGCTTGGCGTCTTCCTCGACCCCAACGATCCGGTGGTGATCGAAACGGCCCGCGCCGACGGTATCCCCGAGGATTGGATCAAGGCCGCGCAGGAAAGCCCGATCTGGAAGATGGCGATGGAATGGAAAGTCGCCTTCCCGCTGCATCCGGAATACCGCACGCTGCCGATGGTCTGGTACATCCCGCCGCTCAGCCCGATCCAGAACGCCGCCGAGGCCGGAAAGATCGGCACCGATGGCGACATGCCGGATGTTCAGTCGCTCCGCATTCCGGTACGGTATCTCGCCAACATGCTGACCGCCGGAGATGAAGCGCCCGTGGTCACCGCGCTTGAACGGATGCTGGCGATGCGGGCCTATATGCGGGCCAAGACCGTGGACGGCGTGATCGACGAAGGCGTGGCCGCCCGTGTCGGCCTGTCCGGCCGGGTGATCGAAAAAATGTATAAAATCATGGCTTTGGCCGATTACGAGGATCGTTTCGTGATCCCCACCACGCACCGCGAACAGGTCGAAGAGGCCTATGATCTGCGGGGCGGCTGCGGCTTCACCGACACCAATGGCTGCTCTCCGGGCATCAGCAAGGGCTCGCTGTTCGGCGGCAAGAAGAAACCCCTGAAAATGCCGGAGGCGATGTAATGGACCGGACGCTGAAATCTCTCTCGCTGACCCTCAGCTACCCCACCCGGGCGCTGCAGGAGGCCATGCCCGAGATCGGCGGCGTGCTCGCCTCCGACACCCGGCTGACCGCGGCCACCCGCAGGGCCCTTCGCCCGCTGGTGGAGGATATCGCGCAAAGCGACATCTACGATCTGGAAGAACGGTTCGTGATGCTGTTCGACCGCTCGCGCACCCTCTCGCTCAACCTCTTCGAGCATGTCCATGGCGAAAGCCGGGACCGGGGGGGCGCAATGGTCAGCCTGATGGAAACCTACCGCGATGCGGGTTTCGAACCGGTCACCTCCGAATTGCCCGATCACCTTCCGGTTTTGCTGGAATTCCTGGCCACCCAACCCTTCGCGGAGGCTCAGGATACCTTGGCGGACGCGGCGCATATCTTTCAGGCTCTGGCCAAACGGCTGGACCGCCGGGAAAGCCCATATGCCGCCGCGTTCGCCGCTCTTTTACAGCTTTCCGGCCGAACCGCCGATATCGAGGCGGTGCGCGACCTTCTGAACGAGCCCGAGACGGATCCGAACGATCTGGAGGCGCTCGATGCCGTCTGGGAAGAAAGCGAGGTCGTTTTCGGCCCAGACCCCAACGCCGGCTGCCCGCAAGTGCGCGAAATGCTGTCGCGCATCGATACGCCCGTCACCCCCGCCCCGCATCACGCGGCCGAATAGGGAGGAAGACCCATGTTTTCCAATCTCGATATCGACTTCATCATCTTCGGGATCATGCCCTACGCGGCGTTGACCATCCTCGTGGTGGGCTCCATCGCAAGGTATGAACGCGATCCCTTCACCTGGAAAAGCTCCTCCAGCCAGCTCTTGCGCCGCAAGCAGCTGATATGGGGGTCGATCCTGTTCCATGTCGGCATCATCACCGTGTTCCTCGGGCATCTGATCGGATTGTTCACGCCGGTCTGGGTGCTGGACGCGGTGGGCATTCCCTATTGGTTCAAGCAGTGGATGGCGGTTGTCATCGGCGGCCCGGCCGGGATTGCCGCGCTGATCGGCTCGACGATCCTTCTGCACCGGCGGCTGGTGGACCCCCGCATCCGTGCCACATCCAGCTTTGCCGATATCGGCATCATGGTGCTGATCTGGCTGCAGCTGGCGATCGGACTGCTGACCATCACGCAGACGCTGCAACATATGGACGGCTCGGAAATGGTCCGCTTCATGACCTGGTCCCAGAGCATCTTGACCTGGAACATCAACGCCTGGTCCACGATGATCGACGTTCACTGGCTTTACCGGGCGCATATCTTCCTGGGTCTCCTGATCACGGCGCTGTTCCCGTTCACACGGCTGGTGCATATGATCTCGGGCTTCGCCGCGCCATTCCGGTTCCTGCTCCGCCCCGGTTATCAGATCGTGCGGTCGCGGCGGCGGGCTCCCCTGCCCAAGCGGGCCGGATCGACCCCGGCGGAGTAGGCGACATGGCAACAGCGCTCTTCCCCGATCTGGTCGTCAATGGCGAGGTGGTCCCCCAGATCCGCATCGCCGCCGAAGCGCAGAACCACGAGGCGCCGAAAGGCAAACCCGGCGTCGCATGGCGCAAGGCCGCCCAGGCCCTCGCGATCCGCACCCTGATGCTGCAGGAGGCCGCGCGGCGGGGGCTGGTCGCGGATCCTGCCGAGATCGGGCCGGGCCGCTTCGAAACCGAGGAGGAGGCCCTGATCCGGGGCCTTCTCGACGCGGTCATCACCGTCGCTCCGCCCGAAGAGGCCGCCATCGACGCGGAATGGCGCAAGGACCCGGCGCGGTTCCAAACCCCACCTCTTTGGGAGGTGTCCCACATCCTTGTGGCCTGCGACCCCCGCGACGAGGCAACACGCGAGAGCGCACGAAGCCGCGCCGCCGGCCTGACATCTCTGGCGCTGGAAACACCGGACAGCTTTGCCAAGCTCGCCCGCCACAACTCCGACTGCGGATCCAGATCGAACGGTGGCGCGCTCGGCCAGCTTGGCCCCGGCGACACCGTACCCGAGTTCGAAGCGGCCCTGCGCCGCCTTGCAGAGGCCGAGATCACGCCCGAGCCGGTTCTGACCCGCCATGGATATCATGTCATCCGGATGGATGCGCTTGGCCCGCGCCGGGTGCTGCCCTATTCGGCGGTCAGGCAGAAAATCTCCGACGCGATGGAGAAAGCCGCGTGGACCGAAGCAGCACGGGCGTTTGTCACCAACCTTGTCGAGGCCGCCCGCATCACCGGCACCGACATGCGTCCGGTCTGACCCATGCCGCCCGGTCCGTCTCCATCCCCGTCCGAACCGCCCCGCACATTCCGGCGGCTTGGAAACCCGCTGGATTTTCTGGAGCAGGATCACCGGCAGGCGAGGGAGATCTGCGATCAGATCGATGGGCTGGTGCGGATCGGGGCCGTGGACGGCCCGGCTGCGCAGAGGATCATCGCCTTTCTGACCCACATCTTCCCGCCGCATCTGGTCGACAGCGATGATGATCTGCACCCGCTCATGCGCCGCCGCTGCCCGCAGGAGGACGGGATCGCGCGCGTGCTTGACGGGCTGCAGGCCGATCACGGCGCGCTGCGGCAGATGATCCCGGGCGTCATCGACATCCTTGGCGGCGCCGGAGCGCGGACACGGCCCGCCCCCCTGTCGAAATCCGGGCGCGAGACCTTGAGCGCGTTCAGCAGACAGGCACGGCGCGTTCTCATCGTGGAAACCGGGATCGTTCTGCCTATTGCCCGCGCGCGTCTTGGCGGGGGCGACCTTGGCTCGCTCCGCCTGCGGATGCTGCAACGGCGCGGGCTGGACCGGGTGATGGATACGCCGTGATGCTTGCCCGTCTCTTGACCCGAAACCGGCGCTGGTCGGATGACCGAAACGGCCGCGAGATCATCCTCTGCGGCCATTACGGCTGCGGCGGTGTCCGGGCCGCGACCGAGGATCTGCCCCATGGTCTGGCCGATCACTGGCTGGAGCCGATCCGGCGGCTGGCGCGGGCCTACACCATCGACCTGTCGCGGATCGCAACGATCGAAGGCCGGCGCGACAAGCTTGCCGAGCTGAACGTGATCGAAGGCGTCCGACGGGTCGCGGAAACGCCGATCCTGCACCGGGCATGGCAACGGAGCGACGACATTGCGATCCACGGGCTGGTCTACGGGCTGAAAGACGGGCTTTTGCGGGATCTCTCCTGCACGATCACGAAAGACCACGCCAGACCCAGAGGCGGGACATGACCGGCCCCATGCCCCCGCAACACCGCACGCAGCCGACATATCTTTCGCCGTCCAACGGCATCCGGAACCGAGGCTTGAACATGAATATCGCGTACACAATGGCCGCCGGGCGCGGCGACACCGACCTGCTGCTGGCAGGCGTGGCGGAAACGCTTCTGGCCCGGGGTCGAACGCCCTGCGGCACCGTCCAGATCAATACCGGGCGCAAGGGTGATCATCGTTGCGACATGGATGTGCGCGTGCTGCCCGCGGGCCCGGTCATCCGTATCTCCCAGGCCCTCGGGCGCGCGTCCCGCGGGTGCCGGCTGGACCCCGCGGCATTGGAAGCGGCGGTGGCACAGGTGCAGGCCGATCTGGCCACGGGCGCCGATCTGCTTGTCGTCAACAAGTTCGGCAAGCACGAGGCCGAGGGGCGCGGCTTCCGCCCCGTCATTGCCGACGCGCTTGCGCTTGGGCTGCCCGTACTGGTTGGCGTCAACCGGCTGAACCGGCAGGCCTTTCTTGATTTCACCGATGGCCTTGCCGTACCGCTCGCCCCCGTGCAGGACACGATCCTGACCTGGATCGAGACCTACCTGCCCGCCCGGGCAGCCTAGAGGATACCGGGCAGCCGCAGTCCGTTTTCGCGGGCGCAGTCCCGCGCGATATCATAGCCCGCGTCGGCGTGGCGCATGACACCGGTGGCCGGATCGTTCCAGAGCACCCGGGCGATCCGCCGGTCCGCGTCCGGCGACCCGTCGCAACAGATCACCATGCCGGAATGCTGGCTGAAGCCCATGCCCACGCCGCCCCCGTGATGGAGCGACACCCATGTCGCGCCCGAGGCAGTGTTCAGGAGCGCGTTGAGCAGCGGCCAGTCGCTGACCGCGTCCGAGCCATCCTTCATCGCCTCCGTCTCGCGATTGGGGGAGGCGACCGATCCGCTGTCCAGATGGTCGCGTCCGATCACGACCGGCGCCGAGAGTTCGCCCGTTCGCACCATCTCGTTGAAGGCCAGCCCCAGCTTGTCGCGGACCCCCAGCCCGACCCAGCAAATCCGCGCCGGCAGGCCCTGAAAACTGATCCGCTCCCGCGCCATGTCGAGCCAGTTGTGCAGATGCGGGTCGTCCACCAGTTCCTTTACCTTGGCGTCGGTCCTGTAGATATCCTCCGGATCACCGGACAGGGCGCACCAGCGGAACGGGCCCACGCCACGGCAGAACAGCGGGCGGATATAGGCCGGCACGAACCCCGGAAAGGCAAAGGCCGTCTCCAGCCCCTCCTCCAGCGCCACCTGTCTGATATTGTTCCCATAATCAAGCGTCGGCACGCCTGCGTTCCAGAAATCGACCATCGCGGCCACATGGATTTTCATGCTTGCCCGCGCCGCCCGCTCCACCGCTTTGGGGTCGCTTTCCTGCTGCGCGCGCCACTCAGCCACGCTCCAGCCCTGCGGCAGATACCCATGGATCGGGTCATGGGCGGAGGTCTGGTCGGTCACCATGTCGGGGCGCACATTGCGCCGCACCAGATCGGGAAACACATCCGCCGCGTTGCCGATCAGACCCACGGACCTTGCCTCTCCGGCTTTGGTCCAGCGGGAGATCATCTCCAGCGCCTCGTCCAGCGAGTGGGTTTTTTCATCCAGATACCCCGTGCGCAGGCGAAAATCGGCGCGGGTCTCGTCGCATTCCACGGCCAGACAGCAGGCCCCCGCCATGACCGCGGCCAGCGGCTGCGCGCCGCCCATACCGCCAAGCCCTGCGGTCAGGATCCACCGACCGCTCAGATCGCCGCCGTAATGCTGGCGCCCGGCCTCGACAAAGGTCTCGTAGGTGCCCTGCACGATGCCTTGCGTGCCGATATAGATCCACGAGCCCGCCGTCATCTGGCCATACATCGCCAGCCCCCGCTTATCGAGTTCGTTGAAATGGTCCCATGTCGCCCAATGCGGCACCAGATTGGAATTTGCGATCAGGACGCGGGGCGCATCGGCATGGGTGCGGAAGACGCCCACGGGTTTGCCCGATTGCACCAGAAGCGTCTCATCCTCCTCCAGCTCTTTGAGGGACGCGACGATCGTATCGAAATCCTCCCATGTCCGCGCCGCGCGCCCGATCCCGCCATAGACCACAAGCTCATGCGGGTTTTCCGCCACATCCGGGTGCAGATTGTTCATCAGCATCCGCATCGGGGCTTCGGTCAGCCAGGATTTCGCGGTGATCTCCGGACCTGTGGGCGGGTAGATGTCGCGCGTGTTGTGGCGGGAATTGGTCATCGGGGTCAGCTCCTGAGCCTGGGGGCCAGATCGGCCAGGGTTTCAAGGATGTCTTGCAGGACAGGGCGCAACCGTGCGGCCCGGTCCCGGTCGAAGATCCACGGCGGCGCCTCCTCGGCCAGATAGGTCGATTGGGCCAGTTCCATCTGGATTGCATGAACGCCGTGCCGGGGCCGCCCGTAGTGGCGCGTGGTCCAGCCACCCTTGAAGCGGCCATTCACCACGCTGGAATACCCCCCGGCGGATGCGCAGATGCCCGCCACCGCGGCCTCCACCTGCGGGGCCGCCGACGCGCCATCATAGGTTCCGATATTGAGATCCGGCAGGACACCCCTGAAAAGATGCGGAATTGTCGTGCGGATCGAGTGGCAATCGTACAGAATGGCCACCCCGTGGATCGCCTTCACCCGCCCGATCTCGGTCGCCAATGCGTCATGATAAGCCGCGTGAAATCGGGCCACACGCCGGGCAATCTCCGGCTCGTCCGGGGGCCTGTCCCAAATTGCCTTCCCGTCGAAATCCGTCAGCGGCACCAGCCCGGTGGTGTTCCCCCCGGGATAGAGACTGCCGCCGGCCGGATCACGATTCGGGTCGACGACATAGCGGTGAAACACTGCGCGAACCGTTGTGACATCGGGCAGAAGGCCCTGATAAAGCTTATCGATATGCCAATCCGTATCGGACAGGGCGCGGCCGCGGGGGTTCAGCGCATCGGCCACGCCATCGGGCAGCCACGTTCCCGCATGCGGCATGCCGAGAACGACCGGCCCGTCGCCGCGCAGCAAGTCGACCGGCGTCATTCCCGCCCCCGATCCGCATAGCCGGGCAGATCGGCCCCGTCGGCCAGCACCCCGTCGGCCACGAGGCCTGCGGCCCGGGCCAGATCATCTGCCAGATACCGGTCCTCGCCGATGGTCGGGATGACCGCGCGGGTTTTCGCCATCACCGCCTGCAACGCCGCACTGGTCCGCAGGGGCGCGCGAAACTCGATGCCCTGCGCCGCGCAAATCAGCTCCACACCCAGGATCGTGTTGAGATTGGCATTCATCCGGTCGAGCCGCCGCGCCGCATGGGCGGCCATGCTCACATGATCCTCCTGATTGGCGGAGGTCGGCGTGCTGTCGGTGGAACAGGGGTTCGCCAGATGCTTGTTCTCGCTCATCAGGGCGGCTGTGGTCACCTCGGCGATCATCAGGCCGGAATTCAACCCCGGCGCGGGCGTCAGGAAGGCCGGCAGATCGAAGCTGAGCGTCGGGTCGACCATGAGCGCCACCCGCCGCTGCGCGATGGCGCCGATTTCGGCAAGGGCCAGCGCGATCTGATCGGCGGCCAGTGCCACGGGTTCGGCGTGGAAGTTACCGCCCGACACGATCCGGCCCTGATCAAGCAGGATCAGCGGGTTGTCGGTCACGGCATTGGCTTCGATCTCCAGCGTTCGGCCCGCGAACCACAGCAGATCGAGCGCCGCGCCGGTCACCTGCGGCTGGCAGCGGATGCAGTACGGGTCCTGCACCCGTGTGTCGCCGTCGCGATGGCTTTCGCGAATTTCCGAGCCCGCCATGAGCGCCCGCTGCGCCGCGGCCACCGCAATCTGCCCGGCATGGCCGCGCAGCGCGTGCAACTCGGCCAGCATCGGCGCGGTGGAGCCCATGATCGCATCGGTCGAAAGCGCCCCCGTCACGATCGACGCCGCCGCGTTGGTCCAGGCCTTGAACAGCCCGACAAGCGCGCAGGCCGTCGAAAACTGGGTGCCGTTGATCAGCGCCAGCCCTTCCTTCGCGCCCAGAGTCACGGGGCGCAGCCCCGCCGCGGCCAGCGCCTTGGCGCCCGGCATCCGCGTCCCGTCAAAAACCGCCTCGCCGCTGCCGATCATCACGGCGGCCATATGCGCCAGCGGCGCCAGATCGCCCGATGCCCCGACGGATCCCTGATCGGGGATCACCGGGGTGACGCCCGCATTCACCATGTCGCGGATCAGCGCGATGGTGCTCCAGGCCACACCCGATGCCCCGCGGCCCAGAGACAGCAGTTTCAGCACCATCATCAGCCGGGTTGTCGGCGCATCCAGCGGCGTGCCCACGCCGCAGCAGTGGGACAACACCAGATTGCGCTGCAATGTTGCGGTATCCTCAGGGGCGATCTTGATGCTGGCCAGTTTGCCAAAGCCGGTGTTGACGCCATATACAGCCGCGTCGCCCGCGGCCGCCTGCTCGACCATTCTTGCGGCGGCTTCCACCGGGGCGCGGGCGGTTTCCGCGATATCCACCGGTTCGCGCCCGCGCCAGATCCGCTCCAGATCGCCAAGACTGGCGGCGGCCGGTGTCAGAACCACGCTCACAGAATGCCCCCCACGATACGCCGGTGAAGCCGGTTGACCCCGATCCGGTAAGCCAGCTCCCCGGGGCTTTCCACATTCCAGACCGCCAGATCGGCCCGCATATCGGGCGCCAGAACGCCCATATCCGCGATGTCGAGCGCCCGGGCCGCATTGCGGGTAACGCCGGCCAGCGCCTCCTCGGGGGTCAGCCGGAACAGAGTGCAGCCCATATTCATCGCCAGAAGCAGCGACACCATGGGCGACGAACCCGGATTGGCATCCGTCGCAAGAGCCATCGGCACGCCATGCTCGCGGAACGCCTCCACCGGCGGGGTCTGAGTTTCGCGCAACGTGTAAAATGCACCCGGCAGCAGCACCGCAACCGTGCCCGCCGCGGCCATTGCCTGCGCATCTGCCTCGGTCGCGTGTTCCAGATGGTCCGCCGACAGGGCCCCGTAGCGCGCGGCCAGCGCCGCGCCGCCCTGATGGGACAGTTGTTCCGAGTGCAGCTTCACCGGCAGGCCAAGTGCCTGCGCCCGGTCGAACACCCGCGCCATCTGGCCCGTGTCGAAGGCGATGCCTTCGCAAAACCCGTCGACCGCATCGACCAGCCCTTCGGCCGCTGCGGCGTCCAGCACCGGCAGGCAGACCTCGTCCAGATAGGCATCCGCCCGGCCCTGATACTCCGCCGGGACCGCATGCGCGCCCAGATAGCTGGTGACGACGCGGATCCCGCGCAGATCCGACAACGCGCGTGCCGCCCGCAGCATCCTCAACTCGGTCTCGCGGTCCAGACCATATCCCGATTTCACCTCGACCACTGTCACACCTTCGGCAATCAGCGCATCAAGGCGGGGCAGCGCATCGGCCAGCAGATCGTCCATGCTGGCGGCGCGGGTGGCGGCCACGGTGGACACGATGCCGCCGCCTGCCCTTGCCACCTCGGCATAGCCGGCCCCGGTCAGCCGCATCTCGAACTCGCGGGCGCGGTTGCCCGCAAAAACCAGATGGGTGTGGCAATCGATCAGGCCGGGCGTAACCAGCCGCCCGCCCAGATCGTGCACCGGCCCGCCGCGATAGACCTCCGGTATCGCCTCCGCCGGGCCGACCCATTCGATCCGCCCGTTCGCGAGGGCCAGCGCGCCATCGGGGATCAGACCGTAGGGCGCATCGCCTGTCATGGTCGCCAGGGTCGCACGCGTCAGCAGCATCCGTATTATCCGCCCTTGTTTTCGTCGAGATCCTTGGCTTATTATGTCTGCACATAATATACTGTCAAGACAGGACACTGCCGTGACACAGATCTGGGCCGAACAGGCGTTGACCCCGGAGGGCTGGCAAAACCACGTCACCGTCACGATTGCCGATAGCGGGGCGATTACCGGCGTGAGGGCCGATACGCCGCCCGCCGGCACCCGCGTCGGCTGCCTGCTGCCGGCGCCTGTGAACGCGCATTCCCATGCATTTCAACGGGCCATGGCCGGGCTGACCGAAGCGCGCGGCCCCGACGGGGCAGACAGTTTCTGGACATGGCGCAAGCTGATGTTCCGGTTTCTGGACCAGCTTGACCCCGATCAGGTTCAGGTAATCGCCGCCTTCGTGCAGATGGAAATGCTGGAGGCCGGATATGCCACGAATGTGGAGTTTCACTACCTGCACCATCAGCCCGACGGGCACCCCTATCCGTTTCTGGGGGAAATGGCCTCCCGCATCGGGGCGGCGGCCGATCAAAGCGGGATCGGCCTGACGCTGTTGCCGACCTTCTACCAGCATGGCGGCTGCGACCAGCGCCCGCTTGGACGCGGGCAAATCCGTTTCGGCAACGATCTGGACGGGTTCGCGGCCCTGCACGATGCCAGCCATCACGCAATGGCGAGCGGGCCGGCGGACTGGCAGATGGGTGTGGCGCTGCACAGCCTTCGGGCCGTGGCGCGCGCGGATATTCCCTTTGCCTCGGGGCTCGGTGGCGGCGGGCCGATCCATATGCATCTGGCCGAACAGATCGCCGAGGTGGAGGAGGTCGAGGCCGAATGGGGCCAGCGGCCCGTGGAATGGGCGCTGGACCATCTGGATCTGGATGCCCGCTGGTCCTTGATCCACTGCACGCAGATGACCCGCGCGGAAACCGCCGCTCTTGCGCGATCCGGAGCCACCGCCGTTCTGTGCCCGATCACGGAATCCAACCTGGGCGACGGCATTTTCGATTGCGTTGACTGGATGCAGAACGATGGCCGCCTCGCCATCGGGTCCGACAGCAACATCCGCATCGCCCTGGCCGAGGAGTTGCGGGTTCTGGAGTATTCCCAACGCCTTCGCGACCGGTCCCGCGCGGCATTGGCGACGCCCGCGCATTCCACCGGCCGCCGACTGTTCGATGCGATGCTGGCGGGCGGCGCAACAGCGGCGGGGCGCAAGACAGGGGCGCTTCGCTCCGGGGACTGGGCCGATCTGCTGGCGCTTGATTTGACCGCGCCGGATCTGGCCGGTCTTTCGGGGGACACGATCCTCGACAGCTATGTCTTCGCGGGCGGTGACGGGCTGGTGAGCGACGTCTGGTCCGCAGGCCGGCACATGGTGCGCGCGGGCCGGCATGTGGAGCGCGACCGGATCACCACCGCCTACATGCGGGCCATCAACGATCTGCGGGCCGCGTTGTGACCGGAACGGCGATGAATTCATGGCAGGAGATCCATGACGAGGTGCTGCGCCGCATTCACACCCGCCAGTGGAAACCGGGCGATCTGATCCCGAACGAGACCGATCTGGCCCGGGAGTTCGGCTGTGCGCGGGCGACGGTCAACCGGGCCCTGCGCACCCTGGCGGAAACCGGGCTTCTGGACCGGCGCCGAAAGGCCGGCACGCGGGTCACCCTGCATCCGGTCGGCAAGGCGGTGATCGAGATCCCGCTGATCCGCCGGGACATCGAAGACCGGGGCGCCCGATACGGCTATCGCCTGATCTCGCGACAGATCGGCCCGGCGCCGCCCTCGATCCGCGCTGCGTTGCGGATCGAGACCGGCACGCCGCTTGTGCATCTGCTCGCGTGTCATCTGGCCGATGCGCGGCCCTATCTGCTTGAGGATCGCTGGATCAATCCGGCTGTCGTTCCAGGTGCGGAGACGGCCGATTTCACCCGGATCAGCGCGAATGAATGGTTGTTGACCCATGCGCCCTACACCCATGGCGATCTGACCATCGCGGCGGAACCCCTGCCGCCGCAGACCGCGGCCGCCTTGCAGGTGGCTGCGGGCGAGGCCGGCCTTGTTCTGACCCGCACCACATGGGATCACACGGCGGCGGTGACCACAGTCCGGCTCAGCCACCGGCCCGGGCACCTCCTGCACTCCGCGCTGTGAGGTGGATACTGTTCAAATTGCAACCTTTTCGGCATCAGCGAAGACCTGCCCCTAGGCAGCGCGCCCGCGCCCACCTATAACCGCGCCGATACCGCAACCGGAGGCGCAGGATGCGCAGCGCAAAGATCACTCGCAAGACGGCGGAAACCGATATCAGCGTCGAGATCAATCTCGACGGCAGCGGCGCCTATGACAATCAGACCGGCGTGGGCTTCTTCGATCACATGCTGGACCAGCTGGCGCGCCACGCGCTGATCGACATGAAGGTGCGCTGCGCGGGCGATCTGCATATCGACGACCACCACAGTGTGGAGGATGTGGGCATCGCACTTGGTCAGGCGCTGACGCAGGCGCTTGGCGACAAGCGCGGCATCCGGCGCTACGGCGCCTGTCTTCTGCCGATGGACGACGCGCTGGTGCGCGCGGCACTCGATCTCTCCGGGCGGCCCTATCTGGTCTGGAATCTGGAGATGCCGACGGCCAGGATCGGCACCTTCGATACCGAGCTCGTGCGCGAGTTCTTCCAGGCGCTGGCCACTCATGGCGGGATCACCCTGCATGTGGACGGCTTGCACGGGATCAACAGCCATCATATCGCGGAGGCCGCGTTCAAGGCAGTTGCCCGCGCGCTGCGTGAGGCCGTGGAGATCGATCCGCGCAAGGCCGATGCCGTGCCCTCCACCAAAGGCTCCCTGTGACCGGATGACCACCGTTCTGATCGATTACGACAGCGGCAATCTGCATTCGGCGGAGAAGGCGTTTCAGCGCATGGCGCGCGAGGGCGGTCATGCCCCGGTGATCGTCACGGACCGGCCCGAGGATGTGGCGGCCGCATCGCGGATCGTCTTGCCCGGTGACGGGGCATTTCCGGCCTGCCGCCGGGGGTTGCAGGCGATCGACGGTCTGGAGGAGGCGATTGTCGAGGCGGTGGAGACCCGCGGCGTGCCGTTCCTGGGCATCTGCGTCGGCATGCAGATGCTGGCCTCCTGGGGGCGCGAATACGAGGATGTGGCGGGTTTTGGCTGGGTGCCGGGCGAAGTTGTGCGGATTGCACCCGCAGAGCCGCGGATGAAGGTGCCGCATATGGGCTGGAACGATCTGGTGATCGACCGCGCTCACCCGGTCCTGTCCGGGCTTGCAACCGGCGATCACGCCTATTTCGTGCATTCCTACCATATGCAGGTGGCCGCCGCGGAGGATCTTCTGGCCCATGTCGATTATGGCGGTTCGGTAACGGCGATCGTGGGGCGCGGCAACGTGGTCGGAACCCAGTTTCACCCGGAAAAGAGCCAGCGCGCGGGCTTGCGCCTGATTTCCAACTTTCTGGGCTGGACGCCCTGACGGATTGCGCCCGGCTCTTGCAGAACCGTGGCACACCCGCCAACTACCCTCTTTGTGGAGGCTAGCCTACCAGGTCCGGAAGAGACGCCGGGCGTCGGCCGCAACTGCCTCCGCCGGGGATATTGCCGGTGCCAAGAAGGCCCCCGCCGTCAGTTCACCCGCTGCCAGCGTCCGCCTTCACGGCACACGGCCCCGCCCATGACACAGCCCGACACGACCAGTTGATCGCCGGAGAGCTGCAAGCGCGAGCGATAGGTGCGGTCGCGGTCCGGCGAATAGAGCCGCCCGCGATATTCGCCGCCACCCTCGGGCACCGTATCCCAGATGATCTGACGCCCGACATTTTCCGAGGTCATCGTCGAACCCGAGGCATCAAAAGCCTCGATCAGCGTGCCGCAGAGCGCCGCGCCGCATTGCTGGACCTGGATGATCCCGGTATTTCCGTTATCATCCGGCGCCGTGCGCCAATTGCCGATCAAATCGTCCGCATGTGCCATTCCGGCAAGTGCAAGGCTCGCCACGGCGGCCAAAATCATATGTTTCATCATGGTTTCCTCCCGCAGATTGGCACGATGTTGGGGCAAGGGCGGGCCTCAAGGCAAGCCTGACGTAAGGGGCACTTGCCGGGCCGGCTTGGCAATCGGCGATGTCTGGGCCAAAAGGTGCCGATCCCGACCCGTGAAAGGCCGCACAGATGATCCTTTACCCCGCGATTGACCTGAAGGACGGCCAGGCCGTGCGCCTGCTGAAGGGGGATATGGACAAGACGACGGTGTTCAATGACGACCCCGCGGCTCAGGCCCGGGCCTTTCAGGATGCCGGATGTCAGTGGCTCCATCTGGTCGATCTGAATGGCGCGTTCGAAGGCCAGCCCGTGAATGGCGCGGCGGTCGAGAAGATCCTTGCGGAAACCACGGTGCCCGCGCAACTGGGCGGCGGCATCCGGGATATGGCGACCATCGAGATGTGGCTGGCGCGCGGGATTGCGCGGGTGATCCTGGGCACCGTGGCCGTGGAAGACCCCGATCTTGTCCGCGCCGCGGCGAAGGCCTTCCCGGGGCAGGTCGCGGTCGGTCTTGATGCGCGCGAGGGCCGTGTGGCCACGCGGGGCTGGGCCGAGGAGACGGACCTGATGGTGACCGATCTGGCGCGCAGCTTCGAAGATGCGGGCGTGGCCGCGATCATCTATACCGACATAAACCGCGATGGCGCGATGCAGGGCCCGAACGTGGCTGCCACCGCCGATCTCGCGCGCGCCACGACGATCCCGGTGATCGCGTCGGGCGGGGTCTCCTCCCTCGCCGATCTGGTGGCGTTGCGGGATACGGGCGTTATCGCCGGTGCCATCTCGGGCCGCGCGCTCTATGACGGGGCTCTGGATCTTGGTGCGGCACTGACGGCGCTGACCCATTAGGCGGGGCGAAGGCTCATACCGCCGATCCGGGGCCTTTCGCGGGGGGGTGCTGCGCCACATCTTCCTTGAACCTTTTCCGGGACCGACCCGTCCTACCGGTAGCGTTCCACGTCGCGAAAGGACATTCAGATGCGCAAACTGGCCTATATCCTGCTGAGCCTGCTGCTGGTCGCCTGCCTGCTGCCGATTGCCGGGCCGTTCTGGGCCGAGGCCTTCGCCGCGCGCCACGGCTGCACTGTCCATGGCGGTTTTGCCACATCCTGTATCGTGGACGGGGTGGATCGGGGACCGGACCTGACCAGAGCGTTCAACGCGGCCTGGATCCTGCTCCTGTCGCTGCCGGTGGGCATCGGTGCGGCCCTGGCGCTCATCTGGCTGGCGGTCTCCGGTCGCAGGCGGCCTCCGGGCCATTAGCGCCGCTTCGTCCCGCCCGGTCTCCACGCGCCTCTGGCCTGTGCCGCGCTTTGGCCATAAACAAAGCCGTGTCACTGACGGAAAGGCGCCTTCATGCTGAAAACCCGGATCATTCCCTGCCTGGACGTGGCCGACGGGCGCGTGGTCAAGGGCGTGAACTTCGTCGATCTGGTCGATGCGGGCGACCCGGTGGAAAGTGCGCGGGCCTATGACGCGGCGGGGGCCGATGAGCTCTGCTTTCTCGACATCCATGCGACCCATGAAAACCGCGGCACGATGTATGATCTGGCAACCCGCACGGCGGAGCAGTGTTTCATGCCCCTCACCATCGGCGGCGGTGTCCGCACGGTGGACGATGTACGCGCGCTGCTGCTGGCCGGCGCGGACAAGGTGAGTTTCAATTCGTCCGCTGTCGCGGACCCCGACGTCGTGGCGCGCGCGGCGGACAGATTCGGCTCCCAATGCATCGTCGTGGCGATTGACGCGAAAACCGTAGCACCCGGCAAATGGGAGATCTTCACCCATGGCGGGCGCAAACCGACGGGCATCGACGCGGTCGAATTCGCCGGAACCGTCGCCGCGAAGGGCGCGGGCGAGATCCTGCTGACCTCGATGGATCGCGACGGGACACGGGCGGGTTTCAACCTGCCACTGACCCGCGCCATCGCCGATGCGGTCCCGATCCCGGTGATCGCCTCGGGCGGGGTCGGCACACTGGATCATCTTGTCGAAGGGGTGACCGAGGGCCATGCCAGCGCCGTTCTGGCCGCCTCGATCTTCCATTTCGGCGACTACGCCATCGCCGAGGCCAAGGCCCATATGGCCAAGGCCGGCATTCCGATGAGGTTATCATGAGCGTACTGGACCGATTGGCCGAAACCGTCGCGGCCCGCAAGCTGGCCGATCCCGAAAAAAGCTGGACCGCGCAGCTTCTGTCGAAGGGGCCAGAGGCCTGCGCCCGGAAGTTCGGCGAGGAAGCGATAGAGGCGATCGTGGAGGCGGTGAAGGGCGACCGTGCCGCGCTGGCCAGCGAGGGGGCGGACGTCCTGTATCATTTTCTGGTGATGCTGGCGGCCTTAGACCTGACGCTGGCCGATGTGCTTGCCGAGCTGGAGCATCGGGAGGATCGCTCGGGCCTCGACGAAAAGGCCTCCCGGATCTGACGTACCGCCGGCAGGCGAACCACGAGACCCTGAAACGACGCCCGCGCCGACAAGTCCGCCCGCTTCATGGGGCATGCCGTCTGGCGCGGAAACCCGGCGGAGATCGCGCAGGCTCAACACGCAGATCCCGCCCCCAACGAAGATGCCCGGCTGCTGCGCAGGGGTGCGGCCTCACGCGGCTCAGAGTTTCGAACTGATGATGCCTGTCGCGAATCCACCCATCCGCAGCTCTCCGAACAAGCGCTGGTACTCGATCTTGGGGCAGCGGTTCTGGATCACCTGAATACCCGCCGCCTCTGCCCGCGCGGCGGCCTCCGGATGGGTCACCCCGATCTGCATCCAGATGGTTTTCGGGCGCGGCTCCATCGCCAGCGCAACCTCGACAATGGCCGGAACCGCTTCGGGTCTGCGAAAGATATCCACCACATCCACCGGTTCGGCGATGTCGGAAAGGTCGGCCACGACATCGGCCCCGAACAACACCTTGCCAAGCTGGCCGGGGTTCACCGGGATCACGTGATACCCCTTCAGCGACAGGTAGCGCGCCACGTAATGGCTTGGGCGCACGGGGTTAGGAGACACGCCGACACAGGCGAAGCTTTTGCTTTCCTTGAGAATTTTTCGCAACAGGTCGTCAGATGGCGTTTCGGTCATGGCCATGGATTAGCACATGAAAAAAGCGCCCGCAGCAAAAACGCAGCGGGCGCAAGTCACGGAACGAGGGACAGTGATGGACGGGCGGTGTTCCGAACCGCCGCGTCATACGTTGTATTTAGGCAACGCTTGAAGCTTTTAAAGGCCAAGCACGTTTTTGTGATGACGGCACCCTAGCCCAGAATCGCGGGCCAGTTCGCCTCACCTGCGGCGATGACGTCCGGCAACTCGGCCAGCCAGAGATCCCGGGCACGCAGATTGGCGTTCAGATACAGGCGGTCCTCGTAGACGGTCCAGGCCTCGGGAATGGTCGGTGCAAGATAGCCGCGGGAGGCGGCAAAGGCGCAATATCCGCCAAAGGCCGGAGCATAGCGTTCGGGATCGGCCGCAAACATGTCGCGATTGACCGCGCTGGAAAACTGCCAGCGCGCGCCCATCCAGTCATGGCTGTGATCGGCCGTGCCCGGTACGGGCGCATTCCGGGTGAAATACGCCACCGCGTCCGTCCCGTCGATGGCAATGCCCCCCTCCGCGTAGATCGGAGGCTCGCCGGCCATGGCGGCGGGGGCCATGGCGATCAGCGGTGTGGCGGCGAAAAGGCGCAGGGTGGTCCGTCGGGTTAGCATGGGAAATGGCTCCGTGTGCTCGGTCAATGGGTATATCTTCCCACTATGCCTGTCGGGCCCGGCGGCGAAATCCCCCCTGACGCAAGCGTGACCGACCGTGTCTGGACCGGTCTAGTCGAAGATATCCTCGACCAGATCGAACGCTTCCTCGAAAGCCTTCTTCCACATCGGCTTGCGGCGCTTGCGTTTCGTCTTCCGGCGGGGCGGGCCGTGCACATACTCCACATAAGGCCCGGCTTGCGGAGGGCTGCGTTTGACCGCGGGGCTTTCGGTCTGTTTCAACGCCTTCATCTCGTGCAGCGGTGCCCCGCAGGACCCGCAGGCAAGCTCATGCCCGCCACGCGCCGTCAGCTTCAGCATCGTGCGCGAACCGCAATAGCAGCAGGTCGCGATCTTGGTTCCGTTGGGCATGGCGCTATCCTCTCGCCACTGCATATAGGGAGACGGCCGCCGCATTTGAAACATTCAGCGACCCGAAATCGCCAACCGCCGGGATGCGGACCAGTTGGTCGCACAGCTCCCGCGTCCGCTCTCTCAGGCCCGGCCCCTCCGCGCCCAGAACAAGTGCGATGGGCCGGTCCCGGAACGTCGCCGCCGCGTCCCCGATCTCGACCTCGCCCGCGCCATCGAGCCCGAGCAGAACATATCCCAGCTTGCGCAGCTCCAGCATCGTGTCGCCCAGGTTCTTCACCCGCAAATAGGGCTGACGCTCCAACGCGCCCGACGCGGTCTTGGCCAGGGCCCCGGTTTCGGGCGCCGAGTGGCGGGCCGGTGCGATCACCGCCCGCGCGCCGAACACTTCTGCGGAGCGCAGGATCGCCCCGACATTGTGCGGATCGGTCACGCGGTCGAGCAAAAGCAGCCGCGCGGCCCCGTCCCCCGACACCGCGATGTCCGACAGTGGCCCCCAGTCGAGCTGTTTCACTTCCAGTGCCGCGCCCTGATGAACCGAGCCCGGATCGAGAGGTGCCGCGAACTTGCGCGGATCGGCCATTTCCGGCGTCACGCCGCTTGCCGCAATCGCCTCCGCCAGCTTGTCGGCCGCATTCTTGGTCACCACCAGCCGCAATTTGATCCGCGCCGGATTTGCAAGCGCGTCGCGCACGGCATGCAGGCCGAAAAGCCATACGGTTTCCGCCGTCGCGGCCCGTCTCGCCTGCTCTTTCTCGATCACCCAGGTGGGTTTCTTGGCCATCCGCTCACCTCCGGCGCAGACCTTGCGTCGCGCCAAACGGGAGTGCAAGCTAAAGCGGCTCCCATGAAAGGGTCCCCCATGCTGTCGCTTGCGCTTCTGAAGATTCCGGTCACCGATCTGGACCGCGCCAAGGCGTTCTATTCCAAGCTGTTCGAGGCGACCCCGGTCTTTCACAGCGCGGAGTTCGGCTGGACCCAGTTCATGCTCGGAAGCCTGCCGGTCGCGCTGTATATCCCCTGCAAGGGCGGCGGCGCCGGCCTACCCGGCCATGACCTCGATTTTCAACTTTTCGCCCCTGACCTGCCGGCCCTGAAGGACCGTATCGAACAGGACGCAACTGGTGCGGAGATCCATGAAAACGCCGATGGCAGCCAATCTCTGGAGTTTCGCGACCCCGACGGGAACGGTGTGAAGATCATGGCGCGAGTTGACCCTTGACGCCCCCGTCCCCGCCCGATATTTCGCGCAACGTTGGGCGACAGGCCGCAAGGTGTGGCAGGGGACTGTAACTCCCTCGCGGAGACGCACGCCTGGTTCGATTCCAGGGTCGCCCACCATCCCGCACTTCTGCGTTGAAAATTCCGCTAACACCTTGAATGGAAAGGTGGGTTTGGCGGTTCGATAGCAGTTTCACGGTTATACCGAAGAGACCCTGCGAAGGCCAGTTTCAGCACTATGCGTTTTTGGAGAATGCCCCACTTTTCGTAGATATCCCAAGGGTTTGCCAAAAATCCGGGACGCTGTTCGATAAATCGTTCGCTCTGCCCTTCCGGCGGCATATCGTTCATGCAGACGATACATGCGTTGAACGCTGGACCGAACGCACCTACAACCTTTGCGGACAGTGTCAGGCCCGGCAATTTCGTCTGAGTAGTGGGATGTGCGTTGTATGCGGATTATCGATGACGCAGTGATTGTGCCCAATGCAAGGGGTGACGGCGGTCTGGGGGTTTTGGATGCGAAGGGACGTTTCGTCCCTGAAAGCACGATCTTTCGTGGAGACGTTGCTCTCTTTTCGCCGCCGGCTCCCATCGAGCCTGTAGAGCACATCGCCGGAACTCACCTTTTTGCCGGGATCATGTCTTGGCATTTCGGCCATTTTCTGGTCGAGAGCCTTTCCCGGCTTTGGCCGATTCACGCCCCACCCGAGTCGTTTGACTCACTGTTGTTCGTGCCAAAGGGGCCCGCTGATCGTGATCGAGTTGAAACAGGCTTTCAGGCAGAGTTTCTTGATATCCTGTCGCCGGGGGTGCGCAGACAGGTATTGACGCGGCCCACACGTGTCGATCGCCTGATCGTGCCGGAGCAGGGTTTTGGCACCGGCGCGCTGGAAACGGGCACTCCCGAATTCCGCCTTTTCCTGCAGAGCCGGACTTGGCCCGAACCCGAAGCGAACTCGCCAAAGCGACTGTATGTTTCCCGTGCAGGGCTCAGCAAAACGAAGAAGGGGCGTATTCTAGGCGATGTCGCACTTGAGCAGTATCTCTCCGATCGCGGGTTTCGAGTTCTGCGGCCCGAACGGCTGAGCCTTACCGAGCAAATCAGCTTGTACAGAGGCGCCAAGCGGATCATCTTCGATGATGGTTCGGCTGTTCACTTGTTTGGCCTCGTCGCCCGACCCGGACAGGTTGCGGCCTCGATCCAGCGCCGTTTCAGACCGGGTTCCGTGGCCGTCGGTCAGCGCCAGCTTCGTGCCATGGCCGAGGTTGATTTGAAGGTGTTTGATGCAGTCCTGCGTGAATGGCGCCCAGAAAAACTCGACCGCGCGACATCAAAGAGTCATGGGGAGCTAGATCCAAAACATCTTTTTGAGGCGCTTCGGGGGTTTGGTGCAGCCATGGATGGCGACACGCATGCCAGTCTTGGCCTGCCATCTTCAAAATCAATTGCTCAGGACATGAAAGGTCACGGCTACCTGCCAGTTAAACGTAGCGAACCACTGCGAAAACCAGCAGCCCTGGCGCATTACTGGGGCGTGGAAGTTCCGGCAGGTCCTCATCTCGACAGGAAAAAACTCAGATCGCTCCGCGATGGCTTTTATGAGCGCCAGGAGGTGAGAAGTGCGTTCGGACACATTCGAAACAGCGACCGGTTGCTGGAACTTGGCGCAGGATCCGGAATCGTGGGAAGTGCAGTGGCTCTGAATTGCGATGTCGACGCACTTCTGAGTTTCGAAGCCAATTCGGATATGGTGCCGGTAGCCCGCAAGCTTTATGCACGCAACGGCCTGGAGGAAAGGGCTGAAATCCGCCACGGTATTGTCGTGGCAGGCAGTGACGCGCCGGCCGAAATGGCGTTTGCCGTCGCCGAAGACTACCTCGGCTCGATGGTCGTGGATGACGGAAGAGCCGCGATCCCCGGAATGCGGCTGGAAACTGTGCCGACTGTAGACTTTTCCAAGATCGTAGAAGAGTTTCGTCCAACTGCCCTCCTGATGGATATTGAGGGTGGGGAACTGACCTTGCTGGAGAGCGCGGACCTGTCCTGCTTTCGGGTCGTGGTTGTCGAGCTGCATCGCGACATTTACGGGCGCGATGGAATGAAGAGATGCCGGGCAGCGCTGAGCACAGCGGGTTTGCGTCCCGATCCCCTATACTGCCGTCGCGGCGTTGAAGCCTGGATACGCGATTGAACCCAAAGCAGTGACTTGGTCGCGTCCCTTTGCTTTCCCGCCAAACCGATCTTGGGCGGAAGTAAGGAACATGCATATGCTTTGCCGGAAGGCATCACAGAAAGTGGCAATTCCAGTTCAAAACGCCAAGGATTGATCTTAAGAGCCGGGGCGGCGGATTGCCAATTCCAGGCCGCCGCTCAGCGATCATGTAGTCTATCCGCAAAAGTCTTTTTTCCGATCGGCTTCATTCTGGCGGCGCACATAACGCTTCGGCGCTCTTGCAGCCGCAACCGGGGCGCCACTTGCCGTTCCCCGCGATCTCGATCCATCGCACGCGATGCAGCACTCTCGTTCTTAAGGCGCCCCGGCCTTCAACGGGGCGGGGATCCAGCTCCGGAGGTCCTCTATCCCGATCGGCTGCCCCGGGCCTTTGCGGCCGTAGCGGCAGGGCGCAGTAACCCGGAGCCGGGGCGCGGCGCGGGTCAGACGGAGGGGGCGTGGGCGCCGCTTCTGATCAGCTTCAACAGCGCCATGAGCAAGGCATGGCCGACGGTCGGGCCCAGCCCTACGCCCACAAACGCGTCGTTGTCGCGCGATGACGTCTCCCGCAGGGAGCAGCGCCAATGCCCGTCCGGCTCGGTCGCCTTGCCGCGGAGGGAAATCGTCCAACCCGGAAGACAGGTATCGACCAGATGCAGCGCCGCATCGGTGCCTGCGTGACCTGTGTGATCGATCTGGGCGGCCATGGGGAACTCTGCCGCGATTCCCGCCGAGACCTCCTCCAGCAACGCTTCATCCACCGCGCCGGCCGTTTCGACACGGGCCAACAAGCTGTCTATCTGATCATTTCTGGTCATGCGCTTCCTCGTCTTGCAAATCGGTCCGGGTCAGCCCCGGGGCTCTGGATTTCTATCTGAATTCATTGCAGGTGAAATTGACACACCTCAATTCGCGTGTCTCCACATCCGGCCATAGTACGCCGGACAGCACATTCAAAACGCCGAGGAGGGCGCAATGCAGACTGAACTCAAGACTGTGATCTGGTTCGAAACACTGTCCCGCGGAGATGTGGCACTGGTCGGGGGCAAGAACAGCTCCCTTGGCGAGATGGTGCAGCAGCTTGGCGCCAAGGGCATTCAGGTGCCGCCGGGATTTGCGACCACATCCGATGCCTTTCGCGAGTTCATCCGCGCCAACGAGCTGAACGCGCTCATCGCCGATACCATGGAGGATCTGGCCGCCCACAAGATCACGTTGCAGGAGGCCGGCTCCTCGATCCGCACCGCGATCGTCAAAGGCGACTGGCCCGAAGCGAGCCGCGCCGCGATTGTCGCGGCATATCACGAACTGTCGGAACGCTCCGGCCATTCGGACATTCCCGTTGCCGTCCGCTCCAGCGCCACAGCCGAGGACTTGCCGGACGCCAGTTTTGCCGGCCAGCAGGAAACCTTCCTGAACGTGCGCGGGGAAGCGGCGTTGCTGGCGGCGTGTTCGCGCTGCTATGCCTCGCTGTTTACCGACCGGGCGATCACCTATCGCCAGATCCAGGGGTTCGATCACAACCAGGTTGCCCTGTCGATCGGGGTGCAGCGCATGGTGCGCTCGGATATCGGCGGCTCCGGCGTGATGTTCTCGATCGATACGGAAACCGGCTTTGACAAGGTTGTGCTGATCAACGCGGCCTGGGGTCTTGGCGAAAACGTCGTTCAGGGCGCGGTGAACCCGGACGAATACATGGTCTACAAACCGCTTCTGGATCAGCCCGATCTGGTGCCCATCGTCGAAAAGACACTGGGCGCGAAGGAAAAGAAGATGATCTATGCGGGGCGGACCGGTGGCGACATCAAGAACGTTCCCACCTCCAGGGCGGAACGGGCCTCCTTCGTGCTGAGTGACGCGGAAATCCTCGAACTGGGTCGTCAGGCCGCCACGATCGAAGACCATTACGGTCAGCCGATGGACATGGAATGGGCCAAGGATGGCGAGACGGGCGAGCTTTTCATCGTTCAGGCCCGTCCGGAAACTGTGCAGTCGCGCGCGGACACCGGCGCGATGAAATCTTATACAATAAAAGAGGCCGGCCCGGTCATTCTGAAAGGTCTGAGTGTTGGGGCGGCAGTTGCGGCGGGCCGGATCTGCCTGATCGAACATGCCAGCGATATCGACCGTTTCGTCGATGGCGCCATTCTTGTCACCTCCACCACCGACCCGGACTGGGTGCCGATCATGAAGCGCGCCGCGGCGATTATCACCGATCACGGCGGGCGGACATCGCATGCGGCGATCGTCAGCCGGGAACTGGGCCTGCCCGCTATCGTCGGCACCGGCACCGCGACCCATGTGCTGCATGACGAACAGGAGGTGACGGTGGATTGCTCGGGCGGGGATGCAGGCCTGATCCATGCCGGCATCGCGGAGTATGAGGTGGAGGAGCTTCGTCTCGATCATGTGCCGGAAACCAGGACCCGGATCATGCTGAACCTCGCCAACCCGTCCGCCGCCTTCCGCTGGTGGCGGCTGCCGTCGGAGGGGGTGGGGCTCGCGCGGATGGAGTTTGTGGTCAACAGCGCTGTTCAGGTCCACCCCATGGCGCTGGTGAACTACGACACTTTGCCCGATGACGAGGTGAAGGCGCAGATCGAGGAGTTGACACAGGCCTACGATGTCAAGCCGGAGTTCTTTGTCGAGACACTGGCGCGCGGCCTGTCGCGGATATGCGCCGTTGCCTATCCGAAGCCGGTTATCATCCGGATGAGCGATTTCAAAACCAATGAATACGCGGAGCTTCTGGGCGGGCATGCGTTTGAGCCCAAGGAAGAAAACCCGATGATCGGCTTTCGCGGCGCCTCCCGCTACTACTCGCCACGGTATCGGGAAGGTTTTGCGCTGGAATGCCGGGCCATCAAGATGCTGCGCGAGAAGATGGGGTTCGACAATGCCATCGTGATGATCCCGTTCTGCCGCACACCGGAGGAGGCCGACCGCGTGCTGGCGGTGATGGCCGAAAACGGGCTCGCGCGCGGCGAGAACGGTCTGCAGGTCTATGTCATGGGGGAGATCCCGTCCAATGTGATCCGGGCCGACGAATTTGCCGAACGGTTCGACGGGTTTTCCATCGGGTCCAATGACCTGACCCAGCTGACGCTTGGCATCGACCGTGACGGCGAAGAACTGGCCGATCTGTTCCGGGAGGATGACCCCGCCGTGATCTGGATGATCAAGACACTGATCGAACGCGCCCACGCCGCCGGAGCGAAGGTGGGACTTTGCGGTCAGGCGCCCAGCAACGACCCGGCCTTTGCCCGGCTGCTGGTGGAGGCGGGTATCGACACGATCTCGGTGACGCCGGACAGTTTCCTTGCGGTCAAGACCCATGTCGCCGAAGCGGAAAGCTGACGGCCACGGATATGCCGATCGGCGGTTGGAATGACACCTGCCGATCGGCTAGACTGCGCTGATGCCATAACGGCCAGCGAGCGGACATGCCTTCAGATCAGCCCTTCAACGTTATCGTCGTCGCGCAAGCGGGCCGGCTGCAATACGAGGCTGCGCTTTTTGCGGCGTCCCTTCGCCAGTACAGCCCGGGCTTCAGCGGCCGGCTTTTCGTGGCCGAACCGCAGCCGGGCGCGTTATGGCCAAGGGATCCGCGCATCAATGACGAGGCCTTGCGACAGCTGTTCACGCGGCTCGACGTGGAGATACTGCCCTTTGAAAGCCGGCATTTCGGCGACAGCTACCCCTATGGCAACAAGATCGAGGCATTGGCCGCGATGCCCGGGGGGCAGCCGTTTGTCTTTTTCGACACGGATACACTGATCACCGGAGATCTCTCCGATGTGCCGTTCGATTTCGCCAGACCCTCGGCCTCGCTCCGACGGGAGGGGACATGGCCGCAGATCGAGCTGTATGGTCCCGGCTACACACAGATCTGGAGAGCTCTTTACGAGAAATTCGGTCTCGACTTCGAAAGCTCTCTCGACCTGACGGAGCCCGATGAATACTGGCGGCGGTATCTCTATTTCAACGCGGGCTTTTTCTTCTATGAATGTCCGCACAAATTCGGTGACCGCTTTCTGGAATATGCGCTTGCCATACGGGACGACCCGCCGGGCGAACTGGTCTGCCAGTCACTCTGGCCCTGGCTCGATCAGGTGGCGCTGCCGCTTGTCATTCATGCGCTTGGCGGCGGGCGCGAGGCGCTTGAGCCGGGCTGGCTTGACGGCAGGACCAGCTGCCACTACCGGCTTCTGCCCCTTCTCTATGCGCGCGAGCCACAATTCGTCATCGACGCGCTGGAGGATGTCTCCGCCCCGAACTGGATCAAGAAGGTGCTGAAATCCTACGAGCCGATGAAACGGATGATCTATCAGGGCAAGGGACAGAAGGCGCGGGCGCTCTTCGACCGGGACAACCTGCCGCGCCGCGAACAGGCCATTCGCAACACGCTCAAGCGCGAGAATCTCTGGCTGCGCTGAGCGGCGCCTGGCTCGGCAAAACGGCCGTCACCTCGATCTCGATGCGATCCGCCGGGTCGATCAGTTTGGCCTCGATGATGGAGGCGGCGGGCGGATTCGCGCCAAAGGCGTCGCGCAGCAGCGGCGCGCAATGTTCGAGTTCCCGGATATCGGTCAGGTAATATACGACGCGCACCACATGCTGCAGGTCTGTCCCCGCGTCCCGAAGCGCCGCATCGACGACCCGCAACGCAGAGGCGCATTGCCCAACGATATCCGTCGGCATGTCGTCGCTATGGGCGCAGGATCCGGCAACGTAGACCGTGCCACCGGCAACGACGGCACGGCAGTAGGAGAACCTGTCTTCGAAGGCGCTTCCCGATCGGATCCGCCGGATCATCCGGCGCTGGCCGGCTCTTCCTTCGAGCGTTCCGCGTAGATCAGCAAAGGCTGCGCGTCGGAGGTCACGGCCTCCTCATTCACCACAACCTCTTCGACCCCGTCGGCACCCGGCAGATCAAACATGGTATCAAGCAGAATATCCTCCATGATCGAGCGCAAACCCCGTGCACCGGTCTTGCGGGCAATCGCGCGTTTCGCAATCGCGCCAAGGGCGTCATCGGTGAATTTCAGCTTGGCGTCTTCCAGTTCGAACAGCCGCTGATACTGCTTCACAAGGGCATTCTTCGGCTGCGTCAGGATCGTGATCAGCGCATCCTCGTCCAGATCGGTCAGTGTGGCGATGACCGGCAGACGCCCCACGAATTCCGGGATCAGCCCGAATTTCAGAAGGTCTTCGGGTTCCAGCTCACCGAACATCTCTCCCACGCCACGGGTGTCGTTCTCCTTCACATCGGCGCCGAACCCGATGGCGGAGCCCTTGCCGCGTTGGGCGATGATCTTTTCAAGGCCGGCAAAGGCGCCGCCGCAGATGAACAGGATATTGGTCGTGTCGACCTGCAGGAATTCCTGCTGCGGATGCTTGCGGCCGCCCTGCGGCGGCACGGAGGCCACGGTGCCTTCCATGATCTTCAGCAGCGCCTGCTGCACACCCTCGCCCGAGACGTCGCGGGTGATCGACGGGTTGTCGGACTTGCGGGTGATCTTGTCGACCTCGTCGATGTAGACGATGCCGCGCTGCGCGCGGTCCACATTGTATTCCGACGCCTGCAGCAGCTTCAGGATGATATTCTCCACATCCTCGCCCACATAGCCCGCTTCGGTCAGCGTGGTCGCATCGGCCATGGTGAAGGGAACGTCCAGAATCCGGGCCAGCGTCTGCGCCAGAAGCGTCTTGCCGCAGCCAGTGGGCCCGATCAGCAGGATGTTCGATTTGGCCAGTTCGATATCGGTTTTGCCGGCGTGGTTGAGACGCTTGTAGTGGTTGTGCACAGCGACCGACAAAACCCGTTTCGCGTGGCTTTGCCCGATCACGTAGTCATCGAGGACTTCGCAAATCTCCTTCGGGCTGGGCACACCATCGGTGGCTTTCAATCCCGCCGATTTCGTCTCTTCCCGGATGATATCCATGCAAAGCTCGACGCACTCATCGCAGATGAAGACGGTCGGCCCGGCAATCAGCTTGCGCACCTCGTGCTGGCTCTTGCCGCAAAACGAACAGTAAAGCGTGTTCTTCGAGTCATTGCCGGAGGAATTCGCCATGTCATCTACCTCAACGGGTTGTGTCCGGAGGCCCGCCCAAACCCGGATATGGGCCCTGTCTGGGATGCCGTTCCAAGCAGCCTAGAACAGCCCCCCGGCAGCCACAACGCCAAAATGTCAGCCGCGGCGCTCACCCCGCGGCATTGTGATATTATCAACTCTTTGCGTCGTCGGTGGGACGATTTTCAAGAATTTCGTCGATATGGCCCCAAGCCTTGGCCTCTTCGGGAGACATGAACTTGTCGCGCTCAAGCGTGGCCTCGACGTCTTTCAGCGCGTTGCCGGTATGTTTGACATAGATGGCATTGATCTGATCCTTGATCTTCTGCGTCTCGGCGGCATGGATCATGATGTCGGTGGCCTGACCCTGATAACCGCCCGAGGGCTGGTGCACCATGATCCGCGCGTTGGGCAGGGCGAACCGCATCCCGGCCTCCCCGGCGACGGACAGGATCGATCCCATCGAGGCCGCCTGCCCGACAACAAGGGTAGACACCTTGGGCTTGATGTACTGCATCGTGTCGTAGATCGACAGGCCCGAGGTCACCACCCCGCCGGGGGAGTTGATATACATCGAGATTTCCTTGGACGGGTTCTCCGCCTCCAGATGCAGAAGCTGCGCCACCACCAGCTGGCTCATCCCGTCATGGACCGGGCCATTGACGAAGATGATCCGCTCTTTCAGGAGCCGCGAGAAGATATCATAGGCGCGTTCGCCCCGGCTGGTCTGTTCGACCACCATGGGCACGAGGTTGTTCTGGAAATAGTCTACGGGGTCTTGCATCGGGTCCTGCCTGTCTGATCTCGGAGATGTCTTATGTGCTTACGGTTAAGAGAGTCTTAGTTGTGGGCCACCTAGGCTTCAAGAGGCGCCTGGTTGACACGACTTCCGGCTTGGGGAAAAAGGCTCCCGAGTTTGGAGGGCCGCCATGGTTCGCGCATCGTCTCAGACACTTGGATCGGAATGCAGCGCGAATGAACGCCAGGCCCTGGCCGATCTGTTGCGGGAAAACACACTTTCCGCCGCCCATCTGGAGATCGGCACCGCAGCAGGCGGCACGCTGAAGGAACTGATCAACTGCTATCCTGACCCTGCGACCAGACCGGATTTCTATGTGATCGATCCGTTCACCTACTATCCGGATCAGTTTGCAAAGGTGGTCAGGAACCTGCGGTCCGCGGGCATCGACCCCGAGACGGTCACCTTCTGGGAAGGCACCACCCATACCTATCTCAAGGCGGCGCGCCACGATGGCATCCGCTTCGATTTCGTCTTCATCGACGGAGATCACCGGCATTACCCGGTTTTGGTCGATCTCCAATGAGCCGATCTGGTCAATCCTGGCGGGTTCATCTGCCTCCACGACCGGTTCGAGAAGTTTCCGGGCGTGGGATGGGCAATCGACGATGTCCTTTCCAGAAACCCGGCATACGAACTGGTTACCCAGGTCGATACTCTGGTCATTCTGAAAAAGACGCGTGCCGCGACGTCCCCCGCCGTCAGATACCGGGATCTGATCCGCGCGAGGTTGCGGCAGCGCTTGTTCAAGCACGGGCGCAGCATTCGCAAGCGGATGGGTCGGAACCGCGCGGCCTGAGCGGCCATAACCCGCGTTATGCTGCATCACATCTGACATTCGCGTCCCTCTTCCCTGTTGCCGATGGTCATATCGACCGATGTGCCGGCCTGCCGGAAGCTCTCGGTTGACAGAATCGTAAGCAGATACTTACGGTAAGTTATGACTTACACAAGCCCCAACCCCGAAACCGCGATTGCCGCTCTTGGGGATCCGACCCGCCGGGCGATTGTCGAACGGCTCCGCCATGGCGCCCTGCCCGTGGGGGAGCTGGCGCACGGATTGACCGTCAGCCGGCCGGCCGTGTCGCAGCATCTCAAGGTGCTCAGCGATACGGGGCTTCTGGAGGTCATGCCGCAGGGCACACGCCGCGTCTATGCGCTTGCGCCGGAGGGCGTGGCCGCGTTGCGCCGCTATCTCGATGCCCTCTGGGACGACGCGCTCACCGCTTTCGCAGCGGAGGCCAGGCGCCGCACATCCCCCCCTGATACGGAGACACCCGAATGACCGACCCGATCCACAAGACCGTTCATGTCCCGCTTCCGCCCGACAAGGCCTTCGATCTCTTCACCGAAGACATGGCCAGCTGGTGGCCGCTGGACAGCCATTCCCTTTCCGCCCGAGACGGGAAACCCGCCGCGGATGTGGTGGTCGAGCCGCACGAAGGCGGCCGTATCCTCGAAACCCATCCCGATGGCCGAACCGACCCATGGGCGACCGTCACCGCATGGGAACCGGGCGCGAAGCTCGCGCTTGACTGGTATGTCGGCCGCGACCCGGCCGAGGCGACACAGATCACCGTCGTCTTCACCGCCGACGGGCCCGGCACGCGGGTCGATCTGACCCATGCCGGGTTCGAGATGCTGGCCAGTGCCGCGACCGAGACCATGCTTGGTTATCGCTCCGGATGGGACCATGTGCTTTGCGCCTGCTACGGCGACGCATGCCGGAAACGCGCAGCCTAGCCGCAGGAGGCGAAGCTTTCGGTCATGGCGCGCATCAGCGCCGGATAAAGCTCGGGGCCCGGTTCCAGCTGCGCCCCCAACGGGTCGATCACCGCCGTTCTGGCCGGTGTATCCTCTGTGACCGCCGCCACGATCCGGGGGTCGAATTGCGGCTCGGCAAAGACGCAGATCGCACCCAATCCGCCAATCCGGTCGCGGATCTCGGCCACCCGCGCGGCCGACGGCGCCTCCGCCTCGGACAGGGAAATCGCGCCGATCGGGGCAAGACCGAAGGCGGTCTCGAAATACTGATAGGCATCGTGGAAAACCACGAATTGCGGCTGCACGCCGGCGCCGAACCGCTCCGCGATCTCGGCCTGCAACTGTGTGAGTTCCGCTTCTGCCGCGCGGGCATTTGCCTGATAGACGGCGGCGTTGGCCGGATCCATGTCCGCCAGCCGGTCCGCGATCACACCGGTCCAGAGGATCGCGTTGGCCGGATCGAGCCAGCCATGGGGGTCCATGCCGGAATGGTCATGATCATGGTGATGGTCGTCATGGGCAGCAGTTTCATGGGCTGCAGTTTCATGGGCGTCGTGATCATGGTCGTCATGCGCGTGGCTGTCGTGGTCATGTGCGGTATCGTCACCGTGATCCGCTGCATGATCGTGGTCATGGTCATGATCGCCGCCCACGCTCTCGCGATAGGCATGCGTCACAGCCCCCTCCACAGCCATCAACTCCACTAACTCGGCCCGTTCTGCCAGTGCGCTCATCGAACCCGCCAAGGCCGGGGTCAACGCCTCCCCCACCCAGATCACAAGGTCCGCCTCCGCCAGAGCGGCGGCCTGGGATGGACGTAGCGCGAAGTCATGCGGCGAGGTGGCGCCATCCACCAGCAGATCGGGCGTTCCGACCCCCTCCATCACCCGCGCGGTGAGCGAATGCACAGGCGGAATATCGGTGACGATTCGGGGGGTATCCGCCCAAGCGGCACCGACGGAAACCGAAAGGACAACGGCGCAAAAGGGGAAGATTTGGATGGACATGGCATGGCTCTCCTGTCAGAAGTCGGAGAACTCCTATATGGTATGTTATAACATATCAATACCTCACGTGACGGATCCTGCCCGATGTCCCAGCCCGGCTTTGAAACCCATGACCACGCAAGCTGCATCCGGGACGCGATGCAGGCGGCGGAAAAGCGCTGCGCGGAGGAAAACCTGCGCCTGACGCCGGCCCGCCGGCGGGTTCTGGAACTGCTGCTGGAGGACCATCGCGCGCATGGCGCCTATGATATCCTTGCCCGGCTTCAGGCCGAAGGGTTGGGCGCGCAGCCCCCCATCGCCTATCGCGCGCTGGATTTTCTGGTGAGCCATGGTTTCGCCCATCGCGTCGAACGCCTGAACGCCTATATCGCCTGCACCCATCCGGGCGGCGCGCATCGTCCGACCTTTCTGATCTGCCGCAAATGCGAATCCGTCGCCGAAGCCGGGGCACGACCGGTGGAGCGATCGCTGGATCAGGAGGCCGAGGCCATGGGGTTTGCCATGGAACATGCCGTGGTCGAGTTGGAGGGGCTTTGCCCCGCCTGCGCAGAGGCGGAAAGATGAGCCTGATCGAAACCCGGGATCTGGCCCTGCGCCTGGGGCGGGAAACCGTGCTCCGGGATGTCGATTTCGCCATCGAACCGGGCGAAATCGTGACCATCGTCGGGCCCAACGGTTCGGGCAAGTCGAGCTTCCTGAAAGCGCTGATCGGCGTCCTGGAGCCGAGCGCAGGCAGTATCCACCGCGCGCCCAGGCTGAAAATCGGGTATGTGCCGCAGCAATTGCACATCGACCGGACCCTGCCGCTGACCGTGGCGCGGTTTCTGTCGCTGCCGCAACGCCAGACCCGGAAGGCGATGTGTGCAGCACTTGAAGAGGCCGGGGCCGCCGATCTGCTCTCCCGTCAGATGACCGATCTGTCCGGCGGCCAGCGTCAGCGGGTTCTTCTGGCCCGCGCCTTGCTGAACCACCCCGATCTCCTGATCCTCGACGAGGCAACCCAGGGCCTTGATCAGCCCGGCTCCGCCGCGTTCTACCGGCTGATCGAACAGGTCCGCCGCGACCTGGGCTGCGCTGTGCTGATGGTCAGCCACGAGCTTCATGTCGTAATGAGCGCCTCTGATCGGGTGATCTGTCTGAACGGGCATATCTGTTGCGAAGGCAAGCCCGAAATCGTGGCCTCCGCACCGGCCTATCGGGCGCTGTTCGGCACCGGGACGCAAGGCGCGCTTGCCCTTTACAGGCACGAACACAGTCACAGCCACGACCATGCACATGATCACGACCACGCCCATGAGGTTGCAGAGTGATGCTGGATGATTTCCTGATCCGCGCGGCATTGGCGGGCGTCGGCGTGGCCATCGCCGCGGCCCCCCTTGGCTGCTTCGTGGTCTGGCGGCGCATGGCCTATTTCGGCGATGCGACGGCCCATGCGGCATTGCTGGGCGTGGCGCTGAGCCTCAGTTTCTCGATCTCGATCTTCGCGGGCGTTCTGGCGGTGTGCCTGGCCATGGCGCTTGCGGTTTCCACATTGTCCGAACGTGGGTACGGCATCGACACGTTTCTGGGGGTTCTTGCGCATTCCGCACTGGCCTTCGGCCTTGTCGCCGTGTCGCTTCTGAGCGGGGTGCGGGTTGACCTGTCGGCCTATCTTTTCGGCGATATCCTTGCCGTGACCCGTGCCGATCTGGCCGTGATATGGGGCGGCGCGCTGGCGGTTCTGATGCTGATCGGCTGGCGCTGGCAGCCACTGCTGACCGCAACGCTTTCCGCCGATCTGGCCAAGGCGGCGGGGGTCAACCCGCGGCGCGAACAGCTTGTCTTGACGCTTGCGCTGGCGGCGGTCGTGGCCGTGGCGATCAAGGTGGTCGGGGCGTTGCTGATCATCGCACTGATGCTGATCCCCGCCGCCGCGGCACGGCCTTTCAGCGGATCGCCGGAGGCGATGGCTCTGACCGCCGGCGGCATCGGCGCCGCGTCGGCGCTGGCCGGGCTGTGGGCGTCTTTCCAGTTCGACACCCCGACCGGACCCAGCATCGTCTGCGCCGCCGCGCTGGTCTTCCTTGCCTCGACGCTGATCAGCCTGACGCGCCGGGCCTAACCGCCGTGGTCGGGCGGGGTGACGCGGGCCAGATCCTCGATCAGGGCGCAAAACCCCGCGATCTGGCCGGCCACGTCGGCCGCGCCAAGCGCTGCGGTGGCGCGGGAGGCGTCGCCCACGGTGCCCTTGGGGTTCAGGTCATGGGCGAGCCAGGCCATGTTCGCCTCCGCCATGTGATAGCCCAGCCTGGCCGATCCCTGCCGAAGCGCCGTCTGGGCGGAGCCGAAATCCTCCGCATGCTGCATCGCCACAAGATCGGGCCAGAGCGCAAGCATCATCGATGTTTCCGACAGCCCGCCATGGATATCCACCATCGGCCCGTCGGGATAGTCGTAAACCGACGCATCGCGCAACCGGGTCCAGGCGGTGGTGACGACGGCCATGCCATGGCTCTGGCGCAATTCGCGCGCCACGATCTCCATCGGGGGGACATTGCCGCCGTGACTGGTGATCAGGATCAGCTTGCGCACTCCCGCGCGCGCTACACTCGCTCCGATCTGAAGCCATGACTTGATCGCCACCTCCCAGTCCAGCGTCAGCGTGCCGGGAAAGGCAATGTGTTCGTTGGACTTGCAGATCTGCTGAACCGGCAGAAACGTGGCCGGGCTGTCTTCGGGCAGGGCGTCCGCCGCGCGCGCCACCATCGCCTCCGCGATCAGCGCATCCACCCCGACCGGCAGGTGCGGACCGTGCTGCTCGATGGCCGCGACGGGAAGGACGGCAATCCAGTCGCCCGTCCCTGCCGCCGCAAAGTCCCGCGTGGTCATCTCGCGCCAGAAGCGTTTGGGTCGGGTCATGGGCGATCTCCGTTCGATCTTTGGCACATAGAAGCCAATCCCTGCGCGCTTGTCCAAGGAAGAGGCCGCGATCGCCCGGAATTCGGGCAGAAACGGGATAGGCCCCGGCGCCCGCCCTGCCCCCGGCCCGCTCCCCCGACATGCAGCAGCAATCAGGCCGGGCGCAGACCCAGGATTTTGCGGGCTTGGGACGGCGTGGCCACAGGACGGTCATGTTCTGCACAAATCTCGGCGACCCGTGTCACCAGCGCGGCGTTCGACGGGGCAAGCCTTTCGCGGTCCAGCCGCACATTGTCCTCCAGTCCCGTGCGCGCATGCCCGCCCGCAGCGACCGACCATTCGTTGACCTCGATCTGGTGGCGCCCGATCCCGGCGGCGCACCACTCGCTGTCGGGAAGAAGTCGCGCCATCGTGCGCACATAATAATCGAAGACATCCCGGTCTGCGGGCATTGCGTTCTTCACGCCCATGACGAATTGCACATAGGCGGGCGCGGCAAGGCGACCGTCAGCCTGCATTTTCGCGGCCTGATGGATATGGGACAGGTCGAAAGCCTCGATCTCCGGCTTGATCTGGTAGGTCAGCATTTCGGAGGCCAGCCAATCCACCAGATCGGGCGGATTTTCATAGACCCGCGTGGGGAAGTTGTTGGACCCGACCGAAAGCGACGCCATGTCCGGCCGCAGGGAGAGCATTCCGCCCCGCTCCTTGCCCGCGCCCGAGCGCCCGCCGGTGGAAAACTGAAGGATCATGCCGGGGCAATGCGCCTCCAGCCCCTCTTTCAGGCGCGCGAATTTCTCGGGGTCGGAACTGGGGGTTTCGTCGTCGTTGCGGACATGGGCGTGACAGATGCTCGCGCCGGCCTCATAGGCCGCATGTGTGCTTTCCACCTGTTCGGACATGGTGATCGGCACGGCCGGATTGTCGGATTTGCGCGGCACCGATCCGGTAATCGCCACGCAGATGATACAAGGTTTGCTCATGGGGCCCCTCCTCTTTGGCGGCAGACTGCCCCCGATCGGCGCAGAAGCGCAAGGCGAAGGATTTGTGCCCTGCCCGTCAAAGGCGTAGAGACCGCGACAGGACCACGCCGAAGGACCCGCACATGACCGATCCCGTTGCCGCACTTCTCGATCTTCTGGATATCGAACCACTGGAGATGAACCTCTATCGCGGCAAGGGTTCGGGCGGCGAAACCTCCAAACGCATCTTCGGCGGGCAGGTTGTGGGGCAGGCTTTGTCGGCGGCCTATCACACCGTGGATGGCCGCCGCTGCCATTCGCTTCATGCCTATTTCATGCGCCCCGGCGATCCGTCGCGCCCGGTGATCTACGAGGTCGACCGCGCCCGCGATGGCGGCAGTTTCACCACCCGCCGGGTGATCGCGATCCAGAATGGACGGCAAATCCTGAACATGTCGGCCTCGTTTCATATCGAGGAGACGGGGTTTCACCATCAGCACCCGATGCCGGCGGCGCCCGACCCCGAAACCCTGCCGTCCCGCGCCGAGGCCAAGGCCGGTCTTGCGGCCCGCGCGCCCGCCGCGCGGCGCGACGATATCCTGCGGCCCTCTCCCATCGAGCTTCGGCCGACCGACGAATATAACCTGATGGCGCCCACGCCCGCCCCGGATGGCCATGCCGTCTGGTTCCGGCTGACCCGCCCGGTGCCGGATGCGTCGGCATGGATGCAGCATTGCCTGCTCACCTATGCCAGCGATCTGCATCTTCTGGGCACGGGGCTGCGGCCCCATGGCCAGAGCTGGTTCACCGGCGACATCATGACCGCCAGTCTGGATCACGCGGTGTGGTTCCACGCGCCCGTCGATTTCGGAGCCTGGCATCTTTACGTGATGGACAGCCCATGGACCGGCGGCGGACGCGGCGTGAACCGCGGGCTGATCTATGCCGCCGACGGAACGCTGGTCGCCTCCACCGCGCAGGAGGGGCTGATGAGGCCGCTTGCCCGCGCCTGAGAGCGGGGCGCGGCGGACCTGTCCGCATCAAGCACCCCGGAGCCCGTCCGCATCATGGCGCACGCGGGGGAAACTGCCGGCCGATCACACCCGTTCCAGCCCAACGGCGATACCTTGCCCCACGCCGATGCACATGGTCGCAAGCCCGTACCGGCCGCCACGCGCCTGCAATTCAAGCGCCGCGGTGCCGGCAATCCGGGCCCCCGACATGCCCAGAGGGTGGCCAAGGGCGATCGCCCCGCCATTGGGGTTCACGTGCACCGCGTCATCCGGCAGATCGAGCGCCCTGAGGACGGCCAGCCCCTGAGCGGCAAAGGCCTCGTTCAGCTCGATCACGTCGAAATCAGAAGGGGCAAGACCCAGACGCGCGCAAAGCCTTTGCGTCGCCGGCGCCGGCCCCATCCCCATGATCCGGGGCGGCACGCCCGCCGTAGCCCCGCCCATGATGCGCGCAACGGGCGTCATCCCATGTCGGCGGGCCGCCTCCTCCGACGCGATGATCAACGCGGCCGCGCCGTCATTGACGCCAGAGGCGTTGCCGGCAGTCACGCTGCCATCGGCCCGGAAGGGCGTGGGAAGGGCGGCCAGTTTCTCCGCCGTGGTGGCGCGCGGATGCTCGTCCCGGTCCACAACCACGGGAGCGCCCTTGCGCTGCGGGATCGTCACGGGCGTGATTTCCCGCGCCAGACGCCCGTTATCCTGCGCCGCCGCCGCCCTGATCTGGGAGCGAAGCGCGAATTCATCCTGATCGCTGCGGGCAATGGCATAGTCGGCGGCCACGTTTTCGGCCGTCTCGGGCATGCTGTCGATCCCGTATTGCGCCTTGATCACGGGGTTGACGAAGCGCCAGCCGATTGTGGTGTCGTGGATCTCCGCCTTGCGCGAAAACGCGGTGTCGGCCTTGGGCATGACGAAAGGCGCGCGCGACATGCTTTCGACCCCGCCTGCGATCATCATCTCCGCCTCGCCCGCGCGGATCGCGCGCGCCGCCCCGATCACCGCATCCATCCCGGATCCGCATAACCGGTTGACGGTGACCCCCGGAACCTCCACCGGCAGCCCCGCCAGAAGCGTGCACATCCGCGCCACATTGCGGTTGTCTTCTCCGGCCTGATTGGCGCAGCCATAGATGACCTCGTCCACCGCCGCCCAGTCGACGCTCTCGTTCCGGGCCATCAGCGCGGCCAGCGGGACCGCACCGAGATCATCGGCTCTCACCCCGGAAAGGGCACCGCCGAACCGCCCGATGGGCGTGCGGATGTAATCGCAAATAAAGGCCTCTGGCATCCCGGTCTCCTCGCTGTGACTGATCAATGTCCTAGATTGCGACCGGTGGGTTGGCAATTCTTTCCCGACCAAGCGGTTGACAATTGTATGTCCCGCAGGCGGGATGGCGCGCAAAAGGGAGGGCGACATGAACGATGTGGTGCATCTGGAGCGGGTCGGCGCGACCGGATTGATCGGGTTGAACAACCCGCCCGTAAACGCCGCCAGCCACGCGCTGCGGCAGGCGATACTGGAGGCGGTGGAGGCGCTTGAGGCCGACCCGAAGATCGACGTCATCGCGCTTTACGGCAAGGGCCGCAGCTTCATCGCGGGCGCCGATATCCGCGAGTTCGGAAAGCCGCCGAAAGACCCCTGGCTGCCCGCGCTCTGCAACCGGCTGGAGGCCTGCGCCAAGCCGGTCATCTCGGTCCTCCACGGCGCGGCGTTGGGGGGCGGCCTGGAGGTTGCGCTTGCCACCCATGCGCGCATCGCGGTCCCCGGCGTCGCCATCGGCCTGCCAGAGGTAACCCTCGGCATCATCCCCGGTGCGGGCGGCACCCAACGGACCCCCCGCCTGACGGGGATAGCCGCCGCGCTGGACCTGATCACCACGGGCCGCCATGTCGACGCGGAGCAGGCGCTGGCTCTGGGGCTGGTCGATCGCGTCGTCACGGGCGATCCGCGCGATCTGGCCTTGCAAGCGGCCGGCGACATGCGCCGCGGCGACCTGCCGACACGGCGCACGGGCGATCTGGACACGAAACCCGATGACGCCGCCCTCGCCAAGACGGCGGCCGAGCTGCGCAAGACCAGGGCCCATCTCTTTTCGCCGCATCGCTGCGTCGAGGCGGTGGCGGCCAGCACACTGCCTTTGCCGGAGGGCCTTGCGCGGGAACGCGCGCTCTTTCAGGACTGCCTCGACAGCCCGCAACGCGCCGGACTTATCCATGCCTTCTTCGCGGAACGCGCGGTCGCCAAGATCCCAGAAGCAGCGGCCCGGCCGCGTGATATCGGGCGCATCGGCGTGATCGGAGCGGGCACCATGGGCTCGGGCATCGCAACCGCATGCCTGCTGGCCGGATTTCCGGTCACGCTTGTGGAAAAGAATGCGGACGCCCTGGGAAGGGGGCAATCGGCGATCGTCGGCAATCTGGACGGCGCGGTCAGGCGCGGCAAGCTCACATCCGAAAAACGCGACACCCTTGACCTGATCGCCAGCACAGACATGGCCCGGCTTGATGGCGTCGATCTGGTCATCGAAGCGGCCTTCGAGGATATGGAGGTCAAGAAGCAGATCATCGAACAGGTGGAGAAGATCTGCCCCGGCGCGATCCTTGCGACCAACACCTCCTATCTGGATCTGAACGACATCGCCGCGACCGCCGCATCGCCGGGAGATGTGATCGGCCTGCATTTCTTCTCCCCCGCCCACGTGATGAGGCTGCTGGAGGTCGTGGTTGGCGATGCGACCCGGCCGGAGGTCGTGGCGACCGGTTTCGCATTGGCCAAACGGCTCCGCAAGATCGCGGTGCGCGCGGGCGTCTGCGACGGGTTCATCGGCAACCGGATCATGAACCACTATCGCAAGGCGGCCGATCACCTGATGCTGGACGGCGCAAGCCCCGAGCAGATCGACGCCGCGATCCGCGGTTTCGGGTTTGCCATGGGCCCGTTCGAGATGTCCGATCTGGCAGGTCTCGACATCGGCCATGCCAATCGCAGGCGGCTGGACGCCACCCGCCCCGAGGCCGAACGCTACGTGGCGGTCGCCGACCGGCTGGTCGAGGCCGGCTGGCTGGGGCGAAAGACGGGCAAGGGGTTCTACCTTCATGGCGCGGACACCGGCCCGAACCCGGATATCGCACCGATCATCGAGGCGGAGCGCGCCCGCCACGGGGTCAGCCCGCGACCGTTCACCGACGAGGACATCGTGGCGCGCTACATGACGGCAATGATCTCGGAGGCCGCGCGCGTTTACGACGAAGGTATTGCGCTCAGGCCGATCGACGTGGATGCGGTTCTGCTCTTCGGCTACGGCTTTCCGCGACACCATGGTGGCCCGCTGCACCACGCCGACACGCTTGGCGCCGCCCGGCTGGTGGAGCGGATCGAAACCTACGCAACGGAAGACGCGCATTTCTGGCAGGTTCCCGCTATCCTGCGGCGCATGGCGGCCGAGGAGACCACCTTCGCCGATCTGAACCGGGAGGGATAAATGGACCTGACCTATTCACCCGAGGAACAGGCGTTCGAGGCCGAGGTTCGGGCCTTTCTGAACGCGGAATTACCCGCGGAACTGGCCGAGAAGGTGCGCAAGCGCCGTGAACTGACCAAAGACGACATGAACCGCTGGCACGCGATCCTGAACGCCAAAGGCTGGCTTGCCGGGACATGGCCGGTGGAGGCGGGCGGCACCGGATGGTCGGCCGTCCAGCAGCATATCTTCGAGGAGGAATGCTGTCGCGCCAATGCGCCGCGGATCGTGCCGTTCGGGCTGAAGATGCTGGGGCCCGTCCTGCTCAAGTTCGGAACCAAGGCGCAGCAGGAGGAATACCTGCCGCGCATCCTCGACGGGCGCGACTGGTGGTGTCAGGGCTATTCCGAACCCGGCGCCGGCAGCGATCTGGCCTCGCTCAAGACGCGCGCCGTCCGCGACGGGGACGACTACATCATCAATGGCCAGAAGACCTGGACCACACTTGGCCAGCACGCCAATCGCATCTTCTGTCTGGTGCGCACGAAAACCGACGGCAAACCGCAGGAGGGCATCAGTTTCGTGCTGGTGGATCTCGATACGCCGGGGATCGAGATGCGTCCGATCCGCCTGATCGAAGGCGGATACGAGGTCAACGAGGTCTTTTTCACCGATGTGCGTGTACCGGTTTCAAATCTGGTGGGCGAAGAGAACATGGGCTGGACCATCGCCAAGTATCTGCTGCTGCATGAGCGCACGAATATCGCCGGCGTCGGGTTTTCGATCGAAGCGCTGGAACAGCTGAAATCGCTGGCCACACAGGTCAGACGCGGCGGCAAACGCCTGATCGACACACCGCTTTTCGCGGCCAGGCTGGCCGAGGTTGAGATCGATCTCGAAGCGATGAGGCTCACCAATCTCCGCATGTTGGCCGACGCCCAGAAAAAGGGCGCGCCGGGGCCCGAGACCTCGATGCTCAAGATCAAGGGCACGGTCATCCGGCAGGCGATCAACGATCTCGCCCGCCGGGCACTCGGCCCCGCCGCGGCACCCTTCCCGTCGGAGGCGCTGGACGGCAACGCGGCCCTCGTGCCCGAAGACCATGCCGCGAACGCGGCCAGCTATTTCAACAATCGCAAGATTTCGATCTATGGCGGGTCGAACGAGATCCAGAAGAACATTCTGGCCAAGGGGATACTGGGCTGATGGATTTCGAGGTTTCCGAAGACCGCCGGATGCTGGCCGACAGTCTCGGCCGCTATCTGAGCGATCATTACGGGATCGAGCACCGGAATGCGGTTGCGTATGACGCTCCCTTTCACGATGCGCAGAAATGGCGCGACCTGGCCGAGTTGGGCGTTCTCTATGCGCTCGCGCCGGAAGACAGGGGCGGCTTCGGCGGCGCCGGCTTCGATGTGGTCACCGTCTTCGAACAGCTTGGCCGCGCGCTCTGTCCCGAACCGGTCCTGCCGCAATTGCTCGCAACGCGGCTGCTGATGGCAAGCGGCGCGGATCTGGAGCCGCTTTTGTCGGGCGCGACCCGTTACGCGGTCGCCATCGGCGAGATCGATGCGCCCTACGCGGTGGAGGATATCACCACCGAGGCAACGGATTCCGGCGGTGGATGGAGACTCACCGGCAGGAAATCAGTGGTCTACGGCGCCGAGGCCGCCGACAGGATCCTGATTGCGGCGCGCCATGCGGGTGGCATCGGCCTGTTCGAGATTGCCCCGGGCAACGCCGATATCACGGCCTATGGCATGATCGACGGGGGCGGCGCGGGCGAGATGTTCCTCGACAAGAGCGAGGCCGTTCTCGTGGCCGGCGACGCCGGCGCGATGCTGCAGGACGCGCTCGACTGGGGCGCTCTCGCACTCGCCGCCGAAGCCGTCGGCGCAATGGACGCCGCAAATGCGATGCTCATCGATTATCTCAAGACCCGCAAACAGTTCGGGCGCCCCATCGGCGGCTTTCAGGCGCTGCAGCATCGCGCGGTCGACCTGGGGATCGAGATCGAACAGGCCCGGTCCATCACCATCCTCGCCGCCTCCCGCATGGGCACGCAGGCACAGTCACGCAGCGTCTCGATGGCCAAGAACCTGATCGGGCGGGCCGCCAGACTGGTCGCAGAAGAGTCGATCCAGATGCAGGGCGGCATCGCGATGACCTGGGAATACCCGGCTTCGCATTACGCCAAACGGCTCGTCATGATCGACCATCAACTGGGGGATACCGAATTCCACCTGGAACGCGTCATGGCCGATCTTCGACCGGCGCGGTAAGCATCGCCCGCCACACGGGCCGCACCCTTCATTGCCTTTCAAATATGCCGGGGGTCCGGGGGCAGCGCCTCCGGTCCGTCATCCGCCCGGCAGACCCGCGGCCCGCAATCCGCCGCGCGCGAATTCGGGGACATATGCCCCCAGCATCAGCCCCCTCTTGGGATCCGACGCATTGCCGTCCAGGGCGCGCTTTTTCACGCCCTGCAGAATCGCGCCCATGCGGAAGAAGGAAAAGGCCAGATAGAAGCCGAAATCCGGGATGTCGGGGATGCCCATTCGCGCGCAATAGGCCGCAATGAAGGCCTCGTCGCTCGGCAGGCCCTCGGCCTCCCGATCCACCCCCGCCAGACCACGCCCGACGGCGCCGGGCGGCATCTGCCACTGCATGATCACGGCGGCCAGATCCGCGAACGGATGCCCGATCGTGCTCAACTCCCAATCCAGAACCGCAAGGATATGCGCGCCGTCCGGCGCAAAGAGCAGATTGTCGATCCGATAGTCGCCATGCACGAGGCAGGCCCGTCCGTCATCCTCGGGACAGGCCTCGTCCAGCCAGCCGATCAGCCGGTTCATCTCGGCGATATCCTCGGTCTCGGACGCGCGATACTGCCCCGTCCAGCGGTCGATCTGGCGGCGATAGTAGTTGCTGCGCGGCCCGTAGTCGCCAAGTCCCGCCGCATCCAGATCGACGGAATGGATCGCTGCCAGAACCCGGCTCATCTCCTTGAACACCGCCGCCCGGTCCTGCACCGGCAGGCAGGTCAGACGCGGGTCATCGAAGTTCCGGCCCTCCACATACGCCATCACGTAAAACGCCGATCCGATCACCGTGTCGTCCTCGCAGAGGGCCAGCATCCCGGCCACCGGCACCTGCGAGCCCGCCAGCGCCTGTTGCACCCGAAATTCCCGCTCCACCGCATGGGCCGATTTCAGCAGCTTTCCGGGCGGCTTGCGGCGCAGCACGAAACGCCGGGCCGGTGTTTCCAGCAGATAGGTGGGGTTCGACTGCCCGCCCTCGATCTTCCGGGCGGTCAAGGGGCCGTCGACGCCCGCCACATGGGCGTGCATCCAGTCCGCGACCGCCTTGATGTCCAGCCCGCTCATCGCGCCTGATTGGAGTATTTGCGCAACTCCGCGCGCGCCACCTGCCGCCGGTGCACGGCATCGGGCCCGTCGGCAAGCCGCAGCGTTCTGAGCCGGGTCCACATGGCGGCGAGCGGAAAATCCTGCGAAATGCCCGAGGCGCCATGCATCTGCACCGCCTCATCCACGACCTTGAGCGCCATGATCGGCGCGACCACCTTGATCTGCGAGATCCAGGGCTGCGCCGCACGGACACCCTGCGTGTCCATGATCCATGCGGTTTTCAGACACAGCAGCCGCGCCATTTCGATTTCCATCCGCGCATTGGCGATGATGTCATGGTTCGCGCCCAGTTGCGCCAGCGGCTTGCCGAAGGCTTCCCGCGTCAGCGCCCGTCGGCACATGAGCTCCAGCGCGTATTCCGCCTGCCCGATCGCCCGCATGCAATGGTGGATGCGTCCCGGGCCCAACCGGCCCTGCGCCACCTCGAAGCCGCGCCCCTCGCCCAGAACCACATCCGCCGCCGGCACCCGCACATCGGTGAACCGGATGTGCATATGCCCATGGGGGGCATCATCGGTGTGGTAGACATGCAACGGGCGCAGAACCTCGATCCCGTCCGCGTCGGCGGGCACCAGCATCATGGTGTGGCGGGCGTGTTTCTCCCCCTGCGGGTCGGTGCAGGTCATCACGATGTAGAGCGCGCAACGCGGGTCGCCCGCGCCGGAGGCCCAGTGTTTCTCCCCGTTCAGCACATACGCGTCACCGTCGCGAACCGCCGACAGGCTGATTTGCGTCGCGTCGGATGAGGCGATGTCGGGCTCCGTCATCAGATAGGCGGAACGGGTCACCCCGTCGAGAAGGTCGGGAAGCCAGCGCGCCTTTTGCGCCTCGGTCCCATAGCGCTCCAGCACTTCCATATTGCCCGTATCCGGCGCGTTGCAGTTGAAGATCTCCGCGGCGATCCCGACCTTGCCCATTTCCTCGGCCAGATAGGCATATTCCACCGTCGTCAGGCCGAAGCCCTTCTCGCTGTCGGTCAGCCAGAAATTCCAGAGACCCCGTGCCCTAGCGCTGGCTTTCAGGGAGGACAGGATCTCCAGTTGCCGCTCCGTATGCCGGAACCGGTCGCCGGACGGGTGCCGGCCCACCTCCGCCTCGTAGACGAGATCCAGCGGCGCGATCTCTTCCATGACCATCTGGCGGACCTGCTCTACCAGCGGGCGCACCCGGTCGCTCATTCCCAGATCCATCTACGATCTCCCCTTTGCGTAGGCCAGAACGCCCGCCAGCGCGGCGTCATATTCCCGGGCCAGCCTGTCGACCAGCCTGCCGGCGGGCTCGATGGCCTTCACCGCGCCGATCCCCTGCCCCGCCCCCCAGATTTCCTTCCAGGCCTTTGGCTTCGACGCGCCGCTGCCGAACGACATCGACGAGGCATCCGCTGCGGGCAGATTGTCGGGATCCATCCCGGCTCTGGACACGGACGGTTTCAGATAATTGCCGGACACGCCGGTAAAAAGCGAGGATGTGACGATATCCTCCGCTCCGGCCTCGACGATCATCTGCTTGTAATCGGGCACCGCATTTGCCTCTTCCGTCGCGATGAAGGGAGAGCCGATGTAGCCCAGATCGGCTCCCGCAACCTGCGCCGCCAGAAGTGCATGCCCGGTGGCGATGGAGCCCGAAAGCAGAAGCGGGCCGTCGAACCACCCCCGGATTTCTTCTACAAGAGCGAAGGGGTTCTGGGGCCCCGCATGCCCACCGGCGCCTGCGGACACCGCAATCAGCCCATCGGCGCCCTTGTCGATCGCCTTCCGCGCGAAGGTGTTGCTGATGATGTCATGCAGCGCGACGCCGCCGCAGCTATGAGCCGCCTCGTTCACCTCCACCCGCGCCCCGAGCGAGGTGATCCAGATCGGCACGCGCCACGCGGCACAAATCTCCAGATCCCGTTCCAGTCTCGCATTGGACCTGTGCACGATCTGGTTGACCGCGAAGGGCGCGGCGGGCCTGTCGGGGTTGGCCTGATTGAACGCATCCAATTCTTCGGTGATCCGTTTCAACCACGCCTCCAGCATCGGCGGCTCGCCGTCGGCCTCCCGTGCATTCAGCGCCGGGAAGCTGCCGATGATCCCCGCCTTGCACTGGGCAATCACCAGATCCGGCACCGAGACGATGAAAAGCGGCGCGGCCACGGCGGGAATGCGCAGACCCCGCAGGGCTGCCGGCAAATGGCTGTCATCACGCATCGGCGGATTGTGTTCGTCTGGACATGGGGCACGGCCCTCCGTTCAGCGGCAGAGCCTAGAGCCGCGCCCGGATGGCGGCAAGACGTACCGGAACACGGAACGCTGCGTCAGATGGGGGCTTGGGTTCGGCGCATCGATCTTGCACAATCGGTGCAAATGCGATGTTTTGCGCCCGATATCTTCTGGGAGAGAGTCCATGCCTGACGGTCACACACGCCATACCGGCCCTTCGCTCGCGCCATTCGACTGGGCGGATCCGTTTCAGCTGTCCAGCCAGTTGAGCGAGGAAGAACGGATGCTGGCGGAGGGCGCGCGGGCCTATGCCGCCGACAAGCTCGCCCCGCGGGTGACGGAGGCCTATCTGAACGAACTCGTCGCCCCCGAGGTCTTCGCCGAGATGGGGCAGATGGGATTGCTGGGCGTGACCATTCCCGAGGAATATGGCGGCATCGGAGCGGGCTACGTGAGCTATGGGCTGGTCGCCCGCGAGGTGGAGCGGATCGACAGCGGCTATCGCTCCATGATGTCGGTGCAATCGTCGCTGGTAATGTACCCGATCCACGCCTACGGCTCCGAAGAGCAGCGGCAGAAGTACCTGCCCGGGCTGGCGGCGGGCGAGTTGATCGGCTGCTTTGGCCTGACCGAACCGGATGCGGGCAGCGACCCGGCCGGAATGAAAACCGTCGCGAAAAAGACCGCCGACGGCTATGTTCTGAACGGCGCGAAGATGTGGATCTCGAACTCTCCGATCGCGGATGTGTTCGTGGTCTGGGCCAAGTCCGAGGCGCATGGCGGCAAGATCCGCGGCTTCGTGCTGGAAAAGGGCATGAAGGGTCTTTCCGCCCCCAAGATCGGCGGGAAACTGTCGCTCCGCGCCTCCGTCACCGGTGAAATCGTGATGAAGGACGTGGCGGTGGGTGAAGAGGCGCTTCTGCCCGGTGTCGAAGGCCTGAAGGGGCCGTTTGGCTGCCTGAACCGGGCGCGGTACGGCATCGCCTGGGGCGTGATGGGCGCCGCCGAGGATTGCTGGCACCGGGCGCGCAGCTACGGGCTGCAGCGGGTGCAGTTCAACCGGCCGCTGGCGCAGACGCAGTTGTTCCAGAAAAAGCTGGCCGACATGCAGACCGACATCGCGCTCGGCCTGCAAGGGGCCCTTCGTGCCGGGCGGATGCTGGACGACGGCAGTTGCGCGCCCGAGGTCATCAGCCTGATCAAGCGCAACAATTGCGGCAAGGCGCTCGATATCGCGCGCGCAGCGCGCGACATGCATGGCGGCAACGGCATCATGGCGGAGTACCATGTGATGCGGCACGCGCAGAATCTCGAAACGGTGAACACCTATGAAGGCACGCATGATGTGCATGCCCTGATCCTGGGCCGCGCCCAGACCGGATTGCAGGCGTTTTTCTGATGCTCTGAAAACCGGCCCCGCACCGGGCTGAGATCCAACCGGGCGCTCAGGCGGTGACCGCGCCCGACTGGATCGGATCGCGCTTGCGGCGCTGGCGATACTGCCGGGGGGTCGTGCCGTAGATCTCCCGGAATAGCCGGTGAAAATGGCTGAGGTTTTCCAGGCCGCATTCCTGCGCCACCTCCTGCATCGTGAGCCGGGTCGTGCCCAGAAGCATCGCGGCATGCTGCATCCGCACGCGATTGACGTATTCGGTGGGCGAGACGCCCAGATACCGGCGCGCCTGCCGGCAGACATGTTCGTGACCGCGACCGGCGGAGGCGACGAAACCGGCGGCCCCGCGCCGGAAAATCTCGGGCCGGCGGGCCTCTTGGCAGGCGGTCACCAGCCAGGTGGGCGCGCGGTCATGGATGGTGGCCGCTTCGTCCAGCACATGGGTCATGACCGACAGCAGGAAATGCTCGATCCGGGCAAGGCTGCGCCGCGTGTTGCGCATGGACTGGATCGAGTTGATCGCGCGCTCCCGCTGCGCGCCCGTCATGTGAACCGTCACCGGCAGATCCCCGTCGGACCAGAACAACCGCCCGGCAAAATCCTCCGCGTAGCGGGTCACGATATGTTCGGCGGTCTCCACCCGGAACATCACATTCATGATCCGGCAGCCAAGCTCCGCATCCGCCTGAAAGGCGTGGATATCGGCGGGCCGGATGAACACCATGTCTCCGACGCCGAGCGTTTCCTCCACCCCGTTTATCGCGTGCCGCGTGCGCCCCTGCTCGACCAGAAACAGCTCGAAATAGTCATGGGTATGCACGATCTCCGGCGGGGACGGATCAAGGTCCTTGCGGGCATAATGGAAGGCCTCGTCCGGTTTGAGATATGTATCAATTCTGAACAGTGATTTTCGCATGAAATGCCAAAATCCCTTGTTTGCAAGTGCAGAAATCTTAACAAGAATATCAAATTCCCACATAAAAATGTCAAGTTGGGGTCTGCCACAACCGCCGCCTTGCTGCCTATGCTGGGGGATGGGGAGGTTGGATATGGTGTTGGATCTGCGGTTTTGCCCGGCTGCGGCCACGGGTCTGTCACGGCTGAGCGCAACCGATATCGCGGCCTATAACCGCGACGGGTTCGTGCAGCCCTTCGACATTTTCACCGGCCCCGAGATCGCCCGCATCCGCGCCTATTTCGACCGGCTCATGACCCGGCTGGGCGATGCGGGCGCCTATGGCATCAACTGCTATCAGGCCCGGATGGCCGGGATCTGGGACATCGCCACCGACACCCGCATCCTGGACCATGTCGCCGACATCATCGGGCCCGACATCATCTGCTGGGCCAGCGCCATCCTGTCGAAAAAACCTCATGATCCCAAGGAAGTGCCTTGGCACCAGGATGCGAGCTTCTGGAGCCTGAGCCCGGCCCGTACGGTCACCGTCTGGCTGGCCATCGACGATGCGGACGCCGCGAATTCCGCGATGCGGTTCATTCCCGGCAGCCATGACAAGGGCGCGCTGGAAACGACGCAGACCGGGGCCACGGCCGTGTTCCACAAAGGGATCGCGGATGCCGACAGGCTGGGCCAGCCTTTCACCAACACATTGAAAGCCGGGCAGATTTCGCTTCACGCGGATATGCTGGTCCATGGTTCGGAGGCCAACAGATCGGATCGCCGCCGCTGCGGGCTGACATTGCGCTATTGCCCGCCGGAAGTACGGATCACCGACCCGGACTGGGCCCGCGGGGTGGAAGCGATCATCTGCCGGGGACGCGACCCGTCTGGCCACTGGCGCCACCATGCGAGACCCGACAACGACGATATCACGAAGACGCAAAGCCCCCATGTGGTGGGCAATAACTAACAGAAAGTTAACGGAAAATCGGCGCCCCGATCCGGCGCCACCTATAACAATGGTATATCAATTCGCAAATTCCACAAACGCGGAACCCCGCCGCCGCCCGCGCGGCGAAGATCAAATCCGCACATGTGTTTCGAAAGGGTAAATGACCGGATGCAGATCACATGGTACGGCCATGCGGCCTTCAGGCTGACCCCGGACACCACGGGCCCGAGCGTCATCTGCGACCCCTACACGCCCGAGGGCGTCGGCTATCGGCCGATCGGGGAAAGCGCCGATCTGGTGATCATCTCGTCGGATGATGACAGCGCCCATTGCCGGGCCGATCTGATCCCCGGCGCGCCTGCGGTGCTGAACGCGCTGACGGTCGCGCAGACGGGCGGCGCGGCGGAGGCCGCGGGCCTGCACGTCCGCGCCATCGAGGCGGCGGAATGGGACCACCACCCGGAGCATGAGGTGCCCGGGCAGAACGGCATGTACCGGTTCGAGATGGACGGCATTCGCGTGGCCCATATGGGCGATGTGGGCAACCCGCTGACCCCCGCGCAGATGGCGTTTTTCGAGGATGTGGACGTGCTTCTGGCGCTGGCGGGCGGATATCTGACCATCGAGTTGCCGGATCTCATGGCGCTGATCGGCAAGGTGCGGCCGAAACTGATCATTCCGATGCATTTCCGCACGCTCACCTACAAACCCCGCAACACGATGTGGATCGAGAGTTTCCTGAGCTATTTCGAGGAGAAGGACGTGGATTTCGCCTGCGCCAGCACGATCAGGCTGGACAGGGAGGATATCCCGGAAAATCCCCGCGTGCTGGTGATGACCCATGCTCGCTAGGCCCCGCATGCCCCAGGATACGCAACCGTTGCACCGACAACAGGGAGAAGACGAATGAAACCAACCACGAGACTTTTGCTGTCCTCCGCCGCGATGGCGCTGGCGCTGACCGGCATGGCCCCCGCGCAGGAGGTGGCCCGGGAGGATACGGTGATTTTCGATCTGGACCGGACCATCCGAGACCCGGAGAATTTCAACTGGTTCACCTCGGGCACCAAACGCCAGCACGGCGCGCATCAGGCGATGTGGGAGCCGCTGTTCATCCTGAATTACGAAACCGGCGAGATGGACCCGTGGCTGGCGACGGCGATGGAGCCGAACGAGGATTTCAGCGAGTGGACGCTGAGCCTGCGCGAGGGCGTGGAATGGTCCGACGGGGAGGCGTTCAATGCCGATGACGTGGTGTTCACCGTCGGCATGGTTCTGGAGAACGAGGAGCTGAGCGAACGGGAAGCGGCCACGATGCGCGCGCAGGTCGCCACCGTGGAGAAGATCGACGATCTGACCGTGCGCTTCACGCTGAACAGCCCCAACCCGCGGTTCCATGTGGAGAATTTCGGGGTGCGGATCTTCGGCTCCTTCCTGATCATGCCCGAGCATGTCTGGGCCGGAGAGGACCCCGCCACCTTCGCCTTCTATCCACCGATCGGCACCGGGCCCTATAGCTACAGTTCGGCCGACACCAACCGCGCGATCTGGGACCGGAACGACAACTGGTGGGGTGCGGCGACCGGCTTCATGGACCTGCCCGAGCCCGCGCGGCTGATCTGGCTGGAGACCGGCGGCGAGGAAAGCCGGGCACAGCTGATGCTGGCCAACCAGATGGATATCGCCCATTCGGTCTCCATCGGGACATTCGAGGCGATCCAGGCCCAGAACCCCAACGTGATCTCGTGGCATGACGGCTATCCGTTCGCGTGGCCGGACCCCTGCGCGCGGCAGTTGGAGATCAACACCACCGTCGCCCCGTGGGACGACCCGGCGATGCGCCGTGCCGTGGGGCTGATCATCGACCGGACGCAGATCGTCAACATCGCCTATGAGGGCACCACCGTGCCGTCATCGACCATGTTCGCCGAATACGGCTCCATGCGGCCCTTCATCGGCGCCGTGGTCGCGGCCGGGCACGGCCTGCCCGCAACCGGCGATGCGGAGGCCGCGCAGGCCCTGATCGAGGCGGCGGGCTACACGATGGGATCCGACGGGATCTACGAGAGGGACGGCGAGGATCTGGCCGTGTCGATCCATGTGAACTCGGCCTCCACCGAATACACGCGGACCATCGACATGGTGGTGGAGCAACTGAATCGGGCGGGCATCAACGCCCGATCGGTGCCGGTGGAAAACGGCGTGTTCTGGGGCGAGGTGCTGCCGTTCGGCGCCTTTGAGATGTCCTATAGCTGGCTGTCCTGCGGGTCGGTGAACGAGCCATGGACCTCGATGAGCCGGTACACCACCGCCTCGGTCGTGCCGGTGGGCGAGCGCAGCCCCGGGTTCAACAACACCGCCCGGTGGGATGGCGACGCCGCCGCGGCCTATACCGCGATCGTGGACGAGATGGGCACGATGGCGCTGGACGATCCGGCCCTGCCGGGGATGGTGGCCGAGGCCTATGGCCATCTGGCCGGGGAACTGCCGTTCATCCCGCTGGTGCAGGCGGCCAAGCTGATCCCGATGAACACCACCTACTGGACGGGCTGGCCCACGGCGGAGAACAACTACAACCATCCGGCCTTCTGGTGGAACCACACCCATCAGATCATCCACAATCTGGAACGCGCGGAGTAACGCGCCGAGCGTGCCGCGCGCCTGCCCCCCCGGCGGGCGCGCGGCCACCCCCCGCAATCCGGGAAGGAGCCATATGATGGGCCGAATACCCGCCAGCTATCTGATGAACCGCGCGATCACGCTGGTGCTGACGATCGTGATCGCGGCGACGCTGATCTGGCTGATCCCGCGGCTGTCGCCGGTCGACCCTGCCGAGATCATGCTGGGCCGGATGACCGCCGGGGCCGGTACGGTGGAAGGATCGGAGCAGATCCTCGCCACGCTGCAGGAGAGGTTCGGGCTGAACGATCCGCTGCTCGTTCAATATGCGAAATACATGCGCAACATCCTGTTTCTGGATTTCGGCCTGTCGACCGCCTCGTTTCCCACGCCGGTTTCCACGCTGATCGCCAATGCGCTGCCATGGACCATCGGGCTGATGCTGATCTCCATCGTGATCACCTTCCTGATCGGCAATCTGCTGGGCGCGCTGATGGTGTGGGAGCACACGCCGCGGCTGTGGAAGGTGGCGATCCCGGCGGCGATGGTGTTCACCTCGATCCCGCCGATCCTGTCGGGGCTGCTTCTGATGTGGATCTTCTCGGCGCAGCTTCAGTGGTTCCCGCTGACCGGCGCCTACGGGCTGACGGTGGAGCCCGGCTGGAGCTGGGATTTCGCGGGTTCGGTGCTTCATCACGGGTTTCTGCCCGCGCTGTCGATCGTTGTGGTGACGTTCGGGTTCTGGGCGCTGGGCATGCGCGGGCTGATGATCACCGTGCAGGGCGAGGATTACACGACGCTTGCCAAGGCCAAGGGCTTGCGGCCGCGCTATATCCTCTACCGCTACATGATCCGCAACGCGATCCTGCCGCAGATCACCGCCTTCGCGCTGAAGATCGGGCTGTTGATCGCGGGACAGGTGCTGGTGGAGCGCATCTTTGCCTACAATGGCATGGGCAAGCTGCTTTACGACGCGATCCTCGATCAGGATTTCCCGGTCATCCAGGGGGTCAGTTTCGTGATCATCCTGATGACGGCGCTGGCCGTCTTCATCGTCGATCTGGTCTATCCGCTGATCGATCCGCGCATCCGGCACGAGGCGGCATGAGACATGGCTGATCATTCCACACCCAATGCCGCCGGCGCGCAGACGCCCGACCTGACCGCCCGGCAGATCCGGCGGATGAAGCGCTTCGACAACCCGTGGCGGAACCCCAAGCTGATCTGGGGCGCCGGTCTGCTGCTTGGCATCGTCGCCATGGGCATTCTGGGGCGGATCTTCTGGGATCCCGATCTGGTCTTCACCGGGTCGGGGCTTACGCGGCAACCGCCGGTGGGGCTGGAGAACCTGCGCGGGCAGGTCGGCACATGGGCGCATCCGCTCGGCACCGACGGGGCGGGGCGGGACGTGCTGGCGCTGCTGATCATCGGCGCGCCCAATTCGCTGTTCGTGGGTGTGCTGGCCTCGCTGATCGGGATGAGCATCGGGATTTTCCTCGGCTTCTCGGCGGGCTTCATCCGGGGCCGCGTGGATGACGTGATCCGGGTTCTGTCGGACGTGATGATCACCATCCCCCCGCTTCTGATCCTTGTCGTCTTTCAGGCGGCCTATGGAGACATATCGCTGACCATGATGGCGATCCTGATCGCCTGCTTCGTCTGGCAGTCGCCCACGCGCCTGATCCGCGCGCAGGTGCTGTCGATGCGGGAAAGCGGCTATGTGCAGATGGCGCGGCTGTCGGGTGCGTCTACCATGCATATCATGTTCCGCGAGATGATGCCGAACCTCGTGCCCTATCTCTTCGGCTCCTTCATCGCCAATGTCACCACCTCCATCGTGACGGCCGTCGGGCTGGAGGTTCTGGGCCTTGGCCCGCAGCGCATTCCGACTCTTGGCCGCACGATCTACGAGGCGATCAATTCCGGCGCGCTGATCCAGAACCTCTATTGGTGGTGGGGCATCCCGACGATCCTGCTGGCGCTGATGTTCATCGGGCTTCTGCTGATCAATCTGGGCCTCGACGAGGTGTCCAATCCGCGCCTGCGGAAACTGTGAGGGAGACGGTCATGAACGTGCTCGACATCAACGATCTCTCCATCGACTTTCCCACCTCCAAGGGGGTGGTTCACGCGGTCTCGCATTTCTCGCTGTCGGTCCCGAAGGGCCGCCGCGTGGGGTTCATCGGCGAATCCGGATCGGGCAAGACGACCACCGCGCTGGCCGCGATGCGGATGCTGGCGGCGCCGGGGTTCGTCGCGGGCGGATCGATCCGGCTGAACGGGGTCGGCGGCACCGATCTGCTGGGCCTGAGCGACGAGGAGATGCGCCGCGTGCGCCTGCGCAGGATCAGCTATATCCCGCAAGGCGCGATGAATTCGCTGAACCCGGTGATGCGGGTCGAGACCCAGATCTGGGACGGGATCGTCGCCCATGAAGGCCATGTGGAGCCGGGCGAGCTGCAACGCCGGTCGCGCGAGGTTCTGGCCGGTGTGGGGCTGGAGCCCCATGTGGGCCAGCTTTACCCCCATGAGCTTTCGGGCGGCATGAAGCAGCGGGTCTGCATCGCCATCGGCGTTTGCCTGCAACCCGATCTGATCATCGCCGACGAGCCCACCAGCGCGCTGGACGTGATCACCCAGCGCCATGTGATGCAGACCCTGCGCGAGGTGCAGGACAAGATCGGCGCCGGGCTGATCCTGATCGGTCACGACATGGGGCTGATGGCGCAATCGGTAGACGATCTGGCCGTGATGCGGCTGGGCGAACTGGTGGAGTTCGGAGATGTGCGCCAGATCCTTGAAAACCCGCGCCATCCCTATACCAGAGAGCTGATTTCAAGCGTTCCGCTGGTGGGCGGCGACAGCTTTCTGGACAGCACGCCGCGCGCACCGGAGGTGCAGACCGACACCGGCGCGCCGCCGCTTCTGGAATTCCGGAACGTCTCCCGCCGCTATGGGGCGGTGACGGCGCTGCATCCGATGTCGTTCCGGCTGGACGGGGCGGTGCCGCAGATCATCTCCATCGTGGGCCAGTCGGGTTCGGGCAAATCGACGATGGGCGGGCTGATGCTGGGGTTCAACACGCCGTCCACCGGGGAGGTTCTGTTCAAGGGGCAGGATATCAACGCGCTGGGCGGGGCGGCGGCGCTGACCTTCCGCAAGGAGGTTCAGGCGGTCTTTCAGGACCCCTATGCCTGTTTCAACCCGTTCTACCGGGTCAACCACGCGCTGAAATTCCCCTTCAAGCGCTTCGGGCTTGCCCGCGACGAGGCCCATGTGACCACCGCGATGGAGGAGGCCTGCGTTGCGGTGGGGCTTGATCCGTCGCTGGTGCTGAACCGCTATCCGCACCAGTTGTCGGGCGGGCAGCGGCAGCGGCTGATCGTGGCCCGGGCGCTGATGCTGTCGCCCAAGCTGCTGATCGCGGACGAGCCGGTGTCGATGGTCGATGCCAGCCTGCGCGCGACGATCCTGAAAAACATCCATGACCTGAAGGACAAGCACGGCATCTCGATCCTGTATATCACCCATGATCTGGCCACGGCCTATCATGTGAGCGATTACGTGATGGTGCTTTATCACGGCCATGTGGTGGAGGCGGGCCCGCCGAAGGAGGTGATCGGCCACCCGCAGCATGCCTATACGCGGCTGCTGATCGACTCGATCCCCTGGCCGGACATGGATCGCGACTGGGGCTCGGCCGCCGATGCGCGCGCCGATCTGGAAGAGCTGGACCGGATCAGCCAGCGGCCCGAAACCGTGTATCGCGGCGATGTGCCGGGATTTCATCTGGCGCAGGCCTAGACGGATGACCCACAGCCTGCGCCTGACCGCAGACAAGATCGCGCAGCGGCTGCGCCTGATCCGGGCCAAGGAGGCGCGCGCGCGGGTGCCGATCGACCGGTTCGTGATGGAAACCCTGCCCGATGCGGCGGCAATGCCCGATACCGGCGTGATGGCCTGCGCGGCGGAGGGGCCGGTGCTGGACTGGCACAGCTACTGGGGCGGGCAGGATCTGCATTTCGTGCTGCGCTCGCGGTTCACCGTGCCGGAGGGCTGGACGCATCCGGCGCTGCATCTGCCGCTGGGCGTTGCGGGCGATATCTTCACCCATCCCGAGGCGCTGGTGTACGTGGACGGGCGGCCCGTCGCCTCGGCCGACCGGTATCACCATACGATCGATCTGGCCCCCGGGCTGGCCGACGGGCAGCCTCACGACCTGCTCTTGCATGGCTGGACCGGGCTGACCGGGTGGCCGCCCGACCCCACTGACCGGTCGCAACTGTTCATGCGCGACTGCGCGGTGGTGGATCTGGACCCGGCCCTGCAGGAGTTCGTGACCCTGGCGGAGGTGGCGCTGGAGGTGGCGCGCGAGCTGCATGACGACCGCCCCGAGAAACACGGGCTGCTGAGCACGCTGGACGGCGCGTTTCTGGAGCTGGACACGCGCGACCCGATGGCGGAGGCGTTTCGCGCCTCGGTCCCCGCCGCGCTGGCCCGGCTTGCCGAGGGGATCGCGCGGGCGGGCGCGCCGCTCGATGTCCGCCTGCACGGGATCGGGCATGCGCATATGGATGTGGCCTATCTGTGGCCCATCGACCAGATCCGGCAGAAGAATGCCCGCACCTATGCCAATGTGCTGCGCCTGATGGAGAAGCATCCGGAGTTCATCTTCTCCCACTCGCAGCCGCAGCTTTACGCGTGGACCGAGACCGATTTCCCCGAGATGTTCGCCGCGATCAAGGCCCGCGTGGCCGAGGGGCGGTGGGAGGTTCTGGGCGGCATGTGGGTGGAGCCGGATGCGAACATGCCGGGATCGGAGGCGTTGGTGCGCCAGATCATGCTGGCACGCGCCTGGGTACGCGCGCATCTGGGACCCGGCGCGGAGACGCCGGTGTTGTGGCTGCCCGACACGTTCGGCTTTCCCGCCTGTCTGCCGCAGCTGATGAAACAGGCCGGGCTGAAATGGTTTGTCACCAACAAGGTGAACTGGAACCAGTACAACCAGATGCCCTCCTCCACCACCTGGTGGGAGGGGATCGACGGCAGCCGGGTGCTGGCGCAGTTTCTGACCACCCCGCGGGAGGTCCAGCATCTGCCCTTCCCCACCAATTACAAATCCGACCTGAGCGCGGCCGAGGTGCTGGGGACCTGGCGGCGGAGCACCTCGAAGGACGGCGTGCACGATCTGATGATCTGCTATGGCTACGGCGATGGCGGCGGCGGGCCGACCGACGGGCTGATCCGCAAGGCGCGGGCCTATCGCGCGATCCCCGGCGCGCCGCGGCTGACCCCCGGCACCGTGAAGGGCTATTTCGAGACGATCGAGGCGCTGCCGGGCCGGTTGCCGGTCTGGCGGGGGGAGTTCTATCTGGAGGGGCACCGGGGTGTGCTGACCTCCCAGGGGTGGATCAAGCGCGCCAACCGACAGGCGGAGGCGCTGCTTCACGATGCGGAGTTTCTGGCCGCGCTGGCGGTGCTGGCGGGCCACGACGCCCCCGACCTGTCCGAAGCGTGGCGGCTTTTGCTGCTGAACCAGTTCCACGACATCCTGACCGGCACGTCGATCCCGGAGGTGTTCGTCGATGCCCGCAAGGATCACGCAAGGATCCGCGACCTGGCGGGCGCGGCGCTGCGGCAGGCCGCCCGCCGGCTTGGCCCGGGCGCGGAAGAAACCGGGACCGGGGCGGGGTATCTGCTGGTCGATGGCGCGCCCTTGCCCGCGCCGCGCCAGATCGTTCTGGACGGTATGGAAGGCGCGGTGGATGCGGCGACGGGCACGCCCCTGCCCTGCCAGCGGGTGGCGGACGGGCTGCTCGTCTCGCTGCCGGCGGCGGGGGGCTATCGGCTGACCCCGGTGCGGCCCGGCCCGGCCGCGCGCGTGGAGGAGACGGGGCTCACCGTGTCGGAGGCGGGCGGCTGGTTCACCATGGAAAACCGCTTTCTCCGCCTCAGGATCGGCCCGGACGGGATGCTGCACGGCATCCGCGACCGGCAGGCCGACCGCGAGGTCCTGCGCGAGGGCGCGCGGGGCAATCAGCTTCAGGCCTTCGAGGACCGGCCGATTTCATGGGACGCCTGGGATATCGACATCTTCTTCGAGGAACGTGGCGAGGTGGTGGCGGACCTGACCCGGCTGGAGATCGTCGAGACCGGCCCGCTGCGCGCGGTCATCGCGCTGGAACGGCGCTGGCGGCAAAGCGTGATCCGCCAGCGCATCGTGTTGCGCCATGACAGCCGCCGGATCGATTTCGAGACGGATGTGGACTGGAACGAGACCCATTTCCTTCTGAAAGCCGCGTTTCCGGTGGCGATCCGTGCGGCGCAGGCGACCTATGACATCCAGTGGGGCCAGATCGAGCGGCCCACCCACCGCAACACCTCCTGGGACGCGGCGCGGTTCGAGGTACCGGCGCAGAAATGGGCCGATCTCGGCGAGGCGGGATACGGCGTGGCCCTGCTGAATGACGGGAAATACGGCTATGACGTGCAGGACGACGTGCTGCGCCTGTCGCTGATCAAATCGGCCACCATGCCCGACAGCGGATCGGATCAGGGGCATCACCGCTTCACCTACGCGCTGCTGCCGCATCCGGGCGACTGGCGCGACCATGTCCCGGCGGAGGCCTATGCGCTGAACCATCCGCTGCGGGTTCTGCCGCTGCCGGGCGGCAGTACCGCGCGGATGCCGGTCAGCAGCGCGGCGCCCAATGTGGTTCTGGAGACGCTGAAACCGGCAGAGGACGGGCGCGGCGTGATCCTGCGGCTCTACGAGGGCCATTGCCGGCGCGGGCCGGTGGTGCTGGACCTGGACGCCACGATCGGCGCGGTCGAGCGCTGCGGCCTGCTGGAGGAGGAGTGCGAGCCGCTCCCGCTGGCCGGTGGCCGGGTGGAACTGACCCTGCGGCCCTATGAGATCGTGACCCTGCGGCTGATCGCCGGATGAACGCGGGGCCGCGCCCCCCGGCGCGGCCGATCAGGGGAGACGGGCCGCTCCCCGGCGCTCGGACGGAACGGCCCCGGCGTGAAACGCGGCGGATGGGCGCGCCTGCTCCGCATGTCCGATGGCGGTATCGTCCGGCAGGCGGCTGTGTGGGGCTTGGGGGCCGAATCCGAGGTCGGCTTTGAGCCCATGTTGACCTCACTTCGCGATGCAGCCAATGTCGGCTTTTTAGGTTCCAGGGTTGTCGGATGGGTTCACAGAGTTTCAGCACCGGATATGTTGCCGCGTTGGTGTCGGCGTTTTGGATTTGGAGTAATCCTATTCAAGCACAGAGTTTGGTCCAAGACTTTGAGCATCTTTTTGAGCGTTGCCGCATTTACGTCGAAACAAATTCGGCTTTTGATAGCGGAGGTCTTCAGAGGCGTGATGTAGCAGATAATCACGCACGTGATTGGGGCGTGTCTTCGGCACAGACGGGTTGGTTCTCACCGGGGTCAGATTTGTACGTTGTTCTCACTGAATGGACTTCTGAAGACGGTACTGTACGGCACCTTTGTAGTGTTAGACTTGCCGAAGAGTATTTTTTGCTGGGGCCAGTTGATCAAGCGCTGCTACTTCGACGGTTTCTGTTGAAGCAAGTAGAGTTAATCAGTGCCGGGACTCACGAGATCGACAGGATGCTTTCGCCAATACCGCCTGTCGTAAACGCCGGATTCCTTCTGTTGGACAGGAACCCAAACGGGTGCATCGTAAGTAATAGCTTTGCATTCTCGCCGGACGGATCGTTCTTCTCGGCAACGTCGGGGGAAAAAGCAGTGGAGCGCTGCGAAGCGAATTAGTCGCGTGGCACCTACATTTTCGACCAGTCTCAAGCAGACATTTGACGGAAAAATTCGAAAGGCAGCTTCTCTAATCGGGCGTTTGGGTCAAGTTCATTTCATCGTTTGTTTCTGCACTCTGGGATCACTGTCTCTCATCCGGGTCACGCTTCTCTTCGCAGTCGTTGTTGGCCCGGTTCAGTTGAGCCGCTGCACGCATGTGTCGGAATGGACGTAGAGCGCCCCGCTTCGTCTCGCGCTTGCCAGTCGCAGCAGACTTATTCGGCGTCATCTACAAACCTCGTCCGGTGAGGGACGATCCCGTCGCCGATACTAGCAATGATCGCGGAAGCCGTTACCGTCCCAACGCCAGGGATCGTGCGCAACAAGCGGACACGCGCATCTTCTTTAGCGACCTGCTTCAGGCGATCTTCGTACCACCGAACA